>JAGTTP010000001.1:0-1120814 GCA_018223365.1 Clostridiaceae bacterium Marseille-Q4145
CCTTATCGGCAACGGTAAGGTCTTCACTGGAGGCAAAAGTTCCTTCTGTGAAGCGTAGAACCTCATGTGTTTATGCAGATCTGCTTTTGCTCAGTGCAGAACTGGGCAGTATGCAGGCGGCATAGATACAGGCAGATATACAGAGGACTACCTGTGATGTGGGATTCATGCCGTATCCGGCCTGAGTAATTGCACATATCTGTGCAACTAAGTTACAGGCGTATCCGCCGATATTTAGTCTTGCCGCTTAAGGCGGCTGAGAAGCATGTGATTTCTAGTCATGTGAGGTTCACAAACTCTGTAGAATTAAGTAAAATCAAGCTAAAATATGCTTATAACGAAGGAGAAATAGATATGTATACTTGTGCCAGCTGTACGGTTCTAGCCTGTGCCAACAATGAGCCGGATAAGATGCCAAAAAACTGCCCGATGCGGAACACTTCAGTCATGAAGAACTCCCGTGACGGATATGACCTGCCTGAAAACCACGATTTCTATATCAACTGTTCGTCCATCGAAGGACTTGGTTATTGTCAGTGGCCCCGGCTGAAAGAAACGATAGAGTTCTGTAAGCGGATGAATTACCACAAGCTTGGCCTTGCATTCTGCAAAGGGCTGCGGAAAGAAGCCCGCATCGTGGCCGATTTACTCCGGGCACAGGGCTTTGAGGTAGTGTCAGTCATCTGCAAGACGGGCGGCATCTCAAAAGAAGAAGTCGGTATTCCGGAAGAGGTCAAAATACATCCGGGTGAATTTGAGGCCATGTGCAATCCCATCGCACAGGCAAAGCTGTTGAACGAGCAGCAGACCGAGTTTAACATTGAGATCGGTCTGTGCGTCGGACATGACTCGATGTTTTATAAATATTCGGATGCAATGGTCACGACACTGGTGGCCAAGGATCGTGTTTTGGCTCATAATCCCTGCGGTGCTATCTACTGTGCAGAGGGATATTTTAAAAAGCGGCTGGAATAAAACATTCCTTCATTGCATTATTGAAGAAGACACGCATGTGGGAGTTGTCCTGCATGCGTATTTTTTGTACCTGTTCTTAAATGACAAGTAAAATTGTCAAAATATATTGACAAGGATAGTTGTCAATGCTATAGTGAAGATGACAAGAAAAGTTGTCAAAGGAGTAAATGCATATGTCATTACTTAATCAGTTAAAAGAATATCGTTCCAGGCTCGGTATCAATCAGACTGAGCTTGGAAAGCTGGCAGGAGTATCAAGACAGACCATCAGTTTAATCGAGCGGGGGGACTATTCACCGTCAGTGGCGTTGGCATTGAAGCTGGCAAAAATCTGTGGGGTTCAGGTGGAAGATATTTTTCAGTATGAGGAGGATGAGTCATGAAACAGGAAATGAAAGTCAACAGTTATCTTAGAGGCGTCAAGATTATTGCGATCGCCTGTGTGATTGGCAGTGTGATCGGCGGAGGAACAGGAATGCTTCGTTTTGTATTACTGTCACGTGGAATTATATTGAACAGTGCCTGGGCGTTGCAGCAGATCAGAAGCATGCTGATTCCAATTCTGGGGGTCATTTTTGCAGTGACTGTGTTGCTGGAGGAAATCTGTATGCGGAAACTGAAAGGAATCTGCGTGTGTCAGCCGGCGGCGGATGATGAAGAATGTGATCGGTTGGAATATGAGGAAGAAAAAGTTGGAGCTTTTGCGACGAATCTGAGTGTACTTTCACAGGTGTTGAGTATTTTCTTCCTGACTTTCGGTTATTCCATGAAATATATTGAGGCAGAGAACCATGCGTATTCATTCCTTGTGGCATGTGTGATATTTATTGCTATTTATGTATATCTCTATTTTTGGCAGATCCGGTATGTGAAGCTGCTTCAGAAAACACATCCGGAGAAGAAAGGTGATCCGTCTTCCCCGAAATTCCAGGAGCAGTGGCTGGATAGCTGTGATGAAGCGGAAAAAGAGGTGATTTACCGCAGCGCTTATAAAGCGTATATGACCGTTAATCGCACGATCCCGGTGATTCTCATTCTGGTCATGCTTGCAAATCTCTATTTTGATACCGGCATGCTTGCAGTAATTGTCCTGGCGGTGATCTGGATGCTGGCACAGTTTACTTATACTGGAAGTTGCGTGAGGATGAAAAAAAGCAGTTTCATGTTTCCCGAAGATCAAAAATAGGGTATAATAAAAAATATGAAAAGCGGGAGGGCATGCAAATGGGAATTTATTTGTATCAGCCGTCCACGCTGTTTTGGAAAATCTACTGCCGCCAATATGATTACGGCATATGTTTTATATAGTTTCTTTATAAATATAGGTTAGGATAAGCTAACTCCATTATTCACACATCTAATGCTGTCCTGCAGAATAGTATTATGATATAAAATCAATAGAAAGGAAAACATAAAATTAATGAAAATCTTTTTTGGTATACTGATTCCATTTCTTGGAACGACGCTTGGTGCAGCATGCGTATTTTTTATGAACAAAACTCTGAGCAAATCGGTGCAGCGGGCACTTGCTGGATTTGCAGCAGGTGTGATGGTTGCTGCCTCAATCTGGAGTCTTCTGATTCCAGCCATAGAACAATCTGAAAATATGGGAGTTTTCTCGTTTTTCCCGGCATTTGCTGGCTTCTGGATTGGCATATTTTTTTTACTTGCACTTGATCACCTGATTCCACATCTTCATGTAGGAAGTGACCAGGCAGAGGGACCGAAAAGCAAACTTGGCCGCACTACAATGATGGTATTGGCGGTTACACTGCATAATATTCCTGAAGGTATGGCAGTCGGTGTAATGTATGCTGGATTTATTGCCGGAAACGCGCAAATCACAGCTGCAAGTGCCCTTGCTTTATCCCTTGGAATTGCGATTCAAAATTTTCCGGAAGGAGCAATCATATCCATGCCGCTTAGAGCCGAGGGAGAAAGTAAGGGAAAAGCATTTTTGGGTGGTGTGCTTTCAGGGGTGGTTGAGCCGGTTGGAGCAGTACTTACAATCATTGCTGCTCAGCTGATAATCCCGGCATTGCCCTATTTATTAAGTTTTGCAGCAGGAGCAATGCTTTATGTTGTAGTAGAAGAACTGATTCCGGAAATGTCGCAGGGGTCGCACTCCAATGTTGGTACGGTCTTCTTTGCGATCGGATTCAGCTTAATGATGGTTCTCGATGTGGCACTTGGATAAGAAAGAGAGCTGATTGGAGACTGGAAAAGAAGAAGCTACTTGTGTTATACTGTTTCATAAGATTGAAAATCAATCAAGTAAATGGAAATGAAAGGGAAGATCAGAGGATGAACAGAGAAAGATATTCGATTATATTCAGTAGTTTGACAGGTAACACAAAGCAGCTTGCAGATGCAATTTATGAAACATTGCCAAAAGAAAACTGTGATTATTTTGGTATAAAAGAGACCGGGCAGCCGCTATCAGAGATGCTTTATATTGGTTTCTGGACAGACAAAGGAAATGCAGATCAATCTACGCTGGAACTGCTGTCCAGTCTGACAAATAAAAAGATCTTTCTGTTCGGAACCGCTGGTTTTGGTGGAAGTGATACCTATTTTCAAAAGGTACTTGAGCATGTCAGACAATCTATCGATGAAAGCAATACGATTGTAGGTGAATATATGTGCCAGGGAAAAATGCCGGAATCTGTGAAAAATCGTTATTTAAAGATGAAGGAACAGACAGAGCATCCGGCTAATATTGATGCACTGATTGAAAATTTTGACCGTGCCCTGTCACACCCTGATGCAGATGATTTGGACAGACTCAGAAATCTTCTCCTGTGATATGTCAAATTTCAATGACACGGGGGATTATGATTTATGAACATTCAGAATTTGCTTTTATTTCTTATGGAACTGATCGGGACCATTGCCTTTGCAGCTTCCGGCGTAATGGTAGGGATTCGTAAGAATATGGATTTGTTTGGAGTCTGTGTTCTGGGAACTGTGACGGCGGTGGGAGGCGGAACGATCCGTGATATTGTGCTTTGCCAGATACCGTCGGCGTTGCTGGAACCGATTTATGTGGAAACATCTGTAATAACAGCACTTTTAATCTTTGGATTTCTCTATTTTAAAGCAGATAAAAATGCTGCCAGATTTCATAACAGCTATGACCGGATGATGCAGCTCATGGATGCGATAGGTCTTGGTATTTTCACTGCTGTTGGAGTCATGACAGGAATTAAACAGGGTTATACAGACAATACATTTTTGCTCGCATTCCTCGGAACGGTTACTGGCGTGGGTGGTGGTCTGCTCAGGGATATGATGGCCGGGAATCCACCCTATATTTTTGTAAAGCATATTTATGCATGCGCTTCGGTGATGGGGGCAATGAGCTGTATTTTCTTGTATAGACAGTTTGGAGAACTTCCGGCAATGATGATTTCTTCGATGCTCGTTTTTATGATCCGTCTGCTGGCAGCGAAATATCGCTGGAATCTTCCCAGGGTTCGTTAATCTGACCTTATCAAATTGTAAAAAACTGGATATATCCGTAAAGCCAGATAGGTAGTAGTATAGTGCTCAACGAATGACGAGGAGGCAACGTATTATGAGCACGAAAGAACTTACAAATGAAAAACAGACAATTTCTGTATCAGAGATCGCAATCACTGGAGTTTGCATTGCACTTACCTTTATTGCGACAGGATTTATCAATATCCGGCTTCCGATTGCAGCTAATGGCGGACTGGTCCATCTGGGAAATGTACCGCTGTTTCTGGCAGCAATTATTTTTGGAAAACGTACTGGCGCACTGGCTGGTTCGATTGGAATGGCATTGTTCGATCTGATGGGCGGCTGGGTGCTGTGGGCACCGTTTACTTTTGTAGTTGTAGGTCTGATGGGATACAGCGTAGGCGCAATTACCGAGAAACATCATGGATTCCGTTGGAATGTACTGGCCATTGCTGTTGCCTGTGTGTTAAAAATCGTAGGATACTATATTGCAGAAGGTATCATTTATGGAAACTGGATTGCACCGGCAGCATCCATTCCGGGCAACCTGGTTCAGATTGGTGTGGCAGCTGTTCTGGTTCTTCCGATTGCAGAAGTAGTCAGAAGAGCCATTCGCAGATAAGAAAAAATTGCATGAACGGCGGGAGAGAGAAAGTCTTCCGCCGTAGGTGTATATACAGGAGGAATAAGAAGTAATGTATAAGATTATGACTCCCGGACCGACACAGGTACGGGAAAATGTACGCAATGCAAGAAGTCTTGCCTGCACGAATCCGGATCTGGATCCGGCATTTTACGATTATTATAAGGAAACCTGTGAATTAATCAGTGAGCTCCTGGAAACGAAAAATACAGCTTATATTCTGGATGGGGAAGGGATTCTTGGTCTGGAGGCAGCTTGTGCGTCTCTGACAGAACCTGGAGATCAGGTCCTTGTTCTGGATAACGGTGTCTATGGAAAAGGATTTGCAGATTTTGTAACGATGTATGGCGGACAGGTTACTTTTTATGAAGCCCCTTACACCCGGGCACTGGATGTAGATGCTTTTCGTGCATATTTAAAAGAGCATCATGATTTTAAATATGCAACGCTGGTACACTGTGATACACCAAGCGGAGTTCTGAATCCGGTAGAGGAGTTAAGCCGTGCTCTTCATGAATACGGCATTATGACGATTGTTGATTCTGTTTCTGCTATGTTTGGTGAACCGCTTCGTGTGGACGAGGGACAGATCGATATTGCCTGTGGAGGTTCACAGAAAGCTCTTTCGGCACCTCCGGGACTGACCTTTGTGACAGTCAGTGATGCAGCCATGAAAGCCATGGAAGAGAGGAAAACACCGATTGCGTCTTTCTATGCCAATATTCTGGTGTTCAAGGATTATTATAAGAATCTGTGGTTCCCATATACGATGCCAATTAGTGATATTTACGGACTGCGTGCGGCGCTGGAAAATGTAAAAGCAGATATTGGACGTTATGACCGTCATAAGAAGTATGGCGAGATGACCAGAAGGGCAGTTCAGAAGATGGGACTGTCTCTCTATCTGGAAAATGGGTATTCCAACACGGTTACCGTTATCCGCATTCCGGAAGGAATGACAGCTGCAGATATTCTGGAAACTATGAAGAAAGATCATAATATCATGATTGCAGGAAGCTTTGACGTGCTCACCGGACAGGTCATCCGTATCGGACATATGGGTGAAAATGCGAATGAGCAAGATATAACGGAGACGCTTCAGGCACTTGAGCAGACCTTGAGCAGCCTTAAAAAGAAATAATTGTATACAATGATACAATTTTGTAAAAATTAACGAAATTTTAACACTGTCTTTATTTTCTTTCGTATTTTTCGTTGATTGACGAAAGAAGAGATTGTCTTTATAATGAATGACAAGCAAAGGCGCTGGATCAGAAGATTCAGTGCCTTTTTCTTTTATCCGTAGTAACTATGCGGTGGGCCCGGAAGAAATGCTAACGAAGGAAAAAGTTACCGGTATGACCGTTACCCAGGTTATGGGCTGCGGAGTACAGAAAGGAGCAGGAGAGAAGTATCGTGGAGTTGAGATGGATGCGACCCTGCTGCCGAAGGTAAAAGTAGAAGTCATCGTTGGAAATATTCCGGTAGAAAAAGTGGTCGAAGCTGCCAAGAAGGCACTGTATACCGGACATATCGGAGACGGAAAGATCTTTGTTTACAATGTAGATAAGGTTGTGAAGGTAAGAACTGGTGAAGAAGATCTGGATGCTCTGAAAGATGTAGAATAAAATTTAAAGAAAGGGATGTCGGTTTTCCGGCATCCCTTTTCGTCGTGATACTGTATGATTTACTTAAGCTGTTTTTGTATCTGATTTCAAAATGCATTTGAACAGGAAGATACCAAGCATGGCAACTGCAAATACAATACCTACAGGATAGCTGATAGAAGCGCTCAATCCAAGACCTTCACCGGCCATCATAATGTATGTACAGGAAACTGCAGACATGAAGGTTGCCGGTACAGCTGCGATAAAGCTTGCATTCTTGCTGACAAATTTAGCAAGATAAGTAGCGCCTGCCCACAGAGCGATCATAGCAAGTGTCTGGTTGGACCAGGAGAAATATCTCCATACAACATTGTAATCAAGGAAGGAGATAAAGTAACCAACCAGCAGCAGCGGGAAGGAAAGTGCAAGACGTTTTTTCGGGTCTTTCTGATCAATCTTGAACCAGTCTGCGATAGTCAGACGGGCACTTCTGAATGCGGTATCACCGGAAGTAATCGGGCATGCAATAACACCGATCATAGCCAGAACACCACCTACAGGTCCAAGGAGTCCGATGGACATCTGATATACGGTAGTAGAGTTTCCACCGTTAGCAGCTGCAAGACCGGTCATCAGTCCGCCAGTTTTCTCATAGAATGCACATCCTGCTGCAGCCCATACAAGAGCAATGATACCTTCAGCAACCATAGCACCATAGAAGATTCTCCGTCCATCTTTCTCAGAGGTCAGACATCTTGCGATCATCGGTGACTGAGTAGCATGGAAACCGGAAATTGCACCACATGCAACGGTAATGAACATGAATGGCCAGATCGGTTTTCCGTCCGGATGAAGGTTCTGTAATGTCATCTCAAGCATCGGAGCAGAACCGTTTACATTATTTACAATAGTAGCGCCTGCGATGCCGATTGCCATAATGATCAGGCAGATACCGAAAAGCGGATACAGCTTTCCGATGATCTTATCGATCGGAAGAAGTGTAGCCAGGAAATAGTAAATCAGAACAACGATTGTCCAGAATTTAACATCCAGTACATTCGGAGTCAGCAGAGCCAGAAGACCTGCAGGTCCAACCATGAATACAACACCTACCATAACCAGCAGGACAACGGAGAAGATACGCATAACGGTCTTCATAGCCGGCCCAAGGTAAATACCGGTAATCTCAGCAATACTTGCACCATCATTTCTCATGGAAAGCATACCGCTTAAGAAATCATGAACAGCTCCGGCAAAAATAGTACCGAAAACAATCCACAGCATAACACTGGGTCCCCAGATAGCTCCAGATAATGCACCGAAGATCGGACCAAGGCCTGCGATGTTCAGCAGCTGAATCAGGAATGCTCGCCAGGGAGCAATCGGAGCATAATCAACTCCGTCTTCCAGACGCGTACAGGGAGTTTCTCTGTCATCTGGATGAAAGACTTTCTCTACGAATGCACCGTAAGTGGCATATCCGATGAGAAGCAGTGCTAGGCACACAAAAAATGTAATCATAAATACCCTCCTTTTGACGGATTTATCCGTCATGCTTCTTATGCCCATAGAATAGCACAGTCGATTTGAAAATGAAATACTTTTTTCTGAAAAAATTTATATTATTTATATTTTTTTAATTATTGTGTCGATAAAGTGAAAGCGTTTATATAAAGACTTCGTTAAGGGGATAATAAAAATCATGAAAACAGATCCGATATTAAGGCAGATTGACCAAAGATAAAAAATGTGAAAAATACAGAAAAAAGATTAACCTTTAAGCCGGATTAAATGTTAATATAAGAGACAGGAAAATGAAAATGCTAAGGAGAGATTGAAAATGATACTGAAACAGACAAAGAAGCTGACCCTTGCGGCCATGTTTTTTGCCATTGGCCTGATTCTTCCTTTGTTTATTGCACAAATCCCAACGATTGGACAGATGCTGTTACCTATGCATATTCCGGTATTGCTGTGCGGATTGATGGTAGGATGGGAATATGGTCTTATTGTAGGTTTTTTTCTTCCACTTGTCAGAAGCATCCTTTTTGGAATGCCGGCTATGTTTCCGAATGCTGTTTCCATGGCCTTTGAGCTGGCCACCTACGGACTGGTGATTGGATGGCTTTATGGACATGCCAAATGGCAGTGTGTAAAATCCTTATATCGCTGCATGATTAGCGCTATGCTGGCAGGCAGACTGGTGTGGGGTGTTGTAAGAATTGTGCTTCTCGGTATGAGCGGTGTGCCTTTTGGCTGGCAGCTGTTTCTGGCAGGTGCATTTTTTAATGCCATTCCGGGAATTATTTTACAGCTTATTATGATTCCGGCACTGATGGTTGCATTAAATAAAGCAAAGATAGTTCCTTTTCGAAAAAATAGTGTTCACCAGGCAGTGACAGAATCGGAGAACTAGATGATATGGAACAAGTGTTAAACGGTATATTAGAACGAATAGAGAAGATACACGAAACTACGATTCCTTTGCTCATTGCCATTGATGGACGCTGCGGTTCCGGAAAAACAACGCTTGGAGAGGCTCTTGCAAAGAGACTTCATGCAAGCCTGATTCATATGGATGATTTCTATCTAAGGATGGAACAGCGAACAGAAGCCCGTTTTCAGGAACCTGGTGGAAATGTAGATTATGAACGATTCTTTACGGACGTGATACAGCCTTTGCAGAGAAACAAGGATTTTTCTTATAGGCCTTTTGACTGTCGCATCTGGGATCTTGGAACGCCTGTTACGGTAAAAGCAACCCCGATTACTGTAATTGAGGGATCTTATGCATGTCATCCATCTTTATTTAAATATTATGACCTTCGGATATTTCTTACCGTGGATAAGGAAGAACAGATGCGCAGAATTCTAAAAAGAAACGGGCCGGAAAAAGCAGAGATGTTTCGAAATCGCTGGATTCCGCTGGAAGAACATTACTTTTCCAGTTTTGAACCAGAAGACCGGTGCCAGCTTGTATTTGATATGACGCATACGAAGCAGCTTTAAAGGAGAATTTGAATATGAAAAAATTATATCTGGAATGCTATTCTGGCATCAGTGGAGATATGACGGTAGCCGCACTGTTGGATCTGGGAGCAGATCAGAAGGTGCTGAGGAAGGTACTTAAGAGTCTTCCGATTCAAGAATTTGACATCCGCATCAGCCGTGTTAAAAAAGCGGGACTTGATGTGTGTGACTTTGATGTGTTACTGAATGCAGAATTTGAGAACCATGATCATGATATGGCATATCTTCATCAGGGAAAAAAACATGCTCACGAGCATACTGCTCACGAAGCACACAGTCATGGTCACCGGGGAATGAAGGAAGTAATGGAAATTCTCGAAAAAACAGATATGACCAGACGGGCATATGAAATAGCGGTAAAAATTTTTACAATTCTTGGAGAGGCAGAAGCAAAAGCTCATGGAACCACGCTGGAAGAAGTTCATTTTCATGAGGTTGGTGCTATTGATTCTATTGTGGATATTGTAGCTGCTGCCGTGTGCCTTGATAATCTGGATATAAGTGAGGTAATCATTCCTTTCCTTTATGAGGGAGGGGGAACGATCAGGTGCCAGCATGGAATACTGCCAGTACCTGTGCCGGCAGTTGCCAACATTGCTGCCGCACATCATTTAAAACTTCATCTGACAGGAGAACAAGGAGAGTATGTGACTCCGACAGGAGCTGCGATAGCAGCAGCGATCCGGACTTCAGAAGTTCTGCCAGATGCATTTAATATAAAAAAAATTGGGCTGGGAGCCGGAAAAAGAGAATATGAACGACCTGGAATTTTAAGGGCATTTCTCATTAATACGCCTGTTATGCCCAGTCATGTGAAGATGGATTCTATATGGAAACTGGAAAGTGATATTGATGACTGCAGTGGGGAGGTGCTTGGATATACCATGGAACGACTTCTGGATGCAGGTGCAAGAGAAGTACATTACCTTCCTGTACAAATGAAAAAAAATCGTCCTGCGTATGAATTGTGCGTTCTGTGTCTGGAAGAAGAAATTCCAATTATGGAACAAATTATTTTCTCCAACACTACAACGATTGGAATTCGGCGATGCCGGATGGAACGTACGGTGCTGACACGGGAAATACAAATCGTGGAGACGTTTTATGGAGCAGCAAGAGTAAAAATCTGCATTGTTCCAGACGGAGAAAATTCAGAATCAGTGAAAAGATGCTATCCTGAATATGAAAGCATTATCGATCTGTCCCGAAAATCTGGAAAATCATACCAGCAAATATACCAGATGATTGTGGAAGAATGGAACAAAGCAATTTGAGGTATTCGGTAAAATGTGCAGAAACTGAAAATAATCCTTGCATTTATATAAAAAAATAGATATAATTTTAAAGATTTAGTGATTTGTTGAATTAAAGTAAAAAAGTTATTTTTATAAGTTCAGAATCCTAAAAAAGAGAAAAAGAGAAGAAAGAGGGAAACACAAATGAAAAAAAGATTAGCAGGAATTCTGCTGAGCTGCATTCTTGCAGTGTCTCTTACTGCATGCGGTGGAGGCTCTGATAATTCTGCTGCAGCTGCAGATTCTACCACAGCTTCTGCAACGACCGAGGTAGGCGGCAAGGTAGTACGTGTCGCAGCAGTAGATCCTCAGGTAGCATTGGATCCGCAGCAGTTCACTTACAGTATTGTAATGAAGATTACCGATAATATTACGGAATCTTTGTTGACTACTACAGCAGATGGTCTGGTACCGACTCTCCTGACTGGTATGCCGTCCATTTCTGATGACAACATGACTTATAGTTTTGAATTGCTGCCGGATGTGAAGTTCCATGATGGA
This sequence comes from Clostridiaceae bacterium Marseille-Q4145, assembly GCA_018223365.1. Classification (GTDB taxonomy): domain Bacteria; phylum Bacillota; class Clostridia; order Lachnospirales; family Lachnospiraceae; genus Hominiventricola. The sequence continues at coordinate 11,535 of JAGTTP010000001.1, forward strand.
ACGACATTAAAGGCTTCTGACGTAAAATATTCTTATGAGCGTCTGATCAAAATGGCAAAGATGGCTACTCTGCTTGAGAATGTAGTTGGATATGACGAGATGAGCAATGGCGAGGCAGAGGAATTGTCTGGTGTTCAGGTTCAGGACGATACCCATTTCACCATTACCCTGAAAAAACCATATTCACCATTCCTGTCTGTTTTGTCTACTGCATACTGTGCAATTTATCCGCAGGAAGCATGTGAAGCTGCTGGAGACAGCTGGGGTATGACAACTCTGGTAGGTACTGGTCCGTTCAAGATGGACAGCTATCAGAATGGTGTTGGTGTGACTTTGTCACGTTTTGATGACTATCATGGCGGTGCAGTAAAACTGGATGGTGTAAGCTATAAGTTTATTGAAGATGTAAACACCCAGGTTCTTGAATATCAGAAGGGAAATGTAGATTATGTGGATGTTGACCCGTCTATTTACCCGGTATACTCCAGCAATCCGGAGCTGAAAGATCAGATGCATGGTTTCCAGCCGACTGGAAATTACAACCTGCTTGTAAACTGCAAGACTTATCCGGACGCAAAGGTAAGAGAAGCAATTGCTCTTTCTATTGACCGCGCAGCTATCTGCGACAGTATTCTTCATGGTACTGCAACGGTTCCGACTTCCTATATTCCGGCAGGCATTATTGGTCATGATGACAGTCTTCCGGAGTTTGAATATAATCCGGAGAAAGCAAAACAGCTGCTTGCAGAAGCAGGATATGCAGATGGAATTGATCTTCGTGTAACTGTAAATACCAAGTATAAAGGAAATGTTGCTATTGCTACTGCGTTCCAGCAGCAGGCTCTGGCAGCAGGTATCAGGGTAGAGGTTGAGCAGGTTGACTCCGCAGCATGGTCTGATATGAAGAAGAGTGGTGGTGTCGACTGCGGTATTAGTAACTGGTATGTAGATTATTCTGATCCGGAAAGTATGCTGTATCCGATGACCAAGACAGAAACAAACTCCAGCTTCTGGCACAATGCAGAATTTGACCAGCTTATGGAAGATGGTATTGCTACTACCGATGAAGCAGAACGTCAGGCAATTTATGCAAAAGCAGAGCACATTATGACCAGAGAAGATTGGGCAACTACTCCGCTATATAATGAGACAAAATTCTACCTGCTGAATCCGAGCATCACTGGTTTCCAGATGGACGCCACATTCCGTATGTTCTGGAAGAATGCAGATATTCAGTAATTAATACAGAATAAAATAAAAATGTTATGGAGAACAGAGGGCTGAGATCGTTGGCGGCTCCTCTGTTCTCATGTATAGGAGAAAAAACCATGCTTTCATACACAGGAAAACGTTTGCTTCAGACGGTATTTGTACTGTTCGGCATCAGCCTGATCACGTTTATTCTTCTTCAGGTAGTACCGGGAGATCCGGTTGCCCTGATGCTGGAGAAACGTGCAGATCCGGAAACGATTGCCAGAGTACGGAGTGAGCTGGGGCTTGATCTGCCTTATTATGTGCAGTATCTGAATTTTATTAAAGGTGCAGTGCACCTTGATTTTGGAACTTCCTATTTTACGAAGGAAGTGGTGACAGACGCATTATTTCGCTGTTTTAAAGTAACAGTAAAACTGGCATGTATGTCTTTTGTGTTTGCATCTGTAATCGGTATTCCGTGCGGAATTTTTGCAGCAGTTAAAAGAGGAAAGGGCATTGATTCTGTTGTTATGGTTCTTTCCATCATTGGTGTTTCTGCCCCGGCATTCTGGGTTGCCATTATTCTCCAGATTATTTTTGGTTTAAAACTGAATATTCTTCCGATATCCGGATTTGACGGTGTGGCATCCTACATTCTGCCAAGTGTTGCGCTGGGTGCCCGTTATGCAGGAAATATTGCCCGTATTACCAGAACCAGTATGCTGGAAGTCCTTGGACAGGATTACATCCGTACAGCAAAAGCAAAAGGAGCTACACGCTGGGCAGTTATTATGAAACACGCACTGAAAAACGCCATGATTCCGATTGTTACACTGGTAGGAACGGATTTTGGTTACATGCTGACTGGTTCTATGCTGATTGAAAAAGTTTTCTCTATTCCTGGAATTGGAAAACTGGCAGTAGATGCTATGTCAAACCGTGACCTCCCACTGCTGGAAGGTACGGTTATGTATATTGCATTTGTCTTCGTTATTGTAAATCTGATCGTCGATGTTTCCTATGCATTTCTGGATCCGCGAATTCGTTACGGGAAAGGAGCAGCATAAGAGATGGCAAAAAAAATACTTGGATTTTTTAATAAACAGAAACAGTTCGAACAGGATATTATGGATGGCGGCATGCAGTATTCCAGTTTCTATGGAGACAGTCTGCGTCGTCTGAAGAGAAATAAGATGGCAATGTTTTGTGCATGCCTGTTAGGACTGCTTGTACTGATTGCAATTTTTGCACCACTTATCGCACCATATGACCCGAATTACCAGGATTACAATGCAGTCCTTGGAGAGCCTTGCAAAGCTCATCTTTTCGGAACAGATGAATATGGTCGTGATATTTTATCCCGTATTATTTACGGTTCCAGAGTATCTATCAGTATCGGTATCGTAGCTCAGATTATTGCATCTATTGTAGGTGTAGCACTGGGGTCTCTGGCTGGATATTATGGCGGCTGGGTTGATAGTTTAATTTCCCGTGTAATGGAGATTTTCCAGGCTTTCCCGGATCTGATTTTTGCAATGGCAATTATGACTTTCATGGGAAAAGGTGTCCTGAATCTGTTTATAGCACTCGGACTTCTGACATGGGTACGTACAGCCCGTATGATCAGAGGTTCTGTGATGCAGCTGAAGGAAAAAGAATATATTGAAGCAAGCCGTGCATGTGGAGCATCCACGTACTGGATTATTATGAAAGGACTTGTTCCGAACTGCCTTTCTACGATTATCGTACTGGTAACATTAGGTATTCCGAATGCTATTATGTATGAAGCTTCTTTAAGCTTCCTTGGCATTGGTATCCAGCCGCCAACTCCGTCATGGGGTAATATGATTAGTGCAGCACAGACATTTATCAGTTTCCGTCCGATATACAGTATTATGCCTGGTGTGGCTATTATGATTACAGTAATTGCATTTAACATTTTTGGTGACGGTCTGAGAGATGCTCTTGACCCGAAACTGAAAAACTAGGAGGTATGGGAGATGGCAGAAAAAATTTTACAGGTAAAAAACCTGAAAACCTATTTTCATACCGAGGCAGGTCTGGTAAAAGCGGTAAATGAAGTTTCTTTTGACGTGGAGAAAGGAAAGACTCTCGGTATTGTAGGCGAGTCAGGATGTGGAAAAAGTATCACTTCATTATCTATTATGGGACTGGTAGAAAAACCGGGGAACATTGAAGGCGGCGAAATTCTCTTTGAGGGAGAGGATCTTCTGAAGAAGACAGAAGTTCAGATGCGTGCGATCCGTGGAAAGAAAATTGCAATGATCTTTCAGGAACCGATGACATCTTTGAACCCGGTATATACAATTGGACAGCAGCTGGTTGAGGCACTTTTACTTCATGAAAATATGACAAAGTCTGAAGCAAAAGAGCGCGCCATTGAAATGTTAAAGCTTGTAAAAATTCCGCTTGCAGAGCGTCGTTTTGATGAGTATCCACATCAGCTTTCCGGTGGTATGCGTCAGCGTGTTATGATTGCTATGGCACTTTGCTGTAATCCGGATATGCTGATCTGTGACGAACCGACTACTGCTCTGGATGTGACAATTCAGGCACAAATTCTGGATCTAATCAATGAACTGAAAGAGAAGACCGGTACTTCTGTCATGATGATTACGCATGATCTGGGAGTTATTGCAGAAGTTGCAGATGATGTTATGGTTATGTATGCTGGAAAAGTAGTAGAGCATGCAACCTGTGACCAGATTTTTGATAAGCCGATGCATCCATATACGGATGGACTGATGAAATGTATTCCGAAACTGGACGACGATGATACAAAAGAACTGAGTGTCATTAAAGGTATGGTGCCGAGTTTTGATGATATGCCGGCAGGATGTGCATTCTGTCCGAGATGTCCGGAAGCACGGGAGATTTGTCGTCAGAAGATGCCGGAGCTTGTGGAAGCCGAAGGTCGTAAAGTGCGTTGCTTTAAATACACAAAGGAGTGGGAGGAAAACATCTAATGAGTGAAATGAATGAAAAAACTCCGCTTCTGGAGGTCCGGAACCTGCGGAAATTATTCCCGGGAAAATCTTCATTTATGAAGAAAGACAAAGCATGGATCAAGGCAGTAGACGGAGTATCGTTTAAGCTGGACGCAAAAGAAACTCTGGGAGTCGTAGGTGAATCCGGATGCGGTAAATCTACGATGGGTCGGTCAGTCCTTCGTCTGATTGAGCCAACAGAGGGTGAAATTCTTTATAAAGGAAAAGATTTTACGAAAGCATCCGGTCAGGAACTTCGTAAAATGCGTGCGGATATGCAGATCATTTTCCAGGATCCGTATGCATCCTTAAACCCGAGAATGACGGTCGGTGAGATTATTGCTGAACCGCTGAATATTCAGAAACGGTATAAAACAAAGGAAGAAACACGGGCACATGTGCTGAAGGTCATGGAAGTGGTTGGCCTGAATACCAAATATTATAATCGGTACCCGCATGAATTTTCCGGCGGACAGCGTCAGAGAATCGGTATCGCCCGTGCTATCGTACTGAACCCGTCACTGGTAGTATGTGATGAACCGGTATCTGCATTGGATGTTTCTATTCAGTCTCAGGTACTGAACCTGCTGCGTCAGCTGCAGCAGTCCATGGGAATGGCATATATTTTCATTTCTCATAACTTAAGTGTTATCAAACATATTTCTGACCGTGTGATGGTCATGTACCTTGGTCATGTGGTAGAGCTTGCAGATAAGAATGATCTTTTTGATCATCCGTCACATCCATATACACAGGCATTGTTATCTGCAATTCCTGTTCCGGAGCGTCATTCAAAAAGAAAGAAAATCTTATTGCAGGGAGATCTTCCAAGTCCGGCAAATCCGCCGTCTGGCTGTATCTTCCATACACGCTGTTTTATGGCACAGGAGATTTGCTCCAGTCAGAAACCGGAACTGAAAGATGTTGGAAACGGACATTTATGTGCATGCCATTTTTGTGGTGGTTCCTGCACAGAAAACGATAAAAAAGAAAATTAATCCTGGGGAGGGGGAAATATCATGAAAATTACAGAGATTAGAACCTACAAAATGCAGGTTCCGCTTGTACGGCCATTCCGTATCGCACTTGGTCTGATTACTCATGCAGTCAGCTGCCTGGTTGAGATCGAGACCGATGAAGGAATTACAGGTTATGGGGAGGGCTCACCGGGACCGCTGATTACCGGTGAAAATCTGGAAGGAACGGTTGCAACCATTGAACGGCTTAAAGAGAAGCTGATCGGCATGGATCCTTGTGATATGGAAGCTATCTGGACTGTAATGAACCGTGCGGTTGCTTATGACGGCAGTGCCAAGGCAGCAATTGATCTTGCTTGTCATGATATTCTGGGAAAGAAAACAGGTCTTCCGCTTTATAAGGTTCTTGGCGGACTTTCCAATGAAATCGAGACTGATATGACTGTTGGAATTGATGATCCGGAGGTTATGGCACAGCGTGCAAGAGAACACGTAGAAGCAGGGTTCAATGTAATTAAAACGAAGGTCGGCGTTGATTTTGCAACGGATCTTGCGAGAGTACGCGCAATCCGTGAAGCAGTAGGAGACAAAGCGAAGATTCGTCTTGATGCCAATCAGGGATGGAAGGCAAAAGAGGCCGTTGAACTGATCAGCCGTCTGAATGAATATGATATTGAACTAGTTGAGCAGCCGGTTCCACGTTTTGATTTTGAGGGACTGAAATACGTTACCGCAAACAGTTCTGTACCGATCATGGCAGATGAAAGCTGCTGGGACTCCAAGGATGCACTTCATCTGGTTTCTCATCGTGCTGTAGATCTGATTAACATCAAGCTTATGAAATGCGGCGGTCTTTATGAAGCCAAGAAGATTACTGCTATTGCAGAAGCTGCAGGTGTAGAAGTTATGTTAGGATGCATGGCAGAGGAAAGTGGAATTGGTATTACAGCGGCTGCATCTTTAGGTGCTGCATTAAAAAATATTACACGTGCAGATCTGGATGCAACCTTCTCTTTGAAAGAACTTCCATTTGAAGGCGGTCTGACAGTAAAAGATACCAGACATCTGATTCTTTCTGATGATCCGGGACTTGGTATTAAAGGTCTGAAAAAGGAGATGCTCTCATGAACCGCATGACAGAGGAAGGCAGAAAACAATTAGAAGAGCTGATTGCTCAGGTCATGAAGGATGGCCAGGCTCGAGGTATTGCAGTTGGAATTGTTGATTCTGATGGACAGATTCAGTATGAAAACTACTTTGGTTACCGGGATGAAGAAAATCAATTACCGATTACGCGTGATACGATTTTCGGAATGGCGTCTGTTACAAAATCTTTTACGGCATTGGCTATTATGCAGATGCAGAAAGACGGACTTTTGTCGGTAGATGATCCGGTATCCAAATATGTTCCGGAATTTACGAATAAAAACCTGAAAGAGCCAGTAAAACTCTGGCATCTGATGTGTCATAGCGGAGGATTTTTCCCTCTTCCGCGTATTGTCATTAACAAAACTGCACAGGAAATGGGAATTGAAGATTCTTTGGAAGATGAGTTGATTTATCGTGAAGATTTTGCGGAGGAAGGTGTCCGCAGAGTGGCTGAACGCCTTGATGAACAGACTCGTTTTACCGGACGTCCAGGACAGCGTCTGAGTTACTGCAATGACGGTTTTGGTCTCCTTTCCGATATTGTACGCCGTCATTCCGGATACGGCTCTTTTGCAGAATATCTCGATAAGAAAATTTTGAAACCGCTTGGTATGGACCGCAGTAATATCAGTTTCATCCGCAATACACTGGATGACAATGCCGCCACCTTATATTCCTTTGAAAATGGTGAATGGAGAGCTGACAGAGATTACCAGAATGATGCGTTTGTCCTTCATGGCGGTGGTGGTATGAAGTCTACGATGGGAGATATGCTGAAATATGCTGTTATGTATCTCAATGAAGGAACTGCCGAAAATGGGAACCAGATTGTGGATCGTTATTCCATTCAGGAAATGGGAAAACCACGTCAGTTTATGAAGCCAGGAATCTATTATGGTTATGGACTGGAAACGAAACAGCTGGAAGACCGTGCTGTTTATGAGCATGGCGGAAGTCTTCCTGGGGTATCTTCCAACTTCTCTTTCTGTCCGCAGGAAGAAGTTGGAATCGTAGTACTTTGCAACACAATGGATGTCTCTGTGGCAGCAATTGCCGATGCAGCATTAAGAGCATATTGTGGTCTGGATGTACAGGAAGTACGTCAGAATCATAATATACGCAGCTGGAGCAGACAGGAAGTGGAAGAACTTGCAGGACGTTATGTATCTGGAGAAGGTGATACCTTTGAGCTTACAGAGGAAAACGGAACATTGTCCATGAAAGTTAACGGAAATCCGACAGATCTTCAGGCTGTTTACCCATGGCAGGGAATGGTTCGGAAGAAATATTCTGACATTTATCTTACTGCAATTCGGGATGAAGAAGGTCATGTGTATGCTGCTCACTATGGAAGCCGTATTTTCCCAAAAGAAATGAATTAATTGCTAAAAAAGGTCGCATAAATATGCGGCTTTTTTTAATATATGCTTGCAATGAGAATAAGAGCAAATTATAATGATTAATTGTTATGATATATACGGAGGGATAAGAAATGAAACGAGAAAAATTCGGTTCCCGTTTGGGGTTCATTCTGGTATCAGCAGGATGTGCGATCGGAATTGGGAACGTATGGAAATTTCCATATATGTGCGGAGCTTACGGTGGAGCAGCATTTATTCTGATTTACCTGATTTTTCTGCTTGTTATGGGTATTCCGGCCATGGTCTGTGAGTTCACCATCGGACGTGGAAGTAAACGAAGTGTAGCACTGGCATTTGATCAGATTGAACCAGAGGGCACTTCATGGCACAAAATGAAATATATTGGCATTTTTGGCTGTTACCTGCTCATGATGTTCTACACCATGGTTGGAGGCTGGATGATGTATTACTGCTTCAAGAGTCTGCGGGGTGATTTTGCAGGTACCTCACCGGAAGTGATTACACAGGCTTTCAGCAATATGCTGGTAGATTATCCGACCATGATTTTCTGGACGGTTCTGATCTGCATCATCGGTTTTGCAGTCTGTATTTTTGGCCTGCAGGCAGGAGTGGAGAAAGTATCGAAAATTATGATGACGGCGCTTCTGGGCGTGATGGTGGTACTTGCCATCCATTCCGTATTTTTAGAAGGCGCTGGAGCCGGAATCCATTTTTATCTGGTTCCAGATTTTGAAAAGATGGTAGAGACCGGTATCGGAAATGTAGTGTTCGGTGCTATGAGTCAGGCATTTTTTACTTTGTCTCTTGGTATTGGTGCCATGATGATCTTCGGAAGTTATCTGGATCATTCCAGAAGTGTGACCGGTGAGGCCATTAATATTACGATTCTGGATACCTTTGTGGCACTGACCGCAGGATTTATCATTATTCCGGCATGCTTCGCCTATGGAATCGAGCCGGGCGCAGGTCCGAGTCTTGTATTTATTACACTGCCCAATATTTTTGCACAGATGCCGGGAGGATTTTTATGGAGCGCACTGTTTTTCCTGTTCCTGACCTTTGCAGCACTGTCCACGATTATTGCGGTATTTGAAAATATCATTGCATTTGATATGGACCTGTTCGGATGGACCAGAAAGAAGAGCGTTCTGGTGAGTGCAGTCCTGGTGATAATCCTGTCCATGCCGGCAGTTCTTGGATTTAATGTACTGTCCTTCCTTCAGCCCCTTGGTGAAGGAAGCACGATTATGGATCTGGAGGACTTCATTGTATCCAATAACCTGCTGCCGCTGGGAAGCCTGGGTTATCTTCTCTTCTGTACCAGCAGAAACGGCTGGGGCTGGGATGCATTCATTAAGGAGGCTAATTCCGGAGACGGACTGAAATTCCCGGCAGGATTAAAAGCCTATGTGGCTTGGGGAATCCCGGCACTGATCGCATTTATCTACCTGAAAGGTTACTATGACAAATTCAGCGGTCAGGGAACTGTAACGCTGGTATGCTGGATGACTGCGGCAATCGTATTCCTTGGATTTATCTGCTGGTGTGCACTGAAGAAACCGGCGAAGAAAGTGTAGATTGCAGTTTATTTGCAACCAACCGGCCGCAAGTGACCGTCTGTGAGCGGAACCGCTCGCGCTAAGTCCTCGATCCAGCGGTACTAACACTCAAACATCGCTGAACGCTCGTTCCCGTGAAGTACCGGGACTGCGGACGTTCCTTTCACAGACGGTCACTTTTATCCGGCTGGTTGTTATAAACAGTAATAGAATTATTTCAAAGGCTACCCTTCTACGAAAAGAGGGTAGCCTTTTTTATTTGCTCTGTGATACACTGATATAAGAAGAACGTTCGGAGGAAATAATCATGAAATGTATTAATACAACGGATGCGGTAGGTCATGTGCTCTGCCATGATATTACAAGAATTGTGAAGGATGTGGTAAAGGACACAGCATTCCGGAAAGGACACATTGTGACAGAGGAGGATATTCCGGTTCTGCTGTCCCTCGGAAAGGATCACCTCTATGTATGGGAGAAGGATGAAAACACTCTCCATGAAAATGAGGCAGCGGAGATCCTGAAAAATGTCTGTATCAATGAGCATATGCATCCAACGGATGTAAAAGAAGGAAAGATCGAACTGGTGGCAGACTGCGATGGCCTGTTTCGGGTGGATGTGCCGAGGCTGGATACGATCAATGAGATTGATGAGGTGATGATTGCCACCCGGCATACCAATACAGCAGTGAAAAAAGGAGACCGTCTTCTTGGTACCCGTGTCATTCCTCTGGTCATTGCAAAAGAGAAAATGGAACGGGTCAAAGAGGCAGCAGGTGAAAAACCACTGGTTTCCCTGACTCCCTTTAAATCAATGAAAGCGGGCATCGTTACCACCGGAAATGAAGTTTATTATGGAAGAATCAAAGATACCTTTACACCAGTCATTATCGAAAAACTGGCAGCTTACGGCATCGAAGTCTGCGGACAGATTCTCTGCGACGACAATATGGAGCGCATTACCGATGCGATTCTGAAGCTGAAGGAAGAAGGGGCAGACCTCATTCTCTGCACCGGCGGCATGAGCGTGGATCCGGATGACCGGACACCGGGTGCTATTAAAAATACCGGCGCAAGAATCGTATCCTACGGTGCACCGGTACTTCCTGGAGCTATGTTTTTGCTGGCTTATTTTGAAGATGGAACACCTGTTCTTGGCTTGCCCGGCTGTGTCATGTATGCGAAAGCCACAATCTTCGATCTGGTTCTGCCACGCATTGCGGCAGGCGTGGAGATCACAAAGAAAGAACTGGCCCATATGGGAAATGGAGGCTTCTGCCTGGGATGTAAGCCCTGCCATTATCCGAATTGTGGGTTTGGAAAGGGAATATAGAAAAACAGGAACTGGCGTGGGACTATTTTCATATAGACCCACGCCAAAAGTTTGAGATCATAAGGGATGAGAAAACTTCTAAATACCCTGCCTGGAGGTACCGGATGCAGATACATTATTTTCAGAGATACTATGCAAAAGAAAATGTGGAGACAGCCAATACCATGTTAATGCTATCCAGATTGTATCAATACAGTGCGGATAAATTTTGACAAATCTTATTCTTGGAGAAGGCGAGAGCCCTGAGATTACCTTTGATCTGCAGGTTATGGGAGATCAAAGCGTGCCGGATGCCGTGATCAGTCAGAAAAGCTTTAAGATCGTTGTGGAAACAAAACTCCATAATCAGTTCGATAAAAAACAGCTTATGAATCACCTTAGCCAGTTTGGGACAGAGAACATGAAGGTCCTTATGACACTGGATCCAAGACTCATGAATGATAAGCTAAAAGATGAGTTGGAACACGATCTGAAACAATACAATAACGAAAACAGGATAAGACTGGTGTCGCCCATAAAACATGTGAATCTGACATTTGAGCAATTAGTGGAAGCCATGGAGGAGAGCATTGATGAAAGAGACACAGAGGTTGCGGCTGTATTAGAGGATTTCCGGAAATACTGTTTCGAAGAGAAATTAATTCCGGACGGTTATAAGTATATGAGAGCGGTGGTGGCTGGTACCACATTTGACGATAATATGGAGTTGAATCTGTTTTACGACCAGGAATCACGGAAATCATCGGATCATGGCTATATTGGGCTTTATAAGAACAAGAGCGTACGTGCTATTGGAAAACTGAAAAAGACCATTATAGCAGTGGAAACGGATGGGAAAATGTCTTATAAAGCAGAAAAGGGTGAGGATCCTACACAGAAGGAGATAGACCGCATTAATGAGGCTGTCCGCAGGGCGGATGGATACGGCTACAATCTTCATACAGTAAGCCATAGATACTTTGTGGTAGACAAATTTTATCCGATAGATTTTCGCAAAAGCAGCAAGAATCCAATACAAAAAAGTAAATTTTTCAATTTGGCAGAGATGTTCCATTATAAGACCATGCCGAAGACTGATAAAATAGCATCGGATCTCAATGGCAGGTCATGGGAAGAATTTTAGCCAGGTCTGTATGAAGAAATAGAACAGCATATATTTTCATGCTGTAAAATTAAAAATAGAAGCAGAAAAAGACCTTCTAAAAAATCAGGAGGTCTTTTTCCGCTCCAGAGCAAATCCAATCAGTTGATTTGTGTAATCAGCCATAAATAAAGGAATGTTCAGGAGATCATCGTCCAGTTTGAGGTTATCCAGTGAGAAGCGGACACGAAGTTTGACCTGATCTGGAAATAATTCTTTAAATTTTTTCAGGCTTCTGTTGGTTGTATTATCCTCGGATTCTACTTCAATTGGGAAAATATTATTTTGGTCACGGAGATGTGCGCTAACTATGACCGGGACTATGGCTGTCTGCCGCTGGACTGTGAGTGCTATATGCTGGGCAAGTGGTGGACGGGGGCCTACTGCCGCTACTTCCGGGAGGCCGTTCTGCCCCTTGATCCGGTGCTGATGGCCTCCGTCTGCGGACGGCCCGTTCTCCCGGAGGGGCGGCAAGCCTACTGTTCCGACGCCTGCAAGGCCGAGGGAAACCGCAGAAGGAGCCGGGAGCGCATGAGAAAAAAGCGGCTGAAAAACGGATAGACCTGTTACGATTTGCCGAAAGAAAAAGCCCGGTATTCCGGGACTTTTCCCGCCTGTTTTCCGGGCCGGATTACCCTAATACCTTCCGGCCCGGTTTGACCGGGTATTTCGTAACATTCATGTGCTTCGGGCCAACTTGGCCCGAGGCTGAAAAGGAGGAAACCACATAGAAATCAACCAAGGCTATGAGATTTTGAAGTCCGCCACCTTCGACAATGGCCGGGGCTTTGCCCTGGGCTATAACGAGGCGGCCCCGAGTTCCTTTGTCACATGGCAGTTTACCGAAACGGAGAACGGCCAGCGGGACTATTATTGGGGCTATTATCACAGCGACGGCCAGATAGCGGAAAAGGACTTCGCCAACGGGAATTTGGTTCGCTGGTTTGAGGACTATTATCCCATCGGTAACAATGAAACCGCCGGTATTGATTTTCTAAATGAGAACGGCACAGTAGATGTGTATGCTGTACGGGATTTAGAGAGCTTTTCAAAAGTGGTTGACGGTTCCGTTGATCCGGCGGGTAAGCTGATTGGCTTAAAAGAGTTTACCCAGCAGGAATTTGACGCACGGGATATTGAGGCGTTGAAAAACAGCACATCCGTTGCTATGGCAGGAGCGCCGCTTGAAGATAGCGAAATTGCAAAGCTCGTTGCAGAGTATGAGGCATTTGGCGTAACCTATGATGCCGAAAAAGATCAATGGTATTTCAATGGCGAGGAAGTCCGTTATTTCCGGGATGTTCTCACTTCTAATGGTGAAAGTCTCACCAGCGGAAAATTCCGAGGCGAAATGAGAACGCTTGGAAGTGGTGTTGGTACAATAGACATTTATACCGTTCGTGATTACGGCCACTTGAACAGCGGACATCACGGAACATTAACTGGCATCGAGAAATACAGTAAAGAGGAGTTTGACGAGCATACACAGGCCGGAATATCTGGAAACCAACCCATAGGTAATGCAAGCCATAACTAAACAAAGCATTTAACTGCCGCACGACGGCAAAAGAAAAAAGCCGTCGTACAGCAGCCTATCAATACGCCTATTTGAAACGGCGGCTCAATTTTCAGAGCCGCCGTTTCTCTTGTGCGCCCGGCGGCGCACGTTTCTAACGGGTTAAAGTCCCGAATCCGCCCGGTAGTGGGAAGGATATAGCCGAAGGCAAGGGTGTCCATCGTGAGGTGGAATCTAAAGGAAGCCGGATGTGGGAACAGACTAACCACGGGCAAATCTCTGGTCTGACGAACAGAAATCTCATATAAGGTTATGCATGAGGGTAAGGCTACAAGTCAAGTCAAAGCCCAATAACTACACGGAATCATGTATGATAAATGAGGCAGATGGATGGAGAGGAAGAAACGTGTGGTACCCGGGGAGGTCTGTGCGGTATGCCTTGAAAGAGGTAATCATTGCATAAAGCAATGCTGAACGCATAGAAGTCAGCAGAGGTCATAGTAGCCGAGAGGTGAAGGACCGAATCAGTAGGAGTCTTGAGTATGACCGAGAAAGGAGGAATGACCGTCTATGGCAGAAAACATTGAAAACAATGGCTGTTCGCAAAGAGATAATGCGGAACATGAAGGGTATGTGAAAGCGTCTAGGTCATTCAATCGGATATGGAAAGAAAGAGACAGTGCACAGCCGAGACTTTTAGAAGCGATACTGTATAAAGATAACTTTAACAGAGCGTATAAGAGAGTTAAGGCAAACAAGGGAGCGCCAGGAATTGATGGCATGACCATTGAAGAGGCTCTTCCATATCTAAAGGAGCATCAACAAGAGATAACCGACCGCATTTATCGTGGAAAGTATACTCCGTCTCCAGTAAGACGAGTTGAGATTCCCAAACCAGATGGTGGTGTGCGAAAGCTTGGCATACCAACAGTGGTAGACCGTACACTTCAACAGGCAATAACCCAACAGTTAGTGCCAATCTATGAACCGCCGTTTGCAGAGGACAGCTATGGCTATCGTCCGAACAGAAGTGCAAAAGACGCAATACTTAAGGTTAAGGAGTATACCGAACAAGGCTATACATTTGCTGTAGTCCTTGACTTGACAAAGTACTTCGATACTCTTAATCACGAAATTCTCATCAATCTTCTCCGAAAGAATGTAAAAGATGAACGTGTAGTACAGTTGATAAAGCGCTACCTGAAAAGCGGTGTAATGGAAAACGGAGTAGTCATTGACACAGAGGAAGGCTCACCACAAGGTGGGAATCTATCACCATTGTTGGCAAATGTCTACCTCAATGAGTTTGACCAAGAATTCTTGAAAAGAGGTGTTCCATGCATAAGATATGCAGATGACATTGTGCTTCTTGCAAAGAGCAAGCGAGCATCTGAGAGACTCTTGGAAAGCAGTACAAAATATCTTGAGGAGAGGCTGAAACTTATAGTCAACCGAGAAAAGAGTCGTACGGTCAGCGTATTTGCAATCCGAAATTTTAAATTCCTTGGCTTTGCATTGGGAAGGAACGGAAAAGGCATTTATGTCCGAGTTCATCCGAAGTCATGGAAGAAGTTTAAGTCCAGACTGAAGGAGTTGTCTTCCCGTAAACGATGTCAGTCAATCAAACCAAGCCTTGAGAAAATCAAGGTATATGCAAGAGGATGGCTGAACTATTACGGAATAGCAAGTATGAGGAGCAACATTGAAGATATCAACGGATGGCTCTATCACAGAATACGCATGTGTATATGGAAACAGTGGAAACTTCCAAGAACAAAGAAAAGAAATCTGATAAAGATGGGAGTACACGAATACTATGCGAACATGGCAGCAAACTGCCGAAGAGGACAATGGTATTGTGCGAATCTGACAACAGTTAAGAAAGCCATGACAACGGAGGTACACAATGAAGGAAATCAATTTACGGGATTTTTACCCGTGGTATAAAGAGGATGTCATTATCGAAGTCACCGAAGAAGTTGCGGAAGAATTGCTGGCAGGTCAGCGGTACATAAAAGCCAGCCGCCGCCGTGTCTACCGCAACAAGGCGCACTATTCGCTGGATGCCGAGGACGGTATCGAATATTTCGCCTGCTTCTCCAATCTCTCCCCGCAGGAGCTGATTGAGCGTATGGAGCGGTTTGAACAGCTTTGCCACGCTCTGAACAGTTTGCCGGACGCACAGGGCCAGCGGGTGTTTGAGCACTATCTACTGGGCCATTCGGTCAAGGCGATTGCCGACACCGAGGGCGTGACGGAACAGGCCATTACCGCCGCTATCCGCCGGGGCTTGGAGAACATAAAAAAATATTTGAAAAATGTTCTGTGAGCCTGTTGTTTTTGATCTTTCAACTGACACGGTTAATGAGAGGAAAATCATTCCCTCCCACAACTGAATAGCGGGCAACTTGGAGTACCCAGCAGGGAGCCGGGCGGAAGGTACGCAAAGACTTTTCCGTGAGGGAAACGAGCGATAACTACCCATGCCGCAGGTGGGGATGAGCTATCCCCACGGTCACGATCTGCAACGGACCGCAAGGGATAAGCTGGCAGCTTATCCGCTCCAACTTGCCGCACAATCCGGCGGGAGTGCTGGCGGAAAATTATCGTTGTCTTGTGACAGGCCAAACATACAGGACCAGCACTCCTAGCTTTATCAGAAAGAAGGTTTTGACCATGTATGAGGAATGGAGCAACAACGCTTGCCGTGGCTATGTCATAAAGGCGATGGAAAACTGCGGCTTTCATGCAAAGGAAATCCAGCAGGTACTGATCGAGCTCTATGAGGTCTTTGACTTCTGCGCTGTTGAAGAAGCAGCGGATTATTTTGAAAACTGGCAGTTCTAACCTCGGGCCAACTTGGCCCGAAGCGTGGAGAAAGACAAAAGGGAGGCACCGTTCTCTTGGTGCCGTCCTTTTGTGTTTCCCCACCGAGACAATGAGGGAAATATGCTGGCAGTCAACCCACTTTGAAAAGGAGGCTTCTATGGTGCAATCCGTTACTTATCAGAGCGAAACCAAGACCGTCCCTTTTCAGAGGAAAACCATTGTGCTGGAGAGTCTTACGCCGGTACTTTCCCCCAAGGAAAAGGAGAAACGGAAAAAAGAGATTGAACGCTGTTTGTATGAGGTATTTAGCAAATACCGGGTGGCCGGGGACAAACGGCACTAACGCTCCACAACATTGTTGTTCGGGGCTATCAATGGTATAATATACTTGTAGGTTGGTAGCTCCATTCCCACAGGAAAGGAGCCCAACATGAATATTAGAGAATCCGATACATTCGGTATACACAAGGAGATAACATGAAAACAGGAGCTTTAATCATTGCCTCCGGTGATTATGGAGAAGGGCAGCAGGACAACGAAGGAATTCCCGTATTTCTTCCCATGTATCCACTGAATGGGACAACGGTTATTAAGGGAGAGATTGCGAAACTGCGGAAGGCAAAGATTTCGCCCATATTGGTATTGACAGGATGCCACAGTGAGACATTGCAACTGCATCTGAGCCATAATAATGTCGTCATCATAGAGGATGAGGATTATCAGAGGCACAGCTTTTTTGATGCACTGGTGCTGGGACTTCGCCATGCAAAGAAACAGATGGATCGGGTACTGGTACTTCCGGTGGAATATCCGGCATTTGCAGATAAAACACTGGAGCAACTGCTTGACTGTGAACATTCAGCGGTGCCGGTGTATGAGGAACAGCCCGGATGGCCACGAAGCATTGTGATGGATGCTGACTTGGATGAACAACAGAATGCAGAGGATCTATGGACACAACTAAATACAGAACATTTGTTCACTGATGATCCAGGCATTACCTATTCTCTGTTAGAGGAAAATGGGGTCGACCATATCAGTCAATATTTGAAAGATCGCTGGAATGCCACTACCCTTCATTTTCGGAATAAGCTGGTCATTTCCAGAGAAGAAGATTTCTTCGGTCCTGGCGTCTACGATCTTCTGAAATATATTGATGAGACAGGTTCTATCCAGGCTGCTGCGGCAAAAATGAATATGTCCTATTCCAAAGGATGGAAGATCATTAACCGGGCAGAAAAAGAACTGGGCTTTCGGTTTCTTAATCGGTGTAATGGTGGAAAGAATGGTGGAAGTTCGACCATCACACCGGAAGGAAGGGTCTTTATGGAGCGATATCATGCCATGGTAGAGGATATGCGGAGGATGACACAGAACTTCTTTGATGTGTATTTTGGAGAGTTTCAGTAAAATGTTTATACCCGAACGGGAGTATTTTGAATGTTGATGAATAAATTATACCCGAACGGGAATAATTTTCGTAAGAACATTGAAATTATACCCGAACGGGAGTATTATATAATATATGAGTATTATTGGAGATTATATAAAACAAGAAAGAAAAAGAGTTGGATTGACGCAGGAAGAATTTGCAATACGTTCCGGATTAGGTCTTCGTTTTGTACGAGAATTGGAACAGGGAAAGGAAACCGTGCGTCTGGATAAAGTGAATCAGGCATTGGCAATGTTCGGGAAAGAAGCTGTACCGGGGGAGAAGGAGGAGTAACAGGTGGAGTCAGAATATAGAAAGGGCTATGTATATATTCAAAATCATTTCGCCGGAATTATTGCTGAAACAGAAGAAGGCTATTCATTTTCTTATGATAAAGATTACCTTGAGCGAGAAGATGCAGCAGCGGTCAGTTTGACGTTGCCTTTACGTGAAGAGCCATATGAAACGACTATTTTGTTTCCGTTTTTCGATGGTCTGATTCCGGAAGGATGGCTTCTTGGGATTGTCAGTAGAAATTGGAAAATTAATCAGAAAGATCGTTTTGGACTGTTGCTACTTGCATGCAAAGATTGTATTGGAGATGTATACATCAGAGGGGAAAAGATATGAATTGTTTATGCTGCGGAAAAACGATTACAGATGCCGCATCGAGTGCGGAAAAGGAATGGCAGTGGCATAAGAAATGTGTGAAAAAGTTTTTTCAGACCGATACGCTGCCTATTTTAGACATCACAAAAGAACAATTGGAAACTCTGGCACGGGAAACTGTAAATGAAGGACTTACGGTACCTGGAGTTCAGAAAAAATTGTCCTTACATTTATCGAAAGAATTGCAGAATCGTCTTACTATGGTGGATTATCCTACGGGATATATTTTGAAGCCTCAGACAGAAGAATTCGAGAATATGCCAGAATATGAAGACCTTGCTATGCGCCTTGCTGAACTTATGGGAATTCAGACGGTGCCACATGCTTTGATTAAAATTGGAAATGAATACGCTTATATTACCAAAAGAATTGACCGGGAAATAACAGACAAAGAAGTTAAGCTGTATGCAATGGAAGATTTTTGTCAGTTGTCGAGGCGATTAACGCAGGATAAGTATAAAGGTTCATATGAAAACTGCGGACGAATTATAAAAAAATATTCGATTATGCCAGGATTAGATCTGTCAGAAATGTTTCTGCGAGTGACAGCTTCTTTTGTTATGGGAAATTCTGATATGCATTTAAAAAATTTTTCCTTAAAGGAGACAGAGCCAGGAAATCGAAAATTCCAGTTATCAAAAGCGTATGACATGCTTCCTGTAAATGTGATTATGCCGGAGGATAAAGAACAACTAGCACTTACTATTAATGGTAAAAAACGAAATATACATAAGAAAGAATTTCGGAAACTGGCAGAGTCCTGTGAAATTGCGCCAAAAGCGGCAGAGAATATGATAAAGAGAATCTGTCTCATGGAGAAAAAGCTTTTGACACAGGTGGCTAGTTCCTATTTGTCAGAAGATCAAAAGTTAATGGTAAAACAATTAATACGGGAGCGGATACAGGTACTGGTGTAATTAGAAAATGTTGACGAATCCCTTGCACCGTCTGTACCTTTTCGTTATAATATACGCAGCGTTATTCTTTGGAAAAAATAACGATAACAAAAGGCGCAAGAAGAGAGGAATAGATTATGAAGAAGAGATTGATTGCAGGTTTACTGGCAGGTGCGATGGCAGTATCTCTGTCAGGCTGCGGTGCATCAAAGACCGCAGAGGCTCCGGCAGCAGGCGATTCTGCAGCAGAGGAGACCGCAGAGGCAGAACCGGTAACTTTAAATGTATTTGCAGCTGCATCCATGACCGAAACCCTGACCGAGATTCAGGAAATGTATAAGGACGTTGCTCCGAATGTAACACTGGTTTTTAATTTTGATTCTTCAGGAACTCTGAAAACCCAGATTCAGGAGGGAGCAGACTGCGATCTTTTTATTTCCGCAGCCCAGAAACAGATGAATCAGCTTGATAAGGATGCAGATCCGGAAGTGAACACAGAAGGGCTTGATTATGTTCTGGAAGGAACCAGAGTGAATCTTCTTGAAAATAAGGTAGTTCTGGCTGTTCCAGATGGTAATCCGAAGGATATTGAGTCTTTTGAGGATCTGGGAACCGACAAGCTTTCCCTGTTGGCTCTTGGAAATGGAGATGTTCCGGTAGGACAGTATTCTACCGAGATTCTGACGAATCTTGGTATTCTGGACAGCCTGGAGGCAGAGGGCAAGATTACCTATGGTTCTAATGTAAAGGAGGTAACTACCCAGGTATCTGAGGCAGCTGTTGATGCAGGTATTATTTATGCGACAGATGCATTTTCAGCAGGACTGACGGTTGTTGATCAGGCTGAGGGAGACTTGTGCAAACAGGTGATTTATCCTGCAGCAGTTCTGAATATTTCCAGGAACCCTG
This sequence comes from Clostridiaceae bacterium Marseille-Q4145, assembly GCA_018223365.1. GTDB lineage: Bacteria > Bacillota > Clostridia > Lachnospirales > Lachnospiraceae > Hominiventricola. The sequence continues at coordinate 31,529 of JAGTTP010000001.1, forward strand.
AGGCAGCAAAGGAATTCCTTGCATATCTGCAGACAGATACTTGTATGCAGGTATTTGAAGCTGTGGGATTTACGGCAGCGGAATAATGGAATCGGGAGGCATGTATGGACTGGTTTCCACTGTATAATTCTCTGCGCATTGCGCTGATTGCCAGTGTGATCGTGTTTTTTTCGGGTATTTTTTCGGCCTACTATATAGCGAAGCTTCCACCGGCGGTAAAGGGTGTGTTGGATGTAGTACTGACATTGCCGCTGGTACTGCCGCCTACGGTTGTGGGGTATTTTCTACTTATGCTCATGGGACCCAGACGGCCTTTTGGTGCATGGGTGCTGGAGACGTTTGGCACAAAAATGGTCATGACCTGGTATTCCGGGATTTTTGCAGCGGCAGTAGTGGCATTTCCGCTTATGTACCGGACAGCCCGCGGTGCTTTTGAGAGTTTTGACGAGACCCTTTCTTATTCAGGGCAGACCTTAGGTCTTTCAAATACATTTATTTTCTGGCATATCCGGATGCCGGCCTGCCGGCAGGGAATCCTGGCAGGAACGGTACTGGCCTTTGCAAGAGCATTGGGCGAGTATGGTGCCACCAGTATGATAGCAGGCTATACCCCCGGCAAGACTGCCACAATTTCGACAACGGTCTATCAGTTGTGGCGGACCGACAACGATGCCCTTGCATTTAAGTGGGTGCTGGTAAATGTAGCGATTTCTGCAGTGGTACTGTTGGCTGTAAACTTTCTGGAAAAGAAGCAGAGACGGTCAGCCGGGAGGTAGGAGATCATGTCATTATATGTAGATATCAGAAAGAAGCTGGGCGACTTTACATTGGAGACGAAGTTTGAGGTTCAGGATGGTGTGACGGGTATCTTAGGTGCCTCCGGATGCGGAAAGAGCATGACCCTTCGTTGTATCGCCGGTATTATGAAACCGGACGAGGGACATATTGAACTGAATGGTAAAGTACTGTTCGATTCTTCCAGGAAGATCAACGTCCGCCCCCAGGACCGCCATGTGGGCCTTTTATTTCAGAATTATGCATTGTTTCCGAACATGACGGTACAGCAGAACCTGATGGCGGGGCTTATGGCCTATGAGAAAAATAAAAATACAGCCAGTCAGAAGATTCGGGAAATCCTGGAGAAATTTGAACTGAACGGTCTGGAATGGCATAAACCTTCTGAATTATCAGGCGGACAGCAGCAGAGAGTCGCACTGGCGCGTATTTTTCTGTCCAGTCCGGATATTTTGATGATGGATGAGCCTTTTTCGGCCCTTGACGGTTATCTTCGGTGGAATTTGGAACAGGAACTGCTGGATGTGCTGAAGGATTTTGCGGGACCAACTCTCTTTGTCTCTCATAGCAGAGATGAAGTTTATCGAATCTGTGACCGTGTGTGTGTCATGGATCATGGCATTTCCAGCCCGGTAATTCCTGTAAAACAGCTGTTTGAAGCACCGGAGTCAAGAGCTGCGGCATTGCTATCCGGCTGCAAAAATTTTGCAAGAGCAAAAGTTACAAAAGCAGCTTCCGCAGAACAACCGGGCAACGTTTATGTACCGGATTGGGGCGAGACACTTTCCTATACGGGAATGTCTTCAGGAGAAATTCATTATATTGGAGTCCGCAGTCATTATATTCATCCTGTCACTGAGCAGGAAGCGGCTGCTCATCCGGAAAATACATTTCCATGTCATATGGAAAAGGTCATTGATGATGTATTTTCAACGGTGCTCATGGTACGTCCTGAGCATGCAGAAAGCTCAGAAAAGAGCCGAAAACAGCATTTTGATAAAATCCGTGTGGAGATAACCAAGGAATTCTGGCAGGAGTTCTGTGAAAAAGAACACCCGCAGGATACTGTATGGCTCCATGTAAATCCTGCGGATGTGATGGTATTAAAATAAACATTAACCGCCGATACGGGACATTTCATTCGTTTCCGTTACAGCAGAAATAGTTTCAAAGCAGTGAGCGGCAGGTTTCTGATAGATAGCCTGTGTGAGCAGCTGCCTGACGTCCTCAGGACTTCCGGTTCTGAGGGCTTTTTTTATGGAAATATGGTCACCGTAACAAAGACATGGTTTGAGTTCTCCTGTCGCAGTCAGGCGGATACGGTTGCACTGATTACAGAATTTTCCATGAATGGCACTGATAAAGCCGATGCTGCCCTGAAATCCTTCGATACGATAATAGCGGGCAGGTCCGTTTCCATGAGGTCGTTCTTCTGGTATCAACGAACCGAATGTAAAAGTCAGCTTTTCCAAAAGTTCTGAATTAGAAATGGGAGACAGTTCTTTTCCGTATCCAATGGGCATTAGCTCGATAAAACGAACATCCAGAGGATGATCTTTTGCAAGTAAAACAAGATTCTTCCACTCTCCAGCATTGACATTCTGCTGCAATACCACGTTAATTTTCAGTGGAATGTGTAAGGCCTCCATGGTGCGGATACCTTCCAGTACACGGGAAAGTTCAGAAGCTCCGGTAATCTTTGTATATGTATCCGGATTCAGGGTATCAAGGCTTACATTAACTGCATGGAGTCCCTGACGCTTCAGGTCTGCTGCATATTCTTTGAGCAGAATACCGTTGGTGGTCAGAGTTACCTGCTCAATCCCCGGAAGGGAGGTCAGCATACCAATGAGATCGATACATCCCTTCCGCACCAATGGTTCCCCGCCGGTGATTTTGATTTTTCGGATACCAAGGGCAGATGCCTGTCTGCAGACTTCTGTGATTTCTTCCAGCGTCAGGATCTCTTCCATAGGAACCCATTCAATTCCATGGGGCATACAGTAACGGCATCTCAAATTGCAGCGGTCTGTGATGGAGACACGCAGGTAATCGATGGTTCGTCCGTAGTGATCCTTCATCGTACAAAATCCCCGCTTTTTCCACCTTTTTTTTCGCAAAGATGGATATCGCTCATCTCCATCCGTTTGTCCACGGCCTTGCACATATCGTAGATGGTCAGAAGGGCAATCTGCACACCGGTTAATGCTTCCATCTCCACACCGGTCTTTCCCGTGGTGCGGGTAGTACATATGGCACGGATAGAAGATTCCGGTTCTTCCATTTCAAAATGAATTTCCACTTTTGTCAGGTTCAGAAGATGACAGAGGGGAATGAGCTCTGAGGTTTTCTTAGCAGCCATGATACCGGCCACCCTTGCCACACCAAGCACATCTCCTTTTCCCATAGATCCTTCTTTTACTTTCTCAAAACACTCCTGGCTCATGCAGATGCGGCCTTCCGCAATCGCTTCCCGTGCGGTATCGGATTTTTCGCTTACATCGACCATGACGGCTTCGCCCTGCCGGTTAAAATGTGTAAATTCACTCATGTGATTCTCCTTATGTAATCCCACAATTGATAGAAAAATGAGGGATTTCTGGGATTTATTATACCGTTGGCATTCTTTTCTGTCAAACTTGTGGCGGTTGCTTTTCCATCGAAGATAAGGTACCATAGAAGCAGATTTACTTACAGTACGCATGAGGAGGAACTGGCAGTATGGGAAAAATTATTGCTGTAAATATAAGTGAAGAGAAGGGGACACCCAAAAAAAATATACATTCCGCAAACCTTATCGAAGACTGGGGCGTGGAGCACGACGCTCATGCCGGAAAATGGCATCGCCAGGTTAGTCTTTTATCTTATGAAAAAATAGAAGATTTTAAGAAGAAAGGCGCACCGGTTGTAGATGGCGCATTTGGCGAAAATCTGACGGTGCAGGGAATTGATTTAAAGACACTTCCCATAGGGACGCGTCTGCAGTGCAATGAGGTTCTTCTGGAAGTAACTCAGATTGGTAAGCAGTGCCACAGCGGTTGTGAGATCTTTAAGGTCATGGGGGACTGCATTATGCCAAGAGAAGGAATTTTTGCAAGAGTTCTGAAGGGTGGTGTCATTTCTGAGGGAGATGAGATTAACGTGGTAAAAAGGCCTTTCCGGGCAGCAATTCTTACGTCCAGTGATTCCGGTTATGCAGGAGAAAGAGAGGATCTAAGTGGTCCGACAATCAGGAAAATACTGGAAAACAATGGATATGAAGTGGTGCATACCATTCTTCTGCCGGATGACCGGGATATGCTGGCGGCGGAGATGGCTCGTATTGCTGATGAGGGGATTGCAGAGCTTCTGTTGACGACAGGGGGAACGGGATTTTCACCGAGGGACTGTATGCCGGAGGCAACCATGGACATCTCGGAGCGGATGGTTCCGGGGATCCCGGAGGCCATCCGTGCCTACAGCATGACCATTACGCCGAGAGCTATGCTGAGCAGGGCAACAGCCTGTATCCGAAAACAGACTCTGATTATCAATCTTCCGGGCAGTCCGAAAGCGGTGAAAGAATCACTGGAATATATTCTGCCTTCCCTGCAGCACGGACTGGAAATTCTGACAGGGGCAGCAACTAATTGTGCCCGGAAATAAAATTACACCTGCTCTGTGATTCCTAATTCTGCCGGAAGAAATCGGGGACATACATTTTCAGAAGAAGTAATTACGGAAGCAGCCAGGCGGGTTCCGATGGCAACTGCTTTTTCCAGGGTATTTCCATAGGTAAGACCGCTGGCTACACCGGCACAGAAGGAATCACCCGCACCGGTGGTATCCTTCACCTGTACGTTTCTGGCCGGACAGAAGCCTCGAAGACCGTTTTTATCCGCAAAAACAGCTCCCTGGCCACCCATAGTAACAACCATAGACGAAATATTGGCGTGTTTCAGGCAGTCTGCCAGAATGTCCTGCATTTCATCCGGAGTCTTATCATTGTAGTCATCAGAAAAGAACATGCCGGCTTCCTGCTGATTGCAGATAAAGCAGTCGAATTTCTGAAGGAAGTCCCGGCGCTCCATAGCAATACTCATATTGCTGACCACACCATATAGTTTTTTATTATATTTTTCGCAAAGCAGAACTACTTTTTTCACAATTTCTTTTTCCATATCCACTTCGATGACAACCGAATCACATTGAGAGATAATCTCGTCACCCTTTTCCTCCAGAATCGTGAGGATCGGGGTAAGATCCGGACGCTGGGAGATAGAACCGGCCACATCACCATTGTGATCAAATACAGCCAGCCAGGTGCCCATGCCGCCGGGAACAGTCTGCATATATTCAGTATTTACCTTGTGTCTCTGCAGTTTGTGGATGACCTCCTCACCGAGAGCAGAATTATCTACAATACCAAGAAAGGTGGGGCGAAGCTCGATGTTTGCAATGTCCTCTACCACATTGCGGCTGACACCGCCGTGAACATATTCTACTTTTCCTGCATTTCTCCCGTCCGGGATATACACGTCTTCCGGAAATCCTTTGATATCCACAAATACCGCGCCCAAAACTACAATACCATTTTTATTTACTGCCATCTTTTGTTTTCGTTCCTTCCGTTTATCATTCATTTCTGTTAAAAATTCTCACAAGTGAATGCTTATTATACCATGAAAGCTGATTGAAAGCAAAAAGAAAAAGATCGAACAAATATTCGAAAATGCCATTGACAAACATTTGTTCTGGTAATATAATAAAGCCAATAAGGAACAAATGTTCGGAAAGTTTGTTCGAAGGAGGACGAGTGAAATGTATGCAGCAGAGATGATGGAGCGTAAGCAGATTAGAAGAGTAAACAGAGCAAAAGCGCAAAAACAGCAGCAAGAACGGAAAAAACTCCTTCTGATGATTTTGATGACTATTCTGATAGTTTTTGGAATTGGTTTTGGATTTGGCACCCTGTTTACCAGGGCACAGGAGCCAGAGCAGGATTCTGCACATAAATATTTTACGAGTATTGAGATTGAAAAGGGGGATACTCTCTGGGACATTGCCGGCGAATATATGGATGATACGCATTATATGTCCAGAGAGGATTATCTAAATGAGGTTATGACGATTAACCGTATGACGAACAGCAAACTTGTCTCCGGTCATAAATTAATTGTGCCCTATTATTCCGACGATATGATGTAAAGATAGAAGAATTCATTAAGATTCTTTTAAGATTAACTTCCGTCCATTGAGCCTGTTTTCAAAATATGTTAGAGTAGTCATAACATATGGATACAAAGGAGGCTCTTTATGAGGAACAAATCTTATTATTTACTTTTTGTTTTGTACATCCTGATGTTTGGATTTATCCTCTTCATCAATGGAGTGTTCACAGGACAGGTAACATCAAAAAGCAATCTGATCATTAATATTGCCTTTCTTGTCCTGATTGGAATTCTGATGGTAATTGCTGCTGTGCATTTTACCAGACTGAATCAGGTGACGGATGCATTAGTGGACGCAGCGGATGCCATGCAGCAGTCCTATGATGACAGCAGAAAGAATCTTTGGAACGAATACAAAGATAAAAAAGATACTTTCGGGAATACTCTTTTGAATGAGCAGTTTGCAAAATATCAGAGAAGGATCGCAGCTCATACAACGGCGAAGGGTTCTATTGTCAGTGCATGCCCGGTAGAAGAATACCTGAATGAAGACTTTATTGATCAGATCAGCTGTGCTCACTATAATGGGGCAGTGGCAGGTACCATGTCAGGACTTGGAATTTTAGGAACATTTCTGGGATTGACCTTGGGAATGATCCATTTCTCCGGGAATGACATTTTTACTATTTCAGATAATATCGGACCGCTGTTGGATGGAATGAAGGTAGCATTCCATACTTCTGTTTATGGTATTTTCTTTTCACTGGTATTTAATTTTGTATATCGGGGACTGATGGCAGATGCTTATCAGAAACTTTCTGTATTTCTGGAGACATTTCACGAATGCGTAGAACCATCTGTCAGTACGGTAGATGAGAATACCAGCGCCATGCTGATTTATCAGGCGAACATGGCAAATTCCATGAAGACTATCATGGAACTTATGAAAGGACAGGCGGCTGAACAGACAAAGGGACTTTCCCAGATTGTGCAGCAATTTGTGAATCAGATGAGCGAAACGATGGGTTCTAATATGGAACAGCTTGGTACCAATTTAAAAGAAGCATGTGAAGCACAGGCAACTTATGCAAGAAATTTCCAGCGTCTGGAAGAAAGTACCAAACTTTTGCTGGAGGCCAGCCGTTCTATGCATGATACGATTAACATATCATTGGAAAGGCAGGAAGAGGCAGCAAAAAAGTTGTCAGAGACCTGTGATAATATCAGCAATGAGCTTTATACTTTTCACCAGATGAGGAATTTATATGAAAAATAAGAAGCGTTCCAGAGAAGCGTTTAAAGCGCCCAGTTACTGGCAGTCCTATTCTGATATGATGGCAGCGCTTCTTTTGATCTTTATTCTTATTATTGCCATCACACTGGGCATTTATAAACAGAAGCAGGCAGATCTGGAGACGACCCAGCAGCAGCTGAACAGTACCCAGCAGGATCTGGCTATGTCAGAAGAAGAATTAAAAAATTCTATGGCAAAGCTGGATGATGCCAACAGTAAAGTAACTTTGACGCAGGAGCAGCTGCAGGCTGCCTATAATGCCATTGCTGCAAAACAGTCCGAGATTGATGCCACCCAGGAAGAACTTCGTTCTACGAAGAGCCAGCTGGAAGATATTGTGGGAATCCGAACCAATATCATCAGGGAACTGCAGTCCAGTCTAAGCGGATCTTCCATGACAGTTGACCCACAAACCGGCTCCATTACATTTTCATCGGATGTGTTGTTTAAATATAACAGTTCTGTTTTGACAGAGAACAGCAAGACCACACTTAAAGAGATCATTCCGACTTACTTAAGCGTTTTGCTTCAGGATAGTTTTCGGCCATATATCGCAGAGATTATAGTGGAAGGACATACGGATACGGATGGCGGGTATGCCAGCAATATGGAATTATCCTTTGCACGTGCGAATGCAGTGGCAGAGTTTTGTCAGAAGGAGAAAAATGGTTTGACGAATGAGCAGATCAAGGAACTTCAGAATGTACTGACTGTAAACGGACGTTCCTACAGTAGCCCGGTATATAAGGAGGGTACTTCCGAAGTAGATATGGCGGCATCCAGAAGAGTAGAGATCAAGTTTCGTCTGAAAGAGGATGAGATGATCGATAAGATCAACGAGGTTCTGAACGAATCATAGAAAAAAGTAGGAAAAACAACGAGACCGTAAATGCTAACACTACATAAGGAAGTAATTTGAAAACACATCAAATACAAGCATTACATAGGGATTTGGGGACAGCGACATCTGCTTTATCTAAAAACACACCGCAAATTTACATACACCAACTTGCTTACAAGCGGCTTGATTACATATTACCGCCCTTGACAAGATACGCATATCCGAATAAAATATAATTGTAAGATTATTCGGTTATGCGTACTTTTTGGAGGATAGAAATGGATTACATATCAGTCAGAGAAGCGGCGCAAAAATGGGAAATCTCTGAACGGCGTGTTCAAAAACTATGTGAAGAAAGCAGAATAGACGGAATACAAAAATTCGGGCGTTCTTGGATGATTCCTAAAACGGCGAACAAGCCGATAGATTTACGAAGAAAAGATAATTCGTCCCAATAAGGCAGGTGAAATGTTATGTATAACCCGCAGCTTGAAACATTTATAAGAGTAGCGGATGCAGGCAGCTTTAACAAAGCGGCGGAGGAATCCTTTATTACACCTACAGCTGTTATCAAACAAATCAATTTGCTGGAGGATTCGTTGGGCGTTAAACTATTTGATCGGACACACAGAGGGCTACACTTAACAAAGGCCGGACACTCTCTATATCAGGATTCAAAATACATTATACAATATTGTAGAGATTCCATTACAAGAGCCAAAAATGCAATGCAGGAAGATAGTAATATTATTCGTATCGGTTCATCGCCTATCACCCCTGCACAGCTTCTTATGGAACTTTGGTCGAGAGTTCAAGCCTTGCACCCAAATATCAAATTTCAAATTGTACCCTTTGAGAATACCCCCGAAAACGCACGGGAAATTTTAGCCAATTTAGGCAAAAACATTGATATAGTCGGCGGTATCTTCGATGATACAATGTTAGATGTTCGTGCTTGTGCGGGCTTGGAATTGATTAGAGGCCCGTTTCATTGTGCTGTTTCTATTCACCACCGATTGGCAACCAAAGATAAATTGCAGCTTTCTGACCTCTACGGCGAAAATCTGCTGCTTATGCACCGTGGCTGGAGCCGCTATGTCGATCAGCTCCGAGACGACCTTTGGCAGAATCACCCACAAATAAATATTGTGGATTTTGACTTTTACGGAATGGATATATTTAATCGTTGTGAGAATACAAATGATGTATTGCTGGCTATTCCCGGATGGGCGAATGTTCACCCTCTACTGAAAGTAATACCTGTGGAGTGGAACCATTGTATTCCCTATGGAATCCTCCATTCTCCCACTCCAACGCCTACCGTACAGCAGTTTTTGGATGCTGCCGAAAAGGTGAGCAAGGAATTGTACCACTAAACAGATTGTTATAACCTTTGGGTATAAACTGATGAACGAAACGAGACTTCTTATGAGGTCTCGTTTTTTTTATAATGTAATCAGAAAGGTTGGTGACGACTTTGAGAGCAAATGCTTTTGTTGTGGTACTGATTTGCATAGCCGTTTTCTTGGCAGGGTGCAGCGCAGATATGAACAGCACTGAATCGGACACAGATTTCAAAGGAGCAGAAACTACTGTGCAAACAAAACAGAATGATACAGAACAATATACGCAAGATACGGAAATCTCCGATGTGATAAATGACACTGCCTTTGGCGATTACGGCAGGCTAATATTCCCTGTGAACAGCAGCTATTACAGTGGCGATACATTAGGCGAACTGGGGCTCACTTGGTACAACAATATTGACCCCGACAAAACGGTAGAGATTGCAAACTATATGAAAAGCCATGCTGAAAACGGCGATGTAATCTTTTACGATATTTATACCGATGAAGAAAAAGCGGCTGATCCCGCAAAAGAAGATACAGGCTTGTTCTTCTTCAAAGGAAATCCCGGTGAACGGTTTGCGGTATGCAACGCAGGCGGTGGATTTGCCTATGTAGGTGCAATGCACGACAGTTTTCCCCACGCTTTGGAATTATCCAAAATGGGCTACAACGCCTTTGCCTTGATCTACCGCCCCGGCGCACAAACCGCCTGCGAGGATTTAGCGAGAGCAATCAGCTTTATATTTGAAAATGCCGACGAATTAGAAGTAAACACCGATTGCTATTCCCTTTGGGGCGGCTCGGCAGGAGGAAGAATGGCGGCTTGGCTCGGCTCTTACGGCACGGCTGCGTTCGGGGAAAAAGATTTACCGCAGGCCGGGGCTGTGATTATGCAGTACACAGGTCACAGCGAATACAGCAAAAGCGATCCGCCGACCTATGCTTGTGTGGGCGAAAATGACGGTATTGCAAACTGGCGTACAATGGAGGCTCGGCTGAATCGCTTAAACGAGCTTGGAATCCCAACAGAGTTTCATCATTACGAGGGACTTCGCCACGGCTTCGGTCTCGGAACGGGAACGGTTGCGGAGGGTTGGATAAACGACGCTGTGAATTTTTGGGAAAATCAAATGCAATGATTAGCTCAAATTATCAATAAATCAGAGAAAGGACTATGACAATGAATAACTTTATTTTTGAAAATTCTACAAAGGTGTTTTTCGGAAAAGGCTGTGTAAAGGAATACCTTTGCTGCCTGACTAAAGCCTACGGCGATACCGTTATGCTATGTTATGGCGGCGGCTCAATCAAGAAAAACGGTATCTATGACGAGGTAACAAACATCTTGGAAGCCGCAGGAAAAACCGTTGTGGAGTTTAGCGGTATTATGGCGAATCCCACCTATGCGAAGGTATTGGAGGGTGCGAAGCTGGCAAAGAAAAATGATGTCAGTCTGCTTTTGGGAATCGGCGGCGGTTCGGTTATGGACTGCTGCAAGGCGATTTCGATTGCCGCCCGTTATGACGGCGATGTATGGGAAGATTTCTGGAAAAGACCGGGTGTTTTTGACTTCGAGCCGTTACCTCTAGGCGTGATCGTTACTGTGGCAGGTACGGGCAGCGAGTGCAACGGCGGAGCAGTTATTACCAATGAGGAATTGAAAATCAAGACGGGCAGAGATTATCCGCAATGCAACCCCAAATTTGCCCTGCTTGACCCCACCTATACTTACAGCGTTCCAAAAAAGCAAATGGTTTCCGGCGGCTTTGATATTCTGTCGCACATTATGGAGATTTATTTCAGTGAGCCGAATGAGGACAATGTATCGGACGATATTTCCGAGGCGCTTATGCGAAGTGTAATCCGCAACCTGCGTGCTGCTATTCAGAATCCGCAGGACTACACCGCACGAAGCAATTTGATGTGGGCGGCGACAATGGCGGAAAACCGCGTTATCAAACTGGGCAAGCGAATGGATTTTGAGTGCCACCAAATGGAACACCAACTCGGCGCATACACAAACTGCAACCACGGCGAGGGGCTTGCCGTTCTGCACCCCGTTTATTACCGCCATATTTACAAATACGGCTTGCCGAAATTCAAACGGTTTGCAACCGAGGTTATGGGAGTTTCGGCAGAGGCCAAAACGGACGAAGAAATCGCCCTTGCAGGTATTGAGGCTTTGGAAGATTTCATTGTCGAAATCGGACTGCCTGTATCTTTGCAGGACTTGGGCGTGAATGAAAATACCGACTTGAAAGAAATCGCAGATTCCTGTGCCCTTATGCCCGGCAGTTACAAAAAAATGACCCACGAAGAAATCCTTACAATCTTTAAAGAATGTTATTAAAAACAGAAAGGAAGAAGAACGATGAAAAAGATTATTTCGCTTTTTATGGCACTTGGTATGGTGCTGTCGCTAGCGGCCTGCTCGACAAATCAATCCCCCAGAGAATCAACACCCGAAGAACAGCCCGATTCTTCTGCCGAAGCACAGCAGCCTACCGATGAAGCAGGAAAAACATTGGTTGTCTACTACTCCGCAACCGGCAATACCGAGAATGTGGCGAATTACATTGCCACCGCAACAGACGGCGATTTATTTGAGTTAGAGCCTGCCGAGCCGTACAGCGACGCTGACCTTAACTGGACGGACGATAACAGCCGTGTTGTACGTGAACACGATAACCTCGATGAGCGTGATATTGCCCTTGTAAAAAACACCGTAGAAAATTGGGACGAATACGACACGATTTTTATCGGCTACCCGATTTGGTGGGGGATTGCTGCTTGGCCCGTTGACGGATTTATCGAAGCAAACGATTTTACAGGAAAGACCGTAATTCCATTTGCCACATCTTCAAGTTCGGGACTTGGCGAAAGCGGCGAACTGCTTGCAGAAATGGCAGGTACGGGTGATTGGCAGGAAGGCCAGCGTTTTCGTTCCGGCGCCAGTGAAAGCGACGTAGCGGCTTGGGTAGAGAGCCTTGAAAAATAACGCTATGAAAAAAGGTATTCTACACTTGCCTGTTTTCGTGGCTACGCCGACTGCGTAAACGGTGCAAAAGAAATGGGTGTAATTTACGGCACAGGCGTTTATGAAAAAGGTAAGGTGCTGAATACTCCGGCTATGGCTGAAGCCTATGAAATGGGTAAAAATGTTTAGCAGATAAAATCAGGAGGAATAAAGAATGAACATTTTGTTTATCAACGGAAGCCCAAATTCGAACGGGAATACTGCTGCCCTCGCAAAAGAGCTTTTGCAAGGGAAAGAATATGAAACGTTGAATCTGACTGATTACAGGATCGGCAGTTACGGACAAAACTTTGAGGACGACGAACTCGTTCAGGTCATTGCCAAAATGAAACAGGCAGAGGTAATTGTTATCGGCTCTCCGCTATACTGGCACAATATCTGCGGCTCAGTGCGAAATATACTGGATCGCTTCTACGGTTTGGTGGAAAACGGCTCATTGTCGGGCAGAACACTTTATTTCCTCTTTCAGGGCGCTGCGCCGGAAAAATGGATGCTGGAAGCCGGAGAATATACGATGAAACGCTTTGCCGGACTTTACGGAATGAAATATGCCGGTATGGCAACCAACCATTCCGAAGCGGCTAAATTATCAAAGAAGCTCTAATATCACATTTTAGGAGGATAGCAATATGGCAGTAAAGTAAACAGCAGGAAGAACCGCCCTCGGAGAATTTGCACCGAAATTTGCAGAGCTCAATGACGATGTGCTTTTCGGTCAGGTATGGAGCAGAGAGGACAAACTCTCCTTGAAAGAACGCTCTTTGATTACCGTGGTAGCGCTTCTTTCACAAGGGCTTACCGATACCTCATTTGTTCATCATCTGGAATCGGCAAAGGTGAACGGCATTACCAAAAACGAAATTGCCGAGATTAATATCCACCACGCCGAGAAAGGCGGCGGTCAGATTTTGGTCTGTATTGCTGGCAGGGGCTTTTATCAGGAATGGGGCAAAGAGCCGATCTGTATGACGGCAGGTGATGTCGTCAATATCCCGGCAGGCGTGAAACATTGGCACGGTGCAGCTCTGGATAGCTGGTTCTCTCATCTTGCGGTGGAAGTACCGGGAGAAAATACCCATACCGAATGGTGCGAGCCTGTCAGCAACGAAGATTATGCAAATATAAAATAAGGAGAAATAAATTATGGAATATGTAACTTTGAATAACGGAATCAAAATGCCAATGGCAGGAATCGGAGTTTTTATGATGTCACCCGCAGAGGCACAAAGTGCGGTTGAAAATGCTCTCAAAAGCGGTGTTCGACTGATTGATACGGCAAACGGCTATATGAATGAAAGCGGAACAGGCCGGGGAATCAAAAGCAGCGGTGTTGCGAGAAAGGATATTTTTCTCGTAACAAAACTGTGGCCGACTGTATATGAAAAAGAAACGGCGATTGACGAGAGCCTGAAGCGCCTTGATACAGACTACATTGATCTGCTTTTTCTTCATCAGCCTACCGATAACTGGCGGGAAGGATATAAAGCCATTGAGAAGGCTTATAAGGAAGGGAAAGTGAAAGCAATCGGACTTTCAAATTTCCCCGATGAGCTTTTGCAAGAGGCTATTGATACTATGGAAATCAAGCCGCAGGTAGTACAGGTAGAGGCGCACCCGTATTATCCGCAGACAAAGTTAAAAGAGATTCTTTCACAAACAGATATGGCTCTTATGGCTTGGTATCCGTTGGGACACGGCGATAAAAATTTGATTGAAGAGCCGCTGTTCTCGCAGCTTGGGGAAAAATACGGAAAAACCAACGCACAGATTATCCTGCGCTGGCATACACAATGCGGCAACATTGTAATTCCGGGTTCTAAAAACCCGGAGCATATTCGTGACAACTTTAATATTTTCGATTTTTCTTTGACAGATGAGGAATTGTCGGAGATTCAAAAGCTGGATAAGAATACACGCTATTATACGGCTACGCCGGAACTGATAGAGACATACAGCAAAATGGAACTGCAAGAAGATTTGTAATGCAATGACTGTTACAATAACAGCGAAAAGAGTGAAAATAATGGAATATGTAACTTTGAACAATGGAATCAAAATGCCGAAGCTGGGCTACGGCGTATATCAGGTATCAAATGAAGAATGTGAACGCTGCGTATTAGACGCAATCAGCGCAGGGTATCGCTCGATTGATACAGCGCAGTCATACGGCAATGAGGAAGCGGTCGGAAACGCTATTAACAAATGCGGCGTTCCCCGTGAGGAGCTTTTTATTACAACAAAGGTGTGGATTACAAACGGCGGTTATGAGAAAGCAAAGGAATCACTTGAGGAATCTTTGAGAAAACTGCAAACCGAGTATATCGACTTATGTTTGATTCACCAGCCTTTTAATGATTACTACGGTACTTACCGTGCAATGGAGGAAGCCTATAAAGAGGGCTGGATTCGTGCAATCGGCGTTTCTAATTTTTATCCCGACAGACTGGTTGATTTGTGTAGTTTCGTAGAGGTCAAACCTGCAATCAATCAGGTAGAAACGCATATTTTCCAGCAGCAGACAGCCGCCCACGAATATATGGAAAAATACGGCGTACAGCACGAATCTTGGGGACCGTTTGCCGAGGGAAGAAAGGATTTCTTTACCAATCCAGTGCTGAATGAAATCGGGAAAAAGCACGATAAAAGTGCAGCACAGGTCGCTCTGCGTTTTCTTTTGCAAAGCGATGTCGTGGTAATCCCAAAATCCACCCACAAGGAGCGTATGGAAGAAAATATCAATGTCTTTGATTTTGCTCTGGACGCAAGCGATATGAACGCTATCCGGGCATTGGATGAAAAAGAAAGCCTGTTTTTCTCTCACTATGATCCAGCGATTGCAGAGATGATGATAAAACTGCATTAACGGAAGATGTTATGTGAAAGTAGATATTTACTTTGCTGCGGTTGGTATGATAGATATTCCGACCGAAAACGAAATTCTTGCTACGATGGAAGAAATCCGAGAAAACCCGCAAAACTTCCGCTTCGTAGCATAACAAAAAGATATGGTGTAACCCATTTTACTGAGTTACACCATACCCTACATAAAAACTTCCTTATCTGGCGTCGCCAAATTTTGCTTCGTTGTTTTTATTGTGTAGAAAGTGGGCTATCCCCGAAATCGGTTCAGGCAAGCATAAATCTCCTGAACACGGGGTTTTGCCAGTCCACAGGGCACGTAGGAGCTACAGAATGGAGCCCAGCCTTTGGCAGTAAGCAAATCTGTGAGATGTTGTACCGTTTCCTGCACCGTAAGGTTTGCTTCTGACTGTTCCAGAGCATAGCGCAGCAGATAGGCGAGCGCACAGGTTTGCTCCGAGTCTGCCAGCTGTTCTACATAACGAAGGTCTATGGTGTCTTTATCAAGAGAGAAGGAATCTTTTCCGAACACTTTTGCCTTCATATGTTCATGTTGGGATCTATTTCCACGACCACCGCGACGACTCATATCGGATGCTTCCCGTCGGAAAGGTGGGAGAGTGCGGTGAAAGTCCGGAATCTGAAATCCAGGTGCCTGTGTTCGAGGTGCCTTGTGTTTCAGGCATAGAGCTTTTACTTTTTCTGTAATATCGACAGGCAGGTAATTGTCCATCTGCAAAATCTGATCTGCAATATAGAAGAAGGCTCCCGAACTTCCGGCAACTAAAATCGTAGAAACACCGGCTTTCTCATAAAGGTCTCTGGCACGTTCCAGGAAAGGCGTGATCGGCTCTTTCTCCCGGTTGATAACCTCCTGCATAAAATCATCCCGAAGCATAAAGTTTGTGGCAGAAGTATCCTCATCAATCAGGAATAAGCGGGAACCGGCTTCCAGACTTTCTATAACACCGGCGGCCTGGGAAGTGCTTCCACTGGCATCCGGTGTAGAGAATGCAGTGGTATCTTTTTTATTTGGAAGATCCTTAATAAACATGGAAATATCCACATTACGGATCCCACGACCGTCTTCTGCCCGAAGTTTAACAGCGGTATTATCTGTAATGACATATTCCCGGCCATCCCCTGCAATATGGTTATAAACACCGGTCTGCAGTGCTTCCAGGAGGGTGGATTTTCCGTGATAACCACCACCTACAATTAAAGTAATGCCCACGGGAACCGCCATACCGGTGATGACTCCTTTATGGGGAAGAATATATGTTCGTCTCATGGAAGTGGGAGAGGAGAATGGCACGCTGTTCTTCATAGGAAGATCGGAAACACCGCTTTTTCTTGGAAGAATTGCCTTATCTGCAACAAAAGCAGCCAGTTTTTCCTGCTTCAGAATCTGCCGAAGTGCTTCCTGATCGTCATAGAGGAAGAGAGCCTGTTCCACTTTTTGCTGGTTAATATTCTGATAGAAGAATGTATGTTCGATACAATCCGGGAGAAAATCAAACAGGATCTTTTCCAGCTCTCCGGCACTGATGGTGCGGCCAAAGGCAGGGAATCCAACATGAAAACGGACAATGATCCGGTCATTGGTAATCTGACAGGCACTTCGTTCCAGAACTTCCTGTCCGCATCGGGTGATGGACATCAGGCCACTTTTTCCGGAGCCCTTTGCCTTGAACTGATACGCTTCAAATTTGGCTGCAAAGAGTCTGATCAGATGATCCTGAAGAGCGATGCGGTAATTTTGATTTACATAATATTCTTCTGGAAACTTAGCATAGTTATGAAGCACCTCGATATGAAGACTGGAAGGTGATGCGAAAGGATCTCCCTGTACATGATCGATACAGAGAATGAAGTTTTTGAACTGATAACTTCCGGCCAGGGATTTGTATGCCGGATAACCTTTATGGTCTATGGCACGCAGAGACGCATGCAGATCATTGGATGATTTCATGAAAAGTGGTCACTCCTTAAAATAATAAAATTCTTATAAAGTATCTTACCATAAATGAAGAGAGAAGGATGCAAAAATAAAATGAAAATAATTTTTATATAGGATCTTTACAAAAATCCGATTCAGGAGTAGTATAGAGACAGATCTATAACTAGTCGCAAAATGGCAGTTTTACGACATGTTATATCTAAAATAAGGAGATGACACTATTTATGTCCCAAACGTATCATGAACAAATTGATTATAAAAACACCATGAAACTCCGGGAATTACAGAAAGAACTCCCCGCTTTCGCAGATGATTTCTTTCGTGCCATGGAAATTAAGAAGGCAACCAACACCCGCCGCAATTATGCTTACGACTTGAGTACCTTTTTTTATTTCCTGCGGACAACCAATTCTTACTTCCGTGACAAGGATCTTCGAACACTTCCGGTATCCATCCTGGATGATCTTCAGCCGGTGGATATTGAGGAATATCTCTCCTTCCTGACCTACTATGAAAAGGATGGCCAGATTTATCAAAACCATGAGGAAGGCAAAGCCAGAAAGTTAGCCACATTGAACACTTTTTTCGGCTATTTTCATAAAAAGGAAATGATTCAGAAAAATGCACCTTCTGTGGTGGATGTACCAAGGGTCAAGGAAAAAAACATCATCCGTCTGGATGCCAATGAGGTAGCCCAGCTCATTGATAATATTGAATCAGGAGAAAAACTGACCAAGCAGCAAAAAGTCTGGCATGAACGGAATAAGGCGCGGGACCTTGCCATTGTGGTCACTCTCCTGGGAACAGGTGTTCGGGTAACAGAGCTGGTGGGACTGGATCTTTCGGATCTGGATTTTGATAATGGAGCTATGCGGGTGATCCGAAAAGGCGGTAATGAGGATATTGTCTATTTTGGCGAAGAAACTGAAGAAATGCTGCGGAATTATCTGGATGAACGAATGAAAATGACGCCCGCACCGGGACATGAAAATGCACTGTTTATCTCCCAGAATAATACGCGGATTACAGTGCGTTCTGTGGAGCGTCTGGTAAAGAAATATGCTTCCACGGCAACAGTAAAGAAAATCACGCCTCACAAGCTGCGGAGTACCTATGGCACTGCCCTTTATCAGGAAACCGGCGACATCTATCTGGTAGCTGATGTGCTGGGTCATAAAAACGTCAATACGACCCGGAAGCATTATGCGGCTATGAAAGAAGAAAATAAACGAAAAGCAGCCAATATTGTACAGCTGCGGGAAAAGGAGTAAAAGTGTATGAAACTGAATAGGACAAAATTGATGCTGCAGTATTGTGTTCTGCAGGGCTCATACTGGGCATCATTCTGTGTGCTCTATGCATTTGCCACGGTCTTTTTATTGAGCCGTGGATTTGAAAGTTCCATGATAGGTGTCATTATTGCAGTTGGAAATATTTTAGGAGTTATTTTGCAGCCAGTTGTGGCATCCATTGCAGACCGTTCTGAAAAAATTTCTCTGCATAAGTTAACGGCATTCTTATCTGTTATCATGATTGTGTTGATCGCGTTCCTGTATATGATTCCCAATATCCTGCTTGCAGTCGCCGTTCTGTTTTTACTGACGGATACATTTTTGCAGGTCATCCAGCCGCTCATTAATTCCGTCAGTGTTTACTATGTAAATCAGGGTGTATCCGTTGATTTTGGAGCGGCCAGAGGAATTGGTTCCCTCTCCTATGCAGCGGCTTCCTATATTCTTGGCATTGCGGTTGAAAGATTTGGAACGAAAAGTATTCTGATGGCGGGAATGCTGGTAGTTTTGATTATGCTGATGACGGTTCTCTCCATGCCAGTCCTCTCCTCTTCTGCCGCTTTGCAGTCAAAACAAATACAGCTGAAGCAGAGTGATGTAGGTCTTCTTGAATTTGCGAATAGATATAAATATTTTATGTTAACTTTGGCAGGCGTTACATTCCTATTTACCTTCCATAATATGAATAATGCTTATTTAATTAAGGTGATTGAAAACGTAGGCGGAACCTCTGCAGATATGGGACGTATGCTTTCCATTGCAGCGGTAACGGAGCTTCCGGTCATGTTCTTGTTTTCCAGAATTTCAAAACATTTTAAGAGCAGCACCCTGCTTATCGTTTCCGGCATCTTTTTTGCCATGCGTGCAGCCGGATTTATGCTGGCAGGAAATATGATGATTATGTACCTGGCAGCCACGCTGCAGATTGGCTCCTTTGCTCTTTATATTCCCTCTTCTGTCTACTATGTGAACGAGACTATGCTGGATCAGGACAAATTCAAAGGACAGGCAGTCATGACAGCCACCAACACCCTGGGAGGCGTCTTTGGAAGCCTTCTTGGAGGCTTTCTCATTGACCATGCAGGAGTTGGAGCCATGAATACTGTATGCTTTGCAATGGCCGCTGCAGGCGCTGTACTGGTGTTCTTGTTTGCAGGAAGACAAGGGCACGCTGACCACCAGATTTTTTAAAAGGTTTTCTTGCAATCAGGTCATGGTTCTTTTTTTAACCGTTCCCTGCAGATTTTCCAGTCAGGGTAATATTGGTCAAGAATTCCATAAAAATATGCATTGTGACCGCGTTCCAGAAGATGGACCAGTTCGTGTACTACCACGTATTCAATGCATTCTTCCGGATAGGCACCCAGCCACAGACTGATAGAAATATTTCCATTCCTGGTGTTGCAGCTGCCCCATTGGGAACGTGTTTTCCGTATGGTTACTTTGCTGCTGCGGACACCAAGAATGGGTTCCCATTTTCGGAACATATCGGGCAGCAGAGCAAGAAGCCGATCCCGGTATGCAGGAGCCATCTGCTCTTTTTCCAGTTCTTTTTGTCGTTGTTCTTCCAATGTCGGAACAGATTTCATTTTTAATTTTCGTTCATAATTTTTCAACCAGTGACGGATATGAGGAGATTCCAGTGCCTGCAATCCGGATTCATAACTGGTAGATAAGGGAATGGACATGCAGATAACCTTCGGTGCCTCTCTCTTAATCCGGACATTGGTATTCTTAACCTTCTTTTTCGTGATTTGTACCGTATAATCTTTCCAGAAAAATGTCTTCATCAGGCGCCTCTTTTCTGGGTTTTCTTCAGGTCCTGCTGCTGTCTTTCTTCTTCTGCTGCCGCACGGCTGTTCATAATGAGCATCTGCAGACGGTTCTCAATATTAGCAAAGCTCACATCCGGGTCATAATCCAGCGGCAGAATCTGCACATTGGGATAGAGTTCTTTCAGCCGCTTGGAAATACCGCGTCCTACTACATGGTTTGGCAGACATCCGAAAGGCTGGAGAATGATAAAGGCTTTGCATCCGTGGGCTGCATGGTGAAGAATTTCCCCTGGAATGAGCACTCCCTCTCCTGCATCAAACGTATGGTGGATAATCGGATCACTTTCTTTCACCAGATCCTGCATCCGACAAGCTGGTTCATAGAGAGGATGGGCAGATGCAATAGAATCGGTCATATTATGAGCCATATTAAAGACTCTATCAACGATAGCAAACCATGCTTTTTTATTTAATGGTTTCTTTAGATGGTATTCTTTGATCTGAGATCCCTGATAGAAATACGTTTTCCGGATGACATCGGTCATTTTGGCTTCAATGATCTCAAAACCGTTCTGTTCCAGATACCGCTCGACCTCATGGTTGGCGCCCGGATGGAAATTCAGGAGATATTCGCCTACAATCAGAACCTGCGGTTTGGGGTTACTTCGATCATAGTCTACCTGATTCATAATCTCAATGGCTTTTTTAAAGCCTTTTTTAGCCCCAGTGACGCCGGAATGAGTCAGACCATCTATCACCTGATCAAGTGCCCGCTCAAAGGCAGTATCGGCACTTCCAGCCGTTTTTTCATAAGGACGGATCTTTCTCAGCAGCTCTTCCAGTGCATCAATCATGGGAAGGGCAAAGGCAATGCGGACGGCGGATAACATATTCATCCGGAATCCCGGATGCATCTGATGGGAATCTATATCGTCATTCGTCAATATTGGAACATTGGCATATCCTGCATCATCGAGAGCCTTCCGCAGCAGAGCTCCATAATGGGTCAGACGGCAATCACCTATGTATTTCCCCATACCAACTGCCGCATGCTCCACATCATATTTTCCGCTTCGGAGAGCGGCAAGGGCTTCTCCGATGACAATTTGTGCCGGAAAACAAATGTCATTATGTACATACTTTTTTCCGAGACGGATGGCTTCTTCTCTACCAACTTCCAATGGAACAGCGCGAATTCCCTGGGTAGAAAGGGCTGCGGACATCACCCGGCAGAAAGCATGGGAAGTATTGGGAACCAGTACAATTTTTTCTTTCCGGCATTCTTTTGTAAATTTTACAGGATAAGGATCGGTCAGTACACGGATTTCCTGGTGTGCACAGCGTTTGTGAGTCATGGCAACGGTTTCCAGAAAAGAACGGACACGGATGCGAAGAGGTCCCTGCACATCACTTTCATCCAGTTTCAGGATAAGAGGTGTCTTTCCTGAAATCTCTTTCATCAGACGGATAATCTCATCAGAAAGATAAGCATCATGGCCACAGCCAAAGCTTACCATCTGGACATATTCCAGATGGTCATTTTCCGCTGCCAGTACTGCTGATGAAAGCATCCTTGCATGATAATTATTGACAATATCCAGACGGCTGTTACGAAGATCTACGTCATTGACACCAGGAACAGCGTCAGCGGTCAGAACCGGAATTCCCATACTGGTAAACATTTTCGGTAGATCATGATTGACCAGTGCATCATTCTGATAAGGACGGGATGCCAGTACTACCGCGTAGGTATTGTTGGCTTCTACCTGCTCCATGACCTTCTGTCCGGCCTTTTTCAGCGCCTGTTCAAAGGAAAGCTGTGCCTGATCAGCTGCTTCAATGGCCTTCAGACAGATGGAAGGATTGATTTCAAAGGTATCTTTCATATAAGCGGTCAGCTGCCGATTTCGGTCTTCGGTCCGGTACCAGTGGAACAGGGGCGCATCATAAGGAATGTTCCAGCGCTTTTCCGGATTATCGGAGTTCCGGATGACGATTGGGTACCCTTTTACAATGGCACACATGGATTCGCTGGTACTGGCTGGATTCTCGGAAGAGACCGTGGTAATGGTCGGCATGAAAATCCGGTCTACGTGATGTTCTGCCAGATTCCGGATATGGCCATGCACCAGTTTTGCCGGGAAGCAGACCGTATCAGAGGTAACGGCGGAAAGTCCGCTCTCATAGATTTTCCGGGTACTCTTATCGGAAATCCGTACCTGATAGCCAAGAGCCCGGAAGAAGGTATTCCAAAATGGCATGGTTTCCCAGTAGGATAATACCCGCGGAATACCGATAACAGTCTCTTTTTCCGGCAGTAACTGTGGATAAGGATAATCTTCAAACAACAGTTTTTCACGGACTTCAAATAAGTTCGGAACTGCACTGCTCTCTTTGTTCACTTCTTTGATTTTTTCCCGTACTTTTGCATCCTTCGGATCGCCCAGAATCTCACCCCGTTCACAGCGGTTATTGGTAATCCAGGAATTTCCGTTGGAGAAGGTTACAATGGTGCGCTGGCAGTGGTTGGTGCAGAAGGGGCAGGGAAGGTTGGACTCTCTTTTATAGGAGAAGCTGTCGAGTGCATCCAGTCCGATGAAGGTCTGCTTCTGCTCTGCATGATACTGCTCTTTGGTAATCAGGGCCATGCCGATGGCACCCATAATGCCCGGGTAAGGAGCACGGATGACTTCACGGCCCAGATACTGCTCTAGCGCGCAGAGGACGGCGTCATTTTCAAAGGTCCCGCCCTGTACTACAATGCGGTCGCCTAAGAGATCCGTATTGGAAATGCGGATGACCTTGGTAAATACATTTTCAATGATAGAGCGGCACAGTCCCGCCATAATATCTTCCGACTGACATCCATTTCGTTGTTCGGTAATGATGCTGCTGTTCATGAACACGGTACAACGGCTTCCCAAAGCGGCCGGATGTTTGGAAGAAAAGGCAGCGTCGGCAATTTCCTGCATAGGAATATGTAAGGAGGACGCAAAGTTTCCAAGAAAGGAACCACATCCGGAGGAACATGCTTCATTGACCAGAATGTTGGTAATGATGCCGTGGTCCAGCCAGATGGCCTTCATATCCTGTCCGCCAATATCCAGAAGGAAGGTGGCATCTTTTACATATTTTTCTGCTGCTCTTGCGTGAGCAACCGTCTCTACAGTATGACTCTCTGTACTGAAAGCTTTGGCAAAGAGCATCTCACCGTACCCGGTGGTACCTGCAGCCAGAATATGAAGTTCTGCTCCCGCCTCCCGGTAACGGTTCCGCATGGAAAGAAGGGCATTTTTCGCTACCGTTAAAGGATCTCCCTCATTGGGAGCATAGAAGGAATCTAGAATCTCTTCCTGCGCATTGATCAGGACAAATTTGGTAGTAGTACTCCCGGAGTCAATACCCAGATAAGCTTCCACCACTTCTCCAGGATGCGGCTTCTTCCACTGGGGCGCCTGATGGCGATGACGTTCCTCAAAGGCAGCTCGTTCTTCTTCAGATGCAAAGAAAGGTTTGGCAGTGGAAACGGTATGTCCGGTCTCCTCATTCTGCTCTTTGGCAAGCTGGCGCGTCAGTTTCGGAATCTCATAGACAGCCTCCTGTTCTGCAAACATCTGTTCGAGAGATATGGCAGCGCCAAAAGCAACCATCAGTTCCGGATGTGACGGAATAATGGTCTCTTCTTCCGTAAGCGACAGCCGCTCTGCAAACACACGGATCAAGGTCGGGTTAAAGGTCAGAGGACCACCCTCAAAAATCACCGGTTTTTCAATATCCAGTCCCTGTGCCAGACCACCGATGGTCTGTTTGGCAATGGCATGGAAGGCGGAAAGAGCCAGATCTTCCTTGGCAATTCCCTGGTTCAGAAGGGGCTGGATATCTGTCTTGGCATAGACGCCACATCGTCCGGAAATATCATAGACACAGGTGCCTTTTGCTGCCAGTGCGTTAAATTCTTCCACCGGGACCTGTAAAATAGAGGAAATCTCATCAATAAAGGCTCCGGTACCACCGGCACAGCTTCCATTCATCCGCATGTCGGAAACCGTCAGAAGACCGGTATTTTCATCCTCTTTAAAAAAAATCATTTTGGCATCCTGACCGCCCAATTCAATGGCGGTCCGTACCTGGCCATATTGTTCCCGCAGTGCCAGAGAATTTGCGACTACTTCCTGAATATAGGGAACTCCCAGGCGATCAGCCATGAGTTTTGCACCGGATCCGGTCAGGCTCAACCGGATTCTGGCGTGCGGAAATGCTTTTTCCAGTCGCTTCAGTGCATCATAAACACTTTTTACCTGGGCTGCGTTATGTCTCCGGTATTCGGAATAGACAATCTTTCCGTTATCTGGTTGAACTGCCACAATTTTTGTTGTGGTAGATCCTACATCAATACCGGTCAGTAATACTTGTCCATTATATCGTTCCTCTTTCAATCTTTTGTACCTCACTTAAAAACTATATATCAACATAACAATATTATGTAAATTTCATATAAACAATGATAAAAGTATTTTAACACCAAGGAGGCGGGTCTTTGGAATACGGGATTCCTCCGACCCGCCCCTCATGGACGGCAACTGCTTTACCAAGCAGTTTTAACGAACAAATTTTTCAGTTTCCTTCAGTCGTGTCAAAGCACGAGCCATTGCAGCCTGTGTCATATGATACTCCTGAATACTCTGCTTCTGACGAAGACGTTCCTGTGCACGTTCCAATGCCTCTTTTGCACGATTGGCATCCACTTCTTCCGGACGCTCTACCGTGTCAGCAAGGACTGTAACACGATTGTTGGCTGCCATACAGAATCCTTTTCCAAGGACTGCATAGGTCCACTCGCCGCCTTCTTCCTTCTGCATGCGCATCTCGCCGTTTTGCACGGCAATAATAGTTTCCTCATGGTGTGCCATGATAGCCTGCTCTCCATCAACAGCCGGGACAATCAGGCAATGGCAGAATCCTTCATAAAAGATTCGGTCACTGGATATGATTTTCACATAAAACTTTGACATGATCCATCACCTCTATACGGTTGTAGTCAGAGTTTTTGCCTTCTGGACAACTTCCTCGATGGTTCCTACATTGAAGAATGCAGCTTCCGGATACTCATCCATTTCACCATTGATGATGGCCTGGAAGCCTTTGATGGTATCCTTCAGCGGCACATATTTACCTGGGATTCCTGTGAAATTCTCAGCTACATGGAACGGCTGGGACAGGAAACGCTGTACCTTTCTTGCACGGGCAACCGTCAGTTTATCTTCCTCTGACAATTCTTCCATACCAAGAATAGCAATAATATCCTGCAGTTCTTTATACTTTTGAAGCATCTCCTGCACGCGTCTTGCTGTCTCATAATGCTCCTCTCCGACCACGTCTGCTTCCAGAATACGGGAAGAAGACTCCAGCGGATCAACAGCCGGATAAATACCCTGTTCTACGATCTTTCTGGAAAGAACGGTAGTTGCATCCAAATGTGCAAAGGTAGTTGCCGGAGCCGGGTCAGTTAAGTCATCGGCAGGCACGTAAACAGCCTGTACAGAAGTAACAGAACCATTCTTTGTGGAAGCAATACGCTCCTGCAGCTCACCCATCTCTGTAGCCAGAGTCGGCTGATAACCTACTGCGGACGGCATACGTCCAAGCAGTGCAGATACCTCTGATCCTGCCTGTACGAAACGGAAAATGTTATCGATGAAGAGAAGCACATTCTGATGCATCTCATCACGGAAATATTCTGCCATAGTAAGTCCGGTCTCGGCTACACGCATACGCGCTCCAGGGGGCTCGTTCATCTGACCAAATACCAAAGCGGTTTTGTTCAGAACGCCGGATGCTTTCATCTCACTCCAGAGGTCATTTCCTTCACGGGAACGCTCTCCAACACCAGTGAAGATGGAATATCCGCCGTGCTCGGTAGCAATATTTCGGATCAGCTCCTGAATGAGGACGGTTTTACCCACACCGGCACCGCCGAACAGACCAATTTTACCACCCTTTGCATAAGGCGCCAAGAGGTCGATAACTTTGATACCTGTCTCCAGAATCTCAACAACCGGACTCTGATCTTCAAATGAAGGCGGATCCTGATGGATACACCATTTTTCTGAATCTGTAATTTCTCCCCCGCCGTCAACTGGCTGTCCCAACACGTTGAAGAGACGGCCAAGGGTCTGTTCACCTACCGGAACCGTAATGCCGGCACCGGTCTGAGTGACTTCCATGTCACGGCAAAGCCCTTCACTGGCGGCCAGCATAATGCAACGGACCACATTGTGTCCCATATGCTTGGCAACTTCCATGACACATTGTTTTCCATGGTTGTCAACTGTCAGGGCGTCTTTTATCTTGGGGAGATTGCCCTTTTCGAACAATACGTCGATAACCGGGCCTGAAACCTGTATGATTTTACCTTTTTCCATCACACATGTATCTCCTTTGCTTTATTTTTTCTGCTTCTGGGCTCTGGCACCGCTGCATACCTCAGTAATTTCCTGGGTAATGGCAGCCTGTCTTGCCCGGTTGTACATGATGCTTAAATCATGAAGAAGTTCATCCGCATTGTTTGTAGCCGATTCCATAGCCTGCATACGGGCACTTTGCTCACTGCAGAAGGATTCTACCAGTGCACAGTAAATAAAACCGGTCACATAGTTCGGCACAATACTGTCGGCAACGGATTTATCGTCAGGAACGGTACGGAACTCTTCCTGCTGGACATCAATAGGAATCTTCGGCATGGGCGGACGTTTCAGCGGAAGCATACGTTTTACCTCGGCATTACTCGTCATGCTATTTTCCATACGGGTGAAGATAACATCAATCTCGTCCAGTTCTCCAGACAGGAACTTGTCAAGAAGGATCTCAGCAATCCAGCGGGCACGGCTGAAGGTAGGATTCTGGGCCGTATACTGGAAATTTTCCTGAATGGGAATATGCTGCCCCATAAAGTACTGTCGTCCCAATTCTCCAACAACAAACAACTGGATTTCATTGTCCTGATCATCCAGATATTCCTGCGCCAGTTTTAACACATTATGGTTGTAAGCGCCGGCAAGTCCTTTATCGCCAGTGATGACCAGAAGTCCGATATTCTTTTTATCAGATGTATCGGTCGCTTCACCGCCCACCCCTTCGTTTTCAAAATACATATGGCTGACATCCGGAAGATGCCGGAGCATACGATCCATCATGGACTGCAGCGTGTAGAAATAGGGCTCTGTATTTTCCAGATCCTGTTTGGCTTTTCTCATCTTGGTGGATGAAATCATGTACATGGCATTGGTGATTTTTCTCGTATCCTGGATACTTTTGATCCGGTTCTGGATCTCATGCAGTCCTGCCATACTACTTCACCACCTGACTCTTATATTCCTTTACTGCATCTACAATCTTGTTGATCAGTGTATCACTTAAACTGTGCAGTTCTTCGATTTCTTCACCGATCTCAGGATGCTTCTGATCCATCCAGTTAAGCATATCTCTCTGGAACGCCTTCAGTCCTTTAACCGGAATATCCAAAAATAGCTTGTGGGTGGCTGCACACAAGGTAACAACCTGCTCGTGCAGGGAAAGTGGAGAACCAAGAGGCTGTTTTAACAGCTCCATCAGTCGTTTACCATATTCCAACTGCTCTTTCGTAATGGCATCCAGATCAGAACTGAACTGAGTAAATACTTCCATCTCACGATACTGAGCCAAGTCAATACGGATACTTCCGGCCGCTTTTTTCATGGCTTTTGTCTGTGCAGCACCACCTACACGGGATACGGACAAACCAACATTAACTGCCGGACGCATACCTGCATTGAACAGGTCACTCTCCAGGAAAATCTGACCATCTGTAATAGAAATAACGTTGGTCGGAATGTAAGCGGATACGTCACCTGCCTGGGTCTCAATGATCGGAAGTGCAGTAATGGAACCGCCTCCCTTTTCATCGCTTAAACGGCTGGAACGCTCCAACAGACGGGAATGCAGATAGAAAACATCACCCGGATATGCCTCACGGCCCGGAGAACGCTCCAACAACAGGGACAAGGATCTGTATGCAACTGCGTGTTTTGACAGATCATCATAGACAATCAGAACATCCTGACCTCTGTGCATGAAAAACTCTGCCAGTGCAGTTCCTGAATAAGGAGCCAGATACTGTAATGGAGCCGGATCACTTGCGGTGGAAGATACCACGATCGTGTAATCCATAGCACCATGTTTTTCAAAATTGTGTACCAGTTTGGACACAGTAGATGCTTTCTGACCGATAGCTACATAGATACAGATTACATTCTTGCCTTTCTGGTTCAGAATGGTATCGGTAGCAATAGAAGTTTTACCGGTCTGGCGATCACCAATGATCAGCTCACGTTGTCCGCGTCCAATAGGAAACATGGAGTCGATGGAAAGAATACCAGTCTCCAATGGGGTATCAACAGACTTACGGTCTACAATGCCAGGAGCAGGCTCTTCTACCGCACGGTAATCAGTAGATTCTATCTTACCTTTTCCGTCAATAGGCTCTCCGAGGGCATTCACAACACGTCCAATATAGCCATCTCCTACTGGAATACCTGCCATCTTACCGGTACGTGCTGCACGGCTGCCTTCCTCAATCTCGGTGTCTTTTCCAAGAAGGATACAACCAATCTCGTGCTCACGGATATCCTGTACCATGGCTTTCTCACCATTATCAAATACAAGGATTTCACCGTACATAGCATGATCCACACCGTCGATATAGGCGATTCCATCACCTACGCGGCTGACAACACCGACTTCCTGGCTGGCAATATCCACATCATTCATATTGCCCTTTAAGATGCTGATAATGGCTTTCTGAGCCACCAGTGGACCATCACTGGACACGTCTAAAGACTGCAGTTTTTCCTGCAGTGCTTTTTTACGTCCGGATGAACTCCAGTCGAATTCTTCATTTCCGGCATGAAGAATAAAACCGCTTCCCAGCGCTTTGTTCTGCTTTCTGGAAATATTCAGAACCCGCTCCGGGTACTGATGTTTTAAAAATTTAATAATACCTTCATACTGAGCATCATCCGGCTCCGTTACATACTCCAGAACGCAGGAAAGAGGAGTTCTCTCTTCC
The DNA here is from genome assembly GCA_018223365.1 of Clostridiaceae bacterium Marseille-Q4145. Taxonomy (GTDB): domain Bacteria; phylum Bacillota; class Clostridia; order Lachnospirales; family Lachnospiraceae; genus Hominiventricola. The sequence continues at coordinate 60,984 of JAGTTP010000001.1, forward strand.
TCTGACATTTCCATGTATGCTTTCAGAATATCATTCAGGGAACCAAGTGCGCCGTCCTCTACCAGGGAAAGAATGAACTCTCTGGATTCCGTCGGGAAAATTTCCTGAATAATATCTTCCCGTTTCATACGGGTGGTTGCCGGATTTTCCAGCTCAGTCTGAATCTGCGGAACTGCTTTTAAGATGTCTACGGCATGCTGCAGAACCTCCGGCCGCATGCGGACAGCTGTAAGCCGATCCAGATAGGAACTAAGATTCTTCATGAGTTGTCTCACCTGCTTTTGTCAAAAATTGGTCATAAAGAGCTCCGTCGTTATTTTCGGACTGCATGGATTTCACTGCGGCTTCCAGAATCATACCGCGGATCTCCTGCTCTGCTTTATTCATTACTTTTTCTTTCTGAAGAGCTGCTTCTTTCTTGGAGGAATCAATGATCTGTCCGGCTTTCTTATGTGCATCGGATACGATCTGATCATACTCTACACGGGCATCTGCCTGAGCATCTGCCATGATTTTAGCCTTTTCGCGTTCAATCTGAGCCTGGAACTGTGCGCTCTTCTCTTTCTCAGCCTTTGCATCGTCCTGAAGTTTCTGTGCTTCTGCGTAACGTGCATTGATGGCATCCTCACGCTTGGTGATGATATCATTGATCGGCTTAAAAAGAAATTTACGGATAATCACATACCAGATCAGCAGATTGACAATCGTAAAGACCAGATTGAAGTCTAATCTTAACATGTACAAGTCCGCCTTTCTTTACTGTAACAGGATGATGATCAGCAATGCGATAACGAAACCATAAATAGCGGTTGCCTCTGCAAGTGCTGCACCAAGAAGAAGAATCTTCGTAATTTTACCCTCAGCCTCTGGCTGTCTTGCGACTGCCTCTGCAGCTTTGGAAGTAGCGATACCAATACCGATTCCAGCTCCGATACCAGCGAGTACTGCGATACCAGCTCCGATAGCAATTAATGTTGACATAAATAAATCTCCTTTTCCTTCGTTTTACTCAATAGCTTCTTTAATAAATAGTCCCGTCAGGAAAACAAACACGTAGGCCTGAATCAGTCCGTCAAACACATCAAAATATGCGCTGAAGATGACCGGAAGACCGACGGGGAGGATACATTCGATCAGTTTCATAATAACAAATGCACCCAGTACGTTACCGAACAGTCGCATACACAGGGAAAGCGGTTTTACAAACACTTCCAGTATGTTAATAGGGGTAACAATTGCAATTGGCTGTGTAAAGCTTTTCAGCCATCCGCGGAAACCTTTTTTGTGAATGCCTGCATACTCAATAAGAATGATACTCATCAGAGCCAGGGCAGCCGTCACATTCAGGTCTTTGGTAGGCGGTTTGAATCCAAGCATACCGATCAGGTTTGCAACGCCAAGGTAAATCAGAATCGATGTAAGATATGATGCATAACCCTTTTCTTCTTCACCGATAATTCCCTCGCCGATTCCCTGAAGCCAGGTCACGATGTACTCCAACATCAACTGACCTCTGCCAGGATTTTCAACCTTCAGATTTCTGGTCAGCAGAATTGCTGCCAGTAGAAATACCGCCATGATAATCCATGTTACAACAACTGATTCCGAAATGCCGATGCCACCTATGGAAAAGACATTCTCGCATTGGAGTTCTTCCATCAGTTTTGGTCCTAAATTACCCATAACTGCACTTCCTTTCTAAAGTATTCTTTGCTTTTACGGACATTCTGGCGATAAAAAAGAAAGCCTTGCCCCAAAGCTCGTTACCTATTATAATACCAACTAAAGGAAATGTATAATTGTATTTTTTTGGCGTTAATATAGATTATTTGAATGGATTATCGATTTTTTTACAGAAAAAATGAGGTAAATGGAATGGACATCAGTTTTGATTATTATAAAATTTTTTATGAGGTTGCAAAGGCAAAAAGCATTTCACTGGCAGCACAGCATCTGTGCCTGACCCAGCCAACCATTACCAAATACATACAGAATCTGGAACAGGAACTTCATTGTAAATTGTTCGTCCGGTCGAAGAAGGGAGTCTCTCTTACTGCGGAGGGACAGATGCTGCTCCGTCAGGTAAGCCGTGCGGTTCAGCAGATGGAACGGGCAGGCGGCATGCTGCAGGAGTTTGTTAACTGTCAGAGCGGTAAGATTAACATTGGTGCCAGTGAAATGACCATGCGTTACTATCTTCTGCCTTATCTGGAACAGTTCCGGCAACAGTTCCCCAATGTCAATCTGCAGATCCACGCATTTTCCACGCCGGTTTCCCTGTCTGCTTTGAATGCAGGAACCATTGATTTTACGGTATCCATTACTCCTATCGAGGGGGCAGAACATTTTACGGTAACAAGAGTATCGGACTTTCAGGATATTGTGATTGCAGGAAGTCAGTATACATTTTTACAGGGGCGGACGCTGACTTTAAAAGAATTGAATAAATATCCGCTGGTCTGCATGGAAAAAGGTACTACCACAAGAAAATTCTGGGACAGTATTTTTAAAGATCATGGATGCGAGCTTCATCCGAACATTGAGGTAAATTCCAATGACCTGATCTCGCCTACCGTATTACATAACCTGGGAATCGGATTTGTTCCTTATAAATTCGCCCGTTCTTTTCTGATGAACTATGGACTCATTCAATTGGAGCTTGACATTCCCATTCCGCGCCGAGGGATCTGTATTGTGCAAAATCCTCAGCATCCGCTCTCTCCTGCTGCCAAAGCGCTTCTGGACATGCTGATTCATCAGGAAAGGGAGCCGGAAGTGGAATCACTGGAGGAGTATCCGCAGGGGAACCGCCTGGCGTATTAAAAGCAAAACATTTGTTTGCTTTTTTCAATTGTGCGTGCTATAATGAAAAAAACGAATGTTCGACTAGCAGGAGGAACTTTTATGAGTTACGGAAAAATCACACCAAAACAACAGGAGATTCTGGATTTTATCAAATCCGAGATACTGAATAAGGGTTATCCGCCTGCCGTAAGAGATATCTGTGAGGCCGTTCATCTGAAGTCCACCTCCTCTGTCCATTCCCATCTGGAGACACTGGAGAAGAACGGATATATCAGAAGAGATCCTACCAAGCCCCGTGCCATTGAGATTATGGATGATCAGTTTAATCTGACCCGCCGGGAGATGGTGAACGTTCCCATGATTGGAACTGTGGCAGCAGGACAGCCAATTCTGGCACAGGAACATATTGAAGGCTACTTCCCCATTCCGGCAGAATATATGCCGAATACAGACTGCTTTATGCTGAAGGTAAAAGGGGAAAGCATGATCAATGCCGGTATTTTCAGCGGCGATTATATCATGGTCCGTCAGCAGAGTAATGCAGAGAACGGGGATATGGTAGTGGCGCTGGTAGAGGACTCTGCTACTGTTAAAACCTTCTATAAAGAAGACGGACATATCCGTCTTCAGCCGGAGAATGATTCCATGGATCCGATTATCGTAGAGGATGTCCAGATTCTTGGCAAAGTGTTCGGCGTGTTCCGGATGTTTAATTAAATTCAAAAAAGCAAAAGCGCTTTCTGATGGATCGAATCGTCAGGAAGCGCTCTTTTTGTATCAGTTCATATTTTTTTGAATCTTATCAGCCAGCCCACGGATGCCTACACTGTATCCATAGATTGGGTGTTTTAATTGAGTGTTCTTCTCATGCTTTTGCATTTCTATATAGGCGCTTTCGCCCTCTTCCAGACGCAGCACTGACAGACAGTCATAGTTCCGTCCTTCATCTCCATATACGGTCTGAAAATCACTAGCCTGATAATAATAAAAGGCTCCTGATGCAAATTGTTCCGCATATTCCTCTCCGTAAAAAACTTCTGCAACAGTGGCTGCATTTTGCGGTGATTCCGTCCAACTGTCATCTGCTTCCCTATCGGTAAGCAGATTATAGATCTCTGCATAATAAATCTGGCAGGTGGATGCATTCACAAGAAAATAGTAATCAAATGTCTGTTCATCAGAAAAACGTAAATACCAGAGATTCATCATCTGCATCATGTGGCTATCCGGGTCAGATTCACAGGTCAGGCTGTAATATTTTGCAAATTTCAGTTCATTCATCCAGTCATAAAAAGCCGGTGCTTCTTTTGATGCTTGCTTTTTCATTATCTCCATAAAATAATTTTCATAGATTCCGGGTTCCAGCCATGGGATATAGCCATCTCCGGCTGCCAGCGCTACCTGATCTGTGATCTGGGCAATCAATGTACTGTTCTGCCAGGTTTCCTGATCAGAATAATTGGATAACAGCATTAAATTTCCGCTGTTTCCAATGGAGTTCAGAAGTTTTACCTGATCGACCAACTGATCGGAACTCTGTTCCAGAAAATAAAACTGGTCCCGGTTGATAATGGATACGGTATTTAAATCTCTTAGATCCAGAATCCGGCTGAAATATCGGGGACCCATAACAGCGCCTACGGCTAAGCAAATGACGCCTGTCAGGCACAGACAGAATATTTTATTTGATCGTGTAATCATATTGTGTCCTCCCCGTATGGGAAACAGATAGCAACGACTGTTCCCTCTCCTGATTTACTGAAGATTTTCCAGTGGGCGTGATGGAGTTTTACAATCCGGCTGCAAAGAGTCATACCCAGTCCGGCTCCGCCCTCTTTCCGGGAACGGGATTTATCTGCCATATAGAAAGCTTCTGTAATTCGGTTAATGTCTTCTGGGCGGATGCCACAGCCGTTGTCCTCAATACAGATCAGATAAGAATGGCTGTATTTTCGGCCTTTGGTCCAGATCTGGCCGCATTCCGGAAGTGCTTTTCTGGCATTGTCCAGCACATTTACAAAAAGCGAGATCAGGAGATCCTGTTCGCCTGAAATCCGGGCCGGATCCAACTTCGTTTCCACGGTAATCCTTTTTTCTTTTCGGCCTGGATTTGTCAGAGCCAGTGCCTGATTCATCAAGTCTGTCACTGATAAGAGCCGGAATTCATGTTCCTGTTTTTCCATGACAATCAGATCCAGTAATCGGAAGGATAAACTTTCCAGACGTTTTCCCTGCTGGAAAATATAGTTGGCAGCGTCCACGGTCTCTTCTCTGCTGCACTCAAAGGAACGGAGCATATCCGCATATCCGATGATGGACGTCAGGGGTGTCTTCAGCTCATGGGCAAAGGATGCCGTAAAATCTTCCTGCTTCTTTGCCTGCAGGGTTAGTTCTTCCATTTTATTGGAAAGGGATGCAGCCATCCGGTTGAAATCCGCAGAAAGTCTTGCAATTTCATCACTGCCCTGCACCGGAGCCCTGGCAGTCAGATCCCCTCTGGTAAATTTCCGGGTAATCCGGGACAGATTCGTTACCGAGCGAGTCAACATATGGCTGATGAGGAATACCAGAAGTGTCACTAACACCGTCATTCCCATCATCACTACCATGTACCAGTCATAATAGCTTTCACGCTCCTGATAAAGATCTGAAATATCCGTCAGGCTTTCCAACAGATAGGTCTTTCCTCCCACGGTGGAGCGGCAGGCATAGAGAAGCCAGGTGGCATCCCCTGCCCGTTTTACCAGATAACTACAGGGCTGCTCCGGGCTTAACACGCTTAAAGGTTCCGTTCCGTCGATCTTACAGCTGTTTCTTTCATAGAGCAGGTCCTTGCTGCTGTTGTAGATGCGGTAGACATTACCGGAATCCGAGAGGTTCTGGGTTACTGTCACCGCGATCACCTGCACCATATTATCGGACAAATTCTCTGAATCCATACTGTTCAGACTGGTCTCGAAAGCCAACTGGTACATCCGATTGTCCCATTCTCCGTCTTTCAGCGCTTTTTCATAAGAATGCTGAAAGGTCATCTGGATCATCCAGGTGCCAAACAGACCAAAGACCAGTAAAAATAATGTCATAAAGGAAAAATAGATTTTCCAGAAAAATTTCATAGACTGTTACTCCATCAGGTTTCCAGACGATAACCAATCTTGTAGACGGCGCAGATATGTTTGTCCCATCCCAGTTTCTTTTTTAGGAGCTGGACATGAAGATCAATGGTCCGACTGTCTCCCGTGTATTCTTTTTCCCACACCTGTTCATAGATTACTTCCCGATACAAGGCAATATTGGGATTTCTGGCAAAGAACAGTAATAGCTCATATTCTTTCAGTGTTAATAAGACCTGCTGCCCGTTCTGGATTACTACCCTGGAAGAAAGGTCAATCTCCACATCCAGAACCCGGATGGTCTTTCCGATTTTATTGTAGCGGCGAAGAACCGTCTCCACTCGCGCCAGTAATTCCACAATCTCAAAGGGTTTGGAGATGTAGTCTTCCGCTCCCATCTTCAGTCCTTTTACTTTATGTTCGGTTGTTCCCATGGCGGTTATGAAAATGACTGGAAGTTGTAAGGTTTTGGCATATTCCATCAGCTCATAGCCATTGATCTTCGGAAGCATAATATCCAGAAGTAGCAGATCAAAATGGCCATTTTCCATCTGATCTGCCGCTTCCTCTCCATCATAAGCACAGGTACATTCGTAGCCCGCTTTGGTCAGGTTTACACGGATCAGGTTTGCAATGGGTTCCTCATCCTCGGCAATCAATATTTTCAGCATCGCACATCTTCTCCCCTTCTTCGTATCAGACCATTCTATGGCAGGTTTGCATCAAATTTGTATCTCCCGTCTGCTCAATGGGTTGCTATTCCAAATTCATAGGGCTGGTCCCAGTTTTTGGAAACCGTTTCAATTCTGAGCTGTACCGTCTCCGGAATTTCAGTGTCAACACGAAAATGCATAGTCAGCGGAGAATTTGCCATTCCCTTTACATAATGACCAAAGATCCAGTCTTCATCCACTCCAAAAGCCGGCGGAAGCGGCTCGGTACGATGCTCCCCGGTATGAGTATAGACATCATAAGTACGTTCCGTGAATACGCCGCGACTGGCTTCGATGTAAACGAGAGAAGTTCCATCTTCCATTTCTACCGGTTTTACCGTTAATTCCACTTTCGTCGCCCCTTCTTCTTCCGGCAATCGGTGAATTTCGGTAATTTGATAAGTGTCCTCATCAACGGAAAATGGAATTTCACAGCTGACAGGTGTCTCATCCTGAGGAATAGGAATTTCCACAATGAGATTCTGGTCTGATACATCAGCCGTCAGACCAATGCGTGCAATTTGTACAGTGTCACTTCCCTGATCTCTGCTGCAGAAATAGGTTTCTTTTCCATATTGTTTTAGCGTCAGTGCGATCGGTAAATTCGTTTCATTCAGCTGGGAAATTTCCCAGAGATCCTCTGTATAAGGATAAATTTTATCTCCTACCCATACCAGACTTCTGCCGTTATGGGTCACGGTGGTGCCGATGTCTTCTAAGTCTGCATAGGTGGGAAGCGGCACCATTTTTACGGTGACGGTCTGGTCAAAGATATGGTAAATATACTGTTCTTTCACATCTCCGCCATAAGGAACTTTCCAGTGAAGCTTCACCGGTATGGCATCTTCATTGACAATTATCCCATGGGAACTGCCCATGCTGGCAATACCCGGACTTTCCATATAAACATGTTTACGCAAGTACTCTGAATAATCATCTCGGTCTGCGATTTCACGATTCATTATATTGATATATGTATACAAGGTATTGTCTTGCCAGAGAACGCCTGCGAATTCTACTTTTCCTTCTTCTGTCGCCAGTGTCATCGGAAGATCCTCTCCCTTATACCAAGCATCATCTGACGCACTCTGAATTCCGATGTTGTCGTCAAAGCGGTAACCGACATGTTCCGGTTGATTCGTCCGAGCAGCACTGCAGCCTGTCAGCAGCAGGCAAGACAGCAGGACCATAGATAATGGGGATTTTCTCATGGTGACACCTCCTCTTCGTATGCACTTTTTCTTTTATTTTACCATAGATAACAAAAGAGCACACGCATTTTCGCATGTACTCTCTTGGTTGATATTGAAAATGTTGCGGCTTACACAGACAATGGGCGCTCCGGTGGAAGTGACAGACTGTGAAAGGAACGTCCGCAGTCCTGGTACTTCCTGAGAATGAGCCATAGGCGATATTCGAAGGTTAGTACCGCTGGATCGAGGACTTAGCGCAAGCGGTTCCGCTCACAGTCTGTCACTTCCATCCGGGTATTCATTACTTATAAACTGCAACATTAGAATACCAGCTGCACCAGTGCCATATAAAGGATGGTTCCACCCGCAATAGAAAGCAGGGTGTTCCTTTTCCATTTATGTAGGAAAACGATAAATACGATGGCAATAGCCTCCGGAATGCCGTGAGTACCGCTCTCCGGCACACCTTTCAGACAGTACACCACCAGAAGGCTGATGACTGCATAGGGAAGCACAGTTCCCAGGTATCGTACCACATCCGGCGGATTCTTTCCTTCCGGGAAAATCAAAAATGGCAGGAAGCGGGTCGCCATGGTGCCCAGCACGACGGCCACAATGGTAATAATCTGTTGTGCGATTGTCATTTCTCTTCCGCCTCCGTATCCATATATTTTCTTCCTGCAAGGAAGCTTGCCGTCATAAGAATCATGGATGGAATCATAAAGTTGTCGCCGCCGAAAATCATCAGGCAGATCACCGGGCAAATAAGACCGATGAGGGCCGGGCGGTGATCTTTATGCTCTTCCCATTGATTGACCAGCATAACCACGAAAAGGGCCGTCATGACGAATTCGATGCCCTCTGTATTAAAATGAATCACATATCCAAGCAATGCTCCCATGGTAGCGCCGAACACCCAGTAGATCTGATTGAGAAGGTTTACAAAGAACATGAACCAGCCTTTGTCCACGTCTTCCGGCGGCGTGACTGCAGAATTGATGGTGAAGGATTCATCGCACATGCCAAAGATCAGATATGGTTTCTTCCATCCGATGTTCTTATATTTTTCCAGCATGGACAATCCATAGAACAGATGTCTTGCATTGACCATCAGCGCCAGAAAAAAGGCCGCAATGGGATTAAAGGCAGACAATAACAGATTGCAGGTTACAAATTCCATGGAACCTGCGAAAATAAACATACTCATAAACAGCGGATAGACAAAAGAAAATCCTTTGCTCCGCATCATAAATCCATACGACATTCCTAAAAATAAGAATCCGATACAGATCGGCAGTGTATAAGGAAACGCTGCCCGGAACGCTTTCTTTTTCATGTTGACGATCCTTTCCGTAAACTTTATAATAAAATAAATTGTACATTCGTTCAATATTCTGAATGACTTTTTCATATTACCTTGATATGATTTGTTTGTCAACAGAGAAAATACAGCCACCAAAAAGGAGCTTTTCTATGGATCTTGGAAAAATTATCGGTGAAAACCTGCGGCGATTGCGAACCGAACGGAATCTGTCCCTGGGGCAGCTGGCCAAAACTTCAGAAATCAGTAAAGGAATTTTGTCAGAAATTGAGAAAGGAAACAGCAATCCTACCATCAATACGATTCTGAAGATTGCCGATGGACTCAGCACTCCCTATACGGCTCTTCTGGAAGAGCCGGAAAAGGAATGTGATCTGATTCGAAAGGAGGATACAGAGATTCAGCAGGACGATTTTGGAACTTATCGTCTCCGCTGTTATTTTCCCTGCAGTTCCTCCCGGAATTTTGAGTATTTTCAAATGGAGCTGGATGCGGGATGTTCTCATACGTCTATCGGCCACCCGCCTAAGGCTCAGGAATATCTCTATGTAATCCGTGGCACGGTGGCGCTTACGGCAGGCAGTGAAGAACATGTCCTGCATCCTGGCGACGCGTTACTGTTCGCCTCTTCCATTCCCCATGTCTATGAAAACCGAACCAATGAGACTGCGGAATGTATGATTATTAATTATTACGGGGGATAAAAGACGAAATATATCCGTCAGCCGCAGCCGTTGCAGCCACTGCATACGGATGGTGCGGTTGCACATCCTCCCAGTGCTGTTTCCCGGAGCTCTGCCGGGATTCGTTTTCCTACGGTATACATGACCTGAATCATCTCATCCAGGGGAATCCGCTGTGGAATTCCTGCAAGAGCCATTTCCGCGGCAATGAGGCTGTTGGCCACACCGGCTGCATTGCGGTTCTGGCAGGGATATTCCACCAGTCCACCTACTGGATCGCAGACCAGCCCCAGCATGTTCATAAGTACCGTGGAAGCCGCATCGAGACATTGTCCTGGTGTTCCGCCCATGAGCTCTACTGCTGCAGACGCTGCCATGGCGGATGCCACACCCACCTCTGCCTGGCAGCCGCCGACGGCTCCGGCTACCGTTGCATTTCGCATAGCCAGATAGCCGACTGCTCCGGCATTAAAGAGCACCTTCACCATCTGATCGTCAGAAAGGTCATACGTCTCCTGAAAAGCCAGCAGAAGGCCCGGTACGATACCGGCAGAGCCGGCGGTAGGTGCTGCCACAATCAGACCCATGGAGGAATTGGTCTCCAATACGGCCATAGCATAGGTAATGGCTTTTTCCAGAATCGGTCCACACAGGCCTTTTCCGGCTGCCTGGTGTTCGGAAAGCTTTCTGGCTTCGCCGCCAATGAGTCCGCCCATGGAATTTACAGGTGTCTGAATGGGGGTTCGGGCAGAGTCTCTCATAATATGGAAGGCTTTTTCCATACGGGCCAGCGCTTCCAACTCTGAAATTTCCCCAAGCTCCACTTCCCGCTTCAGCATCACTTCAGAGATGGCATTTCCCGATTCTTCACAGAGGTGAAGCAGTTCTTTTGCATTTTTAAAATCCATCATCAACCTCTTCTCCTCTCTAAGGCTGTACGATCATGACATCATGGACATGTTCATTCTTCAGAAGTTCTTTCCGAATATTTTCAGGAAGATGACCATCAGATTCTACGATCGTGTAAGCAATATTTCCCTTTCCTTCCCGAAAAAGACGCATAAAAGCAATGTTGACGTTCCGGTCACTTAAAGCCTTTGTAATATGCGCCACAACACCGGGACGATCTTTTTGAATGACGATCACCGCACTATATTCGCCGGTAAAATCCACCTGAACCTTGTTGATACGTGAAATACGTACCTTGCCTCCGCCTAGTGATTCACCGCGGACCGTCATCTCCTGCCCTGCCTTATTTACCATATGAATATCGACGGTGTTAGGGTGCACATCTGTCTCTTCTTCATTGGGCTGAAACTGGAATGCAATGCCTTCGTTTTCTGCAATTTCAAAGGAATTACGGATCCGCATATCATCAGTGGTAAATCCCATGATTCCACCTAATAATGCCCGGTCTGTACCGTGTCCCCGATAGGTTCTGGCAAAAGAACCATAGAGCGTAAAGTCCACCTGTAGAAGTGGTCCGGTAATCATCTTTTGTGCCAGATAAGCAATCTTTGCCGCTCCGGCAGTATGAGAACTGGAAGGTCCGATCATATTCGGTCCTAACACATCAAAGACACTGATAAAAGACATTTTATGCCTCCTTAACGATAAATCTATGGTAAATCGTATCCACAATCACACCGATGGCATTGTCACCGGATACGTTGCAGGCAGTTCCAAAGGAATCCTGGGTAATGTAAAGTGCTACCATGATGGCGCAGATAGGACCATTGGGATCGCCTGCTTCTGCACCGAAAATCATGTACAGGAACGGCAGCGCTGTCATGATAGATCCGCCCGGAGCACCAGGAGAAGCCACCATGGCAATGCCAAGGGTCATAATAAATGGAATCACAGTGGACAGGCTGATGGGCAGCTGATTCATCAGGCAGACAGCGGTTGCACAGGCGGTAATGGTAATCATGGAACCAGCCATATGAATGTTGGCACACAGCGGAACTACGAAATTACGGATCTGCTCGCAGACACCATCTGCCTCTGCACACTGCAGATTGACCGGAATGGTTGCTGCAGAAGATTGGGTTCCTAATGCGGTAGTATACCCTGGAATCTGATTTTTGATTAATGTCAAAGGATTCTTCTTACTTACTGCACCTGCAATGCAGAACTGGATGGCAATGCAGATCAGATGCATGATGATGACCACAAGGAAGACTTTCCAGAGAATGCTCAAAATAGCGAAGGTCTTGCCGGATTTGGTCATGTCCACAAAAGTACCGCAGATGTACAATGGAAGCAGCGGAATGATCACCGTATGAAGTACCTTGTCAATAATTTTGGAAAAATCACCGATGCCGTTATAAAGGCTGTTTCCCAACTCTTTTCCTCTCATGGTAGACAGGCAGAGTCCGAGAACGAAAGCCAGTGCCACTGCGGACAGGGTATCTAATACCGGTTCCAGTGAAATAGAAAAATAAGAACTTAAAGAAGCATCTGCGGTTGCTGCGATCTGCTCCAGTGCCCCCGCACTCATAAAACTCGGAAACAGATTGTCAGCTACCAGGAAGGAAGCGGTTCCTGCGATCAGTGTAGAACCATAAGCAATGGCTACGGTGATCAGCAAAAGTTTACCTGCCCCCTGGGACAGATCCGCGATTCCCATGGTGACATAGGCAAGAATCATCAGCGGAATGACGAATTTTAAAAATGTACTGAAAAGTCCGGATAATGTGACAACCAGACGGCAGAAGCCCTCCGGCAGAAACTGCCCGATCAGAATACCGAGCACGATCGCAATGATCAGTTTGGGAACCAGTCCCAGTTTTCGTTTGTTTTCTCTCATGTTTGTACCCTCCAAATTTTCCCCTTTGTATGGTTTGCCATAAATGGCAGTTACTTCCAGAGTATATCATAGGGAAATACTACAATCAAACTCATACTTTTCATATATAAGATGAATAATTTTCACAATGAAAAGCACAAAAAAACTGGAAGCTTAAAAAGCTCCCAGCTGTTTAAACAGGAAAATCCATCCGCATATAGTAATGCAGGATAAAAGGGATGTAAAGATCAGGCATCCTGCAGCCAGTTCCCCGTTGCTGTCCATCTGCTGCGCCATGGTATATCCCGATACCGCACAGGGGGCTCCGAACATAATAATGAGAAGCGCTAACGGAAGTCCCCGAAGCCCTAACAGATATCCGGCTCCTAATGCCAGCCCCGGACTGACAATCAGCTTTCCGGTTACCCCTAAGATCAGATTCTTCAGGTTCTCTTTGATACTGCTGAACCGGAAGGATGCGCCCATGACCATCAATGCAACGACGGATGCGGAGGAAGCGACCTGTCCCATAGGCTTTGACAAAATCACAGGAAGTTTCACTCCCAGCACAGCCGCGATAATTCCTGCCACCGCTCCGAAAATCAGGGGATTGGTCACGATTCTCTTCACAATCATCCCTGGCTTTAAGGTTCCGCCACGGAACACTTCCAGCGTTATTACCGCCAGTACATTATAGATGGGAACGATAATTGCCACCATAACGGTGGTCAGTCCCATGGCTTCATCTCCCATGAGATTGTTCATGATCGGAATTCCCATCAGTACAAAATTTCCACGGTAGACCGCCTGAATCAGCGCGCCGCGGCTGTAATTCTGCTTCTCAGTCAGCAACGCCACGACAAGCGCAAGTCCATAGACTACTAACAGCATACCAATACAGAATGCAATGTAGCCTGGTAGAATGACGCCGGAAAAATTCACGGAATAAATATTATAAAACATCATAATCGGAAACATCACCTGAAAAATCGCCTTGTTGGCATGATTCAGCTCTGTATCCGACATAATATGAAGATTCCGGGAAGCCATACCAAGTAAAATCAATAAAAAGATCGGCATGACTGCTTCCACTGCAATCCTGAAATTCATAAGCATCAGCAGTTACCTCAGGAAATAGAATGGATCTTCTGCTGTATGGCACAGAAAATGCATCAGAAGGTATCCGCAGTTAATCGACACATGTTCTTCCTGTAAAATCCGGCGTACCTCTTTCCGGTCAGCCAGGACAACTTCCAGGTCTTCATTGTCCTCCAGTCCGGCTTTGGAAATATTGCCAGATGCGTAGCCGTAGACGGTTGCACAGGACTCATCCGTCATACCGATAGTGGTGAACAGCGGTTTGCTGAACATTTCATTGGCTTTTACCGATGTGAAATCAAGTCCGGTCTCTTCCTTTAGTTCTCTGGCTCCGGCTTCTGCATAGGTTTCCCCTGCATCTACCAGTCCAGCCGGAAATTCATAGACATAGTCATCAATGGAGAACCGGTACTGACGAACCATCACGACTTTATCTCTTCTCGGACCATATAATGCATAGATAATTACGCCATCCGGACGATTTACCCGGGTATTCATTTTCAGTGTATCAATAGAAGACGCACGGGATGCAATGTGATAGATGCCCTGGCCTCCGACTTTATTTTCATACTGAATGTCATACATATTGAGAAAACGGTTGTCTGTCTTTTTCTCAACAGAAAGAACGCGGTCATGCTTTTCCATTTTTATGCCTCTAACTCTTCCTCAGAAACGATTTTTCCATCTCTCCAGATTCTCTCCAGATCGTAGAACAGACGGTTCTCCTCATCAAAAATGTGAACGATAATATCCTGGTAATCCATGAGAATCCAGTTTGCAGTCTGATAACCTTCAATCTGCTTCTGCTCATATCCGGCTTTATACAGACGTTCTTCTACTTCGTCTGCCATAGCCTGCACCTGATTGCGGTTGCTTCCGGATGCAATGATAAAGTAGTCTGCCAGAACGGAAACATCAGAAATGTCAAGGATTTTGATGTCGTTTGCTTTCTTCTCTTCCAGTCCTGCAATTGCCAGTTTTGCCATTTCCTTTGAATTTTTTAATACCATAGTTCTTCTCCTCTAGGGTTGTAATTGCTGTTGATAGAAATCATAAGTTGATTTTGTCATGGAATCCACATCCTCAGGAGAATCTCCCAGATAGTTCAAAGTATCCTGCAAAATCTTTAAAAGCGCACGGTCCAGGTCGATGAAAGCCAGTTTCCGGATCTCGCCAAGATTCGGCGCCTTGTCTCTTTTGGGTTCAATATAATCAGCTACATAAACGATCTTTTCCAGAAGCGTCATATCAGGACGGCCGGTGGTGTGCCAGCGAATGGCTCCCAGCACTTCCTCATCGGTAATGTCGTACTTCTTTTCAGCCAGAACAGCACCTACCTTTGCATGTAACATAAAGGGATTTTTCTTTTCCAGATCGGTAATCTCCAGCCCGTACTTTTCTGCTGTCTTCAGCTTCTTGGCATTGGGCATGCATTTGGCACAGTCGTGCATGAGTCCGGCCAGAAGCGCTTTATCAAGATCACATTCATAGCGCATGGCCAGCGCTGCACTGGTATACATAACGCCAAGCGTGTGTTCATAGCGGCTTTCGTCCATATTTTTCTTCAGGTCTTTTTTCAAATCTCTGATACAGATTTCGTCCATGTCCAAGACTCCTTTCTCATTCGTACAGATGATTCTGACGAATATAGGCTGTCACTTCTTCCGGAAGCATATCGGAAGTATCCTCCCCCTGCTGCAGTCTTTTGCGGATCTCTTCCGATGCAATATCCATGTTCGGGGTATTTAAAATACGAATATCCGCACCAAAAAGCTGCTTCAGTTCTTCGATTTTCTGAAGAATCTCATCTTTCCGGCAATGATCCCTGGTAGCAGCCAGAATGACACATTCCCGGCTGATAATATCCGGTCTTTTCCAGTCTACAAAATCAAACAGGGAATCGGCTCCCATAATGAAATAAAACTGCACCTTTGGAAACAGATCTTTTAAAATATGAATCGTTTCAAAGGTATAGTGATAGCTCATTTCGAACTGCTCCAGTCCGCATAAGCGTAAATACGGAATCCCTGCAATGGCGCGGCGAACCATCTCCATCCGATGAGAAACATCGGCCTGGGAATGGTCTCTCTTGTGAGGGGGACGTCCGTTAGGCATCATCCATACTTCATCCAACGCGAACTGCCGGTAAGCCTGCTCCGCCAGTGCCAGATGCGCCTTGTGAACCGGATCGAACGTGCCGCCCATGATTCCGATCTGTTTCCAGCCTTCGTCCATATAGCCTCTCTTCTGCGCTACTTAGGAAGCACGATTTTCTTCTTCTCGTCTTTTCCTTCTTTGTAAAGCACAATCTTCTTTCCGATGACTTGTACCACCTGGGAACGAGTTCTCTCTCCCACCAGGGCTGCCAGCTCCTTCGGATCATCCATACAGTTCTGCAGCACGCTGATCTTGATCAGTTCCCGTGCTTCCAGTGCTTCTGCAATGGCTGCTGTATTCTCCGGCGTCAGACTGTTCTTGCCGATCTGGAAAATCGGTTCCATGGTCTGTGCCAGTCCTTTTAAATAAGCTCTCTGCTTGCTTGTCATAATTTATCCTCTTATTTATAATATGTGAAGCTTAATCCATACATCCGGACAGTATCGCCCTCCTGGATTCCGGCTGCTTCCAGTTCCTCCAGAATTCCTGTCTCTTTCAGGAAACGCTGGAAGAAAGCAAAGCCCTTCTCGGATTCCAGATTGGTATAGCCAAGCATTTTTTCGATTCTCGGTCCTTCCACCACGTAGGTATTTTCCTCTTCGGTGGATTTTTCCACGGTATAAGGCAGATTCTCCCGCACGAACATATCTTCCGGGAAGAACTCCTGCTCGAAGACCACCGGCTTGTGATCCATATTGTCAAGCAGTCCTTTTACATGATACATCAGTTCCTTCAGTCCCTGGCCGCTGACTGCGGAAATCGGGAATACTTTGATTCCTTCCGGCTCAAATTCCTTGCGGATCTTCTCTACCGGATCATTTTCCTTATCCCAGATAGCATCAATCTTATTGGCAGCGATGACCTGCGGTCTGGCAGCAATCTCCGGATTGTAGGCATTCAGCTCTTTGTTAATGGCATGAATGTCTGCGATGGGATCTCGTCCCTCTACGGATGCTGCATCTACCATATGAATGATAACCTTGGTACGCTCAATATGACGAAGGAAATCCAGTCCCAGTCCCACACCCTCGGATGCGCCTTCGATTAGTCCCGGAATATCGGCAATGACAAATCCGTCTCCGTCCAGGTCTACCACACCCAGGTTTGGGCTTAAAGTTGTGAAATGATAGTTGGCAATCTTCGGCTGGGCATTGGTTACACGGGAAAGCAAAGTAGATTTACCTACGTTCGGGAATCCAACCAGTCCCACATCTGCGATGACTTTCAGCTCCAGCATGACTTCCAGCTCCTGGCAGGGCTGTCCCGGTTTTGCATACTTCGGGGCCTGCATGGTGGAAGTGGCAAAATGCTGGTTGCCGATACCTCCGCGTCCGCCTTTTAAGATCACCTGACGGCGGTTCTCACCGGACATATCCGCGATGACTTTGCCGCTCTCTGCGTCTTTGATCACAGTTCCTTCCGGAACCTTTAATACAATACTCTCTCCACTTTTTCCGTGACAGTTTCTCTTTCCGCCTTCCTGGCCGTCCTGCGCCGCATATTTGCGCTTATGGCGGTAGTCGGTCAGCGTATTCAGTCCTTCGTCCACTTCGAAGATTACATCTCCTCCGTTTCCGCCGTCACCGCCATCCGGACCGCCGTCCGGCACGAACAGTTCTCTGCGGAAGCTTACATGGCCGTCCCCGCCCTTACCTGAGCGGATATAAATCTTTGCTCTGTCTGCAAACATGTGTCGTCTCCTTTTATCTGGCTAAAAAAACAAAGTTTTTTATTAAGAAAGGGCTCCAAATCTTACCGACTTGAAGCCCTTGTGAATGCGGATTATTCAGCTGCTACCGGAACGATAGAAACCTGCTTTTTATCTCTTCCTTTTCTCTCGAAGCGAACAACTCCATCCACTAAAGCGAATAAAGTATCATCTCCGCCGCGTCCTACATTCACACCCGGGTGAATCTTGGTTCCGCGCTGTCTGTAAAGGATGTTTCCGGCTTTCACAAACTGGCCGTCAGCTCTCTTGGCACCAAGTCTCTTGGACTCGGAATCTCTGCCGTTCTTTGTAGAACCGACTCCCTTCTTATGTGCGAACATCTGAAGGTTCATATTCAACATAGGTCTGCACCTCCCTGAATTTCTTAATGAATAAGTAACTGGTTAACTGTAAAAAATTATTTGTTGATCTTTTCGATCTTAACAGCGGTGTACTGCTGTCTGTGACCATTCTTTTTATGATATCCAGTTTTTCTCTTGTACTTGTAAACGATAACTTTTTTCGCTTTTCCGTCACCGATTACAGATGCTTCTACGGTAGCACCCTCGACTACCGGAGTACCTACGGTAAGAGCGTCGTCACATACAGCGAGAACCTGATCAAATACATAGTTAGAACCTGCTTCAGCACCGAGCTTCTCAACTTTGATCACATCGCCCTCAGATACTTTATACTGTTTACCACCTGTTGCAATAATCGCGTACATATGGCACCTCCTAATATTTACTCGCCAGCTTCGGTGTCGTCCATTTGGACAAACTTGCAACCCCACTGCGCGGCATCTTTGATATAATAGCATAGTGTTTTATGCCTGTCAAGTAATTTGCCTTAACTTTTTGGAAAACTTTCCACTCTATTTTTCTTCGGTGTCAGCCACCTGCAGATAATCCGTTCCGTAGGATTTTACAATATTCCGAAGTCCTAGCATCAGTGCATCCATCAGAAGATCCGTTCCTGCTGATACATTGGAAGTGAACTCCCAACTTTCAATCATACCGTCTTTACAGTCGCAGGTAAAGGCATCTTCCGTAAACTCTTCAATAGAATTGATGGTATTAATGACCAATGCGGACACAGCCGCGCAGACAATATCTTCACCCTCATCCGCATATCCTGCATGACCCTGGATGTGAAAACTCTTATAATGCCCTTTTTCTTTTAACGCATGTACTTCTATCATAGTATTCCGCACTCCTTTGCCTGTTCTTTTAATGTTTTCTTTTGCTTTTTCCGGGTCAGTTCCATAAGACCTAACGCCGTCATATCGACAGCAGCGGATTTTTGCGGGTCTTTTTTCAGAAGTTTCTGCATAAATGCCAGAAGTTCTTCGTCTGCACCCGGTTCCGTCATATCTACAAAATCAACCAGAATGATACCCGACAGATTTCGAAGACGAAGCTGTCTTGCAATTTCCAAAGCAGCTTCCTGGTTGATTTTCCGGATGGTGGCCTGCTTGTCTTTCCCTGCAATGCATTTTCCAGTATTTACATCAATGACCGTCAGCGCTTCAGTGGCTTCAATCACAAGGTAACCTCCCGATTTCAGCCAGACCCGTTCTGCCAGCGCTTCTGACAGGCCCTTTTCCATCCGGTACAGGGCTTTCAGCGGAAGCATCCGGTCTTCATAAAGCCGCAGCTTTGCTTCATCACCAGGCATTTCTTCCTGCAGAAACTGACGTATCTCTTCATAAATTTTTTCATCATCGGTGATGATTTCTTTTAAAGACTCACTTCTGCTGCCAAGTACCGATCCCAGATAAGCGGGACGATTCTGAAATACACAGGAATACACACTTCGATGAATGGCCTGTTGGCTAAGATACCGATACTGTTCTTCCAGATGCCGGTATTCCCGGTTCAGTTCCTCTTCTGCCACGCCGGAAGCATTGGTCCTCACGATGATTCCTACTTCGTCCGGAAGCTTCAGTCCGGCCGTCCATGCTTTCAGCCGGTTCTTCTCGGGGCTGTCAAGTTTTCCGGAAAACCCGATGGTCTCATTTCCATGGGTCAGCACCAGATATTTTCCGGTCAGGCTGAACTTGGTCGTCACCGAAGGAGCTTTGGTCTTCACCGCCTCGCGGCTCACCTGAACCAGAAGTTCATCTCCCTGCACCAGTGTCGGTTTTGCTTTCGGATGAAGATAGACGGGATTCTTCACATCTTCCAGAGGAAGATAACAGAGCAATCCTGGCTCAATCTCCACAAATGCCGCCTGAATATTTTTTACAATATTCTTTACTTTTCCTATATAGATATTTCCAAGGATAGATTCCTGTTCCTTGGAAATGAGGGACAATTCCATCATACGCCCATCTTCATAGAGAGCGTCTGCCAGAACTCCGTCTTTTATATAGGTAATGATTCTTGTATTATCCAATTTCTTCTCCCAGCGCTTCCAGAGAAATGAGTTTTCGCTCTTCTTCTGTTCCCTGATCCGCGTACATTTCCCGTCTGGTCACCAGCAGAGCAAACTGCGGCATGTCCCAGCCAATATGTTCCGCAAATGCTTTCAGTACCATTTCCGGTTTCAGGTTGTGAACGCTTCCTGCGGATACCTGCATTTTGATCATATCATCCACGATCTCCCAGCTGTAGATCCACGGGCGGATGTCAATCTCCTGCTGTCCCTTCTTGGTTTCTTTCACAATCCGCATTTCCGGCTGTGCAAGAAATTCTGTAAATTGCTTTTTCCAGCCATCTTCCGGCGCGCAGCCTTCCCGGAAACGCACTTCATAATCAGCTGCTGCCACGCTCGCCATGGCATTCTTACTGTTCTCAGGAAGCTCCCGGAAGCTCATAACGTCAATTCCTTCCACCATCACCGCATTCAGGCGGCGAACCGCTTCCTTTGATGAGATGGAACCGTTAATCCGGATATCCATATATTCGCCGTCGCTCTCCAGACCTAATCCAAGGGGAGATGCAAAGGACATAATCATATGGGGGCTATATCCTTCTGAATAGCAGATGTCAATGTCTGCCCGGCGGATAGCCTTCTGGAAATATCTCATCACATCCAAATGTCCGATAAATTTTAATACTCCATATTTGCGAAATCTGACTCTAATGTTCACGGCAGACACCTCCTCCGAAGACAGCTGCACCACAACCGGAACATTGCATCCGGCAGTTGGGGGTTACGGTCTCCTCATGGGCCTTTTTCCACTCTCTCTCAAGGAATGCTCTGGTTACACCAATATCAATGAAATCCCACGGGAACACTTCGTCAAGCTCTCGTTTACGAATGGTATAAAAATCAATATCCACTCCGCATTCTGCAAAAGCTTCCATCCAGAGTTCATTTTTAAAACCTTCCGTCCAGGAGTCAAAGAGACAGCCTTTCTCATAGGCTTTTTTAATGACCTTTGCTACCTTTCGATCTCCTCTTGCCAGAACGCCTTCCAGAATGGTGACATCGGCCTCATGCCAGTTGTATTTGATGCTCTTCTTGTTGAGCTGATCTTTGATCTCATGATTGACAATATAGGCTCTGTGCAGGAACTCCTCCTTGGTACACATCTGCGCCCACTGGAATGGCGTAAAGGGCTTCGGCACGAAGAAGGAAGTGCTGACTACAATCTGGCACTTTCCGTTTCTCTTTTCCTTCGGCACCTCATAATAACGCTCAGCGATCTTCTCTGCCAGCCATGCAATACCCCTCATATCTTCCTCGGTCTCCGTAGGATGTCCCAGCATGAAATACAGTTTTACACGGTTCCAGCCGCCCTCGAAGGCCTGTCCGGCACCGTTTAAAATCACTTCCTTTGTCAGACCTTTATTAATCACATCGCGGAGCCTCTGGGAACCTGCTTCCGGTGCGAAGGTCAGACTGCTCTTCCGCACATCCTGCACCTTACCCATCACATCCAGAGAGAACGCATCGATACGCAGAGACGGCAGAGAAATATTAATATCCTTGCTTCCGAACTCATCAATCAGGAAAGTGACCAGTTCCTTCAGATGGGAATAATCACTGGAACTTAAAGAGCTTAAAGAGATCTCCTCGTAGCCTGTATTTTTCAGCATGGCATAGGCTGCTTTTTTCAGCATCTCCAGATCCCGCTCTCTGGTGGGACGGTACAGCATACCCGCCTGGCAGAAACGACATCCGCGGATACAGCCTCTTTGAATCTCCAGCACCACGCGGTCCTGGGTTGCCTTGATAAACGGAACCACCGGTTTCTCCGGGTAACTGGAAGTGGTGACGTCAAGCACCAGCTGTTTCTTCACCTTCTCCGGTGCTTCCGGACAGAGGGGGATCATTTTGTCAATGGTGTCGTCTTCTTTATAGGAAACTTCATATAAAGAAGGAACATAGATTCCAGGAATCTGCGATGCTTTCTTTAAGAAGTCTTCTCTGGATGCGTCGCTTGATTTCCATTCTTTGTAAAGTTCCAGAAGGGCATCGTACTGCACTTCACCCTCTCCGATATAGAACAGATCAAAGAAATCTGCCAGCGGTTCCGGATTATAGGTACAGGGACCGCCGCCAATGACAAAGGGATGCTCCTTGGTACGTTGGGATGCCTCCAGCGGGATCTGTGCCAGATCCAGCACCTGCAGGATGTTGGTGTAGCACATCTCATACTGGATGGTAATACCTAAGAAGTCAAAGTCCTTAATCGGATCCTGAGATTCCAGTGCGAAAAGCGGAATCTGCTGCTCCCGCATTACCTTGTCCATATCATTCCACGGAGAATAGACACGCTCACACCAGGTATCCTCTCTCTTATTAAACATATCGTAGAGAATCTGAATGCCCAGGTGGGACATACCGATCTCATACACATCCGGGAAACACATGGCGAACCGGATGTCTACCTTTTCCTTGTCCTTCATGACCGCATTGACTTCTCCGCCGATGTAACGGGCCGGTTTCTCAATGGTCATCAGGATCTCATCTGATAACGCTAATTTACGCATAAACTACCTTTTCTATTATGTTCTGTTGTTAACTGTCAATCCGAATTATTATAAGGGATTTTGGTAGTTTGTGCAAGGGTGACTTGTATGATAGTTACTGTTCTATCGAAAGCTACGCCAATTTAGGAATGTTTTTCATCAAAAACAAAGGAGCCATTGTCAAGCAACAGCTCCTTTGTATATTTCTTATATTTTAGTCATTCTTTACATTAAAGGCGCCGATTCCCGGATAAACTGCGCTTGCGCCCAGCTGTTCCTCGATTCTGAGCAGCTGATTGTATTTTGCAACACGCTCAGATCTGCTCGGAGCACCGGTCTTGATCTGGCAGGTGTTGAGTGCTACTGCAAGATCTGCAATGGTAGTGTCTGCAGTCTCACCGGAACGATGGGAAGAAATCGCGGTATAACCAGCTTTGTGAGCCATCTTGATTGCTTCCAGTGTCTCAGATACGGAACCGATCTGGTTCAGTTTGATAAGGATGGCATTTCCTGCACCCAGTTTGATACCTTTTGCAAGTCTCTCGGTATTGGTAACGAAAAGATCATCGCCAACCAGCTGTACTTTATCTCCCAGTCTTGCAGTGAGTTTCTGCCAGCCTTCCCAGTCTTCCTCATCCAGACCATCCTCGATGGAAATGATCGGGTATTTCTCGCAGAGTTTTGCCCAGTGCTCAATAAGCTCCTCGGAAGTATACTCGGTTCCTGCTTTCGGAAGTTTGTAGAAGCCTTTGCCTTTCTCGCTCTTCCACTCAGAAGATGCCGCATCCATAGCGATCTTGAAGTCTTTGCCCGGCTCGTAGCCAGCTTTCTTTACTGCCTCCAGAATGGTCTCGATTGCTTCTTCATCGGACTTCAGTGCCGGAGCAAATCCACCTTCGTCACCTACGGAAGTAGCCAGTCCGCGCTCTTTTAAAATAGAAGCCAGTGCATGGAATACCTCCGCACACCATCTTAAGCACTCTTTGAAGGACGGAGCGCCTACTGGCATAATCATAAACTCCTGCACATCCAATCCGGAAGACAGTGCATGGCATCCGCCGTTTACAATATTCATCATCGGAACCGGAAGACGGTTGCCGGATACACCGCCAAGGAAACGGTACAGCGGAATATCAAGAGAAACAGATGCTGCTCTTGCTGCTGCGATGGATACAGCCAGGATTGCATTTGCACCCAGTTTGGATTTATCTTTGGTTCCGTCAGCCTCGATCATCGCTTTGTCGATGGCATAAGTATCGGATGCATCCATACCGGTCAATACTTCATTCATGACGGTATTGATATTCTCTACTGCTTTGGTAACTCCTTTTCCAAGGTATCTGCTCTTGTCGTCATCTCTTAACTCCAGGGCCTCGAACTCTCCGGTGGATGCACCACTGGGAGCTACGCCTCTTCCGATGGTTCCGTCAGCCAGATAAACTTCTGCTTCTACCGTAGGATTTCCTCTGGAATCCAGAATCTCTCTTCCTACTACCTTTTCAATCTCTAAATAATCCATAGTAAATGTTCTCCTTTATGTAAAATTTTTCATTACTACCATGTCAAGCAGGACTCCTTCACCGGAATTGTCCAGGTTCCGGTGATTTTGAAAATGGAGTTTCCTGATTTATTCACGTAGTTAGTATTTGCTAACCATGGATTATCATAACAGACCAAAACAAAAAACGCAAGAAAAGGAGCTGATAGAATTTATCAAACTCCTTTATTACTTAATATTTATGTACTTCAAGAATTTCTTCCGCTCTTCTTACTTCTTCTTCCGTCGGTGTCGGCACTCCATTCAGTGAGTATGTTATTCCTAACTTCTTCCATTTGAACAAACCAAGGGTATGATAAGGAAGAACTTCCACTCTTTTGAGTGTTGGAAGAGATCGCTCCAGATCCCGAAGCGCCAGCAAATCTTCCTCTGAATCTGTCAGCCCCGGTACCAGCACGTGGCGAATCCACATGGATTTTCCATGGTCAGCCAGATAATGGGCCATGGCAAGAATATTGTCATTGGGCTGTCCCGTCAGTTCCTTATGAAGCTTTCCATCCACTGCCTTAATATCAAGCAGAAACAGATCGGTCAACTCCATAAGACGGTCAAATTTTTCCAGATACTCCGGAGTCATCAAAAACGGATTGCCGGAGGTATCCAGTGCCGTGTTTACTTTTTTTTCTTTTGCCAGGCGGAAAAATTCCGTTACAAAGTCTAACTGGAGAAGAGGCTCACCGCCGCTGACGGTAAGCCCCCCATCTTTTCCCCAGTAATTCCGGTAACGGTACATTTTACGAAACATTTCTTCTGCTGTGGAATCTTCGCCTCCCTGCATGCTCCAGGTCTCCGGATTGTGGCAGTATCTGCAGCGCATATGGCAGCCCTGCAGAAATACCACGCACCGGACTCCCGGACCATCTACCAGTCCAAATGTTTCCAGAGAATGAATCTTTCCGGTGATTACGGTATGTTCATTCATAGCCAATTACATGCTCTTGTGGCAGGTTCTGGAGATCACATCCATCTGCTGCTCTCTGGTCAGATCGATAAATTTCACTGCATATCCGGATACACGGATAGTGAAGTTTGCGTACTCCTCTTTCTCCGGATGCTCCATCGCATCGATCAGTTTCTCGGTTCCAAATACATTGACATTGAGGTGATGTGCGCCCTGATCAAAGTATCCATCCATCACCTGTACCAGATTCTTGATTCTCTCATCCTCACTGTGTCCCAGTGCATCCGGATTGATGGTCTGGGTATTGGAAATACCATCCAGTGCCCACTCATAGGGAAGTTTTGCAACAGAGTTGAGGGAAGCCAGAAGTCCGCTCTTCTCAGCACCATAGCTCGGGTTTGCTCCCGGAGACAGCGGCTCACCTGCTTTTCTTCCGTCCGGCATGCTTCCGGTTGCCTTACCATAGACTACGTTGGAAGTGATGGTCAGGATAGAGGTGGTTGCCTCGGAATTTCTGTAGGTATGATGTTTCTTAATTTTGTCAAGGAATGTCTTCAGAAGCCATACAGCGATGTCGTCTGCTCTGTCATCGTCGTTACCATATCTCGGGAAGTCTCCCTCGGTAATGTAGTCTACAACGATACCGGTCTCATCACGAACGGTTTTAACTTTTGCATATTTGATGGCGCTTAAGGAATCTACTACATGAGAGAATCCTGCAATACCAGTTGCGAAGGTTCTTCTCACATCAGTATCAATGAGGGCCATCTCAGCTGCTTCATAGTAATATTTGTCATGCATATACTGGATCAGGTTCAATACGTTGACATAAAGGCCTGCCAGCCAGTCCATCATCTTGTCATATTTTGCAATGACTTCATCGTAATCCAGATAATCGGAAGTGATCGGTTTATAGGCCGGTCCAACCTGCTCTCTGGTCTTTACATCTACACCACCGTTTACGGCATACAGAAGGCATTTTGCCAGATTTGCTCTTGCTCCGAAGAACTGCATCTCTTTACCGGTCTGGGTTGCAGACACACAACAGCAGATGGAGTAATCATCACCCCATACCGGCTTCATCACATCATCATTCTCATACTGTACAGAACTGGTGCGGATAGAAATATCAGCTGCAAATTTCTTGAAATTCTGCGGCAGTGCAGAAGAATACAGTACAGTCAGGTTCGGCTCCGGACTCGGTCCCATATTAACCAACGTATGCAGGAAACGATAGTCGTTCTTGGTAACCATGGAACGTCCGTCTACACCGATACCTGCCACTTCCAGAGTTGCCCATACCGGGTCGCCGGAGAACAACTGATTGTAGGACGGAATTCTTGCGAATTTTACCATACGAAGCTTCATAACAAAATGGTCGATGAGCTCCTGGGCCTCTTTCTCAGTGAGGCTGCCATTTTCCAGATCTCTCTGAATATAGATGTCAAGGAAGGTAGACACACGGCCAACACTCATGGCTGCACCGTTCTGGGTTTTCACAGCTGCCAGATATCCAAAATACAGCCACTGTACTGCTTCTTTTGCATTCTTGGCAGGCTGGGAAATATCAAAGCCGTAGATCTCAGCCATCTTCTTCATCTGGCCAAGTGCCTGATACTGTCTGCTGATCTCTTCTCTCTGACGGATCACATCATCCGTCATAGTTCCATCTCCGCAGTTCGCGAAATCTTCTGCCTTCTTTTCCATCAGAAAATCAATTCCGTACAGAGCCACACGACGGTAGTCACCGACGATACGTCCTCTTCCGTAGGTGTCCGGAAGTCCGGTAATGATCTTGTTGTGACGTGCTTTCTTCATCTCCGGAGTGTAAGCATCGAAGACGCCCTGATTATGAGTTCTGCAATACTCGGTAAAGATTTTGTGTAGCTCCGGATCCGGCTCGTAGCCATTGGTCTGGCATGCCTGCTCGGCCATCTTGATTCCTCCAAAGGGCATAAATGCTCTCTTCAGTGGTTTGTCTGTCTGAAGTCCTACGACCTGCTCAAGATCTTTGGTCTCTTCACTGATATATCCTGCTCCATGGGATGTGATGCCGGATACAATATGAGTATCCATATCCAGAATGCCGCCTTTTGCACGCTCTTCTTTCTGCAGTCCCTGCAGAATTCCCCATAATTTGTCAGTTGCCTCTGTGGGTCCCTCCAGGAAGGATTCGTCTCCCTCATACGGGGTATAGTTTTTCTGGATGAAATCTCTTACATTGATCTCTTCTTTCCAGATGCGGCCTTCAAATCCGCCCCACTGTTCAAAATTTTTCATCTATGAACCTCCTTGTGATAAATAATTAGCGTAGTATAACTTTCGAGACGCTGTTATTATATCATGGCCCATAGGAAATACAAGAAAAAGTGCCTTTCACGCAAAAATTTCTCAATATCTGCAAGATCTGGTGGCTTGTTAAAATTTTAACCGCACATAAGACACAAACTTTCTTGCTGCAAAGGGCATCGTATTCCAATCTTTCCATACCAATGCCACCGGACGTTCCATCCGTTCTTTTACCGGGCGGACGGCAAGCCCTGCTTCGAATCCTTCCAGCACTCTTTTGTACATGGCAGAGACTCCAAGGCTCTGTCGTACCATAGCTAAAATAGAGTAATCGTCGTATACTTTGTACTCAATTTTCGGATGCAGACCCGCCCGCCGAAAAGCCTGCTCAGGTACGCTGTACTCTCCTTCATCCAGAAGAATGAAAGGTTCCTGCTCAAGATCTTTTAGTGAAATGACTTGTTTTCCAGTCAGAGGATGTCCTTTTGGCAGTACGGCCGCCATTTCATCCTTATATAAAATACTGGTTTCCAGCCCTGGCACTGCTTCTGCATTGGCAAATCCAAAATCCACGTTTCCGTCTCTTACCCACTGGGCAATACTGGTATATTCCCCCTGTTGAAGAATGAATCGTACTTCCGGATATTGTTTCTTAAATTCCATCATCAGTCTTGGCAGGAAGGTACGACTGACACTGGTAAAAGTTCCAATTCGGATGGCGCTGTTGGTAAGTCCCTTCATTTCCTCTTCTTTTCGTTCCAGATTCTTTTCTGCCTGATAGATCTGCTGAAAATACGGAAGATACTGCTCACCGTCTGCTGTCAGTCCAATTCCGTCCTTTTTCCGGTCAATGAGCACTGTTTCTGTCTCCTGCTCCAAAGTCCGAACTGCCTGACTGACGGCACTCTGGGAATATCCCAGTTCTTCTGCTGTCTTTGTGAAACTGCCATTTTCCATTACTTTGCAAAATATTTCATATCTGGATAACATGTTGTTCACCTCATCACTTTTTCTTATGTATTCATCATAATCATTCATTTTACTTATGTAAAGAGGACTGCTAAAATATTGCTCAGAAAATAAATCTGATTCTTGGGAGGAATCCATGTTATGAGTAAATCGAATGCAAAGATATTCCAGAAGGGAATGAAGGATGCCATTCCCATAGGACTTGGGTATTTTGCGGTGGCTTTTTCACTGGGGATTGCCGCAAGAAACGCGGGCATGAATGCAGTTCAGGGATTTTTGCTCAGTTTTCTGAATAATGCGTCTGCCGGAGAATATGCCGGAATTACCGTGATCGCAGCCAATGCTTCCTACATAGAAATTGCTGTCGTTACATTGATTGCCAATGCCCGGTATCTTCTCATGAGCTGCGCCATGGGACAGCGTCTGAAACCCGGGCTTTCCTTCGGACACCGGCTTTTAATGGGTTACGATATTACCGATGAGCTCTTTGGCATCGCCATTGCCCGTCCCGGTTATCTGGAACCTTTCTACACCTACGGCGCCATGCTGACCGCCATTCCCTGCTGGGCAACCGGAACGGCCTGCGGTATCATTGCCGGAAATATCATGCCGACCCGTGTGGTGAGTGCATTAAGTGTTTCTCTGTTTGGCATGTTCCTGGCAATCATAATTCCTCCGGCAAAAAAAGATAAGGTTGTTGCAGCACTGATTATTCTGGCCTTTGCTTTGAGCTGGGCTACTTCTGTTTTTGCCCCATTTTCTGATCTTTCAGAAGGAACACGTACGATTATTTTAACCGTTGCCATATCCGGAGGAGCTGCTGTATTGTTCCCCATTTCAACAAAAGGAGAAAATCATCATGACGCATAATATGTATATTTATATTCTGATCACAGGTGTAGTATCTTATATTATTCGGGTACTGCCACTGACTCTGATCCGAAAACCGATTGAGAATAAATATTTGCAATCATTTCTTTATTATGTACCTTATGTGACACTGGCAGTGATGACCTTTCCGGCCATTATCCATGCCACCCAGTCTCCGGTATCCGGAGTCCTGGCGCTGATTATTGGTATCTTCGCCGCTTATGCAGGTGCTGGACTTTTGCCGGTGGCTGTCATCTGCTGTGTTGTGGTATTTGGTATTGAGTTTTTTCTGTAGTTCGTCTGATGCTCTTTTTCATTTACTTTCCGACTCCAATCATGTATCATAGATACATTGAGTTTATGAATGCGAGGGACGAATAACAAATGAAAAAAAGAGATTCTTTTAACAATAAATGGGGATTTATTCTGGCCTGTATCGGCTCTGCCGTGGGCATGGGCAATATCTGGATGTTTCCAACCAGAGTCTCCATGTACGGAGGCGGTTCCTATCTGCTTCCGTATTTTCTTTTTGTAGCGCTGATCAGCTTCACCGGAGTGATCGGAGAGATGAGTTTTGGTCGTGCGGCCCGCTCCGGACCTGTGGACGCTTTTGGCTATGCCGGCGAGACGAAAGGACATCGGAAAGCAGGCGAACTCTTAGGATACATTCCTGTACTGGGTGCACTGGCCATGGCCATCGGTTATACGGTTGTTATGGGATGGATTCTGAAATATATGATCGGCTCTTTTACTGGAACAACACTGGCGCCATCTGACGCAGATGGATTCGGAGCAGAATTCGGGCAGATGGCCAGTTCCTTTGGAAATAATGGCTGGCAGATTGTTGCGCTGCTCATTGGTATGATCATCCTCATGTTCGGTATCGGGCAGGGTATCGAGAAAGCCAACCGGATCATGATGCCGGTCTTCTTCATCCTGTTTGCCATTCTGGGTGTTTACGTGGCATTCCAGCCAGGCGCTATGGACGGTTACCGTTACATTTTCCGGATCGAGCCGGCCATACTCGCCAGTCCGAAGACCTGGATCTTTGCACTGGGACAGGCATTTTTCTCCCTGTCCGTTGCCGGGAACGGTACACTGATCTATGGCTCCTATCTCTCTGATGAAGAGGATATTCCGGCGGCTGCCGGACGTGTTGCCCTGTTTGATACCATTGCAGCTCTTCTTGCAGCCATTGTTATCATTCCGGCTATGGCAACCATCGGTGCACAGCTTGACCAGGGAGGACCCGGACTGATGTTCATCTATCTGCCGGCTTTGTTTAAATCTATGCCCTGTGGTCATCTGATTGCCATGATCTTCTTTGTGGCTGTCTTTTCCGCCGGGCTGTCCTCACTCATTAACTTGTATGAAGCGCCCATTGCAACCATCCAGGAAAAGCTTCACCTTGGAAGAAAGACTTCCTGTACCCTGATTGCTGTATTTTCACTGATTGTTTCCATCTGCATTCAGGGTATCGTATCCGACTGGATGGATGTGCTGTCCATCTATATCTGCCCGCTGGGTGCAGGACTTGCCGGAATCATGTTCTTCTGGATCTGTGGCAAATCATATGTGAATGTGCAGGTAAATAAAGGAAGGGACAAACCCTTTACCGATCTGTTTCTTCCTGTCTGCAAATATATTTACTGTCCGCTATGTGTACTTGTACTGATACTGGGAATTTTACTTGGAGGAATTGGTTGATCCTATGAGTCGCACAAATGATCTGGGACGGGACGAAATTTCCCGTCTGGTAATACGGCTGGCTATCCCCACAATGCTGGCGCAGCTGGTAAATGTCTTATATTCCATTGTAGACCGAATGTATATTGGAACCGGTGTCGGCGATCTGGCACTGGCCGGTGTCGGCATCTGTGCGCCGATTGTCACTCTTCTGGCATCCTTCGGCTCCATGGTCGGTCAGGGCGGCGCCCCTATCATGGCTATGAAAATGGGAAGCGGCAATGAAAAAGAAGCCCATCAGGTACTGAACAACGGATTTTTAATGCTTCTGATTCTGTCTGCCGTACTGACCAGCGGATTTCTGCTCAGCAAAAATACACTGCTTATGTGGTTTGGCGCCAGTGATGCGACTTTTTCTTACGCAAATACCTATGTGACGATTTATACGGCCGGAACCTTTTTCGCACTGATCTCCGGCGGCATGAACAGCTTTCTCATTGCTCAGGGCTTTTCCGGCCTTGGCATGGCGACAGTCGTCATCGGAGCAATCCTGAATATCCTTCTGGATCCGCTCTTTATCTTCGTCTTTCATCTGGGTGTTGCCGGAGCTGCCATTGCGACAGTCATTTCCCAGATCGTCTCCTGTCTCTTTGTACTTGGCTGCCTGTTCAGCAAACGGATGCCGGTACGACTTGGTTGGGGCGATTTTCATGTAAGTGTCATGAAACGAATTGTCACCTTTGGTTTCTCCCCATTCCTGATTCTCGCCAGTGACAGCATTCTGCTCATTGTGCTGAACACGGTACTGCAGCGCTACGGCGGTCCGGGCGAAGGCGATACGCTGGTCACCTGTGCAACCATTGTCCAGAGTTATCTTCTGCTCATCACCATGCCCATGGGCGGCATCACCCTCGGCAGCCAGCCGGTGGTCAGCTTTAACTATGGAAAAGATGATGCAGAGAGAATCAAAAAAGCGATTCTGTGCATCACCGGACTGTGTGTATCTTTCTGTATTCTGATGACCATTGTGACCTGGACCGTATCCCCAGTCTATGTACGGCTCTTTACAGAAGATCCTGTGATCTTAAGCCGTTCCGTTACGTATATTAAGCGGTTCACCTTCATGATTATCCCGCTGGCTGTGCAGTATCCGCTGGTGGACGAGACTACCGCCCTCGGCAAAGTGAAGCTGGCACTCTTCTGCTCTGCTTTCCGGAAATTTGTGTTCCTCACCGGGCTTATCCTTCTGCCTGCCCTGCTCACCGCAGATGCTGCCTTCTTCTCAGAACCGGTGGCCGATGTGGTGTCCGCCACTATGACCAGCTGCCTGTTCTTTCATTTCTTTCCGAAAATACTGAAAGAGCGGGAGAAAATTACGATTTAACATCCAATCATAATCTTAATGATCTCCTGATTGGTCTCTTTCATTCCATCTTTTGCAAGACGGCCTACGTTCTGGATATTGGCTTCCACGCCTGCTCCAACCAGGCCGTCTCCTGCGTGGAATTCCTGCCCACACATGTACATATCGTATCCCATAATGCCTGCTTCCACTGCAGTTGCAATCTTTGCAGCGCAGGAAGCTTTTGCGCCGTCACAGACAATGCCGGATACAATGGCAAGGGCATTGACTACTGTATGAATCAGCACTTTGTAGTCTCCGCCTTTTAAGTAGGAAATACCAGCTCCGGCGCCTACGCCTGCACTGATAGCGCCGCAGAATGCGGAAAGTCTTCCGATGGGCGTCTTCTGATGAATTGCCGTCAAATTGGAAAGCGCCAGGGCGCGATACATCTTCTCTTCGGATACACCCAGTTCTTTCGCATAGATCACAACCGGCACAGATGCGGTGATACCCTGATTACCGCTTCCTGAATTGATAATTACCGGCAGCTCACAGCCGTTCATTCGGGCATCGGATCCGGCGGCAGCCATGGCACGGGCATGGTTGGCAGTCGTATGTTCTTTGGTTTTCCAGATGACTTTTCCGATATTAGCACCATAATCATTGGTCATTCCTTCTTCTGCAATGGCCATATTCATACGAAGCTGCGGCTCCAGTATCGGTTTTATTTCTTCTATATCTACGGTATTAATAAATTCCCAGATATGCTCCATATCCAGAAGACTCCGGTCCGTCAGATTATTTTCCTCTTCTCCCGATACTGGAATATTTTCAAGGATCTCTCCGTTTTTCTCAATTCTTACAATATTAGTATGGTAATTAGCAATTCGCACCTTTGCAGAATCTGCGCCTGCATGAACGGTTACCTCAATATCAAAAGTAATACCGCTTTCCAGATGCTCCACTGTAATGGGGGTCTGTTCCAGAAACTGTTTGATCTCCTCAACCTGTTCCTCTTTTACATAGGAAATGACTTCCAGTTTCTTTTCCGCATCCCCCGCCACAATTCCTGCTGCCGCTGCTGCAGGAATTCCTTTCAGATGTCCGGTATGCGGTACGATTACGGATTTTACATTTTTGATAATACTTCCACTGGCTGCCACTTCTACTTTATCCGGCAGTACTCCCAGTGTCTTTCTCGCTAGTGCCGCCGCATAGGCCAGTGCAATTGGCTCGGTACATCCCATTGCCGGTACCAGTTCTTCTTTTAAAATCTGTAAGTATGCGCTGTATCTCAGATCTGTGTTTTTCATCCTTGATAGCTCCCTCCCGATCCATCATTCTTTTGGATCCTGTATATTTAGTATTCCACACTCTCCAGTGTCAGTCCTTCCGGCGGCATGAGCCGTCCGGCTTTTGTTCGATCCTGACCTTCCAGAATCTCCGTCATTTCTTCCGGTTTCCGGAGTCCCAGTCCCACTTCCACAAGTGTACCGGTTAGAATGCGCACCATATGGTAGAGGAATCCGTCTCCAGTATAGGAAATACGAATCTCCTGCCCCATTTTTCCGATCTCGATCTTCTCAATGGTACGTACCGTAGACTTTTTAAATTTTTTCAGGGAACAGAATGCCCGATAGTCGTTAGTTCCGCACAGAAGCGCTGCCGCCTGTTCCATGGCATCAAGATCCAGCGGCTTCTGGATCCAGGTGGTAAATCTTCTGCGGAATACATTTTTGACCGGTGCATTCCAGATCCGGTATACATAGGTCTTTCGCACGGCATTCAGTCTCGCATGGAACCTGGGGGCTGCCTCCTCCACAGAAAGAACTGCAATATCTTCCGGCAGATATTCATTCATATATCGGCAGATCTCCTCGGGTGATTCTTTCGTCTTACACCGAAAACTGATGACCTGCCCGGCGGCATGAACCCCTGCGTCCGTTCTTCCGGAACCATTCACTTCCACCGGCTCTCCTGCCATCTTCGTGAGCAATGTTTCCAGCTTGCCCTGTATCGTATTATCCGTATTTCCCTGGGTCTGCCATCCCCGGTAACGGGTACCCTCATACTGTAAAATTGCTTTATAATTCATTATTTCGTATACTCCTGATAAACTGCCACATGGTCGTAAATACATCTCCAGCTGCTGTGAGCATTGGCGGTGACACAGATATAATGTTTGCCGCTGTCTGTCTCTTCATAGCTGGCCGCACAGTTTCCGGATTGAGCTACGAATCCGGTCTTGGCGCAGACGACGGTTCCCTTGGTATCCTTGTCTTCGATTCTTCTTAAAAACCAGTTGGAAATAGTGATTCCTTCCGGGTGCTGCTCCGTTGCACTGGTGGTATAAGTATGTGCTGTCAGCACTTCTCTTGCCAGATCATTTTCCACCGCTGCTTTTAAAATCATGGCCATGTCATAGATACTGCAGTAATGATTCTCATCATACAGTCCCACACAGTTGGTAAAATGTGCCGTATCGGACAATCCCAACTCCGCAAGCTTCTCATTCATCATATTTACAAAAGAATCCATGGAACCAGCCACATAGCAGGCAAGACCTGCCGCCGCATCTCCACCGGAGGGAAGGATCGTTCCATAGAGAAGATCCCGGACGGTTACCGTTTCCTCATCCAGAAATCCCACTGCACTGCAGTCATGGGAATAACTGAAATCCGTAATCTCCTTGGTAATGGTAAAGGTATCATCAAGATCGGTTACATGTTCTGCCGCTACCAGAACCGTCAGAATCTTCGTCATGGACGCCGGATTGATCCTGTCATAAGCACTTTTCTGGGAGACAATCGTATTGTCATCCAGATCCACTAATAATGCATAGCTGCTCTGAACAGAATCGCTTCCAAGGTAGGTGGTGCTGTCTGTCTCCTGTGCATCGTATCCAACAGCAAATGGCATGGATGACGTCTGTGCCGGTGCAGTTTCTTCTGACTGTTCTATTTCCCCGGAAACCTGTTCCTCATCTTGTAAAGCGACCTCTGTCTCATTTTCCGAAGTTGTTTTGGCACCGGAATCTGACAATGCTTCTGTTGTCTGTTCCTGCACCGCTTTTTCATCTCCTTCTGAAAGCTGTGCCTTTCCTGTCCGTCCGGCCATCAGCCAGATCCCTGCCACAATCAGAATCACAGCGCAGCATCCCATGCCGCCCATCACCAGCATCCGCTTCTTTCTTTGTCTCTCACGGGCCCGCTTCCGGTTCTCTGCCCGTCTGCGTTCCCTTTCTCTTTGTCTCATCTGATCTTCTTCATAATCACGCACGCTGGTGCCTCCATCTATTTGAACTTCCTGTCTATTTTAGCATCTAAGGACTCTTTTGTCTGCTGTTTTATGAAAATCAGCACAAAAAAACACAGACCGGACAAATTTTTCCTGTCCGGTCTGTGCCATGATTTTTACGATCTTATAATCTTAAATCAGATTATTAGTTCTGCTGGGTATATCCGAAGAAGAAATATCCAAGCGGAGTGTAGTACATACCGCTGATGTTATCAGACAGCATATACGGGTTGGTATAGAAGTAGATCGGTGCAAGAACGCTGTCCTGTCCGATGAGGAGATCCTCAGCCTTATGGAAAGCAGCCATACGCTCAGTCTGGTCAGATGTAGCTTTTGCTGCGTCGATCAGAGCATCATACTCCGGATTAGAGTACTGTGCATCGTTGTTTCCACCGCCGGTATACCACATATCCAGGAAAGAGCACGGATCATTGTAGTCAGCAATCCAGCCGTTACGTGCGATCTGGAAATCTCCGTCTTTTCTGCTCTTCAGGAATACGTTCCAGTCCTGATTGCTCAGGTTAACGGTTACGCCCAGCTCGGTCTGCCACATGTTCTGCAGTGCCTCAGCGATTGCTTTATGACGGTCGTCAGTGTTGTACATGTACTCAACAGCCGGGAATCCCTCTCCGTTCGGATATCCAGCCTCTGCAAGAAGCTCACGGGCTTTATCGCAGTTTGCCTGATAATCGTCAGCGGATACGCTGTAGTACTCGCCACCTACAGTACGGAAATCATCACCGTTAGCGCCCTCTGCATCATATACACCAGACGGAACATATCCGGTAGCCGGAACCTCACCGGACTGAGATACGTTCTCTACGATGTAGTTACGATCGATAACCAGAGAGAATGCCTGACGAACCAGCGGGTTGGAGAATACTTCATCCTCTGTGTTGAAGCATACATAGTAGGTTCCGATGTAGGGAGCTACCGTGATCTGTCCGGATGCGAGATAGTTAGCCATCTCGTCAGTCGGGAAGTTCATGATGAAGTTCAGCTCACCGCTGTTGAATGCTGCCAGCATAGCGTTGTTGTCATCCAGCAGGGTGTATTTGATGGTGTCCGGACCAAGTTTCTCATAATCATAGTAAGTCTCACTCTTCTCGGTAAGAATGTATGCATTATGGGACCACTCAACCATTTTATATGCACCGTTTCCGATGTAGGTC
Organism: Clostridiaceae bacterium Marseille-Q4145; assembly: GCA_018223365.1. Classification (GTDB taxonomy): domain Bacteria; phylum Bacillota; class Clostridia; order Lachnospirales; family Lachnospiraceae; genus Hominiventricola. Next base: position 97,572 of record JAGTTP010000001.1, read on the forward strand.
TCCGGGCTGTAAGTCCACTCTTCATTTCCTTCTACAATATCCTGACGAACCGGGAAAGTAGCCGGGAATGCCATGATCTCCTCGAAGTACGGGCAATCATAGGAAAGAGTAATCTCAAGGTTCTTGTCATCAATGGCTTTGATTCCAAGAGTATCTTTGTCTGCAGATCCGTCTGCAACTTCTGCATATCCCTGTACCATATCGATCATATAGCAGTAGTCTGCAGCAGTAGCCGGATCAGCCAGACGTTTCCAGCTGTACTCAAAATCGCCAGCAGTTACGTCTTTTCCGTCAGACCATTTGATACCATCACGCATTTTGATTGCGTAAGTAACGGTACCGTCATCATTCACGGTCTTCTCCCAGGACTCAGCCTGTCCAGGAGCAAGCTCTGCTTCTCCGCTTCCGTTGTCGACCCATTTTACAAGGCCCTCGAACATATGATTGGCCATAATTGCTCCGTCAACAGCAGAGTTCAGAGCCGGGTCAATGGTCATCGGCTCAGATGCCAGGCAGACTGCCAGGTTATATCCATCGGCGGATGCAGTGGTATCTGCTGCTTCAGTAGTAGTACTGCTGTCTGCTGCAGATGTGTCGTTAGTGGAGCTGCTGCTTCCGCAGGCTGCTACAGATACTGCCATAACAGAAGCCAGTGCCAGTGCCAGAAACTTTTTCGTATTTTTCATAATACGATCCTCCTTTATATTCTTCGCGTGAAAACACGCGTGTATCAAAAGAACTTACGTTCTGATACTCTTATTTATCCAGAAGATGACATGCGGCCCAGTGTCCCGGCTCGTGTTCTTTAAAGGCCGGCATTTCCATGCTGCAGCGCTCGGTCGCATAAGGACATCTGGTATGGAAACGGCATCCGCTTGGCGGATTCATCGGACTCGGAATATCGCCCTGAAGGACGATTCTCTGTCTCGTTCTGGAAAGCTTTGGATCCGGTACCGGCACTGCGGAAAGCAGTGTCTGGGTATACGGATGAATCGGATGGCGGTTCAGCTCATAGCTCTCGCCAAGCTCCACCAGGGAGCCTAAATACATAACACCGATCCGGTTGGAAATATGGCGGACAACGGATAAGTCATGGGCAATGAACAGATAGGTCAGTCCCATCTCTTCCTGCATGTCCTCCAGCATATTTACCACCTGGGACTGAATGGATACGTCCAGTGCGGAAATCGGCTCGTCACATACGATAAATTCCGGTTTTACTGCCAGGGCGCGGGCAATTCCCACACGCTGCTGCTGTCCACCAGAAAATTCATGAGGATAGCGGTTGGCATGCTCGGTATTCAATCCAACTTTGCCAAGCAGTTCTTTGATCATATCGGAACGGTCCTTTTTGGACTGGGCCAGCTTGTGAATATCAATAGCCTCTCCGATGATCTCTCCTACAGTCATACGCGGGTCGAGGGATGCGGAAGGATCCTGGAAAATAATCTGCATCTTTCTGCGGTACGGCAGCATATTAACTGCCTTTTCTTTTCCCAGCGGTTTGCCATCTGGCCCCAGCGGATTGTCATAGATCGTCTCTCCATCATATACGATCTTACCACCGGTCGGCTCATGAAGGCGGATAATGGTACGGCCAAGGGTCGTTTTGCCACATCCAGACTCTCCTACCAGACCAAGGGTCTCTCCCTTTTTGATAAAGAAAGAAACATCCTGTACCGCCTGTACACCGGGTCCTTTCATTCCCTTTACCGGGAAATATTTTCTTAAGTTATTAATCTCAAGAAGAATCTTGTCTTCATTTGCCATCTTACTTCTCCTCCTTGTTCATCTGCTCCTGAACACGCAGCCAGCAGGCAGAACGATGATTCTCTCCTACTTCCACATAAGGAGGCATTTTCTTCAGGCAGATCTTCATGCAGTGTTCGCAGCGGGGAGCAAAGGGGCATCCTTCCGGCGGGTTCAACATATCGACCGGTGATCCCTCGATCGGAATCAGACGCTCATAAGATTCTGCATCCACACGGGGCATGGAACGAAGAAGTCCCATGGTATAGGGATGGGCCGGTTCATAGAAAATATCGTCTACCGGACCCTGCTCAACAATTCTTCCTGCATACATAACAGACACCTTGTCGCAGATATCTGCTACGACACCCAGGTTATGGGTGATGAAAATAATACCCATATGGGTCTTTTTCTGCAGATCTTTCATCAGTTCCAGAATCTGTGCCTGGATCGTAACGTCCAGTGCGGTAGTCGGCTCATCGGCAATCAGAAGCTGCGGATGGCAGATCAGACCCATGGCGATCATAACACGCTGGCGCATACCACCGGAGAACTCATGAGGATACTGTTTCATACGCTTTTCCACGTTATTGATGCCCACCATCTCCATCATCTCCATGGCACGCTTCTCTGCGTCTGCCTTGGAAATGTTCTTGTCATGAGCTCTCAGCGCCTCAACCAGCTGGTTTCCGATGGTGTATACCGGATTTAAGCAGGTCATGGGGTTCTGGAAAATCATAGCTACTTTATTTCCACGAAATGCGGTCATTTGTTCTTTCGTATAACTTAATACATCTTCCCCTTCAAAAGTAATGGAACCTCCAGTTACTTTTCCCGGGGACTGTAATAATCCCATAATGGAATAGGCTTCCTGGCTCTTTCCGGAGCCGGACTCACCTACAACCCCCATGACCTCACCGTAATTCAGGTCATAAGAGATGCCTCCAACTGCTTTTACTTCTCCGGCAGGAGTGAAAAAAGATACGCGAAGGTCTTTTACTTCCAGTAATTTTCCTGTTTTATTCGTCTCTGACATATTCGCTCCTCCCTTCTTATTTCTTCAGCTTCGGATCCAGTGCATCGCGAAGTCCATCACCAAACAAGTTGAACGCCAGAATCATTACACTTAAGATCACGGACGGAATGATCAGACGATAAGTATAAGTATACATACCACTTAATGCATCCGTTGCCATGGAACCAAGACTTGGCAGCGGTGCGGATACACCAACGCCCAGATAGGAAAGGAAGGACTCCAGGAAGATTGCTGACGGAATCTGCAGGCATGTCGTAACAACAATCTGTCCGATACAGTTCGGCAGCAGATGCTGACGGATAATTCTTCCACCGGAAGCACCCAGTGCACGGGCTGCGGTTACATACTCCTGCTGTTTCAACTGCAGTACCTGGCCACGGATAATACGGCTCATGGTTACCCAGTACAGCATACCAAATGCAATAAACATGGAAATCAGATTCGGTCCCATAGTGTTGACAAACTCTTTCATAGGACCGCTTCCTGTATTTACAAAATTCGTCAGGATTGGTTTCAGTGCTGTCGCAATCAACAGAACAACCAGCATTTCCGGTACAGAATAAATTAACTCTACAATACGCTGCATGACTGCATCCACTTTACCTCCACAGTAACCGGAGATGGAACCGTAGAGGGCACCGATAAAAAGTACCAGCAGCGCCGCACAAATACCAACTGCCATGGATACACGCGCTCCATACATCACACGGACCAGAATGTCACGGCCATACATGTCGGTACCGAACACATGGGGAAATACTTTTTCCCCTGCTGCTTTTCTCTGCAATTCTTCGTTGGAATAGCCAAACAGTTTTTTCTTAATGCCAAGTTCCTTGCGGACAGTAGCCGGATCGGTATCCTCGTGCTCACTCTGTCCCTGAGAAGCTACCTTTGCTTTTGCACGGATCATGGCAATGTCTACACTGGAAAGAGTCTCGCCTTTGGCTTCTGCCTCTGCCTTCGCATTCTCAATCAGCGTATCTACGTCCATAACTTCAGACTCGGATCTGGCTGCAATCTCTTCATCCAGACGGGTCTGATCTTCCAGGGCATAATGGTACGGGTACAGATTTTCTGCTCCCGTACTAAACTGATCATAACCATAGGGAACCAGGAATGGTCCCACGAATGCAAACAGGAACAGGAAAATAATAACTCCCAACGCAATCATAGCTACGGTATTTTTCTTCAGACGTCTCCAGGCATCCTTCCAGTAGGAAACACTCTGACGATCCTGAATGAAATCATCTCTTTCCTGCTGACTTGCCGGTTCGAAATCTTCCGGAGTCAGCTCCGTAAGAAGGGATTCAATATCCGGCTGAAGGCTGACGGGACATCGCTTTATCTTATTGTCTTCTGCCATAGTTACTCTCCTCCCTTGCCAAGGCTGATACGCGGGTCAGCCACTTTATAAAGAATATCCACTACTACATTCATCAGAATAATAAATGTTGCAAGGAAAATCGTGGTACCCATGATAACCGGGTAGTCACGGTTCTGGATGGACTGTACGAAATAACGTCCCAGTCCCGGAATGGAGAATACACTCTCCACTACAAAACCACCGCACAGAGTAAATGCAACCTGCGGTCCCAGATAGGTAATTACCGGAATCAGGGCATTTCTGAGGGCATGTTTGAAAATAATCTTGCTGTTTTTCAGACCCTTTGCTCTCGCTGTCTTAATATACTCCTGATTCAGAGAATCCAACATGGCAGATCTGGTCTGACGTGCCGTATAACACATCGGGTAAAATCCCAAGGAGAAACACGGAAGTACATAGGTTCTCCATCCTGCCGACGCATCAAAAATGGTCGGGAACAGCTTGAATCCGGAAATACCTCCTGCCATGGTTACCAGAAGCACAGAAGCAACCACGAAACTCGGCATGGAGATTCCAAGGGTACAGACAACACGGAGAATACTGTCGGTCATTTTTCCCCTCTTAAATGCTGCCAGGCATCCCAGCGGCACGCCTACCAGTACTGCCCATGCCAGCGCAATGGCACCGATCTTTGCAGACACCGGGAACATCTCAAGAATAATACTCAGAACCGGACGATTCTTCTGCATCTTCAGGGAAACGCCGAAATCACCATGTGCAAGGTTGCCAAGGTATTTGAATAACTGAACGTATACCGGCTGGTCCAGTCCGTATTTGGCATTCAGTGCAGCCAAAGTCGCTTCCGTCGGACTTTTCTCACTTAACCAGGGACTTCCCGGGACTGCGTTCATCAGAAGGAAGGTCAGACAGGTTACCAGAAAAATGGTAACAATTGCCATTCCAAGTCTTTTCGCAAAATATTTGCCCATTTTATCACCTACACAAAAATTTTTTTGGTCGTTATTTGTTAAAAAACAGCCCTGTATCTGTTGTCAGATAAGGGCTGTCTTCATAAAACGAACCGTCTTTAATATTATACCATTAAATTATAGAAATTTCAATGTTACATTCTGCTAATTTTCGTCATTTTTGCATGGTATGATTTTACATTTCTGTAAATTCTCACAATTATTTGGCAGTTACAAACTGTTCTACAACTCGAAGCAGCATTTCTGTAATCTTCTCCATGGACTGAACAGGCACATATTCATATCTTCCATGGAAATTGTGTCCGCCTGCACAAAGATTCGGGCAGGGAAGTCCCATAAAGGAAAGTCTGGCTCCGTCAGTGCCGCCGCGGATCGGACAGATCTTCGGTTCTGCGCCCACCAGCTTCAGTGCTTTGGATGCAATTTCGATGAGTTCCATGTGAGGCTCCATCTTTTCCTTCATATTATAGTAGGAATCCGTAATCACCGCATCGACAGTTCCTTCTCCGTACTTGCGGTTCAGATAGGCAACCGCCTCTTTCATCAATGCTTTTTTCTCTTCGAACTTTGCTCTGTCGTGGTCACGGATAATATATTTCATGACAGTCTCTTCCACATCGCCTTTCATCTCATCCAGATGGAAAAATCCTTCATAACCGTCGGTACAGGCCGGATTAGCATAAACCGGAAGCAAGGACTGCAATTCCATACCAATAAGCAGCGAATTCTTCATAGCTCCTCTTGCAGAACCAGGATGGATGCTGACACCATGGATGGTAATTTTTGCACCCGCCGCATTGAAGTTCTCATATTCAATCTCTCCCAGCGCTCCACCGTCTACCGTATAAGCCACATCTGCCCCAAATCCTTCCACATCAAAAAGATCTGCGCCACGGCCTACTTCCTCATCCGGTGTAAACGCGATACAGATTTTTCCATGAACCAGTTCTGGATGTTCCAAAATACAGGCTGCCATGGTCATGATCTCTGCCACACCTGCTTTGTCATCTGCTCCCAGAAGCGTTGTTCCATCGGTAGTAATCAGGTCCTGTCCTACATAATCAAGGAGTTCCGGATACTGTACCGGATCAAGAGTCTGTCCTGTCTGTTCATTCAGAAGAATTGCTTTTCCATCATAATTTTTCACTATTTTTGCTTTGATATTTGCACCGGGAGCAGCTGGTGCCGTATCGATATGAGAAATAAAACCCACTGCCGGAATCTTTTTATCTGTGTTAGCCGGAATATAACCATATACATAACCATGCTCGTCCATCCGAACACCAGATACCCCCATATCTTCCAGTTCCTCTTTTAACATGGCTGCCAGTTTCAGCTGTTTCTCCGTGCTCGGGATCTGTTCCTGCTCATCTAAGGATTGGGTATCTACGGATACATATCTGAGAAATCGTTCTGTTACACCTGTAATACTATTTATCATATCATCCTCCTACTCCTCATCCCAGATATCGGTATCCTGGAAGGGATGTTCTTCTTTCTTTTCTTCTTCATAATGAGATGTTTCTGGCTGTTCCTGTCCGGACGGCTGCTCCGGTTCTTCCTGTCTGTCATAGTTCCAGGAATATGGCTCCGGTTCTTCCTGAGCCTCATAAGAATTGCTGTATCTTGCCTCGGAAATTTCCCGGTAAAATGCAGCCCTTGCTGCCTCCCGATAGGGATGAACCCATAAATCTCCGATATTCAGCGTCAATACCGCGAGAATATCCCATCCGATAAAGCTTAATTCCAGACAAAACAGTCGGAATTTATTGCCTCTCATCATTTTCTTGGATTCCGTAATGGCTTCCATCACAGACAGTTCCATATTTTCCGCCAGAATATACGGCGTCATGGAATACCGGTAACTGGCAATGATTCCCGGAATAACAAATAACAGTGACCACAGAAATACCATCATTCCCTGGAAGAACTGCATGCAGAAACCTTCCCAGAGACGGTGAATATGAGAAAAAATGTCTGAAAAATGCGGATCCCGGTCGTCTACTAGATTTAGGTTGAACTGTGCATAGCCAAGGGTAACGGCACCTCCCACAATCAGATTGACCAGAAGCCAGATCAGCAACACAACACCCATTCCAAGAAGCCATGGCAAAATATTCTGCACAAATTGGTCACTATTCAGAAAATCCACGATTTTCTGTGCCTGCGCCTGTGCTGCCTCATAATCTGCCGTTGATACATCACTGTTGGTGGAGGAATAGTTCAAACCACCTCCTGCGGTAATGGCTGTGGATGCGCCCAGAAGGCTTGCCACAAATCCGGCTCCCACTGCCATGCCCCAACGGCCTCTTAAGCTGTCTCTTGCAATTTTTCGAAAGTCTTTTGCCAAAATTGTCATTTGTATTGAATTCCTCTCTTTTTTATACGCCGACTGTCTCTATGACAGAACAGCACTTATCTGCCAGACACACAATGGCTGCTTCCCTGCTTTCTGGCATATGCCGGAGGGTCAGCGGCCACATGTGGCTTTCGATAATGTGTTTTTCTTTTTCGTTGATTTCGAAAATCTTTCTGGCATTTCCTGCCGCCCGGAAAGGATGGGAAAATCCGTGCCATCGATGCCAGGTACTTTTCTCATGCCAGTCATATAGATAGAAGTCGTGCAGCAAAGCTCCCACTAATAATGCTTTCTCATCCGCATGCAAATGAAAGTGTTTGTTCAGCCAGTAGCTTAACCGCACCACATTCATGCTATGCTGATAAGTAGAAGTATGCCCGTGCTGCACGAATTTCTGCATAGACTGTACTTCTTTTTGTACCTGGTAGGTTTTCAGAATCTCATGTATGCGCTTCCGATCTCTGGAAGTCAGGTGTATTCCCAGCATTTTATGGCACTCCTTTCTTTCACAGAGTGTATTGTATCATTAACCGTAGGGAGATTCAACGGTTGTTCCCTTATTTGTGGTAAGGTTCATGATTGCGGATCCGGAAACTCCGGTAAACCTGTTCCAGCAGAATCACCCTCATGAGCTGATGGGGAAAGGTCATTTTGGAAAAACTAAGCTTATAATCCGCCCGTTTCAGCACCGTAGGCGCCAATCCAAGGGAACCTCCAATCAAAAAGACCACATGGCTGATGCCGCACACATTCCACCGTTCCATCTGACCTGCCAGTTCCTCGGAATCCAGCATCTTTCCATCAATGGCCAGAGCCACCACAAAAGCTCCATCGGGAATCTTCTGTAAAATCCGTTCGCCTTCTTTTTCTTTGATCTGCAGTTCCAGACCTTCGCTTGCACCATCCGGCGTCTTCTCATCCGGCACTTCAATAAGATCCAGCTTGCAGTAGCGGCTGAGCCGTTTGGCATATTCCTCTATCGCTCCGGTAAAATATTTTTCTTTTATTTTTCCAACGGAAATGACTGTAATTTTCATAAAAGTCTCTTCTTTCTCAGTAACTATTCAGAACACATGTGCATAGCTCTGAATAGTTACAGTATACCATATTTATATGATAATGCATACCAGTCCACCGTTGGAATCATTTACAATCTTCTGCATGGTATCCTGCAGTTTCACCTGGCTCTCCTCTCCGATCTGGTAAAGTTTGCTGCGAATTCCGTCCTCCACCAGTTCTTCGATGGTCTTTCCGAAAATATTGATCTGCCAGATTCCTTCTTCCTGCTTTCTGCCATCCTGAATATACTGGATCAGATCCTTCGCCTGCTCCTCGCTTCCAACGATCGGTGCAATTTCTGTCTCGATATTGGCCCGGATCATGTGCACCGATGGAGACAAGGCCCGAAGTTTTACTCCAAATTTTCCACTCTGATGAATGAGCACCGGGTCTTCCATACGGATTTCATCTTTCTCCGGCAGTACCATGCCATAACCCTTCTGACGCACCGTGTCCATGGCTTTCATAACTTTTCCGTATTTTTTCTGCATGGTTGACAATTCTTTCAGCTGTTCCATAAGATCGTATTCGTCCTTTAATTCCATGCCGGTCAGTTGCGTCAGCATCGCATAGTAGCAGCTTTCTTCCATCTCTACAGAATAGCTGGCTCTTCCTTTATTTAATGCGACCTGATCAAGCTTTATTTTATGAATGCCCGGTCCCGTACAGTCTGTGGAAACGGATCCAATGTCCCGTAGCACCCGGAACTGATCCATCATGGAACGTACTTTTTCAATTAACTCCTGTTTTACCGGATGGTCCGTCGGAAGCATTTCCACCCAGCGGGGCATATGAAATTCTACTTCCACCAGCGGGAATTCCAGCAGCACCTGTTCCAGAATCATGGTAATGTCTTCTTTTTTCAACTGCTCACAGTTTACCGGAATTACCGGTACATTATATTTGTGGTACAGTTCTTTTGCTTGTTTCCGTACAGGATCGCTGTAGGGTTTGGTTGTATTTAAAAGAACCACAAAAGGTTTCCCTATTTTTTTCAGTTCTTCCACCGTTCGTTCCTCCGGCTGCCTGTAATTTTCTGCCGGAATCTCGCCGAAGCTTCCATCGCAGGTCACCACAATTCCGATGGTGGAATGTTCGTGAATGACCTTATAGGTCCCAAGCTCTGCCGCTCTGGTAAATGGAATCTCATCCTCATACCAGGGGGTCTTCACCATACGTTCTGTATTATTTTCCAGGTGTCCGGCTGCTCCTTCCACCATATATCCCACACAGTCAATGAGACGAATTTTCACGGCAATGCCGTCTGCAATCTGGATTTCCACAGCATCTTTTGGCACAAATTTGGGTTCCGTTGTCATAATGGTTTTGCCTGCTGCCGACTGAGGCAGTTCATCCGTTGCCCGGTCCCGTTCATGAGGATCTTCCATGTGCGGCAGCACCAGCATATCCATAAAACGCTTGATAAACGTGGATTTTCCGGTTCGGACGGGACCGACCACCCCTATGTAGATTTCGCCGCCCGTTCGTTCTTTGATATCCCTGTATAAATGATTTTCCATACAAAAAACCCTCCCACATTTGTACTAAATATATGGGAGGGTTCGTATTTTTATTCATATGACCGCAAAAGCTCTTTTTACAGCGCTGCTTCCACTTCTTTTCGGATCTCTTTAATAAAATCAGAAGAATTCAGAACCTGCGGATTCGGAAGGCTGGTAATCAGCGCCAGATCCTTGGTCATTTTTCCGGACTCAATCACTTTCAGGGAAGCCTGCTCCAGCACGTCTGCAAAATGCATCAGTTCCGGAATTCCGTCCATCTCGCCACGTTTCCGCAAAGCACCGCTCCATGCGAAGATGGTCGCCATGGGATTGGTGGACGTCTCTTTTCCTTCCAGATGCTGATAATAATGTCTCTGTACGGTTCCGTGAGCTGCCTCAAATTCATAATATCCTTTCGGAGATACCAGAACGGAGGTCATCATGGCAAGAGAACCGAATGCCGTTGCCACCAGATCGCTCATGACATCACCATCATAGTTCTTGCAGGCCCAGATGAAACCGCCCTCGGATTTTACAACTCTGGCCACTGCATCATCGATCAGTGTATAGAAATAGGTAAGTCCGGCTGCCTCAAACTGCGCCTTGTACTCTTTTTCATAGATTTCCTGGAAAATATCCTTGAAATGATGGTCGTATTTCTTGGAAATGGTATCCTTCGTTGCAAACCATACATCCTGCTTTGTATCAATGGCATACTGGAAGCAGCTGTGTGCAAAGCTTTCAATGGAAGCATCCAGGTTATGCATCCCCTGTACCACGCCTGGTCCTTTGAACTCATGTACCAGAACGGAAGTCTGTGTGCCATCCTCCGCTGTATAGACCAGATCCACCTTGCCCGGTCCCGGAATCTGCATCTCAGAAGCTTTATACACATCGCCGTATGCATGTCTTGCCAGTGTGATCGGTTTCTTCCAGGTCTTTACATAAGGCTCTATTCCCTTGACAATGATAGGAGCACGGAAAACGGTTCCGTCCAGAATCGCACGGATGGTTCCGTTGGGACTCTTCCACATTTCCTTCAGATCATACTCTTTCACACGCGCTGCATTCGGGGTGATGGTTGCACATTTGACAGCTACACCGTATTTCTTTGTTGCCTCTGCAGCGTCTATCGTGATCTGATCGTTCGTCTCGTCTCTTTTCTTCAGTCCCAGATCATAGTACTCGGTTTTCAGATCCACAAAAGGAAGTAATAACTCATCTTTGATCATCTGCCAGAGAATTCTGGTCATCTCGTCTCCGTCCATCTCTACCAGCGGGGTCTTCATCTCAATCTTTGCCATGGAAATCATGTCCTCCTCATTCTGCAGTTATAATATTTTCTCCAGTCCGTATGCCTGAATACTTTCAATGGTATGTTTTACATGCTCCTTTGCCAGAGCTTCCGCCTTATCAGGATCCTTCTCTTTGATTGCTTCAAAAATTGCCCTGTGTTCTTCCGTGGATGTCACGGAACGGCTGCTGGTGGAAATGGTTGCTTTTCTTACCATCTTCACATAATCGTGAAAATCTGACAGTATATGATTCAAAATCCGGCTTCCTCCTGCTTCATAGAGCTGCTCATGAAACAGGCTGTCCAGCTCATAAAGCTTTTCATAGTTCTTTTTACTGGTATGGTATTCCGACAGACACAGCGTTTCTTCCATAGAATCCAACTGTTCTGCCGTAATAGACTGGGTTGCCCATCTGGCACATAATCCTTCCAGCATGGAACGGATCACATAGATATCCTGTACATCCTTTGCGGTAATCATATTGACATAAGCGCCGCGGTTGGGAATAATCGTCACCAACCCTTCTAACTCCAGCTGTCGAAGGGCCTCTCTGACCGGTGTTCTGCTCACGCCAAGTTCTGCTCCGATAGCTGCTTCTTTTAATTCTGTATTCTGCTCATAACGTCCGCTCAAAATATCTTCCCGAATGCTCTGAAAAACTCTTCCTCTGAGAGAATATTTATCACGTCCGTCTTTTTGACCCTGTGTACTGCTCATGTTAGTTGTTCCATGTCCTCCTCAGTTTTGCATTATTGTATACAATCTAACTTCGTATACATTTTACCATGTTAGAGGAAGATGTCAATGAGTTTGCGTAATTTAATTAAAACTCCCGGTGTTCCATGATTTTTACAGCACAGAGATAAGCCATTGCCATGACTCCAAGATACAGAACCATCCCCATTGCTATAAACGGGAAACGATTGCGCTCCATCATTAACAACATCTGCTGGAACCATTCATTTTCCATCAATGCTACATTCCATTTTAGTTTGAAAAATGCAATCGCTGCAAAGAAGATGCAGGCCAGCATTCCGGTATAGATGCCTCTTCCTTTTTCGGCTCCATAATAGAAGATAACCGGAAGGCAAATACCAAGAAGCAGAACTGCCAGCATGGCTACAGACAGGCTGGAAATCAGATATTCTTCCAAACCATCTGCATTTTGAAAAAATGCGCCTGCAATTCCTATTAAACTGCAGATTCCCCATACCATGCAGGACATCAGGATACCAAAACAATATTTTTCCTTCACATAAGTTCGCCGCTCTACCGGCAACACCAGAAGGTATTTGATTCCATTGTCATACTCATCATAACTGACCGTGCTGATTGTAAAAATAGTCGTCATCATAATACTGTAACTGGCTGCAAACTGAGGAAAGCTGTCACCCTGTAAAAAAGAGCATACGATCATAAAAACAGCAATTCCGAGAAGTGTTTTCCCTTGTGTAATCATCAGTCTTCCGTCTTTGATCAATAATCCTTTCATCTTACTTTCCCTCCACCATCATGGTCATGATCTGATCAATGGTTCCTTTTTCAACAATTATCTGCGGCCAGTTTTCCTGATAAAAATCTTTCTGTCCAGTCAGGCAGGCATAACCATAATCTTCTTTTTTCACTCGAAGAAGATATTCTTTATCAAGAGTGTCATACTGTTCCGTTGTTACCTTCAGAATTCCATACTGTTCCAGAAGTGTATCCACATCTTCATGAAGAATGATCTTTCCTTGATTCATCAGATAAACATCATCACAGAATCCCTCCAGATCACTGGAAATATGGGAACTGATGAGAATCGACCGATCTCCCGGCATCATAAATTCCCGCAAAAGATCAAGAATCTGTTCCCTCACCATCACATCCATCCCTGCTGTCGGCTCATCCAGAATAAGAAGTCTGGCATCTCCATTGGCAACAGCTGACAATACTTTCAGCTTTGCTTTCATGCCTGTGGAAAAATCTTTTAATTTCTTATCCATCGGCAAATGAAATTCCTCACATTTCTTTTGAAACCAGCCTTCATCAAATGCCGGATACATATTTTTTAATACGGCAATCAGATCTTTTCCCATGAGGTATCCGGAAAATCCAGCATCTGACCAGACCACGCCAATCTTCCTCCGGTCTTCTGCCGTAAACTCTGAAATCTCTTTTCCAAAGATCTCGACCCGTCCGGCCTCCGGCTTTGCCAGTCCGGTGAGCAGCCGGAATGTGGTACTCTTGCCAGCTCCATTAGGGCCGATCAAGCCAGTTACCATACCTTCCTGCACCTCCACAGAACAGTCCAGGTGAAAGTTTTTATATTGTTTTTCTGCTTGTTCCAGTCTGATCATTACGGTTCCTCCAATACCATCTGAAATAATTCCAGCAGTTCCTCCTGCTCCATGCCGCAGCTTCTGCCCTTTCGAACTGCTGCTGCCAGTTCCTCCTCGACTTCTCTCCGCCTCTCTTCCAGGTAAATGTCTTGTCCGGAACAGGTCACGAAGCTGCCTTTCCCGTGAACAGTCATAATGAAGCCTTCCTGCTCCAGTCCGTCATAGGCCTTTTTAACGGTCAACGCACTGACCTTCAAATCCTTCGCCAGTGCACGCACCGACGGCAGTGCCTCCCCTTCTTTCATAGTTCCCTTTGCGATTCCGGAACGAATCTGTCCCATAATTTGTTCATAGATGGGCTCCATAGAAGAATGATTGATAATAAACTGCATCTTCTTCCCTCCTGTCTATAAACAGTATATAACAGTTTATAACTGTTGTCAACTGTTATATGGTGTTTATTCATTGCTTTTCGCAGATAAAAAGGCAGGCTGTGATTTTCTGTCACAACCTGCCAATGTTACTAGTTTTTTACTGCCTCCATTATATATTCTGCAGCAGCCCCTTTTTATCTTGCTTCAGTCTTTACATCGATTCAAAATCCAGTCGGATCAATCGGTTTCCATCCTCATCCTGGGGTTTTCTCATGAAAACCAGGTCCATATCCCTGGCCTGGAATTCCATCACCGCCTGTTCCGGCAGAATGGTTCGATAGCTTTGGGGCCAATGTCCTCCACAGGGAATGGCATAGTCATTCTCCGGATCCCACAGTATCAGAGATACCACTCTTGCATGACATGCTTTGATTAATTCAATCGTCTTTTTTAATCCCAAGTATTCTGCAGCCAGATTGACCAACACAACTTCTGATTCTTTCACGGAAGGATTCCTGTAATCCAGCTCATAAATACTATGAGCCTCATCATTATATTTCTGCAGCTGCTGGCTATGCATATCATTCAATAAAGTCTGTACCATCTTTCTCCTCCTGCCCTTTTCTTTCACATATATTCGCCTTTTTTATTTATCTATATATTAGACAATTTATGTATCAGAAAAGTTTCACAGGAAATAAATTATATTTGCTCAAGGATATAATTTTTTACATTTTCCAGCTTACTGTTTTTCCATTCTTTTTCTTTTTCTTTTTCTGCCAGTGGGCAGACAATGGCAAAATCCAGTGCCTCCCCGATGACGCGCCCGCTTCTTCTTGGATTGGAGAAATTTTCCTTCCATTTTTCTTCGGAAGCATTGGCATACTCAGCTGGATTCAGATAAATCTGCTGCCGTTTGGTGGCACTGATAAACATTTTTGCCGCAAGGGGCTCCAATTTTAAATATTCTTCTTCCTGCACATCTTCAAAAATGCGTGGAATCTCGCCCTGTACCACATGCTCCGGTCCACGCTCAATTTTAATTCCAAACGGTTCAAAGGAAAAATCCTCTTCTGTAAAATGTAATTTCAGCAAAAGACCAATATCCGTATTGAACTGTGCCCGCTGATAATCTGTATCAAATATGAAATTACCCAGAGAATAGAAAATTGCCTTTTTATCAAAGGTCTCATAGTTCATGGGAACATGGGGATGATGGCAGACCACTACATCCGCGCCCATCTTCAGATATTCCAGATACCGGTCTCTTGTATAAGGCGTCGGCAGGGATGTGAATTCCTCTCCTCCGTGAGACACAATCACGCACCAGCGGCAGGTCTTTTTGATTTCATTGATGACGTTTTGAATAGTCTCCATATCTGCCCAGTTGAGACATCCTGCTTTCTCTTCTCCTGCTGGTTTACAGCCTCTCTGATAACCCACACCAAACATGCCGATGCCGCCTGCATCCGGCAGAATCATAGGCTTCTTTGCTTCCTCCAGATTCATACCTGCTCCAATGGTCTTTACTCCGTGCTTTTCAGCCTGCTCCAGCGTACATTTCATTCCCATCTCGCCTGCATCCATAATATGATTATTACAGATATTCCAGATATCCGCCTTCATCTTCTGAAGCACTTTGATTGCCGCCGGATTCATGGTATGCATCAGCTGCTGTACCCCTTCCGTCGTCGTATTGGATGCCTGATCCACCAGCGGGCCCTCTACATTTGCAATGACATGATCAGCACTGTGAAGAAAGGCAAGCACCTCTTTAGACAGCAGTTCCTCGTCATCCCATTTTCCATCCATATACCGGTCAAATCCGATATCACCGGTAAAAACCAGTGTTGCTTTATCTCGTTTTATCTCTGACATAAAATAAACCTCCAAACTGATAGGTCTATCTTACCTCAGTTTGGAGGTTTAATCAATTAGTTGTTTCCTGTCGGAATATACGGTTTGATTGCCATAGCTACATTGTAAAGAGGCATGGTCTGAAGCCAGATTTTACCCGGTCCGGTAAGTACCGTATTAAAGAAGCCTTCACCGCCAAGCAGTTTATTTTTCAGACCTTTTACCTGCTGAATATCCATCTTTACACTGGTCTCAAAACCGAGGACATTACCAGTATCTACGACGATCTGCTGGCCTTCTTTTAATTCGTAAGCTACCAGCTCGCCATCCACCTCTGCAAATGCCGTTCCATTTCCGGACAGCTTCTGCATAATGAATCCTTCACCACCGAAAAATCCGGCACCCAGCTTTTTGTTAAAGTGTATGCTTAATTCTACTCCGGCCTCTGATGCGAGGAAAGCAGATTTCTGAAGAACAAATTCTTTTCCCGCAGAGATTTCCAGAGGAAGAATTTTTCCGGGAAAACTGGATCCAAATGCAATCAGTCCCTTTCCGTTTGCAGTATAAATATTCTGAAAAAGGTTCTCACCGGAAAATGCTTTGGAAAACATCTTTCCAACACCGCCTCCTGAGGTTGACATCTCCATATTCGGAGACATCCATACCATGGAACCACTCTCTGTAATCATTTTTTCGCCATCTTCCAGCTTACATTCTACAACCGGAAAAGAGCCGCCTTTGATTTCATATTGCATATGTTATTCCTCCTTCTATTTAATGTTCTGCTCTTTATTGTGCATCCTTTAATGTCTGGTAAAGTTCTGCTTTTGTCAGATTCTGATAAGGAGCAACAAACAGGACATTCAGAATTCCAAGTGTAATGCCTCCAAGAATACTCCATCCAAGGAAGGAAAGATCCAGCACGAAGGCTTTCCATTTGTTTCCGGTCATCATCTTTTTGCTCAGGGCAAATACCTCTTTTCTTCTCATATCCGGATTCTCAGCCAGAATAAACGGCACCATCATATATTCATACATTTTAACAATACCCGGAATAATCAGCAGAACAGACCACAGACAAATAAAAACAGTTCTTACAAACATGATTCCACCAATATGTCCATATCCATTTTTAAATGAATAAAGGACGTCACCAAGTCCTGCTTCCTGATCCTCAACTGCATTGACAAAAAATTTCTGGCAGCCTACATGAAGTGGGTTCCACAAAAAGATCGTCAGAAGAAGACCAATCAGCATGGAAATCAGAATTGCTCCTGCTACCACTCCGATAATCAGTAAAAAAGTAGAACCATCCATTCCTGCAAATGCATCTTTTGCATTACTCAGTTCATCAGATGCCTCTCTTCCTGTACTGGCTGCACCTGATCCAGTAATAAAAAGGAAAATCAGACTCACAATCACTGACTTCCAATAGTTTTTTTTGAGCACAGATTTTGCATTTCTTTTCAAATCTGTTCTTGTCCACATAACACATTTCCTCCTGTACGTTTCATTTTCTTACAGCATACACTGATAACCGCATCTGTACAGCACCATTATACTACATTTTCGGTGTTTTCTTTTTTAAATTTTCTTTAAATATCTGATAATTGTCTTAAGACAACCGCACGGCATGCATTGGTCCAGTGATTACACAGCTGTCTCCAGGATTCAGCTTTTTTCAATGTTTCTTCCGTTACAAAGGTCTGCAGTACCAGCATTTCCTGCTCATCCCAGTAAATAGTTGCATCTGTGATTTCTCTGTTCAGACGACTGCACAGAACTGCTGCCTTCTGCGCATCCGGATACCCTGGAAATTCCGTCCTGATAAAAAAACGGAACCATCCGGTCGTTACATCATCCGCAATGCAGCGAATTTCCATCAGCTACTCCAGACCAAGACTGTTGATCGTCACCAGAAGATATGGGTGTAATTCTTTATCCAACGCCATCTGATACTCTATCTGTTCACTCTTTAACAAATCCATAACCGGATACAGTCTGCCAAGCAGAACCGGTCCCAGATCATCTGCAGTGTCTGCCCGGATTCCTGTTTCTGCTTCTTCCTCCTCAACGGAAAGCAGATCCAGATTCTGATCCACCCAGAGATATCTTACCGCCGGAACAGATTCTTCTGCCTTCATAAATTCCGGTTTATATTCATGAGGTCTTTCTATCTGAAAAATAACTGCATAAATACAGATGATATACCAGCATCAGTTCATCGGACATCAAAAAAACCAGAAAATTGCTGATCCGAACCATCCAGTAGCCAAGGATCCCTTCGATTCCTCTGAATGTCCACGCAATCGAATCCATACTCAAAAGTACTGCAACAAAGCAGTCCAGAATCATTAAAAGTTTTCTTTTCCCAAGCGGAAAGTTTTTACTCAAATGCATGCAAAAAGCCATAATCAGGCAAAAAATAGCTCCCCAGATTTCCAGCGATACGTGCATGGATCGCATTGTAAACAGTGTTGGCATCTCTTTTCCTTTTTCCATTTTATAAAGAAGGACCGGCATAACTGCCGATCCTATTATATATTTTTTTATGCAATTTTAAGTTTATCACGAATTTCACGAATATCAAGTTGTAATCCCGATACTTTTATATCCAGCAATGTATATTCAGAGCGTCGGACCCGCACCATGTCAAGTTTACGGGACAGATCCAGATGTCCTTCTGCAATTTTACAGATATTGGGACGCAGCTCATTCTCCATGATAAATTCAATTTTCTCAGTCTTTCTGCCAAGTCTCTCAACATCTGTACTGAGCTTCTCCATTCCGGTCTGAAGCTCCTCTACATCCACTTGAAGTTTTGTCACGTCCGCACGCAGCTCTTTCATTCCTACCTGCAATTCTGTCACGTCCGCACGCAGCTCTTTCATTCCTACCTGTAGCTCTGTCACATCTTTTCGCAGCTCTTTCATTCCTACCTGTAGCTCCGTCACATCTTTTCGCAGCTCTTTCACTTCTTCACGCACAGGTTCCATTGCCTTCGTGACAACACCACCAATCAGTTCCAGGTCTCTTTCATTTAACATGCCTTTCTCCTCCTTTTCTTTAGCTATCCGTTTTACTTTTTTAAATTACAGCATATAGTATATCATATGTTTTATGAAATGTCAGTACAGTTTACATAAACCGCAGAAGTTTGTGCATATTTCACAATAACTGATTGTATCAGATTCCCCTCATTGCCCGGAAGACGCCATAGAGATCCAGCAATCCATATCCCCAGGTTTTGTTAGGATAAGTATAATTTTCAGAGCGTCTGGCTCCACGGAGCAGATATCGCTGAATGGTCACGCTGTCCATAGCAGGTGCATTCTGTCTCACAATTCCCCATTCCAGCAAAAGCGCACATGCACCAGCTCCAAGTGCTGCTGCTGCACTGGTTCCCGTTAAGCTGCTCCCCCGTCCTTTTGCATCAATGGTTGATACCTCCACAGAAGGAGCTGCTACGTCTGGTACAACCGCTCCCACTCTTGTATATCCCCTTCCTGAATCATACCAGATACTGTCCGTCCGGGCATCATAACCTGCAAATGTCAGTACCCCTTCCGCATTAGCAGGTTCTGTCACTGTTGTATCGGGATCTGATCTTAGAAAATATGTTTCATCACTGATAAACCCGGTCACGGGAAGCCACATATGAAATCCTGTCTCCAAATTTCCGACAGAGTAGACTCGTATTGTCCAGATCCCTGCCGTCGGATTCTGAAATGCCAGCATAATACGTTCATCTCCGGAAATTGATTCCGAAAGTTCATACTGTACATCTAATATCGTTTTTTCAAATACAAAATCATATCGTTCCCTGCTTAAAATTTGCGGTGATATCTTTGAAACTTTCTCACCACTTGGTGCCACTACTTCTGTCACAAAAAGTCCCGGAGCATTTCCCCACAAATTTAGCTGAAATTCTCTCTCTCCAGGGCCAACTTTCAGTTCCACATCTAAATACCCTGTCTCCAGAGAAAGATTTCCATAAAAGTGATGGCCCTTATTCCCCTCATTTCCTCCTGCCGCTACCACCGCCCGTCCGGATTTTCTGGAAATATAAGTAAGATACAGCCCTAATGGGGTTTCTCCTGTATGCCCGCCAGAATTACTGCCTAATGCCAGGCAGATAATCAGTGGTTTTCCTTCTCTTTGTGCCAGTAAATCAAGATATCGGATTCCCAACATAATATCTGCCTCCTCATAAGCAACGCAATCCTGTGGTATTCGTTCTAATTGACGGATAAATGGTTTTGCTTCTTTTAGCTTTACAAAGGCAATGTCTGCTTCTGGTGCTGCTCCCACAAAGTTCTCTTCGGCCAATTCCGACCCCGCTGCGATAGCTGCCACTTTCGATCCATGGCCGTTTTCATCCCGGCCAGGAAAAAGTTCTTTTTCTTCTTTTAACCACTGATCAATTTCTTCCCGGCTGTAACCACTTCCATACAAAAAACCTTCCGGTATTGTACCGTTCTGATCCGTTTGATCCCACAACCCGATCAGTCTTGTTTTTCCATCTTTCATTCGAAATACCTGATTCTCCAAAGCTATCCCAGAATCCACGAACCCAATGATCACACCGCTCCCCTTTAACTGCAGCGCCGGCTGATTCTGAATAGTCAGAATCCGTGATGCTTCCAGACTCTCTGTATTCATCTGTGTATGACAGTAGGTCACTCCATAATCTCCGACAGGAAGACTGGTTCTTTTTCCAAACACTTCTTCTCTTTTCACATAATATACACTGAAATTTGGACTGATATACTGTCCACAGTATCCATACGGCATCCATTCTGCCTCTGGTGGACGTACATCCATCTTCCACACAAAATCAATATAATCATTTGAAAGAATCGCATCCCGGCAGTCCATATCCGTTCCTCCGTAAAATACCTCCCATTAATATATGCAAAAAAAGCTCCAATGTGCATCTGCACATCAGAGCTTTTAATACAGTGTTTAGTCCTCAAACTGGCTATTATACAGTTTCGCATAGAATCCGTTTTTTGCCAGCAACATCTTATGATTTCCCTGCTCCACGATCTGTCCGTCACGCATAACAAGGATCACATCTGCCTCACGAATCGTAGACAAACGATGCGCTACGATGAAACTGGTATGACCTTCCATGAGTTTTGCAAAGGCATTCTGAATCTTCATCTCTGTTCTGGTATCAATGGAAGAAGTCGCTTCATCCAGAATCAACATGGTCGGGTGACAGAGCATCAGTCTGGTAATACACAGAAGCTGCTTCTGACCCTGGGAAAGTCCGCCGCCATCCTCACCGATGAAGGTATCATATCCTTTCGGCAGACGTTTAATAAAACTGTGGGCATGGCTTAATTTTGCCGCTTCCACAATCTCCTCATCTGTCGCATCTGTTTTTCCAATGAGCAGGTTCTCTTTTACCGTACCGGAACGAAGCCAGGTATCCTGCAGCACCATTCCGTAAGCCGCACGGAGACTATTTCTGGTGAGCATCCGGATATCCGTACCCTCCACCTGAATGCTTCCGTCATCCACATCATAGAACCGCATCAGAAGATTAATGAGCGTTGTCTTACCACAGCCAGTCGGACCAACGATTGCCACACGCTCACCCGGTTTCACCGTCAGATTCAGATTCTCGATTAATTTCTGATCCGGGCGGTATGCAAATCTTACATTTTGAAGACATACATTTCCTTCTACGTCCGTCAGAACCTTCACAGCTTCCGGTTCCGGTGTCTGTGGTTCCTCCTCAATGAGTTCAAAGACGCGGCCAGCACAGGCAATGGCATTCTGAAGCTCAGTAATCACACCGGAAATCTCATTGAAGGGCTTGGTATACTGGTTTGCATAGCTCAGGAAACAGGTGAGCTGTCCGACAGACATTCTGCCGCTCACGGCTGCCAGAGCTCCCGTAATTCCCACACCCGTGTACACAAGACTGTTTACAAAACGGGTGGACGGGTTGGTGATAGAGGAAAAGAAAATCGCCCGCAGGGAATATTTCTGAAGACGGCCGTTGATCTCATCGAACCGATCCATTGCTTCCTGCTCATGACCAAAGGCCTGAACTACCTTCTGGTTGCCGATCATCTCGTCGATCAGCGCGGTCTGCTCACCTCTTGTCTCGGACTGCTTCCGGAACATATCAAAGGTATGCTTTGCAATGAAGGAAGCAACCAGCCAGGAAATCGGTGTTACCAGCAGAACCACGAAGGTGATTCCCACATTGACGCTGAGCATGAATCCAATGGTTCCAAGAATCGTAATCACACCGGTAAACAACTGGGTAAATCCCATGAGCAGACCATCTGCAAACTGATCTACATCCGCAATAATACGGCTTACGATCTCTCCGGTTGACTTCCGGTCAATATATTTCAGGGGCAGGATTTCCAGTTTGGCAAATGCCTCATTCCGGATATCCCGTACAATCTGATAGGTCAGTTTATTGTTGCAGATATTCATACCCCACTGTGCCAGCGCTGTCACACCAATGACCATTGCCATTTGCTTCAATACGGCAAAGACACCTGACCAATCCACATGTCCTTTGCCCACAATACAGTCTACCGCATCTCCGGTGAGCAGCGGAATATACAGGGTAGATGCTACGGTAATCGCTGCCAGAAGAATGGAAATCGCCAGGTAAAACCAGTAGCGTCTCATATAGCGGAGCACCTTTTTCAGGACTTCTGTCTGTTCAGAATTCATTTTCTTACTCATGAACGCTCACCCCTTCCTCTGCTGCCGCCATCTTTCCTTCTTCTTTCTCAAACTGGGAATAGTAAATCTCCTGATATACTCCACAGTTTTTAAGAAGTTTCTGGTGGGTTCCAATTCCTGCCACTTTACCATCATCCAGCACGATGATCTTATCTGCATGACGGATGGAAGACGTTCTCTGGGATACGATAAAGACGATCGGCTGCCCCTCCATCTCACGGATGGATTTCCGGAGTGCCGCATCGGTTGCAAAATCAAGGGCAGATGCACTGTCGTCCAGAATCAGGATGCCCGGTTTTCTGACCAAAGCACGGGCAATGGTAAGTCTTTGTCTCTGGCCGCCGGATAAGTTCTTTCCGCCCTGATCGACCCGCGCCTGAAGCTGTCCGTCCCGTTCTTCCA
Organism: Clostridiaceae bacterium Marseille-Q4145; assembly: GCA_018223365.1. Lineage (GTDB taxonomy): Bacteria > Bacillota > Clostridia > Lachnospirales > Lachnospiraceae > Hominiventricola. The sequence goes on from JAGTTP010000001.1 coordinate 120,559, forward strand.
CAAAATCTTTTGCCTGGGCAACCGAAAGAGCCTGCCACATTTCTTCTTCCGTGGCATCTTCTTTACCCCAACGGAGATTGTCTGCGATAGTTCCATTGAAAAGCACTGCTTTCTGGGGTACCACGCCTACCATATGACGAAGGGACTCTTTGTCATAGTTCTTCACATCCTCGCCATTTATGCGAACTGCTCCTGCCGTGGCATCGTAGAATCTGGGAATCAGATTTACCAGACTGGATTTTCCGGAACCAGTGCCGCCGATAACGCCGATGGTCTCCCCTGCATGTGCGGTAAAATCAATATCCGTCAGAGATTCCGTTCCCGCCTCCGCATAGGTCAGTCCCACATGATCAAACTGCAGGGAGGTAATGGTGTTTTTTATCTCTCTGGTTCCGTTCTTCATACTGCATGGAATTTCGAACACGCTCTGGATCCGGTTTCCACAGGCTACTGCCTTGGTTACGGTGATGATCAGGTTTGCCAGTTTTACCAGCTCTACCAGTATCTGATTCATGTAGTTCACCAGTGCAACCACCTGCCCCTGTGTCAGAATACCTGTATCTACCCGGACAGCTCCCGTGTAGAGAAGTACAATGACAGCGCCATTTACAATAATGTAGGTTACCGGATTCATAAGACCGGAGATACGGCCTACAAATTTCTGCAGATCCGTCAGATGCTCATTCTCCTGACGGAAATGTTTCTGCTCCTGCTCTTCCATCCGGAATGCACGGATGACACGGACACCGGTCAGGTTTTCTCTGGTCAGCCCCAGTACCTGGTCAAGGGCACCCTGTACTCTCCGGTACATAGGCATGGTCCAGAGCATAATTCCAAAGACTACAATGGACAGAAGCGGAATCGTAATGACAAATACCAGTGCCGCTTTCACATCTACCGTAAATGCCATAACCATGGCACCAAATACGATAAACGGGGAACGAAGGAACAGACGAAGCACCAGATTGATGCCGGACTGGACCTGATTGATGTCACTGGTCATACGGGTCATCAGTGTAGAGGTACCGATCTTGTCCATCTCCGTATAAGAGAGGCTCTGGATATGTCCGAACAGCTCTTTTCTAAGGGCTGTGGAAAATCCCGTTGCCGCTTTCGCCGCAAAATACTGTGCTGTAATGGAGCAGGTCAGACCGATCACACCCAGGGCAACAAGAATGAGGCACATTCTTACAATATAGCCTCGGTTGCTTCCGCCGATACCTGTATCAATGACGGCTGCCATAACCAGAGGCACAAAAAGCTCAAAGAGCGCTTCCAGCATTTTAAAAAGCGGTGCCAGAACCGTCTCCTTTTCATACCCCTTCAGGTAAATAAGAAGTTTTTTCATGATGGTTCTCCCTTGTTCAGAAACCGTTCAGGTTTCCGTATTTCCTTGACATTATAGCACAGCATATTCTATATTAAAATTATTCATTTTATATATTTCCTATATATATTTCATATGGTTTATAAAGGAGTCGTCCATGGATTTAAAACAGTTATCTTATTTTGTGACGGTGATTCAGGAGGGAACCATCTCCGGCGCTGCCCGGAAACTCCACCTGACCCAGCCGCCTTTAAGCGCACAGATGAAACTGTTGGAAGAGGAAGCCGGATGCCTGCTCTTTGAACGGGGTTCCCGGCATGTGCAGCTCACCGCCGCCGGACAGATGCTCTACGGCCGCGCCGTTAAAATACTGGAGCTGGCTGATATTACTGCGCGGGAATTAAAAGATTACCGGGATGGAACCGCCGGAGTCCTCCGACTGGGAGTAGTTTCCTCAGTAGGAAGCACCTATCTCATCCATGCGGTACAGGATTTTCAGAAACAGTATCCCCACATTGATTTTGAATTAACCGAGGGAAATACTTATCAGCTTCTGGAACAGCTGTCTTCCGGTCTCATAGAACTGGCATTGGTCCGCACCCCGTTTTCCAAACAGGGACTGACCTCTGTTCCGCTGATTGAAGAACCGCTTCTGGCAGTCGGCAGCAAACGTTATTTTCAAAGCAAGAATCCCATTACCCTGTCCGATCTCTCCGGCCTGCCATTGATCCTGTACCGGCGATGGGAACCAATTCTTCTGGAATCTTTCCGGGAAGCCGGATTGGTTCCCCATGTTTTCTGTAAAAATGACGATGCCAGAACTTCCGTCATCTGGGCAGATGCCGGACTTGGAATCTCCATTCTCCCGGCTTCCGCTTTCGGACTGGTGAAAAACCCGGACACTGTAAGCCGCCAGATCTCCGATCTTCCACTGACTTCCAGCATCTGTCTGGTGCGAAGCCAGGATACCTGGATTTCCACAGCTGCCCGCGCCTTTTTAAACTGTCTCTCGGAAACTTACGATCACCCGTTTACTTAAAACAACGAAAGGAGCTGATGCCTTTGGCAGCTATTCAGACAAATCTACTTGAAAAACTTAACGAAGCATTAAAAGCCGTCCTTCCCATTATGGGAATCGTACTTCTTTTAAGTTTTACCATCGCGCCCCTTCCATCCGGTATTCTGCTGCTGTTTCTCTTTGGCGGAATCCTGCTGATTCTCGGCATGATGTTCTTTAATCTCGGTGCAGAACTGTCCATGACGCCTATGGGCGAAAAAGTCGGCAAGAAAATGGCGGGAAGCATGCATCTGGGACTGGTACTGTTTCTTTGTTTTCTCCTCGGTTTTATTATCACCATCTCAGAGCCTGACTTACAGGTACTTGCCAGACAGGTTCCCTCCATTCCGAATCTGACGCTGATCCTTGCCGTGGCAGGCGGCGTCGGGCTGTTTCTGATGATTGCCGCCCTCCGAATGCTTTTTTCCATGGCACTGGCTCCGCTGCTCATCGTCTTCTATCTGTTTGTGTTTACCCTGGCTTCCTTTGTGCCCGGAGATTTTCTTGCTGTCGCCTTTGATTCCGGCGGCGTGACGACCGGCCCCATGACCGTTCCATTTATCATGGCTCTGGGTATTGGTTTTTCTGCCGTCCGAAGTGATAAGCATGCAGAAAACGACAGTTTTGGACTGGTAGCCCTCTGTTCTGTAGGTCCTATACTGGCAGTTCTCATTCTAGGTCTTATTTTCAGGACTTCCGACAGCTCCTATACCGCTGCTGTTATTCCGGAAATCCAGAATTCCAGAGACCTGTGGATCTGCTTCAGGGATGGATTTCCGGAATACATAAAAGAAATTGCCCTCTCTCTTCTGCCCATTACCCTCTTTTTCTTCCTGTTTCAGATCTTTTCCCTGAGACTGAAGAAACGGACCTTGAAAAAAATTGTGATCGGTATTCTCTACACGTATGTTGGCCTTGTACTATTCATGACCGGCGTTAATGTAGGATTTATGCCAGCCGGAAATTATCTGGGGCAGCAGATTGCCGGACTTTCCTGCAACTGGATTCTTATCCCTATCGGTATGATGATCGGATATTTTATCGTAAAAGCGGAACCGGCTGTCTATGTCCTGATGGATCAGGTGGAAGAACTTACTTCCGGCGCTATTTCCGGTCAGGCCATGGGAATGTCACTATCTCTTGGTGTGGCAGCATCTGTTGGAATTGCCATGCTCCGTGTACTGACCGGAATCTCCATTTTATGGTTTCTCATTCCAGGATACGCCATCGCCCTCTGCCTGTCCTTCTTGGTGCCAAAGATCTTCACGGCCATCGCATTTGACTCCGGTGGAGTTGCTTCCGGTCCCATGACCGCTACTTTCCTGCTTCCTTTTGCCATGGGAGCCTGCGATGCTCTTGGCGGAAATATCGTCAGTGATGCCTTCGGCATTGTTGCCATGGTAGCCATGACACCTCTCATCACCATACAGATACTGGGAACCATTTACCGCTTCCGCTCCGGCACCTCCGGTTCTTTTATCCCGGTACCTGCTGTCTCCTATCTGGATCAATTTGCAGATGATGACATTATTGAACTGTAATCATATTACTTTATAAAAAGGAGCCGCTTATGAATCAGATCTTTCTCATGGGACTCATTGCCAACCGGGGACTTCGGAAAAAATACCTGGCTTTTTTTGAGGAACACCATATTACAGTTGTATTATCTACTATGGCTGCAGGTACTGCTTCCAATGCGATTCTGGATGCCCTCGGTCTGGAAGCCACAGAAAAGACCGTCTATTTTGCCCTGCTCACCAGGGATACATGGAAATCTTTGAAAAAAGAATTATATGAAAAAATGAATATCGCTGTTCCGGGAAGAGGGATTGCATTTCTGATTCCTCTGTCCAGTATTGGCGGAAGAAAAACCCTGCAGTATCTCACTGCGGGACAGACAATGGAGATTGAGGAGGAAAGCACGTTGCAGAACACGGAATATGAACTTTTGGTAACCATTGCAAACGGGGGATATATTGAGACTATTATGGATGCGGCCAGAAGCGCCAATGCGCCCGGTGGAACCGTCATCCACGCCAAAGGTACCGGTGCCGAACATGCAAAACGTTTCCTCGGCATTTCCCTGGCGGAAGAAAAAGAAATGATTTTTATCGTAGTGAAAACAAGCCAGAAACAGGCGATTATGAAATCTATCATGGAACGGGCCGGCGTTGGTTCCCCGGCAGGAGGCATTGTCTTCTCCCTGCCGGTCACCAGCACTGCCGGACTTCGTTTTCCGGAAACCAATGATTAAATTTCCTCATAATTACGGTAAAGCCGCATGGACAGAAATCCTTTTTTGTCCAGCGCTTTGCTGTAATTTGTAATTTCCTCTGCGGCCAGTTTTACACTGTGGATAAGCCTTTCTTCCAGAAACTGATCACTCTCTGCACAGTGGGAATTAAACACTCCGTCCGTAATTAATCCGCCGATTCCTTTTTTCTGGCCAATCAGGCCAAAGAAAAACTGCAGTACTTTTTGTTTTCTCCGATTCCTGCATATAAAGAACCGGATTGTATGGCGGAAATATCGAATGCAGACGTCGATCTGTCGCGGCGTAATCCGGTCAAACATGGATGCAATGATTCTTCTCGTATGGGAACGACTGATCAGATGATGGATGGGGGCATACTGAAGCGGATCCTTTCCATCCCGTTCCATGAGATACCGGTCAAATTCCGTCTCAATCTCCAGGTGTCCCAGATTCTTTTCTTCCATGTAACAGTTAATGTACGGGTGGCATTCGCTGTCCAATATAAAATGACAGATAAATCCGTATAAATATGCTCTCAGCACCGGATCTTCACTTTGACGGTACTTTTTCAAACCTTTTTCAAAAAAATCAGCGGCTAACTCTTGGTGAAGATGTACTCCCTGCTGATTGACCCTGTTTTTCACTAAAGGAAAATAGTAAAACAAGAGATCAGGACCGTGCAGTCCTAACAAAAACGCGTCTTTTCCTTCCAGGATCCATTTCTTCTCCTTCTCCGGTAATTCTTTATATACTTCTTTTCCAAAACAATAATGTGCATATGCTGCAGGCATCTTACCAGCCTCCTTCTCAAAGTTTGTACTTTGCCAATTGCAGTATAACACAATTCCCCCACTCTGCATATGATGAAGTGTAAATAGTTTTTTGGAGGTTCTCTTCATGGGTGACTTAAGTTCGAGAAACGGCTGCGGATGCAACAGCGGTTGTGGATGCAATTCCTGTGGTTGCGGTGGTAACAATGGAATTTTCGGCGGCGGAAGCTGCTGCAGCTGGATCTGGATCCTTCTGCTGTTAAGCTGCTGCTGTGGCAACGGAAATGGAATCTTCGGCGGCGGCTGTGACAATGGCTGCGGTTGCAGCGGCAATGACAACAGCTGTGTGTGGATCATTCTCCTGCTGTGCTGCTGCGGTGGATGGGGAAATAACAGCTGCGGAGGCGGATGTGGAAACAATTGCGGATGCAATTCCTGCGGATGCTGAGATTTTTAAGGGCAGAAATATTCTGAGCAGGGGACGTCAGCCTATCTGACGCCTCCTGCTCCCTGTCCTTGGATCCCGGATGAACGTCCGTCAAAAGTCCCGGCTCCGGAAACGCATGATTTCCGGTATCCGTTCATATATTGAAGAAAGACGCAGGGGGCAGATTCTACTATGACTCCATTTGATGAAGCAATGCTTCCCAAAGAACTGCAGATGCTCAAAGCCTTCCTGCCCTTTCTTCCTGTTTCCATGCAGAAAATGCTGGCAATCTACATCAAATGGACAGAGCTTCGCAATGTCATTGAATATTATAACCGAAATCCACCTGTGCAGCTGTCCCCAGAGGGCGGCAATCTCATGAAATGCCTCAAAGGACTGCTTCCCCCGGAAGAGCAAGCACAGATGGAGCAATTTTCGGACCTGTTTGAAAATATGGATCTCTATCGGGAAATGTTTGAGAGTTTTTCCTCTCCGACTCCCGGACAAAAGGAAGGTGACACATGAATATTCCAGACTGGTTTTATGATGAGCGGGTGCAGCAGATTGCCCCGGAAAAATTAACGCTTCTTCTAAGGCTCGCCGAACAGCTGGAAGGAAAGACAAGCCAGCGGGAAATGCTTCCCATTATCATGGGAGCCGCCGCTTCTGCCAGCAGGCAAAATCTTGGATTTACCAGAGAGGAATTTGAACTGATCTTCCGGATCATGAAAGAAGGAAAATCCGATGCGGAACAGGCACAGATGGACGAAATGCTGAACCGGGCTCATCGGCTCTTTTCTGCACAGTCACAAAAAGGCAGGTAGCGCATGCTCCTGCCTTTTTCTATTTCCAATTATTCTTTTGTATGAGTATTTATAAATTGAAGCTTAGTCTTGGAATAGAGAATTTTCTGGCTGTGATACAAGCCATAATATCCGGATTCCAGATAGCTGATTCCGACAACCAGCAAAATAAACGGCATAAAATCAAATCCAAATAACTCAAAGCTCAAGAGCATGGATGAAATCGGGCAGTTGGTCACACCGCAGAAAACTGCTGCCATACCACAGGCTGCTGCCATAGAAGGTGACAGGCCGGTCAGTTGTCCGAAGAGACATCCAAAGGTAGCTCCCACAAACAGGGTCGGTACAATCTCGCCACCACGGAAACCACATCCCAATGTAACTGCTGTAAATACGATCTTCAGTAAAAAAGCAGCTGCTTCTGTCTCTCCATCCAGGGCACGTTCAACGACATTCATGCCTGTGCCAAGATAATCCGTTGTATTCAGGAGTTTTGCCATAACAATCACCAGAAGTGCTCCTGCCACAATCCTGACCCATTCATTGGGAATTATCTCTTTATACCAATGCTCTGTCCGATGTAATACCGTACAGAAAAGGATGCTTACACCGGCACATAAAAATCCAAGCAAAACTGTCAATGCCGCAGTCTTCAGATTAAGAGCCGGAATATTTATAATATCAAACCGCTCACTTCCGGCACCTACCATCAGCGCAACCTGGTGCGCAATCAGTGAAGCCATTGCGCAGGGAACCAGTGCTGCATACTGCATAATTCCTACACTGATCACTTCCATTGCAAAGATCGTTGCTGTCAGCGGTGTACCGAACAGTGCGGAAAATCCGGCACTCATACCACAGATGATCATGAGTTTATGGTCGTATTCGTCAAATTTCATCCACTTACCAAGGGTTCCTCCAATACTGCCTCCCAGCTGCAGCGCTGCTCCTTCCCGTCCTGCAGACCCTCCAAATGCATGGGTCAGAATTGTAGAAACCACAATCAGAGGTGCCATTCGAAGCGGCACATAGGTGTCTGACTGGACACCTTCCAATATCCGATTTGTACCTGTTTTATAGGGATCCAGTTTATAAATTGCCACAATCAGAAGTCCTGCAGCAGGAAGCAGATACAGCATCCAGGGATGGGTATTTCTGAAGGCTGTCACTATAGTAATGCTTTTTCCAAACAAACCACCGAAGATTCCAAGGATTATGCCCGTAGGACCTGCCACCAGAATCCATCTTGCCAGCAGTTCAAATCTTCCAAAACATTTTTCCGCAAACTCTTTCATTTCACTTCTTATCCTCTCCATCTTTTTTACCATGACATCCCCATATCATAGCAAAAAAAGAGGGTCTGCCGGGACAGAACCGCCTCCCTTCGGTTCTGTCCAAGACAGCTCCCCTTCTTCTCTTTAATTATAAACTAATCTTACACCTCTGCTGCTCTCGATGCAACCTCTTTTTCCTGTACATCAGACGGAGTCTGCTCATAGCGCGCAAATTCATAGGAGTAAATTCCGCTTCCACCGGTCATAGAACGAAGATCTGTGGTATATCCAAAGAGTTCCATCATTGGTACATCTGCCACAATCTCAGTCTTTCCAGCACCTGCCGGATTCATACCAAGTACACGGCCTCGTCTCTTATTGAGATCCCCCATAACATCACCCGTATATTTATCCGGGACCAGAACGGTAAGGGATTCAATCGGCTCAAGGAGAATCGGAGATGCCTCCATAAATCCTTTCTTGAATGCCTGGATTGCTGCAGTTTTGAATGCCATTTCAGAAGAATCTACCGGATGATAGGATCCATCATAGAGAACAGCCTTCACACCTACCACCGGATATCCGGCCAGAGGTCCTTTCTGTACAGATTCCTGTACGCCCTTTTCTACTGCCGGGAAATAGTTCTTCGGAACTGCTCCACCAACGACAATCTGATCAAATACATAGGAAGATTCCAGATCACCAGACGGCTCGAAGGTCATTTTGACATGACCATACTGTCCGTGTCCGCCGGACTGTTTCTTATATTTGTATTCTACATCTGCTTTCTTGCGGATCGTCTCACGGAATGCTACCTTCGGTTTTACCAGTTCCACATCTACTTTGTATTTTTCAGCCAAAGTGCTGACAATCACAGACAGATGCTGATCACCCATTCCATAGAGCAGACTCTGGCGGTTTTCAGAATCATTCACGGTCTTCACGGTCAGATCCTCATCCATAATCTTGGACAGTGCCTGAGAGATCTTGTCCTCATCCCCTTTATTCTTTGCTTTATATGCCATGTATGTGTAAGGCTTGGAAATATCTGTCTTACCATACATCACTGGAGTTGCCTTGGTAGAAAGGGTATCTCCGGTCTTGCAGCCTGCTTTTCCGATGGCTCCAATATCACCAGCATGAAGCTCCGAAACCTCCTCCAGCTTGTTGCCTCTCATCACATAGAGTTTGCTCAATTTTTCCTCTGTCTCGGAAGATGCATTGTACAATGTATCATCGGATTTCACAACACCGGAGCAAACCTTGATCAAAGAATATTTTCCAATGAACGGATCTGCAATGGTCTTAAATACATAGGCGGATTTTGCTTTTGCAAAGTTATAATCTGCCTGGAAGATCTCGTTCGTCTTCATATTGATACCAGCGCAGGCTACTTTATCCGGTGACGGGAACAGTTCTACAATGTCATTCATCAGATTGTGAATGTTTCTCAACTCTACATTGGATCCCATAGATACCGGAATGATGGTTCCATCGTCTACGTTGGTCTTCATAGCTGCTCGAATCTCTCCAACAGAGAACTCATCTCCTGCAAAATAGCGTTCCATAAACTCTTCGCTGGTCTCTGCCACTGCATCCAGCATAGCCTCCCGATAAATATCCAGGTTTGGACGACAATAATCCGGGATCTCACAGTCTTCTCTCTTGCCGATACCGGTAAATCTTCTTCCTGCCATCTTCATGACATTGACATAGCCAACAAACTTCTCATTTTCACGGATCGGCTGATAGAACGGAGCAATTTTCTTTCCATAAAGCTCAGTCAGTTTCTCTACAACTGCACGGAAGGATGCATGATCCACATCCATCTCGGATACGAAGAACATACGGGGCAGCTTATATTTCTCGCAAAGCTCCCATGCCTTCTCTGTTCCGACTTCCACTCCTGCTTTTCCGGATACTACGATGATTGCTGCATCTGCCGCTGCAACTGCCTCTTCCACTTCCCCTACAAAGTCGAAATATCCCGGTGTATCAAGAATATTAATTTTGGTATTCTGCCAGATAATCGGTACTACAGATGTATTGATGGAAAACTTACGTTTGATCTCTTCCTTATCGTAATCGCTGATGGTTGTGCCGTCGGTCACTTTTCCGAGACGTCCGGTCAGTCCGGACACGTATGCCATTGCCTCGACCAGACTGGTCTTACCGCTGCCACCATGTCCCAAAAGAACCACATTACGGATACTGTCAGTTGTGTAAACGTTCATAGCTTTTTCCTCCGATGCCATTTAGTAATCATGTTAGAATTATACTAAAATATTTCAAAAATATCAAGGTCTTTGTGTAAATTGACTATATCTTTTTCGTTTTTCTGTTTTTTTACAGTCAGATACAAAAACAACCCTGCAGAAATCAATCTACAGGGTTGTGAATTTAGCTATTTTGCTTATTTGACTACAAAGTTTACCACACGGTTCGGTACATAAATCTCTTTTACAAAGGTCTTGCCCTCTACCAGAGATGCGATTCTGGAATCTGCTTTTGCAGCAGCAAATACTTCTTCCTTGTCAGCACCGGTCGGAATGACTACGGTACCACGAAGTTTACCGTTGATCTGTACACCGATCTCGGTCTGTGCGTCAACTGTTTTAGCCTCCTCATAGGTCGGCCAGGATGCCAGAGAAAGGAAGCCTTCTCCGCCGGTTGCCTCCCACATTTCCTCACACAGATGGGGAGCAAAGGGGCAAAGCAGTTTGATGAAGGTCTGCAGCTGCTCTTTGCTGATCTTTCCAACATTGTATACATCATTGGTCAGAGTCATGAGTGCAGCGATGGCAGTGTTGAACTTCATATCCTCGATATCAGAAGATACCTTCTTAATAGTTTTGTGAAGCGGAGTCTCCAGTTTTTCTGTCTCTTTGTCCTCAGACAGCATATCCGTAAATCCGGCTACACGCTCCAGGAAACGTTTACAGCCTTTTACAGAGTTCTCGTTCCACGGAGTAGCTGCACCGTAATCACCCATGAACAGAACATAGGTACGCAGAGTATCTGCACCGTAATCCGCTACAATATCCAACGGGTCTACAACGTTACCCTTGGATTTACTCATCTTATCTCCGTCCGGTCCAAGGATCAGTCCCTGAATAGAACGTTTTGCGTAAGGCTCCGGAGTATTGACTACACCGATGTCATACAGGAAATGATGCCAGAAACGGGAATAAATCACGTGTCTGGTAACATGCTCCATACCGCCGTTGTACCAGTCAACCGGCATCCAGTATTTCAGTTTTTCCGGATCTGCCAGACACTTGTCATTGTGGGGATCGATGTAACGCAGGAAGTACCAGGAAGATCCTGCCCACTGCGGCATGGTATCCGTCTCTCTTCTTGCATCGCGTCCACATTTCGGGCATTTGCATTTTACGAAGGAATCAATCTTAGCCAGCGGGGATTCTCCTTCCACACCCGGCTCAAAATTCTCTACCTTCGGCAGACGAAGCGGCAGCTCTTCATAAGGAACCGGAACAACACCACAGTTATCACAGTGGACGATCGGAATCGGCTCACCCCAATATCTCTGACGGTTGAATGCCCAGTCTTTCATTTTGAACTGTACACCGGCACGGCCAATACCCTGCTTCGTCAGTTCTTCCAGCATCTTCTTGATGGAATCTTTCTTATTCGTATAACCATTCAGGAACTCGGAGTTCACCATCTCACCGTCGCCGGTGTAGGCTTCTTTCGTGATATCTCCGCCCTTGATAACCTCAATAATATCGATATTAAATGCTTTTGCGAAATCGTAGTCACGCTGGTCATGTGCCGGTACTGCCATGATGGCTCCGGTACCATAACCCATCATTACATAATCTGCAATGAAGATCGGAATTTTCTTACCATTAACCGGATTCACAGCCTCCAGGCCCTCAATCTTCACACCGGTCTTATCTTTTACCAGCTGGGTACGTTCAAATTCTGTTTTCTTCGCGCACTCACTGCGATATGCTTTAATCGCATCCATATTGGAAATGCGGTCTGCATATTTATCAATCAGCGGATGCTCCGGAGCCATAACCATGAAGGTAACACCGAACAGGGTATCCGGTCTGGTGGTATAGATCTCCAGCTGCTCATCAACACCGTCTACTTTAAAGTCTACAAATGCACCGGTAGATTTACCAATCCAGTTTACCTGCTGCTGTTTTACATTTGCCGGATAATCTACATGATCCAGACCTTCCAACAGTTTATCTGCATACTCGGTAATTCTTAAGTACCAGACATCTTTGGATTTCTGGATAACCTCGCTGTGGCAGATATCGCAGTGTCCACCCTGGCTGTCTTCATTGGAAAGAACAACTTTACAGGACGGGCAGTAGTTTACAAGCGCTTTGCTTCTGAATACCAGACCATGCTCATACATTTTCAGGAAAATCCACTGGGTCCATTTATAATAATCCTCGTCTGTGGTATCAATCACACGATCCCAGTCAAAAGAGAATCCGACTTTTTTCAGCTGATTGGTGAATTTTGCAATGTTCTCATCCGTGATCACACGCGGATGTTTGCCAGTCTTGATGGCATAGTTCTCGGTCGGGAGTCCGAATGCGTCGAATCCGATGGGGAACAGGACATTATAGCCTTCCATTCTTCTCTTTCTGGAAATTACCTCAAGGCTGGAATATGCCTTAATGTGTCCAACGTGCATACCTGCGCCGCTGGGATACGGGAACTCTACCAGACCATAAAACTTCGGCTTGGAACTTCCGTCCACTGCATTGAAGATCTTGGCTTCATCCCACTTCTGCTGCCATTTGGCTTCTATCTTTCGGAAATTGTGTTTCATTTCATATGTCCTCCTTCTCGATTTCCGACGCTGCTATCAAATAATGATCCGGAATTTCCGGTAATTCAGCTTATTCTTTAACTATATCAGTGTAATATACTACCTTTTGTTTGTCAATTTTGATTTTAGAAAAACCTTTCTATTTTCCAGGAACCGTGCTATACTTATAGACATTAACGTGCTAAAGGAGAACAATCATGAAAACTGGTTTTATCGGACTGGGACTCATCGGCGGCTCTATCGCCAGGGCCGTCCGTCATTTTTATCCGGATGCGGAGATCATCGCCTATTCCCGTACCCGGGCGTCTGTGGAACAGGCCGTCGCTGACGGTGTGGTAGACCGAATTCCGGATGGAGTCGGGGAGGATTTCGCAGACTGCGATTATATATTCCTGTGCGCCCCGGTTTCCAGCAACGCAAAATATCTGGAACAGTTGAAGCCCCTCATCCACTCTTCCTGCATCATCACGGACGTAGGAAGTACCAAGACAGACATCCACGAAAAAGTTACGGAACTTGGTATGGAAGAAAACTTTATCGGCGGACATCCCATGGCCGGCTCCGAGAAGACAGGCTATGCCAATTCCAAACGGATTCTCATTGAAAATGCCTACTATATGATCACTCCTACCGGGAAAAACCCTGACGGTGCCGTAAACCGCTACCGCGACTTTGTTGCAAGCTTGAAAGCACTTCCGCTGGTTGTTGATTATCGTACCCACGATTATGTGACAGCAGGTATCAGCCATCTGCCCCATATTATTGCTTCATCTTTAGTCAATCTGGTGAAAGATTCCGACACGGAAAATGGACTCATGAAGCTGGTGGCAGCAGGCGGATTTAAAGATATTACACGTATTGCTTCCTCCTCTCCGGAGATGTGGGAACAGATCTGCATGACCAACCGGAAGAATATTTCTTCTATTCTCGGAGATTACATTGCTTCTCTGACACGCATCCAAAAAGAACTGGACAACGCAGAACAGGGTTCCATCTACCATCTGTTTGAGACTTCCCGGGATTACCGTAACAGTCTTCCGGTGAAAGGAAGCGGTGCCCTGCAGCCTATCTACGAACTTTACTGCGATATGGTAGACGAAGCCGGTGGAATTGCCACCCTTGCTACCATTCTGGCAAGCAACCAGATCAGTTTGAAAAATATCGGTATTGTCCACAGCCGGGAGTTTATCGAAGCTGTACTGCGAATTGAATTTTACGATGAACAGTCCATGGTACAGGCTGCAGATATTTTAAGAAAACATCGCTATGTGATTTACGAAAGGTAACGAACTATGAAATTTACGAAAGCTTCCGCTCCTTTAAAAGGAACGGTTACCATTCCGGGTGACAAAAGCATCTCCCACCGCTCTGTTATGTTCGGCGCGCTGGCAGACGGAACCACAAAAGTCACCAACTTTTTAAGAGGCGCGGACTGCCTCTCTACCATTGCCTGCTTCCGGAAACTGGGCATTGAGATCGAGGAAACACCGGATGAAATCCTCATTCATGGAAAAGGCATCCACGGACTGACTGCTCCTGATTCTATGCTGGATGTGGGAAACAGCGGTACTACCACCCGCCTGATCTCCGGCATTCTCGCAGGTCAGCCTTTTACTACAGAATTAAACGGTGACGAATCCATCCAGAGCCGTCCTATGAAAAGGATCATCGATCCTCTAAGCCAGATGGGAGCAGATATTGAAAGTATTCGAGGAAATGGCTGTGCACCGCTTCGCATTCGCCAAAGCCAGCTTCACGGCATTCACTATCAGTCCAAAGTTGCTTCTGCTCAGGTCAAATCCTGTATCCTGCTGGCAGGCCTCTATGCAGATGGCACGACCAGTGTGACAGAACCCTATCTTTCCCGCAATCACACAGAGATCATGCTGAAGCATTTCGGAGCACAGATCACCAGTGAAGATACTACGGCCATGATTGTTCCCGGATCGGAACTCCATGGTCAGGAGATCGAGGTGCCGGGTGATATTTCCTCTGCCGCTTACTTCATTGCTGCCGGACTGATTGTTCCAGGTTCGGAGATTCTTATTAAAAATGTGGGAATCAATCCGACCAGAGACGGACTTCTCCGGGTATGTAAAGATATGGGAGCCGATATCACACTTCTCAATAAAAATCTCGGAAATGGAGAACCCACAGCAGATCTTCTGGTCCGTGCTGGTTCCCTTCACGGAACAACCGTAGGCGGTGCCGTAATTCCGACTCTTATCGATGAACTTCCTGTAGTCGCTGCTCTTGCCTGCTTTGCAGAGGGAACTACTGTCATCAAAGATGCTCAGGAACTGAAAGTCAAAGAGTCTAACCGTATTGACGTAATGGTACAGAACCTTACCGCCATGGGCGCCCATGTTACCGCTACCGACGATGGCATGATCATCGAAGGCGGACATCCACTCCATGGTGCCGTCATCGACAGTAAGCTGGATCACCGCATTGCCATGACCTTTGCCATCACCGCCCTTGCTTCCGATGGTGAAACCAAGATCACCGGCGCTGACTGCGTAAAAATCAGTTACCCTGGATTTTATGAAGATCTCGCCATGTTGGCAAAATAAATTTCATCTACAGGACATAAAAAAGGAGCTGTTCCGTTTTCCGGCAACTCCTTTTCCCACATTTTCCTTTACACAGCCAGTGTCTGAAGATAATCCTCCAGAGCCTCGTTATGGCCAAACATTTTCACATGCAGGATTTTGTTCAAATCCAGACTTAAAATTCCCAGCAAAGACTTTGCATCAATTTCCAGATGATCATAGGCAATGTCTACATTAAAATCGCAGTCCTGCGTCTTCTTTACAAATGTGCTTACACTTTCCGGAGGAAGCTTAATCTGAATCTCCGTCATGGAAAATACACCCCTTTCCGTGATCAATTTTTATATATTCCAATTCTTATCTATTATGGTACATTTTCTCAATAAAGTCAAACCCTCTGTCCTATTCTTGACAACCTTTTAACATAATTCTTGTCTGCTTTTTCCTGTTTTATCGAAATAACGGTGGAATTTTATTATAAAACAGTGTACAATAAACCGAAATACATTGCGAAGGAACACAGGAGGAAACTATTGTATGAGCGTTATGATTATCGGAATTGCCGGAGGTACCGGTTCCGGAAAATCAACCTTTACCAACCGTCTGCGGGATGCCTTTCCGAATGACGTGGCAGTTGTCTATCACGACAATTACTATCGGAGACAGGATGATGTACCTTTTGAAGAGCGGAAAAAAGTAAATTATGACCATCCGGCTTCATTGGAGACTGATCTGATGATCAAACATCTGAAAATGTTAAAAAAAGGTCAGGCTGTGGACTGTCCCGTCTACGATTACAGCGCACACAATCGTTCTCAGGAAACCATTCATATTGAGCCGAAAAAGATCATCCTTGCAGAGGGAATTCTCCTTCTGGCAGATCCACTGCTCCGCAGCATGATGGATATTAAAATTTACGTGGAGGCAGACGCTGATGAGCGTATTCTCCGCCGGATCGTGCGGGATGTGAAAGAACGCGGCCGTGATCTTGACAACATTGTAGATCAGTATCTGACCACCGTAAAACCCATGCATTATCTGTATGTAGAGCCAACCCGTGCTCTGGCCGATGTGGTCATCAACAGTGGTATGAATAATGTAGCCTTCGATATTGTCAAATCCAAGATTCAGCTGATGCTGGATGAAAATTAAAAAGGCAGAATTTTACCCCGGAGCTGTTACTTTGCTCCGGGGTATTTTGTTACTCTTTTACTTTATAAACATCGCATCTCCAAATGAGAAGAACCGATATTTCATTTCTACCGCCTCTTTATAAGCAGCCATGATCTTATCTCTTCCTGCCAGTGCAGATACCAGCATCATCAGTGTAGATTCCGGCAGATGGAAATTGGTAATCAGACAATCAATCAGTTTAAATTGATATCCCGGATAAATGAAGATCTCCGTCCAGCCGCTTCCGGCTTTTAAGATTCCATCCTCTCCTGTAGCGGATTCCAGGGTACGGCAGCTGGTAGTGCCCACTGCGATAATCCGCCCACCCTTTGTCTTTGTCTCATTGATCAGTTTCGCCTGATCCTCTTCCACCATATAGAACTCAGAGTGCATATGATGCTCTTTGATATTTTCCACCTTTACCGGGCGGAAGGTACCAAGTCCTACATGCAGGGTTACGTGGGCGATATTGACACCCTTGTCCTTAATGGCCTGTAAAAGTTCCGGTGTAAAATGAAGTCCGGCCGTCGGCGCCGCTGCAGAACCATCGTGTTTCGCATAAACCGTCTGATAACGATTCTTATCCTTCAGCTGATGGGTAATATAAGGTGGAAGCGGCATCTGTCCCAGCTGATCCAGAATTTCCTCAAAAATGCCGTCATAGGTGAATTTGATCATCCGGTTTCCATCCTCTACAACATCTACTACTTCTCCTACAAGAAGCCCGTCACCGAAGCTGATCTTCGTACCTGGTTTTGCTTTCTTGCCCGGTTTCACCAGTGTTTCCCACACATCATCTGCATTTCGTTTCAGAAGAAGCACTTCGATCTTCGCATCAGTTCCGACCTTGTTTCCGATGAGCCTTGCCGGAATAACCTTTGTGTTATTCACCACCAGGCAGTCTCCCGGATTCAGATAATTAATAATCTCCCGGAAAATATGGTGTTCGGTATTTCCGGTCTCTCTGTCCAATACCAGTAGTCTGGAACTGGAACGGTCTTCCAATGGATCCTGTGCAATCAGTTCCTGGGGAAGATCATAATAAAAATCATGTAAACTCATATTCTGTTCGTCCAAAATATAATAACCTCCTATAGTTCAATTCCAAACAGTTCCTGTATCTGCTGCCGCATCATCTCCGGACGTTTCTCCACGAAGTCATAGATTACTTCTTTGTTCCGTTCTACATCATCCATGTTCATCGTATACGACTCATCAATACTGTGTTTATAAGCAAAACTTTCTGCCAGTTCGCTATCGCGTTCCCCACAAAGTTTTTCGACAGCCGCGCGGACTCTGTCTTCCGTAAAATATTCCTTAATGCAAAGTTCTATATACTTCGCAAATTTTTCCTGCATATCCGGCCTCTTCATGACAGCTCCAAAGAGCGGATTCTGCTCCATCACGGTCTCTATATCCAGCCAGTCTTCCGGTTCTTCATTATAAATATTGAAGCCTGCTTCCATATCATAATAAAGATACCGCCATCTTCCATCCTGTCGTCCGGTTCCATAGACATTATTCTGGCTGTAATATCGATACAGCTTAATATTGTTCAACGGCCAGTCCCAGTTGGCGATATAGGTCTCAATCGCAAAATACTGAATCATATTATCAATATCAACCAGCTGTTCCAGTTCCGCAAAGGTCTCATCATCGGTCAGATCTTTTTCTGCGTACTCTGCCATTTTATGATAATCCTTTGAGGCCTGCTCCTCCTCCGGAGTCCGGTCTGTTGTCTCCACTACCGGCTCTGCTTCTTCCGTTCCCACTGCCTCCTCTTCGTCCTCATCCCCACTGTCGGTCTTGCCTTTCGCAATACTGAGCGTCAGCTTGTTCGCCCGAAGCGCCAGTTTCTGATAGTAGTCGCCCTCCTGCATAAGTCCGTAATTTTCTTCCATATAAGTATCATCATAAACTTCCTGCAGCCATTCAAAATTATAGTAACCACCGTTCAGCCATACAGACGCCGGTGCAACAGACTTACTGTCAATGCCTTCGATCTGACTGCACAGAGTCTGAAACAGCTCTTCCCTGAACAAGGTCACACTCTTATCAAAGCCATGAGCCCTTACGACCAGACGTTGATAGGCATCCTGTACCTTCTGATCCGCTCCATGGGTATTATCTGCAAAAAATGGATAGGCAAATGTATCATTTCCGTAAGCTTTCCTTGCATAAAGTTTAAAGGATTTGTAATAATACTGTCTGCTGGCATGCCCGAAGATCCGCATTCCTGCATCCTGGGCAATGAGACGCTCTCCATCCGGAGACAGAATCTCCACAAAGGCATCCCGTTCCCAGTCTCTGCCCTGCTGGGTAAAGTTTGCAGGCTGTGTCAGTTTTCCGGAAATATATTCCGGGCTGTTTACATACTCATCCCGAATCTTTCCCTCCACCATGATACCATATTCATAATCATACAGATTGTAAGGATCACTGGTCAGACAGACAATATAGGTACTGAACCGTTCTTTCAATGTCTCCATGCTGTCCGCATAAAAGTAAGTTCTTGTAAAGAGATCGCCCCATTCTCCGGTACTCTCATCATAAGAACGGGCACGGAGCACGCAGCTTTGTACCTCATCTGTAGCCGTAAAAGCAATGGGATCTTCATAAAATCCGCTTTCAAATCCAGGAATACTGCCGTCCAGCGTGTAGTAAATCGGATAACCGCCCGCATCAGACAGTTCCAACACCAGATCTCCGGCACAGAAGGAGTCTTCCTGGGAAACGATAATATCATCTGCCTCTTCCATCTTCTGCGCTTCCCCGGGACTTTTGAATGCCACAAACAACAAAACCAGGGCGGCAGCTATTAAAAGCCCCGCCCTGATGGATTTTTTTTCAGACATCATTACTGACGCAGCTCTGCGCCCAGAGCCTTAAGACCATCCAGGATTTTCTTCATTGCGGAAGTAATCTCAGTGTCCGTCAGAGTATGATCCTTTGCACGGAAGGAAAGGGAATAAGCGACAGACTTAAATCCTTCCTTGATCTGAGAACCTTCGTAAATGTCGAACAGTTCGTAGTTCTCCAGAATCTTTCCGCCTCTGGTCACGATGATCTCCTCAACCTGTCCTACCAGGATCTCTTTCGGAAGTACCATGGAAATGTCTCTGGTCACTGCCGGGAATTTTGCAATGCCTTCATATTTTCTGTCGAAGGTTGCCTTTTCAACGATAGACGGCATGTCCAGAACAGCTACATAAGCGCGGTCACCAATACCATAATTTGCAGCAACGGTCGGATGAACCTCACCCATGTAACCAATCACGGTTCCATCATAAACGATATTTGCCTGGCGTCCCGGATGCAGGAAGGATTTTCCGGCATTCGGATCGTAAACTTCTTTCTCATGCATACCGATCTTGTCGAGGAACTCTTCTACGACACCCTTCATGCTGAAGAAGTCGCCATCGCCATACATGCCAAGAGTGAACTGCATTCTCTCATCCGGCAATTCCGTCAGCGGAAGACTCTTCGGCAGATAAATATTTCCCATCTCATAGAGACGTACATTTTTATTTCTTCTATTGTAGTTGGTGGCCAGAGAAGTCAACATTCCATTCAGGGAAATGGTTCTCATAATGGAGAAGTCCTCCCCCAGCGGATTGGAGATCAGGATAGCCTGACGCTCTTTTGCATCCTCCGGAAGCATCAGTTTGTCAAATACTTTCGGGCTCTCGAAGCTGTAAGTCATACCCTGGGAGAATCCACAGAACTCTGCGATATCTCTTGCAACAGCTCCAATTCTCAGATAGAACGGAAGCTTTCCTGTGGTTGCCTCTCCTCTAGGCAGAGTCGTCGGAATATTATCATATCCAAAGAAACGTGCTACTTCCTCAGCCAGATCTGCAGTACGGAACAGATCCTGACGGAAAGTCGGAGCTACGATCTCATTGGTCTTCTCATCATAAGCAAGCTCAATCGGTTTGAAGTATTCGAGCATCTGCTCTTTACTGATATCGGTTCCCAGCAGAGCATTGATGCGGTCCGGCTCAAAGGGAATACGAACTTCCTCTTTCTTCACCGGATATACATCTACGGTTCCATCTACTACATCACCGGCATCCAGTTCTTCAATGAGTTGGCATGCACGGTCGATGGCTGCCTGTGCATTGTTGGGATCCAGACCCTTCTCAAACTTTCCGGAAGCTTCCGTACGAAGACCTACACGTTTGCTGGAAAGACGAATGTTAGTACCGTCGAAGCAGGCTGCCTCGAAGAGCATGGTCTTTACATCATCGGTGATCATGGAGTTCTCTCCACCCATGATACCTGCCATACCAACGGCTTTCTCACCGTCGCAGATGACCAGAACGTTCTCATCCAGTGTTCTCTCCTGACCATCCAGAGTAACAAATTTTTCGTCATTTGCTGCACGGCGGACTACGATCTTATGGTCTGCAATGGTATCCAGATCATACGCGTGCATAGGCTGACCATACTCTTCCATGACGTAGTTGGTGATGTCCACAATGTTATTGATCGGGCGGATACCAACGGATGCCAGTCTTCTCTGCATCCATTCCGGTGACGGAGCAAGACGGATATTTTTTACAACTCTTGCACAATATCTGGAACAGAGATCCTCCGCCTGTACTTCTACTTTTATATAATCATTGACATCTCCGCCGCAGCCTTTGACTTCTACTACCGGAGCCTTAAATTCTTTGTGGAAGGTTGCAGCAGTCTCTCTTGCGAGGCCTAACGTGCTGTAACAGTCTACACGGTTGGAAGTAATCTCAAATTCAAACTCCACATCATGAAGTCCCAGTGCACCGATGGCATCTGCGCCAACTTTCGCATCTTCCGGGAAGATATAGATACCGTATTCCGGTGCTTCCGGATACATGTCTCTGGTAGAACCAAGTTCCTCGATGGAGCACATCATACCGTTAGACTCAACCCCGCGGAGTTTGCCTTTTTTGATCTTAATTCCTCCCGGTGTCATCTTGCCGTCATGACCGCCAGCTACACGTCCGCCGTCCAGAACAACCGGAACTTTATCTCCTTCTTTCACGTTCGGAGCACCGGTTACGATCTGAATGGGTTCTGCCTCTCCGATATCTACCTGGCAGATGATCAGCTTATCTGCATCCGGATGACGTTCGATTTTCTGAATCTGACCGATAACGATTTTCTCCAGGTCAGCATCCATTTTTGTAAATCCTTCCACCTTGGAACCAGACAGGGTCATGGCATCGGTGAACTCCTGAGCCGTCACATCAAGCTCCGGCACATATGCTTTTATCCATGATAAAGATGTATTCATCTTGTAATTTCCTCCTTAGAACTGTTTCAAGAATCTGATGTCGTTTTCATACAGCAGTCTCATATCGTCAATCTCATATTTCAACAGTGCGATACGTTCCAGACCTACACCAAATGCAAAACCAGTGTACTCGTTCGGGTCAATGCCGCACATCTCCAGTACATGAGGATGTACCATACCGCATCCAAGGATCTCAATCCAGCCGGAACCTTTACAAAAACGGCAGCCTTTACCACCGCATTTGAAGCAGGATACGTCTACCTCTGCACTCGGCTCCGTGAAGGGGAAGTGATGGGGACGGAATTTCGTCTTAGTTTCTGCTCCAAACAGCTCTTTTGCGAACTCTTCCAGAGTTCCCTTCAGGTCAGCAAAGGTAATATTCTTATCAATAACCAGTCCCTCGATCTGATGGAAGGACGGAGAATGAGTTGCGTCTACTTCGTCAGAACGGAATACACGTCCCGGAGAAATCATACGGATCGGAAGCTTTCCTTTTTCCATGATTCTTGCCTGCACCGGAGAGGTCTGGGTTCTGAGCACGATGTCCTTGTTGATATAGAAGGTATCCTGCTCATCCTTTGCCGGATGATTTGCCGGAATATTCAGTTTTTCGAAGTTGTAAAGATCATACTCAACCTCCGGTCCTTCGATCACTTCATATCCCATACCAATGAAGATACGCTCTACTTCTTCCAGAGCAATGGTGTTCGGATGTCTGTGTCCGACACTGTTCTTCTTTGCCGGAAGAGTAACATCGATCACTTCTGATTTCAGTTTTGCCTCCAGAAGCAGCTTGTCCATGTTCTTCTTTGCCTCTTCCATGACCTTCTCGATCTCGGCTCTGGTATCATTTACCAGCTGTCCGAAAGCCGGACGGTCTTCCGGAGCTAACTCTTTCATACTCTTTAAGAGTGCAGTAAGCTCCCCTTTCTTTCCAAGTACGGATACACGTACTTCATTCAGCGCATCAGGATTGCCGGATGCTTTGATACGTGCAATAGCCTCTTCTCTGATTTTCTGCAGTTTTTCTTTCATGACTGAACTCCTTTCATATAGTCTCAGGGTTCCCTTTGTTTCAGATAATAAAAAAACTCCATCCCCAAACAGGGACGAAGTCTGTAATCCGTGGTACCACCCTTATTTCCGATCTTCTTTCGACCGGACACTCATGCCGCGTAACGTGCGGTGAACGTCATTCCCCTACTTTTCATATATAATTTCAGGGATGCTGCTCCGGTGGGAAATTCACAATACTGTCTGAACCGGGATGAGCTTACAGCCGCTGGCTCTTCCTCTCTGTCGGAAAACAGGTTGCTACTGACACCTTCTACGCATTTCCATATCGATATTAACTATAGCATAAATTTTTTTAGTGGTCAAGCCAGAAATGGTTAATCTCGACTCCGATCAGTACAATATACATGACAAAATAAAGCCAGAACATAAATAACATTAACGTGGTCAGACTTCCATACATGGTATAGGCTCTGGTGTATTCAATATAAATGGAAAATCCAAAGGAAAACAGATACCATGCCACCGCAGAAAACAAAGCCCCCGGCAACTGATCCACAAAAGTCGTCTTCCGGTTTGGCAGCATCATATAAAGCACTGCAAAAAATACCATAAATAAGATCAGCATAATCAACAGGCGGAACGTAAGCAGAATCCGCGTAATTACCGTCAAAAACGGAAAGTGATGCCTGATCCACAGATGAATGGAGGTTCCAAAGACAATGAGCACCAGAGATGCCACCACCAGCAGTACAAAAATCAAGGCAAAGACCGCTCCCCGCAGGCGAAGCATCAGATAATTAGGTTTTCGATCCACCTGACAGATGGCATTCATTCCCCGGTTCAGCGCCATAAAACTTTTTCCAGCTGACCAAACCATCACAAGAGCGGACAGGGAAATAGTTGCCACCGTCCGGCTGTACATTTCATCCACCATGCCAATAACCCAGCTTCGGAACCCCAGGGGAATCACCGTCTGAATCAGATTATAAAGGTCTGCTTTTCCCACTCCGGTAAATTGTACCAGTGACAGCAGCATAATCGTGAGCGGCAGAAATGACAGAATAATAAAATACGCAGACTGCGCCGCATATGCCCCTACATGAGCACTCTCCAGGTCTTTTTTTATTTCCAGTATCATGATAATCAGTCTGCGCAGCATGTAATTTACCCTTTCCGTGCATGGTTTGCCTGCTTATCATACCCTGTTTATTTCAAAATAGCAAGCTCTATGTCTTTATAAAAATAATGAAGAATGAACTCGTAAGTTTCCCCCTGCTCTGCCAGAATCCGCGCTCCGTTCTGGCTCATACCGGCTCCATGTCCCAGACCGCCTCCATACACCTCATATCCGACTGTTTTCCCATCTTTCTGTACCGGTTCCAGCACAAAATAGCCGCTGGGAAGAAGACTGCTTCCTTCTGCTTCTGTGCCGTCATTTTTATGTATGGCTCCTCCGGGAATACTGAGCAGCTGCCGGATAGGATATTCATAGGTGACACTCTCTGAAGCCTGCTCACCTCTGAGCAGAAGACGTTGTACTGCTCCTCCGGTATTTCTTTCCGTCACTTCTACCTGTATTATTTTTTCTTCAAATCCCAGCTGCTTTTCTGCATTTTCCTGGATTTGCGGAAGTGCCACATAACAGTTCCAGCGATACCAGGGTTCAGTGATCTCCAGGTCATCCGCATGTTTTTTTCGAATGAATTTTGCAAATGTCTTTTCCGAAGTCAGGTTCTTTTCCGATTTCTTTGTATTGACCAGCCGTCCTGCAATATAAGGGGTCTTCTCTCGATCTCCTTTTTCCCAGATATTTTCATCCGTAGTCGATCCGCAGGATGTGGAAAAATAATAGGCCTTTACAGGTTTGTTCTGATACAGCATAATTTGTCCCGCCGTCTCTTTCACTGCCTGATCTGTACTCTCCTGCGGCTCCACCTGATGATAAACCTGAAAAGACACGCTGTCATCCACATGGGCTTCATATTCCGGATATGCATAGTCCTGCATATGCCAGACTGCATAGGTTCTGGCACAGATGGCCTGTGCTTTCAAAGCCTCCGCGGCATACCTGGATGGCATTTCGCTGGGAACCACCCAGCGCAGATACTCCTCCAAAGGCACCTCATTGACAATCACCCATCCATCCTTCTCCTCATAATACTGCAGAGTTCCCGGATAATCTTTCTCCTCAAGCTTTTCTTTATGATAAATACTTCCCTGGTCTCCTACGAGCAGTACCCTGATCTTTGGATTTGTTCCCGGAGAAATCCACTGCTCCGGTTCTGTCTCTTCTTCTCCTTTTGAGATTTCTAATCGTTCTCCCTCTTCTCCCAGTTTTTCATCCGTCAATTCTTCCACCCTTCCTGCAGCCATGAAGAGCAAAAGAATCGTAAGCCCAACCAGAAACCACACTTTTTGTTTTAATCTGCTGCTGTGCATTCTCTTCCTCCACTGGTTGTATAAAAACTATATTTGCATCCTATGACGAAAAAAACGGGTACTGCATCTTCTGCAATACCCGGTATCTTCCGTTTCCCAAAGTGCCGTTCCCTGTATTTTGACGCCTAGCCATGAGCTAGGTGGGTAACCTCAACAAGTATTCAGCCTTCCACTGGCGTCCGGTAGGGACGGAGGCGTGACATCCAACTTGCGATTTTGGAATCCCATAAACGTAAATGTAGGTTCAAAATAACAGGGCTCTCGAACACCCCAGGAAATCTGTATCCTTAGTATACCCTATTTCCTGCAATTTGACAACCAGAGTAGAAAAAAACTTACGAAAATATATCATTTTTCACAGAAATGTGACAAAATCCGGGATGCCGCAAGAATCTCCTCCTCATCTGTCCGCCAGATCTCAAACTCACTGATTCCAGGCAGCCCCATAGGAACTCCTTCTCTCCGATATGTCATGGAAGATGGTATCGTCTTCTTTCCAGACATATGATAAGCAAGAATTCCTGTCAATGGATACAGCTTCTCAATGGAATCCCCATGAATACCTGCCCCGGCCATCAGCGTAATCCGGTTTCCGGCCATTTTCTGAAGGCGTTTCAGACAATCTGCCCCTTTCAGTGCGCTCTCCTTTTGTCCGGATGTCAGGATCGTTCCAATCCCCAGGGAAATCGTCTGCTCCAGTGCTTCCTCCGGATCTCTGCATACATCAAATGCCCGGTGTAATGTAATTTCCATATCTCCGGCCAAATCCACCAGTCGTTTCATTCGCTCCAGATCAAGACTTCCATCTTCCTTCAGGCAGCCAATGACAACTGCGTCAGCGCCCAGTTTTCTGAAATGAGATACCTGATGTTCCATTATCTGAAATTCTTCTTCTGTATAGCAGAAATCTCCAAATCTTGGGCGGATCAGCACCCGTGTAGGAAGACTGGAATGTTCCCTGACACTACGGTACAGCCATTCATCTGGCGTCACTCCCCCGATGATCAGATGCCCGCATAACTCCAGACGGTCGGCGCCACCCCGTTCTGCCGCTTCTGCAGATTCCGGACTGTCCACACAGGCTTCCAGAATCATTTTGCTATGTTTCATTGTATGACCCTCCCTTTTTCTTTATACCTGCAGATCATAATCGAGTAGGAGGGAGTGATTAGCTCCCGTCCTCTCACACCACCGTGCGTACCGTTCGGTACACGGCGGTTTCAATAGTTGACGTGCACCGACTGATAAGCTGTGGCTAAATCGTAGAAGCCACCGTTTATCAGTCTTTCTTTTGTCATGGCTTTCTTAACTGTTGTCAGATTCGCACAATACCATTGTCCTCTTCGGCAGTTTGCTGCCATGTTCGCATAGTATTCGTGTACTCCCATCTTTATCAGATTTCTTTTCTTTGTTCTTGGAAGTTTCCACTGTTTCCATATACACATGCGTATTCTGTGATAGAGCCATCCGTTGATATCTTCAATGTTGCTCCTCATACTTGCTATTCCGTAATAGTTCAGCCATCCTCTTGCATATACCTTGATTTTCTCAAGGCTTGGTTTGATTGACTGACATCGTTTACGGGAAGACAACTCCTTCAGTCTGGACTTAAACTTCTTCCATGACTTCGGATGAACTCGGACATAAATGCCTTTTCCGTTCCTTCCCAATGCAAAGCCAAGGAATTTAAAATTTCGGATTGCAAATACGCTGACCGTACGACTCTTTTCTCGGTTGACTATAAGTTTCAGCCTCTCCTCAAGATATTTTGTACTGCTTTCCAAGAGTCTCTCAGATGCTCGCTTGCTCTTTGCAAGAAGCACAATGTCATCTGCATATCTTATGCATGGAACACCTCTTTTCAAGAATTCTTGGTCAAACTCATTGAGGTAGACATTTGCCAACAATGGTGATAGATTCCCACCTTGTGGTGAGCCTTCCTCTGTGTCAATGACTACTCCGTTTTCCATTACACCGCTTTTCAGGTAGCGCTTTATCAACTGTACTACACGTTCATCTTTTACATTCTTTCGGAGAAGATTGATGAGAATTTCGTGATTAAGAGTATCGAAGTACTTTGTCAAGTCAAGGACTACAGCAAATGTATAGCCTTGTTCGGTATACTCCTTAACCTTAAGTATTGCGTCTTTTGCACTTCTGTTCGGACGATAGCCATAGCTGTCCTCTGCAAACAGCGGTTCATAGATTGGCACTAACTGTTGGGTTATTGCCTGTTGAAGTGTACGGTCTACCACTGTTGGTATGCCAAGCTTTCGCACACCACCATCTGGTTTGGGAATCTCAACTCGTCTTACTGGAGACGGAGTATACTTTATACGATAAATGCGGCCGGTTATCTCTTGTTGATGCTCCTTTAGATATGGAAGAGCCTCTTCAATGGTCATGCCATCAATTCCTGGCGCTCCCTTGTTTGCCTTAACTCTCTTATACGCTCTGTTAAAGTTATCTTTATACAGTATCGCTTCTAAAAGTCTCGGCTGTGCACTGTCTCTTTCTTTCCATATCCGATTGAATGACCTAGACGCTTTCACATACCCTTCATGTTCCGCATTATCTCTTTGCGAACAGCCATTGTTTTCAATGTTTTCTGCCATAGACGGTCATTCCTCCTTTCTCGGTCATACTCAAGACTCCTACTGATTCGGTCCTTCACCTCTCGGCTACTATGACCTCTGCTGACTTCTATGCGTTCAGCATTGCTTTATGCAATGATTACCTCTTTCAAGGCATACCGCACAGACCTCCCCGGGTACCACACGTTTCTTCCTCTCCATCCATCTGCCTCATTTATCATACATGATTCCGTGTAGTTATTGGGCTTTGACTTGACTTGTAGCCTTACCCTCATGCATAACCTTATATGAGATTTCTGTTCGTCAGACCAGAGATTTGCCCGTGGTTAGTCTGTTCCCACATCCGGCTTCCTTTAGATTCCACCTCACGATGGACACCCTTGCCTTCGGCTATATCCTTCCCACTACCGGGCGGATTCGGGACTTTAACCCGTTAGAAACGTGCGCCGCCGGGCGCACAAGCGAGAAAGGAGTGCTGCCTAAGCAACACTCCTTTGATCATTCATAAATATAAGATTACAGCTGCGGACCAGCAGATACAAGTGCTTTTCCGTCTGCATTGCTCTCGTATTTAACAAAGTTTTTCTGGAAACGAGCAGCAAGATCCTTAGCTTTCTCTTCCCACTGAGCAGCGTCAGCGTAGGTATCTCTCGGATCAAGGATTGCCGGATCAACACCCGGAAGCTCGGTCGGAACTTCGAAGTTGAAGAACGGAATCTTCTTGGTCGGAGCAGTCAGGATAGCGCCATCCAGGATTGCATCGATAATACCACGGGTATCTTTGATGGAAATACGTTTTCCGGTTCCGTTCCATCCGGTATTAACAAGGTAAGCTTTAGCGCCGCTCTTCTTCATTTTCTTAACCAGCTCATGAGCATATTTGGTCGGATGCAGCTCAAGGAATGCCTGTCCGAAGCATGCGGAGAAGGTCGGGGTCGGCTCAGTGATTCCACGCTCGGTTCCTGCAAGTTTTGCAGTAAATCCAGACAGGAAGTAGTACTCAGTCTGCTCCGGAGTCAGAATAGATACCGGCGGAAGTACACCAAATGCATCTGCAGACAGGAAGATTACGTTCTGAGCATCCGGTCCAGCGGATACCGGGTTTACATTCTGAGCAATTTTCTCGATATGGTTAATCGGATAAGATACACGGGTATTCTCGGTTACGCTCTTATCAGCGAAATCGATCTTTCCGTCTTTGTCAAGAGTAACGTTCTCAAGAAGAGCGTCACGTCTGATTGCATTGTAGATATCCGGCTCGGAATCTTTATCAAGGTTGATAACTTTTGCATAGCAGCCGCCCTCGAAGTTGAATACTCCGTTGTCATCCCAGCCGTGCTCGTCATCACCGATCAGAAGACGTTTCGGGTCGGTAGACAGGGTAGTCTTACCAGTTCCGGAAAGTCCGAAGAAGATAGCAGTATTCTTTCCTTCCATATCTGTGTTTGCAGAGCAGTGCATGGAAGCGATGCCCTTCAGCGGCAGATAATAGTTCATCATGGAGAACATACCTTTCTTCATCTCTCCGCCGTACCAGGTATTTGCAATAACCTGCTCACGGGTAGTGATGTTGAACATAACTGCAGTCTCAGAATTCAGACCCAGCTCTTTGTAATTCTCAACTTTAGCTTTGGATGCGTTGTAAACAACGAAATCCGGCTCAAAGGTCTCAAGCTCTTCAGCAGTCGGCTGAATGAACATATTGGTTACGAAGTGTGCCTGCCAAGCTACTTCTACGATGAAACGGATAGCCATACGGGTATCTTTGTTAGCTCCGCAGAATGCATCTACAACATACAGTTTTTTGTTGGAGAGCTCTTTCTTAGCCAGCTCTTTTACAGCCTCCCATGCTTCCTGGGTTGCCGGATGATTGTCATTTTTGTACTCATCAGAAGTCCACCATACAGTGTCCTTAGAGTTCTCATCCATTACAATATATTTGTCTTTGGGGGAGCGTCCGGTATAAATACCAGTCATAACGTTTACTGCACCGAGCTCACTTACCTGTCCTTTTTCGAAACCTTCCAGACCCGGTTTGGTCTCCTCTTCGAAAAGCATCTCATAAGAAGGATTGTGTACGATCTCTGTTGTTCCGGTGATACCATACTTGGTTAAATCAATTTTTCCCATGTTTCACTAGACCTCTTTCTTATATAGTATATTCTGCACAGACCCGGAAAATAAGTTTTCCTGTTCTGATTCAGACAACATCAAACTCAGAAAAAGACTTTGTCCTTTTCTTCGTTGACATGTGGGAATAATTTCATTTTTCCCACATGTCACATTATTGCATTCCGTGAAAAAAATGTCAAGCTCAAAAGTATTTTTTTAATGCTTTGCTTACTGCAATTCCGTACCAGATCAAAGCCAGCGTAAAGATCACGATAAAGGTCATATATAACCCATTAATATTCACAAGATAGCTGTTGATCAGTGATACAATTCCGTAAGCCACCATGATACCTCCAAGCGTATACAGCTTGGGAGCCATGAGGTTTACATATTCCTGTAAATTCTTGCAGGAATTTACATCTGTATCCTTGAATACAAGAAAAGTTTTTATAATCTTTCCCTGGGTCTTCAATACATACGCTGAATACAGTGCATAAAATCCGCACCCAAGAATCAAAAGATCCATCAAATTCCAAACTCCGCCCATACTGTTCTCCTATTCTACTCCCAGGAAGCTGCGGATCGTCTTTTCCATATCAGCGGCATCACATACCGTAGTATGACGAACTGGAGCTGTACGGATTTCTTCAATGGCCTTCGGCACATTTACTCCGGAAATTGCACTTAATTCATCCACAAGTTCAAAATCAGACATTCTGCCATATTTTTCTGCGTTAATGGCATCCATAACGCTGCGCGTAAATTTATACGGGCTTGCAGTGGAAGCAATCACCGTCTTCGTCTCATCACCGGATTCTGCCTTATATTTTTCATATGCGCAGGCAGCAACAGCGGTATGAGTGTCCATCACATATCCTGTATCCTGGAATGTTTTGGAAATTTCCTGTGCTGCTTCTCCTTCCGTTGCGTAATAGCCGCGGAAATCTTCCAGCTTTTCTTTCATGGCATCCGTAATCGTGTATTTTCCATCTTTGGAAAGAGCATTCATGAGCTCTACATCTTTTGCAGAATCCGATCCGGAAATCAGATACAGAAGACGCTCCAGGTTACTGGAGATCAGGATATCCATAGATGGAGAAGTTGTCAAAATGAAAGGACGATTTCTGTCATATTCTCCTGTCTGGAAGAAGTCATACAAAACTTTGTTGTCATTGGATGCACAGATCAGTTTTCCAATCGGAACACCCAACTGTTTTGCGTAATAAGCTGCCAGAATGTTTCCAAAGTTTCCGGTAGGTACCACCACGTTAATGGTCTCACCATCTTTGATTTCATTGCTTTCCAGAAGTTTTGCATAGGCATACACATAATATACCACCTGCGGAACCAGTCTTCCGATATTGATGGAATTGGCACTAGAGAACTGATAGCCAGCTTTATCAAGCTCCTCTGCAAGCGCTTTATTTCCAAAAATAGCTTTTACACCGCTCTGTGCGTCGTCAAAATTACCATGAATTCCTACAACGAAGGTATTGTCACCTTTCTGGGTAACCATCTGTTTTTCCTGAATGGGACTGACACCGTTCTTGGGATAAAAAACTATGATCTTCGTGCCTGGTACATCTGCAAATCCGGCCAGTGCTGCCTTTCCTGTATCTCCGGAAGTCGCCGTCAGAATGACAATGTCATTTTTGATCTGGTTTTTCTTTGCTGCTGTTGTCATTAGATATGGGAGAATAGACAGAGCCATATCCTTGAACGCAATCGTTGCTCCATGGAACAGTTCCAGGAAATAAGCACCTTCCACCTTTGCCAGTGGTGCGATGACGCTGGTATCAAACTTTTCATCATAGGCACCCTGTATACAATGCTTTAATTCCTCTTCTGTAAAATCTGTCAAAAACAGCTTCATAACCTCATAAGCTGTCTCCTGATAGGACATCTTTGAAAGCTCTTTCATTGTAAGAGAAAGCTTCGGGATCTCCATAGGCACAAACAGTCCACCGTCGCGGGCAAGACCCTGTAATATTGCCTGGGAAGCAGTCACTGCCTCTCCAGCGCCTCTGGTACTCTTGTATAACACTTCCATGTTCCGTTCCTCTTTCCATTTTATGCTTTTAACACTTCGCAGTGTACCACAATAAAGCAAAAAAAGAAAGAGGCATCTGCCTCTTTCTTTCCTATAACGTATAAAAAATATGATTTCCGTGTTCCAGCACCCGGTTCAGACTCTGGTCAAACCAGCTGCTTGTACTCCGTACAGACCGGAAGAATAATGCGCCCTGTGACACATCCTCTCCTCCCAATACCCGGTTCACAGCTTCGGTTGTATCTTGAGATACATTCACCCGGTCAATTCTTCCATCCACGGTAGGGGCAAACTGTGCGCCGCACTCTGTGTTCTGGTAGACCACTCCGGTCACCGTTGCGGGAAAAATTCCGCTCCGCACTCGGTTCATGACCACATTCGCTACCAGCATTTTGCCAATGGTATCTTCACCTCCGGCTTCTGCCTCCACTATTCGTAGGAGTACCTGATACTCCTGTTCATCCAAATTTAAATTTGCTGCCGCAGCCTCAGTGGGTATTTCCTCAGGTGCCATTTCCGGTACAGACTCTTCCGGAACGGGTTCTTCCGGTACAACTTTCTCTGCCGCTGGTTCTTCCTGAATTGGCTGCACTGCAGCTTCCTCTGCTGGTATTTCTGTTTCGACGTTTTCTGCTCCTGTCTGGACTTCCTGCTGAAAGGCTGTCGCAAGCTCTTCCGTAAGTACATCCTCTGCAGCATATGCAGTCAGTGTGCCTATACTGCAGGAGTTGAAGGATGCAAGACCTGTTGTCAGGAACGTTCCCAACACAAGCGCTGCAGCCCGATAGCATCTACGCATACATACACTCCTTTTCTTTATGATCGGCATTTATGCCTCTTTCTTCACGAGATGTTTGTGTTCCCGTGGGTTACAGTTTGGCATTATAGCCTGATACAAGCGAAAAAGTCAATACAAATATTACAACTTTGTTAACTATTATGAACTTTTATTTTCATTTTTATGACAAAAAATCAAAAAAAGAACGCTTTTCATGAATTTTTATGAAAAGCGTTCCCGTATTTTGTCTATATTTTTACTTGACGGAATGGTTAATCGCAGTTAACAATGCATCAATGGATGCACGGATAATATCCGGGTCGATGGCTGCACCCCAGTGAAGTTTGCCATTCGGAGTCTGAATTCCCACATAAGCGATTGCACTGGAACTGGTTCCTTTGGTCAGTGCATGCTCCTGATAGGTCACCAGTTTGTAGTCAAATCCATAAGCTTCCTTCAGCGCGTTGCTGACTGCATCCAGACGTCCGTTACCGGTAGCCGTGGTCACTTTCTTCTCACCCTTGTAGGTAGTTGTTATCTCTGTAGTAATACCATTCACCTGTTTAAAATGAACTTCCGTAATATGATACGGCTCGGTAATTCCGACAAATTTGTCTTCAAATACCTGATAAATTTCTGCCGGCTGCAGCTCTTTGTTCTGCTCGTCAGATACTGCTTTGGCTGCATATCCCATAGCCTCACGCATCTTCGGCGGCATCTCGATACCGTAGTTTCTCTCCAGAATATAACCAACACCGCCCTTTCCGGACTGACTGTTGATACGAATAACATCAGCATCGTAGCTTCTTCCCACATCGGTAGGATCAATAGGCAGATACGGCACGGTCCAGTGATCCGGATGTTTTTCCTCGATCCACTTCATGCCCTTTGCAATCGCGTCCTGATGAGAACCGGAAAATGCAGCAAATACCAACGCACCACTGTATGGATTTCTTTCATTGACCTTCATGCCCGTGTAGTGCTCATAGCCATCGCAGATCTCGGTCATATTGGAAAAGTCAAGTTCCGGATTCACACCCTGGGCATACATATTCATGGCAACAGTAACAATATCCACATTACCGGTACGCTCACCGTTTCCAAACAAAGTTCCTTCTACACGGTCAGCACCGGCCAGAAGTCCCATCTCCGTATCGGCTACCCCACAGCCTCTGTCGTTATGGGGATGCAGGGAAACCAACACGTTTTCTCTATATTTCAAGTGTTTGCTGATATATTCAATCTGCTGTGCATAAACATGGGGCATGGAATGCTGTACGGTTACCGGCAGGTTGATGATGGCTTTTCTGTCGGCCGTCGGTTTCCATACATCCAGAACTGCGTTGCAGACTTCCAGTGCGTATTCCGGCTCAGTTCCAGTGAAACTTTCCGGGCTGTACTCAAAACGATAATCCGCTCCGGCTTCCTCGGTCAACTGCTGCAGCAGTTTTGCACCTTCAACAGCAATCTTAAGGATCTCTTCTTTTGATTTACGGAATACCTGTTCTCTCTGAGAAAGAGAAGTTGAATTATAGACATGCACGATAGCATTTTTTACACCTTTTAATGCTTCAAAGGTTTTGCGGATAATATGCTCTCTGGCCTGAGTCAGTACCTGCACGGTTACGTCATCCGGGATCAGATCCTGCTCAATCAAAGCTCTTAAAAACTCATACTCCGTCTCAGATGCTGCCGGGAATCCTACCTCTATCTCTTTAAATCCAATCTTCACCAGCATCTGGAAGAAATCCAGCTTCTGCTGTAAAGTCATAGGAACCACCAACGCCTGGTTACCATCACGCAGATCAACGCTGCACCATACCGGGGCATGATCCACATACTCTTTGTCTGCCCAGTCCATGCATCTTTCAGGCGGCATAAAATACTGTCTCGTATACTTCTTGTAATTCATCATTGTTTCTTTCTCCTTCATTCTACATTCTTTCACATTTTTCTTCTGTGAAACAAAGCAAACGCCAAAGATTCCTGGGACCGTTTTGTTTTGATATTTCTTATATAACAAAAAAGCCTCCGTCTTCCGGTCTGTTACTAAGACCGAGAGACGAAGGACTAAACTGTTCTACGCGGTACCACTCTCATTTTGCAAAATAGTTCGCACACTTACCGGATACGGAAATTACTTTCTTATATCCTCCCCTTCGTAACGGCAGGGACTCCGTCTGTATCTACTTTCTTCTTATATATAGAAGATTTCGGACAGCCGCTCCGAGGCGAGTTCCAAACATTCTCTCTGCTGTCTCACACCAACCGACAGCTCTCTGAAATCAAGTCCGAATGTACTATTCCTCATCAACGCATTTACTTATTTCACTGTAAATTATGATAGCAAAACCTGTCGCAAATGTCAAGTTGTACTTTTTTATTTAATCGCATCCAGAGCTGCAGAAATATCTGCAATAAGATCTTCCTTGTCTTCCAGCCCAAGGCTGATGCGAATCAGTTCTGCTGGTACTCCTGCTTCCTTTAACTGTTCATCATTCATCTGTCTATGGGTGGAAGTTGCCGGATTCAGGCAGCAGGTTCTGGCATCTGCCACGTGAGTTTCAATAGCGCCCAATTTCAGGTTCTTCATAAAGGTGGAAGCTGCTTCGCGCCCCCCTTTTAACCCAAAGGAAACAACACCGCATCCACCGTTCGGCAGGTATTTCTGTGCTCTTTCATAATATTTATTTGAGGGAAGCCCCGGATAATTAACATAGGCTACCTTTGAATGGTTTTCCAGAAATTCTGCCACAGCCTGTCCATTTTCTACATGCTTTGGCATCCGCACATGCAGGGACTCCAGACCCAGATTCAGGATAAAAGCACTTTGCGGAGACTGCATACAGCCCAAATCACGCATAAGCTGTGCGGTACATTTTGTAATAAACGCACCCTCTTTTCCGAATTTTTCTGCATAAGTAATTCCATGATAACTCTCATCTGGTGTGCAAAGCCCCGGATATTTATCAGCATGTGCCATCCAGTCAAACTTTCCGCTGTCCACAATAGCTCCGCCAAGGGCCGCTCCATGTCCATCCATATATTTGGTAGTGGAATGAGTAACGATGTCGGCCCCCCACTCAATAGGTCTGCAGTTTACCGGTGTCGGGAACGTATTGTCCACCATCAGAGGAACACCATGGGCATGAGCCACCTTCGCAAACAGTTCAATGTCCAGAACCGTCAGAGCCGGATTGGCAATGGTCTCTCCAAACATCAATTTTGTATTCGGTTTGAATGCCGCATTTAACTCCTCTTCCGTTGCATCCGGAGATACAAAGGTTGCTGTAATTCCCATCTTTGCCATAGTGACGGCGATTAAGTTAAAAGTCCCCCCATAAATAGAAGAAGATGCCACGATATGATCACCACATTCGCAGATATTGAACATTGCCATAAAATTCGCCGCCTGGCCACTGGATGTGAGCATAGCTGCCGTTCCACCTTCCATTGCTGCAATTTTGGCTGCCACATGATCATTGGTAGGGTTCTGCAAACGACTGTAGAAATATCCTTCCGCTTCCAGATCAAACAGTTTTCCCATATCCTCACTGGTGTTATACTTGAAGGTGGTAGACTGAATAATCGGCACCTGTCTCGGCTCTCCATTTCCCGGTGTATAGCCTCCCTGCACGCATTTTGTTCCCATTCTATACTCGCACATATTTTAACTCTCCTTTGTTTGTTTTATCTCTAATAGTTGATTCATTTTATCGCAAAAAGTCTGTTCTTTCCTATATAATGTAGTCTTCCTATATGCTATCCCCGCCAGCCGGAATATTCTCTGTCTGAACAGCTCAATACAAGTACAGACCAGATAAACAATCACCGCAATCAATGCTGCATAAATGACAGCCCAGTGGGTTCTTGCCACCTTACTGGCGCGGAAGGTATCCCATACCAGATATCGGATCAGATAATTATCATGAATGAGATAAACGCCAAATGCTGCTCCTGCTATTTTCAGAATCAGTCCATCGAATCTCGTCTCTTTCCATGAAAAATTTCGAACCGCCACAAAAAGAGAAAATGTAGACAGCAATGCCAATGGTGAATTGTAATTCAGAAAATATCCCGTATCCTCCAGGTGAAGTTCTACAGACGCATAAACACTTGCAAGCACCAGTAATGAACATCCCACATATCCCAAAATTCCACGAAGCACATACTTTCGATCTGCTTTCATATGAAGCTTCACATACCCAGCCAACAATACCAGAAAGAGAAATCCGGGCAGATCCCGCCCGTTAAAGGATCCATAGGTATCCGTCTGAAACAGCATATGGTTAACACTCAAAAACCATGCTAAAAGCACCAATAGATATTGATACTGCTGCTTGCTGATCCGTGTTGCTATCATCCCAACAAATGGCATCAGAAGCACTATCGCCATATAGACGGATGCAAACCAGTAGGTCTTCGAAGAAATCGGCAAAATTGCCTTTACTCCATCTGCCCATCCGGCCTGTCCGAAAAGAGCTGACAGCAGGAAAATGTTGAAGGAATAAAAAGCTACTTGCTTCCATAATTTTATCGCACGCTCTGACTTAAATGACCGGTCAATGGCAAAATAGCCACCGATCATCACAAAGCAGTTCACATGAACTACTGAAAATGACTGAATTAAATAAGAAAGAAAATAGTTTACTGTGCCATATCCAAGTTTTGCAGTTACTCTTCCATGAAACAGACAGTGCCCAATCACAATCATATACATACAGAGAATCCGGAGCAGTTCAAAATTTACCTGACGTTTCTTATGCATTACTATCTCCATTATGGTTCCTCCGTCTCATACAGATGATTTTCCGTCACAATCCGTGTTCCCTTATCTCCGTCCCGGACCACAATATTTACAATATAACGGTCATCGACCGGATAATCCAACTTCGGAATCATAAACCTTATCTGATTTGTATCAGAAAGAGAGGTATCATATAACATAGAGTACAATCCGTTCTCATCCTGCTGCTGCCAGGTTCCCTGGAACATCCGTTTCTTACCACTCTCTTCACTCTCCAGCCACAGAAATACACTCTTGCCTTCCAGTTCCTCCGGCGCCATATTTACCGTTCCCTCGATCACATCATATCGCTCTGCCTCCGCCGTATAAATGCGGTCCAGTGTGGCACTGTATTCCTCGTTCTCCTTCAGGCCTGACATTTTGTAATTCAGTGCAAACAGGCTGAAATTTCCAATCTGATTTACTTTGGAATAGGTAATAAAAATACCATCATAGAGATCCTGTAAGTGCAGCATCAAATGTTCCAGCATCGTATCTGCCACAAACACGGCCCGGTCGCTCTGGTAAAGAGAGGTCATAAGGTTTCTCCATCCATAAGCCTCCAGATTATCTACCACCTGGGGAGATTCTGTTTCCCAACCACCCAGCGTAAAGACATTCGTCAGATAATCCTCCGGAAGTTTTTCAAAAATGGAATAACCAAGCTCTACTCCATTGTTACTGATAGGAGCAAACGTATAATACAGATCTTTCCTTTTCGTAATCACATCATAGAGCTGCCGGAATGCCACGCTCTCCTCCGATTCCTGCAAAGAAGGCTTGCCAAGGGGCCGCACCAGCATATTCACTCCCAGCCCGGTAGTCAGAAGCACACCTGCCATTCCAGCTGCCACAAAACGCCGGCCTTCCAGCCGCTCCTCCCATTGCCTTCCAAGTCTTTCCTGAATCGCAGACCAGACAAAGATCATAAAACACAAAAGGCATGCTGTCACTACAATAGGAAGCACCCGATAGATCTTAATAAAGTATACATAAATTCCCAGAAGCGCTGCCCCCGGCCAGAAAACCACTATATATCCAGTCCATTTTCTCCGTTTCAGTGAGGCAATGGGGTAGAGCCATAACAGCCATCCCAGCACGCCCAACAGGAATAATGGCTTTTTAGCCAGAATCAGCAGATAATCCAGCAAGTATTCCCACTGAAAAGGACGGTCCTTTCGGAAAGCTACGATTTCTTTGAATAATTCAGCTGTGTACCGGTCACTGTCTGCAATAAGCCAATTTTGCAGGTTAAGCACATCCGTCCGCTTCAGCCCCAATTCTTCATACTCCGTCTGATATTCGTTCCAATCCGGGACACCATAGTCCAGAAGCTTCTGACGGGCTTTGTCATATTCCTTATAATGGGCCTCTGCACTTCCAGGTGTATAAACCAGTATATTCTCTGCCGCAATGCTTCCAAATACCAGTGCAAATGCAGCCAGACACGGTACGCAATCACGAAGCAGAAAGCCTTTCCAGTCTTTCTTCTCCCATCCCCTCAGTAAAAGAGTAATCCAAAAGCCAAAAGCCAGAATGCTCACCATGCCAAAAGCCTGGAATCGAATCCAGCTTCCCAAAAGCAGAAAAAAAATGCCTGCCGCCATGATCAGAAATTTCTGCAGTTTTTTTTCCACCGCAAATTTTCCATCTGGTGTTCTGCCTGCGCAGAACACCAGTACATATCCTGCCGCCGTTACAATGGCTGCTGTTTTCGTATATTGCAGTTCCACATAAAGAGGCGACAATCCTGCCAAAACCAGCATCAGTGCCATGACCATTCCAGTCTTCTTCCATCTGGCAATCCAGGTGCAGCCAATTGCTGTCAGTGACAGAAAAATCAATCCATACATCACCAATGTATAACAGTTCCATGCCGGGAACAGCATATAGAAACATTTCAATATCCATCCAAATGCACTGTGCAGATAAATAAAATACTGCGTATAACTTCCATATGCCCCGGAGGCAATGGCCGCCAGAGTAAATTCGTCATTGGAACCATAATATGGATGCAAAAACTTTACTGCATATCCTACTGCTGCTATATGAAATATAAAAAACAGGAAAATAAGTTGTCCTGTAGAAATTCTGTTCTTCTTCAACCTTATTCCTCTCACAATGAAAATAATGTAAAAAACCGCCACAGACGGAGTACACGCAGGTGCTCCGTGCCGTAGCGGCCTCTAAAATCTTAGTTGTCCAGAAGTTTTCCTTCTCCGTTCCAGCTGTACAGCTTACGGATCTCTTTACCAACCTTCTCTGACGGATGCTCTGCAGCCAGTTTTCTCATAGCTTTGAAGTGAGCCTGTCCGCCTGCCGGAGACATATCCAGAAGGAAGTCTTTTGCGAAAGTACCATCCTGGATGTCTTTCAGGATCTGTTTCATAGCCTTCTTGGTATCCTCGGTGATGATCTTCGGTCCGGTGATGTAATCGCCATACTCAGCGGTGTTGGAGATAGAATATCTCATGCCCTCGAAACCAGACTGATAAATCAGGTCAACGATCAGTTTCATCTCATGAATGCACTCGAAGTATGCATTTCTCGGATCATATCCAGCCTCAACCAGAGTCTCAAATCCTGCCTGCATCAGTGCACATACGCCTCCGCAGAGAACTGCCTGCTCACCGAACAGGTCGGTCTCAGTCTCGGTACGGAATGTAGTCTCCAGAATACCTGCTCTTGCTCCACCGATTGCCAGGCCATATGCCAAAGCTTTCTCAAGAGCTTTGCCACTTGCATCCTGATGAACAGCTACCAGACACGGAGTTCCTTTTCCTGCCTGATACTCACTTCTTACAGTGTGTCCCGGAGCCTTCGGTGCGATCATGGTAACGTCAACATATTTCGGCGGTACGATCTGATTAAAATGAATATTGAATCCATGGGAGAACATCAGCATGTTGCCCTCTTCCAGGTTCGGCTCGATATCCTTTTTATACATAGCTGCCTGAAGCTCATCATTAATCAGAACCATGATGATGTCTGCTTTCTTAGCTGCCTCTGCTGCAGTATATACCTCAAATCCCTGCTCTTCAGCTCTCTTCCAGGATTTGCTGCCTTCATAAAGTCCAATAATTACATGGCATCCGGACTCCTTTGCGTTTAATGCCTGTGCGTGTCCCTGGCTGCCGTAACCGATAACTGCGATTGTCTGACCTTCCAGAGCTGCAAGATTACAATCTTCCTGATAGTAAATCTTTGCCATTTTCTTT
Source organism: Clostridiaceae bacterium Marseille-Q4145 (assembly GCA_018223365.1). Lineage (GTDB taxonomy): Bacteria > Bacillota > Clostridia > Lachnospirales > Lachnospiraceae > Hominiventricola. Next base: position 161,284 of record JAGTTP010000001.1, read on the forward strand.
TCCTCCATCCTTGTATGTGTTTGCTTTATTTCTGCATAAAATCATAGTCCATCAGCTGTCCGTCTTCCCCATACATCTTTACGTCGAAGGTTCCTCTGGACAGACCTGTAAGACCGGTCCGTGCAAGTTCAAGAATCTCAACATCCTTTAACATACGAAGGAATGCACTCAGCTTTGACTGGCTTCCGACAAGTTCGATCACCAGTGACTCTATGGAAACATCTACGATTTTAGCCCTAAAAATATCAGCAATGGAAATAATGTTCTGGCGATTCTGTTCATTACAGAGTACCTTTACCAGAAGAAGTTCCCGACATACGGAGCTGTCCGGCTCCAGTCTTTTAATATCCACCACATCTTCCAGCTTATTCAGCTGCTTTTCGATCTGATCCAGAATGTTGTGGTCACCGGTTGTAACCACTGTCGCCCGGGAGTAACGGGGATCCGCTGTCACACCAACCGTCAGGCTGTCAATATTATAACCTCTGCGGCTGAAGAGACCGGCAATACGACTTAATACACCGGATGTATTATCTACCAGAATCGAAAAAACTACTTTTTGCATCTATACCCCTGCTTTCTGTCTGTAATTCAAATCTTATATCATCACATTTTATCAATGATACATAGCTTTGTCAATTATTGATCGTCAAATCCGCCAAATAATTATCAAGAAAAGTAAATCTTGTATCAATATAGGCTTCAATCTCCGTCGTGCCTTCCACATTCTCACTGTCCGGCCAGCGCGCCGTGTCCCTTCCAAATGCACCGGATTCCACCAGATATTTCATCTGTTCCCGGGCATATGATTTCCAGTAATCTTCCGTCAGAAAATCTGCTCTCCAACTGTCCCATGTTGTTTTCATATCCTCCGGGAGTGCAGTATCAAAGGCCTGCATATTCCGGAACACCTCTTCGTTCAGCCATCGAGTCGTTAATTCAGGATTGTAACGGATATTCTTAATATCCTTGTCCTCTCCCTGTTCAAAATCATCTCCCCAGGAATAGTTCTGGTCCCAAGGGATTCGGCGAATCGTAAAAGTACCGTCTGCATGCATCTCGGTACTGTAAAAAATATTTTTGAACCGGTTATCCATACCTGCAATGGCATTGTAATAGAGGTCGTAGTTAATAAAATTCTGCCGGTCAATACAACGGTAGAGTGTCGCAAGATCCGACTCTGACTCCATATTGTAACCGCTGTTCCAGAATGTCTGAAAGGGTGTCCAGATTCCATCATACCAGTCTTTTCCACCCTTTTTAATATTAATTCCACCGCAGGAGAAAGACTGGGATGCATTGCTCTCCGCAAAAAGATCATCATCCGGCCACTCATCATTTCCCACTTTGTAGATCAGATCTTTGGTTTTGTCAAGATTTAAGGATTTATAATCCGTGGGTTCCACCAACCCGTAAAGTCCCTGATACTCTCCATTCAATATCAATTCCACATATTCCATCTTACAGCCGGCATCCGTCTTCGTCTCCGTCCGGTCCGCAATCTGGTTCCACAATTCAATAGACAGCTTATCACGCAGTTTGCTCCGGTCAGAATACATAGCCTTCAGCTGCCAGTTATTGTCCTTACGCATACCAAGGAGGGACTCTTTTCGGTCTGTACTTCCATCATCATTCAGAAGATCCAGGCGGTAGCCAATCTTTTCAAACCGCTTGCTGGCATTTCCACGGATATTATAATAAGCATGGCTATCCAGCACATCATATTCACCAGAAGGAGCAAAGACCGGATCCAGCAGCCGGATGGTGGTGCCATCCTCTCCCATAGTTCCGTCAATGCTCAGCATCGGCATTCCGGTAAACAGCACCGGTATTTCCGCATATTCCGAGTCCGTGTATACCAGGCAATAGAAAACTGTTCCCTCTTGAATAGACTGATTCAGATCCTGGAATCCATCATTTTCTTCAAATGCAGCAGAGACCTCCTGACCGTCCACCTGGGCGGTCAGGACACCTTTCCAGTATCCTTCCGACAGGCTCTGGGAAATATAATACCGCCCTTCTGTCTGTTCCCAGGCAGCTTCCACTCCATTGACAAAAAGCTTCGCTCTGGAAGGATCCACCATCTCTGTCCGTTTATTCTGGATTTTCTGATAAGCCTGCTCCGATATTCTGGAGACATCCATCACCGAAGACGTATGATGCATGGCTGCCGCCCACACAAAGATGCAGAATATCAGAACACTGCTTAGTAATACTATTTTTTTCTTCATACTTACAGATTCTTCTTCACATCAGCAATATATTCCGGAGTTGTCCCACAGCATCCGCCGATAACAGATGCTCCGCAGTCTCTCAGATGAAGCAGGTGTCGTGTAAATTCTTCTTTCTTCATACTGTAAACAGCCTCTCCGGTCTCTGTAATGGTCGGCATACCGGCATTGGGTTTTGCCACCACCGGGATGGATACGGTTTCATGAAGCTGACTGATAACCGCAGATAACTGATCCGGCCCGACAGAACAGTTAACCCCCACTGCAGCTGCCCCCATGGCTTCCATAGTCGCAGCTGCTTCAAATACGGTACCGCCAAAATAAAGGGTGCCGTCTCCTTCACAGGTGAAGGAAATAATAAGTGGAAGATCACAAACCTCCCTTGCCGCATCACAGATTACAGTTGCTTCATCCTGAGACAACAGGGTTTCTGCCACCAGAAGGTCCACTCCTGCCTCTGCCAACAGCGTAATCTGTTCCTTGTAGATCTCCATCATACTGTCATAAGTCATGGGACCATAAGGCTCCAGTCCTTTTCCGGTCGTGGACATGTCACCGGCAATCAGCACCCGGTCTCCGACATTCGCTTTGGTCCGCTTTACCAGTTCCCGGTTCAGGACCTCCACATTTGCTTCCAGTCCCATACCTTTCAGGGTCTCTCTGTTGGCACCGAAGGTCGGGGCATAGATGACCATCGATCCGGCATCCGCATATTCTCTCTGCAGACGGGCAATCTCTTCCGGATGTTCATAGACCCACTGCTCTGTGCTGACACCTACCGGCATTCCCATCTTTCTCAAACAGGAACCGGTTCCTCCATCCAGAAGCACCGGTCCTTTCTCTTCTACTAATACGCGAAATTCTTCTCTGGTCATTTTATTCTGCCTCAACTTTCCTTGTCTTTTTTCTTCTTTCTCTCCGGATCATGGCACAATACTTTCAAAATCAATGCTGCTCCTCCGAACATCAGAACCAGCATAATCAAATAATTATACAGACTGGTATAACGGAACACAAACTCTGTTCCCGCAATGACAGATGCCACAATCATCAAAAATCCGGCTCCTGTCAAGAGTTTTGCCCCAAATGAATCGGTATTTACGCAAATCCAGATTACGCCAACAATAAATGGCACTACCACTAATCCACCGTTCAGCCGCATACCGCCAAGTCTTAGGCTATAAAATGCTGTATGTACCGCCACACTGGATAAGAACCAGTAACCACCAGATACTAACATTGCAAGTCCGATCAAAAACTGTGCCAAAGGATTTCCTTTCTGTTTCATATCATTCTCCTTCTTACATTAGTTTTTTGCCGCAGTTCGGACAAAACTTCATCCCCTCTGTCTTTGTACCGCATTCCGGACAGAATTTGCATCCGCCTGCCGGGGCTGCCGCACTGTCGGAAGAAGCCGGAGCCGCCTGCTGCTGTGCCTGCTGACCTGCAAAATTCTGCTGCATCTGACCTGCCATCTGCTGTCCCATCATCATTCCCATGGCCATCCCTGCCATATCAGATGCAGTACGTCCACCGCCATTTCCATTTGCCATAGCGTCCAGCATGGACATCTGCTGATAACGTCCCATATCACCGACAACACTCTGGGACGCCGTCTTGGTTACCATCTTCTGGATCTCCTCCGGGTAGGTGAAGCTGGAAATGTTAAAGATTGTGATACTGATGCCGATCTTCATCATTTCCATATCCAGATCTTCCTGAATTCCTTTTGCAATGTCAAAGGAATTGGCCTGCAGATTGAACATGTCCTTGCCTTCTCTTACAATCCATTTCATCAGCAGCTGATCCAGCATGGAAGTGACACGTTCTTTTACGTCGTCAATGGTGAACTGCTGTTTCACACCTGCAATCTTCTCAATCAATGCCGCATGGTCGCTGATCTTACAACAGAAGGTTCCAAACGCACGAATCGGCATACCTGCAGGAAGTCCCGGCGCCGGAATGTTAATAGGATTCTTGGTTCCCCATTTCACCGTCACCTCTTTGGTATTGATAAACAGTACTTCCGCACGAATACCGCTGTTAAATCCAAATTTGAACCCTTTCAGTGTGGAAAGGAACGGGATGATCTCAGATTCAATATCAAAACTTCCCTCGTCGGTGAAAATACCTTCTACCTTTCCATTATACAGGAAAATCGCATCCTGACCCGGACGGATAATCAGACGGCTACCTTTCTTAATTTCTCGGTTGCTCCATTTCCAGAATAATACATCATCCCTGTATTCTTCCCACTCTACCACATTGGCAAACTGATTTCCAAATAAACCCATAATTTATGATACCTCCTGTACCCATGTGTATTCTACAGACGTCAGTTCCTCCGCCTCATATTCGCAGACCATTTCTGTCTTATTTTCCTTCAATCCGTAATCTTCCTCGTCGCCAGATGTTGCCAGGAAGAACATACCAATAATTGCCAGTACCAGAAGGATTATCAATGTAATCTTCGCTACACTCTTCGGATACTCGCCCTTCACCCGCCCGGTCTGTCCATTAATCAGCACCGTATAGGTCTTGTTTTTATATCGATAAGCAGTGGAATAGACTGGAAGCAACACGTGCTTATAGGTTTCTGCATCATAATGCTCATCCATGCGAATACTTCGCACATGATCATAACGCCGCAACACATCCTGCTCTACCATATTATAAAGGGCTGCACTCATTCTTGTTCTTGCCGCGCGGTGCGCATCCTTCAGGTCCACTGTATAAATTTCCGAACTGTATCCGGAAAGATAGTCCGGAGAATAAGCCGGAATATCCTTGGTATTAAAAGGTTCAATTCCCTCTATAAGACTTTCTGACAAATGGGTAGATGCATGGATCAGCACATCATCAAAGAAATGACTGATATGTCCCCTCACCGGATACCAGTCTGTCACCACTTCCGTATAGGTCTTTCCGTCCTTGTCCTTTCGCGTTACCTGTCGGTCCCGTCCACCTTCTGCGCGGTAATTCACATCAGCGTCTGCATCAAATGTCCAGTAGGGAATATAGATGCCCTGCAGTTTATCCTGCTGATACAGGTGTTTTAACTCTCCAGGAGCCAGCCATCTGCCTTTCATCCATTTACGGAAGCACTCTCCTACCTTGTTTTTGTCAATTTGGAAAGGGACAACTCCATCGGGTCGAATGCCAGCAATCTGTTTATCTGCCAGTACAAAAGGTGTGCCGCAATACGGGCAGTCTTTTGCCGTGCTGGTTGCCTCCACTTCCACCATCGCTCCGCAGGATGGACACTGCATGGTGGATGATTTCTTTTCTCCTGCCTTCACCGTTCTTTTTGCATAATCTGTCAGCTTATGTTCCTTTACCGTCTGACGGTTTGCCTTAATTTTTTCTTCTGTCCCGCAGTTCGGACATTTCAAAGACTGAGTGGACACATCAAATTCCATGACGCCACCACAGTTTTTACAATAGTAGATTTCTCCCACGGTCTTTCCTCTCGCGTTTTATTTCTGTACAGAAACTGCCGCAAAGACATTCTCTGCGGCAGTTTGATTCTTATAATCCCATTTTTGCTTTCAGTGCAGCCAGCTCATCATCCACTGCAGAGCCAGCTCCGTCATCATCATATTTTGCCGCAAGACTGTCAATATCGTCTTCTTTTTCTGCATTCAGTTCAGCCATCGCATTGGCCTGATCCAGCATACGGTCTGCTTTTTCTTCCATTTTCGCAAATGCAGACATGTTATTCTGTGCGCCTGCTGCAGAATTTCCGATTTTATTCAGTCTCTCCTGTGTCTTGGCAACTGCCATCTTTGCCTTGATCGCATCTTTTCTGGCATTCAGATCATTGATGTCTTTCACCAGTTTATCATGCATCTCATGCATCTTCTCTGCATTGCCATGGGCAAGATCATAAGATTTCTGCAGAGCATCCTGCTTGGATACAAGCTGCTGTTTTTTCTCCAAGAACTGACGGGCATCGTTGTCATTTCCCGCAACAATCGCTTTCTCTGCATAACGCTGCATCTTTGCAATCTCTTCATTGCACTCATCCAGCTGGCGTTTGCATTTTGTCTCCTCTGCCATAACAGCAGCAGTCTCGGCTTTTACCTTTCCCAGATCACTTTCCAGATTCCGCAGATACTGATCCACCATCTTTTCCGGATCCTCTGCCTTGTCCAGTAACGCATTCAGGTTCGCAGACATAATATCCCCAAATCTTTTCATAATTCCTGCCATTCCCTTGTCCTCCTTCATGTGAGTAAATTATTTATTTCCATGGCAGTTCCGGATGCTCAATCTTCTTATCTCTGAGCATCAGATCCGCCAGGGCTTCCCTTGCCGGTTTATCTTCAAAGAGCACTTTATTGACTTCCTGTACAATCGGCATATCAATTCCATATTTTTCTGCCAGTGTCTTTGCTGCTTTTGCAGAATTGACACCTTCCACTACCATCTTCACTTCATCCATGGCTTCCTGCATCGTCTTCCCCTGACCGATGAGAATACCTGCCCGTCGGTTCCGGCTGTGCATGGATGCACAGGTAACAATAAGATCACCGATTCCTGTCAGACCGTTAAAGGTCTCGATATGTCCGCCCATGGCCACACCCAGACGGCTCATCTCCGCAATTCCTCTGGTGATCAGTGCTGCCTTGGTATTGTCCCCACAGCCAAGTCCATCTGCAGCTCCTGCCGCCAGCGCAATGACATTTTTCAATGCACCCCCCAGTTCAATGCCTAACATATCCGGACTGGTATAAACACGAAATACCTTATTCATAAAGAGATTCTGAATATACTCCGCTGTCTCCCGGTCTTTTGCTCCTGCTACCACAGTGGTAGGAATGTCTCTTCCCACTTCTTCCGCATGGCTCGGTCCGGACAGAACTGCTGCCCGGCATTGTGGAATCTCCTGCGCAATCACATCTGTCAGGATCATCAGTGTACTTTCTTCAATTCCCTTGGACACATCCACAATAAGCTGTCCCGCTGCCACGTACGGCGCCATTTTTTTTGCCATGCTGCGGATGGACGGGGATGCCGTTGCCAGTACAAGAATATCTTTTCCCTCTACGGTCTGTTCCAGATCCGTAGTACATAGAATGTCATCCGGAAGTTTTACCCCCGGAAGCTTTGACTTGTTTTCCCGCTCCTCTCTGAGCATGCGGGATTCTTCTTCCCGTCTGGACCACAACGTCACTTCATGTCCGTTTTTGCTTAAGACTCTCGCCAGAGCTGTTCCCCAGCTTCCTGAGCCGATGACTCCTGCTTTTGCCATAGCTCAATCTCCTCTCCGCCAAAACCATTATTTTTTCTGAAAAATTTTATTTTCTGTTCCACTTAACAGGCGTTTGATATTCGTTCTGTGACGATAAATGGCCATCAGGGAAAGTGCTGTACACACCAGATAAAATTCCAGTAAATGTCCCTGACTCATTCCATAATACCCTCTCTGTCCAAGAACAGCAATATCAATGACCAGTTCAATGACTACCAAAATGGATCCCAGAGATACATATCTGGTCAGTCCTACTGTCAGAAGGAAGGTAGCTGCCTCCAGAATCGTCACGATTGGTCCCAACGTCAGCACCAGTCCTGCTGTGCAGGCAATTCCTTTACCGCCGCGGAATCCCAGCTGTACCGGGAAATTATGTCCCAGAATAGCTCCGGCAGCAGCATACATACCTAGCAGCGGAAGCATGTCACCATGAGTCCGTGCAAAAATAACTTTAACCAGAACAACAGCAAGCACTGTCTTTGCCACATCTCCCAGGAGCACGATCACTCCTGCTTTCTTTCCGAGGACACGAAGGGCATTGGTAGTTCCCGCATTACCACTTCCGTATTCCCGGATATCAATTCCGTTCATTTTTCCATAGATATACGCGGTCTGGAATATTCCGAACAGATATCCGATCGCCAGACATACGATGCGTTCCATATCAGTCTGATTCCTTTCTCTCACGTATAATGAATTTCAAAGAAGTTCCCTTAAAGCCAAATGCTTCACGGATCTTGTTTTCCAGATATCTCACATAAGAGAAATGCATCAGTTCTTTATCATTAACAAACACAACAAAGGTCGGTGGCTTTACCGATACCTGAGTTACATAGTAAATCTTCAGGCGCTTACCTTTATCTGAAGGCGGCTGCTGCATGGCAACTGCTTCTGTCACGATCTCATTGAGCACACCGGTCTGTACTCGAAGTGTCTGATTTTCAATGACCATATCAATGGTTTCAAACAGCTTCGGAAGACGCTGGCCGCTGACCGCTGAAATGAACAAAATTTCCGCATAGGGCATGAAAGACAGAACTTCTCTTACCTTTCGGGTAAATTCATAGATGGTTTTATCATTTTTCTCGATGGCATCCCATTTGTTGACTGCAACAATGATACCCTTTCCTCTCTCATGGGCAATTCCAGCAATTTTCGCATCCTGTTCTGTTACCCCCTCCTTGGCATCAATCACAACAACGACCACATCGGCACGTTCTACAGCAGTTACCGTACGGATAATACTGTAACGCTCCAGTTCTTCCTTAATCTTATTCTTTCTTCTTAATCCTGCTGTATCAATGAAAACATATTCTTTTCCATTCCAGCAGATATCCGTATCAATGGCATCACGGGTGGTTCCTGCGATATCAGATACTATCACACGGTTCTCACCGGTCAGTTTGTTGATGATGGAAGATTTTCCAACATTCGGTTTCCCAACTACGGCAACCTTCGGGCGGTCATCCTCTTCCTGTTCTTCAGATTCCTCCGGAAAATGTTTGACAACCTCATCCAGCATATCGCCAATTCCCAGACGGGAAGACGCAGATACAGGAACCGGATCACCAATTCCCAGATTATAAAATTCATAGACGTCTGCCATAAACTTCTGGAAGCTATCTACTTTATTCACTACAAGAATCACCGGCTTATGGGAGCGGCGCAGCATATCTGCTACTTTGGAATCCGCATCCTGAAGTCCCTGACGGACATCTACCAGGAAAATAATTACATCTGCCGTATCAATGGCAATCTGCGCCTGCTCACGCATCTGTGCCAGAATAATATCGCTGCTGTCAGGCTCAATACCACCGGTATCAATCAATGTAAAGGAATGGTTTAACCAGTTTACGTCTGCATAAATACGGTCACGGGTAACCCCCGGCGTATCCTTAATAATCGAAATATTTTCTCCTGCAAGGGCATTGAACAGTGTGGATTTTCCCACATTCGGGCGCCCTACAATTGCAACTACAGGTCTGCTCATGTCTTACCTCTTTCTCTCTATTTGTTTAAAATACAATTTACAAAATCATTTCCGCTTGATTCTACTATGGATACTTTGATTTGTAAAGCAGTTTGTAACTGCTCAACTGTCATGTCATCTAAAAAAACCGGTTCATCACTCTTGAGCATATTCGTCGTAAGCAACAGTTCCTCTCCCAGATCTTTTCCCTTCAGCTGATTCACCAGATCCTGCCCGGTCAAAAGCCCGGCAACCGTAATCTTCCCGCCAAAGAACTCATTTTTCACTGTAATGACCTGTGCTTCCACACCTGGGTATTTCCCCCGGATAGACGCTACATGCTCCCTGAGATATGGTGCTGCCAGTTCTCCGGTAGCAATGGTCACTTTTCGTTTTCTGTCATCCCCCGGAAGATCTGCGAGACATGCATCCACTTCTTCTTTCAGAAGCCGTACCATACCAACACCATTTTCCAGCTGAAGATAGCCATCATACGTCGTTTCTTCCGGCATAGAACGTTCTGCAAGAATATACCATTCATCTCCCGCATGAATAAAATGTGTTCCATATTCCTTTACCAGTTTTTCCTGCCAGCTATGAATCAAGTCCAGAACCCTGCAGGCATCTTCCTTCGTGAAGGGTTCCAGCGGATACAGACCGTCACGATACCTGGTCAGTCCTACCGGCACCACCGATACACTCTGGAGTTCCGGCATAAGCGTCACCAGATCCCGAATAGATCGATCCAGTTCCTCCCCGTCATTCACACCACGGCAAAGAACAATCTGTCCATTCATGACAATACCTGCCGCTTTGAGTCTTTGTACCTTGTCCATAATATCTCCGGCAAACCGGTTATGAAGCATTTTGCAGCGAAGTTCCGGGTTGGTCGCCTGAAAAGAAATATTAATAGGGGAAAGTTTGTAATAGATAATTTTCTCCAGATCATGCTCATTCATATTGGTGAGCGTCAGATAGTTTCCCTGTAGAAATGACAGACGGGAATCGTCATCCTTAAAATACAAAGTGTCCCGCATACCTTTCGGCAACTGGTCTATAAAGCAGAACATACATTTATTTCTGCAGGAACGGTAATCATCCATCAGACCATTTTCGAATTCCATTCCCAGGTCATCTTCGTATTCTTTTTCAATCTCCAGTTCCCACTCTTCGCCATCCGGCTTACGGATCACAACAAGTACTTCTTCTTCGTTCATTAAATACCGGTAATCAAAAACATCCTCCGGTTCCTGACCATTCACCGATACCAGTACATCACCCGGCTCAATCTCCAGTTCTTCGGCAATACTTCCCGGTGCTACTGCGCTTACAATATGTTCCATGTATCTATATTCACCTTGTCCTTCTTTTTACATCCAGTCAGAATACCCACTACAGGTATTCTTTGCTCTCTACTATACAGGATTTGCTCATAAATTGCAACTATATGACTTGACTGGCCCTGTGTGAAAATGATATAAATGAAGTAATGGTTTTACATAAAAGACTGGAGGGAAATTATGTCTGAAAATTATTCCTATGAGAGTATTCTTCCCATTGCCCCGTTAAAAGTGGTTGCGCTGGAAGGCTGCCGCGATATGGCGCAGAGGGTAGATCAATATCTGGTAGAATTCCGCGAAAAAGGAAATCAGGATTTCCAGAATACACCAAACTTTCACGGCTATCACGAAGATTCCTATCTGCTGAAAAGTGCGTGTCCCCGCTTTGGCACCGGAGAGGCCAAGGGAATTCTTTATGAATCCGTCCGCGGTGCTGATCTGTTCATCCTTGCAGATGTAACTAATTACAGCCTGACTTACAACGTATGTGGTCACGAAAATCATATGTCTCCGGATGATCATTATCAGGATATCAAACGTATCATTTCTGCTGCAAACGGAAAGGCCCGCCGTATCAATGTAGTGATGCCCTTCCTCTATGAAAGCCGGCAGCACAAAAGAACCCAGCGTGAATCCCTGGACTGTGCCTTTGCATTGCAAGAGCTGATTGATATGGGAGTCTCCAACATTATCACCTTTGATGCCCATGATCCTCGTGTCTGCAATGCCATTCCACTGTATGGATTTGACAGTTTCAATCCTCATTATCAGTATATCAAAGCACTCACCCATGCAGCACCGGATTTAAAAATCGACAAAGATCATTTGATGGTCATCAGTCCGGACGAGGGTGCTATGGGACGTGCCGTTTACTTTGCAGGTGTTCTTGGTGTGGATATGGGTATGTTCTACAAACGCCGCGACTACTCCACTATTGTCAATGGAAAGAATCCCATCGTTGCCCATGAATTTCTCGGCGACGATCTGCACGGTAAAGATGTCATCATTATCGACGACATTATCTCCTCCGGAGAAAGTATGCTGGACGTTGCACACCAGATTAAAAACCGCGGTGCAAAACGAGTTTTCGTCTGTGCTGCTTTTGGTCTTTTCACTGACGGACTGGAAAAATTTGATGAGTATTATGAGAAAGGCTATATCAGCCATGTGATCACCACCAATCTGATTTACCAGTCACCGGAATTGCTTTCCCGTCCTTATTACACGGAAGCGAATATGACCAAATTCCTGGCGGCTATCATCGACTGTATCAATCACGATGTGTCTACCGGACACGTCAACGATCCAACCGAGCGTATTCAGAGAGTGCTGGAACGCATGAAATAGGAATAAAAAAGGCAGGATCTCTTCACCGCGAAGAGTCCTGTCTCTTTTTTCTTTTATTTTCTTTTTCGGATTTACAAAGTCTTTCCTTTGAGAATGACCTGTACCGTACTTAAATCATCCTCTTTTAAAAGCACCAGATTGGCTATCTTGCCCGGCGTAATGCTTCCGTACTGGTCATAGATTCCCACAGATTTTGCAGAATTAACTGCCGCACATTTGACTGCGCTTTCCAGCGGAATCCGCATCTTCTGCACTACCACGCGGACACAGTCCATCAGATTGGTGGCTGAACCTGCAATGGTACCGTCTGTCAGTGTGGCCAGATGTCCTTTTTTAATGACCTTTTGACCGCCCAGAGCATATTCACCATCCGGCATTCCTGTTGCTTCCATGGAGTCACTGATCAGAATAATCCGGTCATCCCCGAACATCTTGAAGGTCTGTCTTACCGTTACCGGATGAATGTGGATGCCATCGCAGATCATTTCTGCTTCCACCTTCTCATGATCCGCAGCTGCCCCAACCACTCCCGGTGCGCGATGAGAAAGTCCTGACATGGCATTATAAAGATGAGTCACATGATGAACGCCATGTTCAAATGCCTCGGATGCCTCCTCATAATCGGCAGTCGTATGCGCTACGGAAAGAACCACTTCGTCTTTCAGTGCTTCAATGCACTCTTTTGCTCCATCTACTTCCGGTGCGATGGCAAGAAGCTTCACCATGCCGCCGGATGCTTTATTGAGTCTTCGGAACATCTCTGCATCCGGTTTGTGTACGAAATCTCCATTCTGGGCACCTTTTTTTGCCATGGCAATGAAAGGTCCTTCCATATTGATACCGCAGAGAATCGCACCTTTTTCACTCTTATAGGAACCTGCTGCCTCACAAATCTTCTGCAGGGTATCCTCTCCCAACGTCATAGTCGCCGGAACAATGGTCGTCACACCCTGGGATGCCTCATAGACTGCCATTGCTTCGATGGATTCATGGGTTCCATCACAGAAATCATGACCCACGCAGCCATGAAAATGAATATCGGTAAGTCCGGGAATCAGATAACAGCCTTCTGCATCCAGCACTTCGTCATCGCCGCTTTTCTCGGAAATCAATTCTCCGTCCGTATATACGTCTTTCTTTTCAAAAGTACCTTCTTCTGTATATACCTTTGCGTTGATAATTTTCATCTTACCGCCTCCTGCTTACAGATCACATTTGGACAGTGCAGCTTCGTCAGCAACAATCGTTACATCCGGATGCATCTGAAGAATAGATGCCGGAACCTGCGGAGTAACCGGTCCGAAGAATGCGTTTTTTACAGTCTCTGCCTTGTCCTCGCCGCTGACTACAACCAGAATCTTCTTTGCCATCATGATGGTCTTGATACCCATGGTATATGCCTGCTTCGGAACCTCATCGATGGACGCGAAAAATCTTTTATTTGCCTCAATGGTCCTCTCCTGCAGATCAACACAGTGGGTCTCGGTCTCAAATGCTTCGCCCGGCTCATTGAATCCGATATGTCCATTGTGTCCCAGACCAAGAAGCTGCAGATCCACACCGCCGGTAGAACGAATCACTTCTTCATATCTTGCACACTCTTCCTCCGCATTCGGGTTCATACCATTCGGAAGATGCGTTCTCTCCGGATTAACATTCACATAGTCAAACAGATTATGATTCATGAAATAAAAATAGCTCTGATCATTTTCTCTCGGCAGTCCCTTGTACTCGTCCAGATTGACTGTTGTTACATCACCGAAATCGAGATCTCCCTTCTCATACCATTCGATCAGCTGTTTATAGGTTCCAATCGGAGTAGATCCGGTAGCCAGGCCCAAGACGCAGTCCGGTTTCATAATTACCTGTGCAGAAATAATGTTTGCTGCTTTACGGCTCATGTCATTGTAATCTTTTGCTTTAATAATTTTCATCATTCTTCACCCTCTTGTAGTTATTTCCTTGTACTGTCTTTATTCTAGGGGCTGACTGGCTTTTTGTATAGGCACTATCTTGTCACGACTATGGAAGATTTTCACTTCGCAAAATTTCCTTATTTTAATCCGAGAAATGCCGCCAAATTTCCGCGCTGTCCATGACTGGCTCTGTGTGAAAATAAAAGTTCATGATTACAGCAGGTACAGATATTAGTAATACTAAGATGCTCCGGACGGATACCTGCCTCCAGGAGTATCCGTTCATTGGCATTCCACAGATTCAACTGATATTTTCCATTGCCTTTGCGGTATACAAGCCGATCATCCAGCTGATCTGCAAATTCATCCATAAATGCCTGTGCCACATCCTCACTCACTTCATAGCAGTCCTGACAAATAGACGGGCCTATGGCAGCCTGTACATCCTCTGGACGAGTCCCAAAGGCTTCCTTCATACGCTCCAGGGTCACTTTTCCTATGCGGTGAACCGTTCCCTTCCAGCCGGAATGAGAAAGGCCAACGGCTTTATGAACCGGATCCACGAAATACAACGGCACACAGTCTGCATAAATGGTGACAAGCATGAGTCCCGGCGTATCCGTGATCAGGCCATCCACGTCCGTGTAATCCCGCTCCCGATCAAATCCTTTTCCCCTGTCGGCTTCCGTCACCAGGCGTACATTGGTCGTATGGGTCTGATCGGACAACACCAGATCTTTCGTTTCAAAACCAATGACCATTCCCATTCTTCGGAAATTTTCCCGGACCTTCTCCGGATCATCTCCCCTAGTAAAACTTAAATTCATAGAAGACAAGCATCCTTCACTGACTCCTCCCAGTCTCGTAGAAAAACCATGGCGCACCAATCCCGTGTTCTCTAAATTCTCAAACACGAAATATGGTACGCCATTTTTCTCCACAAGCCGCATGTCTTCTGCTTCTGTTTTTCTCTTCCACATCATTTCTGCGTCTCCTGTTTTCACCTGTAATCAAATGCATTTACAATGTGCCGGATTTCCTGTCCCAGCACACAGATTACATCAAAGCGGCAGGGTTGGTTCAGCTTTTGCTTCTTCCAGCAATAATACTCTGCCACTCTGGAAATCTTTTTCTGTTTCCGATAATCCACTGCCTCCGCCGGATCACCAGCCTCACTGCTTCTGCGATATTTGACCTCCACAAAAACCAAATACCCATCTTTTTCCGCGATCAGGTCAATCTCGCCCTGACGGCACCGGTAGTTTCTTTCTACAATCTGATACCCATGGTCTTCCAACCACTTTGCCGCTAGTCCTTCATACTCACTGCCTGTTTGCCGTTTATTCATACACCGCTTATTCTCCACAAATATTGCGGATAAAGGTTCTCCGATGAAGCGGACAGGGGCCATATTCCCTAAGAGCCGCCATATGAGCTGCTGATCCATAGCCTTTGTTGGATGCAAAGCCATACTCTGGATACTTTGCATCCAGTGCTTCCATCATCCGGTCCCTTGTCACCTTGGCAACCACGCTGGCTGCCGCAATAGAAAGACTTTTTGCATCACCTTTAATAATAGGCACCTGCTTCTGCGGGAGTCCTGGAATGGTGACTGCATCGTTCAAAAGGATATCCGGACATACGCTCAATTTGCCAACAGCCTGCCGCATGGCTTCATAGGTTGCCTGCAAAATATTAATATCATCAATCACTTCCTGGCTGATCACGCCAATGCCCACGGCTACCGCTTTCTCCATGATTTCATCATAGAGAAGTTCTCTCCTGCGGGCTGTCAGCTTCTTGGAATCATTGAGATAAAGAATCTGGCAGCCCTTAGGAAGAATCACCGCGCCAGCCACTACGGGGCCTGCCAGCGGGCCTCTGCCCACCTCATCAATACCACATAAGATTCCCAGCGGTCCATATTCTCTCTCATACACCAGCATGCCCTGAATCCGTTCGATTTCCGCTTTCAGTTTCTGCTGCTTTTTTAATTCCCGTTCTTCTTTTTTCGTCATTACTGATGCCTCAAAATTCCGATCTTGGAAAGCGGCCAAATCCGTACCCAGGCTCTTCCAATAATCTGGTTTCGTTTGATCTTTCCTACGCTGGGATCACGGCTGTCCGTACTGTCATTGCGGTTATCTCCCAGAACAAAGTACTCATCGTCGCCCAACGTAATGGGATCTGCTGCCATTCCGGAATTTTTCATCACTTCTCTTCCATAAGATTCACCCAGCACTTCGCCATTTATATAAATAGTTCCATCCACAATCTGTACTGTCTCACCTGGAAGCCCGATAATTCGTTTGATAAAATATGTATTGTCTTCATACTGATAAGGAAATACAATAATATCGTATCGTTTCGGATCTGAAAAACGGTAAGTCAGCTTATCTACAATCAAATTATCGCCATCACTTAACGTGTTCTCCATGGAGCTGCCGCTTACATAGGTTCTCTGTCCCACAAAATGAATGATCAGAAACGTCACACCCACTACCACTGCTACATAGAGCAGAAAGCTTAAGATCTCCCGCACCAGACCACGTCCTTTTTCCTCTGCACTCATTCTTCTACCTCTTCCACTTATCAGTTTTTTATTTATTCGGAAACTCAAGGGTAATTTTTCCCAGTCTTCCGCTGCGGAAATCATCCATCAGGAAGGAAGCCGCCTTTGCAAGATCCGCTTCGCCGCCTTTAGAAAGACATCCTCTTGCCGCTGCAATTGCCGGAAGAATTTCCTCTTTTTTCATATCTTCCGCTACTGTAACCTTATAACGTTCCTCCAGAGCTGCCGGAAAATGTGCCAGAAGAAATTCTCCCAATTCTACTGCCAGTTCTTCCAGATTCAAAATTTCATCATTCACAGAACCTAACATTGCCAGACGAAGCCCTACCTGCTGATCATCAAATTTGGGCCATAAGATTCCTGGAGTATCCAGAAGTTCTACCTGCTTATTCAGGCGGATCCACTGTGCTCCTTTTGTCACTCCCGGCTTATTACCGGTTTTTGCACAGGCTCGCCCTGCAAAACTGTTAATAAACGTGGATTTTCCTACATTCGGAATTCCAACTACCATAGCACGTACCGGACGATTCAGAATTCCTCTCTTACGGTCTCTCTCCGTCTTTTCCTTACATGCATCCTGGATGACTGTCTGTACTTCCTTCATGCCATTCTTGCTTCTGGAATCCAGCTTTACTACAAAGCAGCCTTTCTCCCGAAAATACGCTGCCCATGCATCATTGGCGCGATCACTGGCCAGATCTGCCTTATTTAGAAGGATCAGCCGTGCTTTTCCTTTTCCCAGCTCATCAATATCCGGATTCCTGCTGGATAGCGGTGCTCTCGCATCCACCAGCTCGATAATCAGGTCGATCAGCTTGATATTTTCCTGCATCATTCGCCGGGCCTTCGTCATATGTCCCGGATACCATTGAATATTCATATGTCTGCTCCTTTTCTATTGCCCTTTGGGAATCGGTCCGAAATTCTCCCAGGGAAAGCTGACGAACCAGGCTTTTCCATAAATATCTTCTGTCTTTACATTACCTATATCTGCATTACGGCTGTCCTCACTCTGATCCCGGTTATCTCCCAACACAAAATACTCTCCGGTTCCTATCGTAATCTCATCCTCTGCCACACCGGCATAATCCATCTGTTCACTGCCAAGTCCGGTTTCAAAGAGATCTCCATTTACATAGATAAAGCCATCTTTAATTTGAACCTTATCCCCCGGAGCAGCAATGACTCTACGCATATAATAATGAGAGTTTGTATTTCCATTTGGTTTAAATACCACTACATCTCCCTGTTTTGGTGCCGACAAAAGATAGCTGAATCGATTGACCAGCACCGTATCGCCGCTGTGGATGGACGGTTCCATGGCTTGGCCGATACAGGTGAGTGCCGTCATAAAATAGAAAACGAGAATGCAGCCAATGGCAAATGCCAGAATACACTCCCCTGCCCACAAAAGAATCTCCTGAACCGCAGAAGCCTGAATTCGCTTTCTTCTTCTGTAAAAACTGAGTCCTTTTCTTTTTCTCAAGCGTTCTGCCTCCTTAGGTAAAAAAAGGGACATAATACTCTCGTATATGTCCCTCACATTCACAGCTTATTCACCGCCGTAATTATTTTACAAGCTCTTTAACCTTTGCTGCTTTACCAACGCGGTCTCTTAAGTAGTTCAGTTTTGCACGTCTTACTTTACCATGACGAACAACTTCTACTTTCTCTACGTTCGGGGAATGCAGCGGCCAGGTTTTCTCTACGCCGATACCGTTGGAATTCTTTCTAACAGTGAAGGTTTCTCTGTTGCTTCCACCCTGTTTCTTCAGTACGGTTCCCTCGAATACCTGAATTCTCTCGCGGTTACCCTCTTTGATCTTTGCGTATACTTTTACAGTATCTCCTACGCTAAAGCTCGGTACTTCTGCTTTCAGCTGTGCAGCCTCAAGGCTCTTAATAATCTCGTTCATTGTGTTCCTCCTTATTCACTTCGATGTTCTTAATACCCTTCCGGTAACAGAGGACCATCTCCTTTTTCTCACAACGCATTTTATTCTATCATACTTCTTTTAACTTGGCAAGGAATTTTTTATCTTGTTTTGTAAGATTTGCATTTTCCAGCAAATCCGGTCTTCGTTCCAAAGTGCGGATCAGAGACTGCTCTCTTCTCCATTTTTCCACATTAGCATGATGGCCGGACATCAGGATGGGCGGCACTGCTTTGTCGCGCCACACTTCCGGACGGCTGTACTGGGGATATTCCAGCAGATTATCATGAAACGAATCAAATTCCGCCGAATCTTCATTATGAAGCACACCGCCCACCAGGCGGGACACCGCATCCATAATGACCAGTGCCGGAAGCTCTCCTCCGGTCAGCACATAATCACCGATGGACACTTCTTCATCAACAATCTCTTCCAGCACCCGTTCATCGATACCTTCATAATGACCGCACAGGAAGACAACTTCCTCCTCCTGTGCCAGTTCTTCTGCCATCCTCTGGTTGAAGACTTTTCCCTGCGGGCTCATATACAGAACCTTCGGTTTCTTCGGGAGCTTTTCAGCAACCGACTGATAAGCCAGATAAACCGGTTCTGCCTGCATGACCATACCGGCGCCGCCGCCATAGGGATAATCATCGACCCGGTTATGTTTATTAACGGAAAAATCACGGATATTGACGGTATCCAGACTCAACAGTCCTTTTTCTACCGCTCTTCCCGTAATACTTGTCTGAAATCCGTCTCGGATCATATCCGGAAACAGTGTTAAAACATGAAAATTCATTAGTCCAGCAATCCCTCCAGCACATGAACCGTCATGCGTTTTTCTTCTACATTCACATCCAGAATGCAGTCTCGGATGGCCGGAAGCAGGATCTCCTCACCATCAGAAGTCTCTACCACATAGACATCATTGGCTCCTGTCTCCATGACGTCGATTAAGGTTCCCAGAGCCTTGCCTTCGTCCGTTACAACTTCCATGTCGATGAGATCCGCAATAAAATTCTCATTCTCTCCCAACGGCACAGCTTTCTCTCTCGGAATCAGCAGATCTTTGCCCTTGTAAGGCATGATTTCATCTATATTATTGAAGCCCTTAAACTTCAGAATGACCTGATTTTTGAAAAATTTTACCTGTTCAATTTCCAGCGTTTTCTTTTCTCTTCCGGTATCCAGAATCACTTCCTTTAACTTCTTGAATCTGACCGGATCATCTGTCGTCGGAAATACTTTAACCTCTCCGCGCACACCATGCGTGGAAGAGATCACACCAACTCTTAAAAAATCTTCCATCAATACGTTCTCCATGATAATAATGAAAGGACGCCGGAGAACCGGGAACCCACAAGCCTATCGGCCCGGAGCTTCCGGTCACGGCGTCCTGTCCGCGACCGTTAATTACTGTACGATCTCTACTACTACTTTTTTATCGTCTTTGGAAGCTGCTGCCTTCACGACAGAACGGATGGCTTTTGCAATACGGCCCTGTTTGCCGATCACCTTACCCATATCGTCTGCTGCTACGTGAAGTTCTACGATTGTAGCATTTTCCTTTTCCGTCTCGGTGACAACCACCTCATCCGGATGGTCAACCAGTGACTTTGCAATCACCTCTACCAGTTTTTTCATACTTCCACCTCCGTGGTGTCCTTAAGAAAAGAACTTATTTGGTGATTCCTGCCAGTTTGAACAGTTTTCCAACCATCTCGGTCGGCTGAGCGCCGTTTGCAAGCCATTTTTTAGCTGCCTCTTCGTTGATGTTGAAAGTGCTCGGATCGTTGTTCGGATCATAAGTTCCGATCTCCTCGATGAAACGTCCGTCACGCGGGGATCTGGAATCTGCTACGATTACTCTGTAAAACGGTGCCTTTTTCTGTCCCATTCTTCTTAATCTGATCTTTACTGCCATTGTTTCTTCCTCCATTAAATAAATGTATTGTAGTTTATATTCTATATTGTAAACGGAAAATCCGGATGCATCTGTTCCCTAGAAGGGTAATTTGCCGAACATTCCTTTTTTACCAAATTTACCTTTGCCGCCCATCAGTCCCGGCATCTGTTTCATCATCTTTCTGCTCTGCTCGAACTGTTTTACCAGACGGTTAACTTCACTGATATCCACACCTGCGCCGTTGGCAATTCTGCGCTTTCTGGATGGATTCAGAATCGACGGATTCTGACGTTCCTTGACGGTCATGGAAAGAATCATTGCCTCAATACGGGCCATCTTCTTCTCATCCACAGCATCTTCCAGCTGCTTCATCTGCGCGCCGCCCATCCCCGGCATCATACCTAAGAGAGCGCCGATACCGCCCATCTTCTTCATCTGCCGCATACTTTCCAGATAATCCTCGAAGTCGAACTGGTTCTTCTTCATCTTCTGAACCATCTTCTTGGACTGCTCTTCGTCAATGGACTCCTGCGCCTTCTCAATCATGGTCAGAATATCACCCATGCCAAGAATTCGGGATGCCATACGGTCCGGATAGAACTGTTCCAGATCGGAGAGTTTCTCACCCATGCCGACATAGAGGATCGGTTTTCCGGTCACTGCGCGGATGGAAAGTGCCGCACCACCACGGGTATCACCATCCAGCTTGGTAAGGATCACACCATCAATGCCTACCTTATCCACGAAAGTGGAAGCTACATTTACTGCATCCTGTCCAGTCATGGAATCCACAACCAGAATACTGTAATCGACATTGACATTTTCCTTGATCTCCACAAGCTCTTCCATCATGGATTCATCAATGTGAAGACGTCCTGCGGTATCCAGAATGACAACGCTCATTCCATGCTTTTTCGCATGTTCCACGGCAGCCTTTGCAATATCCACGGGCTTGTTCTGATCTCCCATGGAAAATACTTCCACACCCTGCTTCTCACCATTGACCTGCAGCTGCTTAATAGCTGCGGGACGGTATACATCACAGGCTGTCAACAATACCTTGCGGCCCTTTATCTTGAACTTTCCGGCCAGCTTTGCTGCGGTAGTCGTCTTACCTGCTCCCTGAAGACCGGTCATCATGATAACCGTAATCTCATTGGAGGGGCGAAGCTTAATCTCTGTCGTCTCGCTTCCCATCAGCTTGACCATCTCTTCATTTACAATCTTGATGACGGTCTGCCCCGGTGTCAGGCTTTCCAGCACGTCCGTACCGACTGCCCTTTCCTCCACCGCTTTGATGAACTGCTTTACTACTTTGAAACTTACATCCGCTTCCAGAAGTGCAAGTTTGACTTCTTTCAGACCTGCTTTTACATCGGCCTCGGTCAGTCTTCCTTTACCCCGAAGGTTCTTAAATACGTTCTGTAGTTTTTCTGATAAACTGTCAAATGCCATCTATAGCTCCTCCAGGATCTCGGCTGCGATCTGTCCGATCTTCTGCATAGACGGATCGTCTTTTTCATTTTCGGTAAGCTTATGTATCTCTCCCACTTTTCCGCGGAGATCCACAAAGCGCTCCACCAGATGAAGCTTCTCTTCATATTCATTCAGAAGCCGTGTGCTGCGCTTGACCATATCATGCACACCCTGTCGGCTGATGCTTAAAGACTGGGCTACCTCGCTTAGGGAGTAGTCATTCAGTACCACATCTTCATATACCTGCTTCTGATGCTCTGTCAAAAGCTCACCATAAAAATCATATAAAAGCGTCTGTCTCAGAATCTCTTCCATCGTTGTCACCTTGTGTATCTTACACGATTCGGGTGGTGGTGTCAAGTGTTTTTTCTTGACAAGTTGATTTTCTGAAAGAATATATTAAATAATAAAATATTTCTTCCGTGCCATCTCCGCATTGATTACAAATACCAGATTGATTTTGGTATCAGACAAGTCAGCATTTGCCATATTTTCCGAATTGGAATATCCTCAGCAATTTCCTTCGAACTTGATACCTTGGCCTTACCAGATTTTTTTCAATTTAAGAATACAAGTGCAAAAATTGTCATTTTTAAATTTTTTTGTTTTTTCAATGCACTAATTCTTGTTTCATGGTCTCAATAAATTATCGTTCGCACCGATATTTATCTTGAAATAAATGCATCCACGTGTTATATTGAACATAGAAAAGGAAAGCCAGAGAAGCGGCTTACCCCGAATATTTAAGTAACTGTTTTCTCAACAGCCGTCATTATTCGCAGTAATGGCGGCTATTTTCGTTTTCCCTTGAAAATCGTGTAACACAATCCAACAAGGGCGCAAATGAATATTCCAATCTGAATTAAATCAGAGTATGTAACATACATCGGCAACGCCCTCCTTTCTTTCGTCTGGAGGGTTAAGTCTGCGCTTCGCTCCGGTCGTTGCTAAACAAGCCCCACCGGGGCTTAGCAACCCTCCGAAGGAGAGGGTAAGCCGCCCGGCTCTCTGGTTTTCCATGTATCTATATTATCATCTAATAGTATCACTTTCAATCAAATTTTGATTGAATTTACACTACAATACCAACCTCTATTAATGATATGAGTTGTGATGCGTTAAATACTGAACTGTCGAAGGGAATGAGCTCTTTAAAATCAGGAAAAAACTTATACCCCTGATGAGATCAATGCTGAATTAATGAAAGAATTTGGAATATAATGCATTACTATCTGATCAGTCATTCCTTGGGCAGATACGAAAATATTCTCAACTTCTACCCAATACGTAGTACAAAGAATTAATAACCTTTAGTAAAAAACAAGTTCAAGATTATGAAATGGCTATATAGCCATCCTGCATCACCCTATAGCCAATAATTTCTATATTCATGGGTATTATTTTATTTCAGTGCTTTATAAAACCCATTTCTGCATTTTTTCGCAGAGAAACACTTGCTATTTTTCACCAATACGCTTATTTTCTGGTGCTGGACTACTTATTATCTCTATCTGCCCAAACGAGGCGGATATTACAATATCATATGTAAGTCCAACAGCAAACGGCAGCGTACCGCCTGACAACATAATCACCAATACAAGTTAAAGGCCGCTCCTCACCCGAGAAGCGGCCTTCACAATCTATGACTTCCTATTTATTTAAGTTTATCCAGAATGGAATATCCAATGGTTCCTTCCGGCATTTTTACACCGAAATCATCTGCTATAGTAGCGCCAATGATGGCAAAGGTATCGGTCTCCGGGAGTTCTCCGCTGCCTTTCATTGCTTTGGAGTATGCCAGGAACGGCACTTTCTCTCTGGTATGATCGGTTCCGGTATAGGTCGGATCGTTTCCATGGTCTGCGGTGATAATGAGAAGGTCATCTTCACGCAGGGTGTCAAGAAGGACTCCCAGGTTTACATCGAATTTCTCAATCTCCTGTGCGTAGCCTGACGGATTTCTTCTGTGTCCCCACAGAGCATCGAAATCTACCAGATTAACGAAGCAGAGTCCGTGGAAATCTTTCTTTGCCACATCGATGGTCTGTTCCATGCCGTGAACAGAGCTCTTGGACTTATATGCCTCCGTAATGCCCTCTCCCACGAAAATGTCATTGATCTTTCCGATGGAGATGACATCAAGACCTGCATCTTTCATTGCATTCAGCGCGGTCGGACCAAAGGGTTTCAATGCATAGTCATGACGGTTGCTGGTACGCTTGAACTCGCCTTTTTTCTTGCCGACATACGGTCTTGCAATCACACGGCCCACTTTCCACTCGTCTCTCATGGTCAGTTCTCTGGCAATCTCACAGCAACGGTACAGCTCGTCAAGACCGAAGGTCTCCTCATTTCCGCAAATCTGAAGAACGGAATCGGCAGAGGTGTACACGATCATATGTCCTGTTGCAATTTCTTCTTCTGCCAGTTCATCCAGAATTTCCGTGCCGCTGGCACTTTTATTGCCGATGACCTTATGCCCGGTACGCTCTTCCAATTCTTTAATCAGTTCCGGCGGGAATCCGGTCTCGGTAAAGGTCTGGAATGGTTTGGTCACTTCCAGTCCCATCATTTCCCAATGTCCGGTCATGGTATCTTTTCCGCGGCTCTTCTCCCGCAGCTTGCCGTAGTAAGCCAGCGGATGATCCGTCGGTGCAACTTGCTTTAACGGAGTAATATTTGCCATTCCCAGTTTCTGAAGATTCGGGATCTCAAAAGTGTCGACAGACTCCGAGATATGTCCCAGAGTATTGACACCGATGTCACCGAAATCCGCAGAGTCCGGCATTGCACCGACTCCCAGGGAATCCATGACAACTACAAAAACTCTCTTAAATTTTTCCATGTTGTGCTCTCCTATTTCAAATTATCCGGTCCAAATCCAAGCGGAAGAAGTTCTTTCAGCGTATAGATCTGATACTGGTCTCTTCCGGATGCCAAAATGATCTGGAATGTATCCGGATCACAGAACTCCATCATCACCTGACGGCAGACACCACAGGGAGCAGTATACCCTTCCAGCTTCTTATGAGCACCGCCTAACACACAGATGGCATCGAATTCCCGGACTCCTTCACTGACTGCCTTGAAAAATGCGGTTCGCTCCGCACAGTTGCTGGGCGTATATCCTGCATTTTCAATGTTGCAGCCGCCATAAATGGTTCCATTTTTCGCCAGCAGCGCCGCTCCCACATGAAAGTGGGAGTACGGTACATAAGAATAATCCATCATACCAATGGCTGTGTCAATCAATTCATTGATCTGCTTCTCATCCAGCTTTTTCATAAAACCTCAAAGTCTCCTTTATCAATATCCAGTTGCCTCTTCCTGTTTCACCAGTTTGATAATACGGCTGGTTCCCAGACGGTCCGCACCCAGAGAAAGGAATTTTTCTGCGTCATCCAAAGAAGAAATTCCTCCTGCCGCTTTCATCTTCACGTTCGGTCCGATATGCTCGGAGAAAAGTTTAATATCCTCAAAGGTTGCACCTGCTTTGGAAAATCCGGTAGATGTTTTAATATAATCAGCTCCTGCTTTTGTCACTGCTTCACACATACGGATTTTTTCTTCATCGGTGAGCAGGCAGGTCTCGATGATGACTTTCAGTATTTTGGAACCGCATGCTTTTTTGAGCGTACGGATTTCCTCTTCGATGCAGTCAAATTTGCCGTCTTTTGCCCAACCGATATTGATGACCATATCAATCTCATCTGCGCCATTTGTCAGTGCATCCCTGGTCTCAAACTCTTTTGCCGCGGTGGTCATGTATCCGTTCGGGAAACCAATCACGGTGCAGACTGCCATTTTATCCTGTACATATTCTTTTACCTGTTTTACATAAGCAGGCGGAATACATACAGAAGCGGTTCCATAGGTAATTGCATCATCACAGATCTGTTTGATCTCCGCCCAGGTAGCAGTCTGCGTCAGCAGTGTATGATCCACATGCTTTAAAATCTCTTTTACATCCATTCTTATAAATTCTCCCCGTCTTTATTATCATGCCAGTTCCAGTGCAATCTCCATCATCTTGCCGAATCCCAGCTGACGGTCTTCTGCACTTAAGAACTCGTTGGTATACAAATGGTCAGAAATGGTCAGCATACAGAGGGCTTTCTTACCTGCTTTTGCTGCATTCATATACAGAGCTGCCGCTTCCATCTCCACAGCCAGTACACCCATGCTGCGCCACAGATCATTGACCTTCGGGTTCGCATTGTAAAATACATCAGAGGAAAGGACATTTCCAACGACTACATTGGTTCCCTGGCGTTTTGCAGTCTCAACTGCTCTGTTCAGCAGGTCATAATCTGCGATCGGAGCATAGGTTCCAGGAAGGCCATACTGATATACATAATTGGAATCCGTGCAGGCACCCATGCCGATGACTACATCCATCAGTTTCAGATGATCTTGCAGGGCTCCTGCAGAACCAATACGGATGATCTGATCTACATCATAAAAGTTAAACAGCTCATAGGAATAGATTCCGATGGAAGGCATACCCATGCCTCCGCCCATAACGGAAATCTCTTTTCCTTTGTAAGTTCCGGTATATCCAAACATGTTTCTGACTGCTGTTACCTGTCTCGGATTCTCGAGATACGTCTCTGCAATGTATTTTGCTCTCAATGGATCTCCGGGCATCAGTACAGTTTTGGCGAAATCGCCTGCTTTGGCGCTATTGTGTGCAGTTGGTGTGTTTGACATATCACATTCTCCTTTTCTACTTAGATTTTACAAAGATCTTTCCATTGGCTGCCGGTGTGTGGGCTTTTCCCACGAACAGCACCAGTGCCACGATCGTTACCACATACGGAATCATGGAAATCAGGTTCGGGGATACCATATTGCTCTGGGATGCCAGGGATTTGATACCACTGCAAAGGCCAAAGAGCAGGCATGCCTTCGTTGCTCCCTCCGGGGAGAACTTTCCAAAAATAACCGCTGCAATCGCAATGAAGCCCTGTCCTACGATTACGCTTGGACGGAACTGGTTAATGGTTGCTAGGGTGACAAAGGCTCCGCCAAGCCCGGCCAGAAATCCGGACAGAATCACGCAGATGTAACGAACCTTGTATACGTCAATACCCAGGGATTCACATGCTTCCGGATGTTCCCCGACAGCTCTTAAGTGAGCTCCGAATCTTGTTTTATAAAATACAAACCAGCAAATAAATGCCAGAATAAATACCAGATATGCCACTGCATAGACATTCAGTACGTTGCTCCAGAAAGAGCCGGTCGGGAACACACCCTCAAAGAGTTTCGGCAACTTGCAGCTGGGATCCATCGCCGGTGTATCGGAAGAGTTATTGTACATCGCCTTACAGAGGAACAGTGCCAGTCCAGGTCCTAAGAAGTTGATCGCCGTACCGGCAATGGTCTGGTCTGCATGGCAGGAAATACATGCAAATGCGTGGATCAGTCCGAACAGTGCGCCCGCCAGTCCTGCACAAAGGAATGCGATCCAGCCGTTTCCGGTGGTCAGTCCCATAACCGCTCCGGTGAAAGCACCGATGGTCATCATTCCCTCAATACCGATGTTGACCACTCCGCTTCGCTCAGAAAAACAGGAACCAAGTGCCGCCAGCAGAAGGGGCGGGGTTGCGATCAGGGTCGCATTAATCAGAAGTCCAAGGTCTTTTATTAATTCATTCATCTTATTTTGCCTCCTTCTTCTTTGCTGCTTTCAGCACGAATACTTTAAATACATGGGCGATGGCAATCAGCAAAACGATGCATCCCATGATGATGTCAACAACCTCAGAAGGTGCTTTTACAATACTAAGCTTGGATCCGCCGTATTTCATAGCTCCATAGAAAAGTCCGGAGAAAATACATCCAATAGGATTGGAAGATCCGATAAGGGCAACCGTAATTCCTTCGAACCCGAAGCCTTCCTGTCCGGCAAACTGACTGAGACGTCCTGCCATACCAAGTACCTGCACGGCTCCGCCAAGACCGGATAACAGTCCGGAAATTCCAAGGGCGGTCAGGATTGATTTGTTGGCATCAATTCCTCCATACTCTGCGCCATTGCTGTTAAAACCAACGGCTTTCAGTTTATAGCCAAGGGTCGTCTTCTCAATGATTACCCAGATAATCACTGCCGCGATGACTGCCAGTACAATTCCCCAGTGGGCATTGCTGCAGTCCAGAGTGCTGCGCAGTCCTTCCGGCATCAGCAGTCTTGCAGAAGCTGCCACATCCTGGGTTGCTTCACTGCTGTCACGATGGATACCCGGAAGATTTACTACATAGTTAGAAAGGTAGAAGGCAATCCAGTTAAACATGATGAAGGATAATACTTCGTGAATGCCTCTTTTTACTTTCAGGATTCCGACGATCAGGGACCAGATACAGCCGGCTGCTGCAGCTGCCACCAGACACACAATGGCATGAAGACCTGCCGGAAGCTTTAATACGATTCCCAGTACACAGGCCACCAGTCCACCGATGACGAACTGTCCCTCTGCACCAATGTTAAATACACCTGTACGGAAGGAAAAGGCTACACTCAGACCGGTAAAGATCAGCGGGCTTGCATAAACAAGCGTCCATACCAGATATTTCGGCTTGCTGAAAATACTGCTGAACAGTTTTCCGTATGCCACAGCCGGACTGATACCTGCAATCATCAGGAACACCGCTCCGATCAGAAGACCGGCTATAATCGCAATGATGGTATAGAGTACATTACTTTCCAGAATGCTTTTCTTTTTATTCATTTGTCTTTCCTCCTGCCATCATAAATCCAAGTTCTTTCTCATCTGCGTCCTTACCCGCTACGCTTCCGGTGATCTGGCCGTCAAAGATAACCTCGATCCGGTCAGACAGGCTCATGATCTCATCCAGCTCGAAGGAAACCAGTAGAACCGCCCGGTTCTTGTTTCTCTGCTCTACCAGATATTTATGTACAAACTCGATGGCTCCTACATCAAGGCCTCGGGTCGGGTTCACTGCAATCAGAAGCTCTTTGTCATTGGTTACCTCACGGGCAATGATGACTTTCTGCTGATTTCCGCCGGACAGGGTACCTGCCGGAGATTCCGCACAGCCTCTCGGACGCACATCAAATTTCTCAATCAGTTCTTCTGCATGTTCTTTGATGGCTTTCCGGTTCAGAATCCCATGGGAAGAATAGGGTTCTTCTTCAAAATGCTGCAGAATCAGGTTGTCCTCATTGGAGAACTCCAGAATCAGGCCATGTTTCTGACGGTCTGCCGGAATACTGGAAATACCACTCTCAAAAGTCTCTTTTGGTGTCTTATTGAAGACATCTTTGCCAAGCATGGTCACTTTTCCGGATTCTGCTTTCCGGAGTCCGGTCAGTACTTCTACCAGCTCCGTCTGTCCGTTTCCATCTACACCTGCCAGGCCAACAATCTCACCGCGTCTGACATTCAGATGGAAGCCTTTCAGGATCTCAACACCACGATAATCCTTTGCATGAAGGTCTTCGATATCAAGAACCACTTCGCCCGGCTCCTGGTCCTTCTTGTCGACTTTGAAGTTTACGTCACGGCCTACCATCATGGCTGCCAGCTCATTTTCATTGACGTCTGCTACCTTCACCGTCTGAATGTATTTACCCTGACGGATAATGGTACAGTTGTCAGAGGAAGCTGTGATCTCTTTCAGCTTATGGGTAATCAGGATAACGCTCTTGCCATCTGCGGTCAGATTATCAATGATCTCCATCAGGCCTTCGATCTCCTGGGGTGTCAGGGAAGCAGTCGGCTCATCAAGGATCAGCGTCTCCGCTCCGCGGTACAGAACCTTTAAGATCTCCACTCGCTGCTGCATGCCGACAGAAATGTCCTCTACCTTTGCATCCGGATCTACTTTCATTCCGTAACGCTCCGACAGTTCCATCACTTTCTCCTTGGCCGTCTCCTTATCAATGGTAAGTCCTTTCGTCGGCTCCATTCCAAGAATGATGTTCTCGGTTACCGTAAAGGGCTGGATCAGCATAAAGTGCTGGTGTACCATACCGATCCCGATATCAATGGCATCCTTGGGGCTGTTGAAATGAACTTCCTTCTCATTGATAAAAATCTGTCCGCTGGTCGGTTTGTACAGACCACAGAGTACATTCATCATGGTACTCTTTCCGGCTCCGTTCTCACCCAAAATCGCATGCACCTCTCCTTTGTGCACGGTCAGATTGATGTGGTCATTTGCTGTAAAATCGCCAAATTTCTTCACGATGTCTTTCATCTGAATGACGACTTTACTCTCATCCATATGGCTTGTTCTTGCCACAGCTTGTTCCCTCCTGCTTTCTTATTTAAACTTGCTAACCCGCGCTATCGCGCTCTCCTGCCTGCTTTGCAGGCTGTTTGCTCGTTATATCAGTGTTACGTGCGTAAACCCTTTTTCTTCCATAATCTTTCCAAGATGTGCCAGATAATCCTGTCCCGGCACCTGAAAATGAGAATATTCTTCTCGTACACCCATGGGACGATACGCAATAATCTTTACACGAATATCATTGATTTTCAGGTAAGGTGCCAGAAAATCTCCGATCTCCCGCACACTTTTTTCTGTATCATAGAGATCCGGCACAATGACAGCCCTTACCTCATAAAGCTTAGATGTCTTTGCAAGATAAACGGCATTCTGAAGTACCATCTCATTGGTATATCCGGTTACTTTCTTATGTTCTTCGGCTTCAAATGCCTTGATATCCAGCATCACGCCGTCTGCCACTTCCATCAGCTCCGGATAGTTTTCAAATGGCACCATACCGTTGCTGTCGATCAGTGTTCCCAGTCCATCCTTCTTTGCCAGCCGAAATAGTTCCGTTAAGAATTCCGGCTGCAGCATGCATTCCCCTCCTGAGACGCTGATTCCCCGGATAAACGGAATCTGTTTTTTTACTCTCTCGTAAACTTCTTCCGGAGTCATCTCGCAGGTTCTCGGTGAACTGTCATTGGGACAGACATGGATACAAGTGTCACACTGCACACATTTCGCGGGATCAAACTTCACTTTTTGGTCTGTTCCCATGGACAGTGCCCCTGCCGGACAGTTTTTCACGCAGGTGCCGCACTGCACACACATTTTTCTCGTTTCCGGATTGTGGCAATATTTGCAGTTGATATTACATCCCTGCAGAAAGATTGCCGTCCGGTTACCCGGACCATCCACACTGCTGAAGGGGATGATCCGGTTCACTACTGCTTTCATTTAACGTACCTTTCTCTCCAGAATATGTCCGTTTCTGGCAGCTCCAAGGCCCAGTGCCGTGGTATCCTGAAGCACTGCCTCGCCATTTGCCAGTTTTTCCAGCTCGGACCGTTTTACCAGATATCCGGTTACACGGATTACATCGCTGTCGCTGGAATAGAAGGACAGATAACGGAGATCCATCTTGAAGGAACCTTTGATAATATCCAGTACATACTCCGGATTCCGATGAACGGTCATGTCGATCGGGAAAATATCCCCGGTACCGGAGGTGAAGTATTTGTGGAATTTTTTCAGGACATTCAGCTGGTCAATGAGCTCTTCCGGCTCCTCACCGATCGGGATTCTGGTTCCCGGTGTGACGTTCTCATCCTCTGCCAGACCTACCTGTGCATGGAGAAGGAAATGTCCGCCGGTTCCTTCACAGTATTTATTTTTATGGTTCAGATTGAATTCTTTGATAATCTCCATGATTTCCACACCAAGATCGTTGGCTGCTTCATCATGGCCAAAGCGTCCCTTGATCCCCTCTTTTTCAAACAGGATATTGACGCAGTCAGCAAGACCAACCAGTCCATACATGCCGGAAAATCGGTCTCTGTGGATGAATCCTTCTTTAGCCAGGAAGTTGTTCTCGAAGAATCCACTCTCCTCTACTTCGAATTTGATTCTGGCATCCATATAACGTGCCATAATATCCAGTACGTACGGAAGTTCTCTTTCCTTGAAGTCCTGAATATTTTTTGCTCTCTTGGCAATATTTCCAAGCACCAGACGGCAGAGGGTGTAAGCGCCGCCCCCCAGCAGAAGTCCGTTGTAGCAGCTGGCAATGACATAATTCTCGCCCAGCTCACTCTTGAACATTTTGTGATTTGCAAAGCTCGGTTTTGCGCTGTGCATTGCACAGTCAATAGCTTTCAGTGCAAAATCATCCGGAGTAATATCCTCGTCATATTTGAAGCTCAAGTTCGGAACTGCATTTTCCAGTTCTTTCTCTGCTTCCAGAAGAAGACGTCCTGTCTTGGTAGCTTTCGGTCCGATATTTGCATGGGAGAAGGAATCTAAAATGGTGCGGTCCATCTGGATCAGGAAAAGTTTCAGCATTTTCTTGGCCTGTGCCTCATCCACGGTGTCAATGTACGGCTCCAGCAGTTCGTCCAGCTGACCAACATATACCGGATAGTTGGTAACGCTCGGTACATGTTTGTAGAAAATCATCAGGCTGTTCAGTGCCTCATACAGATCCGTCGGCGGGTCCAGCTGAAGGAATTTGCTTCCTTCTTTCAGGAATTTTGCATAATCCGGGATGATGTAACGCGGA
Source organism: Clostridiaceae bacterium Marseille-Q4145 (assembly GCA_018223365.1). Classification (GTDB taxonomy): domain Bacteria; phylum Bacillota; class Clostridia; order Lachnospirales; family Lachnospiraceae; genus Hominiventricola. The sequence goes on from JAGTTP010000001.1 coordinate 193,748, forward strand.
CGCATGGGAGCATGGCCCTCAGACAGATCGCAGATACATTTGCGATCGATGGGTACGTTCAGAAGCTCATCCAGACCTTCCGGAAGATCCAGCACTTCCATCAGGGAATCTGCCTGATTAGCCAGACAGGTCAGTTTCTGCTCATGAGTGAGCGTTGCACTCTCAATAATATCCAGAATATTTTTTCTTGTTTCATTGACTCTTTCCATAGAAATGTCACGCATAATAATAGTTTCCTCCTCGTGGTGTAAACATGTGGTATAATTTTATTTCTCAGCGTCTTCTTTGATCAGCTTGCGGATTGCTTCCACAGCCACACGGATGGCCATATCCGTATCATGGGCTACCGGATTATCCAGACCCTGTTTTTCTCTCTCCTGGTTAGCCATTACCAGAAATACAGATCCGCAGCGCACATGCAGGGTGCTTGCTACGATGAACAGTGCTGCAGACTCCATCTCGGATGCCAGACATCCAAGGCGTTTCCATGCCTCCCATTTGTTCAGGAGTTCATAGCTGACTGGCATAGTCTCCGGTGAATGCTGCCCGTAAAATGCATCCTTGCACTGCACCACTCCCACATGGGAAGTCTGTCCCAGTTCCTTTGCAGCAGACCGTAATGCATTTACAATATCAATATCTGCCACTGCCGGGAACTCGATGGGTGCATATTCTTTACTGGTTCCCTCCATACGGATGGCACCGCTGGCAATCACTACGTCAGAACTCTTTACGTCCAGCTGCATGCCTCCGCAGGTACCAACACGGACAAAGGTATCTGCTCCGCATTTTACCAGTTCTTCCATGGCAATGGATGCGGACGGACCGCCGATACCGGTGGATGTAACACTTACCTTCACACCGTCAAGGTAACCAGTGTAAGTCACATATTCGCGGCTGTCTGCCACCAGTTTTGCATCATCAAAGTAAGCAGCAATCTTAGCACAGCGCTTCGGGTCTCCCGGAAGGATTACGTATTTTCCGACTTCTCCTTCGCCTACCTGAATGTGATACTGTTTATCCGGATTCTCTGAATATTTCATTGTCATTCCCCCATTTCGTTAATCTGATCTTTCATTAGTTCTTTAATCTGTTTATATTGTTTCCATGTCATCACAATATTCCAGCCATTTCTGGTGATAAGTTTTTTCTCCTCCAGCTCCTTCAATGCTCTGGTGATCGTCCGTTCCGATAATCCTGTAACTTCTGAAAAATCTTTTCGACTCATATAGACGCTGTAGGTGTCGAACTTTCCATATGTCTCATATAAATTGGCAAGGATGAGATAAACCCTTTCATTACCCGGAAGCAGCACGTAAAGCCGCTCTTTTCTGGACTGATCCAACAGATAGCCGATGATTCGTTCTGTCTCCATCTGAAGTGCATCCACATCTTTCAGAATCCATTTCTCAAAGGCATCTCTCGGTATCTTTAAAAACAAACTGTCCCGCGTGGTCGCCAGCGTGGTTCGATACTGATTCATATGTCCCAGAATTTCCATAGTTCCGAAAGTCTCGATGGGATCAAAATGACAGAATCCATAAACCGTTTCCCGCACCCGGTAATCCACTGCCGAGACACATCCTTTCAGAAGGATATATACCTTGTCTACCGGTGTTCCTTCCTGTATGAAGGTCGTCCCCTCCGGCATCCGTATTACCTGCATGCTTCCTGTCACGCTCTCCGGTGCATGAGCAAAGTAACGGTTCAGGTAATTTCGCTGTTCCGTATTCAGTTTTCGAATGATTTCATCTGCTTCACTCATTTTTCGTTAATTTATCCATTTCCTCTTTTATTTCTACTTTATTTATACCACATTTCTCACAGGCAAGAAAGGACAAATGTCCTTTCTTCATTCTTTTTCTTGCCATTTGTCACTTTTAGAATTTTTTCATGACTATTACCAAAACTGAAAGCCTGTTTTTGTCTATAATCACCATATCTATAGGCGCAAAAAACTGACAGCCGGAAAGGACAGCTGTCAGTTTTAGAGCGCTTTTATGATTTATTTAGACTTCACAAAAATCTTGCCGTTGGCTGCCGGTGTGTGGGCTTTTCCCACGAACAGCACCAGTGCCACGATCGTTACCACATACGGAATCATGGAAATCAAGTTCGGGGATACCATATTGCTCTGGGATGCCAGGGATTTGATACCACTGCAAAGGCCAAAGAGCAGGCATGCCTTCGTTGCTCCCTCCGGGGAGAATTTTCCAAAAATAACCGCTGCAATCGCAATGAAGCCCTGTCCCACGATTACGCTGGGACGGAACTGGTTAATGGTTGCCAGGGTGACAAAGGCTCCGCCAAGCCCGGCCAGAAATCCGGACAGAATCACGCAGATGTAACGAACCTTGTATACGTCAATACCCAGGGATTCACATGCTTCCGGATGTTCCCCGACAGCTCTTAAGTGAGCTCCGAATCTTGTTTTGTAAAATACAAACCAGCAAATAAATGCCAGAATAAATACCAGATATGCCACTGCATAGACATTCAGTACGTTGCTCCAGAAAGAACCGGTCGGGAACACACCCTCAAAGAGTTTCGGCAGCTTGCAGCTGGGATCCATCGCCGGTGTATCAGAAGAGTTATTGTACATCGCCTTGCAGAGGAACAGTGCCAGTCCAGGTCCTAAGAAGTTGATCGCCGTACCGGCAATGGTCTGGTCTGCATGGCAGGAAATACATGCAAATGCGTGGATCAGTCCGAACAGTGCGCCCGCCAGTCCTGCACAAAGGAATGCGATCCAGCCGTTTCCGGTGGTCAGTCCCATAACCGCTCCGGTGAAAGCACCGATGGTCATCATTCCCTCAATACCGATGTTGACCACTCCGCTTCGCTCAGAAAAACAGGAACCAAGTGCCGCCAGCAGAAGGGGCGGGGTTGCGATCAGGGTCGCATTAATCAGAAGTCCAAGGTCTTTTATTAATTCATTCATCTTATTTTGCCTCCTTCTTCTTTGCTGCTTTCAGCACGAATACTTTAAATACATGGGCGATGGCAATCAGCAAAACGATGCATCCCATGATGATGTCAACAACCTCAGAAGGTGCTTTTACAATACTAAGCTTGGATCCGCCGTATTTCATAGCTCCATAGAAAAGTCCGGAGAAAATACATCCAATAGGATTGGAAGATCCGATAAGGGCAACCGTAATTCCTTCGAACCCGAAGCCTTCCTGTCCGGCAAACTGACTGAGACGTCCTGCCATACCAAGTACCTGCACGGCTCCACCAAGACCGGATAACAGTCCGGAAATTCCAAGGGCGGTCAGAATTGATTTGTTGGCATCAATTCCTCCATACTCGGCGCCATTGCTGTTAAAACCAACGGCTTTCAGTTTATAGCCAAGGGTCGTCTTCTCAATGATTACCCAGATAATCACTGCCGCGATGACTGCCAGTACAATTCCCCAGTGGGCATTGCTGCAGTCCAGAGTGCTGCGCAGTCCTTCCGGCATCAGCAGTCTTGCAGAAGCTGCCACATCCTGGGTTGCTTCACTGCTGTCACGATGGATACCCGGAAGATTTACTACATAGTTAGAAAGGTAGAAGGCAATCCAGTTAAACATGATGAAGGATAATACTTCGTGAATGCCTCTTTTTACTTTCAGGATTCCGACGATCAGGGACCAGATACAGCCGGCTGCTGCAGCTGCCACCAGACACACAATGGCATGAAGCCCTGCCGGAAGCTTTAATACGATTCCCAGTACACAGGCCACCAGTCCACCGATGACGAACTGTCCCTCTGCACCAATATTGAATACACCCGTTCTGAAGGAAAAGGCTACACTCAGACCGGTAAAGATCAGCGGGCTTGCATAAACAAGCGTCCATACCAGATATTTCGGCTTGCTAAAAATACTGCTGAACAGTTTTCCGTATGCCACAGCCGGACTGATACCTGCAATCATCAGGAACACCGCTCCGATCAGAAGACCAACTATAATCGCAATGATGGTATAGAGTACATTACTTTCCAGAATGCTTTTCTTTTTATTCATTTGTCTTTCCTCCTGCCATCATAAATCCAAGTTCTTTCTCATCTGCGTCCTTACCCGCTACGCTTCCGGTGATCTGGCCGTCAAAGATAACCTCGATCCGGTCAGACAGGCTCATGATCTCATCCAGCTCGAAGGAAACCAGTAGAACCGCCCGGTTCTTGTTTCTCTGCTCTACCAGATATTTATGTACAAACTCGATGGCTCCTACATCAAGGCCTCGGGTCGGGTTGACTGCAATCAGAAGCTCTTTGTCATTGGTTACCTCGCGGGCAATGATGACTTTCTGCTGATTTCCGCCGGACAGGGTACCTGCCGGAGATTCCGCGCAGCCTCTCGGACGCACATCAAATTTCTCAATCAGTTCTTCTGCATGTTCTTTGATGGCTTTCCGGTTCAGAATCCCATGGGAAGAATAGGGTTCTTCTTCAAAATGCTGCAGAATCAGGTTGTCCTCATTGGAGAACTCCAGAATCAGGCCATGTTTCTGACGGTCTGCCGGAATACTGGAAATACCACTCTCAAAAGTCTCTTTTGGTGTCTTATTGAAGACATCTTTGCCAAGCATGGTCACTTTTCCGGATTCTGCTTTCCGGAGTCCGGTCAGTACTTCTACCAGCTCCGTCTGTCCGTTTCCATCTACACCTGCCAGGCCAACAATCTCACCGCGTCTGACATTCAGATGGAAGCCTTTCAGGATCTCAACACCACGATAATCCTTTGCATGAAGGTCTTCGATATCAAGAACCACTTCGCCCGGCTCCTGGTCCTTCTTGTCGACTTTGAAGTTTACGTCACGGCCTACCATCATGGCTGCCAGCTCATTTTCATTGACGTCTGCTACCTTCACCGTCTGAATGTATTTACCCTGACGGATAATGGTACAGTTGTCAGAGGAAGCTGTGATCTCTTTCAGCTTATGGGTAATCAGGATAACGCTCTTGCCATCTGCGGTCAGATTATCAATGATCTCCATCAGGCCTTCGATCTCCTGGGGTGTCAGGGAAGCAGTCGGCTCATCAAGGATCAGCGTCTCCGCTCCGCGGTACAGAACCTTTAAGATCTCCACTCGCTGCTGCATGCCGACAGAAATGTCCTCTACCTTTGCATCCGGATCTACTTTCATTCCGTAACGCTCCGACAGTTCCATCACTTTCTCCTTGGCCGTCTCCTTATCAATGGTAAGTCCTTTCGTCGGCTCCATTCCAAGAATGATGTTCTCGGTTACCGTAAAGGGCTGGATCAGCATAAAGTGCTGGTGTACCATACCGATCCCGATATCAATGGCATCCTTGGGGCTGTTGAAATGAACTTCCTTCTCATTGATAAAAATCTGTCCGCTGGTCGGTTTGTACAGACCACAGAGTACATTCATCATGGTACTCTTTCCGGCTCCGTTCTCACCCAAAATCGCATGCACCTCTCCTTTGTGCACGGTCAGATTGATGTGGTCATTTGCTGTAAAATCGCCAAATTTCTTCACGATGTCTTTCATCTGAATGACGACTTTACTCTCATCCATATGGCTTGTTCTTCCCACGTTTCTTTCCTCCTGTATATATAGAATCGGCATGTCTTCCGTAGACAGGAAAACCCGTGGATTTTCCTCTCTATCGAAGACATGTGGCAATCTCAGAAAATTCTGTATGTGCTTACGGGGTCCGCATATACGCAGACCCCGCACCACATTGTTGGATATTCAGTTTACCGTCAGAATTAATCTAACTGATATACATCACCATATTTTGCCTCGAAGGACTCTTTGTCATCCGGAACTACTACTTCGCCGCTGATGATTTTCTCTTTTACTTCATCAACTGCAGTAATTACTTCCGGAGCAATCAGATCCTGGCTCGGAGCGATATCAACACCGCCTGCTGCCAGGTCGAAGGATTTAACGCCGCCTTCAAGAGTTCCGTCGATGAGTTCCTGAACTGCTTCGTATACTGCATTGTCTACTCTCTTCATAGCGGAGGTCAGAACCGTGTCCGGAGCAATGCTGGACTGATCAGAGTCAACACCGATTGCATAAACACCTGCCTCCTGGCAAGCCTCGATAACACCAAGTCCGGTAGCACCTGCTGCCTGGAATACGATATCAGCGCCTTTGGTAATAGCAGTATTTGCCATAGTCTTACCAGTAGCGGAATCAGCGAAAGAGTTTGCATTGAACTGCTGTACGGTAATATCCGGGTTCGCATCAATAGCACCTGCACAATAACCATAACCGAACTGGTTCATGGTCTCGTTGGTCATACCAACTACAAAACCAATATTGTTGGTCTTGGTAGTCAGACCAGCTACATATCCTACCAGATAGGAAGCCTGCTCTGCATGGAAGATAAGGCTGGTTACGTTCGGCAGATCGATGGAAGAATCATCGATGATAGCGAATTTGGTATCCGGGTTAGCTTCTGCTGCTGCTCTCGTTGCATCGGCAAGCATGTAGCCAACGCTGATGATCAGATCATAATCCTCGTCAATGAAAGTCTCCATGTTCGGAGCATAGTCAGCGTCCGTAGCGGACTCCAGATAGTTAACGGTAACGCCAAGCTCCTCGCCTGCTCTCTCAAGTCCTTCCCAGGAAGACTGGTTGAAGGAACCGTCGTTTACACCACCTACGTCAGTAATCAGACCTACTTTGAACTCAGAAGCATCTTTGGTGTCAGCAGCCTCAGCGCTATCTCCGCTCTCCTCAGTTTTGGTAGTATCTGCAGTATCAGCAGAATTGCTTCCTCCGCAAGCAGTCAGGGATGCCACCATAGCACCAGCTAACAATACAGCCAGCATTTTCTTTTTCATATGTTTCTCTCCTTTTTTCTTTTTCGGCTATTCACCTTATTCTATAATACCATCAATCTGTGTAAATGAAAAGAAGTATTTTTCAAGCTCTCATCATTTTCCATAATTCATGTTTTACGCTGTCATCTGCAAAAGCCACGTCCACTGCATTACACTCTATCCGATACAATTCCTCCAGTGTGATTCCACAGTGTTTCTGCACCTCTTCCATCTCCCTGGAAATGGTTGTTCCGCTGACAGTACGGTTATCGGTATTTAATGTTACCAAAAGTCCTTCTTCCAGGAATTCCCTGATGGGATACTGCTCCCAGCTGTCCACTGCATGGGTCTGCAGGTTACTGACCGGACACATCTCAATGCCGGTTCTGTGTCTTCTGCAGGCATCCATGATATCTTTCCGGCCCCCCATGGCAATGCCGTGACCCACTCTCGCTGCACCCAGTTCTACTGCACCCAGAATGTTCTCTGCTCTTCCGCACTCTCCTGCATGGATGGTATACGGATATTCCAGTTTCTTTGCTTCTTTAAAAAGCTCCACAAACTGTTCCATAGGCCATGCTGCCTCATCTCCTGCCAGATCCGCCGCGCAGACGCCTTCACCTAAAAATTCCCGGCAACCCTTTAACATGGCAAGGTTCGTCTCCAGATCATGATGCCGCATGGCGCAGACAATGACATTATAAAATGTTCCGCACTGTTCTTTGGCCTCTTTCAGTCCCTCCAGCACCGACTCGATCACCGTTCCATAATTCATGTGATCATTCACAGAACAGGTGGGGGCAAACCGCACTTCCACATAGCGGACATTTTCTTTTGACACATCCAGTAAAAAGTCCCTGCTGGCTTTTTTGATGCCTTCCGGTGTCTGCAGACACTGGATTGGCAGGTCAAATTTCTGCAGATATTCCGCCAGATTCTGACAGTCCGGCTGCACCTGCAGTTCTTCCGGCGAAATATCCTTTCCCAGAATTTCCCGCACGCTTGCCAGTGTCAGAGAGCCGTCCAGATGGCAGTGAAGTTCCACTTTCGGCATTTTTAAAATTTCCTGATTCATACTTCCGTATCCTCTTCCTTCTTTTCTTCTTCCAATTGTTCACAGACCGGCTCCCGGGTTCCCTCCATCTCACCCAGAATTCCAGGCAGCAGGCGTTCCAGCGTGAACAATTCCTCTTCTTCCATCATTTCGTCCAGAAGATTCAGATTCGGATCCGAGTGTTCGATCTCTCTGGACAGGCAGTGTGCCACATCAATTTGATCTTCTAACGTAAACGTCTTATCCTTTTCCAGCCACAAGCCCATCCCCAGTTCCCGAATCAATAATGTACAGACAACCGCAAATTTTACCTTACCAAAGGCATTTTCATCATAAACTGCTCCACAAAAATAGGTAAACAGGAAATACATTAATAACTGTTCATATTCGTATTCCCGCTCTTTCATATATCCGTCGAATTCCCGACAGACTTCCCCATAAGTTTCCGGTGAAAGTTCTCCATAAAGCCGATGCTCCTGCTTATGCAGAAACTCTGTCCATTGGGGTCTCATCACTTCCAGTCGGTGCAGGCGATGCATCATGGCACGCATCACCTGACGGCGGCTTTCTATCATTCCATAGTGCTTTACAAACCGTTTCATTGCTTTTTCCGCAAATGCCGGCTTCTGATATTTTTCCAGCAGATCGTCCACTTCATAGAGCATGGAACGGGTAATACGGGACTGCAGGTCATGAGTAGATGCCAGAACCAAAGCCATCCTATGCCGGATATCCAACTCCCGGTTCTGTACCACCTCATAAAGATAGTCTCTGATTTCTCCCAATTTGGTAAATAAGAAGAAATCAAATTCCTCATACTCTTCTTCCGGGGTTTTCCGAAACGAACCGTCAAAGGTCATGGGTTTGTCAGTCCCCAGTATCAGGCGGGCTGCCGCCGGGCAGGATAAAGAAAGAGAAATCTCTCTTAGATTCTCGTATTCCTCATAATGCCTCGGATAACGGGTACAGGTCTTACAAAGCATTTCCTTTCCCGCTTCCGTGTAAATATCGCACAGATTTTCCTCATTGAGAAAAGCACAGCGCCCTTCACACTGTTCAAAAGATTTCCGTTTCCAGTTGATGCAGTTTTTCAGCCTGCTTCCAAAAGATCCCGGATACTTCTTATATTTTTTTAATGACACGGGATCAATCATAATCTCCCATGCGGCACAGCAGGTGTCCTTACACGCAGACGCTTCACATTGAAAATCATAAAAATAACTTGGATACGTATATTCCATCTTTATCCCCCTGTCTGATTTTATTTCTTTATCTGGTCAGTACTTCATAGCCATCATCCAGGACAGCTACCGTTACCTCCCACTGTGCGGACGGCATTCCATCTTCCGTATAAACCGTCCAACCATTATTGTCATCCACATAAAATTCCGGACCGCCCATATTAATCATGGGTTCAATGGTAAATACCATGCCTGGTACCATGATCTCGCCGCTTCCTTTCGGTGATACATAACTGACCCACGGCTCCTCATGGAACTGCAAACCAACCCCATGGCCTCCGATCTCTTCCACTACCGAATATCCCTGACTCATGGCATACATATGGATGGCATGACCCATATCGCCTAACGGTTTCCACGGTTTCACTTCCATGAGTCCTACCTGAATGGCCTCTTTTGCTACCTGTACCAGCCGTTTCTTGTCAGCACTTACTTCCCCGATACAGAACATTCTGGACGCATCGGAAAAATATCCCTTATAAATTGTGGAAACATCCACGTTGATGATGTCTCCTTCTTTTAAAATTTCGTCCTCACTGGGAATTCCATGGCATACCACACTGTTGATGGACGTGCATACACTCTTCGGAAATCCTTCATAATTCAACGGTGCCGGAATGGCTCCCATTTTCTTCGTCTGGTCATAAACCCAGCGGTCAATCTCTGCTGTGGAAATGCCCGCACGGATATGCTCCTCCACATAATCCAATACTGCCGTATTGATCTTGCCGCTCTCCCGGATTCCATCAATCTGTTCTCTGCTCTTTACCAGCACATTTCCGATTTTCATGATTTTTTTCTTCTTTCTTCGCATATCTTCACTCTTTCTGCGGATCCCCCGCCCGAATTACAGCCGTTCTACTTTTCTTGCAAATACCGGCCCTATGGTCTGTTCATAGAACTCATGATATTCTTCAAACACCATGTCCTGTCCGTCTGTCAGAAGTTCCATTGGTATCTGGAACAGACAGACCTTCACACCGGTCTCTTTCATGCCGTTTCGAAGATAAAACTGTTTTCTTCGGATCCGCAGCTTCTGTCCAGGTCCTTCCAGTTCAGGAAGTTCGATTTCCAAAAAAAACCGCCTTCCTTCATAGCGTTTCTTCAAAAATGCCAGTGCTTCCGTTCCCAGATTCTGCCCTCGAAAAGATTTCTCGATGGCAAAATAATCTAAAAGCACCATATCTTTATATAATACGGTAATGGCAAGCCCCGCCAGCTTTCCTCTTTCCCGAATCGACAGAAATTCCATAATGCCCTCTGCCGCCTTCTGTTTCATCAATCGAAATGGTTTCCGCTCAGATTTTGGAAACGCTTCCAGATAAATTTTCTTGATCTTCCGCAATTCACGGGAGGTTGCCTTCTCAATCTGCATTGCTTATAATTCCCTTCTCATCAATTTGAATCGTTCCCGGCTCCATACTTTCCATATGACTGCGCCAGTCAGATACTTCCTGCTCATCCGTCAGAAGTCTCGTCACATGCTGCTCCTGTCTTGCCGGAAGCAGCTGCACTTCGGTATGCTGTTCCTCGTCATTTCCATAGAAATGAAGCTTTACCAGCACCGTATCCAGTGTCTTTTCGTTAAACCAATAGTTTCCCAGACTGTACAGAATCGGTTTTCCTTCATAAAATTCCATTCCCTGCAGGCAATGAGGATGGGCGCCAAGCACCACATCCGCACCTGCATCCACAAGCGCTTTTGCCCCTTCTGTCTGGGCAGTTTCCAGTGTTTCACTGTATTCCGTACCCCAGTGAATATAGGCAATGACAATGTCTGCCCGTTCCTTTGCTTCCCGCACTTTCTGAAGTACCTTCGTCATATCATAGCACCGGAACACTCCTGGCGTCTCTTCCTCTGCTTCCGGAGTCAGAAGATATTTTTCCGCTCTGGTAGCTGATACCACTGCCACCGTGCGTCCGTCAATCTCTGTATAAAACGGTTCTTCCGCTTCCGCTGCATCCGTCCCTGCTCCTGCATGGGCAATTCCATTTTCATCCAGAATAGAAAGGGTGTCCAGGAAAGCATCTGTTCCATAATCATAAATATGGTTATTTGCCAGATTTGCCAGATCCACACCCAATTCTTTCAAAATCTCTGCCCGCTCCGGTTTTGCCCGGAAGGTATATTTTTTGCCCGCCATAGGCGTGCCCCGGTCAGAGAGGCAGAATTCCAGATTCACACAGGTCAGATCTGCCTGCTGCATCTCATGAATGAGCTGCGGATCAATGCAATCATAAATTCCATTCTCCTGCTGCCCATAGAATTCCATCGTGTTCCAGTCATCCGCCAGATTGATATCCCCAGCAAAGGCACAGGTAAAATCATAATCATGAAGATCTGGCGTTTTCGCCATTTCCGACGTTTCCGTTTTCTGTTCCGGTTTCTCCGCATCATCGGTCTCTGCCTGAACCTCTTCTGTCTTTTCTGGCAGCTCTCCTTCCGCCATTTCCTTCTGCTGCCCGCTGCATCCGGCGAGTAACAGTGAAACAGCCAACACCAGCCCTGCCTGTTTCCAGAGTTTCTTTCGTCTCACGCCTTCATCGCCTCCAGAACCGGAATCACTCCGCTCAGATCATCAGCCACTGCTTCCAGAAAGTCTGCGGTCTCCGGCAGCGGACCGGCCAGATCCGGCACCATCACCACATGACATCCTGCCCTGTGAGCAGATAATGCCCCATTATCGGAATCTTCAATCGCCAGACAATGCTCGGGCTGCTCACCGATCTGCTCACAGGCATAGAGATAAACATCCGGCATAGGTTTTCCATGAGCCACCGTAGTCGCGCACACTACTTTGTCAAATTTCTCATAGATTCCGATACTGGATAAATACTGTTTTGCCCGCTCCGGATCTGTAGCGGTCGCTACCGCGGTTTTATATCCATTGGCATGCAGATAATCCAGGAATTCATCCACACATGGTTTTTTATCAACTCCATGCTCCGCAATATAATCTCTCATCAACTCTTTCCGGCGGCTTCGGATCGCTGCATAATCAAATGCTTCGCCCATCAGTTTTCGAAAATGTGGTACCGCAAATTCAGCCGCCAGACTACGAATTCCAAGAAGCTGTTCTTTTGTAAGCATATAACCATATTCTTTTGCTGCCTGCTGCCAGCAATCAAACAAATGCCGTTCCGTGTCGATCAGCACACCGTCCATATCAAAAATCACTGCATGAATCATCCTTTGTTCTCCCCACATAATTTCCAGATCATATCCACCAATTCCTGAATTCCTTCTCCAGTCTTTGCCGACAGGTAAATCCGGTTTTCCTGGATTCTGGGAAGAGTCATCTTAGATCCATCTTCCTGCATTCTCAGATCTGATTTATTATATACGTAAATCACCGGAATATCTCCGGCTCCCAGCTCTTTTAATGTCTCTTCCGTCACTTCCCGCTGCTGCCTGCAGGCTTCATCAGAATAATCCAATACATGAAGCAGAAGATCTGCCTCTCTTGCTTCCTCCAGTGTGGAACGGAATGCTTTTATCAGTCCCGTGGGAAGCTGATGAATAAAACCTACAGTATCAGATAAAAGGAATTCTTTTTGCGGTCCGGTATGAATTCTCCTTACCGTCGTATCCAGAGTTGCAAACAGCATATTTTTTTCCATGACCCGTTTGGATGGGTCTCTGGAATATTTATCCAGCATACTGTTCATGAGGGTGGATTTTCCTGCATTGGTATAACCCACCAATGCCACTCGCGGAATTCCACTGCCCTGACGCCTGCTTCTCTGGATCTCCCGCTCCTTTGACACCTGTTCCAGTTCCCGGCGCAGCTCTGACATCCGTTTTTCAATCCGCCGGCGATCCAGTTCCAGTTTCTTCTCACCGGCACCTTTATTAGAGATGCCGCTTCCGCCGCCCTGACGGCTCAGCGCTTTGTGCATGCCGGTCAGTCTCGGCAGAATGTACTGAAGCCTTGCAGATTCCACCTGCAGTCTTGCCTCTCTGGTTCTCGCCCGGACAGCAAAAATCTCCAGAATCAGACTGGTCCGATCTAAGATAGCACAATCCAGAAGCTGTTCCAGATTGCGAAGCTGGGACGGTGATAACTGCCGGTCAAAGATCACCACATCCACAAGGTGCTTTTCCAGAAATTCCTTTACTTCCAAGAGCTTTCCTTTTCCCATGTATAATGCCGAATGAGGACGTTCCATATTCTGAGTAATCTGCCCTGTCACCTGCATACCACAGGCCTCTGCCAGATTCCACAGTTCCTCCATGGATCGTTCAAAATCCTCTCCATCTCTTAATTTTACTCCTAAAAGCAGTGCCTGCTCCCGCGGCTCTTCTCTCATGCTTTTTCCGTTCCTTTACTGATATATGCTTTTAAAAATTCATACATTTCTGTTTCTGTAGGCGGACATCCTTTCAGACTGTGCCGGAATTTGGAAGTACAGCTTCCTACTCCCAGTTCTCCGGTCTGTCCGCGATACCCCTGCCCAATACAGATCTTTTCCGGAAAATCTTTTAAAAGACCTTCCCGATCCAACATGTCCAGTGCAGGAAGAAGATATCCATAGCAGGCACTGCAGGATTCTACTTCCTGAGCAATCTCTGCCAGTTTCATTACTTTATCTTTATCCGCTTTTCCCCCAGGATGAATCGGCGCATTCAGTTCCCGGATTTTAGCATGAACAAGGTCTGCGCTGCCCACATAAAGCTCCTCTGCTATGGAAACATAGGGCACTTCTTCTACCTCATAACCCAGAAGCTGGCAGACATAAGCATCCATGAGCACCGGATCAACTGCTGCCATGAGACGATCCATCTGGGTTGGATTTCCACCATCCTCAAAGCTTAAATCTCCGCAAATACTGTCCACCAGAATAAAATCCTGATGGATACCAAGGGCCAGATGAGCAATAGGGCGATGAAGTCCTTCCGCATGAAATCTCCTCTTCTCCCTATTAGGAAGTAACCCTTTCATATTTTTCAGTGCACAAGTAATATGGGTCTGACAATGTCCTTTCATGACCGGCACATTGATCATAAAATCCACTTCCGTGGCACATCGACACAAATGCAGTTCCATCCCACCGCAATCCTTTGAAACTGCCGGCTCCTTCTGAGCATCAATAAGTTCCACTCCATACTGCTCTGCCAGCCGGTCATAACCACACACCTGAAAAGATTCCTCTGTCCGGTCTCCCACCCAGGATCCTTCCATGATCCGTAAATGACGGAATCCGTGCTCCTGCAGATACTGAAGCAGACCTTCCACCACTTCCGGATGGGTCGTTCCGCCATCCTCTGCCGGAACCGGAGCTACCAGATTCGGTTTAATTCCAATGATTTTCCCAGGATCCCCGATCATTTCTGCCAGCTGCGCTTCTTCCAGCAGTTTTTTTGTCAGCTCCAGGTATTCCGTCCCATATAGAATCAATATTTCATTTTTTTTCATGACTGTTCTTTCAAAAACTCCCGCAATTTCTCCATAACACTTTTACAAGTATGGGATGCATGAGGAATGACATCCGGCTTTGCATGCTCCATGGCATAACTGTTAGGAGTCAGTTCCAGCATGGAAATATCATTCTGGTTATCACCGAACACCAGCAATTCCTCCGGCTTCCATCCTTTTTCTTTCAAAATTGCCTGCAGCGCCAGTCCTTTTCCAGAGTTCTTCTGGATCATATCCAGCCAGTCATTGCCACCCCACACAAAATCCGCGAAATCACCATATTTTTCATCAAAGAAAGAACGAATACGATCTGCATGCTTCGGAAAATCATAGATATACATGGCGATTTTTACAATCTGATCGTCAATCTCCGAAAGATTCTGAAACATTTCCGTTTTATTTTTCAGCACATTTACCATCTGATTTTCAAACCAGCCTGACCGGGGTTGTATGTAACATGCTTTCACGCCGGACAGACAGATATCTGTCTCCGGAAAACTCATAATATCCTCTGCTATTGCTATTGCTTTCTCATGGGGTACTTCCAGAATATACTGCTGCTGTTCCTGCGCCATGGCAAGGGCTCCATTTTCGCACACAAAGCCAATGCGGTCCGCATAAGCATCAAACAGCCGCCGGACATTTGCATATTGTCGTCCAGTAGCTACATAAAACTGGTATCCCCGGTCCAGAAGTTCTGAGAGTACCTCAAAAAATCCAGGCTCTATCTCCTGCGTTCCTTCCGGAATCAGCGTTCCGTCCAAATCGCTGGCAATCATTTTAATCATCATTTTCTCCTTCTTCAATCATGGTCCGGATTTCCTGCATGCGCTGATCCACACTGCTGATGATATCCGCACATTTACGAAGCTCTCCTGCGATCATCTCCGGATTCTTGACATTCTTTTTGTATTTTAATTTGTGATCCACACTGGCCCAAAAGTCCATGGCAATGGTACGGAACTGTACCTCCACCCGCATATTTTTCTTCTGGTCAGACAGAAAAATCGGTGTCTGAATAATGAGATGCAGACTCCGGTATCCATTTTCCTTTGGATTTTTAATATAATCCTTTACTTGCAGTACAGTCAAGTCATCCTGGGCTGACAGCATGCTGGCCAGATAATAAATATCTTCCACAAAAGAACAGATCACGCGGATTCCCGCCACATCATTTAATTTATCCTCAATATTTTCTACAGATAGTTCATACCCCCGGCGATGCATCTTCTCTATAATGCTGGTCGGCTCTTTTACTCTGCTTTTAATGGATTCAAAAGGATTACGCTCATGGCGCAGGGAAAATTCATCGTTTAATACATTTAATTTCGTCTGAATCTCCCGGATGGCACAGCGGTATTGCATAAGCAGCGTCTGAAAAGACTGTGCTTTCATGAGCATGGACACCTGCTGTTCCGGTGTCAGTTCCTTTAATAATTCAATCCCTTTTTCTGCATCCAGTCTCGACATGGTTGTCATTTGATCTTCCATTTTATTTACCCTCTCTTTAGGCACGCTTCCTTACGTGCTCCCCCAATTTTTTGTATAATGCTTCTCTCCGATCCTTCTTCACCGGAAAGGCTTCTCTGTATTTCTTAATATGATGATCTATCTCACATAGGATAATAGCTTCTTCCGGAATTGCTTTATCCTCTGAAATGGCTCTTTGTTCCGTTTCTACAGCCGTTCCATCCGGACGGTACAGCACACTGTCACCGGAATAGTATTGTCCGCCCATGCTGCCTGCACAGTTTATCCCGGCAATATACACCTGATTTTCAATGGCTCTGGCGCGAAGCAAAGTATCCCAGTGGTCTCTTCTGGCTGCCGGCCAGTTGGCAGGTACCACAATCAAATCTGCTTTCTGTGATAAGATCTGAAATGGTTCCGGAAAGCGCAGATCATAGCAGATCTGTACCCCAATCTCAAACCCTTTATAACTGCACAAAGGAAGTGTATCTCCTCCTGTGAAATAAAGACTCTCCTCTCCGTAACTAAAGGGATGGAGCTTCGCATAGTCTAAGAGTTCTCCCTCCGGTGAGATAATAGAATAATGGTTTTCACAGGTTGTTCCCAGATCTTTAACCCAGCCGACACCAATAGCTATATCATACTGTCTTGCCAATTTCCGGATCTGACATACAGTCTCTTTCTTATTTTCCTTCGTTTTTTCCGTGTTCATGGAAAACCCGGTTAGACTCATTTCCGGCATAAGAAAAAGATCCACGTCCGATAGTTGTTTCAGGCAGATCTTCAGTTTTTCCATATTTGCCTTTTTATCTTCCCAGAAAATCTCCAGTTGTCCCAGCGCTATCTTCATTTTCAGACCGCCTCCCTCTGAACAATCATTTTTTATTTTACCATGTTGTACACGATTTGTCGATTTCCGTTTTGCAACTATGTTCAGTTTATGGTATACTGGCAAAGATTGATATAACTACTAAATCGGAGGAAGTTTTATGGAACATCTGTATATACCAGGAAACTATCAGTCTGAGTTGTCCCTCTATGACACCCAGATTGCCATCAAAACGGTAAAAGATTTTTTTCAGCAGACGCTGGCTGAGCAGCTTTATCTGCTCCGTGTCTCCGCACCGCTGTTCGTCCGCCCGGAATCAGGACTGAACGACAACTTAAACGGCGTGGAGCGCCCGGTATCCTTTGGCATCAAAGAGCAGGATGACCGTCCGGTCGAGATCGTTCACTCTCTTGCAAAATGGAAACGAAATGCACTGAAACAGTACGGTTTCCACGTAGGCGAAGGCCTTTACACGGACATGAATGCCATCCGCCGCGATGAGATCACTGACAACGTGCATTCCATCTATGTAGATCAGTGGGATTGGGAAAAAATCATTCTGAAACAGGACAGAAATGTGGAATATTTAAAAGAAACTGTCCGTAAAATTTACAAGGCACTGAAAAAAACAGAAAAATACATGGCCATCAAGTATGACTATATTGAGGAGATTCTGCCAAAAGACATTTTCTTCATCACCACCCAGGAGCTTCTGGACCTGTATCCGGACTGCACCCCGAAGGAGCGCGAGGATCGGATCACCCGCGAAAAGGGCGCTGTTTTCCTGATGGAGATCGGTGATAAACTGACTACCGGAGAGCCCCATGACGGCCGTGCGCCGGACTATGACGACTGGCACTTAAACGGCGATATTCTGGTATGGTACCCGGTTCTGGGCCACGCTCTGGAGCTGTCCTCCATGGGTATCCGCGTAGATGAGGATTCCCTGGCACGCCAGTTAAAGCTTGCTCACTGTGAGGAGCGCGCAGAGCTTCCGTTCCAGAAAGCCATTCTGGAAAAGCAGCTTCCCTACACCATCGGCGGCGGCATCGGTCAGTCCCGTATCTGTATGTTCTTCCTGCGGAAAGCACATATCGGCGAGGTACAGGTATCCGTATGGCCGGATGAGACCAGAGAAGAAGCTCTGAAGAACGGAGTCGTACTTTTATAACATCTGCCATGCAGTTGAAAGAAGGTTTTTGTATATGAAAGAAAGAATGACCCAGAAAGACAGAGAAAAAATTCAGGCAGAGATCGACCACCGAAAACTGGTGCTCCGCCCTCAGATTCTGGATTCTCTGAAAGAGGCGCGGGCCCAGGGTGATTTAAGCGAGAACTTCGAGTATTCCGCTGCCAAGAGAGAAAACGGAGCCAATAACAGCCGTATCCGCTATCTGGAGCGACTTTTAAAGAACTCCGAGATCGTGGAAGACAATACCACATCCGATGAAGTCGGCCTCAATAAGACCGTTACCGTCTATATCGAAGAGGATGATGAGTGCGAGACCTATAAGATCGTCACCAGCATCCGTGGTAATTCCATGAAAAATCTGATCAGTATTGAATCTCCGCTGGGAAAGGCTCTTCTTCATCATCATGTGGGTGACAAAGTCATGATCCCGGTCAGCGCGGATTACAGCTATGAGGTCATGATCCGTGAAATCAAAGATACCAGCGACGAAGAAGACGACGGCATCCGGGCATTTTAATAGTTATCACTTTGAAAAAGCCACACCTCTGGTACAACATGTGCCAGAAGCGTGGCTTTTCATCATTTGCGCTTTATTTTTTCTTTTTATGTTTTAAGGACATATATGATGCAATCCTATATTTCCAGATAAGAAGCAATAATACTGCTCCAGCCGCAAACATAAGTCCCAACGGTGCAATAGTGTTCATGGATGCGAGGGTCGGCACGGAGAGGTTTCGTTTATTGACTACGGAAACTTCTGTGTCGACAAGCAACGTTTCGCCGTTAATAGCATCTGTTGCTTTTCCTTTCCCTATGATATAAGAAGCTTTATAGTCATCCACTTCGGTTTCTGCAATACTGTACTGGCTGCCGCGCGGAATTCCGCTGATCTTAATGGTCTCACCATGAGCAAGGGTAAAGGTACATTGTCCGTCTGTCACTGGAAGGGACACACTCTCTCCATCCTTCTCACCAATCAGTTCTGTCGGAAGCGTCATTCCCGCTGGTGCTGTCAGTGTCAGCGTGAAATCAAATGCTTTTGTTTTATCACCCATATTTCCCTGTACAGTTTTGGAAACAGTCAGAGAGACGGTTTCTGCCCAGGTATTCTTTACTTTGATATCCGACGGTTGACTCTCATCAATGTTTCCCGTCCAGTCCGCACTTCCATCTTCCAGAGATGGTTTCCAGTTGGCGAAAGATTCTTCGGTCACGGTGTAAGATGCACCTGCCGGAAGTCCGGTGATGTAAGCAGATTCTCCTGCTTTCAGTTTGATCTGCGCATCTCCGTTTTCGTCAAAGTAAACGGTTCCTGTCTTCGTTCCTTTTCCTTCACTGCTATCAAGAGAGAAAGTGCCTTTCACCGGTACTGTCATGGTTGTGACTGATCCGCTGTCGTCATCCTGATCCTCTCCGGCAGCCACCTCTCTTGTCAGGTGTACTGTAAAACGGAATGATTCATCGGTCGGTGCACCGTCTCCTTCCACTGTCTTGCTGATCTTCAGATCACCCAGCGGCAGTTCATCCGCTGTGTTCGTGATGGTAATGATATTACCGTCCGCACTCTTCTCCACTTTGGAATCGTAACCGGCTACCGGATCTTCTGCTACCGTATAATAATATGGTTTCGTTCCATCATCCTGATACCGATCAAGATCCGTGAAGGTGTGTGTCCACTGACCGGCCTCATCAAGCTGTGCAGTGGCAACGATATCTCCCATCTCGCCTTCTGTATCACTCTGGCAGAGGGCAACACTGATACTATCCGGACGAATGCGTCCCGCATTATTCTGGTCATTCCAGACTTTCTTTACTGTAAGATTTACCACATCTGGCTTCGGAGCAGCCTTCCGATTCGTGAAGGTAATCAATGCCTGCTCGCCCTTCTCAAGCGTTTCCTTCTGGGTAGACAGGGACTGGTTTACTGCCGCATTGGATCGTCGGCTCATCACCGTATGTAAGACAGAATGATTTTCTGCGGCAATCTCATAGGATGCCGTATAATCCGATGCGTCCTCCTGTACCTGATAAGTGGCTCCAATCGGAAGTTCTTTAAACTCTGCTATCTGTCCATTTTGCAATGTAAATGGCAGATATGCAATTCCTGCCGCATTGGAACGCACGGTCTGTTCTGTTCCTGCCACGACCACTGTGTAATCGGTATTGGCTTTTAAGTTCTGCAGTGCCGTGGAAAATGTAAATTTATCTCCCTCTACCCCGTTCTCGACCTCCTTCTTCACTTTAAAAGAACCTGTCTCTTCCGGTGTCGGAGGAGGTGTAGTAGTCTTTGTATTGGTGCAGATTACATCCACCATCTGGTCAGCCTCGATGATGCCGGAAACTTCACCCGCAGTGCCGGATTCAGTCCCATTCACTGTCATGGAAGGTGTATATCCTGCCGCAGCAGCTTCTTTGATCGTCCAGCTGACGCCTGCCGGAATACCGGACAAAGAAATGCTCTGTCCATCCTTCAAATCAACCATCCCTTTTCCATCAATGAATGGCACATCTCCAAAGACATGGCTCCCTGCAAGCTTCTGTGAAAGTGTCTCATTTTCCGTTGACAACGTAATGTCAAAAAAGAAATTCTGAGAGTCAGAAGCCGTATCTGAAGGATCCGCATCAGCAAGCTGCTTGGTAAGCCTCAGTCCTCCGGTCTTCACCTCCTGCTCCGGTGTGTAGCCTTCCTTCGTATTGACAATGGCAAAATCACCAACCACTAGACCAGTTACCACGGCATAATATCCATAACCACAACCGTATCCACCATAATCAGAACGGAATGCAAATGTAACCGTATCTCCGTCTATGTCACATTCTACCGTCCTTTTAGTACCACCAAACTGCTGTGTTCCGTTAATCTCGATGCCTCTTCTAGAATAGTCAACGGCGGTATAGTCAGGATGACTTCCCTCCCACATGGAAACCCAGTCATACCTTGAACTTTCGCCTCCATACGTGAGCTCTATATGCAGCTTTTTCGCCCCAGGGACGGTAACTACATCATTAGTGTTCAAGTAATTCGCATAATTGCCATTCTGTACCCCGTCATCTGAGATATTGGGGGTATGGGAATACTGCTTTACCCCCATAGATACATATTCACTTTTTGCCGGGTCTTTTCTCGTACCCTGACCTTCTACCTTGTAACCTTCCGGCACTTTCTGTTCCCAGCCATAGTATTCAGCAGCGTCATCTGCTACTTTAAAAGAGTATTCCCACTGGTCACCGTTCTTCACCACCGTGGCAATGATATCCTTCTCATTGTCAGGATCTCCATCTTCTTTAACAATGACCCAGGTATTTTCATCCACCTGTATCCACTTTCCGCCCTCCGTGGAATAGAGGGCATCTTTATCTTCCGCTGCCAGCACATGCAGGGAACCATATCCGGTCAGTGCCGGTATGGCCACAATTCCTGCCAGCAGTAGTGCCGCCGCCCCGACCGCCATTCGCCGCAGGGCATCGGCAAGTTTCTTCTGTTGTAGTATCATCACCTGTCCTTCTCCTCCTCTTTCACAGCCTGATACAATTCTTCCAGCCGCAGTCCGGCGCAGTACCGTTCCTATGCATACGATAATTCCATTCTCGTTCACCGGCTCGATGAGTCAGTCCTGTCCCGGCATTATTCTTTGCCTCCTCTGTTTTCAGGCAGGGAGAAAGGTACCAGCCCCTTCTCCCTTCATTTATCGCCGCAAAGTGAAGCCAGGCGCCACACCGAGGTAGTTAAGTGATTCCATGCAACCGAGCTCTTCTTGATAGTTGCCGTTGACATCGCCGCCTCCAATCTGTAACACGCCGTTCTTAGTTCCATTAGGGGTCGTGCGCAGCCACCAATACTCTTTTTCACTTTGTGGTGGATAACCTCCTCCTATGCAATATCCCGTCAACTTTCCACTTCCAAATGTTTTTAAGTTCTCAAACTTCTGATACACCGTTCCATCTTCTACATGTGCAATCCAGTACATAGTTGATGTATCTCCCAGCTCATCACAACTGAACAACCAGAGTTTATCTGAACTGGTCTTCAATGTGGCGTTTGTCTTCTCGTCATAGCCAGAACCGTATGGCACTTTTCTACTGCCAATTGCATTCTGCAGTTCCTGCGGGAAAGTTGCCAGCAGGCAGTTCTCTTTCGTATAGATACTCGCACTCCTATTCTCATCACTATTTGCTTCCGGTGCATACGTGCCGTCATTCTTATCTGTCAGGTCATCCGCTCCGTTTAACATGGCACGGATTCTGCTGGCTCCCCAGCCACCCTGATTACTTCCATAGTCACCACCCGCCGGATCATTGGGTCTCCAGCGCATATTCTCATTCACTTCTTTTCCATTTTTTGTTCTTGATAATTCGCGCCACAGAACGCTCGGTCCGTCACCAGTCTCTTGTGATGTATCGAAGTACGGATTCAGAATAGTCGTTGTTCCATTCTCTGTCAGCGGCACACTCTTCGTGCAGCCTTCTGCGATACAATCTTCATAGACGTAGGGATCCTTCTTATTCCATTCAATAATCTTTTTCCCAGCTGTCATCGTGGACACAACGGTGGTCATTTCCATCTTTCGTCTTACCATCGGGCGTATGTGCTTTGAAGGTTGTCACATAATCAGCACCCAGAGCCGGACCGAAGGTCAGACCACCGAGCTTTTCATCTGCCATCACATCCACTCCAATACCATAGATGGCAACTGCATATTTCATGGCAGGCTTGTATCTGGCATACAGCGTCATATCTGCTGTCAGTGGGTCTGTCAGTTTTCCACTGCTTTGATCAATACCTTCGAATTTTGTTCCGCCTGTCTTCGCGTTATACCAGCCTACGAAATTACCTGCATCTGATGTCGGTATTCCT
The DNA here is from genome assembly GCA_018223365.1 of Clostridiaceae bacterium Marseille-Q4145. Taxonomy (GTDB): domain Bacteria; phylum Bacillota; class Clostridia; order Lachnospirales; family Lachnospiraceae; genus Hominiventricola. The sequence goes on from JAGTTP010000001.1 coordinate 216,594, forward strand.
CCGTATGTTCCTGAGATCAGAGTGGTGCTGCCGGAAGTGTAGACCAGGTTATTTGCTGTACTTCCATCTGCGAAGGTGCCTCCGTTCGCATCAAGGGTCAGTGTATAACCTCTGGTATCTTTGGACGGCTTCGTGGTGGAGATGGCAATATCCAGCTTCTCCGGTCTCTTCTTATCATCGTCATCTTTCCAGACTTTGATGATCTTCACAATGCCGCCTGTGGGGTCATCCTTGAAGTTATAAAGGGATGCCTCTGTTCCGTCAAGTTTGATCTGCTCCAGTCCTTCGATGATGAATGTACCATCACTCTTTACCGTTACCGGATAAACTGTCGTATTCAATTCATAATTCTCCGGCGCTTTGGTCTCACGCAGGAGATAGGTACCCGGTTCCAGACCGGTGATCTCCACCAGACCCTCTTCGCTCGAGACGGCTGTCTTCTCCACATTGGTTCCATAGTCCGAGACTCCGGTCAGGGAAAATTCTGCTTTTTCCAGCGTCACACCGGTTCCATAGCTGCTGGTCTTTAAGAAGGTCACCTTATGAAGCGGCTCATTACTGATCTCATAATAATAGTTACTGCTGTCTTTTAACACTTCTTTGCCGTCTTCATCTTTCAGCACAACGGCACCTCGCTCATCCACTTTGACAGTCCAGACTACCTTATTTAAGATATATCCGTCCGGAGCAGCCACCTCCGTAAGTTTATAGGTACCAAGCTCCAGATTCTGGAACGTTATGATACCGCTGGCATTGCCGGATGCATTTTTTCCTTCTGATGCGGCATGAATCAGCACATCCGTTCCATAGTCGGACGTACCGGTCAGCAGGAATTCTGCACTGTTGACCGGCTCACTGCTTACACTGTCTTTCTTGCGAATCTGGAGATCCGCATGAATCCGCGGACTGTCTTTCAGAAGCCAGACCGGATTCTCTGCTTCTCCCCCATTTGCAAGTCCCGCCACAGTCACCTTTCCCTGATTGTCCACCGTCACCCGGTACACTTCCGTATCCAGAAGCCAGTCATCGGTGCAGGAGATTTCCAACAGTTCATAGGTACCTTTCTCGATTCCTTCATAGGAAAGGCTTCCGTCGCGTCCCGTGGTCACAGAAGTCTCATAGACTGTTCCATAATCGGAGGTTCCACGCAGCAGGTAGGTCGCTCCCCGTACCGGTGTTGCGCTGTCCGTCTCATCCACTTTTCGAAGCTGCAGATTCCCTGTGATCCGGTAATGAATCCGGGTGTAGTCCTGATGGATGAATTTCTCCTCTTCTGCCTCATCATTTTCCGAAAGGAGCGTCTCCTCCAGATAGATGTTATTGTAAGTGACCGGATCAGTCTTTCCTGAAGAATCCTTCTCCGGTGCTTTCATATACAGGGTTACGACCATGGATTTTCCTTCTTCCAGTATGAAAGCTGAAGAATCCTTCTTACGGGAAGCATCGATGGCCACCGCATGGGCTGCGTCCAGACCTCCGTACTTCTGCAGAAATGCACTGTATTCCAACCACCGCGGGGTTCCATCTGCTTTCTTTTCTGTCAGGTCATGATGACGGTTGATGTTCAGCCCCTTCTCATCCGACAGATATACCACCGGCTGAATACCTTTTGCAGTCAGGCCGGAGAGATCAATACTGGTCAGCTTTCCGTACCAGTCGGATGTTATAGTCGGTGTATCCGTATCCTCCCGGTAGAAATATTCCAGAGAATCGAAGAGAATCAGATTCTTCGCCCGGGTCGCTTTGTCATTCGCCACACGAAGCTGATAGGTATAGGCTCCGCCCTGACCGACGGTGGTCTCATAGCGATAATCCGCATCTTTCTCTGTCTTGACCTGTTTCATAAGGCCGCTGTTTCCTGACATGAGGATCGTGATATTGTGGCGGCATTCCGCATAGAGGAACTTATCACCCGGATGATCCGGATCAAGTCCTGCCATCAGGTCTTTCTCCGTGATCTGGCCGCCATCATCCGGGGAACCTCCTGTGATGTCATCATTTCCGGTCTCATATGCCGCGGAATTCAGGAGATTTTTGCTAAAGTCCTGAATGGCATTGTAGGCATGAACCGTCTGATAACTCATCTGATACGTTGTATCTGTCGGTTCACTGACCGACACTTTCAGAAGCGTTCTTCCGGTGTCTTGATAATTTTCCTTGGTCTCCACCGTGTAAGCACCGGTATTCAGGGATGTACTTCCCGCCTGTACCACAATGGAAGAACGGTCAAGACCCGCGCCTGCCGGAAGCAGGTCATAGAAGATACCTGACTGCTGCCCGATATAGTGGCTGCCATCATCATCCTGATAGAATTCTGACTGACGGATTCTCCAAGTCACCAGATAGCGGCGCTTCCGCTTGTCATTTCTGGTAGCTGTCACTTCCTTGCGAATATCAGAACGGGGAGTTACTTTGCGGATATGGTCCGTGCTGGACCGACTCCGTGAAAAAATCTCCTTATTCTGCTGAGAGACCTGATAGACTGATGTATTGGTAAGACTTACCAGATCCTTCTCCCCGATAATCGTTTTCGTATGCGCTGACGACAGGAGACTGACCGTCGGAGTCATGTCGCATTGCGTAAAGTAATATGCATTGCTGCATGTAAGACGCACACCTTTGATACCCGATGCAAATGTCAGTACCCTGCCGGATATATCCTTTACCAAAGACGGATTCTGATCTATAAAGCTTCCAGATGCCATATCGTAGACTGCTGCATTCTGCCAGGAATCTGAGCCGTTCCGCACCTGAAGGGTCACATTGTCTTCTTTCTTATATTCCTCAATCGCCTTTTCCTGAAAAGTATATGTCTCACTGTTGTACTCCGCATCCCGCATGGTTACTGCCAAGGAGACCTCCGTGATCTCGTAATCCTCATCTGCAAGCGGCTTTCCTTCCAGTGCAAAGGTATCGTCCACAAACTGATACTCTACCTTTTTCTTTCCATATTCTCCATTTTCTGCGTCTTCATGCGTGCCTGTACCATTCTCCAGTGTCCAGGGATACGGATAAGCCACAAACCAGGTGTGATAACGAAGACCGTTAATCCGATCTGTCTTCTTCTCCATAAACTGTCCCAGCTGGTAGCTGGAGACGTCACTGGAGCTGTAGACAATGGATTCCCCATTGTAGAGACCATTTTTCCAGGAATTGAAATAATCATGTAGATCAAAGGTCGGTTTGTTATAACGCCAGTCTGCTGAAGAAGACGCACTGGTAGGAGCATCTATCCCATCTACCGAAGTTACTGTAGCTGTCACCTCGTTGTGTAAAATGTAGAATCCTTCCTCATCTGTCTTATACGATGCCTTGGCCTTCTCATGTCTGGTCAGAATATAATCATAGCGGTACCTGCTGCCGCGGAGATTCTCTGCGAAGTTCTCAGACCGGAATTCATTCTGTCCTGCAAAGCGGTATCCTACTACACATCCCCCCATATCCTGTTTCTCAAAGGGATCATCCAGTTTCAGGCTATACGGGGATGTATTATCACCGACATAGGACTCTACAGTCCAGATCAGATAATTATACTTTTCTGCATCTTCCGGCCTCACCGCAGTTCCCCAGGAATCCTGCCATGCACTGTAGAAGGTCGGCGTGTTCTTCTTCGTCCACAGGATCTCCGCATGGGTATTGACAGCGACTGCTTCTGCCTTATCAGAGATCTTCTTCAGTTCCGGCTCCAGCGGAGTACCGTCTTCCTTCGTTATCTCCAGTGTCGAATCTGGTTGTCCAGAAAGAGCCATATCCACATAGTCCAGTGTAGATTTTGTGGTAGTGTAGGAGAATTCTATAAATCCTGCCTGACCTGCCGTCACTTCCTTATAGTTGGTCAAAGTAGCGGTGTTGGCTTCCTCATCGGTCACATATGTGAATTCCGGAGTATCTCCCTCTGTCACCTCAGAAGCTATCGGATAAGGGCATTCAAAGCTGTCTGCCCAGTTGCCCTCTCTGTCTTTCAGGATGTGGAGCGGCAGTGTAATATGCACGGTTCCGGGTACAAGCGTTCCAGAACCGTTGATCGTATAGTCTGCTTCATAGACAAATGCATGTCCTGCAGCTGACTCGGACGGTGTCCAGACGAGCGTTTCATCTTCCTGTCTGGAAGCTCCGCTTACGTACGAAACTTTGTTTTCTTTGATCTCAATCTGTTCTACGTCCGTGGTATCTTCGATTTTCGCCGGCTCTTCTCCCTCCGGAAGTTCCTGTTTCTCAGGAGGTAAAATCTCACCGGAAGTATCTTCTGCTGTCAGACTGTCATTGCTTCCTGTAGGGTCATCTGCTGCCGGGATATCCGAGGTTGTGCTGTCATCTCCGGTGACCGTGCCATCCGCTGCTGCAGTATCGTCATTTCCGGTACCTGAGTCTGATGCCGAGGTATCCGGGGTTGTGCTGTCGTCTCCGGCTGTATTGTCAGTATCTGCGGATCCCGGTGCTTCCGGTGATGCATTATTGGTGTTTCCGGGAATACCATCTGCCTCTGCTGACCCCGGCTTCATGCTGCCGCCTCCGGCTGTATTATCAGTGTCTGCAGATCCCGGTGCTTCCGGTAATGCATTATCGGTGTTTCCGGCAGTGTTATCTGTCTCTGCCGATCCCGGATTTTCCGATGTCATGCTGTCATCTCCGACTGCATCCGATTCTGCAACCGCAGAGATATCCGTCTCTGGTGCTTCCGATGTGGTCTCTTCCGCACGTGCAAAGATCGCGTAATCCGATTCTGTCAGGATGCCGCCGATCATGGCAGTAACCAGGCATAGACAGAGAATTTTTCTGATTTTATGACGCATCTTCTCCGCCTCCTTTCTTCTGCATATGCCGGATCAGAAGGATGCCTGCCGCTGCAAGCACCGCCAGTCCCATAAAGAAGACCGGCATTTCCGTATCACCGGTCTTCGGACTCATCAGCCCTGCCACATCGGATCGGTTCTGCATATCGTCTGACCCGCTTTTTCCCGGATGTTTTCTGTCAGAATGACTGTCAGATGGAAGTTTTTGATTGCGAAAACAAAGCTCTGCTTTCTTCTCCGTGCTTCCTTTTACATAGGCTACCGGTTCTGCGTGGAGGACGCCGTCCGCATCCTCCGTTACAAAGACATCCAGCTGACAGACCGTGCTGTCGTAGATAGTCTTCTCCTCCGTGCCCTGTCTCTGGCTTACCACGTAATGATAGGTATCCGGGTAATCAAATGTGATAGTAAAAGTACCCCGTTCTCCATTTTTCAGAATCAGGGTATCTGCCTTCACAACCGCGTGTTCAGACGATTCTCCTGACAGTTCATATGTAAAGCTTTCTGAATCCGTTTCTGCCTCGCAGCGAACCGGAATCTGTACTTCCACTTGTTTCTCTGCCGCCTCTGCTCTTACAGAGCAGGCAATCATGGCAGGTATGGTCAAAAGTAACATGCCTGTAAGACGCTGCAACCTTTGCCTGAATGTCTGCTTATTTTTCATCTTCTCTTTTCTTTCTTCCTGCAAATACTACTACTCCCAGTCCTCCGAGAATGACTGCTCCTGCAAATGGAGCTACGGTCATGACCACACCGGTGGGAATCACTCCGTTACGGGTATTCAAATAAGAGGTCTTCAGGTCAGCACTTTGGATGATGCCATTTACAGGAGCCGTATAACCAACTACTGCTGCCCCTTCTGACTTGTAATCTTCTTTATTCTCGGTTACGTTATACTTTGTATCTTTGGCAATTCCTTCAATCCTGATTTCCTGACCGTGCTGGAGATAGAACTTCTGAGTGACCTTACCATCATTGTCAGCTGTCAGTTTTTCCGGATTTGTTTTTCCTTTATTGGCGTCAATCGTAGCCTCATTGTTTCCAGAAGTTCCATCTGCTCCCGTAATATCTACATCATAGACAGTTCCCTTAGTTGCATTGCTAATTGATACCGTAAATTCAAAATACTTATCATGGGATGCCTGGTTACCGGCTACCTCTTTCCGGAAGGTCAGGTCGGACGTATCATACTTATTGGTAAAACCCTGAGATTTAGTGGCTGTATAACTTCCTGCGGAACCATTATTCTCTCCCATGGATACATCCGGGGCATCATCTGTGTTGGAATGCAGAACAAATCCTGCAACGGTTAATTTCTTTTCTGCTCCTTCTGAGACATCGTGCACATAGACATCAATCACACGGGTATTATCCGCATCATTGGTTATGGCTGTATTAGTCGTTGCCTTTTCTGACAGAATATAGCGGTAAATGCCAGGCTCCTTGAAATTACATGCAGAAAAATCCAAAGTGGCTGTCTTTGCTGCATATTTTTCTGATGCTTTCTCATAGTCTTTCACCAACTGATTCTCGTCCTGTTTTACAATATTAGAATTCTTAGTATCTTCCGGCGTATACACGATGGTATTGGCCGCGGCATCTGCCGTACCAACACCTGCCATAGTTACTTTATCTGCATCCACACCTGCCAGAATCTGAAACTTATTACCATCCACATCATAAGCTTTCGCAGTTCCTGCGGTTACCGTATAGGTAAATGTTACATTCGGCACATAAGCATCCGTATCCATGACCAGATATTTATCAAAAGTTGTCGTTTTCGTTCCTCCGATCACATCACTGTAATTGCTTCCTGCTGCCTTTACCTGTATGCCTCCCATCATCAGAGAAGCTGCCATCATTGCTACAAAGACTCCTGCTGTGACTTTCCTTTTCATTCGTTTCTCTCTCCTTTTTCTTTATTTTCCACACATACGTTCCACCAGTTCCTGTTTGTCAGAACTCATGTGGGGCATATAACGCCGGATCACCTGACGGGAAGATGAAAATCCCATCAGTTCGGCAATCATATCAGAACTTGCACCTGCCCTCATGGCATAGGCATCTCAATGTCTTTCCCACGGCGAAGCAATGAACATAAATCTGGTGATGCAGAAGATCCACATCTTTCCATCGTAGTGCCACTGCCTCCGGAAGTACCTCATCCGGCTTCTCTTCTGCCATCAGTAATCACTCACACTCCTTCTCTTTTTTATTGCATAACTCATATTATGCAATAACATTTACCAACCCCAGTTCCAGTATTTCTTCATTCAAATACTTTTCACTAATTCTCGTGTAAATTCTCGTCGTATCCACACTGCTGTGCCCAAGCAGAGCCGCCAGCAAAAGTACATCCTTCTCCTTCTCATTCAGCCTTTCAGAGTAAAAAAAGATGCCGCAAGGCCATCTTTTTCGATGGCCTTACGGCATTTTCTCTTTCATATAACCAAATAGCAATACACGATCTACAGAATCAGGATATTTACAGGTGGATAACGCGATAAGTGTTCCCTCTCCTGTCTCATTTTCACAGCTTTGCGCATGATCTTTCACATAATCCAGTACGTTCTCCGCCGGATGCTCTGTAGGATTGAAGATCAATTCCTGCGTAGCCGAAGCTTCCAGTGCGGCAAAAAATGTAATCTCATATATCACATCCCCAACCACAAGTTCTCCGGTTCGATGAGTATCCAGGAAATCCTGTTCCAGAAAATAGTGAAGCGGACCAAACATATAGTCACCTTCCATATGATGTCCATAGATCAAGGAGTAATCATCGGTGAAATCCCCTGCATTTCGACTATCCAGAAAGATGGAACCAGACATGGAATAATTTCCATATGGGTCTTTATTCAGGTATTCTTCATTGGTCTCTCCCTGCATGACCGGATAATCGATGGTCGTATCATCAACGATCAGCCAGGCTACCATATTTCCCTGAATAGGCTGTTCTGCGACTTCCCCTTCATAACCAGGTTTGAATTTCAAAAGACTGTCGTCATTGGCATGCTGGTAGACCAGATAGCTATCCACCATAGCATACAAACCGGTCAAAAACAGGATAAGACATGCCAGCAGCCCAATGAAGTCTTCCACGCGATCCAGCAAACGAACCATTTTCTTCAACATTCGATATTTATCCATGTAATTCTCCCCGTCATATCTAAAATCCCCGATGTCTCATTAAGAATAGGAGCTTTCCTTTGATCTGCTCACGTGAAATCACTCCCTGCTCCCGGCTGTCATCCGTAATATTCCGGAAATCGTTGAGAATAAAATATTCCCCCTCTGCTAATTCCAGTGGATACGTCACATTTCCATTCTCTGACTGATAAGTTTCATAGGGAACCTCCTCTGCTGGCTGATACTCATTCACCGTATATCCTCCCTGCTCCGGAAAATTTACAATTTGTCCGCCCGAAGCCACTATCCGTCCGATCTGTTCCTGCCCGACTGCATTTTCATAGATGACCACATCATTAAGATAAATATTCTCCAGGCGATAAAAAATTCCCAAATCTCCATCTCTCACAAACGGAGACATCCTATTTCCTGATACTAAGGTAATCTTCAGCACACACGCCAGCAGAATATACGCAGCTGCCGCAAATATGGCTGTTTTTATCAAAAAACGATATAAAAACCGGTATTTTCCTGCTTCTTTTTTCATATAACTTTCCTCTACACGGTAATATCCGCAAATTCTCCCTTGCAGGCTTTCTTCAAATCTTCCGGTTTTAATTCCAGCTGGCTTCCAATCCGTCCACCACTGACAATGATCTTATCGAGATTTTCCGCTGCTGCCGCAATCCGGGTGACAAACTGCTTTTTCATGCCGATGGCGGTACATCCGCCACGGACGTAACCTGTAATACTGTTAATATCTTTCACATGCACCATGGCAAGGGATTTCTCACCTACTTCGCGTGCCGCCTTCTTCAAATCCAGCTCTGCTTCAATGGGCAGCACAAACACAAAATAATTTTTGCTGTTTCCTACTGTTACCAGTGTCTTATATACTTTCTCATGAGGCAGGTGCAGCATATCTGCCACCTGAATTCCATCTACAAATTCTTCGCACTCGTAGGTATGTGCCTCATAAGGAATCTTCATGCGTTCCAGCATCCGCATGGCATTGGTCTTTACTTCTTTTGTCTTGGACATGATCCCATTCCTCCAGTCTTTTCTATCCCCCAGAGCATAGCACACATCTCTGAAAAAATCCATATCTTATATGGAAACCAGAAAGGAGGGTTCTTATCCTTGAGTACTGTACTGAAAGTCAGCGGCGTCTCCTACTCCTATCACACGCTCTCCGGTGAGACGCCTGCTTTGTCAAATATTACCTTTTCCGTGCCGGAAGGAGAATTTCTCGCCATTGTCGGTCCCAGCGGCTGCGGAAAATCCACGCTTTTGTCCATGATTGCCTCTTTGATGGAACCAGAAAGCGGTACCATCTCCATCCATGGAGCTCCGGCTTCCATGAGCCGCCAGCGTATCGGTTATATGCTTCAAAAAGATCATCTTTTTGAATGGCGCACCATCTATAAAAATGTAATTCTCGGGTTGGAAATCCAGAACCGGATGACAGAAAAGAATTTGGAGCATGTAGAACAGCTGCTCCGGGATTATGGACTTGATCAGTTTCGAAATGCCAGACCTTCCGAACTGTCCGGCGGTATGCGGCAGCGGGCGGCACTCATCCGTACCCTTGCTTTGAATCCGGATCTTCTGCTCCTTGACGAACCCTTCTCGGCTCTGGATTACCAAACCAGACTTCAGGTTTGCGACGATGTTTACCGGATTATCCGCAAAGAAAAAAAGACCATCATTCTGGTCACTCACGATCTTTCAGAAGCCATCAGCATGGCGGACCGGGTCCTCATTCTCTCCCGCCGTCCTGCAACGGTGCAGGAAATCGTCTCCATCCACTTCGCCGATTCCGGTCTTCTTCCCATGGAGCGGAGACAGGCTTCTGAATTCAAGCAGTATTTTAATGAAATATGGAAGGAGCTGAATGTCCATGGAAGTCCCTGAAACTGTAGTTACTCCTTTACAGCAGCAGTACTTGAAAAAACACCGACAGCATCACCTGTTTGTGGCTGCCTGCCGTTTTCTTGGATTTCTGCTGATTCTGACTGTCTGGGAGCTGTCCAGTGATTTTCAACTCATTGATTCCTTTATCTTCAGCAGTCCCCTGAAAATTGTCCGCACCATCGGCACCATGTGGGCAGATGGCTCCCTGATACGGCACACTGCTATCACTCTCGGCGAAACTGCAGCGAGTTTTATACTGGTCATTCTCTTCAGTTTTCTCACCGCCACACTGCTCTGGTTCTTTCATTCTCTGTCAGAAATTCTGGAACCATGGCTGGTCATCTTAAACAGTCTCCCAAAATCCGCCCTGGCTCCACTTCTCATCGTATGGCTGGGTGCCAGCATGCGGACCATCATCGTGGCGGGCATGTCCGTGGCCATCTTCGGAAGCATCATCAGCATGTATACCGCTTTCTGTGAAACCGATCCGGAAGCCATGAAACTAATCTATACCCTGGGCGGCAACCGGCTGCAGGTGCTGACTCATGTGGTCTGTCCCTCCTGCCTCCCCTCCGTGATCAGTATCCTGAAAGTCAATATCGGACTTTGCCTGGTAGGTGTCATCATCGGTGAATTTCTCGCCGCCAGAGAAGGACTGGGCTATCTCATCATCTACTCCAGTCAGATATTCCGGCTCGACTATCTGATTGCCGCACTGATTATCCTGTGCGTGATTGCGTTTTGTCTCTACCAGCTTATTCAAAAACTGGAGCATCAGATACGGAAGTCACGGCTCTCATAATCGCCCGTTCCATAGCCTCGGCCATAAGAACTCCTGTGGTATTGATATCGGCCTGCACAATGCCGACGGAGGCTGCATAGATGGTATCGCCGTCCGCCATGGTTCCCACCGGGCGGATGCAGCGGGCATAGGCATTTCTGGTCATAGCGGCCAGCTTATTCATCTCCCCCTTGGTAAATTCCCCATTGGTAATCACCACACCGATAGTCGTGTTGGAATTGAAGAGAGTTGCCCGCTTGCTGATCGTGTACAGCGCCTCCCGGCTATCGGCAAAGCCGGTACCCGCTTCGTTCTTCAGACCAGCCAGCTTCTCACCATTTTCCGGATTACAAATATCGCCCAGTGCATTGACCACCACAATGGCTGCCACACGAAGATCTCCCACTTCAAGTGCACATACGCCAAGTCCTGATTTGCTGGAACGTTCCATTCCGTATATTTTTCCAACCGTTGCACCGATACCCGCACCTATGCTGCCGGACAGCGCTTTGTTATGCTGCAGTGCATCCTCGCAGGCTGCGTAACCCATGGCTGCATCCGGACGGATATCGGCTCTTTTATAACCCAGGTCATAGATACAGGACTGGCATACCAGCGGAACGCGGACATATCCAGTGTCAAAGCCGAAACCGTGTTCTTCCAACCAGTGCATGACACCGTCAGAAGCAGCCAGTCCATAGGCAGAGCCGCCGGATAATACAATGGCATTCACCGGATTGTCTGCCGTCAGCGGAGAAGCCAGCGGCGTCTCTCTGGATGCCGGACCACCGCCGCTTACATCCACGCCGGCTCTGGCTCCTTTGTCTTTGTCAAACAACACCACTGTCACGCCGGTACCCGCTTCCTCATTCTGTGCATTTCCAATACGGAAGCCCTCCATCTTTTCGATCGGAAATTCTTTTGCCAGTCCCATGGTCAATCCCCCTTCTGCTCTATGTTCCTGTTTTATTTATGAAGTGCCGTTCCCAGTGCGCGGGAAATTGCTCCTGCCAGCAGGAAACATACAATAGCCTCAATGGCTCCCTGCACACCTACGAATGCGACGACAAATGCAAACGGATTGGTAACGCCGAATGTGCTTACAAATCCCTGAATATAATCTGTATTGTAAAAAAATACAACCAGTGAGCTCATAAAGAACAGCGTGTTTAACAGCGGGCATGCAAGACTTGCAATAAGATATGCACCATTTTTCATGTTTTTATGAAGCGCCTGGAAAATCAGACCACAGAGCAGTCCTTCCAGCACACGGGGAATGATACAGGTAATTGCCGTTCCCAATGGATTAATACTGAACAGCATGGTTCCAAAGGCTCCCATACCGAAGCACTGCATAAAGCTGGTAATACCAAAAGCCAGACCGCAGATGGCGCCGCCTTTCGGTCCTAAAATAATGGCACCGACTGCAACCGGTACAGTCAAAAAAGTAATGGAAAGACCCATGGTCTGGAAATATCCCAGCGGTGTAAATGCCATGATGAAAATAATGGCTACCATAAGTGCCAGTTCCACCATAAATAATGTCTTCTGTGAATGCGTGTTTTTCATTTTTCTCTCCTTTTGTCCAGTGAAACGGCGCAGCAAAGGCAAACGTCCCCTGTCTCCTGGCTCCTGTTTAATTTCTGGGGAAAATAAAATGAACGAAACTTCAGAAAAACCGCAGATTTGCGGACAAACAAAACATAAAATCCAAAAGAGTCTTTTTTCATAAGTTGCCGCCTGTAAGGTCAGCACTTTCTTCGTCTCTTTTTGCATTTTCTGTCTTTAGAATCACAGATGTCTTACATGATGCGTTTTCCTGTGGAATAACGTTCTTTTCTACTATAGCACAATTTTTTCAGATGGCAAGAATTTTTTGTGCTTTATGATTGACTTTATTTCTGTCCGGTGTTATATTTCAATTAGACATTTAGGTAAATGTCTAATTATTATCTGTAAGGAGGTGTGCCATGGGTTTTCAGGAAAGCTTCAAAGCCCTGTCCGATCCCACCAGGCGGGAGATCCTGAATCTGCTGCGAACAGGCCCTCTCTCGGCCGGAGAACTGCTGGAACATTTCTCTATGACCGGAGCATCCCTCTCCCATCATCTGTCCATCTTAAAAAACGCCGGACTCATCGATGATGAGAAGAAGGGAAAATTTATTTTCTATACATTAAACACAAGTGTACTGGACGATATCCTGAACTGGATGATGTCTTTAAAGAAAGGAGATTCCCATGAAGAATCCTAAACTTCGTATTTTAAACTATGTGATTCCGCTTATCACTCTGCTTGTTTCTATTGTCTGCTATTTTCGGCTGCCTGACCAGATTGCCTTAAGCTGGGATTTAAACGGCGCAGCTTCCTACGAAGCGAAATGGCATTTATTTCTTATGAGCGGTATGGGACTTGTCATCGCAATCCTGTTCGACATACTTCCCCATGTGGATCCGAGAAAGAAAAACTACGGTAAATTTGAGCATTTTTACGATCAGTTCTGTATTTTTATGCAGCTCTTTCTATTCGGCATGACCGCCGTCACTCTGGTGGAGAATTTCCGTCCAGGAACTGTCAATATTCCACTGGTAATTACGATCGCCATCGGTATTCTGTTCCTCTTTATTGGAAATGAACTGCCGAAAGTGAAAAGCAATTTCTTCATGGGCATACGAACTCCATGGGCTCTTTGCAGCGAAGAAAACTGGCGCAGAACTCACCGCCTGGGCGGAAAATGCTTCTTCACGGCAGGCATCATCCTGATCCTGGCAGCCTTTCTCCCCAGTCAAAAACTGGTCTTTGGCATTATGTTCGTACTGATTATGGTGGCAAGCCTGGTTCCCACCCTTATGTCTTATCTCTGGTATCGTAAAGGAATCTGATTTCCGCAAAAAACTCCGGCCAGACAACAATGTCCGGCCGGAGTATCTTTTTACTCTACACCAAATCTTTTTAACAGCTTCGGAACCATATCTTTTGGAATCGGAAGTGCAAATCCATGGGGATTGATCATATATGCTTTGGCATCTTTTACCCAGAATTTCTCCAGTTCTTTAAACGGAATCTGAATGGAACGAAGGTTTTTCTTATCTTTTGCGTACTTCTGGAATTCCCAGACATCGGTAAATACCGGGAAGAAAATGTCACCGCTCTGATGTTTCAGATAGGGAAGTCTGCACTCTTTTAATTCCAGCTTCGGATCACGCTCTTTTCCTTCTGGTGGAAGCACTGCCAAAAACAGCTTGCTCTTTACCAGATTGGAAGAAAATTCCTCATCCAGTTCTCTTAAGTGCTTCTGATCTACCAATTCTTTTTTCTTACGTGCTTCCTGCATAAGATAAATACCTGTCAGCTGCAGATTCGGCTGATACAACGGATTTTCACTTACTTTCTTCTCGAAATCTTCCGGCAGTACTTCTTTGATCTCAATGCATGCTTCCTGTCCTTCTGCCGGATGGAAACAGATTGCGTTTATACCAAGGAACGGCAAGGTTCCCAGATGCTGACGCACCTGGTTCAGATACATCTTCTTCATCTCACCCTTCGGCTCCTTTGGATTCGCCGGAACCTGCACCTCTACGGTCTTCAGTTCCAGAATCCGGACGCGGATTCCCTGCTCTTCCAGCTCTTTCTGCATTTTCTCGGCAGCTTCTTTCTGCTCAAACAGATGCACCTGGTCATTGTAATCCACTTCCTCACACTCTGCATAGGGCATGTTGGTCAGGATGGAAATGAAGGCATACGCCTCTTTCAGGTTATTTACCGCATTCACCGCAGTCTGCTTCTGTTGATTTCTGTATTTGTCAATATCGATTGCCATGTTTATTCCCCACTTTACTCGTTATATACCAGAGCCATCATTACCAGCTCTTCGTCGGAATTATTTTCCATCCCGTGGCTCTGGCCGCATTCAATGATACAGACATCCTCCGGACCTACCGGAATACGGCTTCCATCATTGTCAATAAAAACGCCATGACCAGAAAGGATATAGTAGGGTTCTGTATCTCCCACATGCTGATGATATCCTACGCTGCTATGAGGTGCCAGCACTACCTTTGCGTACATTTTTCCATGACCGCGTAATTCTTCTGCTGTTACGATATGATGAACTTCTGCCGTTCCTTTTCCCCCGCGCAGACCTTCTACCATTTTCACTTCTGTCTTACGAACCATTTTCGTTCTCTCCTTTATCCGTCATTCATGTCCGATGCTCTGCTTTAGCACCGCATCACTGCATTTATTGTACCATATTATTTTCACATACGCCACCCGGAATTTCCACGCATGCTTCTCCTTTGGTTGCTTTTTTCCGACTGCTGTGTTACCGTATAGTTGTTCAGCTGTCTTGTCAGCTGATATTACATCTTTCAGGAAGGATTTATAAACAAAATGAAAACAGAAGGAAATGCATTTACACGCTTTCTACAACGAAAAAACATCGTCTTTTCCGCGAAACGCTACGGAATTGATGCGCTGGGCGCCATGGCACAGGGACTCTTTGCTTCCCTCCTCATCGGCACCATCATTGCAACGCTTGGTGAGCAGGCAGGAATTCCATTTCTGGTAACAGCCGGCAGTTATGCAAAAGCCGTATCCGGACCGGCCATGGCTATTTCTATTGGCTATGCCCTGCAGGCACCCCAGCTGGTACTCTTTTCTCTGCTGGCAGTCGGTCAGGCAGCCAATGAACTTGGAGGAGCAGGTGGTCCTCTGGCTGTTCTCGTTGTTACCATTTTTGCCGCAGAATCCGGAAAGGCCATTTCCAAAGAGACCAAAATCGATATTCTGGTCACTCCGCTTGTAACGATTCTGGCAGGAACCATTCTTTCCGTCTGGTGGGCGCCTTCCATTGGAGCTGCAGCCAGCTCTGTCGGTCAGTTGATTATGTGGGCTACAGATCTCCAGCCCTTCTTTATGGGAATTTTTGTATCTGTCATCGTCGGCATTGCCCTGACACTTCCTATCAGCAGCGCTGCCATCTGTGCAGCTCTTAGTCTTACCGGACTGGCAGGCGGTGCAGCTGTGGCAGGCTGCTGTGCACAGATGATCGGATTTGCTGTGATGAGTTTTCCTGAAAATGGTTTTGGCGGCCTCATTTCCCAGGGACTTGGAACCAGTATGCTGCAGATGGGTAATATTGTAAAAAATCCAAGAATCTGGATTCCACCTACCCTGGCATCTGCCATCACCGGTCCCATTGCCACCTGCGTTTTCGCTCTAAAAATGAATGGTCCCGCCGTTTCCTCCGGTATGGGAACCTGCGGACTGGTAGGGCAGATCGGAGTCTACACCGGATGGCTTGCCGATATGGAATCGGGACTTCGCACAGGCATTACTTCCATGGATTGGTTTGGACTAATCCTGATTTGCTTTGTCCTCCCTGCCCTGTTAAGCGTCCTATTCTGCCGGATTCTGAAAAAAGCAGGCTGGATCAAGGAAAATGATCTGAAGCTTTCCTAACCCTCCAGCAAATTCAGATAATCCCCTTTATCAATATGCATCATACTGATCTGATTCTGAAATCTACGGAACCCATAGACGCAATCTACGTTCTGGATGAGAGACTGTAATCTCTCATCCGGGACACATACAATAAGCTGAAGATCCAGTTCTCTCGCATAGCGCAGGCAGACCTCGCTTCGCTCCTTATCCATCTTGGAGAATGCCTCGTCCAGTAATACCAGACGCACTTTGGAATCCCGGCTGCTCTGCTGCATATAGAGCATGGCAAATCCGGCCAGCAACGCTACATATTTGGGGTTTTGCCCCTCTCCGCCGGAATCACGTCCCGCCATCTCATCCACATGATTCTTTCTGACAGATCCGTCCTCATCCTCCACGCGCTCATACATACTGAAGGTCAGATAATTCCGGTAATCTGCGTATTGTTCCATCTCCTGCCGCTTTGCATTCAAGTTCTGGGCATCGCCCTCCTGGGGCGGCATAAACTTTTCCGTGAGCAGATCAATCTTATCTTTGTATTTCAAATAAAATTCATCTTCCAGAAGACTCATCTGGCCATCAAATCCGTTATTATCCAGCACCTTGCTGTCCAGTTCGCTGGCCATAAGCATTTCATAAAACTGCCCGTTCTCATTATCCGCCGGGCGGATCTCAATCTGATAAGTACTGTCCGAAAAACGAATCCTGGAAAGCAGACGGTTGATCTCTCTTGCATGGCGGTATGCCGCTTTGATCTCTCCATGAATGGCCGCAATGACGTTGTCCCGAAGGCTTGTATAGACCTGATCGCACTGCATCCGGAATTCTTCCTTATACTGTGGTTCGTAATCCCTCCGACACTGTTCCAGGATCCGGTCGTAGGCATCATTTTCCTTCTCCACACCAGAAAGACCATAGGCTGCATAGATTCGGTTGAAGTCCATTCTGGCACGGGAACGGTTTTCCTGTTGTTCCTGCTCAAGTTCCTGTAAAGAAGTTAATTCTCTGGTCATCCGATTACGGTAGCTGGTTTCGGACTGGGTAAGCAGCTGCTCACTGACTTCTGCTGCCAGCTCTTCATTTTCCACAAATCCTTCTGACAATGCAGCCAGATTTTCCTTATATTTCTTTACATCAGATTCAATGCTTCCCTGCACACGAATATGTTCTATCATCTCTGCCTGCAGCATTCCCACTTTCCGGTTCTGTTCCTGCTGCTTTGCGGTCAGTTCTTCTTTCTGTGCTTCCAGCTGTGCTGTCAGACTGCCGTTTTGAAGCTCACGGATCTCCTGCTCCAGCTTCTCCTGTTTCTTATAATAACGCTCCAGGTCTGCGGCTGCCTGAGATAACTCCAGCACATGCTCCGGCTCCATATGAAGCATTTCAAAATTCAACGCTTTTTTCAGGCTTCTGCAAGTGGAAGCATACTCTTCCAGTTCGTTTTCCAGTACATTCACCCTGTCGGAAAGCTCCGTCATTTTTGTACGGGACACCTTCGTTCCGATGCAGGCTCTTAAAGTATAATCTTTCTCTCGCAGATGGCGGAACCTATAATTGCTGTAAGAATAACAGTCCGGTGTCACACCGTCACGCACTTTGGACAATTCCTCTAGAGACTCACATTTTACGGTGCGTCCAAGATACCGTTTCAGACAATCGTCTACAAAGGATTCTTCTGCACGAACCGCTTCATAGAGAGTTCCCGGCTGTGCCTGAGGCTGGTCTTTCAGAATTGCCTGGGTATTAATCAGATCCACTTCCTGGAACTTCTTCAGGCGGCGGAACAGATTTGCCGCATCAAGGGCATATTCCGGCGCTGTCACCAGACTGTATTTCAGACGACCCAGCCGTCCTTCCACTGCATTCTTCCATTTTTCGTCAGTGACGTCAAAAAGATCTGCCAGAATGTAAACGGGTGCTTTCTTTCCATAGAGATTGGAAAGAGCGCTCTCCAGCTGGGTTCTGGCCTGCCGGAGATTCTTATCATAAGGCTTCCGATCGTGTTTCAGCTCATCAAGAATCTCTTTTTTCTCTTCCAGTTCTGCCGACAGTATGCGCTGCCGTTCTGTCAGATCCTCTAACTCTTCTTCCACATTTTCTCTGGCTTCTTCCAGACGCTTCTGAAGTTCCTTACAGTTCTCTTCCGTGACCTTTCCTTTGCGGAATTCATCCAGAAGCTGCAGGGCAAAATTACTCACATAGCCGGAAACTGTCTCCTCTGTCTCCCACGCGCTTAAATCATCCAGCAGTTTTCTCCACTGACGGCTGTTTCCGGAAAGCAGCAGAACCGTATTTTCAAGTTCTGTCAATTCCTTCTGCTTCTGTCCGTAATCACTGGAGCGAAGAGCCGCCTGAACTTCCACCAGTTCTGCAGCCAGCATTTCCGACGTTTTTTCTTCCTCTGCCTGCTGTTTCTGAAGATTAGCAACAGCTTCCGCCTCTTTCTTCAGATCCTGTGTTCTGGTCTCCAGATGAGCTCTGGTACTCTCGATCTCAATGTATTTTAACACTGTTTCTGCATGAACCATATCCGCACGGGTCTTTATAAGGCCTTCATGGCTCTCCCGGATCTCACTGAGCAGACGGATTCTCCGCTCCAGATCCTCCACGCGCTCTTTGATCTCCCTGTAAGCCCCCAGCTGTTCACTGATCTTCTCGATGGCGCTCTCCCGACTCTTCGGGAACATATAATCCTTAATAAACTGACCGGTACCGTTGGTCATCCGAAGAGCGATAGCACTCTTTTCCATGGTCATCAGACGCTGTGCATCCACGGAGCCTAAGATCACTTCATAAAGAGTGTTCACATAGGATTCTCTGGACGGATAGAGACGGTTTACTTCTCCTCTTCCCCGGTTATCCGGACTGCTCTTTCTGGCCTCACAGAGCTTCTTCATCCGCCCTCTGGAATAAGGAATCCCCCCTTCTTCCAGATACTCATCCTCCGGCATGGATCCGGAGTGGCTGAAAAAGGTATATTTTCCATTGATATCCGTATCGGCTCTGCCGATCTCAAAGAGTACTCCAAAACAAGTCGTAACGCCACTTCCCGTATCTTTGATTTCCAACACCAACGTGGAACCAAAGTCCTGTCCTCCGCGGTTAGCTGTACCGTCCTTCTGCTCTCCGCGGAGGTAACTCATAACACTTCTTCGGTTCTTTGCATCATCTGCGGCCTTATTCAGGAAGGATGCGGACATGCTTCCATAGAGCACCACCTGAATGGCGTCCATAACCGTTGATTTTCCCGATCCGCTCTTTCCACTGAACAGATTCACATATTCATGAAATTCCATCATTCGATGGCTGATTCCGCCCCAGTTATTCAGCAGCATCCGGGTTATAATCTTCTTCGCCTGCTTCAACTTCCTCTTCCTCCCTGCTTTCTGCTTCCTGTACTTCTTCTCTGTATTTCTCCACCAGACGGTTCATGTCCAATGCCGAACAATACAGATTAATCGTTCCATAAATATAGATGGGGGTCTCATCGTCCACATCACGGACAGCACCCGGCACGTCGATCATCTGATGCATTCTCATAAGATACAGTGCCTCTCTCCATTCTGCCGTGGTCAGTTTTCTCGTAATCAGATTGGTATCTTTTCCGTATTCACGCATTTCCGGCAGATTCGTCACCGTAGCATGAAGACCTTCTCCCAGCACTTTATCCCGGTAGATTAGTTTCAGAATTAACACCAGCAGCGTTGTAGTGATAGACATACGCTCCACTGCGGCTCCTTCCCCGGCCAGCCGGAAAATACGTTCCTGCGGGTCATGGATCAGTTCACATCCAAGTACGGATACATAATCCTCAATAAATGCCCGGTGTTTCGCACAGGTCTGATATCTCGGGTTATCCCTTGGCGTCAACGTCGCCGGATCATATTTGGTCTGGAGAATGCAGGTCTGCCGGAACAGATCCCGGATCGTCCGTTTTACTTCTTCCGCTTCCGACAGCGAAAGTTCTTCTAAATATGTACTCATGCTTTTTCTTTCTCCTCTTCTGCATTCTCTATGGTAAGACCTGAGAAGGTAAGTCCTCCCTCTCCCCGGATCTCGTCGCCAATGGCAATCCGTTGAGCATCATCCTGCCGCTCGGTAGCTTCCTGCCAGATAAAGAACAGTTTTTCCAGATCTTCCACGGAATGTATTGCATCTTTTGTAACAGAAAAGACGCCATTCTTTTCATATTCTTTTCGGAAAGACCGGATCTCTTCTTTTGTATACAGAGGCTGCAAAATAAAATCTTCCATCTCGCCGGAATCAGCATTTGCTCCTGCGGATACCGATACCGGCTGAAATGCTTCTTTTTCCATATCCCTGGGTGTGTAAAAACTCTTCTCTGTGATTACCCGATAAGGAGAAGTGACACCCATAGAGGATGCCAGTTCTTCCAGGATCTCTTCCTTCCGGCTGCTCCGGTTCAGAAGATTCACAAGCTGCAGTGTCGGATCCTCTTCTGCAGAACCTTCCCTCAAAATATAGCGAATTCTCGCCGCTGCACGGCTGGCAAAGACCGTCTTTTGCTCAATGAGCCGATTGTATCTCCGTTCAATGCCGTCAAACTCCCTCTCGATTCTAAGCAGAATTTCTGCCGCTTCATCATCAATCTCAGGATTGCTCATATTCTGGTCGATCAGTTCTTTTACGGCTTCTTTGTAACGGTAAAAGCTGTCCGTAGTCGTCAGAATCGCATATTTCTTACTGTCACTGTTATGAATTTCCCGGATCAGTACCTCCTGAATACCACGAAAATCCTTCTGTCCTGACAATTCATCAAAATACCCTCTCATGCCTTCCTGCATGGCTGCCAGCATCTGTGACAGCTTTCGGGAAGTACGAAGGGCACTTCTCAGCATCTCTGTATTTTTTTCCGGGTCTGCGCTGTAGGTAAAAAGATAGCTATACACAGCCAGCACACTCTCCCGTTCCTCACTGTCCTCTTCCACGGATAATTTCTGAAACAGCTCCACATAAAACTGGCTGTACTCAGGAAATGAAACTACATAACTGTTCAGCGTCTCATCAAAGTCCTGTCTAAGCCATCCCCACTCTTCAAAATGCCGGAGGCAGACCGCTGCCATATTACTTCTGGTCAGAAGACTTCCTTCCTCATCAAAACGTTCCTCACTCCAGTCAATGGTCGCTGATGCCAGCTGTTCATTGATGATAGCCCGGCACTCCTGCTCGGTAAGTCCCAGCGCAGAATAAGACCGGCTGCTCTCCTCATAGATGGCCACCAGAAATGCTATATAATACTCCATATATTTGCTTCCGAAAAGCTTATAAAAGTCTTTCGGAATCCGTTCTAACAGATTCATTTGTATAAACTAACCTGCCCTTCTTCCATTCTCCATTAAAACTTTATTATACAGGGATTTCAAGAAAAAGAAAAGGCATGCCTTCACAATTTGTAAAAGCATGCCTCCTGTCATCAGCGTCCCATCTTTCGTCTGTGAACCAACCGATATCTGCGAGGTGTGATATTATATCTCATTTTGAACTGACGATGAAAATAACTTTGATTTTCATAACCCACATTCAACGCAATCTCCTCCACAGGAAGATTCGTGTCTATGAGAAGCTCTGCCGCCCGCTCGAACCGTTTCTTCATGAGCAGTTCCTGGAATGTGTTTCCCGTTCCTTCTTTAATTAACTTGCTCAATGCCGGAAGGCTCAACTGAAAATCCTCTGCAATCTGACTTAATCTTGCCGTGCGGTACTGCAGCTCTATGTATTTCTGCGTCTCATTAATAATAATTGATTTATAACTCTGGGATGAATTCTGCGCCACACGATCCATATGCTCACTTAAGTATAGAAAAATCAGTCCCATAGTATACTGGCTGATCTCGGAATTCTTACTGCCATCTTCATCACAAAGAGACACTGTCAGATTCTCTACCAGATTTTCCAGCGCCCGCTGATCATTCAGATGGAACATGAGATATTCCGGTTTCTTACTGTTCTGCCGGAGCATATTGGTCAGGAAATCCGTAATAAGACTTTGTTTCTTCATCATTTCCAAAGGTTTTTCAAAAAAATCCGGAAGTGCCGCCAGAATCAGTGCTTCATTTTCATTGCCTGTTGGTTTTACACGATGTTCCACATACTGGTTCATAAGCAGAATATCCCCTTTTTCCTGCACCAGTTCCTTGCCATCGATCTCTGTGACGATACGTCCTTCATAAGCATAAATAAATTCAATAAAATTCTGTCTGTGTACCGGAAGTTCTACGCTGCACCCATGAAGGGTTACAGAAGCCGCCTGACGACCCTGCAGAAAATCCTTATAATCCATTACCGTATCTTTTCCATTGCTGCCATATTTCTCTACGATCTTTTTCCAATGTTGTGCAGAATTCTTTCGCAGCTCGCTGATCATTTTCTCATCCACAATGATGTCACCCCCAAAAAGTTGAATTATGAGATTATCAACCAGATTGCCCTCCCGGTTATTCTATCCCCAGACCCCCAAAATGTCTAAAGATTACTATAACAAAATAACAAATTTCTTTTAAGGTTCTCATTTATGGAAAAAACTATCTTTTTT
This sequence comes from Clostridiaceae bacterium Marseille-Q4145, assembly GCA_018223365.1. Classification (GTDB taxonomy): domain Bacteria; phylum Bacillota; class Clostridia; order Lachnospirales; family Lachnospiraceae; genus Hominiventricola. Next base: position 239,204 of record JAGTTP010000001.1, read on the forward strand.
TGCATTTTCTTTTTTTCCATAAAATATAGTGCAAATTTCGTCTTGACAGCACCCGGTAAACAATGGTACTTTTTACAGAGAATTTCATCTACAATCTTAAATGAAGAGGTGCAAAACATGCAGGAATTAAAGCCGATCAAAGAAGGTAAAGTACGCGAGATTTATGATAATGGCGACAGCCTTATCATGGTTGCTACGGACCGCATCAGCTGTTTTGATGTGATCCTGCACAACGAGGTTACAAAGAAAGGTACCGTTCTGACACAGATGTCCAAATTTTGGTTTGATATGACCAAAGACATCCTGCCGAACCACATGCTCTCTGTTGACGTGAAAGACATGCCGGAATATTTCCAGCAGCCCAAGTTCGAAGGCAAATCCATGATGTGCCGAAAACTCAATATGCTTCCTATTGAATGCATTGTCCGTGGTTACATCACCGGCAGCGGCTGGGCAAGCTACAAGGAGAACGGCACCGTATGCGGCATCAAACTGCCGGATGGTCTGAAAGAATCCGACAAACTGCCGGAACCGATTTATACACCATCCACCAAAGCAGAGATCGGTGATCACGATGAGAATATTTCTTTTGAGCAGAGCATTGCCCATCTGGAGAAATATTTCCCCGGAAAAGGCGAAGAATATGCAACACTCCTGCGTGACAACACCATTGCATTATATAAGAAGTGCGCTGAATATGCGCTGAGCAAAGGCATCATCATCGCAGATACCAAATTTGAATTTGGTCTTGATGAGAACGGTAATCTGGTCATCGGTGATGAGATGCTGACTCCGGACAGCTCCCGTTTCTGGCCGGCTGAAGGTTATGAACCAGGTCATGGACAGCCGTCCTTCGATAAACAGTTCGCACGTGACTGGCTCAAAGCTAATCCGGACAACGACTGGACACTTCCGCAGGAAATCGTGGACAAGACCATCGAGAAATACCTGCAGGCATACAAAATGCTTACCGGAAAAGATTTATAAAACCAAAGTGTCAATCCGTGAAAAGGGACTGGGAAGTTCCTTTCACGGATTGACACTTCTTTTTATTCACAGCTGGTGCAGATCCGTTCCATGATCTCATCTGCCTTTTCAATATCGATGGAGGAATAATTCATCACATACACATTTTTTTCTTTCGCTGTTCCATAATAATAACTGGAAAGTGGTACTAACCGAATGCCTTTCTCTCTGGCATTCGCTATTACCTGTTCCTCCGGCAGATCAGTCTTAATATGCATCAGGAAATGAAGTCCTGCCTCTTCTCCTGACACAGTCGTCCGGTCTTTCAGGCGGCTTCTCTTTAAGGCTTCCATCAGAAGGTCCCTTTTTTTCCGGTAATGATTGCGAAGGCGGTTCACATGAGTTTCAAACTTTCCTTCTTCAATAAAACGCGATAACGTATATTGTTCAAAATTTGAAACCGTACAGGAATAAAAGGATAACTGCCGATAAAATCGCGTCATCAGTTTTTCCGGCAGAATCATATAACTGATCCGGACTGTGGAACATAACGTCTTGGTAAAAGTATTCATGTAAATAATATGGTTCGATACATCCATGCCCTGCAGAGTCGGAATGGGCTGTCCACTCAGACGAAGCTCACTGTCGTAATCATCTTCAATAATATATCGTTCCTCCTTATCAGCTGCCCATTGAAGCAATTCCGAACGTCTGCTGACCGGCATGACGATACCGGTCGGATACTGATGGGACGGTGTAATATGAATAATATCCACATTCTTCTCTTCCAGTTCCTGCACCAGAATTCCTGCCTCATCCATAGAAATCCATTCGCAGGGCACCCCATAGCTTCCATAGATCTTTTCCAATTTCCGATAGCCCGGATTTTCCACACCGTAGACCTTATCATTGCCAAGAAGCTGAATCAAAAGTCCGTAAAGATACTCTGTCCCGGCTCCCACAATGATCTGCTCTGAACGAACAGACATACCGCGAAAATCCCACAGATACCGGGCAATATTTTCCCGCAATTCAGAAATCCCTCCACAGGGAGAGTTCTTCATCAGCTCCACTCGGCTGTCACTCAAAATCTCACGTACACCTTTTGACCAGATAGTGAAGGGAAACAGGTCTGACGACGTCTGATTGCTGGAAAAATCTGCAAACCAGGCAATCTCTTTTACAGACAACGAAGCTGCCTTTTCCGGAACCATTGCGTGATCTCTCGTCTTTAGCATCCCCACATCCGCAATATAAAATCCTTTTTTCGGCACGGAATAGATGTAACCTTCTGCTACCAGCTGGGCATAGGCATTTTCTACAGTGATCACACTGACCCCCAGATTAGAGGCAAAGATTCTCTTAGAAGGCAGCTTCTCTCCCGGTTTTAGAGTTCCCCTGATAATATCTTTTTTAATACATTTGCACAAATATTCGTAGAGGGAGTCTGTCCCTGCATTCATCAGATTATAAGTTATCATGCACGTTCTTTCTCTTCCCTGCTAACTTTTTTTACGCAGTAAAAGCAGGTCGGCGCAATATAACAACAGGCTGTAACCCATGCTGTCTGATCCGCAAAACAGATCGCTGTAAAACCGAATGTTCCCACAAAACCAATGCTCACAATGGTTCTGGCAATCATCTCCGTCACGCCGGAGAAAAAGGCTCTGCTGGAATATCCAAGTCCCTGAGTGGTCATACGGGCAATATTCAGAATACCAAGGGTCCAGAAGAAATAGCCCATACAACGGAGATATTTTGCCGATGCATCCAGTACCTCCACCGCATCACGGCTCACAAAGATCATGGACAGCGTCCTTCCTCCGAAAATCATCAGTATTCCCGCCAGCAATCCATATCCAACACCTGCGGCAATTCCTTCCCCTAAACCTTTCTTAATGCGATCGTACTGTCCGGCACCCAGATTCTGGCTGCAGAATACAGATACTGCTGTTCCGATGGCATCAAACGGACACATGGCAAACTGTTTAATCCGCATACCTGCCGTGAATCCGGATACATAGATACTGCCCAGTCCATTGTTGGCAGATTGCATCACCATACTTCCAATCGCAGTAATGGAATACTGCAGTCCCGTAGGAAGTCCCATGGCCAGAAGTTCTGCTGACACTGCCCTGCTTCCCTTTCTGTGTTCTTTTGCCAGCCAAAGAATCTCTTTCTTTTTTGCAATAAACACAATACAGAGAAGTCCACTGACAGCCTGTGCCGTAATCGTTGCAATGGCAGCTCCCGCACATCCAAGGTTCATTACCAGAATGCAGAACAGATCCAGAAAAATATTCAGAATAGCAGAAAATGCCAGAAACAGAAACGGTGTCCGGCTGTCCCCCACTGACCTTAAAATACTGGACAGGTAGTTATACATCAGCGTAAACGGAAGTCCAAGAAAAATAATCAGAAGATATGCATAGGCATTCTCATAAATGTCTAGCTGCACCGACAGAATACGCAGAATCCATCCACACAAAAGTGCACAGGCTGCAGTAACAATCACTGCTGCGCCAGCCGTCAGTAATGCTCCGTTATATACGTACTGTTTCATCTTATGATAATCCCCGGCACCAAAATATTTTGCAACCGGTATTCCAAATCCGGCACAGATTCCAATACAGAACCCCAGAACCAGAAACTGCACACTGCTGCTGGCTCCCACACTGGCCAGTGCATCTGCTCCCAGTGTCTGTCCGACAATGGCAGCGTCAATAATATTATAAGTCTGCTGCAAAAGATTTCCAATCAAAAGCGGCAGTGCAAACCGCAGCATGGACTTCAACGGACTTCCATTTATCATAGATGTAGACATCTTTTTTCACCTCATCTGTTTTTTTACATACGCTATCTGATTTTAGCATATTCCTTTGCAAAATAACAGCGTAAATATTCCGGAAAGTTCTTGACAAACTCTATCTACACGATTACAATTTTCCAGCAAATATCTGTAACCGTTTTTTATGGAGGAATATGTATGCAGTTGAATATGACCAAAGGGAAACCGCTTCCGGTGATCCTGATGTTTACCATACCGCTTATTATAGGAAATGTTTTTCAGCAGCTTTACAATATGGTTGATACCATCATTGTGGGACGTTTTGTAGGTGCAGACGCATTGGCGGCTGTCGGATCTACAGGAACCATTATGTTTCTCATCACCGGTTTTTCCCAGGGAATCACCGCAGGTTTTTCTGTCCGCGTCTCCCAGAAATACGGAGCACTTGATCACACAGCCGTAAAAAGAAATGTAGCCAATGGCATTCTCTTATCTGTGATCTCTGCCATGATTCTGACCGCCTTTTCTGCCTCTATCATGAAGCCTCTTCTTCGCCTTATGAATACACCGGATAATATTTATAAGATGGCGTATTCTTACATTATCGTAATCTGCATTGGTATTGCTGCCAATATTTTTTATAATCTGTTCTCTGCATACCTGCGGGCCGTGGGAAACAGTCAGGTGCCGTTATTTTTCCTAGTGTTCTCCGCCTGCCTGAATGTAGTACTGGATCTCCTGTTTGTAGTGAAATTGCAAATGGGAGTAGCCGGAGCTGCCTGGGCAACCAACCTGTCGCAGGCTATTTCCGCTGTCCTCTGTGCAGTCTATATCTGGCTGAAAGTCCCGGATCTGAAACCGGATCCTGATCAATGGAAAATTTCTCCGCAGGATACCAGCCCCCAGTTAGCTGCCGGCATTCCCATGGCATTTCAGTTCGCCATCACTGCTTCCGGCACCATGATCATGCAGTCTGCCATCAACCTTTTCGGTTCCGAGGCAGTTGCCGCTTACACCGCCGCCGGAAAGCTTCAGAATATTCTGACTCAGGGCATGGTTGCCATGGGGCAGACTATGGCAACCTACGGCGGACAAAACTACGGCTGCTGTAATCTGAAACGAATCCGGGAAGGTGTCCGTGCTGCCCTGATCGCAGAGTTTATTTACTCCATTGCTGTAGCAGCCGTCCTGATCCTGCTGTTAAAACCCTGCCTCCATCTGTTCTTCTCCGGCAATGTGGACATGAATGCCATGCTCCCCTGGGCAACGACTTATTGCTATATGTGTGCAGCTTTTTTCCTGCCTCTTTGTACCATTTTTATTTTCCGAAACATCATGCAGGGCTGCGGATATGGCTTTCTGCCCATGATGGGCGGCGTTGCCGAATTAGTTGCAAGACTGATTGTTTCCGTCCTTGCCATGAAGGTTTTAAGCTATCCGTTGGCCTGCTTTGCAGATCCCGCCGCCTGGGTGGCTGCCGGACTTTTTACCGGCATCTCCTATCTCTATGTAATGAAACAGATCGAGAAGGAGTTTCAGCGCTTAAATTAAATTCCAGAAGGCTTCTGCTGTCTTTTCCAGAAGATCATCCGGATATTCATATGTTATGGTATGAAGCGCCGGGTGATCCTTTCCGGCTCCGATTCCAAAAAAAGCTCCCTTACACTTCTTTAAATAATGTCCAAAATCCTCGCTCCAACGCATGGAAACTTCCAGTGGCTTCCCATTGCATCTCTCTATGACTTTCGCAGCACAACCCGGATCATTTTCCGTTGATGGAAAGACGTCCTGCTCTTCCATCTCAACTCCAAGTCCGTCTGCTCCCGCCAGATCTTTTGCCGTCCTCCACACAGTCTCCCGCAAAAGCTCCAGATCCTTTTCATGCTCTGCACGGAGAGTCAGCCAGACTTCCGCATACGCTGCCGCTGCTCCAAAAGCCTTTTCGCCCATCTGTACGCCAATGACCGTACAAAGCACCATGCCGGTATAGTGTTCCGGTGTCAGGAACTCCGGCACCTGTCTTAACAGCTCTCCCACTGCATGAGCCGGGGACAGACCATTTTCCGGATAAGCCGTATGAGTTGCCTTTCCATGGAATTTTAACGTCATAGCTTCTCCTGACCGGATATCTCCGGACAGGCATGCAGCGTATGTCTTAAATTTGTGATCTGTTCTCTTATGGATGTATCCATGACGTTCACACTCCTGTATTATTTTAATACACCTTTTCTGTCATAATTCTATCCTTTTTCCTTTCCAGGTGTAGAGAATCATCAGCACTGCTCCCACCAGCCAGGAAACCGGATAGAGAATGAAAATTCCTTCAATAGACGTATAGTACGGCAATACCAGCTGAATCCATACGATTCGGAAAAGGCAAAGTGAAACAAGAAGCACCACCATGGGCGGTATGCTCTTTCCGGTCCCGCGCACCGTTCCCGCCAGCGAATGAAGAATTGCCAGAATCCAGTAAAACGGGCAAAAATACCGCATAGCTGTCTGACCATAGGCGATTACACCCACATCCTCGGAGAACAACCTCATAATCTGCCCCGAGAAGGTGAGCAGAAGAATTCCTGTGAGCACTGTATACACAATTCCCATGAGCAGTGTCACCCACATACCTTTTTTCATACGATCATATTTGCCTGCTCCATAGTTCTGTCCGATAAAAGTCGTGATGGCCATGCTGAAGCTCAACACCGGAAGAATGTTAAAGCCGTCAATCTTCAGATATGCGCTGAATCCTGCCACCGCCGTTGCCCCATACTGATTAATGCTTGCCTGAATCAGTATATTGGAAAAGGAAATGACCATATTCTGGATTCCGGTAGGCAGACCTATCTGGATAATACGTAGCGCCATCGCTTTGTGAATCCGAAGACTTTTCAACGAAATCCGGTAATCCGCCGGAACCCGGAACAGGAACCACAGTGCCAGAATGCAGGAGATTGCCTGGCTGAAGTTGGTCGCAATGGCTGCTCCTGCCACACCGATCTTCAAGCCTGCAATCAACAGCAGATCCATAAAAATATTGACCACAGCCGCTGCTGCCAGATACATCAACGATCTTCTGGAATTTCCTGCCGCATTCAGAATTCCAGCCGCCATATTATAAACCACATTAAAAATCAGTCCATAAGAATAAATCCGCAGATAACAGGCTGCATCATCCAAGATTTCCGCCGGTGTATTCATCATCACCAGCAACTTCCGGCTGAACAAAATACCGCCTGCTGTCAGAATCAGTCCCAGAATGATCGAGATTGCCAACGCCGTATGTACCGCCTTATGCACCCCCTCTTTGTCTTTCGCTCCCAGATACTGGGAAACGATCACTCCTGCGCCTACAGAAGCTCCCAGGCTGAATGCAATCAGCAGATAGATTAGAGAGGCACCTGCCCCGACTGCTGCCAGTGCATTACTTCCCACATAATTTCCTACAATAATCGAGTCCACTGCATTGTACATCTGCTGCAGCAGATTGCCCAGGATCAGCGGCGTCGCAAAAAAGAGAAGGTTCTTAAAAATGCCGCCTTCTGTCATTAATACTGTATTTTTCTTTTCATTCATTGATTACTATCCTTATCTTCATTCTCCTATCTGCTGCTCACGGCTGCTCCGCAGGCAGCCTCTTCCCTGTAATCCGCCAGAGTGAGCACAGCTCCAAACATATCTGAGCAGATCTCCTGCAGCACCGGATTTCGCCGAAGACCGTTGCCGGAAGCAATGAGGTGTTCTGCCTGAATACCGGTTTCTTCCCGAATCACCCGGAACATTTCATAGAGCTCAGCTGCCATTCCTTCCAGCACTCCATACACCAGCCCTTCCGGGGTAAAATTTTCTTCGCTCACATTCAGAATACTTCCACGAAGTTCCGGATGAACCCTTGTTCCGTTAAAGGTGGTATTCACTTTCATCCGGTCTTTCTGCTGCTGTCCGGCTCTCGCCAGCTGTTCCATTTTTTCATACTGGGACTCGTCCGTTCCGACACAACTTCTTAAGAACCGCTCCAGGATCGCATAGGCCCGTCCGCCGCAGAGAGATGCACCCACCAGAAGATAGTTTCCTTCTGTAATGGGTCTTGCCTCAATGCCCGGCGCTTCAAAATAGTTCGGCGACAGCACGGAAATCTGTCCACCGGTTCCCATATTTAATAATAAAGTTCTTTCTTTCAAGCCCACGGAACCAAGGAAACTTGCCTGGTTGTCTCCGATTGCCACAGTCACCGGAATGCCCCGGTAAGTACCCAGCTGCTCAAAATTCTGGCATACCTCCGGCAAAATCTCCGTATTCACCGCCAGATTCTGCAATATATCTCTGCGGAAAACATGTTCTTTCACATCATAGAATCCAAGGCTCGCTGCATTGCTGGCATGTAGAAGGGGCCGTTTCCGTCCGGTCAGACACATGCCCAGATAATCTGCGATAGTACAGATCCCCACTGCTTCTTCCGGTACTTCTCCGTACAGCTGGTTCCATAGATGAGTTACCAGACCGTATCCGGTAAATACCGTAATCCCGGTCTTCTCCCGAACCATCTCTGTCAAAGTCTTCCCATGCTCATCCGGCACATTACCCCGACCATCCTGCCAGGTATACAAAGGACTGATACATCTGCCCTCCCGATCCACATAGAGGATTCCGTGCATCTGTCCGGTCAGACCGATGGACGACACCTCCGGATAAGCATGCAGCAGTCCTTCCAGGACTTCCCTTGTTTTCTCAACGATTTTATTTACATCCTGTATCCGTTCCCATTCCTGCGCAGTCTCCATAAATGTTCCATTGGAAATGGTTCTGGATTCCCATACTTTCTTCTGCTCCGGATCCAGCACTACCAGACTGATGGTGGTGGTCCCGATATCAATGCCCAATACCTTCATTTACACACTCCCATAAAAATTCATTATCCAAATTATAACACACACCAGAAGTTTTTACAGCTTGACATTCTTCCTTTCCTGCTCTATGATGTTAATTAGTTCAAAAATGAACTTTCTAAAAAAAGAGAAACTTAAAGGAGTGACACTGCTCATGCAGAATAAGGAAGATTTTTTAGGTACTGAACCCATTGGAAAGCTGTTATTCCGACTTTCCATCCCCACGGTAGTCGCACAGCTCATTAACATGCTCTACAATATCGTAGACCGCATCTATATCGGACACATTCCCGGCGAGGGAAGTCTTGCCCTCACAGGCGTCGGCGTCTGTATGCCGATTATCATGATTGTATCGGCATTTGCCGCACTCGTCAGCTCCGGCGGCGCACCGAGAGCCTCTATTTTTATGGGTAAAAAAGATCTGACATCCGCAGAAAAGATCTTAGGCAACTGTTTTGCACTGCAGATCATCATTTCCTGCATTTTGACCGCAATCCTGCTTCGATTTAATGAACCGCTTTTGCTGGCCTTTGGTGCAAGTTCCAACACCATCAACTATGCAACCGCTTACATGCAGATTTATGCATTCGGAACGCTGTTCGTACAGCTGACCCTTGGCATGAATGCTTTCATCACTGCCCAGGGATTTACCACCATTTCTATGGTCTCCGTCCTGATCGGTGCAGTCTGCAACATCATTCTGGATCCGGTGTTTATCTTCGGATTCCATATGGGCGTACAGGGAGCTGCCCTTGCAACGGTTCTCTCCCAGGCAATTTCCTGCGTATGGGTCATCCGCTTTCTCTGCGGCAAGAAAACCCAGCTCCATATCCGTATCAATCATTTACGGCTGGAAGCTGCAACCATTCTGCCCTGTATTTTCCTTGGTCTTGCTGCTTTCATCATGCAGGCAAGTGAGAGTGTCATCGCCGTGTGCTTCAACTCCTCCCTGCTTCGCTACGGCGGTGATATCGCAGTTGGAACCATGACGATCCTAACCAGTGTCATGCAGTTCGCCATGCTTCCGCTTCAGGGAATTGCCCAGGGTGCGCAGCCTATCTCCAGTTATAATTACGGTGCAAAAAATGCAGACCGCGTGAAGAAAACCTTCCATCTGCTGCTTCGTACCTGCCTGACCTATTCCCTCCTTCTGTGGGTTGCCGTACAGCTGGTTCCTCAGGTATTCATCAGCATCTTCACCTCCGACGCTGACCTGATCGCCTTTGCCACACCGGCACTTCGCATTTATTTCGGAGGTCTGGGACTCTTCGGCATCCAGATTGCCTGCCAGATGACCTTTACTTCTCTGGGAAAAGCAGTCAACTCCATCGTCGTGGCTATTGTCCGGAAATTTGTCCTGCTGCTTCCGCTCATCTACCTGATGCCTCATGTGGTATCCGACCCCACCACCGGCGTCTATATGGCAGAGCCCATTGCAGATGTGATCGCTGTCACCTTTACCTGCATTCTGTTTGCCGTTCAGTTTAAGAAAGCACTGGCAGAAATTCGGTAAATACCCGTCGTAAAAAATGAATAATTCCAGGTATACCGACTGCTGAAATACAGGTGGTCGGTACATCTGGAACGCTCCTAGTACTATTTGAAAACTTATTTTAATTTGACAAATGGATATTTTCCATAAATATCATCGTTATTCCATTCCGCAATACTCATGACATCCACTTTATCAATCATTTTTATTCCTGTATCAAGGCTCTCCTGCAGTGAAAATGGAAGCAACGTTTTCATACGCCCTCTTAACCTTTTTCTCATCGTAGAATCACTTCCAGGTGCTTCTACCACATAAATGTAATGTACTGGTTTTCGCTTACCCAAAAGATACAGATAGTGATAAGAATCATAAAATTTTCGAATTACTGAACCTACCTTTTTATCTTCCATAGGATTAAATGGCTTGGTCTTATAACTAAGTTCCACCGCTTTTTCAGTGTTGGCATTTTTATATTCCATTATCACAACATTTTCGGAATTTTCAATCATAAAATCTGCATCTGAAAGCTGTACTTTTGCATCATGGTAAATCTGATGAAGTTGATCTGATGCCCAAATAGCCTGCGAACAATCCAATCCATACTCTTCATTTTCATCGGTAAAAATTTTTTTCATTTTCATTTCCTCAAAGCCGATATACTTCATCCAGTAAACTATTATCAGCCATCATGATGTGATTGGCTTCCAGATCCTCCATCCTGTATGCAGAATTACTGTAAACTTCCTCTTCACCTGTTTCTTCATTTTTTTCTGACATGTCTTTTAATGAATCTGGTAATTCCGATGTGCCCTTATATAAATTATGGAACATCACCTGCTCTCTATTTTTACGCCGGATTTCCAAATATTTTGCAAAATTATAGCTATGTGTTGCAACAAATATCTGCACACCATTTTCCTGCAGTTTAAGCAAAACTCCTGCAACCAGTGGATACAATTCCGGATTCAAATTTGCCTCTGGCTCATCCCATAACAAAACTGATCCTTTTTCAAGTAATCCATTTCGTATCAGTTTCCAAAGCAATCCCAGTTTCCGTAAGCCTTCCGCTTCCAATGAGAAATCAATCTTTCTTCCATCTTTTTTTAACACATAAAATACATCGTCTTCCTGTATAACCGTTCCATCAATCGCTGCACTTAATTCATCAAGAATTGCTTTGCATGATTCCGGTATTTCTCTTGTTTCCGGAAGGGAGGCATTTACTACAATATCTATCTGCGTCCCATCAAATGGCATAGTATATTTTTGATTCATTGCAAGAAATCCCTTTGAATGAGAAAGCATTTCTGTTGTTGGAATATATACCGACGGAATATTCAACCCTAACCAGTCTTCATATCCTAAAATTTTTTCATGCGTCAGACTATCTTCAAATACGTGTGTCCCATCAGATACTTTATAGTAACAATAGTCACTTTCTGTATTTTTCAGCATCTCTGAATTTTTCAAATTATTAGAAAAAAAATCTAACAATCTCTTTGTTTTTCCTGGATTTGTCTTTTCAAACGACCACTGTGTTGCTGCATAAATCATTTTAAGAATTGTCGTTTTTCCTACACCATTTTCACCTATCAATACGTTAATTCCATTGCAAAAGCCTAAATGAAATGCATCTGAAATTTTATCTCCTGTTTTTACTTCCCCTATTTTACAATCCCCATTATTTTTCCGCCATTGTCTCTGAAAGACCATCACATTTAAAATATCTATTGATTTAATCGCCATATTTTTACCCTCTGATTATTAAGTATGCGGTTTTATTGTGCCATAAATCAAAACTAAACTCAATATCTCATTGTATTATTTCAAATAAATGAATATATCTCTTTGTCTTCTCCATCACATCTGTCAGCAACTCCAGGTTTTTCATGGTATCCGGTGTTTCGATTGAGTGATTTGCTTCTTCATATACATAAATTGATACTTTCTGCTGCTCTGAAAGCCGTACCACCTCTTCCGTATTGCTCCACGGATCTTTCGTTCCTATAAATGCAATGGCATTCTCATGTGGGAATACATAGGTCTGTTTCAGCGGAGTATACAGAACCTGCCGGCACGGAATTTTGTATTTCCATGCATAATTGGACGCGATAATCGTTCCCACGCTCTTTGATACAAACAGAATCTCACTGTATTTTCCAAAATCCACTTTTGACAGCTGCTGCTCTGCCTGTGCATACAACGCTTCAAACGCCTGCTGCATCTTCTGCTCATCTCCACGGATATTTCTGCCATCATAGGAATAAGAAAGCGAAATACACTCCTCATATCCACATTCCTGTGTCAGCTTTCTTGCATAATAAAGCAATGGTTTGTCACAGTGATAACCAATTCCCGGGAAAAATATGGCTAACTTTTTCATTTGTTCCTCCATCATTTCTCAATCCGAATCCAAAAATCATCTTCTGCCATCCGGCCTTCTGTTTTCTGAATAATCAGATACAGATCGTAAAAAGGTACTCCGATATCTTTCAATACAAGCTTCATTTTATCCCTTGTCTTGGGAAAGCATCTGGATTCCAAAAATTCCCGATAATCATCGATATCCGGATTTTGATTACTTCCAAATGCCCAAAACATAATATTGTCTGCATAATTTTTTATCCGAACAATCTGCTTCACTTCATCCACATCAATCAATGTACAGACTTTATTTTTATACATGTACCACATACGCACTGGTAACTCTTTGGGCAGAATTTCAAACTGCAATGCATACTCCGGATCGTGAATCAACATCTGAAGGAGTAAAATGACAGGCCCTTTCACCTGCATATTTCCCCTCTCCCAGCGCTCCACTGTTGGTTTGGAACTTCCAATTAGCTGTGCAAATTCTTTTTGCGTCAATCCTAATTGCTTCCTTACAGTTTTAATTTCTTCTGATGTTACATATTCATTTACCGCAAATTGTCTTGTTTTCATATTCTTATTCTCCAAACCCAATCGCTTTTCTATAACATATCATGATTATATCCATTTGTAAATAAAATTAACCATCAAAATGATTGTTTGTTTTTCAAAAAAGTAATCATTTTGATGGTTTTAAGCTTTTTCAATGTTAAGATAAGTTATATAATATCACCTGATGCTCCACAAAATACAATCAATTTTCTTTACATCTGATATCCATTCATAATTCGGCAATGTTTCATCAAATACCTTGATACACTCGTTCGCTTTATCCGTTTTCAAGAAATCAGCGTAAAACTTTTCGATATCCGCATATAATGCCATCGCATTTTCCAGCTTTTCCTTTTTTGTTGCTCCTTCAAGTTTCAAATTCAGATTCTGTACCACATAACGATCCCATATAGGTTTCTCCGGAAATATAGATGCAAGCATTTTGCTGGAAAAGGATGGTTCAATATTCCCTGTTGTCTCATATAAATATGTAATAATATTTGAAAATGTCGGTATTTCAGATTTTACTTGTTCAAAGTACTCATAATATATGTTTCTCCAGGCTTCATTTCTCCTGATTAGATAAAAACTATTGAATGATTTCTGAAAATCCGAATCCTTAGATAGATCTGTTTTCTTCACTCGATCCATAATATATTGGTATTTATCAAGTCCCAGACTCGCAGCCAGCCGATTCTGGAATACTTGATTTACGTCAAAATTCATGTTCATTATCTGTTTCACCTTTTATCTTCCGAGTCCTTCGTCAGTACACTTACCTTATACATTTTCTTAAGCTTTCAAATACTCTGCCCATCCTTTCACGGGCGTCTTCGTAAAACTCTCTCTGAATTGCCAGAAGTTCTTCTTTCCCAAACTCCCGCTTCTCAATATAGGCACCATACCAGAGTTCGATCTGCAACGCCTCATACCCAAGTCCCTGCCGTCCATAATGCCTGGTAATATAACCGCCTGCATATTCCTGATTGCATTTTACCGAAAATCCCTGATCTGAACATAACTGCTCCATCTTCTTTAAAAATTCATCCGAACAGCTTGTTCCAAAACAGCTTCCCAATAAAATATCTGCTCCAAAATTCAGACCAAAACTATGTAAATCCAGCAAATACACCTTTGAAAAATGCTTCTTCTTTTCCGTCAGAAGCTGTTCCAGCCGCTGATGGTATGGCAGATAAAAGTTATCTATACGTTCTTGCATTTCCTTCTCATCCGGCAGTACCTCATACATCTCATCATCCTGGGTGGTATGGGTGTAGATAAGATTCGTCTTATAAGAATCGCCTTCTCTGATCCTGTCCCTGTTCACATCAATCACATACCGATTCACCGGGTTTATCAGGACTGTATATTGCTGTTCCCGCAGAAAATCATAAAAGTCCGGCAAATACCAGTCACTGTTTGGCAGAACTAGATCTTTCTTCAGTTTTGCTTTCATCTCCGGTGGAATCCAGATACCGCTATGCGGAATGCTGATGACTACAGGATGTTTATGTATGAATTCGTTATATATCATTGTCCGATGCTCCTCAAAGTATCCTCTATTTGAAAAAACTGCCACAGTAAATAAAATTTACAAGAATCTCACTTCTCTTTTACACCTTCCTGCTAGTACATTTTACATGACTATATCATAATGTATTTGACGATCCAAAAGAACTACAGTTCACAAATTTCATTTATCAAAGGAGATCACAGATTATGAATACTTTTAAAGTTATGACCCAGAGTGAAATGGAAACTGTTAACGGCGGAATGTTTTTTCTCCCCAGATTATTTGCAAAAATGATGATCTATTTTATAAAAGATACTGGTAATCACGGTCGTTGTACTCCGAACAATCCCAGATACGAATACAACGATGCAACCCGCGTAGGACGGTAGTCTTTCATAAACTGCTGAAATAGCTTTTATCATTTATATCCGGATCGTCGAGAAATATAAAAATAAAAGACCAGCCCAATCTGTTTGACGCTGGTCTTTTTATTTCATAACAAATACAGGAGCGCAAAGCTATGACCCTTCACAAACAACACTATTTATGTATAAAGCAACACGATACCACTGACTGCGGTCCTGCATGTCTGGCAATCATTGCAAAACAATATGGTCTTGATCTCTCTCTGGCTAAAATCCGCTCACTGGCAGGTACTGACAGACAGGGCACTTCTCTGTTCAGTCTTGCAAAAACTGCTGAAAAACTGGGATTCAAAGCAACCGGTGTCAAAGGGGATAAAGAGGCTTTTCTGGCAGGATTTCCAACACCTGCCATTGCTCATGTAGTGGTCGATGACAATTTGCTCCATTACATCGTTGTCGAAGAAGTTAATGAACAAAAAATTATCGTTTCCGATCCTGCAAAAGGAATCATTACTTATACGCCAGAAGATTTTTTCAATATCTGGACGGGCGCCCTGCTTCTTCTTCAACCAGATAAACAGTTTCAGAAAGGTCATTTTTCTACTTCTCCCATCCAATTTTTTCTCCAGTTAGTAAGGGAACAGAAAAAGACTCTCATCCCCATATTTTTTCTGTCGTTACTGGTCACCGGCTCCGGTATAATTGGCGCTTTTTATTATCAGTATATTATAGATATCGCTGTCCACAGTAATGCTCTGCAAAAACTCAATGCTTTTACAGCTGGAATCATTTTTCTCTATCTTCTCATGCAGGGGATTTCTTTTATTCGCGGACAATTAATTATTCATTTGAGCAATCACCTGGATACCGCACTCGTATTGAAAAGCTATATCCATGCGACTAATCTTCCTATGAATTTTTTTGAATATAGAAAAACCGGGGAAATCATTTCCCGGTTTACAGATGCTGCTCTGGCAAGAGATGCCATTTCTCAGGGTGCGATTACCATTCTGATTGATCTGGTTATGGCAATTATCGGTGGAATCATGTTATATATGGAAAGCCCTGTTCTGCTCGGTATCGCATCTGTTCTGCTGATTCTCTATGCTGTAATTGCTTTCTCTTTTGCACGCCCTCTGAAAAAGCACAATGAAAAAATTATGAATGATAATTCTCTTTTTAATGCACATGTCATCGAATCCATCAATGGAGAAGAAACACTGAAAACACTCCATGCAGAATCTGATTTCGGAAAAAAAGGCACAGATTTGTTCGAAAAACTTCTATCCAGTGTTCTTCGTGGAAATACCATTTCCAATGCACAGACTACATTGACCGATACAACCGCATTCATTGGCGAAGTACTGATTCTGTGGGCAGGCACTGTTATGACAATTACAGGTACCATGACTATAGGAAAACTTATGACTTTTGTAGCATTGCTTACTTATTTTCTGACTCCTATTCAAAATATCATTAACTTCCAGCCACAGCTGCAGACTGCTTTTGTTTCCATTGAACGGCTTTTGGATATACTGGAATTGACACCGGAACCGTCTGCAGAGGAACAGAAACTTTCTGTTTCTGGAAAAGATATTGAGTTCTCAAATGTTGATTTTCGCTACGGTTCACATCAGCTTATTCTTCACAATATCAATCTGCATATCACATCCGGTGAAAAAATTGCGATTGTGGGTGAAAGCGGATGTGGAAAAACTACGCTTGTCAAACTTCTTCTACGGCTTTTTGACTTTGAAAGCGGCAATATTCGGATCGGTGAACACGATCTTCGCTCTCTTTCCGCACAGTCTCTTCGCAGCCAGATCGCTTATGTATCTCAAAACATTGTTTTCTTCAGTGGCAGTATCCGTGAAAATCTGGAAATGGGAATCGGGAAAATACAGGAAAAGGAACTTGATCAAATCTGTGAATTGTGCAGTATCAAATCCTTTATTGATTCTCTTCCTCTCCGCTATGATTCGTCTGTCGGTGAAAATGGAGATTCCCTCTCCGGCGGTCAGAAGCAGCGGCTTGCCATTGCCCGCGCACTGCTTCGATACCCTTCTGTCCTGATTCTTGATGAAGCAACCAGCCATCTGGATTCTATTGCCGAGTCCGCCATTCAGAAAATGTTGAACGGACTGCCCACTTCCATGACTGTCATTATAATCGCTCATCGACTGAATACCATTAAAAACTGCGATCGGATTGTCGTAATGGATCACGGCACCATTGCAGAACAAGGAACACATCAGGAATTGTTAGCGCAGAAAGGAATCTATTGGAAATTATGGAAATAAATCCTTCCAGAAAATGCCACATGCGGAAGTTCATAAAAAGTGCTGTCTTTTGGACATATAGGGCGATACAGTGGATCCGCCACAATGATTCTGGCACTTTTCAGTGCCTCTTCCATGGCTTCTTCTCCGAGCACCACCGCGTCCTTTTGTCCAAGCAGGGTATCACATTCTTTTAACGGGCACAGGACACGGGCCGCACGTCCATATTGTTTTTCGATCCCTGCTGCCAGTGAGCCCATGGTGACCGGCTCTCCGATCAGCGCAATCTCCGCCTCCTGCTGCATGCGGTTCTGCAAATATACCGTCATAGGAGCTGTCTGCTGCGTAACTGCATGTTCCAGTGCATAGGAAATGTCTTCTGCCAGCCATTGATTCGGTGTTCCGATCACATATGGCATGTGATATTTTTCCCAAAGAACCTTCGCTGCACGCAGTCCCACTGCGGATACCACCAGATTGATATCCGCTTCTCCTGACGTCTGCAGCGTCTTAAGGTCATCTCCCATGGCCCAAGTAGACTGCACATTCCAACCATATGCCTTCAGATTTTCTTTTAATTCCTCTACCTTTTCCTGTGGTCCGAAATCCAACGGTGTCACACCCAGGAGATTGACCCTGCGCATAGAAACATCTCGTTTCTTCTGCCAATCCGGTGTTTTGACAAACCGACTGGCGATTTTTTCCAGCGCGATTCCAGCTCCATATACATAATCATGCATCCCGTTGGTGGGTACAAAAAACGTCGGGATTCCGGTTTCCTTTTCTATGATCCGTGCAATAGCTGGAAAGTCTGTCCCATTCAAAAATGGAATCGGCGAACCTGCCAGTGCAATAAATGCCGGATGCAGTTCACTGGCAGTATACGTAATATCATTGATAAATTTCCGGTCATTTCCCATAACCGCATCGATCTCTGTGAGTCCTGAGATAAAGATCAGACTGTCCTGATCATACCAGCGGAGCTCATCATGGGTATTATAGGTGGAGTTGCATCCGGAAGGATCGTGCATCACGGTCATTCCACCCAGCTCATACAATGCGGAACAGACGCCGGACACATCTGCCGTATAGACCGGAATGATTCGATATGATTGTCTCATAGGCAGCACTCGCACCCCCATCCCTTTTGTATTACAAGTCTTTCCGTATCCTTTTCATTACGGTAAGCATCCATCATCAGCTCTGCCGTTCTCCGGATTCCGTCAAATCCATACAGTCCCTCTCCCTGCACCAGATTCACAAAATGCCGGCTGCGGCTGAAATATGCTGCCTTTTGTCCGATGGCAAGCACTTTCTCCTCTCCGCCTCTTGGCAGCACCCGCATCTTTACCTGAATCGTTGCAATCAGTTCCAGTTCCGGCGCATGCTCCTGAAGCCAGAGAAAATCCTCTTTTTCTTCCGGGCTGATGCCGTCCAGATAAATGGCTTTCACACAGAAACCATGTGTCAGAAGCAGTTTTGCCAGCCCCAGTGGTCTTGGATGATAGAGATAATCCAGGACAATCGGCATCTCCCCCATCAGATTCTTTGTCTCTGCAAGCTTTTCCTCACAGGCCGCACGCTCATGTGCCAGTTCCTCTTCCGTTAATTCCGGCAATCCGAGCATATCCGTCAGCTGCTTTAACTGGTTCTCGATCTCTTCATAGGAAAAACTGCCCGGCAGATAGAGGTGCTCACGTCCCAGACGTTTTGCCTGTGCCTCCATTCCATATTTTCCGGCCGGATAGCAGTTAAGAAACAACCGCCCCCTGCTCATTTCCAGCAGTTCCTGCCAGGTATTGCAGGCAGGCAGTTCCCGTACCCTGTACCCATATCGTTTTAACAAACGCTTGATATCGCTGCTCTCATCCAGGACAAAATCACTGCCCAATACCGAGACGGTTTTCTCATCCGCTTCACAGACCGGAAGGGGATCGTACATGGCTTTTCGAAGCTTCTGATCCGGAGTCAGACTGTGCTTCTGCATAATCGGGTCCATGTAGCAGCGGATAAAACAGATATCCGGGAAACGCTCTTCTAATTTCCTGTAAATATATTTCAGATTACTTCCAAGGAAATGATGAAGGCAAACCGTAAAAAGCAAAACAGCTTTCGGATGATCTCCCCTCTTGTTCAACACATCGGTTACGCCCTCGATGGTCAACTCCTCCAGATTGCTGTACAAAAGATCCTTTTCTTCCACGATTACATAGGAAAAACGGTCTGCCGCATTCATTTCCGCAGCCGTCAGTACAACACCCCGCATACAGTTCTCTGCACAGACATAGATTTGTATCGTCTCAGGAACCTGCATTCCCGTATGTACAATATTCCAGTTACCGTGTACCGGAGAATTATATTCCAGCTTTGACGCAAACGGTTTCGGAAAGGATGCATCCTCCATCTTTATCACAGCGTCTTTTTTTTCTGTCACCCTGATCAATCGCCTGCTCCTCCTTCTGCCGGAGTAATCACATTGGAATATGCTGTTTTGGCAGATACTCCTTTCAAACGTCCGATTTTTCCGGAGAGTGCACTGATCTTATCCTGCGGTGCATCGATGGCAATGCTGATGATGCTGATCCCTTTCGCACGATAGGGAATACCCATCCTGCCGATAATATACTGACGCGCTTCATGAAGCAGCGTGTTTAATTCTTCAATCGCATCATCCTGTTCTACAATAATAGAAATAAGTGCCACTCTGGTGTCCATGCTCCCATTCCTCCTGTTTAACAGATTCTTGGCAAAAGCTCCCCACCCGGCTGCGGAAGCAGTGCCTGTGTGCCGATCTCAGTCTCCATAACCACTTTTCCCGGTTCCTCTGCGACCACCTCGCCAATGATCGCTGCCTCTGCAGAGTAGGGACATTTTCTCAGTGTTTCCACAATTCCTTCAGCTTCTTCCTTCGGTGCCATAATGACAAGCCTTCCCTCACATGCCAGATATAAAGGCTCCAGGCCAAGCATCCCGCAGACCCCCTTTACTTCCGGCTGTACCGGAACAGCTTTTGCATCCAGATGAATTCCCACGTTGCTCTGCCCTGCAATTTCATACAGAACCGTTCCTACGCCGCCTCTGGTGGCATCACGGATCACATGCAGATTATGTGTGGTGTCCATGACTGCCTTTACCGTTCCCCACAGAGGTGCACAGTCACTGGTCACATCGGCATCAATTCCAAAATCTTCCCGTTCTAGCAGAATTGTACAGCCATGCCGTCCGATATCACCGGTCACAATAATGGCATCTCCCGGCTTTGCCAGTGCTCCGCCAACGGTGACTCCTTCTTCAATCTCACCCATTCCGGTCGTGGTGATGAATACGCCGTCTACCTGACCTTTTCCTGCAACCTTCGTATCTCCCGATACAATATGTACACCTGCTTCTTTTGCCGTTTTCTCCATAGCGGCAGCGATTTCCTCCAGTTTTTCCATGGGGAATCCTTCTTCAATGACAAAGGCGCAGGTAAGATACAATGGTTTTGCCCCCATACAGGCAAGGTCGTTGACCGTTCCGCAAATGGACAGTTTGCCGATATTTCCTCCCGGGAAAAATGCCGGGGATACGATGAAGCCATCTGTCGACACCGCCATCTTGCCTGCCGGCGGAATCAGAACCGCCGCATCATCTGCCGTCAGATCATGATTTGCAAAATGTGCCTTAAATACCTGATCAATCAACTCGGATGTCTGTCTTCCACCGGCACCATGTGCCATCGTTACTGTTTTATTTTCCATGATGTTTTCCTTCTCTCTTTAAATGCTGGTAACTAACTATTCAGAGCTAACATTCGCAACTATGAATACTGATAGTATGCGGAACAGGCTCCCTCGCCTGATACCATACAGGCTCCCACCGGGTGCTGCGGTGTGCAGACTTTTCCGAACACTTTACAATCGGACGGTTTGCATTTTCCCTGCAGTACATCACCACAGCGGCAGGCCGGATTGGGTTTTCCTTCTATTATCGGCACCTGATATTTGATCCGTGCATCAAACTCCTGCCACTCCTGCCTTAACTTCATGCCGGATGCAGGAATCATACCAAGGCCTCTCCATTCACTGTCACAGGCCTCCATCATCTCATCTACAAGAACCTGTGCCTCCCTGCTGCCATCCTGTGTCACCACACGCGGATAACAGTTAACAAAAAACGGTTTTCCTTCCTGAAATTTTACCAGTGCAACCGCCAGTGCCGTCATCAGTTCTTTTGCGGTAAATCCCGCCACAACACCGCTGACCCCTTCTTCTGCCAGAGCTTCACACAGATGTGTTCCCGTAATCGCATTCACATGTCCCGGATATAAAAAGACATCTGCGCTGCCCTTTAATGCCTCATAAGCCTGGGGCATGGTTTTATTAGCCGTCAATATGGAATAATTAGAAAGTCCATCTTCTTTTGCTGATTTCACGGAAAGACATCCTGCAGGCGTCGTTGTCTCGAATCCTACAGACAAAAATGTCACCTGCTCCTCCGGATGTTCTCTTGCATATTTTTCAGCATCTGCCGGAGAATACACGATACGAATCTTCGCTCCCTGTTCCCGTGCTCCCGCAAGGCTCATCTTTGTTCCAGGGACACGCACCAGATCACCAAAAGTACAGACAGTAACTCCTTTTTCCAAAGCCAGATAAATCGCTTCGTCAATAAAACTGACCGGAGTCACACAAACCGGACATCCCGGTCCTGAAATCAGTTCCACCTGCTCCGGCAGCAATTTACGGATTCCCAGACGGAAAATCTCATGGGTATGTGTGCCGCACACTTCCATGATCCGCACATGAGGGCCATCATAAGTCTCTATCATCTCTCTGGCTGTTTTCATGATAAAAATTCCTCCATGAGATGTTCTGTCTCGCTGTCATCCTCCTCTGTGATTTTCGCGATTGCCACACCCGCATGAACCATCACATAATCTCCCGGTTCCAGATCTTCCAGAAGCTGAGCGGAAACCTCTCTTTTTGCACCGCCTGCATCAATGACCGCCGTGCCATTACTGATTTTTACTACTTTTGCTGATAACCCTACACACATTTTTTATACTCTCCTACATTTTACTGATAATAACTATTCAAAGCCCCATTCGCAAAACCGCTTCTTCAAAGCTTTTCTTTTGCTCATGGATGGCTTCTCGCCATATACATGCACCGAAATATGCTCTTTCATGCAAGCATGAATCACATATTTACGGGCATGTGCATGGCTCTGAATAGTTTCCACATCCCATATGCCGCCTGTCCGATGGCAATTCCTCCGTCATTTGGCGGAACCATCCGATGGCGCAGCACTTCAAATCCTTCTTCCATAAGCCGCTCCTCCGTCAGACGAAGCAGCAGCCGATTCTGAAAGACACCGCCACTTAAAGCAACCTTCTGTCTGCCGCTGACATTACGTGCCTCCATACAGGCTGCTGTGATCTGCTCTGCCAGTGTCTGATGGAACAGATATGCCAATCTTCCGCTGTCTGCTCCCTGAAGCTTTGCTTCCATGATCTGCTGAACCAGCATTTGGGTATTCAGAATCAAACGTCCGTCCTCTCTATACAGCAGGTGATCCTGATTTCCTTTTTGTTTCTGCAGATTATACTGCTCATATGCTTCTGCTGCAAACTCCAGTGCCATTGATGCCTCACCTTCAAAACTGGACTGACGTCTGAACCCTAAGATAGCACTGACTGCATCAAAAAGCCGTCCCACACTGGTGGACACCACCGCATTTAATTTCCGGTCCGCCATGGTAAACTGTACCTTGCTCTCCTGCTCACTGCAAAGGCCAAGCTTTTCCATTATTTTCCATGCCTGCTCACGGTCTTTGGTATATCCATAAATCATGGATACTGCAATCCGCCAGCCTTCCTTTGCCGAAATGTCACCGCCGATCTGTAAAAATGGGGTAATGCTTCCAAATCTTGTAAAATTTTCATAATCTGCCAGCAGGATTTCTCCACCCCAGATCGTTCCATCCGTTCCATATCCGGTGCCGTCAAAAGCCACTCCGATAACCGGTTCCTGACAGTCATTTTCTGTCATACAGGATAAAATATGTGCATAATGATGCTGCACCTTCAGCACCGGGTAACCTAGCTCTTCCGCCACCACAGTAGAATTGTATTTCGGATGGAGATCACAAACCACAGCCTGAGGTGTTACTTCCAATAACGTCTGAAACCGGTGAATGGTTTCCTGCAGTGCTTTTACTGTTCTTACATCTTCCAGGTCTCCCACATAGGGAGATGGATAAAACCGGCTGTCTACGCCGATACAGAAGGTATTCTTCAGTTCTCCTCCAACAGCAAGCACCTGCCCTTTCCAGTCCGCCGACATCATGAAGGGCAGCGGCGCATATCCCCTGGAACGCCGGATCATATAGGGTTCGTTTTTATAAAAATCCATAACCGTATCATCTGCCCGGATTCTTATTTTCCGATTGTGAGACAACATAGCATCACACAAATGGGATAGTTCCGCAACCGCCTCTGCATCCTCGCGGCAGATGGGCGCCCCGGACGTATTTCCACTGGTCATGACTAAAATGTCCGGCATTTCAATTCCGTCATCATACTGGAAAATCAATAACTGCACCGGTGCATAAGGAAGCATCACACCAACCTTTGGATTCCCAGGTGCAATAGAAGGTGCCAGTCTGCCGCCAGTTTCTTTGTTCAACAGCAGAATTGGTTTCTGATGTCCGGTGAGAATCGCTTCCTGTTCCGGTGTTACAATGCATTCCCGTTTTACCACCGCTTCATCCTTTGCCATGACTGCAAAAGGCTTGGCCGGACGTCTTTTCAATGTCCGCAGGCGCTGAACCGCTTCTTCATTCGTCGCATCGCAGCACAGATGAAAACCACCGATTCCTTTGATTGCTACAATCTTACCATCACTGATCATCCGCCGCGTACAGGTAATGGCATCCCGTCCCCGTTCGGGTCGGCCGATCAGATAGACTTCCGGTCCACATTCATTACAGCACACAGGCTGGGCGTCATAACGCCTCGTCTTCTCATCATCATACTCTTTTGCACAGTCCGGACACATGGGAAATTCCTTCATACTTGTCCGTTCCCGGTCATAGGGCAGGGCATCCAGAATCGTCAGCCGCGGACCACAGCAGGTACAGTTGATAAACGGATGCAGATACCGCCGGTCTTTCGGATTGTACATTTCTTCCTTACATTCCTCGCAGATGGCAATATCTGGCGAAACAAAGATCTCCCCTTTGGTCTTTTCACTTTCAATAATGTCGAAGGTCTCAAAATGGGTCTCTGTCTCTGCAGTAACATCCTCTGTATTAATTTTTAAAATAGCCGCACGCTTTGGCGGATGTACTTCCAGGGCCTTCAGAAATCCTTCGATCTGCTCTTTTTCACCCTGGGTATATATTTCCACATAGGGACCTTTATTACAGACCGTTCCGCGAATTCCACTGGCGGCTGCATGGCGGCTTACCGTCGGTCGAAATCCAACCCCCTGAACGATGCCATAGACCCGGATACGCCAGGTCAGTTCCTTCTTTTGCATACTCTTCTCCCATCGCAGGATCCCTGATGATTCTGTTATTCTGCTCCTGCAAGACGACCCGACACGGCAAAATGTACGGTGTCCACAAAAGTTCCGCCAAATTTTGGTGTCATCCGCTCCATACAGCGATCCGCATAAATCACATCGAAATCTCCGTCTTCTACCAGCTTTATATAATCCTCTTCATCCCGCAGGTGAAGATCTCCTTCCTTACGAAGTTCCGGCTTTACCATAAACCAGCTTGCTACCGTTACCTGGGCATTCGGTGCTTTCTTTAAGATTTCTTCACGGATCGCAGAACCAATCACCTGCTGCTGTACGATCAGTACTCTTTTTCCGAAATAATCCATCTCAGAAATCAGTTCCTCCACCAGAGGATAACCAACCTCGTAGGGAGTTCCATAAGTGCGTTCCAGATATTTCGCCGCCTCCAGAGCCGCCGGAGATACCACGATATGTTTCTCCACATTGGAAACCTTCTTCACAGCCTCCAGTCCGTCTCCCATTCCATAACAGACCGCTGTTTTTCCTTCTGTTGCAAAGCGTTCCCGGATACGGTCCGCCGCACGCAGGTCACTGATATCCTGCGGTGTCATGCCAAGAATCCCAATTCGTCCAGGAATCACTTCTTCCTTTTCACCTGCAAATACGAAAAACAGTTCCAGCCATGCTTTTTCTTCGCCTTTATCATACAGTTCCATGCCGTCCGTATCCACGGTCATGATCGGCAGATTCACTTTTTTCTCCGTCATGCGCTTTAATGCATGGTAATCCGTTCCGATAACTGCCGGAACCGGTGTCCCGATAATAGCTGCAAACTTCGCATCCAGCTTTGTGGCTGCATCTGCAAGTTTTTCTACCAGGCGGTCATCCCGTCCAAGAATTGCATCCATATCACGGAGTCCTGCACTGAACAGGGCACTTTTACTCTCAAACCACCGGGGTTCATCAAATCCGCAGATATTTCCGGTGCAGCCACCGGCATCGCAAATCACGATAATCCCACCAAATTCATAGAACACAGACACTGCTCCGGATTGATCCGGTGCAAAAGGTGTCAGGTATTTTCTCAGTCCTCTCATTGTATTACACCTCCGCCAATGCCTCAAACAGTCTGCGCACTCCTGCATAGCCAAAGGGCTGCCGTTCCTCGTTCCAGCGCACGTTGGGACATCCCTTATGGTAATATCCGGCATCTTTTCCAATGGTCAGGTTGACACCGGACTGGCTTCCGTCATAATACAACATCGTTGGTTCCAGGTTGGAGAAGACTTTTGTCTCCGGACTTAAAACTGCCAGCTGTTTCACATAGATAAAATTTTCACCGGATAAGGTTCCATAAATCTCCGGCACACGGAATCCATACCGTGCCAGTGCCAGCGCCAGTTCAAAGGGATCTCCATTCATCCATTCTCCGACAGCAAAAGACGCATCCGGATGCGTTTCCCGGAATTTTGTGATTGCCGCTTTCGCTTCTTTGCGCGGTGCTTCATCATCAAATTCCACACCCAGTGCCGCCCCAAAGGCACGATACTGGCTGGCAATTTTATCAATCTGATAAAGTCTTCTCAGCTCAATATACGGAATTTTCAACCGATCATGAAAATTCTCTGCTGCAAAACGTGCTTCCGGGTGCAGTACCAGATTAAAATTTGCTTCCGCCATAGTCTGATATTCTGCGTAATCGCTGCATCTGGAAATCTCGTGAATCGTTTTCACTCCCGCACCGTGAAGTAACTCATACAACTCACAGTCATCCACCAGCGGCGAAAAATATCCCAGTAAATTTACTACATTTCCTTTTTTCTTCTTCGGCTCCAGCAGGGAATAAATGGACTGCCGAACATGCACCATGGGAGGCTTTCTGCCTTCTCTGGTCAATGCATACATATAACAGGGCTTCACCGGAATTCCTGCATATTCCTCTGCCTTATGACAGACTCGTTCCATATCCGTGCCGAGCAGCGCATCCACACAGGTAATACAGATCATTACAACAGACGGCTTCTTCTCAAGCCCTTCGCAGATCTCTGCCACCGCCTTTGGAATCTTTTTCAAATGTCTTCCCGTTACAATATCCGTCTCATCCATCAACAGATAATAAAACCGGTCATGATACGCCCCCATGGAGCTGAGAACCGATGTATTGCGTCCGCAGCATCCCGGAGATACAATCAGCATGATCGAATCCGGCACCGCCAGACCTGCACGCTTCACACCGAATCCTTCTGCTCCCGGAGAGTTAAAAGCCAGCGTCGCCGGGGAACTGTAGATCAGATGGGTATGGGAAATCAGCTGTTTGGGAATATTCTCTTTTCCTAGTTCATTCAGCTCTTTTACCCTACAAAAATAGGCTTCCTGTTTCATGCATATTCCTCTTCTTTCCACAACAATGCAGCCAGATCAAGGAAACATTTGCTGATGTCTGAAGTCGGGTCTCCCTCGATCACAGTCTTTCCCTGTTCCTCCCAGTGGATAATTTCATCACTTCTTGGCACTTCGCCCACGATCGGCACTCCGATCTTTTCTGAAAATGCCTGTACCTTTTCCTTCTCATTCTCCACATTTCTATGATTTAACACAATACCAAATACCCGGGCATAGCTGCGGTCTTCGAAGTTTCTGACTGCGCTGGAAATATTGTTGGCCGCATACAGCGCCATTTTCTCCCCAGAGGTAACGATCAGAACCTTATCCGCATATCCCTCACGAATGGGTGCTGCAAATCCGCCGCATACCACATCGCCCAGGACATCATACAAGACCACATCTGGTTTATAATGCTCAAACAGTTCCATATCTTCGAGAAGCTGAAACGTCGCAATAATTCCACGTCCCGCGCAGCCAAGTCCCGGCGTTGGTCCTCCGGTCTCAATGCAGAGGATTCCTCCATAACCCTCCTTTGAAATCTGTGACAGCTCATCCGGCTCTTCATCCTCTTCCCTCATATAATTCATCACCGGACGAAGAGGCTCTCCCCCAAGCAAATTGATGGTAGAATCCGCTTTCGGATCACATCCGATCTGAATGACACGCTTTCCCATATTGGCAAATGCCGCCGCCAGATTCGAAGTTACTGTAGATTTTCCAATCCCGCCCTTTCCATATACTGCTACCTTTAACATGTTTCCCTCCTGTTATTTCGTATTGAAAACGAAGTTTTCTACGCAAAAAAACCACTTTCCCGGCAGTTTGTCAGGAAAATGGTTCAGTAAAGTCATATATCGTAACTATTCCTGCTCGGATTATCCTTGCCATCAGAGTTTTCTCACAATTCATTACTGTTATGTCTTTTTCACCAAATATTCGACAGATGGATGAATCAGATACAGTAATCTTTTTCATTATTTTATCATCCGGCATACAAATTAGTCAACACGAACTGTATAGTAAAAAACCGGGGAGCTCATGGCTCCCCGGTTCTCATCTCATTTTCACAAGATTATCTTATTTGTTTTTCTGAGCAATAGCTGCCTGTGCTGCAGCAAGGCGAGCGATCGGCACACGGAACGGTGAGCAGGAAACGTAGTCCAGACCCAGCTTGTTGCAGAACTCTACAGAAGACGGATCTCCACCGTGTTCTCCACAGATACCGCAATGCAGTGTCGGGCGAACTTTCTTACCTTTCTCGATTGCCATCTCCATCAGCTGGCCAACACCGGTCTGATCCAGTCTTGCGAACGGGTCATTCTCGATGATCTTAGCGTCGAAGTATGCATCCAGGAATTTGCCTGCGTCATCACGGGAGAAGCCGTAGGTCATCTGGGTCAGGTCGTTGGTACCGAAGCAGAAGAACTCAGCCTCTTCAGCGATCTGATCAGCGGTAAGAGCAGCTCTCGGAACCTCGATCATAGTACCTACTTCGTATTCCATCTCTACACCAGCTGCTTTGATCTCTGCATCTGCAGTCTCAACAACAATATTCTTTACATATTTCAGCTCTTTGATCTCTCCTACCAACGGAATCATGATCTCCGGAACGATCTTCCAATCCGGATGTTTCTTGGATACGTTGATAGCTGCACGGATAACAGCTGCGGTCTGCATCTTGGCAATTTCCGGATAGGTAACTGCAAGACGGCATCCTCTGTGTCCAAGCATCGGGTTGAACTCATGAAGAGAATCAATGATAGCTTTGATATCCTCTACGGTCTTGCCCTTTGCATCAGCAAGTTTTTTAATATCCTCTTCCTCAGTCGGAACGAACTCATGCAGAGGCGGATCCAGGAAACGGATAGTAACCGGTTCTCCTTCCATAGCCTCATATAACTGCTCGAAGTCACCCTGCTGCAGCGGAAGAATCTTGGACAGTGCCTCTTCTCTCTCTTCTACAGTATCAGAGCAGATCATCTCACGGAATGCATCGATTCTGTCGCCCTCGAAGAACATATGCTCGGTACGGCAGAGACCAATACCTTCTGCACCCAGCTCACGAGCTTTCTTGGCATCTGCAGGCGTATCTGCATTGGTTCTTACTTTCATGGTTCTGAATTCATCAGCCCACTCCATGATACGATCGAAGTCACCAGCGATCTTAGCGTCTACAGTCGGGATTGCTCCGTCATAGATGCATCCGGTGGAACCGTCAAAGGAGATTACATCTCCCTCGTGGTACTCTTTGCCTGCCAGAGTGAATTTCTTATTTGCTTCATCCATAATGATATCGCCGCATCCGGATACACAGCATGCGCCCATACCACGTGCAACTACTGCTGCATGGCTGGTCATACCACCACGAACGGTCAGGATACCCTGGGATACTTTCATACCGGTAATGTCTTCCGGAGAGGTCTCCAGACGAACCAGAACCACTTTCTCGCCTCTTGCTGCCCAGTTCTCTGCATCTTCTGCGGTGAAGACGATCTTACCACAAGCTGCTCCAGGAGCTGCTCCCAGTGCTTTTGCAATCGGGGTAGCTGCTTTCAGTGCTGCGGTATCGAAAGTCGGATGAAGAAGAGCGTCAAGGTTACGCGGCTCAATCATAGCCACTGCCTCTTCCGGTGTTCTCATACCCTCATCTACCAGATCACAAGCGATCTTCAGAGCTGCTTTTGCAGTTCTCTTACCGTTACGGGTCTGCAGCATATACAGCTTCTTATTCTCAACAGTGAACTCCATATCCTGCATATCGCGGTAATGGGTCTCCAGAGTCTTACATACTTCCTCAAACTGAGCGAATGCCTCCGGGAACTCTTCTGCCATCTTAGCGATCGGCATCGGAGTACGAACGCCCGCAACAACGTCCTCTCCCTGTGCATTGATCAGGAACTCACCCATCAGCTTCTTCTCGCCGGTAGCCGGATCACGGGTGAAGGCAACACCAGTACCACAGTCATCACCCATGTTACCAAATGCCATCATCTGTACGTTTACAGCGGTACCCCAGGAATAAGGGATATCATTGTCACGACGATATACGTTTGCACGAGGGTTGTCCCAGGAACGGAATACAGCTTTGATTGCTCCCATCAGCTGCTCCTTCGGCTCAGACGGGAAATCCTCACCGATTTTTTCCTTATATTCTGCCTTAAACTGCTCTGCCAGAGTCTTTAAGTCATCTGCAGTCAGCTCAACGTCAAAGGTAACACCCTTCTCAGCTTTCATCTTATCGATGAGCTCCTCGAAATATTTCTTGCCAACTTCCATTACTACATCAGAGTACATCTGAATAAATCTTCTGTAGCAGTCCCATGCCCAACGCGGATTGCCGGATTTCTTTGCAAGAACTTCTACTACCGTCTCATTCAGTCCCAGGTTCAGGATGGTATCCATCATACCCGGCATGGAAGCACGTGCTCCGGAACGTACGGATACGAGCAGCGGATTCTCTGCATCTCCGAATTTCTTTCCAGTAATCTCTTCCATCTTACCAATATACTCATTAATCTGTCCCTGAATTTCTTCGTTGATCTCGCGGCCGTCCTCATAATACTGAGTGCAGGCTTCCGTTGTAATCGTAAATCCCTGCGGAACCGGAAGTCCAATATTTGTCATCTCTGCCAGGTTAGCTCCTTTGCCTCCTAACAGATTTCTCATGCTGGCGTCTCCTTCTTTAAAAAGATAAACCCACTTTGCCATTACATGCCCTCCTAAAAATAGAAAATAAAAGAATAAAAGCGCAACTCCACCACCGAGTTCTTCTTTGCGCACACAAATATCATAACATATCCCTGTCAAAAGTCAACTATCATTGTGCGATTTTCACAGATTTGTGAAAGTTTTTTTCAAAATACAATGAAATATATTTTCAGAGCAATGCAGAATATACAAAAAGACAATTCCAGAAAGCTTTTCGAAAAACAAAATGTACTATATGAAAAAAGAGCCGCCGCACTTTCGTGCAGCAGCCCTTTTCAAGAATCGTAATTATTTACCCTGCTCCAGAGCAAGAGTTCTGGTAGTGAGGTCACAAACCTCAGTCGGTCCATAGTACTGGATTGCACCCGGGAAGGTGTACTCCGTCTCTACAGCCCACTCATCTCTGTGTGCCTCGAAGTATTTGAACGGCTTTCCGTCAAGCTCAACAAGTGCTTTCTTGATAACAGGTTTGTCCTCACCATGTCTTCTCTCGATGTTCATCATCTTGGTGATCGGCATACCGCCTGCAACCCACTCTTCTGCCGGATTGGACAGATTGGAAACTTTGGAAAGATATCCGTTGAATCCGTACTGGATCAGCATGAATGCATTGTATCCAAGAGAATAGCAGTAATCAGCATCGAAGTTGGACGGGAATGCGCATCTTCCTTCATATCCGAAGAAATGAGTCTGAGTTGCATATTTTCCGGTATAAGTTCCTGCTGCTTTTCTTGCTTTCAGCTTGTCTCCTACCAAAGCCGCAAACAGTTTTTCGGACTCGATGAGGGATACCTGTACGTTTCCGTGGGGATCTCTCTCCAGGAACAGCTGCTGCTGAATTGCCTGCGGAAGGATTGCAAATACAGCCATAGCCTCTTTGGAAAGTCCTTTCTCGATGAATGCGTATTTCTCAGCCCAGCTCTCCAGTGCGTTGAATGCATCTGCCTTGCTGCCTGCAAGAAGTTCGTTGATCTCGTTGATCAGTGCGGAGAACTCCGGAACGAACTCAACAACACCCTCCGGAATAACAACTACACCGAAGTTGTTGCCGTTAGCTGCTCTCTTCTCTACTGCATCTGCGATGTAATCAGCGATTTCAGACAGAGACTGTTTTTTAGCCTTTACTTCCTCAGAAATGAGGCAGATGTTCGGCTGGCACTCCAGAGCACACTCCAGAGCTACATGAGAAGCAGAACGTCCCATCACTTTTACAAAGTGCCAGTATTTTTTAGCGGAGTTACAATCTCTCTCGATGTTTCCGATGAGCTCACTGTAAGTCTTGGTTGCGGTATCGAAACCGAAGGAGATCTCAATATCCTCGTTCTTCAGGTCGCCGTCGATGGTCTTCGGGCAACCGATTACCTGTACGCCGGTCTTATGTGCTGCCATGTACTCAGCAAGTACACAAGCGTTGGTGTTGGAATCGTCTCCACCAATGATAACGATAGCAGTGATGCCATGTTTTTTGCAAACCTCTGTTGCAATCTGAAACTGCTCTTCGGTCTCCAGTTTGGTTCTTCCGGAACCGATGATATCGAATCCACCAGTATTTCTGTACTGGTTGATGTACTCATCATCAAATACGATGAAATTGTCCTCGATCAGTCCGCTGGGGCCGCCCTTGAAACCGATCAGAACGTTCTCTTTATTCGTAGCTTTCAGTGCATCGTACAGACCGCTTACAACGTTGTGTCCGCCCGGTGCCTGTCCGCCGGAAAGGATAACACCTACTACCTGCTTTTTAGCAACAGAAGTATTCTCTCCTTTTTCAAAAGTAACTTCCGGCTCACCATAGGTGTTCGGGAACAGTTCAGCGATCTTCTCCTGATCTGCTGCACTTGTAGTAGCCTCGCCTTTTTTAACAGCGATCTCGGAAATTCCATGTCTGAGCATTCCCGGAAGCTTCGGAACATACTCATATCTTGCTTTCTGAAGTGGTGAAAGATTCATAATAGTTACTCCTTTGTCATAGATTTCTCAACTAATAAACTACCATTATCAGGTAATTTCGTCAACCTTTGGTTTTAAATTAAAACTCAAATTTTTTCTCAAAATAAGCGTCCAGATCAGCGATTGCCACACGCTCCTGCTCCATGGTGTCACGGTCTCTGACAGTTACACAGCCATCAGTCTCGGACTCAAAATCGTAAGTTACACAGAACGGAGTTCCAATCTCGTCAAGACGACGATATCTCTTACCGATGTTTCCTCTGTCATCGAACTCGCAGTTATATTTTTTGCAAAGCTCTGTATATACCTTTTCAGCGCCCTCGTTCAGTTTCTTGGACAGCGGAAGCACACCGATCTTCACCGGAGCCAGTGCCGGATGGAAATGAAGAACCGTTCTCATATCCGGTTTTTCCTCTGTTCCGATGTTCTCCTCATCATAAGCTGCACACAGGAATGCCAGAACCACACGGTCAGCTCCCAGTGACGGTTCAATTACATACGGAATGTATTTTTCCTTGCTCTCATCATCAAAATAAGTCATATCCTGTCCGGATACATTCTGATGCTGGGTCAGATCATAATCAGTACGGTCTGCGATTCCCCACAGCTCGCCCCATCCAAAGGGGAACAGATACTCGATATCCGTGGTTCCTTTACTATAGAAGCAAAGCTCCTCAGGAGAATGGTCACGGAGACGCATCTCATCCTCTTTGATACCAAGGGAAAGGAGCCAGTCACGGCAGAATGCCCTCCAGTACTGGAACCAATCAAGGTCAGTACCAGGTTTGCAGAAGAATTCCAGCTCCATCTGCTCGAACTCACGGGTACGGAAAGTAAAGTTACCCGGTGTGATCTCGTTACGGAAAGATTTACCGATCTGTCCGATACCAAACGGAATTTTCTTTCTGGAAGTTCTCTGTACATTCTTGAAGTTTACGAAAATACCCTGTGCAGTCTCCGGACGAAGATATACAGTATTTTTTGCATCCTCAGTTACACCCTGGAATGTTTTGAACATCAGGTTGAACTGACGGATATCGGTAAAGTCTTTCTTACCGCATTTCGGACAGCAGATATCATGTTCGTCGATATATGCTTTCATCTCTTCCTGAGACCATCCGTCTACGCCACCCTCGTGCTCGATTTTGTGCTCATCCATATAATCCTCGATCAGCTTATCTGCACGGAAACGTTCTTTACAGCTCTTACAGTCCATCAGCGGATCTGAGAAGCCGCCCAGATGTCCGGATGCAACCCAGGTCTGCGGGTTCATCAGGATCGCACAGTCAACACCTACATTGTAGGGATTCTCCTGAACGAATTTTTTCCACCATGCTTTTTTTACGTTGTTTTTCAGCTCAACACCAAGGTTACCATAATCCCAGGTATTAGCCAGGCCGCCGTAGATTTCACTTCCTGGATATACAAATCCGCGGTTTTTTGCAAGTGCTACGATTTTTTCCATCGTCTTTTCCATTTGAGATACTCTCCTTATCAATATATAATGTAGGCGTATTCCGCTTCATCATCAATGGGCATCACTTCTGCCGTGTGGCTTCCAAGGATCTCCACATTGTTGCTGACATATTTTATGGGCTGTTCTGTCACTACCACGCACTCTGACTTCAGGACCAGCACCGGATCCGACGTCTTCTCTGTGACTTCCGTGGTTGTGTATTCCTGGTAATCTGCATCCTTAAAGGTCATGTCAAAAGACCGGC
The DNA here is from genome assembly GCA_018223365.1 of Clostridiaceae bacterium Marseille-Q4145. GTDB lineage: Bacteria > Bacillota > Clostridia > Lachnospirales > Lachnospiraceae > Hominiventricola. Next base: position 273,684 of record JAGTTP010000001.1, read on the forward strand.
CTTCAGAAAGCGCATCATCAATGCTTCCCTGGAAACAATATACCTCGTTGTATTTACTGTAGCTCTCTGCATCTGCATAATTCAGCTGCAGATAGATCGTATCATTTTTCATTTCCAGACTCTTCAGCGAAATCTCTTCCCTGTCAAATCCCTGATTATATGTACTGATCTCCCTCTCGATCATGGACTGAAATTCATCAAAGCTGTAATAGTCCTTCACAAAGCTTTCCACAACCGCCTCGGTTATTTCTCCATTCTTATGTATATAAATCGAAGATACCGATGGATCAAAGGAGCTGCCGCATCCGACACTCAAAAGCGTGACCGCCAGAATGCAGATGGCTGAAAACCATTTCTTCATACACATCCCTCCTCGTTGTATCTTTTTCCGGCACACGTGAACATTCTACCTTATTCACAGGCAAGTTTCAAGTATTTCCAACGATTTGAAGCGATGATCCACATAATGTTCCCTCATCCAGGTTACAATTCTGCCAAATTCTTCGCAGACATGCTCCTTTAACGTGAAAGTATACAGCTTTTCCACAGAAGATGCAATCACATACTGAAAGGCATACTTTGTAGAAGGATCCAGATCCCAGGATTCAAAGATACTCCACTCCTGCGGACACTCCCCACTGTATGCCATAGCTTTCAGTTCATATATGTACCGGATCAGCGTTCTTGGAAGCGCCGGAATCGATAAGGCCCGCAGGGACTGATATAACAGTTTCAGATAATCCATACCGTCTACATTCTCCCTGGTATAGTAATCTGCAAACTCCAGAAAATACTGTCCGTAACAGGAACCTTCAAAATCCAGCATCAGTTCACTGAAATAATTCTGTACCGACGCCTGGGACAGTGTATAGGAAGTTCTTCCTTCATAAAGCTGAAACTGGCCAAACACAAATGGGTTCACCGCCGCCATTAACGGATTATTAAGCCTCCTGGCCCCTCTGGCAAAGGCCCGGATCTTTCCCCGTTCCTTTGTCAGAAGAACCACCAGTTTATCATATTCCCCTGCCGGCACGGCAGACAGTATCATTCCTGTCACTGTGCAGTTCTGACTGCTCATGTTTCTTTCCTACCCTTCCAGCCCCGCACTGTTCTGCTTTGTAGGCCAGATATTCCCGTACATCTCCGGTGTGTGCAAATCGACTCCAATGATCCATCTTAAAGCTTCGCCTCCGCTTCCTCCATTCTGTGTACTATTAGAATTTCCGAAGCAGGTGCAGGCTATACTTCTTTCTTATCATATCCAAAATTTTTCATCAGGAAATCAGAATCTCTCCAGTCTTTCTTTACCTTGACCCAGAGACGCAAGTTTACTTTGGCATCCAACTGGCGCTCGATCTCATAGCGCGCGGCAGAGCCGATTTTCTTCAGCATGGCGCCGCCTTTTCCGATGATAATTCCTTTATGGGAATCTCTCTCGCAGACGATTGTCGCCTCAATGTCCCAGATCTTTCCATTTGGCCGCGGCTTCATCTGTTCGATAGAAACAGCAATGCCATGGGGAATTTCCTCATCAAGAAGTTTTAATGCTTTCTCCCTGATCAGTTCTGCCGTAATCTGACGCAGTGGCTGGTCGGTTACCGTATCCTCATCATAGAACATAGGACCATACGGAAGATATTTAAAGATCACGTTTATCAGTGTATCCGTATTGGTTCCTTTCAATGCGGATACCGGCACAATCTCTGCGAAATTCAGGATCTGGCGGTAAGCATCAATAAAGGTCAGTACTTCTTCTTTTTTTACACGGTCAATTTTATTGATAACCAGAACTACCGGCACATTGGCATGGGTAAGTTGCTCTGCAATGTGTCGCTCTCCGGCTCCAATAAAAGTCGTCGGCTCTACCAGCCAGAGAACCACATCTACTTCTTTTAATGTACGTTCTGCCACATTGACCATATATTCGCCCAGTTTGTTCTTCGCCTTGTGAATACCCGGTGTGTCCAGAAATACGATTTGTCCTTCGTCACAGGTATAAACCGTCTGAATACGGTTTCTGGTAGTCTGGGGCTTATTGGAAGTAATAGCAATCTTCTGACCGATGATCTGATTCATCAGCGTAGATTTTCCCACATTCGGTCTGCCGATCAATGTGGCAAATCCTGATTTTTTCTGTTCGCTCATTCTTTTCTTCTGTCCTTTCCTCACATCCTGGCTTACAGGCTTTTTACCTGATCAAACAGTTCTTTATCTTTTTCCAGACGGCTTTCATTTCCGATCACACAGAAGCTGCCTTCTTTCAGAAGCTCCCGGATGCCACCTGCCAATGCGCGGATGTCTTCTGGTTGTGCATCCAGCACCTGGTTTCTGACACTCTGATAATCTTCCTCGGTCATATGGGTAATCCATGCGGACATGGAACGGTTACCCTCTGCAGAAGGCGTCAGCGGCGTATCCATCTCGCTGATGGCTCCGATGATATATTTGGTCATGTCCCGCTCTCCGGCCTCAAAATTCTCCACATATTCCGGTGTATGCTCAAATACTTCATTGGTCTTCTGAAGGTTCGGATCACGGTAAGATACCAGATAGCTGTCACCATAACGTCCAAATCCGCTCATGCAGCCATAGGCTCCGCCTTTGACACGCACCTGAATCCACAGATAGTCATAACTCAAGATCACCTTCAAAATTCGATATGCACCTGTGTAATAACCAATATGTCCGGCTCTTGCCACATACTGAACAGCAGACGGAATTTTAATTCCTTCTTTAAGAGCTTCTTCTTCCTTCTTTTCGGAAATATCATATTCCGGCAGTTTTTCTGTAAAGAGCACGGCTTTCAGTGCCGGAATCTCTGCTTTCACGGCCTCCAGTCCATTTTTTCGGGAAGTACAGCTGACTACCAGATGTTCCGGACGAAGTACATATTCCATGACTGCCCTCAAATTTTTCTTAATCGTCTCTTTCTGTCCGTCAAAGTCTTTTTCCAGCGCATCAATGGTCTGGAAAAATGCCACACCACTCATACGATCGTTCATTTTCGCTGATCTGGAGAATTTCGCCATGGCACGGATGGCTGCTGCGGAATGTCCTGAGGAAGTCAGATACATATGAAGTCTGGACTTTACCTGCGACAAAATCTCATGAAGACGCTTGTCATCATCAAGTTTTGTCCGACTGACGATCTCCCGGATCATGGCAAATGCAAAATCTGTATTTTCCACCAGTACTTTGGTACGGATTTCAAATCTAGTATGGAATTTCTCCGGTTCACGAATATCACCATAGAGATTCACTGTAGAGCTGACTCCGCCCGTGTGGCAGTTGATCTCGTTGAACAGCTCTCCGTAGCTGTAATTTTCTGTATCCACATATCCCAGCACATGTTTCAGAAGTCCCAGATAAGGCACCAGATCATCCGGGAGCTGTTCTGCATCAAACAGGAGGTTAATATAATTAATACCTGCCGTGAACAGATTCTGGTGAAGCACGGTAACATTCTCTACAGAAAGCTCTTCGTTGGTCAGCGGGAGTGTCTTTCTGCGGATATCCTCCCTCTTCAGCATAGGGATCTTTTCCAGATCTTCCTGAGGGGATGGTTCATCCTGATACTGTTTCAACTCTTTTGCAAAATCTACAATTGCCTGCTGTTTTTCTGCGGGCAGATTGCTTTTATATGCATCCAGCTTTTTCTGCAGTTCTTCTGTCTCTTTTGCCTCCAGACCTGGCACCGGTTTTAATACCAGCACAGCTCTGTGGGGATTATCCAGAAGATACTTCTGAACCAGACCTTCAAAATATCCGTTATCCAGCTGTTTTTTCAGTTTGTTGAAACGGTCAAGGGCAATCAGGTGAAGGAAGGGCTGATTTTCATCATACAGCCAGCTGTCCATCATCTGAAGTCCATACATAAGCCCCTTTGGATAACCTCCAAAATCAGCTTCCCGGTAACGGAATTCATAATAATTAATTCCTGCCTGCAGTGCCTTACGGTCAAACCCATGTTCTACAATACTGCTCAGCGTCTCACGGACTACTTTTACAAATGCATCCTGCTGCTCTTCCTTTGCCTGCTTGGCAATCACAGAGAAATAGGGCTGGGCAATACCATTCTCATAGCTACTCAGAATATCATGACCGATTCCAGCATCCAGAAGGGCCTGTTTCAGCGGTGCCCCTGGTGCCGAAAGAAGCGCATACTCCAACACCTGAAATGCCAAATAAAGGTCTGCATCCAGAGAAGTACCAACCACAGCATTATAAGAAAGATATGCCTGATCTTCCCCTTCCTCCTCTGCTGAAACCGGGTATTCTACCGTCCGATCCTTCGGTTTCCGGAAGGGTTTCTGCAGTGTAATCTCAGAATCCACCTTCAGAAACTCATACTGGGACAGATAATTTTCATCCATCCATTCCAATTTTTCCGACATATCCATATTGCCATAAAGGTAGATATAGCAATTGGACGGGTGATAATATTTTCTATGAAAATCCAGAAATGCTTCATAAGTCAGGTCCGGGATGTATTTAGGATCTCCACCAGACTCATGAAAATAAGTAGTTTCTGGATAGAGCGTTGTCATAATTTCCCGATCCAGCATGTCCTCCGGTGAGGAGAAGGCGCCCTTCATCTCATTATAAACCACTCCATTAACGCTTAATGGTGCATTCACGGAGTCCATCTCATAATGCCAGCCTTCCTGACGAAAAATCTTCTCTTCTTTATAAATATTCGGGTGGAATACTGCATCCATATAAACATGCATCAGGTTCTGGAAATCCTGGTCATTGCAGCTTGCCACCGGATACATGGTCTTGTCCGGATAGGTCATGGCATTCAGGAAGGTATTAAGAGATCCTTTTACCAGTTCCACAAAAGGATCTTTTACCGGAAAATCCCGTGATCCACAAAGAACAGAATGTTCCATTATATGAGGCACTCCCGTGCTGTCTGACGGCGGAGTCCGAAATCCGATATTAAATACTTTATTTTCATCCGCATTTTCCAGCAATGCCACTCTTGCTCCCGTCTTTTTATGACGCAGCAGATATCCGACGGAATCAAGCTCCGGAATTTCTTCCTTGCTGAGCAGTTCATATGCGGCCAGTCTTTCCATGATGATCAATGATTTTACCTCCGGTTTTAAGTGCAGACACCCGCACAGAAAATTCCGTGCGGGTGCTCTTTCATTCAGTCGTGTTTTTCTTCTCTTACAGATTGGTTTTGAAGAACTCTTCGATTGCTGCAAAAGCTGCGTCCTCATCCTCGCCCTCAACGGTTACGGTAACAACAGCACCTTTTTTAACGCCCATTCCCATGATAGCCATCAGTCTTTTAGCATCAGCTTTCTTGGTTCCGTTATCAATCATGATAACGCTCTTGTATCCTGCTGCTGCCTTTGCCAGCATTCCAGCCGGTCTTGCGTGAAGTCCTAATTCATCCTGTACAGTGTAAGTAAATGATTTCATAATCTATATTCTCCTTTTTCTATAAAAATATTAACAAAATTTATCTGCCGTAAATTCTAACATTCACGAATGCGTTTACGAAGCTCCAGAGTATATCCCGGGGACACACTCAGCTCATCAATGCCCATTTGGATAAATCTCTGGGTCAGTTCCATATCTGCACCAAGCTCTCCACAGATGCCGCACCAAGCGCCGTATTTGTGAGCATTCTCGATAGTCAGCTGGATCAGACGCAGGATTGCTTCGTGATGCGGATCAAAGAAGCTGTCCAGGGACTGGTTCTGACGGTCAATTGCAAGCGTATACTGGCTTAAGTCGTTGGTTCCGATACTGAAGAAGTCTACATGAGGAGCCAGCAGATCACTGATCACAGCTGCTGCCGGAGTCTCGATCATAATACCGAGCTCTACCTCCCCCATCGGCTTGTCCTCTCTTGCCAGCTCCAGTTTTACCTCTTCTACGATCTCCTTGATACGGGTGATCTCCTTGACAGAGATAATCATCGGGAACATGATGGACAGGGTTCCAAATGCAGATGCACGATAAAGTGCACGCAGCTGGGTACGGAAAATATCCTCTCTGGTCAGACAGATACGGATTGCACGGTATCCAAGTGCCGGATTATCCTCTTTCGGCAGGTTGAAGTAATCAATCTGTTTGTCTGCACCGATATCCATGGTACGGATAATGACTTTCTTGCCACCCATACGGGACAGAACTTTCTTATATGCCTCAAACTGCACTTCCTCGCTCGGATAATCATCGCATCCAAGATACAGGAACTCACTTCTGAACAGGCCAATACCCTCACTATCGTTCTCCAGAACAGCATCAACGTCCTGAATGCCACCGATATTAGAATACAGATGAATATGTTTTCCACTCTGGGTTACGGTCTCTTTTCCCTTCATTTCCTGAAGAAGTGCGCGCTGCTGGTCTGCACGGCCTTTCTTCTCTCTCATTTTTGCCATGGTCTCTTCGTCCGGATCAATATAGATCAGGCCTGCAAAACCATCAACAACTGCCATCTTTCCGTTGTACTCCGGATCTACTTCAATATCCGTGGTTACCAGAGAAGGAATATTCATGGTTCTTGCAAGAATCGCCGTATGGGAATTTGCAGAACCCTTCTGTGTTACCAGTGCAAGAAGCTTATTCTTATCAAACTGAACAGTCTCACTGGGTGCCAGATCCTCTGCCACAATAATTACCGGCTCCGGCATTGCTTCCGGACTTACCTGGCTTCCGTTCAGGATAGAGATCACACGCTCAGAAATGTCTTTAACATCTGCTGCACGTCCTCTCATATAATCATCATCCATGCTCAGGAACATTGCTGCAAACTGCTCGCAGGTCATGAACACTGCATACTCTGCATTCATTTTGTCATTCTCGATGATATTCTGGATAGACTCATTGTAATCAAGATCATCCAGCAGCATCTGATGAACGTCAAAGATCATAGCCTCTTCTTCGCCTACGTCTTTGAGTGCTTTCTCGTAAAGAGCTTTCAACTGAGACATTGCTTTTGCTTTTGCTTCCTCATAGCGCGCAAGCTCAGCTGCAGTATCCGTAATCTTTTCCTGGCTTACGGTCTTCTCTGCTTTTTTGTATACAAAGATTTTGCCAATGGCAACGCCTTTGAATACGCTCTTTCCTTCTCTTACTATCATAGATTCTTCTCTCCTCCAGCCCTCTTAAATTTCATCCGTCTTCGGAGTTTCTTCCAGCTCCTCACGGGTTTCAGCAGCTTCTTCTGCTGTCACGGAAATAGATTCTGCTGCAGCGGGCTCTGCTGCGGCTTCTTCTGCTTCGTGGTTTTCCGGCTCGATCGTAACAAAACCTTTCTCAATCTCCTCTACTGCGATTGATAACGGTTTCTTGCCGCGGCTGTTCACAAAAGCTTCCTCTCCTGCAATCAGCTGTCTGGCTCTTTTCGCGGTTGCGAGAACAATGGAATACCGGCTGTTTACTACCGGAGTATCACCTTCCTCTACCTCACTGTTGATCGTTTTCATTAAGTCTGTATAAGACGGATGTAACATAATTATTCTCCTTTCGCAAAACCCTTCAGGTCCTGTCTGATTTTTTCTATTCTTTCTTTGTTATGTTCCATCTTGCGATGTTCTCCCTCGATAATACCGTGTACCTGCTCAACACATTTCTCCAGCACATCGTTGATCACCAGATAGTCATACTCTTCCATTCCCTCGGACTCCTGCACAGCGCGGGCCAGTCTCTGGGCAATCACCTCCGGTGATTCGGTTCCCCTTCCTTCCAGACGTTCTTTTAACGTCTTTGCATCCTTTGTGCTCACAAAAAGGAGAACTGCATCCGGATATTGTTCCTTGATCTTACGCGCACCCTGAATCTCAATCTCCAGAATCACGTCATGGCCCTTCGCCAGCTCTGCTTCTACATAAGCCCTTGGTGTTCCATAATAGTTATTGACATAGCAGGCATGCTCAATAAGCGCGCCCTCTGCAATCATCTGCTCAAACTGTTCCTTTGTCTTGAAGAAGTAAGCAACTCCATCCTCTTCCCCTGGTCTTGGATCACGGGTTGTGGCAGATATGGACAGTGCATACTGTTCATATCGTGTAGTCAGCTCCTTCATAATTGTACCTTTTCCGGCTCCTGAGAATCCGGATACAATAATTAAAATTCCCTGTCTGTCCATCGGATCTCCCTGCTTTTCTTTTTTCGCAGCGCTCCAGCTCGATTACGCTTTGCTCAATGCTTATTCTAAGTTTTGGATCTGCTCCCTTACCTTCTCTATACCAGTCTTCAGATCAATAGCACAGTCTGCCAAAGCCAGATCATTGGCCTTTGACAGCGTCGTATTCGCTTCCCGGTTCATCTCCTGTGCAATGAAGTCCAGCTTCCTTCCAATACTTCCGCCAGCCTTCAACGCATTCTTCATTGCCTCAATGTGGCTCTTCAGACGCACAATCTCTTCGTCCACACAGATCTTGTCCGCAAAAATAGTTACCTCTGTAGCAATTCGCCCCTCATCCATCTGGGCATCTGCAAGCAGTTCCAGCACTTTATTTTCCAGCTTCGTGCGGTATTCTTTGACAATCTGCGGAGAACGTTCTTCAATCATTGCTACGAGATCAAGCATCTCATCCAATTTCACCAGAAGATCGGTCTTCAGTGCTTCACCTTCCCGCACACGGGTCTCTACAAACTTCTCACAAGCTCCGCGTACCGCCTGTTCCAGCATCTGCCAGATCTCTTCCTCATCTTCCTGCTGGTCTTCCAGCGTAAGCACCTCCGGACATCTTGCCAGATCAGTGACTTTTACATTATTTTCAAGAGCAAACTCTTCCGCCATCTGCCGGAAATAATCCATGTACTGAGCGGCAACCGCCCTATTATAAGTAAGTGCTGCTCCTTTGCTGCTCAGATCTTCATAAGTGATAAACACATCAATCTTACCGCGCTGCACATACTCTTTCAGAAGAGTCCGAATCGCAGATTCAAAAAAATTCAGCTTCTTCGGCATCTTGAGCGTCACATCCAGATAACGGTGATTAACTGCTTTCATCTCCACCGTGATCTTACGCTCTCCTTCGGACAACTCATAGCGTCCGAAACCCGTCATACTTTTCAACATATTCATCGTCCCCAAACGAAATGCGAGGACATTCCCTCGCCATAGTAATTTTCATTATAGTTGATTTTGCCAATAGCGTCAAGTATAATAATGGGGTACGAAAAGGAGATTTATTATGGCTTTTGATGGTATTACCGTTGCCTGCATGGCACATGAATTAAATAAAAATCTTGCCGGCGGCCGCATTTCCAAGATTGCGCAGCCGGAGACAGACGAGCTTCTCTTAACAGTTAAATCCCAGGAAGGGAATTTCCGTCTGCTGCTCTCTGCTTCCGCAAGCCTGCCCCTTGTCTATCTGACTCAGAACAACAAACCAAGTCCTCTGACTGCACCGAATTTCTGTATGCTGCTCCGCAAACACATCAGCGGTGGCCGCATCATTTCCGTTACCCAGCCGTCTCTGGAACGTGTACTCCGTTTTGAGATCGAGCACCTGGATGAGATGGGCGATCTTTGCCGCAAATATCTGATTGTTGAACTTATGGGAAAATACAGCAATATTATTTTCTGCTCAGACCAGAATCAGATTATCGACAGCATTAAACACATATCTGCTCAGATCAGTTCCGTCCGTGAGGTACTCCCGGGGCGCCCGTATTTCATTCCTGAAACTCAGGAAAAGGAAAATCCTCTGACAGTTTCAGAAGAAGCATTTATCAGATCAGTCAGTGCCAAAGCAGCTAAACTATCCAAGGCACTTTACACTTCTCTCACTGGATTAAGTCCTGTTGCAGCAGAGGAGATCTGTCACGAAGCATCCCTGGATTCAGACCGTCCGGCCGGAACTTTTGAGCAGGATGAACTCATTCATCTGTACCGGACTCTGAACCGTTATCTGGAACCTCTGGCTTCCGGTAATTACATGCCCTGTGTTTATTACGATGGAAAAAATCCGATTGAGTTTTCCTGTCTGCCGCTGACCCTTTATGACCACTGCCGAAAAGAATCCTATCCTTTGGTTTCCGGCATGCTGGAACACTATTATGCTGAAAAAAATACGCTGACCCGTATCCGCCAGAAGTCCACGGATCTGCGCCGTATCGTACAGACTGCTCTGGAACGAAATGTCAAAAAATATGATCTCCAGACAAAGCAGCTAAAAGACACCGAAAAACGTGAAAAATACCGGATTTACGGGGAACTGATCAACACCTATGGATATGATGTTGCCCCCGGAAGTAAAAGTTTCAGGGCATTGAATTACTACACCGGTGAAGAAATCACCATTCCACTGGATCCGCAGATTCCGGTACAGGAAAATGCCACTAAATATTTCGACAAATATGGCAAGCTGAAACGTACCTGTGAAGCCGTCACCAAACTTCTGGAAGAGACCGGCGCAGAGATTGAACATCTCCGCTCCATCCAGACTGCTCTGGATATCGCCCTGCAGGAAGAAGATTTAACCCAGATTCGGGAGGAACTGATCCAGTCCGGTTATATTCACAAACGTCCCGCCGGACACAAGAAAGCAAAAATCACATCCAAGCCCTTCCACTATGTATCTTCTGATGGATTCGACATATATGTAGGTAAAAACAACCTGCAGAATGATGAACTGACCTTTCAGTTTGCGAAAGGCAACGACTGGTGGTTCCATGCAAAAGGAGCTCCCGGTTCTCACGTCATTGTTCAGTCCAGCGGAAAGGAACTGCCGGATCGCACTTTCGAAGAAGCCGCACGTCTGGCTGCCTACTATTCCAGCAACCGGAATGCAGAAAAAGTAGAAATTGATTATGTAGAGAAAAAACAAGTCAAAAAACCCAACGGTTCCAAACCGGGATTTGTAGTCTACTACACCAATTATTCCATGATGATTGATTCTGATATTTCAGGGATTCAGCAGATCAGCTGACATATTCTCAAAGAAAAAGAAGCCGTAGCTGTCGAATAAATTTTCATTTATTCGACAGCTGCGGCTGTTTTACTAATTGATGTTCAAAACGATCATGGTGTTATCTGTCTGAATCTCCTGACTGATTCCTTCTGTCACATACAGGATTCCATCCTTATCTTCCAGTATCATATCAAAAGCATCCGCGTGGGTCCGCCAATATTCTGCTGCTTTTTCTTCCCCCATCAGATACAGAGAAGTAGACAGCGCATCTGCCAGCATTCCATTTTCAGAGATGATGGACACAGACACAAGTCCACTGTCTGCCGGATAACCGGTTTTCGGGTTTAAAATATGTATATAGGTATTTCCGTCTTCTTCAAAATACCTTTCATACCCGCCAGAAGTAATGACCGCTTTATTTTCCACCGGCAGTGCGGCCAGTAAGGATCCCTGCTGCCCATCCGGATTCTGGATTCCAATGTTCCAGTCTTTCCCATCCGGTCTGGTTCCCAGCGTCTGTACATTTCCTCCCAAAGACACCATACCGGAAGTGATCCCATATTCACGATAGATCTCCATAATCCGCGCTGAGGTATATCCCTTTGCAATACCGCCCAGATCCATCTGCTGGCCAGTACCAAGCGTCACCTGATCCCCCTCTATCACAATCTGAGATGCGTCTACTTTCGCTAAAGCTTTCTGGAGCTCTGATTCAGTGGGCACATGATATTCCTGTGTTGGGAATCCCCACAGCTGCATGAGTGGATAGATGGTCACATCAAAAAGTCCATTCGTCTCCCTGTAAATCTCCATTGCCTCTGTAAGGATCGTTTTTGTATCATCAGAAAGCGTTCCTCTTCCCTTGGTATTGATTGCAGACACCTCGCTGTCCGGATTACCGGTAGATAACAGCTCATCCAGCCGCTGTACTTCCTTCACGGCCGCATCTACTGCCTGCTCACTGTTCTTTCCATAAGCGGTGAAAGACATCACCGTATCCATAGCAAACAGCTGCCTGGTGCATTCTTTATTAACTGTTTCATTCCGATACTGAAGGATACAGCCGGCAATCATGCCGGCTGTTATAATCCCAAGTCCGAATAATATCGGTTTCCGATTCATAATTTACTGTCTGACAATATTCTTTGCCGGGCATTTCTCTGCGCATTTACCGCAGCCCACGCATTTATCATAATCGATATATGCCAGATTTCCTTCCACGTGAATTGCATCATGCTCGCACTGTTTTACACAGGCACCGCATCCGAGACATCCTACAGAACATACCTTTTTCACTGCAGGTCCTCTGTCTTTGTTGGAACACTGAACCACAAATGCACGGTCTGCGCGAACAACTTCGATGAGTCCCTTCGGACAGGCCTTTGCACACATACCACAGCCTACACATTTGGAAGTGTCTACCTTTGCCACACCGTTTACTACATGAATGGCATCATAGGTACAGGCTTTCACACAGGAACCATAACCCAGACATCCAAAAGTACAGGATCCGGTATTCAGGCCTGCCAAGGCAGCTGCACGGCAGTCTTCGATTCCTACGTAATTACATTTTGCAGAGGTATGATCACAATCTCCGGAACATTTTACCTGTGCGGTCTTTTTCTGGGCTGCTTCTGCCTCCACACCCATGATCGCACCGATCTTGTCTACCACATCTGCGGAGCTGACCGGGCAGGCATTGACCGGCGCTTCTCCTGCTGCAATGGCTGCTGCCACTGCATCGCAGCCTGCATAACCGCAGGCACCACAGTTATTTCCCGGGAGACACTCTCTGACTGCAATGGCTTTCTCGTCCACTGCCACATAAAATTTCTTTCCTGCAGCTACCAGTGCAATTCCGATAACAAGACCGATCACACCGATAACTACGGTCGTAATGATAATTTCCTGCATATTCTTCTCCCCCTGTTACAGACCGGCAAAGCCCATGAATGCAATCGACATCAGTGCTGCACACAGAAGCACGATCGGAGCCCCGCGGAACGGTGCCGGAATTGCTTCCTCATCCAGTCTGCCTCTGATACCTGCCAGAAGTACGATGGCAATCGTGTAACCAAGTGCTGTACCAAATCCGCACAGAACACTCTCAAGCAGGTTGTAACCATTCTGTACATTGGTCAGTGCCACACCGAGAACTGCACAGTTGGTAGTAATCAGCGGAAGATAAATTCCCAGTGCCTCATAGATCGCACGGGAGGTCTTCTTTAAGAACATTTCTACTAACTGTACCAGCGCTGCGATGACCAGAATAAACACGATGGTCTTCAGATAGTCAAGATTCAGCGGAGTCAGTACATAATCATACAGAAGGCTTGCCACTGCTGAAGCAATGGTAATAACAAAGATTACTGCGCCTCCCAGACTGGCTGATGTTTTAATCTGCCGGGATACACCCAAGAATGAGCAGATTCCAAGGAACTGGCTAAGCACTACATTGCTGACCAAAGCACTGCTCACCACAATCATAATCAAGGATGTCATGCTTTTTCCTCCTTCTTATCCGTGCAGGACTGAGAGCAGGCAGCACAGCAGCCGTCACAGCCTTCCACCACTTTATTGGCGCGGGTCTTCATGCCTACCGCATTCATAATTGCAACAAGGAATGCCAATACCAGAAATGCGCCCGGAGCTTTTACAAAAATACCCACCGGATTATACATTTCCGGAGTCACCTGCATACCGAACAAAGTTCCTGCTCCTACAAGTTCTCTGACCATACCGATCAGAAGCAGGGCAATGGTGAATCCCAGGCCCATGCCGATACCGTCCATAACTGACAGGAATGGCGGGTTCTTGGATGCATATGCCTCTGCACGTCCAAGGATGATACAGTTTACAACGATCAGCGGAATATAAATTCCCAGAGCGCTGTAGATGGATGGAGTATAAGCTTCCATCAGAAGCTCTACCACTGTTACCAGAGATGCCACGATTACGATATATGCCGGAAGACGTACATCATCCGGAACGATCTTACGAACCAGCGAAATGATCAGGTTGGATACGATCAGTACCGCCATCGTGGAAAGTCCCATACCGATACCATTGGAAGCCGACGTGGTAACTGCCAATGTCGGACACATACCAAGCATCAGTACAAAGGACGGATTTTCTTTTACAACACCATTATAGATACGTTCTACCCACGGTTTCATATTCCAGACCTCCTACTTCACATTTGCTGCATAAAAATCCAATGCAGCATTGACTGCGTTAACAATAGCTCCTGAAGAGGTGGATGCACCGGAAACAGAGTTGATATCCGACTCAGATGTGGAATCTCCTGCCTTGTTCAGTGTAAACTGATCGGTCTGTACGCCATTAAACTGATCTTTGAAATCCGGTTCAGCACAAAGCATACCCATTCCGGCGGTCTCGTTCAGTTCTGTGAAGGAGATGCCATTGACCGTTCCATCTGCAGAAATTCCAACAGAGATCGTGATGTTTCCTGCATATCCGTCGCCGCTGGTCACACTGAATACATACCCCGCGGTATTGCCGGATGCATCTTTTCCTACGATGATATCATTAATATATACATTTCCATAAGAAGTACCATAGACTTCTCCGCCAAGTGCTTCCACTGCTGCGCTTAATGTATCGTCATGCTCGAAAGTCTCTGCCTCCGGACATACTTCCTGATAAGAAGCTGCGCTCGCTGCAAGCCGCTGCTCTGCGATAGTATCTGCAGTCATCTCATGCACACCACTTAAGCAGACACCTGCAATCAGGGTGATCACACAAAGAATGACTGCTGCCTTCGGGATCGGGAAACTCTTCTCTCCCTCTTCTTTCTGTTTTCTGCAGCCATAGGGAACCGGTACAGAGATCTCATCGATCAGAGGAGTCACCATATTGCCAATGACAACTGCATAGCTGACAGAGTCTGCAGAGCTTCCGAAAATCCGGAACACACCGCTCAGAACACCAATCAGAATACCATAAAGTAACTGACCGGTAGAGGTAACCGGACTTGTGACCGGATCGGTTGCCATGAAGAATGCTGCCATCATGATTCCTCCGCCTGCCAGATGTGCCAGAAGAAAATTCGGATTGAATCCCTGGCCGCCGAACAGTGCGATAAATGCAGTAAAGCTTACTAAGATTGCTGCCGGAATTTCAAAAGTAATTCCGCCCATTGCCAGCAGAATGATGCCGCCAATGAACAGTGCAATGGTAGAGTTACCAATGACACCACTGGTATTTCCAATAAACATCTGTATTACATTGACTGCCTCACCAGATGCCATCTGAGCCAGCGGAGTTGCAGAACTGTATCCGTCTACCGCATAGTTTGCAACGATACCGCTGAAAGAAATCAACAGGAAACAACGTCCAGCCAATGCCGGGTTCATAAAGTTATGTCCAAGTCCTCCAAACAGGTTCTTTGCAACAATAATTGCAAATACAGCGCCCAGGCACGGGATATAGAGCGGAACACTTGCCGGAAGACACAGTGCAAGAAGAAGTCCTGTAACAATGGCGCTGCCATCCTTCAGTGTATTTTCTCTATGTACTATGTAATCAAACACAAATTCTGCCAGCACAGCTGAAATGATGGATGCTGCAATAACCAGCAATGCCTGCATTTTAAAATGCCAGATACCCATGACGGTTGCAGGCAGAAGACACAGGATTACATCATACATGACAACACCTGTCGTCAGCTTGCTCCTTACATGTGGGCTGGAAGAAACATTGTATAATTTACTCATCTTTTTCCTCCCCCTTTACTTTCTTTTAGCCGCCATGATCTCGGCTTTTGTCTGTTTGAACAGCTGCATCAGCGGCCGTTTCGCAGGACAGATAAATGTACAGGAACCGCAGGCAATACATTCCAGACCATACAGTTTCTTCTCATAGCGTTCATAATCTTTTCTCTCGGCTGCTGCTGCCATCATCTGCGGTACCAGGCCAATCGGACAGACCTGACCACAGCGTCCGCAGCGCAAACATGCGGTCTGCTGTTTCTCTGCCTCTGCCACCGGATCTTTTTTCAGAACCGTCAGGGCATTATTGTTCTTATTAACTGCTGCGGAAAGCCACGGCATTGCAAATCCCATCATCGGACCGCCGCACAGGATCTTCTCCGGCTCCTCGCCATCCTTGAATCCGCCCGCTGCTTCCAGCATTTCTTCATATGAGGTTCCGATCTTCACCATCAGGTTGCACGGTTTGTTGACGCCGTCACCGGACACTGTGAAACCTCTCTCCATCAAAGGTTCTGATTTAGCAACTGCACGATAAATAGCACGGACAGTTGCCACATTGTCTACCACACATCCTACATCTGCAGGAAGCATTCCAAGTTTGATATGTTTTCCTGCTACCACATCCATAATGGCGCGCTCACCACCCTGCGGATACTTCACCTGTACCGGATGAACATGGACGTTGGTTTCACCGGCGCATGCCTTCTGAACAGCTGCGATGGCTTCCGGTTTATTTTCCTCAATCAGCACAACTCCCTCTGCATTCGGGAAGAGCTGAAGCATGATCTTCAATCCAGCAACGATCTCATCTGCGTAAGTTCTCATGAGCTGATCATCACAAGTAATATAGGGCTCACATTCTGCACCATTGGCAATCACATATTTGATGGCTGCCGGATCCTTCGGTGCCAGCTTTACATGGGTCGGGAATCCTGCTCCGCCAAGTCCTACAATACCAGCTGCTTTGACTTTCGCCAGAATCTCCTGGGCCGTCAGCGTAGCCGGATCAACTTCTGCACCCACACCTTCGGTCAGCGTATACTCTCCATCATTGGTAACTACGATGGAAAGATCTGTCGTACCAAGTACATTTTCCCGTTTTTCAATTGCTTTTACGGTTCCTGAAACAGAACTGATAATGTTAGCCGATACAAAACCATCCGCCTCTGCAATGATCTGGCCCGCCAGCACACTGTCTCCTTTTTGAACCAGTGGCTTTGCCGGTTTTCCAATATGCTGATTCAGATGAAAAACCAACTCTCCTTTCGGAAGCCAGGTCTGAAACGGAATATCACGTGCAAATTCTTTTCCGTCATACGGATGCACGCCGCCATGAAATGTTTTCTTATACATATGGCCTTTTCCTCCTTCTCTATCTCCACAGTTGTGATGCAGCAGGCTGCCCCATCACAACTATAAAGTATGCACTGCTTAATACTCCTTATTTTACTGCAGCCGGTGCAGCAGCCGGCTGTCAACTATCAGCTTCTAATAAAAAATGCTGTATCACTTTGTCAAAATTTAGACAAATGATACAGCACCAATTGCACCTCTGTTTTCTTTTTTCAACTTGTTGTCTAGCCTTCTTATATCCCTCATCAGTCAATATCTCCTATTAGAAACCTTAATTCATTCTAACACGAATTTCTGTTTATGAAAAGTTTTTTCTTCGTTTATTGTTTAACAATTGCATTCGCGTTTCTGTTATGTTAAAATATAATAGTTGAGTTTCATTTTGGAGACGTATCGAAGTGGCCATAACGAGCTTGACTCGAAATCAAGTTGTCGGGCAACCGGCACGTGGGTTCGAATCCCACCGTCTCCGCTAAAAGGCTTTCCCATTGGGGAAAGCCTTTTTCACATTAATGCCAGTCTTTCATAATCTCCAGGATTTCTTCTTCGTAATCTCCTGTCAGTTCCTCCTGCTTGCCGCCATGACGGAGATTATTTTCCACGCCCCAGATATCATCATGGAATTCCCAGATATGATAAGGCACGCCGCGGTAATCAAAATCAATGCTGCCGCAGCCATCTTCCTCTGTATATTTGTAGTCCCAGCCGCGATCTTCCAGAAATGCGCGGACTTTTGCCAGTCTCTTTCTATTTTCCATCGTGTTCTTCTTTCTCTTTAGCGGAATGCCAGAAGCATGTCCACATCTTTTCTCTTCGGTGCTGCAGGTTCGTCTGCCGGATAACCAACAGGAATCAATGCGCCAACCCGGATACCTTCCGGCAGCTCCAGAAATGCTGCCACCCTCTTTTCATCATAGATTCCCATAATACAGGTACCTAATCCTTTTTCCCATGCTGCCAGACAGAATGCCTCTGCTGCCACACCTGCATCAAAACACTCCCATGCCTCTCCTCTGGTGGTGGTAAAGGAGCCATCCCGCTCGTAGCCGGAACGTCCGGAAATATAAGTAAGTGCAATCAATGCCGGAGCCTGGCTGATAATATCTCCATTATGAGCAGATCCTTCCGTGCAGTGATCTGCAATCTGCTGCTTTAACACTGGATCTTCCACACAGATATAACGGACCGTCTGGGTATTTTTCCAGCTGGGTGCAAATCTGGCAGTATCCACGATCTCCTCAATCAGTTCGTGCGGAATGCTGTCCTCTTTATATTTTCGAATGCTTCTTCTGTTTTTGATGCATGTGATTGCTTCCATCGCAAATCCTCCTCGCTTTTCATCCTGTTTTCTATTATAATTGGTTCCCTTCCTACTTGCAACCACGGTATTTACACTATATAATACCTTCCAGAAAGGAATTTTCATTATGAATAAACGAAATTACCAGCGTGAACTGGACGATCTGATAAAAGAAATCGAAACAGAAGGTCAAGTTCCCACGCTTCTTCTTCACTCCTGCTGTGCACCTTGCAGCAGCTATGTGCTGGAATATCTGTCCCAGTATTTTAAAATCACAGTTCTGTACTACAACCCGAACATTTATCCGGAAAGCGAGTACCGCTACCGTGCTGAGGAGCAGAAGCGTTTCATCAGTCTTCTTCCTGTAAAACATCCCATTTCTTTTGTGGAAGGCGATTATATTCCAAAGGATTTCTACCAGACGGTAAAAGGTCTGGAACACATCCGCGAAGGCGGTGAACGCTGTTTTGCCTGCTATCGGCTGCGGCTTACGGAAGCTGCCAACGCAGCAAAGGAACTGGGGCTTGACTATTTTGCAACTACCCTCACCATCAGTCCCTTAAAAAATGCCCCCAAACTAAATGAAATCGGTGAAGAACTGGCAGACACCTATCATGTCCGCTGGCTCCCCAGCGATTTCAAAAAGAAAAACGGTTATAAACGTTCCACAGAATTATCCCACGAGTATGGCATGTACCGGCAGGACTATTGTGGATGCGTCTTTTCCTATCGGGAACGTCACCCGGAGGCCGTTGCAACCAGCAACGACGCTCCGTTAAATGCCTAACGGGTCGGTACAATCTCCAACCAGTAACCATCCGGATCCTGGATGAAATAAATGCCCATGGAAGGGTTTTCAAAGCAGATACATCCCATCTCTTTGTGCTTTTCATGGGCTGCTTCATAATCATCCACGCGGAATGCCAGGTGGAATTCACAGTCTCCCAGATTATATGGACGATCCATTTCTTTCAACCATGTTAACTCCAGTTCAAAATCACTCTCTTCATTTTTCAGATAAGCAATGATAAAGGAACCGTCCGGTGCCTCAATTCTGCGGTCTTCTTTCAATCCCAGTGCTTTCTCATAAAATTCCTCGGATTTCTGTAAATCTGCCACATTATAATTCTCATGAATCATTTTAAATTTCATCTTCTTCTCTCCTTTTCCATTTTGCATAATTTTTCATATCTTCTGGCAGTTCCGCGGTCAGTTTCATCGCTTCTCCCGTCACCGGATGGATAAATTCAAGGCTCCGGGAATGCAGAAGCGGCCGTTCTGCCGAACAATCCTCCGGTGCATAGAGATAGTCACCTGCCAGTGGATGTCCGATGGCTTTCATGTGTACCCGGATCTGATGGGTCCGTCCGGTCTCCAGCTGAAGGCGCAGCATAGTATAGCTTCCATTGCCCGGTACTTCGCAGACAGCCACCGGTTCATAATGGGTTCTCGCCCGCTCTCCATGCTCCTGATCAATACATCGTTCAATCACAGAATCCGATACTCGCCCAATGGGAAGGTCCACCGTCCCCGGTTCCCGGATTTCACCAGACGCCACTGCCAGATAGGTTCTTTTAATCTTCCTTTCCTTCATGGCACTGTAAAGAACCGCGGCGCTGAACATATTTTTCGCAATAATCAGAAGTCCTGTGGTTCCTGCATCCAGCCGATTTACGCAACGGAACGGAAAATATTCACCCTTTTCCCGGCACCGCCACATAATGCCGTTAGCCAGGGTATTTTCATAATGGTTGATGGATGGGTGGACCGGCAATCCCGCAGGTTTGTCAATCACCAGCAGATCTTCGTCTTCGTATACCACAGAAAAAGGCAGGCAGACAGGGACAATCCCCTCACTGCCTGCCTCTTCCGTCAGTCGAAGTTTTATCTGGTCACCTGATCGCACCGGCTCCTTTGCAAAAGGACGTTCTCCATTTTTGAAGAGTCCTTTTGTATTTTTCAGATGAGCAAGCACCTGCCGGGAACAGCCTTTGTCACGAAGCCACTCCAGAAGGCTGACGCCTGCTTCTTCCTCCGTTACCGTATAGGTCAGTGTCCGTATCATCTTAATCTACAAGCACTTTCTCGATCTCTGCAATGTACATCGTATGATAATCCTTGTTCGGATACCATTTCTCGTCACAGCTCTTATCAATAAAGCAAGCCGGATCATAGGGCTGTGCATACAGTTTTCTGCACACCAATACCGTATTGGCTTCCTCAAAATACGGCGTTCCGTTCTCATGTGCCACATGCAGACCTGATTTTGCAATCTTGTCCTCATCGCGGCCGGAAACAGTTCCAAAATAATTCAGAGTCTTTCTGTAATCCTCTCCCAGCACAGATAATGAGAAATGATCTCCAGCGTCAATGAATTCCTTCGTATAACGCTGCGGGCGGATAAATACGTAAGCAACCGGCTTGCCCCACATAATGCCAACGCCTCCCCAGGAAGCAGTCATGGTATTGGTTTTGCCTTCTTTTTCTGCTGTGACCAGGAGCCACTCTTTTCCAATCATCTGAAATGGGTTTTTCTGAAGTTCTTCTGGTTTGATCTCTTTCATGCCAATTCTCCTCTCATTTAGCGGATACGATCGGGAAAGCCAACCTTGCGCTGTACTTTACGCAGAGTCTTGTTTGCCACGTATCCTGCTTTTTCTGCATTATTTTTAATAATACTGTCGATATAACCTTTATCTTTGGAAAGCTCTGCATAGCGTTCCTGCAGCGGTTTCAGCACGCTGACCACGGACTCTCCTACCGCCAGTTTAAAATCGCCATAGCCTTTTCCGTCAAATTCTTTCACTACCTCTTCCGGTGTCTTGCCGGTGCAGGCTCCGTAAATATCAATCAGGTTTTTGATTCCAGGCTGTTCGTCGCGATAGAGAATCTGTGCCTCGGAATCCGTCACGGCACGTTTACATTTTCGAATAATGGTATCCGGGTCATCCATCAGATAAATGGACGCATTGGGGTTTTCATCAGACTTGGACATTTTCTTTGTCGGATCCTGAAGGCTCATGATCTTAGCTCCCACTTTACCGATGTATGCCTCCGGAATGGTAAATACATCTCCGTATACACCATTAAAACGCTGTGCAATATCTCTGGTCAGCTCCAGATGCTGCATCTGGTCAATTCCTACCGGAACCACATCTGCCTGATACAAAAGAATATCTGCCGCCATCAGCACAGGATAGGTAAAAAGTCCGGCATTGATATTGTCTGCATGCTTTGCCGCCTTATCCTTGAACTGGGTCATACGGTTCAATTCACCCATATAGGTAAAGCAGTTAAGAATCCACGCCAACTCTGCATGTCCGGAAACATGGGACTGATAGTAGAGGCAGTTTTTCTCCGGATCCAGTCCTGCCGCAATGTAAATCATCAGCAGATTTCTCGCTCTCTGACGAAGAGTTGCCGGATCCTGGCGAACCGTAATAGAGTGCATATCAACCACGCTGTAAAAGCACTCATACTCGTCACACAGAGTCACCCAGTTCTTCATGGCTCCCAGGTAATTGCCAAGAGTCAGGTTTCCCGTAGCCTGCATTCCGCTGAACAATACTTTTTTTTCATTTATCATAACCTTTGATCTCCTTGTTTTCATATACTCAATAAGTGGCATGCAATCTGAAAATACACGATCAGGCTGCAGGCATCCACAATAGTGGAAATAAGGGGTGCCGCCATAATGGCAGGATCCAGATGCAGAAGTTGAGCCAGGATCGGCAGAGTACAGCCAATAGTCTTTGCCAGAATGATAGTCAGCATCAGGCTCACCACAACCGTCACACACACCAGTGTCTCTCCCGGATACTGGAGCATCAGGCGAACAAAATTGAGTCCCGCCAGGATGATGCCCACTACTACCGCTACCCGGATTTCCTTCCAGATTACCTTCAGAATATCCATGGGTTTCACATCTCCAATGGTCATAGCACGGATAATAGTCGTACTGGACTGGCTTCCTGCATTTCCTCCGGTTCCTGTCAGCATGGGTACAAAACTTACCAGCAATGGCAGAGCCGCAAAAGCTGCTTCATAGTAGGTCAGAATGCTGCCTGTAATCATCGAACTTAACATGAGTACTGTCAGCCAGACAATCCTGTTTTTCGCCAATTCAAAGATTCCCGTCTTCAGATAAGGCTTATCGCTGGGAAGCATCGCTGCCATTTTCTCAATATCCTCAGTGGCCTCTTCTTCCATGACATCCACAATATCATCAACCGTAACAATTCCTACCAGACGATCCTCGTGGTCTACCACCGGGAGACAAATAAGATCATATTTATTAAAAAGTTCCACTACCTCTTCCTGATCTTCCGTCGTCACTGTCTTGATGATATTTTCATCCATAATATCCTGGATCTTTGTCTCATAGGGATTCATGAGCAGATCCTTGATCGTAACAACACCTTCCAATCTTCGCTGGCCGTCTGTCACAAAGCAAGTATAAATGGTCTCCTTATCAACACCATGGGCGCGAATATAGGCAAATGCCTGCTCTACATTCATGTATTTTTTTAAACCGATGTACTCTGCCGTCATAATGCTTCCGGCACTGTTCTCCGGGTATTGCAGGAACTGATTGATCAGTTTTCTCGTCTCCGGAGTTGCTGCCCGCATCACTCTCTTTACCACCGTTGCCGGCAATTCTTCCAACATGTCAACAGCATCATCCACGAACAGATCTTCCACAATCTTACTAACTTCCGCATCATTAATACTGTTAATGATATGTTCCTGTACATCCGGTTCCAGAAATGCAAACACATCCGCTGCCTGATCTTTAGGCAGCATACGGAAAATGAGCATTCCCTGATTGCGATCCAGTTCTTCCATGAATTCTGCAATATCCGCTTCATTCATCTCCGCCAGACGAGAACGCAGCAAGCGGTATTTGTGTTCCTCCACAAATTGAAATAATTCATCCAAATTATATTGATCCATCAGCTGCGCCCTCCTTGTGCCTTTGCACGATATTTCAATTTTATCTTTCTTCCTTGCCTTTGTCAACAAACTTTGCTATGATGAGAGAAACTACAAGGAGGCCGTAATTATGGAAAAAATTGCAAGCTTTACTATAGACCATATCCGCCTAATTCCGGGTGTCTATGTATCACGTAAAGACTCTGTCGGTGACTCTGTCATCACTACCTTTGACCTGCGCATGACCAGTCCCAATGATGAACCGGTCATGAATACCGCAGAGGTGCATACCATTGAGCATCTGGGTGCAACCTTTTTAAGAAATCATCCGCTCTATGGTTCCAAGACCATTTACTTTGGACCCATGGGATGCCGGACCGGATTCTATCTTCTGCTGGCCGGTGACTATGAATCCAGTGACATTGTAAATCTGATGATTGAAATGTATGAATTTATCCGTGATTTTGAAGGCGAAGTGCCTGGAGCCAGTCCGAAAGACTGTGGCAATTATCTGGACATGAACCTGCCCATGGCAAAATATCTTGCCAGAAAATATCTGGACGAGGTGCTCTACGACATTTCCCAGGAACGTCTGGTATATCCAGATTAAATTCAATTTTACTCAGCAAAAAACCCAGAGACAGAATACCGTCTCTGGGTTTTCTTATTTCTTATTAGTCAAATCTTACAGCCAAGCTTTTACTTTCTCGTAAATGCTCTTTGCGTCCAGACCATATTTCTCGATCAGGACTTTTGCCGGACCAGATTCTCCGAACTGATCCATCATACCGATGCGAAGCATCTTGGTCGGTGCCTCCTCAGCCAGAACTTCTGCAACTGCTCCACCAAGTCCTCCAATGATGGAGTGCTCCTCAACAGTTACAACCTTTCCGGTCTTCTTTGCTGATGCTACTACCAGCTCTCTGTCGATCGGTTTGATGGTATGGATGTCAATTACCTCTGCGGAGATTCCGTCTGCCTCAAGAAGCTTTGCAGCTTCAAGGCTCTCGTTTACCTCAAGTCCGGTAGCAATGATGGTTACATCTTTACCTTCCTTCATGGTAATTCCTTTTCCAATCTCAAACTTGTAAGTTGTCTCGTCGTTGATTACCGGAACAGCCAGACGGCCAAATCTTAAATAAACCGGTCCTTCGTACTCAGCTGCTGCTTTTACTGCAGCTCTTGCTTCTACATCGTCAGCCGGGCAGATGATAGTCATTCCCGGGATCGTACGCATGATAGCAATATCCTCATTACACTGATGGGTAGCTCCGTCCTCACCTACAGAGATTCCTGCGTGAGTAGCTCCGATCTTTACATTCAGATGCGGATATCCGATGGAGTTACGAACCTGCTCAAATGCTCTTCCTGCTGCGAACATTGCGAAAGAAGAAGCGAAAACAACTTTTCCGCAGGTAGCAAGTCCTGCTGCTACTCCCATCATATTTCCCTCTGCGATACCACAGTCAATGTGACGCTCCGGGAATGCTTTTTTGAATATAGCAGTCTTGGTAGCTCCTGCAAGGTCTGCATCAAGTACAACCACATTCGGATTCTGTGCGCCAAGCTCTGCCAGAGCGTTACCGTAGCTTTCTCTTGTTGCGATCTTCTTTACTTCTGACATAATGCTTCACCTACTTTCTCCAAATCTGCCATTGCTACTGCATACTGCTCATCGTTCGGAGCAGTTCCGTGCCAGGATGCCTGATTCTCCATGAAGGATACGCCCTTACCTTTTACAGTTTTTGCAATAATAGCGGTCGGCTGTCCTTTTACAGTCTTCGCTTCCTCAAAAGCAGCTCTTAACTGATCCATATCATTTCCGTCTGCAACATTGATTACATGGAAATTAAATGCCTCGAATTTTTTGTCGATCGGGTACGGAGAGTTTACATCTTCGATTTTTCCATCGATCTGAAGACCGTTGTTGTCAACGATCACCACCAGGTTGTCCAGGTGACGATGTCCAGCCAACATGGAAGCCTCCCATACCTGGCCTTCCTGAATCTCGCCATCACCCAGTAAGGTGTATACACGATAGGATTTGTTATCCAGTTTTCCGGCGATTGCCATACCTACTGCTGCGGAGATTCCCTGTCCCAGAGATCCTGAAGACATATCAATGCCCGGAAGATCCTGCATGCACGGATGTCCCTGAAGGCGGCTGTCTACATGACGAAGGGTAAGCAGCTCTTCAACCGGGAAGTATCCTCTCTGTGCCATTGCACTGTAATATCCAGGAGCCGTATGTCCTTTGGAAAGTACGAAACGGTCTCTGTCCGGATCAGTCGGATTCTTCGGATCAATGTTCATCTCCTCAAAATAGAGATATGTAAAAATGTCTGCTGCAGATAAAGATCCGCCCGGATGTCCTGCTTTTGCGCTGTGCACTGCAGTTACGATTCCTTTGCGGACTTCATTTGCAATTTTTTTCAGTTCTAGAGTCTGCATAGTTATCTCCTTTTCTGCTCATAATAATTCAGTTACTATACTACCATATTTTCCGCTTTTTTCAAGTCTTTCTTTTTGAGAACAACAAAAGGAAGCCCCCTTTCGGGTGCTTCCTCCTGCTCATAGCTATAAAAGGATTCTATCCAGATCATCAGGAACAATCAGATTACCATGATAATACTGCTGTCCCTCTTCCGTATACAGTTTTCTTCTGTCCGCAAGATTTTTATCTTCCGTATGATACAGAATCAGATTTTTTGCTCTTAATTCTTCCGCATGCTCACAGGCTTCTTTTACTGTCGTATGATGTTTCTCATAAGGCTTATAAATGTCTCTGTCTCTGTACAGGCAGAACGCCTCATGGAGAAGCCAGTCCGCATCGACTGCATATTCGTGCTCATGCTCCTGATAAGGTTCATCACCAAGGAAGGTGAATTTCTTTCCGTTCATCAGCTGCATAGTAAAGCCGAACTGTTTTGCTTTTGTAGAATGAATATCAAAAAAGGTGAGCTCGTAACCCATGACTTTTCTGACTTCCTGGTCTTCTACCGGATTGATGAAGATTCTCTCTCCGATCATCTTGAAAAATTTGTCCTGTACCGTCAGTTTAGTGATCGTCAGAATAATATCTTTCAGATCGGCATGGCAGTAAATATTGAGATTTCCTTCATACTGGCCTTTTTTCATTTTCGTGGCAATCATGCGGATCAGCCAGATCAGACCAAGCAGATGATCTGTGTGTTCATGGCTCATAAAAATTTCGTGAATGGACTCCATTGGAATATTGGCTTTTTCCAGCTGGGTCATAATTCCATTTCCACCGCCTGTATCCACCAGAAAATACTCTTCGCCGCGTTTGATGGCAAAACAGGTATTAAAGCATCTGGTAACTGTCGCATTACCGGTTCCAAGCAGGATTAATGTTTCTTCTTTCATCTGTATCTTTCCTCGTTTATCGTTATTACTGTTCACTCGTGCCTCGTTCCAGTAACGATTTCGCAGGCTCATTGGAAGTTTTGCTTCGCAAAAAGAGCCTGCTCACTCCTGAATCAAGTTCTTACGCAGCCTGGCAGCAAGTGTCCGGCTGCTGTGTGAACTGTAATCTATCGTTTTATTTTACGGCCGCCACCAGACGGATAATCTGTTCGGTTGTACGGATCATATTCTGCTTTGCCGTTTCAGGCTCCATGGCCTCATCCAGCGTCACCACCTTACGCAGAATCGGGAAATAAGCATCAATGCCGTTTTCATTGCAGGCTTCTGCTCCTTCCACTACCGCACCGGCCAGCGCGATGACTTTCGCACCGCATTTTTTGGCGAGCCGTGCGATTCCCACCGGGGCTTTTCCCATAGCCGTCTGATGATCCAGTCTGCCCTCTCCGGTAAATACCAGATCAGCGCCTTCCATGGCTTTTTCCATGCCGACTGCATCCAGTACCAGTTCAATACCCGGCAGCAGTTCTGCTCCGAGGAAGCTCAAAAAGGCAAATCCAAGACCTCCGGCTGCTCCTGCACCTTCCATGAGGGCACAGTCCGTACCCATGCTTTTTTTAGTCACTTCTGCATAGGAACCCATGGCTTCATCAAGGCCTTCCCGCATCTCTTCTGTTACACCTTTCTGGGGACCATAGATGTAGGTGGCGCCGTTTTCTCCACAAAGCGGATTGGTGACATCGCAGGCAACCCGGAAATGACATTCTTTCAGTTCCGGCAGCACATTTGCCGTACGGATCTCTACTACTTTACCCAGTGCATCCGCGCCGATGCCGGCAGGCTCTCCGTCCTCATCCAGAAATTCATATCCAAGAGCAGTCAGCATACCGATACCGCCATCATTGGTAGCACTTCCGCCAATACCGATAATGAATTTACGGCATCCGCGTTCAATGGCATCTTTGATCATCTCGCCGACACCATAGGTGGTAGCTTCCAGCGGCCGTTTGTCTTTGCCCACCAGAATAATTCCTGCAGCGGCAGCCATCTCCATGATGGCTGTCCCTGTTTTCTGAATCATTCCATAAGCCGCAGTGACCGGAGTCTCCAGCGGTCCATGAACCTGAACCTTCACCAGATCTCCACCCATGCCTTCTACCAGTGCCTCCGTTGTGCCTTCTCCACCGTCCGCAAGCGGTTTCACCGTTACTTCCGTATCCGGCAGCACATTCAGGATGCCCTGCTCAATGGCACGTCCTGCTTCCATAGAGCTCAAGCTTCCCTTTAGGGAATCAATTGCAATTACTACTTTCATTATTTGTTAACCACGTTTACCGGAGCTCCGTCCAGTACAGATTTGATATTTTCTGCGGTGGTGTTCATGATACGTTTTCTCGCATCCTGAGTAGCCCAGGAAATATGCGGGGTAATGATGCAGTTCTTCGCTTTCAGCAGTACATTGTCTGCTTTGATCGGTTCTGTAGATACAACGTCAACTGCTGCTGCGGATACTTTTCCGCTCTCCAGTGCCTCATACAGATCCTGCTCAACTACCAGCGGACCACGGCTGTTGTTGATGATAACAACGCCATCTTTCATCTTAGCGATGTTGTCTTTATTGATGATTCCCTCGGTAGACGGGAACAGCGGGCAGTGCAGGAAAATGAAATCAGATTTTGCAAGCAGCTCATCCAGCTCTACATACTCTGCAACAGCTTTTCCAGCCTCGCTCTGAAATGCATCGTAAGCGATGACATTTACGTTCATTGCTTTCAGAATTTTAGCGGTATTTACACCGATCCGGCCAAGGCCAATGATACCTGCGGTTTTTCCGGATACCTCGATCATCGGATAATGCCAGTAGCACCAGTCAACATTGCTTGCCCACTCGCCGTTGTGTACGGAATCGTTGTGATGTCCGATGTGAGAGCAAACCTCCATCAGAAGAGATACAGCAAACTGACTTACGTTATCAGTTCCATATACCGGTACATTCTGAACCGGAATTCCTTTGGATTTTGCATACTCATAATCTACTACGTTGTAACCGGTTGCCAGAACTGCGATGGTTTTGATGTTCGGGCATTTATCAATAGTCTCTTTGCTGATCGGGGTTTTGTTGATAACAACAACCTCTGCATCGCCGATACGTTCTGCGATAAGCGGAGACTCTACGTAGGAAGTTCTGTCATATACAGTAACCTCACCAAGTGCTTCCAGCGGTGCCCAGCTGATATCTCCAGGATTCTCGGTATAACCGTCAAGTACTACAATTTTCATGTTTGTTTCTCTCCTTTTAAAATAATAAGATTCTCGGTGGTTTTTGATGATCTTATTATAGTAAATTTTTCTCCTTATGGTAATGGTACTCTGTCTACTTTTTCAGAGAGAAACTTGTTACCGGTAACATATTATCTCTGTAAATGTTCCAGAAATATGTCATGGAACTGGCTTCCGCAGTGTTCCATTTCTTTTAATACCAGGTCAATAGATGCTTCCCTTTTGTACCAGTTTTCCCGGCTGACGCCTTTGGTGACCGTGGGAATCATGAGAATCCGTGCCTCCGGGAAACATACCTCATAGTATAGTTTTGCCCGTCTGGCATGGTATGCCTGACAACAAACCAGCGCCGTTTTCACAGAAAGTCCGGCTGCATCGGTCACTTTCCGGGAATAAATGGCATTCTCATAGGTAAAGGTTGCCTGGTCTTCCTTCCAGATAGCTTCCTCCGGAACGCCTTCCTTCCGCAGAATCGCATGCAGATACTCCCACTCCGTCTCATAATTGCCCGGTCCGTCAAAATGACCTGTATTTTTTCCGAATCGCCCAGATGGCAGAATCATGGGTGCATACTGTTCTTTCCAAAGCTGTGCTGCACGGATGGCAAGCACGCCTTCCGAAGAGCCCGGAATAAAAATGATGTCCGCTTTCTCCGGAGCATCTTCTGTAAAAACAAATTCGGTATAAGTATCTACAAAACTCATGCCTCTAGAATTCCGCTCTTTTGAATGGACTGAATCGCTTCTTCAATCACTTCCACCGGATGAACCAGCGCCATCCGCACGTAACCCTCTCCAAGATCTCCAAAGGCAGTTCCTGGCGTCACTATCACACCTGTCTGTTCCATCAGGTCTAACACGAATTTTTCACTACTGGTATAGTTTTCCGGAATAGGAGCCCATACAAACATGGTCCCCTGTCCATCCGGCACCTTCCAGCCAATCTTTGTAAGGCCACGGCATAATGCATAATTTCTCTCTTCATAAAGTCTGCACTGCTCTTTCACGCTGTCCTGGGGTCCTTTTAAAGCTGCCACTGCCGCTTTCTGGATCGGAAGGAAAATACCGTAATCAATCTGAGAACGAACCTTGCGGAACGCCTCGATGATTTCTTTATTTCCAATGGCAAAGGAAATCCGCATACCGGTCATGTTATAGGATTTGGAAAGGGAATAGAATTCAATTCCCACCTCCATGGCACCAGGATAAGACAGGAATGATTTTCCCTCTTTTCCGCCAAATACGATATCGGAGTAAGCATTGTCGTGAAGGATCATGACATTATATTTCTTGGCAAAGGCAATCGCCTTCTCATAAAATTCATCATCTGCCACAGAGCATACCGGATTAGCCGGATAGGAAATGATCATGAATTTTGCTTTTCTGGCCGTCTCTTCCGGGATATCGTCAAAATTAGGGATGAAATTATTTTCCTTATATAAAGGATAAGTCTCAATCTTTGCTCCCATAAGCTCCGGGCCAATTCCAAATACCGGGTATCCTGGATTTGGCACCAGCATCACATCACCCGGATCGCACATTACCAGGCCGATATGTGCCATTCCTTCCTGGGATCCGTACATACTCATGATCTGATCCTTCTCGATCTCTACGCCAAATCGATGATGATAGAAATCTTTTACCGCTTCTAACATCTCCGACCGGTCTGCCAGCGCGTATTTATAATTTTCCGGATCTTTGCAGGCTTCCTGCATCGCTTTCATAATATGTGCCGGCGGCTGAAAGTCCGGCGTTCCTACTGAAAAATTATAGACTTTGCGTCCTGCTTTCAGCAGCTCTTCTTTTTTTGTATTCAGTACAGAAAAAATGCCCTCTTCAATACTCTGGGCTCTGTTTGAAAATACCAGTTTCATCTTGTCACTCCTCCTTGAAGTCATCTTTTTATTTTAAAGGAATCCTCCGCAAAGTCAAGTACACCACTTGCAAATTTTTCATAGTTCTGATACATTGATAGAGTATATCTATACATGATAATTATGAAAGAAATGAGGGTTTACAAATGTCTAATACCTGTGATGAAACAAAATGCAACGGCGACTGCTCTTCCTGCGGCGGTGACGGCGTAACTGTAACTCTGACTTTGGATGATGACAGCACTGTAGAATGTGCCATCGTTGGAATCTTTGATGCCGGTGAGAAAGAATATATCGCCCTTCTTCCGTTGGATGAGAACGGTCAGAATGAGGACGGAGAAGTTTATCTGTACCGTTACACCAAGGATGCAGCAGGCAATCCAAAGCTTGACAACATCGAGACCGACGAAGAGTACGAGATCGCATCCGATGCGTTCGACGAGCTGTTGGATTCCATGGAGTACGATGAACTGGTAACCGAAGATCAGTTAAACTAATTTCCCCACAGTAAAAAAGATCATCCACCGCAAATATGATGGATGATCTTTTTTTATTACAGCTTCTATGCCAGCTGATATTTCTTTTTATAATTTTCATACTCTACATGATATTCCGACTCCGGAAGCATGGTTTCCAGATCGTGAATTGTCAGAGACTTTTTATCCTTCTGGGACAGGTAGTTAGCAATTCTTAAACATCTTAGACTGATTCGTTCATAGCTGTTCAGAATATCCGTCAACACGATTCCCACTTCCATAGAACATTTGTTCTTAATCAATCGGGACATATGACGCTCTTTCACCTTGCCGGACAGATCCAGCAGCAGGTGACGGCATGCATAGACATCCAGCATCGTCTCTCCTTTTGCATGGAACATCTCAATTGTCTTGTCAACCAGCTCGGTTTCCAGCTCCTGAAGTATGGAAAGCTCATCCAGCGCCATCTCAGAAAATGCATTTTCTTTGGCATCCAGTCCTCGGTAAGCAATCCCAATATTGCAGACCTGGTCACTGATGGTCTCAATATCATTGACTGTATAAAGAAGGACGGAAAGTTTCTGGCTCTCTGCCTCATTGATTCCCTTGTGGGACAAAGCCAGAAGATAGTTGGAGATCTGGTTCTCGTAACCATCCACCAGTTCTTCACTGTCTTTCATCTCCACCACGGTATCCGGCTGATAATTTTTTATCAGCGTCTCAGACATTCCCAGAGATCTTCTCACCTCCTGAAACATAGTCAGAGCTGCTGTCTCACTGATCTCCAATGCATACCCAGGTACTTCCAGAAAACGTTCGTCCAGAATGGTGAGTTTTCCGGAATTTTTGCTCTTCTCGTCGTCAGTAACCGGAATCACAACGTATGCCAGTTTTACCAGCATCTGGTTAAACGGAAGCAGGACCAGTGTTACCGTCACATTGAAGATGGTATGGATCATGGCTATTCCCACCGGTGCTGCATTTTCACCAAGGAACGCAAAATGCACAAACAGATTCAATGTATAGAAGACGGTCAGAAACAACACCGTACCAATCATATTGAACATCAGATGGATCGTTGCCGCACGTTTTGCATTTTTCTTTGCTCCGATGGCAGACAACATGGCAGTCACACAGGTACCGATATTCTGTCCCATGATAATCGGAAGTGCTGTACTATAAGGAACTGCTCCAGTCATACACAGTGCCTGCAGGATACCAACAGAAGCACTGGAGCTCTGGATCACCGCAGTCAGCACGGCACCTGCAAGAACTCCCAGCACTGGGTTGGAGAAAATCAAAAGAATGTTGGTAAACTCCGGTACTTCTGCCAGCGGTTTTACTGCGCCGGACATGGTTTCCATACCATACATCAAAATAGTAAAGCCAATCAGGATATTTCCAATATCCTTTTTCTTCTCCCGTTTGGAAAACATGATCATTGCCATACCGATCACACCCAGTATCGGGGAGAAGGTGGATGGTTTTAACAGCTGCATAAAGAAACTGTCACTCTCGATTCCTGCCAGTGACAGGATCCAGGAAGTCACTGTCGTACCGATATTGGCACCCATAATGACGCCGACTGCCCGGGAAAGTGTCATGATTCCACTGTTTACAAAACCAACTACCATTACTGTGGTAGCGGAAGAACTCTGAATCACGCCAGTGACCACAATACCAAGAAGCACTGCCTTGATCAGATTGGACGTCAGATTTTCCAGAATTTTCTCCAGCTTTCCACCGGATGCGGATTCCAGTCCCTGGCCCATCAGTTCCATTCCAAACAGGAACATTGCCAGACCCCCGAAAAGGGTCAGCACATTAAATACACTCATACCTCTATCCTCCATAGATTTACACGTAACGTAAAAGAAGGATTGTACTATCACAATCCTTCTGGCTTGACTATATCAGTGTTTTTCCCCCTGTGTCAACGCTTTACACAGCTTTCAGTGAGATTTTACGCAGGCCTTATTTTGATTTTACATAAATTTTACATAACCGTAAATTTCCCGTTAATTTCCGCAAAATAGACAGGATCTGACTCCTCCATCTGCGCAGTGGCGCTGGTGGCTTCCGTGATGGCTTTTTTGATCTCCTGTATCCGCGAAGACTCCACCAGAACCGTAAACACCACCTTGTCCGTGTACTCCGCAGACAGGATCGGAATCTCTTTTTGTCCAAACAAATATTGGAGTTTTCCCACTCCATTATAATCCGTAGTCACAGACAACTTCACACCCAGATATTTCGTAATAACGGTACTGTTTTTCAGACCTTCCTGCACTGCTCCGGAATAGGCTCTCACCAGTCCGCCGGTACCAAGAAGAGTTCCGCCAAAATAACGGGTTACTACCACTGCCACATCTGTAAGACCCGCCCCAGTCAGCACATCCATCATAGGTTTTCCTGCCGTCTGGGACGGTTCCCCGTCATCACTGCATCGCTTGAATTCCTGCCGTTCACCCAGGATGAATGCCCAGCAGTTGTGCCTGGCATCCCAGTATTTCTTCCGCATTTCCTCTACGAACTGATTGGCCTCTTCCTCTGTCTTTACCGGACGGACCGTGGCGATAAAACGGGACTTTTTCTCCACCAGCTCTCCTTCTCCGCCTTCATATACGGTCTTATACTGCTCTGTCATCTTTCATCTCCTCCACAAACCTTGATACGGTCAGCTCATGACTGAACTGCTTCTTCGCCCAGCAGATGGTCAGCTCCTTCTTCGCCCTGGTCATGGCTACGTAAAACATCCGCCGTTCTTCCTCCAGATCCGCATCCAGTACTGCCTTTTTATAAGGTGTAATGCCTTCCGCCGCATCCAGAATAAAAACCTTATCATACTCCAGCCCTTTGCTGCTGTGCATAGTGGCCAGGTGGACACCTTCTTTTACTTCCTGCTGCCGCTTCCGCATCTCATCCATTTCTTTTTTATAGCGTTCCATGTATGCAAACCATTCATCGTAAGTCTTATAAGCACGGGCGCTCTCCTGAAGTTCATTTAACACCTCCATAAGATCTTCCGCATTCATCCGGCGAAATTCTGCATACTCTTTCAGATACTCCTCATATCCCATCACATGCCGGATGTAATTGATGGCCGCAAAAGGTCCCATCCTGCCCAGCATCTTCAGATCATACTGAAGCCGTTCAATCTTATCACAGACATAGGGTTTGTCCTTATAATAGTCCATCATATACTCCCAACAGATGATCTCATCATTCAAACACTCCCGGTTCATGTACCGTTTGGGCCGGTTGAGTACCGGCAGTAAATCCTTCCGAAGCTTCGAGCCACAGGCCAGCCGGATATAACAGAACAGATTTTTCGCAATCCAGTGTTCAAAAAGATTTGGCACCTGATCTCTTACCCGGAATGGCACATTGAATTCCATGAATTTCTGTATGAGAAGCCTTGGCTGGGTGTTGGTACGGTAAAGCACCGCCATCTGCTGCCAGGCACCGCCATTTTTCTTATACTCCTGCATTTCTTTCAACAGATACAGACATTCCTGCTGCTGATCTTCAAAGGCGAGGATTCGCACACCCGGTCCCTCTCCTCCTCTGGCCGTAATCTCTTTTGCAAACCGGGACTGATTTTTCCGAATGACCCGGCCTGCTGCATTGACAATCTGTCTGGTAGAACGGAAATTATCATTTAACAATACACGACCCGCTGTCGGAAAGTCCTTCTGGAAGTTCAGCATAATCTCCGGTTTCGCACCCCGGAAGCGATAGATGGACTGGTCATCATCTCCCACAATAAAGAGATTATTTTCCGGCTGTGCCAGAAGCCGCAAAATATCATACTGCAGGCGGTTGATGTCCTGAAACTCATCTACCAAAATGTACCGGAATTTCTTCTGCCACGCTTCCAGAATGTCCGGCCGTTTCGTTAAAAGCTCCCAGGTATAGCTGAGCATATCATCAAAATCAATCAGTCTCGCATTCCGCTTCCGCTGCTCATAGGATGCAAAGATTTTCCGAAAAATATCTTCCGCACAGTTTTTGGAAAAATAGTGCTCCAGCGCAATCCGTTCATTCTTGATCAGGCTGATTTCGCCCAGCACGCCGGAGATAAATTCATTTTCATCATCGATCTCCAGCTTCAGCCGGTCCACGATTTCCTTCATATACTGATATCTGGTCTCTTCCCTTAAAATATTAGCCGCTGTAAATCCATAAGACAGCTTTAAAATATTGAAAAATACTGCATGAAAAGTGCCAAACAACACATTTCCATACCCCTGCGGCTTCTCCTCAGACTGTTCCATCAGGCGCAAAAAACGCTCCTTCATTTCCGTGGCAGCTGCCTTAGTGAAGGTAATCACCAGAATGGAGGAGGGGGAAATATGACAGTCCTGCACCAAGTACTGGACTCTTTTTGTTACAACGGTAGTTTTTCCCGAACCGGGACCTGCCAGAACGAGCAGCGGTCCGTCCTGATGACGGATCGCTTCGCTCTGTGATTTTGTAAAAGAACTCATACAGACTCGCTTTTAGCTTAATTTCTCGATTGCTTTCTCAATACGTGCAATGCTCTCTTCTTTGCCAAGGATCTCCAGAATCTCAGTTGCACCGCAAGGGGTCATCTGTTTTCCGGAAGCAGCGGTACGGATCGGCCACATGACATAACCGTTTTTGTAGCCTTTCTCCTTCACGAATGCACACAGCATCTCATACAGAGCATCGTTACTGTAGTCTTCCTGTGCTTTCAGAAGTGGAAGCACTTCTTTTAATACCTGAAGAGAGGACTCAGCAGTGGTCTTCATCTTCTTGTGGGTATACATTGCCACATCATATTCCGGTACTTCCTCAAAGAAATCAATCAGCTCCTTGATATCCGGGAAGATCTCGATACGGGTCTTCACCATCTGGGCAATCTTCTTAAAGTCATAATCCTTCGTAATGACTTCTTTCATATACGGAAGTGCTCTCTCATAGAACGGCTCAAAGTCCATCTTCTTAATGTACTCGCCGTTCATCCATTTCAGTTTGCCGTAGTCAAAGACTGCCGGGGATTTGCTGATGTGATGATAATCAAATTTCTCAATCAGTTCCTGAAGGGACATAATCTCCTGATTATCCTCCGGAGACCATCCAAGCAGTGCAACAAAGTTTACCACTGCCTCGGTCAGGAATCCCTGCTCAATCAGATCTTCATAGGAAGAATGTCCGCAGCGCTTGCTCAGCTTCTTGTGGTTCTCATCGGTAATCAGCGGGCAGTGTACGTATACCGGTACTTCCCAGCCAAATGCATCATAAAGACGATTGTATTTTGGTGAGGAGGACAGATACTCATTTCCTCTGACTACGTGAGTGATACCCATAAGATGATCATCTACTACGTTTGCAAAATTGTAGGTCGGATATCCATCGGACTTGATCAGAATCATATCATCCAGCTCGGAGTTATCCACGGTGATATCTCCGTAAATCTCGTCATGGAAAGTAGTCGTTCCGGTCTGCGGGTTATTCTGGCGGATAACGTAGGGAACCCCTGCTTTTAACTTCTCCTCTACCTCTTCTTTGGACAGATGCAGACAGTGTTTGTCATAGATCATGATCTCCTTGCCTGCCACTTCCTGTTTCAGGCTCTCCAGGCGCTCCTTATCACAGAAGCAGTAATAAGCTTCCCCTTTATCGATCAGTTTCTTTGCATACTCCATATAAATTCCGGATTTTACACGATCACTCTGTACATAGGGGCCAACACCGCCATCTTTGTCAGGACCCTCGTCATGGACAAGTCCGGTTGCCTGCATGGTGCGGTAAATAATATCGACCGCTCCCTCTACCAGACGCTCCTGGTCAGTATCCTCAATACGGAGAAGGAAATCTCCTCCCTCATGTTTTGCGATCAAATATGCATACAGCGCCGTTCTTAAATTTCCTACGTGCATACGTCCGGTCGGGCTCGGCGCGAATCTTGTACGAATCTTATCAGCCATCTTTCTTCTTATCTCCTTGTTTCTTAACTATCATTAGGGCAGATGCCCATATTGATCTATATTATAAACGATTGATTCAGGATTTACAAGAGCCGGGAAAGTGGAACTTTTCTTTTCATCAGAAATAAGGTAGAATAGTACGATAACCCGCTGTACATTTCTGGCGGAGATTTTGTGAAAGAAGGAAATTTTATGCTGCGTTATTATATTACACAGCTGCAGGTAATCCTCTATGTGGCACCTGTCATGCTGTTAGCCATCATCTGCCACGAATGTGCTCACGGATATGTCTCCGACCGCTTGGGCGATCCGACTCCACGAATGTCAGGGCGATTGACCTTAAATCCATTCAAACATCTGGATCCCATGGGAACTCTGTGCCTTTTGATCTTCCATATGGGATGGGCCAATCCGGTTCCTATCAATCCCTACTATTATAAAGACCGAAAAAAAGGCATCATTCTGGTCTCTTTGGCTGGTCCCGCTGTCAATCTGCTGCTGGCCTTTGTATCCCTGCTCATCGAAGGACTGCTCATGCTCTATGGCTCCTCCAGCTCCTCCGTTGTACAGACAGCCATGAGTCTTGCTTACTATTCCGCCGTTCTGAACATTGGTCTTGGCATTTTTAACCTGATTCCGGTACCGCCCCTGGACGGTTCCCACGTGTTGGGAGAGCTGTCTCCAAAGGCTGCAGAACTTTATGGACGCTATGCCCGTTACTGGGGACTCGCTCTGATTCTTCTCCTGGCATCCGGTGCCTTGAGCCGCCCCCTTGGTTTCTTAAATGATGCGGTTTTAAACGGTATGTGGAGCATCATCCGCATGATTCTTCTGCGGCTCCCTCAACCTATGATTTAAGGCAGAACAGGCAGCCTGGTATTTTGTAACCGGCTGCCCGTTTTTTATTTATTCTTCTCGTAGATGATCTTCAGACCTTTCAACAGCAGAGCGTCATCCAGAATGATGTCATGCTTACAATAAGGAATCAGTGCCTTTGCCAGCCCGCCAGTCGCGATAATGGTAAGCTTCTGTCCCATCTCTTCTTCGATCTTATCCAGCATTCCATCAATCAGAGCTACATTTCCATAGAACACACCACTCTTCATACAGTCTACCGTATTTTTACCAATGAGCTTCGCCGGTGCCTCCAGACTGATCTTTGGAAGCTGGGCAGTTCTGGCAGTTAAAGTATCTGCCGCAATCCGCATGCCAGGAATGATGGCTCCGCCAATGTAATTCTTTTTACCATCCACCACGCAGATGGTGGTCGCTGTTCCCATATCGATGATTGCCGCCGGAACCGGATACTCATGTACCACTGCCACCGCATTGACGATACGGTCACTTCCCACCTGGCGCGGATCGTCCATCAGCACATTCAGTCCGGTCTTTACACCCGGCCCAATGAGCATCACTTTCTGATTCAGAATCTTCTCCATGGAATGCTTCACAATGTTCGTCACCGGAGGAACTACCGAAGAAATGATACCACCATCCAGCTCTTCAATGCTGACACCGTACATTTCCAGCACGTTCTTAAAACTAATGGCATATTCCAGTTCCGTCCGGGTGGATACCGTAGACAGGCGCTCCACAAAACAGATCTCCTCGCCGTGAATGCAGCCCACCACAATGTTTGTATTTCCAATATCTACTGCTAATATCATATTTTTATCCCTCATTTCGTTATAATCAAATGCCAAATTATTTCTTATTTTACCATCTTTTCCTTTACTTTTCCATGGCTTTATGCCATATTTATGATGATATTGTATGTGCGGTTCACAGGTTACGAAATATGGGAAGGTGACAGGCTGTGAGCGGAACCGCTCGCGCTAAGTCCTCGATCCAGCGGTACTAACATTCGAACTACGCCTAGGGCTTGTTCTCATGAAGTACCGGGACTGCGGACGTTCCTTTCACAGGCTGTCACCTTCCCAATCACGCACCTGTAAATAGTACACAAACCATGGAGGTTTTCTATGTTAAAGAATAAATGCGTAGTTCTCGGTGTGACCGGGAGTATCGCCGCTTATAAAATTGCATCTTTAGCCAGTGCCCTGAAAAAGCAGCACTGCGATGTGCAGGTCATTATGACCAAAAATGCAGCACAATTTATCACACCGGTGACCTTTGAGACCCTCACTGGAAATAAATGTCTCATCGATACCTTTGACCGGAATTTCACTTTCGAGGTGGAACATATTTCCGTAGCAAAGAAAGCGGATCTGGTACTGGTTGCCCCGGCTTCCGCCAATATCATTGG
This sequence comes from Clostridiaceae bacterium Marseille-Q4145, assembly GCA_018223365.1. GTDB lineage: Bacteria > Bacillota > Clostridia > Lachnospirales > Lachnospiraceae > Hominiventricola. The sequence goes on from JAGTTP010000001.1 coordinate 313,124, forward strand.
AAAGCTTGCTCACGGCATTGCCGACGATATGCTCACCACCACCATCCTGGCCTGCAAATGCCCAAAGCTTCTGTCTCCGGCCATGAACACTGCCATGTTTGAAAATCCGGTCGTTCAGGATAACCTGTCCATCCTCAAAAAGTACGGTTGGGAAGTGATCGAGCCTGCCAGCGGATATCTGGCATGCGGTGACACCGGTGCAGGTAAAATGCCGGAACCGGAAGTACTTCTCTCCTATATTGAGCAGCATCTGGCATGCGAAAAAGATCTGCTCGGTAAGAAAGTGCTGGTCACTGCCGGACCTACCCAGGAGGCATTGGATCCGGTCCGCTATCTTACCAACCATTCCACCGGAAAGATGGGATATGCCATCGCCCATGCCGCTTCACTTCGCGGTGCAGATGTCACCCTGGTATCCGGTCCCGTCTCCATTGCTCCACCGCCCTTTGTGAACGTAATCCCCATCACATCTGCGCAGGATATGTTCGAGGCCGTGTCTGCTCACGCAGCCGAACAGGATGCCATCATCAAAGCGGCCGCTGTAGCTGACTACACCCCTGCAGACGTCAGCTCCGAAAAGGTAAAGAAAAAAGACGGAGACATGAGTATTCCGCTGAAACGAACCACCGATATTTTAAAATATCTGGGCGATCACAAACACAACGGTCAGTTTCTATGCGGCTTCTCCATGGAAACGGAGCATATGCTGGAAAATTCCACTGCCAAGCTCACGAAAAAGAATGTGGATATGATTGTGGCGAATAACCTGAAAACCACCGGTGCAGGTTTTGGCACCGATACCAATGTAGTCACCCTGATCACCAGAGAAGGTGCGGAAGAACTGCCGCTTATGAGTAAAGAAGAAGTGGCGCATCAGATTTTGAATAGAATTTTTAAGTAAAATAATCCCCGGCAGTTTATACGCTGCCGGGGATTTCACATTACTCCAGGATCATCACTTTCTGTACCTGATTCTGATCGTCATACCAGATGGCGCATGCGGTTCCTTTCTGTACATCCTGCATCTTCACGACATTTTTGGTAAGATACGGCACTACCTGGGCATCTTCTGTCACTTCATAAACCGTTCCGTCAGTTGCCTTCAGTGTCCAGATGCCGTTCGTTTCTGTCGGGTCTTCCACTGCCACAGCGTAGGCCGGCATGGCAATGTCTTCCGGAACATTTACAAATACGATATCCGGTGTATTCTGCGGCGGAAGGGACATGGTCATAGCATCCCCAAGATAAGCTTCAAAGCTGTCTCCTGCCTGTACATCCTTCACATCCACCGGAAGTCCGGTTGATGCATCCAGAAGATACGTATGATCCGGGTCAATCATCAGAATCATCTCTCCCTGGGAGGAGACACCAGACTGATTATCTACTGTGATCTCATTTTCACCTACATCGGTAATAACTCCAAATACAGCTGCAGACGCGTCCTCGTTTTCATCAGGATCTACCGAAAATTCCGGGTCCATTTCCATATCTTCATCCGGCATAGTCGCTTCCTCAGAGCCTGCTGTCTGATCTTCTGTATTTTCTGCCTGCTCGGTATTTTCGGTCTGTTCTGCGGTATCTTTCTGTCCGCATCCTGTCATCATTGCTGCGCTCAATGCTACAGCCATCATCCATACTGCCAATTGTTTTTTCTTCATATTATTCATTCTCCTGTCTGACTTTTATGTTTTTTCCATCGGTCATGGTAACTACCGTTCCATCGGCTGTCTCCCATGCTTTTATCTGTCGTTTTTTCAAGGCATCCAATGTCTCTTCTTCCGCAAGCTGATCCCCTCCGTCACAGATCACTGCATAGAAAGGATTCACTGCTTCTAACAGTTTTTCTACTTTTTTCTGATAACGGCCGTGATGCGGCATTTTAATCCAGTCCGCTTTCCAGTCCACCTGGGATTCCAGCATCTGACGGATTCTCGTCTTCTCAATATCGCCGGTGAACAGAAATTGCTTCTCGCCACAGGTAACTTTTGCAACCAGAGACATATCATTGTCATATTCACCGTCCGTATCCCGAATCTCTGCCGGATCATCCGCCGCATAAATCGTAAGAGATGTGTTCACCGATCCTGCAGGAATTTCCAGTGTTTCCGTTCCAGTTATCCGCTGTACCTCCGTCTCCGGATGTGCCTCCAATGCCGACAGAAATGCCGCATACTCGGGTCTTGTTCCTTCATAATCCGGCATCAGTACCTGATCTGCGCCAACCGTCCCCAGAAGCTCTGCCGCACTGCCCACATGATCCTTATCAAAATGAGTGACCAGCAGAAGATTCAGGTGATCAATGCCTGCCGCCTCCAGTGTCTCACGGATATAGGAACCATCCCTTTCCTCTCCGGTGTCAATCATGGCCGCCCAGTCATCCGTCTTAAGAATCAGTGCATCTGCCTTTCCTACCGGCAGCGCCGTAATCGTAAGCGCCGGATGTGTGATCTGCTCCGTTCCGGACAGCTGCCGTACCCCCAGCCATACCGCTGCCAGTGCCGCCAGAAGGATACCCACTGCTATTATTCTTTTCTTTTCCATTTACAATTATGCTCCTCCTGTGCCGCCTATTGTATCAGATTTACGGAATAAATCAAATGAAGATTTTCTTAAGTTTCCAGAAACATGAAAATGCCGCTTTACCGTCTTGGTAAACGGCATAGCGGCATTTCCATATCGTATATAGAAAGTATGTAATGGTGGATAACGTCTTTACAGAAGTTTGCGGTACAGCATCTCAATATCTTCCAGAGTTGCCTCTTTCGGGTTACCCGGTGCGCAGGCATCTGCCACTGCACTTTCACTTAAGAACCGTACATCCTCTTCTTTTGCAATTCCTTTCAGGTCTTTCGGAATGCCAACATCGGAAGCCAGTTTGCGGACCGCATCAACGGCTGCTTTCCGGTATTCTTCCTGACTCATGGTCTCTGTTCCCTGAACGCCCATTGCCTTTGCAATGTCTCTGTACTTCTCTCCGGTCGCATCTGCGTTAAATTCCATAACCGTCGGAAGCAGAATTGCATTTGCCACGCCATGCGGAGTGTCATAGACAGCCCCCAGTGCGTGTGCCATGGAATGTACAATTCCAAGTCCTACGTTGGAAAATCCCATTCCTGCAACATACTGGCCAAGCGCCATTCCTTCCCGGCCTTCCGGTGTATTCTCAACTGCACCTCTTAAGGAAGAAGAAATCAGCTCAATGGCTTTCAGATGGAACATATCCGTCATCTCCCATGCTGCCTTAGTAATGTATCCTTCAATAGCGTGGGTCAGCGCGTCCATGCCGGTTGCTGCCGTCAGTCCCTTCGGCATAGAAGACATCATATCCGGGTCAACCACTGCCACAATCGGAATATCATGGGTATCAACACATACGAATTTTCTTCTCTTTTCGGTGTCGGTAATGACATAGTTAATGGTAATCTCTGATGCAGTACCTGCTGTGGTCGGAACTGCAATAATCGGAACCGACGGATTCTTGGTCGGTGCTACACCTTCCAGACTTCTCACATCCTCGAACTCCGGATTATTGATGATAATTCCGATTGCCTTTGCCGTATCCATGGGAGAACCACCTCCCAGTGCTACGATAAAGTCTGCTCCGGATGCTTTGTATGCTTTCACACCATCCTGCACATTCTCAATGGTCGGGTTCTCTTTAATATTGGTATAAACCTCGTAAGGACATCCTGCCTGCTCCAGTACATCGGTCACTTTCTTGGTTACCCCATGCTTATAAAGGGTCGGACCCGAACATACAAATGCCTTTCGGAAGCCTCTGCGGGTTACTTCTCCTGCGATCTCCTGAATGGCTCCTTTCCCATGATAAGATGTTTCATTTAAAACGATTCTGTTTGCCATCTTTTCAATCCTCCATTCTGCTCATAGGTGAAATTGTTTTTTCTTTCACAATCTTTACTATACACCTATTTTCAGGATAGTCAATGGGTTTGTTATATTTTTGACATATTAATTTGGAATATATCTGGTGCAAAATATTTTGTTAAACACTTGACGCAATTCCAGAAACTGCTATAATGAAAATCAAGTAAATAATAGCGAAGTAGAATCTTACGCGTTAAGTGCCCGTGGATGGGGAGTTGTCACGGGACGAAAAGCCCAAAGGCTTACGGTGTCTGATTCGCACCCGTTGCTACATATGAGTATACATCTCAGATGTGGTGCCTGAAAGATATTATTTATGAGTCACTTATCATTCAGCGAAGGACTGGTTCCTTCACCCCTGCATTTCATCTATGGAGGTGTATTTTTTATGCAGATTTCAAAAGAAGCGCTGGATCTCAAATACCAGCTGCAGGAACTGTGCAAAGTACAGAATTTATGTATCTGTGGTTTCTTCATTGCACTGTACGTGGTACTGTCATTCTTCAACATCCCGATCTCTTCTATCGTTGAGATCCGTATCGGATTCCTGGCATTTATTGCTGCCGGTATGATGGGCGGCCCGGTGATGGGCTTCACGGTTGGATTCCTTGGCGACATGCTGAACTGCTTTGTCAGAGGATTTTCCTATTTTCCGGGATTTTCCTTAAGCTATGCTCTGGTTGGCGCACTTTGCGGACTGATTCTGTATCGTTCCAAAATCACCAAGCTCCGCGCTGTTGCCTGTGCACTGGTGGAATTCGTTATCAGCATTACGCTGACATCCACCTGGCTGTACCTGATGTACGGCACCCCGCTTCAGGTACTTCTGACCACCAGAATCATTAAATGTACCATGAACTTCTTTGTAAATATCGTCATCATCTATGTATTTCTGGAAGCATTTCAGAAAGTGGTACGCGTGGCATTACCTGCCCGCAGATAATTACATTTGAACTCCCAAAAAGCCGCCATCCATCTGGCATCTACTGCCAGCGGATGACGGCTCTTTTGATCTTTATGCTTAATGCATTTCTTTTTCTTCTTCTTTGATTTCCCAGTGAATGAGGAAGGTCAATGCTGCACGTAAAGCGATAATTCCTGCTACCGTGCCGATCTCTTTCCAGTCCCGGACAATCACCGTTCTTAAGATCTCGCTTCCCAGCTTAAACTCCAGACCCATAGCCAGACCTTTGGCCAGAGTCAGCTTTGTCTCCGGCGACCGTTTCAGATACAGCCAGAATCCACGGAGGCCAGAGAAAATAATAATTCCCACGCCGATAAATTCAAAGATCAGAATGGCAATTTCCACCAGATGATCCATGCAAAATTCCAGTACATTCAGAATATCCGCCATCCTACTGTCCTCCTTCTCTTCTTTCCATCCGGTCACGGAGAGCATCCATATCATCGAGGATTCCCTGCCGGCCTTCCCGGAATAAGAGTCCTTTATTGTATTTGTAATAGCGGTCGCAGCCATTTTCACTGATAAACCAGGAACTGTAGGGATTGATCGTAAGCTCCGTGACAAAGACTACCAGCTCCTGTCCCTCTCCGAATGCAGTCTCGCAGAAATCAAAGGCGCATTCCAGATTTTCCGCAGCTTCCTCCACCATCTGCTCTCTTCTGCTCACCTGAGCTTCAAAATCTGCCCGGATTGCTTCATCCAGTTCCCCTTCCAACGCTTTCTTCGCTTTCAGCTGCTCATATACCTCTGTGACCTGCTCATCCACAGCCTGTACCTGGGAAAAGATCTCGCCCAGACGGCTGATGAGAAGCCCCACCACACTGAGCCGCTCATCGAAAGCGGCAAATTTAAGTTTCTCAATGGCGGACGGTTTCCACACGCCTTTTAAGATACCGTCAATCTGGTAATCGGTCTTGTATTTTGCATAGAGGTCGAGATACGCCGCAAAGTCCTTGGCAATTCTGCCATGCTGGAGATACTGTCCCACCACTTCCTGGTCCACCGGAATATCCAGTGCCTCGTAAACCTGCAAAATTTCTGAAAGATCCTGCCAGCCTCTGGCCGTCACAAAACGTTTCCCGTCCACAGTCGTCTCGATCTGATAAAAATTGTCCGGTTTAATATCCAGATACGAAATGATGGCGCCATGAATCTTCTGCTCATAGGCAAATTCTTTCCACACCTGATAGTCTGCCTCTATCTCAATCTTCTTCACACGGTCCAAGGTAACAATATCGAACTCCCGGACGGATTTGTTATATTCCGGCGGGTTGCCTGCTGCCACAATGATCCATCCTTCCGGCACCTGCTGGTTACCGAAGGTCTTACACTGCAGGAACTGAAGCATGGTGGGTGCCAGTGTCTCAGACACGCAGTTGATCTCATCGATAAAGAGGATTCCTTCCTGCTGCCCTGTCTCCTCCATCTTCTCATAGACCGCGGAAATGATCTCACTCATGGTATATTCCGTCACAGAATGCATCTTTCCCTGATATTCTTTTTCCCTGATAAAAGGAAGGCCAATGGCACTCTGGCGGGTATGATGGGTGATGGTGTAGGAAAGAAGAGGCAGTCCGCACTCTTCGGCCACCTGCTCCATAATCTGGGTCTTACCGATACCTGGAGGTCCCATGAGCAGCACCGGGCGCTGGCGGATCACCGGAATCCGGTACTTTCCGTCCGCTCCCCGCAGGTGGTATGCATCAATGGTATGTTTGATTTCTTCTTTTGCTCGCTTGATATTCATAAGTCTTCTTCGTCCAGCATCAGGCGGATTGCCCAAGGCGGAACACTTACCTCCTTATAATCTTCCCTGAATAAAATGAACGCCGCATCATAGGGCGGCCTCTTCCGCGGGAAGGTTCCTTTTCCATCGGTGAAATACAATAATCCTTTCAGATTTTTAAATTCACCCTGGTCGATGAGCTGCTGCACATAGGTGAATGCGGGGCGGAAATCCGTTCCTCCATCTCCATAGAGCTGCAGATGATCCATGTACTGTTTCAGTTCTTCTCCTGTTGTAATCAGCTGATCTGCACGTACTGCATCATCACATTGCAGAATCCGGATATGTACTTTCCGAAAGAAGCTCTCCGTCTCAGCCAGGATGTGATACGTCTCCTCCAGAAATTTTCTCACCAGATCGCCGCTGCAGGACATGGATGTGTCAATCACAATGACGAATTCTTCAATTTTATGAGTTTCTTTCCATTCCTGTGGTTCAATAAGCGGCATATTGCCATACATCCGGAGACCGTAGCTGTAAAATACATAATCAAAAGAATCCGGATCGATCTGCATTTCTTCTTTTAAGACTGCAAATTTCTTCAGAAACGTCCGGTAATCATAACGCTCCCGGTTCTCCACCGCCAGTTCATCAGACAGGTCTCCGTCCTCTGTTCCCGCTTCTCTTCCGATAGAAAGCTCCGTCTGCATCCGGTCGCTGACATCCTTCCAGTGCTTCTTAAGCTTTGCCATCAGAGGTGACGGCGGCTTCGGACCTTCCTCCTCCGGCGGAGCCGGCCAGTATGTATGGTCATCGATACAGAATTCCTGTACCATCCTTGCCCTCTGCTCCGGACGGTAATCCGCTTTCTTCAGTTCCCGGTAAATGCCTTCTGCCGTCAGCACTTTCAGAGTTTTCCGCAGTTCGTCATAGACTGCACGCCGGAACGGATGGACGCCCATGCGGATGCTTCGGTGATGCATCCCGTCGATGAGCGCTTCCACTGCCATATCACAGGACAGATTCCACAGCTCCCGGTCTTCCGGACAAGGCCGGAACAGATGCCGAAAAATGCAGTGAAACACCATATGAAGATACACCCGGTTCACCAGCATGGGATTTTCCCGATAGAGATCTGCCAGATAATGGGGTTCGTATGCAATTTTTAATCCGTCCGTGCCAATACGCGGAATGTCTGTGGTAATCTCCCAGGCAAGGCTTGATAATGCCACATCCAGATATCGCATATTGATATACAGGGCATTTCTGGAGCTCTCCAGAATTTTCCTGCAGATATTTTCAAACCCGGCCTCGATTTCGTATGCCATGGCTTACGCCTTTCTGTCTACAATTCAAATGTTTTTTTCCGTCTTCCGCTGTGCCGTCTCCGATAGTCCATAAGAAAACTGCCCACTTCTGCTGCACCGCGCTCTGCCGCATACGATGTGGCAAATGCGGTCAGTTCTTCACTGAGAAGTCCTTGCTCTTCCATCAGGACAAGCAAATCCGGATCTTCTTTCTGTACTGCACGCTTCACCAGTTCTTTTCCATGATCTGCCAGAAATTTTCTGTACTGTCCTGCTGCCTCTACGGTGAGACTTAAGGGATATTTCAACCGGTTCAGCGCCAGCTGCAGGCAGGTGTCCGGCAGCTCATTGGCCACGGCATAAGGAAATAATCTGTCATATCCGCCCAGATCCAGTTTGCGTTCCGGGAAACACTGGCGGTATTTGTAACCGGAGCCATGCCAGTGAGTATCGATAATCCGGGCCGGCGTATTTTCCACGGATTCTTCATAGTACTCCGGGAAAGTCAGAGTAAGCGTTGTTCCGTCCGCAAAAAAAAGCGACGCTTCCAGTTCCTGTGTAAACTCTGAGAGGACGTTGTAAACGACTTTGTTTTCCCATGGAATATTTCGAAAGGTCAGACGGTTCAATCCCTTGCACCACATAAAGGCGCCGCCCTCGATATCTTCCAGTTCTCCCTGCACATGAAGGATTTTTAATTGCCTGCAAAAATAAAAGGCATAGGTGCCGATTCTTTTCAGATGTCTCGGAAGATAAACTTCTGTTAATAATTCTCCTGCAAGCTCCTGTTCTTCTCCAGGCAGCTTCTCCTCTTCATGAAGTACGGTCTCCTGAATCTCGTATTTCTTCCACCGGTCTCCCGGATCTGATGAAGAGCAGGCATAGGGAGCCAGTTCCGTCACTGGACGCCCCATCAGTTCATCCGGGATCACCAGTGTCTGCTCATATCCATAGCAGCGGAGGACGCAGATTCCATTTTCTGTCTCCGCATATTTCACTCTCAGATACATTGTTTACTCCTCATACAGCAGTCCCCTGATTTCCCTGTAAAAATCGATGGCAATCAGGAACAGAGCTGAATAGCGGAGGGAACGAGGATCGTATCCAGTCCGCTCATAAATTCGTTTTAATTTGTACTGCAATGTATTTTTATGCATATGCAACGCCTCGGAAGCCGCTGTAATGGAGCCTTCCGTCTCATAGAGCACTTCCAGCACACCAATCACCTCTGCCAGCTCCTCATGCCGGTAACCTGGGAACAGCTTCTGTACATATTCCTTTTTGGACAAATCCGAAATCTCATCCGTAAAAATTTCCAGATTGATCTCATTATAGAAGCGAATGTCTTTTCCATGGGCACGCATGCAGGCTTGCAGTGCTTTGTAGGCCTTTGTATAAGAAATATGTGTCATCGTGTAAAGTCTGCAGCGGTCATCAATACCGATGGCAAGGCGGACGCCTGGCTGCTTTTCCGCCGCTTCTTTTAAGTTTTCTGCCAGATGTTCCAGTTCCCGATCTGCGCGGTTCGCCACCCCGCAGATCAGGCAGGAAGATGATTTCAAATACACACTGTCCTTGTCAAGCCGTTTCAAAAGATTTTTAATCCGGTTTTCCGCAGACTCCACACTCCGCATCTCATCCAGAGAATCACTGTAGCATTCCGACACATGGACAGCAATCACCATGATTCTTCTGGGCAGCGTAATGTCGAGATGCATCCGTTTTCCACGATCCACAAAATTTTTGTTGATCATGACTGTATCACTTAACAGCCATTCACTTAAGAAACGGTTCCGCAAATTCTCATCCATATCTTTCTGCTCTTTGATGGACAGCTCCTGCATAAGAATCTCCGTCATCTTCCGGGTGATCTGTCCATACTTTGCCACTTCCTGCACCGGTCCCGTGATTCCCACAACCCCAATGACCTCGCCGCCAATCATAATCGGATAATTGACTCCTTCCAGACTGCCCTCATAGACGTCTTCCGGACGAATAACCAGTTCTTCCAGATTCTGCTCAATGATTTTCCGGGCACCCTCATGAATCTGTCCCACACGTTCCTGATCCGTGCTTGCAATAATGATTCCTTCTTCATTCATCATGTTCACACTCTGGTCAATAACTGTATTCAATTCCTTGACAATTTTCTCAGCATTTGTCCTTGACAGCCGCATAATGCTCTTCTCACTTCCTGTATATTTCCATTCTGATGATTATGGTTCCAGAAGTTCTGCCTGTCTGGCATGTTCCGCGTAAAGCTTCTGTATTCCTTTGTATTCTCCCAGTCCTTTGAGAACACAGGTGACTTCATATCCTTCTGCTTCCAAAAGACTCTTCCAGGAGTCTTCTTCTCCACCTGCCATATCATTCATGGCATGGTCCCCTGCTACTACCATAAATGGAGCCAGCCGCACTTTCTTCACATCGGATGCCTTCACCAGTCGAAGTACAGATGCAAAAGAAGGATAGGCTTCCACCGTTCCCACATGGACATTTTCATACCCCAGGTCCTTGAACATATAGTCAAGTGCCGCATAGACCGGATTCACATGATGCTCTGTTCCATGTCCCATAAACACCAGTGCTTCCTGCTCCTCCAGATCTTCCTGTTCCTCCATCACCGCCTCGATTACTTTCCGAAAATCTTCCTCACTGGAAAGCAGGGGTTCTCCTACACTGATCTTTTCGAAATGCTCTGAAAATGAGCGGATTTCCTCCATCATCTGTTCATTTTCGATTCCTTTGATCACATGGGTAGGCTGAACCATCACTTCCGTGATCCCATCTGCGAGCATCCGTGCAAAAGCTTCTTTTACCGTATCAATCTGCATCTGGTCCCGCTGTTTCAGTTTTCGGATAATCATACGGCTGGTCCATGCTCGGTACAGCTGACAATCCGGACATGCGGCTGCAAGCTCCCGTTCAATTGCATCAATGGTTTTCTCTCTTGTCTCATTTACACTGGTTCCAAAGCTGACTGCCAGTAATCCTTTTTTCATATGATTCATGAATTTTCCTTCCTGCAGTTACCCGTTTTTCATACATGTCTGTCCCTATTTTATATGGAGAAACCAAAAGATGCAACACCCGTTTTGGACACACAAAAAATGAGAAGAAACCGTGATGCACGATCTCTTCCCATCTTTCACATTCATTCTTCGATCTTATAAAGCCTTCAGATCTACTTTGTAGCTCTCGCCACCCTGTCCATCTACCGTATAATAAGCAGCCTGCTCATTTGCATTTACATAGATCTTCAGTTCAGAAGCTTCCAGTCCCTGTGCTTTCACAGCAGCCTTTACTGCGGACTGAATATCTGCAACTGCAACGCTTAATCCATTCATCTCTACGCATACGCTGGTCTTGCAGGTTTTTCTTGTGGTGGTCTTTGCAGCAGTTTTAGCAACTTCCTTTACTTCTGCTACTACTTTCTCCTGTGCCTTTACTGCAGTTGCTTTTGCTTCAGCAGCAGCATCTTTTACCGCTTTCACTGCAGCAGTCTTGGTATGTTTCGCCGGTCTTGCCATATTTCATTTCCTCCTCATAACGCTTTATGCCTATATGTATCTCTTTTGTAAGTCTTTAAATTTGTGTCAAGAGATATTATAGGAAGAAATAACCAATTTGTCAACTTTCCCTCCGGTTTTTTCTGTACTGGAGGGGTGTACATCCCATCTTTCGACGAAAAATCCGGGCATAATAGCCGGGATTGGTAAATCCGCAGTTTCCCGCAATACCGGTTACATCAAGATCCGTATGCCGTAATAATTCCAGACTTCGTTCTACCCGGTAAGCCAGCAGGTAATCAAATAAGGATTCTTTCATATAACGTTTGAAGAGACGGCAGCTTTCACTTTTACAGAGATGAATCTGATCTGCCAGTTCCTCTAGCGTTACCTTCTCCCCATAATGTTTCTGCATATATTCCATAAGAGTACGGATGCGTTCGATATCTCTGCCGTTTTCCTCTGGTTCTTCCGGGCAGTCCGCATGTTCATATATCCTGAGCCAGATTTCCATCAGTGCAATCTGCATCTGCAGTTCCCGGCTGTCCGGTCCTTCATCCCGCAAATGATGAATCTCTTCCATCCGTTCCAGAATCTCCCGCTGCCAGGACACATCCGGTGTAAAATGAATGGAGGACAGAGTCGGACTTTGCAGAATTCTTTCCATATATTTACTCTGCATGAGACTGGATGTGTAGCCATAGAGAAGGCGCGGATGAAAGGTAATGGATAAATAACTGCAGTCTTCCGCATCGTAATGTCTTCCGGAATGGAGCACGTTGGTATTGCAGAAAAGTCCTTCTCCTGCCCTCAGTATGTATTCATTATCATTGACCAGATAGGTCATGTTTCCATCCAGTACAATCGTCAGCTCAATCTCAGGATGCCAGTGCCAGGGAAATTCTCCCGTATCAAACCAGGAAAGACGCTCATCACTGACCAGCACCGGAAATGCATAATTTCCATGGGCTTTCAGTTCTTTGTGTTCTTTATCAATATTCAGCCGCATATTTCTCAATATCCTTCACTTTTATGCAAATATACTTGTTGAATTGTCCTCTGTTTCTCATTATATTGATATTATAAACAATGTCAAGATTCCATCCGGGCAGAAGACATACCGGAGGTATCATTCAGCAAAAAGGGGGATATTACTTATGGAATTCACTATGCAGCAGTTACAGGACAAATTTGCAGAACTCTACGGCACAGAAGGTGAACCGAAAGCTTATTTTGCACCGGGACGTGTCAATCTGATTGGTGAACATACCGATTACAATGGCGGTCATGTATTTCCATGCGCACTGACCATCGGAACTTACGGGCTGATCCGTCCGCGCAAGGACCGTACTGTCCGCTTCTACTCCATGAACTTTGACACGATGGGTGTTGTCACCACTTCTCTTGATGATCTGGTGCCGAACGACGAAGCCGGATGGACGAATTATCCGAAGGGAGTTATGTGGACCTTTGAAAAGAGAGGCTTCCAGCTTCCGGCAGGTGCTGATATTCTCATCTACGGAGACATTCCGGCAGGCAGCGGACTTTCCTCTTCTGCTTCTCTGGAAGTGCTGACTGGAATTATGCTGCGTGATACTTTTGGATTCGACATTTCCATGGTGGATCTGGCACTCATCGGACAGTATTCCGAAAATAATTTTAATGGTATGAACTGCGGTATTATGGACCAGTTTGCATCCGCCATGGGAAAAAAGGACTGTGCTATTTTCCTGGACACCAATACGCTTCATTATGAATATGCACCGGTAAAACTTCCGGATGCCCGCATTGTCATCACCAACAGCAAGGTAAAACACAGTCTGGTATCTTCTGCTTACAATGACAGAAGACGGGAAAGTGAGACTGCCCTCAAGGATCTTCAGACCGTTATGGATATTAAAACACTTGGTGATCTGACCGAGGAGCAGTTTGAAGCCCACAAGGATGCTATCAAGGATCCCATCTGCCAGAAACGGGCAAAACATGCAGTTTACGAAAACCAGAGAACGATCCATGCAGTAGAAGCACTGAAAGCAAATGATATTGTCACCTTCGGAAAGCTGATCAATGAATCCCATATTTCTCTGCGTGATGACTATGAAACTTCCTGTGAGGAAACCGATATTCTTGCTGAACTGGCATGGCAGATTCCGGGTGTCTATGGTTCCCGTATCACCGGCGGCGGATTCGGCGGATGTACCGTCAGCATTGTGAAAAATGATGCCATTGATACCTTTATCGACAAGGTAGGTACCGCATATAAAGAAAAAACCGGACACACGGCAGAATTTTATGTAGTAGACATCGGAGACGGTGCCCGTCCACTGAACTAATCCGGCTGACGTATTCATTCAGTCTATGGCAGGAGGAAAAACCATCATGAAATTATACGAACTGATCGCAGCTCTGGTACAGTACGGCATTGACACCGGTCTTACCCCGGCCTGCGAAAAAATCTACACTACCAATCTTCTACTGGACCAGTTCCACGAAGACGATTACGAAGAACCGGACGCCATCCCTTCTCTTTCCCTGGAAGAAATTCTGGAAGGACTTCTCGACGAAGCCTGCAGACGGGAATTGATTCCGGACAGCATCACTTATCGGGATCTTTTTGACACCCGGCTTATGAACTGCCTGATGCCAAGACCTTCCCAGATTCAGGAAACCTTCCGCGAGAAATATGCCGTTTCCCCGAAAGAAGCAACGGACTATTTTTACAAACTGTCTCAGGACAGCAACTATATCCGCCGCTACCGGGTCTGCAAAGACCAGAAATGGAAAGTGCCCAGTATCTACGGCGACATTGACATCACCATCAACCTGTCAAAGCCGGAGAAAGATCCGAAAGCCATCGCAGCAGCTGGAAAAGCAAAGGCAAGTGCTTATCCGAAATGCCAGCTCTGTATGGAAAATGAAGGCTATGCCGGCCGCGTCAACCATCCGGCCAGAGAGAACCACCGGATCATTCCGCTGACCATCAACGACAGCCAGTGGGGATTCCAGTACTCTCCTTATGTATACTATAATGAACACTGCATCGTTTTTAATGGACAGCACACTCCTATGAAGATTGACCGTGCAGCATTCCGGAAACTGTTTGATTTTGTAAAACAGTTCCCCCATTATTTTCTTGGCTCCAACGCAGACCTTCCGATTGTAGGCGGTTCCATCTTAAGCCACGATCATTTCCAGGGTGGAAATTATACCTTTGCCATGGCGAAGGCTCCTATCGAACTCCCGGTTACCATTCCTGGTTATGATGATGTGGAAGCCGGTATTGTGAAATGGCCTCTGTCAGTGCTTCGTATCCGTCACAAAGACGAGAACCGGCTCATCGACCTTGCCACCCATGTACTGGACTGCTGGAGATCTTATACCGACGAAGATGCCTTCATCTTTGCCTGCACAGATGGAGAACCGCACAATACCATTACCCCGATTGCAAGGAAAGTGGGTGACACTTACGAGCTGGACCTCACTCTCCGGAACAATATTACCACGGAAGAGCATCCTCTGGGAGTCTACCATCCACATGCAAAGCTTCATCACATCAAGAAAGAAAATATCGGTCTCATCGAAGTTATGGGACTGGCGGTCCTTCCTTCCCGCCTGAAACAGGAAATGGCACTTCTGAAAGATGCCATTCTCACCGGCAGCGATCTGGAAAAAGACGAAGTGCTTCAGAAGCATGCAGAATGGGTAGCAGAATTCCTGCCATCCTATCCGGAGATCAATGGGGAAAATATCGATGAAATTCTCCGCCAGGAGATCGGCAAAGTCTTTGTTCAGGTACTGGAAGACGCTGGTGTCTATAAATGTACGCCAGAAGGCCGGGAAGCTTTCCTGAAGTTTGTAAAAACATTATAGTTTGCCGTTGACTAAGTGACCGGGAGTGCATATATTGCGAAACCGTAAATTGGGACTTGCCAAAACCTGAAAGATCGGATAATATGAAAAAAGGAACTGCACGACTGGCGGAAAAGCAGACACAGTCTGTGGTAGGGCGACCTACAGGGAGTGCAGAAGTAAAAGAATTGCCGACCGCCTGGGCGCATTGCGGAACCGCTGTGCACTCAGGCGGTCTTCTGTGTTTATCTACTTATTTACCAGAAAGAGAGGAACAAGAATGAAAGCTTTATCCCTGGAACAGGAACTGAAATCCAACGCATATCCCGGACGTGGAATCGTCATTGGCCGCACCCCGGACGGCACACATGCTGTGACTGCTTATTTTATTATGGGCCGCAGTACCAACAGCCGCAACCGCGTCTTTGTAGAGGACGGAGAAGGCATCCGCACCCAGGCATTTGATCCTTCCAAGCTCACTGACCCGAGTCTTATCATCTATGCTCCGGTACGTGTTCTTGGCAATAAAACCATCGTTACCAACGGTGACCAGACAGATACCATCTACGAGGGTATGGATCATCAGATGACCTTTGAACAGTCCTTACGTTCCCGTAAATTCGAGCCGGACGGACCGAACTACACTCCGAGAATTTCCGGTATTTTACATCTTGAGAATGGATCCTACAATTATGCCATGTCCATCTTAAAGAGCAATGACGGAGATCCGGATTCCTGCCACCGTTACACCTTTGCTTATGAAAATCCGAAAGCGGGCCAGGGTCATTTCATTCATACCTATATGCATGATGGAGATCCCCTTCCCAGCTTTGAAGGCGAGCCGAAACTGGTAGAAATCTCCGATGATATGGACGCATTTACGGATATGCTCTGGAACAGTCTGAACGAGAACAACAAAGTATCCCTGTTCGTTCGTTATATTGATATCCAGACCGGAACTTATGAAACAAAGATCATCAATAAAAATAATTAATTCAGGAGGATACGAACATGAAAGAACTTCAGTTAAAATATGGATGTAACCCGAACCAGAAACCGTCCCGCATCTTTATGGAAAATGGTGCCGATCTTCCGGTCACCGTTCTCAACGGACGTCCTGGCTACATTAATTTTCTTGATGCATTCAATGGCTGGCAGCTGGTCAGTGAATTAAAAAAAGCTACCGGTCTTCCTGCTGCCACTTCTTTCAAGCATGTATCCCCGGCAGGAGCTGCGGTGGGTCTTCCACTGACCGATACACTCGCAAAAATCTACTGGGTTGATGATCTCGGCGAACTCTCCCCGCTGGCATGTGCTTATGCAAGAGCAAGAGGCGCTGACAGAATGTCTTCCTTTGGTGATTTCATCGCATTGTCCGACATCTGCGACGCGGATACCGCAAAGCTCATCAAACGTGAGGTTTCCGACGGTGTCATTGCTCCAGGATATACAGAAGAAGCACTGGAAATTCTGAAACAGAAGAAAAAAGGCAACTACAATGTCATCGAGATCGACCCGTCCTACGTACCAGATCCCCTGGAGAAAAAGCAGGTATTCGGCATTACTTTTGAACAGGGCCGCAATGAGCTTGACGTGAACGGTGATCTTCTCTCCAATATCGTAACAAAGAAGAAAGAGATTCCTGCTGAGGCGCTGATGGATATGAAAATCTCCCTCATCACCCTGAAATATACCCAGTCCAACTCTGTATGCTATGTCAAGGGCGGACAGGCCATCGGTATCGGTGCCGGACAGCAGTCCCGTGTTCACTGTACCAGACTGGCAGGCGGCAAAGCTGACAACTGGTTCCTCCGTCAGTCTCCGCAGGTTCTGGGACTTCAGTTTGTGGATACCCTCGGCCGTGCAGAGCGTGACAATGCGATCGATGTTTATATCGGCGATGAATATATGGACGTGCTGGCTGACGGTGCATGGGAAAAGATCTTTAAAGTAAAACCGGAAGTCTTCACCCGCGAAGCCAAACGCGCATGGCTTGACCAGATGACTGATGTTACGCTTGGTTCTGATGCTTTCTTCCCCTTTGCTGACAATATTGAGCGTGCTCACAAGAGCGGTGTCAAATACATTGCCCAGCCGGGTGGAAGTGTCCGTGATGACCTGGTGATCGAGTGCTGTGATAAATATGACATGGCGATGGCATTTACCGGAATCCGGTTATTCCATCACTAAGAACCACACAAAATGACCGGCTGTGATTTACTTTTTCACAGCCGGCCATTTTTTATGATATTCTTTATGCTCTCCACACCATATCTCTGGTAATTTCTTTCAGGTTTGCCGCACCACACATGGTCATGGTATCGGAAAGTTCTGCACCGATCTTATCAATATAAGCCTGCACACCCTCTCCTGCGCCTCCATAGACTGCGGTTACAAACGGGCGGGCAATCAGGACGGCGTCTGCACCCATAGCCAATGCTTTGAATACATCTACACCGGAACGGATACCGCCATCAACGATGATCTTTGCTTTTCCATCCACAGCTTTTACGATATCTTCCAGCACCTCTGCAGTTGCCGGACACTGATCCAGCACACGACCGCCGTGATTGGATACGATGATCGCAGATGCGCCTGCCTCTACTGCTTTCAGTGCTCCTTTTCTGGTCATGATTCCTTTTACAATAAACGGAACCCCTGCCATCTCTGCCACTTCATGAAGTTCTTCCACGGTCTTGCTTCCTGCCGGCGGCATAAGATTTTTCAGGAACGGAAGTCCTGCACCGTCAATATCCATGGCAACGGCAAATGCTCCGGACTCTTTCACCATCTTCATTTTTTCTTTGATGGTCTCCAGATTCCACGGTTTTACAGTCGGGATACCTGCCCCGCCTGCTGCCTTAATCGCTGCAGTTGCACCGATCATCACCTTCTCATTGGTTCCGTCGCCGGTAAATGCGGCAATTCCGCCTTTTGCACAGGCATCTACCAGAATATTATTGTAAGTCAGGTCATCATATTTATCCCCATAATGCAGGGTCATGGCTCCTACCGGGCCTGCAAAGAACGGGTATTTGAAAGTCTTTCCAAAGAGTTCCAGAGAAGTATCCACCGGACCATTCTCGTGAATCGTGTCCATATTCACTCTGATCTCCTGCCATTTCTGGTAATTGCGGACCGCATTGTCTCCCACACCCTTGGCACCCGGTCCCGGCATCTGGTTTTTACATGCCCGTCCATCACATACCGGACAGACCTTACAGTAGGGTCCCATATTTCCTCTTGCTGCATCCATTACTTCTTTGAAATTCATCTGTATCTCCTCTCCGGGGACGATTCACACCGCACCCTTAACGCTTTCGTTTTCTTCTGTTCTGCCGAAAATTTCCGCGCCCCAGATCTCCATCAGACGATCCAGGGTGAAAATTGCATTTGCCGGACTGGTAGAGGGCAGCTTCTCCGCCTCTTTTCCCGTCTCTTTTTCACAATATTTCTTATATAAACGGTATGCTTTGTCACCATTGGCGTAGATTTTCTGAATGGAACTCTCCCGCAGAATTCTGCTAATGTCTGCCGGAACCACATTTTTAATACTGCTGTCACTGGAACCGATGATATCACAGCTCTGCACCACATCCCATATGGCAATGTGATGTTTCAAAAGCAGAGCCTTCTTTTCCTCTATCGTCTCCGGCACCGGTTCTTTAGTAAGCCCTGCTATCAGCTTCCAGAACCGGTTCTGGGGATGTCCATAATAGAAATTATTTTCTCTGGATTTCACCGATGGAAAAGTACCCAGAATCAAAATCTCGGAATTTTCATCATAGACTGGTTCAAATGTATGCTCTACATGCTGATACCCCGGTTTCTCTTTATCCGGAATCACATTCTCCGGAGACAGCTTTTTACTTTTTGGGGTCATCACTCCTGCTGCTCCATCTTTTGCAACTGCCAGTATATAGGAATTAATCTTCAATTTATGCTCTTCATAAAGGCCTATACTCTGATACAGATCCCTATATTTTTCCAGCAGTTCGAACTTCACCTTCACGGCTTCTGTCGATACAGCTTCTGTCGATACCAGGCTGCCTTTTCGTTTCATATAATAATAGATCGGCTTCTGCAGTGCCCGGAAACGCTCTGCATAGCGGATCATCTGAAGATTCAGTACGAAATCCTCACACCAGTTCATGGAGGTATCACACTGAATCTGATGTTCCAGAAGAATGCTTTTCCGGTATAATTTGTTCCACATAACACCGTAGTAAAAATCCGCCGGATCCTCTGCCATCTCCATGGCAAATTCTTCCCTGGTCATAACATGGGTCTTTTTAATGTGCTTTTTCTCTACGTAACGCTTTCCATTTACCCGGTAGAAATCTGCCACTACCAGATCACAGTCATCGGCTCTGGCTGCTTCCGCCAGACTCTCTGTTGCATCCGGTGTCAGCCAGTCATCGCTGTCCAAAAACTGCAGATAAGTTCCTCTGGCCAGCAACATTGCCTGATTTCTTGTATCTGATACACCCGTATTTTCCTTATCGATCGTCCGGAAACGGAGATCCTTTTCCTCGTATTCCCGGCAGATAGCAAGACTTCCATCCGTGCTTCCGTCGTTCATCAGCAGTACTTCCATATCTGCATAAGTCTGCTCCATCACACTGTCCAGACATCTTCTCAGATAACGCTCCGCATTATAAATGGGTATAATCAATGTCACAAACGGCATTTATTTTCATGCTCCTTACATCTGTTTTCGTACAATCAGATATTCATTATCCAACTGATAATAGGGGCAGCTCTGCACGGAACTGGTCAGGAAACGATACATCTCATCCTCGTCCAGATCCATCTCACAGACATAATATTCATAATCCTCATCATACACATAATTTCTGCAGGTATCGCAGCTTGTAGCCGTACTCATCTCTTCACGCCCCTTTCCGTCATAAGTATAGCACTATTTCACCTGGAAGGTAAAGACCGTACTTGCAAGCATCCTCGAAATCTTCTATACTGTTATCAGAATAACCACCAAGGGGGATTTTTATCATGAACATTACCATTCAGAATGCAGAAGCCACCGTCACCTGCCGTACCCACGGTGCAGAGCTCCTGTCCTATAAAACCGTTGCCGGTAAAGAATATATGTGGCAGAAAGATCCGGCTTACTGGGCAAAGACCTCACCAGTACTTTTCCCGTACATCGGTGCTGTGCCGGAGACCGTCACCATTCATGGTACAGAATATGCCATTCCACGCCATGGCTTTGTGAAAGATGTAGAATTTGATGTTGCAGAACAGGGTGACGACTATGTGGTACTCTCTACTGGGACCAGTGACTTCACGAAACCCATCTATCCTTATGATTTCCGGTTCACGGTTACCTTCCGCCTAAAGGGTTCGACACTGGAAGTGACCTACGGTGTCTTCAACCTTGGTAATGAAGAAATGCCATTTCTCATCGGTGGACATCCTGCTTTCTTCTGTCCTATGGAAGATGGTGAGCAGTTCACTGACTATATGCTCCGCTTTGAAGATGAGAATGTTCCGGATCTGCACCTCCAGTATCCCATGTTTGATCATGACGCCATCCTCTATGAGAATCTTACCCACCGCACAGTCAGACTCATCAGTTCCAAAACAGAAAAGGGCATCCAGTTTGATTTCCCGGGATACGAAAGCGTGGCTTTCTGGACTCCCATCAAAAAAGATGCCCCCTTCCTATGCATCGAACCGTGGTGTGGCGGAACCATGGATCAGTTTTCCTGCACGGATATGCTGAGGAAAAAATATGTACAGTTCCTGGATGGCGGCAAAGCAAGAGACTATGTCTTCCGCTTCCAACCCTGCTAACAAATACCAAACTGCCCTTGAGGTTTCATCCCAGGGGCAGTCTTTTTTACTTATTTTTCAATCTCATGAATAAACAGTCCGCTCCGAAGCTTCGGCTCGAACCAGGTGGATTTAGGCGGCATCAGAAGTCCTGCATCTGCTACTTCAAAGAGCTCCTGAATGGAGGTGGGATACATGGCAAATGCCACCTCACAGTCGCTGTCCGCCCTTCGTTCCAGTTCAGATAATCCACGGATTCCTCCGATGAAATCAATCCGATCGTCAGTTCGCGGATCACCGATGCCTAGCACCGGCTCCAGCAGCTCCCTCTGAAGGAAAGAGACGTCCAGTGCCTCCACCGGGTCTGTTTTTTTATAAATATCTCTTGCTTTCAGAAGATACCAGCTGCCATGTAGATACATGGTCATCTGTCCCTTTTCTTCCGGTTTCGCCTGCTGTGTGAGTTTCCGGGTTTCAAACTTTTCCGAGACTTTTGCTAAAAATTCTGCTTCGGACAGACCGTTCAGATCTTTGACTACCCGGTTATAATCCATGATCAGCAGTTCCTCATCCGGGAACAGCACGGAAAGGAAATAGTTGAATTCTTCGGTTCCGTCGTAATCCGGATGCTCTGCACGGCGTTTTAATCCTACTTTCACCGCGGATGCAGCTCTATGGTGGCCATCCGCGATATAAATACTGTCGATCTTTGAAAAGGCCTGCTCAATCTGCTGTACTTCTTCCTGATTGCTGATCTTCCAGCCTCTGTGCCCGATTCCATCTTCCGATACAAAAGCAAATTCCGGTTCTGTTGCTTTTACTCTGGCCGTCAGTTTTCGGAGTACTTCATTGGAACGGTATGCCAGAAATATAGGGCCGGTCTGGGCACTGCAGACATCTACGTGGCGGATACGGTCCTGTTCCTTCTCTTCCCTGGTATTTTCATGCTTCTTAATGACTTTGTTAAGATAATCATCCACGGAAGCACAGGCCACGATTCCCGTCTGGGAACGGTCGTCCATGGTCAGCTCATAGAGATAATAGACCGGCATCTCTTCCTGTACAAAGCTGCCCTCTGTCCTCATCTGCTGCAGACGGTTTGCTGCAGCTTTGTAGACTTCTGGCGCATACATATCCTGTTCCGGGGCAAACATGGTCTCCGGACGGTCAATATTCAGAAAGGAAAGAGGTTTTCCTTCTACCGTATTCCGTGCCTCTTCCCGGCTATAAACATCATAGGGAAGAGCAGCAATCTGCTCTTCCCTGCCATTTGCCGGATGAATGCACCGAAACGGTTTTACAGCCGCCATTATTTCATGGTCCGGACTCTTAATACACCTTCGATAGCCCGGATCTTTTCGATTTCTTCTTCATCAGCTACATTTCCAAGATCGATCATAACATAACCGTACTCACCTCTGGTGACATTGGTCAGCTTCTCGATATTGATACCCAGATCACCGAATGCAGCGGTAAATTTGGTCAGCATGTTCGGAATGTTGCGATGGATGATGGTAACACGCATAGCATCTTTGCATACACCCATATCACAGTTCGGATAGTTGACAGAATTGTGAATATTTCCGTTCTCCAGATAATCCTGGATCTCTTTGACAGCCATAACCGCACAGTTGTCCTCGGACTCTTTCGTGGATGCTCCCAGATGCGGAATCACAATGGCATTTTTCAGGTTTGCCAGATCTGTAGTCGGGAAATCCGTTACATATTTTTGAATGCGGTTGGTTTTCAATGCCTCTACAATGGCTTTCTGATCTACCAGGGGACCTCTTGCAAAATTCAGTACAACAACACTCGGTTTCATCAGCGCAATTGCATCTGCTCCGATCATTCCCTTGGTGCTGTCCATCAGCGGTACATGAATGGTGATGTAGTCACACTCACGATAAATCTCGTTGACATCGGTGGTGTGATGTACATCTCTGGAAAGCTTCCATGCTGCTTCTACAGAGATAAACGGGTCATAACCGTATACTTCCATGCCAAGGGCTACAGCTGCATTTGCTACCAGAATACCGATGGCTCCAAGACCGATGATACCCAGTTTCTTTCCTTTGATCTCACCGCCCGCAAACTGTTTCTTCTGCTTCTCGGCAAGCTTCTCAATCTCTTCGTTCTGACGCTCAGACTGTACCCAGTGAATACCTCCTACAATATCTCTGGATGCCAGCAGAAGTCCTGCGATCACCAGCTCTTTTACACCATTTGCATTGGCACCCGGTGTATTGAAGACTGCAATACCCTGCTCAGAGCATTTTCCAAGAGGAATATTATTTACTCCTGCTCCTGCTCTTCCGATCACGCAGAGCTTCTCCGGCAGATCCATGTCATGCATGACAGCACTTCTTACCAGCACTGCGTCCGCATCCTCAATCTTATCTGTTTTTGCATAATTTCCGTTAAAATTCTTCAGTCCGACCTCTGCAATCGGATTCAGGCAATGATACTGATACATCTTACGCGTTCTCCTCTTCAAATTTCTTCATGAATGCCACCAGGGCTTCCACACCTTCCTTCGGCATTGCATTATAAATGCTTGCTCTCATACCGCCTACGGTTCTGTGTCCTTTCAGATTCACAAGACCTGCTGCTGTAGCTTCTTTTACAAATTTGGCATCCAGATCTTTATCACCGGTTACAAACGGTACATTCATAAGAGAACGGTCTTCCTTGCGGACAGTTCCGTGGAACATCTTGCTGTTATCCAGATAATCATACAGGATGGCAGCTTTCTCTTCATTGCGCTGCTTCATTACTTCCAGACCACCCATATTTTTCAGCCATTTGAAGACTTTTCCGCACACATAGATGCAGTAGCAGTTCGGCGTATTGTAAAGGGAATTGGCATCTGCCTGGGTTTTGTATTTCATGATGGTCGGTGTGCAGGGCATAACATCATCGCGGATCAGATCCTCACGGATCACTGCGATAACCATACCGGCCGGTCCGATGTTCTTCTGTACGCCGCCATAGAACATTCCATATTTGGTCACATCCATCGGCTCAGACAGGAAACAGGAAGATACATCTGCCACCAGTTCTTTTCCTTTGGTGTTCGGAAGGGTCTTGAATTTGGTTCCGTAAATCGTGTTGTTTTCACAAATATATACATAATCTGCATTCTCGCTGACTGGCAGGTCGGAGCAGTCCGGAATGTAGGAAAATGTCTGATCCTCACTGGAAGCGATCTTATTGGCAGTACCGTATTTCTGCGCCTCTGCGAATGCTTTCTTCGCCCACTGTCCGGTAATAATATAATCTGCCACTCCATTTTTCATCAGGTTCATGGGAACTGCAGCAAACTGGTGATGAGCGCCGCCTGACAGGAACAATACTTTGTAATTATCCGGAATCTTTAAGAGGTCACGAAAATCCTGCTCTGCCGTATTCAGAATCTCTTCAAATACTTTGGATCTGTGGCTCATTTCCATAACAGACATGCCGCTTCCATTGTAATCCAGCATCTCTGCTGCCACTTCCTTTAATACTTCCTCCGGTAATACTGCCGGTCCTGCAGAAAAATTGTAAACTCTGCTCATTTTTCACACACTCCTCTTCCTCTGAAGTCATTTATACACACCGAGGGAAAGGTTTCCCTTTCCCCCATTGTATGCGTTTTACTTGTTTTTGTTCAGATCGTCTTCGTCAAAGACTTCATCGATTGCTGCCCCTGCCGGAACCATCGGGAATACTTTGTCATCCTGATCGATCTGGCAGTCCAGAACTACCGGTCCGCCGTAAGCAATTGCTTCTTCCAGCGCCGGCCCTATTTCTTCTTTTTTCGTAATGCGGATAGCTTTGCATCCAAGTCCTTCTGCTACTTTGACAAAATCTACCTTGTCATCAAGAACGGTTGCTGAATATCTTCCGCCGTAGAACAGGGTCTGCCACTGACGTACCATACCCAGTACGTGGTTGTTAATTACAACTTCCACAATCGGAATATTATAACGGGAAGCTGTCGCCAGCTCGTTTAAATTCATACGGAAACATCCGTCTCCAGCTACATTGATAACCGTCTTCTCTGGTTTTGCAATCTTGGCTCCCATGGCTGCCCCTAATCCATAGCCCATGGTTCCCAGACCGCCAGACGTCAGTAAAGTACGTGGTTTGCTGTATTTATAATACTGTGCAGCCCACATCTGATGCTGCCCTACCTCGGTGCAGATAATCGCGTCTCCCTTTGTCACACGATAAATCTCTTCGATAATATAGGGACCGGTCAGACCTTCCTGATTATATTTCAGCGGGAATCTTTCCTTCAGATCCTCGATATGTGCTACCCACGCATCATGATTCTGCTGATCAAGCAGTGGATTCAGGCGTTTCAGCACCTCCTTCACATCTCCGATAATGCTGGCGCTGGTGATAATATTTTTATTAATTTCAGCCGGATCCACATCAATCTGCAGTACCTTTGCATGCTGTGCAAATTTGGATGCATTTCCAAATACACGGTCACTGAAACGGGAACCCACCGTAATCAGAAGGTCGCAGTCAGCGACTCCCAGGTTCGCATATTTGGTTCCGTGCATACCCAGCATCCCCGCATAGAGTACATGGGTACCCGGGAAGGCGCCCTTGCCCATCAGGGAATCACATACCGGTGCATGAACCTTCTCGGCAAACTCCAGAAGTTCTGCACTGGCATCTGCTGCGATCGCACCACCGCCTACAAAGATCATTGGCTTCTCTGCCTCGCGAATCAGAGTTGCTGCCTGTTCCAGATCAGCGTCGGTGATACATGCCGTATCCGGAAGGATCACATCCGGAACCTCCTCAATATACTCTGCCTGATTGGCAGTCGCATCCTTGGTAATATCCACCAGAACCGGACCCGGACGGCCGCACTGTGCAATACGGAATGCACGACGCATGACTTTTGCCAGGTCTCTCGCATCTTTGACGATGAAATTGTGTTTGGTAATCGGCATGGTAATACCGGTAATATCTACCTCCTGGAAACTGTCTTTTCCAAGAAGAGAAGTACCTACGTTACAGGTAATTGCCACCAGCGGAACGGAATCCATGTAAGCAGTTGCAATACCGGTAACCAGGTTAGTAGCACCAGGACCGGAAGTGGCAATACATACGCCTACTTTTCCGGTTGCTCTTGCATAACCGTCTGCTGCATGGGACGCTCCCTGCTCGTGAGAGGTCAGCACATGTCTGATCTCATCACAGTGTTTGTATAATGCATCATAAATATTTAAGATTGCTCCGCCCGGATAACCAAATACCGTATCTACTCCCTGTTCCTTCAGGCAGGCAACAACGATTTCTGCTCCTGTCATCATCATAAGTCAGCATCCCCCTTTTTAGTCCTGAATCTCAAGAATTGCTCCGCGGTTTCCGGAAGTAACCAGATGCGCGTAACGAGCCAGATAACCGGTAGTTACCTTCGGCTCTCTCGGCTGCCATTTTGCACGTCTTGCAGCCATCTCTTCATCAGAAATATCCACATTCAGCGTATTTGCCGGAATATCGATCTTAATGATATCTCCCTCTTCCACCAGGGCAATCGGTCCGCCTACTGCTGCTTCCGGTGATACATGTCCGATGGAAGCCCCGCGGCTTGCTCCGCTGAAACGACCATCTGTAATAAGGGCTACGGAAGATCCAAGTCCCATACCTGCGATAGCGGAAGTCGGGTTCAGCATCTCTCTCATACCCGGGCCGCCTTTCGGTCCTTCGTAACGGATAACAACCACATCACCTGCCACGATCTTACCGCCTTTGATAGCTGCAATCGCATCCTCTTCACAGTCGAAGACACGTGCCGGTCCTTCATGTACCAGCATCTCCGGTGCGACTGCGGAACGTTTTACAACACCGCTGTCCGGTGCCAGGTTTCCTTTCAGGATTGCAATACCGCCGGTCTGGCTGTAGGGGTTGTCGATGGTACGGATCACTTCCGGATTCTTATTGATGCAGTTCTTAATATTCTCTCCAACGGTCTTGCCGGTTACTGTCATGCAGTCCAGATTCAGAAGATTCTTCTTGGACAGCTCATTCATGACTGCATATACACCGCCTGCTTCGTTCAGATCTTCCATGTAGGTCGGGCCTGCCGGTGCCAGATGGCAAAGGTTCGGTGTTCTTGCACTGACTTCATTGGCAATGTCTACATTCAACTCCACACCTGCCTCGTGAGCAATTGCCGGAAGGTGCAGCATACTGTTGGTGGAGCATCCCAGTGCCATATCTACGGTCAGGGCATTCATAAATGCCTCTTTGGTCATGATATCTCTCGGACGGATATTTTTCTCCAGCATCTCCATCACCTTCATACCGGCTCTCTTTGCCAGTTTGATACGCTCGGAGTAAACAGCCGGGATCGTTCCGTTACCCTGAAGTCCCATACCAAGAACTTCTGTCAGACAGTTCATGCTGTTCGCGGTATACATACCGGAGCAGGAACCGCAGGTCGGGCAAACCTTATTTTCAAATTCTTTCACGTCATCTTCTGTCATGGTACCTGCCGCATAGGAACCAACTGCCTCAAACATACTGGAAAGGCTTCTCTTCTGTCCTTTTACATGTCCGGCCAACATCGGACCGCCGCTGACAAATACAGTCGGAACATTGACTCTGGCTGCTGCCATCAGAAGACCTGGTACATTCTTATCACAGTTCGGAACCATAACCAGTGCATCAAACTGATGTGCCATGGCCATAGCCTCGGTGGAATCTGCGATCAGATCACGGGTAACCAGGGAATATTTCATTCCGGTATGTCCCATGGCAATACCATCACATACAGCAATGGCCGGGAACATAATCGGAGTTCCGCCTGCCATGGCAACTCCCATCTTCACTGCCTGAACGATTTTGTCCAGATTCATATGTCCCGGTACGATCTCATTGTAGGAACTTACGATACCTACCAACGGACGATTCATTTCTTCTTCTGTTAATCCAAGGGCATTAAATAATGATCTGTGCGGTGCCTGCTGCATACCCTTTTTTACTGCATCACTTCTCATGACGTGATTTCCTCCTGTTGCATATAAATTTTTAAATGTGTTTGCTTTTATTGGTTATACTCTTTCTGCGATAAGAGTTCCCATCTTTTTTGTGCCTACCTGTGTACATCCATCTGACATGATGTCACCAGTGCGGTAGCCTTCTTTTAATACCTGACGGACTGCTGCCTCCACTGCATCTGCCTCTTTGTCCAGATCCAGAGAGTAGCGGAGCATCATGGCTGCAGAAAGGATCGTTGCAATCGGGTTTGCCTTATCCTGTCCTGCAATATCCGGTGCAGAACCATGGCTCGGCTCGTAGAGACCAAACTTGGTTTCATTTAAACTTGCACTGGAAAGCATTCCGATGGAGCCGGTTACCATGGACGCCTCATCGGATAAAATATCACCAAACATGTTCTCTGTAAGAATCACATCGAACTGTGCCGGATTCATAACCAGCTGCATCGCACAGTTGTCTACGTACATGTGGGAAAGAGCCACTTCCGGATAATCCTTCGCCACCTCTTCCACCACCTGTCTCCACAGGCGGGAAGAATCAAGAACATTTGCCTTATCCACGCTGCAGACTTTTTTGCGTCGTTTCATGGCAATATCAAATGCACGCTTTGCAATGCGGCGGATCTCATTTTCATTGTAGGAAAGAGTGTCGGTAGCAGTTCTAATTCCATCCACCTCTTCTGTTTTTCTGGCCCCGAAATAAAGACCTCCTGTCAGCTCTCTCATGATCAGCATATCAAAGCCTTCTGCACTGATGTCGTCGCGAAGCGGGCATGCGGCACGAAGCTCATCATAAAGGTATGCCGGTCTTAAGTTTGCAAAAAGATTCAGTGCCTTACGGATACCAAGAAGTCCTGCTTCCGGACGTTTAGATGGCTCCAGTTTATACCATGGAGAAGTTTTTGCATCTCCGCCAATGGAACCCATCAGCACTGCATCGCACTTTTTAGCCTCCTCAATCGTCTCATCCGTCAGAGGTACACCGTGCACATCAATGGATGCTCCACCAAGAAGAAGATCCGTGTAAGTAAATTCATGTCCGTATTTTTTGCAGACAGCATCCAGAACTTTCCGTGCTTCTCTGACAATCTCCGGTCCGATTCCATCACCGGAAATGGCTCCAATCTTGTAATTCATATTTGTCTCTCCTCATTTGCAGAAAGGGGACGGAAGAATTCTCCCGCCCCCTGCTTGCATCTTTGCATTAGTCCTGTTTTTCCACTTCCTGGATAGCCGACTTCTTCATAGGAATACGGCAGTTGCGGTTGCTTCCGAACTCTACGATTACATCATCATCTGTAATGTCAATCAGCACACCATAAAATCCGCTGGTCGTTACGACTACGTCGCCTACTTCCATAGATGAGAGCATCGCTTTTACTCTGTTCTGCTCTTTTTTCTGCGGTCTCCACATCATGAAATACATAATTGCTCCGAAAGCCACCAGCCAAATAATGAGCATGGTTGTCTGGCTTCCTGCGCTTGCAGTTGCTAACATATTCTTTCCTCCTGAAAAATAACTTACTGTTCATTTTACACAATATTTGCTCATAGAGCAAGCTTTTTGTTAATTTTTTTGCATACTTTTCGCAGAAATTAGATTCCTTCTTCCATGCCGGAAAGTTTCTGGCGTTTGTACTCCTGATATCTGCCCTGCTCGATAGCTTCACGGATTTCTTCCATCATATGGTTATAGAAATACAGGTTATGAAGTACGCACAGACGCATGCCCAGCATCTCCTTTGCTTTCAGAAGATGACGGATATAGCCTCTGCTGTAACGGCGGCAGGCCGGGCACTGACAGCCCTCCTCAATCGGATTCTCATCCAGTTCAAATCTGGCATTGAAAAGATTTAATTTGCCATGATTGGTGTAAACATGTCCATGACGTCCATTACGGCTTGGATATACACAATCGAAGAAATCTACACCACGATCCACCGCTTCCAGAATATTTGCCGGAGTTCCAACTCCCATCAGATAGGTTGGCTTCTCAACCGGCAGATACGGAACCACTGCCTCAATAATCCGGTACATTTCTTCGTGACTTTCTCCCACTGCCAGTCCGCCAATGGCATATCCCGGAAGATCAAGCTCCGTGATCTGTTTTGCATGCTCAATACGGATATCTTCGTAGATAGCGCCCTGGTTAATACCAAAGAGCAGCTGATTTTTATTAATCGTATCTTCCAGGCTGTTCAGGCGATCCATCTCGGTCTTGCAGCGTTTCAGCCAGCGCACCGTACGATCCACGGAATTCTGCACATAGGTTCTGTCGGCCAGACTTGGCGGGCATTCATCAAAGGCCATAGCAATGGTGGAAGCCAGATTGGACTGAATCTGCATACTCTCTTCCGGCCCCATGAAAATCTTTCTTCCATCAATATGGGAATTGAAGCAGACACCCTCTTCTTTGATCTTTCTTAATCCTGCCAGGGAAAATACCTGGAATCCGCCGGAATCGGTCAGAATCGGCTTGTTCCATGACATGAATTTATGTAAGCCTCCCATCTTCTTGACCACCTGGTCGCCCGGACGCACATGAAGATGATAGGTGTTGGATAGCTCTACCTGGGTTCCGATACCTTCCAGATCCTCTGTGGATACCGCACCCTTAATGGCTGCTGCCGTTCCCACATTCATAAATACCGGCGTCTGAATGACACCGTGCACGGTATGAAATTCACCGCGTTTGGCATCGCCGTCTTTTTTGATCAATTTATACACGCTCTATTTTACCTCCAATAGTAATACTCAAAAAATGATTTACAGCATTTAGTATATTCTATATAATGTGAGTTAGTCAAGCTGTTAAAAGGAGTAACAATATTATGGCAGGTTCTACATTAGGAACAGTATTTTCCGTCTCTACCTGGGGTGAGTCCCATGGAAAGGGTGTCGGTGTCGTTATCGACGGCTGTCCGGCCGGTCTTCCCCTGACAGAGCAGGATATTCAGATCTATTTAAATAGAAGGAAGCCGGGCCAGTCCCGCTTTACCACCCCTCGAAAAGAGGACGATACCGTTGAAATTTTATCAGGTGTTTTTGAAGGACGCACTACCGGCACCCCCATTTCCCTGATGGTGCGGAACACTTCCCAGCGTTCTAAAGATTACAGTGAGATTGCTTCCTACTACCGTCCGGGACATGCAGATTATACTTATGATTGCAAATACGGCTTCCGGGATTACACCGGGGGCGGACGTTCTTCCGGCCGCGAGACCATCGGACGAGTGGCAGCCGGTGCTGTTGCTGCAAAGGTCCTGCAGGAAATGGGCATCACCATTACCGCTTACACCAAATCCATCGGACCGGTGGAGATCGATTATAACCGCTTCGATCTTAACCAGATGGAAGAAAATGCGGTCAACATGCCGGACCCACTGGCTGCAGAACTTGCCATGGCACATCTCGACGTCTGCCGTGCCAAAGAGGATTCCTGCGGAGGCGTGGTAGAATGTGTCATCAAAGGGGTTCCCGCTGGTGTGGGCGAGCCCTGCTTCGATAAATTAAGTGCTAATCTGGCAAAGGCCATCTTCTCCATCGGAGCTGTCAAAGGTTTTGAATTAGGAGATGGATTTGACGTAGCGAAAATGCATGGAAGTGAGAATAACGACTCCTTCGGTATGGAAGATGGTCATGTAAAGAAGCTTTCCAACCATTCCGGCGGTACCTTGGGGGGCATCAGCGACGGAAGTGATATCCTCTTCCGGGCCGCTTTCAAGCCAACCCCGTCCATCAGCCGGGAGCAGCATACGGTCAATAAATCCGATGAGGAAATCACCATCTCCATCAAAGGCCGCCACGACCCGATTATCGTACCACGAGCGGTGGTCGTCGTCGAGTGCATGGCAGCCCTTACTGTGCTGGATCTTATGATGGTTGGCATGACGTCCAGATTAGACCGGATGAAAGAGTTCTGGAGCAGGCCGCTGGTGCCGGAGAAATAAGACCGGGGCTGGGATAAAGTTGGATTGAATTGGCATCATGCCGGGAGCTGGGTCTATATCAAAAACGTGCCCTAAAAGTTCCTGTTTTTATTTAAAATAACATGCTTCGAAACACGAAATGGGTCTATGCATCAGAAAATGAACTTTTGTTCCTGCATTTTTTCTTTTTGCGGGAACATTTTTCAACTTTTCTGTACATAGACCCATCTTCATTTTCAGAAATAAAATGATAACACTATCGGAAACTCTTCACCCAGTTCACCAGAGAATCATGATAGACATTGTCTGCCACATCTTTCTTCATCTGCTCCGTAACCGGGCCATTCTTGGCAAGTTTCTGAAAAACTGCCTGCTGTAACTCTTCCACCGTCATCTCTTCGTAAGGTTTGTCCGGAACCTGGACCGGAGCCACGGTTTCCTCTTTGAGGGCAGCCTTATGCTGACCATCTGTGTTCATCTGTACTCCTTCTTCCGGGGCAGGTTTAGCTGACTGTTGTGTCATAGATTCCTTTTTCTGAGCAGCTTCAACGATCGGCTGTTGTACCGGAGATGTTTCGATCGGTTCCAACTCCACCGGTGCCAGATCCTTGTCTGCCTCCTCTGCCGGAATCCAGATCTCTCCGCTGTTGCCGTCGATCTGCACCCGCAGCTGTCCGTCCCCGCTCACTTTTCTGCCGGACAGAGCCCCCACATAGGCTCCACCTGCCGGAACAGAAAATTCTGCACCATTATCATCATTATTCACCATGACAATCACACTCTTTCCATCAAGAGTTCTGGAAAACGCATACTGGCGGTTCTGAAGCATCAGTTCCTTATAATCTCCATAAGAAAGTTCTTTCGTATGCTGGCGGATACGGCCCAGAGCTGCGATGAGCTTTGTGCAGGGATTCTCTTCTGCTGCATTCGCATAGTCTGCAAGATTCAGTGCCGGACGGATGGAATCATCGGAATACCGCTCCTTCTTTCCCTCAATACCGAACTCAGAACCGTAGTAGACAGACGGCACTCCCGGCAATGTATATAATAGTATATGAACCGGTGTAAAATGTGCCTTATTCTGAAGCTTTGTATAGATACGCTCCACATCATGATTATCCACGAAATTATAAAGCTTCAGGCCTTCCGGACGGTTGCCGCCCATCTCATAAAGCCGCTTTACCGTATGGGCAATTTCAAAATAGTTATGGTCATTGTGTCCGGAATACAATGCTTTGTGCAACTGATAATTCGTTACCGAATGAAGGGTGCCTTCATTGACCCAGCGGCTGTAATCTCCATGAATCACCTCGCCCATGAGCCAGAAATCCGGTTTTACCTCATTGGCCGTCCGACGCAGTGCCTTCATATATTCAAAGTCAAGTACATCTGCTGCATCCAGACGGATCCCATCCACATCAAACTCGCTGACCCAATAACGGATGACATCACAGATATAGTCCCTGACTGCCGGATTATGCTGGTTTAATTTGACCAGCAGATTATAGCCTCCCCAGTTCTCGTAGGAGAATCCATCGTTATATTCATTATTTCCCTGAAAATTCACATTGCAGTACCAGTCCTTATAAGGAGACTGTTCCCGGTTCTTCTGCAGGTCTTTGAATGCGAAAAAGTCACGACCCGTGTGGTTGAATACTCCGTCAAAGATCACACGGATCCCCTGCTCATGACATTCTTTCACAAATGCCTTCAAATCCTCGTTAGTGCCAAGGCGGCTGTCCAGCTTTTTATAATCGGTGGTCTCGTAACCATGTCCCACAGACTCAAACAACGGTCCAATATAAAGTGCATTGAATCCTGTTTTCTTTATATGCTCTATCCAGGGCACCAACGTATTCAGCCTGTGAATCGGCTCTCCATAGTCATTCTGCTTTGGCGCTCCCGTCAGTCCCAACGGATAAATGTGATAAAACACTGCCTCATCATACCATGCCATATAATCATATCCCTCCAGATTTTTCATGTTGTCAGATGACAGTCCTGATTTGCAGAACTGTCACTTTCTGTATGATACCACATTCTTCAATCATATGCCACACTCCACAGCACAGAGTTCAGGAAACCCGAAAGTGTTTTTTCCAAGATCTGAATTCCTCTTAGACTTTCTTCCTTCGGATTTCTGTGCACTAACATATAGGAAATCATCGGTGGCGCATCCACTTCCAGTTCATAAATTCTGACCGTCGGAAGTATTTCTTTTAATCCGACCGCCACCGAAATTGGACATACTGTCCACAACCCCGGAATCTCTATATAGTTTCTTACAAGTGAAGCATTATCCACGCTTACATAAGGATTTTTTCCCGGATCCCACCAATATTCATGCCAGGCCTGAATTGGAAGATTTGATGCCAAATAAATTTCTTTTTCTGCCTGCAATTGTTCTGGATGTATCGTATTCTTCCCGCTCAGTTCCTCTCCCGCTATGACCACCAGCCGCTCTTTTAAAATTTCTTTGGCCTGAATATTTTTGCACCGCATTTCCCAGTTCACAAATCCAACATCCACTTCCCTGGACTCCACCAGACTGTAAATTTCCGAGGACTGCTGCGTACGGATATTCAATGTCACCGAAGTCTGTGAAAGCTGCCTGTATAAAGGCATCATCGTATACAGATTCAACCGGTTTGTTCCTGCCACTGTCAGCATCATCTCTTTTTCATGTTCTTTTAAAAGCTGGGTCTTTTTCCATAGCGAAATCCACTGTTCTGCAAGGCCTGTAAACTGTTTTCCGGCAGGCGTCAGTTCCATCTGCCGTACTCCTTTTTGCCGCACTAGCAGAGATGTACCCAGTTCCATTTCCAGCGCCTGCAGACGATGACTTGCTGTTGACTGTGTGATAAAAAGCTTATCTGCCGCATCTGAAATACTTTTGCTGGACGCAATAACAAGAAATGTTTCAATATCTGAAAAATCCATGCGTTCCTCCTCTTTAATAGTTTATTTTTCGATATTATATACCTTTTTTATTTATTTGTATATTATTATAATGGATGATACAATTTTCTTAAAGAAATTTATTTTGAAAGGAGTTTTCTTCTATGAACTTGAAAGAAAAAGCATTATCCGGTCAGAAAATCTTCGGAACCATGATTCGTATTCAGCGCAGTCCCGCCATTGCCTACGCCGCAAAAAATTCTGGTCTCGATTTTGTCATGTACGACTGTGAGCATTCCAGTTATACCATGGAAAACCTTCACGACTTATTTGTCACTGGAAACGCACTTGGACTCGAAAGTTTTCTCCGGGTTCCAGAGCTGAGAAGAAGCTACATTTCCAGAGCGCTGGATCTGGGTGCCTCCGGAGTCATGGTTCCCATGCTGAACACCGGCGACATGGCAGCTGACCTGGTGTCCTATTCCAAATATCTTCCCATCGGGGAACGTGGATTTACAGCCTGTGGTGCCCATTCTGATTATCGCGGCGGAAAGCATCTCGATGTTATGGCCGAGGGAAATGCAAGAACTATCAGCATTGCCCAGATTGAGACAGTGACTGCTCTGGAAAATATTGATGCCATTGCTGCCACTGATGGTTTGGATGCACTTCTGATTGGTCCGAATGATCTCTCTATCTCCCTTGGCATTCCAGGAAAACTGACTGCTCCTGAGGAGCTTAACGCCATTCAACTTGTGATTGATGCCTGCAAACGACACCATAAACTGTTTGGCATGCACGCAGGTCCAAATCTTCTTAAAATGTTCTATCAGGATCTTGATATTGTCATGATGAAGACCGATGTCGATTTTCTGACCGAAGGATTTCAGTCAGTAAAGAACTGTTTTCAATAATTTACAGACAAAAACCCGGTGCACACGCACCGGGTTTTCTGCATTTTCACTTTTAGGAATTATAGACATCCTCATTCAGCATACCAAGACTCTTGGATACAATCGTTGTACCAGTCAAGTCACCAACATTATTCGCACAGGTTGCAAACGGATCCAGGGTCGGCCATACAGCTGCGATAATCGGAATCAGGGTCAGTCCTGCATCACCAATCAGAGTCTGAATGATAATGGTGGACATGATAATTCCGGCTCCTTTGACACCAGCTGCTCCGATGGAAAGAATCAGGCTTAAGAATACGAACTGGAAGATTCTTTCTGCAGTCAGCGGAATACCGAACAGGTTGCAGGCAAAGATCGCTACCACTGCAAACTGAATGGCTGCACCGTCCATGTTGCAGGTGTTTCCAAGCGGAAGAGTAAATCCATATACTTTCTCTGAACATCCCAGCTTCTCATCTGCTACTTTGATGGATACCGGAAGGGTTGCTGCAGAGGAAGTAGTCGTAAACGCAACCAGCATGGATGCAGATGCCTCTTTAAAAAATTTGCTTACCTTCAGATGACCTATGAATTTCAGCACTAACGGATAGAATACCAATGCAAAAATAACAATCGTCACATCAATGGTAGCAATAAATACGATAACCTCTTTCATCATGGCACCTGATACGGTGGATACCATAGATGCCATCAGAGAAAGAATACCGATCGGAGAAATGGCAATGACATACTCTGTGATCTTCAGCATGGTCTCATTTCCCTCGTCGATAAATTTAATTACCATGGATGCTTTCTCGCCAAGAGCCAGCAATGCAACACCAAGGAACAGGCAGAACACAATGATCTGAATCATGTTTCCCTCTGCCATGGCTTTCACGATATTGCTCGGGAACCAGGAAATAATGTTGTCAATCATGCTGAAATCTGCTGCCTCTGCCGCTTCTCCGGCAAGTGCAAAATCCGTGATGTTTTTACCAGGCTGGGTAATTAATCCACCAATCACACCAAATACAGATGCTGCTGCAGAAGATGCAACATAATAGAGAACAATTCTTCCACCTACAGAACGAAGCTGCTTGCCGTTCTGCATCTTACAGATACCATTGGTAATACTGAAAAATACAAGCGGTACAATCAGCATTTTCAACAGATTCAGAAAAATGTCTCCAAGCGGTGATAATACTTCTGCTGCTTCCGGTGAAACTATGCCAATCAGGACACCGATTACAATCGCTGTCAGAATCTGCGCCCACAGAGGAGCTTTAACTAGTTTTTTCATGATACATCCCTTTCATTCATCATGCGTATCGCTTTTTTGTAACACCGGTATTAACTGAATTTTATTTTACGCTTCAAAATAATATCTGTAAAACAAAGCTTTTCTATATTAAATATTTGAATTTTTTATTTGCCGTAAAATTTAAAATCCGGGGACAAAAATCCCCGGATTTTCTCTGTCTTTTATAAAAATTTGCGTTTTAGAGAACGAAGAGTCTCTCCGGCATTAATCTACAAACTCGAATCCGACTTCTTTCAGCTTGTCATCAACCCACGGACGAACCCACTCGCCTTTGGTCAGGATGCCTTCCAGCTGCTTCTCCTCGCTGTCATGCCAAGCTTTTGCTTTTTTAGCAAGCTCCTCTGCATCTTCCGGACGGATTACCAGAAGTCCGTCTGCATCTCCGACAATGATATCACCAGGATTGATAATGATTCCTGCGAAGGATACCGGGAAGTTCATCTCGCCCGGGCCATTCTTGTAAGGTCCGTTCGGGGTAACGCCTTTTGCGTATACAGGGAAATCAAGCTCTCTTAAAGCTGCGCTGTCACGTACACATCCGTCAATGATGATACCTGCAAGTCCTCTGGATTTTGCATAGTTGCTCATGATCTCTCCGCAAAGGGAACGGCTTAAGCTTCCTTTGTTAGCCAAAACGATAACGTCTCCCGGCTGTGCCATATCCAGTGCTTTGTGGAACAGAAGGTTGTCTCCTGCCGGTGCATTTACGGTAAATGCGGTTCCCAGAATCTTTGCATTCGGATTCAACGGAAAGATGCTTGCATCTACTGCTGCGATTCTTCCCATGTTGTCGTCGATATTAGCTACCGGAATTTCTCTGAACGCTTCTACAAGCTCTTTTGCCGGTCTCTCGAAATTTCTTTTAATTTTGCATCCTGCTGGCATAATTAAATTCCTCTCTTCCTCATGTATCTATCCATCTCTGGATGTTCCTTTATTTGCCTATATCATAACATATAAAATATTGATTGAAAAACGCATCTTTTTTTTGTATAATATAAAGAAATTTTATATTATGTTTGCTGTGTAGACAGTAACTTATATTATTCTTTTTTCGTCAGGAAAGGACTGATAAAATTATATGAACCTCTCCGAAATTGAGACATTTCTCGCAATTGTCAATACCAAAAGTATTACAAAAACTGCAGATCTTCTGTTTCTGTCCCAGCCTACAGTCAGCCATCGCCTGACTTCCCTGGAGACAGAGCTGAACTTTCCTCTGGTCATCCGGAAGAAAGGCCACAAGCAGGTGGAACTGACTCCCAAAGGCATTGAATTTATTTCCATTGCCGAGCGTTGGATGTCCCTTTGGAAGGAAACCCAGGCACTGCAGCATAATCAGGAGCGAATGCTCCTTACGGTAGGTTGTACAGACAGCCCAAATCTCACGTTACTGGCTCCGCTATACCTGCAGATTATGAACAGTGATTGCATGATGGATCTGAACATCCGGACGCACCAGTCCTCAGAGCTTTACGGACTTCTGAACAATCATGATATTGATATCGGCTTTGTCAATCATCATCTGCATTACAAAAATATTATTGCAGAAAAACTGTTTGATGAGCGGCTTTATCTGATTCAGTCCGAGCAGCCGGTCATTCCCAAGCCACAGGTACATACGGATGAACTGGATTCTTCCATGGAATTATTTTTAAGCTGGGATGATAATTTTCAGATCTGGCATGAACGATGGCTTGCTGATTCCCAGCGACCTCACTTTGCTGCTGATACCATCACCTTGCTGAACCGTATGTGGGTCGATCGTCGTCAATGGATCATCGCCCCGGAATCCGTTATTCTGGAACTCTCCAGATACCGTTCCGTTTATGTCAGTGAACTGATAAACGAGCCTCCTTACAGAGTCCATTATCGTATCAAGCATAAATTTCCAAAGCTGACCAGCGAAAAGGCTGTTACGCTTTTTGACCAGATGCTGGATCTGTATCTAGGCAGCCGGGAAGTTGATATTCCTATCGGAACCGTATGGTGCAGCAGACAGTCTCCTTCTCTTTTTTAATATTTTTCCGTAACAGAAAAAGACCGCCGCAGAACCTTCTGCACGGTCTTTTTCTGTTGTTGGAATATATACAAACTGAGATCTTATAACCTTATTTTCTTAACGCTTCTACTGCGTCTTTGATTCTTGCACATGCCTCTACCAGCTCGTCATAGCTGCATGCATAAGAAAGTCTGATGTAGCCTTCACCCTCAGATCCGAACGCAGATCCCGGAACCATAGCCACTTTTGCAGTCTCCAGCAGATACTCAGCCATCTCCATGGAAGATTTGCCAAGCTCTTTGATGTTCATAAAGATGTAAAATGCACCCTGCGGGTTGTTGCAGCTGATGCCATCAATCTCATTCAGTGCTTTTACGACATAGTCTTTTCTGCGCTGATACTCTTTTCTCATTGCTTCCACATCATCATCACAGTCATTAAGTGCAGTGATTGCTGCTTCCTGTACGAAAGAAGATGCACAGGTGATGGTATACTGATGTACACGTACACATGCTTTGATGACTTCTTCCGGAGCACACATATAACCAAGTCTCCATCCGGTCATGGAATATGCTTTGGAGAATCCGCCAAGCTTGATGGTACGCTCTTTCATTCCCGGAAGGGAAGCGATGCAGATGTGCTTAGTTCCATCATAAGTCAGCTGCTCATAAATCTCATCAGAAATCACCAGAAGGTCATTCTTAATTGCAATGTCAGCCAGTTTCTTCAGTGTCTCCTCAGAGAACACGCCACCAGTCGGATTGCTTGGGTCTACGATAACGATCATCTTGGTACGCTCTGTGATCTTGCTCTCCAGCTCTTCAAAATCGATCTGGAAGTTGTTCTCCTCTTTCAGGCTGTAAGTGATCGGAGTAGCTCCCAGAGAGTTCGGTACATGAATGTAGTTCAGCCATACCGGATTCGGTACGAGAACCTCATCACCATCCTCAAGGAAGGCTGCCATTGCTGCGTAAGTAGCTTCACCAACACCAACGGTTACCAGAACGTTGGATGCATCGTAATCTACATGATTTCTCTTGTTCTCCCAATCTGCAATTGCTTTACGGATTGCCGGAGTACCATAATTGGAAGTATAGAAAACGTTTCCGTTCTCAAGGCTTTTATATGCCGCGTCTTTAATTTTCTGCGGTGTATCAAAATCAGGGCGTCCAATTTCCATATGGATCACCTTTTCACCTGCCTGCTGCATTTTAGTGGCCTTTTCCATTACGGCACGAATGCCGGAAAACGGAAGGCATTCCATTCTTTTCGCTGTTTTGTAATCCATTTCTTTATCCTCCTGAATATAGGCTCGTGTTTGATCTGACTCTATGTTAGCATTGCCGTATTATAAAGTCAATTTCATAATTTTAATGAATAATATAGATCGTTTTTATATTATTTTGTTTTAAAAAACCGCACTGCATGTTTTATACAGTGCGGTTTCGAAATCGCTATGATTATGAATTATAAACGTCTTTGTCGATGCTTCCCTCAGATGCATTTACAATAACGTTAACTGCTGCATCACCAATAACATTCAGCGGCAGCAGTGCCATCTCAACCGGTCTGTTGATAGCCAGAACCAGTGCATAACCAAGAAGGCATACATCGGAAGTCCAGCCCATACCAGAAAGTACGGTAAAGATCATGGTAGTACCGGCTACCGGAATTGCCGGAGTACCAGCTGCTGCGCAGATGGAAAGCAATGCCATTACCAGCATGTTTGCCGGAGTTACATTGATGCCTGCTGCAGTTGCGATAAAGGTAACCGCAAACATATGCATCATGGTAGTACCATTCATATTGATGGTCATACCGGTCGGAAGTACGAAACTTGTAATCTCCTCAGAGCATCCCAATTCATTCAGGTTGGTAGAGGTATTCAGCGGCAGGGTTGCTGCAGAAGAGTTTACGGAGAATCCGAAAATACCAACTTTCAGCATCTTCTGAAGGAATTTCATCGGATTCAGTCCTGTGGTAACAAAGATACCTACCGGATACAGGATTGCACAGGTAGCAAGTAACGTAACCATGGAAACTGCCACATATGCTGCTGCCGGAGCAAGATACTCTGCACCATAAATAGCGAAGGTTCTGGTAACCAGACAGAATACTGCTACCGGTCCGATCTTGTTGATCAGGAAGTTCAGATAAAGCTGGATCACCTCGTTTGCGCTCTCAAATACTTTTTTCAGCGGTTCTGCTTTCTCGCCCAGTACGTTCATGCAGATACCAATGACAACTGCAGTAAATACAACTGCAAGAATACTGTTGTTCGTGCTGAATGCAGATGTGATATTGTTCGGAACTGCATTAACAATAACTGCCAGCGGATTGAATGCATCAATGGTTTTTGCCTCACCAAGTCCGTCAGCAGCAAGCACTACATTGAACAGACCTGCAGATTTTACAAGGTATGCAACAGTACAAGCGATCAGTGCGCCAATTGCATAGAATGCAAAGAAACCAATCAGAGTTTTTACTGCAACACGACCAATTTTGGTAGAGTCCGTAATACTGCAAAGTGCAAGGCTTAAGGATACAAGTACCAGCGGTACAATTGCAGCCTGAAGACCTTTCATGAAGATCTGACCAATAATGTAGAAAATACC
This sequence comes from Clostridiaceae bacterium Marseille-Q4145, assembly GCA_018223365.1. Lineage (GTDB taxonomy): Bacteria > Bacillota > Clostridia > Lachnospirales > Lachnospiraceae > Hominiventricola. The sequence continues at coordinate 354,822 of JAGTTP010000001.1, forward strand.
AATTGCGCCGATTCCGTCAGCAGCAGTGATATCCTGGAACAGAAGTTTGTTAATGGTAGACCATGTTGCTTCATTTCCGCCCTCCAACATATTCTGACGAACCATCATAAAGATCAGTCCAAGAACAATACCGCCGATCAGGGCTGCTAGCATTTTCTGAATAATAGGTCTTTCTTTCTTTTTCTCTTTTGCCATACATTACCTCCTATGTACACCTTTATTTTTGAAACCCGGCTTTCTTGATGTAATGTAGTATAACATATGACCCTTATTTATGAAAATAGATAATCTTTTTATGAAAAATTAAGAAATTTTATATTTTCTACACAAACGCTCGTTTGAAGCACTTCTTTCTTATATATAGAATGCCAAAAAATTTTTTTGTGGCATTCAGAAATTCCAATATTTTTTTTAAGTGTAACATTATGATTCCGGATAAATCAGACGAACTTCCTTTTCCTGAAACATATCAATCCATTCTTGTGCCGGTTTCCGGTCTGTGATCACTGTGTCAATCTGAGAGTAATCCAGTACTCTTACAAATGCGACTTTATTGAATTTGGTATGATCTGCCAGAAGAATGGTTTTCTGTCCTCTTTTTACCAGAAGCCGCTTCAGCTCTGCTTCCTCTTCATTGGAATCGAAGACTCCGCCATCCACTTCCAGTGCCGTACAGCTGATCAGTACCACATCCACATAATAGTTGCTCAGCACCTGCCGTACAATATTTCCCTGCATGGAAAAGGTATTTTTATTCACCTGTCCCCCCGTAGAAATAATGCTTAACGCAGACTGATCCAATTCTCTGATAATTTTCACCGAATTCGTCAATACCGTAATATCTGGCCGATCTTTCATCATGCTGACCGCTTCCATCACAGTGGAACTTGCATCCGCTCCAATGGCTGTATGCGGAGGAATCTCCTGCACTGCCAGCTTTCCAATGGTCATTTTTGCTTCCTTGTTGGTCTGTGATCTTCTCAGATAGTCCACATGGGCCGAAACTTTTTCAATATTCAAAACAGCTCCGCCGTAAGTCCGGTTGATTAATCCTTCCTGTTCCAGCTTTTCCAGATCTCGCCGAATGGTCTCCTCCGTCACACCATGCTCTTTACTCAGTTCTGAAACACTGATTTTTTTCTCTTTCCGTACCGCCTGACGGATCAGGGCAAGACGCTCTTTTTGTGCCATTCAAACACCTCCACATATTCTGTTTTGGAATATTCCCCCGAAAAACTGTTGCTTTTTTATTTGGAAATTTTCCCATTTTATTAGATTAATTATACATAATTTAGGACAGAAAGTCAAAATCCTGTGTTGTCTTCCTGTATTTTTTTCATTGTCATAAAGCTCCGACACACAGGAACAAAATCGGAATTGTTACTGCACATGCCAGTGTGGAAACTGAGACAACTTCCGTTGCATAATCCGCATCCAGTCCATATTCTCTGGAGACCATAACTGCAATCGTCATAGATGGGGAGGCTGCCGTCAGCATCAACACAATGGATTCTGCTTCCGGCAGAAAATTTCTGGCTGCCAGATAAATTAAAATGGGTACGATAATCATTTTACCAACCACATACATCAGTGCATGCTCCAGATTCGCAAGACTGCCCCAGTTCATAAAGCAAAGGCTTGCCCCCAGATAAATCATACCCAACGGTGTACTGGTTGTTCCCACCTGATTGATGGTATCGGTCAGAATCGGAGGCAGGCTCAGATTCAAAGTATTGAATAAAAATCCAGCCAGTACCGCAAAGGTAAACGGATTCAGCACTTTTTTCAGTGTTCCGAATCCCTGATGCCCCTGTCCCCAGGTAAAAAGTGTAATTCCAAAAGTCCAGATCACCAGCGCTTCCAGTGAACATCCAAGCGGAATGTAAATGGTTGCCCTGGTTCCTTCATATAAAGCATAAATCAGCGGCAATACAACATATGCATAATTGCCGCTGACCATACATCCAAGATGGACATTACTCTGTGGATATTTCATTTTACCAAGGCGAACAAACACAAGGCCAACCAGTGCCGCCAGTGGATAAATCGCCAACTGCCAAAGTACCATTCCCCTCAGTGATATCAGATCAAAGAAGGTAACCTTCTGCTGCAGGAGCAGATTGAAGGATAAAATCGGAAGAATGATTTTCATCAGCAGATCCGAAAGTATCTTCAAACTGCTCTCCGTCAGTACGTGAATTTTAACTGCAAACACTCCCAACAACAGCAGCAGCAGAAGGTTGATGAGCTTTGGCACTATAATTGATAAATAGTCCATTCTCTTTAGAATCCCAGCTGCTCCATTTTGTGTTTTACAACCTGTTTCTCATCATTTAACGGTCTCTGAAGAAGATCCTTGTATACGTAATCGTTCGGTCTCTCTGCCAGTTCCGCTCTCAGTCCTTTATCAAAAGCAACGCGGAGCGCTGTTCCGATATTGACTTTACAAACATGATAGCTGCGGAGTTTTACCAGCTGGTCATCCGGAAGTCCGGTGGAACCATGGATCACGAGAGGAATGTTTACCTCGTTCTGAATTTCTTCCAGCAGATCGAAATGGATGTTTGCCGTCTGGGTTCTCATCATATGAGTCGTTCCCACGGAAACTGCCAGGCAGCCACAGCCGGAAGCTTCTGCGAATGCCTTTGCTTCTTCAGGGCTTGTCAGCTGATCCTTATGCGTCGTCTTTCCGAGATATGCCACGGAACCGATTTCTGCCTCTACAGATGCTTTGTATTTTTCTGCACGTTTTACTACTTCCTGTGTGATGCGTACATTTTCTTCAAACGGAAGCTGGGATCCATCGAACATAACTGATGAGTATCCTGCATCCAGTGCTTTCCAGATTGCCTCGGTGGTATTTGCGTGATCCAGATGCATCACAACCGGAACAGATGCGCGTTTCGCCATCTCCCGTGCCATCATTCCCCAGTAGTCGTATCCGATAAACTCCGATACGGCTGGGCTCGCCTGTAGAATAATCGGTGCATTCATCTCTTCTGCTGCAGAGATCAGTGTCGGAATATCCGGAAAAACTGCAAGATTAAAAGCTCCAACTGCTGCATCTTTTTCCAGATATTTTGGTAACAGTTCATCAAGTGTCATTAACATGGTCGTTTTCCCCTTTTGTGTTCAAATGTGTTCGGCTGCTTTTATCTCTCGCTCCAGTTCGGCATCGGAAATACAACATCTACGGTTGCATTCTTAGTCGGATATACAGTTCTGTAGTTTCCATCGGTCATCTGTACGATGAAAGAGTTTGCAGAAGTGTTCTGACCATACTCATCGATAGAAATTCCATTCCACGGAATCGGAAGGGTGCTGGTATCTACATCCAGATTTCTGAGAGCCTCTCTTACCTGCTCCGGTTCAGTGGTTCCTGCCTGGTTGATTGCAAGGCCAAGAAGAAGAACATTGATCAAATCTTTTACATGACCTTCACTCAGTTCAGCTCCGTCAGGTGTAAAGTCTTTGTAAAGTTCAACCAGCTGCTTGCTTGCGTCTGTTTCAAGGTCAGAAGACCATCCTGCTGTGGTGCAGATATACTCGGTATCACCTGCCATCGTATCAAGGAAGTCAGTCTGGATAAATCCACCACGCTGTCCAAGGATCATCTTCGGTGCATAATTCTGCTCTTTGAAGGTCTTCAGATACAGGATAGCGTCAGAAGAATAGGAAGCCATGAAGATAACATCCGGGTTTGCAGTTTTAATTCTCAGTACCTCAGAGGAAACGTTAGTTGCGGAGGAAGAATAGGAGATATCCTCTACTACTTCAAAGCCATACTGCTCTGCATAGGTCTGCTCTGCAATTCTGATGTTTGCACCGAACTCGGTATCCTCAGATACAAGGGCTACGGTCTTGATGCCTGCATCCTGTGTATCGTTCAGCTCTTTCAGATATTTGAAGGAGTCCTCGATGTAGGTGTTGTCGTTCGGTCCGAAACGGAAGTACCACTCAAGTCCGGTTTCCGGAGCAGTCAGGGTCGGGGAAGATCCTGCAGTCAGAAGGGGAATACCATAGGTCTCGGTTACGACTGCTACTGCTTTGGTAACAGCACTGGTGTACTGACCGGTCATAGCTACAACGCCCTGCTCCGTGATCAGTCGTTTTGCCTCAGAAGCTGCAGTGGTCGGATCCTGTTTGGAATCTGCGAATACCAGCTCGATCTTTGCGCCATTCAGGTTTGGAAGTCCTGCTTCTTTTGCAAGGGCAACTGCCATCTCCGGATGCTCCTCGTTGATTACGGATGCCATCATTTCGCCTGCTGCTTTTACCTGCAGTCCGTAAGTTGCGTTAGCGCCGGACATCGGGGTAAGGAAACCGATCTTAATGGTCTCACCGGATGCAGTGTCGTCAGCGGCATCAGCTGCTGCATCACTGGTGGCTGCGCTGTCAGAAGCGGTGTCGGATGATTCTCCGGTCGTTGAGCCGCCACAGGCTACCAGGCTGAGTCCCATTGCTGCTGCGAGAAACAGTGCTAAAATTTTTTTGTGCATACTTTTTTCCTCCCTGTTTTCATTTGTAGGTTTTGGATGGTTATTTTATGAAGACGCCTGCCTCTTTAAAAATTCTGTCCAGACAGTTCGCTGCTTCCTTTACCGCCTCATCAAGATCCATTTTTTCAAAGCGGTCTGTCGTAGGTGACATGGGTTCCACAATGACCGGGCCATCATAACCTCTTTCATGAAACCGTTTCACCAGATCTGTGGAATCAATGATTCCGTTTTCATTGGGCATTGCCCGTTCTTTAAATATAAAATCCGATGTGGATGTTCCAACATACGCGTCATCCAGGTGAAGATTCACCACCCGATCCACATTATTCAGGAACAGATACAGATCATTATTTCCACCGCCTGATGTGTACCAGTGAATTCCGTCAAACACAAAACCGATTTTATGGCTGACACTGTCGGCCAGTGCCATGGCTCCTGCAAGATTACAGATAAACGGATATTTAAATTCGTGGTTGATCGTCGGCAGTCCCTGATATTCCAGACCATACTGGAATCCATTCTCATCCATGATATGGAAAATCTTTTTCAACCGATGATGATACCATTCAAAGTTCTCATCATATTCTTTCTCATCGCTTCCCGGCCACAGGTGATTGTAGGCCTTGTCGCATCCTGACGCTTTCGCCCGTTCCAGCCATCTTGCCCACTGATCCAGTGCAGTTTCAAATTCTTCATCGCTTACTTTGAACATGTCGCAGGGTGCCATCATCAGTCCCCAGCGCATTCCCATGTCTGCAAGCCGTTTTCCCTGTTCCCTGGCTGCTTCCACACTTCCAAATGCGTGAGCCGGAACTTCAATTCCCTGAAAGCCATTCCGGTGTGCTGCTCCCAGCACCTCTTCAAAGGAATATTTATTCATTCCCATGGTTCTTGGATTCAGATTTGCATACATCAGCTTCTCTCCTCTTTTACAGTTCCAGCGGTCTCTCCATGAGACGGATAATCTCTGTCTCCGGAATATCCACCGGTCCGCCCAGCAGATTTGCAATCAGAAGCTCTTTTCCAAGTTTTTCTGCAGAAACGATTCTCTGACATGCCAGGCCCAGATTCGATGCGATACTTAATACACCATGGTTTGCCATCAGTACCAGGTTTCTGTGAAGTAGATACGGTCTTGCCTTTTCAATGATCTCTGTGGATCCCGGCATTCCGTAAGGTACACACGGAATATCATGATAATGGAATAAAAGCTCCGGGTGACACTTAACTTCAATACTCTTATTTGCCACAGCGTAGCTGGTAAGAATCGGTGCATGGCAGTGAATACAAGCATTCACTCCCTCCTTCACCGTATAAGCACCTGCATGCATCAGAGTCTCGGAAGAAGGTTTTCCGGTTCCCCAGATTTTCTGATCTTTTACCGGTTTTGAAAAATCAAAGGTTGAAAGATCAAATACACAGATGTTGTCGTAGGTCAGTGCCTTTTTGCTTGTTCTGCTCGGAGTGATATACATCAAATCTCCATCTTTAATTGACAGATTTCCTTCAAAAGTGTTGACGAGCTCCTGATCCTGCATTTCTGCACCGACTCTCATAATCTCGTCCATCACCGCAGTATTAATTCTGCTGTCCATCATGTCTCCTCCTTGAATAAATTTTTCTGTAGCATATATTGCAGCCGTTCTTCCCAATAAGAAGAAGGATTGCATTTGTAGATTCTGGTCTGACAGGATGCCCTTGCCACTTTGTTCAGCTCTGCTTCTGACCGTACCTCTCCTGCAGCATACATCTGCAAAAGCAGGTTGCCGCAGGCGGAAGCCCATGGGCTTTCTGCTGCTACCGGCACCCGGCAGGCATCTGCGAACATCTGAAGAAGCACTTCATTTCGGACTCCACCGTTCATAATTTCCAGGCGGGTATAGGTCTTTCCTGTCAGTTTTGTAAGGTTATCAATACTGTGCCGGATATAAAGGGCGTAGCTCTCAAACAGGCACCTGGACACTGCATGGATTCCGATGACAGGCTCCTGTCCTGTATCGATGCAGTATTCCCGGATGGTGGTCAGAATATCGGATTCTGATACCCGGAACCGGTCATCACTGATATTGATAAAGGTATGATTGGAAGCCGTTTCTTTTACAGCATCACATACCATTTTGTAATCCAGCTTCGGGAAATCTTCCTTCCACTTTTCCATGCATCGTTCCAGAATCCAGAATCCCGGAACATCCTTGCACAGTGAGTAGGTTCCAAAAACACCTCTCATATTTTTAAACTGTAAGCGGTAGCTTTCATCTGTCACTACCGGTTTCTTTACTCTTGCCCCGACAATGAAGGAAGTTCCCGTGCTTACAAATACTTTGCTTTCATCCAGCTCCGGAATTGCAGCCAATGCGGATTCTGTATCATGTCCCGCCACTGTAATCACCGGTATTCCCTGAATTTCTGAAGGATGCTCATCCTTTTCCGTCTGATAGCGGTATGCAAATGTCTCTGTTACTTTTCCTTTCAGCACTCCCGGTTCAGAAAGCGGACCAAACATGGCAGTTGGAATTCCAAATTTATCCAACACCCGGTAATTCCAGTTTTCACCATTCTTTTCCAGTAAATAAAGCACGGAGGCAATGGTTTTCTCGGCTCCTGTCTCTCCTGTAATCAGATATTCCAGCAGGTTCGGAAGTGGAAGAAAGGTTTTTCCACATCGAATATTTGGCTGCTCTTCCAGTACATCTTCATACAGATGAAAAAGTCCTCTGGTTTTTATCGGAACATTTCCCATTTCCTCATACAGTTCCCTGTCCGTGAAATGCTCATGTACCCGGTCCATAATCTGGTCGATCCGCCGATCCCTGTAATGATGCGGCAGCATCAGCAGCTTTCCCTGCTCATCCAGAATTCCATAGCCATTACCATAGGTGTCAATTCCAAGTGAGATGCAATGGTAATGTTTCTGAAATCTGCAAAGTCCACGGTGAATCGTCTCCAACATGTGTTTTACATCTGCATATTCTCCATCCTCTTTTACAAGGGGCGGATTCTTTTCCGATATGGTATCCAGCACTTCCAGCTTTCCATTTTCGCAGGAAGCTGCTACCATTTTCATACCTGTCGCGCCGATGTCCACGGCCACGTAGACGGAAGTCTTCATCGATCAGCCTCCAAGATATGCTTTCTGGACATCCTCGTTACTCAGCAGGTCGTCACCCTTGCCTTCGATTACTACTTCACCATTCTGTACAACGAAGGCGTAATCACACATCTTCAAAGTATCATTTGCATTCTGCTCTACGATGATAATGGTAATTCCGGAATCAGCAATCTGCTTTACAAAGGAGAAAATCTCCTGTACCAGCTTCGGCATCAGACCAAGGGACGGCTCATCCAGAATCAAAAGCTTCGGATTGCACATCAGTCCTCTGGCAATTGCCACCATCTGCTGCTCACCACCGGAAAGAGTTCCGGAAATCTGTTTCTTTCTCTCTTCTACTCTCGGGAACAATTCATATACATTTTTCAGTCTTCTCTGGATCTCTGCCTTATCCTTTTCCAGATAAGCGCCCATAAGAAGGTTATCTTCTACCGTCATGCCAGAGAAAAGCATACGGCCTTCAGGAACCATGGAGATTCCTTTTGCAACCAGTTTGTGGGAAGGAAGTCCGGTAATGTCTTCGCCTTTGTAGACAACCTTGCCTCCCATTGGTTTGATTGCTCCGGTAATGGCCCGAAGCGTTGTGGATTTTCCAACGCCGTTGGAACCAAGGATTGCAAGAATTTCACCTTCACGTACCGTAAAATTGATTCCATGCAGAACAGACATCCCATTGTATCCGGCTTTCAGATCTGTGACTTCCAGGATTATTTCTTTTTTATTCTCCATCTTCCTTTGCTCCTCCTCCCAGATATGCGCTGATTACTTCCGGATTGGAAATAACTTCTTCCGGAGTTCCGATTGTCAGAAGTTTTCCGGATACAAGAACAACTACCCGTTTGGAAACGTTCATAACAACGTCCATGTTATGCTCGATGGTCAGAATTGCAACTCCTGTGGAGTTAATCTTTCTGATCAGATCTACGGATGCTTTTCTTTCAGTTGCATTTAAGCCTGCCATTGTCTCATCCAGCAGCAGAAGTTTCGGATCGGTTGCCATGGCTCTGGCAATTTCCAGACGTTTCTTCTGAGGAACGTTTAACTTGCCTGCCAGTTCATATTTAATATCAGCAATTCCGCAAAGTTCCAGGATTTCATCCACATGAGCCATTGCTTCGTCCATATCGTTTCGTTTGCAGAGGGCTCCGATCAGGACATTTTCAAACACTTTCAGTTCTACCAGTGACTGAGGAATCTGGAATGTTCTTCCAATTCCAAGTTTGCAGATATCGTGAGGTTTCATCGTTGTAATATCTTTTCCACCGAAAATGATATTTCCTTCTGTCAAAGGATGAGCACCACTGATGGAATTGAACAGTGTTGTTTTTCCTGCTCCGTTCGGTCCTACCACACCGACGATCTCGCCTTCATCCACATCAAAAGTTACTTTTTCGTTGGCAACCAGACCGCCGAAGCGTTTTGTCGCATTTTTAACTTCCAGAATCTTACTCATACGTTGCCTCCTGCTACTTCACTTTTTGTCTTGGCTGCTTCTCTTTTTTCAAACCATTTGTTAAAGATGGAAAGAATACCACCCGGGATAAAGAGAACGATCAGGATAACCAGTACTCCATAGAGGATCAGGTCAAGTCCGCCGTACTGTCCCAGATAAACACGGGAGTACTCAGAAATCGTTGTCAGCACGATTGCTCCGAGGATCGGTCCTTCTACGGTTCCAACACCACCCATAACTGCGGTCAGTACGATCATCATGGAAATATTCAGCGTCATAATCGTTGCCGGGTCAATGTACAGAAGGAACTGTGCATACAGGCTGCCGCCGATACTTACGATGGCTGCACTCATGATGTAAGCCCGGTTTTTATATTTTGCAACATCGATTCCTACACTTTCTGCTGCCATCTCATTTCCTTTGATGGTTCTGAGATAGTAGAAGAATTTAGATTTGTCGAGGATCTTAATCAATACCAGAATTGCTACTACGAAGATCAGGAATACATAGTAGTAATTCAGCGGGTTTTTAAACTGCATATACAGATATTCGTTTACGCCTTTGGTGTAAATGTAAACACCGGTTGCACCGCCGACCCATTTCCAGTTGACGAAAATGATTCGTGCACACTCTGCAAGAGCCATGGTAGAAATTGCAAATACATGACCTTTCAGTCTCAGAAGCGGTTTACCAAAGATAAACGCTACTACCATGGAAATGACAGCTCCGAGCCAGATGCTGATCCACGGAGAGATTTTCCAGTACTGGCAGGTAATTGCTACTGTGTAAGCACCGATTCCATAGAAAAGGCTGTGTCCGTTGGAAACCTGACCGCAGTAACCACCGATGACGTTCCATCCCATACCTACAACTGCCCATACCATAATCAGAGATAACAGGTTCCATACAAAACGTACTCTTACAATCTGCGGGAACAGGATTGCAACAATCAGACAGGCAATCAGTCCCAGAAACCATTTCTTGTTGTTTCCAATCACTTTTTTCATTCTTACTTACCTCCGAAGATTCCTTTGGGTTTGAACTGTACGATCAGCAGGAATGCGATACAGATACCCACATATTTGAAGGAAGGGCTGAAATAAACGCCGGTAAGTGAATCGGCCAGTCCCATGATCATGCCTCCAACCAGTGCGCCCGGGATACTTCCGAAGCCTCCCATAACGACTGCGATAAATGCAAACAACTGGAAATTGGCACCTACACTCGGATATACATAATAGTAATAAGTAAGTGCACATCCGGCTGCTCCTGCAACTGCTGCGGAAAGTCCAAAGGCCAGTGCATAGGCTTTTTCGGAGTTGATTCCCACCAGTCCGGCTGCTGTCTTGTTCATGGATGTTGCCCGGATTGCTTTTCCCGCTTTGGTCTTATTCAGGAACCAGAACATGAAGCCTGCCACACACATACAGATGACGAAGGGAACCAGTTTGTTCTTTGCCATTACGATAAAGCCAAGATCAATACTTCCGCTGATTGCCACATGCTGGATGGTTCTGAAGTCGCCCTTGAAGAACAGCAGTGCCAGGTTAATCAGTACCATACTGAGTGCGAAGGTAATAAGTCGCTGTCCAAGTATCGGACCTCTCAGTGCTTTTGCGATGATCAGTTTGTAGATGAATACACCTATACAGAACATGATAATCATACAAAACGGTAAGGATGCAATTGGGTCAAGTCCCAGGTAAAGATTTAAGTAGAACGCGCAATACATGGCGATCATTAAAAACTCTCCCTGTGAGAAACTTAAGATTCCCATTACGCCCCATACCAGAGCTACACCCATAGCGACCAGCGCCAGAGCCGAACCATTAATGATTCCTTCGTACACTGCTTGTAGAAAAATACTCATTAGCAGTTTACCTCCTTTTCTTTTGTTTCCGTGTTTTGATTTAATGAAATTCTACCATATTCATGTTTGAATATCAAGTATTTTTGTTTGTTTTTAAGATTTTCATGTTTGTTTCCAAAATTTTCGTCGTCAAATGTGTAAAACGGCATATATTTTTGTGCAAAATGCTGTTTCCCGAATTTTTTCTGTTGTTTTTGTGAAAAAAGGTCATTCTGCTCTCATGCAGAATGACCTTCCATTCACTTTTCGCTCTTATTTTATTGCATTTCAGGATTACAATGGATAAACAACCTCCACATGGCTGTCTGCAAGCAGTTCCAGCCATTCCTGAGAAGGCTTTTGGTCTGTGATTACAGTATCAATTTCCTTAATATCTGCCAGTTTCGAGAATCCAACACAGCCAAATTTACTATGATCCGCCAGAAGATAGATCTTATTCCCCTGTTCAAGCAAAGATTTCTTCATTTCAATCTCCACTTCATGGGAATCAAAAATTCCACCATCTTTGGAAATTCCCTTGCAGCTCATAAACACCATTTCCAGATGATACTCCTGTACCATGTTTTTCGCCGCCCCTCCCTGCAGAGAATAGGACTGGCGGTTAATATAACCGCCGGTAGACAGAAGCCCGTAGCGGGATCCTGCCATATCACAGATCGCTTTTGCGGAATTCGTCAGCACCAGAAGATCCTCCCGGTTTTTCAGCTTTTCCAGTAATTCCATGGACGTGGAACTGGCATCGCAGCCAATACTGGCTCCAAAAGGAATCCGATCAGCTGCCAGTCCCGCAATGATACGTTTTGCTTCCGCATTGGTGTTTTCGCGTTTCAGGAAACTAATTTTTTCAGACAAATCCGCCTGTGTGATCACGGCACCTCCATGGGTTCTGGTCAGAAAGCTCTCCTGTTCCAGTTTTTCCAGGTCCCGGCGGATCGTCTCCGGCGTTACTGCCAGTTGTACGCTTAGCTCTGATACAGATACCTTACGCTCCGTCTGCATAATCTGTCGAATTTGTTCCAGCCGTTCCTTCTGCGCCATATGATCCCCCTTGTATATCCTTATTTTGTCAGAGTAAGGTAATCACGGTAACGTGTTTCTACCTGTTCCCTGTCTTTTACGCCATCCGTAGCGCCTACTGCCTCCACAGCAATCGAAGCCGTGCAGTTTGCAAGCTCTGCGCACTCCTTCAAAGACTTGCCCTCCAGAAGACCACAGATAAATCCGGAAGCGAAGTTATCTCCTGCACCGGTTGTATCAATACAATCAGACTTCGGATAACCTGGCACGATAAAGCTTTCCTTTGCATTTTTCACAAGGCAGCCTTTCTTGCCGATTTTAATCAGAACATTCTTTACACCCAGTCCAATCAGCACGTCCGCAATTTCTTCCACGTCTTCTTTCCCGGTCAGCCTGCTGGCCTCTTCGTAATTCGGGAAGAAATAATCAATATAAGCCAAGGACTCTTTGATGTCTTCCAGTGTCTCGCCCCGCTTCGGTCCTACCATATCCACGCAGATCACCATATTCTGCTCCTTTGCCTTTTTGAACAAAGGAAGCATCAGACTCTGATCCAGCTGCGGATTATTGAAAATACTGGCAAAAGAAAGAATACCTGCACCATTTACCGCATCCAGATCCACATCCTCCGGTGAGAAGGTCCAGATACTGCCGCTGCGGTTATTAATAAAGGTACGTTCACCGTCCTCACAGATCAGGCCGATATTAATACCCGTCACCTTCTCTTTATCCTGTTTGATGTGAGCAGTATCAATGTTATTTTTTTTGCAGTGTTCCATAATCATGGAACCAATCATATCGTCACCAAAGCAGCTGATGAGCTTTACTTTATGTCCCAGACGGGTAATAATGGTCGCCTCATTCAGTGCATCACCGCCTACGGACCACACCATTTCCTTCGCCGGGTAGGACGCTACATCCAGAAGGTCTTTCCCAATGGGATAGACCTGGAGATCCATATGGGCCGCACCCACGATCACCACATCGCAATCGTTGTTTTTACTCATATCTATCCTCCAATTCCACCGGATTATTTATCCAGTGCTTCTGCCATATCGCGGATCAGTGCCACATCCTCTGCGGACAGTTCAACTTCTGTACAGCGTACGTTTTTAATGATATTTTTCACCTTGCTGGCTCCGCTTAAGAGTACCACTTTCTCATCCTGTGCCAGAATCCATGCCATATTAATATCTGCCGGTGTGCAGTTGTATTTCTCACACAGCGGTTTCAGCTGATCCAGATAATCAAATACCTTCGGCAGATTTTCCGGCTGGAACCATTTCTTGTTGCACTGTGCGCCTACCGGCTGGTAATCTCTCGGAAGGGCACCGCTTAACAGACCCATTTCCAGAGGAGAATATGCCTGAAGTACCACACCGTGCTCTTTGCAGATCGGAAGAAGTTCTTTTTCCACGCCGCGGTCCAGGACAGAATATTTTGCCTGCACAATATCAAGATCGCCATATTTCAGGTATTCCTCTACCTGCTCCGGTGTTACGTTTGCAGCACCGATGGCTCTGATCTTTCCTTTTTCTTTCAGTGTGTTGAGCACTTCCATGGTCTCTCCGATCGGAGTATAGAACGGCTCTACAGACTGCCAATGGGACATATAGATATCCACATAGTCCACGCCCAGACGCTCCAGGGATTTGTCGATCTCATCCAGTACAGATTCTTTAGACAGATTCCAGTACAGCTGTCTTCCGTTTACTTTATTGAAGAGAGATCCCTCACGATCCCATACCACACCAAACTTGGTTTCCAGAATGATCTCCTCACGGTTCATGCCTTTCAGGGCTTTTCCGATGATCCGCTCACTCTGTCCGAAGTTATAGCCCGGAGCTGTATCAATCAGGTTGACTCCAAGCTTCGGAGCTTCCTGAATGGTTTCAATGCAGGCTGCCTCATCTTTGTCGCCGCCCCATGCGGAGCCGCCGCCGATGGCCCAGGTTCCAAGACCCATTCTGCATACCGGTTTGTCCAGTTTTCCAATTTTGATTGTTTTCATATTAGTTCGCCTTTCCATCTGCGCCGAAGAGTACGATCTTCTCGGATGCTCTCTGTTTTACTGCTGCACGTACGAAACGCTCCAGTTCCAGGAAGCTTACATCGGTATGCTCACGGATGGCATCCATGGCTGCCTGGCAAAGCTCTGTATGGATGTTAATCTTTGTAATTCCAAGGCTGATAGCGGTTCTGATATCCTCATCGCCGATACCGGATGCGCCATGAAGTACCAGCGGAACGCTGACTGCATCGCGGACTTTTTCTACTACCTCGAAGTTCAGCTTCGGTTCGGAAGTGTAAACACCATGCTGATTTCCGATGGCAACTGCCAGAGAATCACAGTTGGTACGCTCTACAAACTCTGCTGCCTGGTTCGGATCGGTATATTTGTAGTTTGCCAGTGCCTCTTCGTAAATGGTCTCATTTCCTACATGGCCAAGCTCTGCCTCTACCGGCACTCCCAGCGGATGGAAATAATCAACAACCTCTTTGGTCAGGCGGATATTTTCCTCAAAATCATAGGCAGAAGCATCTCTCATGACAGAGTTCATACCATGATTGTATGCATTCTGTACGATCTCCATGCTGCGGCCATGATCCCAGTGAGTAATAACCGGAACGGTTGCTTTCTTTGCCATGGATTCCATCATCCAGCAGAAGTCTTCAAAAGAAGTATTTCCGACAAAACCGGTACCAAAAGAAATGATAACCGGTGCTCTCAACTCCTCAGCTGCGTCCATAACGCCCATGAGCATCTCTGCATTCCATACATTGAAATGCGGAATTGCATAATGTCCTGCTTTTGCTTTTTCTTCCCAGTATCTGATATTTGCTAACATATTTCTCTCTCCTATTCTGCTATTTTAATGACACCTTTGATAATCTCAGATTTTCTGCTCAGAGATTCCTCAAATGCGCGCTGTACATCTTTGTAATCATAAATATCCGTTACCATGGATTTCACATCAAAACGTCCGGATGAAATTGCTTCAATGGTCATGGGATAATTATTTGCATAACGGAATACTGTCTGAATCTTCACTTCTCTGTTAATGCTCAGGAAGTTTACCGGAGTATCTCCCGGAACCGTTCCCACAATCATAATTCTTCCGCCGCGCATTACCAGCTTTGTGGTCTGTGCTGCAGTTGCTCTTGCGCCTGCAGTCTCAAATACGATATCTGCGCCCAGCTCGCCAAGAATCTCTTTTGCACGTGCTACGGTATCTTCTTTTCCGCCGTTGATAGTTTCCATAGCACCCAGCTTTTTCGCCATGTTCAGGCGTTTCTCAATCATGTCTACTACAACGATTTCCGTAGCACCCATAACACGGCAGGCCTGCAGCGTCATCAGGCCGATGCAGCCTGCTCCCAGAATCACAATCTTCTTACCCGGCTTTACATCTGCTTCCATGGCTGCATGCATACCAACAGCTGCCGGTTCTACCAGTGCGCCTTCCATAGTATCCATGTTGTCCGGAAGTTTGTAAGTCAGTGTCTCCGGGTGAGTAATGTAATTGGTCAGTGCTCCGCGGTAATTAGGCTGTGTTGCCAGGAAATCCACATCCGGGCAGATATTGTAATGTCCGGACAGGCAGAATTTGCACTTTCCGCAGGGAATACCCGGTTCAATATTGACCCGGTCACCCACTTTGATTTTCTTTACTTTAGAACCAACACTTACTACGGTACCTCCGCACTCATGTCCGAGACCGATCTTCTGGTTCGGATCTTTCGGCGGAATAAACGGACCGCTTTCAAATCCATGAATGTCCGATCCACAGATTCCCACATATTCCACCTTCAGGAGCACCTCATCATCCTTCGGCTCCGGCATGGGCGCATCCTGTATTTTCATGGTACCTGGTGTTACAAGAATTGCTTCTGTATTCTTCATATCAGGTCTCCTTTAATCCTCATCCTCATAATCATAAGTAAAGATTACTTTAATAGCCTCTTTATCTGCCATGGCCTGGAAGCCTTCCTGCCAGTGAGACAGACCCATTCTGTGGGTAATCATCGGCTGAACCTTAATAGCTCCGCTGGACAGAAGACGGATTGCATTTCTCCAGGAAGTGGAATCATATGCCATATGGCCGATAATGCTCTTATTCCAGGAAGTAATATCGTTGATAGAAAACTCAAGAGGTCTGAATCCCATACCTACACGTACAACTTCTCCATTGGGACGAAGCATTTCAATGGCCTGTTTTAATGCAATGTTCGCACCGGAGCACTCAATTACCAGTCCCAGATTATCTTTTCCGCAGATCTCCTGGCATCTTGCCACTACATCCTCCACGGAACCATTCACGCAGTGGGTAGCTCCCAGCTCTTTTGCAACACCAAAGCGGACTTTTGTATCTTCCTGCAGTCCTACCATAACAATATTTACAGCACCCATGATTCTCGCCATCTGTACAGAGAACAGTCCCAGCGGACCGGTACCAAATACAACCACATCCTGTCCCGGCATCAGGGAAGACTGCTGTGCCACTGCCTTATACGCATTACAGATCGGATCCAGCACTGCTGCTTCCTCATATTTCACGTTCTCCGGAATCTCCCACAATGCATGTTTATGGATCTTCAGAATTTCCCCCGGCACCAGACAGTATTTTGAAAATCCGCCGCCCCAAGTGTTATTGTCCAGTCCAAGATTGATTTTATGCTCGCAGCAGAGGAAATCGCCTCTCTCACAGGCAGGGCATACACCGCACACATGTGCACTGTTATCTGATACCACTCTCTGTCCAACTTTCCAGTCTGTCACGTTCTTTCCGACTTCCACAATGTCTCCTGCAAATTCATGACCACGGATGGAGTTGAACTCATCAGATCCATTCTCGACCTTATAATGTTTCATATCCGCTCCGCAGATAGCTGCCGCTCTGATTTTGATCACCACATCATCAGGTCCACAGACCGGTTTCGGTACATCAATCATACGATAGCCGCCAAATGCTTTTCCATATCTCGCAAGTGCTTTCATAAATACAGTTACCTCCTTGTTTGAATTTATCTTTATGCTACCATATTGTTTTTGTTATTTCAACATATTTTTCTTTGTTTTAAAGATTTTTTGCTCTAATTTTTATTGTTTTAGTCATTTTAATCATTTATTTTTTTACACATTCAAGATTCAACCAATCATTTAAACAAAAGGTTGAACCAGTTTTTCTTCTATGTTAAAATAATATTTTAAGTGTAATATAACAAAGAAGGGAATGAATCACATGAATTATGGAACATTATATGGTGTAGGTGTCGGCCCGGGGGATCCGAGACTTATGACTTATCTCGCAGTAGATACCATCAAAAACTGCCCGGTCATTGCCGTACCTGCAGACGGTAAGGAAAAGGCAGTTGCTTACAAGATTGCCAGCGGTATCGTGGATGGCATTGATGAAAAAGAATGCCTCAATCTCTCCACTCCCATGACAAAGGACAAGGCAGTCTTAGATGCCGCTTATCAGGCAGCTGCTGAGGCAATTATTGAAAAATTAAAAGAGGGCAAAGATGTGGCTTGTCTGACTCTTGGCGATCCCACGATCTACAGCACCTATATTTATATCCATCGTCTGGTAAAAGCACAGGGATATGCTACACAGATCATCAACGGTATCCCCTCTTTCTGCGCTGTCAGTGCAAAGCTTGGTGACAGCCTGGTGGACCGTTCTGAGCAGCTTCACATCATCCCGTCTACCTACGATATCGAAGACGGATTAAAGCTTCCTGGCACTAAGGTCCTTATGAAGGCCGCTTCAAAAATGCATCTCGTCAAAGAAACCTTGCAGCGTAATGAGCTGAAAGGTTCCATGATTGAAAACTGTGGTATGCCGGAAGAACACATCTATCACGGGGTAGATGAGATTCCGGATCAGGCAAGCTATTATTCGATTATTGTCGTGAAAGAAGATCATCATGATTGAATTAAGGAATCTGTCCAAGAAATATGATCATTTTCTGGCAGTAGACAATTTGAATCTGACCATTGAGACCGGCGAATTCTTCGGTCTCCTTGGTCCTAATGGTGCCGGAAAGACTACCACGATCGGTATGCTTTCCACTCTTCTTCTTCCTACAGAGGGAGAAGTTCTGATTGACGGTGAAAAGTTAAGCCGTCAAAACAACCAGCTGAAACGAAAACTGAGTGTTGTCACTCAGGAATATTCCATGCGTCAGGATATGACCATGGATGAAGTGATGGAGTATCAGGGAAGACTTTATTACATGCCCCTGAAAAAGATCCGGGAACGTTCTGAAGAATTATTGGAATTCTGCGGTCTGATTGATTTCCGGAGGAGAACCGTCCGTAAACTGTCCGGCGGAATGAAGCGTAAGCTTATGGTCTGCCGCGCACTGCTCACAGAGCCGGAAATTCTTCTTCTGGACGAACCTACCGCCGGCATGGATGCACTGGCCAGACGCCAGATGTGGAATCTCCTGAAACAGCTGAACCAGCAGAAGCTGACGATTCTGCTTACCACGCATTATATGGAAGAAGCAGAAACCCTCTGTGACCGGGTCGGATTCATGTGCGACGGTGTTCTGGAGGAAACCGATGCGCCTCGTTCCATGATTGAAATGCTGGGACGCTATACCGTGGACGAAGTCTGTCCGGGCGGTATGAAAAACCACTATTTCCATAGAAAGGAGGACGCGATTCAGTTTCTGTCCGACTGTCCACAGGAAACTTCACTTCGCAGCACTACGCTGGAGGATGTCTTTCTTGAAAAAGTTGGCCGACAGCTGGAACGCAAATAATGATGGGAATCCTTACTGTATTATGGGAAAAATGGGTGGAATTCCGCAGAGATTTTTATAAAATTACTCTGGCGGCCATGATTGCGCCACTCCTCTACATTCTGGTATTCGGCATGGGAATCCAGACCATGTCTCACGGTCAATCCTATTTAAACTTCCTGATTCCAGGCGTGATTGCCCTGACTACCATGAATGGAAGCTTTAATGCCATTGCCCAGAACCTGAATGTACAGCGTCTTTATGAGAAGGCCTTCGACCAGGTTATGATCTCCCCGACACCTCTCTGGCAATTCATTGCAGGACAGGTTATCGGAGGAAGTCTCCGGGGACTTTATGCCGGAATCATTATCATCTTACTGGTGCTTCCCATCGGAACCGGACTTTGCTTCAATGGCTGGTCCTTCCTTCTGATGTTTTTAAACGGAGCTGTCTTCTCCACCATTGGAGTTGTCGTCTCCTTCTATGCGAAAAACCATACGGATGTACCACGTTTTTCCAACTATGTCATCATGCCGATGGCTTACCTTTGCAACACTTTCTTTTCTTCCAAGTCCATGCCTGACGGGATCAGACAGCTGGTAGAATTTCTTCCGCTGTCCCAGACCAGCGCTGCTCTGCGAAGCATTGCCAACCACGAAACATTCTCCTATACCAGTATTGGTATACTGGCTCTCTATCTGGTCTGCTTTGCTGCCGCCGCCTCCTGGTTCCTGTATAAAAAGAAAAACTTGTAAGCATCTTTGAGCAAAGGAAAGGAAAATTGATCATGAAAAAAATATTACTCAGTGTCCTGCTGGCACTGGGATGCTGCACATCTGCAGCAATTCCTGTACTGGCTTCTGAACAGTCTGCTGTCAGTGAATCCCTCTCCTTAGAGGATGGTGAATATGCCATTGATGTTACCATGACCGGAGGAAGCGGCAAGGCGACTGTCCAAAGTCCGACACTTTTGACTGTAACGGATGGTGTTGCCTATGCTTCTATTACCTGGAGCAGCACCAATTATGATTACATGATTGTCGATGGGCAGAAATATCTGAATGAGAGTGGAGAAGGTTCCAATTCTCATTTTACGATTCCGGTACCGGATCTTACCACGGATCTTCCGATTATCGCAGATACTCTTGCCATGGGAACACCTCATGAAATCAAGTATACGCTTACTTTTGACCCATCCTCCATCGATTCCAAAAGCAGCCTGCCGCAGGAAGGAGCCAAACGGGTTCTTATAATGGCAGCCATTATCATCATCGGCGGCGGAATCCTCAATCATTTCGTCAATGAGCGCAGAAAAATGGACTACACCGGAAAACGGAAAACAAGATAATAACAAAAACAGCATGTGAAACCTCTTTATAAAGATTTCACATGCTGTTCTTTTTATCGTATAGAATTATAGTTTACCAAGCTTCAAGGCATATTCTTTTAATTCTCTCAACCCTTCTCCAAGACTTCCCAGGTTTTCTGTATCCAGTGTACAGATCACTTGCTCACAGTTGTCAATCAACTGCTTTGCACGTTCCATATGTACCTCTGAGAATGTTGTAAATGCTTTCTCTGACACCACTTCGGCTGCCAGTGCTTTTGCCGAAGGATAGTCAAGATCATTTTCCCACAGAATTCCTGCCGCAAAAGGTATCCCTTCTCTTTGCAGACGCCGGAATACACCGGTTCCGGTACCGTTTCCGGTCAAAACAAACACCTTTGGTTCGCCCTGTACCGCCGGAAGCTCCAGATCACCGGTCAGTTCATCATAGGAGCCGGTGGTCATCTGATACAGTTTCGGAATGTAACCTTCCGTGAAAATCTCCTCCGGTGTTCCGAAGCGGTCCACCCGGTCGCCGCGGACACAGGCAATCTTATCGGAAATCCGTCCTGCCAGATCCAGTTCATGAAGGGACATGATGACCGACAGTTTTCTTGTCCGGGACATATTTTGTATAATGGAAAGAAATTCCAGCTTATAGCGGATGTCCAGAAAAGAAGTCGGTTCATCCAGGACGATGATATCCGGCTGCTGGCAAAGTGCTCTGGCGAGCATAACCCGTTGTTTCTGTCCGTCACTGGTTTTCGTAAAATCCCGCTCCGCCAATTCTTCAATATGAACCAGCCTCATGGATTCGTCTACGATCTTCCAGTCTTCCTCAGAAAGGACGCCAAATTTTCCCGTATAGGGATACCGTCCCGTAGACACCACATCTCTGCAGTTCATCATCTCCGGCCGAACCCGCTCTGTCAGTACCACAGACAGCTTCTTAGAAAGCTCTCTGCCGCTTAATTCTTCCATGTTACTTCCATCCAGCACAGCCACACCTCCAAGAGGTTTTAACTGCCGGATAATATTTTTCAGAATCGTCGTCTTACCTGCTCCGTTAGGTCCAATCAGCGTCAGAATCTCTCCTTTTTTCACGCTGAGTTCAATGTCTTTGATTAACGGTACTCCGTGATAGCCAACGGTCAGTCCTTTGGTATAAAAATAAAATTCTTCCATGATCCTACTCCGCCTTCTCTTTCTTCCGGTGAATCATAATATAGATCACCACCGGAGCACCGAATACTGCCGTCACTGTACTGATGGACAACTCTGTAGGGGCAAACATGGTTCTCGCCAGCAAATCGCAGAAAAGACAGAATGTCGCACCCCCCAGAAAGCAGGCAGGAATCATAAGAATGGGTTTTGCCGTTCCAAACAGATTCTTTACCAGATGAGGCACTGCAATTCCCACGAAGGATACGGGACCTGCAAATGCCGTCACACAGGCAGATAATACGCTGGATAAAAGCACCAGAAGAATCCGGAACATCTGCACATTAAGGCCCATATTTCTCGCATAGGATTCTCCCATCTGATAGGCACTTAATGGCTTGGACAGCAGGAAAATCCAAATCAAAGTGACACCTGTCACAATTGCCATAATTGACACATTATTCCAGGTAATGCCGGAAAAACTTCCCTTGGACCAGTTATGTAAATTCACAATGTCCGCGTCATCTGCAAAGGTGACAATAAAATCCGTAATAGCCGAGCAGATATAACCAATCATAACACCGCTGACAATGAGCATGGACATCTGATCCATCACCCTCGACATAAGGATGACAAATCCCATACAGATCATAGCTCCCACAAATGCGGCAATAATCATGAGCCAGGAGCTTAATTTCAGAGCATTTCCAAGAGATGCCACCATGACTAAAGACACCATCAACTTTGCGCCAGAGGAAATACCCAAAGTAAAAGGTCCCGCAATGGGGTTATGAAAAAAGGTCTGCAGAAGATACCCTGACAACGCAAGACCGCCACCCAGGATTGCTGCCGCCAGCGCTCTCGGGAAGCGGATGCCCGTCACAATATCCGTATAAACATCATCTGCTCCATTTCCAAACAAAATCTTCGGAATTTCTGACACCGGAATGTTCACACTTCCAATGCATACATTCAACACCAGAAACACCAATACCAGTACCAGCAAAATTGCAAATGCGGCAGTATATCTGCCCTGTCTTTTCTTCATAGTATCACTCCAGTTTATAGAGATAAGTAAGATCTGCATCATCCCCGATCAGCATCTTGTGAATATCCGAGGTAATGGTTCCCAGCTCCATCGTGGACTGGTACAGATTCTTCGTCGTACAGTATACATTTCCATCCTGTACCGCTTTGAACTTCTCCAGCATAGGACTCTTCCCTGTCAGATCTGACAGAGTCTGCATGCTTCCATCAATAGTACTGTTATAGATAATATAGTCTGCATCCTTCGCCCCTGCATAGAACTCTTCCATCTGCATGGACATGGTGGAAGCTACATCATCTTCATCACCCAGTTTATCAAAAATGTATTTGCCGCCTGCCAGTTCAATCATCTTTGGCAGATAATCCGCAGACTTCCTGACATTGACCTCTCCGTTGGTCGTAATATAGAAAAATGCAACGGTCTTTCCGGTCTCTTCCTCCTCACCGATGGATGCAAAGGCTTCATTTTCTGCTGCGAAAGCCTCCTCCGCTTCCTTTTCATGTCCCGTCAGAAGTCCATAAAGTTTCACCCATTCTGTCCGTCCAAGTGGATTTTTCTCATAACTGGAGTGATCTGTCAAGACCGGAACGCCAAATTTTTCCAGCTGTTCCTTCACTTCCGGTGTATGGGAAATCATGGTATTTTCGATGGCAAGCTCACAGTTTTCGGACAGAATCTGCTCATAGTCCGGTGCAGAGTATTTTCCTGCATAGAGAATATCTCCTGCCTCCATCGCCTCTTTTGCCGCTTCAATGTACCAGGAGTCTGTTTTTAATGCGCTGAACCGTACACTATCCAGAGCATCCAGTGACACAAACATATCCATAACAGAAGATGCCACCAGATATATATTATGTAATGGCTGCTGAAGTACTGTAATATCTTTAGAAAGGTCATCCGGTGCGGTTTTTCCTTCCGGCACCACCAGATACTGTCCGTCATCCGCAATCGTTACCAACGCATATCCATCCTGATAATAATCCACGGAAAACTCTTCCGCATACTCCAGTTCCATACTGTGGTCATATTCAAGTTCTTTGCTGATCTCTGTATTCTTCTCTGACATTCTGCCTGCAGAACCACAGGCCGTCAGTGAAATTGCCAGTACCGCACTTACGATACCTGCTGCTATTTTCTTCTTCATCACATTTTCTTCGCTTTCTTCTTTTTAACCAGAACAATCGTCACAGCTGCTGCAACGATCACCACCAACATGATGATTCTCTGTTGGGTTACCACGGATTTTTCTGATTTCAAAGAGGCGCTGTCAAAGGTCAGTGTATATTCGATTTCATGTGGAACGCTCATGGCTGTCGTATCCGCAACTACTTCCATGGGTTCATCAAATACGGTCACCGGAATCTGAAAAACGGAATTGCCCTCCTCATTGACCGGGTCATACTGTACATCTCCCACTTTCATATAATCGTAATGAGAACTGCTCCACTCAATCCGGGCCGTTGCCTGTCCATTTTCAACGGTCAGGATAGCCGGAGAACTGATGGTTGCACGACCACTGCCGCCTTCCAGTGTTACATCTACTGCATATTTTCCATCTGCGAGATCAGATGAGACGGATTCTGTACTGCTTTCCGCAGCCTGAACCGCCATATTCTGTGATCCGGCACCTGTTGCAAGAAGAACTGCTGCCAGCAGAATTCCTGCCGTTTTTGTCAAAATAGTTTTCATTTTCATACTTTTTCCTCCATAGCACAACGACCCGGGCTAGGCCCGGGCCGTCGGTATCACAGTTCTTTTGCTACTGTTCTTCTATTTTTTCCGGATTGGAAACACTTACTTTGTGATCATACCAGGTTCCTTTCGTTCCGATCAATGCCAGATCAAACTCTTCATCGAGCGCTGGAACCGGAACATCAAACCCGTTCACTTCTTCGGTCATACCATCGCTGTAGGTAACCGTATCTGTGGTCGGCTGCAGAAGTTCTGCGCCTTCCTGCTGAGCATCCTCTGCAAGTCCCGGATAGAGATTCACAATATTCTTGGACGGCATTGATACATGAATCGTCATAATGCCATCTTTTACCGTCAGAGTTCCTTTTCCTTCACATGCTTCATTTACATGGAACATGCTGCTGTCTGTATCAAATTCTGCTGTATAGGTTCCATCTTCCAGTACTGCTGCTGCAGTCTTTTCTTCCGTTTCTTCCTGAGCATCCGCCTCGTCCGATGTCTGCTCCTCCGTCAGAGCATCCGTGCCTTCCTGCTCCTCTGCAGGTGCCTCGGTCGCCGCTTCACTCTCTGCCGCCGGCGTCTTACTGCCTCCGCAGCCTGTCACCAGCGCGCAGCTCATTACCGTCATTCCTAATAATGCGATGATTTTCTTCTTCATTTCCAGTCTTCTTTCCTAGTTCTGATTACTCGTTAATGGCTGCTGCCGTATGAGCAACATAGAGTTCCTGAACAGCCGGAATCTCACCAAGGCCAGCGATCTGAGTATCTACGCTTTCAAATTTTCCGGAAGCCTCAAACTGGCTCTTCCAGGAATCATCATCATCGCCTGCCATATCGTTGTTTGCATGATCGCCTGCTACTACCATCAGCGGACGAAGAATTACTTTGGTGTAACCTGCATCGGCAACTGCCTGAATAACGTTCTCACAAGCAGTCTCTTCCGGCTCACCCTCTACAGTTCCAATAAATACGTTCTCATAGCCAAGTTCTCCCATCTGGGACTGCATCTGGCTGTAGGAAACTTTTGCAGTATGGGAAGTACCATGTCCCATGAATACAAATGCAACACCGTCTTCTTTTGCAGCGTCAAGGCTGTCATAACCTGCAGTCTTTACTGCCTCAGCAGTGATATCTTCTGCAACTGCTTTTTTATCATCATTCACTACGGTAGCGTCATCTCCAACTTCACCAAGCAACGGCTCAGCAACTTTTACAGACTCAAATTTATCTTCGTATGCTGCAACTGCCTCGCACAGCTCATCATACTCTGCACCATGCATCAGATGGGTCGGCTGAACAACCAGGTTCTTAACACCGTTTGCTACTGCGCGATCCAGTGCCTGATCCATATTATCAATAGCTTCGCCATCACGTGCCTGTACATGGTTGATGATGATCTGAGCGGTAAATGCTCTTCTTACAGACCAGTCCGGATTTGCTTCCTGAAGGGCATCCTCGACACCTTTGATATCAGCTACACGGCTGTCATTGAAGGAAGTTCCGAAGCTTGCCACCAGAATCTCATTCTCACCGATCTCATCCTGGTTACGCGGATCGTCTTTGGAAGCATCACCGGTGTCACGTCCGAAGTAGTCCGGATCTGCGTTCTCGCCCTCGACCAGTTCTTTCTGCGCGTCGGTCAGAGCATCCCATGCTTCTTTGGCTGCCTTGCAGTCTTCGTCAGTAGTATCGGTTCTCTCCTGAACGTAGATTTTGTCAATCAGAGCTGCTACATTGTCAGCTGCTGCCTGATCTGCATCCTCGTCTGCCGCTTCTGCAGTATCGTCTGCCTCAGTGGTCTCCTCTGCTGCAGTATCATCTGCTGCCTCAGTAGTCTCCTCTGCTGCAGTATCCGTTGCCGTACTGCTGCTTCCACATCCATTTACCATGGTTGCTGTCATTGCTGCTACGCAAAGCATTACTACAAGTTTCTTTTTCATCTTAATCTCTCCCTTATGATAAGATATTTTTTGTAAGTAATTGAAAATTCGAACATACTCGGGAGAAATAAAAAATCCAACGCATGAGAATGCAGCTGGATTGTATAGAAAAATATATTTTTCGGTACAATCAAACCTCGTGACCTGGAATAAAAAAACGTTTTTGTTTCTTTCCCGTACCGCAGCTGGCAGGTCTCCTGGCTTTCAGCTTTTCCGCACCAATCGTCTTCCCAAGTCCATGACTGACCCAGTGACATTATGATCATGCAACGCTGTATACAGTGACGAGCTCCGCACAGGCTTTTCACCTGTTTCCCTATTCTCCGTAAAAACGGCACCAACTACTTCTTATTCTATTTTCGAATCACTTAACTATATGTACTATACCACTTTATCTCAGATACAGCAACCTCTTTTTTCGCGGCAGGATATTCTCCTGCCGCTGCTCTATTCTGCAATGAAAATTACAGCATACTCTCCGGCTTAAAAAGAGATTTTACATGATCAATCTCTTCTTTTGATGCCTTTTTCGCCGGAACATAATAAGATTTTTCCCGGGCAATCTGATATAACTGCTCCTGTGCGGTCTCTGCCTTGTTCCTCATCTGTTTGAGGGTCTGTTTTAACTGCGGATCCTCACTTTGGGAAATATATTCCGCATACATTTTCAATTCTCCATTGATGCCGGTCAGCGCATCACTGACCATGGTTTTTTCATTCATCATCCTGTACGCCCTCCTAATTTAAAAATCCCATCAATTGCTGTTTATTCTCTTTTGCTGACTGAGCTGCCTGCTGGAAATACTGTTTCACACGGCTGTCAGTTGCATTTTCCGCGTAAGTCTCAAATTTTGCCTTACAGGTTTCGCTTCCGCCGATGAGATGGCGAAGATTCTGGACATCCAGTTCTGATAACTGTGACATAAAAAATACCTCCTTGTTTTCCATACTCCTGACTACGATTCCAGTATGTGAAAACAGAGAGGTATTTATACCTGACAAATACAGGTTACAGTTCGTCGTAGAGACGCTCATACTGCTTTGCAGAACTCTCCCAGGAGAAATCTGCCTGCATGGCCCGTTCTACTATTTTATTCCAGGAACGTTTTCTGTCATAATAAATTTCTTCTGCATAGCGAATTGCCTCCAGCATTTCGTGGGCATTATAATTTGTAAAGGAAAATCCGGTTCCGGTTTCCTCATATTCATTGTATGGTTCTACTGTATCTTTCAGTCCACCGGTCTCCCGTACGATCGGGAGCGTTCCGTAACGCAGACTCATCAATTGACTTAACCCGCAGGGCTCAAACAGGGACGGCATCAGAAATGCATCACTGGCTGCATATATTTTATGTGCCATGGCATCGGAATAATAGATGCATGCAGCCACCTTATCTCCGTATTTCCAGGCAAAGTGACGGAACATATTTTCATATCGTTCCTCACCTGTGCCAAGCACCACTATCTGCACTGCATCCTGACACAATTCATCCATAATGCAGTCAATCAAATCAAATCCTTTCTGATCCGTCAGACGGGAAACAATTCCGATCATCATAACTTTCTTATCTTCCGGGAGTCCCAGTTCCTTCTGAAGTACCAGCTTGTTCTTCCCTTTATTCAGTCTGAAATTTCCAACACTGTAATGATCTTTGATGAGGGGATCTTTCTGCGGATTCCACTCGTTATAATCCAATCCATTTATAATTCCGGTGAGTTCTCCCGCTCTGGCACGCATGAGACCATCCAAATGCTCTCCATAAAACGGAGTCTTGATTTCCTCCGCATAGGTACGGCTAACCGTCGTGATACGGTCTGCATAAACGATTCCACCCTTCAGGTAATTTGCATCCCCGAATGCCTCCAGTTTGTCCGGTGTAAAATAAGACATGTCAAGACCTGTAGCATCCTGTACCGTATCAATATTCCATACCCCCTGAAACTTCAGATTATGAATCGTCATAATTGATTTCATATTGGCGTAGAATTCACTCTCATGGAAGCTGTCCTTTAAGTATACCGGCACCAACCCTGTCTGCCAGTCATGACAATGTACAATATCCGGCTGATATCCAACCACCGGAAGAATTGACAGCGCTGCCTTAGAGAAAAAAGCAAATTTTTCCACATCCTCATGAATATATCCATAGGGTTTGTCACCTGCAAAATAATATTCGTTATCTATAAAGTAATACTGGATTCCTTCGTATTCCATCTCCATAATTCCCACATACTGGCTCCGCCATGCCATATCCATATAGAAATTTGTGACGAAATTCATTCGTTCCTTCCATTCAGGTTTGATACATTTGTAATTCGGAATAATGACTCTTACTTCATATTTATCTTTATCAAAATATTTCGGCAGTGTTCCCGTTACATCCGCAAGACCACCGGTCTTAACAAACGGTGCACACTCTGATGCAATAAACAGTACCTTCTTCATACTTTCCCCTCCAGTTCTTGGCTGTATACATTTTATTATACATCACTGCTGAACTGTTTAAAAGCAGAATTAAAAAATTACGCCTGTTTTTTGTATTCCAGCCGGATTTTGTCTGCAATTAGTGCAATAAATTCCGAATTTGTAGGCTTTCCCTTGCCTACACTGACTGTATAACCAAAAAGCTCGTCAATCGTGTCCATCTTACCTCTTCCCCATGCGACTTCAATCGCATGCCGAATGGCCCGTTCCACACGACTGGGTGTGGTATGATGGTTTTTCGCAATGGTCGGATACAGAACCTTTGTAATGGCATTGAGCATGTTCATATCTTCCACTGCCATCATAATTGCATCTCTCAGATACTGATATCCTTTGATATGTGCCGGTACTCCGATCTCGTGGATCATGTTCGTCACGTCCGTCTCCAAATTCCGTTTCTGATAAACATTTCTCGTTTCGTAGGGTATTACCTGACGAATTTCCGCCTTACGGCTCTGTTCTGTTTCTTTCAGACTCTGGATCCGGCTAAGCAGCATATCATGGTCGAAGGGCTTCATGATATAGTAACTGGCTCCCAGCAGAAATGCATTTTCTGTAATTCGCTCCTGACCAATCGCAGAAATTATTACAAATTCAGGTTTTTTCTGAATGTCAGGATCCTGTTCGATTCTCTCCATCACGGAAAGGCCGTCAATCTTTGGCATAATAATGTCAAGCAGCATAATATCCGGTCCTTTTTCCTTGATAAGCAGACAGGCTTCCTCGCCGTTGCGTGCCAATCCGACCACTTCCAGATCAGAATCCTGCTTCATAATACCGTCCAAAATTTCCAACATTCGTTCGTTATCATCAGCAATCGCCACGCTCCATTTTTTCATTCATACCCCTCCTTCGATTTTTTACTCTCTTCTCTTTGTCTTTTGTGAAAAAATGGTTTTTTCTGGCGCCATACAAAAATTATAGGAAATTTTCCCCTGTCTTACAAGTCCATTATTTCCTATTATTTCGACATTTTTGCTAAATTTTTGCTAAATTTCCGCTAAGATTTCAAAAAAAGACAGGTAGTCGCATCTGACAACCTGTCTTTTTTCTGTTCATTTATGACTGTTCCTGCGGAACCTCTTTTTTCTTTTTCCAGAAATAAAATCTATGCCAGCGCTCTTTACGCGTCTTCTTACTGGTACCGTATACCATCAGGTAGAATACCGGCATCAGAAGGAGAATCAGCAATGTGGAAGCCACAAGACCTCCGATAATAACCAGCGCCATTCCCTGCATCATAACAGCGCTTTCGCCACCAATACCAAGGGCACTTGGTGTCATGGAAATAATGGTGGTCAGGGTTGTGATCAGAATCGGGCGAAGTCTCGTCTTACCGGATTCAATCAGGGCATCCTCAATATCCATTCTGCGGCGCAGCATATTCACACCATCGACATAGAGAATACCATTATTTACAACCGTACCAACCAAAGTCAGCACACCCATCAAACCTACCATACTGAAGTCTGTACCACTTAAGAATACTAATCCAAATGCACCGATCAGACTGAATGGGATACTTAACATAACCATCAAAGAGAACTTTGGAGACTCAAACTGCATGGCCATAACAAGGAATACCAGGAATAATGCCGTTGCAATGGCTTTTCCCATATCTCCGAACATATCATCCTGCATCTTATCCATCATGGTCTCTGCCTCACCTACACTGTCCGGCAGATCCAGCGTATTCAGGAACTCATCCATGGCATCCTGGATATCTGCTTTGTCATCAGAAAGGCAGGTAGCACTTACTGTAACGGTGTATTTTCCATCCATCTTCATAATAGTCTGGGCTGCATCTGTATATTCCAGTGTTGCCATTTCAGAAAGGGGCACGCCTGCTACCTCTGTATCCAACAGCTGGGTGGCATTATCATAGGTTCCTTCCGGGAAAGAAAGATCTACATCATATTCTTCCCCATCCGATGTAACAGTCATGGCTTTTGTACCACTTAAGGTACTGTAAAGCATTCCGCCTACCTGCGTCGGTGTCAGTCCATGACTCATGGCACTTAACGGATCCACTACCACCCGAAGCTGTGTCGTAGACGCTCCTGCATCGGTAGACACATTCAGTACACCTGGAATATTCCATGCTGCATCCTGAATCATTTCTGATGCATCTTTCACATCTTCCAGATTCACAGAACCAACGGTCAGAGTTGCACCGGAACCTGTCGTACTGCTGCCCATGGACATGGAACTGGACATGGTGATATCAAGCTGCATATCCGAAACATTCTTCGTATCCTGCACCCATTGATCGACAACTTCCTGAGTCGTCATCTTTCTGTCATCTTTCAAGGTTGCGGAAATGGTTGCAGAACCTGCGGAAGCCGTCAACGTATAGCTTTCCACATTTTCATCTGCTGCCACCAGATCTTCAATCTGGACGATTTGCTCATTGACTACCTCGACACGGGTTCCCGGCCGGAACGTAGCAGTCACAGAGATCATTCCTTCATCCATGGTCGGCATGGAAACAATATTTGTCATGCTCAGAATCCAGAAAGAAGCCACTAGCAGAAGCACAGCTGTCAGAAGGCAGGTTTTCTTCTTATGCAGAAGTTTCCGCTCCACATGATCGTATTTTTCTTTGATTTTATCAAGGAAGACATTCAGCCGCAGTTCCTTTTTCTGTGTTGGTTTATACAGTTTAAAGAACAGCGGAACCAGTGTAATCGCAGAAATCAGGGAAGCTACCATCGAAAATACAATGGTCAGACCCAGCTGCATGAAAATCTGTCCTGTCATACCGCCCGAGAAGCAAAGAGGCAGATAAACAACAACGGTTGTAATCGTAGATGCCACGATGGATGCTACTACCTCCGTCGTACCCTGCAGCGCTGCTTCTGAAAAATCCGGTACCCGGTCATTAGCACGGAAACAGCTCTCAATCACGACACTGGAACTGTCGACCATCATACCGATGGCAATTACCAGACCTCCCAGCGTCATGATATTCAGGGAAAATCCCATCGTTGACATGACAATCACTGTCATCAGCAACGAGATCGGCATGGAGCATCCGACGATAATCGACGCTTTCCAATCTCCGAAAAAGATAAACAGTACAATCATGGAAAGGATAACACCCAGTGCCAAAGTGCTTCCAACGGAACTAAGAGATTCCATAATCATATCGGAGGCATCATAGGTAGCCGCAACTACAATGTTATCATTTTGCTCCTGAATATCATTCATGGTTTCTTTTACAGAATTTACCATGCCGATAGTGCTGGCACTCTGGTTCTTGGTCATGCTGACCGTTACTGTATCTTCTCCGTTGTATCTTGCAATACTGTCGGCATCTTTCACAGCCCATTCTACATCTGCCACATCAGACAGCTGAATCAGGCTTCCCGTTGCCGTGCGCAACGGAATCTTCCGGAGTGCCTGCACGGTATCTGTATCAGCTGTACTGATCACACTGATGGACTGACTGCCCTGATCTACAGAACCAAGGGGGATCGTAAAGTCAGAGGCTTTCATGTACTGGGCAATGGAGTTCATATCCAGTCCGTACTGATTCATCTCGTCTCTATTAAGTTCTACCTTTATATGCTGTTCCTGACCTCCAGATACGGTTACCTGCGCCACCGTACTCAGTGCTTCCAGTTCCGGAACCACATCCTGCTTTACAAATGCAAGTGCATCTGTTCCATCCGTCGTGCTGACAGAATAAGAAATACTTGGCATAGAATCCATGTTCATCTCGATGATCATCGGATCCTGCGCATCATCCGGCAGATCTCCCTTTACCTGGTCAAGTGCTGCCCTCAAATCAAGATAGGCATCATTCACATTCTGGTCATAATCATACTGCAGAAGAACCATAGAAACATTTTCCATGGAACGCGAAGTAATAGATTTTACACCACTTAAACTTCCTGCCTTATCCTCAATAATACTGGTAACCAGATCATCTACCGACTCGGAATCCGCACCTGGATAGACCGTATATACGATCTTCATCGGCATCTCCATATCCGGCATCAGTTCCAGACGAAGCCCCATCAGAGATGAAAATCCGAAAACAAACAGTGCCAGAACCGCCAGAAGTGTGGATACAGGTCGTTTTAATACTAACCTCGTCAATCGATTCATTATTCAGCAGCCTCCTCATCTGAAGCACTGTTGTCAGTTTTCTCATTTTCAGCCGCTGCATCTGCGGGTGTATCCTCTGTAGCCTCTTCTTCCTGCTCCGGTGATGCCACCGCTTCGCCGTTCAGAGACACGATCTCGGCATCTGCACCATTTCTCAGCTTGGAAGACCAGTTGCTGACTACCAGGCTGTCTGCGTCAAGGCCATCTTCGATAATTGCATGGTCATCATCCATAAGGCCTACCGTGACCGAAGTACGCACCAGTTTATTATCTACCACACAGTAAACATAGGCATCTCCGCCGGAAAAATACAGGGCATCGAAGGGAACCAGCGTACTGCCATCTTCTTTCTCGGTAGTTGCACTGACTTTCACGGATACACCGTTCGGAAGTTTATC
This sequence comes from Clostridiaceae bacterium Marseille-Q4145, assembly GCA_018223365.1. Classification (GTDB taxonomy): domain Bacteria; phylum Bacillota; class Clostridia; order Lachnospirales; family Lachnospiraceae; genus Hominiventricola. The sequence continues at coordinate 387,687 of JAGTTP010000001.1, forward strand.
CCCCGCTCCCGGAATGGTTGCTTTCACCTGGAAGAGCTTCGTCTGCTGTCCTGCCATGGTGCCAATCTCTGTGATAGTACCGTCAAAAGTCTCTCCATTTCTCTCTACGGTCACATGGTCACCTACATTCATCGTATTCTTTGCCTTTTCTGTTACATTGAAGGTAACCGTCATGGAATCTTTATTGGAAATAATGTAAGCCGGATTTCCAGCTGCTGCCATATCTTCTTTCTTTACATTGGCTGCCTCTACCACACCACTGATCGGTGCTTTCACCGTATAGAAATCTAACTGCATCTTTGCAGAATCCACGCCAACAGATGCTGCCTGAAGCTGTGCGGCGTATGTAGCGTCGGTTTCCGGGTAAACTTCGTTCTGGGTAATGGAGTAGGTCTGCTCTGCAGTCGTCAAATTGTCGCGGATCGTATCTTTGCCATTTTCAATCTGGCTAATGCTGGACTTCAACTGGGTCTTGCTTGCTTCCACACTCTGGATCTGGCTGTTTAACTGATCTACTGCGGACTGGGCCTGATCCATTGCTTTTTTGTAACCATCCAGCTCTGCTGCCACACCCTTCTTCTGATCCGTCAAATCTGAAATCTGTTTCTTTGTTTCTTCACTATCTGCATTTTCACCAGATGACAAATCATTGATCTGATTCTGAATATCGGTCATTTTCTTTTCCAAATCAGTTTTCTGATTATAATATGCATCTGTTGCTGCATCCAATCCAGCCTGTGCCTGATCTTTCGCCGTGCCCAATTTTCCACGGGCATCTCTTAAATCTCCCAGATTATCTTCCAGATCATCAATATTGTTTTCTGCATCATCCAGACTGTCCTTTAACTGCTGAATGGAACGCTCTGTCTGATAATTCTGCAGATCTCGTGATCCGCTGGTAGCCGCGGTCACTCCTGCCTCTGCCTGACTATAGGAAGCTTCTGCACTCTTCATCTGAAGCTGAGCTGCCTCATCATCAATTTTAAACAGCACATCGCCTTCCTTTACCGTATCTCCCACCTCAAAATAGGCAGCAGTAACTGTTCCGGATACTTTCGGAGTCACATATACCTGCTGCTGCGGTTCTACCGTTCCTATGTAAGTTGTATCATTTGTCAGCTCTCCTGTCGTAGGATTTTCCACCTCTACAGCAACCTTGCTGATCTCTGTCTTTTCTTCTTTTTTACCACAGGCAACTGTGGACATACTCAGAGTCATAATGATTCCCATTGCTATGAGTCTTTTTCTATTCATTCTCGTCATTCCTCCTTGTTTCGTTATTTTAGCCTCGCCCAGATTATACCAGTTTTTTTAACAAAATATAAATTTATGTCACATAAAATTCTTTTTTTTATTCATACTCCGTTCACAATCCTTCTATATGATATTGTACAATTGTTAAACTGCAATTTATAAATCATTTTAAGTGAGGTGTATCTATGTTTCATATTTTAGTTGTCGAAGACGATCAGGCCCTGAACAAATTAATCTGCAGGGTTTTAAATAAAAATGGCTATGAAACTTCCGTTGCTTTTGATGGAGAGCAGGCACTCGAAATGCTGGATCAAACCTATATTGATCTCATTGTCACTGATCTGATGATGCCGCGCATGGATGGATATGATCTGACCAAAGCACTCCGTGACAGCGGTTATCAGCTCCCGATTCTGGTCGTGACTGCCAAAGATACTTTTCCTGATAAGGCAAAAGGATTTAAACTCGGTATTGACGACTACATGGTAAAACCCATTGATGTCAATGAACTGCTCCTCCGTGTGGAGGCACTCCTCCGCCGGGCAAAAATTATCTATGAAAAAAAGCTGGAGTTCGACCACGTCTGCCTGGATTATATTAACCTGACCGTTACGATCGATGAAAAATCCCAGATTCTTCCACAGAAAGAGTTTCAGCTTCTTTACAAACTGCTCTCTTTCCCGAACCATACATTTACCAGACAACAAATTATGGACGAGCTGTGGGGTTACGATTCTGAAACGGATATCCGTACAGTAGATGTGCATATCAACCGTCTGCGGGATCGTTTCCGGGATATTCCTTATTTTCAGATTCAGACCGTCCGTGGTCTTGGATATAAGGGGATCATCGAGAAATGAAAAAGAATTTTTATTCCATCTGGATGAGAGTTGTTCTCTGCTGTTTCTGGGTGATGATCTGTACTTTCCTGATTATCGGATTTACCATCCATCTTATGAACCGGTTAAATATATGGAATTCATTTCCACTCCCAATCACCGGTCTGCATTTCATTATCCTGCTGGCTCTTGTTGCACTAGTTCTCGGAATGTTTATCAGCGTGTTCATTTTCCGCTATGCGCTGAATCCCGTTTCCGAGCTTTCGAAAGCTATGCAGAAAGTGGCCGACGGTGATTATACGGTAAAATTGGATGTTCCAGGAAACAAAAGCGAGATTTACGAACTTTTAAACAATTTTAATGTGATGGTACAGGAGCTGAATAGTACAGAAACATTACATTCTGACTTTATCTCTAATGTTTCCCATGAGTTCAAGACCCCCCTTGCCACCATCAGCGGCTATGCGACTCTCCTGCAGGACGACACCCTCACGCCCCAGGAACGGAATGAATATATAGAAACCATCATTACCAGTGCAAGAGAGCTTTCCAAAATGACAGGAAATATTTTGAGCCTTTCCCGCCTGGAAAACCAGACTATTATCACTGATCAGGAAGATTTCCGGGTGGATGAACAGATCCGTTGGATCATCTTAAGAGCCGAATCCGCCTGGTCTGCAAAGAATCTGGTTCTTGAACCGGAGCTTGATAAAATCACATGGTATGGAAATCAGGAACTGACTTCTCATATCTGGAGTAATCTCATTGATAATGCTATCAAATTCACTCCAGCAGGTGGGGAAATTACCATCAAAGCCTCCATGGATGAAGAATGGCTGACAGTCAGTGTGCAGGATTCCGGTATCGGTATCCCACCGGATATTCAGTCCCGGGTTTTCGACAAATTTTATCAGGGTGATACGTCCCACAAGAAAAAGGGCAACGGTCTGGGACTTGCACTTGTCCATCAGATCGTCACCCTTTACGGTGGTCATATAACATTAGAGAGCATTCCGGATCTTGGCAGTACCTTTACCGTCTGCCTGCCGGCACATCCTTCTTCTGAGCAGGAGTCTTCACTCCCTTTACCTTAAACATTCTCGCAGTGAACGGCGGCAGATCTGCATACAGGGTCTGCGGCCGTTTTCTGTGTTCTTCATCTACAATACGGAAATTCTGATCCTCTGGTGATGTGTTTCCGCCAAATTCCTTCCAGTCCGTGTTAAGCAGTTCTTCCAGTTCGTAATACATAGGCAGACCCACCGGAAAATCCTTCCAGAACTGATCTGACAGATTCATCACTGTCACAATGGTCTCTCCGCCAGCCCGGCGTTCCCATGCATAGGTCACATAATCTGCCGCATCTACTTCCAGCCATTCAAAACAGTCCTGATTATATTCTCCATCATACAGTGCCCGTTCCTCCAGATAAAGATGCGCAAGCTTCGCATAAAAATGATGGAAGGCATCATGAAGCGGATACTTCAGGATATCCCAGTCCTGCTCCCTTGTCTCATCCCATTCACGAAACTGTGCGAATTCATTGCCCATGAAATTCAGCTTCTTTCCGGGATGTGCATAGACATAGGTATAAAATGCCTTTGCCTGCGGGAATTTATTCTCATAATCTCCCCACATTTTCTGGATAATCGTGGCCTTGCCGTGTACTACTTCATCATGAGAGAAGGGCAGCAGAAACAGATCACTGTAAAAATACATCATGGAAAAGCTGAGTTTGTGATAGTCATAAGGGCGATACACCGGAGCTGTCTGGAAGAAGCGCAGTGTATCATTCATAAATCCCATATCCCATTTATAATCAAATCCCAGGCCATCGTATTCTGTCGGTGCCGTTACTTTCGGAAAATCTGTGGAATCCTCTGCCATCAAAATAGCAGACGGATGCAGCTTATGGAGGCCTGCATTCATATTTCTCAAAAATTCCACTGCACGCTCATTGACACCTCTTGCCGGATCACCATTCCAGTAAATGGCACGGCTGATGGCATCCATACGGATTCCGTCAAAATGAAATTCTGTCAGCCAGTAATTCGCGGCACTCTGCAGAAAACTTCTGACTTCTCCACGACTGTGCATAAAATTCATCGTTCCCCACTCACTGTAGGCGGTATCCGGATGGGGAAACTCATATAGAGGCGTTCCGTCAAAATTCAGAAGACCATAATCATCCATAGCGAAGTGTACCGGCACAAAATCTGTAAACACACCTATTCCATTTTCATGACAGAGTTCTACCAGTTTTTTCAACTGCTGTGGCGTTCCATAACGGGACGTCGGTGCAAAAAATCCCGTATTCTGATATCCCCAGGAACAATCCGCCGGATGTTCAGATAATGGCAGAAATTCAATATAATTGAATCCCATTTTCTTCAAATAAGGAATCAGTTCTTCTGCCAGTTCTTCATAATTATACCAGCTGCCATCCTCTTTTTGTTTCCACGAGCCTGCATGCAGCTCATAGATATTCATAGGATTGTTATAGTTCTTTTCCGTATTCTGGTTGTTAGTCCACTCATCATCTGCAAACTTCCAGTTTTCATCTACAATCCTGGATGCAAAACCCGGTCGCAGTTCCATCAGCATCCCATAAGGATCACAGTGATACACCACGTTACCCTGTGCATCCGTGATTGCATATTTATAATACATGCCTGCTTCTGCATCCTGCACAGTTACTTCAAACACCCCGGGATTCTCCTTCTGTTTCATCTCCAGCAGTTCCCATCCGCTGAAATCTCCCTGCAGCTCCACCTTTGCTGCATTGGGTGCATAGACCCGGAATATGGCACCCTTCTTTAATAAATGTGCACCAAAATATTTGTAGGCATCAAATACCTTTCCCTGTAAAAATTCCTGAAAATTCATACTTTTCCCCCGTATGAGCTTTTCTTTTATTGTATCGAAAATAATGGGGATATACAAGATACAAAGACAGGATTTTCGTCTTATTCCTGCAGAGCATTTCGAATGGGCTTCCGGCTCGCCTCCTGTTTCCCGTATAAGGATTTGAGCCTTCCGCTGATGATAGAATACCAAAGATTTCCGTTAAGAACTATCATGATCAGGTGAATTCGCATAAAGATTTTGTAAAATATTATTTTATAATTCCAGGCACCCGTTTTTTCACTTCCGCCGATACCACGCCGATCAGCAATCCGGTAATCACGCCTGCTGCCAGCAGCACGGGACCATAATAGATGAGATTCACGGATTCCAGCACCAGCATAGCCATAAAAAGCTGCCCCACGTTATGCATAACACCACCTATCATACTCACACCATAAATACTGAATGCACCGCTTTTTTTGGCCAGCAGCATCGTCAGGAAACTGACTACAGCACCTGAAAGACTATAAAGAATCATGGACAAGTTTCCAAAGAGAAATCCAGAAAGGAAAATCCGCATCATGTTCACGCAGAATGCTTCCACTGGAGTCAATGTGTACAGTGCCCATACGATCACGATATTGGCAAGTCCCGGTTTTACACCGGGTATCCCAAGCGGAATGGGAATCAAAAATTCAATATATCCGGCAATCAGACCAAGAGATGTCAAAAGTCCCATCAGTGCCAGCCGTCTTGTTTTATCATTTCTCATAAAATATCCTCGTATACTATATGTTCAGATTATAATATATGGATTTGTAAAATACAACTATAACAGTACTAACAGCCAAAAGGGACTGTGATTCTTCATTCCTCTTTGACCTTTCTCACTCTTTCGTATATAATATTTCCTTGAAAGAAGTGGTTTACTATGAAAAAAGAACTTTTTACATTTACCGGTACGGCAGGAAATTCCCTGTCGGCTGTCATCTGGCTTCCGGAAAAGACACCGAAGTTACTTTTCCAGATTACCCACGGAATGACAGAACATATGGGACGCTATGAGAAACTGGCAGAAAAGCTTACCGAACAGGGGATTGTTACCGCGGGATTTGATCTGCCGGGACATGGACGAAACCCAGGACGCCCGGACTGTGCATCTTTGGGTGAAGCCGGATGGACACAGACCCTTGCCGATATGCAGTCATTTTCGGAACAGCTGACATCACGCTTCGCAGGTGTTCCTCTGGTACTTATGGGATTTTCTCTGGGTTCTTTCCTGGTAAGAGATTATCTGAGCAGCGGATATACCCTTCCGTCAGCTGCTGTTATTATGGGCACAGGTACCCAGCCGTCCCTGCTACTGTCCGGCATCAAAAAACTGGTAGAACGTGAATTTAAAAAAGAGGGTTTCAACAATACAACACCATTGATTCACAAATTATCTTTTGAAACCTATAATCAGAAATTCAAACCGGCCGGGACGGATTTCGACTGGCTCTGCTCTGATGAGCAGGAGCTGGAAGCTTACATGTCCGATCCACTCCGACGGGCCAATATTTCCTCTGGTCTGTTTTGGCAGCTGCTGGATGCCATGCAGCGTACTGCACAGCCAGAAGCCTATGCATCCCTTCCGAAAGAGTTTCCGGTGTTACTGCTTTCCGGAGCAGCTGATCCTGTCGGTAGTTTTGGTGAAGGTGTGAAAACAGTTGCAAAAATTATGAAAAAAGCAGGCATGAACAATGTTCAGCTGAAACTGATTGCTCATGCCCGCCATGATGTGTTTCATGAATTACAAAGTGGTGCCGCCGATGAGACGACAGAACTTCTGCTTTCCTTTCTGCATTCCTTCCTTATTGCACCAAGATTTCCAGCTGCCTCATAGGCTTTTTCAAAGAAATATTCCTGTGAATTCAGCGGCTCTTCCCCATCAGGTCTGGATACATGCCGGTAACTGCCGTCTGCCAGCTGTACTCTGGCTTTTACGTTGTCTTCCAGCATAATACGGAACATCGCTCTCAACCGGTCACGTAATGCCTCATCTTTGATCGGAACTGCCACTTCTACCCGGCGAAGAGTATTTCTGGTCATAAAATCTGCAGATGCAATAGATACCTGTTCCCGCTCACCGGTTCCGAAGAAATAAATTCTCGAATGTTCCAGATAACGGCCTACAATACTGATTACCCGGATATGATCGGTTTTTCCCGCAATGCCACTCTGAATACAGTTAATTCCACGAATCACCATCTCAATGCGGACACCTGCTTTTGACGCTTCGATCAGTTTATCAATGATCTTCTTATCGGTCAGGGAGTTGATCTTAATACCGATATACGCATCCCGGCCTTCTTTTGCCTCTGCAATCTCCCGGTCCATCAGCTCCAGAACCTTATTCTGCAGACATTTCGGTGCTACCATAAGCGTATTCACATGATCCACCGTCTCGCCCATGGCCAATGCCTGAAATACCGTCATCGCATCCTGTCCGATTTCAGGATCGGCAGTCATCAGTGAAAGATCCGTATAAAGCCGCGCCGTTTTCTCGTTATAATTTCCGGTACCGATCTGGGTAATGTATTCGATCTTTCCTTCTTCCCGTCTGGTAATGAGGCAGAGTTTGGAATGAACTTTTAATCCATCCAAGCCATAGATCACATGACAGCCTGCATCTTCCAGCCGTCTGGACCATTCGATATTATTTTCCTCATCAAAACGGGCCTTCAGTTCTACCAGTACATCCACCTGCTTGCCATTCTCCGCAGCCTCCACCAGCGCTTCTACCACTTTACTGTCTTTTGCCAAACGGTAAAGTGTCATCTTAATGGACACTACTTTCGGATCCCAGGCAGCTTCATGAAGCATATTTAAGAATGGCTTAATACTCTCGTAAGGATAAGAAAGCAGAATATCTTTTTCCAGGATCTGCGGGATCACCGGCTGTGCACGGTCGATCATAGGACTGTTCTGCGGAATCCGTTTCTGGTAAAATAACTCCGGCTTTGTGCGGAGTTCATCCTGAATCCGGAACAGGAAGGAAAGATCCATAGGGGATTCCATCCGGAATACCTGCTGTTCTTTCAGACCCAATACTTCGCAAAAACGCCTCAGAATGGTCTCATCCAGCTCACGGGTCATTTCCATGCGGACCGGACAAAGTTTTTTGCGAAGCTTCACTACTTCTGCCATATGATCCCGGTAATTCAAGTCTTCATCATAAATACTGTCTGCATCAATATCTGCATTTCTTGTAATGCGGATCAATGATTTTGCTACAATCTTATATTTCCGGAATACTTTAGGCAGAAAATGCAAAATCAATTCCTCCGCCAGCATAAAAGAACCTGGTCTTGATGGAATTGCAATCAGACGTTCAAACACTCCGCTGTTGCAGGGAATAATGGCGATTCTCTCTTTCTCACTCCGGGTTTCCAGAACTGCCACTGCATAGATATCTTTATTTTTCAAAAATGGAAATGGCTGTTTTTTTCCTACAATGATTGTTGACAGAAGTGGCTGAATCTCACTTACAAAATACCGTTCCAGATATTTTGATTCATCTTCTGTCAATTCCGAAAAGCAGATCAATTCTACTCCCTGTTCACTGATCTGTCCCATCAGTTCACGGTAAATCTGATCTTTTCTGGCAGTCAGTTCCTGAATTCTCTTCAGCAGAGCTGCAATCTGCTCCTTAGCCGTCATGTTGGTTTTATTTTCCCGTTCTTCTTTCTTCAGAAGCATCATATCGTGAAGAGAGCCAATCCGGACCATAAAAAATTCATCCAGATTGCTTTGAAAGATAGAGAGAAAACTCAGTCGCTCACATAACGGATTTCTGCCGTCTTCTGCCTCTTCCAGTACTCTCTCGTTAAATTTCAGCCACGATAATTCCCTGTTTTGATAACAGGCTCTGTCATCAATCATGTTCTTTATGTTCTCCTGTCACGGAATATTCTACCCATTCTGCAATATTTACCACATGATCGGCAATACGCTCAAAATATTTTGCAATCATCATCATGTCAACGCACAGCTCACCTTCATCCGGATTCTGGGCAATTTCCTGAATTACTTCCAGCTTAATCTGGTTAAACAGATCATCCACCGTGTTGTCTTCTTTCATCACTTTTCTGGCCAGCAGAAGATCTTTTCTGACGAATGCATCAATGCTTTCTGTGAGCATGCTCATGGCAGATTCCGCCATCTGCTGAATGTGTACATGCTGGGTCAGTTCACTGTTTTCCAAAAACTTTGTAATATCTGCAATGTCGGAAGCCTGATCTCCAATACGTTCCATATCTGAAATCATCTTTAGTGCTGCAGAGATATTTCTCAGGTCTCTTGCTACTGGCTGCTGCTGCAGGAGAAGCTTCATGCAAAGATTTTCAATTTCCCGCTCTTTATTATCAATTTCATACTCTGTTAAAAATGCCTTCTGTCTGGCCTGTTTATCAGAATGAAGAAGTGCTGTCATGGCATCTGCCACTGCTTCTTTACAAAGTGCTCCCATCTCGATCAAGTCTTCATTTAACTGCTGCAGCTGCTGCTGAAATTTGTCTCTCATAACATCAACCAAACCTTCCTGTAATATAATCCTCTGTTCTCTTATCCTTTGGCATAGCGAACAGTTTTTCCGTATTATCAAATTCTACGACTTCTCCCAACAGGAAGAATGCCGTGTTGTCAGAGATACGGGCTGCCTGCTGCATGTTGTGGGTAACCATAATAATGGTATAATCTTTTTTCAGTTCCAGTGCCAGATCTTCCACTTTAGATGTGGAAATCGGGTCCAGAGCAGATGTCGGCTCATCCATCAAAAGCACTTCCGGCTGTACTGCCAGGGCACGGGCAATGCAGAGACGCTGCTGCTGTCCACCGGACATGCCAAGTGCACTCTTCTTCAGACGGTCCTTCACCTCATCCCAGATAGCTGCATCACGAAGGGATTTTTCCACGATGTCATCCAGATGGGCTTTATTGCGAATTCCATGGGTTCTTGGTCCATAGGCGATGTTATCGTAAATGCTCATCGGAAACGGATTTGGTTTCTGGAATACCATACCGACTCTTTTTCTAAGGAGTGTTACATCCATATTTTTATAAATGTCCACACCATCCAGTGTTACCTCACCGGTAATTTTACATCCTTCTACCAGATCATTCATCCGGTTCAGAGATTTTAACAATGTAGATTTTCCGCATCCGGATGGTCCGATAAAAGCAGTGATCTCTTTCTCTGGAATATCCAGATTAATATTTTTTAATGCATGGAAATCATCATAGTAGAGATCCAGCTTTGATATGTTGAATTTTCCCATAATTCTTTTAGCTCCTCGTAAACTTCTTCGCTACAAATGCAGAAAGGGCATTGATTAACAGTACCATAACCAAAAGGACAACCGCTGTTGCATAAGCCTGCTCCGTATAAAGTCCTTCATTTAGCAGGGCATACATATGAATTGCCAGGGTACGTCCTGATGCCATCATGTCAAAAATCGGAATTCCACTTAATTTTGTCGTCGGGATACCAGGTACTGTTCCTGCCGTATAGATCAGCGCCGCAGTCTCACCGGTGATACGTCCGATCGCAAGGATAACTCCGGCCAGAATTCCCGGAATCGCACTCGGCAGAATAACTACAAACACGGTTCTTAACTTACCTGCACCCAGACCAAAGCTTCCTTCCCTGTAAGAATCCGGTACAGACTTCAGTGCTTCCTCTGTCGTTCTCATAATGGATGGCAGCACCATAATCGCCAGTGTCAGGGCACCACTTAACATGGAATAGCCCCAATGGAATGCCACACCAAACATCAGATAGCCGAACAGACCGTAGACGATAGAGGGAATACCTGACAGTGTTTCTGTAGTCATACGGACAACTTTCACCAGTTTATTTCCTCTTTGGGCATATTCCACCAGATAAATAGCAGAGAATACGCCAACCGGCACGGCAAAAAGCAGCGTTACCAATGTCATAACAATCGTATTAATGATGGCCGGCATCATAGATACGTTATCCGTATTGTATTCCCATGCAAACAAGCTTGGCTTCAGGCACGGGATACCTTTGATCAGAATATATCCGATCAGGGCAAGGAGAATTGCTGTGGTAATTCCTGCGGATAACCAGACGATCGTTCTTAAAACACTCGCTTTCAGTTTCTGAACTTTTGTATAATTTACTTCTTTTTTCTTCTTATCCATTGTTACTTGCTTTCTCCCTTCTTAATCAGTGAGAACAGCAGATTAATGATAAGGATAAATACAAACAGTACTACTCCGGTCGCAATCAATGCTTCCCTGTGAAGACCTGCTGCATATCCCATCTCCAATACAATGTTCGCTGTCATAGTACGGACACCTGCCAGAAGGCTTCCCGGAATCACCGGCTGGTTACCTGCTACCATGATAACTGCCATCGTTTCTCCTATGGCACGTCCGACTCCCAGAATCACACCTGCCATAATTCCGGATTTTGCTGCCGGAAGTACCGCACAGAAAACACTTCTCTCATGGGTATCTCCCAATGCCAGAGCACCTTCGTAATAGCTTTCCGGCACTGCCCGGATCGCACTTTCAGATACTCCGATAATCGTCGGAAGAATCATAATTCCAAGCAGAATGGATGCAGTCAGTACTCCTTTTCCACTGGTTCCGGTCAGGTGCTGGATAATCGGTACAATCACTACCAGTCCGAAAAAGCCATAGACAATAGACGGAATTCCTGCCATCAGTTCAATGGCCGGTTTCAGAACCGGATAAAGTTTCCTGGGGCAAAATCTTGCCATAAAAACTGCACACAGAATTCCAATCGGCACACCTACGATAATTGCACCTGCAGTTACGTAAATACTTCCCACGATCATCGGAAAAATACCGAAGATTTCATTCATAGGTTTCCATTTCATTCCTGTCAGAAATGCGGTTGGTCCGATTTTCGCAATTGCAGGCAGTCCATTTGCAAACAGGAAAATACAGATCAATGCAACCGCCAGGATCGATACACATGCAGCAATCAGAAAAACAATGTGCATGATGATTTCTTTTATGTCTTTCATATAGACGTTCTCTCCAATTTCAAAACAAAAGGGTGAAACCTGATGTTTTCACCCTCCTTGTAGTTCTTGTCAGTCTGAATGACCTTACTGCGCAATCTCAGACCAGTCAGTGGTTGCTCCGGTGTAGATATTCAGTACATCTTCAGAAGTCAGCTCATCAATGGTGTTCTCTTTGTTTACAATGACTGCGATACCATCAAGTGCGATTACCTGTCCAGTCAGTTCTGCTGCTTCCTCATCTTTCAGCTCTCTGGATGCCATTCCGATGTCATAGGTTCCGTCGATCGTGGAAGTCATACCGGTAGTAGAATCACTCTGCTGTACCTCGATGGTTGCATTCGGGTTTACTGCTGCATAAGCCTCTTTCAGTTTCTCCATAACCGGAGTAACGGAAGAAGAACCGCCAACGGTGATCTTGCCTTCGGCTCCTGTTCCTTCAAATGCACCGGTGTTGCCTTCGCTTACATATCCGTTCTCTTCTACAACTGCCTGGCCCTCTTCGCTTAAGATGTAATCAATGAAGTCTTTTGCAAGACCAGTCGGCTCGCCTTTGGTTGCGATGTTAAACGGACGGGATACTTTGTATGTACCATCTTTTACGTTCTCTGCGGTTGCCTGTGCTCCGTCGATCAGAACTGCTTTTACCTGATTCTCATCAAGTGATCCTAAAGATACATATCCGATTGCGTTTTTGTTTCCTGCTACCGTTGTCATCATAACAGAAGTACTGTTAGTGATCTCTGCACTGTCGATGGTGTTATCTACTTTATTACCATCTGCATCTTTCTGCTCAATACCGAACAGCTCGATGAATGCACCTCTGGTGCCGGATCCATCCTCACGGGAAAGTACGGTGATTGCTCCGCTCATGGAACCTGCTGCTGCGGTGTCGTCTGCTGCCTCTGCAGTGCTCTCTGCTGTGGTATCAGCTTCTGCGTCTGTGGTGCTCTCCGCTGCTGCGGTATCATTGGAGCTGCTTCCACATCCTGCTACGGAAGCTGCTGTCATTGCCATAATCATCATTGCTACGATTGTCTTTTTCATAATAGATTTTCTCTCCTTCATACGAATGAAATGATGTTTTTATTCTGTACCTGTTCCTCAAGTACAGGTAAGATCATAAAGGAGAAATGTAAAATCCATTATCGTGATTGCGTGAAATGTTTGTAAAATGTGATTTTACATAAAACAATCACAAAAGTACCCATCTGTGAAACGGGACTGCGGACGTTCCTTTTCACAGATGGGCACTTTCTTATTCTTATAATTCTTCAATTTTGTAAGTGGTATATCCTTCGTAATAGTAACTATGGTCAATTCCTTTCATATAGACCTCACGACTGTCTACCTCGTCCGTCAGTGCCTCCTTCAGAAGCACTTTGATCTCCACATCTTTGATGGGACTTCGTTCCATGGCAAGAAGATAATCTTCTTTGTCTACCTTACTCCAGTCCACTACTTTACCGATTTCCATTTTCAAAATATGATCCAGCCAAATACGGGTACTGCGTCCATTTCCTTCCCGAAATGGATGAGCCACATTCATTTCCACATATTTTTCGATGATTTCATCATACGTGGACTGAGGCATTTTCTCAATATTGCCAAGCGCCGTCTCCAGATACATCACCGGAGCAAATCGAAAATTGCCTTTCGCCAGATTTACCGTACGTATTTTTTCTGCAAAATCATACAATTCTTCAAACAGACACTTATGAATCTCCTGTAATGCCGCAAAAGTTCCCGCCTTCAGACTGTCAAGCGTTCCGCTTTCAAATAACCACAGTGCCTTTTTCTTACTGATTTTCTCTTCCTCACGGGCAAGTTCCGCTGAATCAGTAATACCTAATTTATTTTCGAGCGCCATATCGCACCTCCGTTAATTTTCATTATAGAGAAATCCATCCTTGAAAACAACAGTCTTTCCTTTAATGCTGAATATTTTCATCCGGATACGGGCCTGCCAGATTGGAGAAACTGTTCCAGTCTGCATCCAATGAGATTTCATAGGTCTCACCGTTGGCAGTTACCACCGTCCAGATGGAAGGATCTGCCGAATAATTCTGATATACCTTCTTCACCGGCTGTCCATTATATTGTCCGGAATGGGTTACATACCAAATGGCTGCACTCTCGTCATCTGGAAAATCTAACACCACTCCCGGCATTTCCACCTGTCTGGCAAGTTCAGCCGCACTGACAGTGGGTGACCATATCAGGTCTGATGCCAGATTCATGGTCTGAATAGAATTTTCCGCTCCCGGCACATCAGCGAAGCACCGGCTTAAGAAGATACGGCCATGTTCCAGATCCTCCGATGACATGGCAAAGTCCACGGTTCCATCATCATGGGAGAAATAATAGCACTCCTTTACCAGATATCCTGTCAGATCATAAAGTTCCTCCAAAGCTTTCTGTGCATGGGCTTCTGCCTCTGCTTCCGTATAGCAACTCTGCATACTGTCTTTGTAGCTTTCCGGAAAATACCAATGAAGGGATGCATTCTGAAAACCGGCGCGGTGTTCTGCTGTATTTATCGTCTGCGCCTCTTCTTCTGTGGTATTTTCCATATCCATCTGTTTCACAAGTTTCAGAAGCTCCCGCACTTTTTCCGGTGATTCTGCGTAAGCTTTCAGATTGTCTATACCAAGCAAACTCTGTGCCCGGTCTATATCCACGTAGGAAATGATCTGCTCATCCGTACCGTACCACTGCACTTCTCCGAGATTGTCTGTCAGTGCCAGCATCAGTACCGCAGTGACGGACAGATCCTCATCAAGTACTGTCTCATCCACTTCATCTGTTTCTAATAAGAAATGAAATTCATAGGGTTCCTCCGATGTCTGCAGCTCCGTCTTATAAGAGAGACTCGCAAATACCGAATCAGGCCTTGCTATTGCAATAGCTCCCAGAAGTTTTCCATTGGCAGAAGCATCTCCCACGTAAGGATTTCGTGCTTCGTAGAGAAGTTCTGCTGCCTGTGTTTCGGTATCTACTGTTACCGTGCTGCTTCCGGTCTGCGTTTGACCATCATTGGCCCCTGTATTATTTCCAGATAGATTGCTGCGGTTACTTCCCAGCAGGAGAAATACTGCTACAATCAGAATCACAGCTGCCGCTCCGGTTCCAACTGCTGCTTTTTTATATTTCAGCACATGCTGAATTCTGCTCTTTACATTCGGTTCTCCAAATCCCAGCGGCATGGAAAGAGACTGTATGGGTTTTTCCGATGCAAACTGTAGCAAAGCCATGCTGTATTCTTTTTTGCGCGCTTTTCCAATGAGTTCCAGTACTTTTTCATCACAGCTCATCTCCATATCCCGGCACATCACTGCCCATGCTGTCCACACCAGTGGATGAAACCAGTAGACAGCCAGCAAGAGACACGCCATGGCTTTTACAAGCTGATCCTTCCGCCGGATATGATACTGCTCATGAAGAAGTACCATCTCCCTGTTTTCTGGTTTCATTCCATATGGAAGATAAATCTTCGGATGGAGCATCCCCATAGCAAATGGAGACGGGAGACTGTCACACTCATAGATCGGAATCTTCCCCCAGTCAGGATGGTGATTCTGTTCCTCTGCCAGCACAGCCTTCTTCAGTTTCCGGCGAATACGCCAAAGGCTGAATACGTAGTAACCTGCCAGAGCTGCCATACCGATGACCCAGATGCGGGATGCCAGCCGAAGTACTCTTTTCTCTCCTGCCACATGGATGATTTTCCGAGCAGGCGTTTCCTGCTGTTCCCCACCTGCGATGGAAATTTGTTGTGAATTCTCCATCGGCTGTACTTTTGATGAATTGTCTGACCGCAGAACTGCTGCCTGCTCAACACTCGTCTGCTCACTTACCGTCTGCCCCACAGTTGTCTGCTCACCCTGGAAGATTCCCACCGGTGTGCTAATGGAAAACGGACAGAGCAGTCGGAAAGCCACCACCAGCCACAGAGCATACAGATATTTTTTCGGAGCCTTATGAAAAATCAGATGCAGTACCAGTACTGCCAGAATACACCAGCCCGCTGTCATGCTCATTTTCAGGATCTGTGTAAAAACCTGCTCCAGATACATACTCAATCCTCCCGATATTCATCAATCAGCTTTTTCAGTTCCTCTGCTTCTTTCCCTGATAATTTCTTATTTCCCAGAAATGCAGTTAAAAATCCGGGCAACGATCCTGAAAAAGTCCGCTCCACAAACTCATCTGACTCCTTCGCCTGCACTTCCTCCTGTGTCACCAGCGGCGTCACTACCGCATGCTCATTTTGCAGCACTCCCTTTTCACAGAGCCGCTTGATCTCTGTATACGTGGTCGATTTTTTCCAACCAAGCTTTTCCGCACACAGCTTCACCAGTTCTCCCGATCCAATCGGTGCATGCTCCCATACCAGCATCATGAAGCGGTAATCACTGTTGCATAATCTGAACTCTTCCATTATGATATCCTCCCGAAAGAAAAAGTCGGTTATTGTAGACCTATTTCTTAATTCAAGTCTACAATAACCGACCAATGATGTCAAGGAGAATTTTCAGAAAGTGTCAGCTTCCCGCCAGGACAATCAAAGAACAATTTTCCTGGCGGGACCATTATATTTCTATCTCTGTTGGCTGGGTCTATATTACATTTCCATCTCTACCGCATCCACGTTTTTCATTTTCGCAGGAACTTTTTTTTCCCTCATCTTTCTTTCAGTTACAATTTCACCGAAATTATCAAATTTAAGCTAGTATGGCAGGAACTTTTTTCCTGTTTGTTTAGCCGAGACCCAAGCCACTTTTTCCACTCCTATTTTTACAATTTCACCTTCACGAAATCATGTCCCATTGCCGGGATTACTTTTTCTATCAAATCTTTCACCTTAAACCGGATACTGGAAGTGTTGATACAAGGATGACAGCCGATATACTCGCCATCTAGTACATCCTCATCAATCAGGAGCTGTACCCGGTGCTCCTTATCATTCATTAACCCCATAACACTGACCGAGCCGGGTGTGATATCCAGGAATTCTTCCATATACTCTGGTTTTGCAAAAGAAAGTCTCGCAGATCCAATCTGTGCGGACAGATCTTTGGTATGAAATACTTTCGTATCCGGAATCATCAAGAGATAAAAGGCCGTCTTCTGGCGGTTGCACAGAAACAGATTTTTGCATATCACTGCCTCCAGTAACTGGTCAACTTCCTTACAGTCTTCCATGGTCATAGCCGGCTCATGATCTATTCTCTCATACTCCACACCCAGACGATCCAGTAAATCATACGTACGAATTTCTTTTTCCAGTCTGCCTGCGGTATCCGCAGGTCTTCCCTTCTGTAATTCCATTATGCACGTCTCCTTTTTGCGGTTAATTTATCCACTGTAACTTTTCTGAATTGTACCACAGTTTTTCCATTAAGAAAAGCACAGCGCATCTTTTGATGACACTGTGCTTTTCACTCTTTATTCTGCTTTTTCAATCCGGTATACATTTGTCAGTTGCGCGGGTGCAGTCTCCAAAATGATCCCACCAAACCAGATGGTCACCACATCGCCTTCCTGTACCTCATCCAGAAGATTGTCCGTGGACATCACATAGTCTCCATCTGACAGCTCCATAAAACCGTCTGCCGTAGAAAGATACGTTACCAACAAATTTCCATCCCCGATCTCTTTTACTTCCCCATTGAAATGAAGTACCTCCGATGGTATGGAGCCATCACTTTCCATCTCTACATTTTGAAAAATCTCCGGTTCTCCATCCATCATCACAATCACATAATTTTCTCTACCTCTCTGATATACATAACCTGTTCCAAAATTCGACTGATCATTTTCTGTTGGAAGTTCCGTACCGTCCACTTCCGATGTAATCTCGCCATCCATAACACCACATCCCAGCATGGAACTTACATACCCCGTATCCTGGTACACAATTCCGTCAATCATCACACAAGGCGGATATGCCATCGGCCGGTTCTCCGAAAGTTCCGGCAGTGTCACGGCTTCATTATCCGATACTACCTGTTCTTCCTGCGTCTGTACTTGGACATCTGATTTCTGCTCGTCACTCTTCTGACCGCAGCCGCTCAAAAGTGCAATGGCCGCCATAAACATCATTGCTGCTGATAATTTCTTCTTCATATGAATTACCTGCCTTTCCCTTTTCTTTTACTTATAAAACGGAAACTGGAAGGTATTTACTACAAAAAATTTCATTTTTTACAGTCCATATTCCTGATACAATTTCTCTCGGTACACTTTATCAGAAATTGCTTTCACTAAATCGTCTGACCGATGATCTCTCATCAATTTTTCATATAAATGATTAAGCCTATCTTCTCCAATCCTAATGCCTTCTTCTCTTGAACTGCTCATCTGTGAATCGTAATCACGAATTGCCTTCTGTCTTGCTTCATATTCCAGACGTTTCCGTTCATCTGCACTAAGCTTTTGCAAAACCTCATAGGCTTCGTTAATATAATTATCTTCTCCTGCCATTTTTTCAAAATCCTCTCTACTCTCTGCAGCCAGAAACCGCATCCATTTGATAATCAGCGGTTCCTCTTTTTGCTCCGGTGGAAGTTTCTTTAATTCTAATACATAGATCTCCAGTAAATCCGTATACTTTTGCTTCGTTGTCAGATCACAGAATGCAATTTCACGAAAGCACGTCCGGTCTTCATGAAACAGGTTAAAATTCAAAATACTGACCTGAATACATGGTTTTAAATTTTTATATTTATCCCCCTCTTTAACCTGTTCCGCATACATTTTACTTAAATAAAAAATAACCCGATTATTCCAGAATTCAAATGGTGCCACCTGCATTTCCAAATCCATCTGTGAACCATTTTTCATCCGTACCCGAACATCCAGAATACCATACTTACCATCTTCTGTATCTTTGCTGAGAATCGTTGGCATCAATGTAGTCTCTGCAATTTCTTCCGGATCTTTATTTAAAATTGCTGCAATAAATCCTTTTCTGATCTCCGAGTACGCCAATAATTCTTTAAAGCAATAATCCACTTTCGGGGACATTAAAAAATTATCTTTCGCTTTTGTTTTCATATAGCTTCTCCTTTCAAATCCTACAAAACAGATATCAAAAGAGAAACTTTCCTTTTTATAATTTTATCACAGATTCTTTTTCTCTGAAAGCTACTTCTTCCCGTATCTGCTCTGTATTAAATTGTGTCATTATCGGGAATTTTGCTCGATCAGAGCTCCGAAAATGCTTTTGCATTATTTAGATAAATTGTATATTTAGATAGTAACATATAGTTATTTAAAAAGCAACTTATTTTAAATAAAATACCAGGGAAATGTTCTCATCACTTTGCAATCCACGGGAAATCAACCCGGTGCATTCCTGAGTGAATGCGGAATTGACCAGATAATCGGTGGAATCCATCCGTTTCTGGATATCTTTTTTTGTGGTAAAAGCTCCTTAAAATCTTTTATTCTCGCACATTTATCCGATAAACAAAGAGCCGCTTATTTCCAAATCTACTTGAAAATAAGCGGCTCAGACCACAACAGATTTTACATTTCCACACTATACGAACGGGTAGTGCCTTCTTCCTTTTTCTTCTATATAATAAAATCAGTAAATTCTGAGAGCCGAAAGGAGGTTTTTCCATGGGAATTTTTTCACGGAAGAAAAAAGAAGACAAGGCTGCCGCTGACCCTGTATGGCAGGAGAATCCACTGTTTGAACAGGAAGGACCACAAAGAATCTCTACTGTCAATGTCCCTATGCGCGATTTATACGATGAATTGTCGGCTTCTAAAAAAGGAGGCAGCGGACTTTTTAAAAAGAATTCAGATAAGTATAATGAAGTTTCTGACAGTATGGTTCGCGTGTTAAGTTTACTGGCTTCTCCTTTGAAGAAAAATGATTATGAATCCACAAAGGAAGTGGCACGTCAGGTAACAAACAGTTATCAAAATCTGGTCTCCAAGTGCGACCGTTATCTAAATCGCTATGCTTTCTCTGACCGCGGTAAAGCTCGGCAGGATATTGTCGAGAAAATAAAAGCGCAGGCCATGGAAGACCAATTAACACTGACTACTTACTGGGGACAGTATCAGACTCTTCCTGCTTCGGAACAGGCTTCCAATGTATGGCAGGCTGTGGAAATCGCACGTCGCAAAAAGTTTTATATGAAAAAAGCGGATTCCGAACACAGTCATGTCGGTGGTTTAGCCAGTCGTCTGACGGTACTGAAAGAAGGTGATCTGGAGAACACGGATACTTCCGGCTTTTTTAAAGATGCTGAAATATTTACATATTATGAGGATAAAGAAGTTCTTATTTTCAAACTTATGGAACGAGCCCTCAAGCTGTCTCCTATTTCTGATAGCCTTTATGAAAAGGCAAAGGAAAAAATGTTAAGTTGTACTTCTTCCTGGGATCTGACAAATGCATCCATTCAATCACTGGCAGACATCTTAAAAAATATGGATGAAATGTTGACTGTTCCAGAATTTTCTTCTTATGTAAAATCCTTATGTGCACTTGCAGATTCTTATGATATCACTAGATACAATATTCGAACAAAAGGTCTTTTAAACGTAAATTTGCAAGATGGAGAGAGCATTAATCTTTCTAATAGAAATGTAGCTACCAGCCGTATGGCCGATCTTCTTGGTGCCGGAGATGTAATTGCCCGATCAGAAACCGTCGAAATGGTGGAACCTGGAAAAGCCACCGGAAGAGTTGGGAATCTGATGCAGAAAGCAGAAGGAAAAGCTGCCGCTGCCATTGCTGAACGTTATAAAAATAAAACCGCATCCTCTGATTCCGGTGATATTTCTCAGAAAATAACCGGCAATTTACAACGTCAGTTGACAAATCTTCAGGTATTGGATTATATTACAGGTCAGATTGACAGGCATACGAACAATTATTTTATTCAGGAAGACGAGTCTACCGGAATGTTGACTGGTGTGACCGGAATAGATAATGATTTTTCCTTTGGTAATGCTTACCAAACAAATAACATCATCGGGCAAAACGGAATCAGTATCTTTAATGATGATGGAACTTTTCATATTCCACATATGGATGCAGCTATGGCAGATCGGATTCTGGCCGTGAACAAAGAACAGCTCTTCTTTCTGCTTGGCGACCTGTTGGAGCCATCCGCCATTGAAAATGCCTGGAAACGTCTTGCACAGGTACAGACAGCTATCAAAAAAGAAAAAGAGGAAAGCGGAAGTCATTTCTTTCTTCAAAATCAGGAATGGAATGCAGAGACACTGGAAGAATTTAAAAATACGATCGTTACCGGAATGTTTAATAAGAAATCAGGCGGAACTTACGTTTCAAGACTTTTACTATAAAATGAAAGAAGCGGATGCCAAGCATGATCACGCCGGTGGTGCTGCAAGAGCAACGAAAACAGCACAACACTATGCTGATTCAAAAAAGGAGCTGTTGATCCCTCACCTATTTTGCAACAACTCCTTTTTCTTCTGTTAGTTTTCATTACTCTTTGGGCAGGTGACTGTTCTTCCGCAATGACTCATTTTCCAGCTTCTTCTTCCATCATATCTCCATATAATCCGAAATCTTTGCTGAGCATGACTTTTCCTGTTTTCGCATTTTCATTTTTGATACTGTACAGCACATCCAGCATGGATACCGGCTCATTTCTCGCTGCTGCCAGGAAGGCGGCATTCAGAACGATATTTTTAATCGACCCACCGGAGATTTCAAACTGTTCCGCCAGATAATCATAATCCAGATATTCTGTCGGAATCTCATCGGAAAAACTGGATTTCCAGAGTTCTTTTCTTAAGCGTGCATCCGGGAGTGAAAATTCCACCACATATCGAATACGCCTCATGAATGCCTCATCAATATTTTTCCGATAGTTGGTCGCCAGAATCACGATGCCATCATACTGCTCGATTCGCTGCAGAATATAGGATACTTCCGTATTGGCATATTTATCCTTTGCCTCGTGCACATCACTTCTTTTTCCGAAGATCGCATCAGCTTCATCAAAGAACAGCACCGTATTGTTCTTCTCTGCCGCATTAAAAATTTCTTCCAGCCGTTTCTCCGTTTCACCAATGTATTTGTCGACTACCTGGGACAGATCAATCCGGTAAAGCGGCAGATTCAGCATATTGGCAATTACGTGAACTGCCATGGTTTTACCGGTTCCGGGCGGGCCATAAAACAGTGCGGATACATTTTTTCCATAGGAATATCTGCTTTCCAGATTCCATTCATCATACACTTTATGCCGGTGCCATACGTGCGCACAGATATTGTTGAGAATCCTTTTTTGCTCCGGCCAAAGTTTCAGGTCATCAAAGGTATACTGAACCGGGATTCTTTTGATGCTGCCGCAGGATGGCTTCAGAAGAACTTCTTCACAGATTCGGCCGATCTCGCTCTCACCGATGGTCAATGCAGCAGAAGTTACCACGATACGCTCCACAGCTTTGCGGATTTCTTCGGCGGAAAGTTTAAACTTCGAGCCTGCTGTAATGCAGTCTACCTGCTTTCGAATTCCATGTTCTTCCGTAAATCCCTTCCAGAGTGCAATTCTTTCTGGTCTTCCATACGCAGGCACCAGCACATACTCTACATGGCTGTGAATCCGCGGAATCACTTCTGCTTCCATATCTGTACACAAAAATACACGAATATTCTGAGCAAGCATCGGTCTCAGGAAATGCGTCAGTACCTGTTCCAGTGCTTCCTGACTGATATGATAAAGGCAGATTCCACAATCAAGGAGCATGCCTTCCCGAATCAGTAACTGTGGATATAACAGGCCATCTTTACACTGCTGAATCTGCCGGATATCCGCCAGAATCATTTTCTGTCCTGTTGCATGGCATGCTTTTTTCAGGAGAAACTTCTTTCCGCATCCTGTATTTCCTGCGATCTGGACACAGTCCCCGTTCTCCTTTCTCAAGATATCTGAAAGTTCTTGCTCAACCGCCTCATTTACGTAGATTTCTCCAGGATCTTCCTCTCCTGTGTAAAGTTCAGTTCCCACACGGGTTAATTTTTCATCAATAACATCCGGATCCAGAAAATAGTCCAGGATTCTTGTATCTGCCCAGAAAACATGCCTCAAAAATAATCCATGATTTTTCTCACACTGCAAAATACGCCCGGCACATTCCCAGACCTGTTTCATTTCTTTATAAGTAACTTCCTCATCACACAACGATTCCATCACATCCAGTGTGATTCCATTCCACTGCTCTTTTGCAAACTGGTGAAATTCCGGATACAAAAGTCCTGCAATACAACAGTCCAGCAATTTTCTACTAATCTCTGTATTTCCACAAAGTTCGATCAGTCTCCTGTATTTTTCAGCTTCTTCACTCTCTCCGGCTAGCAAGTTCTGGTACACTTCCCTGATCTCACCTTCCTCCGACAATTCTGTTTCAAACAGGTGATGGTATTTTTCAGGAAGATTTTTTCCCTCTTTCATCTGGATCCATGCCAGAATCACTTCTGTCAGATACTGTATATATCTCATAGGCCCACCTTCTACAATTTCACTTTTTCTTATTCTACCACGATTTCTCTTTCTCCGAACGAAGCTTTTTCCCGTATCTGTTCTGCATTCAATTGTGTCATTATCGGGAATCTTGCTCGATTGGAGCTCCGAGAATGAGATGTGAATTAGCTAGATTTATTGCATATTTGCATTATAATATACAGTTATGTAAATAACAACATTTTTCCATCTCAAATTGCTTTTTTCTTTCCTCTATACTACGCCAAAAAAAGTGCGTGTTCACTTGTATTTACCTTTATTACCTTAGGTACTATTTATGCAGGTGTACGCAACGGAATCGAGCGCGTGTCCAAATTTATGATCCAGTATCTCTGCCCCATCTTCGCAGCTATCATACTGATCAGCTCCGTGGCCAATGCTTTCGGTTGGATATCCATGTAAAAAATCCCACATTCAGAATAATTCCCACCATAGTGGATACCGGCGCAGCCAGACCGATCATGGTCAGGCTCGCGTTGGGCTGAATACTCATAATGTAAGCAAATGGCAGACGTATCAACAAAGTCTGAATAAGTCCCTGGGTCATGACCCACACGGTTTTGTTATTTCCATTAAAGTAGCCTATCATACTGAACAATACTGCGGTTACAATGGTCTCTGGAGCAAATCCTTTGAGATAAGCAAAACCGTTCTGGATGACTGCTTCATCTGTGGAGAAGAATCCGGTCAGCACATCACCTTTCAGCATCACCAGTGCAAATACAAAGCATCCTACCACCAGTCCTACGCCAATTCCGGTAAGCATGGACTGTCTGGCACGTTTCAGCTTTCCTGCACCCACATTCTGGGATACAAAGGATGCCATGGACTGCATCAGGGCACTTGGTACCAGCATTGCAAAGTTTACGATCTTACAGGCTACACCGTAACCGGATGATGCCTCCAGTCCCAGACGGTTGACAAAGGCGCAGAGTGCCAGAAAAGAGATTTGTGTCAAAAACTCCTGCAATGCCAGCGGAAGCCCGATCTCCAGAAATCTCTGACATTGAATATTCAATCGAAAATCCTTTTTGGTAATCTCAAATGGCAGTTGCTTCTTCATAAGAAGAATCACTGCAAATACCACACTGCATGCCTGGGCGGCCACCGTCGCAATTGCCGCACCGGCTGCATCCATATGAAGTCCGGCCACCAGAGCCAGATCGCCGAAAATATTGATGATACAGGCTACCAGCACGAACAAAAGCGGAGATTTACTGTCGCCAAGTCCTCTGAAAATTGCAGACAGCAAGTTGTAAGCTACAATGAAGAAAATTCCTGCTCCACAAATCCGCACATACGTGGTTGTCAGATCCACAGCCTCTGTGGGAGCCTGCATCAATATAGAAATCGGACGGGCAAAACCCACCATTACTACAAACAGAACGACAGAAATAATGGTAAAGACAATGGCGGATCCACCGATAACAGAACCGATCTGCTCCGGCTTCTTTTCACCCAGATACCGGGCAATCAGCACCGTAATACCCATAGCTGTCTGTATTACTACAAAAGTAACCAGATTCAATACCTGGCTTCCGGTAGAAACGGCGGACAGTCCGGAAGTGGAACCAAATCTTCCCACTACCAAAAGATCTACCGCTCCATAAGCAGCCTGTAAGATCAATGCCCCAAGCACTGGCATCATAAAAGTTACCAGTTTCTTTAAAATACTTCCCTGTGTAAAATCTGATTGATCATTTGTCATAAGTCTCTCTCCTCTCGTTCATAATCTGATAAAACTTCTCAATTGTCCGAATCACACACTGTGCATCTTCTTCCGAAATCTCATCCATATACGGAACCAACATCCGGAAATACTGTTCATTATATTTCTGCGACAACTGTTTTCCCGCCTCCGTAACCACAATATAGGTCACTCGACCATCATCGGGCGAAGCAATTTTCTGCAGATATCCTTTTGTCTCCATCTCCTTTACAGTTCTGGTGACACCGGGACGTGGAAGATTCAGCGCATCACTGATATCCGATACTTTTACATGAATCTCCTGTTTTTCCAGTATCTGGATGGCATCCAGGTAATGAATATAGGAAGACGTTACGCCATCCGGCAGTGGCGGCAGCAGATCCCTTGCCCTTTTTGCCTGATAACAGGCATCAAACATTTTTTTCAGTGTTTCAATTCTCATAATAAAAAATCTCCATATAATTACCAAAGTTAATTACTAATGATAATTATATGGGGATTTAAAAAATTGTCAATACTGTTTTTCTTTACAACTACGGAATTACATTTTTCAGATTATGTACCCGTGCACCTTTCACTCGGGTGCACTTCGGTACCATACGTTTCTCTTCCATCTTCTCTTAACATCCAAATAATTTTGCTGTTTTTTCCATACGCTCCGCAATGGACACGCCAAACGGACAGCGGCTCTCGCAGGCTTGGCATCCGATGCATTCGGAAGCCTTATGTTCCAGCAGTTCATAATGAGACTGCACCGTCGCCGGTACTTCCGGCTGCATGATAGCCAGATCATAGAATTTATTGATCATGGCAATATCCAGATTGGACACGCAGGGTTTGCAATGACCGCAGTAAGTACATTCTCCTCTATAAGAATGGAACGGTGCATTGGCAATCACAGACGCATAATCTTTTTCTTCCTCTGTTGCCATCTCATACGCAACTGCACTGTCCACCTGCTCCTTCGTATCATAGCCACACATGATGGAACAGACTGCAGGTCTGGTCAAAGCATAATGAATACACTGTACCGGTGTCAGTGCCACGCCAAAGGGTGAACGTTTTTCATCGAACAGTCTTCCGCCTGCAAATCCTTTCATGACCGTAATTCCCACATCATTCTGTTCACAGACCTGATAAAGATGTGCACGGTCTGCATCAATACCTTTCAGACTGGTATCAAATTCGTCGGCAAACATGGTATCAATATTTTCACTGGCCGGAAGCATGTCAAAGGCCGGATTGATACTGAACAGAATCATTTCCACATATCCAGACTCTGCTGCCTTCACTGCCACCTTCGGATTATGGGAACTCATACCGATATGGCGGATGACACCCTTATTTTTCAACTCCATTACATAATCCATATAGTCCGAATGCTGAATCTGCTCCCACTCTTCCTCAGAATCCACATAGTGAATCATACCCAGATCAATATAATCGGTCTGCAGCCGTTTCAGCAAATCCTCAAAAGCCGGACGAACGTATTTCATATCTCTGGTCCGATAGTACTGCTCATCCTTCCAGGTGGAACCAATATGTCCCTGAATAAACCACTGGCCACGATTTTCCTTAATTCCTTCTCCGATGATATTTCTAGATTTCGGATCCGGCATCCAGCAGTCCAGAATGTTGATTCCTTTGGATGAAGCATAACGGATCAGTTCAATACTCTCCACCTCCGGATGACGCTCCAGCCATTCTCCGCCAAAACCAATCTCACTGACCTGTAAGCCTGTTTTTCCCAGTCGATTTGTTTTCATGTTATCCCCTCACTCGTTTTCTTAGTTTCTTTTATTATAACCAGTCTGAAATAGAGGTTGTCAAGGAATTCATTCACCATTATCCTTATATTAGAAAAACGCTGCCAATAAAACTGACAGCGCTCTTCTCTGAAAATTTATTTTAAGAAATTTGGCAACGAACTTCCCAACGTTCCTTCCGGCATCTCCAGTCCCATCATTTTCCAGTGGCCGGTCATGGTATCTTTTCCGCGGCATTTTATTCTTGCTTTTTCTTCTCCACCTTCGGCGGCAGATAATGATTAATTTCTTCATAGGCTTCCACTTCCTCATCACTTTGCAATCCACGGGGAATCAACCCGGTGCAGTCCTGAGTGGATGCGGAATTGACCAGATAGTCGGTGGAATCAATTAGTTTCTGGTTATCTTTTTTCATAGCGAAACCTCCTGACAAAAATAGTATCCCCGGACTCTGATCAAATCATACCTCTGTTTTTTACTCCAATGTTTGAATAGTCGTATTCTTTGAGCAGTGTTGAAAGGTAAAAATAATTCGCAGTAATTTCGTTGAATTTAAGCCAATTCCTTTGCGATAAGGTAAAATTCTGGAAAAGAATCCAGTTGCTGAGTGCAATAAGATCCAGAAGAAGTATTATCCAATGCTATTTGAAAAGTTTGCAGGTGTAAAAGATCCTCGACATCAAAGCTATATCGAATATACAACAAAGACGATGCTGGGAACGCTGTACTATAAATGTCTTGGCAGAATTGAGAGTATGCGTGAGATGACCCGAAAATTTAATGACGAGCAGATCGTGGAAAACTTATATTCATTTTTGGGAGAAAGAAAAAAGGCTATGAAGTAAATTTACCTTTCGCAACTGATCAAGCAGTTCCGGAATTGCTTTTTCCACTCCTGCGTGTTACACTGGAACAAGTGCGTATTTCGCAAATAAATGGACAAAAGGGGATATGAAACATGAACAAACACAAAAGAAGTTCCTTCTCCGGAAAGCTGGGCTTCGTACTGTCAGCTGCCGGGGCTTCGGTAGGACTAGGAAATATCTGGCGATTTCCTTATCTGGCTGCCAAATACGGCGGTGGCATTTTTTTACTGATTTACATTATTCTGGCACTGACCTTTGGTTATTCCATGATCATGGCCGAGACTTCACTGGGACGGATGACCAGACGAAGCCCCGTAGGTGCCTTTGAGAATTTTGGGAAAACCAGACTCCGGTCTGCAGGCGGATGGATCAACGCCATCATTCCGATTCTGATCGTTCCTTATTACTCTGTTATCGGCGGATGGGTTATTAAATACCTGGTGGAATATTTCATGGGACACGGACAGGCACTGGCCTCCGATGAATATTTTTCCGGCTTTATTTCCAATGGATTATCCACGGAAATCTGCTTTCTTGTATTTACCTTTATTACCTTAGGTATTATTTATGCAGGTGTACGCAACGGAATCGAGCGCGTGTCCAAATTTATGATGCCGATTCTGGTGGTACTATCTGTCATCATTGCCGTTTATTCCGTCACCAGACCGGGCGCTATGGCCGGTGTGAAGTATCTTCTGGTCCCGAATATGGCGAATTTTTCCTGGATGACAGTGGTATCTGCCATGGGACAGATGTTTTATTCCCTGTCCATCGCTATGGGTATCCTGATCACCTTTGGTTCTTATATGAAAAAAGAGACTTCGATTGAAGACTCCACACAGAATGTAGAAATTTTTGATACGGCCATCGCCATTATGGCCGGTCTTATGATTATCCCGGCAGTTTTTGCTTTCTCCGGCGGTGATCCGAACACTCTGCAGGCTGGACCGGCGCTTATGTTCATCACCATCCCAAAAGTATTTGCCAACATGGGATTGGGAACCGTCATCGGTATCCTGTTCTTCCTGTTGGTACTGTTTGCTGCTGTGACCAGTTCCATTGCACTGACAGAAAGTGCTGTCTCCACCTTTGAAGATGAACTGCACTGGAGCCGTAAAAAAGCAACTGTATTTATGGGCGTCGTTATGGTTCTGTTAGGAACCCTCTCCTGCCTTGGCTATGGGCCGCTGGCCGGAGTTACCATCATCGGCATGCAGTTCCTTGACTTTTTCGATTTTCTGACCAACTCTGTTATGATGCCGATTGCCGCTATCGCGATCTGCCTGTTTGTCTCCAAAGTAGTCGGTCTGCAAAAAATGGAGGAAGAAATCACGCAGGATGGACAGCCCTTCCGCCGGAAGAAAATTTTCTACTTTATGATCCAGTATCTCTGCCCCATCTTTGCAGCTATTATACTGATCAGCTCCGTGGCAAATGCCTTCGGTTGGATATCCATGTAAAAAATCCCACATTCAGAATAATTCCCACCATAGTGGATACCAGCGCAGCCAGACCGATCATGGTCAGGCTCGCGTTGGGCTGAATACTCATAATGTAAGCAAATGGCAGACGTATCAACAAAGTCTGAATAAGTCCTTGGGTCATAACCCACACTACGTGCCTGGGCGGCCACCGTCGCAATTCGGAAGTGGAACCGATGGCATCCAGGTAATGAATATCAGAAGACGTTACTCCATCCGGCAGTGGCGGTAGCAGATCCCTTGCCCTTTTTGCCTGATAACAGGCATCAAACATTTTTTTCAGTGTTTCAATTCTCATAATAAAAAATCTCCATATAATTACCAATGATAATTATATGGAGATTTAAAAATTGTCAATACTGTTTTTCTTTACAACAATTCTTTCAATTTTTCCAAACGGACCAGCGCTTCATCCAGTGTCTTTTCCTCTCGTGCAAAATGCAGACGGATCAAATGATTGACCTCCTCGCGGAAGAAACTGGAACCCGGCACTGCTGCCACTCCGATATTTTTAATCATCCATTCACAGAATTCCAGATCCGTAAATCCGGCAAACTGCGGCAAGTCAAGGAATTCTTGGATGTCAATCATAACAAAATACGTTCCCTGGGGCACATTGTGCTTTAATCCGATCTGGTCCAGTCCTTTCAGAAAACGATCCCGTTTCTTCGTATAAAGCTCCAGAAGTTCCTCATAATATGTTTCTGGAAAATTTAAGCCTGTTACGGCTGCTTCCTGAAGCGGTGCAGCTGCTCCTACGGTCAGAAAATCATGCACTTTTTTGGCACCTTCAATCACTTCTGCAGGGCCGATGAGATAGCCCAGACGCCATCCGGTGATGGAATAAGTCTTGGAAAGGGAATTGCAGGTAATGGTGTGATCATACATGCCCGGCAGGGATGCCATACAAACATGCTTGTTCGGTGCATAGACCATATGCTCATACACTTCATCCGTTACTACAAATGCGTCATATTTCAGCGCCAGTTCACCTATGGCCATCAGTTCTTCTCTTGTAAATACTTTTCCGCACGGATTGGACGGGTTACAGACAATAATTGCCTTTGCTCCTGCTTTAAATCCTTCTTCTACCAGACGAATATCAAACTCATAAGTCGGCGGTACCAGCGGAATGTAGATTGGGTCTGCTCCTGAGAGAATCGCATCTGCTCCATAATTCTCATAAAATGGAGAAAATACCATAACTTTATCTCCCGGATTGCAGATGGTCATCATGGCACTCATCATTGCCTCGGTTCCACCGCAAGTGACCACAATCTCTGTATTGGGATTGATCTTTCTTCCAATTGCTTTTTCCTGCTTTCTAGCAAGGGCTTCCCTGAAATTCTGTGCACCAAATGTTACTGCATACTGATGCGGCCCCTTATAAGACACTTTCGCCAACGCATCCAGCATAGCCTTAGGTGGATCAAAATCCGGAAATCCCTGGGACAAATTGATTGCCCCATATTGGTTGCTAATTCGGGTCATACGACGGATGACGGAATCGGTAAATGTGTTTACTCTGTCACTTAATTTAGGCATCTATTTGTTTCCTCTTTTCGTATTTCTATATAAACAAATTTTAGACCTTTTTACAGAAATCTACCTGTAATACTATCTTTATTTTTCTTGATCTGCTCCGGGGTACCACAGGCCACAACTCTGCCGCCTGCCTCTCCTCCGCCCGGACCCATATCAATAATGTAGTCCCCATTCCGGATCACATCCAGATCATGCTCAATGATCACCACCGTGGCTCCATTTTCAATCAACGTCTGGAATACCTGCAGCAATGTCTGCACATCCAGCGGATGCAGTCCGATGGTCGGCTCGTCAAATATAAAAAGAGAATCCGACTGAGCTTTTCCCATTTCACTGGCCAGCTTCAGACGCTGTGCTTCTCCTCCTGACAGGCTCGGCGTCTCCTCTCCCAACGTCAGATAACCAAGTCCCAGCTGTTCCAGCACTTCCAGTCTCTGATGTACGGTCTTCAGATCCTTTGTCGCCTGCAGTGCCCTATGCACATCCATCTCCATCAATTGTGGCAGTGAATAAACATTTCCCTTTTTGTTGGTATAATGAATCTGCCAAGCCTCTTTACCATACCGGGAACCTTTGCACTCGGGACAGGGCACATCCACATCCGGCAGGAACTGGACATCCAGGCTGATCTCCCCGGTACCATCGCAGACCGGGCAGCGCAGTTTTCCCGTATTATAGGAAAAATCGCCTGCCTTGCACTGATGCTCCTTCGCCTCCGGCGTTCTGGCATAAATTTTTCTCAATTCATCATGCACATTTGCATAAGTAGCTACCGTTGAACGGACATTGATACCGATAGGAGTCGCGTCAATCAGCTTCACATGGAAAATACCCTCCGCCGAAACCTGTTTTACATGTTCCGGCAACTTCGCTCCATTGATCATGGACTCCAGTCCTGGAATCAGGCTTTCCAACACCATGGTGGTCTTTCCTGAACCTGACACACCGGTTACGACAGTCAGTCTTCCTTTGGGAATATCCACCTCCAGAGGCTTTACCGTATGAATCCGGTCCGTAGATAAATGAATGGTTCCCAGTGAAAATAATTCCTGCTCTTCTGCCCTCTCACGCACCTGTCTCT
This sequence comes from Clostridiaceae bacterium Marseille-Q4145, assembly GCA_018223365.1. GTDB lineage: Bacteria > Bacillota > Clostridia > Lachnospirales > Lachnospiraceae > Hominiventricola. Next base: position 419,657 of record JAGTTP010000001.1, read on the forward strand.
TCGCCTGTCCGGAAAGAAACGGGCCAATCATGGACGCTTTATTTTTCATAATCTCCGGAATACTTCCCTCGGCAATGACATAACCTCCGCCATTTCCAGCCTCCGGTCCCATTTCGATGATCCAGTCCGCCTCCGACAGCACTTCCGTATCATGATCCACCAGCAATACGGAATTTCCATCAGCCACCAGGTCATGCATGACGGCATTCAATCCCACAATGTTGGATGGATGCAGACCGATGGACGGCTCATCCAGCACATAGAGAACTCCTGTAGTCCGGTTTCTCACTGCTCTTGCCAGCTGCATTCGCTGCCGCTCACCAGTAGACAGGGTGGAAGCGGCACGATCCAGTGTCAGATAAGACAATCCGAGATCCATGAGCCGCTTCGCCACCGTCTGGAAAGATTCACAGATACTTTCCGCCATAGGACGCATTTCCTCCGGAAGAGTATCCGGCACGCCAGCTACCCACTGTACCAGATCCCCCAGCGTCATCCGGCATGCTTCGTCAAGACCGATTCCGCGAAGTCTCGGCGCTCTGGCCACTTCTGATAATCGGCTTCCATGACATTCCGGGCAGATTTCTTCTTTTAAAAATTTTTCCACCCGTTTCATGCCCTTTTCATCTTTTACTTTTGCAAGGGCATTTTCTACCGTATAGACTGCATTATAGTAGGTAAAATCCAGTTCCCCGGCCTGGTTGGATTTCTTTGCTTTATAAAAAATATGCTTCTTCTCCGCAGGTCCATGATAGACAATCTCTTTCTCCTCTTCCGTCAGATCCCGGAAGGGCACATCCGTCCGTACCCCCATCTCCCGGCAGACATCAGTCATCAAAGACCACATGAGACTGTTCCACGGAGCAACAGCTCCATCGTCAATGCTGATCGAATCATCCGGCACCAGCGAATCCAAATCTACTGTGCGGACACTTCCGGTACCACCACATTTCGGGCAGGCACCCTGGGAATTAAACGCCAGTTCTTCCGCACTGGGTGCATGAACTCTCTCTCCGCACTCCGGGCAGAAAATGTCCTGTTCCGCCGCCACATTTAAAGTCGGCGGTACATAATGGCCATTAGGGCATCTGTGAGATGCCAGTCTGGAATACATCAGCCGCAGACTGTTCAAAAGCTCTGTTCCGGTTCCAAAAGTACTGCGGATCCCCGGCACGCCTGGGCGCTGATGAAGAGCCAGTGCCGCCGGTACATGCAGGACTTCATCCACCTGCGCTTTCGCCGCCCCGGTCATCCTTCTTCTCGTATAAGTGGACAAGGATTCCAGATATCGTCTGGAACCTTCCGCATACAAAACCCCCAACGCCAGTGATGATTTTCCGGAGCCGGACACGCCTGCAATGCCGACGATCTGATTCAGCGGCACATCTACATTTACATTTTTCAGATTATGTACCCGTGCACCTTTCACCCGGATGCACTTCGGTACCATACGTTTCTCTTCCATCTTTTCTTTTAATACATTTTCTTTTATTTGTACCATTCTGTCCTTCGTAGCCCGGTATAAGATCTGCGATTTCTGATTTCACGCGATCTGGTTAAATCAATTCCTGCATTCTTCATCTGACAAAGTGCGATTTTCAAACTGCCCTCACTCCTTCTAAAGCTCCATTACATGCCACTCATATCCAGTCTCATCCATCAGTTTCAGATACGGTTCCGGATCAAAGTACTCCGGTGAGAAGACTCCTGTATCTTTCCAGATACCTCTTCCAATCAGTTCAATGGCCAGTGCCGCGCCAAATCCGGTCTGTGCTACCACTGCCTGGGATCCCCACTGTTCCATGGATGCCTGATTATCAAAATTCTGATACAGGAAATATTCTTTTCTGACTCCATCCTTTTCGCCAATGCAATGGACGCCTACCAGCATCTCTCCGATCATCTCTGTACCAATATCCTTGGGCTGTGGAGCGCATGCGGCTACCACATCTCTCGGAACGACTTTTACATTTCCCACCTGTACCGGTTTCAGACTTCGAAGTCCCAGATGGTCAATGACTTTCAAAGCAGTGATCAGATTATCATCCAGGCTGATTTTGAAGGTTGCTTTTTTCAGACCATACTGGGCCAGATAACGGGCAAAGGTAACCACTTCCTCGTGTTCCACCTTGACAAGCGTGTTTTCTCCTACTCCATCCGGCATCTGGAATGTTTCCTGCCCTGCAAATGCCTTTTCCACAATCAGTCCGCCTTTTTCCTGGTCATATTCTACATTCGGATTCATTACCTCATCCAGAACCGTCCACACATTGAATCCAAACTGAATCGCATCCGGATCTGCTCCCGGCACAGAAAGATTGCCGCCGTCTTTGACATGGGCCTCTGTCATCACATCAAACAGATGGGTTGCCGCATATTTTGCAAATACATTTACCACGCCCGGATCAATACCCAGACAGATAACTGCCATCTGTCCTTTTTCTTTCCACTGCTCATGCCGGTCAAAATTATATTTTGTCATAGGTTCCGTATAGCTGTTTTCAATTCCAAGCCCATAGGCCGGCTCTTCCATAGGAACAGACCAGGTTCCCATATTGGCATAATTGGCCCCTGCTTCATAAGCTGCATCAAAAATATAATTGCTGGCAAAGGGCGGTGCCGCATCCATGACAAAATCAATCTTGTGCTCCCGGATCAGACTTTTCATCTGCTCCTTGTCCGTTGCATTAATCTGAACCGCTGAAAACCGATCATCCGCAAGAAGCCCGGCTACCGCTTCTGCACGGGAAAGATCATAATCACCTACCAGTACATAAGACAGCCACTCTCCTTTTGGATCACGCCATTTTAAAATCTTTAACATACTTTCGCCGACCGCTCCGGCGCCAACTAACATCATTCGCATTTTTTCAGCCTCCATTTATCATCTTTCAAATTTCATTTCTTCTTATCTTACCACAGTTTTTCTTTCTCTGAAAGTTTCTTTCTGACCATCTGCAGTTCTTCCAATGAAATACAATTGAGAAATGTATTCTGTTCTACTCCGTGAATACACTTTTCAAAATCCATCCAACGTACACTGTCCACTTCTACCGGGTCAATATGGAACTGATCCTCCTCCAGATCACACCTCATTATGAATACTCTGGAAATCTGCCTGTCATGGAACGGTTTTCCCTGAAACACACAATCCCATACCACATTCCGATCTCCACAGACGATCAGATCTTTTTCCTCCGCGGTAATTCCCAGCTCTTCTTTTAATTCGCGCAATGCAGAAGATGCGAACTCGCCACCTGCCGGGATATGCCCCGCACTGGAAATATCATAGCAGTTCGGAAAGGATGGCTTATCTGCAGAACGTTTTTGAAGCAGAATCTGAAGCGCACCATCTTTTTTCCGAAGCAGCCACAAATGGGATGTTCTGTGACGAATTCCGTCCCTATGCGCCACCTCTCTGGCAACTGTCTCTCCTGTCAGATTTCCATTGTCATCTATTACATCTAAATATTCAGCCATATTGGTATCCTCCGTATACGTTTGAAAGGCAGCAGTTTCACCTGCCCTCCTGATGTTACTCTTATTTTGTAACCGCCCCATTTGCATACCCTCTTGACCACCCAAACGGATAAGCTTCTATAAAGGCACATCAACCATTACTGATTGATGTGCCCCTTAAAAATAACTCTCCAGATATTTTGCTACTGACCTGCTCATTTCTTTTGAAAAATCCGAATTATATTTACGTTTGCAAAATGCGCTGCACCATTCTTCGTAGGTACGGTTCTTATGTTCATGTGCAAACATTTCCCGCAATTCTTCTCCATCCATGCTGCGGTATGTATTTTCATGTACGATATGTTTTCGATCACACCGTGCCGGCTTCTGACGCTGCTTCTGCTGCATAGTCGGCCATCCAAATACTAACATAACTACTGGGAACACATACTCCGGAAGCTGCAAAAGTTTCCGATGTTCTTCGCAATTTTCCATAATATCCCCGATATAACAGGAGCCGATCCCCAGACTTTCTGCTGCCACCACGGCATTCTGCGCCGCAATTGCGGTATCTGTAATCGCAAGCATCAGATCACCCACGCCCGGTTTTCTCGGCTCACATCCTGCTTCCAGATAAGCATCATACCATTTCTTACAATCTGCACAAAATACCAGCACCATTGGTGCCTTTGCGATAAACGGCTGATGGTCACAGCTTTCTGCCAGCTTTTCCTTTAATTCCTGATCTGTGATGTCCAAAATCGTATATAACTGCTGGCAGCCCGCTGACGGTGCCTGCATGGCCGCTTCCAGAATCAGATTCTTCATTTCTTCCGGAATTGCCCTGTCTTCATATGCTCTCACAGATTTTCTCTGATATAAACTTTCTATTATTTCATTCATTTTTAGTCAGATAACCTTTCCCGCTCAAATGACAGATATCTCGTTCCCTGAAAACTTAATTTTCCTATATCCCCTTCTGCCAACATTCCGTATTCCATTCCATCTACAGCAAACTCCATCCGGTCACCGCTCTCCACCTGAAATGTCGCATAGTACCAGGTGGAGTGGGTTGCCATATTGTCTCCATTATGATGATGGGTGACATCTGTCCGCTTTGCAACCACTGTTGCGTCTACCGTCAGTCTCGGCGAATGATTATTCTTATTCCAGGTGCTTAATCCTTTTACTATCATAAAAAGGAACATTCCAAGAATCAGAAAAAAGATCAGAAAAAACATCACATCGAATAACTGAAATCCCATACCAAATCCGGTGTCAAACTCATTGTATCCAAATCCCATACTATTTCCTCCCCTGTAAAAGATTCAAAAGCACCGTATAAACAGTTTCATTTTCCTTTACCACCAGTGCCAGTTCTTCTTTCGCCCTGCTCAGTTGATGAAAAAGTTTTCTCACATCCCGCTGCTCAGATCGTAAATAGCCTTTTTCATCATAATAATATCTGTCGTCCATCACCACGACCAGACATTCTTCGTTTTCCTGAGGCGGACGATACCCCTGCCGAAGATAATCTTTCCGGAAATTTTCGGCTTCCCTGTCATCGTTGGCATAGACCACTTCCACATGGGGATAAGGCCTTAATCCCCGTCTCCCAGGAAGGTGCATCATGTTCAGAATGAACGAAGAGACCTCTGCATTGGTCCGAATCCGGTTGGTCAGGTGAAATACCTGTATATCCGGAAGGTGTACCAGATCTTCTGCCACATTCTGCTTTCGTTCTTCCTGAGAAATCATATCCTCGCAGTCACTGGAAAAGATCACCGGACACCGGGTTCCGGCCTGCTGCAAACATTCCAGCTTTTCCGGCAGTAAAAGATGCGCTTCATCTACCAGAATTGCGCTGTAAGAACTTAATTTTTCTTCTGTAATTTCATTATCTGTTACATAATCAATGCGTCTTAACCGCTCATGAAGGGTTTTCCACTCCTGTCCGGCTTCTCCGCAATGGATGATTGCCACCCGCTGCCGGTCAGACAGTTTCATGGCAATATCATATAAAAGTAATGTTTTTCCGGTACCGGGAAAGCCGGTAAACCAGCAGTATCCTTTATGATCTGTCCTTATTTTTTTCAAAATCTGACGTTCAATATCCCGCTGCTGTGAGGTCAGGAAATATTCTTTATTCAGAAAACGGGCTGCTTCCGTCAAAGGAGAGATCAGATACAATTCTGCCTCAAACAGTTCTTCAATATCTCCTTTATAATCCTGACTCTCATTCAAAAGTTCGTGGCACAGCTGCTCCCAGTCTGCCTCCACAATCCGGTCATGGTTCGTCAGTCGTACCAGCCGGTTCTGGCTGCTGATATACGTATACGAACGAATCGTTCGTCCCAAAGGTGCCAGATAATATCGGTTCTGCAGAAGCTGTTTCCGAATGGCTTCCTCCGTCACCTCACCGCTTTTCAGCTCGATATTGACGATCTGCTCCTCCTTGATCTGGATCAGATCAAACTCCTTTCCAAGACGCGGAATGGTAAAGGAGTAGAAAAAACGAAGGGCATACACTTCCTCCATGTGCAGTTCCAGCTGATCCACGAACGATCTCATACTGTTCATCTCCCAGTCACGCACTTTCAGAAAATATGCCCTTCCCGACAGCTGCCGTTCTAACTTCTGCAGCTGCTCCGTATTCTGTTTTCTTGTAATCGAATAAATGGACAGGGATTTCATCTCCGGCTCTTCCTTCTCCGTACAGTAATCGTTATGTTTATCATAACACAGAGCCGTCGGCCATAAAAGCAAAACCTTCCCTTCAATTCCTTAAAAATGTTTAAAGACGCATAAATCCTGACATCATGCATCCACCTGCAGCTCCGGCATCCATGACCTGTGACAGGCGTTCCATGCTGATACCGCCGATGGCATAGACCGGAATCGGACAGGCTTCACAGATTTCTCTAACAAAATCAACTCCTTTTCCTTTCAGACCTTTCTTACATTCCGTCTCAAAGATCGTTCCAAGGACAATCTGTGTGGCACCGCTGCTCACGGCAAATTGCATGTCTTCCATGCTGTGGCAGGAAATGCTCAGTTCCCGGAAATCTTTTCGAAGTGCCGATCTTTCCTGCTCACTTAATGACTGAAGCGCCGGAACAGACAAGTGAATCTGCTCACATTTCAGCTTCCGAGCCATATCAATTCTGGAATGTAAAAAGCACAGTACTCCTTCTCTTTCACAAAGAACCAGTATGTTTTTTGCCAGCTTTTCGTATTCCTCATCCGGCAGATCTTTTTCCCGCAGAATGACAGCATGAGGATGCAGGGCAATCACTTTTTCCATCTGCTCTAAGAAATCTCCCTGCACCAGTATGCGGTTTGTAATTACAATGGCATGCTCATAGGACTTACACATAAATATAATCATTCAGAACCGGCTGCAGACCGCCATGTTCCATATCCTCATACATTTTTTCAAAAGAACGGTCGTCGTTAATCTCGAACTGCTCATCCCCCACGTCCGCATCTTCTTTACCTTCGTATTTCTCTTCATGATCACCGATACCGGTAGATACACCTGCTGAGACCTTCGTCGCGCAGATCTTTGTAATGCCGTTACGGAATGTCTCACTTTCTCTGCTGGAGACCGTAATTCCTGCAAATGGAAGGAACATCCGGTATGCACACAGTACCTGACAAAGTTCTTTTTCCCCTACATCCCTCGGATTGATCTTATCATTATTCACAATCGGGCGAAGCCGCGGACAGCTTAAGGACAGCTCTGCGTGGGGATATTTCCGGTTAATGTAGTAGACATGAAGTGCCGTTGCCAGTGCATCCTTCCGGAAATCATCAAGTCCAAGCAGTGCAGAAAATCCGGCTCCGCGCATACCTCCCATCAATGCACGCTCCTGTGCATCAAAGCGATAGGGCCAGACACGCTTATGTCCCATCAGATGAAGGGTCTCATATTTATCCGTATTGTAAGTTTCCTGGAACACCGTCACATAATCTACACCACATTCATGGAGATACTGGTATTCATCCACATTCACCGGATAAATCTCAATTCCGATATTTTTAAAATACTTTCTCGCAATCTTCACTGCCTCTCCAATATATGTTACATCAGAATAGGCACGGCTCTCACCGGTAAGCATCAGAATCTCTTCCATTCCGGTCTTCGCGATAACCTGCATCTCATGCTCAATTTCTTCAAACGTCAGTTTTTTCCGGCGGATATTGTTGTAACAGTTAAATCCACAATAAATGCAGTAGTTCTGGCAGTAGTTGGCAATGTACAGCGGTGTAAAAATATACACTGTATTTCCAAAATGATTTTTTGTAATCTCTTCTGCCTTGCGTGCCATCTGCTCCAGATAAGGGGCTGCCGCCGGAGATAAAAGTGCTTTGAAATCTTCGATGGAACAGGATTCATGAGAAAGCGCCCTCTCTACATCTGCTGCCGTGTAGGCATCATAGTCAAATTCATCCATTGCTTTCAGCACTTTATCTTTAATATCCGACTCAATGACCTGCATTCCTTCCATATATTCCATATGATTGGTTCTGAAAGACGGATCCTGCTCCAGACGGTGTTTTCTGTCCAGTGCAGCCTGTGGCAGCTTGTCACTGTCTACAAAATATACCTGATTTTCTTCATTCATGATACACGCCTCCTAACGCAGAAATCCAGTCAGCGGATCAGATGCACTGCCGCCTCTTGCAAGCACTCTTCCCATACCGGTCAGATACGCTTTTCTTCCTGCCTCGATTGCCAGCTTGAAGGCTGCTGCCATCTCCGGCACATCTCCGGCAGTAGCAATTGCGGTATTTGCCATAATAGCAGCTGCTCCCATCTCCATTGCTTCACATGCCTGGGACGGTTTTCCGATACCGGCATCCACAATAATCGGAAGATCAATTTCATCAATGAGTACCTGGATCATGGCTTTGGTTGCCAGTCCCTTGTTGCTTCCAATGGGTGCTGCCAACGGCATCACCGCTGCTGCACCTGCATTCTGAAGGTCTCTGGCTACATTTAAATCCGGGTTCATATACGGAAGCACTACAAAACCTTCCTTTGCCAGAATCTCCGTTGCCTTCACTGTTTCGTAATTATCCGGAAACAGATATTTCGCATCACGCATGATCTCCACTTTGACAAAATCTCCACATCCCATAGCTCTGCTCAGTCTGGCGATCCGGACAGCCTCCTCAGCTGTTCTTGCTCCTGATGTATTTGGAAGCAGTGTCACTCCTTCCGGAATAAAATCCAGAATATTCTCACTCTCCTGGGTATTTGCCCGACGCAGCGCAAGGGTGATAATCTCTGCGCCGCCCTGTTCTACGGCCGCTTTAATCAAATTCAGATTATATTTTCCGGAACCAAGGATAAAACGGCTCTTAAACTCTTTTCCACCTAATACAAATTTGTCTTCCATTTCTTTCTTCCTCTTTTCTTTTTATCATTCAGTCTGCATAATCAGCTGCAGTACTTTGTTTGCTTCATGGGCAGCACAGGCTGCCACCCTCGGTGCAACCAGTCCGATTCCATTGCCCACATCCGTACTTTGATCCCCACACACATAAAGCCTTCTCATCATCTGCTGCGTGCGGATTTCATTGGTATCTCCATAACCTGCCATACCGTTTCCTGATACCACTGTCGTCTCCGGGCACTGAGTCAATAGTTCCCGCACAAGCATCGCCTTCTGATCCGGCTTATCAAAGGCCTCACAGACAATGGGATAATCTGAAAACAGTTCCTTTACATTCTCCGGTATCACCTTCACGCATACAGATTCATAGGTAAGATAGGGATTGATCTGACGCAAAATCTCCGGCAGTGCCTCTGCCTTTGGTTTTCCAAGCTGCGGAATAAAATACATCTGGCGGTTCAGGTTCGTCACATCCACTACATCAAAATCCACTAGCAGAAGCTTTCCAATCCCGCTTCTTGCTAACATCACTGCAATATTTGATCCCAGTCCGCCAAGTCCCGCTATCGCTACCTTGGCACTGCGAAGCTTCACCTGCATTTCTTTGGAAAAACGGGCATCAAAGGCCCGGTCCAGTTCTTCCTGCGAAATGAGTTCTCCCATTTTTCAGCCTCCTCCTACAAACCTAAGAACTTCAATGACATCCTCATCCTGAATGGTCACATTGCCCAGCTGGTCTTTTGGAATGATCATGAGATTCCGTTCCACCACTACCCGTTCCGGCTCAAATCCGGTCTCTTTTAAAAATTCCAGAAGATTCTTTCCGGCAATCTCCTTTTCTTCTCCATTGATTTTTACCATCCTGTTTCTCCTTTCACGTTTTAACACCTTAATCTCCAAGCACACAAAAAAGGCACCGAATGACACACTTTTAGTGTCATCCGGCGCCTGTAAGTACTCTGTGAAAAGTGGTGCCCCCAGTTCACACAAAACAGAGAGCAACGGCACATACGTCCATCCATTCGCGACATGTATTTCCCTACGTTGGCATTATCCAAATCAGGTTCCAGGTCAAGACTAATCAAGTCTACTCTCAGCCCATTTATTTGAGCTCCCTATTTGAAAAATATTATACAGAAGTTTCAGGAGATTTGCAAGAGATTTCCACATCTTGTAAATTCTTTCGAAATACCTGCTGCAAACAAATCATAATCACCGAAATCTTCCCAATCCTCACTACAAGATCAGAATCTTGTGTTTATTTAATTCTCTTCAACTCATAAGCTCTCGTTCCAAGGCCGATCTTCTCTGCCTGATCGAGGGTTGCTTTCCACTCAATATTCGGGTTGGAGTCTTTGAAATGATCGTGGTGACAATGCCATCCCGGCTCTGCCAGATGCTCGCCCAGCTGGCTGTTTTCAATCGGGGTTGCTTTCAGGCAGGCATCCGCACATGCCTGATCCAGTGCCACTGGATCGAAGCTTGCGAACATTCCGATATCCGGAAGGATCGGGGCATCGTTCTCGCCATGGCAGTCACAGTTAGGACTGATATCCTGCACCAGTGCAATATGGAAATGCGGACGGCCATGACAGACAGCCTGTGCATACTCAGCCATTTTACGGTCGAGAAGCTCATTTGCACTGCTATTCGGATTGTAGACTGCATCGTAACTGCAGGCTCCAATACAACGGCCGCAGCCTTTACATTTATCATAATCAATCACTGCTTTTTTGTTGACATAGGTAATTGCATCACTGCCGCATTCTTTTGCACAGCGGCGGCAGCCACGACAGACTTCTTCGTTGATTGCCGGTTTTCCGCTTGCGTGCTGCTGCATTTTTCCGGCACGGCTTCCACAGCCCATACCAATATTTTTAAGGGCTCCGCCAAATCCGGTTGTCTCATGTCCTTTGAAATGACTCAGACTGATGAAAATGTCCGCATCCATGATTGCATGTCCAATGAGGGCTGTTTTGCAGTATTCCCCGTTCACAACCGGGACTTCTACTTCATCGGTTCCGCGAAGTCCGTCTCCAATGATAATCTGACATCCCGTCGTAATGGTGTTAAAGCCGTTAAGGTTTGCACAGTCCAAATGCTCCAGTGCATTTTTTCTGCTTCCCGGATACAGAGTATTGCAGTCTGTCAGAAACGGCATTCCCCCCTGCTCTTTGCAGAGATCAGCCACTACCTTCGCATAGTTCGGGCGAAGGAACGCCATATTTCCAAGCTCACCGAAGTGCATCTTGATTGCTACAAACTTTCCATCCATGTCAATGTCTTTGATTCCGGCTGCGATACAGAGCTTTTTCAGCTTATCCAGCTGGCTGGTGCCTACCGGACACCGGAAATCCGTAAAATAAACAGTTGATTTCTCCATCTAATATTTCTCTCCTATCCTTAGAATCCCAACGTATCATTTACCAGAATCACATGAATGCGATCGGTATGTCTGGAATATCTGGTAATCAGGAATTGACAGCAGATCGTATCCGGAGATTTGCAGTCAAAACATTTTCCTTTTTCCTTACACGGAGTTTTTATGTCAAATCTTTGTGTGTTTGCCGGTGCTGCCACATTTCTGGCACGTTTCATGGCACTGTCAAGGTCATCACAGACTTTATTCATGCCAACAATGAAAACGACTTTCCTCGGTCCCTGCGCGATACAGGATACGCGGTTGGCATTTCCATCGATATTCACCAGAATACCATCACTGGTCATGGCATTGGCACTGGAAAGAAATACATCTGCATCATAAGCAGCCATAAGACCTTCTCTTGGCTCCATCTTTGCACGATCTATGTAATTGTAATTACCTTCCTCCAGTGCTTTGATGAGTCCGATTTCATGAGCACTTGTACATCCACCCATGGCAATTTTACTGCCTTCCGGAATCAGCTCCAGTGCCTTTTTCAGTGCTTCTTCCTTATTTGCAGCATAATAACCGGACATATTGCGAGACTCAAGTCCTTTGATGACCGTCTGTGCCAGACAGACATTTCTTTTAAACATATTTTCGTCCATAGATACATCCTCCTGTCGTAACTAGTCAGAACCCCATTCACAAAATCGCTGCTACGCAGCTTTGCATGACTCTGAATAGTTACATTTTATCAAAAACCTGTCTTTTAATCAATCAGGAGTCTGCTTCTTCGTCCATATATCCGCAGATGACTTCCTGGGTAATGGCATCCATTCCCAACACCAGATTCATATCAGAGGTATCAAATACTTTTATTACCGATCCAAGTTCTTCTCCGAAAATCGAAGCTCCGATCTCTTTTGCCTCTTCCAGCCGTTCCGGGGCATATTGAAGGGTCTTCGGATTTTCCATACATGCAATGTACAGAATTTCCGCCTCCACCAGATCCTGGAACATATGGCTGCCGAAAGACAGCTCCGGCATATAGCCAACTTTGCTGTAAGCCACCTCCATGATGGAGGAAAACTGGCTCATTTCCGCATAGGTAATCGGCACGCCAAGCTCTGGAGAAGAGGTTCCGATCCGTCCCGGCGTAATGAGAAGCATCTTCTTTTTACTGTTCTCGTAAAAACGGTTGACCTCTCCGATGGCACGGGCGATCTTCGGCTTCTGGGCATAGGGATAGTTATAATAGGCATGGGGATCGACATAAACGACCACATCCAATTGATCCACTCTGGATGCACCCATGACGTTTTTCACCACATGAAACAGTTCTCTGTCCTTTCTGCATTTTGGAAGTTTCACGGACTGATTGCTTCCCGTATGTAACGGACGGCACTGCAGAAGGTTGATTTGAAAATCTCCGCTCTCCGAAATATTTACGGTATATTCAATATCCACCGGCTTGCCATAATGTTCCTGAAGAGTCTGCAGGATTTCTCTCATACAGCCGATAAATTCTTTATTCTGCACCAGCCGCTCACAGTCTGCAAACAATACCTGCCGGTAAATACCTCTGTCCTCCAGCATCCGCTCCGTATCGCTGTCATGGGAAAATACCTGTCTCTGCTGCCAGGATGGAATATACGGCAGCATCTCATCTGTCGGCGTACTTTCCAGGCAGGTTTTCTCCAGATTTAACACATCCATCCGATGTTGGGAAAACTTATGCCTGTCTGCCGAATTACAGAAAGTGGAAAGTGTCGGCTGATCCAGACTTACCAGTCTTGTATAATCTCCCGGTGTCCGGTCAACTGCTCTTGTTCCAAGTCCAGCCACCAGGCGCAGCATTCCAGCCTTTGGATTGATCTGTGGGTTCCAGGAATAGTTATTAAAGGAATAGCCGACTCCTGCTGCCATCGGGAAATAATACTGCTTCCATCGGGAACCGGATACTCTCTGTATCAGCAGAGCCATCTGCTCATCTTTCTTCAAAAGTCCCCGGACACGGCGATATTCCAGTGCTACCGGTGACATGGTGCTTGCATAGACCGTACGCACTGCATCCTCAAACAGCTTAAGACGGCTTCCCATATCCCCTACATTTACACAAAATACAGAATCATACTTTCCAGCAAAGGCATTACCAAAACCATCCTCCAAAAAACTGCTGGATCGTACAATAATCGGGCTGGTTCCAAAATAATCCAGCATTCTTTTAAACTGACGGATGATAGATTCCGGGAAGGTTCCGGTAAGAAGCTTTTCCCGAAGCTGATTGGACGCTTCCCGATCCTCCGGATTCTGTTTCTGATACATCCACAGTTTCCAACAGTCATTATAAATAATATACGTGTAATAAATATCGGAAGCCAGGTAATAAGAATCGTGCGGCTCCAGGTGTCCTTCTGCATTGGGACAGTAGTCCTGCACAATTTTTCTTGCCAGCAGCATACCGCAGGCCTTACCGCCAATCATACCGGTTCCGATCATCCGGGACTGAATCTGCAGATAATCTCTGGCTGTAAACAGCTTCCGGATCATATTGCGGATCTTTTTATCCTTTGTCATAAGCATGCGGCACATCTGTTCTTTATTCTCATAACTGACATCATAGTTCGCTGCATGTACCCGCATGGTAGCAAAGAAATCTTCCCAGGAATCCTGCATCTGCTCACCCGGACCAGCTGCATCAAGCACAGAATAATATCTGCTCAGGGACGAGGAATAGGTCATAGGATGAAAGCTTTCATCCGGATCCACTCTGTGAGGCAGGAACATCTCTCCATGGTAACGGTTCTGAACTTTTAACGGTGTAATATAAAAGCTTGGATCTGAATAAAAAACATCCAGAAACACCTGTGTAATCTCCTGGATACTGGAAATGGAATCATAGGAATGAATTCCCCTTAAAATAGGGAAAAAAGCCACCGAATGATGCGCCGTGATAAACGGGCAGGTGACTCTCATAAAATTCTCCATCATCAGATCTGTGGACCAGCTTTTTTGTAACATTGACAGGCAGTCAAAGAGAAAAACTGCCTCTTCGCCTGCCTGCTCAATTAAATCATGTACACTTAATGTAAATAGTTCAAAACCTATGGAAGGATCCATTTGATGGATCTGAAGGCATTCCTCTCCCTGATCGAAAGGATGCTCCAGACTTAATGTAACATAATGAACGGTTTTCTTTTCCGATTCCATCTGCTGTAAAAGCCGTTCGATAAAAAAGGTAAAATGGGAAATATGTTTCACACGGTAAACAATATTTTCTCCATACCGGAAATAATCCAGCTTTTTATCCAATCCCGGTAAGCCGGAATTCAGTTTTTTATCTTCCATAGTTTTTCAATACATCCTGTTATTTAGAATACACCCTGCTGCATCATAGCATCTGCAACACGCTCAAATCCTGCGATGTTTGCACCAGCTACCAGATTGTATCCAAGACCGTTTCTTGCTGCCGCATCTACAGAGTTTTTGTAAATGGTATTCATAATAGTATGAAGCTTCTCATCTACCTCTTCTGCAGACCATACCAGACGCTCGCTGTTCTGGCTCATCTCCAGTGCAGATACTGCTACACCGCCGGCATTGACTGCCTTGGACGGAGCAACGATCATATCTTTCTGATTCATCAGGTAACGAAGTGCTTCATTGGTGGTCGGCATATTTGCCACCTCAATGTAATAGCGGACATGATTTGCTGCGATCTGTTTTGCCTGCTCCAAATGAACATCATTCTGCATTGCAGACGGCATGCAGATATCTACTTTCACGCCCCACGGTTTTTCACCCTCGTGGAACTCCACACCAAATTTATCCGCATAATCTTTTACTTTATTGCGTCCGGAATTTCTCATAGTTACCAGATAATCAATCTTTTCCTGTGTAGTTACGCCATCCGGATCATAAACATACCCATCCGGACCGGAAAGTGTAACAACCTTTGCGCCCAGTTCCGTTGCTTTTCTGCAGATACCCCAGGTTACATTTCCAAAACCGGCACATGCAATGGTCTTACCCTTAATGTCCTGTCCGTCATCTTTTAACACATTTTCCAAATAATAAACAGCTCCAAATCCAGTTGCCTCCGGACGGATTCTGCTGCCGCCGTAAGAAAATCCTTTTCCAGTCAGAACACCGTTTTCAAATACACCTTTCAGTCTTCTGTACTCGCCAAACAGATAACCGATCTCACGTCCGCCTACGCCCATATCTCCTGCCGGAACATCCACATCCGGTCCAATATAACGATATAATGCCTGCATAAAACTCTGGCAGAAACGCATAATTTCTGCATCTGATTTTCCAGTCGGATCAAAATCAGAACCACCCTTTGCGCCTCCGATCGGAAGACCTGTCAGGCTGTTCTTGAAAGTCTGTTCAAATCCCAGAAACTTCATAATACTTGGAGTTACATTTTTCTGGAAACGGATGCCTCCCTTATACGGTCCAATCGCTCCGTTAAACTGACAGCGATATCCGGTATTGGTGTGCCAGTTTCCGTTATCATCTTCCCATACAACGCGGAAGGTAAACATACGCTCCGGCTCAACCATACGGTTCAATAAATCCACTTTTTCGTACTCCGGATGACGCTCAACCACCGGCTCCAGGGAAGAAAGTACTTCTTCCACGGTCTGACAGAATTCCGGCTGTTCCGGATAACGTGCTTTTACTCCATTGATTACGCTTTCAAGATACTGATTCATGATAAACCTCCTTGTTTTTCACTCTGTACATTGTTTTTGTTTTTGCTGCTTTTTTATTTTTTATTCTTTGTTTTCCCTGTTTCTAATTGTGATTATAGGACGGTTTAAATATAAAGTAAAATGAATATATTCTATTTACTTTATTCATAGTATCTATATATTATCAACGAGATGTAAGTGCCAAAAATTTCTTTTTCTGACTGACGTTCCTATAAGCCGGACGGATAATCCGGGCATCCGGACTGCAGCATTCTTCTACCCGGTGTGCACACCAGCCGGGCATTCTGGAAGCTGCAAACAACGGCGTAAAAATGTCCTCCGGAATTCCAAGCATCTTGTAGACAAATCCGGAATACAGATCCACATTGGCGCAGATCTGCTTCTGACTCTTCTTCTCCTCCGCAAATACTTCCTTTGACAGCTTCTCCACGGACTCGATGAGATTCAGCTCCGCTTCCATGCCTTTCTCCTTTGCCAGATTTCTGGAGAATTCCTTTAATACCTGTGCTCTTGGATCAGACATCGTATAGACTGCATGTCCCATGCCATAAATCAGGCCGGATCTGTCACCGGTTTCTTTCCGCACAATGCGCCCCAGACAGTCTTTTATCTGTGCTTCATTATCCCAGTCCTTTACTTCCCGACGAATCGTCTTCAGCATCTGCGCCACCTTGATATTGGCACCTCCATGCCGATAACCCTTCAATGATCCGGTTGCCCCGGCAATAGCCGAATAAAAGTCTGTACCTGAGGAAGTCAGTACTCTGCACGTAAATGTAGAATTGTTTCCACCGCCATGCTCTGCATGCAGAATCATACACAGGTCTAAAAGTCTTGCCTCTTCTTCTGTAAACTCATGATTGCGCCGCAATGTATATAAGAAATTTTCCGCAACTGAATAATCTGCCCGGGGTTCATGGAGCACCAGGGAATCCTTTTCAAAATAGTGACGTTTTGCCGCATAGGAATGTGCCACAATAATCGGAGTTCTCGCCACCATTCGGAAGGATTTATAAAGTTCCTGCTCCAACGACAAATCCTCTGCGTAACCGTCATAGGAATGAAGCGCAATAATACAATTCTCCAACTTTGTCATAATGTTGGAATCCGGAAAACGCAAAATCACATCTTCCGTAAAATTTGCCGGCAGCCTGCTCCACTTGGCCAGTAATTCACGAAATTGAGAAAGCTCTCCTTCTGTAGGCAAATCCCCGAATAACAACAGATACACCACTTCCTCAAATCCATAACGTTTATCGGTTACACAGTCCTTAATAATATCCTGTATCTCATAGCCGCGATAATAGAGCTTTCCTTCACAGGGAACCTTTTTCCCCTCCTGGATCTCATAGCCGCATACATCACCAATGGCCGTCACTCCTGCCACTACACCGGTTCCATTGGGATAGCGGAGTCCTCTCATAACCTCCATGTCCGACTGATAAGACGGCAGGATCTTCTCTTTTCGATATTGATCTGCCAGTGCTTCTGTAAATGTAACAGACCTGCGGTTCAGTTCCAGTTCATCCTGCATCATGGCAATCTGTGTTTCCAATTTGGTAGCCATCTGCTGTTCCTCCTTTATGTTAAAATGCACCTCGTAAGATACTCCGCGTAAGACTCTATTTTTTCCTGAATATTCGGAATTTTTGCAATACTTCCAGCCATATTCGCCGTCTCCGTCAGTGCAAAATTTCCTGGAAGTTGGAACGATTTATTCATATTTAACGCATCAATTAACTGACATTCTATAATATCCGATCCGCTGTAGCCAGAAACAATCAGCGCAAACAACTGTTTGTCCTTAAAAGGCTTCCGCCGAAACGGTGCTGTCAGCCGGTTGATAAATGCCGTCAGATTTGCCCCAAGGGCATCGTTATAGTTTGGACATAACAACACCAGTGCCTTGCACTGATCCAATGCCGGATATACCTCATCTACCATTTCCCCGCCATAAAAGCAGGCCATATTCCGGCTGAAATACATACATGTCTCATAACTGCAGCCTGCGCAGTCCATAATTGGCTCATCCCGCAGCGAAATTTCCTGAACCTCAATGGTGGATGGCAGCCTTTCCTTCACCTGCTTCCAGAGCCAGAAGGTATTGGAAGTGGAAGAATCGCAGGAATGAACACAGAGAATCTGATTTTTCCCACGGCAGGGTTCCGGCTTCATCAGACGTTCTGTCAGATCCAGAGCTGCATAACGATAGGCCTCGTCCAGACTACAATTTCTATTTTTTGCCTGCACCAGATAATTTTTCAGACTCCCGGTTCCTTCTACCAGCGGACGTCCCACAAAGCGGCATCCCGCCGCATTAGCTGTCCGGACAATCTCCCGCCCTACGGATTTCGTATACTGCTCTGTACTGGCATCGATCAGTACTGCTCCTGTTGTCCCTTTCAGACAGCCGCTTTGCCACTCTTTCGTTCTTGTATGGTCTGCATCCCTCTTCCGAATCATCCGAAGCATGGAAAAAAGCCTTGTCTGCATACCATCCTTTCCAAGCGCTGCGGCAAAAAGAAGTTTTTTGCCGGTCAACTTTCCTTCCACAAGGAGCGGCTCCAATTCCTGTTCTGTCCGAATCACTGTGCAGGAAGGATATTCTGTGAATACCGGCTCAAGTAACTGCAGAAGACGCACCTCTGTATCCGTTTCTTCTGCTGCCGGAAAGATGATCATCAATCCCACAATATTGCCTCCAGATTTCGATAAGCCTGTTCCAGGCGCTTATACAGCTGATCCGGAAGCAGGTCTTTTTCCCATTCCACGCCATGGTTCCCCTGACGGTTCAACGCTCCAAAATACAAACCATTCAGATACGCTGCACTATAATTCCACTCTCCGTTAAGCAAAGCAAGAATGGTAAATACAGCCGATGACATGGCAGGCGCCAGATACGGTTTGAACCCCAGTTCCCGGACCTCCAGATTCGCGTGTACCGCAAGATTGGTCAATTCCAGAGAAAGTTGTTCATCATACTGCTCCGGTACTTTGGAATTGGCAATGACCAAATCTTTTCCATGGGGGCCAAAGGCTCTTCCTTCTTTTAAATAACCGGAAAATTTCGAAGCCTTTCCTGCGTAATATCTGGCTCTGGCATTCATTACCCCAAGACCACAGCCCCGGATCTGTTCCGGATGCAGGGTGATTCCGCTTCGCAATACTTCCATACATAACAAATCCACCGGATCTGAAATCACCAGAAACAATCCCTGATAAGCTCTTTCTGATGCCATTTTTCCATATATGGAAACAATTTTCCGATTTGCCTCATACTGTGCCATTCTCACATCAGAAGCTTCACTGCCTATGGCTGGAACTGCCTTTGTTGCACAGAACAGAAACACATCACAGTCAAACAGCTGCGCTTCAGAAACAATTTGAATCACCGGCAGCCTTTTTCCTCCCGGTGGCGTGGAAAACTGTCCAAGTTCCAGTTCCATTCGGGAAAGCTGGGCCCGATTCAAATCATATAAACCAATGGATTCGATCTGATCACCGCCAAGCAGT
Source organism: Clostridiaceae bacterium Marseille-Q4145 (assembly GCA_018223365.1). Taxonomy (GTDB): domain Bacteria; phylum Bacillota; class Clostridia; order Lachnospirales; family Lachnospiraceae; genus Hominiventricola. Next base: position 439,117 of record JAGTTP010000001.1, read on the forward strand.
GTCAGGCCAATCGCCACATTCTGACCCACGTCTCCAAGACCAACCATCTGAATCCGAAGCCGGCCTTTTTCTTTTCGAACTTCGTCAAAACTCCAGCTTTTTCTTTTCAGACACATCTGCTGTTCTTCCAGACGTTTTTTACTCTTTTTGGAAAATTTCTCTGTTCCCGCTAATTGTTCGATACACTCCATTTTTATCCCCTTGCTCCTTTCCCTCTGATACGTCTTAATTTCATAAGCTCTTCTTCTATAATCTGCGATGGTGTCTGCATCCGCCTTGCTTCATTCGGCATAATCCCATCCGGACATCTGGGCTGCAGTAAAATCTCCATCATCCTGTCAAGCGTCAGCCTTCTTCCATACATGCGGGCATACTCCTTCTCCGCAGCACAGCAAATATCTCTGGCATTTTCCAGGCAGACAGCAGAAAAATCATACAGTTGTTCTCTGGATATTCCTTCCAGAAACTGTGGTGCTGCATAGGGCAGAATCGGATTTACTGACGGGCACAATTCCCCAAAAGACTCCATACATTCTACCCCATCACCCCCCAGAAACGGATAAAGATCTGATTCGATCAGCCAAGCTCCCAGATTCGGCACCGTATAAACATACTGCACATCCAGTCCCTGCATTTTTGCCAGGTCCCTTCCTCTTCCAGATAGCACCCCTGTCAAAAGCTGATATTGCACAACACCTTCTGTTTTCATATGTTTCCCCAGTTCCTTCATACGGTGACCGGTATGAAAAAGATCATCCACCAGGATCACCTGCCGGTCAAAGGATCTGATTGTGCGAAGCTGAACAGGCAGGGAAGCATATCCCTGATATTCCTTAATGACAAATTCACTCAGGTCTTTTTTATATAATTTCTCCGTCTCCAGCTCCTTCGTCACCGTATTAGGTACGCGCACACCCTTTAAAATCTTTCCAAAGGGAACACACATCTTCTCTCCGTTTCGCCGCTGCGGATCCTGAGTCAGTGAAACACCATTTTCCTCCGTAATCCGTTTCAATAACCGGTAATTCAAAAATCCGGACTCAAAGCATAACAGAAGCTTCCCTGGATAAATCTTACTCAGCATAGCCAGAAGCCGGATATGGCTTCTTCGAACCGCTCCTTTTACCTCCAGTGATTTTGCAAGCTCTTCCTTTAACAATGCCGGTGTATCATAGAAAATAACAAGCGGTGCTTTCAGATCTACATAATAGATTTCATCTGCACCTTTTACCGGCACAAATCCATGAAGTGCAAACATCTCCTTTTCAGATTTTTCTGGTCTGCAGAGGGCATAGGAAACATTCTGTTCCTGAAAATACTCCAGGACCTCATTCAGTACGGTAAGACGTCGATCATCATATTCGGAATAATCACCTAAAACCCTATCCATCCATATAACTGAACCGGAAATCACACTGCGTAATGCATCTGCTTCTTCCATATTTCTGCATTCGCAAAGCAGATTTCCCATATCCACAGAATGGAAACAAACCTCTGCCGTTTTCTCATCTTCATATTGAAGTTTCAGACTGCAGGAACTGTCTGAAATATTCAAATTGCTTTCAATCGGTGTGTAGCTTGCTGTCTTTTTATATACGGAATCCACAGAGTACAATCCCTGTCTGTAAATATAATTTTGTGCCCGTGTATCCACCAGACCTGAAATATCACGCCCTGCATTTACATTTTCACGGATTCTGGTAGAGCTTACATCCTCATAAAATGCCGGAAGCTGTACAAACCGGCATTCTCCGCTGATCTGACTCTTCACCTGCTCCATTGCTTCTTCCTGATTCCGGTAAAAAATCAAATGTGGAAAGCCGTGGATCGAATAGGTTTCCACCTGTTTTCGATAGGCAGACGCATTACAGATCACATCACTGCCCACGACAATCCATGGCTTCACTCCTTCCATGGCCTGGCACAGTTTTTCCAGATCCCCTGGATTTGCAATATTGATCGGTATTTCTTCCGGGAATAAATATACATCCTTCAGATCCGCAACCGACATGGAAAGAATCTGTCTTCTTACTTCAAAAGGCTGTGTCCGTTTCGACCATGAAAATTCATCCACTGCCAGATAGATGCGATATCCCATAGAAGCAATTTCTTTTACGATCTGCTTATGACCGAGGGAAAACGGATCAAAGGTTCCAGGGAAAAATGCCACTGGATTTTTATTTTCAATCAGGGGTGTTTTTCCAGTTTCCTGCACATAATCGTCAATAAAACGATAAATATGATTCAACGCTGCCCCATAAAAATATGCATAAACACCTAATTTGTTCCAATTTAACAAAGATAAAATCTTTCTCGCAAGCAATTGGAAAAAGACGGATTTTTGTTCACTGCCTAATTCATTCTGTCCAAACAGATCATGCCCCGCAATATAAAATGCCTCCTGGGAAACTTCCATCTGGTCACTTGCCATTCCCATACACAAAAAACCGGTCAGCCGTTCGCATTCTGCACTTTCCATAAATTCCGGTGCATATTTTAAGATTGCTCCTGCTGTCTCAAGTCCTGCAAGAACCGTCTGCTTTTCCTGGCTTTCCAGCAAATACTGCATCTGATTCAGTACATACAGCTGTTCATGTTCCTCCAGCATATGAAAAATCTGTCCAAGATAAGGCGGTATATATTTGGACACCGCATATTCTCCAATTTCCAGGGCACGAACCAGCTCTAACACGATTTCATAACGCTGTGTTTCCAGAAGCATTGGAAAAATTTCTAACAGATTCTCTCCTGCCTGCAGACGATTGACTACCCTGCCGGAAAACTGCAGCATATTCAAAAGATGCGACGCATACTGGTATAATTGTTCCGGACTGTCTTCACAGCGCTGGCGCTGTTTTAAAATTTCCAGATTCACATGTTTATAAATCCACGGGATTTCCGCACGCTGATTTTCCATATAGAGATTAGCCATATCGTAATAGCGCATACCAATCTCACTTGGAATATCATAAAACTCTCGAATCCGCGCAGCTAAAAACTGTATGCAATAAGGTTCCTGCTTCATATTCGGGAGGGTTGTATCCAAAAGGGCTGACAAATCGACGCTGCAGCGCCATCCCTGCTGCATCCATAGAAGAAGCAGCCGCAACGCTGCGATCTGATTTTCCTTTCTGCAGTCCTTCAAATAAAACAGCACAAATTTTTCCATCATTTCCTGCTGTCTCTCACTGCAAAAGTCAGCCGGAATCTGGGCTGCTGCATCCAACAGAAGAAATGCACTCAGTTCATCCTGTTCCTTCAGGCAATACTCCAGATAAATCTGAATGATATTTTTGTGCTTTTTTTCCTCCGTATTTTGAAGAAGGGTCTGAAATGCAGTCTTCATTGCATAACCGGCATGTCTCTTTTCTTGCTCGGATACCTGCACGCCAGGATTCAGAATTCCATTTAAAAACTCATAAAAACAGGTCTCCTGCGATTCTCCGAGACTTGGCATCACGTATCCTTCCGGAACTTCTTTAGTAAAGCAAATCTCGTATTTTGCAATGAGAATTCCTGCAATCCTTGCAGCCTGTCGACGAATATCCCCTTCCTTATGTGACATCATATCCATCAGGAATTTCAGAATGATCTTCTTTTGATTCTGCGGCAGATACTCGGAATACTCTTCAATGGCAGTCAGATAAGCCCGTACCTGCCTTCCATCCCTCTGAGACCGGATATGTTCCAGAAATTCGATGAAACGATCTTCTCTTGTGGTTTCTTCCATAATACGAAGATTGGATTCGATGGCAAGCGCCTTCATCTTACCAATCAATTCCTCTTCTTTCATCAGTTCCACATAGGTTTCCTTTTGCGGACTTCCATACGCATGCTTAAGATCTACCTGGCAGCCAAGTCTGATGAGATATTCTTCAAAATCCTTTAACCGGGCATATACACGGGCATAACGTCTTCTCTTCTTCTCATCCACGTTGTCAAGTTTATCGAGAATGACCTGATAGGAATCTTTCAGGCTCCAGAACCGGATATGCTCCCGTTTCTGCTCATCATAAACACTCTTTACCCGGAAATCCGCATAGATCAAAAGCAGACTCTCTACAGACAAATTTTCCAGCTCCAGATCCCAAACCGAATGGTTGGAAGCAATTTCTCCGATAGTTTCGAGCTTTTTCCGCTCGCAGTACTGATACGTATAATAATAATGCAGATAAGGAACACGTCTTCCCTCACTGGGTCTGCAGCCAAATTTTCCAATGTCATGCATCAGTGCTGCTCCGGACATAAGCCCAAGATCTACAGGAATTCCCGTATGGATCAGCTGTCTTGCCATATACATTGCCACATGATGCACGCCCGCAATATGTCCCAGGGTCTGATATGGTGTACACCGCTTTGACAGGCGCATAAATGCATAGACACCTTCTTCTGTGACACATCGAAGGAAACGCTCATATTCGTCCCGGATCCTGGTATACTTCATTTCCGATTCTTCAAGCAATGCATAATCTCTTACCGGATCAAATGGCACCTTCTTTCTCTCTCTCTCAAACAACTGATTCAATACCGCCACATAGAACCGGACAGCCTGTCCGCGAACCTCTCCCTTTTCCACGGAAAAATTTTCCGGGAAATACACGGCGCGAAGGTATTCGTAGGAATATAAAAGCCAGTCATCAGGGCAGTCACTTGCACATAATTGTTCCATGGCCGGAATACATAATTCCAGAGCTTCGTTCAGATCTACGCCCTGTTCCCCTATTTCATAAGAAGCGGACAGAGAATCCACAACCTCCTTTGTCCACTTATTTCCACATTCTGCTGACATATGTACCCCCTATATATACAAAAAAGGAATGCCCAGTAAAAGAGCATTCCTTCCGGGCAGAAGTTGGCTATCCTTCTGCAGTTTTTTAATATCAATTAGCGAAATGTGCGAATCTCGATGCCTTCTTTTTTGAACGCCTCGGTAATCTTCTTTACGAAAGCAATTGCCTTGGGTCCATCTCCATGTACGCAAAGGGTATCTCCCTTGATATCCAGATCTTTTCCGCTGTATCCGGTTACTTTTCCTTCTTTGACCATACGAATACATCTCTGGATTGCCACGTCTTCATCCGTAATCATGGAGCCTTCCAGTTTTCTGCTTCTCAAGGAAAGATCATCCTCATACGCACGGTCAGCAAAGATCTCACATGCAGTGCGAAGGCCTACTTTCTCAGCCTCTTCTGCCAGAACAGCACCTGCACAGTAGTAAATAATGATATCTTTGTCAATCTCATAGCATGCCTCACAGATTGCTCTGGAAAGCTCACGGTCTGTCTGACACATATTTCCCATAGAACCGTGGGGCGCTACATGATGGATCTTAGTTCCATAGGTAGTTGTAAATGCAGAAAGAGCACCGACCTGGTATTTTACATAATTCTTTGCTTCATCAAAGGACAGCTTCATCGGTCTTCTTCCGAATCCCATAAGATCCGGATATCCCGGATGTGCACCTACTGCAACACCATTCTCAGCTGCCATGCGGACTACGCGGTCCATAACCATGGGATCACCTGCATGCCATCCACATGCTACGTTTGCTGCCGTAATATGCTTTAAAATTTCTGCATCGTCACCCAGTTTGTACGCTCCAAAACTTTCTCCAATGTCACTGTTTAAATCTACTGAATACATCTCTTTTATCCTCCTGTTTTTATGCCTGGTTTAAGAGCTTATCTGCCTGCTCCATTTCCTCTAATTCACGAATATACAGATCCTGTGCCAATTCAAGGCTTACTTCCACAAAACGGACATCCATTCCCGGTTTCGCCTGGGCAAGCTTTGACAGATCCACGGAAATTACGGTTCCAATCTTGGTATAACCTCCAACCGTCTGACGATCAGCAAGCATAATGATCGGCTGTCCATTGGTCGGTACCTGAATGGAACCGCAGGCGATTCCATCACTGATGATATTACCATCCTGCAGATGTTTCACCGGCTCACTTCTCTCCAGTCTGCAGCCCATACGGTCAAATTCGTTCGTAACCTTAAAACCATACCAGAAAAATCTCCGGATCTCTTCTTCAGAAAAGCAGTCATCCTGCGGTCCGCGAATGACACGAAGTACCACCTCTTTATTGGGAAACTCCGGTTTTGTAACTTTTCTGCTCTCCATATGAGGAAGTTCTTTCTTCGGTGCGGTAAAACCGATATGATCTTCCTTCTGCAGTTTTCTTCCATCCACTCCGCCAAGTCCTTTTGAGGCCAGCGTGGATTTGGATTCCATCAACAGAGGAATATCAAGTCCTCCGGCAAAGGCCACATATCCACGGCTTCCATTCATGGCAAACTGAAATTTTAATACGTCGTCTTTTTCTACTACAAATGCTTCATACATCGGAACCGGTTTGCCGTTCAGGGTCGGTTTCATATCTGCTCCGGTCACTGCAACTACATTTGCCTCTTCAAATTTCATGGTCGGTCCCTGAAACGTCATTTCCAGAGCACCTTCTCCCAAATTATTTCCTACCAGCAGATTCGCTATATGAAAAGATCTCGCATCCATCGGTCCGGATGGTGTCACTCCAAACTGCTGATATCCATATCTGCCCTCGTCCTGTACAGTTGTAAACAGGCCTGGCTCCTGTATCAGAATTCCCATATCCTTCTCCTTAAAATGTCCAAATCACGTTTACTTTGTAAGTTCCTGCTTCATCTGCTTTCCGGATTTCATCATATTCCTTCTGTGTTACCGGAATGTAGCGAACCCATTCTCCTGCATGTACCAGGAACGGGTCTTCCTTCTTGTAATCACAGATGGTAAGCGGTGTTGAACCGATAATATTCCATCCGCACGGCTGATCAAAAGGAATCAAATCTGAGAGATTCTGCTGTACAACTACAGATCTTGCCGGAATATTGATTCTGGCTGTCTCTCTTCTCTTGAAGGAAAACGGCTCTTCAAATCTTGCAGAATATGGATGTCCCGGTGCAAATCCAAGCATATATACATAGTAATCATGCTGGGAATGTTTCCGGATAATCTCATCTACCGTTGTTTTTTCCAGTTCTGCACAGAGCTCCAGATCCGGACCTAATTCTCCGCCATAAAGAATCGGAACTTCACGAATCACTTTCTCTTTCTTTTCCGTATCCTTCAGCTTTCCAAAACGGTTCGTTACTTCTTCCATCAATGCTTTCGCACGAATCTTTTCCGGTCGATAATGGATCATTAAAGATGCATAAGTCGGTACCATCTCTGTAATTCCTTCAATCGGATGCTCAGCCAGCTCATTCTGTAAAGCCAACACCTTCTGATTTACTTCAAGGCTGATCTCGTTTCCCATCTGTACAGATATTGCCCGGTCACCGGTGATCAAAATTCTTGGTTCCACCTTTTCAGACCTCCTGTCTTATTCGTCTGTATTTTCTGACTTTTATGCTAATCAAATTTTAGCACAAACAAAAATGCAATAAAAATAAATTGTTTATACATCTTTTATTAAAAAAATCTATTTTTTCTAATTTTTTCAACAATGCATAGGTTTTCATAGTCAGACATGACTCTGCAGAAGCAAAATCTCCCGTCCGTCTTTTTTCAGTACTCCCTCCTCCTCCAGATTTTTCAGTTCCCGCGTCATAGCGCTGCGATCCACACTCAAATACTGAGCCAGTGCTGTGTAGGACATGGGAAGATGGATCTTCCGACTGTTCTTTTCTGCAGAAAGGTGATTCAAATACGCCAGAATTTTCTTTCTTGTGGTGGATCTGGACAACACATAAATCCGTTCCATCTGCTTCCGGGACTGCAGGGCAGTCATCTGAAAGAGATTGCTGACCAACTGGCTGTGATGCCAGCATGCATTCTCGCACCGTTTGATCACATGCTCATAATCGATAAACATTACTCTGGTTTCTTCTTCCGCCTTCACATAATAATGCTGAAAGTCCGTAGGGAGAAGAAATGGTTCTCCAAAGACTGCATCTTTTTTCAGTTCATCAATCATATACTCGTTGCCTTCCTCATCACAGCAGTACAGCACGGCACGGCCATAGATCACCAATCCGATCTTCTTCATGGCGCTGAAATATTCCATCACCGTCTCCCCAGTTTGAAACACTGCTTCCCTTGCCTTGAAACAGACACGCATCCGTTCCTGCTCCTCCGGAAGAATATCCGTAAAAAGTGTATTGTCTATCATAAGTTCCCTCCAATTTTTTTCATTATATCATTCTGTTTGTGACTTTTGCAACAGAACTATTCTTTTGATTCTGTTATTATTTTAACAAAGTTAAGAAACAACAAATCAACACACCATATAAAATGGAGGAAACTACTATGAAAGTCACAGATACCATTCAATACGTCGGCGTAAACGATCACCGCATTGACCTTTTTGAGGGTCAGTACAAAGTGCCAAACGGAATCTCCTATAATTCCTATGTGATCCTGGATGAAAAAATTGCTGTTATGGATACGGTAGATGCTGAATTTACCCATCAGTGGCTTGACAATATCCAGCAGGTCCTGGATGGCCGCAAACCGGATTATCTCATCGTACAGCATATGGAACCGGATCATGCAGCAAATGTTGCCAACTTCCTGAAGGTTTATCCGGACACCACCGTTGTTGCTACGGCAAAAGCCTTCAATATGATTCATAATTTTTTTGAACTTAATCTGGAAGGTCAGAAAATGGAAATGGAAAATGGTGGAACTCTCTCCTTAGGATATCATCAGCTGACCTTTGTATTTGCACCCATGGTACACTGGCCGGAGGTTATGGTCACCTATGACAGTACAGAAAAAGTTCTTTTCTCTGCAGATGGTTTTGGAAAATTCGGTGCGTTGGATGTGGAAGAACCCTGGGATGATGAAGCAAGAAGATATTTTATTGGAATCGTTGGAAAATACGGTGTTCAGGTACAGAATCTCCTGAAAGTGGCTGCCACCCTTGACATTCAAATCATCTGCCCGCTTCATGGACCGGTTCTTACAGAAAATCTTGGACATTACATTGGCCTTTATGACACCTGGTCTTCCTATCAGCCGGAGGATGACGGTATCGTGATTGCCTACACTTCTGTATACGGACATACGAAAACAGCCGTTTCTCTCCTTGCAGACAAACTGACCGCCAGCGGATGTCCCAAAGTGGTTGTCTACGACCTTGCAAGAGACGATATGTCCCAGGCTGTCAGCGACGCTTTCCGCTATTCCAAGCTGATCCTTGCAACGACTACTTACAATGCAAGCATTTATCCATTCATGAATGATTTTATCACCAGACTGGTAGAACACAATTATCAGAACCGCACTGTCGGACTCATTGAAAATGGTACCTGGGCACCGCTGGCCGCAAAGATTATGAAAGAAATGATGTCCAAATGCAAAAAAATCGACTGGCTGAAAAACTCTGTTCATATCTGGTCTTCTGTCAAAGAAGAAAATCGGAAGCAGATTGACGCCATGACAGAAGAGCTCTGCAAAGAATACATTGCAAAAGACAATTCTCTTGCAAATAAAAATGATATGACTGCCCTCTTCCGCATCGGCTATGGACTCTATGTGGTTACCTCCAACGACGGAAAGAAAGACAATGGTCTCATTGTAAATACCGTCACCCAGCTGACAGATAATCCTTATCGTGTGGCGGTCAATATCAATAAGGAAAACTATTCTCACCATGTAATCCAACAGACCGGCATCATGAATGTCAACTGCCTGTCCGTAGACGCTCCATTCTCCGTATTCCAGCAATTTGGCTTCCAGTCCGGAAGAACCGCAGATAAATTTGCCGGAGAAAAGATCAACCGTTCCGGAAACGGTCTGGTATTCCTGGATAAATATATCAACGCTTTTATGTCCCTGAAAGTAGAACAGTATGTTGATCTGGGCACCCACGGCATGTTTATCTGCAGCGTCACTGAAGCCCGCGTCATGAGCGATCAGGATACTATGACCTACACCTACTATCAGCAGAACGTCAAACCGAAGCCGGAAACCGACGGCAAGAAAGGATTTGTATGCAAAGTCTGCGGATATATCTATGAAGGGGATGAACTTCCGGAAGATATCATCTGCCCACTGTGCAAACACGGCGCCGTGGATTTTGAACCGATTCAGTAATTCAATCGAGTAGGAGGGAGTGATTAGCTCCCGTCCTCTCACACCACCGTGCGTACCGTTCGGTACACGGCGGTTTCAATAGTTGACGTGCACCGACTGATAAGCTGTGGCTAAATCGTAGAAGCCACCGTTTATCAGTCTTTCTTTTGTCATGGCTTTCTTAACTGTTGTCAGATTCGCACAATACCATTGTCCTCTTCGGCAGTTTGCTGCCATGTTCGCATAGTATTCGTGTACTCCCATCTTTATCAGATTTCTTTTCTTTGTTCTTGGAAGTTTCCACTGTTTCCATATACACATGCGTATTCTGTGATAGAGCCATCCGTTGATATCTTCAATGTTGCTCCTCATACTTGCTATTCCGTAATAGTTCAGCCATCCTCTTGCATATACCTTGATTTTCTCAAGGCTTGGTTTGATTGACTGACATCGTTTACGGGAAGACAACTCCTTCAGTCTGGACTTAAACTTCTTCCATGACTTCGGATGAACTCGGACATAAATGCCTTTTCCGTTCCTTCCCAATGCAAAGCCAAGGAATTTAAAATTTCGGATTGCAAATACGCTGACCGTACGACTCTTTTCTCGGTTGACTATAAGTTTCAGCCTCTCCTCAAGATATGATGTTGTATAAATAAAGTTGACACCTTATTCTCAAGGAATTCATGTATAATAAAAGAGAATAAGGAGGAACTCTCAATGTCACGAACCCAACGTAAATACGACCAGGAATATAAGATCCAGGCTGTCAAACTTGCCAAAGAAATCGGCGGTGCTAAGGCAGCCAAAGAATTAGGTATCCCAGAAGGAACCATCCACACATGGCTGAAAGCAGTTAGAGCAGGCACATTGGATATTGGCGACGGTGCACATACTCCGGAAAGCGCGATGAGTCTTGCTGAGGAGCTTGCCATGCTCCGCAAACGCGTTAAAGATCAGGACAAAGAAATCCGGCGTCTGAAAGAGGAAAATGAATTTCTCGAGGAAGCAAGCGCTTTTTTCGCAGCCAGCCGTCGGAAGTCAGCAAGAACCAAAGAATGATGTTCATTGCCATAAAAACGAAAGACGGCGTGATTAAGGGAAAACTCTCATTCTATTGCCGGATGCTTGGCGTCAGCCGCCAGGGTTTCTACAAATATCTTGCTATTAAAGATCGCCCTTGGAAATATCAGGATCTTGCTGATGCCATGAGAGTGATCCATGCTGAGGATGAATGCAATGATACCTATGGACGTATTCGCATGTACCAAGCACTGCTCCTTAAGAATCCGACGGGAATCAAGATCCCCAGTGAACGAACCGTTTACAGGGTTATGGATGAAATAGGACTTGTCCATCGGCCAAAGCGCAAGCCAAATGGCATTACCAAGGCTGATCGGGAAGCACGTAAGTCAGATGATCTTCTGAAGAGAGAGTTCAAGGCTGATAAGCCACTTGAAAAATGCGTAACTGATATCACAGAAATCAAGGCAAAAGATGGAAAACTGTATGTTTCAGCCATCTTCGACTGCTTTGATTCCAGCGTTCTGGGACTGGCAATGGAAACAAACATGAAGGCAACTCTGTGTGAGCATACACTGGATAATGCCTATCTGGCGCATCCTGATCTGCGAGGTGCCATTGTGCACTCCGACAGAGGAAGACAATATACCAGTGAAACCTACCGTCAGGCGCTTTCTAAATATGGCATTATACAAAGCATGAACAGTGATGGTGGCAGGTGCCACGATAATGCTCGATGTGAAAGCATGTGGGCCAGAATGAAAAGCGAGCTTCTCTATGACCGCTACAATACGGAAAGCCTGACCACGGATGAGCTGAGAGTTCTTATTTGGAGATATTTCATCAGTTACTGGAACAACAGGAGGATCTGCTCTGCCAACGGTGGGCTTCCTCCTATGATTAAGCGTCAGAGATACTACCAATCTCTGGGCCTGGCTGCATAGGAAATGATATCTTTGAGATAAATGTGTCAACCAATATTGACAATATCAATATTTTGTACTGCTTTCCAAGAGTCTCTCAGATGCTCGCTTGCTCTTTGCAAGAAGCACAATGTCATCTGCATATCTTATGCATGGAACACCTCTTTTCAAGAATTCTTGGTCAAACTCATTGAGGTAGACATTTGCCAACAATGGTGATAGATTCCCACCTTGTGGTGAGCCTTCCTCTGTGTCAATGACTACTCCGTTTTCCATTACACCGCTTTTCAGGTAGCGCTTTATCAACTGTACTACACGTTCATCTTTTACATTCTTTCGGAGAAGATTGATGAGAATTTCGTGATTAAGAGTATCGAAGTACTTTGTCAAGTCAAGGACTACAGCAAATGTATAGCCTTGTTCGGTATACTCCTTAACCTTAAGTATTGCGTCTTTTGCACTTCTGTTCGGACGATAGCCATAGCTGTCCTCTGCAAACAGCGGTTCATAGATTGGCACTAACTGTTGGGTTATTGCCTGTTGAAGTGTACGGTCTACCACTGTTGGTATGCCAAGCTTTCGCACACCACCATCTGGTTTGGGAATCTCAACTCGTCTTACTGGAGACGGAGTATACTTTCCACGATAAATGCGGTCGGTTATCTCTTGTTGATGCTCCTTTAGATATGGAAGAGCCTCTTCAATGGTCATGCCATCAATTCCTGGCGCTCCCTTGTTTGCCTTAACTCTCTTATACGCTCTGTTAAAGTTATCTTTATACAGTATCGCTTCTAAAAGTCTCGGCTGTGCACTGTCTCTTTCTTTCCATATCCGATTGAATGACCTAGACGCTTTCACATACCCTTCATGTTCCGCATTATCTCTTTGCGAACAGCCATTGTTTTCAATGTTTTCTGCCATAGACGGTCATTCCTCCTTTCTCGGTCATACTCAAGACTCCTACTGATTCGGTCCTTCACCTCTCGGCTACTATGACCTCTGCTGACTTCTATGCGTTCAGCATTGCTTTATGCAATGATTACCTCTTTCAAGGCATACCGCACAGACCTCCCCGGGTACCACACGTTTCTTCCTCTCCATCCATCTGCCTCATTTATCATACATGATTCCGTGTAGTTATTGGGCTTTGACTTGACTTGTAGCCTTACCCTCATGCATAACCTTATATGAGATTTCTGTTCGTCAGACCAGAGATTTGCCCGTGGTTAGTCTGTTCCCACATCCGGCTTCCTTTAGATTCCACCTCACGATGGACACCCTTGCCTTCGGCTATATCCTTCCCACTACCGGGCGGATTCGGGACTTTAACCCGTTAGAAACGTGCGCCGCCGGGCGCACAAAATAAAAGCATCAGCCAAACAAAAAATGGCTGATGCTTTTTCTATCATTTTCAACTTTTAAGCCAGATCTGCCCAGTTTGCCGGATATACGAAATATGCATATCTGGTCTTGTTCGGGGTCTGGAAGTGGATATGGCTGTTCTTCGGGATGTAAATGATCTGTCCCGGTCCTGCCGTTACCACACGTCCGTCGATCTCGATTTCCAGAGTTCCCTCAAGAACAAGATCGTACTCATCATAAGTCAGTGTCCACTCAAAGCTGGTGTGGTCAAGCTCCATGATTCCGCATCCCATTCTCGGTGCTTCCTCAAGAGTTACCACATCCTTCAGTGCGACGCCGTCCTGCTCAAAGCGCTCGCATTTGACAGTCTCGGTCGCAATTTTAATAATACCGCTTGGATCTTTTTCTTTTACAAAATCCTCTGCCGGAGCCTGCTTTGCAGCGGACTCTTCCAGAACCTTCTGTACGATCTCGCGGATCAGTTCTTCACTTACGTTCATACTGTGTCCATCCTTTCATTTTCACGAACCGGAATCTTTGTTGCTGTTCACTCGCACCTCGTTCCAGCAACAATTATTTTTCTTCAGCTTCCTCTTCTGCTTTTGCTTTTGCAACAGAAGCTTCTACTTTAGAAAGAAGCATCGGAGCCAGTGCATTGGCAAGGATCAGGGCAGTGATACCTGCGACCAGCTTACCAACGATAACCGGGAAAATCATATCGGAGTTTACACCAGCGGTAAATCCAAGATGATCACCAAATACAAATGCTGCAGATACTGCAAATGCAACGTTTAAGAGTTTTCCCTTCGGGTTCATCTTATCCATGATATTAAACATTGCAATATTGTTAGCCAGAGTAGCTACCAGTCCTGCAGAACCATTCTCGTCCATACCCAGTTTCTCACCAATGGCACTCAGTGCTTTACCGAATGTACGGGTAATCCACAGAACCATCGGGAATGCACCGATTAATACAACTGCAATCTGTCCACATACGAGAAGTCCGGACTCCAGAGGAATCACGCCGTCAGCATCCGGCTCCACCATGATGTTCATGAGCGGGAATTTGATACCGGTCTGATACTCAAATACTGCTACTGCAGTAAAGAAAGTAATAACTACGGTAACAGCAGTTCCGAATTTGTTGAATCCGCTGATCATCTGGTCCGGTTTGAACCACAGGCCTGCTACGATAAGCCCTGCAATGATGATAACCGGAATCAGGTTACGTACAATCGTAATGATATCGATCTTGTACTGGGTCATGTTCATCACAAGACCACCTACGATACAACCGATCGGTACGGTAATGAGACCTGCCAGAATACCTGCCCCCAGATACGGACGGTCAGATTTTTTAATAATGGACAGTGCTACCGGGATGGTAAATACAATGGTCGGTCCCATCATGGTTCCCAGGATCAGACCAGAGAAGTTACCAACAGCTTCGCTTCCTGCCATCTGCATTGCCAGCGGATATCCACCCATATCGCATGCCAGAAGTGTGGTCGCAAACATGGACGGGTCAGCGCCCAGCAGGGTATAGATCGGAACAATGATCGGTTTCAAAATGATTGCAAGTACCGGAGCTGCTGCTACAACACCGGCCATGGCTGCAGCCAGGGGACCCATGGCATTAAATCCCTCATCAAACTGCTCGCCATAACCTAACTTGTTGCCGCGAATTTTATCTATTGCTCCTACAATCATGAAAATCATCATAATAAAGATAATGACTTTGTTAATAGAAAGAGTGGTTGCCCACTCACCCAGGCTCTCTGTAAAGACGCCTACATTCGTAATGTTGTCAATTAATTCCTGAAACACTTGCTTCCTCCACCTTTTTGTTTATTCCAGAATTTCGTGGTCATCCACAATACCGACGATGGCTGCGTCTACCGGAATGTCCGGTCCGCCGGAAGCGGTTCTCGCTGAGCTTCCATTGACATAGAGAACCCGCTCTCCAACACCGGCACCAATCACATCGGATGCCACCAGCGGCGTTCCGTATGCTTCCCCTGTGGTAAGGCTCACGGGCTGAACAATCATGAGTTTCAGACCGGCCAGTTTGTCCTCTTTCCTGGTTGCCCATATATTTCCGATTACCTTACCAACTTTCATACGTTACCTCCGCGCCTTATCTGTTTTACCGTCGATGATCAGAAGAAGTCCATGCTCATGGGCATACTCTTTTGCCAGATCCGTGATCTTGGAAGTTCCCGGAATATCAACGGCACCTGCCCCCTGCTCTTTAGCGGCACGAACATCCTTCTCCATAATAAATTTCTTGTTGAGTGCAACACGTTTTACTTCTTCCGCTGTAGTACACTCTTCTTTTTTGCCGCAAACGGCCTTTTTCGCTTCTTCCTCAGCCAGCCGTTTCCGGACCTCTTCCATTACTCTCTGTATCAGAAGTTCATAATCCATGGTCGTCTACCTGATAATCTTTCCAAGCGTAAATCCGCTTATATCAGCGCCATTTGCCTCATCAAAGTCCACGTGCATCCGAAAACGGAAGTTATCGCTGACTCTGATAATTACGTCCTTAAATACAACCGGACGCTCTGTAATTGCCTCTACGCTGACTCTCTGTTTATCATGAAGTCCCAGCTTCTCTGCCATCTCCGTCGGTACATGAATGTGCTTGTGTGCAACAATCACGCCCTGCGGGATATCAATGGCTCCGCACGGTCCTTCAATTCTGATCTGACCAGATCCTGCTACGTCACCAGACTCACGAAGCGGTGCTTTTACCCCCAGAGCAATACAGTCACTTCTGGAAAGCTCCACCTGTGTGTCCTTGCGGACCGGGCCTAATACTGCTACATTCGTCATCTTTCTCTTCGGTCCGATGATATCCACTCTCTCCGCAGCCAGATACTGTCCCGGCTGGGAAAGGTCTCGTTTCGGAGTCATGGTCTTTCCTTTTCCGAAAAGAATTTCAAAATCAGACTGGGTCAGATGCACGTGACGGGCAGATACTTCGATCTCCACCAGTCCCGATTTTTCTACAGCCGCCATAACCTGGCGAACAATTTCTTCCATTTATGGTCTTCCTCCCTGCTGATAGTCACCTGCCAGATATTTACACATCATAATATGCAGTGCACTTGACAGTCGGTTTAACTCTTCAATGATGTCCCCATGTGTATACTGATTGCCTTCTTTGTATGCACCTGCCGCTGCCACTTCCGTCTCCCGGATAGCGGTGCGGATCTGATTTAATAATGCATACTCCACTCCCATGGAATAATCCGGCAGTACCATTGCCTTGATCTTATAATACTTCATGGGATTGTGGGAATGTGCACGCAGTTCCTCATGGGTAAGACCGATGATGGTCTCATTGTGAAATGCCTCATCAAGTACGTCACAGCGCATCATTTCCCTGAGACTTCTCAATACATCATTAAGGTCATCAATGATCTTTTGATTTTCTCCGAGAGACGCCATCATAGCCTGTGCAAAGACTACCTGTGCCTGCAGGCTGTCCAGCTTTCCGCGGAAATAAATCCGCGGATTGTCCTTATTAACCAGGACATTGCCATACAGCTGAGTCATATGCTCCGGCTTTTTCATATAAAATGCGCCTGTGGCATAATCTGTGTATTTCGGTTTCAGTTCCGTATCCTTCGGCACTTCCACAGGAGGCAGTTCGGGCAGTTCAGTTGCAACGACCTTGACCTCTTTTTCCGGTTTCTGTTTTTCCACTTCACCGGCTTTTCTGATCTTAATCTTTCTCTGAGACAGATACTCTCTGGCTGCCGGAGATAATAACGATCCTTCAGGAATCACATAAACCTCCGGCTCTTCACATTTCAGTTCCAGTCTCAGGGCTGCTTCTGTAATTACCTTCACTGTGTCACCTCCTTACCACCGTTAGATATGCCTATTCAAAGCCTATTCGCAAAATCGCTTCTTGGGCTCTAAAATTAGCCTAACTTCGGAAGGATTCCCTCAACCTCATCATGAGGTCTCGGAATTACGTGGATGCTTACCAGCTCACCAACACGCTCTGCTGCAGCTGCACCGGCATCTACAGATGCTTTTACTGCTCCTACATCACCGCGAACCATAACGGTTACCAGTCCGCCGCCTACATGCTCTTTACCAATCAGAGTTACGTTTGCTGCCTTTACCATTGCATCTGCTGCCTCGATAGATGCTACAAGTCCTTTTGTTTCGATCATTCCTAATGCCTGCATTGCTGCCATAATTCATTTCCTCCTGGATAATTGTAAATTTTGATATTTATTGTTTTTTATTTCGCTGACTGAATTCTTGCGATAATCTCTGCTACGATCTCGTCTACTTTATCAGCACTTACTTTTTTCTCTGCGCCACAGCAGTTCTGCTCTTTTGCAGCTGCACCACGGATCTCTTCCATTTCACGAAGTCCGTAGGCTACGTGCTTCAGGTTCAGAAGGTTCATCGGTCCTACATTCTCAGATGTTGCACTTCCGCCGATGGCACCACAGCCAAGGGTCAGAGCCGGCATCAGTGCCGTAGATGCTCCGATACCTCCAAGGGCACTCGGGGAATTAATGATGATACGGGAAGCCGGCATTCTCTCTGCGAAATACTCGACCATTCTGTCATCTTTGGTATGCATACTGAACGTATGTCCTGCACCTTCGTAACGAAGAATCTCATCACAAAGTTTTGCGATTGCCTTATAATCCGGTGCCGTATAGAATGCCAGGATCGGAGCCAGCTTTTCGTTAGAATAAGGATGTCCTTTTCCGATTCCGTCTTCTTTTGCTACAATGACTTTTGCACTTGCAGGTACGTTGATACCTGCCAGTTCACCAATCACCTGCGGGGATTTTCCTACGATAGCCGGA
Source organism: Clostridiaceae bacterium Marseille-Q4145 (assembly GCA_018223365.1). GTDB lineage: Bacteria > Bacillota > Clostridia > Lachnospirales > Lachnospiraceae > Hominiventricola. Next base: position 457,329 of record JAGTTP010000001.1, read on the forward strand.
TTCATGGTTCCGTTTGCACGCAGGATGTATTTTCCAAGTTTCAGGCGTTCTTCATCACTTAAGAAGTAAGCTCCCTGTTTTTCCATCTCTTTCTGTACTGCCTCTGCCATGTCATCATCACATACCACAGACTGCTCTGATGCACAGATGGTTCCATAATCAAAGGTCTTGGAATCCATGATTCTCTTCACTGCCAGCGGCAGATCAGCGGTCTTCTCGATATAAGCCGGGCCATTTCCAGGTCCTACACCGATGGCCGGTGTTCCGGAAGAATAAGCAGCACGTACCATAGCGCTTCCGCCGGTTGCCAGGATCAGGGCTACATCCGGATGTTTCATCAGATTATCCGTAGCCTGCATGGTCGGAAGGCTGATGCAGCTTACCAGATTTTCATTGCCTCCCGCCTCTGCAATTGCCTGACGAATTACTTTGATTGCCTCGCTGATGCTTCGCAGTGCACTCGGATGCGGTGAAAATACAATGGCATTTCCAGCTTTGATGGAAATCTCTGATTTATAAAATGCGGTGGAGGTCGGGTTGGTGGACGGGATCAGTCCTGCGATGACTCCTACCGGTGCTGCGATGGTGTAGGTTTTGTTAGCCTCATCGCGGTCCAGAATACCAATGGTCTTCATATCTTTGATATGCTCATATACCATCTGGCTTCCGAAAATATTTTTGATTACTTTGTCGGCAACTTTACCGAATCCGGTATCCTCATTGGCCATCTGTGCAAGGCGCTCTGCATTGCGAACACCTGCTTTTGCGATAGAAGCCACAATAGCATCTACCTCAGCCTGGGATTTCTGTGCCAGTTCCTGCTGAGCAGCTTTCGCTTTCTCTACCAGGTCACGCACTTCCTGTACCGACAAAAGGTCTTTGTCATATAACTGCATTACTTGTTCTCCTTTTCAAGAAATTCACAAATTTTCGCAATCAGTTCCGTCTTGTTTGCAAAACGGATCTCCTTGCGGGTCATATTTGTAATTTCAAGTTTACGGGCCAGGGCACGCAGTTTGTCTACGGTCATGGCTTTCATTTCTTCTACATCCGGGATGTAAGCAAGCTTTCCCTTCTTCTGCTCAGCCGGTTCTTCTTTTACTTTTTCGGTCACTTCACTGCTGTCTTCCGGCTGCTCAGCTTCTGCTGTCTCATCATGATTGTCTTCCAGCTGCTCACTTATGATCGGCTGCGGATCAGGGTTCGGCGTGATCATCTGTGTCACATCCTCTGCCGGTCTGGGAATCACGTGTGTGGAGATCACGGTTCCAATCTTTTCTGCCGCTGCCTGTGCAGCATCGACTGCTGCACGGACAGCTCCCACGTCGCCCTCAATCAGTACACTGACCAGACCGCCGCCGACTTTCACTACATCAAGACGGTTCACATTGGCAGCTTTTAATGCGCTGTCCAGCGCCTCCACTGCCGGAACCATTCCCCGGACTTCAATCAGCCCTAATGCTTTCATTGCATACCTCCGTTATCGAATTATGCAATCGGGTTGTCTGCTACAAACTCAACTGCTGCTGCAAAAGCATCACATGCAGATTTGCATGCAGACTGACTTCCAGTCAGCAAAGCGCCGCCAAAGTTGGTCTCTGAAGGCGGTGCATACAAAACACACATTTTTACATCTGCTGCTTTAAGAGCTGCATCCACACCATACATAGCTTCCAACGGCGGTGCGATCAGATATGCAAGCGCCTCTCCCTCTTTGATACCGGCACCTTCGGAAAGGTAAGAACCGGTTCTGGAAATGCAGTGTGCATAATAGCAGATACTGTCATCTTCATTTGCAGATACGAAATGTGCCTGGTTCTCGATCACATCAACTGCTGCCTCAAGGCCACTCTTTACCTCTGCCGGATTCGGACCAGCCAGGATACCGATGATCTCACCGGCAAGCTTCGTATTTGCATTGGCAGCGCCGCCGTAAAAGCTTTTTGCATAAACAACGGTTACATCTGCCTTCTTGGTTGCTTCATCAAGCGCTGTATAAGTCACGTCATCGCAGTCAGCAGTAATGAGCGCTAATGATTTCATATCCGGTCCCAGATTCAGCTCTTTTGCAAGATCAGGGCTGACATTCGGGATGATCTTTGTGGCAAGGACACTTGCCTTTAACGGATCTCTCTTCATTTTTTGTTTCCTCCTTACAGCTTCAGATCAGTTCCACTTGCCTTCTTCTCCAGCATGATCTTGATGATCTCTGCGATATGAGCTCCGGCCTCTGCAGGATTGGTTCCTGCTCTGTGAATATTGGATACAACGGTTCTTCTTGCCTCCGGCATTCCAACCGTTGCTTTGTATGCGATATATGCGGACATGGACTCTGCAGTAATCAGACCCGGTCTCTCACCGATCAGTACGCAGGTCACCTCAGCTCCGGTCAGTTCGGATACCTGATCCATAACACCTACGCGGCCATATTTTACGAAGAACGGGGTTCCTGTATTGATACCATAGCTCTCCAGTCCCTGCATAATACCCGGCAAAACATCTGCCACATTAGCAGCAACTGCTGCAGAGCTTAATCCGTCAGATACATAGATCTGTACGGTCGGATGCATTTTGCATTTTTCCTTAATAGTTTTTACAGCTTCGTCGTTCAATTTTCTTCCCAGATCCGGACGGGTCAGATATACATCTTTGCTCTCGCACTGGGTCTGTACGGTGAAGAGTCCCATCTTATCGATAAACTCCTGATCAACATCATTGAAAACTGCATCCTGTGCTGCAGAATGAGCTGCACGGAACTCCAGATTCGGAAGAGTCTTATAACGGGCACCTGCTTTGCCGATACCAAGACGGCACGGAGCGTACTGTTTGAGATCAAGGTAAGCCTCTCCGTTCTGCGGATGTTCTACCAGATACTGTTTCTTAATGTCAATCTGAGTGATATCCGGAAGGCATCCTTCCTCCACTCCTGCCTGCTCACAGCCGGCATTTTTCACTGCACTGACAACTGCAGTTTTTACTGCATTTCCATCTGCTGAGGCAGATGCGGTACTGCTTACATTCATCTCTGTAAGTACCTGTTCAATAATTGCTCTTAATTCATTATCGTTCATTGTTGTTTCTGCCTCCTTTCTATTTTGCTAAAAATACAGATGCATCACCTGCAAGCGGTGTCAGCTTTCCATCTTTAGAGAATCCCATCTTTTCAAGCCATGCGTCAAATTCTTTTGTCGGACGAAGTCCCAGAATTTCACGGAGAGCTGCTGCCTCATGATATCCGGTACACTGGTACATCAGCATACAGTCATCACCCTCCGGTACACCCATGATATAGGTACAGCCTGCTGCGGCAAGAAGCATGGACAGATTCTCAATATCGTTCTGGTCTGCTTTCATATGATTCGTGTAGCAGCAGTCACAGCCCATCGGAAGGCCTGAAAGTTTACCCATAAAATGATCCTCAAGACCTGCACGGGTTACCTGCTTGGAGTCATAGAGATACTCCGGTCCGATAAATCCAACAACCGTATTTACAATAAACGGATCATATTTCTTTGCAAAACCATAGCATCTTGCTTCCATAGTTACCTGATCCCAGCCATTGTGCGCCTCAGAAGAAAGCTCGGAACCCTGTCCTGTCTCGAAGTACATTACGTTCGGTCCGGTAGAGGTACCTTTCTTCAGCATCATTTCACGGCCATCCTGCAGCATCTGTGCGTTCAGGCCAAATGCTTCATTACCCTTCTGAGAACCAGCGATAGACTGGAACATCAGGTCGATCGGTGCATTCAGCTTATCAGCTGCTTCTGTCTGGGTCGTTACATGAGCCAGTACACAGATCTGGGTCGGAACTTCCCATTTATTTTTGAACTCATCAAAGCTCTTTAAGATTCTTGCAACACTCTCTACAGAGTCGTCTACCGGGTTCAGACCAATAACGGCATCACCACAGCCATAGGAAAGACCTTCCATAACGGAAGCCATGATACCCTTCGGATCATCCGTGGTGTGGTTCGGCTGCAGACGGGATGAGAAGGTTCCCGGCAGTCCCAGAGTAGTATTACAATGGGTCGGGTTGTGAATCTTCTTTGCTCCGTAGATCAGGTCCAGGTTGCCCATCAGTTTGGCAACACCTGCTACCATCTCACTGGTCAGACCTCTGGATACCCGTTTGATCATGTCTCCGGTGGTCTCTGTATCGAGGATCCACTCGCGGAGCTGTGAAACGGTCCAGCCCTTGATGCTGTTGTAAATAGATTCGTTGACTCCATCCTGGATAATTCTTGTTACTTCATCCTCTTCGTAGGGAACGGCAGGATTCTCTCTTAAATTCTCCAGTGTCAGATTAGAAAGTACAACTTTGGCAGCTACACGCTCCTCTGCGGTCTCTGCAGCAATGCCTGCCAGCTTATCGCCGGACTTTTCTTCGTTTGCCTTGGCCATAACTTCTCTGACAGATTTGAATTCATAAGTATGACCAAAAAGCGTTGTCTTTAATATCAATCTCTCTCCTCCTTTTAAGTATTGAAAATTAAAGTTTTTGTTACGACCGGAACAACTCTTCCGTTGGCCAGTGGTTCTCCGATATCGATATAATCCCCGCCCTGTGCATGAATTCCATCAATGCACACAACTGGTTTTTCTCTGTGAAGCGCCACGTTAAGGGCATTTCCCAGAACTTTTCCGATATCATTTTCCACTACCAGGATCAGTGGGAACTCACTGTCAATAATTTCCCTTGCCCCCTTGATGATGGCGGCTGCAAGGGCCTGGATTTCCAGGAAACTTACGTAATGCCGGCCTTCAAAAGAGATGGCTATCTGTTCCAGTTTTCCCTCCGAATGGTACAGAGGGAGTTGTTGTATGATTGAAGAAGCAAATGCTTCCAAATCAGCTTCATCATCCGATCCAATTCTTAAGACCGGGATATTTTTAACCGGCAGCTTATCCTTTGCATAGGAAATGGTGCTGCCGCTAACACTGGTGGTATGGGTTCCCGCACCTACCACGGTCGCTCTGATCGTCTCTGCTGCGGTAAACCAGCGTATATTCTTAAATGCAGGATGATCGAGAATGGCCCTTCCAAGGAGCACTCCGATGTCTCCGTACTGAAATGTCTCTTTTCCTTCCGGATGATAGATACAATCTGCAACTCCTCCGGAAAATGTCACGGCATCAATCTTATGATTATCCGGCAGCCGTTTACCGTCATTGGTATAAAGTCCGGCATGCTCGGCATCCGCATCCTTCAGATACAGTGCCTGCGCCAGTTCATCTGCCATCCGGTCACAGATTTTTCGAAGTTTTTCCGGATCGGCAGGATCTCCCACCTTGATGGAGATTCCCATATGAGATGCCAGTTCCGCGGTTTTATGGAAAATATAGCTGATCTTTCCATTTTCTACTTTGATCAGCCGTCCTCCAATATCCAGGCAGGACGTACCCATAACCTGTCCTTTATAAAAGGATGCAATGTTGCTGGTACCGCCTCCGATATCTACATTTGCCACGCAAATACGTTCTTCTTCTGAAATCCGGTCTGCACCGGCCCCTTTACCGGAAAGCACGGATTCCAGATCCGGTCCCGCCGTTGCCACAACGAAATCTCCCGCCATGTCACTTAACATTTCCAGCACCAGATTGGCATTCTGCTTTCTGGCAGTCTCACCGGTAATGATGACCGCTCCAGTCTGGAGCATATCCGGCGTCATACCGGCTTTCTCATATTCTTCTTTTACAATCTTCCGCACTGCTTCCACATCAATCTCCTGCTGAGATTTCAGCGGTGTAAAATAAATATGACTGCGGTAGATCACTTCTTTGTCCACAATACTGATTCTCGGAACCGTATAGCTGCTGGCCAGATTTTCAATGGTCAGCCGGCTGAAAATCAACTGTGTCGTGGAGGTGCCAATATCAATGCCTACACTTGTAATTGTTTCTTTCATTCTTTTTTAGAACCTCCGGCATTTTTATAGTTCCAGTGTATCCACATTCTGGTTTAAGAAATCAAAGGTCACTACACTTCCCTGCTCTCCGGACTCTACATGGATGGTTCCATGAAGCTTATCCTTTACCAGTGAACGCACGATTCCCCATCCCAGATGATTCGGTCTGCTGATATCCGCATCAAATCCGATGCCATCATCGCGTACCGTGATATTCGAATAGAGCTCTCCTTTTTTTACAAGGATCTCTATCAAACCTTTTTCTTTTCCTTCAAATGCATATTTCATACTGTTCTGAAGAAGTTCATTAACCACCATGGCTACTGATGCCGCAATCTCTGAATCTGTTTCAAAGTCTCCTGATTCCATTGAAATCTCAATATCCACTTCAGAATGTTCAAAGCTCTGCAGCACATTACTGCGGATTTGCCTGAGCACCTCGCCAATTTTCACCTGATCCACGCCGTTTCTTGCAAGCAGTTCATGGGTGGCCGAAATAGACAGAATTCTGCTCATAGTCTCCCGCAATACCTGTATCGTTTCCGGATTTTCGCTTCTTCTGATTTGCAGTCTTAACAACGATGCAATCGTCTGAAGATTATTTTTCACGCGATGATGCATCTCCTGGATTGCCACTGATTTCAGAACCAGTTCCTGCTCACGCTGCTTTTCCGCTGTTTCATCCCTGATAATTACTGCACAGGAAAGATCTGCTGTTTCCAGTTTCACATGACGGATAATAAAATAATTTTTACCAACGGATGCTTCTGTCACTGCTTCGTCAGACATTCCATACTGCGGAACTACCAGCTGAACGTTTTCATATCTTTGGCCAATCAGTTCTCCCACATATCCGAGACGCCGATACAATCTGCATGCCACATCATTGGCAGAGCAGACCAGACCTTTACGGTCTATAATAAGTAAGGCTTCATCAATGCATTCTGCCAGCCAGGATCCTTTTTTACTGGTTATTGCCTGTGCCATAGATTCATAGTTTTCATGAGACAAATGCAGCGCACTTTGACCGCTGTACTGTTCCTCAATCCTCTTTTCCCGAATCAGTACACCGATAATCTCTGTTCCATTACTGATCGGTTCTACGGACTGAATCACTCTCGTATTTTCCTGGGTCAGCGCCTTCATATGTTTCGTTGCCACGCCAACCTTAAAGGTCCTTGCAACAGCCGGTTCATTCTGCTGATAGGCGATCATGCCCACCACACTTTTTTCATAGGAAGAAGGACTGTCCTTAGGATTGGCTTCCGCTACTACAATGGCATCTCCGGAGGGCAGGAGACAGTCGATAAAAATGTCCGCATCCTCCAGATTGGCAAGATACGGAATGGTTCTCGCCATATTTTCAATCTTCTCAATATCTCCCGGCGCAAGGCTGGTGTGCTTTTCACACAGTTCCCGAATTGTCATTATACCGCACTACCTCCCGCACTTCATCAGAAGGATCTCGGCAATCCGTTTCATGGATACATTTTTTAACTTGCTCATCTTCCGGATATATTCATATGCTTCCTCTTCCGGCACATGGTTCGTTTCCATGAGATAACCTTTGGCTTTTTCCACAACTTTTCTGGTTTCCAACCGTTCGTTGGCCTTCTCCACATCAGTTTTCAACGCTTTCATCTCACTGCTTCTTGCCATGGCAAGTTCGATACAGGGAACCAGTGCCTTTTCATCCACCGGTTTTACCAGATAGCCACTGACTCCACTTGTCTTAGCCCCTTCAATATAGGAACTGTCGCTATATGCCGTCAGAAATACAATAGAACCGGCAAGTCCCTGCTCATGAATAATCTGAGCAGCAGACAGACCGTCCATCAACGGCATTTTAATATCCAACAGTACCAGATCTGGTACATGCGTTCTGCAGAGTTCTACAGCATCAAATCCATCAGCTGCTTCGCCGACGACCTGATAGCCCTTCGATTCCAGAATTTCCTTTAAGTCCATTCTGATAATCGGTTCGTCATCTACTATGACGATACGAATTTCAGACTTCTTCATCTTCCATCACCTATCGAGTATTCTATTTTTTATCACTTTTACAGCGTATCAAGATAATCAAATAATTCTTTAAATCCAGTTCCTGCCACACTGCTGGTCACAAAAATATGATCTGCTCCGGCTGCTTTCAGATGCTCCGTCGCATCTTTTAACTGCTCTTCCGTTGCAATATCACTTTTTGTCACAATACCTACCACCGGCTTTGCAAAACTTCCTGCATATGCTGGCGGGAACATTTTCTCTTTTGCTGTCGGATCCTGTACAAACAGGATAATATCTGCATCTGCCGCCGTCACGGAGAGCGCTCCTCTCATCCGTACACGTTCCAGATACTCGCCCGGCGTATCAATAAACTGTCCACCCATGACTGCGATCGTCTGAGTCTTATGATATACCAGATCCTGATGGGTCAAATACTGGCAGAGAGTTGTCTTTCCTGCCGCTGTCTTTCCAATCAGAATCATGCGTTTCTGCTGCGTCACGTCTTCGTCACCACCGTCGGTGTGAAGCCCATCATTTCACAGAGCGTATGCATCACTTCACGAAGTGCGGATTCCACTGCTGCCACATCTCCACAGATAATCAGTGTTCCGTTAAAACGGTCTACGAATCCGATGCTTACATCTGCCGCTTTAGTTGCCACATCTGCTGCGATAATAGCACCCTCACTCGGCGTAATGGTAAAAATTCCGATAGCTCCTCTGGCATCAATCAGTCCCATTTTCTCATAGAGGCTAGGAACCGGATTGGCGATAACATGTGCCAGAGTGACCTGTTTACCAGGAACAAATTCCTGAATAATTCTCTGTTTGGTTTCTTCTGCCATTTATAATTACCTTCCTGTTCCGATTTTTCCATCATATGCCTGCAGGAAAATCTTTCTGATATCCTCCGGCGTACATTCTCTCGGATTGGTTGAGGTACAGTTGTCTGCTTTTGCAGCCTTACACATCTCATCCAGTACTGACTCAAACTCTTCTTTACTGATACCCAGCTCTTTGATGGTAGCCGGAATACCAAGACGAGTGTTGTACTGACGCATGGTACGGATCAGAGAGAAAGCACTCTGACGGATTCCCGGTCCTTCAATACGGAGCAGTCTGGAAATACGGGCATATTTTTTTGCCACATCCGTCAACTGGCTGTCATAGCATCCTGCATTGAATCCCATAACATAGGGAAGCAGAATGGCATTTGCTTTTCCATGGGGCACGTGAAAATGTGCACCAAACGTATGTGCCATACCGTGAACCAAGCCAAGTCCTGCATTGGTAAATGCAATACCTGCCAGGCAGGATGCATCATGCATACCCTGACGTGCTTCCATATCTTCCGGATTCTTGTAGCAGCGAAGCAAATAACTTCTTACCAGCTTCATGGCTTTCTCTGCACATGCATCAGTGAAATGATTTGCCTCCGTGCAGACAAATGCCTCTACTGCATGAGTAAATACATCCATTCCAGTTGCAGCTGTGATCGCTGGCGGTACCGTTTTTACAAGTTCTGCATCCAATACTGCGATATCCGGATACAGTTCATCATTTACCAGTGGATATTTTGCTGCCTTTTCCGGATTACTGATCACAGCAAAATTGGTCATCTCAGAACCAGTACCACTGGTTGTTGGAATAGCCACAAACTTACATCTCGGTGCATTGCTCTCTTTAGCAGCAAAATAAACGATGGCCTTTGCAGCGTCGATGGAAGATCCACCGCCCAGAGCTACAACCGCCTGGGGCTGAAACTCCAGAATCATGGCAACACCTTTGCTGACCGTCATGATATCCGGATCCGGACGTACCTCCGAGAAAATTTTCCACTCCACCTTCAGATGATCCAATACATCCGTCACATAAGAAACGGTGCCACTCTCATGCATGAACTTATCCGTTACAATCAATACTTTTGTCATTCCGTCAAAGATGCCGGAAAAACGCTCTTTTCCAATCAGCACCTGGGTGCCGACATGAAACATATCTTTTGCCATTCTTCTCCTCCTTTCTGGCAATCATGACCGCGCAATCCCTTACCCACCAGGCTTCCGCTGCCATATATGCAAAAAAGCACCCTAAACAATGGCTTGTTCAGAATGCTTCTACACATTTTCATCTCAGCTTCCACTACGTCGTGAAACCTGCTTAATTATCTTTGACTAATCTATCACAATTTGGGCAATATGTCAAGCACTGTTTCAAAAACAGTTTTCCCCTGTTTCGGCATTTTATGCAATTCGTTTTCTACACCAGAAAAACGCCGGAATCAGAAAGATATCCGCAAATACCCATGCCAACGGATGGGCAAGACAAATCCCGATAAATCCCACTTTTCCAGCCACTACGGTAGATGCCAGAACTCTTGCAATCATCTCCATTACACCGGAACAGATAGCAAAAACAGAAAATCCCATTCCCTGAATCGTAAACCGCACCGTGTTCACCAATGTCAGCATACAATAACCACCAGTGCAGAATAAAAGGAACTCATAGGAGTAAGCAATAATGGCCGTCTCACCTGCATCTACAAAGAGAAGGGTCAGCTGTTTTCCAAAAAGTACAGCAATCGCAAAACAAATTGCAGACATCAAAAAACCAATCAGTGAAGCGCTCTTTAATCCTTTTCCAATCCGGTCAAGCTTTCCGGCTCCCATGTTCTGCCCCGTGTAAGGAGCCATGGTCTGTCCTAAAGATTCCACCGGGCAGGAGATAAAGGCATTAATCTTCTGGGCTGCCGTGACACCGGCAACTACCGCTGCACCTAATCCGTTGATAGCCGCCTGCAGTACCAGTGTGCCGATAGCGGTGACCGAGTACTGTAATCCCATGGGAATTCCAATATAGCAAAGCTTCGCCATATAGGAAGGCTCCGGTTTCCACTCATCCCTTGTGGCATGCAGAATCGGGAATTTTTTCCACATATACCAAAGACAGATCACACCTGAAATGCCCTGTGCCAGTACCGTCGCAATAGCCGGGCCTTCCACTCCCATGTGAAACAACAACACGAACACCAGATCCAGCACAATATTGATCGAGGATGACACTGCCAGAAAGACAACCGGCGTCTTACTGTCTCCCAGTGACCGGATAATACCTGCCAGGATATTATAAAGAAAAGTACATGGAATTCCCCAAAAGACAATCAAAATATAGATATAAGCATATTCAAAAATTTCTTTTGGCGTGTTCATCAATGTCAGAATAGCTCTGCAGGATGCCACTACTGCTAAAGTCATCACAACGGAAAATACCATACAAAGCCACGCGCTGTTGGTCACATATTTCCGGAGACGGTGTTCCTCCTGTGCGCCGAACATCTGTGCCACCGGAATGGCAAACCCATTACAGACGCCTGTGCAGAATCCGATGACCATAAAGTTTAGGGATGTGGTGGAACCTACCCCTGCCAGTGGATTTACACCAAGAAATCGTCCAACCACCAATGTGTCCACCATGCTGTAAAACTGCTGGAACAGCATTCCAAGAAACATAGGAATCGCAAATCCGATAATCAGCCGGACAGGCGAACCAGTTGTCATATCCTTTGTCATATTTCCTCCATCAAAAACAACTGGCAACAGAGTTACCTCTGCTGCCAGTTTTCTTATATTCATTTCCTGATATTAGATTTTTGCAATATCAATCAACGTCAGATTCTTGTGGTCCGTATCTTCCAGAGAAGTAACCAGTGCTTTTGCTGTGTCAATCGCTGTCAGAACATTGACGCCGGTCTCGATGGCATGTCTTCTGATAACAAATCCGTCATGGCTGTGCTCAACGCCCTGGGACGGTGTGTCAATAACCAGATCAATCTCATGACCAAGAATCAGATCCAGGATATTCGGAGACTCCTGCTCTACCTTTCTGGTCAGACGAACCTGTACATCTGCATCCATAAGTGCACGGGCGGTTCCCTTGGTTGCGTAGATATTGTAACCCAGAGCTTCGAATCTCTTGGCAATCTCCACAGCCTCTGCCTTGTCCTCATCACGGACAGTCATGATCATGTTCTTGTATTTCGGCAGGCAGATTCCCGCACCCAGAAATGCCTTGTAAAGTGCTTCATTAAAGGTCTTTGCGATACCCAGACACTCACCAGTGGATTTCATCTCCGGTCCAAGGCTGATATCAGCGTCACGGATCTTCTCGAAGGAGAATACCGGCATCTTCACTGCAAAGTAATCTGCTTCTTTCTGAAGTCCCGGTGTGTACCCCAGATCCTTGATCTTATATCCAAGGATCACTTTAGTTGCCAGCGGCACAATCGGAATACCAGTTACCTTGCTGATGTACGGTACCGTACGGCTGGAACGGGGATTTACCTCGATGACATATACATCCTCGCCTACAGCGATGAACTGAATGTTGATCAGTCCGATAACATGCAGGGAACGTGCCAGGCGTTTGGTGTACTCTTCGATGGTATCTTTTACTTTCTGACTGATACTCTTTGCCGGATATACGGAAATACTGTCTCCGGAATGGATACCCGCACGCTCAATATGCTCCATGATACCCGGAATCAGGATATCCTTACCGTCGCATACCGCATCGACCTCGATCTCTTTACCCTGCAGGTATTTATCAACCAAAATCGGATGATCCTGTGCAATCCGGTTGATGATACCGATGAATTCTTCTACATCCTCATCATTGATGGCAATCTGCATACCCTGTCCGCCAAGTACGTAAGAAGGACGAACCAGTACCGGATATCCCAGTCTGTTTGCTACTTCTTTTGCTTCCTCTGCCGTGTATACGGTGCCTCCCTTCGGTCTCGGGATCTGGCACTGTTCCAGAATCTCGTCGAAGAGCTCTCTGTCCTCAGCTGCATCTACATTTTCTGCGGAAGTTCCAAGGATCGGCACACCCATCTTCATAAGAGCCTCTGTCAGTTTGATGGCAGTCTGTCCACCGAACTGTACCACAGCTCCGTCCGGTTTTTCCAGGCGAACCACGCTCTCCACATCTTCCGGAGTCAGCGGCTCAAAATACAGTTTATCTGCAATATCAAAGTCCGTACTTACGGTCTCCGGATTGTTATTAATGATAATGGTCTCATAACCCTCTTTAGAAAATGCCCAGGTACAATGTACGGAGCAGAAGTCGAACTCGATACCCTGACCGATACGGATCGGGCCAGAGCCAAGTACCAATACCTTCTTACGATCGTTGGTCTCAATGGCTTCATTTTCACTTCCATATACAGAATAGTAATATGGCGTAGATGCTTCGAACTCTGCTGCACAGGTATCTACCATCTTGAATGCTGCTACGATACCATTGTCGTAACGCATCTTCTTGATCTCTTCCTCGGATTTTCCGGTCAGATTTGCGATCACGTTATCCGGGAACTCGATTCTCTTTGCTTCTCTTAAGAGATCTACCGTCAGTTCCTGCGTCTTCAGAGCCTGCTCCATCTCTACCAGAATAGCAATCTTGTCGATGAACCATTTATCAATCTTCGTAATGTCATGAATCTCGTCATAGGAAACTCCCTGACGAAGTGCTTCTGCGATAACCCAGATTCTGCGGTCATCTACCACTTCCAGCTGCTCCAGAAGTCCTGCTTTATCCAGATGGCTGAAATCATAGGACATAAGGCTGTCTACATGCTGCTCCAGAGAACGGATGGCTTTCATAAGACCACCCTCGAAATTATCACAGATACTCATAACCTCACCGGTTGCCTTCATCTGTGTGGTCAGGGTTCTCTTTGCACTGATGAATTTATCAAACGGAAGACGCGGCATCTTGACAACGCAGTAGTCCAGCATCGGCTCGAAGCTTGCCATGGTCTGTCCGGTAATGGCATTTTTAATCTCATCCAGCGTATAACCAATGGCGATCTTTGCAGCTACCTTTGCAATCGGATATCCGGTTGCTTTGGAAGCCAGTGCAGAAGAACGGCTCACACGCGGATTTACCTCGATAACACAGTACTCGAAGCTTTCCGGATGAAGCGCAAACTGTACGTTACATCCTCCCGTAATCTTCAGCTCACTGATAATGTTCAGCGCAGAAGTACGGAGCATCTGATATTCTTTATCTCCAAGAGTCTGGGACGGAGCTACTACAATACTGTCACCGGTATGAACGCCGACCGGGTCAATGTTTTCCATGTTGCAGACGGTAATTACATTGCCTGCGCCATCACGCATTACCTCGTACTCGATCTCCTTCCATCCTGCGATGCAGCGCTCTACCAGAACCTGTCCTACACGGGAGAGACGAAGACCATTTGCAAGAATCTCCTCCAGTTCTTCCTGGTTGTGAGCGATACCGCCGCCGCTCCCGCCCAGGGTATATGCCGGACGAAGAACAACCGGATAACCGATCTTATTGGAGAATGCAATACCATCTTCCAGATTCTCAACAACCAGAGACGGAGCTACCGGCTCACCGATCTTCTCCATGGTTGCCTTGAACTCCAGACGATCTTCTGCCTTCTTAATGGTCTGGGAAGTGGTTCCGATGAGTTTTACACCAGTCTTCTCGAAGAATCCTCTCTCGTCCAGCTCCATAGCCAGGTTCAGTCCTGCCTGTCCGCCAAGGGTCGGCAGTACACTGTCCGGTTTTTCCTTTAAAATGAGCTGCTCTACTACATCAACCGTCAGCGGCTCAATGTATACACGGTCTGCAATGTCCTTATCGGTCATGATGGTAGCCGGGTTGGAGTTCAGAAGTACAACTTCCAGTCCTTCTTCCTTCAGAGAACGGCAGGCCTGTGTTCCTGCATAGTCAAACTCGGCAGCCTGTCCGATTACGATAGGACCGGAACCGATTACCAGTACTTTTTTAATATCCGGATTCTTAGGCATTCTTCTTCTCCTCCATCATCTTCAGAAATCTGTCAAACAGGTAGCTGGAATCCTGCGGTCCCGGGCATGCTTCCGGATGATACTGTACCGTGAAGATGTTCTTGCCCACGTATTTCAGTCCCTCGTTGGTTCCGTCATTAACATTGGTAAATGCCGGTACGGCAACCTTCGGATCCAGGCTCTCCGGATTTACGGCATAACCATGGTTCTGGGAAGAAATGTACACACGTCCTGTTTCCATATCTTTTACCGGATGATTTCCACCACGGTGTCCATATTTTAATTTGAATGTATCTGCACCAGTTGCAAGAGCCATCAGCTGATGTCCCAGACAGATTGCAAAAATGGGAATATCTGTCTCATAGAGTTTACGAATCTCTTTAATTACCTGTGCACAAGCTTTCGGATCTCCAGGTCCATTGGAAAGCATAATACCATCCGGATTGGAAGCAATGATCTCTTCCGCTGTTGTGAAGGACGGATAAATCGTGACCTCGCATCCTCTCTCATTCAGGGAACGCGCAATATTTCTCTTCGCACCCAGATCCAGAAGCGCTACTTTATATCCATCACCAGGAAGAACGGATTTTTCACGGCAAGTGACTTTCGACACCTCATCTCCCGTAGAATAAGCTTTCAGCTTCTTCATCACTTCATCCATATCATAATTTTCATTGGTAGTAATCATACCATTCATTGTGCCAGACTCACGAAGGATCTTGGTAAGGGCACGGGTGTCAATTCCGCAAATACCCGGAATATCATTTTTCTCAAGAAAATTCTGAATCGTATCCTCGCAACGAAAATTACTCGGCATTCTGGAAAGTTCACGAACAATAAATCCGTCTACCCACGGCCTTTCCGACTCCATATCCTCATAACAGATTCCATAATTTCCGATTAACGGATAAGTCATAACGACTGCCTGTCCTGCATAAGAGGGATCTGTCAGAACTTCCAGATATCCTGTCATGGATGTGTTGAAGACGATCTCACTGACCGCTTCCCTGGTGGAACCGATGCTTCTGCCTGTAAAGACATGGCCATCTTCCAGAATAAGAAATGCTTTCATCTTTTCACCTTTGTCCTTTCCTGTCTTAAAAATACCCAAATTATCGATATTATACACAAAAAGGAGGAAGTTGACAAGTCCTTCCCCCTCATTTTTATAAAATTATTTTACATCCGGCTATAACCATATCCATTGACGATAGCGTCAATCTTCTGTTTCGCCTTACACATGGGGCAAACTTTGGCATCGTAGGATGCATATCCCTTTAAATCTTTGGCATCGAAGATACTGTTCACTTCAACCCCTCTTGCCTTACTGATAAAGCTGAAAACAGATGCAATCCCCTGTACTTTACCACCATAATATTCTACACTGTCAATTGCTTTGTCCAGTGTCACACCTGTAGTAATAGACGTGGAAAGAATCAGCACATTCTTACCTTCCACCATGATTTTCGCATTGTCACGGAAAATCATCTGACCGTTAATATCCTGCTCCGGAGAGGTGATATAGATCGTACCATGTGCATTCATACACATGATTCCGGATTTGGTCAGTTCCTGTGCAAGATATGCACCAATCACTTCACAGCCATTCAAGCAGATGATGGTATCCACAATCGTATTATGCGCATATCTGGATGCCAGAAGTCTTGCAGCTGCTTCTGCCTCATTCTGTCTTGCCCGCAGTGTAGTCATATCCACATAATGGGTAATATGGGAATGAGAAGTTACAAAGTGTCCCGGAATGACTTTCATGACAACCTTGCTGTCACCCGGCGAGTAAATTTTGAACATGCGATCTTCCATACCTGAGTCCCCCTTTTTTCCGGCATCTGTTTCAACCTTTTGTTGAAACTCCCCCTGCCGTCAGCTTATGGGAATATTGTACATAATTTTCTAATTTTTGGCAAGTTCTTTATGTATTTTTTAGTTAATTTCAGAAACGTACCGGCAAACGTGGGATTTCATCCACTCTTAAATATTTGCTGATACATGCCACTGCAAATTCATGGTCTGCCATATGGTCAAGACCGGATACGATAATACTTCCGATCACACCTGCTCCTGCCACACGAATGGGGAACCCGCCGCCGCATGCCACATATTCCTCATCATTCAGTCCACGGTCCTTCAGCTCTTCCTGATTCATCTTCAAATCCATATACAGGCGAAGGCTGCTCATCTCCATGGTCCGGACGGTATTGTGTTTTCTCTTCATCCAGATTTCATTACAATAATTGGTTCCTTTGAATCCATACTGGAATAGGGTATATCCATTGTTCAGACGGATACTGATGACTACCGGAAGGCCGTTATGTGCTGCCTCGGATACCATATAGCTTCCCAGTTCCCATGCATCTTTATTGGTAAAGTGCGGAAACTGAAGAATCTCTTCCTGCATGCTTAAAATTCTGATTGTCTCTTCCAACATCATATCGAATCTTCCTCCTTTATATTCTCCCGTAAGATAGCTCTATTATAACACTTTTTCCGGTTATTTTACATCCTGTTGCTGCAATTTCTGTAAAATCCAGTCTGACCAGTCTGCATAATACTTTCCAAGTACATGCGCCCCGTCCGCGGAGAGATCTGCATTCAGATTTCCATTTTCATCATCAAACAGCTCATTGACATCCAGCCATCCCAGATTTTTTTCTTCCGCAAGCTGATGAATGGCATCATTCATCTCGTTAATATTTTCATTATTGAAAATAGCATCACCCTCAGATTTTTCTTCTGTCATATGAAGGTTGGCCTCCAACACCAGACAGGCATCCGGCTGAAGCTCCTGGATCTGATTCACCAGCTCTCCGTATTTCCGGATGGCTGCTTGCCGGTCATAACCCAGTTCATTGATCCCCAACATCACCAGAATGAGTTTATACTGCCGCTTGCTTAGAATCTCCTCCAACGTATATTGGTTTTCATCCTCTCCCGACACCCGCAGCTTCTTCGTCATGGCCGTGTAGGCACTCAACCCGGAATCGGCAAATACATCCGCATTTCCCAGATGCCCATATTCCGAAAGACCATCTGTCCTGGAATCTCCAATAAACAGTACATCATCAAAGGAATTATCAATCTCCGGGAAGGAGGGTTTGTCAGGTTCTGTTTCTTCCTCCTGCGGCTCTTCTTCTGATTCAGCAGGCTCCTGACTCGTGATATTTTCTTCCGCCGTCTGCGGCGAAAATTCATCAACCGTATTCTCTGCCTTATCGACCGTGTTCCGATCATGCTGCCATTTCTGTACACGCATATCCATTTTCCATCCCGCTGCCAACAACAGACTGACCAGCAAAAGAATGGTATACCAGTTTCGTTTTTTCATCGCTATCCCCTAAAATGAGAAGTACAAAAAAGGATCATCCTGTCCCATATGGATACAGTAAATGCTGAACCAGAACAGCATCAGCAATACCACTGCTGAAATCAGGCTCCCTTTGTATTTTTCATAGATTTTCCGCGGCCATGGTGTTATGAAAATAAGTCCTGCCAGCAATGGCCACACATACATCTGACCATATTTCAAATAATCCCCGGCGTACCAGGTGTAAGCACCCGGTGCATTAAAAAACGGGAACAATCGTTCCAGATACACTACGATATTCCGAATTTCTGCCACTGCAAAAGGCAACCAGGACAGCGGAATCAATATCATCATATAAAGATGTCCCAACCATGGATACCGATTCAATATTTTTAAATAAAGAAATTTTTCTGCCGCAATCATAACAAACAGACAGCCGCCCCACAAAAGGAAATTCCATCCTGCCCCATGCCAGATACCCGTGAGCAGCCATACGACCAGAAGGTTTCTTAACAGTTTCCAACGGGAGCATCTGCTTCCTCCCAGCGGGATATAGACGTAATCCCGGAACCAGCTTC
The DNA here is from genome assembly GCA_018223365.1 of Clostridiaceae bacterium Marseille-Q4145. Lineage (GTDB taxonomy): Bacteria > Bacillota > Clostridia > Lachnospirales > Lachnospiraceae > Hominiventricola. Next base: position 475,974 of record JAGTTP010000001.1, read on the forward strand.
CCAGGGTCATATGCCATCTGCGCCAGAACTCCGTCATCGAACACGCCATATAGGGATAATGAAAGTTTTCCGGCAGATGGAAGCCAAGCAGCCTTCCAAGTCCCACTGCCATGAGAGAATAGCCATAGAAATCAAAATAAATCTGAAATGTAAATGCGATCAATCCCAGCCAGGCAAAGGGTGTGGAGATGCTTTCGTAACCGATCGTTCCCACTTTCTGCCACAGACCGGACAGCTGGTTGGCCAGCAGCACCTTCATGGCAAGCCCGATGGTCAGCTCCCGTAAGCCTTCCTCCACATCTGAGGCTGTTACCCGCCGCGCCCCCAGATCTGTTTCCGTATCCTTCCATCGAAGAATCGGCCCGGAGCTCATATGCGGCCACATGGATGCCCATGTTCCAAAATGAAGGAACGAAGGAAATACCCGGATTTCTCTTCGATAGAGATCAACCAGCCATCCAATCATCTGGAAAGTATAAAAACTGATTCCCAGGGGAAGAAGCAGCCCACGCCCGGTAAAGAATCCACTATATTTAAATACCATCAGGGGACACAAGTTAAAAAGAACACCGGCAAAGAGCCGCTGCTTTCGGTGCTTCTCATCTGCTGCCTGGACCATCCAGGCACCCAGATACCAGTTGAGAAGCAAAGATATAAGAAATAAAATCAGATACATCGGAGTCTTTCTTACTCCGTAAAAGTAAAACGCAAGGCTGCCTGCAAACAACACCAGATTTTTCCATTTTGCAGGGCATACCATATATACCACCAAAAAACAAGGTAAAAAGCGGAATAAAAATGTAAAGCTTGAAAATACCACGATTGTCTCTCCTGCTCTTTCCAGTTACTAAAGGAGAAGCTCTTATTCAACCGGAACTTCTCCTTAGTCACATTATAGGAAACGGGCGGATTCTTTGTCAATATGGGTCGAATCACTTTCAGAATTCTTCAGAATATATCGCTTTACACCTGTACCTTCAACACGATACCACTGCCTTCAAACGCCACCGTCTTCTTCCCTGCCGGGACGAAGAAGCAGTCTGCGGGGCGGTAAGGAATCTCTTCTTCTCCGCACCGGATCGTACCGGTCCCTTCCAGCACCACGAAAGCCCGGAAGCTGGAATCATCGAGATTAAAGGAGTTCTCTTCAGCCAGATCATACCGTTCCACGGAGAAATATTTACACTCCATGGTTTTTGCTGCTTCCATATCCTTCTTATGGAAATTCACCACATCCATGGCTTTGTCCACATGAAGTTCCCGGAGTTCTCCATATTTATCGCGGCGTTTATAATCATACAGACGGTAGGTCACATTAGAACTCTGCTGGATTTCGCAGATCAGCACTCCCGGTCCGATCGCATGGACGGTTCCCGTCTCAATAAAATAGCTCTCACCCTTCCGTACCGGAATCTTGTTCAGAATCTCAGGCAAAGTGCCGTCCTCGATCCGCTGCCGTACCTCTTCCTCGTCTGTGTCTTTGGAAAATCCACAGTAGAGATAGGAGTCCGGCTCACAGTCCACTACATACCAAAGTTCATTTTTGCCGTATTCGTCTTCTTTCTGAAGCGCGTAATCATCCCCCGGATGTACCTGAATGGACAGGCACTGATGGGAGTCGATAAACTTGATCAGCAACGGAAACCGCTCATAGGGTTCACATTTCCAGCCCAGGATACCGCGGCCAAACCGGTCAATATATTCGCCCAGCATGAGTCCTTTACTTTTTCCCGTGGCAACTACGCTCTGACCTGCCTTATGAGTAGACAACTCCCAACTCTCCGCAATCACATCATAATTACATTTCTTACCGTAGACATCGCGCAGGCGGGTTCCTCCCCAAAGATTATCTTTGAATGCCGGTTCCAGCCGCACCAGTTCATCACAATCTGTTTTCACCATTGGCTGACCAGCCAGACGGGTCAGATCCGTACCGTGACCATACTCCAGCTCGCCCACACTGACCTCGATAATCACCAGATCCTCTGCAGAACGGTTGGCAATCTGATGTGCCATGCCCATGGGAACGAAAATATTTCCTCCAGGACCGTATTCCTTCAGTTCCTCTCCCAACAAAATGGAAGCCGTACCGCTGACCACAGTCCAGTGTTCCGTTCTTAACTTGTGCACATGACGGGACAGTTCTTTTCCCGGGAAAATGGTAATCTTCTTCACTCTGCAGGAAGTACCATAGTGAAGCGTTTCCTTGATTCCCCACGCCGTATAGTATACTGTGCCTTCATCAAAATAAGCCTGCTGCTCTTCATAGTTATCACGTATGATATTTTTGATCTGATCGGTCTCATTTTTTCTGGAAATATAGACTGCATCCGCCGTATTGACGACGATCACATCAGAAAGGCCGTTGGCTACCACCAGCTGATGGGATGCCTCGTTAAGCACGGAGACATTTTCACACTCATTCTGGATGACCTTACCGGAGTCCTCGCCGTGATAGTAGTCTGCCAGAGACTCCAGTGTCATAATGCGCCGCCAGTTAAATTCTCCTGTGAGCAGCTGCACCTTTTCTGATACACTTGTCACAGCTCGGCCAATACTCACCGGCTCAATCTCTTCCACCAGTGCTTTAGGAATCTGCACATTTCTTCCGTAAGTATCCAAACGATCCACACATTCCCGGATCTGGGCATAAAGCATGGGACTTTTACGGGAAAGCTCATGAAGATAATCACCACCGTTAAAAAGCAGGATTCCTGTATCATATTCCCAGGATTCCCCTTCCGGGATCTGCTCTGACACTTCACTATGATGGAACTCCGTATGTCCATTTATCTGCCGGAAATAACCATATCCCGGTTCAAACCGGTCCGCCGTCACGCCGATGCTTACCAGTTTTCCCTGTGGAATATAGCTTTTCGCTCTGGCAATGGCACCTTTATAATCACCGCCTTCAATAATATGATCTGTCGATACTACCAGATAATCTTCGGAACGGTTATCGCAAAGACAGGCAATGGCAACGGCCGGAGCAGTTTTCTTGCCTTCTTCCTCATAGAAACACCGATATCGAAGTCCCTGAAAAACCTGCAACTGGCCTTCCACAATATTGGCATAGCGATCAGAGGTAATAATATAAAATTCTTCACAGAACGGGATGTTCCGGGCGATAGTTTCCTGGAATAAAGAACGGTTTTCCTTAATATGGATAAACTGTTTGGGATAATTTTTGCGGGAGAGGGGCCATAACCGGTCCCCACTCCCGCCTGCCAATACAATACATTTCATAAAAATACATTCTCCACAATGACAGATAGATTATTTCACCAGCTCTGTCATAGCATCTTTCAGGCTTTCCAGTGCTGCCTCTGCATGGGCAATGCTGTCTTCCTTCACGCCCATATAAAATTTCACCTTCGGCTCTGTTCCGGACGGACGCACGCAGCACCATGCATCACGATCCAGTTCGTAATAAAGCACATTTGATTTTGGAAGCCCTGTCTCCGTCACCTTGCCGGTCTCCATATCAAGTCTGGTGTCAGCGTCATAGTCACGGACAGCCAGCACTTTGTGGATTCCAATCTCTTTCGGTGGATTAGCGCGCATATCAGAAAGAATCTTCTGAATCTTCTCTGCTCCATCCACACCCTTCATGGTGATAGATACCAGTGTCTCTTTATAATAGCCATATTTCTCATAGATCTTCAGCATCTGATCCCAGAGTGTCAGGCCTTTTTCTTTATAATAAGCAGCAGCTTCGCAGAGGGCCATCACAGCGACTACTGCGTCTTTATCTCTTGCATGGGTTCCTACCAGGCAGCCATAGCTTTCCTCATAACCAAACAGGAAGGTATGCTCATGATTCTGCTCAAAGAATTTGATCTGCTCACCAATATATTTGAATCCGGTCAGCACTTCGATCACATCCACATCATATGCTTTTCCAATTGCTTCTGCCATGTTGGAAGATACGATCGTGGTTACCAGTGCACCGTCTTTTGGCAGACGTCCCAGTTCCTTACGGACACTCAGTTCATATTCTGCAATGAGCAGACCGGACATATTTCCGGTAAATGGCATATAACTGCCTGTCTTTGAATCCTTTGCATAGACGCCAAGGCGGTCTGCATCCGGATCCGTAGCCAGTACCAGATCTGCATCCGTCTTTTCTGCCAGATCCAGAGCCAGCTTAAAGGCATTTGGATCTTCCGGGTTCGGATAAGAAACCGTCGGGAACGCACCATCCGGAAGTTCCTGCTCCGGCACTACCTGTACCTGAGTAAATCCAAGTTCCTTTAACACTCGGCGAACCGGAATATTTCCGGTACCATGAAGGGGAGTATAAACAATCTTCAGGCTGTCTGCCATACGTTTGATGGCTTCCGGACTTAATACCAGTTTCTTTAACTTTTCCATATAGCGGTCGTCGATCTCCTGACCGATCACATGAAACAGTCCCTTCTTTTCTGCTTCTGCCCGATCCATCATCTGAATAGAGGCAAAATCCGTCACCGCATTCACTTCTGCAATGATTTCTTTATCTTTTGGAGCAGTGATCTGTGCACCGTCCTCCCAGTATACTTTGTATCCATTGTATTCCGGCGGATTATGGCTTGCAGTCACCACAATACCCGCAATACAGCCAAGCTCTCTCAATGCAAAAGAAAGTTCCGGTGTCGGACGCAGAGTTTCAAAACGATAGGTTTTGATGCCATTGGCATTAAGACACAAAGCTGCTTTCTCAGAAAACTCGGTGGACATATGGCGGGAATCAAATGCAATCGCTACACCTTTCTCTTCTCCGCCCTGTTTTTTGATGTAATTTGCCAGTCCCTGAGTTGCTTTTGTCACAGTATATACATTCATTCGATTGGTTCCGGCCCCGATCACACCTCGAAGTCCACCGGTTCCGAAAGAAAGATCCTTATAAAAACGATCCTCAATCTCTTTCTCATCTCCGGCAATGGCCTGAAGCTCTGCTTTCGTTTCCTTATCAAAAATCGGGTCTGTACACCACTGCTCATATTTTGATTGATAATCCATCATACTTCTCTCCTATGCAATTCTTTTCCAAAAGCCCGTTTACAGAAGGTCCGTTCTTCCCTGCTCATTTAAGGTATCTACAACCTTCTTCACATCCTGCACACGGTTCTTGTCACATACAAGAATCGCATCCTCGGTCTCCACGACAACCAGATTATCCACACCGATAGTCGCGATCATCTTCCCACTGGAGAAAGAAATGGTATTGGTCGTATCAATATTCACATGATCTCCCACCAGGATATTTCCTTCCGCATCCTCGTCATAAATGACCTTCATCATATCCCAGCTGCCCACATCATTCCAGCCAAAATCACCGGACAGTACCAGCACATCATCAGAACGTTCCAGAATACCATAATCAATAGAAATCTTTGGAATTACCGGATACACTTTCTGGATCACGCGATCTTCATCCGGGGTCTTCATGGCATCACCAATTGTCGTCAGGCAGGCATAAATATCCGGAAGAAGTTCCGCAAATTTTTCCAGAATAGTGGATGCTTTCCATACGAACATACCGCTGTTCCAGGCATAATTTCCGCTCTCCACATAGGCCTTTGCCGTCTCATAATCTGGTTTTTCCTTAAATTCCTCTACCTTGCGGGCAATCGCATTCTCATTTTTATCAAATTTGATATAACCATATCCGGTAGACGGGAAGGTAGGCGCAATGCCGATCGTAATCAGCTTGTCCTGCTCCTCTGCCGCCTGAACGGCCTGATTGAGAATCTTTGTAAATTCCGGTTCATTTTTAATAAAATGATCCGACGGAAAAATACACATAATACCGTCGCCGTATTTTTTCACGATCTCCATGGCTGCATAACCGATGCAGGCTGCCGTATTTCTCGCAGACGGCTCTGCCAAAATATGATCTTTGGCAATTCTGCCATCCACACACTCCAGCATCTTGGCTGCCTGCTTTTCATTGGTAACGATGAAAATATCTTCCTTCTCCACGGTGTCATGCAGGCGATCAATCGTTTCATTAATCATCCGGTCCTTACCGCTTAAATTCAGCATCTGTTTCGGCATTGCCTGACGGCTTAAGGGCCAGAAACGGGTTCCCCCGCCTCCGGCCATAATTACTCCATATCGTTTCATGGACTGTCTCCTATCGCTCTGCTCTCATGGGATTATGAAGGAAATCTTCGTAGGTCAGACGAATTCCCTCTTCCAGTTCTGTCTTATAATGGAAACCAAGACCCTCCAGTTTGGATACATCGAGAAGCTTTCTCGGTGTTCCGTCCGGTTTGGTCGGATCCCATTTGATCTCTCCGGTATAGCCGACAACCTTTGCTACCAGCTCGGTCAGCTCTTTGATGGTCAATTCTTTGCCGGTACCCATATTAACAGTCTCATTACCACTGTAGTTATTCATCAGGAATACACAGCCGTCTGCCAGATCATCTACATACAGGAACTCACGGAGCGGTGATCCGGTACCCCAACAGGTAACCTCCTTAAGACCCTGCTCTTTTGCCTCATGAAAACGGCGGATCAGTGCCGGAAGCACATGGCTGTGGGTCGGATGATAGTTATCATTCGGTCCGTACAGGTTGGTCGGCATACAGCTGATATAGTCGGTTCCGTACTGACGGTTCAGAAACTCGCAGTATTTCAGGCCACTGATCTTTGCCAGAGCATAAGCTTCATTGGTCTTCTCCAGTTCAGACGTCAGAAGACAGTTCTCCTTCATCGGCTGCGGTGCCATACGCGGATAAATACAGCTGGAGCCCAGGAACAGAAGCTTTTTACAGTTATTTTTCCATGCTTCGTGAATTACATTCATTTCCAGAATCATATTATCATACATGAAATCAGCCAGAGCCTCGCTGTTGGCAACAATGCCGCCTACCTTTGCAGCTGCCAAAAATACATAATCCGGCTTCTCCTCTGCAAAGAATTTCTCCACCTGATCCTGACGGGTCAGATCCAGTTCCTTGTGGGTTCTGGTAATAATGTTATGATATCCGTTTCTCTCCAGAGAACGTACAATGGCAGAGCCAACCATTCCTCTGTGGCCTGCTACATAAATTTTTCCATCTTTGTTCATCATGCGTTTGTTACTCCTTTCAGTGCTGCTTCTCTCTTTGCACGTGCAAGGTCATGTTCTGCCATGATCTTAACCAGTTCTTCATAAGTTGTTTTCTGCGGGTTCCATCCAAGCACGGTCTTTGCCTTGGTCGGATCTCCCCACAGATTGTCTACGTCAGTCGGACGGAACCATGCTTTGTTGACACATACCAGCATCTTGCCAGTTGCTTTGTCATAGCCCTTCTCGTCAATGCCGGTACCTTCCCAGCGAAGATCGATGCCAACTGCTTTAAATGCTTTCTCCGTGAAATCACGAACCGTATGCTGCTCACCGGTAGCGATAACAAAATCCTCCGGAGTCTCATGCTGCAGCATCATCCACATACACTCTACGTAGTCTTTTGCATATCCCCAGTCTCTTAAAGAGTCCATATTTCCCAGCTCCAGATGATCCTGCAGACCACATGCAATACGTCCTGCTGCCAGTGTAATCTTTCTGGTAACGAAGGTCTCACCACGGCGCTCAGACTCATGATTGAAGAGAATGCCGTTTACTGCGAACATACCGTATGCTTCTCTGTACTCTTTTACAATCCAGAAGCCATACTGTTTTGCCACTGCGTAGGGGCTGTAGGGATGGAACGGGGTGGTCTCACGCTGCGGAACTTCCTCTACCTTTCCGAAAAGCTCGGAAGTAGATGCCTGATAGACTCTGGTTTTCTTGGTCAGGCCGCAGATCTTCACTGCTTCCAGAATACGAAGCACGCCCAGTGCGTCCACATCTCCGGAATACTCCGGTGCGTCAAAACTTACCTGTACATGGCTCTGTGCTGCCAGGTTGTAGATCTCGTCCGGCTGTACCTCGCCGACAATACGGATAATACTGGATGAATCGGAAAGATCTCCGTCGTGAAGTTTCACTGCATTCTTCTCCAGCAGATGATCAATTCTTCCGGTATTTGCAAGAGACGAACGGCGCACAATGCCGTGTACCTCATATCCTTTGTCCAGCAGAAACTCTGCCAGATAAGAGCCGTCCTGTCCGGTAATTCCTGTGATTAATGCTTTTTTACTCATATATTCCTCCTGAAAATAGTATTCCTTTACAAAAACTGTTCTATAGTATAAGATAGATAAATCAAGAAATCTACGCAAAAATTTGCGTAATAATAGTAAAATATTGCTCTATAGGAGATTTATCATGGAACGTGTTTCCCCACACATTCAAACTTGCCGCTACATTCATACTCCCAGTTCTTTTGCCCGCCAAAGCCTGCTCTATGTACAGGAGGCCGGACACTTAAAAAGCCGCGACCGGCATATCAGCCGTCGTTCTCATCTGGAATCCTATCTCTTCTTTATTGTATTATCAGGCAGCGGTACTGTCAGCATCCAGGACACTCATTTTGCCCTGCGTAGCGGTGATCATGTCTTTCTCGACTGTCGACAGCCTTATTTTCACGAAAGCAGTCAGGATGACCCCTGGGAACTTCTCTGGGTACATTTTAACGGGACTGCCATGGACGGTTACTGGAAGTATTTCACCGGGCATCAGAAATCATCCATTTTCCATCCTGGTAATGCCTCGCCATTTCAATTACTGCTAGAAGAGCTTCTGACACTGGAAGAAACCCGCAGCAGCAACCGGGAGTTGCTGGAAAACGAACTACTGCACCGCCTTGCCACCCAGCTTCTTCTCTGGCAGAAAGAAAAAGATACTGACGGACATACCGACAGTACCCTCTCTAAACTTCAGGAAATCCGTTCCTATCTGGACGAACATTATACGGAAAAACTCTCCCTTGACGAACTTGCCAACCGGTTCTATATTAGTAAATATCATATGTCACGTGAATTTAAAAAAAGCTTTGGCATCACCATGGGAAACTACCTGACTTCCCTGCGTATCACCAAAGCCAAAGAGATGCTCCGTTTCTCCGATCTTCAGATCGAAACCATCGCCAGAAATTGCGGCATCGAAGACAACAGTTACTTTAATAAAGTATTCCAGAAAGCGGAGGGGATTACCGCCCGGGAATATCGCCGAAAATGGAGGGGACAATGATGTCCAAGGATTCGTACAAGATCGATATGTGCAATGGCCCAGTTTTACCAAAGGTCATTGCATTTAGTTTACCCTTAATGCTGTCCAGCTGTCTTCAGCTTCTCTTTAATGCCGCCGATGTCATTGTAGTCGGCCGCTTTGCAGGAAGTTCTTCGCTGGCAGCCGTTGGTTCCACGACTACCATTATCAATCTGCTCACCAATCTGTTCATCGGATTTTCCATCGGCGCCAATGTCAATGTGGCCCGCACCATTGGAAATCAGGACGAGCAAGGTACACAGGACAACGTCCACACTGCCGTATCTGTCAGCCTGATCTCCGGTATCGCATTGGTCATCATCGGCGTCCTCACGGCCCGGCCGTTTCTGACATGGATGGGTACACCCGATGACGTGATCGGAAAAGCAACCCTTTACCTGACGATCATTTTCATCGGCATGCCATCCAACATGGCTTATAACTTTGGAAGTTCCATCCTGCGTGCCATAGGTGACACCAAGCGGCCGCTTTACTTTCTGTCCGCCGCCGGTGTGCTGAATATTATCCTAAACCTCATCTTTGTCATTCTGTTCCGCATGGACGTAGCCGGTGTGGCACTTGCAACTATTTTATCAGAAACCTTAAGTGCTGTTCTGATCCTCGGCTGCCTCTGTAAAACCAAAGGTTCCTGCCACTTAAATATCCGGAAGCTTTACATTCATCCAACACAGTTAAAGCGTATGCTGCGGATTGGTCTTCCTGCAGGTATCCAGGCTGCCCTGTTTTCCTTCTCCAATGTGTTGATTCAGTCATCCATCAACTCCTTTGGATCTGTAGTCATGGCAGGAAGTAGTGCAGCTGCCAGCATTGAAAACTTTGTCTACATCTCCATGAACGCTGTTCATCAGGCCATGGTAAGCTTTGTAAGCCAGAACAACGGTGCCGGAAAAGCAGAGCGGATCAATAAGATCCTCTTCTCCTGCCTCTTCCTTGTTACCATCGTTGGCATCGTCATGGGTGGCGGAGTCAATCTCCTGTCTGTGCCTCTCCTGTCCATCTATTCCTCTGACCCGGCTGTTATTGCCGCGGGGCAGACAAGGTTATTCTGGATCAGCGCCCCGTATTTCCTTTGCGGAGTCATGGAAGTCATCATGGGCGTCATGCGAGGTCTCGGCTATGCCATCACTCCTATGCTGGTGGCTCTCTCCGGTGCCTGCCTGTTCCGGATCATCTGGCTTCAGACTATATTTGCCTGGCATCCGACCCAGGAAGTATTGTATCTTTCCTATGCCACCTCCTGGATTCTGACCTCGTTCATTCATCTGATGACCTATCTGTACGCAAGACGGCATCACCCATTGTTTGTAAAAAATAATCACTCCCGGCAGCTGAAATAGATCAGCTGCCTTTTTTCGCCCAGCTTTTCCAGAATCTTTCTGGCATTCTTATACTTCTTCGGATCCAGGTTCACAAAAGGATCATCAAGCACCACCGTCGGCTGATCTGCATCGCAGATGGCATCCACCAGTGCAAAGCGTTCCGCCAGCCGGAATAAATCCTGCCAGCCAGTGCTGAAACATTCGGTATCCCGAAGGCTTCCTTCCTGCTGTACCTTCATCTTCAGATTGACATCCATGGCAACTGACGGTTCCCACTCCGGCACTAATTCTGACAGGTAGTCTTCCGTACCTTCTTTCAGACGATCCAGATATCTCGACAGCAGCTGGTTTTTGGCTGTCTCCAGGAATCCCAGCGTCTGTTCCAGACGGTCACAGGTGCGGACTGCATCTTCAATCTGTGCAGTCAACGCTGCATCCTGCTCTTCCAGCTCCGGCAATCTCACTGTTTCCTCTTCCAGCATGCGAATCCGGCTCTCTATTCGTCCGGTCTCCTGCTGGATTGCTTTTTCTGCTTCCCGGTTCTGCTGCAATCGTCTCTCCAGCTCTTCCTGGGAAATAAATTCCATCTCCGGCAGCGGTTCCGCTGCTTTGGGGTGATCATTTAAATAAGACTGACAAATTTCCTTCGCATCTCTCGAAGCATTTCTCCGGCTCTCGCACTCCGCCTTCAGCTGCTGATATTCCTGCGAACGCTTCCGTTCCTGCTGCCAGCAGGCTTCCAGTTCTTCCGGCGTCGCATCCTCCGATGTTTGGAATGTTTCGGTCAGTCGATGCCGAAGTTCCTTCATGGTCTGGTCCAGTTCCTCGTAAACTTCTGCATCCTGTTCTGCCTGTTCCTCATAATTTTCAAGTGCAACCTTTACCTTATGAAGTTCTCTTCCCTGTTTGCCCCATTTTCCGGTCTCCCGAAGCGCTTTTAAGAAGGAACCAATGATCAGTAAAGCCCCAAATACCAGCGTTGCAGCTCCGGCCAGCATCGATGCTTTCTCACTGGAAAAGATCTCCGCATTAGCTACTGTCTTAGACAGCAGCACAAAAACTGCACCTGCTGCAGCTGTCCCAAATGCACCTGCCAGTCCCTGCTTTCTTCCTGCCACCAGCTCCTGACATTCCTCCAGCACTTCCTGCTGAGAACGCACTGCCGCTTCACTGCGTTCCTTTTGCTGTGCCGCTGCTTCCCGTTTTTCTATGGTTGTCCGCAGTTCATAAATCTGGCTTCTCAAAAGATCCAGCAAAGTTTCATCAGCCGGAACGGTCTCATACTGTGCCAGTGCCACATTTGCTTTCTGCAGCACAGCTTCTGTCGCATCCGCTCTCTGTTTTAACTGTAGATACTGTTCCTGCTCATTTTTCTGAATATTCCGTTCCTGCAGCTTCCGTCCTGTCTTCTCCAGCTGCTCCGTTTTTTCATGAGCAAATTGTTCCTGACGTTTCTGCTCAATATGAGCTGTCCTCTCATTTTCCAGTTCTTTCATCCGGTTCATAAGTATCATCTGATCTTCCCGGACTGCTCTCTGATCATCCCGAAGCTTCGCAATCTGTCCCCGGTTACCGGTCTTTCGGAAATATTTCATCCGGTCTTCCAGCAAACGCACCGCCTGCTCATAATTCTGCATGTCACCGGACTCTTCTTCCACATGGGTAAGTCTTGCATTAAGACTGTCATTGACCGCCACACCCAGATTCAGCTGGCCAAGATAGCAGGTTCTCTCCCATGCTGCCCGGTCAATATGAAATAACTCATCTCCCAGATGTTCCGAATAATCGGTACTTGGAAGCCCTGTTGCCAAATCATAAAGAGCAAATTTGTCTTCCCGTTCCTTCGTTCCGAAAAACCGCTCCATTCGATAAGATTTTCCATTCGCCTCAAATTCCATACTGCCGCCATAAACACCGCCCTGCCATGGCTTATATCTGCGCCGCTCATTTTCCAGCAAAGACCGCTTCGTGGTGACATCCATTCCATAAAGCATGGCTTTCAGAAATGCAGCCAGGGTAGATTTGCCCCAGCCATTTTCTCCGTTAATCACATTGAGACCTTCAGAAAAATCCATCTGCATCTCATGCAGCTTTCCAAAATTTGAAATATGTATCTTCTTAATCTGCATGCTATTCCTCCCCATTCAACGCGCGGAGTCCCAGCCGCAATATTTCTTCTTTTTCCTCTTCCGACAGTTCAGATGCCATCACCTGACGCACAAACTCGCCCTTCAGAGACACATCATACTGATAATCCTCCGGCCGGATCAACAACCTTGTCTGATCCTTTACTTTCAGAAAATAATAAGCCTCTTTCAGCTTCGTTTCCATCCAGTCAACGTCTGGAGTCAGTTCCGGCAGTAACTCTCCCGTCAGCACCAGTTTTACCAGGTCCTTTTCCGGAATCTTTGCAAGCGCCTGCTCTGCTGCCGCAAACATCTCCTGCTCCGTCTGGCAGTCCGTCAGATCTGTTTCCACTTCGTGAAGTGTCCGGCATGCGCAGGGAACAAATTCTGATTGCACATGACCATCCTCAATCTCCAGCTTCACATATCCCTTCGGACCACATTCATCAAATCCTCGCCCTTCCAGACAGCCACTATAGCACCAGATGCCTCTGTCATCCAGTTGCTCCTGCTGGTATGAATGAATATGACCAAGTGCCAGATAATCAATTCCTTTATCCCGGAAATCCCGCAGCGCAATGCCATCCGCTCCTCCGCCGTATTCACTGGCCATTCCATGGAGCAGCACAAGATTTACCTTCTCCGCATCCAGCTCCAGTGCCTGTGGAAGCAATCCCACATTTTCTTCCGAAAGTTCCGCTCCGGTAATACGGATGCCATCCTGCTCATACGTCTTCCAGCTATTTCCAAACATACGCAGATTTTCCGGCAGTTCATTCTCACCAGTAAGCAGCTCCTCCCGGTCATGATTTCCCTTCAGATAATAAAAATAAATCTGCGGATATTTCCGCATCGCATTCAGCACACAGTTCCGTGCCCGCACGGACACCTTGCCCGCGTCAAATAAATCTCCGCACAGTAAAATTGCTTCCACGCCGTCTTCTGCCGCCATGTCCACCATTTTTGTAAATGTATGCAAAAGTTCCATCCGCCGCTCCCGGGCTTTCTCCGGCGGCAGTCCGGATTCCATTCGGGAATCCAGATGCAGATCCGCACAATGTATCAGCTTCACTACTCCATATCCTCCTTCAGGATGTGTTCCAGAAGAGCCTGGCAGCCCTCCATCACATCCGTATATGTCTCATCAAAATTACCCGTATACCAAGGGTCCGCAATGTCCCCGCCTCGGTTCGTAAATTCCAGAAGTTTGTGAATCTTATGCTCCGGATCGCCGCCTGCAATGCGGTTCATATTGCGTATATTCCAGGTGTCCATACCAATCAGGTAATCATATTTCTCATAATCGGAACGCTTCATCTGTACTGCCCGATGATCCCCGCAGGGAATGCCAACCTCATATAATTTCGCCTGGGTGCCCCGGTGCGGCCGGTTGCCGATCTCCTCCGTGCTGGTGGCAGCGGAGTCGATGTAAAAACAATCACTCAGACCACGCTTGTCCACTAAATATTGCATAACGTACTGGGCCATGGTGCTGCGGCAAATATTGCCGTGGCAGATGAATAGTATTTTTATCATGTTCTTATATCTCCTCAAATCGTCGTATTTCCTTATATTTAAAGGATTTTTACAACTTTCATTTTTCTTGTAGTTTCTGTATCTTCTTATAAATTCTCATGTTTTGGCAGTCAAAAGTTGTAAAACTACCCATATTTTACAACTTTACAACTTTACAACTTACCGATTGCAGACTTCTTTCATCTCTTTTTGAATATCGTCAAAGTCCAAGTGCGTGTATGTATTCAGCGTAACTCCTATATCAGAATATCCCATAATCTTCTGTAATGTCTTAGGGTTCATTCCCGACTTTGCCATATTAGAACAAAAGGTATGTCGGCAAACATGAGGTGTGATTTTAGGTAATTCCTGTTTATATATTTTATTATACTTCTCCCAAATATGCTGAAAATATTTCTCCCAATGTAAAGCAACCATAGGCATATCATTTTTATCTAAATACAGGAAAACGCTTTTACCGTCTATCATAGGTTCTGATTTTGGCTTTTTACGATTTTGAATAATCTTATCCAAGGTGATCATCCATTTCGGCCTCCATCATTTCTTTAATGGTGCCTCCTAAGAGATCTTTGAGAGCATCCTGGATGTCTTCTGCAGTCTCGATATCGTATTCTTCGAGAAGCTGCCGAATGATGTTTCTTTTACCATCGGTCATTTGTACTCTGTGTACAGGTTTCTTTTGGCTTGCCATAATAAAAGGCCTTCCTAATAATAATTATTTTATCATAGAAGGACCTTGCCTAGATTATTTTACAGAAAAAGTTTCACAGACTCCTGCTTTTTGCTAAAGTTAATGACATTGTGTATAATCAGCGTTCCGATTTTTTTGATACTGTTTCCTATTGTATTTGTACGCCACTGTTAGAATTATAATAATTTCTTACACAACTTCCAAACTAGAAAGATATACTCTTAATTCTTCTAATAGTTCGTTCCAATCATTTTGAATTTCTGATGTTCGTTTGAACGCATTCCTATATTCAGCTCTACATTCCTCAATATACTGCTTGACGTTTTGGTATCTTCAATAACATACTTCATATCTCTGGTTCTTTGAAGCTGATGATTTACACTGATTTGCTTTTCTTCAAAATCAATATCGGAAAGTGTCAACCCACAGAACTCTGAAATACGAAGTCCGATTTTAAAGAGGATAAACATACATTTCATCTGTTTCAATCAATGTCACATAATCACATATCGCAGAAATAGAAATATCATCCTCTTTCATATTTTTCATTAATTCATCTATTAAATCGTGCTGAATGACAAAACCCTTATTCTGTGAACTAAATATTCTAATGGTCTTTCGTGGTATCATTCCCTGCGGTCCTGCTCCTGTAACATAATTTACAATAACAATCACATCCTTTGCACCATCGCCATCTATATCTTGAAATCCAACTGCCTCTACGCTGTCAAACATACCTACGCTATCATTCTCAGTACTATTGTTTTCAAAATAAGCTGGGAAATGGTACACAATTTGATTGTCCTTTGCCAGCACAAATGAGACATCTTCCCAAAGCGTATTATAAGTCGGTAGATAAGACACAAGTCGTACCTCACCCCAATCATTCAAATCCACCTCAAAGGATTGTTCGATTATAACCCGGCTTTCATCTAATTTCTCTTATGATGGATAGTCCACTTCAATATCTGCAATATCTGTCAATTGCTGTATTTCTTTCGTACCATCAAAATATAAAATGACTTGCTCATCAAATTGTTCTTCGCCTGACAGGATTACTTCTACATAGTCCTCATATCATGTAACTTTCCAACAACTACTGGTGATGCTTCCACCGTCATTGTGCAATTCAAAATCTGTTTGAGATATCTTATCTTTGCTTTCCATAAGGACTAATCGTCCACTTGCTGAACCAAAAGGTCAGTCTGGTTCTCCGACTGCCTGAAGTGTCAATTCGTATTTTCCATCCGGCGAATTTGAGGTATCAATAGTTACCTTCTTATAATTTGTAATATAAGAAAAGGATATCCCCAGAATTAAAACTATCGCACATATTAAACCTATAAGGCCCAAAAAACTTTGTTTTTCTTCATAAATAGTATCATCTCCAATCCATTTTAATGTCCACGTATATCCAGTTCTTTCAATAGAGAATTTCCACTTCCCCATGAATATACAATATAATAACCGCTGTCCTCTATTTCTTCCGAAAATTGTAGTGCCTTATGTTCAATCACCTTAATGGACTGCCCTTCTTGAATTTCCACCAAATATTCCCACTCGTTGCTTCTGTAATCTGAATAATAAGTTTCCAATTCTTCCAAAGACAATTCACTCTTGATTAGAATTGCCCCGAAATATTGCATCCCATTTCCATTCCCCGTCAGCTTTCCTGTCTGTGATATAGCTTCTATCAATTCTGTCTGTTCTGGCAAAGGTGTTTCACACAACATTTTCTCTACATTATATGCACAGTAATTATTGTAAACAGGAACCGATACAAATGCTGCAAGTATCAAAACAATCAAGCATATCCCCGCTATTTTTGTTTTTTTCATACTCTGCTTTCCTTTACCCAACTTTTATTCCCAACCGAACTAATTGTAACATGTTGGGAATAAAGTTGGGAATAAAAATAAAAAAACTTCAGATTTTCTTATAAGGTTTCTTCTTTTCCCTTTACCTTTTGTGGCATAGGCTTTTCTGTTTCTCCAGTAACAAAATGTCAATAGTTTTTTAATCACTTTTTCAAAAAAAGCCAAAAAAATAGAACGCATAGTTTATTTCCATGCGCTCTATCTAACATTTCATATTAAATTTTTGAATTCTACAAAGTGGAATTTTTCGTTCTGTTTCTAAACAAAACAACCCGAAAAATAATCGTCTGAATTACTCTAAACCAAGTGTTATATATTGAGCTAATATTGCATTTATACTTTCTTTCTCTTCGGCTGTTACAGGTAAGTTCTGATTGTTCTCTTTATCATTGAATGTTCCACATTCCGAATGATAATAATATGTCCTTTCATCAATTATAAGTTTGCAATCATTGGCACATTCGGTAGTCCCTTCTGTGTTCCAGGTGCCATTTTCAATAATGTCTGCGATTATTTTTACTTCTTCTTCGGTCAAATCATAAATTTTATCTTCCTCTGTACGAGTAATTATTCCACTTGTTACAGGTGCTTCACTGCCAGTTGCTTTATCACAAGCGACGAATGACAACATGCAAATTAATACCCCAAATAATACCAATACCCTTTTCATAGCAATCCCTCCTTAAATTCCGATTGAGATTTCACCTGTTTTAAGAGATTTAATAACTGTTATATTTTGTTATTAAATTCTCCGCAAACCCTTGAAAACACTGAATTTATCACAGGCGAGCTTTCCCTTATTGTTTCCCTTGTGTTATATCGTCCCACCAGTGTTTACGAACTCTGATAAGGACAAATACAAACTCCACATCGTATTCCTGAAACAGCTCCATCATGTTCGCAATGTCCAGAATGGAGCGGCTTATTCTGTCCAGTTTGTAGACAACTACCCGGCGCACCTTGCCTTTGCGTATCTCGCCAAGGAGCTTTTGGAACTCGGGCCTGTCGGTGTTCTTTCCCGAATAGCCCTTGTCCTTGAAAATCCGGCAACTGCCTCCCTTCAACTCATACTTGCAGAAATCAATCTGGCTCTCAATACTGATACTGTCCTTGCGGTCTACCGACTGTCTTGCATAAATTACATCTTCTCTAATATTCATGTTGGGCTCCTTTCCTGTGGAAATGGAGCTACCAACCTACAAGTATATTATACCATTGATAGCCCCGCAGGACAATGTTGTCGATGGTCAGGCGGGACTGTCCCCGGCCCTTATGTACTTGCTGAACACTTCATACAGACAGCGTTCAATGTCTTTCTTCCGCTTCTCCTTTTCTTTCGGGGAGAGTACCGGCGTCAGACTTTCCAGAACAATGTTTTTTCCCTGAAAAGGGACGGTCTTGGTTTCACTCTGATAAGTAACGGATTGTACCATGAAAGCCTCCTTTGCGTAATTGGTTGATGGCCAGTGTTTTCCCTCATTGTCCCGGTGGGGAAAAGCGAAAGGACAATGCCCGGTAAAAGGTGCTGCCCTTTCGTTCTGCTCCACGCTTCGGGCCAAGTTGGCCCGAGGTCAGGACTGCCAGTTTTCGTAGTAGTGCGCCGCCTCCTCCACAGCGCAGAAGTCAAAGACCTCGTAGAGCTCGGTAAGCACCTGCCGAATGTCCTTTGACTTTGCGGCATTGATCCGCTTCATGCGTGCGGCACATTCCGGGCAGTATTTGGCCCGGTTGGAACCGGGGGTAAACAGCGCCGTTTCCAGTTCCTTATCCTGCGGCAATACCGCCGCCCGAAACCACCTGCACAACAGGGAGTAGGAAATGGACTGGACACAGACACATTCCTCCCCATCGTCCAGGGCGATACAGTTTCCGTCGATGTAGTTACAGCACTCATGCACCATCCTCCGCACTCTGCGGTACTGGCAGTAATCCATGACAGGGATAGGTTCAGACTTATTGTTCTTCATAAATGATTTCTTTCATAAAGTCGGCAACCTCCTTAAATGAATTTATTATTAAATATTCGTGCAAAGTATTGTTTTCTTCGTGCAAATGGCATATACTATAATTACTAGCAGAAAGGGGTTGATCGTATGGCTGGAAAAACCACAAACATCAGTATCCGCATGGACGCAGATTTGAAAGCGCAGGCGGACGCACTGTTTACTGAACTTGGCATGAACCTGACTACGGCGTTTAACATCTTTGTGCGCCAGTCGCTTCGTGAAGGCGGCATTCCCTTTGAAGTAAGGCTGGAACAGCCGAACAAAGAAACGGTTGCTGCCATGCTGGAAGCGGAAAGGATTGCAAAAGATCCGTCTGTAAAGGGCTACAATGACCTTGACGAGTTATTTGCTGACCTGAAAAGATGAAAGAAACCAAATATACCGTCAAGTACACGACCAGTTTCAAAAAAGACTACAAACGAGCCATCAAGCGTGGCTTGAAGATCGAACTGCTGGAGCAGGTCGTAGCGTTGCTGGCGATGGGCGAACCGCTGCCGGATAAGAACCGTGACCATGACCTGTCCGGCGATTGGGCAGGCCATCGGGAATGTCACATTCTCCCGGACTGGCTGCTTGTCTACCGCATAGAAGATGATGTTCTGGTGCTGACGCTGGCCCGCACCGGCACACACAGCGACTTGTTCGGCAAATAAACAGTCTGCCGCCGTATGGGGAAACCTGTACGGCGGTTTTTCTGTGTGCAAAAACTTGTACTGGTTGTACTGTTCCCACATCTCCCCGCGCTCGGCCTTGACGATCTTTCCGCGCAGGTCATAGTAACGGCTGTTCATATCAGCGATTTTTTCATGAAGCTGCTGCATAGATTGGATGCCGTTTGCCTGCAAAAAGCTGAACAGCGCAGCGCTTTCCTGCAAGGCCCGGATTTTGTCGGTGCGGATGCCGCGCTTTTCCATTTGGCTGGCGGCTGGCCCCAGATGGACAGAGGGAATCTTATCAATGCCCTGCCGCTTGTAGCTGCGATGGTCAATGCGCTCCGGTCTGCCGGCAGATTCCAACGCCCGATTGGTGTAGGCCGCCCACGCTGCCCGCCAAATCTCCACACTTTCTTTATCGTTCCAGTCGGTCGTATCCTCCCTGTGATTTTTCCAACCGCCTTTCCCATCCGGGATACGCTATCGTATTCTTCGAGAAGCTGCCGAATGATGTTTCTTTTACCATCGGTCATTTGTACTCTGTGTACAGGTTTCTTTTGTCTTGCCATAATAAAAGGCCCTCCTAATGATAATTATTTTATCATAGAAGGACCTTGCCTAGATTATTTTACAGAAAAAGTTCCACAGACTCTTATTTTCTTTTTATTACATTCTTTGCAGCTTTCGCAATGCCTGCTTTTCTAGTCTTTTTAACAGGTTTCCTTTTGGCAGCTGCTTCTTCTGCAGCAGATTCTTTCACTGCTTCTTTATCTGGCTCTTTCATACTGTTTTCTGCCTCAACAAGTACTTTTTCTTCTGCTGTCACCGGCTTATTGACTTTTACCTTAGTAAGCAATTCCGATTTTCTAATACAATAGCGCCATGATAGTGATTTCGCTTCTTTCTCCCCAAAAAACGGATTTAAAAACGATTGCCACATTTGGGGCAGTAATCAAAGTTTTCGGTTGTTTCATATCCACAATGACTGCAATGACGGTATGAATAACGTCCCTGATCGACTCTCCGTAGATATTCCGGCCGTATTTCCACTGAAGATCCGCGTTCGATTTCTTTTCCAATTTCTGAATCCAATTCGTACATAGAGCCACAACAACTTGTTGTCACATAATAGTGTTTATTCCATTTAAAGCATGGAATAAAAAATAGAGATAAAACGGTATATGTCATGAACACCTGATACCTGCCATATCTTCCACAGATATTACAAATCATCTGCTGTGAAAAATCCAGGTCTTTTCTCCCATCTGTAATTCCCATCATGAAAAACATAATTTTTCCCTTCTAATCAACAATCTTTTCCGGTGTAAAATTCAGATAATCTCCTGATACCAAATGATAACAGATCCCATGATGCATGCCACGGATACTGTCGGCATAACGTAGTTTTCCATGGCAGTGAGAATATACAACATGTTCTGCCCCATACTCCTCTGCCATCTGTGTAAATACGCTTTCTATTTCCATAATATTGGTAGGTGGATAATGAAGAAACATGATATATTTTTTAAACCCGGCATTTTTCGCAGCTTCAAAAGACATTCTTAGTCTTTCTGCTTCCCGCTGCACTAATTTTTGCGCCTGCTTTTCATCATCCGGATTCCAGCTGATAATCTGCCCTTTTGCATTTATGAGAAATGGTCCTTCGAACGTGTAGCCCTTGGTTCCTACAAGCGCATAATCGTGATAGCAATAATAATTATTCTGCAGGAAATGTAACCGCGGTTCGTATTGCTCGTTTAACAAAGCCGTCTTTTTGGCATTCCAAAACATATCATGATTTCCACGCAGCAATATTTTCTCTCCCGGAAGATTAGCTATGAACTCCAGATCAGGTTTTGCATCAGCCAGTTTTCTTCCCCAGGAATGATCACCGGTAATCACAAACGTATCCCCGCTTTGAATGATCCTATTACAATTCTGCTCTATTTTTTCTTCATGATTCTTCCAGACTTTTCCAAACTTATCCATCGGCTTATGAGCCATAAATGACAAGTGCATATCTCCAAGTGCATATAATGCCATATTCTTAAATACAACTCTCTTTCCCTTATAGGTGATCGAATCCTGCAATGAACTCATTAAGTATAGCCTATTTTTTACTCTTATAAAGTGAAAAAAGTGAATTTTCACTTTTAACTCTGAGTCCCATTATATTGACTCATTCCTCTGAAGTAAACCAAGTCACGTCATCGTACGATGTAGTAGAATTCATCCGAAATTTTCTATCTTCCCACCCTCTTTTTCTTGCGTTCTATACATTCTGGCTCTATGATAAGAACAGGATAATATACTTGGAGGGATCTCATCATGAAACTTATGGAACTGCCCGGTGGCGATACACTTCATCATTATAAGAAGTCTCTGGTTCTTTGTTTTGCCGGACCACGGGATGTTTTAAGTACTGGTCCCATTGGTGGCGGTTTCCGTACTGATCTGCAGGCAGTTTTCAATAACGATTGCAATCCGGGCGCCGGTATGTCCTGTGAACTCAGGGCTGATACTTACGAAGAACATATGAGGCTCCTGGCATTGGAAGACTTAGGGCTTGATCCAAAACACTGTACCGGACTTGCCACTGCTGCCAGCATGCATAACGTTTCCATCACGACCATGAACTATGAAGATTTTTCTGTAACCGCCATTGTTACCGGTGGCATCCGTGTCAATGCCAGCCGAGTAGGTGATCCGGCTGCCTGGCATGAAAAATCCGGTATCTCTGAACCAACAAAACCAGGAACAATCAATATCATCCTTCATATAGATGCAGCACTTTCCCCAGGCGCTCTGGCACGGGCGCTGGTCACTTGTACAGAAGCTAAGACTGCGGCAATCCAGGAACTGCTCGCACCTAGCCGTTACTCCAGCGGTATCGCCACCGGCTCCGGAACAGATGGAACAATCCTGATAGCAAATCCATTGTCCTCTACCTATCTGACTAATGCTGGAAAACATTGCAAATTAGGGGAATATATCGGAAGAACAGTAAAAAAAGCTGTGAAGGAAGCTCTTGACCGTCAGTCCGGGCTCAATCCTGCCTTCCAGCATAATATATTGAATCGTATGGATCGTTTTGGCATCACAGAAGATAGCTTATGGAGTACTTATTTACAGAAATTATCCGAAAAAGAAAAGAAGCTCTCACCATTTGTACGTGCAGAATTTGAAGATTGTCTGTCTCGGCTCTGCCACAATGATACCTTGGTAACCTACACCTCTCTCTATGCCCACCTGATGGATCAACTGGACTGGGGACTATTATCTCCGGATGAGACCATTCCGGCTGGAAAACAGATTCTGAACCTTGCCGGGTTCCCTACAGATGCTCACTGTTCCTGCTCAGATGATCAAAATCCAATAGCAAAGATGGCTGATTTCTATCTACAGGGATTGGTGGAACTGATAATGAAACAGTAATACATAAATGTCATTATGACATACTCCCTCCACTTGGCTTATGCTTAAAGTTCGGACTTCTCGTTCGATTACCTTATTGGACAAAACATAGGCGAGCTTTTCCATTGTCAAATATCTGTTTCCGAAATTTACGCAAATAATCTACTATGTACGGGTTTTACCCGGTTTGCGCAAATTTCGTAGCATAAGCTTTTTACTATTTTGAAACTCACACAGCATCAAATTAATTGAATTGCCGAGGATTCCCGCTTATTGTCCTAAATCTTGTTGCAATCACTGATTTAATGCGGTATCCAAGAGATATAATCATATCAAGATTATAATGAGGAATTTGCCTTGTCACCTCACGGTTTCCTTCTTTTCGAACCTGTCGGAAATTCCGACAGGTTGAAACTTCCTCTAATTCACCCTCCTCATAAATATGCTTGATATGTTCTACTACGTTTGTTCGAGAAGTTTGGAATAATTCTGACATCTGCTGTTGTGTCAGCCATACTGTATCATCTTCTATTTTAACTTCTATATTTGTCTGTCCATTATCTGTCTGGTATATGAGAATTTCCCCGCATTCACCTGTTCCAATTTTATCTGCCATATCACCACTCCAATCCATTACTTCTGGATTATAAAATGTGAACGCATGCGTTCACTATTATCCCAACTAATCTCTATCTTCTATAACACGATTCTGCTTTGCGTTCAAAAACAAATTCTGAATCGGATGATAAATCAGAACGGAACGAATAGCCAAGCCTGTCAAATTTCTGAATTTCCACCGGATTCTCAATCTCATTTTCTGCCATGAATCTGACCATTTCGCCACGAGCCATCTTCGCATAGGTACCTTTTGTTACCAGCTTATTTCCAGCTAACTCACAAAATGTCACCGTAATATATCTGTCCTGTGGTGTCAGATATTTTTCTATACATTTAGAATATTCTTTTGAAGCCAAATTGATGATAATCCTGCTGTCATCGATTACTGCACGGTATAATAAGTTTCCCCAATACTCATACAGATTTTTGTCATCTCCTATTACAACTTTCGCCTGCATTTCCAAACGATAAGGAGTTACTCCATCCATCGGTTTCAGAACACCATAAAATGCCGATAGTATTCTCAAATGGCTTTGAATATACGCAAACTGCCCATCTTCAAACACGGTTGGACCCATATACTGAAATGCTATTCCATCATATGACAGTACAGCCGGTGTAAGCATCTGGTAAAGGTTCATATTTTCCAGTCTATGAAAATTCTGTTCTGCAATTTTGTCATTACATTTCCAGATCGCCTTCAATTCCTCTTTTGACTTATCTTTCAACCAGTTTAATATCTCTGTTGTCTGATCAATAAACTCCGGCAATCCAACTGGCTCTATACTGTCAATATCTCTAATCATCTTTTTGGCAGGTGATAATATAATCTTCATCAAGCTAATTCCTTAAGCATATTTTCAGGATCATCTGCTGCCTTAACTTTATCGTTGGCTTTGATAATGACTCCATGCTCATCAATAAGATATGTGGTTCTTACCACCCCCATAGAAACTTTTCCATAGTTTTTCTTTTCTTTCCAGACATCATATGCTTCAATCACTTTACGTTCCGGATCAGCTAAAAGCGTAAATACCAGTCCGTATTTTTCCTCAAATTTCTTGTGGGATGCTACGGAATCTTTACTTACACCAAGAATAACCGCACCTTTTTCAGTAAACTGAGGATAGCGATCTGAAAAACCACATGCCTGTTTCGTGCAGCCTGCTGTGTTATCCTTTGGGTAAAAATATAAAATTACCTTTTTACCTGCATAATCGCTTAACTTATGTATTTCTCCATTCTGATCCGGCAATGCAAAATCTGGCGCCTTTGTTCCTACTTCTAACATGTATTATTCCTCCACTTCTTTTGCTTCCGCCTGTTTTTTTGCTTTCTTCTTTCCCGAAATCATTTTGTGTCCTGTATAAACTGACATGATCATGCATATCAAAGAACCAAACGCAAAATATTTATGCGCTTCTTTTAACCCTCTATATCCGGTATAAAAAGTCCCAAACATTGTAATAACTGCTCCGATTGACCAATATTTATGTGCTTTCATACTTACACCTCCTACTTAATGTACATTATATCAGATTTTCAATAACATGGTCTATATCATTCTTAAAATACTATACCTCTGTCTTCCACTACATGCAGCATCCTGTACAGGAATATACCAGTTTTTATACTTGAAAATGGTTCTGTCAGATTAACTAATTCCGCTGTATATGCCATGCAAATGCTTCAGGCTCAAATGGCTGGCGAAGCAGAAAATTCCGGCCTTACCTCTGATGAAGCAGTCATGGATCTTGTAAAAGAAGTCCGTGCAGAAAATGAGTTATAATGAGAGTTTCTTAACAATTCTTAATTATCTGACTACTCATTGTTTTTTCTGTCTCTTATGATATAATCATGCCATAGAATCATCAGGTAGTCGGTGGGACTCCGGCGCGATTGCGACCCTGTGAACGATCAAATACCATTGATCAAAGCCAGAACCTGATCTATACGCATCCAACTGCTTGCGCTCATGAGCACAGAATGCATTCCAGAACATATTAATTGTTTTGAATGCACGCTGTGCTTTTTTATTTTTATAGAGGAGGTGGGTCCAGTGAACTACGTATAAAATAATTTTTTTAACGTAAATTCTATTAAAAATGTATATGGAAAGGAGACCTGTATGAGAAGAAAACGTATTTCACGCAACATATGTTCCCTGTTGTTAGTCACCTTGTTATACTCAAAGTCTGGATTAGGCAATCGACTGGACGATTGTGAAATCGCATATCAGACATATGGGAATTCTTAATATGATACGCACATTAGAATGGTGTCTTTTTCCAATTAGTATCCTGGTACTCCATATCAATTATGGAATCTACCAGTACATTGTCATCAAAAAAACAGAAACTGAAAAATCATTAATTCCACGATATACGTTTTTTTATATTTTCGTAGCCGCAATAACCATGTACTATACCTCATGGATGCTCGGAAAGACAATAACAACTATTTATGATAATCTTTTATACTATTATCACATCACATCCATTAGTGGGTATGAAATTACTTATGCCTTAAGATTCCTGTTTATCTTAGAAGCACTATTTTATGCCTTCTACTTTAAAAATAAGAATCTATATTCCGGTTTTCGGATTATAAGACTTTTGTATCTGCTATGCTACATTATCATATTTTTTCTGCCACTATAAAACTGTAAAAAAAATCCGAAGCGCCCACCGGTCTTCGGATTTTCTCTTACAGCTTTCCCATCTTCAAATATTCTTCCAACTGCTCTCTGTTCTCCGTGATATACTCATAGGTCACATAATCCGGATTGATCCGTTCCACCAGCCCTCTGACCCCAGAATCGGTGAACGGCTGATGTTTATCAATTGCGAAAATATGGGTAAACACTTCACACATCTGCGTACTGGGATCATCCGACAGCGTGTGTGGCTCTGAGAGCCAATGTTTCACATATTCGCCAGTGAGTGATTGCTGCAGGTGGATGCCGCGGATATACGGAATCATCTCCTCTTGAGCGTCCAGCATCCGGTGCAGATATGCTACTGCTTCGGTCTGATTGACCAAGTCATGATTGGTATGCAGGAAATGTCCCGTATCCAGCATGAAGCCCTTTTTTTCATAATGCACCAGATCCAGCAGCAGCCGGGTTGTATCCGGATTCAGGAAATTCAATCCCGGCCACCATAAGTTTTCCATGAGAAACCAGAATGGGTAATCCTGACCATCCAAAAGCTCATTGATCAGATCCGCAGATGCCCGGATCACTTCTTCGTCCGTGTGTTTCAACTTATACGTAAAACTCTCCTCCGGGTCAACCTGAGTTACATGAAATACCACATATTCCGCGCCCATTTCACGGGCCGTCTCCAGATTATCCCGGTAATGGTCTATGAGCATCTTGCGATCAAGATTCATCCAGTCACTGGCACAGCATAAATGTACTCCTACTACCATATCCGGATTCACTTTTCCTTGTGTATCTTTGGATAAGGGCATCAGTTCCAATCCCTTTAATCCCAGATTCGTGTAGAAATGCTTCAAATCATCTGCAGAGGAAAATCTCTGCAGATCGTCATCTGAAACAGAAAAATTCATCATCTCTTTCATTGTTACATTTTTCACCTCAAAGCCATATTTAATGTCCGCCCTTTTCGAAAACATAGGAACTCGCGGCCACCAATCTGCGTTTCTGGCCCATTTCACCTACGAAATCTTGTTGTGGCACTGGAAAACAGGAACTGGAGCAGGGGTGGACGTGATATAGACCCATTACCTAAAAGCATTATTTTACATATCCATTTGTTATATATTTTTGTTGTATTTTTAGGCGCTGTATGTTATTATATGCACATAGCACATACTAATCTGTTAATTCTCATTCTCGGAAGCTCACTTCGAGCAAATATCCCCGACAATGAACCACAACTAAAGATGGATCTGCTCAGAATTCCGGGAAAGGAGTCTCCATTCTGTGTAAGTTCCGCTACTCAAAAAGGAGTCTTTTTATTGTAGTAACAAAACACCATATCAACTGGCATAAAGCTTTTCTTTCCGGTTTTCAAATTGAGCTGGATCAATGGAATGATATGCTTACCTGGCATTCTGAATTTATTCTGAACAAAGGGCAACGTCGGCTGGATGGATTAATTGTCAAGCATCCAGAAAGCCCTCCCATCCCTTCTCCCATTGCAGGAATCTTTCGGCAATACAACGCCGTCGACTATAAAGGTCCTGATGAAAGCATGACCATATCCAACTATTTTAAAGCTCTTTCTTATGCCTACAGCATTCCTGATTATCTGAATGATTCTTCAGCAGTCAACCAGGTTACTCTGACTCTGGTATCTCATCGTTTTCCCAGAAAACTTATTCATTATCTGCAAGAGAAATTTTCTTCTACTTCCTCAAAAATACTTGAAAAAGTTTCTAATGGGATATACTATATGTATAACTATATGATACCCGTTCAGCTGATCGTCCTGTCTCAGCTTGACCCGTCTGAATATCTGTGGCTCTCCTGTCTGTCTAAACACATTACAGCAGAGACACCACTTGTAAATCTCAGACAGGCTTATGCACCACATCAGGACGATCCACTTTATCAAACTATTATGGATGCTATCATCCGGGCCAATCTTTCGGAAGGAGGAGAATCTCTTATGTGTGACGCTTTATATGAACTTTTTGCTGACCAACTGGATCAACGCCATCAGGAAGGCATAACAGAAGGTATAAGTCAAGGTATAAGTCAGGGCATTAGCCAAGGCATTAGTCAAGGCATTAACCAGGGTATTAGTCAAAGTATGAATCTTATTCTTAAACTTATCTCGGACAATCGCAGTTCTGAAATTGAACGTGTTGCTTCCGATCCGGTTTATCGACAATTACTTATTAAGGAATATCATTTGTAATTTTTTAATATGCCTTTCAGCCATGGCTGAAAGGCATATTTTATTGTTCTCGCGGCCGAGCTGTAGAGCTTTTGTTTCCCTGCCTGCGGCCGGGATTAAGTGGAGCTTTCCTTGCTGCCCCGCGGCCGGGCCGTGGGTCTCAGCGCTCAACTTGCTTACTAAAATTCCTTCCCTTTTCGAAAACATAGGAACTCGCGGCCACCAATCTGCGTTTCTGGCCCATTTCACCTACAAAAGCTTGTTGTGGCGCCAGGAAACAGGAACTGGAGCAGGGATGGACGTGATATAGACCCACGGCTCCGACAGCCTTACAAAAGAGGACGTCCACGACCCCGACAGCTTGAGCAAAGGGGCGTGCCCCATTGTTTTCTCGCCCGCGGCCGGGACTGAGGGAAGCTTGTTTTCCTGCCCGCGGCCGGGACCGTGGGTCTCAGCGCTCAACTTGCTTACTAAAATTCCTGCCCTTTTCGAAAACATAGGAACTCGCGGCCACCAATCTGCGTTTCTGGCCCATTTCACCTACGAAAGCTTGTTGTGGCGCCGGAAAACAGGAACTGGAGCAGGGGTGGAAGTGATATAGACCCACGGCCCCGGCAGCTTTGTCAAAAAGGGGCGGCCTCGCCTCGGCAAGGCAACAAAGGAGGCGCATCCACGGCCCCGGCAGCTTTGTCAAAGGGGCGCGTCCACGGCCCCGGCGGCTTTGTCAAAGGGGGCGGTCACGGTCTCAGCAGACTTACAAAAAGGGGCATCCTACACCCCTTTACAGATACTCCACCTCAAAGCCAGATTCCTGACAATACTCATCCACCTTTGACCCCTGATAACAGCGGATCTTGGCGGATTTATTGATGATCCACGGGCCTATGTATTCGGGATCGTGCCGGATCTCGAGGGTGCGGAGGCGGTTGCAGCCGTGGAAGACCCATTTCCCGATATAGCGGACGCTTTCCGGGAGGCAGACTTCGGTCAGTTTCGTGCATTTGAAAAATGCAGACTCTTCCAGCACTTCCAGTGACTCCGGCAGATGAAGTTCCTCCATGCCGCAGAAGTAGAATGCTTCTTTGCCGATGCGTTCCAGTGTCTTCGGAAATTCGATCCGGCTCAGGGATTTGCAGCGGTAAAAAGCCCGGTCACCAATGTCGATGACGCTTTCCGGGATTTTGATATATGCCAGGGAGGCACATTCATTGAAGGCGTCCTCTCTTATTTTCAACAGGAGGCTATTGTCTGCAAAATCCACCTGTCTTAATTTGCGGTCTTCTTTAAATGCGGAGGGCGGGATCTCCGACACTTTAGAGGAAATCTGCATTTCCGACAGGTGCGGGCAGGCGGAAAAGCATCCTTCCGACAGATGATTCACGCTGTGAGCCATCCGCACTTTCGTCAGTTTTATACATCCCTGAAATGCCCGCATTCCGATTTTCTTCATACCGGATCCGATCTCCAGGCTCTTCATCTTAGGATTTCCTTTGAAAGCTTCTGCGGCGATTATCTGATATTTCTCAGGGATTGAAACTTCTTCCTGCTTCCTGTATATCACCGCACTTTTCTTGTCCAGCGTCAGCAATGGCCGCTGCGCTGATCCTTTATATTTCATCATATGGCGTTATTTTTCTCCGTTCTTTCCCTCTGCCCTGTCTCTCAGAGCTGATTGCGTAAAGACGACAACACCAGCGGATGCTTTTGCACCCGCTGGATACTGCCATTTGTCCTTATGTTACCGTGACAGCCAGGAATGATCCTTGCTTGTCTGGTCATAGTTATAGGATCCGCCGTCAGATTTGCCTCCGCCGCTCAGTGTGGAGTGGTCGTGGCTCACCTGCTCATCCTTGATCGTATTGTTCTGTTCCATCTGCTCCCAGAGCTGGTCGGAGACGGATTTTTCCAGCACGACGGTCACCGTATAGGTACGGCTTCCGCGGCTGTTGCTCACCGTATATACCACCGGGGCAGAGAGGTTGACTGCTGCGCCGGATACCGGTGTGACAGTCGCACCACTGGATACGCTGACGGATGGAATCAGGGACGTGGTGTCCGTTCCCATCGGCATCGTTACCTGAATGGTTCCTGCAGTGTCATCAATGACACCCTGACAGCCATCAATGGAAAATGTCGTAATCGACGGTGCGGTGAGTACCTCACCCGGTGTCGACGGATTGACTGCAGCACCATTTCTCAGGACGGTCACCTGATAGGTTCTCGCTATCAGGCCGTCACCGGTCACAGTGTAATCTACCGGATTGGTGAAATCCTGTGCCGTTCCGCTCAGAGGAATGCAGCGGGTCGTGCCATCTGACAGGGTAATGTTCGGCACCAGAGCTGTCACATCCGCATTGGACGGCACACCCTGAATGAGAATCTGTCCCTTGTCGTGGTCAATGGTTCCGTTGTACCGCTCCTCCCCTATGGAAATGGAGAAGGCCGCGATGGATGCATAGGTATTTTTCGTCGCCTTGATGCGGTAAGCTCTCGTTGTCCCATCCTCCGCCGTCAGGGTAATGGTTACCCAGTCAGACAGGTCGAGGACCTTCTTATAATTCAGGCTCACATCCGAAGTCGCCCGCTCCGAGGTCTCGGCATAAAGCCGCAGCTGGGTCAGGTCCGCCTCCGGTCCGAGGAGCAGCTCGATCTCCATCACTCCATCGTCACCCGTCGACGTGGTGATCTTCTGAATCTCCAGTCCCCGCTGGTTCACATCCTGAATGCCTATCGTGTCTGCTTTCAGCGTCGTACCACTGGATGTCACACCCGCGCTCTGGGTTACCGTCACATGGTAAATCTTCGTGGTCTCGCCATCCTCCGCCTGTACCTGGAATGCCACCGGCTCATCCTTAATAAAGGAATAGGGCAGATCCGGGGACAGAAGCTTCGCACCTTTGGAAAGCTCGATCTCCGGCATCAGTCCGTTCAGAGAAATATCCTCCGGAAGCGTCACCGTAATGGTTGCGGCATCCTCATCAATGACACCCGTCTTGCCCTCCAGCTTAAAGGATGTGATATTGGCTTCCTTGCTGAAGCTCTTGTTAAAATCAAATCCGTCCGCATACAGGGAATAGGGATGTCCGGCACCGCCATTCTTCAGGAATCCCAGATACCACTGCATCGCATAGCATGCCTGGTAAGTGGCCATCTGATCTTTGTCACCACTTGTGATGTGGTAGAAATATCCATCTGCCTCACTGGCATAGGTGTCCAACCATTTCTTCATGACACTGTTTCCATTGCCATCGCTGAATCTTGGATCCGTCGCCGGGTCAATACCCATGGAACAGAGGGCACAGATGACCTGCGCTGTTACCTCACTATTATAGCTTCCTGTTGAATAGAAAAGATAACCGTCTTCCATTCCACGGATACCACTGATCTTTTTCTCGCCGAGAATGATCTGTAAACCTTCCTGCAGCTTCGCCTGTACTGCCGGTTCGTTCCGGTACGGATATAATCCCTGCATCAGCATGCAGACCATATCAAGATCAAATCCATCGGAACCATACACATGATTCACCACCGTATCCAGCATCGTTTCTCTGGTATATTTCGCATCCTTGGGAGCGGTATAATTCCCCATATCCATGGCGATCAGCCAGAAAATCGGTCCATTGATGGTATCGTCCTCCGGATAGTTGTAAAGCTGCGCTACCAGATCACTGATATCCTCACCAGAAGAATGAATAATCTTCTTACCATCATTGTACTCATCCAGCTTCGTACAGTCTACCCCTAATGCGGTCAGCATCATGATCCCACGGTCATAATCCGTCATCTTATTGCGGGCCAGCTTCTTCACTGCCGTTTCCAGATTCAGTGTCTGTGGGAGTGCATCTCCCGGCTCCCGTTTCTGATGATCGTAGAAACCGATATTCATCCACTCCCAGTTCCGGTGCTCCGATTTTTACTGCTTTCAGCACTGGTCTCTCTACTATCTTTACCTTTGCCTGGGCACTCTTGCTCGAATCTTCTTTGGATGTCACCGTAAAGGTCACTACTTGGGTTATTGCCTGTTGAAGTGTACGGTCTACCACTGTTGGTATGCCAAGCTTTCGCACACCACCATCTGGTTTGGGAATCTCAACTCGTCTTACTGGAGACGGAGTATACTTTCCACGATAAATGCGGTCGGTTATCTCTTGTTGATGCTCCTTTAGATATGGAAGAGCCTCTTCAATGGTCATGCCATCAATTCCTGGCGCTCCCTTGTTTGCCTTAACTCTCTTATACGCTCTGTTAAAGTTATCTTTATACAGTATCGCTTCTAAAAGTCTCGGCTGTGCACTGTCTCTTTCTTTCCATATCCGATTGAATGACCTAGACGCTTTCACATACCCTTCATGTTCCGCATTATCTCTTTGCGAACAGCCATTGTTTTCAATGTTTTCTGCCATAGACGGTCATTCCTCCTTTCTCGGTCATACTCAAGACTCCTACTGATTCGGTCCTTCACCTCTCGGCTACTATGACCTCTGCTGACTTCTATGCGTTCAGCATTGCTTTATGCAATGATTACCTCTTTCAAGGCATACCGCACAGACCTCCCCGGGTACCACACGTTTCTTCCTCTCCATCCATCTGCCTCATTTATCATACATGATTCCGTGTAGTTATTGGGCTTTGACTTGACTTGTAGCCTTACCCTCATGCATAACCTTATATGAGATTTCTGTTCGTCAGACCAGAGATTTGCCCGTGGTTAGTCTGTTCCCACATCCGGCTTCCTTTAGATTCCACCTCACGATGGACACCCTTGCCTTCGGCTATATCCTTCCCACTACCGGGCGGATTCGGGACTTTAACCCGTTAGAAACGTGCGCCGCCGGGCGCACAAGTAAAAAGCCCGAAAATCCAGACAACTGGACTCTCGGGCTTTTTAACACCTGGCAACTTACGAAACAATGAACATCGCCAATCTATTTCTTAACTCTTCCATCAGGCAGAATGGTGCCGCTACAACTTTCCCCACAAGTTTTAACAGAAACATAAGCAAATCCTCCTCTTTTTCCTTCATTAACAAAAGTATAAAAAAGAGTTTCTTACAACGCAAATTTGTTTTGGATATTGATACATAAAACATCCCATAAATGAAAAAGTCCCACCGGGTTGCGCATGAAAAATCAGAGGCGTGATGGGTTCTGTTATTAGCATAACACAACTTTTATTGTGGCTGTCAAGATTCCTTTTCTAAAAAAGAATACAAGCTCCCACTGATTATCTTCTTTCATTTTCTCAGTTACAGACTCAGCTTTTTGTATCTGATTGATGATGATCTGTAATCTATCCTGCGCTTGCTCATTTATATCTGCGAGGTAAGTCCAGAGTCTGATAATTAGCCAGTAACTCATTTAATCCGTTTCTGAATATCTTCAACAGATGGCAGCTGCTTTTCCAGATTATCCGGCAAACTACTGGTTATTTTGTATTCGCTTACACCAATCGGCTTTGAAATATCCTTGAGTGAATATTCTGCAACCACATTATTTTTGTTTTTGCACAGAAGCAAACCAATGGACGGATTATCCTGCTCTTTCTTCAAAATGCCATCCACGGCTGACAGATAAAAGTTTAGCTGACCAGCATATTCCGGCTTAAAATCTCCGGTTTTCAATTCGATAACTACATAACAGCGGAGATTCAGGTTGTAGAACAACAAATCAATGTAAAAATCATCACCGCCCACATTCAGGTGATACTGATTCCCCAAAAATGCAAATCCTGTTCCAAGCTCCAGAAGAAGCTTTGTGAC
This sequence comes from Clostridiaceae bacterium Marseille-Q4145, assembly GCA_018223365.1. Taxonomy (GTDB): domain Bacteria; phylum Bacillota; class Clostridia; order Lachnospirales; family Lachnospiraceae; genus Hominiventricola. The sequence goes on from JAGTTP010000001.1 coordinate 509,985, forward strand.
ATCCCGAACCAGTGCCTGCTCAATATCCCGTTCCAGCATATCTTCTCTGAAAGGAATAAAATCAAAGACGTATGGGGCTATCATAGTCTGTACTGCTAATTCACTTTGCGGAGACGGTAAGTGGTGCTCAAAATTTGTGACCTTATCTGCCAGAACCTGCCGCTGATACAAGTTGCTTTCAATCTGATGGACAAGAACATTTCGAGACCAGCCGTTTTCCGCTGACTTTTTAATATACCATTTACGTTCATCCATATCAGCGACCTTATCCAGAAGAACTATATTGTGACCCCATGGAATTTGTGCAACAACCTGTTGCACAAATTCTCGGTCTGGATAAATCTCTGCGAATTTTGCCATATACTTCAAATTACGAACAGAATATCCTTTGCTTTCTGGAAAAGCAATTCGAATATCTGCTGCAAGGTTATCAATAAACTTGTTTCCCCATGATTTATGTTCATTGATCACGCAACCAATATCATAATAGAGAAGCAGCATATCTGCATTCACATGAACTGCCGCACGATATTGTGCCGCAGTAATTTCACTCTTAATATTTTCAATAATGGAAAGATACTCAGCCGTATTCATTAACATACTCATCGCCTCGCTTTCACGTAATTCCTATCATTATTTTCTCTATATAAGATGCTCATATATAATTTTTAAATAATTCAGGTAACCACATGAGCACAGATAACATTTCTGTAGTGAACCTCACATGACTAGAAGTCACATGCTTCTCAGCCGCTTTAAGCGGCAAGACTAAATATCGGCGGATACGCCTGTAACTTAGTTGCACAGATATGTGCAATTACCCAGGCCGGATACGGCATGAATCCCACATCACAGGTAGTCCTCTGTATATCTGCCTGCATCTATGCCGCCTGCATACTGCCCAGTTCTGTACTGAGCAAAAGCAGATCTGCATAAACACATGAGGTTCTACGCTTCACAGAAGGAACTTTTGCCTCCAGTGAAGACCTTACCGTTGCCGATAAGGGTTTTAATCGTTCTCTTATAAAATATCTTGCTCCTATGTTATAGGCTGCTGACAGGTCACAATGATATCGTTTTCCTGTCGTAAATGTGCAAAGGCTGTGATTTTTAGAATCACGAACAACTTCACCAGTTCCATCATATGCAAGTCTGCTGGTATTCCATGCACATACTCTGGATACCCGCATTCCTGTCCTGTGCGCCTGATGTTCGCATAACTTCTGAATATCCCGTTTTCTCCACAGATGAAGCTTCTGCCTCTTTTTCCCGGTTACTTTCCCTTTCATTTTCAGATACTCGAAGACTATCACATCCGCATGGTTATTTTTGGCATATGTGGTAATCGCAGATGCCACTTTACGGGACAGCTCCATGTTCAGTCTCCTTGCATAATTGCATCTGCTCTGTACCTGTCCGGAGCCATGTTCCCGCTGAAATCTGCTGATTCGTCCCAGCACACTGTACATCTGGTCTTTTTCACTGGGGAAATTGATAAATTTTCTTCCCAGGACAGTTCCATCTGAACGCATAATGGTACAAACCGCATCTGTGTTGATTCCAAGATCCACACTGCAGATAATCTGCTCATTTACTTCCTTCTTAGATAAAGAAACTTCCTCTGTATATGAGAACCGCAAAAAATATTTATGATGTCTCTTTTCCAGTGTGGGGGCAGAAGATTTTACCCCTGACCAATTTTTCCGCAGATACTCCATGTCCGTATGTAGCAAATTTACTGAAAACCATTTCCAGTCATGACCATCATATAATTTCAGAAAAGCCATATCTTCATGATTTTCTGCTTCTTTGTACATCACATCCCGGTAGAATACCGGCATTGCATGATTTTCATATACAAGCTTTGGCTTACCGTCCAGTTTCTTTTGTTTCCACAATTCCAGTCTCGTCTCATATGAAGACACGCTTCCAAGCGCATGCTGAATCGCCGATCTGCGAAGATAAGATGGCATCTTTGGAAATTTCTGGTCAAAGTCATATCTCGCCCGGTTTTTCTTTGTGCTATGAACCAGATGCTCCGCTGCATTAAACCGTTTTTGCGGATTGACAATCCGAGAAAGCTCCTCCCAGCTCTCTTCATATACACGGATCAAATATCCGACTGCCTGGCGATAGATATACAGCGTATGGCGAATCGGTATATTCTGTTTTTTTATTTTCACACCATAGCTGGATACTACCTTCATCAAAAACCTCTTTACTTTCCTGCTTCTTTTTCTTTCTGTCCTCTGATATAAGTAAGAACCTGTTCTTTACTTCGGTCACTGACTGTTACTGCACAATATGACGGATTCCACAAATGTCCTCCCCACAATTCCCGTTTTAATTCCGGATGAGAAAGGAAAAGCTGCCGTGCAAGATTTCCTTTCATAATTTTGATCATATCCGAAATATAAAACTGTGGTTTGCAGTCGACCAACAAATGAATATGATCTGGCATAACCTCCATAGCCACAATCTGAAATTTGTATTCATCTGCAATCTCATACAACATCTTTTTACACTCTTCATCTAATCCATTCTGTAAAACCTTTTTTCGATATTTGGTACACCAGACCAGATGATACTGTAAAGAATAAACATATCCTCGACCATATGATAGGTCATTTTCTTTAATAATAAATATATTTTTCTCCATATTTATAATATACCATATGTTCCGCCAAAAGTAAACGTATGTTCTTTTTTCTGTCAAAAAAATTGCACACCTAACTCATCACTGAAGTAACGAGAATGCGGTGTGCATTTATTCAATATCCATAACCACAAAACGCCCTCTGCCGTTCTTGGTTAAATATACCGGTTCCCCTTTGTGACAATTTTTCAAAACTTCATTATAATTTCTTAAATCAGATACAGGTAAAATATTAGGCATATTTTTCAACTCCTTTCTCGTTTTTACATTTCTCTGTTACTTTTATTATATACGCAAAAAGCTGTAAAATTCAACGTAGAATTTTACAGCTTTGTATTCGGATTCATTTTAACGCACTGCTGACAGCGGCCCCGCAGGCTGCTTCTTCCTGATAAATGGCAAGTGAAAGTTCCGCATGGAACATGCGGCTGCTGATCTCCTGGAGCACTTTATTCTTTCGAAATCCATTTCCGGATGCAACCAGATGCATGGCTTTGATACCTGTCGCCTGGTACATCAACTGATACATATCATATAGTTCTTTCACCATTCCATGCAGTACCCCGCAGGTCATTCCTTCCGGTGTAAAATTATGTTCGCTAAGGTTCGTGATGCTTCCGCGTAAGGCCGAATCTACTCTCGTTCCGTTAAACAGAGTGGCTACTTCCATGCTATCTTCCTGCTGCATACCGGCTCTCGCCAGTTTTTCCATCACCTCATATAAATCTCTGTCATCTCCGCCCGCCTGCACATAAAAGCTTCTGAAAAATTTCTCCAACACTGCATACGCACGGCCGCCGCACAATGACGCGCCCACCAGAAGATATTTTCCTTTTGTAAATGGCCTGGCTTCGATTCCATTTCCTTCGAATAACTGATCGGATAATACCGAAATCTGTCCTCCGGTTCCCATATTCAAAAGTACAGTATTTTCCTGAAAACCAACAGATCCAAGAAAGCTTGCCTGATTGTCCCCCAAGGCCACGGTCACAGGAATTCCTTTATACTGTCCCAACATCCGGAACTCATCTGTCACTTCCGGCAGCTGACCGGCATCCATTCCCAGTCTCTCGATTACGTCTTTCCGAAATGAGCCGCTGCTTCCGTCAAAAAATCCCAGACTGGCCGCATTACTTGCATGCACCAGCGGCTCTTTTCTTCCTGTCAGTTTCATGCCAAGATAATCCCCAATCGTACAGAAAGAGACGGCATCTTCCGGCACCATCCCTTTTTTACACTGGTACAGATGGGTAACCAGTCCATATCCCGTTGAAACAGCGATTCCAGTCTCTTCTTTGACAAGTTCTGTCACACTGCGCCCGGCAAATTCCGGAAGATTTCCCCGTCCATCCTGCCATGTATAGAGCGGACTGACGCTCTCTCCTTCCCGATCAATGTAGGTAATTCCATGCATTTGTCCGGTCAGACCGATACTCGCACAATCCGGACAGCAATCCAGCAGCTCGTCCACAAGCGCCCTTGCTTTTTTGAGAATCACGGATACATCCTGCATCCGCTCCCAGTCCTTTCTTGTAGAAAGAAAGCTGCCATTTGGAATCGTTCTCGTTTCTACAACCTGCTTCTTTTCCACATCAAGAACAACACCGCTGATCGTTGTCGTTCCAATGTCAATCCCCATTGCTTTCATTTACCGTGCTGGCTCCTTCATAAAACAGTCAATCTTTTGCAGCAGTTCTTCATCCGTCCGATAGGAAAAGTCATCCGCACAGATCTTTATCACCGTTCCAACTGTGCCTTCTTTCCGCGCGCATTCCACATAATCCTTGAAATCCTCGAAACGATCCTGTCTGGCACTCATATGAACCGGATGTCGGTTTTCATACTTCATCCGGTTCATATATCTCTCATGTAAAATATGAAGATCCGCCTCCAGCACCAGCGTCATCACTTCATAATCATATGTTTTTGCAATGTCCTGAAACTGCTGTAATTCCCTTTTATGGAAATTTGCCTCCAGAATCAACGATTTCTCCAGCTTCGCAAACTCCTCAAAGGTACGAATCATCAGCTGTACCGCCGCATCGGACAATTTCAGATTTTCTTCTCTGTTGGAAAATCCGATCACATCGCCAAGCACTTCTTTGATTTTATCTTTATAAAATACATTTATCTGATACCGTTTGGAAAGTATCTCCGCAAACGTAGATTTTCCGGCTGCCACATCCCCAGTAAGAATCAGTAATCTCTTCATTGAAATCCCCTCTTCCTCGATTCTTACTGTTGATTATACTATAGCAGCTCTGTTTATACAATCGTGGGACATTTCACATACTACTGTGGCAAATCCACGGTCACATATTCTTCCGGTTGGTCTCCTGCATGAAGCCGGAACAACAGTGACTGTACCTGATCCACATCAATCACCCGGTCAAATGTGGCAAGTAGATATGCGTGCGTATCAGAATCTTTCTGATAGCCGCTCTGTCCTCCGTTGAGCAGATACAATACACGGCTCCCATCCTTTAATACCACTCCGCCAACGCCAGGAAGTCCGTTGTCATCCTCCTGGATCTGCAGTTCACCGGTCACTTCGTAATCTACCCGGATGGAAATCGGTGAAATAGCTGCGGAAAGTACAGTTACATTGGCATTTTTCAACGCAGTGTTTAATTCACAGGATTTTGCGGCGTCCTTTCCGCTGACGGGAATATCAAATTCCCATGTTCCGCCGATTCCGTTCATAAATTCCGTTTTCTCCACCGTTCCCAGATTTTCAAAGCGGACATGAAGCGTCTGTCCCAGAAGACTTTCCTCCGGATCCGTCTTATACAGTGTCATCACATATTCCAGCGTTCCGTCCGCCGCCTTATAATGTTCTACAATATTACCAGTTTCATCACTTGCAAGCGGAGTTCCATCTTCATAGACCGGCTCTCCGTTATTATTGGAAATAATTCCATCATAAAAACTGCCGCTCATATTGACCCATCCATCCTGTGCATTTTGATCCTCACCAGTGTAAACCATTACATTTTCAAAGCAAGGTTCTTCCCCATCTGCCAGATCATATCCCGACACCTGAAACGCTGCATGCACAAAATGTCCATCCGCAATCAGTTCCGTCGGTTTTACCGTAATTCCCTCAGAAGTCACTTCCATGGTCGATAAATCTGAACCTTCTGTCACCATTCCCTGCTCTGCCAGGTCTTTCTGCTGCTCTTCCGTCGCCTGGAGATTTCCCTGCATGCCACGACTCCACAGATGATGAACGACTGCTGCCGTGACAGTAATTCCGCCCGCCCCAACCAGTACTGCACATGCAATGGCTGCCGCCTGTGCATAGCGGAAGCCACCCTGGAATCGACTTTCTTTCTCTGCTTTTCTTACCGGTTTTGTACTTTCTCTGATCTGTGCCAGCGCATCATCCGTTTTTTTCAAAACCACTTCTGGGATTTCCACATCACTGTTCAAAACATTTCTTTCTTCTCTCATTGTCCCTGCTCCTTTCCACATCATCGATAATAAGCTTCCAGTTTTTCCCGTCCCCGCTGAAGCCTCGTCTGAACCGTACTTCTGGGAATCTCCAAAAGCTCTGCAATCTCGCCGGTCTGATATCCTTCACTGTAATAAAGAACCAACACAATCCGGTATTTCTCATCCAATTGTCCTAAAGCTTCTTTCAATTCCACGTTATATTGGTCTTCTGCCGATGGTTCCTCGAAGTCCTCCATAGCGGTTATCCGCTGCTGTTTTTTGCGTATATCATAACAACGGTTGATCAGAATTCTGGTAATCCAGGTTTTAAAATACTTCTCCTCTTTTAATGTATACAGCTTTTCCCAGCATCCAAGAATTGTATCCTGGATCGCATCGGCAGCATCCTCGTCATTCATCAAGATCGAGATCGCCACCCGGTACAGATCCTTCATATAGAAATAGATCAGACTGGAAAATGCATCCGGATCCTTCGCCTTCGCTTTTCGGATCAGCTGCAGCAGTTCTTTTTTCTGCATTACTTTTTTCCTCCTTCCTTACAACTATTAGACGGAGTATTACTCTGTTCGATCTCACATAAATTCACAAAAAAAGACAGCCGATTTTTTCGACTGTCTCATGATAGGCTTTAAAGAATTTCCTGGTTAATCTCATCTTCACTGTCAGCCATTGCCTGAAGTGTCATTGTCAGTAGTTTTTCAAGGGGCCAGCCAAGCTGATCGGCGCCGCGCTCGATCACCTCTCTGGAACATCCTGCTGCAAATCCCTTGCTCTTATATTTCTTTTTCAGGGATTTCAGTTCCATATCTTTGGTACTTTTAGACGGTCTCATAAGTGCAGCCGCCCAGATCAGACCCGTAAGTTCATCTGCAGCAAACAGCACCTTTTCCATCTCATGTACCGGTTCCACATCCAGCGTTACCCCACATCCGACGGTAATTCCGTATCCATGAGAAACAACGCCATGAATGATATCTTCTGACACACCGCCCTCTCTTAAAAGCTCCGGTGCTTTCAGGCAATGTTCTTCCGGATAGAGTTCAAAATCAATATCATGCAGTAAACCGACGAGCCCCCAGTGTTCCTCCTCGGAACCATATCCCAGTTCTCTCGCATACCATTTCATCACTGCCTCTACCGTAAGGGCATGCTGAATATGAAACGGATCCTGATTATATTTTTTTAGTAAGGCAAATGCCTCTTCCCTTGAAAGATCACTCATGCCGTCCATCTCCTTCGTTCTATTTGTATTTCATCATATATCCATATTCCTACTATGTCAATAGACTTAATGAGTGATTTATTCTCTATTTCATGCCCTGTTTCCTGTAAAATGCGTCCTCCGCATCAGCCGTCAGGTCATCCAGCTCCGAGAAAACATCATGATAGTTTTTGGGGAATTTGTTCTCACCGAAGGCTTCTATCCTGCTTCCATCCACAAATTCCGCCTGAAAGCTCATGGAAGATCCGTCTAAGACATTGGGATCGCTTCCACGGAAGCCTGCCCAGGATGCCACATCATAGGTCTCCAGAATCCTACGTGCTTTCTCAAGGGTCTCTGCAGTCACCGGATAGTCAAAAGACTCCTCTTCTTCCCCATCCCAAGGCTCTATCCGCACGAGCGCTTCCTCTCCCTGCCGGATCAGGCTTACGCTCCAGATTGGCTCCATCATCGTTCCATGCACATAATACGTCAGCTCCTGAATATCCGGAAGCGGCGTAACCTGACCATTTTCCGGATTTTCCGTATTCTCTGTGTCACTTCCTGCCGTCGTGACTTCCGGAACCTTATCCGGCTTATTTCCAGGCCACTTTCCGCAGCCTGCGATCAACGCCACCCACGTAGTAAATGCCATCAGCAAGAACCAGCCTTTCTTTCCTTTTTTCATAAGCCACTTCCGTCTTCTTTTTGATCACGCTTCTTCAAAAGCATCCGGATGCCCGTCGACAGCAGTAAAATAGTTAGCACAACTCTGAAAATGCTGACTCCGCCGGAAGACATGCCACTTTTTTGGAGCGCAGTTTTTTTATCCAGTTCTCCGCTCAGCATATTGGGGGTAGCCCCCTTTACATAGGTCAGGGTATCCTGCTCCTGAATACCGATTACCGTCACCATATCCCCATCACTCTGAAAAGGAACGGAATAATAATAACGCCGATCACCTTCCTCGAAGACGCCCCGGCCCATTCGCTGGGTTCCGATAAATTTTTCACCGCTGTATTTCCGGTCTGTGAGAATCGCGAGTCCTGCCTCCGATATCATCTCCTCATCAAATTCGTATTGTCTTCCCAGCATAAGCTCTTCAATAAATTCCTCGGACAGATGATAAGCTCCCACATCTGCTGCGCCCTGGAAGAATTCCATTCCGCCCACGCCCAGATCGGAATTCCATTCCATATTCGACTCTGTCATCGAACCATTCCATTCTTTCAGCTTCAGTTTTTTTGCTCTTCGCATGGCACGCGGGGCCTGGATCGTGAGTCCCAGTTCGTCATCATAAGCCGGTTCCAGAACCTTCAGTTCTCCGCAGACAATCACAATCTTTCCATCATTTGCCGGATCATAGCTGCCCTGTCCTACATATACGATATCATCTATTTTTTCCTGTTTCGCAGCACGCTTTGTACCACACGATTTCACGGTAGAGACAGCACAAAGTAAGCCGAGCAGTATCACGATAACCGCACCTGTTTTTTTATTTTTTCTTGGTTCCTGGGTTTTCTTCATCTTCCCACCCCTCTCTTTCCAGATCATGCGTCACTGCTCTTTTCGGGCGCTCTATGGCCAGGGATTCATGATCATATAAACAGTCATGGCATATAATGGTAATACAATGAGTAACGGAAACGCCCAGTTTCCCATCGTCTCCCTGACATTCTTCCAACGCATAAGTAGGGTTTTCCTGTTCTCTCCCTTCTGGCGAATGCGTTTTCGTTTTCCATTTTCCAGAAGCTGAAAGATCACCGGCGAATCATAGACCTCTATTCGCCCAAATGCTGCAAATCCTGCCATAGAAATCGGAAGTGCCAGACACAGCCAGATAATATTGTAACTGTAATCCAGCTGCCGAAACAGAGTCCAGTCACCGGAGCCAATACACTTTAAGGCAGTGAGGATCCATGCCAGGATGCAAGTGGAAGCATTCACCATAAGGAGGATCATCGCAATCTTCACGATACGTCCCGGTGAGTAGAATCCCAGCTGTACCGGAAGTTCCTGTCCGCCAATCCTTTCAAAGAACACCGGTTTTATGGTATCTTCCGGTTTCTTCTTATCTTCCTCACTGATACTCTTAAAAATCTTTCTTCGAACTCTGGCCTCTCTTCCCTTACTGAACACCGTAAAGAGAATCATTGCCGCTACCAGTCCGGCCATGCCAACCAGTTCAAACAGTTCCTTCGGATCCATCGGCACTCCGCCATAATTCCGGAATACAAAGAAGAAAAATATCATCACCGCCAGCGTTCCAAGAAGTGGCTCGATCACCCAGGGATAGGTCCTGGTTTCCTTTTCCGCCAGTACAGACACCTTGCCGGTCTGCCCGTTCACTGCCGCCTGCACCTCTCCGCAATCCATAAAATAGACCGGAAGAAATGCCGGCAGACGAAGCAATGCCTCTGACTCCGGATACAGTGATAGTCCGGTTGTCTGCATTGTACGCTCCACCGTCGGACGATATTCCTCCGCCACCTCTTCAAACACACGGCGTCTTAACTCCGTACCATCGGCAGTCGGAACCTCTGCTGCATGGCCTGCAATATATCCAAATTGAAATGGCTCCAGTTCATCCCACAAAAATGGTTCCATTCCATTTAATAACAGGTTGTTGCAGCGATCCGTCACATTGACTGCCACATGCTCCAGAAATCCTCCGCATTCATAATGTCTGTTGGAATTGTCTCTGGTCACAACAAACCGGATAGGCCCGCGGATCAGTTCATATGGCAGATAAATTCCTTTTAATTTTTTCTTGTTTTCCTTTAAAATCTGAGCTTCGTTTTTATCATGATGCTGCTCAATCCATTCATCCAGTCGTTTTTCTGCCTGTTTCCGATTCAGTTTAAAAGGAATCAGCATCTCCGGGAAACCTTCTCCCATCTGGACATCTGAGCGCAGAACCTTGGACTGGCAGAAAATACAGGTCTCTGCCACTTCATGTTCTTTCACAATCACCCGTGCTCCGCAATTCGGGCACTCACAGGCAATCGTCTGACTGTCCGGAAGCTCCTGCTCTAACAACGTTTTTGTAAGACTTCGAAATTCCCGAAGCTTTTTTAAGGGAATCTCTGTTCCTGTATTTCCTCCACAGTTCGGACAATGGTAATTCTGTGTCACAACATCAAACTGGGCAGGTGCGCCACAGGTGGCACAGTGAATGGTCATAATCTTTCCCTGATTCATACCCTATCCTCCCCTGACCCTGTTCTTATGCCCAGGGATCTGCTTCTTTTGGTATCCGGATTCCGGTTAAGAGCTGCTGTTCCCACAAGAACCACTGTCCCGTGGATGGCTTCTTCCGGAGCTTTAACGGTCTCGGACTGTCTGCGCCGCTGCATGCCACATATAAGGTCAGGTATCCTTCCCCTATCTGGGTTCTGCTGTAGGCGTTTTCTGATACCGCAACCCGGTAGGGCTGTCCCGGAGTATAATTATTCTCCGGAGAAGAGCCGGAAAAATAGGAACGCATCAGATACTCTTTTCCACGGAATCTGTCTCTTATAAACTGTTTGTCGATTCCATTTAACGGTCTGGGGCCCCGCAGAAAATCCAGCATTTTTTCCGTTTCAGATGGATTCTCAGGATAAAGAGCAAGGGCCGCCACCGTCAAAGCAGCCACTTCCTCCGGGTTTGTCAATCCTGCCTGGGGCATTGCCTGTAATTCCTGTAATGTTTTTGGAAGTCTGTTCAATGTTATCTCGCTCATCATATCCCTCCTTTAAATCGGTTCCCATTCTCCGGTCAGATCATCCATTCGATAAACGAGTCCGGATGAGGACACCGCATAATAATATTCTGCTACAAACTGGTCCGGATGCTCTGTTCCAAGGGCAAAGAGCACACAGGCTTCCCCCTGGATCGTCTCCATACCGTCCACATCCCGGATTGCCATACCCAGTTCCAGTCTCTCCTGTACTTCAGATTGTGCCAGCAGCACATCAATTTCATTGCCGGAATAATCATAGTTTTCCCCGGCCGCTGCTACGGGATGCAAATAGAACTTTTCCTCTGACCCGCTCGTAAATGGGAAAAAGGCTTCTCCTTCCATTTCATGAATGGTCAGGCAGTCTCCTTCCAGCTCCAGCCAGATCGTACCGCTTCGGGTTCCGTCCGGCGTGTTCAGCCAGAATTCCAGTGACTCCCCCTGAGGATCCCCATAAGCATAATAGCCATCCCAGAAAAAACGGATATCCTCCATCTCTCCATCCAAAAGACCCCCATAATACCACATATCCGAAGGATATCCACTCTCGCCCGTCAGGAAAGTAACACTGTAAAAATAAGGTTCACCCGCATCTGTTTTCGCAGAATCGCAATACCAGCTTCCTTCCATTCCGTAGAGATATCCCTCCTCCGGCATGTAGGAACCTGATAAAAGCTGCTTCACTCCGTCTGCCGGTTCGATCTCTCCGGCATAGGTAAGATAATAAGGTTTCCAGGAAACCTCCCTGCTTCCTTTTCTGGCCGTGACCTGTACATTGGGATAAAGATCACTGAGATTACACTGTAAGATCAGAGGAAGGCCATCATCACTTTCCCATAGCAGTTCCTCTGTGCTGGTCTCCGTAAAGTCATCATTCCAGCTGCAGGACTCTATGGACATCTTCCACCCATCTTCCGCCGGGACGATCACATACCACTCATCCCCTGTATATTCTATGATATGGTCTTCCGGGATTCCTTCCAAATACGGATAGGTCTCAGCTCTTTGATATTCTTTTCCCGGGAAGCTGTAATCTGGCGTATAACCCAGAAATGAAGCACCAAATACTGCCCCCTGATCTCTCAGCCATTCCTGTTCTTTCACCAATGCCGCTTTCCCCGCCTCCGTAAGCCAGGAAGCCGTACCTTCTTTTTGGGGCTCTCCCAGATCCGGAAATTCCGCATGGTCACTCGTGGTTGCTTCTTCTTCCGGCTGGGATTCTTCCGGCTGAGCTTCTTCCGGTTCTATATCATCCGGGTTATAATCCGGATTGGTCATGCCTAATCCGCCGTCCCTGATATCGAGGAGGCCGCAGCCGGTAAGAAATGCGCAGAGCAACATGACTACTGCCAGAAGCATCCCTTTCTTCTTTCTAGTGTTTCCTCTTTTTCCCATCTGCCATCCCTCCTCAACATCCGGATTTTAAAATGATACCTCTGTCAAATTAGCCCCCATAATCTGAGTAATCCTCTACCAGACGCACCGTATGGTAGGTCTCTGTCCCATACATCTGGATCATCAGATCATTCCAGTGAATCGTAGGATAAAACCAGGCAAATTCCTGTCCTGCCACATCCTCGATCACATAACCACTGGGAGAATTATATACATACATTGCTTCCTTTGTGTAATAGGGATTCATCTCATGATCGTACACGGTATAATCTACCGTTCCGACCTCAAGCCGGTCATCCGGACTATTGAAAAATCCGGAATCTCCTGCTCCACTATACATACTGAAGCTCCATGTCTCATAACCTTCTCTTGCCGAATATGCCGGCATAGATTCATAAAGCCCCGGTGTCATCAGCGGCATCCCTATCTGCCACATTTTTCTGCCATTTTCATCCGTATACCAGCCATCCGGAGTCATATGGTTACGCAGAATATTACCTGTTTCATCCAGATACCTGTCGGTTCCATCTATCTCTGTCATCCAGCAGGAGGCATCTTTTTTTCTGTAATACTCTCCCTGCATAAATGGAATATATCCTGTGCCAAAATCTACCGAAAGGACATCCCCCGACAAGGTATAAACCGCCGTTATATCCTGTGTCGCGGAGACTGCCTGGGTTTTTCCGGCATCTGTAAACTGGAGAATATCTACCATATGCTCGTAGTTGCTCTCCGGGTAAGAAAGAAACAGATAATCCTCATCCGTGTCATACACCGTGATATATTCTCCGTCTTCGCGGTAATATGTACCATTCCAGGCAGACTGGTTTTCCACTCGTTCAAATCCCTGTCCGGCAGCTTCTTCCGGTTCTTCCATATCTGCACCGGCGGGTTCTTCCGGCTCTTCCATATCTGCCATATCTGCATCATCGGATTCTTCCGGTTCCTCAACATCTGCATCGGCGGATTCTTCCGGTTCTTCCCTTTCCTCACGGACAGGTTCTACCGGATCCACAGCCGCCACTTCCGCTTTCTTACCACAGCCTGCCACTGCTAACATGAGTACAACTGTCACAGCACTTGCCAGGACTTTCATGTACATACCACCTCCTTTTCCACTGGCTTTCCGGAGTTCCTTAGAAGCTTCCACCGCCTCCACCATGGGTCGTTCCTGACGAAGAAGTGTGGGTGCTGCTTTCGGAGCTGTCCTTTTCCGGCTTCTTTACCCGATCCACTTTACTGTACAGGAACAAATCCTGCTGGGTCGCAAGCTGCATACTTCCTTTTCTTACATAATTCGCTGCCGCCGTCTGTTTACGCACCGTTTTCAGCTGCGCCTTCATACTTCCCACGATAAGAAGGGCGCCGACCAGACCAATCACAATGCAAATAGGAAGTACCAGCGGTGACAACGGGGCATGGGGCAGATCCTTTTTTGAAAATGGATGGCCTTCTCTTGCCTGCGTGATCAGCTGATCACACTCAGCCGCATAGGTATCGAATGCAGAAGCATAATTTCCGGAAGAAAGGTCTTCTTTCATTGCACTGCCAAGATAACTGATTCCCGCATCTGTAAAGGCTGTAATTCCATAACCACAGGTGGAAATATACCAGTCACGCTCTTCCATGCTGATAAGCAGCAGCAATCCATCCCTGTTTGCTCCATAACCGTAGTCACAGTAATCATAAAGATCGTCCGCATACTCCTGAATATCGGTGTAACCATCCATGTCTTCCGACGTGATCACTACAATATCCATTTTCTGCCGTTCACTGATCTCATTTAAAGTTTCAAGCAACTCAGACTCTTCCTCATAGGTCAGAAGATCTGCCATGTCGATCAGCCGTTCATACTCTCCCGTAAATCCTTCCGAAGCCATTGCCGCAGCCGGGAAAGACGATACAGCCAGAAGCACGGCAGCTGTCATACACGCAAGTTGTTTCAGCATCCTTTTCATCTGTCTTACCCCCTTTCTATAAAATACGTGCCAGCCACAACAGCCAGCTGATACCATAAGCCGCCGCTGCAATGGCAGCTGTTGAAAGAATCATCCAGCGGTTTGCCGCCTTCTTATCCACCGGAAGGTCTCCGACAAATTTTCCATTCTGCCCATTCATGGCAAACCGGTACTGCTTTCCATTCCATGTCGTATTTAAAATCCATACCGGATACAGCGCATATTTCGCACTTCCATCATGAAACTGTACACTGCTTTGTTCCACAGTTACGGTGCTGTAGCCTTTCACCGTGGATAGGAAATTGTCTTCCGTTGATTTCTTCACGCGGACATTGGCGCGTTCAATGCTTTCTTCCGCAGACACATCATATTTGTCAGCCATATAACCGGCAAGATAGGCTGTCTGGAACGGAACCGCCTCGCTAAAATCGAAGGGTTCAATGGATTCCATCAGATCGTCTTCCATCTTACTGGAACCATCTACCGGTACCCGCTCAAATCCAATGGTTCCGCCTCTGCTTAACATGAAGAACCGCGTCTCCGTGTAATCATACTTGCTGTCACTCCAGGTTCTTACCTTGGTCGCCCGATAACTGATATTGGCATCTACATTGGTGTCAAACAGCCAGAAGGGCACATATATTCCTTTAATCTCATCAATATGATTCTGATCTTTGAAAATCTTCGGAAGCAGACGTTTTCCATTCAAATGCTTCATGAGGCCTGCCTTCGCTGCCTTTTTGTCCAGCTTAAACGGAATCACATAATCCGGGCGGAGATCTCCCGAAAACTGCCCCATCAAAACAATCGGATTGCCACAGTATGGACAGGAAGACGCGGCCATACTTTCATCTCCCACGATCTCACCGCCACAGGATTTACACTGATAGGTACGCAGTCCCGCTTCCTCTCCGTCCTGCCACTCGCTTCCCGCCGCAGTATCCCACGTCATATCATCGCCCTGCTCCTGCTTTAAAGCATCATCATATCCCTGTAGCGCCTCCATCTCAAATTCTGTATCACAACAGGGGCACTTCATCTTCTGAATGGCGCTGTCAAAAACAATGGCACCGCCACAGCATGGACATTTATATTCCTGAATATTTCCCATACTCTGTCCTCCCTTCCTTCTCTCTGCCGTTACTTATTTAAGCCAGTCCTCACTAATATCTCTGAATTCAGCTGCGGATACCATAGCTTCCAGGAAATCTAAGCTCTTCTGGTACTGGGAAGCCTTATCCTCCTTAAAAGCATTCGCTGCGGATGCCAAAGCGATTGCATCTGTAATTTTATCCGTGTCCACAGCAGTAGATGCATACATCTCATAATTAACATCACTTACCGTCAGACGTACATAATTCTCTACATAAGCCGGATATTCCACCTGTTTTAACTTGCCAGGATAGCCTGCAATCGTGCAGTCTACATAGCCATCGCTTTCCGTTACTTCCATATAAGAATTCTTACAAGTATTGTTGATTTCTGCAGTGATACACAGCGGAATATCGCCATCTTCCTGTATTTCTGCAGCCAGCGCATAAACACTTGCTCTTCTTAGTTCCTGCTTCACTTCAACTTCCTGACCGTTATAGTCAAAGGTCATCGGAAGAGAACAAAGGCCACTGCCCTGATAGAGACGGCCGCTTCTGTCTTCCTTGCCCTCATAATCGGTGGTTGCAGACAGAGTTTCCAGCATCATATCTCTTGTTTCTGCCAATTCTTTAACATCCTTGAACTCCTCACTGCCGGTATAGAATTTGAGATCCATATACATTTCCACTCCATCCGCATAAGGTCCCATATCAACGGTGTATTTCCAGCTAGTAGTATCCTCTTCATACACTGCATCATGACCGGACACTTTCACTTTCTCTCCCTTCTCCATGATTGCGGGAAGATTCTCCGTTGTTGTAGCAGTAAGGCGTGCATCCACGTGTGCTGACATCTCATCCGAAATCTTTGCTTTATACAGGTATCTCTGTTCTACGTTTACCGGATCCGTACCACTTAAAAGCTCAACCTCCCATTCAGAATCAAACTTTGGAAGATAGAAGCTTGCCTGTGCCTGAATCTTCGGATTTGTCAGCAGAAATTCTGTGGCATTCTCCGGAATTCTGGACTGGGGCTCTTCCGGCTCAGCCTCTTCCGCTTCCGCTTCTTCCTCTTTTGCTTCGTCCACTTTTGTTTCTTCTTCTGTTGTCTCTTTCGTCTCAGGCTCAGCAGCATCGGTCTCTGCCGGTTTATTACCTCCGCCGCATGCAACCAGGCCAAATGCCATAATCATTGCCAGTACAACTGTTAAAATTCTTCTGTTCTTCATAAATCAGCACCTCCTTTTGCTGCTGTTGTCTCTGCTAGAATGGACTTCCGCACTGCGGGCAGAATTTCGGCAGATGTGTCGGATCTGTCGGCTCCCAGCCACAGTTACTGCAGCGGAAACGCCGTGCTGCCGGCTGCGGAGAACCACAGTTCTGACAGAACCTTCCGGTATTTGTCATACCACAGGAGCAGACCCAGCTTCCATTCTGCATTCCTGCCTGACCCTGCATCATGTTCGGATTCTGCATCCCTGCCTGACCCTGCATCATATTCGGATTCTGCATCCCTGCCTGGCCCTGCATCATGTTCGGATTCTGCATCCCTGCCTGACCCTGCATCATGTTCGGATTCTGCATCATTCCGGCACCAGCCATGCCAGCACCAGCACCTATTCCGTTTACAACGGAGTTGACGAATCCCTGACCATCAGCCATATTGTTGATCACATTCGCTGCCACACCTCTTGCTGTCGGCTGACCGGTCAGAACAGCTACGATTTCATCTGCCATCTGCTGGTACTTACGGTAATCCATATTGTACTCCGGATGTACCATGCTCTGACGGCGGCTGCCCATCATTCTTCCCATGCCGGCACCCATACCGACAGCCTCATCCACAATCTCAATATCACTCGAGTTCAGTCGGAAACGAATTTGGCTGAACCACGGATGTTTGACGGAAATCTCAATATAGAAGTTATAGGAATAGCAGTATCTCGGCGGATTATAACTGACTTCCTTCCCCTGGGCATCCTCCTTCTTCAGTTCCGTGTCATCCACCTGCAGATCCAGATTGCAGGAAATTACATCGGAAAGAGGAATGATATCCGGATTCGCCCTTAAAATATCACTGGAGGAAGTGACAACAAAACGTTTTCCCAGCTCATCAACCATTACCTTCATCCGATCACCGATAATACGGGTTGCCCGGAAACTTGCGATCTGGCGCTGGTTTTCTTCACGATAAGCCAGCTGCTGTTTGATCTCCTCCACCGTAGACGATTTTCTCTCAGAGAAAAATGGGGAAAGCTTTGCCGCACAATCTTTACAGAGGTTTCCATCCTCTAATTTCCGGTTGCCAAGAAGACCGATCTTTTCTCCACACACATCACAATACTTTTTATCAAAAAATCCCATCTATAATCCTCCCTTCCTCTTTGTCAGTCCATTTTTAGTTTGTAATATCTCCATCATCAAACGGGTCGCCGCACTCCGGACAGAATTTCGGCGGATGTGCCGGATCTTCCGGTTCCCAGCCACACTTATCACAACGGTATA
This sequence comes from Clostridiaceae bacterium Marseille-Q4145, assembly GCA_018223365.1. Classification (GTDB taxonomy): domain Bacteria; phylum Bacillota; class Clostridia; order Lachnospirales; family Lachnospiraceae; genus Hominiventricola. The sequence continues at coordinate 527,968 of JAGTTP010000001.1, forward strand.
ACGGTGCTCCCGCCGGTTTCTTTGCGCCACAGTTCTGACAGAACTTTCCTTTATTCACCGCTCCACAGGAACAGGTCCATCCGTCACTGTCTGCCGGCTTCGGTGAGCCACATTCCGGACAGAATTTTCCGGTGGCGGTTGCTCCGCATTTACACGTCCAGCTTCCTGCTGCCGGCTGCGGTTCCGGTTTCTTCGCTCCGCACTCCGGACAGAACTTTCCGGTAACGGTCGCGCCGCACTGGCATTTCCATCCCTCGGCTGCCGGCTGTGGTGCACTCGGTGCTGCTGCCTGGGGCTGTGCCGGCTGGGGTGCTGCTGCCTGATTCTGCTGCTGACCCATTGCAAAGAGGTTCTGGGCATTCATGCCGCCCATTCCACCTGCATTCATAGCCATACCCATGCCCATGAATCCGGTCATCGCTCCTGCAGAATTGTTTGCCGCTGCTTTCATGGCATCGATCTGTCCTCCTACCAGGCGGGCTGCCGCTGTATTCGGATTCGTTGTCATTGCATTTTCTTCCCACTCGGTCAGCTTCAGACGCTGATCATCCGGAATGCTTAAGGAATTGATATTGAAAGAAAATACCTCAATACCACGTTTTTCCTTCCATGTTTTTGAAAGGACATCATTCAACGCATCCGAAAGCTCCAGGGTGTGGGCCGGAATTTCATAGTACTGAATCTTCTTTGCAGAAAGAGTTGCCAGTGCCGGCTGCAGGGCCGTCATCAGCTCTCCCTTTAAGCGAGGCGCGATCTCCGTGCTTTCATAGTCACTTTCCACATTTCCGCAGACATTGGTATAGAACAGAAGCGGATCACTGATCCGATATGTAAAATTACCGTTGCAGCGAAGATCTACGGACAGTTTATATCCCAGCTCTTCATTTACCACTACGCGGAAGGGAATGGGGGTCGCTGTTCCATAGAGGATCTCTCCCATCTCCTTTGTGTTAATGTAGTAAACTCGCTGATCCTTTCCAGTATCTCCGCCAAAGGTAAAACGTTTGCCGACTACCTTGAAGGTCTCACGAATGCTCTCGCCCAGGTTTCCTGCAAAGATACTTGGTTCAGAAGAAGTATCGTACGTAAATTCTCCCGGCTCCGCACAGACCTCAACGACCCTGCCCTGCTCTACGATCAGCATACACTGTCCGTCTGCAACTGCGATACCGCTTCCATTGGAAATAATGTTGTCATTTCCTTTCGTATTGGATGAACGTCCTGTGATACGTTTCTGTCCCTTCGTTACCAATACGTCTTTGCCCAGTGACTCACAATAGAAAAACTCTTTCCATTGATCCGCAAGTGTGCCGCCTAATGCTCCCATACCAGCTTTAATCAATCCCATAAACAGATCTCCTTTCTTTGTTTTCCCTTTTGATTTGATCTGATGTCAGCATAGCATTTTTTACAGAAAAAATATATGCGAATCATTGGAATATCTGACGTTTTTCACAATATTCCAATGATTCGCATACAATATATTGATGCCATTTATTCTTATATACCATATATAGTAAAAGGGAATCCTGCTCGCAGGATTCCCTTTTTTATCTGCTTTTTAGTTCATCCAGACGGCCGCACCGCCGGAAAAGGTCCACATACACCATCAGCTCTTCCCGGTTGGATACTTCCAGTTTTCGGTTGATACTGGTGTTATGCTTACGCACGGTTGCCGCGCTGACAAAGCTCCGCTCCGCAGCTGTCTGTACATCACATCCGTCAATAAATAACTGAAAAATCAATAATTCCGCAGGTGTCAGCCTTCCGACCCGGACTTTGAATTCCTGGAGCATGGCATCAATCTCCGGCGGCAGCTCACTGGTCTTTAGTTCCTGACTTCTGGTCTGCAGAAAAGATACCAGTGCATCAATCTCTGAGATGCCGGAATGGATTCTGGCATTCTGACCATCTTCTCCCGTCTTTGTCTGCTGCACAGCCTTCAGGCTTCGCACAATCGGAGCTGAAAAATGTCCCGATGCACCTCCCGCCATGAGAAGGATCAGAATCAGAAATACGAAGGTTCCTGCATACCAGATCAGGCGGCTCCGAAGAGATGCCTGATGATAACTTTCCTCCGGCAGCAGTGTTAAAATCATAGGCTGCCGATCGCTGCATAATCGTACATCCAACGGACTGGAAAAGCCAAAATAACGATCCGTTTCGGTGGTAGCTGTCTGATAGTATTTCCCCTTTCTGACCTTCAGAAGGCCATCCGGTTTCAGGTAGGTTCCTGAGGCATTGCCGATCATGGATTTCGACAAGTCGTATTTTCTGCCCTCTGCCGGAGCAAGGAGTGTAACCATATTTCCAAACCGGCTTTCCGCAGCCGGATAAGAAAGGACAAAATAGAGCTGACTGAGTTCCACTCCACAGATACCGCAGGGAACTCCGTTCTGATCCAGAATCGGTACGCACAGCAGAATCACATCTTCCCACGTATTGCTCAGCTGGATCCGTTCCGTCCACATGGCTCCTTCTGCCAGACGGCTCTGATGGAACTCTAAAAGTGTTTCATAACACGGAATCAATGATGTATCAAACTCCAGATTCCAGCGATTATGCATCTGAATCTGTCTTTTTCTGGCGATATCTGCCGCTCCCCGGAAATATACCATATGCTGGTTGGCTGTTCCGACGGCTTTCAGATCGGAAAACCGCAGATAGACTCCCATTCGTGACGTATCTGCCGACTCTGCCTCTGTATTTACCGTAGCGTCCAGGATAAAAAATGCTCCGCTGCATGCATTGGAACGTAAGACGGTTTCCAATGCTCCATAGAGGGAATCCTCAAGATCCAGAATCAGCTGGGGATTGTTATTGATATCCGCAAATGTCTTTCCCTGTTCGATCAGACGCTGCTCCATTGTCCACGTGATTTCTTCCGAAAGTCTGATGCTTCTTGCCGTCAGGAGATCCATCTGCTTTGTCATGGCAGAGACTGTATTCTGATGCTGTACTGTCAGCGTTTCGCCCAGATTCCGCTCCGATCCCGGCATAATACCTGCCGTCTGGATCAGGATCACTGCGGCTGCATATACCACCAGAACCGTACAGGCAAAATAGATCGTCAGCTTACGCTGCATGGATACTCCGACTTCATTCCAGTGACGCAGTAAATAGTTGATCTTATGAAACAAGTGACTCATTACGTCACCGCCTTTCCTGTTCTTATGGCTGATAATCCCGCTTAAAGCTTTCCAGTGTTGCCCGTATAAGTTCCTCCGTTGACTGCTCCGGAGATTTCAGGAAGGAACGCCGCGCAATTTGAAGCTTCTGGCGAACCTGCTCTTCAAATCTCGTTTCCAGATCCAGATAAGCATCATACTGTGGTGCCGTGTAGAATGTATATTGCTCCTGGGTCTGCTGGAACGCCTGATACAATGACTGATACATGGGATCCTGCAGCCTGGCCACGGCATCCGGAAGATAGGTTTCAAAGGATTCCTGCGTCACCGGCATATAGCCAAGCTGCGTCACAAATTCCACGTTCCGCTGGGCATCTGTCAGCCATTTCAAAAATGTCATGCAGGCCTTCTCCCTCTCCGGAGTGGACTTTACGGTACAGATTCCAGCCCCCCGCTGCATCACCAGTTTTTCTCCGTCTTCGAAAACCGGACATGGCATAGAGATAATGTCCACTTTCTCTGTCGTATTATCCGCATACGTGACCGTGTCGGAATAATACAGAACGCTGGCAGACGAAGCCACTGACACAATCGCATCCCCGGTGCGCAGTGGTTCTGTAGCGTATCCTCCCTGCAGCCAGACTCCTCCCTGCAGAGCCGCATCCGCATAAGGTTCCCATACCCGTTCAAAGGCCGGACCAAAGGCAAGTCCTGTTCCATCCTTCGTAAAGAAAGATTCTCCTAAGGACTCCACCCCTACCTGAAAATAGTTAAAGTGATAATCGTGGACGAAAAATGGCTTCCCATCTCCCTCTATATCCGGCGTCTGCTCATCTGTCCATTTTGTATAATCTTCTGCCAGACGAAACACACCTTCCCAGGTTTCCAGGTCGGAAAGAGAAGCGCCGCTGTCTTTGGCATAGCGGTCAAATGCCGTTTTATTCACAAACATGACCTCGGTGGATTTTGCAACCGGAAGGATAAGCTGTCGATCATTGATCTGTCCTTCTGTAAGAAACGCCGGAATAAAACGATCTAATTCTTCCTCTGAAAAATAATCCCGGTAATCAACCAGCACCGAATCATCCGGCATGGCCAGCACCGTCTTGGGATAAGAGACGAACATATCCGGCAGCTCCTCCGCTCCCGGATCATCGAAGGCAGAGGAAAGCACACTCTCATGAATCGTGTTGGTATTAGTGACACTGCCTACCTGTACCTGAATATTCTCTTCCTTTCCCACGGTCTCATTGAACTGAGCAATCATATCATTCAGCGGTGATTCTGCCTGCCCTCCATATACATGCCAGATGGTAACGGTGACAGGCTCTTTCATCGTCCCCCTGCCGCATCCGGTTATTCCCATAACAACAAAAAATCCCAGAAGGCCATATCTTAGCAGACCATGGATTTTCTTCTTATTTTTCACATACTCCCCCATATTCGATATTTTTCTCCTCCCAAAAATCTATAATTATCTTTATTATACCTTTTTTTTCATAATTCGTATACCCAATAAGGGGATTTTACTGAAATTTCATGTAGAAAGGCAGGCAATCGAAATTGCCTGCCTTCCTCATGTCACGCTCTTTGCTTTACAATCCCTCCTGGTAATAGGTCAGTTTTACACTTCCTGAGAAATTTCCTCTTCCTTTGACGATGATCCGGTTCTTACCAGGTTTCACAATCTTAGGATATTTTATGGTGTAGTCCTGGCCCATTGTACGGGTTTTCCCTGCATAGGTCACCGTAATGTCCGGATACGGTGTCCCATTCTGTACAAGAGAAACCTTTGCATCCTTCAGTTTCGGTCCGGTAATCTTAAATTTCACCGTTTTGCTTCCGGTGTAATTGCCAATTCCGGTAATCGTAATCTTCGCGGAACCCTTTCCTACATTATTGCTGTAGCTTAGCACATAATCTACCCCTTCTGTCAGCTTCCTCTTATTATAAGTAAGATTGACGCCAGGTGTCAGTTCGCTTCCCGTATACAGGAATTTCTTCCCGTTCACCTTTGCTCTGACCTTCTTCGCAACTGACTGGGGCTGAATTGTGAAATATACATGCTTTACACCACTGTAACCGTTGGCTTCAATACCGCGGATTACAATCGCTGCTGTTCCCACATTTACATTATTTTCGTAGGATACGGTATAATGCTTGCCCTGTTTCAGCTTCTTCCTTGTCGCAGGATCTTTTACCATAATCTTCGGAGTGATTCCCGTTCCCTTATAGTTCTGGACCTTGATGTTGGAAACGGTTACATTCAGAGTATCCGGTTCCACCGGTGCAGCCGGTGCTGATGGGGCGGACGGTGTCGACGGGGTGGACGGTGACCCTGGTGTGGACGGGGTCGTCGGTGCCACTGTGCGAACATAACCGCATACGTTACAGGTTGTGTCTGCCGCATCACTATATACGTGACTTGCTTTGTCTTTTACGCTGCCCGCCCTATCTGTACAGGAAGCAGGGTCTGTACATTCATGCCAGTGGTTTGCAGAATTTTTTGACCATCCTCCGTAAGTATGGGAGTGGGGCTTATAGGTAGCTTCAATTGTCGTATCTTTATCGGATGTTATGATCGTTACATTAATCGCATTTTCGTTTGGAAGTATCGCCTCAACTGATCCTGATGTCACCACCCATTTATCAAAATTTTTGGTTATTTTAGCATAGAGTGTTACTTCTTCATTTCGCTTGAATTTTCCTGGATTAGAGCTGCCCTGGATGCCTCCGTTTACGACTGTTAGTGTATGCTCTGCATCAACGGATCCAATATCTTTATATGTGGCTACCACCCACCCTTCAACCCCTTTTGTTCTAAGGGTAGTTTTGGCTTTGGTTATGTCTGATACCGTTACCGTCTCATCTACTACTACCCACTTATCAAAGGTTTTGCCTGCTGGGGCGGGGTCCGCTGTGATATCTACCTTTCTATTATATGCATATTGTCCACTACCCTGACCGTTCATTACGTGTAAATCGTATTTCGGAGCGCCTGGTATTTCTTTCTCTTTGTAGGTAGCTGTAACAGTTGCGTTTCCTCCTAATGCCGTCAATTTTGTAACTTCGCTCTTTTCATCCTCGATTTTTACATGACTTATTGCACTGGGAACCCACTTGTCAAATTCTTTGCCTTCTTCAGGAGGATTTGCAGTAATGGTAATCGTTGCATTTTTTGGTAAATTTATAGATCCTGGTGTTCCATTTTCTATGTATACTATCCGTTTCTCTGGTCCCCATATGGGAACGGTGTAGATTAGAGCTATACTTTTATTATAAGATGTGGTGTCTTTATATCTTACTTCATAGTCTCCTGGGGCCAATCCCGTAACCTCTTCATCTGGGCACTCTTTCCATGTTGTTGTGCCGACTTTTCGGTATTCCATTTCTGTTGTTGTCTTTACTATACGGCCATCATTGGCTCCTTCTGTTGTTGGCATAATACCAGCTAATTTTCTTGGACCATCCCGGTCCGCTTTAGCGATCGTCCATACAATCTCCTTGTCTTCTGTAGTGCCATCAGACCAAATATAGCCTTTATTTAAACTAGCCCTGGCAGTATAGGTACCTGCTTCTGTCGCTTTATGTCCGGTAAGTGTGCCGATAGATGAACCGCCGCCATACTTATCATTTAAATATACCCCAGTTTGTTCTTCTCCGTTATAAGTCAACTTTTTAGAATACACCTTAGCTATCAGAAGAGTAGCTGGAGAAATGTAAACTTCTCCTTTTGGCATAACAAATGTTGTTGTCGTACTCTTCACATTCTGAAACTCCACATCTGTACTATTATCATCAACTGCCCATTTCTCAAAAGCGTATCCTTTCTCAAGATCCTTGAGCTTCACGGTAAGGACAGTCCCTGCTTTTGCTTTAGAAACAGGTTCCCCTGCTTCATTCGTTATTTCAGCATTTTTGGCTTTGACGGTATATTCGCTGTCTTCTTCCCTTGGGAAGTTCACATAGATTTTTGTATAACTATTATCATCATCCCAGGCAACTTTCCAGATAGTGCCCTGATTAATTTTGACATCATCCTTTGTCAAATCAGGTGAAATGATAGCAGCATGACTTTTCCCAGCAATGGTAATACATACACTATAATCTTTCGTTGGATCATATGCTGCATCACTACCAATGCTTTTATCAATTTGATTTAACCCATTGTAATAATTAAGCCAAACATCATAGGCAGCACCCAGATCATGACCAACATACATACTGGAAATTTTACCACTCCATTGATCTCTTGGGTTAAAGGTTACTCCAACTTGCTTTTTCAGACTTGGATAAGACACATAAACCTGTAGAGCGCACCCCCAACGGAACTTGCAATTCCAGTCCTGTATATACTTGGAATTTATTTTTACTTTACTATAAGAAGAGTCAAGGCTATACGCGTTCTTATCGTACCCAAAGTCATACATAACTGTATAGGCCTTATCAGAATAATATACGCCAGCAATTGAACCTCCCGTTTTATCGTACCCGTTATATACCGTAACATTTTGCAAAGTTATTTTATCTGATGGAGAATAAGTAATTGATTTAAAATCGTCAATATTTTCAATTTCAGTTACTGGCTTCAAATTCAGCTCTATCTCTTTAACTTTTTCAGGCGAAGCCGCTGGAGAGACTGCCGCTGGAGCTAACATGATCTCTGCAGGTTCTACCGCTTCCTCCACTGCAGCACCTTGATCCGGTTCAACAGGCGCTTCCGGCTGTGTTTCTTCCGGCTGCTCTTCCGGCTGTGCTTCCGGCTTCACCTCTTCCGGCTGTGCTTCTTCCGGCTTCACTTCTTCCGGCTGTGCTTCTTCCGGCTGCGCTTCCGGCTTCACTTCTTCTGGCTGCTCTTCCGGCTTCACTTCCGGCTGTGTTTCTTCTGGCTGTGCTTCCGGCTGTGTTTCTTCCGACTGTACTTCCGGCTGTGCTTCTTCCGGTTGTACTTCCGGCTTCACTTCTACCGACTGTGCTTCCGGCTGTGCTTCCGGCTGCGCTTCTGCTTCTACCGGCTGAATGTCTTCGGTCTGATACACAGCATCTTGAGTGTCGACTTCATCTGCATATGCTGTATTGATCGGCAATAACGCCAATATCAGACAAAGTGCAAGCATGCGGCTTAACCATTTTTTCCTTTTTCTGCTCATCTTCTTTCCTCCATTTCTATTTTTTCTGCTTTCCTGAACGCACAACTGCTTCAGAACTTTGTTAATTTCTTTATACATAATTTTCATCGTCCTGTATATGCTAATGGTTGGAAATTTTGCCAAAAAAACAAAATTCCAATCATTGGTATACAATATATAGTATAACAATGATTGGAATTTCTAAATATAGTATTCGAATAGTTGGATAGAAAATAGCAGCTGGTAGTCAGCCTGGAGAGGCACAAACATTCTATATCCCCAAATGGATCAGCTGCGAGGGAAATGTTGCCTTCTCATGTCTTCACAATCAGTCTTCCTTCCACCTCACTGGAAAGGTGGGGGTTCATCATCATATATTCCTCAACAATATCCCGATAAGAGGTTGCCAATACCCGGGGCGGTGCATTGATCTTTATCTCCTCCAGCGAAATGTTCAGGAAATTCTGTATATTCATATAATGGAATTTGGATAACGCAATGGTATAAAGCTTCTGTTGATCCAGTGCTTTCCCATTCAGGGTCAGAGTTTCAAACTCCTGCTGCCCGCGGGACCAGATGATCTGCATTCCATGGGAAAACTGATAAAATTCTGTATGTTCCCCCTCAAATGCTTCTTCCCGCAGGATGCGCCGCAGCATTCGTTCCAGCTGTGTCCCATTCACCTGAAGCATATACACGGCTTCATCATAGGGCAGGCATTCCACAAGATCCTGATAATGGACCACCGGTCCCAGTTCATAGCTCCGGATTGCTCCTGAACCCATCAGCATCAGGTCAATTCCCAGGCTGTCACACAGGATATCTGCCATCAGATTTCCCAGTGCAGTCTCCTGATTTCTGACAGGATGGGTCAGGCAATTCGTAAACCGTGTTACGATACGGTCATATTTTTTGTCCGTTTCTTTTCTGTAATGATTAATAAATTGCTCCATTTCCTCGTCTTTTTGACAGGTCTCATTATTGATCGGGATGAGCTGCCAGGTGAAAGTATCAATTGCATTCAGGTCTGTATCCACCATAATATCAAATCGTCCGATCTGGTCCGTGCCCGTTCCGGCCTGCACAATATAGATTCCGTTTACCAGAGCCGGCTCTGTCACAAATGAATGAGAGTGGCCGCCAATGATCACATCCACACCCCAGGCAGGATCCAGTAAAGCCGCCAGTTTTTTATCCTCTTCAAAGCCGATATGCGTCAGAAGTACGGTAAAATCAATATCAATCGCATTATAGGCATTGCAGATATTTCCCACTTCCTGGGCAGCCTCTCCAATGTCCACAAAGGAACCGATCAGTTCATCTGCCTTAGTCTGTGCCAGAACATCTTCCGTGATAATTCCTATGAAAAGAATCTTCATGCCATCCATCTCTGCAATGTAGAAAGGCTGGAACAGGCGCCTGCGATTGGCCCGGATATGAAAGTTTGCATTGATAATTGGGAAATTTGCACATTTCTCCAAAAACAAAAGGTGCGACAAACCATAGTCTACTTCGTGATTGCCGATCGTTGCCACATCGGGGCCCAACAGATTCATAATGCCGATCGTTGATACCCCCTTATATTCCGAATCAATGACCGAACCACGAAACATATCTCCCGCAATCGCATAGAGCACATTTTTTTCCTGCTTCCGGACCATATTGACATAACCGGAAAGGAATGAGACTCCTCCCACCAGTTTTTCATCGATCTGCTCTGCCAGAAAATCTCCATGCATATCATTAGAATGAAGAATCGTCAGTTTTTTCAGATTTTTCATAAGAAACTGCCCTCCTTCCCTCTTTCGTTCCCCCGGAGCTTTAACGATATGATACTTGTGTAATTCCCTCCGGATAATCCAGATCCTGCTTTCCATCCTCTACCGTACAGTCGGTAAATACGATAGTATTGGTCGGCGGGTTATTTCCCTCCTCCAGAAAGACCTGATAGTCATTTCCTCTGAACTGGCAATTCTCAAAGTTGACGGAAAGAGAGTCCTGACAGGTGATGAATGGACTATATTCTGTCTTTGTTTCATTTCCTATGATCTTGCAATCATCCAGAGTGATACTATAACAGCCTATGAAGGAAAACATGCTGTACTGTTCGCTAGTCATAAAACTGCAATTCGTAAATGTTGCCACTTCTACTGCTGAAAGCCACACAAGGCCATAGGTACACTCATAAATCTCGGTATCCTCTATCGTTAAACCAAAGATATTATAAGCTTCTATTCCGTAGGTTCCACTTCCGTATAAGTCACAGTTATCAATTGCGATATGGCTGCATTGGTTAAGGTAAAGTACACTTCCGGTACAATATCCGGGCTCCACTTCATGACCGCAGATCAGTCCGCGAAGGGTAATCTCCTGACATTCTTCAAATCCTAACGCTCTCGCATAGGAATTTTCTGTACTGATTTCTACTCTGGCACCTTCCTCTGCTTCGAGACATAGATTCCGCACATTTCGCACCGTATATTCTGTCAGTCCCTCATAGTCCTTTATCCAGTCAATATTAGGATTTTTTATGCTGTCACAGTCAAGTTCGCTGAAATTATAGGTTCCTTCCTTCAAAATAATCTTCGTCCGGCTCTGAATCGCCTCCACCAGCTCCTGCACGGTAGATACCGTTACCTCATCCACATACTGATATTCTTTTTTCTGCTCCATTTCCTTTGAGTCTTTCCGCAGATAGGTACAGATCATTACATGCTCCAGTCCCGTTTCCCGCCATGACTCCTGTTCACAATAGCGAAGTTCGTTTTCTCCAATCAGGGTCAGTGTTCGTACCGTCTCTGTTCCATCACGCCGATTTTTTAACCGTGCGACAGGCTGGCCATCCGAAGTAGGATCCTGTTTTACGAGAGCCATTCCATTAATCGATTCGTTTTCGTATCCAATGCGGCTGTAATCCGCATACAGAGTGTTTTCTTCGTCGTATATAAGGATGTCGGAAACTATCCACTCATTCTCTGCATCATAGTATGGATTATCGATCGATGGTTCTATATCGTCTACAGAATCGCTATACTCAAAACCAACAAGTGTCCAGTCTCCACAAAAATCATCCCAATTCTCATCCTGGGATACGTCCGCTGTTGTTTCTACCTCCGTTTCTGCTGTTGTTTCTGCCTCCGCCTCTGCATTCGCTTCCGTTTTGGTTTCCGTTTCCGCATCTGTTTCCTGCTTCTTTTCTGGCTTCGGAATTAATTTCTTGTCATCTGCCTCTTTTCCACAGGCACTTAATACTGCTGCAAAAAGTATCCATGTTATCATCCATGTCATCCATTTTCTCATATACTCTTTCTTCACCTCCGTCTGATGTGCTTTTGGATTCTCCGCTTTATTTCTTTATACATGATTCTAATCATCCCGTATATACTAATGGTTGGAAATTTGGCGCAAATAACAAAATTCCAACCGTTATCATACAAGATATAGTATGGTAATAGTTGGAATTTCTAAATATAGTATTCCCATTGATTCCATTGGTCATCAGAAGCAATACAACCACGATTGGTGATACCTTTTTCTTTAAAAGCTGCCAGGTTCCCATGATCAGTCCAAATGGTAACAGATTTAATACGAGTCCATCTAATACATTCTGTAATACTACTCTAATGTATCAATTTACCAATCACATCTTGCACCTTTTCCGACTGTATCAGCATTATCATCTTTTCATCTCCACCTTTAACCTCTGGCTGGCCACACCTAAGACTATCCGTATGCTCTGACATACAACAATCTTTATACCAGCATTCACCCATAAGAGCCCCTTTAACAGACCACTTCTCATTTTGCGTAAATTCACCTACCAATGACTTCATCACTCGTTCTGTCGAATATCTCTTAAAACCTGCTATGTACTGTAATGTTTTTTCATCATCAATCTTTGATAAATCGATTCTGTGATTCTCAGCTGCTGCCAAAACTTCTTCACGAATTTTAATTTTATCTGTCTTTCCTGTGCCTGTCCATTCTACCAGCTTGTCAAATGCAAGAACCAGGTATTCAAAACAAATCATATCCAGAATTACAATTTTCCCTTCCGACTTACCTGTTATTGATTTCAACATACGATACTTGTTACGAACATCCTGATTATCAACCACATAATCAAATGCAACATAGTATTCATCATCATTTGTAATAGCCAAGTCTAATACTGCATCCAATAATCCCTGATTACTTCCCTTACTCTCAACTACAAGTTCATTATTTAAAAAAAGCTGGTTGACTAATTTCCAGAAGTGAAGCCCTGCACCGGTATCCTCTGTCCATAAATACCTCATATCACAACTCCTCTTCCAGTATTATCCTGTTATTATCAAACTTCAACACCTTAAAGCTCTCATCAGATACATTGAGTCCGTCACAATTTCGCAGAAAAAGCATATACTGATTAGACAACTCAAAATTAATGAATCTCCTAACATCATCATTAATCAGACAATCTGCATTATCTATCACAATAAAACTATCTCTACACTGTTTGATTGCTTCTAAAAAATTATCTGATTTATAGTTAAATAGTTTGATTGCTTTGTATTCGTCTGTCAATCTTATATCTTCCAACATTTCATAAAGTACTGTTTTGCCGGTACCACTGTCTCCACCAACAAGAGTAATTCTATCATCAAATTCCAAATCATATGAAAATGGATCTGCTTTGAATTTAATATTTTTATAAATCATCTGCTTCTCTCCTCTCATACTCTTTACTCCACCAGGTATTATAACCTCTGCCACCGGTAACTATATCCGAATCATTAAATCTGATTTTTGCATCATCCGGTATATCAAAAAGCGTTGGTCTTGACATATAAATCTTTATATTATCCATGGTAAAAATGATTCTAAGTACATTAGGTCCACATTCCTCAACGTTTACCACCTTATCAGGGTGCTTCACAATATTAAGTAATGTCTTGCAGCCTGATGACAGATTACGGATTGTGCCCAGTCCATATTTTGTTTCTATATGCTTATCTGGCGTCAGCTTAGCCTCATCCACTTGTTGGATTAAATCGATTTCTTTTTGTGACATCTCTTCATTGCCTGTATTCAGGTTAAAATATAAGTCATTGTGAAATATCCAATCTTTTGAATCACTTTTTTCTGTATATATATCTATCATTTAATGTTGCTCCTTTTCGCCGTCCTAAATATTTTCCGATCAAACTTATTACTTCCTTCACTGCCAACACCCGCTCTGCTGCATTTTCTTACCATAAACACTCCCCTGTTTTCTTATTTTCAGTATATCCATTTTTTTCTGAAAGCACAATGTTTTTTACATTGCCTCTTTTGCAGGCATTGGGATCTAATCAAAATTATTTCCGTTTTTCAGGTTCCAGATGTACTTTTTTATATGCGGTCAGCAAAACAAAAAAATCCAGAAAAAGCCTGCAAATTCAAGCTTTTTCTGGATAATAGGTCTATTCAAATTTCTGAAATCTCGGTTTCGGAAGTCCATACTCTTCTGCCGCATTAAGGATTCTTTTTATTCCTCTTCTGCCGTTGCCATTTTAAAAACAATCATCCCGCATACAAAAAACAAAGAAATCGCTCCCACTCCGATATTTACCTTTCCGGTAAACTGCGCGATGAGGCTGATCACGGTTGTTCCAAGGAAAGAAGCCCCTTTTCCGCATATGTCCATAAGTCCAAAATATTCACCTGATTTTTCCGCCGGTATGATCTTGGTAAAATAGGATCTGGAAAGTGCCTGAATTCCCCCCTGAAACATGCCGACCAGAATCGCCATGATCCAGAACTGCCACTGTGCTTTCAGAAATATTGCAAACACGACAATTCCAAAATATGCTGCAATACAGATGGTGATCAATGTTCTTACATCATAACATTTTGATAATCTGCCAAATATAATTGCAAAGGGAAAAGCTACCAGTTGTGTCACCAGAAGCGCTAATAACAGTCCTGTACTGTCTAATCCAAGGGCAGTTCCATAGGCTGTAGCCATATCAATGATTGTATACACCCCATCAATATAAAAGAAAAATGCTAATAAGAATAAAAATATCTTCTTTTCATTTCTTATATTTTTCAGGGTGGCGCCAAGACGCTTGAAGCTGTTTCGGACTGCCTTGGGCTGTCTTTCTACATAATGTTTCTGTTGATAGCTTTTTAAAAGCGGGATCGACGCACCGATCCACCATACTGCAACAATTGCAAATGAAATCATCATTGCCAGCTCTGTACTGATACCAATCTTTCCCGCTCCGAGAACAACTCCAAGACATACAACAAACGGCACACAGCTTCCAATATATCCCCATGCATATCCCTGCGAAGATACATTATCCACTCGATCCTCCGTTGTAATATCCCCAAGCATCGAATCATAAAAAATCAGACTTCCGGAAAATCCAATCTTTGCAATGATATAAATCAGCAAAAACAGAAACCACTGCCTGGAAAATCCAAGGGCAAGACAACCAATTCCACCTATCAACATGGTCGTTGTGAAAATCGGTTTTTTCAGTCCTTCTGTATCCGCCAGAGTTCCAAATACCGGACCGAGAAGGGCCACAATTAAGGTTGCTGCTGATGTGGCATATCCCCAGTATGCGAGATAATCTGCAGCGGAGAGCCCTGCATTTTCGGCCAGATAGTTAAAATAAATCGGCATGATCGTCGCGACAAGCAACACAAACGCAGAATTTCCAACATCATATAACACCCAGTTTTTCTCTTCTCTTGTCATTCCAGTCTTCATTCGTTTATTACCTTTCTACAGCACATATTCCATATCGTGCCACTCTTCTCCGCCCCATACAGAACCGGAGATTCCGAGGTCTTTGTAGCCCATCTTTTCATACATCTTTACCTTCTCATCCAGACAGGTAAGCACCACTCGCTTGCGTCCAATTTCCTGCTCCCGTTTCAGATACCGCTCCATGATCTCACTGGCCAGTCCCTGCCCGCGGTACTCCGGCAGTACATCCAGTCCAAGCAGCATTATATTTTTTCCTTTTCTATTATGAAGCGTGATATCTGTAAAGAATTCATCCCGGAATGCCTCCTCATCAGTGGCGATTCCATTTAAGAATCCTGCGATCTTTCCCGTCTCTTTATCAACTGCCACTAAAAATGTCTCCTGGGCCCGGGAGACACGCTCTGTCATAGATTTTGGTGAACAGGCTTCATTAGGTGGAAAACAAATATTTTCGATCTCAATGGTCTGATCCGCTTCTTCCGCCTTCACATTGCGGAACTCAAACCGTTCCTGTAACTCTTCCTTTGTCATACTGTCACTTTCTCCTTTGGATTCAGTAGATTCAGTATATCATAAAGGGATAATTGTGTATATCAATCAATTCGGAGTAAATTTAAAGAGACTGGAAATGCCCCATTTTTAAAGGTTTCCAGTCTCTTTTTGTGTTAAATTTTATTCACAAACTCAATCGTTCCAGGTCTACAATATCTGTATAAAGTTCCTTCTGAATATGGTTGCATCATATTACTACCCCATCTTTTTCTACATTACGATAGAACATATCCGGCAGACAACCATGTCTCCTTATAGATTACAGTGTTTTGTCTGTACATATACATCTGATCGTTATCAGTCCAGATAACCCAGCTGTAAAAATACAATCACAGTCTCTGTTTCAGCAGAGGTCCTGTACCTTTCGGTGGTATCATTATTGCTTCGCTCTTCCCGTAGGAGTCTTCGCCTGCACAAGCCGGATTATCTCCAGTAAGTATGTTTCTCAAAAAGACATAAAAAAGATGCAATGCCACTATAATTTCAATAGATTCATTATCAGTTTTACCATCACATCTTTTTCTTCTGGTTTTGATTCAGCAAAGCTATACCTCTTTTGGAATTAACTCGATATCCGACAGATAAAATCATATCCAAATTATAAATTTTGGGTCTTCGTCCCCCTGTACTTCTGTCGGAAAAACCGACAGAAGTCTCATCCAGTTCTCCTCCACGAATATTTCCCGATAACATTTCTAATGTAAATTTTACAGCACTTTTCAGATTCAGTCCATCTTTATCCCCAACCGATAGAAAAACTCTTACATTGTCTCTTTTGCAGACATACTCCATTCTTGTGCTACAAGCGTATCACACACCATCTCCTAAATAACCCACCATTAAATTTTACGGTGATAAAGAATTTCAATGTCTATTTTCTTGAAATACAACATAATAAAAAAACGACAGGCAATCCCATAGACTGCCTGTCATCTAAAATAACCCATACTTTTTCCACACATTATTTTTCGTTTCACATATTTTTAGTACCAATCCAGTACCATTGCATTTTTTCATATTTCTGCAAGAAAAAGTTTTGTGGTACTAATCGTTAGTACCACGATTATTTTCTATGTACTGAGCAAAATCAATTACCTTTGCTGGCTTTCTCTTAACAGCAATCCCTAATCGTTCCATGTCTAATTTAAAAAGTTCACTCGGATATCCATATGCATCAAATCCCTCAGGCTGGCAAATATCTCTGTTCAGATACTCACTAAGTTCCCATTGATACTTTGCTTCTTTCTCCAGCTTTTTACCAAAATACTGTGCATCCATTACCATTCTGTTAATGCCTCCAACCGATTTCCTACCATGAGTTTTGGTTACAGTTGTATCGCCTGACATTTTAAAATACTGCCCTATCTGATCCTCGGAATATCCCATTTCCTGCATCACGCCATGAATCACACGGCTGATATACATTGTATAGTAATTCCAGTTTCTTGGTTCAATATCTGTCATTGTTATTGTATAACGATTACTGGCATTCACAATAAACAAGACATTTCTTCCTTTTATTTTCGTCAAATGTGTGTCCCAGCAGAACACAAGTGAAGCGCCTTTGCTTTCTTCAATCTTTGTTGTTTTTAGTCGATCTTGAACTGCTTTTGTTGCACCAATCTCCATATGTATCACCTGCTCATCTCAAGTATTCTCTTCACTTCCAGCTATAATTCATCACTAAAGTCTGATAAATCATCATATGTAATTACTTTCAGTCTAATAAGCCGAACAATATCCCATATCTTAATTTTTTCTTCCGAAATTTCTATGACATTTTCTATGACATTTTCATTTGCCTGTGTTGCATAACTAGATCCATAATTCAGATTATACAAAGTCAAGTCCAACCAATTCATCATCATTTGCCACACCAAATACCAGCTTACCACCATAACAATTTGTAAATGCATTTATACTCTTGCACCAGCTTTTAGGTTTCTTTGTCTCAAGTGCAACCTTTTTATCATAATCTGTGGCTTCACCGATTAGCTGCTTTATGTCCGTAGTTCTCACCATCCTTCTACATTAAATAAGTGCCTATTTACATCACATAGGTAACAAAGCTTCTTTTGTAATTCCCTTTTCTTCCAATTGTTTCATTATCACATTTTTTAATCTTGCAGGAATGACCACCTTTACCAAAAATTTACCTCCGTGCAATTCTTTAGGAGCTTCCGGCTCATGCGGGCATAATATATTATCCCCCGCATTAACACTTGTTCTCATTTTATCAATCGGAGTTTCAAATTTCACACCACAAACATATAAACACCCTTTTTGTCTTTGTATTCTCATATTTTCCAAATACGGATTACGTGGTTGCATAATCATAAAGCCATGGTCCAAATAAGAAACTAAATCAATATAGAAATCCTCTTTATAAGTATAATTGTCTTTCAATTCCGGATATTTCTGCAAAAGTATCTCTGCATATTCACTTATACTTATACGTTGATTTTTAACATTAACAAGTTCACACTGTATTTTTGTTCTTGTCCATTTAGGATCATATGGAGAATATGACCATATAAATATAGCCGCATCTTTTTCAATATTTTCACAACAAGCAAAAAACAATGCTACATTTATATCCATTGTAAAGTCAATTAATCTTGTAGCATGTATATAATGTTGATTATATGCCATTACTTCAAATAGCAAATCTCCAGATTCCAGTATACTCTCATCCACAGATGTATCTCTGCATATACTTGGAGTAATTTCCCAAGAAGAATCACTTTGCCCTCTATAAAATGCCTGTAAGTAAGTTTGTTCATCACCTGGGTCACCTCTACCTGGTCTTGGTAAATCATAGAACGTATTATAATCATTTGCAATTTGATATATTTGCGAAATATCTTCTACTGTAATTTCCTGATAATCATATTTTTCTTCAAAATCTGACATATAGACACCTCTGCTAAAACTTGCTAACTCAATCGTAATGCTCTATCCACCATTTTATATTCTTTTCTACTTATTATTGGCATATGATATTGTCAATATTGGTTGACACATTTATCTCAAAGATATCATTTCCTATGCAGCCAGGCCCAGAGATTGGTAGTATCTCTGACGCTTAATCATAGGAGGAAGCCCACCGTTGGCAGAGCAGATCCTCCTGTTGTTCCAGTAACTGATGAAATATCTCCAAATAAGAACTCTCAGCTCATCCGTGGTCAGGCTTTCCGTATTGTAGCGGTCATAGAGAAGCTCGCTTTTCATTCTGGCCCACATGCTTTCACATCGAGCATTATCGTGGCACCTGCCACCATCACTGTTCATGCTTTGTATAATGCCATATTTAGAAAGCGCCTGACGGTAGGTTTCACTGGTATATTGTCTTCCTCTGTCGGAGTGCACAATGGCACCTCGCAGATCAGGATGCGCCAGATAGGCATTATCCAGTGTATGCTCACACAGAGTTGCCTTCATGTTTGTTTCCATTGCCAGTCCCAGAACGCTGGAATCAAAGCAGTCGAAGATGGCTGAAACATACAGTTTTCCATCTTTTGCCTTGATTTCTGTGATATCAGTTACGCATTTTTCAAGTGGCTTATCAGCCTTGAACTCTCTCTTCAGAAGATCATCTGACTTACGTGCTTCCCGATCAGCCTTGGTAATGCCATTTGGCTTGCGCTTTGGCCGATGGACAAGTCCTATTTCATCCATAACCCTGTAAACGGTTCGTTCACTGGGGATCTTGATTCCCGTCGGATTCTTAAGGAGCAGTGCTTGGTACATGCGAATACGTCCATAGGTATCATTGCATTCATCCTCAGCATGGATCACTCTCATGGCATCAGCAAGATCCTGATATTTCCAAGGGCGATCTTTAATAGCAAGATATTTGTAGAAACCCTGGCGGCTGACGCCAAGCATCCGGCAATAGAATGAGAGTTTTCCCTTAATCACGCCGTCTTTCGTTTTTATGGCAATGAACATCATTCTGATATTGTCAATATTGGTTGACACATTTATCTCAAAGATATCATTTCCTATGCAGCCAGGCCCAGAGATTGGTAGTATCTCTGACGCTTAATCATAGGAGGAAGCCCACCGTTGGCAGAGCAGATCCTCCTGTTGTTCCAGTAACTGATGAAATATCTCCAAATAAGAACTCTCAGCTCATCCGTGGTCAGGCTTTCCGTATTGTAGCGGTCATAGAGAAGCTCGCTTTTCATTCTGGCCCACATGCTTTCACATCGAGCATTATCGTGGCACCTGCCACCATCACTGTTCATGCTTTGTATAATGCCATATTTAGAAAGCGCCTGACGGTAGGTTTCACTGGTATATTGTCTTCCTCTGTCGGAGTGCACAATGGCACCTCGCAGATCAGGATGCGCCAGATAGGCATTATCCAGTGTATGCTCACACAGAGTTGCCTTCATGTTTGTTTCCATTGCCAGTCCCAGAACGCTGGAATCAAAGCAGTCGAAGATGGCTGAAACATACAGTTTTCCATCTTTTGCCTTGATTTCTGTGATATCAGTTACGCATTTTTCAAGTGGCTTATCAGCCTTGAACTCTCTCTTCAGAAGATCATCTGACTTACGTGCTTCCCGATCAGCCTTGGTAATGCCATTTGGCTTGCGCTTTGGCCGATGGACAAGTCCTATTTCATCCATAACCCTGTAAACGGTTCGTTCACTGGGGATCTTGATTCCCGTCGTGATATTGTCAATATTGGTTTACACTTTTTTCTCAAGGATGTTCGACCTATGCTGCCTCCTGTAATGAATCGTAGTATTGTTGACGCTTAATCATCGGAGGTAAGCCACCATTAGCAGAGCAGATTCTTCGGTTATTCCAATAGCTGATGAAATATCTCCAGATGAGTGTTTTTAACTGTTCTACTGTCATTGAAGTGGTATCATAACGTCCATAAAGTAATTCTTCTTTGAATCTTGCCCACATGCTTTCGCATCTGGCATTGTCGTGGCATCTGCCGCCAGCACTGTTCATGCTTTGGAGAATGCCATATTTGCTGATTGCTTTACGATATAACTCACTTGTGTACTGTGTTCCTCTGATACAGCATCAGGATATACTTCCAAAGTTGATGCTGTATCATAAAAGTAAGGGGCGGCAGCACTTTAGGCTGTCGCTCCTTGACTGCCTAACTGCAAAACCGGGCGGGGCTGTCAACGGCGGCTCTGCAAGAGCCGTTCATCTTGCCGTTGACTGGCTCGACTGGGTTTGCTATTCTTTAAGTGTTGTCTGTAAGTCGTTTGTAAAAATATCATCTCCGGCGCACAATCATTTTCTACCAAAGTAGCGGCATAAAAAATTTCATTGTCCTGCCTTTCAAAAATAAGAAGTTTCCATTTTTTTGACTGCAAATTCCGAGGCTGTCTCTTGTACAATTTCTAGTACATTGACATCTTCTGCTATATTTCCTTGACGGGGTTCCAGCTCATTGTTAGTTACCACTTCTGCCTTGCCAGCGTCCGATGCACCATAAGAGAAATTTACTATGGTAGCATTGCTGTATTTTTCAAAAGCTGCATAGTATTCTTCTTCTGTAATTACATCTGTTTCCTCTCCTTTTTTCATGGTATAAGCAGCATTTCCACTTTCGTCAAATTGCTCATAAATCCCCTCTGCCAGTCTGAGCGAACCGGATTTTTCAATTTCAAAACGCTGCATATCGTGACCGGAAGCAGCATAAATACCTGTTTCATCATAGGCGATAGGATATGCTGTTCCCATACTTTCTATTGTTCCTATGTTTTTAACTTCTTTATCTATCAAATAATATACATCACAATTAAGTGCTGCCTGATTTCCCAAACCGTCATTATATACTTGTGAGGTAACAAGTAAAACAGGTAAAGAAGCATTTGTATCAATAATTGCAAAAAGCTCATTATCTTCCAATCCTCCGACGGTTTCTCCATAAATAGCAGCGTTTTCACTACCTTTTTCTCCACATGCACATAAAGAAAAGATTAACACACATAAAGCCATATATGAAATAAACTTCTTTGCCTTATACATATTTTCAGTCTCCTTTTTTTCTTCTTTCAATGGTATAACTTATGAACAATATCACTCCGATTGCTGCCGCAATAATAGACGGTATCATTAACCGCATATAATCAATAGGGGCATTTTCGTATTGTCCTGTAACGATATATCGGTATAGCATATACTGGGTACTAAGTGTTGTGCTTTGTAGCGCAATTACATAGGCGAAATTTAATATGCTAACCATAATAAAAATCAGACCACTAATTAGCAACAGCGTCATTTTTCTGTTATGAAGATTTATTTTCATCAAATCTTCTAAAGTTATTTGCTCATCAGTTTTGTTTGCCACACCTGCTTCTCCTTCCTTTAGCAAATCATCTAATGACACATGAAAAATTCTGCTTATTTTAACGATACTTTCTAAATCAGGGGAAGTGCTATCTGACTCCCATTTGGAAATAGTCTGTCTGGATACGTTAAGTTTTTCTGCTAATTGTTCTTGTGTCATTCCCGAAAGTTTCCTTAATTGGTTGATTTTATTTCCAATTTCCATTTTGTGTCCTCCTTTAAGAGCAATTTTAAATAAAATAAACAATTTTTTCTATCAACATTGCTTTACATTTGCGCTCAAAATAATAACATTTATGAAATTGCTTGTTTTTCTGCACTTTAAGTGTTCATATAAAGGCATTTAAAAGAATATCCCAAAAGCGATGCATTTAAATTTTAAACACGTCGCTTTTGGGATTCGAATAAGTCAAGTCCACTTTTATTTGGTTCAACAAACTGGAATTTCTCATTTCTTCATTTTAGGTGCAATAAGCAACACTACTGTCACAAGAAAATATACACCATACAGTAACCACGTAATAGTATTGTTCCATGGAAAACTCTTTTCTGGACGGTTCAATGCAAACATTATAAATACAATAGCTATAATCAGCATTATCAAACCGATGATCCTTGATATACTCTTTTTCATGTAAAGCACCTCCTCGTCAAATTGAAGTTATTTTTCTTCTATAGATTCTGTTACATTAGTTCTATATTTCTCTTCACATGCTTTTAAGTAATCAAAGCATAATCCACCATCACATCTATAGAAAAATGGATCTTTACAAATTATATTATCACTATTGAGAATAAATACAGGTATGATATCTTTATCGTTGCTGTTTATATAACTAATTTTGAAACTGTATCCTGTTCTTCCAAGTGAAATGCCATCTCTTTTCATTGAAATACCTTGAATATTCGCCACTATATATTCGATATCTTCTGAATCGGTGATAGTAAAACCAGTTCCTGTATTTCCATCGAACACATTTATATGGTCTACCTCAGAAGGATTTACATTCTTACCGAATTTCTTTGGCATGAAATAGTAACATACTGTACCTACCAATAACACAGCAATTAAAATAACCAGAATACGCAGTTTCTTTTTCATACACTCTTTACCTCCCCAAATATCGATTTGTCAATTTTATTTTATCATATTTCATCATCGTATTTCAACTGCACGTTCTATCAGTATAGTGAACTCTCCTTTCAAAATTTCCTCACGGTGAGGAAATTACAAAATTGCTCGTCAGCGATTTCGTTTTTGTTGCACTGTTTGTGAGATAATCGTTTTGCAAAATGTTATGGCTGGGGGTATTAGGGGGCAGTGCCCCAGTGTAGCGGCTAACAAGTGGGAAAATGGCACGAGTGTCTATATTTTCCCTATGCTTGCTATAGCAAGTATAGGGAGAATATTTGACAGCGAGTGTATATAATTTCCCCATGCTTGCTATATGCAAGTATGCGGGAATGTATATATTTTCCCCCTGCTTGCTAATAATGTTGACCTACAGATTTTCGGTGTCAAGTAATGTGTTAAGCTGCGATTTCCACGCCATAATATTTTCGATTTCTTTTTCAAAAACATAGGATTCTTTTTGGCGTTTTCGTTCCAAAAATTTATTCCAATAATAGTCCTTTTCCTTTTCTAAATCATTGATGTACTCTTGTAATTCGTCCCGTTCCTCTGAGGAATATTCTTCGGCATCAGCGGTCATTTCTGCCATTTCTTTTTTGTTGCTTTCAAGTTCATCCATCAAATCAATATAATCGTCCAAATCTCCCCACAACAGCAAAAATTTCAGAAACGTATCATCTGAAAACATGGCAAACCAACAACGCTGATACCACTGTTCCGCATACATCCGTTCGTCACTTCCATTGGAATATGTTCCGTCTACTAAATCCCCGATGAAGTTCTCCAACAGTTCTGAAATCGTCAGACCGCCCTCACCGGATTTTTCGGCAAGGCGTCTCACATCTGCATCGGAAAGATTCACTGTTATGGTTCTTGGTTTTATAGTTTCAATTTCTTCTCTTTGTGAACTATAGTCTCTCATTGCTTCCTCCCGTTTTATTCTGCTTGTTGTCCATAAATCAAACCAACATACAACACCAGAATATATTTAATTATTTTCCTTTAAGCTATTAAGCAATTCCAAAATCATTCTTAATTGTTCCAGTTTATCTGCATCAAAATTATCTGCTGATTCTAAACGTATTAAATGGTTTTCTATATTGCACAACTGACTTTTCACTTCACTTATTAAGCGTATATTTCCATAGCAAACAACTTTCTGATGCATTAGTGACTGAATACAAAATTCTTGTTTCAACAGACCAGATAGTGCCGCTCTTTGATTTATCTGGTCTCGCTCATCTTCGGTAACTCTCATATTGAAAATGATTTTACGCTTACGTCCCTTAGTATCTTGCTTTTTAACTTCTGTTTCATTTTTTGAATCAGCCCTCTTAAACATTTTCATCATCCCCTGTCAAATTTATTTTTTCACTAGCTCTAATCCTATCTTCCGATAGTTTCTCTGCAAGCTCATACTGTTTTGATGGATACAGGTGTGCGTACATATATGTGATTGATATTCCTTTATGTCCTAGCCGCTCCGCTATCGCAACTGGTGAAAATCCCAATTCAATCAAATGTGCGGCATGAGAATGTCGCAAATCATGAATCCTAATTCTTTTTACACCGCTCTCTTTACAACCTCTATCCATTTCATGATGTAAGTAACTTTTGGTAACATTAAAAATCCTCATATTGGGTGTTATCCCATAAAGAGAAGCTATAAAATCTTGGATTTCTTCACACAAAAAATCCGGCAATGAAATAGTCCGATTGCTCTGTTCCGTTTTAGGATCAGTAATCATATCTTTCTGTCCAATACGTTGATAGCTTTTATTGATAATTAACTGCTTCGTAACAAAATTAAAATCGCTTGGTGTCAATGCCAGAAGCTCTCCCTCTCTAATTCCAGTCCAATACAATATCTCAAATGCGTAATATGACACAGGTTTGACCTTCATATACTCGATAAATTGCAAAAACTCGTCTTGCGTCCAGAAATGCATTTCTTTAGCATTTTGTCGCCCCATTTTTCCTGCTTGTGCAGATGGATTGACCGGTAACGAATAAAATCTTCTGGCATGGTTAAAAATTGCACTTAATTGATTTTGGATAGTACGCAGATATGTCGGTGAGTATGCATTTCCATCTTCATCTCTGGCGTTCAGCAACTCATTCTGCCATTGGATAATATCCGATGCTTTTATAGATGCTAATGAGCGTGAGCCAAAGTAAGGAATAAGTTTATTATCAATGATATAACGCTTATTCTCCATTGTGCTTTCCCTAATGCGTGGCTTCATATCATTCATATAAATCTCTGCAAATGCCTTAAAACTCATATTCATATCCTTAGACTGCGACTGTAGAAATTCCCTCTCCCATGCCAAAGCCTCTTTCTTTGTCTGAAATCCACGTTTAGTTTTAATCTGCTTGTTCCCCATCCAATCTATGTATCGAATATAGACCTTCCAAGTTCCTCTTTTTGTATCCTTGCTTGCACTCAAAGTTAATCCTCCTAATACCTAATCGTCCAAGTATATATGGCATACATATATATGCGTCTATTTTTTAGACTTGAACTGTCGTCTATTTTTTAGATGAGTACAGGGTCTATTTTTTAGACGACAACGTTTTTCACTGTTTTCTTGTCGTCTGATTTTTAGATGCCACTCTCGTCTAATTTTTAGAATCGTAAAATTCTTTTATTTGTTTTCCGTTATTTTCTTTGTGGTTGCTTTCTTTTGCTCTTAGCATTTTTACCGATACGTTCATCTGTAAACCAATCTCTCCTTTTGCTATGGTAATTCTTCCATTCCGCACTAAATTCAAACTTCGACGGAGAATATGCATTTGATGCCAATTGTTTTATTAAACCATTATCTATCAATTCTTTTTTCACTTTCAAAAATGTTTGGCGGCTTATAGATGCATCTTTTATTGCATTCTCATACGTGTAAGTGAATACTTTGTTTCCTTTCGCTCTGAACTTCATGTACGTAAATACCCTATAACTATTTGCAGATAAATCCATCACAGCATCCGAATGAAATTGAGTATTAGCAAGTCTGACATAACCGCTTTCTATACCGTTATCCGTTATTGTTTCATAAAACTCAAACTTCCTTATCGTACTCTTTCTAGATTTTCCCATGACCACGTTTCTCCTTGATTATCATATAAAAACGCGGTACAATTTATTAAACGAAATAAATATCCGCACTTTCTAACAGCTCTTCCTTTGCCGAGGGAGGGCTGTTTTATTCTTTAGTCATGCCGTAAATCTTTTTTTCATAATAAGCCTTTGGAATACGTCCGCAAATAGTTGTATAACCTTGCTCTTTCAGTTCTTCATTCCAACCTGCAATCATGCGATACGCAAAAGGTCTGGAAATCTGTAAATCATGCATCACCGTTTCTACTCTCACAAAAAGCTGTTCACTTTTTAATTTTTTTGATGTACTCATTATTCACAACCTCCATTTTGTTCTCTTTTTTGTTATTTAGTGACCATTTTGTTCCCCTTGTATTCATATTATCTCATGTAACACTTTTTGTCAATCTTTATTGTGCTCAGGTTCTCATTTTGTTCTTGACAATGTATGTACAATGTATTAGAATAAAAGAAATATGATTGGAGATATTATTATGAATGTCAGCGAAAAAATCAGATATTATAGAGAACTCCGTGGGTTGACTCAACAACAGCTTGCGGATTTTTCTGGTATTCCTCTGGGTACACTAAAAAAGTACGAAACAGGTAATAGAAATCCCAAACAAGAACCTTTACAACGCATTGCTGATGCCTTACATATTAGTATCACCTCTTTTCAAGACATTCATTTAGAAACCATTGGAGAAGTTGCACCTTATCTATTTGCTATCTCCAAAGTTGGCAAAGTTCAGTTTCATGGTAACAAAGATGCTGATGGAAAATTTGACCTAAATACTCTGACCATATCTTTTGATTCTCCTGTATTAAAGCATTTTCTAAAGGAATGGGCAGACAGTAAAGTTATCATCGACCATTTAAGAGATGAAGCTCAATTTTCTCCAGATGAAACAACAAAAGCATTTTTACTTAACCGTGCTGATGAAATTGAGCAAGAATTGGAACTCCGAATGGTTGATTCTCAAATGCTCATACAAAGTGCAAAAAAATAAGGAGCCTTATCGGCTCCTCGCTTGTTTATTCGTTGCATTTTCCTCAAACTGCAAGCATTTTGCAAGCACAAAGCCCAGAAACCTTTGATTTATAAGGCTTCTGGGCTTTATTATACTATTCAAACTCAATCGTTCCAGGTGGCTTACTGGTCAGATCATAGAATACTCTGTTCACTCCACGTACTTCATTAATAATTCTGCTCATGACACCCTGCAATACTGCAAATGGAATCTCTGCTGCTTCTGCGGTCATGAAGTCAATGGTATTGACTGCGCGCAGTGCCACTGCATAGTCATAGGTTCTCTCGTCACCCATAACGCCTACGGAACGCATATTGGTCAGAGCTGCAAAATACTGATTCGGCAACCATTTCGGGTTCTCGCCATGCTCTTCCTTATAGGCTGCGGCAGCCTTATCTACTTCATCACGATAGATATAGTCTGCATCCTGTACGATCCGTACTTTCTCCGCTGTTACTTCGCCGATAATACGAATACCAAGTCCCGGTCCCGGGAATGGCTGACGGAATACCAGCTTCTCCGGAATGCCAAGCTCCAGTCCGGCTTTGCGGACTTCATCCTTGAACAGATCGCGGAGTGGCTCGATGATCTCCTTAAAGTCTACGAAATCCGGAAGACCGCCTACATTATGATGAGATTTGATCACCGCGGATTCTCCGCCAAGACCACTCTCTACCACGTCCGGATAAATAGTTCCCTGTGCCAGGAAGTCAACGGCACCAATCTTCTTTGCTTCTTCCTCAAAGATACGAATGAACTCTTCGCCGATGATCTTACGTTTTGCTTCCGGCTCGGTAACACCTGCCAGCTTCTTGTAATATCTCTCCTGTGCATTGACACGGATAAAGTTCAGGTCGAACTGACCATTCGGTCCGAATACGTTCTCTACCTCATCTCCTTCATCTTTACGAAGAAGACCATGATCTACAAATACACAGGTCAACTGTTTTCCAATTGCTCTGGAAAGAAGACCTGCTGCTACGGAAGAATCCACACCACCAGATAAAGCCAACAGTACGCGGCCATCGCCGACTTTCTCACGAATCTCTTTTACCGTATGTTCTACGAATGCATCCATCTTCCAGTCTCCGGCACATCCGCAGACATTTTTCACGAAGTTATTGATCATCTTCGTGCCTTCTGCTGTATGGAGTACTTCCGGATGAAACTGAATTGCATACAGTTTTTCAGCCTCATTTTCAGCAGCCGCTACCGGACAGTCTGCCGTATGAGCAGAAATCTCAAATCCCGGAGCAATTTTTGAAATATAATCAAAATGACTCATCCAGCAGATCGTCTTCGGGGATACTCCCTCAAACACCTTGGAGTCCTTTTTGTCAATGATTACTTCTGTCTTACCGTATTCTCTTACCTCTGCACGCTCTACTTTTCCGCCAAGTACATGAGACATAAGCTGTGCACCATAGCAGAGACCAAGTACCGGAACTCCCAGTTTAAACAGCTCCTCTGTATAAGTCGGTGAATCCGGCTCATAACAACTGTTCGGTCCTCCTGTCAGGATAATTCCCTTCGGATTCATTGCCTTGATTTTCTCAATATCAGTTCTGTAAGAATAAATCTCACAGTATACATTACACTCTCTGACACGTCTTGCCACAAGCTGGTTGTACTGTCCACCGAAATCGAGAACGATCACCATTTCTCTGTTCAATCCGCTTTTCCTCCTAATTTCTCTCAATTGTCCTTATTATAGATTATGGGATATTTTCTGACAACCCCAAAACCGAATTTTATCCAATGATCGAAGAAATAAAAATGTCGGATCCCAACGCTTCACAGTGCCATTTAAAAACGGATTTCTTTTCCTTCTTTTCTCCACTGTCTAAACTCTGCAGATGCAGATAACAGCAGGTCAGATGAGGAATTCAGTGCGGTTTCCACAGAGTCCTGAATAACTCCGATGATAAATCCGACACCAACTACCTGCATGGCAATATCATTCGGAATACCGAACAGTGAGCATGCCATCGGAATCAGAAGCAGGGAACCGCCTGCCACACCAGATGCTCCGCAGGCAGCCAAGGTTGCCAGCACACTCAAAATAACTGCACTCGGAATATCCACCGCAATTCCCAGCGTATGAGCAGTTGCCAGTGCCATAACGGTAATCGTAATAGCTGCACCATCCATATTGATGGTTGCTCCCAGCGGGATTGTTACGGAGTAAGTATCTTTATCAAGTCCCATCTCCTCGCATGCTTCCATATTAATCGGGATATTTGCTGCAGAGCTTCTGGTAAAGAATGCCGTGATTGCACTCTTCTTCAGGCATCTGAAAATAAGCGGAAACGGATTCTGACGGATACACCAGAATACCAGAACCGGATTGCTGACAAAATAAATAAACAGCATGGAACCTACCAGTACCAGCAACAGTTTTCCATATTCGGTAAAAATGGAAAGTCCGTTGGTAGATACCGTGTTAAATACCAGTCCCATAATACCAAACGGTGCAAAGCTGACGATCCAGGTAACAACTTTTGAAAGGCCATTGGAAATGTCATCGAACATTTTCTTGGTCTCTTCTTTTGCTCCTCTTAAGCCGATTCCAAACAAAACAGCCCATGCAAGGATACCAATATAATTTGCATTGATAATAGAAGCTACTGGATTACTGACAATGTTCATCAACAGGGATTTCATCACTTCTGCGATTCCCTGCGGTGCAGACAGGTCCGTTGCTGCATCTGCCAGAGTCAGGGTTACCGGAAATGCAAAGGATGCAATCACCGCAACCAGCGCTGCCAGAAATGTGCTGAACATATACAGAATAATAACGGTTTTAATGACACCTCCGTGGCTTTTTCCGGAGTGGCATAAGGAACTGATAATCAGGAAAAATACAAGGAGCGGCGCAACCGCTTTCAATGCTCCAACAAATACATCTCCAAACAATGCGATTCCAGTTGCGGATGGGCATGCCATCCCAAGGACAGCACCAAGAACCAGGCCTGCCACGATTCGTTTTACCAGGCTTACACTGGTCCATGCTTCGTAAATCTTCTTCATAACGACTCTTCTTTCTCTCTTGTATTCCGCTATTTGTTCACGCGGATATTTCAAGTATACACAATAGCGTTTAAAAGTACAAATGTTTTTTTCTCGCGGACACTTCTGTATAAAATGTCTTTCTGTAATACTCCTTATTCCCTCTGCATAAATTGTAAAAACAGTTAAATCCGGGAGTTTTCTTTGAAAGAATATATTGAAGAGCGAGCTGTGGCCATCGCCAATTATATTATTGCCAACAATGCCACTGTACGGCAGACTGCCCTGAATTTCGGAGTGAGCAAATCCACGGTTCACAAAGACTGCGTGGAACGTATGAACGAAATCAATGCCTCGCTGGCCGCTGAAGTCCGTAAAGTGCTGGACATCAACAAATCAGAACGCCATATTCGGGGCGGACTTGCTACAAGGAAAAAATATCTTCAAAAAAAGTATTGACATTTTTATAGAAATAGCTATATAATATACAAGCAGTCTTGATTGAGCACATTGAGATTGCTTGCATGGGGTCTTAGCTCAGCTGGGAGAGCATCTGCCTTACAAGCAGAGGGTCATAGGTTCGAGCCCTATAGGCCCCATCATTTATGCAATTTCATATGGCGAGATAGCTCAGTTGGCTAGAGCACACGGTTCATACCCGTGGTGTCGAGGGTTCGAATCCCCCTCTCGCTACTAAGAAGACCGAAAGCAGTTTGCTTCCGGTCTTTTTCGTTTCTCTAAGTATTTAAAGGTCACTGCATTCCAGCACTTCTTTTTTCCTTATAAATTCACTGTACTGAAGTCCCCTGCCATCAAGCTCCATCTCTCCCACCTGATTGTCATAAGGATCTGCCCTCCAGCCATCCTTAGATACATCAAAATCTGCCTGAAATTCCGTGTTGGCCGTCATCCGGTAAGGATCCAGATTTCCAAAATAATGAACTCTGCGTTTTTCATCTCCGCGCTGTGCTGCGTCTCCTCCATAGGAAACATCTGCATAAAGCCAGCCGTAAGGTTCCACATAAAATCTTGCCCAGTCATGGGCACCGCAAAAGCCCGGCTCGGCTGCCCAGCCGCTCTCCCATTTTGCCGGAATGCCGGCACACCGGCACAGGGTAATAAATAACAGCGTCTGTACGCCACAGTCTCCAGTCAGATTTCTGGCACAGTTTTCCGCAATGGATTCCTGGCTGAAATAGGCTGGCATAAAGGAATACCGAACTTTCATTGTCACAAAATCATAAAACCGTCTTGCTTTTTCAAGAGGCGTCTCTGCACCATCTCCAAGCGTCCGCATCAATTCACGAATATAGGGCGTAAACAGAATATGTGGTGCCTGTTCCCGAAGCCATTGTTTTTCTGACTCCGGTACGAAAACAGACGTTTTTTCCGGATTTGCGAACAATTCTTTATAAACTGCTGTTCTTATATAGGAAAATTCTACTTCAAAGGGGTGATTTTTCTCCATAGTTTCTTCCCAGAATACCACTCTTTGCGGTGCATTTTCAGGAGAAATATACATGGGAACCGGTGTCACTTTTTCAATACGAATTTCCGTCTGGGAATCGCAGGCACAGGGAATGGGAAGATAAGCCCGCACTACCGCTCCTTTTCGAAAACCCTCATCCTTTAACTGCACTGAGGATCTGCAGTAAAAACGTTTTTCTGCTTTTCCATCCCGGTGCATAGCCTCTATCGCTTCCTGAAAATACCGTCCATTTCGAGGAGCGGTCTCTTTTCCGGCCCGTCCGGCCATCTCCGGATCGGTCCTGCATAGATTTTCAAAGAACCGGTCAAAATACCGCTTTTCTCCATTCTGATAGATCCAGCGGATCCGAAACTTCCGTTCCAGCTGATCAAATTCTTCCTCCGAAAAATCAGGAACTTCTTTCCTGGCAACGGCAAGGGCTTCCTCTCTGGTATATGGAAAATCAGAAGGAAGACGCCGGAGCATCTCCGCTTCTGTCGTAAGACAATGTCTCATGGCATCCGGGAGGTCCGGCGTTAAAAGATAACTTTCCATATCCTGCAGGGCGCCCTCAAAATCACCGAATAATTTCTTCCGATTAATTCTTTCCGGCAGCCCCATCTGCAGATACTGAAATGTATGATTAATATTCATTCGTCTTCCTCACATATCTTATACAAAGAGATGTAAAATAGCTCCCATTCCAAGTCCGAAGAAGTTTCCGAGAGCAGCTCCCAGCACTCCCATCAGAACTCCGATACCTGCATAAGACTCATGATATGCACACGCAATGATCGGTGCAGATGCAGATCCACCAATGTTTGCAACAGATGCGGTGGAGCACATGCAGAGATCCCAGTGGAATACTTTAGAGAGCAGGAACATAAGCACTACATGAACGATCAGTACAAAGATACCAAATACCACCCACATCGGAGCGGATACCAGATCGGTAAGTGTTGCAACAGATGCCAGCAGGGATACGACTGCATACAGGTAAACGTTGGAAAGTTCCTCCACTGCCGGAAGTTTTCCAAGCGGTGTCATAGCACAGATCAGACCAAGTACGGTTACAAATACAGTTGTACAGGTTCCTTTATCAAACATCGCAAGTCCTGCACCGGAAAGACCGCCCTGCATGGCTGCGCCAACCCACTGTGCCAGTGCGGAGACTGCCAGGGAAATACCGATAAGGAAAATCCAGTCTGCATAGGATGCATGCTGTTTTTCTTTTGCGACTTCCGCATTGGCAGCCTCTGCCACTGCTTTCAGTTTGGAAGTATCCGCCTTAACTGCATTATCCCATTTGTTGGAGTAACGAACCATCAGAAGAAGAAGGGCAATCCACAAAGAATAGCACACCGTATCCAGTGCCAGCGCACATCCGTAAGCACCTGCATCAACCGGCAGTGCATCCTGCATAGCAGCCATGTTGGCACTTCCGCCTACCCAGGAAGCATAGAGCGCTGCGGTAGCACCCCAGGTATCTGCACCGAGGAATCCTTTGAAAATCGGATAGCCGATGATAAATCCAATACCGATGGTAAAGGAGCATCCCAGGAAGATAGCAATCATACGGCCGGACAGTTTTGCCAGCTTGCGGAAATCGCAACGAAGCAGCATAACAAAGATCATGGCATAAAGAATGTTGTTCTTTAATGCACTGTAAGCAGCGCTGCATGCATCGGAGCTGTAAAGTCCTGCAGTACAGAAAATCATGTTCAGCACATAGATCCATACCAGAGGCGGAACTACATTAAATATTTTCCATTTTGCATATTTCTGAAGAGCCAGAAGACCGCCTGCGATAAACATCAGGACTGCCAGATAGGTAAAACCATTTGTAATAACCATAACATTTCCCCCTTTTATTATGTTGGTTTACAGATACTGAATCTTGCCCGGTTCAATTCCCTTGATGCCAAGTCCCGGTTCATCGGATACGGTAATATTTTTCTCATTAAATACTGCACCGCCGATAATCGGGTCTTCGCTGCAGAGCACCGGACCGTCCAGATCGATTTTGGTAATAATTTTCTTCGCACAGGCCAGTTCCACTGCTGCGTTGACAGAAATCTTTGCTTCCAGCATGCAGCCCAGCATGCACTCTACGCCATAAACTTCAGCCGCGGACACAATCTTCAGTGCATTGTAAAGACCGCCGCATTTCATCAATTTAATATTGACCAGATCTGCCGCACGCATCTGCATGATCTTTACCGCATCCTCCGGCGAGAAGACACTCTCATCTGCCAGTACCGGAACATAACTGTTCTCCGTTACATATTTCAGGCCTTCCAGATCATGAGCTTTTACCGGCTGCTCTACCAGCTCAATCTGAAGACCTTTCTCCTGCATGCCATTCAGAATGCGGACTGCCTCTTTTGGCTCCCACGCTGTGTTGGCATCAATTCGGATGCAGACATCATCACCGACTGCTTTTCTGACTGCTGCCAGACGGTCGATATCCAGCTTCGGGTTCACACCGACTTTGATTTTCAGGCAGTCATAACCGCGCTGAATCGCATTGATGGCATCGGCTGCCATGGTTTCCGGATCATTGACACTGATGGTGATATCGGTCACAATATTCTTTCTTGCGCCGCCCATAAGTTTATACACCGGAATCTTATACAGCTGTCCATACAGATCCCACAGTGCAATGTCCACAGCCGCTTTGGCGGAACTGTTTTTTACCACACATTTCTGTACTTTCTGCAGTACATCCTCAAAATCATCCACATCCATACCGATAATACTTTTTGCAATGTGATCCTGGATAGCTCCGATAATAGCCCCTGTCGTATCTCCGGTAATGGCTCCCGTAGGCGGTGCCTCGCCATATCCGGTGTGTCCCGTGTCCGTGTGGATCTCAACAACGACGTCCTCCACACTGTCGACACTTCGCAGGGCAGTTTTAAAAGGAACCCGTAACGGGACTGATATCTTACCCAGACG
Organism: Clostridiaceae bacterium Marseille-Q4145; assembly: GCA_018223365.1. GTDB lineage: Bacteria > Bacillota > Clostridia > Lachnospirales > Lachnospiraceae > Hominiventricola. The sequence goes on from JAGTTP010000001.1 coordinate 562,547, forward strand.
AACTTCTGTAATCTTCATGTCTCTTCCTCTCCATTCTCTATATTGATCTTTCGCTGCTGCAAAAGGATCTCTCTATTTTGCCAGCCGGTACATGGCCTCCGCAATGATCTGTGCATTTTTCATGAGCTTCTCCACTTCGATAAACTCATCCGGCTTATGTTCCCGGACTTCATCCCCCGGAAAGATCGGGCCGAACGCTACGATATTGGGAATTGCCTTCGCATAAGTACCGCCGCCGATGGACTTTGATATGGGTTCAAGTCCCGTATGATCTGCATATACCCCCAGCAGTGTCTGAACCAGTTCGCTTTCTTCCGGCACATACAAACTCTTCTTATGCCGCTCCCCGGTCTTTGTAAATCCGGCATCCGCAAATGCCTGCTCCAGAATTGGGGCACAGTCCTCATAAGATTTGGTCACCGGATACCGGTAATTAATCTCCAGTGCCGCGCTGTGGTCATCCCCTTCCAGCGTCCCCAGATTCAGGGACAAATTTCCGGAAATCTCATCGGCCATCTCAATACCAAGAGAAGTTCCCTTTGTCTCCAATCCAATCTTTTCTTCCAGGAACCGCACCCACCGATCTGCTTCTTCAGAAAGCGGCAGCTCACACAGCGCTTCCAGCAATAATCCGATGGCATTCACGCCCAGCTCTGGTGTTGCGCCGTGCGCGCTAAGTCCGGCTGCGGTGATCTGAACACCCTCCTCCGTCTTCTCATACTGAATCCGGTCATCCGACTTCTTTAATAAAGAAGCAGCCAGTTCTGCCGGGCAGACAACTTTTGCCTTTGCCTCCGCAGGTACGACATTCGGTGCCGAACCTCCGTGAATCTCCAGAATTCGGACATCTCCATCCTGTGTGTAATTTCTGGAAAAGTTCACATTGATCAGACCCTTTTCCCCGTTAATCACCGGGTACTCACCGTCCGGCGTAAATCCCATGACCGGAATCTCACCGCCGTGGCTTCGGTAATATTTCATATCGTTGGAACCGGTCTCCTCATTAGTTCCGAACAGAAGACGAATTCTTCTTCGAATAGGAAGCCCGCTGTCCCGGAGCGCCGCCAGCGCATACAGTGCGGCAATGGTCGGTCCTTTATCATCCATGGCTCCCCGGCCAAAGACTTTTCCGTCACGAATCTCACCACCAAAAGGATCAAAACTCCATCCGTCCCCTTCCGGCACCACATCCAGATGTCCCAGAACGGCTACCATCTCTTCTCCTTCGCCATACTCGCACCAGCCCATCTGATGATCCAAATCTATGGTTGCAAAGCCAAGTGCTTCCGCCGTTTTCAGTGCATGATCCAGACAGTCCTGCACTCCTTTTCCATATGGATACTGCTCGGATGCTTCTCCCTGTACGCTTCGGATCCGGATGCTTTCCTGAAGGCTTTTCAGCAGCTGTTCTTCATACCCTTTCACTGCTTCCTGTAATTCCATCCTCCGTCCTCCCGTGTTTCCTTGTATTCTTGTATACAAGTTATACCAGAAATTTTATGCTTTTTTTATACTTTCGTCAACCTATACTTTCACTTTCTCATATTCTGTGATATGATTGTGAATATTTACGAAAGAAAGGACTGTTTTTATGTTAAATGCCATTGAAACCATAAATACAGCCGTCAACAACTTCATCTGGGGTGTTCCGGCCATGGTCTGCATCATCGGTGTAGGTCTGTATTTAAGTATCCGAACCGGATTTCTCCAGATTCGGAAGTTTCCATATGCCATCCGGACGACCATCGGACGAATGTTCCGCAAAAAGGATGCTTCGGACGGCGCCATTACTCCCTTTCAGGCGGTCTGCACCGCTCTGGCTGCCACCGTCGGCACCGGAAATATTGCCGGAGTTGCCGGCGCGCTTGCCATCGGTGGTCCGGGCGCAGTCTTCTGGATGTGGGTTTCTGCCCTGCTCGGTATGTGTACCAAATTTTCTGAAGTTACCCTGGCAGTCCAGTTCCGCGAAACCAATGCGGATGGAGAGCTGGTTGGCGGACCTATGTACTATATTAAGAACGGACTGCCCAAATGCTGGCACTGGCTTGCATATCTTTTTGCCGCATTCGGTGTACTGACGGTCTTCGGTACCGGAAATGCAACCCAGGTTAATACGATTACCACTGCCATCAATTCTGCCCTGACCAACTATGGTCTGCTGAAACCGGACCAGATTTCCACTTCCAATCTGATCATTGGCATCGTCATCACCATCATGATTGCCATGATTCTGTTAGGCGGCATCAAACGAATCGGTCAGGTGACCGAAAAACTGGTTCCATTCATGGCACTGCTTTATATCGTACTGGCTCTTGGTGTAATTCTTCTCAACCTTCATGTAGTTCCGAGTGTATTTGCTTCCATTATTGAAGGTGCGTTCCATCCTTCCGCAATCACCGGTGGTGTCGTGGGAAGTCTGTTCCTTAGTATGAAAAAGGGTGTTTCCAGAGGAATTTTCTCCAATGAGGCTGGTCTTGGTACCGGATCCATTGCCCATGCATGTGCCGATACCAGAAAACCTGTAAAGCAGGGAATGTTCGGTATCTTTGAGGTATTCACGGATACCATCCTGATCTGTACCCTGACCGCTCTGGTCATTCTCTGCAGCCAGGTATCCATTCCTTACGGCCAGGCGGCTGGAGCCGAACTGACCATTCAGGGCTTTACCGCCACATATGGTAACTGGGTATCCATCTTTACCGCTGTTGCCATGTGCTGTTTTGCATTCTCTACTATTCTCGGATGGGGACTTTATGGCGCACGCTGTATTGAATTTCTGTTCTCCAGCAAGGTCACCAAACCATTCATGGTTGTCTACTCCCTGGTCGCTATCCTCGGTGCTACGGCTGATCTGGGACTCATGTGGAACATTGCCGAGACCTTTAACGGTCTTATGGCCATTCCGAACCTGATTGCCCTGTTCCTGTTATCCGGAACGGTAGTTAAACTGACCAAAGCGTATTTTGCACAGGAAAATCCGTAAAACAATTATGAAATAATACAAGACCCGGAAGACCTGAACTTCGTCTTCCGGGTCATATTTTTATACTTTTAAATTCTTACGCTTCTTTTTCCGTGAATACCACGTATTCGCCGCCGTAATTGCCCCACCAGGTGCTCGGGTAATCCCCTGTCATATAGATGGTACAGAACAGCATCTCCGTTGCATTCAGCTTTGCACAGATAGAAAGTAAAATTTCATTAACAGGGAACAGTACCTGTCCTTCTTCATGCTCCATCTGATGGATGTATTCTAATTCCTGATACGTCAGCACCGTATCGATCTGCTGCCGTGCCTGCTCCGGCAATGTAAAATAGTAGAAATCCACATACATATTTTTGCAGCCGAGCATTTCCCACATTTCCATAAATTTATCCACCGCCTGAAATGCATTCATCCGGATAATCTGATTTTCATACTGCTGCATGCCATCCGTCACTTTTTCAAAATAAATGGCTCCTTCTTTTTTCAACTCTTCCACTGTCATCATGAATATTTTTCCTCCAGATTCTGCGGCACTTCTGCGCCTTATTCCGCAGATGCCGGATGCATTCGTTTTACCGGATTCCCCGGTAGGATATCCTTATATCGATAAATGCTGAGCACCAGCCCGGTCAGGATATAAGAACTGACCATATTACTGCCGCCTGCGGAAAAGAAGGGAATGGTAATGGCTGCAGACGGAAGCAATCCCAGGTTCATGACAAGCACCAGTCCTGACTGAGCTAAAAGCACCATACTACAGCCATAGCCGACCATCATCCCCAGCTGATTTTTCTGATGAGAAGATATGTGAAACATTTTCACCCACAGGAGCAGAAGTAATGCCACTGCTGTCACCGCCGCCAGTAATCCATAGGCGGAAGTCAGACTTACGAGAATGTACTCACTGTTCCATCCCGGCAGTTTCTGCCAGACATGATTCCCTGAAGCTCCCAGTAGCCGACTTGTCCTGAGACACTCATATGCAGTCTGCGCAGCATAACTTGGCTCACCATATCCAAGCCATGCCTGTAATCTCTTTACCTGATATTCTGCAAGCATTCCCGTTCCGAGCATCATCGCCGGAGCCAGTATCATCATTCCCCATACAGCTGCCAGCATTTTCCTCGGACTGACCTGATACCAGCCCTTTCCTACTGCAATGGAGAACAATAACAGACAGATAAACAGAAGCATCACTGCCTGATTCAGTCCTGGAAGCCGAAGCACCAGAAATACCGGCAGCAATGTCCAGATCAGAAGTCCTGTAAGTCCTTTATAACTTCTTCCTCTGTAGGTGTACAGTACCGCAGCATACGCAGGAACATACAGCCAGATCATTCCAAAGGTCGGAATCATCACCGGCCCGACCCGCAGGCCATAGATTCTCCCATATACCTGTACTCCCGTAACCAGTGACAGCAGAATAAAAAGGAGAATTCCACCTGCAATCTGTCTGCTCCATTTACCAAGAACACTGTAATCAATCCGGCAGACCAGAAGCATCAGCAAAAATCCGGTCACGGTATATTTCACCTGCTGATGAAACCAGTACTCCATTCCATTTATGGAATTATCTCCTGCGAGGAATAGCATGGCTCCATAGAACACAAGACTCAACACACTGATCAGGCTGACCAGTACCAGCATCTCCACCGACATATGGGGCCGATGAATCCGGTCCAGCGCCACACCAGTTTCCACAGGATCGCCCATTTCCCGGACTGCAAGCTCCAACGCCTGTTCGTGATCCGTTCCTTCTTCTTCAAAGGCTTCGGCCTGATCAAGAATATGGTCTTTTAATTCTTCCGCAATGGAATCATGTATCTTGCTGCAGCGCACCTGTTCTGTCACTGTTCTGAGGTATTCATCCATTCTCATGTTTACACCTCCATAGCCAGAACATTGCCGACTGCTTTTGAATATTCCTTCCACTCCTCTTTTTTCTGCTCCAGATGCTTTCTGCCTTCCGGAGTAATCTGATAATATTTCCGGACTTTCCCCAGCACTTCCTGCTCATAGGAATTGAGGAACCGTTTTTCTTCTAGACCGTGAAGCAGTGGATACAGCGTTCCCGCTTTCAGCTCAAATACATTTTCTGAACGCTTCTTCAGCGTATCAATCATCTCATACCCATACATGTCTTTTTCTGAAAGCAGTCTCAATATCAGCATCCCCATACTTCCGGACACCAGACTTCTGTCAATTGCCATAATAGGATCCTCCTGTCATTATATAGTTTATCTATATATAGATTAACTATATAGTATATCGACAATCTATATATGTCAATTGTTTTTCATAAAAATTATCCTTCTGCCTGGATCTCCGGCTGAAAATCATCCGTATCCCCGCAGAAATAACCACCCAGATGGCTGCTGATATATTCCATTACCTTTTTTGCCTCTTCAAAATCATCCGGTCGAATCGTCACGGCATAGGCTGTATGAAGACTGCGGTCTTTCATATAAGCTTCCATGACTTCATCTTCTGAAGCACCGCCAAGGTTCTCCATATCCACGGAACCTGCCTCCGGAAGTTCAATCTCCACTACTTCCGCTTCTTCCCAGTATTCTGCCTTCCAGCTCTTCTCCTCTGCGAAAAGCCCATAAATCTGAGCCGGTGTAATCTCATCTTCTGCCAGATACAGCCATTCTTTCGGCATCTGCGGACCTTTCAGTGCCTTTGGTACTTTTGCAGGACTGTGTTTCTGAACCGGCTTCTTTCCGGGTTTTCTGTTATCTTTCTTTGTCATCGGTTTCATTTCCTTTCTGTTCTTCCTTCTGTAAACGAAATGCTGTTCTTGGCTCCACACTGATTCGAATGTCACAGTCTGAACAATGCTCTCCATTGATACAAAGTTCATAAGATGCCGTCATCTCAATCTTTTCCTCTTCCACTCCAAGACGAACCCCGGTCGTACGCGTTGCCACCATAAAAGAACCAAAGGGCACGTTATAGGCAGTTTCACTGGTTGTGCCTTCCTCAAATACCATCTCTGCCGTTACCGGTCCTCTCTTTCTGATGGAAACACTCCGTTCATTCAGTTTCAGCATATTTCTGACCGGCTTATCATGTCCTTCCAGCATCTCATCAAAGAACAGATAATGTACTCCATCCTTCTCATGGTATTCTCCCAAATGTACCATTTCGATATTATCCTGCTCTCCGTCTGCCAGCTGCAGGCCAGAGATGGTTACGGTTACTTCTTTTGTCAAATACATCTTCCCCCATCTGTCATTATTTTACTTATTCTATCATCTTTCCAACGAGTAGTGAAGTCCTTTCGCCAGTCGGAAATTCACCTTCACCGGAAGACGGTTTGGATTTGGCCGTTCATAAAATATCGTCCACCAGGACACGCTCTCCGTTACCGGAAGGGATGCACCTGCACATTCCAGGCACTGCATACTTCCAATCCCCAATGCCAGAAAAAGCACCAATATCGCAAATAATTTTCTCATGGTCTGTCCGCTCCTTTCCGTTGAAGTATGGACAGGCATATTTCTTCTTATACAAAAAGATGGACCAAAAGGTCCATCCCCTAGCGTTTTACATTATAAGGTGTTGTGATGTACAACTGCTTTGCAAGCCCGCTGGCTTTCAGATCTTTCTGCGCCTGTCGTGCTTTTGCCGGACTGTCGAAAATACCGAATACGGTCGGACCGCTTCCGCTCATCATGGCACCGACTGCTTCATGTTCCATCATACGCTCCTTGATCTGACGGATCACCGGATAATTCGGAATCGTCACCGTCTCCAGCACATTTCCCATACGCTCGCACAAAAGCTTCAGATCCTTCTGCTTCATGGCCTCGATCATACTGTCCACATCCGGATGCTGCTCCGGCCTCAAATCATTCGCATGCAGATTCTCATAGACAAATTTGGTGGACACGCTGATACCAGGTTTTGCAATGAGAATCGTACATTTCGGCATGGACGGAAGGACACTTAATTTTTCTCCGATTCCTTCTGCCAATGCAGTCCCCCGCTGAATACAATAAGGAACATCCGCTCCCAGTTTCACACCCCGATCCATCAGTTCCTGGCGGGACAGCCCCAGGCCATACATCTGGTTGATTCCCCAGAGAACAGCTGCTCCGTCGGAACTTCCACCCGCCATACCTGCTGCCACGGGGATCCGTTTTTTCAGTTGAATCGACACGCCATCCTGAATGTCAAATTCATCCATCAGAAGCTTTGCTGCCTTGTAAACCAGATTATTTTCGTTGGTCGGCAGATAATAAAGGTTGGTCTTCACCTGGATCCCCGGTGTCTTTGTTCTGCGGATTTCCAGATCATCATGCAGTCCAATGGTCTGCATAATCATCTTTACCTCGTGATAACCATCCTCTCTTCTGCGCAGTACATCCAGCCCCAGATTGATTTTCGCCAGCGCCTTCAGCTGTATTCTATCTTTCATGTGTGTCTCCTTATTTCTTTTCGCATTTGGTTTTATTTTAATCTATTTTAGAGGCAGATACAATTGTTTTTTCCGCCATTTTCTTGACCAGCAGAAGACGGACACCAGGTTTCACATTTTCTTCCTTCAGTCCGTTTAACTCCATCACCGCCTGGCAGGTGGTGGAATGCATTTTGGAAATTTCCCACAAGGTTTCTTCAGGCTGCACCACATGAACGACTATCCCCGGAAGGCTTCTGAGCCGTTCCATATCAAGCGGCGCCTCTTCCAGATCTTCCACCAGTCCCAGTGTCTCCTGCTTACCGAGCAGTACCTGCACCTGCAGCATTGCTTTTACTTCCAGTTCTCTGGCTGATATCATGCTCACTGTCAACTGGTCCATGCTCATTCGAAGCTGCCATCTGCCCTCTGACGTTTCCCGAAGTTCCGCTGTATGCTCATATGGGATACTATAGGTACTGCAGGCAAAGGGTTGTGCATCATCTTCCGTGGCATAGAGCACCCACAGTTCCACATTTCCCTGCATCTTTAATCCCTGAGCAGACACTTCCGTATAGTCGCTGTGTACCTGCCCTCCCACGCAGAGAATCTGCATCATGTCAGGATCTGCCTCTCCAATGGTCGGACGGGCCGATACCCGTGCTCTGGAATCGGACACCTGCAGTATATGATCCCACTGATACTCCTTTCGGATCGGTGTAATTTCCTTTGACAGACTGTATGCATCCTGCAGCACATCACAGGTACTGTCCTCAAAATACCTCATAAGAAGTTCCAGTACCACATCAATCCGTATCGTTCTTGGTTCACCGTCATAGTCTGCCTGCAGCTCCGCTTCTCCCTTGAGCAGCGTCACTTCCGTCATGCCGGACAAGCCAGTTCTGCTCAGTTCACATTCCACATCATTTCGGAATGGAATACTCTGCTCCAGCCATTGAAGCCGTCCTTCCTCCTCACTCTCATACAGGAAGAATACCATCAGTTCTCCCTTCACCTGGATTCTTCCATCTTCCAGTCTGGTTTCCGCTCCCTGCAGACGAATTTCTTTCCAGAGAATTCTTTGGACATTCGGCTTTCCGGGTGGCAGATTCATATCTTCCCGCACCCGGATGGTATCCTTTTTATGTATGATTTCCTGCTGCAGCTGCACCGGACTCCTTCGCATGAGCAGATCCTCTGACTCTGTCACTTCTGACACCAGCGGAACCGGCTGCTCACGGTATGCCTCCCCTTGCATGGACAAAATTACTTTGATGTTTGCTTTTCTGGAATGAATTTCTGATATATGAAGATCCTCCTGCTTCCAATGAAAATCCAGAACATCTCCCTCTTCCAGTTCGTTCAGAAAAACAGTCTCATCTACAGGAATGCTTCCCTCCAGCACTTCCGGCATCCGGTTTTGATCTTCACCAATATATAAGATCCTGTACACAAAAACGCCTCTCACTTTTATTTTCCCGGTTTCCCCTTTGATTTCATCTGGACAGAATTCGCCCTGTCCGTGAATAATTTTAAAAATATCCGCTTTCTGATCCGGTACATTCAGATCTTCTTCCAATGTAATCTGACTGAGTGCTGTTCCCTTTTGTCTGTTTAGATTGATAAATGACCTCTCCAGCTCCATATCTTATCTCTTTCCTTTCTTATTCGAATACCACAGATTTGTCAAGATACTCTAATTTCAGTACTATATAAGGGCAGGTCACCGCTTCTGCCGTCTGTTCCTGGCTTCCGGGACCCACCAGTTCTGTATCCACATAGATCGCGTTTTTTGTCAGATACAGATCCTTGACAGAAATGCTGTAACCGCTGGTTTTCTGTTCTCCATATCCTACACAGATGTAAAGATACCCTTCATCTTCATAAGTTACTTTAAAAGACTTGCTCTTCTTCTCTTCCAGTACATTTCTTAATTCTTCCGGCACTTTTTCCAGATCCATCACCGTAAAATCCAGATCCTGCAGGCGTTCCTCGTCCTGCGTTTCCACACCACACCCCGCGAGCAGCAGCACTGCCAGAATAATCAGGCACCATTTTCTCATAAACCCGCACTTCTTCCTGCCATTTGTTCTATCTTATGACGAAAAAAGACTTTTCAGACCAGACCAGGTAAAGTATAATGAAGGTTATGAATGAAAACATGGGGGAATTTATTATGCACTTTAAAATAGCTGAAGATGACAAAACCAATCACCGCTACAGCGGAGTCCTCGCTCATCCGACTTCCTTCCCATCTCCTTATGGGGTCGGTGATATGGGGAAGGAAGCATACAACTTCATTGACTTTCTGCACATGGCCGGTCAGCATCTCTGGCAGGTTCTGCCCCTTGGCCCTTGTGGCAATGGAAACTCTCCTTATCAGAGTTTTTCGGTCTTTGCAGGACAGCCCCTTCTCATCAGTCCGGATCTGCTGATTGAGAAAAAACTTCTTACCAGAGAGGATCTGGAACCGATTCCGGAATTCAATCCGGACAAAGTAGAATACACCAAAGTCACGGAGTATAAGACCGGACTGTTTCGGAAAGCCTATCAGAACTTCCGCCACACCTCAGATAAGAATCTGCTGGAGGAATATGATTCCTTTCAGAAAAATAATAAGTTCTGGCTGGAAGACTACTGTCTCTACATGGCAGGAAAAGATTATCATGAGAATCTGCCCTGGTATGAGTGGGAAGACAGCCTCTTGGATCCGACACCTGCAGAGCGCGCTGCCTGGCTTAAGCTTCTGGAAACAGAAGTCGACTATTACTGCTTCGTACAGTTCTGCTTCTTCAGTCAGTGGTATGCACTGAAGGATTATGCAAATGAAAAAGGAATTGCCATCATCGGTGATATTCCGATCTTCACCTCCCCGGACAGCGCTGATGTCTGGGCAAATAAAAGTATGTTCTGCCTGGATACCAAGGGACATCCGTTGGAAGTAGCCGGAGTTCCGCCAGATTATTTTGCTGCTGAGGGACAGCTGTGGGGTAACCCCCTCTATGACTGGAAAGCACATAAAAAGGACGGCTATCGCTGGTGGATTGAACGCGTCCGCCACCAACTGGATCAGGTAGATTATGTCCGCATCGACCATTTCCGCGGATTTGAAGCTTACTGGGCAGTTCCGGCAGGCGAGAAGACTGCTATGAACGGTAAATGGAAGAAAGGTCCTGGCGAGGAACTGTTCCGTGCCATTGAAAAAGCATTAGGCGAAGAACTCCCGATTTTTGCAGAGGATCTTGGCATTATTACACCGGAAGTAGAAAAGCTGCGAGATTCTCTCGGTTATCCGGGCATGAAGGTTCTGCAGTTTGGTTTTGATGGACTTGGAGAGAGTTCTTTCCTTCCTCATCAGCTTGACACCCGGAACTGTATCTGCTATACCGGAACCCATGACAATGATACAACCCTTGGCTGGTATCAGCATACAGCCCATCAGAACCAGGACAAAGTGCGCCGTTATATGAATACGGACGCTTCCAGCATCAGCTGGGATTTCATCCGCGTCTGCCTGGGTACCATTGCAAAATATGCCATTTTCCCGGTACAGGATCTTTTGAATCAGGGAAGTGAACACCGCATGAACACCCCTGGTACCGCAACTGGCAACTGGGAGTACCGCTTCCGCGCCGGACTTCTGAACGAAGGCATGGCAAAAGGACTTCGCCAGATGACCGAACTGTTCGGCCGTTTCGGTTGATGCGTACCGTTTTAAGGAGTTTTATATGATACGTTTAATTTTAATAGCAACAATTCTGATCCTTTACCTGATCATCGGCATTCCGGTTCTTCTGATCGAATGGGTGATTGGTAAATTCAATCCACGCGCAAGAGATATCAGCAGCCTTCGTATGGTACAGGCAGCCTTCAAACTCATGCTGTGGATCACCGGTTCCGATATTACCTATATCGGTCATGAAAATGTGCCAAAAGATCAGGCTGTTCTCTATGTCGGAAATCACTGCAGCTATTTTGATATTCTGCTCACCTATTCCATGTGTCCGGATCTGACCGGATATGTGGCAAAGGCTGAGATGCTCAAAGTACCACTCCTGCGCGACTGGATGAAACGGCTTTATTGTCTTTTCCTGGATCGTTCCAACGTCAAGGAAGGATTAAAAACCATTCTGACTGGTATTGAATATATTAAGAAGGGAATCTCTATCTGTATTTTCCCGGAAGGCACCAGAAGTAAGGACGGAAACATGATTCCCTTCAAGGAAGGCAGCATGAAGATGGCGTCCAAAACCGGATGTCCCATCATTCCTATTGCCATCACCAATTCCGCGCAGATCTGGGAAGCACATCTTCCTTATATCAGACCTGCCCATGTCATCGTAGAATACGGTGCACCCATTTACCCGAAGGAACTTTCCAAAGAAGACCAGAAGTTTCTCGGGTCCTATGCCCAGCATAAAATTCAGGAAATGCTGGATCAGCATAAACAGGAGGATTGATTATGAAAATCGTAGTTCTTGCAGGAGGCATCAGTACCGAACGTGATGTATCTCTCTGCAGTGGAAGAAATATTTATGAAGCATTAAAAGGAAACGGACACGATGTGGTTCTGGTGGACTTATTTCTGGGTCTGCCGGAAGAAAAAGAACCATTAGATCATCTGTTCACAGATGATCGCGACTGGGCCGCTTCTGTTGGTGCCATTGCGGAGGATGCCCCGGATATCACCCATGTAAAAGCGCTCCGTCCTGATTACAGAAGTCTTCTGGGACCAAATGTCCTGAAACTCTGTGAACTGAGTGATATGGTATTTCTGGCTCTTCACGGAGAGAACGGAGAGGACGGCAAGATTCAGGCCCTCTTCGATCTGATGGGCATCCACTATACCGGAACCGGGTACACCAGCAGTGCCCTCTGCATGGATAAAAACATTACCAAGCAGATGTTCCGGGGACGGAATGTTCCGACACCTCCCGGTATCACTGTTCAGAAAGAAAAACCATTCCGTCTTCCGGAAAGCGTCGGTTATCCCTGCATGGTCAAGACCTGCTGCGGCGGTTCTTCCGTAGGGGTTTACCGTGTAAATGATGCCTCCGAACTGGAGAAAGCACTGGATGAAGCCTTTACCTTTGAAGATCAGGCCATTATCGAGCGCTGCATTATCGGCCGTGAATTTTCCATTGCCGTTATCGAAGGGGAAGCACTCCCGATCATTGAGATCGCACCAATCAGCGGCTTTTATGATTATAAAAATAAATACCAGCCCGGCAGCACCATCGAGACCTGCCCGGCGAAACTTCCGGAAGAGACCGCTGTCCGCATGCAGCGTCACGCAGAAGCCGCCTGTGCTTCCGTAGGAATCGAAGGATATGCCCGTGTGGACTTCATGCTGGATGACCGTACCGGTGAAGACTATGCACTGGAGGTCAATACCCTTCCCGGCATGACCCCTACCAGTCTGATGCCCCAGGAAGCACAGGCGATTGGTTACTCTTTCCCGCAGCTCTGTGAGTGGATTCTGAATGTTTCCATGAAGAAATACGCGAATACGGAAAGGAACTAACCCATGAAACATTTTACTGTCAGACAGTTTAAAGATGCATGTCATGCACGTTATTTTGGACCGGAAGAAGCGCTCGACCAGGAGCTTTCCGGTGTGGAGACCGACAGCCGCGGGGTCACGAAAGGCACTCTCTTTGTCGCCATTCCCGGAGAACGTGTTGATGGCCACAAATTCATTCCGGACGTCTATGCCAAAGGGGCTGCCTGTGCCTTAAGCCAGCAGGAGCTGACCGATCCAGCAGGCCCTTATCTTCTGGTGGAAGATACCCAGCAAGCCCTGAAGGAGGCCGCTGAAAGCTACCGCCAGACACTTGACATTCCGGTTATCGGTATTACCGGAAGTGTAGGAAAGACCAGCACCAAGGAGATGATAGCTTCCATTTTAAGTCAGAAATATAATGTTCTGAAAACTCAGGGGAATTTTAACAATGAACTTGGTGTGCCGCTGACCATTTTCCGTATCGGAGAAGAACACGAGGTGGCAGTCGTCGAGATGGGAATGAACCATTACGGCGAGATGCACCGCCTAAGCAAAATGGTGCGTCCGACCCACTGTCTCTTCACCAACATCGGCGTTGCCCATCTGGAATTTCTTGGTTCCAGAGACGGTATTTTAAAAGCGAAATGTGAGATGTTTGATTATGCTGCTGACGATGTAAAAGCATTCGTCAACGGGGACGATGATAAACTGATTACGTTAAAAGACATTGCCCGTACTTTCGGTATGGACCCGTCCCGCGATGTATGGGCGGATTCTGTGGAAAAGCTGGGATTCGACGGTGTCCGCTGCCGGATTCACATAGACACAAAAAACTCCTTTGAAGCAGTCATTCCCCTGCCCGGCACCCACATGGTCTACAATGCCATGGCTGGCACCTGCATCGGATTGTCCTTAGGTCTTTCCATCGACGAAATTCGTTCCGGCATCGAGAGCCTGAAGCCACTGCCCGGCCGCAGCAATATTCTTCATACCGAACATTACACACTGCTTGATGACTGCTACAACGCAAACCCAGCTTCCATGATGGAATCCCTGAACGTTCTGGATGACACCCACTCCCGAAAAGTAGCCATTCTTGGTGACATGGGAGAACTCGGTCCCCAGTCCGACTCACTTCATGCTTCCGTGGGCGAGCATCTGAAAAATCTGCATGTGGATATTCTTGTGACTATCGGAACTTTGAGCACCGCTCTTCACGAAGCAGCAAAGAAATCTGCTCCGCAGACCAGATGCCTGCATTTTGCAGATGTGGACAGCTTCTTAAAAGAAACCGATCAAATCTTAAAATCCGGCGATGCCGTTCTCGTAAAAGCGTCCCATTCCATGGGATTTACGAAGATCGTGGAGGCGTTGAAATAAACCGAAGTGACTGCTGCACTGCCAACAAAAAGAACTGATGAAAAACAGATCCAACATCAAATCTGTTTTTCATCAGTTCCACTTCTCTTCCTATTCTGTTTTACTTTTCAGACAATCGCACACGGAATCTGGGATGTAAGCATCTCCTTCAACTCCTGCTTGGTCTTTCCCAGCACAAAAGCCAGTTCCCCACACAGTGACTCTTCTACCATTTTCTGATAACGCTCGTCCACTGATGCAATTCTCTTACCCGTTTTCAATCGATCCTGTTTGCGTTCATACAATGTTTTCAAAAGTGATGCCCATATTTTCTGGTTGCCGGAATAAAGAGCTTTCTTATAGGTATCTTCCCGCAATTTTTCGATTCCAATCTGTATCTTCTCAATTGTAGGAAATTCTTCCAGAAGGCATAACGCTTCCTCCTTTGTCATCAGGTATCTGGCATTCCTATTTTCACGATCCGCCGGATAATAGATTCTGCTTCCCCTTGTTCCTACAGGTACCAACACATAGTACAGTTTCTTCTCATCTGCTTCTGACATATTAAGATGGGTAATATCCTCTACCAGACAAATTCCATGCTGTCCATAGACAATATATTCCCCTTTCTGAAACATCAGCCTTCCTCCTTTCCTTTTTTACCAATATACATTAATATTACCAATTTTTCCGCAAATTAGTAAGTATTTTTTTGAAAAAGAGAAAATTTCGGCATTTTTACCTACCGAGGAGCTGCACTTTTTATTACTTTTTCCTATAAAAATTACTGTTGATTCAGATACGCACAGGCTGCAAGTGCCGCTACTGCACCATCTGCAGCAGCTGTTGCCAGCTGACGCACTTCCTTGGTACGGCAGTCCCCTGCCACAAAAATTCCTTTCACATTTGTGTGACAATTTTCTCCAGCTTCTACATATCCATGTGCATCCAGATCCACCATTCCGGCAAATTTTTCATTCTGAGGCATCTGGCCGATAGCCACAAAGACGCCGGATACCGGGATCGTCTGCTCCTCTTTTGTCTCTACATTTTGTACGATAAGTGCCTCCAGAGAATCGGTTCCGTTTAATGCCGTCACTTTGCTGTTCAGTATAAATTCCACATTTTCCTTTTGTTTCAGGGACTGCACCAGCTTCTCTTCCCCGCGAAATTCCGATCTCCGGTGAATCACATACACTTTGCTGCAGTAATTGGCGAGAAATGCCGCATCTTCCAGTGCGGTGTTGCCGCCACCGACCACTGCTACCTCTCTTCCCCGGAAAAACATGCCATCGCAGGTAGCGCAGTAAGACACTCCCGCTCCGATGAGTTCCTGTTCCCGCGGCAGAGAAAGAGGCCGATTCTTTGCTCCCGTTGCCAGAATCACACTGCGGCATTCATAGGAATCTTTCGTCGTCTTTATTAGTTTTTCGGATTCTGTCGTTTCAATAGCAGTAACCTGTTCAAAGCGGATCTCCGCTCCCAGATCTTTTGCCTGCTCATACAGATTTTTTGCATATTCAAATCCGGAAATTTCTTTAATTCCCGGATAATTCTCTATCTTCGGTGTATTGATAATCTGACCGCCATAAGTCTTTGCTTCCAGCACCAGCACGCTTTTTCCGGCGCGCACTCCATAAATAGCTGCCGTCAGCCCGGCCGTTCCCGCACCGACAATGATAATATCATACATGATGTATCTTCCTTTCATTTCTTTTCTATCAGTATACCCCAGGCAAAGGAATACTTATGTGACTTTGTCACAGATAAAACATATTTTTCCAGTATAATAGGGATTATAAGACAAAAGAATTCAAGAGAAAGGGGTACAACCATGAGTACAATACAGATAACAAAAGATAATTTTGAGCAGGAAGTTCTTTTATCCGATAAACCGGTGCTTCTGGACTTCTGGGCATCCTGGTGCGGACCCTGTGCCGCAGTCAGCCCGATTGTGGAGGAGATTGCAGAAGAAAACGCCGACACCCTGAAAGTCGGAAAGGTCAACGTCGATGAGCAGGTGGAACTGATGCAGCGTTTCCACATTGCCAGCATCCCTATGTTTATCGTTGTGAAAGACGGTGAAGTTGCAAAAAAGTCTATTGGACTGCTTAGCAAGGAAGAACTGCTGGATTTATTTAAATAAAAAACACTCATAAAAAACTCCGCAAACCTTCCGGTCTGCGGAGTTTCTTATGAAAGAGGAATTTTAGCTTTGTCTTCGAATTACAAGTTCTCCAAACAATAAGCATACAACAGTTACAATAGCACCAAGGCCAACGATAATCCATTGCGACTGCATGGCAACCGCCGGGAGGACTGCTGCAAAGAGTGAGGTAAACGGAGTAGCCACACCAATTGCCATTCCAAATGCTTCCCATGCATAGGATTTGGAGTTAGGGTCTACGCAGCGTGCAAGAGCAAGTCCGCTGGGTGTAGATCCGTGTCCCTGACCAAATGCCATCAGAGCCAACTCAAACCAGTCTTTTTTCAGCCAGCGTCTGAGCAGGAACATGCAGATAAAGCACATGAGCAGAATGATGCATACCATATGGAGCAGGATCGGAGCCAGATAAGAAGCGAACAGTTCCAGATCCAGGGTTGCAGTTGCAGAACAAACACAGATTTCCAGCGCAACACCGCCAATGTTTTTAATCGTTTTTACATCTGCATAACCATCTGTATGAGTTTTTCTGAGAATAAACCATACAATAAAAGCACCTACAATACCGTAAAGCAGCGCCGGGATTTTAGACATTACCAATGCAAACGGTGCGATCGGTACCTTTGCAAGAGTGGTAAATAAAACTTTACCTACAAACATGCACAGGAGAACCAACGCCAGCTGAAAAGCAAGGCTGTTTACTACATCGGAAGAGATGGTGGTAAATCCAATAGGTTTTCTCTGATCACCAGTGAGAAGAATCGGTGCATCCTCTTTGTTATCCGTATTTTTATCAATAAATCCGGCCCATCCACGACGTACGCCAATATTTACCCAAACCATACCGGCTACCATGGCAATGATGAGTCCCAAAGTTGCCATGATAATACCAAGACTTAACATTCCGGAGTTGCCCATCTCTTCAAACAGTGTTCCTGCTGTGGTAGCTGCCCCGTGACCACCCCAATAAGTATAGATAGCCATCATACCCCAGGCATAAGGCATATTTTTCCAAATCTGGCTAAGCCCGATGCCAACCGCTGTTCCTACCAACATCTGTGCAAAATATGTTAAAAATACAAGATCTATGGCACCTGCATATTTTTTCAGTTTATCCCGGTTAATGGCTGTGCCAAAAATGGTGGTCGTCAACACGATATTGATCATAGGAGTTGCCATACCGCTCCAGGTAGAAGGAATCTCAATAATTCCAAGAACCTGAGGTCCCATGATCAGAGCAACAGCGCCTCCGATCAGACCAGCCGGCAAATATAATTTCTTCAGTGGTTTACAGACTCTGAGCGCTAACACACCGACCAGAAGGAAAATCATAAGTAAGCCAAGATCATCCACAGCAGTTGCAAAAACTTTTCCAAAAGCCACACCTGTATCCATAATTACCCTCCATATGTAAAAATCTAATTCTGAGAAAGAATCTGGTCAGCAACCTGATTCATCAGCGCTTTGTCCGGATTTTTCCGGTTTATTTTTGAAACATCAAGAATCAGTCGATACAAATTAACCCCTTTTTCCTGCGCAGTTTCCGTGAAAGCGGCTGTAAAGCTGGAGTGTGCGCCTGCAATACCGAGAATTAAATCAAAAGGCTTTACAGCAACATGATAGTGATGTTTGTCCATAGCCGGAATTAACTGCATATCTTCAAATTCTAATAGTTTCAGAAGATCAACATCCTCAAGAAGACCTTTTCGCTGGAACGCAGCTGCGGCCAGTTCCGTTGCGCAGTTTCCGGCACTTCTTGCCATGCCAAGAAGTCCACAGTCAAAGACAGATGCACCGGCTTCCTGAGCAGCTAATGCATTGGCAACGGAAAGTCCCAGATTGTTGTGTCCATGGAAGGCAACCGGAATATGCACTTTTGCAGTCATAGCTTTTACATAAGCTTCTACTTCATGAGGCATCATAGTTCCCGCTGAATCCATAATCGTAATTTCATCAAGACCACAGGTTTCCAACATAGCTGCTTCTTCAGCAAGTTCCTCTGCTGATAATACATAAGCCTTCATAAGAGAGTAGCGACAGGTAAGACCAGCTGCTTTCACCTTTTTAACTGCATCCATGGCTAACTTTCCATCGCCTGCATTGGCACCAACTCGAAGAAAATGAAGACCATATTCTTTGGCAAGTCCAACGTTTTTATCGGTTCCATTTTTCCAACCCATGAACATGCCGATTTCGGCTTTGTTAAGATAGGGCTGTACCAATTTTAAATATTCTTCATCCGTACAGGGTGCAATGGAGTTTGCTGCTTCATAAGCCCCAATTCCCAGACAATTTCCCATTTCAATTAAAGTGATATTACTGGCAATCAGACCTTCCATCATCATTTTTGTAAGTTCTGCATCAAATCCTTTTCCAACAACATTACCTCCGTCGCGGAGTGTACAATCCATTAATTTCATTTATTTTACTCCTTTTTTGATCGGTTACACAACTCGATGAGCAGGTTCCTCACCATTTAATACACGGATTACTTCATGGACTACTTCGTCTCCCATGCGGCAAAGTGCTTCTTCTGCACAGGCGCCAATGTGAGGAGTTCCGATGAAATTTTCCAGCTCATACAGATTGGTATTTGCTGCAGATGGTGGTTCTGTTACAAATGCATCACAGGCAGCTGCCCTTAATTTTTCCTCTTTTAATGCATGGTAGAGGTCTGTTTCATTGACAATTCCGCCTCTGGCTGCATTGACAAGTACTGCATTTTTCCGGAAATAGTCAAAAGTATCCCCAGAAATGAGATCTTTTGTTGCCGGAGTCAAGGGAACGCTGACATTCACAATATCAGAAGCTGCGATCAGTTCTTTTACGGTATCGTATTTTTGAAAACCCATTGCTTCCATTGATTCTTTTGTTACAAAAGGATCGTAACCAACTACGTTCACACCAAATCCATTTTTCAGAATTTCAGCGGCCCGCCGGGCAATATTTCCAGTTCCGACCAAGCCAAGTGTTTTACCGCTGACTTCCATTCCCGTCATTTCTGCAGGTGCAACTTTGAGAATTTTTCCATCTCGGCTCTTTTCATGAGCAAGTGTAATGTTTCTGGAAATATCCAGAATCAACCCCACAATCAATTCGGCAACAGAATTGGTATTGGCCCTCGGAGTGTTCAAAACCATAATACCACGTGCTTTTGCTGCCTCCAGGTCAATGGTATTACATCCGACTCCATGTTTTCCAATGACCTTCAGGTTTTTGCATCGATCCATGACGGAAGCATCCACGGGAAAGGTCCGCAGAATAATCGCATCAATTTCATCCGGGTGATCGAAATTGTCAGCTACTGTACAGACTGCTTCCAACGCTTTTCTTGCATCAGGATGAATGTGTTCAGAAAGAAAGACTGTCATTTTTTCCTCCTTGTTGTTCTTTGTTTGATGATTCTATTATAAATGCAGTGACTACTACTTGTAAATAGAAATGTAGTAGTTATTACTACAAAATATAAAATGTGAATTTTATGCATGTTGTACAAAAATGGATTTTGTTTAAGAAAATATTGATAAATTGATACAAAATTAACAAAAAACAAGATCTAAATTGAAGTGTATACAACATTTAGATCTTGTCAAGAATTGCTATTCTATGTTAAGAAGTTTAAAGGCGCTGCTCTCTGGTGATATAATCTTTCTGTTCCAGGCGCTCTTTATAATCAACATGATGCCCAATCAGCGTAAGAATATATTCGGCAATCATCTGCATGCCCATCGTGGAATTAAAAAAGCTCATACCAACGGTAGAGACCACAAAAAGCAAATCAGCATACTTGTTCAGAGGACCGATCAGCTCATTTTGAATGATACAGATGGTAGCACCTTTCTTTTTTGCCAGTTCCAGACACTCGATATCGATTTTATAATATCGGGTTAAAACAAACATAACGAGAATATCACCCGCTCCAATATCCTGCAGCAGATTAATGGAGGCACATTCTCCATCAATCAGACAACGAACATTGGGAAGCATGAAAGTTAATAACCGTCCGAAATTCAGTGCAGTTCCCCGGCAGCCACGCAGACCAATTACATAACGATTTCTTGCATGCACAATTGTCTGGGCCAGCTTTTCAAAACTTTCCGGACTGTTATTTCGGAAGACAGAGACAAGATTCTGATGCATAATATTTTGGAATTGTTCAGGAACATTTCCGTTTTTGTAAGTTTCACTGTTCTTTTTCACACGCTCAGACAATGACAATCCTGAAACAGCATTTTGCACCAGCATATCATAAATATTGTCTTTCAGGTCTGCAAAGCCATCAAAACCAATTGCCCTTGAAAAACGAATAATGGACGCGTCACTGACACCAATCTCCTGTGCTGCTTCAATGGACGATAAACTACCGATTCGTTCCTGATTGCTGATAAAGTAATCTGCAATTTTTTTCTGCGTCTTTGTTAGATTGGCATTTTTGATTCGTTCTGCAAGAATGTTTGTCATGGGCTTTGCCTCCAGGATATTATATACAAAATCTTAGCATGTACAAAGAGGAAAGTCCAGAACAGAGTTCACAAAACGGCGATGGCTCCGCTATATCTTCCCTCGAAGTTTTTTCATGTCCAGTACACGAAGAGTTCCACGGGATTGTTCTATGATCCCATCTTTCTGAAATTCTTTTAACACTCTGGAAACTGCCTCTCTGGCACTTCCAATATAACGGGCAATCTGCTCCTGGGTAACCTTTAATTCCCGGGATTCTCTCCGTTCTGTCTCATCCATCAGGAAGATAGCAATCCGTTCCTCCAGACTCATGAATAAAATCTGCTCCATGACCCACATGACATCCCGGAATTTCTCCACGGTTTTCTCATAGGTAAAGTTCTCTACATAGATATTCTGTTCTTTCAGGCGGCGATAGGCACTGGACGGAATCAGCCATGCTTCCATGTCCGTCTCCGCATCAATATGTGCTTCAAAGGTCATACCACCCAGACAGCAGGCGGCAGAAATCACGCAGACTTCTCCCGGTCCCATGCGGTACAGGGTAATTTCCCGCCCATCACGGGACAACATATAGACACGCACCCAGCCACTTTTGATGAGCAGCACTCCCGGGCAGTCGCAGTCCATACTGTAAATATTGAACCCCTTCCGATAGGATACCTCTGCCACATTATCTTCCAGAAACTGATTTTCTTCTTCTGTCAGTTTGTCTACAAATGCAAGTTCCTGCTTTGCTGCTTTCCATCCCTGCTGGTCTTTCATGCCTGTCATCTCCTCTTCTGCCTCATTTCTTTTATTATACACGCGCCTTTGCAAAACTGTCCAGCATCTGCAATCATGAGCCGTCTGCACAAAAGATCCGACATACAGCTTGAAATTTTCTCCCATTCTGCACTATTACGAAGGCCATTATTTTCTGGTACAATAAGCAACTGTATTGAAACTATATCGTAATCGAAAAAACGCAGTGAGATTGCACACGGCAGTGGAGATCGCAACGAGTTTGCCCTCTTCCGCTGCTTTTTTGTTGCCAGTTTTGCTGTTCAAATGAAGAAAAGGAGAATTTACATTATGCCACAGAACAAACGCGAAAGTCTTATTTTTACGATTATCATGTGCTTCACCATGGTTTTATGGATGAGCATGTACAATGTCACCCTGCACATGGGCGGTTTTTCCATGACTGTCCTGAAAGAAGGATGGCTGGGATTCCCCTTCGCCTACATTTACGCCATGTGCTTTGACTGGTTTGTCGTATCACATCTGGCTAAAAGTGTCGCATTCCGTTTTTTTGTTAAACCGGACAGTGCTCCGCTTAAGAAAGCCATTGCTGTTTCCTGCTGTATGGTGATTCCTATGGTCATCGTCATGTCCTTTTACGGAAGTCTGGAAGCCTGTGTAAAATCCGGTATGTGGTCCCTGCTGCTTCCGGTATGGATCACCAACATTCCGAAAAACCTGATTATGGCACTGCCATTCCAGCTCATTGTTGCCGGACCTTTTGTACGCAAAGTATTCCGCAGCGCATTTCCGGAAGGAAAAGTGCTGGCATAAATTTGTGCAGAAAAAAGCTCCGCAAACCTTTCGGTCTGCGGAGCTTTCCTACATTCTATTCCATTATTTTTCAGCAGCTTCTTCATCTGCATCTTCAGCTTCCGGAATCGGCGCATTATGCGGAACGGTTACCGTTACAACAACTGCGTCCGGATCGGTAGCAAGAACAACATCTTTATCTGCCGCGATAGCAAGATCTTTTACTTTTACCACATCACCCGGTTTTAATCCGCTTAAGTCAACTTCAACGGTCTCAACCAGTGCTTCCGGCAATGCCTTATATGCGATCTCCTCCAGTTTCTGTTCTACAACACCGCCAGCAACTTTCTCATGATTTACAAGAACGACTTCTGCAACGGAGTGAACTTTTTCACCTTTGACCAGTGCCTGAAAATCCATCTCGATCGGCTGTCTCTTCAATGTATCAAAATCAACTTCCTTGATCAGCACATCATACTGAGTACCCTCTACATCCAGCATGATCTGGCTTCCTTTTTTCTTTTTTTTCAGGATGTTTTCTGCATCATTTTTTGCAATCTTAACGGGGATAGAACCTTCAATGTCATGTCCGAATACATTACCGGTGACATATCCTTCTCTTCTCAGTCTTTTTGCTTTTGTCTCCATGCTTCTTTTTTCAGCTTTTAAAGTATCCATTTATCTATTCCTCCAAAAAACTGATCTGTTAGCAAGGCATTTTTAATTTGTGTCTGTTGAGCAGGTCTTTTATTTGTTACAAGTGCATTATAACACTTATGGCAGAAAATACTGCACAAACATGGAAAAAATCGGGCATGGTTTCTTTTAAAAATACTTGTAAAAGAGCAGGAAATGTAACTCAGTCACTTATTTAATATACGACTCTCCCAGTCCTCTTACTTCCCCTTCCATCTCTCCGAGCAAGGAAAGTCCGGCTGCTCTTGCCGTCATGACTGCAGTCTTTACCGCGCTGGTCTCGCCGCTTAATGCCACGATCACTTCATTGGTATGACTGGTACCCTCATCCGGCGTCATATATTTTACGATGTCCACATCGGCTGCTTTCACCGCCAGATCCGCCATGACAAAACCGATCGCTGCCGGAGATCCGCAAACAAATCCAAAGGCTTTTCCTCTGGGAATGTCGAAGGCAAAACCAAGTGCCTGATCCGCCCGTGGGGAATAGGCAAATTCCAGATGTCCGGCATCGCTGACATAGATCTCCCCGGCATTACGCTCCGTCTTTTCCAGTGCAATCTCCACCGCTCTTCTGGCATCTGCCACGGTCTCTGCGCCGATCACAATGTAGTTTCCATGTCCTCCCCAGCCTTTGGTATCTCTGGGCAGCATAATGGAAAGCACTTCTGTGTTCGTCTCTTTTACCGCATCGTCTACCGCCGTGATCTGACCGGCTGCACCGGTTCTGGAACTGATGATTCCCACACTGCGGTAATTCTCTTTTATTTTCATTTTCTTCCGGAGCTCCGGGGCTACACTGGCAATGACAAGTCCAATGGTGTCAAGCACGGTAGTTCCCACAAACTCCGGCATGGTATTCTGTTTCATTTGTTCACGATTCTCCGTTTTACTGACTGCAATGATTCTTTTATCATCTTATCATAAGTACTTCTTTTGTGAAAGCTTATTTTCTGTCGCAAGCCCGAACACAAACTTTCCAAACACGCAGGTGCACTTGTGGGTCTATATAAAAACAAATGCTCACCAGTTCCTGTTTTTATTCTTCACAACAAGCTTTTTCAAGTGAAATGGGCCAGGAATTTTTCAATACCAACTTCATATTTTGCCTGCTCACGAACAGCCTCTACATTGTCGGTCTTCATGGTGTATTGTACTGTCGATATTTCTCACCTTTATTCAGCACCTTTATATATTATCACTGATTTTCAAAATCCTATCTCTCATAAAAACGCTTTGTTTTCGTTAATTTTACTATTTGTCATACTTTTGTCAAGCCCACAAACAGTACAACTTTCAACCTATACTATATTCTCTATTTTTGTTTTTCTTCTGTCATCTATTGACATCCCAGCATAAAAAGATAAAATTTATCAATAAGAAAAGTACATCAGAAAGGACAAAAGACATGACTTTACGAGACTTACCAATTGGAAAGACAGCCACCATCCGGTCTGTGGGCGGTGAAGGTGCACTTCGCCAGCATTTTCTGGACATGGGACTGATTCCCAAAGGTGATGTAACTATGGTAAAATACGCCCCCATGGGTGATCCTATGGAGCTTCGTATTCACAGTTATGAACTGACTCTGCGTCTTGCAGATGCTGAAAAAATAGAAATTGAAAATATTCGGGATACCAGTGAGGAAACAGTCACACGTAACCGTGAAAATATTCCTCATCCCGGTCTTGGTGAAGGTGGAAAATATCATCAAAAGGAAACAGAACATCCTCTTCCGGATGATGCGCCCCTCACCTTTGCACTGGCCGGTAATCAGAACTGCGGAAAAACTACATTATTCAATCAGCTGACCGGTTCCAATCAGCACGTAGGAAATTTTCCTGGTGTGACCGTAGACCGAAAAGACGGTGCTATTCGCGGCAAAGCAAATACACTGGTCACTGATCTTCCGGGCATTTATTCCATGTCACCTTATACCAGTGAAGAGATCGTCACCAGAAACTTTGTGCTGAACGAGCATCCAAAAGGAATTATCAATATTGTGGATGCCACCAATATTGAGCGGAACCTGTATCTGACCATGCAGCTCATGGAACTGGATATTCCTATGGTGCTGGCTCTGAATATGATGGATGAAGTTCGTGAAAATGGTGGTTCCATTATCGTCAATCAGATGGAAGAGATGCTTGGCATCCCTGTAGTACCTATCTCTGCTGCCAAAAACGAAGGGATTGATGAACTGATCTCCCATGCACTGCATGTAGCAAAATATCAGGAGAAGCCAACCGAAATTGATTACTGTGACGCCAATGACGATGGGGGTGCTGTTCACCGCTGTCTTCATGCCATTATGCATCTGATCGAAGATCATGCTGCAGAAGCAGGTATCCCGGTTCGTTTTGCCGCTTCCAAACTGGCAGAAGGTGATTCCCTGATTCTCGACAGTCTTCATCTGGACCAGAATGAAAAAGAGATGCTGGAACACATTATTGTACAGATGGAAAATGAACGGGGACTGGATCGTGCTGCTGCTATTGCTCATATGCGCTTTGATTTTATTCAGAAAATCTGTGATGAGACCGTCATCAAACCAAAAGAGAGTAAAGAACATCTTCGAAGCGTTGCGATTGATAAAATACTTACCGGTAAATATACTGCTATTCCCTGCTTCATCGGCATCATGGGACTGGTATTTTTCCTGACTTTCGGCGTGATCGGTGCCTTCCTGTCTGATCTGCTGGATCTGGGAATTACATCTCTTGGAAATCTGGTCGATGGTCTTATGACATCCTGGAATGTGAACCAGGCACTGCATTCTCTGGTCATTGACGGAATTTTCAATGGTGTAGGAAGTGTTTTGAGTTTTCTTCCCATCATTGTCACTCTGTTTTTCTTCCTGTCATTGCTGGAAGACAGCGGCTATATGGCGCGGGTTGCCTTTGTTATGGACAAGCTGCTCAGAAAGATCGGTCTGTCAGGACGAAGCATTGTTCCTATGCTCATCGGATTCGGATGCACCGTTCCCGGCGTTATGGCAAGCAGAACTCTTCCTTCCGAGAGAGACCGCAAAATGACCATCCTGCTCACGCCGTTTATGAGCTGCTCAGCAAAGCTTCCTATTTATGCATTCTTTGCCGCTGCCTTTTTCCCGAAACATGGAGCTCTTGTCATGATCGCCCTGTATTTTGGCGGAATTCTTATGGGAATTCTCATGGCACTGCTCATGGGACACACTATGTTCAGTGGCGAAGCCGTTCCCTTTGTGATGGAGCTTCCCAATTATCGACTTCCCGGAGCCAAAAATGTCGGACATCTCCTGTGGGACAAAGCAAAGGATTTTCTGCAGCGTGCATTTACCGTTATCTTCCTGGCAACTATGGTGATCTGGTTCCTTCAGAGTTTCAACCTTCACTTGAATATGGTTTCTGATTCCAGAGACAGTATCCTTGCCATGGTGGCAGGTGTGATTGCTCCTGTATTTGCACCCATGGGACTGGCTGACTGGCGGATCTCTACAGCACTGATCACCGGATTTCTCGCAAAAGAAAGTGTGGTTTCCACCCTGTCCATTCTGTTTGGCAGCACGGCGACCCTGACTTCCGGCATTACACCGCTGTCGGCTGCAAGTCTTCTGGTCTTCTGCCTGCTCTATACGCCCTGCGTGGCAGCCATCGCTTCTATTAAGAGGGAACTTGGTGGAAAATGGGCGGTTGGTGTTGTCATCATCCAATGCATAATCGCATGGATTGCTGCATTTCTTGTTTATCTGATAGGGAGCTGGATTTAATCCGGCTCCTTTTTACAACTTCCGAAATTCTGTCACAATTCCAAACTTTCCCCTTGGTTTTCCAAAAAACTTCCTTGCTTTCATTTACCTTTTGTTTATAATGTTAATTTACGATAAGCCATTGACATACATAATATAGAAAGAAAAGGAAATGAAAGAATGAAGAAATATATTTCCATACGAAATTTTATAAGTTGCGTAATACCGGCTTTTTTCTTTGCTGCTTTTATGGTTTTGGGAGAATCCTTTTATAAAGACAACAGCTGGGATCTGGTATTTGGCAGTCCTGAACTGTTCAAAACATCAATTCTCCAGGGAATCGGATATTTTCTCCTGTTTTCTGTAGGAATTGCCATTTTGTTTCATCTTCTGGACTGGCTCAGTGAGCGGAAGCATGGCGGACATCACTGGCCGCAGCCGGTTCGCTTTTACTTAAGATTACTGCACCGGCACCCGATTGCCACTACCTTTTTTACATTGCTGATCCTGTACCTTCCTTATATGATTTATTCCTTTCCCGGAATTCTCACTTCTGATACAGTTGCTCAGTTAGAGAACAGTTATGCAGCACTTTTAGCCGGAACCAGCCGCCTCAAAAATCATCATCCGGTGGTCCACACATTGCTGCTCTATGGATTTACCCGTTTCGGTGAATTTGCCTTCCATTCTGCCAATATTGGACTAGGTCTCTTTGCTTTGGTACAGATCTGTTTTCTATTCTTCAGCATCAGCTGGCTGATGCAGTTTTTACTGGAGCATCATGTTTCTGCCAGATGCCTGGGGCTGGTTCTGCTCTTTTATGTCCTGGCTCCGCGCATGAGGAACTATATGTTCCTTCTTGTAAAGGATACCTGGTTTGCCGGATTTCTTCTGCTTTTCCTGGTGGAGCTATACCGGATTCTCACCGTACAGAACTGGTCTTCTGTGGAAAAATGGCAGCATCGGGGAATGTTTCTCCTTTCTCTTGTTGGTATCTTTTACTTTCGTCAGGAAGGTGTATACCTGATTATACTCACATCTCTTGTGGTTCTGATTTTCACCAGACGCCGATTTTTCCTGCGGCTGGCCGCATTTGCTTTTGCAGGATTTTTACTTTATACACAGGTTATTTTACCTGCCTGCGATGTGAAACCGTCAAACCCCAGAGAAATGCTTTCCATCCCCTTCCAGCAGACCGCCCGTTATCTCCGTGATGCCGGAGATGATGTGACACCGGAAGAAAAAGCTGCCATTTCTGCTATTCTGGACTATGAAGGCTTGCCGGAACTATATAACCCCAATCTATCTGACCCGGTCAAAGCAACCTATGATGACGAGACCGGTCTGGACGAGCTGATTACGTATTTCCAAGCCTGGTACCAGATGCTGCTGCGCCATCCGGATATTTATGTGCAGGCAACCATGAACAATCTGTACGGCTACTTTTATCCGGGAGGATTTACCACCAAGCTGTACAGCTATGACAACAGTGCAGAACATCTGAACGAATTAAATGAAAACCTTGCCGATTATGGGGCTTCTTTCCATTATCCGGCCGCCTTTGATTCTGTTCGCCAGAAACTTGAAACGATCCGTGAATCCATATTCCAGCTTCCCGGGCTGGTCTACTTGAATTATACGGCAACCTATATCTGGATGCTGATTCTGTGGTTCTTCTACTGTATTCGTAGGAAAAACCACAAAGGACTGCTGCTCCTTACTCCATTGATGATTGTATTACTTGTCTGCATTGCAGGTCCTACTTATGGATGGTATTTCCGCTATGCCTATTCCATTGCCTTCTGCCTGCCGGCAGTAATCCTAACTTCATGGAGTGAATACAGACAATGAAACTGAAAAAACACAAAAGACGACTTCTTCTGATAAATGCCATTCTTATTTTCATCTGCGCAGGTCTTATTACCCGGGACAGCAGCGAAGATCCGGAAATGGATCTTCCTGCTATCCATATGTCCCTCAATGACTGTACCCTGGAAGAAATCCATGATGGTGCTACCGGTATTCCTTATGAGGGAAATACCCTTGATCTGGACGGAAAAGAATATACCAACGTCAGAGTCAAAGGCAGAGGAAATTCTTCCTGGAAAATGCCCCGGCGAAGTTATCAGATCAAGCTTCACAATCGCGACTCTGTGCTTGGTATGCCCCAGGCAAAGAAATGGCTTCTCATCGCCAATTATGCCGACGCCTCCATGATGCGCAACAAGCTCATGTATGATCTGGCCGGGCAGATGATGGATTTTGCGCCTCAGTCCGAATTTGCAGACCTATGGATTGATGGAGATTACCGGGGTGTCTACCTGGTCTGCCAGCGAATCGCCACTGGAAAAACATCTCTGAATCTGAAAAGTGAACAAGGGATTCTGGCAGAAATTGACACCTTCTACTGGCATGATGCTGACAGCTATTTCAAGAGCAATTACAGTCCCGCTGTATTCACCTTGAAGGATTCCCCCGCAGATGATATGGAAAAAGAGGATTCTTTAGCCCGGAAATCTTTTTCAGATTTTGAAGATTATGTCCGCCGGTTTGAAGATCTGCTCTATGCCGAAGAAAAAGACTGGGAACAGATCTCTTCCATGATGGATGTGGACAGTTTTGTTGCTTTCTATCTGCTGGAAGAGTTTTCCGAGAATCCGGACAGCTGCCGGACCAGTCTCTACATGTACCAGGATGGCCCGAACGACGTCTTACATATGGGTCCTGTCTGGGATTTTGACAAAGCCCTTGGATATGCCCAGAAAGGAAAATACGGAGGAGACCCGGAACGGGATTACGTCAGCAATATTCAGGAGTATATGGGAACCGAAAATGACTGCACCTGGTACACAGAACTCATGAAAATTCCGGAATTCCAGGATGCGGTACAGGAATATTATCAGACCACTGCCCGGGATATTTTCCTGTCATCCGGACAGCTTATTGAAGATTACCGGCACAGAATTGCCAAGTCTGCAGAATATACAGAAAGCATCTGGCCTGTAGCAGAGATTGCTGAGAACTGCGGACATGATCCCGTACAGTTTTCCTGTTGGAATGACGCAGTCGATTATCTGAAAAACTGGACAAAAAAGAGAATTCAATATTTTGATCAGAAATGGATGTCCTCCAACTGAGAAAATGGAATCGGAGACGGCTGCTCGTCAGTATGTTCTCCGATTATTTTTTCCATCCAGATCATATTGTACCAGCGATGAAATTTGTAACCGCATTTTTGAAATTCTCCTACCATGCGATATCCCAGATGGGCGTGAAATTCTCCACTGTTCTTCGTCAGTGTTTCATCCTCTTCTCCGTCTGGCCAGGCAATACAGGCATTCATATTTAAAATACCCTGGGTTTTCAACGCCTGTTCCAGTGCATCGTGAAGTTTTCCACCAATACCTTTGTGTTTTCTCAACTCATCCACATAAATCGACGTTTCCACCGCCCAGTCATAGGCCGGCCGGTCATGAAAGGGTCCCACATAGGCATAGCCCAACAACTCTCCGTCTTCTTCTGCCACCAGATAAGGATATTTTTCCAGCGTATGCCGGATTCTGGAACGAAATTCTTCTACCGAAGGAACCTCATATTCAAACGTAATGGCCGTATGCTCCACATAGGGTGCATATATTTTCAAAAGCGATTCTGCATCATTTTCCGTTGCTTTACGTATCCTCATACAATTCTCCTTCTACCAGAATTTCTTCTTTTTGAAATATAGAATGTTTAATATCGTAATCACAATACTCAAAAGAATGATGAATCCATACCCATAGTGCCAGGTCAGTTCCGGCATATTGGTAAAATTCATACCATACCAGCCTGCCACCAGTGAAAGCGGCAGCACAATAGTCGTAACAATCGTAAGCAGCTTCATGATCTCGTTCTGGCGCTCATCAATCAGGGACTGGTATACTTCGCGGATCTGCACACAATAATCTCTGAGCATCAGTGTCTCATCATGAAGTCGGTTAACTCGTTCCGTAAGCAACGAAAAACTGCGCTTTTCCTTTTCTTTGAAAACGTGATTGTCATCCTCACACAAAATACTGCTCAGATCTGCCAGCTGCAGATAGTAATGTGAAAACAGGCTGACTTTTCTTCTGTATCCACTAATCTCATGATTGAACGGAATGTCACTGCCCTTTTCCAGCACCATGTCCTCCAGTTCCTCCAGACTATGTTCCAGTTTCGTGATAAATATCACATCATCCTTGATCAGATATTCCAGAAAATCCGCAAAGAAAATTCCAAGCTCCGGCTGTTTTTCATCGCCTGCCTTCAGCATTTCTTTCAGCCACTCCAGAACTTTGCCGCTGTCATCCACAAATATAATTTTATCTTTTTCTATCCGAAAATAAAATCCGGTATGGGAACGATTCTTTGCTCTGGACGGAATATAAAGGCTTCCCACGTAGGAGCCCTGTATCTTCTCCACTTTACAGAACCGAATCCCTCCAGATATTTCCATGCCTTCTTTTACCGCTTCCTTTTCTGTCATCACCTGAATAAATGTGCCCAGCTGATTCAATCCATATCCCTCCTGTCTGCTTCTACCTATGTTATATCTCAATCTTCCCCTTTTCGCAATTTTAATTCGAAGCATTTTCATTGACAGTTGTACCTTTGCGCCCTAAAATACCAGTAAACATATTACAGCAAGGAGCGCTTACTCATGTCATTCACAAAAGCAAAAGCTTATCTTGAATCTGTCGGCTTTGCCGATCATATTATAGAACCGGAGGCATCCACCGCAACTGTTGTGGAAGCTGCCGAAGCTCTGGGCGTAGAACCTGGCATGATTGCCAAAACCATGTCCTTTCTCATTGGTGACAAACCGATTCTGATTCTCGCAGAGGGAACTGCACGGATCGACAACCGTAAATATAAGGATACGTTTCATATCAAAGCCAAAATGATCCCATTTGAAGAGGTGGAAGATTATATCGGACATGCCCCAGGCGGCGTCTGCCCCTTCGGCATTCATGAAAATGTAGAAGTCTATCTGGATGAGAGCCTGAAACAATTTACCACTGTCTATCCAGCTGCCGGTAATGACCATAGCGCCGTCCAGCTGACCATTCCGGAATTGGAGCAAGTAGCCAATGCCCGCGGATGGGTGGATGTCTGCAAGGAAGCAGTCTAAAAAGGAGGGATAAACTCCTATGAGAATGAACACCTATACCGGAAAACGGTTTGATCCCATGCAAATGACACCGGCGGAGGTCTCCCTCCGGGATATTGCCCATGCCTTAAGTCTTCTCTGCCGCGGCGGCGGACATATGAAATATTTCTATACCGTAGGACTTCACTCTCTGAACTGCGCCCGGGAAGCAGCTTCCCGCGGATGGTCCGACCGGCTGGTACTGGCCTGTCTGCTTCACGATGCCAGCGAAGCTTACCTATCCGACATTATCCGCCCGGTAAAAGTACACCTCTCCAATTATCTGGAGATTGAAGAGCAGATCATGCAGACCATTCTGACCCACTTTCATCTGGGTGATCTGACACCGGAAGAACATGCTTTGTGGCATCAGATTGATGACGAAATGCTCAGTCAGGAACTGAAAAGTCTCATGAATGGAGAACATGAAATGGTTCCCGTTCCCCTGACGTCTGAACCCGATTTCCGGGAACGGCCCCATGAAGAGGTGGAGGAAGAATTTTATCAGCTGGCGGAATCACTGGTACAAAAAATGCAGGCATAAAGGGCAGTACTCGTAAAACAGTAAAATTGCGTTTTGCAAAATTTCAGCCTTGCTGACCTTTTGCAAAACCTTGTTAGGAAACATACCAAACCCTTTAACAATTTCAAAGAAATTAGCTACGCGCCACGGGGCTGAATCTGATATTTTACCGAATTCTTCTTTTGTAGTTGCATCCATTTGTTCGATAATTGGAACAACCAAAGAACTCACCATATGGACCTGAGCGTTTTACCAAACGCCCACCACAAAAAGGACATTCAAATTGTTCTTTCTTCAACTCATCTCCATATCGCTCTTTTAGTTCCATTGCAAATTCAGATTCTTGTCCATTAACAGTAACAATAAATGCTTTTTTCTTTGCTCTGGTTAAAGCAACATAGAACAGGCGACGCTCCTCTGCATGAGGGTACTGATCGCAATTATCAAGCAGCAAATTCAAAATCGGAGCGTCTTGGATTTTGCTTGGGAAACCCATTCTTGATTTTTTGTTGTTAATGATAAACACATAGTCTGCTTGCAATCCCTTTGACTTGTGTGCAGTCAAAAACACCGCGTTCAAGTCAGGGTGGGATTTAACTTTAACATCAATAAAACCACTTGTGTTGTTATACTGACAAGAAAACAGTCCACTGTCATTCAATAGTTTAGCATCAAAGGAATATCTGCCGATAAAAAAAACGCTGCTGCTTTTGGGAATATCGTTCAGTTTCTTTGACATGAATTCTATCGCAAATTTATCAGTGTAGCCGGAGATTTCACCAAGCGGAAATCCAAAATCTTCAGATTTACCTCTAATGGATTTTTTGATTTGGACGGGGTTTTGCATAATAAATCCACCGCTTATTTCAATCAACTTCTGAGAAAAACGGTAGGTAGTTTCAATCTTGCTGATCTCTGTTGCACCCCAATGCTTTGAAAAATTGAGGATGAATCCAATATCGCTTCCTGCAAATCGATAAATGCTTTGCCAGTCATCACCGACACAGAAAAGCTCATAATCTCTGGATTTTCGCAGACAGTCTAAGAGCGTAAAACGAGCCTTAGAAATGTCTTGATATTCATCGACAATTACATACTTATACGGATTGATATATTTCCCCTGCCGAACATATTCAGAAGCAAGGTTAATCATATCGTTAAAATCAATTTCTTTGTGGTCTGCAAGATATTTGCAGTACGCATTGAAGATAGGCTCAAGCAGTGAAAGCAAAGTATTGTTTGTCTGCGTATTGCTTCCTGCGTGATTCAACTTGCGGACAGTTGCTATACCATACCCGTTGCTCTTAATCAAATTGATTAATGTTTCAAACAATTCAATGATACCATCAAGCAACGAATCGCCCTCAGCTGCAACTTGTGTCCACAGTTCTTTTGAAGATTTCGGAGCTAAGACAACGGATGCGGCTTCCAATTTTTCTTTCAAGGAATTAAGTAAATTGCCCTCCAGTTTCTCATAAGCATAGCACTCAATCATTATGGTCTTATATTCACGATGCATAGAACGTTTCCATTCCATAGAGGCACGGTAGGCTTCCGTCGCACTTATTCCCTTCGTAGCTTTGAAATAAGGCGGGACTTCTCCTTTTCGGTTGATTCCAAAATACTCAATGTAAATTTGGTAATCGGGTAGATAAAAATCGGGATGATATTGACCATACTCGCTGGTGCGTGTGTCAATTTCATATGGATACTCATAAACGTACTGTATGCCATTTTGCATCAGAAAATTGGCAATATCCATTTCTCCGTAGCTTTTCACCGTTTCATTATTAACGGTGGTCGGCGGATTCAATTTCAGATATTCATCATATTCTTTCTGCGTTTTGAACTCAAATTCTGATTTTGCCACCACACGATTATACAGCAGATACAAAATCAGCAAATTGAGATATGTATCGGACTGCATATTCAGCAAAAGCTGCTCCTTAACAAATTTTCGCAAACTGATTTGCGTGATTTTTGGTATTATACCATTAACTTGCGAAATAATATTCAACCCAAGTTTGTGAAATGTTGATGCTGCAATACTGTGTCCAGTCTCAGCAGAAATACGTTCATTCATCTCCGATGCAGAAGCATTTGTGAATGATAACACTAAAATATCCTGCGGCAAACATTTACCCGTTTTAAGCAGATACTTGATTTTGCCGACAACTGTTGTCGTTTTCCCTGTTCCGGCACCGGCTATTACCAAGTGGTTATGCGCTTCTTTGACAATACAGGTCATCTGCTGTTGATCAAGTTTTCGCCCCTCAACGTCACCAATAAGATCATACGCCGCTTGTACTTTCATGCTCGCAACTCGCTCGTTATGTTGAAGAATTTGATGTGACATAGAACGAACAACATCAACCAATTCAAGTTGCTTTTCGGATAGTAGTTTATATTTAGCAGCCTTTTTCAGTTGTAGAATTTTATGCTCTTCGGAATCAGCTAATATTCCACTATTCCTGATTCTCCACTCGGTTTCGGTGTGTGGATCGATGAACACTTGCGGTGCGGAAAATATTGATTTGGCATCGTGCAGAGCATCATCTATACGAGAAATCAAATCATTACAAGCATTGTTTCGTTCTTGAACTTTCTTTTGATGCTGATCAACGATATTTTGAATAAATCCCATATTTCCTCCTAATTCCTTGGTCAGGCGTACAACCTCGCATATAGTGCCAATATCACAATCAAGAATTTACTCCGCTTTATTATACTGTGAGTTGACCGAAAATCAACTCGCCATTCTGTATCAAACCGCTACCTGTAAAATCTCTGCCAGCCGATCCAGCAGATCTCCCTGCAAATAATACGTCGTCTCAAAATTTAAAAATTTCATAGTCTGACTGTCCCAGAGAATCCGGATCTGCGGAGCAAATTCATCGTCTCCCTCCCAGAACTGAAGAAGCACCGGGAAGAATGAAAATACCGGGATCTGAGCTGTCACATCCGCACCGGCAAGCCTAGCTTTCACCTCGCCGCCCATGATCTTACAGGCTGCTTTCAATTCTTCCACTTTTCCATTAAATGCATCTGCATACTTCTGTGCAAAAAGATTGGCATCCGGACTCGACCCCGCTGCCGCAAAATTTCCGATCAATTTCCAGTCACCGGTAAGCGCCGGGATTTCCTGTTCAGTTCCGTGGCAGAGCATATCATAGATGGTCATGACAATGGTATATTCTCGGCACTCCACATAGCCATTCTCCACTTTTCCTTCCACGGCTGCTGTCTTTCGATCAATCCGATAGTCCGTATCCAGATACCGGATATATAAATAAGACTCATCGATTGATAAGTGAAATTTCGCCGCCAGTTTTTCCGGATCATATTTCAGGAAATACTGTCTGCCGATATCTACCTGTTTTTCATAATTGGAAGTCATCTTTTTCCTCCGTCATCCACCTGATTTCTTCTTTTATCTTACACAACTTTCCTTTTCCTGTAAATCATGGGATTCCACATTGACAGATCATTTTTCTAATGATAAACTATCATCAATAAAAATCCCATGAAGAACATGGAGTTTGTTCATTTTGGAATCATATACCCAAGTATAGTCGTTCGTCTGTACTTGGGTTTTTTCATGCTTACACAGGAGGAAGTCGAAAGTGGAATGGAATCTATTATTTTTCTTTAACAGCATATTGCTTGGTGCGGGACTGGCCATGGATGCATTCTCCGTATCTCTTGCTAATGGACTCAATGAACCTCACATGCGGGTGAAAAAAATGTGTATTATTGCAGGTACCTTCGGATTTTTCCAGGCATTTATGCCTATGGCCGGCTGGTTCTGTGTGCACACGATCGTAGAGTACTTCAAGGCATTTGAAAAATTCATTCCATGGATTGCCCTCTTCCTGCTGCTTTATATCGGCAGTAAGATGGTATGGGAAGGACTGTACGGTGAGGAGGAAGCAGAAGAAGTGGTCCGCCTTGGAGCTGCCGGCCTTCTGATGCAGGGAATTGCCACCTCCATCGATGCGTTATCTGTCGGATTTACCATTGCTGATTATGGTTTTGTCATGGCTTTCGTCTGTTCCCTGATCGTTGCTGCCACTACCTTTTGCATCAGCTATTCCGGTCTGATCATCGGCAAAAAATTTGGAACCCGATTTGCAGACAGAGCAACTGTTTTCGGCGGTGTGATTCTGATTTTCATCGGACTGGAAATCTTCATCACCGGGATCTTCTGATCCGGAAACATCTAATACAGGAGTAATCTCATGACCCTTATGCCTCCAGAACTTTTTGGAGTTCCCATGATTCCTTTTGGACTCCTCAGCGCATTTGTAAATAAAAAAGAGGTACGCATTACAGAATTTTCTGAAACAGGGTTCCGGTTTCGTACCGCAAAACCATGTTCCGCCCCGGTGAGTATCCGCCTTGCTTTCTGGCAGATGGAGCTTTCTTCCTATCAAGAAGTATCTCTTTCTGTCACCTCTTTTTCCTTCGAGCAGAGATATGATTATTTTTATGAATATACTGTACTCACAAAAGATCCCGTCTATCGCTCTGCTGTAAATGCATTGTTGGGCTGGTATGGATCTTATGTCAACCTGAAGTTGACCGAAGACGACAGCGAGCTTTCCATGGTGCTCACCGGATATCCGGCAGAACAGGAGAACATACACTTCGAAACCTTCGCTGCTCAAAAACAGGCATGGTTTCAGGAACCGGATAATCTGCCGGATTTTTCATTTCTGAATACAGATACTCCGGAACTGGCGATCGAACTGGACCGTCCGGAACTTTATACTTCTTACCTGAATATGAATTTTTCAGACTGGCTCTCCCAATATTGGGCATCTAACCATCTGTCCTGGCATCCATTGTCCCGGCTGCAGCTGACTCGCCTTTATATTGGAAATCAGTTCTGTCATCTGCTGTTCCCGAAAGAGGATCTCCTGTTTGCGCTTATGGACAAGGCCTGGGCAGATGGATTGGCAGTGACCCTTTCCTTTTCTTATTTGCGGGAGTTTATGCTGAAACCAATTCAGCAGCTGCTCGAAACATTAAATTTCTGGTGCCAGAAACACCAGAGGACCGTGGAAATTGTCGTCAATGACTGGGCTATGGCAGACCTTCTGACAGACTTTCCACATCTGCACCCTATTCTTGGAGTACTTATCAACAAACGCCGGAAAGATCCACGTCTTTCTTATAAGAAAGGGGAACTTTCCGCCCTCTCCGAGAACAGCATAAATGCAGATTTTTATCGAAATTTTCTTGCCGAAACCTGCAGGATCACACGGTATGAAGAGGAATCCTGTGGTTATCTTCCAGAACTACCGGAAGGAAAGCACAGCCTTCATCTGCCCTTTTACCAGACCAACACCTCCCAGTACTGTCCACTCTATGCCCGCTGCAAAAGAGGCAGTCGCGGCGCACAGACACTCCCAAAGGACTGCCCCCACTGGTGCAGGGAATATGCCTTTCTCTATCCGGCTCACCTTCACATGCTCGGACGATATAATTCCCTGTTTGCACTGGATACCGGGATTCTTCGGTTGCCAGAACTGCTTGGTGGATGGCTACGAGAAGGCGTTGACCGTCTGGTTGTCAATCTTCTGTAATTTTATTTTAATGGAGAATCTTTATGAAACTGACTGTTGGACTTGGATCTGTCGATGAATATATTCGTTTTAGCGAAGCGGGTGCCGATGAATTCTTCTGCGGGTATGTTCCTTATTCCTGGACGCAGAAATACGACACCATG
The DNA here is from genome assembly GCA_018223365.1 of Clostridiaceae bacterium Marseille-Q4145. Taxonomy (GTDB): domain Bacteria; phylum Bacillota; class Clostridia; order Lachnospirales; family Lachnospiraceae; genus Hominiventricola. The sequence goes on from JAGTTP010000001.1 coordinate 600,805, forward strand.
ATGCCTCTTAACAGGAGGGAAGTACTCTGCTCCAATGTACAGCTGGGTGCTTTCTCCGAGCTGGAAATCCTGGCATCCATGATACGGGACTATCAGCGTCCGGTTCATCTGACCTTCAACTCTCTTTTCTATCTGCCGGAGCAGTATCCGGAGATCGCTAAGATCATGAAAGCCTGTATGTGCCTTGGATTTCAGAGTTATATTATTGCCGACCCGGCGCTCATTCTGTATCTTCGGGAACATAACATTGACTGTGAGATTCATTTAAGCGGCGAAACCGGGGAAGTCAACAGCCGAATGGTCGATTTTTTCCAGCAATTTTCTTTAAAAAGAGTAATTTTTCATCGAAAGAACAGCTTTGACGATATGAAAGCAGTCATCAACGCAGAAAAATCCCATGGCGGTCTGCGGTCCAGGACAGAATTTGAGGCATTCATCCTTAATGAAATGTGCCAGTTTACCGGTGCCTTCTGTAATTCTCTCCACTGCGATGAGCTGGGACACCTGTGCCGAATTCCCTACTGGCTGAAACCTTTAAAGGAATCTTGTACTGGCTCATCTTTCAGACAGCTTCGGCCGTCAGTGCCTGCTGCTTCGTCGCAAACAGATGTGCCGAACGATTCTGATCTTCCGGAGGGCTATCTCTGCGGTGCTACCGGATGTGGACTCTGCGCCCTTTACCGGCTCCGGGAAACCGGCATTACTCACCTGAAACTGGTAGGCCGCGGCAATTATACAGACTTTATGGAACAAGATATCCGCATGCTCCGGCAAGCACTGGCGATACTGGAAACAAGCACTTCTGAAAAAGACTTTCAGCAGAATATGCGGGAGCAGCTTTTTCCACAAGGCTGCAGCTCCCACTGCTATTACCTTTAACCTCATCTATTTTCTTTTGGCAGGACGAATTTCGCCCTGCTATTTTTCTGTTTTTTAAAGTTCACAGAAAGTTCACAAAAAATTAGCACTCACCTCTTGACAGTGCTAATAATGCGTGCTATAGTACAGCTAGAACAAAGGAAAGGGAAACAAAAAGATAAGGTTCCTGATTCAGAGTTCCAAACAATGACAAATAAATATGAGGTTGACTGAAAGGAGAAATGACTTATGTTGATGCCTAGTATTTTTAATGATAACGTATTTGATGATTTCTTTGATTTTCCGTTTTACGACGACAGAGCTGAGAAAAAGCTTTATGGTCATCACGCAGCTAATCTGATGAAGACCGATATTCAGGAACATGAAGATGGTTACACTCTGGAGATGGATCTTCCGGGATTCAAGAAAGAGGAAATTCAGATTGAACTGAACAATGGTTATATGACCATCAGCGCAGCCAAAGGTCTGGATGAAGATGAGAAGGACAAGAAATCCGGTAAATACATCCGCCGCGAGCGTTACACCGGTTCCTGCCAGCGTAGCTTCTATGTTGGTGAAGATGTGACCGAAGAGGATATCAAAGCTGAATTTAAGCATGGTATCCTGAAGCTCTTCATTCCGAAGAAAGAAGCAAAACCTGCTGTTGAGCAGAAGAAATATGTTTCCATTGAAGGATAACGGACTCTCCCGGCGGGAAACCGCCGGGAAGTAACTTTGAACATTTTGAATATAGATTTTATTTTTAAGGAGAGATGACTTATGTTGATGCCGAGCATTTTTAATACAAACTTATTTGATGATTTCTTTGATTTTCCGTTCTATGATGATACGAAAGCTGAGAAAAAGCTTTATGGTCATCACGCAGCTAATCTGATGAAGACCGATATTCAGGAACATGAAGATGGTTACACTCTGGAAATGGACCTTCCGGGATTCAAGAAAGAGGAAATCAAGGTGGAGCTGAATAACGGTTACATGACCATCAGCGCAGCCAAGGGTCTGGATGAGGATGAGAAAGATAAGAAATCCGGTAAATACATCCGCCGTGAACGTTATACCGGTTCCTGCCAGCGTAGCTTCTATGTTGGTGAAGATGTAACCGAAGAGGATATCAAGGCCGAATTTAAACATGGTATCCTGAAACTCTTCGTTCCGAAGAAAGAAGCAAAACCTGCTGTTGAGCAGAAGAAATACGTTTCTATCGAAGGATAACAGAACACAGGAGGGGACTGAAAAAGTCCCCTCTTTTTTATTTGCTCAGCTTATTCGCTAATTCCAGTTCACCCCGTTCTTTCATAAGTGCAAGCACTTGCTCCATAGTCGGCAGAGACGGCATTGCACCCATTCCACATACCGTAATGGCTGCTGTATAAGCTGCCATGCAAAGCGCCTCTTCCTCGGAAAGTCCTCCGGCCACACCGGTACAGAAAGCAGCAACAAAAGAATCTCCCGCTGCTGTCGGATCTTTTACGTTCGGCATATGAACACAGGGAACCTGAATTTTGTGTTCCCCATCACATAAGATGGCTCCGTTGCTTCCCAGGGTAATCATCAGTTTTCCAATTCCCTTTGCACGCAGATTTTGAACCACTGCATCAAGATCTTTCGGATCCACACCGTGAGCATCTGCTTTTAAAGGAAGTCCACTTAATAATGCGGCCTCATGCTCATTCGGAGACGCATAGGCAATGCAGGAAAGAAGATCATCGTCTAATACAGCAGCCGGGGCCGGATTGAGCATTACCGGGACTTTGGCTCCATGTGCCATCTTTGCTGCTGCCTTGATCGTATCCATCCGAAGTTCTAGCTGCAGCATCAGCAGGTCATAACTGCTGATGCTCTCCTTTAACCAGGTCAGATCTTCCGGATCCAGATCATAGTTACTTCCCGGCACAACCAGAATCCGATTCTGTACCCCATCTTCCCTTACTTCCAGCTGAATATGTCCGACACCGCTGAAGTTTTTATGACTGATTTTCACATGAGATACATCAATTCCTGCCTGCTTCAGGACATCCAACATCTCCTGTCCGAATGCATCCGTTCCTACACAGCCAACCATAGTAACATCTGCGCCCAGTCTCGCACACTGCAATGCCTGATTAGCTCCTTTTCCACCAGGGGCCGTCTGAAAAGAAGTTCCAATTACGGTTTCTCCCAATTTAGGTACTCTTGGCGCGGAAGCAATTAAATCCATCATAAAGCTTCCTATTACCAAAATTTTTGCTTTTTTCTTCATAGATTCTACCATTCCTGTTCTAACGATGTCCTGTTGCACAAGATCTTAGCTTAAAATCGCCTGATTCTAAACATCACGCCCCTGATATTGAATCGTTACAACATAAACCCGCTTTTTATTTTCATCAATCTTATAGATAGCAATATAATTGTCTATCACTAATTGTTTATATCCTTTTCCTGCATATCTTCCCATCACACGGTCCTGATGAGCTTCTGGAAATATTTCTAATTTCTTTAATGCTGTCCAGATCCTGTCCGTCTGACCTCTTGCATTCTCAGGTGACAATTTATCAAGTGCAATGTAAGCATAAATATCATCAATATCCCGAAAAGCCTTTGGATATAACATTACTTCATATTTATCCATGGTATTTCTTATTCAGCCTTTCCATCGCACTGTCCAATGCTATCGGTTCCGCACCATCGTTCACTTCTGCCTCTGCTTCAAAAATAGCCTGATCAATCTTATTGATCTGGGCAAAACGTTCGTATAATTCTGCACTCATCACAACAAGATCACTGTATCCGTTTTTGGTTATAAAAATAGGTTCCTGTTTTTTATGAGCTAATTCTGATATTTCACTGGTATTTCTCAAATCCCTAATCGGCATAATTGTCGGCATAATAAATACCTCCTTTCTGTGTGACATTATTATAGCATTATTATGACTCACAACAAAGTTATTTTTTCTGAAATTTTTCTAAATATATCCCTTTTCCTTCCCATTCATGATATAATTTCTCTGTTTGAGAAAATTTTAACGGAGGTCGGCATCATGATTTATACTGTGACATTCAATCCCTCTCTTGATTATATTGTATCCGTAAAGGATTTTAAGCTCTGGAATACGAACCGGACAGACACGGAACTGATGCTCCCCGGCGGCAAGGGACTCAACGTATCCACGGTTCTGAAAAATCTCGGTATGGACAGCACTGCCCTTGGATTTACCGCAGGTTTTGTCGGCGATGAGATTCTCCGCCGAATTGAAACGATTGGATTTAAAAGTGATTTTATTAAGCTGGAAAAAGGATGTTCCCGCATCAACCTGAAGTTAAAGAACTATGACGGAACAGAAATCAACGGACAGGGACCGGTCATTGAACCCACTCATATAGAAGCTCTCTTGCAGAAGCTTGATCAGCTGCAGGAAGGAGATATTCTCATCCTGGCTGGAAGCATTCCCACTTCTATGCCTGCATCCACTTATGAAGATATTCTGGCACGACTGCAGGATCGGAAAATTCTGACAGTTGTAGATGCCACTAAGGATCTGCTCACCAATGTGCTGAAATATCATCCCTTCCTGATCAAACCGAATAATCATGAACTGGGAGAGCTTTTCTGCCTGGAATTCAATACCCATGAAGAAGTCATCCCCTATGCAAAAGAACTGCAGAAACAGGGGGCACGAAACGTTCTGGTTTCTATGGGCGGAAAAGGTGCCGCTCTCGTAGCAGAAAATGGAGAAGTCTATACTTCTGACGCCGTAAAGGGCCGACTGGTCAACGCTGTCGGTGCCGGTGATTCCATGGTCGCAGGCTTTCTCACCGGCTGGCTGGAACAGCATGATTATGCACATGCCTTCCGCATGGCTCTTGCCGCAGGCAGCGCCAGTGCCTTTTCTGAACTACTGGCTACCAAAGACGAAATTATGGAGATCTATGATCAATTGCAGGTATAAAAAAGGAGGCACATTGCCTCCTTTTTTTAACCTACCGCAAATGTCATCTCTGCGCAAGCGGCCAGTTTTCCATCTACCGTCGCCTTTGCGGTACCCACGCCGATGGGACCTTTCTGTTTCACAATTTCCAGTTCCAGTGTCAGCACGTCACCCGGAACGACTTTCCGTTTGAATTTCGCTTTATCGATCCCACCGAAATAAACGGTCTTCCCTTTATTTTCCGGCTGGCTTAAGATTGCCACTGCACCGGTCTGGGCCAGAGCTTCCAGAATCAGGACACCTGGCATCACCGGTTCCTGGGGAAAATGTCCGTTAAAGAACGGCTCATTATAAGTCACACATTTCTTGCCTACCGCTCTTTTTCCCGGTTCCAGTTCCTCGATCCGGTCGATCAGCAGAAACGGCTGCCGATGAGGAATGATTTCCATGATTTCTTTAATATCCATTACCATATGTATATTTCCTTTCTGTCCGGAGCCGCTTCGCCGCTTTTTTCTTACTCCGCGTATTTCTTAATCAGAATACTTGCATTGTGTCCGCCAAAGCCAAGAGAGTTGGACAATGCATACTCCAGATCCATCTCCACACCGTGACCCTGTACATAATCAAGATCCAGTTCCTCGTCCGGATGTTCCAGACCTCTGGTTACATGGACAAAGCTTTCTTCCATCTCTTTCACACAGGTGATGAACTCAACCGCACCTGCTGCACCCAGAAGATGTCCGATCATAGATTTGGTAGAGTTGATCTTCATCTCTTTTGCGTGCTCGCCGAAGGCCAGCTTGATGGCACGGGTCTCGAAAAGGTCATTGTGATGGGTACTGGTTCCATGTGCATTGATGTACATAATATCTTCCATAGCGGCACCGGATTCCTCGACTGCCCATTTCATTGCGGTAGCAGCTCCCATTCCGTCCTCTGCCGGAGAAGTGATGTGGTAAGCATCACTGGTGGCACCATAACCGACTACCTCTGCCAGAATGTGTGCTCCTCTTGCCTTTGCGTGTTCCAGATCCTCCAGAATAACCACACCAGCGCCCTCGCCCATGACAAATCCATCACGGTCTTTGTCAAAGGGAATGGAGCAACGCTCCGGATCCTCACTTCCGGACAGAGCAGTCAGTGCTGCAAATCCAGCTACACCGATGGGGCAGATGCAGCTCTCCGTTCCGCCTGCCAGCATTACGTCTGCATCACCGGTCTGAATGCTTCTGTAAGCCTCACCAATGGAATGCGTTCCGGTTGCACAGGCAGTTACTACGTTAAGACTCTTACCTTTCAGGCCATAAGCGATGGAAACATTTCCTGCTGCCATATTGGAAATCATCATGGGCACCATCAACGGATTCACACGATTCGGTCCTTTTTCTACCAGTTTGGTATACTCTTTTTCCACTACCTGAAGACTTCCGATACCGGAACCGATAGAGCATCCCACACGATATGGGTCTTCTTTGCTCATATCAAGTCCTGCCTGTTCCATGGCCTCTTTTGCTGCTGCCACTGCATATTGGGAAAACGGCTCCATTCTCTTTGCTGCCTTGAAATCCATGTATTCTTTTGCAACAAATCCTTTGACTTCTGCTGCCACATGAGCTTTATACTCAGATGAATCAAATTTGGAAATGGTGGTAAATCCATGATTTCCTGCTTTAATGTTATCAAAATACTCTTTTACATTCAATCCCATGGGAGTGATGGCTCCCATACCGGTTACTACTACTCTTCTCATCAGATCGCCATACCTCCGTCTACGCTGATAATCTGTCCTGTTATATATGCTGCCTTTTCAGATGCCAGATAAGCTGCCATATTGGCAATGTCTTCCGGCTTTCCGAAACGTCCCAGCGGAATCTGCTTCGTTGCTGCCTCTTTTACCTCATCAGAGAGCACCTGGGTCATCTCCGTATCCACGAAGCCCGGCGCAATGCCATTGACCGTGATACCGCGGCTTGCCAGCTCTCTTGCCATGGTCTTGGTAAGACCGATGATGCCCGCCTTGGATGCTGCATAATTTGCCTGGCCTGCATTTCCAAGAATACCGGATACGGAGGTAATATTGATGATCCGTCCTGCACGCTGCTTGAGCATCTGACGGCTTACTGCCTTAATCGTGTTAAAGCATCCCTTTAAGTTCGCATCAATGACCGCATCAAAATCTTCCTCTGACATTTTCATAATCAGATTGTCGCGGGTAATACCTGCGTTATTCACCAGGATGTCAAGACTTCCATATCGTTTGATCACATCCTTGATCATGGCATCCACGTCTGCGGTATTTGCCACATTACACTGATAAGCCTCACTGTCTTTTCCCAGCGCTTTGATCTCGTCTACCACAGCCTCTGCCTTCTGTGCAGAGCCATTGTAATTTACAATCACAGTCGCTCCATCTGCAGCCAGTGCCAGTGCAATGGCTCTTCCAATTCCTTTTGCTGCTCCTGTTACAAGAGCAATCTTTCCTTCCAGCATGCTTACTCTCCTTTCAGCTCTGCCATGGCTTTCTCAAAATCAGCCATATTTTCAATGTTCAGGGTCTTCACACTGCGATCGATCTTTCTCATAAATCCGGATAAAGTCTTGCCAGGTCCGATCTCCACAAAGGTATCCACACCATCTGCAATCATCCGTTCTACTGACTGCTGCCACCGAACGCTGGAGGATACCTGCAGACGAAGAAGTTCTTTTACTCCTGCGGGGGAGGTCACATAATCTGCGGTCACATTGGTAATATACGGTGTAGAGAACGCATGAAGCTCTACCTCTTTCAGCGCTTCGCCAAGTTTCTCACCTGCTCCGGTCAGCATTTTGGAGTGGAACGGTCCGCTGACTTTCAACGCAACCGTTCTCTTGGCACCTGCTTCTTTCAGGCTTTCTGCCGCACGGGCTACCGCTGCCTCTTCTCCTGTGATAACGATCTGTCCCGGACAGTTGTAATTTGCAATAGAGACGATACCTTCTGTCTTCTCACATACCTCTTCAATGACAGCTGCGTCAAGTCCCAGCACTGCCGTCATGGCTCCACCGGTGGGAACCGCTTCCTGCATGTAAATACCTCTCTTACGGACTACGGAAAATGCATCTTTTTCACTCATAACTCCAGACGCAATCAGCGCACCATACTCACCAAGGCTCAATCCGGCATTGACAGAAGAGGTCACTCCCTGTTCCTCAACCGCTTTTAAAATCGCTGCCTCTGCGGTGAGCATGCAGATCTGGGTGTATTCTGTCTGATTCAGACGCTCGTCTTCCTCAAAGCAAAGTGCCGGAATGTCCAGGCCTGATGCCTCCGATGCATCCTCAAATACTTTACGGCTCACCGGAAATGTATCATAAAAATCTTTTGCCATTCCCGTATACTGGGCTCCCTGCCCCGGGAACATAAATGCAATTTTAGACATTGTATTCTCCTTTATATAGTTTGAATTTCAAAGTATATATTTAAAAAAACAGAACCACGGAAATGTTCCAGCGGCTCTGTTCTCACAAATCTGCCTGCCGCAGATTGCAAACTATTCAGAGCCATGCACATGCCCATAAATATACGACTCATGTTTACATGAAGGCGTATATTTTGGTGCATGTATATGGCGAGAAGCCATACATGAGCAAAAGAAAAGCCTCGCAGAGGCGATTTTGCGAATGTGGCTCTGAATAGTTATTTCAGCAATTTCTCTGCCTGAGTCAGAATCTCATCCACGATCTCCTGACAGCTCTGGCGTTTCGTGATCATACCTGCAATCTGTCCTGCCAGTACGGAACCATTATCCACATCACCTTCCACAACTGCCTTGCGAAGGCCTCCCAGAGTCAGATTTTCCAGCTGTTCAAAGGATGCTCCCTCTGCTTCCAGCTTCAGGTATTCACGGGTCATCTTGTTTCTTAAGCCCCGCACCGGATGTCCATGGCTTCTTCCCGTCACCTCGGAATCAATGTCTTTGGCTTTCAGGATACGCTGTTTGTAATTCTCATGGATCTGACATTCATCAGCTACGCAAAAGCGGGTTCCGATCTGAACAGCCTCAGCCCCCAGCATGAAAGCTGCTGCCATACCTCTGCCGTCTGCAATGCCGCCTGCGGCAATGACCGGAACAGATACTGCGTCAACCACCTGCGGAACCAGCGTCATGGTCGTTGCCTGTCCGATATGTCCGCCTGACTCGGTACCCTCTGCAACCACCGCATCTGCACCGCAGCGCTCCATACGTTTTGCGAGAGCTACGGAAGCGACAACCGGGATGACTTTGATATTGGCAGCTTTCCACTGTTCCATATATTGCTCCGGGCTTCCTGCACCAGTAGTAACGGCTGAAACCTTTTCCTCTACCACTACCTGGGCAATATCTGCCGCATAGGGGCTCATGAGCATGATGTTCACACCGAAAGGCTTATCTGTCATCTCTTTTGCTTCCCTGATATAATTCCGAACTACCTCTGCCGGTGCATTAGCTGCACCGATGATTCCGAAGCCGCCTGCATTGGAGACCGCTGCTGCCAGATGAGACTCTGCCACCCAGGCCATACCGCCCTGAATAATCGGTTTCTCCACTCCTAAAAGTTCTGTAACTCTCGTCTTCATACTTCGCTCGCCTCTTTGCTTATGCTTCTACGCCTTTGGATTTCAGATAATCCATAACAGCGCCTACGGTTGTGATTTTCTCAAGATCCTCAGACGGAATCTCAACACCGTACTCCTCTTCCAGAGCCATTACCAGCTCAAACAGGTCCAGGGAATCAGCTCCCAGGTCATCTTTGAAAGAAGTAGCCTCAGTAATCTCTGCTGCGTCTACGTTTAACTGCTCTGCGATCATCTCTTTAATTTTTTCTAACATGGTGTTTCTTCTCCTTTTATTATCCATTCATTGTCCCCACCTGGGCGGGATATTTTGTATCTGCCTTAATTACTTTGACATTCAAAGTATATCTGCGTCGTGCCTGTTTGTCAAGGGGATTTTTTACCACTCGATGACACATGCGCCCCAGGTCAGTCCTGCACCGAATCCGGACAGTACCACTTTGTTTCCTCTGTGAAATCTTCCCTGTTCATCAAGCTGCGCCATCAGAATCGGCAGACTGGCTGCGGATGTATTGCCGCATTCATTCATGTTCATAGGGAATTTCTCTTCCGGCTGCTTTAATCGCTTCGCTACAGACTGAAGGATTCTCACATTTGCCTGATGCAGCAAGAACAGATCTACATCATCTGCCTTCATACCCGCTTTTTCCAGGGCATCTTCCACGCACAGTGGAACGGTCCTTACTGCAAACTTAAAGACTTCCTGTCCATTCATCTGCAGGTATCCGCCCTTCGGGCAGGAAAGCACTTCCCATTTCTCACCATTACTTCCTACAGACTGAGAAAGGATTCCGCCTTCTTCCGATGCCGTCAGAAATGCAGCACCTGCCCCGTCTCCAAAAAGCACGCAGGTCCCGCGGTCTGTCCAGTCCACAATCTTCGACAGGCTCTCTGCCCCGATGACCAGTGCATTTTTATAAATACCGCTCTTGAAAAATGCATCTGCCACATGAAGCCCGTACAGAAAGCCGGAGCATGCCGCATTCATATCAAATGCCACCGCATGGTCTGCACCGATCTGCGCCTGTACTTTGCAGGCCGTACTCGGTGTATCCGTATCTCCGGTAATCGTGGCCACAATGACAAGCTCTACCTCGGATGCGTCCACACCTGCTTTCTGAAGAGCTTTTCTGGCTGCTTTTGCTGCCATGGACGTCGTAGTCTCTTCTTTTGCCAGATGTCTGGCACAGATTCCGGTTCTTTCTCTGATCCATTCATCACTGGTATCTACCAGCGTGGCAAGATAATCATTATCTGCCCTGAATGCCGGCAGTTCATAGCCGGTTCCCATTATTTTTGCATTCATTCTATGCCTCTCAATTATTTTGATTATCAAACTATTTCCTGCAAAGAATAACAGGGAATGGAATATTTGTCAAGTGCGAAACAAAAAACACCGGCCGGGAAGATTTCTTTCCCGGTCAGTGTCGTCATTTACTGTAAATATTTTAACGGGTTGACCTGGGTTCCATTTACGAGAATCTCGAAATGGACATGGGGACCCGTACTGCGGCCCGTATTGCCGCTCAGGGCGATTTTCTGACCCTGGTCCACTTTCTGTCCGGCAGATACCAGAATCTTGCTCAGATGACCGTAGCGGGTCTGTTTGCCGTCCGGATGGCGGATGGTGATACAGTTTCCGTATCCTCCGGACCAGCCTGCGCTGACGACGGTACCGCCGCAGGAGGCTCTGACTGCCGTTCCCTTCGGTACTGCCCAGTCGATTCCCTTGTGCATACGTCCCCAACGCCATTTGAATGTAGAAGTCAGGGTTCCGCCGGTGATCGGTTTGATGTACGTCGGGGGCGTCTGGGTTCCTTTCTCGATAATCTCCGGTACCGGTTCCGTAATAACATTCTCTGACACCATCTCCTGGCTGGTCTCCGTGCCGTTCTTGGAGGTGGTAAGCACCGTTACCTCATGATGGCCCGGAACCGCCTCCTGCCGAACCACCTGCTGAGTAGTATACCAGCTGTCATTCTCTATGTACTGCGTCTCCGCATCATAATCCTCTTCATAGGTAGACTGTTCTGTAGTCAGAACAGAAAGCTCCGGCTCCGGCACACTGATGACGATCTCGTCACCCAGATGAAGGGTCGCATCCCTCGTAAGACCCGGGTTCAATGCCAGCACCTCATCCACATAATAACCGCGGCTGTTGGCAATGACAGACAGAGTGTCTCCCGGCTGTACCTCATAAGTCTGATTTTTTTCCGTTTCCTTGGTCACCGCTTCGATAGCATCCTGCAGCGGTGTCACCTGATCTGCATCTACGTACGCTTCGCAGATTTCCACTTTTTCTGCAAAATTCAAAGCTTTTAAACCGTCTCCATCCGGAATCTCTTCTTTCGGGACTACTTCCACCGTAAATGCATTCAGTTCCCGGCTGGTATCTGATATTACCTCAACCTCAAACATACCGTCTGGATCATAAGGCTTAAGCGCCGCAGCGAGAAGTTCTTTGACTTCATCCATATTGGCAAGATAAGCCGTGAATTCATTGACCTTGACCAAATCATATTTTTGCTTTGCTGTCTTAATCTTCTCCTGAAGGAGATCGTAAATAACGGTTTCCAGTTCTTCTTCTTTCAGCGTTGTCCCAAAAAGGCGGGACACCTGTTGAAAACTGCAGTCTACATTCGCCAGTACCAGGCCATCCACTTCCCGGCCAATCCGTGCTCTGGCATCCAGAAATGCCTGATCCACAATGGTCGGATCTGCCACTGCACCGATAACCTCCCCATCCAGCAATACTTCGCAGTAAGTCGTCTCATTGCCTAACGTATTTCCCAGAATCGGCACAAAACACAACATCATCAGGCAGGTAAAAACTGCCCATTCCGCATAGATTATTTCGAATTTTTTCCCGAATAATTTTTTCTTCTTTTTCTTCCGCATGTATCCTTTTTCTTTCTGACTGAATATCCGAAGGTTCCGACGCGTTCACCAAGGCCATAATATTCTCCATGAGAATAAGCCACCAACCCGGACTGGTTCAGTTCAAATTTTCCGTTTTCGTTCATATACCGGTCATCGATGGTCACGTTGGTCACTTCCGCCAGAAAAAGATCGTGGCTGCCAAGGGGCTTTACCTCCGTCACCTTACACTCAATATTCACCGGGCTCTCCCCAATACCAGGAGACTGTATGGTCTGTGACGGCTGTTCCGTCAAATGCATTTCCTGAAATTTGTCTACGTCCCGGCCGGAACGGACGCCGCAAAAATCTGCTGCCCGCACCAGATCCTTCGTTACCAGATTAATGACAAATTCTCCGGTCTCTTTAAGAATGTCATAAGAATACCGCTCTTTCCTGACAGAAATCGATACCATGGCCGGTGAAGAGCATACCGTTCCCGCCCATGCAATCGTGATAATATTCGGTTTCTCTCCCGGCCGCTGACAGCTCACCATCACTGCCGGTACCGGATACAGCATATTTCCCGGTCTCCAGGATTCCTTTGCCATAATCTGCTCCTTCTATATTCCTGCCCCGCAGGGCATTTTCCCTTAAAAATCTGCAACAGTTCTATTTTACGCACTAATGGTCGGTTTGACAAGGAAAAACACCGGATTTTCACGTTATTTTCAAAAAAAAATGACACCTCCATGAGGAGATGTCATTTTTATAAGGATATCTATGGCTTATGCTACATACTCTTTTAAAATGTTTTCCAGAGCGGAACCACTGCTTGTGTGGCACCGGACTACTTCTACATTCTTCCTCTTTGCTTCATCCACAGCCGTTTTCACCATCTTATGAGATACGGTGTTGGTAAAGAGAATGAACAGGTCCGGGGTCCCCATCTGCTTGTCCATGCTGGCAGACATCTGTGTAAATATCTTTGCCTTGCATTTATAGTTCTTACAGATCTTCATATACTGACAGACCATCCGGTCATGTCCTCCTACAATTACAACACTCATGAAAACGGTACCTCCTGTTCTTTTATTCTGCTAATTTCTTTCCAAGTTCCACAAGTTTTTCTTCTGCTTCATCATCCGGAGCATCACAGCAGATAGCATCTTCTCCACCGAGAACTTCAGCGCCTGCATCCTGCATCTGTTTTACCCAGTTGCGCATCCACTCGCCGTCTCCCCATCCATAGGAACCGAAGAGTCCGATTCTTTTGCCTGCCGCAAATTTTGCTACTTCCTCAACGAATGGCTCCATCGTGCCTTCCTCAAGTACTTCGTCTCCCATTGCCGGGCATCCCAGTGCAAATGCTGCTTCATCCTTCAGCTCTGCTGCGTCAAATCCGTCTACGGATACAATCTTTGCAGTTGCTCCTGCTGCCTCTACTCCTTTTGCAACCATGGAAGCCATTGCCTCGGTGTTACCGGTCTCGCTGTAATACACGATTGTAATCTGTGCCATCTTCAGATTCCTCCTCAAAATAATTATGCCTGATAACTGATTTCGTAAAGATTGCTGCCAGCCATAATAAGCTGAAGCACTGCATCCCGGACACTCTGGTAAAGCTGAAAGGTACTTTTCGCTTTCTGTTCGTCCTGATATACTTTCCAGTACCCGGAACAAAGATACTCTTTTCCGTGATGTTCGATAAATCCTTTCACATCTCCCAGCGGATATCCCAGAAACACACCCATCTCATGGGGAAATGGCTGCCGTTCTTCTTTATACTCCGCGAATCTGTGCTGAAGCCGCAAAAGCTTCTCATCCAGACTTTCCCGAACCATCCGGTATCCATACTGTTCCAGAAATTCTCCTGTCTGGGGCCATACAAGTGCCGATTCCAGACGATCTCTCCTGTACAGAAGCCAGGTGCTTTTGTTTTTTCCTTCATACAGACACAGGCTGGAAATATGGGGAAACTCCTCCATCTGCTGAAATACCTCTTCTTCCTCACTGGTCAGAATCAGGAGATTCGAAGGCTTCACATCCGCCAGAACCGGAGCACATTGATTAGCTATCACTTCCCACAATTTCTTTTCCATTCTGCACCTCTTTATGTTTCATGGTTAGTCTTTACTAATTAGTTATTGCTAACTCATAATAACAAAAAACACAAAAAAAAGCAACCATGTTACTGATCACTTTTTCTCAATAACATGATTGCCTTTTCTCACTTATTTAATACGACACGCTCAATTTCCAGAGCTTCCGCATAGCCTTTTTTTTGCAGGGCATCTGTCAGCAGTTTCCTCCACTCGTCACCGGTGAATTCCACTTCTTTCTGATTCTTCAAGATGACACGGAATCCATTCTTTGGTTCCTGTAAAAAAGGATCCAGACGATAGGGAGTATGCGTCTGAAATACACCCAGCTCTCCCAACGCATTTACCATACGATAAACGGTGGCAATTCCAATATTCTTGTCTTGTTTGGATGCCTGGTAATAGATCTCCTTACAGCTGGTACATTCCTGTTCAAATACAATGTCCAGAATCAGCTTCCGCTGTTTAGTAATCCGCATCCCTTTGTTTCGAAAGAGTTCCAGAATTTTATCTTTCTCTCTGGCAACTCGAATCAGTCTTTCGTCTTGCACCCGGAACAACCTCCACAGTTTCCACTGCAGCCGCTGCAGCTCTTTCCAGATTTTTTATCCTTCCAGATACTGTGTGCAGCCGCTGCTGCAATTGCCAGAACAATCAGTCCTACAAATAAAGTTCCCATTACGCTTTCGCCGTTCCTTTCACATTTACCTTCAGGGTAGTTGCTTCTTTATACGGACGAACCAGCAGCCAGATGAACAGCACGATCAGTACAGCTGCAACGATCAGCCACGGACTGAAGATACCATATACAACCAGGTTTCCTACCTGATTGATCACCAGTGATACGCAGTAAGCAAGCAGGCACTGGTATCCGATTGCGAACCAGGTCCATTTTGCATTGTTCATCTCTCTTCTGATTGCTCCGATTGCTGCAAAGCACGGTGCACACAGAAGGTTAAATACCAGATAAGCATATGCTGCAACTGCGGTGTAATCCTGTGCGATATTGCCCCAGAATTCCTGTCCGTCTTCAGCCACCTCACCCAGTCCGTACAGAACACCAAAGGTACCTACTACGTTCTCTTTTGCTACCAGACCAGTAATCGCTGCCACAGTCGCTTTTGCATTGCCGAATCCCTGCGGAATGAAAATCCAGGAAATTGCATTACCAACAGTTCCAAGGAAGCTGTTTGCGAAATCCTCTACTGCGCAGTAGCTGCCGCCCTCAAATCCATAGGTAGAAGTATACCAGATAAAGATGGTAGAGAGAAGGATAACCGTACCGGCTTTCTTAATGAAGGACCAGCCGCGCTCCCACATACTTCTTAATACGTTCAGTACTGTCGGTACGTGATAAGCCGGAAGCTCCATAACGAAGGGAGCCGGATCACCGGCAAACATCTTGGTTTTCTTCAGGATGATACCGGAGCAGATGATTGCTGCGATACCAACAAAGTATGCACTCGGTGCAACCCACGGAGCTCCGCCAAAGATAGCGCCTGCGAACAGGGCGATAATCGGAAGTTTAGCTCCACAGGGGATAAAGGTTGTGGTCATGATGGTCATACGACGGTCACGCTCGTTCTCGATGGTTCTGGAAGCCATGACACCCGGAACACCGCATCCGGTACCGATCAGCATCGGGATGAAGGATTTTCCGGAAAGACCAAATTTACGGAAGATACGGTCCATAATGAAAGCAACACGTGCCATATATCCGCAGTCTTCAAGGATAGCCAGGAAGATGAACAGGATCAGCATCTGCGGCACAAATCCAAGGACAGCGCCAACACCAGCAACGATACCATCAAGGATCAGGCTCTGCAGCCATCCGGCACAGCCAACGCTGGTCAGGAATCCCTCAATTGCTGGCGGTACGATCTCGCCAAACAGCACATCATTGGTCCAGTCAGTTACGAAAGTACCTACCGTTGTGACGGATATATAATATACAAGGAACATCACTACTGCAAAGATCGGAAGGGCCAGAAAACGGTTGGTTACGATCTGGTCGATCTTGTCAGATGTGGTCATCTTTCCTGCTTTTGCTTTCTTGCAGCATTTTCCGATGATGGAAGAAATGTATACATAACGCTCGTTGGTGATGATACTCTCTGAGTCGTCATCCATAGCCTGCTCAGCTGCTGCTACGATACCTTCTACATCCGGAACCTGAGCCATCTGCTCTTTGATCTTATCGTCACGCTCAAACAGTTTGATTGCGAAGAAACGTTTCTGCTCTTCCGGAACCTCACTTCCAAGCATATTTTCAATATCGGTCAGGGCATTTTCCACCTTTTTATCAAAGGTATGTACGATCTGCTGTGCCTGTTTTGCACTTGCAGCCTTCACTGCTGCCTCTGCAGCTTCCTTGATTCCGGTACCTTTCAGTGCGGAAATCTCAACCACCTTACATCCAAGTACCTCAGACAGTTTGTCGATGAAGATCTGGTCACCGTTTTTCTTGACAACGTCCATCATGTTGACTGCCATCACCATCGGGATACCAAGCTCTGCCAGCTGAGTGGAAAGATACAGGTTACGCTCCAGGTTGGTTCCGTCTACAATGTTCAGGATTGCATCCGGACGCTCGTTAATCAGATATCCTCTGGCTACAACCTCCTCCAGTGTATAGGGAGACAGAGAATAGATACCCGGAAGGTCCATGATGATAACATCATTATGACCTTTTAATTTTCCTTCTTTTTTCTCAACGGTAACACCCGGCCAGTTTCCTACAAACTGGTTTGCACCGGTCAGACCATTGAACAATGTTGTTTTGCCGCAGTTAGGGTTTCCGGCAAGTGCAATTTTCATTGACATTTTGACCTCCTGAGGTTAGTAGATTCTAACCCATATTTTTAAAAATAAGCTGTTTTTACACAGCTTTTTACAAGTTACTGTACTTCAATCATCTGAGCATCTTCTTTTCTCAGAGACAGCTCATATCCACGGACCGTTACTTCCACCGGATCTCCAAGCGGAGCAACTTTACGAACAAAGATCTGTGTTCCTTTGGTGATTCCCATATCCATGATCCGGCGTTTTACAGCGCCCTCGCCATGGAGTTTTACTACGGAAACAGTCTTTCCAACAGCCACTTCTTTTAACGTCTGCATTTTGTTCTCCCTTCCTTATGGTCGTTTTACGTCAGGCAACCATGATCTTGGACGCCAGTCCTCTGTCCAGTGCAATACGGACACCTTTTACAATCAGAATCATTCCGCCTGGAGTCTCACCTACACACTCTACTTCAGCTCCCGGAGCAAATCCAAGATCCTGCAGATGACGCAGTGTTTCATCCTTTCCGCGAAGAGTCTGTACTGTGCGCTTTTCTCCAATACTCATCAGTGCTAATGCCATCATGTTCCCTCTTTTCTTTCTCATTCTGGGGTTTATTGAAAACGACTATCATTTACGTTCCATATTATATAGTTGTAGCTAATTATTGTCAACTAACTTTTTGGAATAATCCGTATTTATTATTGATAACTTTTATCAGTATTATCAATAATGCATAAAATAAGGGCATTCTTGCGAATGCCCTTTTGATATTTTGTTTCACTTTTACTGTTGTAGTACGGTAACTATACTTGGAATCAGCTGTTTTTTCCTGGATACCAGCCCCTTCAAAACAATTGTCTCCAGATCTGCCGGCAGCTGGAATGCGCTGCGCGCCACATCCTTTGCCTTCTCCCCGAAGCAAAGAAGCTCTGTGTCTTCCTTTACAATGTTGGTAAGCATGACAAAACACATATTTACCCCAAGTCCGTCGAATTTTTCTTCCAGATACGGAACCAGCTTCTCTTTGACTTCCTCCAGTTCAATCGCGTTCATGCTGTTGATCTGTGCCACAATAAAACTGTGATCACCTACCTGGAATTTTTTCTTATCCTGATTGAAAATCTCTTTCGGTGTACGGGAACTCATATCACTTCCGGCGCTGAACATATCAATGGCAAATTCCTCAATCTCCACACCACAGATCTCAGACAATTTCTCTGCTGCCATCCGGTCGATGGACGTACAGGTCGGAGATCGGAACATGAGGGTATCAGAAATAATCGCTGCCATCAAAAGTCCGGCAATCTTCTTGGAAATCTTGACTCCGTTCTCCTGATACATCTGATAGATGATGGTTGCCGTGCAGCCCACCGGCTGATTACGAAAATAAACCGGCTCCAGTGTCTCCAGCGTACCGATCCGGTGATGGTCAATGATCTCCATAATATCTGCAAAAGCAATTCCATCCACGGTCTGGCTGGCCTCGTTATGATCCACCAGAATCACCCGTTTCTTTCTTAAATTCAGAAGATTCCGTCTGGAAATCATGCCGATGTAATTTCCATCCAGATCAAGAATCGGAAAGTCCCGATATCTCTTCTGTCCCATAATGCCTTTGATATCTTCTGTCTTCTCATTTACTTTAAAGGTTACCAGATTTTCCCGCTTCATGAAGTGGGAGATCGGCATACTCTGGTTAATCATACGTGCTACCGTGAAGGTATCATGGGGCGTCACGATAATACTGCAGTTGTGTTCCTGTGCCAGCTTCTGAATGGTCTTGGAAACCTTGGAACCCATACACACAATGATGCAGGCGGCATTCATCTCAATCGCGCACAACTGAGATTCATAACGGTTCCCCAGAATAACCATGTCACCTTCATGAATGTACTCTTCCATTACATCCGGATTCGCTGCTGCAATGACAACTTCTCCTTTATCATAGGTCGCATTGATATCTCCCAGAAGAAGCTCTGCATCCAGCGTCTCCAGAATATTCTTATACGGGGTTTTTGCCACGGAAAGAATACAGTTGTCATAGACATCCATATACGCATTGGCAATATCACCAATCGTAATCAGTCCCTGCAGTCTTTGATTCTCTGTAATCGGAAGTGTTACCACTCCCAATGCTCTCATCATATTCCACGCTTTTTTCAGAGAAATGTCTCCCGTTACTCCCTGAGTCTTACGGATCTCAATATCCGTTACATCTGTCATTACGTCCGCCACGTAAATCGGCGCCTGTGCCTGAAAATAATTCAGCACATACTGCGTCTCCTGGTTAATCTGACCTGCTCTGGCTGCACAATAGCCGCCTCCGTAAAGCAGGTTTTTCAGTTCTGCATAGGCAACTGCAGAACAAATGGAATCCGTGTCCGGATTCTTATGTCCAATCACATATACCGGTGCTGTATCTGTTGCCATACCGTCCTCCTCTATATTTCTTTCTTCATTCTAGCACTTTCCTATTTTCTTGACAACGCTCCGTAGTTTTTTATTTGTTTTGCACAGTTTCCTTCTATTACAGACATTGTTTTTGTACTATTTAACAATGTTTTCAAAGTTTATTCATATTTTGTTCACAAATAAATGATATATTATAACCATCAAAAAAAACGCAGTTCACATCCATTTGACAGACAGATTTTTTCATAATAGCCCCGGCATCCGTATTGTCGGGGCACTCCTCATTTTATACGATATTTTTCTTACTTTTTTGTGAGATATCCTTTCTAAAGCCCGACGGGGATGGTCAGATCTGACCATCCCCGTCAATTTTCTTCATTGCTTCATTGAGTGACATCATCTTCGTATCCAGACGTGAAATGATGGACGCACATTCCTGTAATTCCCGTTCAAAGTAATCCGGTGCATTTCCTTCATATTTATAATACATCTTATGTTCCAGGCTGGCCCAAAAATCCATGGCCATGGTCCTGATCTGCAGTTCCACCTTAGTAGGAATCACTGCATCTGCCAGTGCTACAGGAATGGACAGCAGCATATGATAACTCATATAACCGCTTTTCTTTGGGTTGCTTATGTAATCTTTGATACTGATCACTTCCAGATTATCCTGCTTTTTGATCACATCCGCAAGAAAGTATACTTCCGAGAAAAAAGAACAGGTGATACGGATGCCCGCAATATCATTTACATTTTCCAGCAAAGCCGGGATCTGGAATCCTCTGCCCTGCTTCTTCAGTTTCTTCATAATACTTTCCGGTGTCTTCAGGCGTGTCTTCACGTATTCTATCGGATTGTAGGTATAAATATGGCTTAATTCATTATTCAGCACTTCAATACGGCTGGACATCTGAATCAGAGCAGACTGATGAACAAACATCACCGTTGCAAACGCATCTTTCTCCGGATGTCTTTCAATGTACTCCTGAATACTCATCTCTTTTGCCATTTCTACTGCCACCTCCCAATCACATATTGCATAACATTTTAATTATACCATACGTTTTTTAGGGATATTGTCATAATTTGTAAGCCGCTTATATCTTTTTCTTCTATTATAAGTGAGTTTCATAAGTATTACTAATCTCTTTACATTCTATTATAAACCCGATATACTGAACAGCATAAATCATGTAAACACGGGGAGGAGCCATATGTTTCGTGTATGGGGAAAACTATTTAAAGATAATCGGATGTTAAAGGATCTGACGGTCTGTGACGACAGTCAGGACACACGCACCCACAAGGTTCTGCATGCTCTGGATGAGATGTGCTACGCATTCGATTTAAGCAAACCAATCTGGCTGGATTCCAACGTTCGTGAGTTTCAACGCCATGCAAAAACCCGCTTCCGTCAGGATAGTTTTGTGGATGAAGTAGATTTTGATTTTCTTGAATTTCAGGTAATAGAAATCGAGTAGGAGGGAGTGATTAGCTCCCGTCCTCTCACACCACCGTGCGTACCGTTCGGTACACGGCGGTTTCAATAGTTGACGTGCACCGACTGATAAGCTGTGGCTAAATCGTAGAAGCCACCGTTTATCAGTCTTTCTTTTGTCATGGCTTTCTTAACTGTTGTCAGATTCGCACAATACCATTGTCCTCTTCGGCAGTTTGCTGCCATGTTCGCATAGTATTCGTGTACTCCCATCTTTATCAGATTTCTTTTCTTTGTTCTTGGAAGTTTCCACTGTTTCCATATACACATGCGTATTCTGTGATAGAGCCATCCGTTGATATCTTCAATGTTGCTCCTCATACTTGCTATTCCGTAATAGTTCAGCCATCCTCTTGCATATACCTTGATTTTCTCAAGGCTTGGTTTGATTGACTGACATCGTTTACGGGAAGACAACTCCTTCAGTCTGGACTTAAACTTCTTCCATGACTTCGGATGAACTCGGACATAAATGCCTTTTCCGTTCCTTCCCAATGCAAAGCCAAGGAATTTAAAATTTCGGATTGCAAATACGCTGACCGTACGACTCTTTTCTCGGTTGACTATAAGTTTCAGCCTCTCCTCAAGATATTTTGTACTGCTTTCCAAGAGTCTCTCAGATGCTCGCTTGCTCTTTGCAAGAAGCACAATGTCATCTGCATATCTTATGCATGGAACACCTCTTTTCAAGAATTCTTGGTCAAACTCATTGAGGTAGACATTTGCCAACAATGGTGATAGATTCCCGCCTTGTGGTGAGCCTTCCTCTGTGTCAATGACTACTCCGTTTTCCATTACACCGCTTTTCAGGTAGCGCTTTATCAACTGTACTACACGTTCATCTTTTACATTCTTTCGGAGAAGATTGATGAGAATTTCGTGATTAAGAGTATCGAAGTACTTTGTCAAGTCAAGGACTACAGCAAATGTATAGCCTTGTTCGGTATACTCCTTAACCTTAAGTATTGCGTCTTTTGCACTTCTGTTCGGACGATAGCCATAGCTGTCCTCTGCAAACAGCGGTTCATAGATTGGCACTAACTGTTGGGTTATTGCCTGTTGAAGTGTACGGTCTACCACTGTTGGTATGCCAAGCTTTCGCACACCACCATCTGGTTTGGGAATCTCAACTCGTCTTACTGGAGACGGAGTATACTTTCCACGATAAATGCGGTCGGTTATCTCTTGTTGATGCTCCTTTAGATATGGAAGAGCCTCTTCAATGGTCATGCCATCAATTCCTGGCGCTCCCTTGTTTGCCTTAACTCTCTTATACGCTCTGTTAAAGTTATCTTTATACAGTATCGCTTCTAAAAGTCTCGGCTGTGCACTGTCTCTTTCTTTCCATATCCGATTGAATGACCTAGACGCTTTCACATACCCTTCATGTTCCGCATTATCTCTTTGCGAACAGCCATTGTTTTCAATGTTTTCTGCCATAGACGGTCATTCCTCCTTTCTCGGTCATACTCAAGACTCCTACTGATTCGGTCCTTCACCTCTCGGCTACTATGACCTCTGCTGACTTCTATGCGTTCAGCATTGCTTTATGCAATGATTACCTCTTTCAAGGCATACCGCACAGACCTCCCCGGGTACCACACGTTTCTTCCTCTCCATCCATCTGCCTCATTTATCATACATGATTCCGTGTAGTTATTGGGCTTTGACTTGACTTGTAGCCTTACCCTCATGCATAACCTTATATGAGATTTCTGTTCGTCAGACCAGAGATTTGCCCGTGGTTAGTCTGTTCCCACATCCGGCTTCCTTTAGATTCCACCTCACGATGGACACCCTTGCCTTCGGCTATATCCTTCCCACTACCGGGCGGATTCGGGACTTTAACCCGTTAGAAACGTGCGCCGCCGGGCGCACGAGGATTAGAAAACCGGCGGAGATATGTCCGCCGGTTTTTTTATTTACTGTTTCAGGAAGCTCTGGATCAGATCCCAGATGGAAGATACCAGTTTCGTTACAAAATTTCCTACTTTTTCACTGTCCAGCTTGATTCCCATGGAATCCAGCTTATCATACAATTCCTTTGCCTGGGCAGCCAGCTTACCCGGATCAATGTCCAGATTATCAAGCTTTAAAAGCAGATCCACAATTCTGGATACCTGCTCATCCGTCAGCTTCATGTCCATCTTATCCGATGCTTCATTGACCAGTGCAGTCAGTTTCTCCGGGTCATCCAGTCCATTTTCTGCAATCTGCTGCTTCAGATAAGCAATCAGATCTGCAATCTGTTCAGAGTTTAACTCATCACTTAACTCTCCCGTCAGAACCAGCTCATCCGTTGCCGCTTCCAGAGCCGCATCACTGACAGATGTGCCGCTGTAGGTTTCATATGCCTTTACCGCTCCAATCAGAGCCGCTGTACCGCTCATCGGAGCCGGAGCTGCCACAACCACCTTCGCATCCTGCACCCCTGCCGTCAGAAGCGCATTCCGATACATGGCAATCGTACAATAATTGACATTATGGGTCTCCACGCTTAACCCTGCCCCGCTTTCCTGGGGAACCAGAAGCACGGATGACAGGGAATGGGTTCCCACTACAGAAGCCCCCAGGGAACTATCCAGATACTGGTGCTCCATATCATTGGTAATGTAAATCACATCATAGGATGTCAGATCCGCATCTGTCAGTCCCATTTCGGATAATACGGTGGCTTTCTGAGAATCGCTTAAGTCAGCGCCCAGAGCAAGAACCCCTTTCCCGGCCGCTTCTGCCGTCAGGCTTCCCGCCGACAGCATGACCATTGTCAGCAATAAAAACAACCACTTTTTCATGTAAATTCAGCCTCCTGCATTTCTGCTCTTTTCCCGGTGCAAAATCCCGCTGCACCAGGTCTTAATGTCCTGTGTTACCTGCTCTTTGTTCAGGTCACACAACAATTCATGACGCGCTCCCGGATAAATCTGACAGACCACATTCGTCATGCCGATCTTCTCCAGCATACGCGCAAACCGCTTCACGCCTTTTCCATTCTCTCCCACCGGATCTTCCTCTCCGGATAAGATTAGAATCGGCAGATCCTTTGGCATTTTAGCCGCTCTGCGGATGTCAATATCTTCTTCAATCGTACGGAACAATGCTTCATATGCACCTCTGCTGAAATGGAAATTCCGTTTGGAATCCTGTAATGCATCCAACAGTACCTGCGGATTCCGGCTCATCCAACTGCCGGTTCTCGCATTATCCGGATACCGCTTCGCAAATCCGGAGACGGACATCAAATCCAGAATCCGGCTGTGTCCATTTCTGCCGTCCCGGAACATCCCGGCATAAGCAGTTAAGAGTCCTAATTTCACCAAAGGCAGCCGCTGCTGCCCGGTCCCCATGAGGATTGCTCCATCTACCCGCTCGGCATGATAAATAAGATATCTGCGGACCAGGTAGGATCCCATACTGTGTCCTAACATAATATAAGGAACTTTCGGCGCTGCTGCAGACGCCATACGCCGTACCAACTCCATATCCTTCAGCCAGAGCACGGCACCTTCCTCACCAAGCTTTCCTAACTCTTCCGCACCGTTTACCGAGTCCCCATGTCCCAGGTGATCATGACCGATCACATAGTATCCTGCCTCTGCCATCTTTTCTGCAAACTCGTCGTATCTCTCAATATATTCCAGCATTCCGTGTACGATCTGCAATACACCGATCCATTTTCGACTCGGATCGTACCAGCGATAGCCGTGTATCATATGAATTCCATCCATGGAATTTACGTAAAATTCTTCCCTTGTAACCATTCTTTGTCACCTTCATTTTCCGGTCTTTTATGGCAGTATACCATACTTTCCCCGAAAATAACGGGACTTCACAGAATTTTAAGGAATCTTAAGATCCTCGCAGACCATTTTACCCCATGATGCCATAGCTCCTACACAATGAAAAAGCTTCTGTACCCACCAGGGGTCAGAAGCCTTTCTCCTGTTCTACAGCTGGGTCGTAATAAAGATATCGTAAATCGCCCTGATTGCTTTTTCAAAATCTTCGTTTCTTACACCCACAATAATGTTCCATTCACTGGAACCCTGATCAATCATCTTCACATTGACATTGGCATGAGCCAAGGCAGAGAAAATTCTTCCTGCAGTACCACGGTTAGACTTCATGGCACGTCCTACCACTGCTACCAGCGCCATATCACCTTCAACCTCCAGATAATCCGGGTTGACCGCTCTCTGGATTCCTGCCAGTACCTGCTGCTCTTTCTCCTCAAACTCATCCTGATGAACAATAATACTCATGGTATCGATACCGGACGGAATATGTTCAAAGGAAATACCCTGTTTTTCAAACTCTTCCAGAACCTTACGGCCAAAACCAATCTCAGAGTTCATCATATCTTTTTCAATATTTACCGCTACAAAACCTTTTTTACCAGCAATTCCGGTAATGGTGTAATGCGGTTTGTGGCAGGTGCTTGCCACAATCATGGTTCCCTTATCCTCCGGGCGGTTGGTATTCCGGATATTAATCGGAATGCCCGCTTTACGTACCGGGAAAATCGCATCCTCATGAAGTACTGTTGCGCCCATGTAGGAAAGTTCTCTTAACTCTCTGTAAGTAATGACATCGATGGTCTCCGGATTCTCGATGAGTCTCGGATCTGTTACCAGGAAACCGGATACATCCGTCCAGTTCTCATAGAGGTCTGCCTCTACGGCTCTTGCCACGATGGAACCGGTAATGTCAGAACCTCCTCTGGAGAAGGTCTTCACACGGCCGTCTTCATAAGCTCCGTAGAATCCCGGGATAACAGCCTTTGGCATCTCTGCCAATTTTGCTCTCAGAAGCTCATCTGTCTTCTCAGAATCAAAGTCTCCGTTCTCGTTAAAACGAACAACTTCTGCGGAATCCACAAAGGGGAATCCCAAATATGCAGACATGACAATACCATTCAGATATTCTCCTCTGGATGCTGCATAATCGCTTCCTGCTTTATTTTTAAAGTTCTCTGCAATAGTCTCAAATTCCTTATCCAGAGACAGCTTCAGATTCAGGCCGCCAATAATCTCATTATAACGTGCCTTAATCTGCTTCAGCATGCCGTCAAAATTCTCGCCGTTTGCTGCTGCATAGTAGCACTGATACAGCATATCTGTTACTTTAGTATCTCCTGAATAGCGTTTGCCCGGAGCAGACGGAACTACATACCGCCGTGTCTCATCAGCCAGAATAATCTTTCCTACTTTCTGGAACTGCTCTGCACTTGCCAGAGAGCTGCCGCCAAATTTGACTACTTTTTTCATTATTTTATCTCCTCGTTTATAAAAAAGACTATCCTAGATTATACTTGTATTCCCCCAGGAAAACAACTGTTTTTTTGAAAAACACACGAAAATACCGGGGTTTTCGTATGGAAAACCCCGGTGTCGGAAAAATTTTTCTTTCTAGTTGGTATCCTGTCCGTAATAAGCATTTGCGCCATGTTTCCGGTAATAATGCTTATCCTGCAGTGCCTGCGGAGCCGGCTGAATCCGCGGTTCAATAATCTCGGAACGGAATGCCATCTTGGCAACCTCTTCCAGTACCACTGCATTATGTACTGCTTCATGCGGATCCTTGCCCCATGCGAAGGGACCATGGTTCTTGCAGAGGCATGCTGGAACTGCCATCGGATCTCTTCCGGTCTCCTTGAAATAATTTACGATCAGATGACCGGTATTCTCTTCATAAGCCTCGTCGATCTCCTCTTTAGTCAGACAGCGCATGCACGGGATATCACCATACATATAATCTGCATGGGTGGTTCCATAACAGGGAATGCTTCTTCCTGCCTGTGCCCAGCTGGTCGCATAAGAAGAGTGGGTATGAATGACTCCACCTACATTCGGAAATGCTTTGTAAATCTCCAGATGAGTCGGGGTATCCGATGACGGTTTGTAACGTCCTTCTACTCTGTTTCCTTCCATATCCATGACTACCATATCTTCCGGGCTTAACTTATCATAGTCTACACCGCTCGGTTTGATCACAAACAGACCTTTTTCGCGATCAATTCCGCTGACATTTCCCCAGGTAAATGTTACCAGGCCATATTTCGGCAAAAGCATGTTGGCTTCATAGACTTCTTTTTTTAATTCCTCCAGCATTTTAAAAATACCCCTTTCCGGCTTCGAAAAGCGCTCACATATTTAGTTCAAATATATACTGTTTCCAGTATAATGTCAATTCGCTTTTCCGTCGGAAGTATCCGCCGGGAACTCTTTTAATCTGCCTTTGCAGTATCCATAAATCAGCTCTGCATCCATGGCGTCCACTTCACCATCTCCGTCCACATCTGCTGCCTTTAACTGCTCTTCGGACGCCTCGATTTCTCCATTGGCAATCTGGACTACCCGTTTCGCATCATCCTCATTGACAACACTGTCACCATTCACATCTCCGGTAAGTTGTTCCGCTCCTGCTATGGTAAGCTCCACTTCTGCAGACGGTGCGGTATAATCCACCCCTGCCACGCCGTCTTTGTCCTGATATTTCACATGCTCAAAACGGATTTCAAATTCGGTATCCTCTGCCGTCAGCGGCTGATCCGAATAAGAAATCAGATCCGTAATATCTCTGGAAGTTCCATTGGTATAATGAGCAATGACTTTGATTCCTGCCGGTTCAAACAGGTCACCCACTGCATAAGCCGTCTTTGTCGGAGGTTCTGCAATCTCCAAATGGTCAATGGTGCTTCCCAATGCCATCAATCGTCCGGAATCATTTTTAAAATAAATGGTTCCGTCTTTGTCTACAATCGGGCTGCAGATGGCATACTGGGCCTCTTCCCCATCCGGGGTAAAGAGTACCGGAGCCGTCTCATAATTCACCAGTTTTCCATTGACCCGATAACTTTCCGTTATGGTTTTTTCCGGTGCGGTCTGGCCTTCCTTATCCGTAATCACCCGTAATTTGCCAGGTGTATAGTTATCAAAGAAATAGATATAGGCAACGCCTTCGCTCTTCTCGTAGGCAGTTGTCAGAAGTCCGCTGGTCTGCGGATAACCCATGGTTTTTACCTGGTATGCAATTCCCCAGTTTTTAAGATCAAGCACCGTAATATTATGACCGGAATAAGCACCAAACTGGCTGGCTCCGCAGACACCGATGTAAGCTCTGTTTCCATAGATGGTCGGAGTACTGGTACTCATGGGGATTCCTTCACTGCCATTTTTCAGCTGGATATACTTCAGAGAATTTTCATCAATAATACCATTTTCATCTACGGTCACCCCATAGAAATATCCGCCCTTGGATGTGAAATAGTAGGAGTTTGTCCCCTCTTGTCTCACAATGTTGCATCGAATATCCCCGGTGTGCGGAAGCGTGATCTGGCTGATCACAGCTCCCGTCTTCGGATCCAGAGAAAGAAGACTGGCATGTCCGGTCGTATAGCCTGCTTCACCATCATCGGTTCCAATCAGGACAAAATCATTCGATGCATAAGCTCCTGCCCAGTAGAAACCGCCCTTCTGCGTATAGGCCCAGGAAGCTTTCTTCTCTTCCTTGGTGGAAGAAAGATCTTCATCCGTCACAGACAGGCATACAAAATTCGCACGCTCCACTTCTGACCGCCAGAAACCGGTATAAATATATCCATTCTTATAGATAATCGGACAGTTCGGCTGACCGCCCAGTTCATCATGGTAGATCCACAACGGTTCCAGCGTATCCGCATTAAACGCCTGGATACAGCCATTCGCCAGCCCCACGAAGATCATGCCGTCCGCATAGGTCGGCGGATTAATGGCAAAACTGGAAGCATGATCCATGGTTCCGCTGGCTTCCACTTCTCCCGTCATTTTGTTCACTTTATAGATCTGGTTTTTTGCGTAAGTATAAATATAATCCCCTATCAGAATCGGACTTCCGCATGCATCGGAATCGTATCCTTTTCCTAATACTGTCGACCAGTACAGAACGGCTTCCTCTGCAGTTCTCGGAACCGGAATATTTTTTACTACTCCGTTATTTTCCTCATCATACCGGAAGGTCGGCCATTCTGCATCAAATTTCACAAGTGAAGTATTTTCCGATGCTTTTTCCAGTTGAACGTTCACCGTCTCCGCCTGGGAAGATGCCTTGTAATTGCTGACTTCCTTTGCCCGATATCCGCTGGCTGTGATGCGGTACGTATAAGAGGTTCCGGGGATCAGCCGATACACGCCATTCTCCGGCAACACTGTTTTCTTGTTTCCATTATTTTTCACGAGGATCCGCGCATTTTCCGGCTCCGTCTTGAATGTTACAGATACCGGATCCATCTGCCTGATGTGAATCGTATAAGTCATGGGAACACTGCCAGCAGCAATATTGTGAATCTCAATCGCTACGTTCTTTTCATCCCATCTATCCGGATCCTCTCCCAAGGCAAATTCTACATTTTCCAGTGAGTCATATCTCGCACCATCCATCAATGCATAATATCCGCCACAGCAATCCGTGGTATCCAGCGTGTTCGGAAATTCCGCCTGGAACCAAATTGCCTTACTTCCACGCTCTACCGTCACCCAATATTCATCAACATTACGGTTAAAACTGATGATATTTCCTTTCTGATCTGTCAGGTCAAGTGCAGTACCTCCAAGAGAAGCCGCAAAGTTAATCATATGCAGGGATCTTTTGATTTGCACTTCATAATCCTGATACAGGGTAACGGATGTGTCCGTATCTGAAGTTTTGGAAAGACGTATGGTCAGATTCTGTCCATATCCGGATTTTGCAACCAGTGAGCCGAGGATCGTGCAGGCGCCAGTTGAGGAATAAGGTTTCTTAATCTGTGTCTCATAAAAAACACCATTGGTTAAGCTAACCGTCGTCTGCTTTTGATAGCGGGCATTGATCAGATACCCGGTCTCGCCCGTTGCCTGTGCATAAACTGCCGTATTCATATCCGGTATCACGCACTCATAACTGTGTGTGTTTTTCTGATAAGCAGAACTTAGCGTGAATTCTTTTCGTTTTGTCGCTGTACTGCTGTCAAACAGTGCAAAAGCTGTCATGGCATCCTGGGTCTCCGGTGCTGCCACCTTCACCGTCTTTCCATCCGAAGCAAGGAATGGCGCTGTACTGTGATACCAGGTTTCTTTGGTAGCTATATAGGTATACTGCTCTCCCGGCACCAATAAATAAGTTCCATCATCCTCCGCCTTAATTTCAGAAGATGCCTGATTGATCACTTGCACTTCCGTATCAGTAGGAATATTCAGCGTTACTTTCGCAGCATCTGTTCTGGTCACCCGCAACGTATAGACCGTCGGCGTCCCTTCTCCATATACTACTGACACTGGAATCTCATAAGTTTTCTTCTCCGGCAGATCCACTATGCCAGAGGTGTTCTGATTCACCAGTACCTTGCAGTCCTCTTCCAGAGGCGTTCCACTGATAACCACTCTGTCAGAAGTCGTACGAAGCTCATAGTCCATGGTCAGATTCTGAAATCCTGTCATCAGTTCTGTATTTCCTGCTTTGACAGAAATATTTTTCAGAGTCGGATAACGCTGCAGTTCCATCTCGTAGGACTGAATCATCACATAGCCTGCATCCGCCCTGCTCTCATCTTCGACCGTGTACTGTGCTTCCAGTTGGAAAGTTCGTCCTTCCATTCCCTGCAGCACGCAAAATGCCAGTGCAGTATACTGACTGTTCCAGGTCCGGTTAAACGTTGATTTATCCTGACCATCTGTTCCCATATAGATCGTTCTCAAACGGGTTGTACCATCATCCGGAAGCGCTCCGGAAGCTGCATTGAGATAAATTCCGTTGGAACCGATGGTATCCGGGATCTGATAGACCGCTTTATGGGCTGCCTTATCCTGCTCTCCCGCATACGGATTTTTGTTATTGTCCAGAAGTTTAATATCTCCGAACCATTCTCCATCTGGAAGTGCGACCGTCAGATTCTTTTCAGAAGCGATCTCCACATTTCCTTCTGTCCGGTTCCAGGTGCCGTCTGATACAGAGAAATGATAGGTTCCCGCCGGCACCTGAATGGCTGTGCCGTCAGCTTTTGTCTCATTACCATAGACATCTGTCATGGTAATCTTCAATTCTGTAACTGCCTGTTCCCCTTTTGTCGCCGCAAACGTGACCGTATACTTCGGTCCGTTCAGAATTGCTTCATAGTCACTGACTGCCTGCTCCAGGGCTGTCTGCAGAGCTTTCGCATCTTCACTTTCTGCTCCGCGGCAGATTCCTTTTAACGCATTGTCATATGCCTGCTTTGCAGGCTCATACTTCTGAAGTTTTTCATAATCTTCTTTTTCCCGGTACTGGCCAAGATAACGGATCAAGTCCAGCATATTTTCTGAATAGGCATCTTCTGCTTCTGTAAAACAGAGAACCGTTACGTCTTTCAGCTTCGTATCCAGCTGATAGGCATTTCCGTCAAAAAAGCGCCGGTAATTGCCAGTCACTCCGTCAATAGAAGAAATCCATCCATCCTCCAGTCCGGCAAACTCATGTCCACTTTCCAGCAGAAATTCCTGTACGGTCTGATCTTCTCTTCCTGTAAGCGCCGTCGGCTCAATGACCATTTCCGATGCAGTGGAAGCAGTTATGTAAACCGTTTTGGTTCCAGCAGCTTCCTCTGCATGTACGGTACCGCCAATCCCAATCAACAATGCGGCACAGAATAAAATGATCGCTGATAGTTTCCTTAAAGTCTTCACTTTTTTTCCTCCTCTATCGGCAGATACACAAAATCCAGCGATATTTCAGTTTCTCGGCCAGATTCCATTTTGCCATGCAGTTCTCCCGTACCTGCTCGGCAAACTTCATTTCCTGTTCTTTTTGTTCTTCCGTCATAGAATGGCTGCTGAACAGCGCCTCATCCGAAAGCGCCCGCATTTCCTGATTTTCGCTTTCCTCTGCGGTTCCCCCATATTGCATCAGGCAGACCGCATATCCATACCAGGCCGCCACGCCTTCCTTTGGTGAAAGCAGTTCCATTTCCTGAAGCTTCTTCAAAAACTGTCTCCGGCGATAAATCTGACGTCCAACAAGTATCAGTAAGAGAAGAAGCAGAATCCACAGCAGATACAGCGGCGTTACCTTCCACTCGCCTCTGTCCCCGGACTCTTCTTCCAGCAGATCCGGTTCTTCCTGTGCCATATAGTCTTTGTTCGGTGTCTCATAAGAATCCTGTCCCAGACCATCATTCTCACTGACCCCGATCTCTTCCTGATCAATATAACCAGGCGTCGTCTCAAAAGGAATCCATCCGATTCCGTCCAGATAATACTCTGCCCATGCATGGGCATGCGTTTCATCCAGCACCAGCTCTTCTCCCGGCACTGCCTGGCTGGCCTCCTCCGGACGAAGATAATATCCTTCCACATAACGGGCCGGAACGCCGTAATACCGAAGCATCAGTACTGCCGCCGTGGCATAATGGACACTGTATCCTTTTTTCTTCTGTTCCAGCGTATATGCCAGAAAATCATTGTTTCCATTCAGCGTCACAGCGCTTTCATCATATGCAAGATTTTCTTCCAGGCACTGATAGATCCGATCTTTGATCTCTGACAGTTTCAGTCTTCCCTCTGAAGGCGGAAGCAAACGTCCCAGCGCAGCGGCCGCTGTATCCGTAATCTGAAGATCCTTATCATATACGTATTTCCGGTAAGCATCCTCACAGCGAAGATACTCCTGCTCTTTGTCCTCTTTCTGACCATCGGCCAGTTTCTGCAATACCGAATACCACTGGGGCACACTTCCCGGAAGATAAGAGATCTGATAACTTTGCTCCTTCTTCTTCACTTCCGCATCGCCAATCACATCCGCCGAAAGCGTCGAACGGTCATGCAGCGCATACGGAAGATACAGATGTTCCCTGCAGGCACCCAGATTCGTAATTTCGATGGTCTGTTCCCCGGTCTCTTCCTCTGTCAGATCCGAAGCCAGACCAATCATTTCATTTCCATAAAAATCATTCTTATGAAGCCAGTAGAACAGTGCCTCACTGTCTGCTCTTTCTTCTGCCGGAAGTTCCTCCCAGGCAGTTCCGGTATAATTTTCTCTGATTACCCCGCGTAAATACAGTTTCCCATACTGGTCTGCCTTCAAAGATAAAGCAGCCGCATCGGACTTTCTCCAGCTTCCCAGATTTTTCAGATTACCTTCCGGCATAGACTCGGTACTGCTGTCATACAAATACCGATGGACACTCTCCTTCCACCAGTTCTCCTGGAACAGCTCCATCTTTCCCAGAAAAGTTCCTGCCACAAAGAGTAATACAAACGAGGCTGCAATCACCGCCGCATAAGCGGGAAGATTTCCCTTTTCTTCCCGATCTTTTCCTCTCTGCTCCCGAAAAACCGGGATCAGAATCAGGCCTGCCAGAAACGCCGCAGCCGGAACCACTTCTTTAGAAAAACCGGTTACCAGCGCTGCCACTGCCAGAAAAATCACCGGCAGGAGGGGCCATAACGTTCCGTACCAGATGGCATTTGCAGCCAGAAATGCAGCCAGAAATCCAATGGAACACAATGCAAAATAGACATTTCCTTCTGAAACCACCTGAAAATCCAGATAAATCTTTCCTGTTTTTTCCGTCAGAAAATGCAGCATATCATTGGACAGCAAAAGGATTCCATCCCGAATCCGCCCATAAAAAATCCCGGCAAATAAGAGATACGGGATCAGTACCAACGCCTGTCGCCCTTTACTGTAACCTGCCAGCAGAAAGATTCCCAGGCAGATCACGGTGCCGCAGATTCCAGGGACTGCCCATCCGCATGGTACAGAAGAAAATGCCGGCACAAACAATCCGGAAAGTCCCATCATCAGGAACACTGCCGCCAGAAATCTTCCGGCGTATGCCCTGCTATCCTCCACGGCTTCTTCCGGCACTGCCATCGTAAGCCCTGTTCTTGTCACGTCTTTTTTCCTCATCTACAACACCACCATCTGAAGATCCTCTGCACAGGTCTGTGCATGATATACCATGGTATTCCACCGGTCATCTGCCGGAATTCCATCGCAGAGCAGAATGGAAATCTCTCCGCCGGAAAATTCCTCCAGGCTCTCCGGAATCTTCTTTGCAAAATAAATAATCTTTCCATATTCCGCACGTCCATAAGCATCCATCCAGAGAGAAACCCCATCTGTCACCGGATTCTGCCCGTTTTTCAACATCTGCGGCAGCAATCGCAACAGTTCCTCCAGGGTAAACGCTTCTTCCAGGCAGATCTCCTGTCCGTCGGTCCATCCGAGCGTATACTGCACTCCATCCTGGCTTAATGCCTGACAGATGGATGATACGGATTCCGCCATGGCATCCATCTCCTCCGGATCTGCCTCTGCTGTATTCTTGTCCCAGAACACCAGCAGGGAACGGGATACCGGAAGACTTGCTTCCTTAACTAATATGTGATCCAGCTTGCTGGAAAGTTTCCAGTGAATCTGTTTTACCGGATCTCCCGGTGCATAGTCCCGAAGCTGGAAAATCTCTGAAGCATCGTTTCCTCTTCGGTCTGGTGCGTAATTCTCCTCTTCCTCCTGCTGGCAGTAAGGAATCTGTAAGGATACTTCCGTGGAGAATGTATTGGGAAGAATCGAAGTTTTTCCATCGCTTTTACATGGAACCGAAAATGGAAGGAATCCAAGCCAGTCCATCACTGTCACTTTTTTGATCTCTGTATGGATATAGCCGCAATGTGTCCCGCAAATCGTGAACTCACTTTTGCCACTTCCTCCTGCCGGTACAGACATGACCAGCTCAAGTATGGAGTTCTCCCCTGTCAACCTGTTTTCCGCCTGCACTGTACAAAAGAGATGAACTGCTGGTATTCTGGCATGATTCTGAATGGTCACTTCTGCCTGAATCTCTTTTCCTTTCTCAGCTGTGGACGGCATTTTCAATTCTGCTTCCAGTTTCTCTTTTAATAAGAAATTCATCCCCCAGGTACCCACAGGCAGAACCAGCAGAAGCACAACTCCGCCCCAGACCTGCGGAGCCATTCCCGACACCGCAACTGCACAGAGTAACAGGAACAGCAGCAGCCATCCTCCTAATGCAGTGAATTGTCTTTTTCTCATCTGGCACGGAACTCCTTCACTGACGGTTTTTTCACGTCTTTCAGAATCTCTGTCAGCAAATCATCTGCAGTGTATTCATGAAGCCGCGCCTTTGCGGACAGAACCAGTCGATGTGCACATACGGATAAAAATACTTCTTCTACATCCTCCGGTAGTACATAATCTCTGTCCTTCAAAAAGGCATTGGCTTTCGCTGTTCTGCATACTGCCAGAGCACCTCGAGGACTGACACCCAACTGAATATACTCCTGATGACGGCTTGCCTCTGCAAGATCCGTTACGTATCCATAGATTTCATCTGCCACATAGACTTCCGTTGTATCCACAATCAATTTTCTGAGTTCCGGAATGTCCACCACTGCTTTTAACTGATCCAACGGATTGGAATGGTGACGTTCTTTCATCAGCGCCACCTGGCTGTCACGGTCCGGATATCCCATGCTGAGGCGCATAAGAAAACGGTCCAGCTGTGCAGACGGCAGAAGCTGTGTACCTGCAGAACCAACCGGGTTCTGTGTTGCAAGTACCACAAACGGATCCGGAAGCGGATGAGTCACTCCATCTACTGTTACCTGATGCTCTTCCATTGCTTCCAGAAGCGCCGACTGTGTCTTACTGGACGTACGGTTAATCTCATCTGCCAGCAGCAGATTGGTCATAATCGCTCCTGATTTGTACTGCAGTTTTCCGGATTCTTTTTCATATACAGAAAAACCGATAATATCAGAGGGAAGCGTATCGGAAGTAAACTGAATTCGTCTGGAATCCAGACCCAGTGCTCTGGCAAACGCCATGGCAAGTGTGGTCTTTCCTACTCCCGGAATATCCTCCAGCAGAATATGTCCCTGTGCCAGGACTGCCATCAGTACTTTTCTGATGACATCGTCCTTACCAATAATTGCTTTTTTAATCTCATTTTGAATCTGTTCTGTCAGCTCCTGCATTTGTCTTCCCCTTTCTTCTCACCGCCAGTACCACTGCTCCTGCAGCTGCTGCCACGATCACGACTATCACGATTTCCATCCTCAAAATTCCGCTTTCCTGCGGACCTGTATATTGCTCAAAACTATATAACCGCTCTTCTCCCTGTCTGAGACGCAGAAGCGCTGTCTTTGCAAGAAGCACCTGCTCGCTTGCCATAAAATTGCTCTCCCTGTCAGACTGCGCGTGTGCATATCCGCCGTCATTTCTTGCAAATGCTTCCATGCCGTCGAGAAGCGTCACGCCATTTTCTGAGAACCGGTCATCTTCTGCCGGATCAATTCCAAGGGCACAAAGGGCAATGACCGTCTGTGCACAGGATTCAGCGCTTTCCTTTCCATAGCTCACATAAGAACCATGTTCCGTCATATGTTCTGACAGCCAGGCAAGCGCTTCCTCAGATGCCGTCTTTACTTCTACCTCTGCCTGATAGGGTGCCAGCGCCTGAAGCGCCATAGCCGTAAGATCCGGATCTGCAGAACCCTTCTGTAATCCAAAGCTTCCATCCTGGTTCTGTTCCGCAAGAATCTGTTCGATGATCATTTGCCGTGTGTAGACTGCATCCTGCGGTTCTTCATAGTCCTTTGCGTCCGCAGCAATCAGCGAATAAATCCATCCGTTCACTCCCTGGTCTCCCAGGCTTCCGCCCTGATACTGCCAGATGCCATCTTCCACAAGATTTGCTCCGCCAAACTGCTCCGGATCTTTTCCAAGGGCCAGGACGGTAAGGATGATACGATCATATTCCGTTGCTTTCCGGTCGGAAAGGCTTCCATCTCTCTCATAGGTATCTTTTACATAGGCTTCCAAATTTTTTGCATAAGCCTGATAATGATCTTTCTCGCCTGCTAATGCCAGAGCCATGGCCGCCCAGTCACTCTGGGAAGAACCGGCAGGCAGTATTTCCTGCCGGTTCAAAATCATCTCGTCTTTTCCTTCCAGCGACATTCTTAAGCCCTTTGCCGCACTTTTCACTTCTTCCTTTATAGTTCCGGCAGCTGTTCCTGCGCCCAGCAATACCAGCATCATACACAGTAATACAGGAATCATCCGTTTTCGTTTCATGATTCTTCTCCTCCCTGGTCAGATCCCGGATCTGGGTCCGGGTCGGGATCTGGTTCTGGATCCGGATCAGGTTCCGGATCTGGATCTGGGTCAGGATTATCCGGTCCTGGATCTGGGGTATCCGGCCCTGGATCTGGGGTATCCGGCCCTGGATCGGGGGTATCCGGCCCTGGATCGGGGGTATCCGGTCCCGGATTGGGATCCGGCTGATCGGGATCCGGTTGATCAGGATCCGGCTTGTCGGGATCCGGTTTGTCGGGGTCCGGTTGATCAGGATCCGGTTTGTCGGGATTCGGTTGATCAGGATCCGGCTTGTCGGGATCCGGCTGATCGGGATTCGGCTGATCGGGATCTGGATTATCCGGGTCCGGCTTGTCAGGATTCGGCTGGTCCGGATTATCCGGCAGCGGATCCAGTTCTTCCGTTTTCTCTTCTCCACAGATTTTACAAGTATATTCTATGTATCCTGCTACTCCCGGTTCCGGGTCTTTTCTGTCTGTCTCTTCGTATTTATGATCCTTCGCATGATAAGAACCATTGATCCAGGTACCACAGTAACCGGACAGACTTCCTTCCGTTCCACCGGATGCTTCAGAACCGCCGATATCTTTTCCATATGCCAGTGTAAAGCGGAGATATAAAGTATCTCCATCATTCAAATGGTATTCTGACATACCTTTTCCTGCCGCATAGGAACCATTCACTGAATACATCCATCCGGAGCCTCTTGTGAAATCAAATTCTCCCAGCTTATCTCCACTGCACGGAGAAGTAAATGTAATATTGTCCCTCTCCAGCAGTTCCTGCAGATGTTCTTCGATCTCTGCTCCGGCAAAGGTATCTGCACGCTCCAGGCTTCTCAGATAGAATCCACTGGCAGCGCTTCCTGAATAATTGGCGGTATATCCATACTCGTCCAGCATCTTCAGCAGTGCATCCGCTGCCGATTCTCCCTGTACCAGTTCAATACCATCTGCCTCGTCAATGATGCCAAGATCTACGGTCGTTGCATCTATCACCACGGTAACAGAACCAATCACTTCTCCATCATCCGGCACCAGTGTCTCTACAATGTATTTGACAAACTTAGAATTTCCTTCGTCATCCCATGCCATAACGGTAATGACATGGCGACCGATATCCTGGTTATTGGGACGTTCAAACCACAATGCATATTCGTAGGTGGAACTTCCTGTAGGATTGCCGATCGTCTGTCCATCCATGGTCACACGGATATGGTTGGATCTAATAACATCTCCCTGCCAGGTTCTCGCTTTTACCAGGAATGTAAAATTCTGCTGCTGAATATAACCTTCCCAGTCATCCAGGTTCGTCTCTATGGTCGGCGGGTTTTCTCCGATTTCCGGGGTACGCTCATCAGCCTTATCCGCCTCATAGGTTATAATATAACGCTTTGTTTTCTTTTCTCCTTTGGAATCCGTATAGGAAACCGTAAACTCATTTTTTCCGGCCTTCAATGCGGTACTGTAATTATGTCCGTCCGCTCTCAGCCAGGTTCCATTTCCCGTATCGCTCTGCGCCCGGTACCTGACTCTCAGATTTGCATCCACGCTTTCCGGTGTGTAGTAAGCGTAGAATGAAAACTGATCATGGGTAAGCTCGGAAAATAATATGGTTTTACTGGAAAGATCTGTTACCAGACCTTCTTCCAGATCAGGGGTGTCCGGCTCTACCGGCTGCGGCTGATCGGGATCCTGACTGCCATCATCTTTCTTATCTCCATCTCCCGGTGTATTTCCGGTATCCTCTCCGGTTCCCGGTGTATCTCCGGTTCCATTTCCACCGTCTGTATTTGTTTCATTATTTTCGGGCTGATCTCCTCCTGGAGTATTTTCATCCGTAGTCTTCCCTCCGGATTGACTTCCATCTGACTTTGATTCATCAGAATGATCCGAAGAATCTCCGCCTGTATGATCTTCTGGATCCTGCTCCTCTGCCTTTTTCTCCTCATCCGGTTTCTGTTCGTCCGGCTGCGTCTCTTCCTCCGGCTTCTGCTCTTCCGGCTGTGTTTCTTCCTCCGGTTTTTGCTCTTCCGATTGCGTTTCTTCTTCTGATTCTTCTTCGTTCTGATTTTTATCCTGCCCGGCTTCACTGTCCCCATCACCGGTTCCGGTTTCTGCCAGAAGAAGATAGCCCTGATCCACCTGATCCGAGTAATCTTCTGTCAGAAGTACTTCCGGCTCTGTCGTAATCGGATCTTCGGGCTCTATGCGTATCGCCTTCCCCGGCATCTGCAAATGCCCAACTGCCAGCAGAAAAGCAAGAAATATCGCAAATATGCGGTACAATCTCTTCTTATTTCTGTGCATACTCCCCACCTTCTTTTTCTCCTATAACGCAAAGTAACCCCCTGTTCTTTTTACAAGAACAGGAAGTACTTCACTTATCTATCCATTTATTCGGCCAGTTTTCCGGGAAATTCTTTTAATTTTCCCGCTGCATAGCCATAAAGAATTGCAGCATCCAGAACATCTACCTGTCCATCGCTGTTTACGTCCGCAAGTTTCAGGATCTCTTCCCCTGCCGTCTGCGTACCGTTGGCAATCTCACGCACCATGGAAGCATCTTTCTGGTCAATGCTGCCGTCTTGATTTACATCCCCCAGTGCCGCTGCCTGTTTTACTACCACCTTTGCATTGGGTGGTGCAATTGCAGCATCATCAGTTCCCGCATTTTTATCAACACCCACAATGTAGTAGGTTCCCGGTTCATCAAAAGTTACATTCCAGGTTCCGTCTGAGTTAGAAGCAAAAGTTTTCCCTGTCAAATTGTGATTTTCATCCAATACGACATATTCTTTAAGTTTCGAACCATCTATCACCTCAAAAGAATCCGTACCTCCATCTGATACAGACTTGGTAGCATATCTCAGGGTTTTTCCAGTCAGTTTCTCGCCCGCTGTACAAGTATACGCATCATGCTCAAAGCACATAAATTCTCCATATGTCCAGAAACTCCAGTTGGAGAACATGGCAAGATCAATGGTATCATTATCTGACAGCAACACATAATCTGCTGTACTTCCCCATCCTTCCCTCATATAGGGATACATATGATTCCGATAATACATGAGGTTCTCATCATGTCCCCAGAACTCCTTCATATAAAGAGAAGTCGGACTTCCGGTAATGTTCAGTATTTTGTATGATTTAGTCGTCTTATTGCTTTTGTAAGAAGTATCGTATGCTTTCTTTCCATACATATCTAGAACAGAATCATAGTAATCTGTTGCATCCGTCTCACCGATTACAAGTCCTGCTGCTCCCTTGCCGCATTCTGATTCCGGAACTCCCATAAAATACCGTTCGAGAAGATAGATATACAAATGCAATGCCGTCGGTCTGTGAATTAGCTCCTGATCCTTATAAGTTCCATCTTCCGGATTGGCATGATAACGATCAAATTGTTCCAATCCATATGGTGCCAGAGAAAACCAGGGGATATCGATATCCACATGTGCCAGCGTTGTCTCATCATCGTCATATCCCTTAATAGGAATTCCATCGCTTGATACCGTCACAATCACATGTACGCTTTCCTTATCTGTCTCCTCATATCCGTAAGGAGTTGCATCTGCTGGATCCTTTGCCAGGACCGGCTGAACAGGAAGCATCAGTAACAGTGCAAGTGCCAGAAAACATGCACTGATTCTTTTGAAAATCTTTGATTTTTTATTCATGTCTTCTTCTCTTTCTCGCCAATACCCAAATGCAGCCAATCATTGCTACTGCTGCAAGAACAATCCAAAGCATCGGTCCCTGATCTCCCGTCTTGGCAGACTGCAGATTCTTAGGTGTGGACGCTGCTGCAGCTGTATTTGATCCAGAAGTTGCTGTCTCTTCTGTTTTACTGGAGGAATGACGGTGTTTCTTTCCCGGCTTTGCTTTTGCCTCAATGGTTAGGGTAGCCTGTGCCGGATCTTTCTCTGCTTCCGGTGCATCCCGGGTAATTGCCTGACTCTCTACGTCCATCCGCGCAGAATCGAGGGTTACTTTTGTCGTACCGGCTTTTTCCGTATGAAATGCCAGCTGAAGCACTTTTCCATCCTGCTGTTTTTCTCCATATTTGAGAATCCGCAGTTTTCCGTTCTCTTCCTGCACTGTATAACCATCCAGCCCCGTCGACGCCTTCTGATCAAATGTCAGATAATCCTTTTCATAAGAAAATGTCAGATCGGCCGTGTTAAAAGTTCCACCCGGCGCAGATACTGTTACGTCCAGCGTCACCGTCTGATCCGCTTTTACGGTCTGATCCTTCCCAATTCCAATCCGATAGTTTTCTGCTGCTTCAGACGGAATGCCGGCTGCCAGACTGAACGCCATCAGAAGCGCTGCCAGAGCCAGCCCTTTTTTTCTATTCCACTTCATGTTCCGTCTCCCTTATTATTGTTTTTCGATTGGAAATTGATTGATTTTTCTGTTTACACGTGCATATACTAAAATCGCATCTTTAATATCAACTTTTCCATCTCCGTTCACATCAGCTGCCTTTAATTGTTCCTCTGTAAACGTTTTCTTTCTGTTTACATATGCATAAGTAAAAATTGCATCCCGAACATCAACTTTTCCATCTCCGGTTACATCTCCATATACTACAGAAGTTTTTATCTCATAGTTCACTTTGCCATCATCCGTTTCCTTCAAAGTATCCCAGTAATCCGTTGTAGCAAAATGCTCACGTTCTACGCTAAAGGCAGTTTGCCAATCCTCTGTCATATCTTTTTGCGCCGTAAATGTCAGCTGACAGATTTCCCCACTCTGTATCGTAACTCCTCCTGAAGTTGTATCTACAAAATTAATGCTATAACAAGTTTTTTGTTCCAAACCATAAGTCATGGGTTTTACACTGACCTGTGTGTTCTCACATGCCGTCCCGATCGTGCTCTTCTTCAGTGAAAAACTGTCCT
Organism: Clostridiaceae bacterium Marseille-Q4145; assembly: GCA_018223365.1. Taxonomy (GTDB): domain Bacteria; phylum Bacillota; class Clostridia; order Lachnospirales; family Lachnospiraceae; genus Hominiventricola. Next base: position 642,854 of record JAGTTP010000001.1, read on the forward strand.
CATCAAAACAGACCCGGTAGTCAAAGCAGATCACATCATCCACAGCTTCATCCAGCGTCAGAGTCAATGTAATATCACTTCCGCTTGCCACCTTTGTCTGATCGGATGTCACTTTTACCTCAGCAGCCGATACTGGCAGGCCGGAACCGGCCGCCAGTACCAGTGCAAGAAGAGCTGCAAATCCTCTTCTTCCATATTTCATATAGGTATCTCCTTCTAAAACCAAACCTTTATTTCAGAATCTCAGATACAACTGCTGCTGCATCCTTAACATCCAGATTCTTAGTTCCGTTCATATCGGCACGAAGGAATTTTTCTACAGACACCGTATCAAAGCCGTCATATTTTGCATTGTACATATCATATACAAGCTGTGCATCATTGATATCTGTCTGTTCTGTCTTATTCACATCTCCGGTATAGGAAATTTCTGTTCTGGTTCCTTCTGCATCACCAATGAGATCTGCCGCTGCTTCTTTTACTGCATCCGGACCCTGACCGGAAATTACAAGCCAGCAATATCCTTCATATTTTTCAGACCAGTACATAGCAGAGCCATCATAAGTCAGCACTTTGCCGTCTTCCAGCGAGCTGTCTTTTGCAACAACCAGATACATAATCTTGCCATTCAGTTCTACATATTTGTATACGTCTGCTGTTCTGGCTGCTTCTACCTCTTTTGCAACATTTACTGTAATATTGGTTCCATCAATAGCGGCTGCCGGAATGGTATAAGTACCATCTCCATTATCGGTTACAGTAACATCCGTCTTCTCAGTCTCGCCTTTTACTGCGGTTACCGTATATACATAACCAGCTTCTTTTGTAATCGTAAATTTGAATTTCTGGTTAATCGGAGCTGTCTGACTGGTTCCTCCAACTACATCTACTGCTCCATCTCCGGTGAAAAGAATATTACTTGCTGTTACCGGTTTCAGTGTCTTGTTGACTTCAATGGTCATCGGTCCGGTAATCTTAGAACCATCGATCTGATACTGATCTGCAGTTCCTTCTACCAGCGCAGGAGAAATTCCTGTTCCATCTACCGTGATCTTTACAGTGTAATCATACTTGCTGTCCTGTACAAACTTATACTTATAATCCTCTTTATAAGTTGCCTTTGGCGGTGCTGTTACATCTGCTGCACCAGTACCAGTCACTGTTACGTCATACTGTTTTGCTGTTTTTGTTGCAGTTACGGTAATGTTTCCAGTAATCTGATCTTTGCTGATGGTGAAGCTTCCATCTCCATTATCAGTTACTGCAAGGTCCTTATCCCCAATCTTTGCTTTTACATCATAATCATAATGAGTATCCTTTGCAGTAAAGGTATAATCTGCATCCGGAGTTGCAGTACCTGCCCCCTCAAAGTCGTCCTGAAGGTTTACCGTATATCCGCCAACAGTAATGGTGACTTTATCAGTTACGATAGTTGCATCCGGTGCATCGTCAGTCGTTGCATGAGTTGCCTCATCTACTTTCGCAACAACAAATGCTACCTCTGCTGCTCCCAGCTTCTGTGCCTTAAAGTTCAGAGTAAATGCATCACCAAGCTGCTTGTCTGTACCATAACCAGCAACTCTTACAGTGCCGTTAGCTATATCATTCTTAATCGTATATCCGTCGCCAAGTGAGGTAGTTACCAGTTCCAGTTTATCTTTATCATAACTAAGCGTTACATCTACTGTATTGTAAGTTGTTGCATTATCAGAAGCAATCTTTACAGTCACCGGTGCAGTCTCACCTAACTGAACTGTCTTAGTTCCCTCAAGATCTACTTTATAAGATGCTGCAACCGGTTCCGGAGTTACGGTAATACTAATGGGATCGCCAGTTGTCACTCCATCAATTTCTCCAAAAAGTGAATCCATAACTGATATTCTTTCTACACGAAAAGCAGCAGCTTCCTCTGAAGAAATATCTCCCTTTGCCGTAAATGTCACTTCATACAGCGTACCTGCAGGAATAGTAACTGGCTGTGACAAAGTATTCAAATAGTGAATATCACAGTAAGTTCCCGTTTCATCTGTTATCGGTTCAAGACATATCGTCTCCGTATTACAATCTCCATTTTTTGCTTCCTTGAAAGTAAATCTATCTGGATTGAAATAAAGATTAAATCCAAATCCCACGCAATCCTCAATTGCCTCATCAAGTTTCAATGTAACCGTTATATCATCACCAACTGATACAATTGCCTTATCTGCTGATGGTGTTACACAACCTGCAAATGCCTGCAACGTAAAACCAAACATCATACAAAAGCACAATATCAATGAAACTACTTTTTTTATTTGTTTCATAATAAACTCTCCTTATTCTTCTATTGGAAATGTACTTATCTTTCTATTTACATAGGCATAAACCAGAATAGCATCCTTTATATTTACTGTGCCATCCCCATTCACATCTGCTGCTCTTAACTGGTCCTCTGTAAATGTTGTTTTTCTATTTACACATGCATAGGTCAAAATAGCATCCTTTATATTTACTACTCCATCCCCATTTACATCACCGAAAATAACCGTTGCCTCTCCAAATGTGGTGGTCAGAGTTTTCAGTCCGTAATTTGCATTGTCAAATCCATATGTATAGGTAACAAGATAGGTGCCATCGTCCTGTTTTGTTACTTTTACATAATCACTGATGTCTCTCTGCTCGCCGTTTTTCAGATGGGAGACAACCTTCAGTCCTTTTGCAGTAATGGTTCCATTTTTCTCTGTAATGGAGGTCGGCTCTTCTGTTACTTCAATAGACTCTACCTTGGAGGTAAGTGCCATCAGATAGCAGCTATCGTTTTTGTAATAAAGAGTTCCATATTCATCTGCAATCGTAGAGCAGATACAATACTGTTTCAGTGGATCTACCGGAGTAAATATTTCACTGGAATCAGAGCCGGTGATTGTCTGTGGTGCCGTCTGCCCCTTCTTGTCTTTCAGTGCAACAACTCCTCCTGGAATAGCATTATATGGCAGATAAACATATACGGATTGATCCTCAGCAAAATATGCCGTTGTTACCATAGCAGAGGTCTGTGGATAGCCCTTTGTAGCATAGGTATATACCTGGGTCATGGAACCATCCTCATTCAGATCATACACACCAATGGCATGACTGGCATTTTCTCCAAACTGGATCGTTCCAGAAATTCCAATGTAAATTCTTCCATTATATACGGATGGAGTACAGGTAGACATTGCATACTCATTTCCTTTTGCATCTGCAATCACTACAGACCGTTTATCTGTGATTTCTCCAGTCTCCCAGTTAATCTTGGCATTACAGAGAACACCGCCTTTACTGGTAAAGAACACTCTGTCAGATTCCGGATCATGAGAAACATTGGAACGGATATCTCCTCGGATGCCGTCCCAGGAATCCACTACTTCTCCGGTTTCCCGATTGAACACCAACAAACTTGCGCTTTCTGTATTACATCCGCTTGCTCCATCATCTGTACCAACAATCGCAAATTTGTCTGTTACATAAGCGCCAGCCCAGTAAAATCCACCCATGCGTTTATAAGTCCAGGAAGCATATTTCATTTCAGTTGTTCTGGTTGGAACTTCATCAGTCACGCTGATGCATGCGAAATTAGCATTTCTCGTTTCTCCATTCCAGAACCCTTCATAGATATAACCATCCTTATAAGTAATTGGAGTGATCGGCTGTCCTCCAAGCTTATCTGTATAAACCCAGAGTGATTCCAGCGTCTTTGCATTAAATGCCTGAATTTTTCCATCATTTAACGGTGCAAAAATCATGCCATCTCCATAAGTAACAGGAACTGTAGAAAATCCAGGTTCACATGTCAATGTTCCCTGTGCTTTTGTCACTCCCGTATTTTTATCTATTCTACGGATAGTGGTTCCTGTAACGATTACGAGATCTCCATCCACAATCGCCGGAGAACTCGGAGCATTAGCATAACCCGCTCCATATTTCGCTGCCCAGAGCAGTTCTACATCTTCAGGATTATACGGAGTCTTTGCATCTGTAAGACCCAGTTCATCATCACCTTTTCGGAAGTTGCCCCACTCTGCAGTAATGGATGTGTCGATCTTATTGTTCGCACTTGCTTTGGTCAGGTTAATCGAAACAGTATCTGATGTCACCCGAAAACTATCCTGTTTTCCGATATACCCTTTTTTCGTTGCCGTCCAGGTATAATTATCACCGGTCTGAAGTTTCCATGTATGATCGGAAAACGGCCAGACTCTGTCACCATACTTATCTGTCACAACTACCAATGCATCCTTAGGGTCCGTTACAAAGGTCACCCTTGTAATACCCGTTTCATCTGCTTCTCTGGTAATTGTAATTTTATAAGTATTCGTTACTCCCGCTTTATTTTTTAGAGTAATGGTAATTGGATTTTCACCTTCATTCAGTGAAAACTCATTTATAGTCTCTCCGTTATATAAGATCTCACAGGCATCATCCTTAACTTTCGGATTTGCCGTAACAACTACCTTTTCGGATTTGGTAGTAGCAGTCATACTGTTCCATTTATCTTTGCCATATCTGGAAAACAAATCGTATTCTTCTCCATCAACAGCAACCTTTTCACCAGATCCATCCACAATGGAAAGTCCTTCCAGACAGGGAACGGTCAAAATATGGATGGTCACTTCCTGTGACTTGCCCGTCGTCTTGGAAGATGCTGTAACGGTAATATCGGATGTCTTCAAAGTTCCATTAGACACCGTCATTATTCCGGAAAGCTGTTTATAATTACCTGAAGTCAGTTTCTCTGAATTCTGCTTCTCCATAAATAAGTGATACCAGCTGGCTGTTATCACCGTATCCTCCGGTGCGTCCTCTGCAAGATCCACAAGGGCAAACGGACCAATCCATTGGTTATCATACAGATACAGATTGTATTCATCCTCGCCACACTGCTCCATTTTAAGTGGATCTCTCAGTTCATCCGCGCTTCCAGTCCAATACAGAGTCTCATAGACCTGTATATCTTTCAGATACTTCACAGAATCAGCTACCTCTGCTGCAACCGGTGCCGCCTGTTCTTCCTGAGCTGCCTGATCCGCAGTCGGTTCTGTGATTTGTTCTTCCTGTGTCTCTTCTTTCGGAGCAGATTCCGTCACCTGTTCCTCCTGTTTTTTTACTTCTTTCGGAGCAGACTCCGTCGTCTGCTTTTCTTGTTTTGCTTCCTCCTGAATAGACTCCGTCGTCTGCTCTTCCTGTTTTACTTCCTCCTGACCAGGCTCCGTCGTCTGCTCTTCCTGTTTTACTTCTTCCTGAACAGGTTCCGTCACCTGTTCACCAGCCGTTTCATCGCCAGTTACACTGGTTTTCTCGGTAACAGTTTCCTGTTCCTGATTTTCATCCTGAACAGCCGTCAACTCTGACACTGCCGCCGCTTCTGCCGCATTTGCTTCCACAGGCAGACTGCCTGTCACCATGGCGCAGGTTAACACCAATGCCAATACAGAAGCACATGTCTTTCTTTTCATCTTTTTCCCTCCTTGTAATGATTTATTTTAAGAACGGGCAGTTTCTCTTCCGCTGAAGTTACACATCCGTCGTGCAAGCTTACAAAAAAAGCTGCAGAACTTAAAAGTTCTGCAGCCGTTTTTCTGCCAGTTTCAAAATATGTAATTTATCATATGAAAAGTTTCTTCAGCAGATCTTCTGACTTACATCTTTGAATACTAACAACGATGCTTACAGCGGCGGTGCCATCCAGGAATCTCACCCGGTTGTCTCTTAGCTTTTTGTTCTTCTCAGTTCAAAAAGCACTGAAGTCTTATTTTCTACGATTTACAAATACTCACACAGGAAATCATTCTCCTGGCAATACTTATCAATTTTGCTGCCTTTTCTGCAGCGTATGGTACAACTTCTGTTTACAATCCAGTCTCCTACAACCTCTGGATCACCTGGAATTTCCAGAACTTTTAATCGGTTACATCCGTGGAATACCCATTTGCCAATTATTTTTACAGATTCCGGAATTCGCACATATTCTAACTGCGTACACTTAAAAAATGCGCTGTCACTAATCTTTACCAATCCATTCGGAAGATGCAGTTCCGTTAATCCATTTTGATAAAATGCTTCTTCTTCGATTTCTTTCAATGTGGCAGGAAATTGAATGCCATCCAGCTCTTTGCATTTATAAAAAGCTCTAGGTCCAACTTTTTCCAGCTTTTCAGGAAGTACAATCATCTGAAGCCGATTGCATTCACGGAATACTTCTGGAGAAATCACGGTACTGAGATTTTCTGTTTCATATCGTATCTCTCGAACAGCTTTATTTTCCATAAATGCATTTTTCTCTATATAACGGAGACTCTTTGGAATATCCAACGTTTTCAAACTGGTACATCCCTGAAATGCACTTCTCTGTACGGTTCGCACCCCATCAAGGGTAAGGAACCGCAGATTACTGCATCCCTGAAATGCCTCTTCTCCAATCTCTTTTACACTGTTTCCAATCTGAAGCCTTTTCATCTTAATATTATTCTTCATTGCACCGCTTCCAATTCTGCGGTACGGCTCCGCAATTCTTATCTCACGGTCAACCATCGACTTGCCCAAGCGCCTGTCAAACACATCATAATTGCGGTCTGATACCCAGACTCCGGTATGATAAATATTCCCCATAATTCCCCTTACTGACATTCTGTCTCGTTAAGATTAGCTATCCCTAATAATAAAAAAACACGTTTGCCCATGATACGCAAACGTGTTTATGCACTCTAAAAAAATATCCAATTATCATATAAAATCATGCCATGAACAGTAGACTTCCTGGGTCACATTTCAACAGTTCTGCAGTAATGTTTGCTCTTCTGCAGATTCCTCCATGTTCACAGCGGCGTTGCCCCTTCGGATTCGCACCAAATTGTCTTTTCAGTTCTGCTTCTGTCTACACAGTTACAGACGCTCTGCTTCATTTCTAAGTATAGCTCATAAATCGTTACAAGGCAATGCTTATTTGTCACCTTTTTAACACGATTTATGTAAAAAAAATCCGGAATCATAACTGATTCCGGTTCTGTTCAGTTATCCAGCAGATAACTGACGCCCCTGCCAAGGAGTCGATGCGACAGGATTTGAACCTGCGACCTCTGCGTCCCGAACGCAGCGCTCTACCAAGCTGAGCCACGCATCGTTATTTTGTTTTGCTCCATCACCAGAGCACTTGCTTAGTATACATCGGTTTTTCAGATTTGTAAAGAGTTTTTTTCAATTTTTTTATTTTTTAAAAATGTCAACATTAAATTCGACATTTTTTCATGTTTTTATCGTTTTGCCGTTTTGCACAATACGTAGCCTGTTTTATTGTATATTTTCACTTTTAGGCAGCGCAATAGTAAGGCTGCCACTGCTGCCAGCCTCTCACGCTCCCTATTTTCGTTCTTATGCAAGCTGCTTTACCTCTTCCTCGAATAGTTCCCCTGCTGAATGATAGCCATGTATTTTGCGTGGGTATCCGTTTATCCAGTCCTCTATACTCTCTACCTCTTCCTCTGTCCTGTCGTCAAAATTTGTGCCTTTCGGTATCTTCCGGCGTATCATCTTATTTGTTACCTCATTTGTGCCACGCTCCCAACTGCTGTACGGGTGGCAGTAATATACCTTTGTCCGCTTTTCTCCCTCGTTGATAATAGAACGCTGTAAGCCCTCTGCATCTGCAAACTCGCTGCCGTTGTCTACTGTGATTGTCTTAAATACCCGCTTAAACATATCAGCGCCCCATTTTCTTTCTAATCTATCCAGTGCCGCTACTACTGCCTCGTCTGTATGGTCTGGCAGTTTAAATATAATCTCGTTTCTGGTTTTCCGCTCCGTCAGTACCAGCAACGTATTTTTTGACTTTCCCCGCTTACCTAAAACGCTGTCCATTTCCCAGTTGCCGAACTCTTCCCGTGTATCTATCTCTTTCGGGCGTTTGTCTATACTCTCTCCTGCTGCCGCCCTTTTCTGTTGCCTCTGTACTTTCTTATAATTTCTCTTCTTATTCTTCTTTACTGGCAAATTCTTATTAGACAACTTAAGGAAAATACCCTTATCAATGTAGCTGTATAAGGTCGTTACGCATACTGTTACGGAAAAGTCCCCCTCTTTTCCCTGTGCTTTCAATTCTCCCAGTACCGCAGCTGGGCTGTAATCTTCATTTACTATTTTATCCTCTATATAATTTGCGTATGCAATATCGTTTCCTATTTTAAGTTGTGTACCCCTTGCCTTTAAATTTTCCTCTGCTTTCATTTGTGCCTTGTTTGGGCTATAACTTAATGTTTCTGTATAGTCGCTATTTCTGTGCATATATTCCCCTCGCTTAAGCTCATTGTATATAGTGCTGCGGTGTACGCCCAGCTGTTCTGCTATCTCTATCACGCTATGCCCTGCTTTTTTCAATGCCTCAATACTTATACGGTCTGTCCATGTCAGCTGTCGGCTGCCTTTCTTATTCGCCATTTCTGCTACCTCTCTTTCGTTCCTGTTCTTTCCCCATATACGACGAAAAGCCGCAAACTCTTTTACAAGTCTGCGGCTTATGCCTTTACCTATTTACAACACTTTTTACAAGCGGTGTATTTCTTCTTTGCTTGGCTTAGCGGTATGCTCTTTGGGTTTTTCATTCCCGAACAGTTAGGCTTACTATGGTATTTTTTGTTGCTACGGTCTACATATACTGTAGTTTCTCCCGTATGCTGGCTTACGCTGGGCGTTGCGTCCTCGATTACGTCAAGTTCTATATTGCACCCGAACGTCTGTACCCCCCCCCCCAGAAATTTCCAGTATTTCTGCGGTGTAGCGGGCTTTCGGGTACTTTCTCGCTAAGTCCCCCGCCAGTTCTGCCGATAGATTGCCTATTACCTTATCGCCCCACTTTACGTATGCGGCAGGCTCTCCGTTGTATGTGTACTTTTCTACTGTAATATCTTCACTACCGGACATTTTGCTTAAAATATCCTGCCTGTTTTCTCCGTCCTCATTATTGAACGTCACGCCTACTACTTTCGTTCTGATTGTATCTAAAACCCTGCTACCAGATGCGGCGGCAGGCGCTGGTGTTCTGTTTCCGTTCTCTTTTCCTGCGCTTTTCTTTTTCAGTCCAAAATAGGCGCATACTGCCGCAATCACAATACAACCCACCCCACCTGTTATATTTCCAGACGGCAGCGCCGTTAAACCGCTTACTGCAAATAATGCAGCCACTACCAATAAAATTACCTTTTTCTTTGTCATAGTAAGCCCTCGCTTTCGTTTCTACTTCAATTCTAAAATTTCATCAGCAGAGGCGTTAAGCTCTCTGCAAATTTTCGCAAGTGTTATTGCGTTTGGCGTAAGCTCGTTGTTTTCCCAGCGGCTTATATCTTTCTGGTATACTTGCAGGCGCTCTGCAAGTTCCTTTTGCGTCACGCCTGCCGCTTTTCGTGCTTTTTTAATGTTTTCGCCTAAATTCATGCCTTACCTCTCTTTTCTCTTGCCCTCAAAATGAAAGCAACCAGCAGCTTTACCAGTCCTACTGCTACTAAAAATACTCCTAATTTTAAAAGCATACTCTTTACTCGGCTTTGGGTTTGTGTTATATTTCTTATAGGCGGCGGGCTTATCGCCCGCCTGTTGGTTAGGGCTTTCGCCCTAACCTATGTACTTACCAATTATGATAAGTATTGTTCCTATGATTAAGTCTATCACTGCACTGATTGCCAATTCTTGCCAGTTGATAGGCTTTTTCTTTTGTTTCTTTTTCTTACCCATTGTGCCGTTTCTCCTTTCCAGTGGCTTTGCCTCTTATTTGTTCTTATCTCCTTTCCATGATTTTATTATATACCTTTTTCGGTATATTGTCAACACTTTTGTATAGATTTCTAAGAAAATCGCAAAAAAATAGAGGGCAGACAGCGAACCGCCCACCCTCGAAAACTTAAGCTAATCTTGTGGCATAATCTAAGCTAATCCAGCCTGCGCCACTCTTCAAGCGTCCCCAGCCAGCACTTGCGCCCTGTCCGGCTTTCACTTCCACAATGGTAAATACTCCCTTTCCTGTGGTTTCTCCCGTCTTTGCATAGTTCGTGCCTGCTCCTGTTCTGATATTAAGGTCTAAAATATCTACCTGTACGCTAAACGGAACGCCTGCGCTTGTCTGCTGCCCCGCTGCGGTATATACCGCCTTGCCGTTATCATCATATACAGTATAACCCGCCTTGCAAGCGCTCTTTGCATTTTCCAGCGACGTAAACGCCCCCAGCTGGCTTGCTGCGTCCGTCCAGCTCTTGCGCACTCTGTAATACTTTGTACCGTTTCCTGCTGCATACTTTTTATAGTATCCCTCGCCGTACTCTGCACGCTTTTTCTTTACTGTTTCGCTCTGGTCTGCTGGCTTTTCATATCCAGTAAGAACGGCATCAGATGCAGCACGCACACTGCCCGCCTTTTTCAGTGCGTCCATTACTGCTGTGTATCCCTGCAATTCTTCCCATAAAAAGCCCAGCTGCATATTAAGGTCTGCAATGGATACGCCCGCCTGTTTTGCATGATTAAGCAACGCCTGCTTTCTGCTCCAATACGTCCACTGCGCCAGCCCATAGCCTGCACTGTCCTTTACAAAATTGCCATAGCTGCCATTATCCACCGCTGCTGTATATTCTGCGTCCGTCTTACCCAGCTTATTGTTATAGGTGTTCTGTAAGTTGTTCGGCATAAGCCCGCTTTCAGCATACAGATTACCCATAATACCAGCCACGGCATAAGCATTTAAGCCCTTTCCTGTAAGAAAATTCCAGATTGTTTTTTCATTGCCGCCCTGCGGTGTTTCTGCCTGTCCGCTGATTTTACGCTTAAACTCGTCCCATGTGTGGGCGCTGGTGTTATATACATACGGGTTAGGGCAAATCTTGCCCGTTACGTCGTAATGTCTGATTACATGAGATGCAGGCACGCCGTATTTATTCATAAGGTAACGGGTAAGCTCTGCCGCTGCCTCTACTGTTGCGTCCTCAAAATACCAGTCTTTATCTGTTGCGCCCATGCTCTTTGTGTTTTTCTTCCTTACGCACATTTCAATACCGATACTATTAGCGTTTCGGCACTCTGCGTGCTTATAGCTCGACGCTCCGCAATGCCACGCTATATTAGCGTCCTCTACGCACTGCCATACCTCGCCGTTAAATCCTACAAAGTAATGCGCCGACGCATTTCTATTGCCGCCGCCATAATATCGGCAGTTGTCCTCTGCGCCGCCCAGTGCGCCTACATAATGGATAACAATATACTTAATTCTGGAAACGCTGCCCTTATTGAAATTGTACTTACTTATCTTTCTGTTAATGTTCATATTTCCTGCCTTTCCGCATACAAAATAAGCGCCTGCGGTGTCCCGCAAGCGCTCTTTGCTGCTATGTCCTTATTATTCTTATCTTTCCTGTGTCCTGTGTTCCTCTACGTTGCCTGTGGTGCTGTCCCCGTCCAGTTCGTCTGTGTCCGGCAGTTCGTCCGTATACTTCGCCAGAAACTCCCGCACCTTTTCCCATACCTTTTTTACGGGCAGCCCGCATAATGCCATATTCTTAAAAATGCTCACTACTTCATAGGCAATGTAGAGCAGTGCGAAAAATTCAGCCACGCCCACGGTATCAAGCCCTAAATATGTACGTACCTGCTCCGGTATAAATCCGATTAAGTTAATCTTAATCAGTACGTCGATTGCCAGCATGAATACCAGAGAAATAAGCATACCTACTTTTCTGATAGCCCCGTCAATGCCTGCGCAGCTGTTAAATTTCTTTTCTTTGATTGCACGCAGCACGCCAAAAACCGTGTCGCACACAATCGCCAATACTACCAGCTGGATAATTTTGTTATGTGCCGCCGCCTCAATAAATTCTGTAATAGTCATGTTCATAAATCCTGCCTTTCTCTTAATTGCAAATCTTTTGCCCGCTCTTTCAGCTCTGCGCCGTCGTAGCTCGCTGTCTGCTCCCAGCTTTCCAGAGTGGCTATTAAATCAGCAATAAGCCTGCTTTGCTTTTCTATGGTTTCCTGTTGTTCTTGTACTACCCTTAATAAATTGCTACTCATGTACTCGCTCCTGCATTTTGCCGCTTAAGCAGCCTTTTCTATGGCTGCCTCTGCCAGCGTTTCTATTTTCTTTCGTAGGTTATAGCTGTCGGCGTGTCCTGCGTGTCCCGTCCAGCTCTGTATACTCTTTTGTAACTGCTCTTTTGTGATTTTCCCGCTCTCGCACTTCTTGATAGTACGCTTTATGCGCTTTATGCTGTCCTTTCGTACTTTCCTGTGCGTTGCCCTGTGTTTGTAGCCTACAAAGTCTATACCGTTCTTTGCTGCCAGTATGGTAGTTTTCGGGTTAAACTCTAACTTAAGCTCTTCCCGTAAGAATTGCTCTATCCGTGCAAGCCAGTTGCGCAGCTGTTCCTTGTCTGGGCTTAATATTACAAAGTCGTCCATATAGCGTATGTATGCCTCTACGCCCAGCTCATGCTTAATAAACTGGTCTAATGCGTCCAGATAGATATTTGCAAATAACTGACTGGTAAGGTTTCCTACTGGTATCCCTACGCCGTCCGGCATATTGCCGTTGTGGTCTATTATCCTGTCCAGCAATGCCAGTACCCCAGCGTCTTTTATAACCTTACGTATTTCAGTTTTTAATACCGCATGGTCTATGCTTTGGAAATAGTGGTGTATATCTGCCTTGATAGCATAAAGCGGCTGGTCTGGGTGGTATTTGTTCCACTCATACAGCCACTCTTTTAGCGTATCAGACGCAGCGTGCATACCTTTACCTTTCCGGCAGGCGTAAGACTGCGATATAAACCGCTTATCAAATATAGGCTCTAACACGTTGTTTATGGCGTGCTGTACCACCCTGTCATAGAACGGCAGCGCCATTATCTGCCGCTCTTTCGGTTCGTACACCTTAAAGTAATGGTATTTGCTTGGCTCATAGGCAAGGTTTATAATATCTTCCCGCACCTTGTCTAAGTTTTCCTCTTTGTCTTTCGTAAAAATCAGTACGTCTTTTCTGTGGCGTTTACACTTTCTGGCTTTGTTATAGGCTTTCTGTACGTTTCCATAGTCGCCCATAGCCTCTAAAAGCGTAATGCGCCGCCCGTCCTTATCGGTAATGTATCCTACTCTCTTCAAGTATTAAGCTCCTGCCTTTCGCCGTAGCTACTAACCAGCAGCCGTATTTTTTCTCTTTGCCTCACGGCGGGACAGCCACTCTGACTATAGGATATTAAACACTCGGTCTTATCCCTTTCTAAGTCCTTGCCAGTATTCCGTAGAACTCTGTGCCTGTAATGTTCTCACTAAGTCACACGCCCCACGAGCGCCAATGTTCGTATTGACATTCCACGGGTAATTGTTGCAATTCACGGCACGAGCGCCGCAATTCGCCCCATTGTTCCAGTTGCCGCCCGCTATCAACGCCGCCAGAGGCTGTAAGTAAGCAGCTGCCCCATATCCTGCTATTTTCTGGTCTTTACCTCTTCTATCAGTTCGCCCAGCATAACGCCTATTTCTTTCAGCTTGCGGCAGCTCTCGCCGTAGTGCCGTGCGTTCATAGCGCTATACTTCAAGTCATGCGCCAGCCGCAGCAATTCTTTACTTTCCTGCAATGCCGTATCTACCGTGTATAAGTGGCTTTTCGTTGCCGTCTTATCCCACTTTATAACCTCTTGCAGCATTTCAAGAATTGCGTTTCTTGTCGCCGTCTGTAAACTGAATTTCTCATACTTTGGGTACTTCGTAAGCAGAGGGTAAATATATAGCAGAAAATCGTATATTTTCTGGTGTATAATATCTGTTTTTGTCTGTATGTCCATGCCTTACCCCCGTTTATCCGGCTGGGCTTTCGCCCGCCGTCTACAGAGAGTCACACGCCCCACGAGCGCCAATGAACGTACTGACACTCCACGGGTAATTGCGGCAATTCACGGCACGAGCGCCGCAACTCGCCCCACCGCCCCAGCCGCCGCCCGCTATCAACGCCGCCAGAGAATATGCGTAATACTGGTAAATGTTACCAACGTCGTAAGACTTCTCGCCTGTGTTCAATGGGCTTTTCTTGTCCCAGCCCCACGCTACGCTTGCGTGGTAGTCTGCATTTGTGGCGTGTTCCGCTCTTGTAATAAGCTCGTCCAGCCACTCCCAGACACGCCCCACGGCATCTACAACGCCCACGGAAGAAACGGCATTTACCACACTGCCTGTTACGCCCCTACCTGTGTTGCTGGTGGCGCTCCATGCGTTTGTATTTGCGTTATCCAGTCCGGCAGGGCTGCCAAAAGCATAAGCGCAAAATTCTGCATAGTTCGGCAGACGCTTACCGCTCTTTGCCAGACGTTCTACAAAGTTGTACCAGTTCATGCTTTCTGTACCCGTCATAGGTGCGCAGCCATACTCTGATTTCAAGCCCTTTGCCCCGTCGTCAGAATTAAGGTAAATATCTACCCATGTGCCGCCGCCTAAATATACCATACCCTCTGGGCTGCATTTCGGGCGGTGTCCCAGTGTCCATACAGAACGTGGTACAATGCCGTTGCTTACTGCACTTTCCCAGCCTGTGCCAAAAATAACACTGCTGCCATTAAGCGGCTGTAAATTGCTGTCCACCTTGCGGCAGCGTCCATAATGAAAGCCGCCGATTTTACGGCTGTTTGTAGCGTTCCAGCCTGTCGGGTATGTAGAATTAAGGGAAATTACGTATTTCTCGTCTGCGCTGTCAATTCTGCTGTCGCAGATATATACGTAATAGTCCTTACCTACCGCAAAAGCGCTGCCTGCGTCCAGATTAGCAGCCGTAAGAATTGTATTTGCTGTCTTGAAAATTCCAGCGCCGCCCACGGCAATTACGCAACCCTCTACTACGGTCAGCTCATTTGCTCCGCTGGCGTAAATGTACTCATTGCTCGGTGCTACAATATCGCTGATTGTAGCCATTTTATTTACGTTCAAAAGCGCCCTTGCGTCGGTCTTTGTAACGTCGTCCACTAATAATCTACTCATACTGCTTTAATACTCCTTTCAGTGCTGCAATGTCGTCTGTTGTCATTCCTGCCACGGTGTCTGTGCGTTCCAGCGCAATTACCTTGCAGCCCGCTTTTACCGCTTTGGAAAGTGTAAGGGCTGTTCTGTCGTTTCCCGCCTCTCCTGCTGCCGCTGCCTCGTCGGTCTGGATATGTGTTACTCCCTGCACCGTGCCGGATACGTCGCCTGCTACAAATTTCATACCTACCGCTGCCTCGTCGCAGTAATATACCGTAACCGCCTTTTTCTCTTCCTCTACAGCTGCTACGCCGCACTCAATATAACGCTGGTTCTCTGCGCTCTCGATTTTCGCCAGCAAATCTGCTGCTGCCAGTTCTCCGCTTGCTACCATAGCAAGGCAGTTGTAATAATCCTCTTTTGTCTTTAATACTTTAGGAAATCCTTTCATGGTCTGCCGCCTTTCTAAAATGTATTTGCAAGATAGGAATTACCCACGTAGGTAGCCCCTAACACTGCCGTTTCTACTGTTCTTTCGTAATGCTGGCTCATGTATGCTGCGCCCATGTAACACAATCCCAGTACAGCATCATGCTTATAGTCAATGCCCCAGCCGCTTTCTACTCTCTTAAGTCGCTCGTCCAGCGCTGCTATTGCCTCTTTGGTTTCTTTCGTGCCTGCCTCTGCCTGCTTTTTCACTTCCTGCATGGCTGCTGCCAGCTCTTCAATTTGCAGTTGCAGGCTGCCTGCTATGTCCTCACCCAGCTTGTCCTTGATACTCTCAAACCATGTGTTAAATTCGTTTTCAGCGTCCGACTGGAATAGCTTAATTTTTGCCATAAATTCTGTATAGGCGCTTAAAAGTTCCTTGTCCCAGTTGTCAAGCGTGCTTTCAAAACTGCTGTATCTTTCGTTAAACTGGCTCTCATACTGCGCAAATAAGCCCTCTGTCTTGCTTACGTAGCTGTCATATACGCCCGCAATCTCTGTAAGGTACTTTTCCATACTCTGCTTATATGCGCTGAACTCGTCCAGCACGGCTGCGCTGTAGGTGTTGAAAAAGTCCGTAAACTGCTTTGTAAGCACGCTTGCGTCTATCTCTTCCACCGTTCCTGTTACAATGCCGCAGATTGCGCTATTAAACCGCTGGTCTGTGATGTTCTGCGTCTGTATCCTTGTTACGCCCTTGCCTACGTAAATATCTGCAAGCGCAAGCTCCCATATTTCCGTAGTGCGTGTTACTGCCGTTGCTGTCGGCTTTGCAGACGGTGTGCCTTTCAGCACCGCAATATACATATCTCTTTGCGGCAAATCCCAGCGAACTACTACCCTGTCCACCCTGTTAAGCGCTCCCTCTGCCGTATCCAGTGTTACGCTAAGCGTTGCAGGATTTCTAAAGGCGTAGCCGTTTATAAAGGCATAGCCTGCATTTACTCTTATTTCCATGCCGCTGTAAGCTACTACCTGTAGCCCGTCGCTCGGCTTTGGAAAAATGCCGTTTGCAATGAAAGTAGCAAAGTACCACGCCCAATCCTCGGCTTTATATACCCTGTCGTACTCTCCGTCTACTGCCACGGCATTAAACGGTAAGCTGTTTGCCATTTCTGCTACCTCACTTTCCTAATCTGGTCTACCAGCGTCGGCAGGCTGTCGCCAAAAGTCGCCTCTATGGTTTCCTCGCCTTTCTGGTATGTTTCTGTTACTTCTGTAATGCGTGCATCTATCTGTATGCCCCACTTAGTTTCTTTGCAAGTAATACGGTCGCCTAAATCAAAATCAGCCTTAAATTTTAAGTTTGAATTTGTATTTATGGTACTTACAAAATTTATGTTCTTGCCGTAGTTTTCCAACTCTGCGCCGCCTCTCGTTTTCAGCATTGCAATATAGGTATTCAGCGGTATTGTTACCTCTGTTTCCCCCTGCTGGTACTTTCTGGCAATGTCCGTAGCGTCGCAGAATACCTCTACTAAATCCAGCCCCGTTGCGCCCTCGCCGTCCACTGTGGTTACTGGCTGGCTGCCGTCGTCGTCAGCTGCTCCCTGCACATAAATAAAGTTGCCGCAGTTCTCTATACTGGCTGTGTATTCCTGCTCGTTGACATTATCAAAATCTCTTGAAAATATGCAGGGTGTGTTACCCTCGGTATTTGTGGCTGTAAGGTCATTGCCCTTATACAGATAAAAGCCAAACAGTCTCTCTCTTTCGTTAAGCAGAATGTCATAGCCCAGCTTTCCAGCCTGCGCCCTTGCCTTTACTTCCTGCCCCAGTTGTGCGTATACCTCGTTTGCATATTCAACCGCCACGCCGTCTATGGTTTCCTGCGCCAGAAATGTAAGCAATGGAAAACGCCGCTTTGTTCCTGCTGCGCTGCCGCAGTTGTTCTTTACCATAAGGTTTATAAGATACTGGTTTGTACCTGTCGCCACAATCTGCGGATAAATGCAGCGCTTATTAAGCCACCAGCTAAGCATATAGCCTTGTGCCTCTAACTGCTCTAAGCCGTTCTCGTCTTTGGTAATGTGTACGTAGGTTATCTGCGCTGCCCTGCGCCATACGCCGCCGTCGGCGGTCTTTACTTCCTTTTTTCCGTCGTGCTTGGTTATTAAGTTACCCTCTACCAGCAAACGGCTGTTATTGTCCGTAATCGGCGCAAGCAGGCTAAAAGTTCCTACGTCAAAATACTTTGTATGCCATAGCAGGCTTGCCAGCTCGTCTATAGCTCCCAGCGGCTGTACTGTCTTGTCGAATACTCTAAGCTCCATACCGTCACACTCCTAAAAATTCCTTGCTGTAGAATATGGATACTTCCAGAGAATTTACGCCGCTGGCTGCATCATATCTAAACATATTGTCGCCTATGGCAAGCTGCATAAATGTACTGTCTACATCAATGTATCGGAAATAGTCGGTTTCTACGCCGTCCCTTATCAGCTTAGCGCCCTTGCTGCCGTACTTCGTGTTAATCTCTATCACGTCGCCCGTTTTCATAGTGGCGTTAATCTGTATAAATTCCTCGGTATCCACATTAAGCAGTATCGGGTTTGAAACTGTCCCCAGTGCTGTAAACCTTATCCTCATTCCTGTTGATACGTCGCCCTCGTTGTAGCAGTCCACTATTACGCTTTCCGCTCGGTATCCGTATATCATGCTCTTTGTGCTGTCCTTTTCGATAACGCAAGGGAAATGCCACGCAGCCACCCAGCTTGCTATATCCTCTTTTGTTTCTTCCTCTTCCCGCCAGAACGGGTTAAGGCACTCTATTTGTAAATCAAACTCATAAAGTACCTCTTTCTTTAGTATCTTAGGCTCTCCATACGCCCTGCAATCAATCACACGCTTAAAGCCGCCGTACTCATACACCAGCGTAGCGCTAAGCTCTGGGTTAAATATCTTAAGCATACGGCGGCGCAGTTCCAATGCCTGCGCCTTGTCCCGTGTGTTGATATGTCCCACTACGTCTATGTCCCTCGCCTCGATACGCTGCCCTACGTAGGTGTCGCCGTGCTGTCCCATACTGTTTGTGCTGTAAATGACGCTCGTAACGCCGGAAATGCCCTCTACGTCTTTACTTATATTGCAATGGTATACGCTGTCTACTCCCAGCTCTAACCGCTCGCCCCTTGAATTTATGTAAGTCAGTTTTTCATTTTCCATGTGTTACACCGTCCTTGCTATCATTCTGAACTGTCGGGCTGCCTCTTTCTGCTGTTTTGCATAGTCCGTGGTATTCGCATAAATATACTGATTGACAACTACGCCGCCTGCTGCACTGCCGCCGCCTCTCGGCTTTGGCTTTTTGTCGTCGTTATCATACTTAAATTCATTGCCTACATTTACCTTTGCGTCTACGTCAAACTCCTGCGGTACGCTGTCCTCAATCATTTTCTTAACGCCGCCGATTTCATTAGAAAAGCCAACGCCGATACCCTGCGCCAGATATACGCCGATTTCGTCACGCATCAGCTTAGACGGGCTGGCAATTCCAAATAAATCCTTAAGGAAGTCGGTAACATTGCCTACCCAGCCGCTTATTTTGTCTTTTATCCACCTCGTAGCGCCGCTTATGCCGTTCCAGATGCCTTCTACCATGTTTTTACCGAACCCTGCAAACGTACTGCCAATATCCTTAAATACGTCTGCTATTCCAGTAATTACATTTCTCATGCCCTCTACGGCTTTGTTCTTTACTTCTGTACCCCATGTAGCCACTTTGGAAATTGCACCAGAAATGCTGTTATAAATCTTTTGCGGTATTTCCTTAACAATCGTAACAATGCCCGTTACCATGGCATTCATTACCTCTTTGGCTTTCGTAAGCATATTGTTGCCCCACGTAGCCACTTTGGTAACTGCCCCTACTATGCTGTTCCAGATTTTCTGCGGCAGTTCCTTAACAATCGTAATAACGCCCGTTACCATGGCATTCATTACCTCTTTGGCTTTCGTAAGCATATTGTTACCCCACGTAGCCACTCTGGTAACTGCTCCTACTATACTGTTCCAGATTTTCTGCGGCAGTTCCTTAACAATCGTAACAACGCCTGTTACCATGGCGTTCATTACCTCTTTGGCTTTCGTAAGCATATTGTTACCCCACGTAGCCACTCTGGTTACTGCGCTTACTATACTGTTCCAGATTTTAGCAGGCGTTTCTTTCACAATCGTTACAATGTTCGTAAGCATTGTGTTCATTACTTCTTTGGCTTTGGTCTGCATATTTGCGCCCCACGTAGCCACTCTGGTTACTGCGCTTACTATACTGTTCCAGATTTTCTGCGGCAGCTCCTTAACAATATCTATAACTTTCGTTACAAAACCTGTTATAACTGTGCCGCCTTTTTCCTGCATATTTGCGCCCCACTCTGCTATTTTCTCAACGCCCGCAGCGATTGCCTGCGGTATCAGAGTAGGTAGCTCTTTTATTTTATTTATGATTGTCATTACCAGCTTGCCTGCCGCCGTCAAAATCTTAGGCAGCCCCGTAATCAGTCCTGTTACAATGGCTGCTATAATCTGCGGTATGGCTGCGATTAAAAGCGGTATTGCATCTATGATGCCGTCAATCAATGCAACTATAATATCGCCCGCACTTTCGATAATAAGCGGTATGCCCTCAACCAGTGCATTTATGATAGCCGTTATGATTTCCGGCAGTGCCTCAATCAGTACAGGCAGCGCTGCTACCAGCCCCTGTGCCAGCCCCGTAAGCAGCTGTAATGCTGCTGTAATCAGCAACGGTATATTTTCTATCAGCATGGTTACAATGTTCGTAACCACCGTTACGATTGTTGGCAGCAATGTAGGTAACGCTTGTGCGATACCTTGCGCCAATTCCGTAATAATCTGTACGCCTGCCTCTAAAAGCTGCGGTAATATAGTAAGCAGCGTATCTATGATTGTCGGTATAATCTGCCCGATTATGCTTATCATTTCCGGCAGCATTCCAACCAGCGTATTAAGCAAGTCCTGTACGCCGCTCATTAAAGGCGGTAATAACTCCTGTATAACCTGTGGTATATACGTTGCAAGCTGCTCTACGATTTCTCCCAGTCCGCTTACCAGCCTCGGCACTGTTTCTATTACCCTCGGTGCTATATTCCCTACCACTGTTACAATACTGTCTACCAGATTGCTTGTAAGCTGTGAGAAATTCGCCTCGCTGTCTGCCATTCCAGCTACCCAGTTGTCCCACGCTGAACTCATAGAACTAACCGAACCCTCTATTGTTGTACTTGCCTCTTTTGCCGTTGTCCCTGTTATGCCCATTTCCGTCTGTACGACGTGAATAGCGTCTACAACGTCTGAATATGATGAAATATCATACTTAATGCCGGATAGCTTGCTTGCATCATCAAGCAGTCGCTGCATTTCCTCTTTTGTACCGCCATATCCCAGTTTTAAGTTATCCAGCATGGTATAATTCTGCTTTGCAAAACCGTTATAGGCGTTCTGTATAAGCGATATATCAGTACCCATTTTATTTGCATTGTCTGACATATCCGTAATTGCCACGTTTGCCTTTTCTGCTGCCGCTGCCGTGTCATTATTCATACTGGCAAGCAGCGACGCTGAAAAGCTGGTAACTGTTTCCATGTACTCATTTGCAGACATTCCAGCTGTTTTATATGCGTCGTTTGCATAACCAACAACCGTATCAGACGACGTTTTGAAAAGAGTTTCTACACCGCCTACAAGCTGTTCCTGTGCTGCGTATCCCTCTATCGCTTTTGTGGTAAGCGCTCCTATGGCTGTTGCCGCTCCCGCAACTGCTGCCGCCGTCGCCGCTGCTGCTGCTTTAAGCGCTGTACCCATTCCGCTTAGCACGCTTGTAAATCCAGAAAATTTTCCCTTTGCGTCGTCTGCCTGTTCCCCGCTGTCTTTTATTTCCTTTCCCATTTCGTCAGCGGCTTTTTCTGCTTTTTCCATTTCGTCAGTCGTTTTGCCTAATTCCTGCTCTGTCTTTACAAGCGCTGCTTTCTGGTAATTTAACTGGGTTTCAAGTTTTTTACTTTCTTCGCTATTGTCTCCTGTTGCCTTGCGGCATTTTTCTAAAGCCGCCTCGGTTTCTTTTACCTTTTTTGCCTGCTCGTCGTATGTTTTCTGTAGTACCGCCTGCTTTGCTTTCAGCGCATCTACGCTGCTTGCATTGTCCTTATATTCAGCCGTTACAAGTTTCATTTCAGAATTAAGCACTTTAAGGGTGCTGTTAATTTCCTTGCAGGCTGCTTTATACTCTGCCTCTCCGTCAAAACTTAACCTTGTTTTGACGTTCTGCGTCTTATCTGCCATAATTAAAAGCCCCCTAACGCTATGTCTATATCGTCCATGTTTTCTGTAGCTGCTGGTGTTCCCGCCTGTTCCTGTCGGAAAATGTGCGGGTTATATTCCTTGTGATATTTAAACAGTGTCGTTATCTGGTATGGTGTTTTTCTCCATGCCTCACGTTCCCTGTATCTCAAAAGCACTACTGCAATATACAAAAGCCGTGCAGTATCTAATTTTCCTGCACGGCTGCCCTGTTTCCCTCTTCTGTTGTTTCTTCTCCGTCGTTTTCGTTCTCTGTGTCGCTGTTGTCTCCCGCAGTTCCTCTGTAGAACGATTTAAAAATAGCGCTCTGTACTTCCTGCAAATTTCCTGCGTGTATCAGTCTGCCTACCCTCTTCTCTTCAAGCAGCTGGGCGTTTTCGTCCTCTGCTAAAAGTGCCTCGTTAATAAGCAGCGTAAGTAACCACCTTGTATCTTTAAAAAGGTTTGGGTTATCTTTATTGAATACCTCACTTAATTTGTCGTAGCCCCCAAACTTTTCCTGTACTTCGTCTAATGCGTTCAGCGAAAAAAGTAAACCATATTCTTTGCCGTTCAGCTCTACGGGAAAAGCCCCGCTCTTTAATGCTCCCATGATATAAAATTAAGGCGCAGCCCATGCTACGCCTCTCTCCTTTCCTGTTTTATACACTTTCCATTGCTGCTGCCTTTTCCGGCACTGCTGTAAACCACGTTTTAGCCGCTGCGCTTTCCTCTGTTCCCACAAAGTCTGCTTTCCACAAGTTATCTTTCTTTCTTGTTGTAAAAGATGCCTCAATGTCCGGCGTGTTAAACTTGATACTCTCGCCCTTTGTTTCGTACTTTTCAGACGGTACTTTAAATTTTGCTTTAAGCAGCCATACGTAACGGTATTTACCACCCGTTTTCTTAGCTCTGAACCCTACAGCAACATACGGCGGCTCGTCCTCTTTTCCCGCCCATACTACGCTGTTCTTATCTACTGCCTGTCCCAGCAGCTCTGCCAGCACTTCCGGCGTAAGGTCTTTAATTCCCAGCTTAAGCGTTCCGCTTGCAAACTCCGTGACGCTCTCGCTTAATGTGTCGTCTGCATACAAGCTGCCGTCTGCTGTCTTTACGGATAAATCGGCGCTCATTGCCTCTGCCATTTTCTTAGGTGTCCCGTAGCTCTCTGCTCCGTCTGCCTCTGTGCATACGGCGTAATATAAATCTTTCAGTCCCAGTGTCATTGTTTAATCACTCCTCTTTCAAAATCTCGACTGTGATAGGCACTAACCAGTACCCCGTTTCTGTTTCGTAGCTTTCTGCGTCTATGCTGTTGATATAAACGCCTGCTGCTTTCAATACCTCTTTTGTCTTATCAAGCTGCGCCTCAAAATCGCCCTTATGGAAAAGCGTAACTCTATACATTTCCCTGCGCTCTTTCTCTTCGTCGTCTGCATTTACCGCAGGCGTACCCAGCAGCCGCAGAAACGTATAATATGCGTCTGGCTTATCCCGTCCAGTGTAAACGCCTCTCTGGGCTGGCAACCCTGCGCTTTCTAAAATCTCCTGTATACTCATTCGCCTGTTTCACTCTCCCATATACTGCGCTGTGCCTCTACTACCTTTTCGTGCGCCTTTTCGTTTGCCACTGTCATATAAGGGCGTGCAGCGTGGCTACTTGTGCCGTACTCTGCCACAAAGCCGATTGTTGCATAGCGCACCTTGCTTTTATCTCCTTTTCTGTCGTTTCCATGCTTTGCCCGTCCCTGTGGGTATATCTCTACGTATTTCTCCGTATCGTCGCCCTTTACGTCCGTAGCTTTTATGGAATTGATAAAACCGCCCGTTTCATTCAGTCCCATTGCCTGTGCCTCTGCTCTCTGTGCCTCTATCAGCACATCAGCACCAGCTTTAAGCATTTTGGGGACTGCCTCAACTGTAGCCGCCTCTCTCCGGCTGAAAGCGTCTATAATATCTTCCAGCCCGACTGTGTTAAACTCTCCCATGCTTACACCTCGTTTCTGTGGCGTAAATCTGTAAGCGTAAGCTCTATGGTGTCTGTTCCTGTATCGTAGGTCTTAAGTACAAAATAGCGCCGCCCGTTTACTTCTACTACGTCCTCGCCGCCATAATCTGCCTTGTGTACCTCGTACTTTGCCTCTACCAGTTTTCCTGTCTGCTGGCTCTTAAAATATTCACTGTATCCTACTGTTTTTTTGTTACAGAATACAGTGCGGGCGCTTTCTTCCGGCTTTACTGCAAAGCCGTTTTTATTTACCCTGTTTTCTGCTGCTGTTTCTGCAATAAGCGTTAATTCGTCCTGCCACTCCACCGCTTATACCTCGCTTTCTGCGCCGTCGGTGTCCGTTTCGGACACTTCCGGCGCTGTGTTGTATTCCACTGATAAAGCTAAGCGCATTTTAAGTGCGTCGTATGACTTTCTGAATTGTTCCGCATTGTTGTTAAAGCCAAATTCTGCCTTACAGTACAGCGTAATTGCTCTTATAATCAGCTCGTCTGTCTCTTTTATTACTTTTACGCCGTCGTTTTTCAAATCAGCTTTGCAGGCGGCTATACAGTCGTTTATTTCCTCTGTGATTTTCTCACTGGTGCTACTGATACGCAGCGCCGCCCGCATCTTCTCGGTTAATGTAGTGGTATATGCTGCCATAGCCCGCACCCTCTTTCTTACTCTGCTACTTCTACTACGCCTGCCTCTTTCAGAACTGTTGCACGTTCTCTGCTTACGGTGTAAACGTCCCCAGTATCCTTAATCTGGTTTAATTCCTTGTCAAGGAAACGACGCTGTGCTTTTACTTTTACCAGCCCTACTGCTTTCTTTTCCTCTTCGGCTTTAGCTGCTGCCTCTGCCGCTGCCTCGGCTGCTACTTTTTTGTCCTCTTCCGTAAGCTCGCTGTTGTCTGGTATATCTACCTCGACGGCTGCGCAGCGTGCAGCAATTTCTTTCTTTGTTCCCTCTGCATCTACGCCCAGTTGCTTTGCCAGTTCCTGCAAATCCTCTTTCTTATAGCTTTCCAGCTCTTTTGCGTCTAAGTATCCTTTCATGCTCTACCTCGCTTTCTTACACTGCTGTTACGCCCTTTTTAACTAAGATAATGCCCGCAGCGTCAGCTACTTTGCCGTCCACTACCATTAAGCACTTATTCTTAATCTTGTTGTTGTCGTGGTCTGTCCACTTCACTACCTGCATTTCCATGTTGGTATTGATAACGTAATCAGAGAAATTCATAAATACTGCGATTACGTCGCCCTCGTTTGCGTCGTCCCAGCTCGGTAAAACGTCGTCCTCTACAGTTTCCACATTCTTACCCATGAAACGGTATGTTTCCTCTCCGTTTACGCCGTAGTTTGTGCGTCCAATAGGCTGCCCGTTCTTATCTTCCATACCGTCAATGCCAGTATCAAAAGTGGACTGGTTCATAACAAAGCTGCCGTTTCTGTACGCCTTTTTCATTTTGCCTTTTACCTTATGCCAGCCGTTCCAGCTTGCGTACTCTTCCGGTGTCAGAGTAATTACAGCTGTTACCCTGCTGTCTTTCAGAACGCCCAGCGGCTGCCCCTCGCCTGTACCGTTGAAAATGGCAATTTCAATAGCCTTTACCATTGCCTCTGTTGCCATAGGTACAAACAAATCAGTAAACATTTTCAGCGTTACTACATTCGCTAAAATGCTCTGGGAAATTTTGCACTCCAAACCGTAATAATTGAAAGTTACGGAATTTTTAGCAGATGCTTTCTGGTCGTCGCTGCTCTTTGCCTCTGTAATCCAGTGTGCAGTAGGCTTTAAGTCTGCAATCGGAATGGAAACGCCGCCCTGTACGTTAATCTTACGCACCTTTGCATAAATGCTGCCGTAGCTTTCCAGTTTCTGGATAATTTCATTCATAATAGTTGTCGGAATTACAGCGCCGCTGTCTGCTGTGGTGGTGGTTTCAGCTGCTCTGTACTCTGCCGGAATAGCAACGCCTCTGCATACATAATTCATAAACGCTTTTCTGTATGCCGTAGTGTCGTATTTGTCCTCTGGTTCTCCTGCTCCTGCGCCGCCTGCTCCCTTGAAATTTCTAAGCAGCGTGGTATCTGCTCCCGCTCCACCTGTCGGCTCTCCTGCTGCAATTCTTTCAAGCAGCTTTTTACGTTTCTCTGCCGCTGCCAGTAAAGCGGTACGCTCTTCCTGTAAGTCTGTTACCTCTGTTTCCAGTTTTGTAATTTCCTCGTCCGTAAGCTCTGCCGCTCTGGTGTTAAGCTCTTCTTTGATTTCGGCTAATCTTGCCTCAATTTCCTTTAATCTCATAGTCTGTGTTCTCCTTTTTTGTTTTGATTTTTATAAGCTCGCCTTAATCTTTAGTATTGCTGCCCGCCTCTTAAGCAACTCCTGCCGCTCCCGCTCATAACTCCTACTCGCAAAAGCACGGGCGCTTATTTCAGTATCGTTATTTGCCGGAATACTCACGGCTGATACGTCATAAACCTTTTTGATTTTCAAAATTGTTCTTGTATGTGTTTCTCTGTCGTAGCTTTCCTCTGCCACTGTAAACGCCCATGACATTTTAGTAATCATTCCTGCGCTTATGTCTTGATACAGCCCACGGGCTAAGTCTGTCCGGCTTAAGTCTGCTGCCACGAAAAGCCCCTTTACGTCCGGCTCTAAAATCAGCGTATTATTTGACTGTCTGGCAAATACTCTGCCCTCATGGTCGTACTGCATGATAACGTCACTCATGTCTGCGCTGTCTAATGCGTGTGCGTCTATTCTTTCGTAAATCTTTGTGCCGTCCTCAAACTCATATAAAAGGTATGGCGCATTAAATGTAGTAGCGTAGCCCTCTACGTAGCACTCCGACTGTAAGCGCTTTTCGCCGGAACTCTGCGCAGCCAGAGGCGCTACCAGCGTTCTATATTCCCGCTCTTTCTTAACTGGCATTATTTACACCCTCTTTCTCTTCCTGTCCGTTCTGCGGCTCTTCTCCCGCTGCTGGTTCTGTCTGCTGCGGTACTTGCTGTATGATAACTGGCTGCTCACTTCCTTTGTGCAGTTCGCTTACCTCTGTATATTCCTTTCGGATATAATACTTTTCCCCGTCCTCAACGTGTGCCATGTTCCATATATCCATTACGCCGTTTCTGTTTAGTAGCGCACGGTCAAAAAGCTGTGTGCTTACGCTTAACTTTGTGGCGTTGCTGGCGTATTGCAGGCGGTTTGCAGAAAAGAAAATAGCATTGCCGCAGGCTCTTTCTCTCTCTGTAAAGCTCATATTTGTCATAACAAGCGATAGCTGTATTGCAAACGGCTCTATTTTCCCCTCGTAGTAAGCATTCCACGTATTTTCATCAAATTTATTTTGCAGAATATCCATATTTGTGCCAAAATGCGTGCATACATTTTCCTGTATGTGCTGCATCTGCAATGCGTTTGGCGTATACGGTTTGCTTTCTACCTGTTTCAGCTCACTAAACTTGTTATCATAAATAATCATGCCGCTATCGTTGTCGGCGCTTAAGTTATCCTCTGTAAAGCGTTTCCGCTCTTTCTTTATATCCTCTGGTTTCAGTATATTTGCCACCTTTGCCAGAAAGCGGATATTTGCCGAATTTTTTACAGCGTTTATAATTCCCTCATTCTGCGTATGTATCAACTGCATAGTTGGTGCAAGCGTGCTGTTGTCCTCTCCGAAAAGGTCGTCTTTATATTCAAAGTCTGTCATAATGCCTACACGTTCAAACTCAATAGCTCCATAGCTGCCATTTGCAAACAGATACCGTAAATATAATTGTCTCTCGCTCTCTACCACCTCGCAGCGTTCAGCCCGCAGCGGATACCAGCCACATAAGCGCCCGTATTCGTCCTCGATAGGTATAATAAAAGCGGTGTGTTCCACCGCTACATACGTTGCCAGACGCTTTATAAATTTTGTTGTATCCATAAAGTAGTTGGGTTTATGCTGCAATGTCTTTTCCAGCGACTTAAGGGCGCTGCCCTCTATCTCCGGCTTTAGCTTGCTGCAATGTGTGGCAAAATTATTTATAGCCGTTCTGGTCAAATCCATTTCATACACGCCGCCGCTAAAGCTGGTAAACGTCGGGCTGTATCCGTTCAGCATTTTGAAATAATTACCTATGGCTTTTAATTCTTTGCCATGAAAAAGATAGTCTAAAAATTTCATGCCGTTTACACTCCTTTCTATGCGGCATTTTTAAGCAGCTCGCCGCACTCTTCCCAGTATTTCTGCCGCACGGTCATTGCATCTATGACAGATACAAAGCCGTCGATATGCGCCCGCTGCTCGATTTTTATAGGTCTGAATTTTCTTGTTTCCATGTTGTGCTTAAGCGCAACATTTAAGAAATGCGTCTTTAGTAAATTGTTGTCGGCAATCTTAAAATCGCCGTCTTTTATGATGCCCTCAAACTCCCGTATAACTGGTGTAAGGTTTTCGCCTTGGTAAACGTCGTCCATGTGAAAACCATAATTTGCCATATCGGTAATAAGGTACTGGGCGCTGTATCTGTCGTAGCCGATTTTTAACGGTCGTATGCCGTAATCTTCCAGCAGCATAGTAAACCAGCCGTAAACGTCGTGGTAATCTACGTAATTCTCGCCGCTTAAGGTTATCAGCCCCTTTTTAACGAATATGTCATACGGCACGCCGTCCGTAGCCTGTAAGTATTCCAGCCTGCCCCGTGGCATAAAGAACTGTGTAAACGCATACAGTGTACCGTCTTTCTGAATAACCACACTGGCTGCCGTTAAGTCCGTTGTCTGGCTTAAGTCGATACCGCCCACTGCGTAGCAGTCCCTAAAGTCCTCTAAGGTCTTTTCTACTCCGGCGTTCTCTACCGTCTGATATTCCAGCCATGCAATAGAGCTGTTCTGCTTGATATTGCAATACTTTGTAAGGAACTCTGCTTTTTTACTTAAGCTGCCCTCTGCTACTGCTATCTCGTCCATAAAGAAACTTTCTTTTACGGATACGCCCATGTTAGGGTTAGCCTTTTTCAGTTCGTCTATGTCGTTCCACTTCTCCACATCATCAATCATGTAAAGGAATGGTAATAGCCTGCGCTCTTTGCTGTTTCCTTTCAAGAAACTTGTGCTACGTTTCATTAGTTCATCATAAATACTGTCGTTGATATATCCGGCAGTGCTTATGCTCAATATCATAGGTTGAGTACGTGCGCCTAAAGCGGATTTCATAACCTCATACTGCTTTAGTCCAGCGTCCCCGCTCCATGCTGCCATTTCATCACATACCACAAGCTGCGGGTTAAATCCGTCTGACTTCTTGGCATTAAAAGCAATCGGTTTTATTACCGTGTTGCTCTCCGCAATATAAATATCGCTGCGCCGTTTCTTTGCCAGTTCCGCTAACTCGTCCTCTGCCTGTACCATTTGATAAAATCCGTCATACACCAGCGCCGCTTGGTCTAATTTCGGCGCTAAGCAGTATATTTCTTGTCCATACTCTGGCTCTAAGTACGCCATATATGCAATAATCGCAGATGCAAATAAACTTTTTCCGTTTTTTCTGCCAATTACAATAAAAATTTCACGGAAAATACGTATTTTTTCTGCGTCCTGTATGCCAAAAATAACAGAAACTATGGCTTTCTGCCATAGCTCCAACTTGATTAAATCATTACGTCCCTTGCTGTGGTGGCAAAAGTTCTCTATGAACCGTATAGCCTTATTCGCAGCCTTTGCATTAAAAAAATACTCCTGCTTTTGCAGCCCGTTTATAATGATTTCGTATATTTTCTTTATCCATTTTCCCGCTATGATTTCGCCGCTTGTAATCTTTGCGTGGTACTCATAGATATAATTTCGATAAGGCGGCAATATTGCTTACTCTTCCCGCAAAGCCGCCAGCCTGCTTGTCTTTCGTTTCGCAGCTGGTACTAATTCCGTAAGCTGCTTAATCACTGCTGCATAGTTCTTACTAAGCGCTATGTAGGTTTCTGCCTCTGGGCTTTTCTTTGTTCCCCACTGGTTCTGCCCGTTCTGGTACTCACTCGTCCAGCCGTCTTTTTCAAGTTTCGCCTGCAAGTCGTCCAGCTCAATGCTCATAAATGCAGCCTTTTCTATCAGCGGCGTTACTAATTTTCTTTTGTTTTCGTCTAAGTCCTTAAAAATTCCCTTAAGTCTGGTCTTTTCGGTCTTTATCCTCTGTTCTTTGGTTTTCTCTTTCTTTGTTGCCATTCCTTTACCCCGCTTTCCATTCCTGCGCCGCACCACACCCCCTACACCACCCGTGCGCACGCCCGTAGGGTAATTTTAGGGTATCCCCCTCGGTATTCGCCCCCTTTAATTATTTTTCTGATATGGGGGGAGTATGCCGCCGTTCTCGTCGAACCGATACCGCTTATGCCTCTCCTGTTTGTGGTGTTCCTTGTTGTGGCAGTCTTGGCACAACGCCTCTAAGTTATCCCAGCATAACGTAACGCTTATGTCGTTTATGTTCTCTCTGTTAAGCCAGCGCTTATGATGCACTATCTTTGCGGGCTGCCCGCAGCGTTCACAAATATAATCTTGTGACATTAAATAAGCGGCTCTGGTTTTTTCCCATGCCGCTGATAAATAAAAACTCTTAGCCCATGCTTTCATACTGTCCCCTCTCTTTCTTCATTCCCCAGCGCCCTAAGTTTCATGCGCTGGGTGGAGGCTAAAGAATGAATAGAAAAAGAGTAGGCAACTGCTGCCGCACATGGCTTAAGCTATCGCCTACTCATTTCATGCTACCATTGTATCTCTTTTGTTTTCCCATGTAAACACCACATTTTTACCACGATATTACCCGCTGCTGTACTGTTATCATTTCTCTTACTGGCACGCCTGCTGTTCTTAGCTGCTCGTATATGCTCCTTATCTCATGCCTAAACCAGCCTGCATACTGCATGGGTACTGGCTGATATTGCCGCTCCATAAATGGGTTATCTGCATACGCTGCCACTTGTGAAAACTCATACAGCAGCAGTGGCTTACTCTGGTCTAACAATAGCCGCAATATATATGCTGTCGTTCTTCCGTGCAGTCGTCCCTCTGGCGGCTGCCATATCCCAGTTATTATATATAGCCTCTGCCACTCGTAAAGCTCAAATCCTAACGCCTGCTCTATATGCTTTATCAGCCTGTCTGCTGCCTGCTGTTCCCTCGCTGTTTCCCGCTTTCTTTTTATCCATGCCTTTATTTTTTCAAACACTTACTTTACCCTCTCTTCGTCAATCCCCCACAATAATACTGACAACTCGTTTATGATGCCCGTTACCCAGCGCCTCGGTGTATTCTTTCCTGTGTCCAGCTGCTCTGCAATTTCCGCATAGTCCATACCCTGCATAAAATACATTTCAAAAGCCTTGTATTCTACGCCTCTGCCCGCTGCCTCTCTGCGGCGCTCTATCTCTTCTACCGCTTTGTCTATATGCGCTGTCATTATCAGTGTCTTAAAGCGTGTGCGTCTGATACTCTCTAAGTATGTACGCTGCTGCTCGTCCGTCATGCCCTTAAGCTCTAACTGCTGCCCGTCGCTTATGGCGTTCTCGATATGGAAAACTGCATCACGGTAACATTTCATAAGCGTAAAAGTGTTGTGGTATTTCTCTTTCTTCTGCTCCTGCTTTTCCTGTCTTTTCAGTTCCGTTATTGCAGCCTTTGCCTGTTTCTGCAATAACTCTGTTAATTCGCTTTCGTGCAGCTGTACCCAGCTTTCAACCTCTGGCGGCATTTCTGCCCCTGCCGCCGCCATTGTCTTTGTTTCTTCCTGTTCCATGTTCTGTACCTCGCTTTCTGTTAATTAAACGGCAGCTCTTCGTCTGCTCCCTCTGGTATGTTCATAAACCCGTCACTCTCCGGCAGCTGCTGCCCTCTCGCCTCTGCCTCTGCTTTGCTCTCTCCAAATCCTACGCTATTTGCCACAACCTCTGTGTAATATACCTTGCCGCCCGTGCGCTGGCTCTCGTAGCTGCCCGTTTTAATCTTGCCCGTAACCTCTGCCCTGCTGCCTTTGCTTAACCATTTCTGCACCCATTCCGCAATACGCCCGAAACACTTAATATTTATAAAATCTGTGTCTTTCCCGTCGTCTACTGCAAGCGTAAAGCGGGTAATAGCTGTGCTATTGTCCTGCCCGCCATATCTAAGCTCTGGCTCTCTTGTAAGCCGCCCTGTAAGTGATACATTATTCATGCTTTCTGCTCCCCTCTTCCAGTTTGTCCAGCTTTGAAAATATAGCCAGCAATTCCAATGCTATAATTCCCAGTAAAATATTAGTCATTTTCTACCGCCTCGCTTTCTCTTACTACTATTCTCTCTTGTAATTCAATCAGCCTCTTTTTTATTGCCATAACTGATGCCTCTAAGCCTTTAGTTATTATTTCAACATTTACTTCCAGACTTGCCGCAATCCGTCTTACCCGTTTTCTTATATACCTACGCCGCTTTTTCCTGTCCAACCATAACGGCGGGTTTACTCCGTGCTTTTTCTTGTAGTTCTTTTTCCACTGTCTGTATTTCACTGCTTACGCCCCTTTCTCCATATCGCATACGGCAATATCCATACTGGCGCTGTTATTATCAACACCGCTTTTGCTGTGCATATCGTCACAAATACTGCTACGTCTACTGCTGCCTGTCCCAATTCTTTCACTGCATCTACTATGCCGTCCATATACTCAAACATTTACTACCCCGTTTTCCTGCTTAATCTCAATATTTCTGCCGCCTCGCTGCTTTATGATTGCCTCTACGTGCAAGTATGCAGGCAGCATAACCACGCTGCCTGTTCGTAACTGATATTCTACGCTTTTCCGCATCTTCTCGTATTGCTCTGCCTTACAAAACGCCGTACAGCCCAGAATAATTGTAAATACCTGTGCTTTCTTCTTTTTCCGCTGCCGTCTATTCATGTTCTGCCCCGCTTTCCGTGTCCGTTTCGGACACCTTACCCGTATAGTCTGTTACTCTGATACCCAAAATACAGTAGCCCTCTGTAAGCCCTGTGTAATCTTCCAGCATATAAATAATATCTGCATCAATCGTGCGCCCCGTGTGCTTGCCGTCCTTGAATTCCAGCATTTTAAGGCTGTCGCCCTGTTTATAGCCTCTGTTATTTTTCCGCAGCTCAAAGCTCTTTTTCCCGCTTACTACGTCCTCGTAATAAGATGCCACTATTTTTACCTCGTGCTGCTTATGTTCTGTATTTCCCTCGCTTGGCAGATGCTCCATTTTTTCTGCGTCTGCCCGCTCCTGCAATTTCTTCTTTGTCTGGCGGTCTATAGCGTCCTGCTCTTCGCTGTATCGCTGTTCGTCTGTCTTTTCAGCCTCTGCCTTATTTATGTACTGGTCGCATTTCTGGCACGTTCCCGTTTTTACGTTGCAGCCCTTGTATTTCTGGCAGGAATAGCACAAAGACGTTATGCTCTCTGGGTGCGGTGTTTCGTAATCGTCCCCCGCCTTTTTCTCTGCTACTTTTTCCGCTATTTCCTTTGCCCTCACATTTTCGCCCGCTGCTGCTTTTTCCGCTATTTCTTTCTGTTCGTCCTCGTCCAGTTTGGCTGCCTCGTATGCAGCAGTGATACCTAAATTGCCCTCTTTCAGCTGCTCTTTAATCTCCGGCGTTGCGTTGTTGTTGATTGCGTCCATTCTGGCTACGTTCGTGCTGCTCTCGTTTATCATAGCCGCCACTAAATCACGCATTTTACCTTGTATTTCTAAGCCGTCCTCTTCCTTGGCTCTGATAAGCGCCGCTTTGGTACGCTCTACTAATCTGGTTTTTTCATAGGCTGTAAGTTCCTGCGTATATCCGTTGCCAGCCAATAAGCGCAGCTCATACATTGCCTCGCTCATATCCATAAAGCGGTAAAGCACTTTCTCATACTCCTTATGCCCCCGCTCTAAGTTCAAAATATTTGCCGCATTACGTCTGTGTCCGTCGATTATACGGTATTCCCCGTTTACTCTCGCCAATACTGTAGGCTGTTCCTGTCCTACGTGCAAAAAGCTATCTGCCAGCTCTTCTATGTTTTCTAATTTCTGGTGCGTGTTCTCCTGTGCTGCCTTTACCTCGTAAGGGCTTAAATAGATTTCTTTGTATCCCTCTGTCTGCGCCTGCTGCCCTGCTGCTTTCGTCTTTGCGTTCAGAATGTCGTTAATGCCAAACTTTGCCATATTCTCTACCTCGCTTTCTCAATCCTTTGTTTTTTCTTACACTGTCCCATTACTCCGTTGCACATTTCGCACGTTCTCCAATACTCGCAAGCGTCGCTTTGCGGGCATTTCTGCCCTGCAAATTTGCCGCCCCAGTTCCAGCACTCCGTACCGCCAGTCCTGCGGCAATGCCAGTAAGCGCATAATCTCTCTTTATGTGCCATGCCCGCTACCTCGCTTTCCCTGTATACGCTGTTACAAATTTCTTATACCCCTGCGCCGCTCCGCAGCATGGGCTATACTCATAAATCGGCTTACGCATGAAAGTATTTTCTGCTACTTTCTTGGAATACCGAATAATACCCAAAATATTAAAATCTGTCTTTTGTTCCAGCCACTCTACGCCTGCTGCCTCGCCGTCTGTGTTCTGGTATGACGTAATCAGCACGCCTGCCAGCTTTAATGCTGGGTTAAATGCCTTTGCGTCCTCTATCTGCTCTGTCACAATATCCAGCCCCTCTAAAGCGTCCTCGTCCACCTTTACGGGTACTATTACCTCGTCTGTAATTGCCAGCGCATTTACAACATTAAGCCCAATATCCGGCGGGTTATCAATGATGCAGTAATCATACTTGCCATATATGGTGCAATCTCCGTAATACTGCACCTTTGCATATACCAGTGCTTTGTATCTCTCTATCTGGTTTCCGCTGTCCTCTTTGGTTAAATTCCACGTAGCCCCAAATAGTGACATGTTCGCCGTTACAATGTCGATACCCTCATACTCTGTATGCTGTATCAGCTCGTCTGCGCTTTCCCAGTCCCCAGCCAGCAGCTTTGTAACTGGTGCTACGTTCTCTGCATCATATCTGCTGTACGCCTTGCTTAAGTTTCCCTGCTTGTCGTTGTCAATCAGCAGCACCTTATAACCTCGCCTGTAAAGCTCATACGCCATGTTTGCTGCTGTAAAGGTCTTGGCTACGCCACCCTTTAAGTTCAAAATGCTTATTGTTTTCATTCTTTGCCTCTCTTTCCTGCGTCGCCCCTAACGCATGGTTACTGTTTCCTGCTCTTTTGTAAGCTCGTCTGAATGTAATAAATACTGCTCTATCAGCTGCGCTGCTGGCTGCCAGCCGTAGCAGACGGCGGTATAATAGCCCTGCTGCCGCAGATACTCTAACCACTCTTTCTGTTTCTTGGTCGTCGTGTTCTCGCCTGCCTTAAGCTCTATGTAAAGCCCATGATACCCAGCCCTTGCAGCTGGTAGCATAATATCCGGCACGCCAGCCTTTACGCCCTGCCTCTTAAGCACCGCTGCTGTTGCTTTATCACGTTTGCCGCCGTTTGGCACATGATACATATATTGCAGTTCCGGCATAATCTCTGTTCTGTATGCAGCCCAGCTAAATAATGCCTCTTGATGCCCGCTTTCGTCGTCCAGTCTAAAGTTTCTCATTTTCTCGCCTCGCTCTCTGCTTAAATTCTACATACTGGCAAATTCTGAAAAGCAGCCCGTCCTTATGCGGCTTGCTGTTCTCTATCGCCAAAAGCGTTATTGTTTCCTCGCTTTGTAGTCCTGCATTTCCCAGTACGTCCCAGCGGCATATATCATAATATCTGCACCGCAGGCAGCAGTGCTTACAGTCCTTGCCTTTCTGGAATAACCAGTATTTAATTTTTTCTATCATGTTTTCTGCCCTTTCTGCTGCCGCTGTCTTTCCAGCTCTCCTGCTGCTCAGAAATAGCTGCTGCAATTCTAAACGCCAGATATGTTGCCACAATCAACGCCAGCAGTCCGGCTATTGATCAGCACTGCTGCAATGGCAATGCCCTTGATTATCTGCATTTCAGCCCCCCCTATCTGTTATTTTTACTAAGGTGTATCTTAAATACCCGTAGCCGTAATACTCTGGGCTATGTACTCCCATGCTCACGCTGTTCTTATCCACGTAATAGCCCTTTATTGCCTTTGGTTCTTTCTTGAAATACTCACGGTCTGAAATTATGTGGTACTCTGGTTCTGGTCTTACTAAATTCTTGCTACAATTCCAGCGCTTGCCCTGTAATGCTCCGTCAGTACCCTTTTTGTGCGTTCCTGTGTACTTGATTAAATAACTTGCCAGCTCTGCATAGTTGCCGCTATCGTCCAGTGGGAATACCTTAACCCTGTTATGCCCCTCGTATGCCTTATACCAGCAGCGTTGTAAAATCTCTGTGTCAATTTTATTTACTACAAGGTGGTGATGCCTCGCACCTTTCTTGCCTATCTCCATAACGTGTATGTATTTGAACTCTAACCCTGCTTTTCTGTACTCCTTTCTGCACTCCCTCAAAAATACGTCTATGTCCTGCCGCATCTGCTCCGGCGTTCTGTCCGGCTCTCCTTTCCTGCGGATATAGTCAAGCACTAAATGGTAGTCCCCATAGCCATAGTTCGCATTTATGAGTATCCTTAACTTTCTCTCTGCCTGTCTGGTGTTTACTTTCTCCTGCTCTTCTTTTGTTGGCTTTACCTTATCCCCTCTGCTGATACCTTTCTTTTTGTATCTGCTGGTAAAGTACCTCTCTATCTCTATCGTATTCCCCGCTTTTGTTACCCTCTCTACGTATGGCATATATCTACCTCTCTGTCGGTTCGTTAATACTTTTATCAAGTGTTAAAACGGGCTGCCTGCCCGTTAATTTTCTTGACTTTGCGCCATACATAGCTTATAATTTTTATAGTATTTCAAAGCTGTATAGCTTAGCGCCTATGGTGTTTCCCCACCGTAGGCGCTTTTATTTTTTCATGTTTCCTGCCGCTCTCTTATGCGGCTTAAGGCATAGTCATAAGCCTGTCTGTACGGCTCTCTGCAATCGTAGCCCGTGCAGCTATATAATTTGCTGCCCTTGCAAAACTCGCAGCTGTGCAGCTTTGCGTAATCGCTTGCCGCCCGCTCCTGTCGCTTTTCCTCATATTCCAGATGCCGCTTAATCTGGTTTGCATCTATAACCGTAATCCCCAGCATATTTGCTGTATGTATTTCTCTGTCCATTCCCTCTGTTATGCCGTATTTCACGCCAGCAATAACAAAATCGCAGCCTTTCAGCAATGCAAGCCCCGCAGCCATGCCTCTTGCCCGCTCTTCCGGCTTTTTATCGTCCATGCACTGCGTCATATATAAATGCGGCGTAATAGGCGCTAAGCCCGCCTCTAATGCCTGCCGTGTCAGCTGCTGTGCATAATCTATGTTTCTGTCCAGCTCTGCGCCGTCTTTCGCCCTGTACGGGCTGCATATATAAACTTTTTTCATACCTAATTACCCGCTTTCTGTTGTGCCTCTGTCCGTGCCTGTTCATTCCCTGCCAGATATGCCGCTAAGTGCATCAGTTCGTCTGCGTCTTTTTCTTCAATAAAATCACAATCAACGCAGCATTTGCAGTACCCCGTAATTTGTAAATATCCGTCATATACTTCCTGCGGTGTCTTGCACTGCTTTAAATCATTTATCAAAGCTGTAAGCAGCATTACTGCCTTTATGCCTGTCTCGCCGCCTTTTCCGTGTATCCCTACTGTAATCTGCCGCATTTTTGTTGTACCGTCTGCTCCTAAAATTGTTTTACTTTTCATTCTGTGCCTCACTCTCTTCCTTGAACCCTGCCAAAAGCATTGTCATTGCGTCTATCGCTGTATCAAAATGTTTTCCCAACTCCGCTGCGTCAATAAGCCCCTGCTCTGTGTTTCTCCCGTTCCCTTTCATTACTTGCGCTTGCAAAACAGGTTTTAACTGGCTAAGCCCAGCTATGCTGTTCTCTAACTCTTCCTCACTCACGCATATTTTTACATAACCCTTGCCGATATGTTCAACACTCATTTTCTTCCTCTTCCTTTCTTCTAATCAGCCGTACTGATACCTCGTAAGCTGTGCGCTGTTCTCTTTCTCCTGTGGCTGTGTCAAGCACCTTTTCATACTGGCGGCTCTGATACCGTCCCAGCAGCTCTACAGTGTCGCCCTGCTGCCACTGCGCCGCCTCGTCTGCCTGTTCCTGCCAGCAGATGCACGGTAAATAGCAGTTGCCGCCTGTAAGCTCATTTCTTACCTTTACCGTAATATCAGTAATGCGCTTACCTCTCGGTGTTTCTCTGTACGTTGGCTTATTCGCTATAACGCCTCTTACTGCTGCCTCGTCCTGCTCTAATGCCTTTTCCGATACCGCCACAAAATCTGCCAGAATATATACCAGCAGCCTACCGCTCTGGAAGTCCTTAAGCGTCTGCGCCTTACCTGTCAGTAAAAGCCTGCTGCCCTCTACAAATTCCTGCATAACGTCAAATTCTATGCCGTTGCAAGCCCTGTATGGTACGTCCTCTGCAAATACTACTGTTACCTCGTCCGGCACGCCGCTTGGTCTTACCGTTTCCAGCTTTGCCATATAACCACAAAACGGCAGCCCGCATAGCTGCTTAATTTCCTTAATCTGTGTAAGCGTTCCTACCAGTCCCGCTGCATTTCCCTTGATACCGCCGCCTGTAAGCTCGTCCATGATTGCAGTATCTAAATCCCGTAAAAAATCTGGCTTTTTCTTTGTCATACTTCCTGCCCTTTCCTTTCTTATATGTAAATGGTGTAGTAAAGCGACATCTGCAAATCACTAAACTTATACTGTGCTGTCTGGTCTGGCTCTAATGGTTTCATAAGCCCCAGCTCTTTCCAGCGTCTGTGCGTTATCTCTGGCACTGCCCTAAACTTCTTTACCTCATGCTCGCTGTATTTTCGGTATTCCTCGCTTATCTCATGGTCTGCAAACGGT
Source organism: Clostridiaceae bacterium Marseille-Q4145 (assembly GCA_018223365.1). Taxonomy (GTDB): domain Bacteria; phylum Bacillota; class Clostridia; order Lachnospirales; family Lachnospiraceae; genus Hominiventricola. The sequence continues at coordinate 681,561 of JAGTTP010000001.1, forward strand.
TTGAACGCTGCCAGATACCCTACGTAAACGTCTGCCCCGCCCTCGATAATGCGCAGGCGGTCTGAACTCTCCAGCGTGCCTATAAATTCCTTTACTGTCACTGTCTGCCTCTCCTATTTCTCCGGCATTTCGTACAGCCTCGGTATTACTGCTGCAAACGGCTGTACGTCCATGCCGCCCCTTACTATGGCTGCACCGCCAGCCGTAAACAGATAGCTTACGCACGCTTTCTGTATCTCGTCCAGAACCTCTAAGCAGCGCTCTTTTGTGGCATACTCTCCGATTTCCTCTAAACACCCGTCACTTATGCAAATTACGTGGCGCTTTTTGTCTGCCTCTGCGCCGCCTCTCTTTTTCTTTATGTCCTCGTACTCTCCATACTCTACGCTGGCGTAATTACCGCCCAGTCTATACAGCTTTTCTTTATTCTGGCTGCGTATATATACCTCGCTCATTGCTTTTATCTCCTTGCCTCTATGTTTTCCATTTCAGAAATGCAGTTTGACGGTATCAGCTCATAAGCTGCCGCCTCTATTTCTGTAAGCGCCTCTTTATACTCAATGTATCCCCACGCCTGCCGTGCTATCTCTGGTACGTTCTGCCGTTCCTCAAAATTTTCTATATGTAAAATCTCGTTTCCCTGCGGCTTTGGAAATGTTCCCAGTGATAACGGGCGTAAAGGGCTGTAATATCTGTGGCTCATTCTCCCGCCCCGCTTTCCTCTTTATGTTCTTGGTAGCCCTCTAAGTATCCTATTGCCTCTACGTCAATGTCCTTGCCGTCCTTACCGTCGTTGTTTATCTGAATTTTGCCGTAGTAGGCATAAATACAGCAGCCGTCATAGTCGTATACTCTTATGCTGCCCTCTGCGGCTGCCTCTGGTGTTTCAATAACCAGCGGCTCTGCCTGCTGCATCTGCGCTGCTACCTGTTCGTCTGTTACTGGCTCGCTGTTCTTTCCTCTGTACCAGATAGCCAGCATAAACAAAATGATTGCCAGCACTCCTGCCGCTATAATGGCTACGCACTGTATCAGTTTCTTAACTGTTTGTCGTTTTCGTTTTCTCATTTCCCGCCTCGCTTTCCTCTATCATTGCAGCCCTGCTACGCCGTTCTATCCCAGTAGCCATAAACGCTATTTTCATATCTCTTTCGTTAAATTCGTCGTAGTCTCCTGTTGGTGCATCTTCTGGGAAAATCTGCTGTGCTTGTATGAAAGCGTCCATAAATGTGCTTAATTCCTCATAAAATACATTTCTATAAAATTCAAACTCTAACTCTATTTCGATTTTCTGCGCTTTCGTGCAATATATGCCGATTTTCTGCCGCCGTCCGTATGGCTTGTATGCTGTTCTGTCAGATTTAGCACCCATGACCTTATACATACACTGCCGCAGCAGTTTTATTTCGTGCTTTCCGTTGTAGGAAAATATCGTATATTCATACTCTTCCTTTTGCAGTTCGTCTAAGGAATTTATACCGTTATCCTTAAGCAGCTTTGCAAGTTTCTTTTGCGCTGTCGTTTTCTCGCCGCCTACGCCCTGCTCTGCCAGTGCTTGCAGCTTTTTAATACGCTGTATTGTTTTTTCGTCCATGTATTGCCCTCTCTTCTGTAGCAAAATAGTAGTCGTCTACTATCATCATTTTTTTACTGAAAAGGCACATAAGCCCCAGCGGTACGGTAATAACCGCTATTGTTATGTCGCCCTCTGTCGCCCATACCGCCAGCACGGTAACTGCCAGCATTGCAAGCCCGTAGGCTTTCTGCTTAATGAAATACCAGCGGCGGGCTTTCTTTGCCTGCTCCCGCTGCCGCCTCTGTTCTTTTTTCTTTCGCATATCTGCTATGGCATCTGCATAGCCTCTCTGGTATGCGTCCTCTACTATCAATGCCTCTGCTGCCATTCTCTGCCTCTCTTCCTTTCGGCGGCGCTCTCTGTCTTTCCATGTGTGCCGCTCTCCTGTTCTGGCGTTTGGTTTTACCGTGCGGGCTGCTTTTCGCATTAAAAAGCAGCTGAAAACCTGTTGACTGTCCACATACTTTCTGGCTGGTATGACCGCCGCTATTTTTCCACGGTATACAGATTGCAGCTATTAGCCTGCTGCCCTCTGCCGCAGGCTCGCCATGCCTGCTACACAATGTGCCGTGTGGGATTTGAACCCACGACTTGCCGCTTATGAAGCGGCTGCTCTAACCGCTGAACTAACGGCACTCGTGGCGGCTGCTGCCGCCTACTCATTAAATAAAAAGCCTTTTTCTATTAAAAACCTTATCCAATCGCAGCCCGTTACGTCGTCCCGCTCAATGAATTTGTAAAAGCTCTCTGCGTCCTCTATTCCGTATTTCTTCAAAATGTTTCTTGCGTTCTTTGCTGCTGGCGTAGTAAAAACATTCTCTGCGTAAAATGTAGCCTCTATAGTCCCGTAGCTGTTCTTTCCTGCTGGTGTTCTCATTTCCACTACGACTACATTCTTTTTGCTTTTTCTTCCTACGCCCTTTCTTATTACTACTGCCTCACTGAATAACCAGCCATTCCAGCCTCTACGCATAGGTGCAAACTGTGTGCGTGGCACTTCTACTAAGTCGCCTGCCTGCAATTTATTAAAATCTACTTTTTTCATGTGTCTTACCTCTCTTTTGTTATTCTTGTTTATAACGCCTGCTGCCCTGCTGCCGCCGTGTAGGTTTTCAGTGTGGCGTTGCAGCGTTTGAACTCCCTATAAATTGTGTCCCTATGCGTTCCCAGTGCCTCTGCAATATCGCTTACACTGCTGCCCTGCTTACTCATAGCCTCTATGGTCTGCCTGTCCTCGTAATGCAGACGCTTGTACTTTCGTTTCGCCATGTTCTATGCTCCTTTCCGTCCTCATTTGCTTTTATGGTAAAAAAATAAGCGTGTCAGAGTTTTTACGCTCTGCACGCTCTTCTTTTCTGCTGTTTCCTATAAAAAAAGAAAATCGGCAGAGGCTTTATAACCTCTTGTCGATTTTCATTCTAAAACTTATCAATTTTTTTATTTTTTTCATTTTTCATCAAAAAGGGCCAGAAAGCAGGAAAATCTGGGATTTTCCTGCCTTCTGTATGTTCCACTTTTTAGTTAATAAAACTATTTACTACTGCGGTTGCATCTCCAACTGTTAATTTTCCATCTCCAGTTACATCAGCTTCCAGGAACTTATGCATGGATACGGTATCAAAATCCTCGTATTTTGCATTGTACATATCATATGTAAGCTGTGCGTCGTTGATGTCTACCTTGCCACTAAGGTTTACATCGAAGTTATAAGCCAGTTCTGTCTTCTCTGCATCTGCTTCTGCAATCTTTCCTGCTGCCTCTGTCTTCATCTGCTCTTCTGTATTTGTAGAAACAACGAGGAAGCTGTATGCATTGTACTTCTCTGACCAGAACATTGCGCTGCCGTCATAAGCCAGTACCTTTCCTTCGGATACAGTACCTGCTGCTTTGACCAGCCACATGATCTTGCCATTCAAATCAATATATTCAGATACATCTATGGTAAGTGCACTCTTCTCTGTCTTCTCTACATTTACGGTAAGTGCTGTTCCGGTAATCTTTGCTGCCGGAATGGTATATTTTCCTTCGTCGTTTGCAGTCAGAGTCTCATCGCCTAAAGTTACGGTGTACTCATAGTTCTCATCTGCATTGATCTCAAACAGGAAATCTTTTCCATTCTCTGCATTCTGCGTTGTTCCGCCTTTAACATCAGCAGAACCAGTTCCTGTAAAGGTAATCTCGGTTGTCTCTACCGGTTTTGCTTCTTTGCTTACGGAAATGATGATATTTCCGGTTACATCTGAACCTGCGATGGTGTAAGTACTTCTATCTTCGCTGACAGTCGGCTGGAGCACATCTCCTCCTACGGTAACAGTTACCTCATAGATATACTTGTCGTCTTTCGTCAGTTTGAAGCTATAATCAGTACCATAGGTTGCAGAATTATCTGCTGTTACATCATCTTTACCAGCGCCTTCTACAGTAACTGTATAAGTCTTCGGAGTCTTGGATGCTGCTTTGATATTCAGATTTCCGGTAACATTGCTGATGCTGTAAGTGCCGTCTCCATTATCAGTCGGAGTTACCGCATCTTCGCCCATCTTTGCATCAAATGTATAATCATAATGCGGATCTTTTGCAGTGAAGGTGTAATCAGCACCCGGCATTACGGTAGATTCTCCCTCGAAATTCTCATCCAGAGTAACCTGATATCCACCAACAGAAACGGTTACTTTTGATGCTGCTGCAATCGTAGCATCCGGTGCATCATGTACAGTAGCGCTCTCGGACTTATCAATCTTTGCTGCAGTTACACTTACCTCTGCATCTCCGGATGCTTTTCCAGTAAAGGTAAGAACCAGGTTGTCCGTTCCACAGGTCTTGTCATCGCCATAACCTGCGATAGTCAGCGTACCATTTTCATCTTTTACAGTTGCATCTGTATTAATTGCTTTGTATGCCAGTTTTGCAGTATCATAAGCTACAGTAATGAAGTATGCATTGTAAGCAGTTTCGTTATCATTGGTCACAGTCAGCGTTACCGTTGCATCCTCACCGATATTAATCTGGCTGTCCTCGCCTGCAGAAATAGTATATGCCTCAGTTACCGGAACCTCTGGTTCCTCCGGTTCTGTAGATCCGCTGGAGGGCTGCCATGTAAGAATCGGATAACCATTGTTGACATTTCCGGTATCTTCCTTAAAAGCGTCTCCAATAAGAGCAAGGAACTCTGCAGATTTCAGTTCCTCCGATGTTTTTGCTGTTGCCTTGTCTCTGGAGGATGTTGGATTTCCAATACTTACTGCGGCAGAAGTGTCAAGATAATACAGATTCGCCACTTCCATCCAGCTATAATTACCTGCAATCGCGCCAACCCATCTCAAATCATGATCTGAAGTTACTGTTCCTGCATTGTAACAATTTTCCATGATGCTGGAAAGTAGTATAGTATACCATCCGTTACCGGAAGCATCGCCTGCAATTCCACCTGAGCAAGCAGTCGTCTTAGTTGAACGTACAGTAATCGCACCTGAATTATAGCAGTGTTTCACAATTCCAGGGCGGTTACCAGCATTTTCAGTAGTCTTATTTACTACCATATTTAAAGCGCCTGCAATTCCACCTGCATGCATTTCGGCTGATATACTTCCTGTATTAACGCAGCTTTCAATAATTCCGCCCTGCATACGACCGGAAATTCCGCCTGCGTAATCCGTCTTTCCATAAATTGTTCCAGAATTCTTACAATTTTCAGCAGTAGAAACATCCATAAGGCGTGCACAAATACCTGCTGCATATCCACCACCGGTAATGTCTGCTTTATTCTCACAGTTTTTGATCATAGAATTTACAATCGTATAGCTGCTATCAGCATTTGTCACTGCTTTATAAGATGCGTAGGCAGAAACACCACCACATGGCATAGTTGCGTAACTTTTAGTGTCATTATCAATGGTAATCTCTACATCATTGATAACGTTCTCAATAGTACCTCCGATCAGATATGATACAACGCCTCCTGCATAGCAATCAGGGATTGCTTCGGATGCTTTTGCCATATCTAATGTCATTGCTCCATCTACAGTCAGATTCTTTACCGTACCTGACTCTACATAACCAAACAGACCCAGATAAGATGTACTGTTTGTTGTGAAAGCTTTGCTAAGATAAAATCCACTGATAGTATGTCCATCTCCATCAAAGGTTCCACTATATTTAACCGCATTTTCACCAGAACCACCGATTATGTAATCCAGCCAGTTCTGATTGTTCAGATTGATATCTGCTGTCAATTTCGCAGATATTCCACTGTTTCCGTTCGTCTGCGTCTGTTTTGCGAACCATGCCAGTTTCTCTGCGGTATCAATCTGATACACACCGCCCTCCTGAGCCGGTTCTGCAACCGTAGTGCCATCCCATGTTCCAGCTGCTGCCATAACGCCAATGGGCATAATGCTCAACATCATCAGCAACGCCAAGACAAAGGAAAAAATCCGTTTTCTCATTTTTCTTTTTCCTCTCCTTCTTTTATTTCAAACCACCATAGTGGAATGAGCATCCCTTTTGACTATTCCAGAATCTCGGTTACAACTGCTGTAGAATCCTGTACGTTTACAATTCCGTCTCCGTTTACATCAGCTTCCAGGAACTTATGCATGGATACGGTATCAAAATCCTCGTATTTTGCATTATACATATCATATGTAAGCTGTGCATCGTTGATATCTACCTGTCCACTGAGGTTTACATCGAAGTTATAAGCCAGTTCTGTCTTCTCTGCATCTGCTTCTGCAATCTTTCCAGCAGCCTCTGTCTTCATCTGCTCTTCTGTATTTCCAGAAACAACGAGGAAGCTGTATGCATTGTATTTCTTTGACCAGAACATTGCGCTGCCGTCATAAGCCAGTACCTTTCCTTCGGATACAGTACCTGCCGCTTTCACCAGCCACATATTCTTGCCATTCAGTTCAATGTATTTCGATACATCTACGGTAAGCGCACTCTTCTCCGTCTTCTCTACTTTTACGGTAAGTGCTGTACCGGTAATCTTAGCTCCCGGAATGGTATATTTTCCTTCCTCATTTGCAGTCAGAGCCTCATCACCTAAAGTTACGGTGTACTCATAGTTCTCATCTGCATTGATCTCAAACAGGAAATCTTTTCCATTCTCTGCATTCTGCGTTGTTCCGCCTTTAACATCAGCAGAACCAGTTCCTGTAAAGGTAATCTCGGTTGTCTCTACCGGTTTTGCTTCTTTGCTTACGGAAATGATGATATTTCCGGTTACATCTGAACCTGCGATGGTGTAAGTACTTCTATCTTCGCTGACAGTCGGCTGGAGCACATCTCCTCCTACGGTAACAGTTACCTCATAGATATACTTGTCGTCTTTCGTCAGTTTGAAGCTATAATCAGTACCATAGGTTGCAGAATTAGCTGCCGTTACATCAGCTTTACCGTCACCCTCTACAGTAACTGTGTAAGTCTTCGGAGTCTTGGATGCTGCTTTGATATTCAGATTTCCGGTAACATTTTTAATTGTGAAAGTGCCGTCTCCATTATCCGTCGGAGTTACCGCATCTTCGCCCATCTTTGCATCAAATGTATAATCATAATGCGGATCTTTTGCAGTGAAGGTGTAATCAGCACCCGGCATTACGGTAGATTCTCCCTCGAAATTCTCATCCAAAGTAACCTGATATCCGCCAACAGAAACGGTTACTTTTGATGCTGCTGCAATCGTAGCATCCGGTGCATCATGTACCGTAGCGCTTTCAGACTTGTCAATCTTTGCTGCAGTTACACTTACCTCTGCATCTCCGGATGCTTTTCCGGTAAAGGTAAGAACCAGATTGTCCGTTCCACAGGTCTTGTCATTGCCATAACCTGCAATAGTCAGCGTACCATTTTCATTTTTTACAGTTGCATCTGTATTGATTTCTTTGTAAACCAATTTTGCAGCATCATAGGTGACATTGATAAAGTATGCATTGTAAACTGTTTCTTTATCATTAGTTACGGTCAAAGTTACCGTTGCATCCTCACCAATATTAATCTGGCTGTTCTCACCTGCAGAAATGGTGTATGCCTCAGTTACCGGAACATCCGGTTCATCCGGGCCTTCAGAAGTCTGCCATGCAAGAACCGGATAACCATTATTGATCTTTCCAAGATCCTTCTTGAATCCATCTCCCAGAGCAGCAAGAATATCTGCTGATTTCAGTTCTTCCTCAGTTTTTGCTACAGCTGCAGTTTTACTTGCGCGAAAACCAGATTTAATTCCTGCGCTTGCTGAAGTATCCAGATAATACAGATTCGTTGCTGTAACAATCTGTGTATGATATCCTCCAATCGCGCCCACATATACAGAACTTCCGGTTGCTTCACAGTTTATCGTACCTACATTGTAACAGTTTTCAATCTCATTAGAAATTGCCGGTGAAATTATGCTTGATGTAGAACCGCTATTTTTTGCTGCAATTCCTGCAACATAATCACTACTAGCACCACCGTTGATTGTTCCTGCATTATAACAGTTTCTAATAATTCCAGCCCAGCTTCCGGATCTCTCTGCAGACGTACTGTAAGAATATTCAAATTTATATGCAATTCCTCCTGCACCTTTTAATCCAGAGATCGTTGCAAGATTAGCAGAGTCTTCAATCGTAGTTCCCGCACCATAACAGGTAATACCGCCTGCTTGTCCATACAGAGAAGTAACATTTCCGGTATTGATACAGTTTTTAACGGTCACATTACTGCCAGTGCTTTCGAAAACTCCACCTGTAGCAGAACCACCTGTAATTGTTCCTCTGTTTTCACAGTTGCTGATCACAGTATCCGTAATATTGGAGTTATCACTGTAATAAGAAGAATATACCACAACGCCTGCAGCATTTCCCTTCGCATAAGAATTCGGATCATTCTCCACAGTAATATCTACATCATTGATAATATGATCAATGTTGCTTCCCTTTGCAGAACCAATTACACCACCTGCATAATATCTGGACATAGATGCCGTCTGATACTGCATGTCAACCACGAGCTGGCCATCTACTGTCAGATTTTTTACATTAGCACCGGTCACATATCCAAACAGTCCCATACTGGTAGTTCTGTCCGTTCTGATGGCCGCCTTATTCTTATAATAGAATCCGCTAATGGTATGACCATCGCCATCAAAGGTTCCTGAATAACCTGCTAATGATGGAATCGTGCCACCCATTTCATAACCTTCCCAGTTCTGATCATTCAGATCGATATCTGCAGTCAGCTTACCAGAAATTCCATGTGTCGTGCTTCCTTGTGTCTTTTTAGCAAACCATGCTAATTCCTCCGCTGTACCAATCTGGTAGACACCGCCCACCGCTTTCGGTGCTGTTTGAGTAGTTCCATCCCATGTCCCAGTACCTTCTGCTCTAACACTCACTGGTATAACACTTAAAGACACCATTAGTGCCAGCACAAATGAAAAAATTCTCTTTTTCACTTTTCCTTTCCCTCTCTTTATTTTTTATTACAATCCACCTTCCGTGGAATGTTATCTTAATTTTGTAACAAAAAAACGACTGCAGAATTCTCTGCAGCCGTCCTACTGTTCGTCTTAAAAATAATGAAAATATAATTGTAATTCGTATCCTTCACAGCAGATGTCTGAGTTATGCCCTTTCTTCCGGACATTTACAGCGACGCATTCCTCCCTGAATCTCACAGGGTTGTCTTTTCCTGCCTGTTACCTTTTCCAAAAGTAACGCAGACTGTAAAGTTTATTTATGATTGTTTCTTTTTCCGATACCACACTGCACCGCCTGCAGCAGCTGCCAGAACTACGATGACAATGATAATTCCATACTGTCCTGTCTGTGACTCGGTCTGCGGTTCACCCTCTGCCCATTTTGCGTAAAGGGTCATGTTTCCTTTCACTGTATCTTCCGCAAAGTCCCATGCATTGTTCAGATCCATATCGGTACACCATGCTTCCAGATAATAGCCTTCCCGCACTGGATCCTCCGGTTTCTGCAGCTTTTCTCCCAGCACCGCCGTCACATCATCCACCGCGCTTCCGCCATTGGTTTCATAGTGAACCTTGCAGTCTGTGCTGACAACGACCGTCACATCTTTGGTCTCGGACGGATAAGAACCGGAACCATCCTGATAGGATACCAGGCAGTCTTCATTAGAAATCGTGGAGCTTCCTTCCGTTCCAGTGACTTTCAACTGAAAGGTTCCAATCAAAATGCTGGGCTGCCAGCTATCACCGCCGCTCATGGAAACATAGTTCATATAGAACTTTCTCATGTTATCTCTCATGGCAAGATCTCTGGTCTCAATACCGTTGGTCACCAATGCACTTCCATCTACCAATTCAAAAAAATTACTGTCATAAGCAATCTCATCCTGCATGGCATACATGGTATATGCTTCCTCTGCATCTGTCCGCTTCAGGGTAAAGGAAACCGTAATCACATCGCCGGGATTCACATTGACCGTATCTTTTCCATCTACTTCCAGCTGGAAAAGAAAACTTTCCTCGTCTCCTTCCGCTGCTGCAGCCGTACTTTCCTCCGTGGAATCTGTTTCGTCCATACTTGCTGCATACACCGGCAGCATACTTCCCGCAAAAACAGTAAATGCTGTCAAAAATGCACCTACTTTTGCTATTGTTTTACTCTTCATAGTTCCTCCCAAGATAAGTTTTTCTATTGCCGTTCCTATACGACAAAAAAACAGCTGCAGAATACTCTGCAGCCGTCTGTCTTACTGTCCGTCATAAAAATGAAAATCAATTCAATTGTAACCAAAGTACTTTACAGCAGATGTCTGAGTTATGTTCGACACACTTTATCGAACAATTACAGCGACGCATTCCTCCCTGAATCTCACAGGGTTGTCTTTTCCTGTCCATTGTTTTCATCAAAACAACGCAGACTGTAATGCACAATTTCACTATAGCACATTCTTATTTTTTTGACAATCCATTAACAAAATTTTTCCCTGATCCAAATATTTTCCCAGTTCTTCCCTGCTCCTTGTAATATATTCATAGGTCACATACAACGGCTGTATCCGCTGTACCATGGCAGGTACCCCTTCTGCAGTAAAAGGTTCATGCTTATCAATTTTGAAAATATGTTCATATACTTTGCAGAACCGTTCCGCCGGATCTTCCGGCAGTTCATGGCGGGTACTCAGCCACTCTTTGACATAATCTCCCGTCAGGGACTGCTGCAGGTGAATACCTTTGATATATGAAACCAGATCTCCATGCGCATCCAGCATCTGGTTCAAATAGTCCACGCCTTCTTCCTGAGTCTTCAGATCCAGATTGGTGTGCAGGAAATGTCCTGTATCCAGCATAAATCCTTTCTTCTCATAATGTACCCGTTCCAACAGATAATGGGTATCTTCCGGTGAAAGGAAGTTAAGTCCCGGCCACCATAAGTTCTCCATGAGAAACCAGAAGTCGTAATCCTGTCCCTCCAGAAGTTCATTGATAAAGGATGCCGCTGCTGTCAACACTTCCCGGTCTTCATGCTGCATGACGTATGTAAATCCTTCCTCGTCATTGACCTGCACCACATGAAAAACCACATACTCTGCTCCCATCCATTTCGCATAGTCCAGATCCTTCCGGTAATGGCGGATCAATTCTTCCCGGTCTTTGTCCATCCAGTCTCCCAGGCAGCAGCAATGCACGCCACGCACCATGGACGACCGAATCAGGCTACACTCTTCCGGTGGTATGGGGTGTTCCAGATCTGCCGGATCATAATTGTCTAACGGCATGACCTCCAGTCCGTCACACCCATGGCTTTTATAAAAGCTCTTCAGATCATCTGCAGAAAAAAATCTGCATACATCGTCATAAGACGTTGTTATGTTCATCTGAAATTTCACTGCGCCTTCCACCTTTCCTGTTACTCATGCGTATCCATCCACTCCTGTGCTCCCGGCATATCTGCATCGAGATCCAGGCCCAGATCACAGGTATAATCCCAGCGGACCACATCTCCATCGGCCAGCTTGCACTTGCCACATCCCATATTCTGGTATTCACCATTGACGCTATACATCCATCCACTCCAACGGCCTCCGTCAAATTCATACAGGTTTCCGATTCCTTCAATGTACTCTGTCCCTTTGCCCCCATTATATTCCATCTGAATACCTTCCTCATCACGGATTTTACAGAGCAGGTCAAAAACAGTGTCTCCTTCCTGTACTTCCACTTCCGTATCCGGCAGGATCACCCCATCTTCCGGCAGAATGCCTTTCCATTTCTTCTGTTCACAAAGTCCTTTTACTACTGCGTTATCGCAGCGAATGGATATCTGAACCCTATAAGTCTCTCCGCTGTTTCCTCCATATCCGCATCCCGTCATGAGAAAACAAAGCAAAACTGCCAGCAACAGCTGTTTTATTTTTTTCCCCATACATACTCCTCTCCATCCAGACCAAATTTGCGTTTGATTCTACTTAACTTTCTCACCCAAGGTTCTGCCGCCACCCAGAGCACTAATGCCGTACAGATACCATGGCTGATATCAAACCATGCGCTGGACAGATAAGCAGCAGCCACTGCCTGCAGATTGAACGGACGCACATACCCCAGAATATACTGGAGGTTCATAATCCAGCCGTACAAAACGCTGAAGAGAAATCCAGCCACGCACAGCAATATCGGCTTTTTCCTCTTTCCTTCTTCATCAGTAGCCGCCTGTCCCACCGTTCCAAAGATTCCGGTCCGGTACAAGGTTCCGGTCAAAAATCCCACGATTCCCCAGCTAAACATCTGCCAGGGCGTCCAGGGTCCCTGTCCAAAAAGGAAATTGCTCAAAAGAGCTGCCAGCGCTCCGGTCAGATACCCCGCCTCCGGACCAAAGGCAATCCCCGTAATCATGACAATCGCTGTCACTGGCTTAAAATTTGGCAGCGGCACAATGGAAAATGCCGTCCTCCCCACCACACACATGGCGGCCATCAGCGCAATGGGTACCAGGTCCCTGGCTTGGGCTTTTCTGCGGTCAAACATCAGATAAAATGGTAACAGAGATAATACCAGAAATACCGCTGCCATCAGAAGGTCTGAATTCTGAATCAATGTATCTTGCAGATTCCATTCCTTAGGATCATGAAGTCGCGGCCTATGTTCCATAAACCAGCTGTAAAACACCAGAAGCAGTGGAAGCAGAAAGGTAATTCCCCATGCGGCAATTCTGCTTCTCTTTTTCCTTATTCTGCATTCTGACATGCTGCGATCACCTCCCCGCAGGTAATGACTTTTTCAATCCGATCCCCGGCAATCAATCCGGCTGCCGTCGTATAAAATCGGTTGCCAGAGAAAAACCCATGAGGTTCATCTTCCGATATGAGTTGTCCGTCAAATAAAAGTCCACACCGGTCTGCATAGGATGCTGCAAATTCCAGATCATGAGTCACCATAAGAATGGACAATTTCTGATCCGCAAGCTTTCTGAGCATTTCCGCCAGCGACTGCTTCAGATACGCATCCAGTCCTTTGGTAGGTTCGTCCATGAGAAGAATATCGGCCCGCTGCAAAAGCAGCTTTCCTACCGCTGCCCGCTGCATCTCCCCACCGCTTAAATCATAGGGATGAGAAAACTTCTTTCCATCCAGTTCCAGAAAAGCTGCCATCTCTTCTGCTTTCTGTCTAGCAGCCTCCTCCTTCCAGCCTGCCACCGCACTTTCCAGAAATTCCTCCCAGACCGTATCATAGTGAAATAATGCCTGGGGACTCTGAGGCAGCATGGCGAGCCGCATGCCTTCTGAAATCTTTACTTTTCCCCTCTGCGGACGTAATAATCCGGCAGCCAACTTCAGAAAAGTACTTTTTCCGGCTCCATTGCCGCCCAGCAGTGTAAATATTTCGCCTTTTTTTAACTGAAAATCCATGCTGCGCAGAATATCCGGCGCATTTTTCTCATAACGGAACCAAAGTTCCTTTGCTTCTATGACATTTTGCTCTGTGTTATCTTTTTTCTCTTTCTCCAATGTTCTGATCACATACTGACCGTCTGTCCGTAACTCTGCAAGGGCATTTCTCGCATCCCGGATATTCAGCGGAAGTTTTTTCCCTTCCGGGTATATGCCCTGCTTTCTCAATTCACCGAAGATTCGCACCGCCCCCGGGAGTCCGTAGTAGATTCTGGAGCTGTCCGGATCCTGCTGTAAATGTTCTGCAATCCGTTCCGGTGTATCTTTCCACAGTATTTTTCCTCTTTTCATTAACAGGATCTGATCTGCGGTCTGAAACACCTCTTCCAGCCGATGCTCACAGATCAGCACCGCCACCCCCAGTTCCCGGTTAATCCGCCGTACCATTCCCAGCAAATTTGCCGCCGCCAGCGGATCCAGCATACTGGTAGGTTCATCCAGAATCAATAGTTTCGGATCCATGGCCATAACTGCCGCCAGATTCAGCATCTGTTTCTGGCCTCCTGACAGCTGACAGGTCTTCTTGTGAAACCATTCCTCCATTCCGAAGAAACTGGCCATCTCGCTGACCCGCCGCCTGATATCCTGCACTGGAAGTGCCATATTTTCCAGACCAAATGCCAGCTCATGCCATACATAGTCTGTGACAATCTGATTATCCGGATTCTGCTGCACGAATCCTATTTTAAATGCACTTTGTTCCGCATTAAGCTGCTGCACTGGTTTATCTTTATAATATACCGTACCTTCTCCCTGTCCGACAGGTCGAAGCTCTGATTTTGTCATTCTGAGGAGCGTGGTCTTTCCGCAGCCCGACTCTCCGCATACAACCACATATTCTCCCTTTTCTATTGAAAAAGAAAGCGCCTCTAATGCGTTCGTTTCCGCATCCGGATAACGGAAGCTTACAGATTCAAATCGTAAGAGCGCCATAACAATTCCTCCTTCCATTCCATCAGTCCCGGCAGCCACATGAATGCCATAAATACCAGATAAAATAAAATATCCCCTGCACCATTCACAATGCTGTCCATTCTTGGATAAAATTCCATGGTTCCATAGCCAAGACAACGCCCCGCAATGCAGCTTCCTCCTAAAAGCAATAAAAGCAGCATAAATTTTCGGTCTCCGGATTCAAACCGGAACAGATGAAAGGTTGTCCTTCTCCGAAGCCCATATCCTCTGGCTTTCATAGAATCTACCTGCTCCACCGTATTCTCCAGGCTCCATCCCAATAGTGTTGATACATGACGGATGGCCTTTCGTATCTTTTCCATATGCCCCGGTTTATCCGGATACAGCATCTCCTGTCCTTCCCGGATCTGCTGCAACTCCTGTTCCAGCTTCGGCACCAGATTCAGTGCCATGGAAATCAATAATGCAGTTCCAGGTGCCGCCTTTCCAAACAGATAGAGAAATTTATCACTGGTGATCACTTCCTGATAACATCCAAACCATAAAATCAGCGCAGCCAAAGACAGTCCCGCCGTGATTCCATAACACAACGCTTCCAGAGTCACCCATTGGTTCATGATTTTCACAAGTCTTGTTACACCTCTGTGATTCAAAAGCGGGTTTGCAAATGCAATCAGCAAAAGCATTGGCAAAAGATAGCGAAGGCGCTTCCATACCTTTCCTCCTTCCGTACAATGCAGAAAAAAAACTGCTCCGGCTAAAGCTTCCAACATGGCAACGGGGGTCTGGCAGACCAGTACCAGAATGATAGCTATTGCAAAATAGGAAAAACTGCAGATCGGATGAAGATTTTTAAAACCGCTCATACTTCTTTTTCTCCTTTTTCTTAAAAATAAAAAAGGAAACAGCAGCTGTTTCCCCATTACAGCCGTGTTTCCTGAAAATATAGATTTTTTAATTATCCGATGTCGGCGGAGATGACGTCTTTTCCTCTGTTTCGGAAGAAGTACTGCTGTCATCCGGTGTCTGCGTCTCTGTTGAAACACTTCCAGAATTGTCTGGTGTCTCGATTGAAGTGTTTCCGGAATTATCCGGTTCAGGTTCAGGCGAAGGTGTCGGAGTCGGTGTTACATCTGGGGTTTTATTATCCGAATCTTTCTCTGAAGAGTCATCTTTCTTGGTATCATCATCTTCTATATCTTCGCTTTCATCCTCATCGTCGTCATCGTCATCATTTGACGTATTATTATTGCTGGAGGAACCTGTTGTATAACTGGTCCAGTAATAATAGAAAATATGGTCTTTAATAATCCAGTAGGGCACACCGCCGTTCTGCAGGTTCGTTACCAGAGATGGTACCGGTGCCCAGGTACGGAAGAACAAGGACTCTCCCACGTTGCTGGTTCCATTCACTACCGCCCGTGCCGCATTCCAGCAGGACTGGGTGACAATGTTCGGAATATCATCATCCTGCTCCGCTTTCAGCACCAGATCAAAACGCCCTGAACCCACCGGTTCGAATTGTTTCGACTGGCGAAGCACCCCTTCCAGCGTATTAGGGAATCGTGAACTTCGGATCCGGTTCATAATGACATAACCCACTGCCAGCTGGCCGTCCGTTCCCTGATTGCCTGCTTCACAGTAAATAATTGTGGCAAGCATCATGATCTCATAATCACTCAAGGAAACACTTCCACCGGAGATTCCTGAATCTGCCTGTTGAATATTGCCAGAGGTGTTCATGGATGCTGCCGCCTGCTGCGCTGCCCTGATACGAGCCGCTGCCTCTTCCTGAGCCGCTTTGGCAATCAACTGATTGAGGAGATCCGTCTTTTCCTTAATGAACTCTGCCATGTCCGTGATCTCGCCCTCTTTCTGGGCAAGGAGTTTCTCATATTCACTCAGTTTGGAACCTGTAGCTGCCTGCTGGTCTGCCACCTGCTGTTTCTTCTTCTCAGTCTCTGTCTTCAAAAGTTCCAGCGCATCCTGCTCATCCTGCAATTTTGCATACTGGTCATCCAGATCCGCTTTGGACACTTTATAATTCTCCAGCATATTCCGGTCGTACTGATTGACGCTGACCGTATATTCCACCTGATTCAGAAGTCCGGTGAGTCCACCCGTAAGAGCCGCAGTGATAATGTTCTGCACCGCCGTCTGGTCATTTTCATACATGTACTGGATACGGGTTTTCATATCCTCGTACTGCTTGTCCAGATCCGCCTGCGCCTCTTCGATCCGCCCCTCCATGGAACTGACCTGGCTCTCCTTATCTGTAATCTGCTGATCCAGTTCTGCCACCTGCTCATTCAGGCTTTTCGACTGATTATCCAGCTCCTTCAGATAATTTTCCA
Source organism: Clostridiaceae bacterium Marseille-Q4145 (assembly GCA_018223365.1). Lineage (GTDB taxonomy): Bacteria > Bacillota > Clostridia > Lachnospirales > Lachnospiraceae > Hominiventricola. The sequence continues at coordinate 698,304 of JAGTTP010000001.1, forward strand.
TCTCGGACTTGGCGTTATTCAGTTTATTCTGTTCCTGCTCCGTCTTTTTCTTCTCTTCTTCTGCTTCGCTTTTCTCCTGCTTGACCTTGTCAATCTTGTCCTGCGTATCCTTGCTGGCCGCCAGTGCGGTGCAAGAAGAAAAGCCAAGGCAAAATGCCAGCGTGAGACAAAGCATTTTCTTCATGAATCTCTTTGGTCTATTTCCTGCCAAGTCGCCTCTTCCTCTCCGGTGTCTCTTAATCCCAGTCGTATTTCGTAAGTGTTCCTGTCATCTGCATGTTTGCAAAATTCTGCTGCCGCAGCGCTTCATAAAGCACAATCGCTACGGAATTAGATAGATTCAGCGAACGAATACTTGGATTCATGGGAATACGGATGGAATTCTCCTTATTCTCATGAAGAATTTCTTCCGGGATTCCCGCACTTTCTTTTCCGAACATAATGTAACAGTCCGGCTCAAAATGAGCCTCTGTATAGACATTGGGGCCTTTTGTAGTCGCCATATAGATCTTCGCCCCCGGATTTCGGTTCAGAAAATCCTCATAATCCATATACGTAGTCACATCCAGGTCTTTCCAGTAATCCATACCGGCACGACGCAGATGTTTTTCGCTTAATTTGAACCCAAGCGGTTCAATCAGGTGAAGCCTTGTCCCGGTTGCCACGCAGGTTCTGCCAATATTTCCGGTATTGGCCGGAATCTCCGGTTCGTAAAGTACAATATTCAGCATCTCTTACGCCTGCCCCTTCTGCTCCGCACGAAGTTTCTCAACAAAGCGCTCCAGTCTTGCCAGTGCAGCCTTCAGATTTTGCAGAGAATATGCATAAGAAATACGCAAGAATCCTTCTCCGCTGTCGCCAAATGCGGTACCCGGCACAACGGCTACTTTTTCTTCTTTTAAGAAACGCTCCGCAAATTCTTCCGACGTCATGCCAAATTCTTTAATACACGGGAAAATATAGAATGCGCCGTAAGGCTCAAAGCATTCCAGTCCCATCTCTTTAAATGCATTAACCAGATAACGACGGCGCTGATCATAAGCCTCCCTCATGGTAGCCACATCTGTATCTCCGTTTCTCATAGCTTCTACGGCCGCATACTGGCTGGTCGTCGGTGCGCACATAATCGCAAACTGATGAATCTTTGTCATCTGTTCAATAATCTCTCTCGGTCCACAGGCATAGCCCAGACGCCATCCGGTCATAGCATAAGCCTTGGAAAATCCGTTGATCAGGATCGTACGCTCTTTCATGCCCGGAATGGAAGCGATGGTTACGTGGTCGCCCTTGTAACTTAACTCGCTGTAAATCTCATCGGACAGGACAAAGATATCTTTCTCCATGACGATCTCTGCAATTTTTTCCAAATCCGCCCGCTCCATAATGGCTCCGGTAGGATTGTTCGGATACGGAAGCACTAAAATCTTCGTCTTATCCGTAATGTGCTCCAGCAGTTCCTCCGGTGTCAGCCGGAATTCATTTTCTGCCTTCAGCTCGATAATCACCGGCTTTCCGCCTGCCAGAATCGCACATGGTTCATAGGATACATAGCTCGGCTGCGGGATCAGCACTTCATCCCCCGGATCCAGCATGGCACGCATGGCAATGTCAATACCCTCACTGCCACCAACGGTGACAATCGTCTCATGATGCCAGTCGTAGGATACCTGGTAGCGGCGGTCCAGATAGTTGCAGATCTCTTCCCGCAATTCTTTCAGTCCGGAATTGGACGTATAGAAGGTCCGCCCTTTTTCCAAGGAATAGATTCCCTCATCCCTTACATGCCAGGGTGTGTCAAAGTCCGGCTCACCTACACCAAGGGAGATCACATCCTTATCATTCATCTCACTTACCAGATCAAAGAACTTACGGATTCCGGATGGTTTAATATTTACAATGGTTTCAGACAGTGGGTTTCTCATGGGGTCACCAACATCCTTTCATCTTTTGACGGATTTACCATCACAGAGCCATGATCTTTATATTTCTTCAGAATGAAATGCGTTGCAGTGCTCAATACGGACTCCTGTGTGGACAGCTTCTCGGATACGAACTGTGCCACGCCGCGCATGGTTTTGCCCTCGATCATGACCATAAAGTCAAATCCTCCGGAAATCAGATAGACACAGTCTACTTCCGGATAGTTGTAGATTCTCTCTGCAATCTTGTCAAATCCCAGACCTCTCTGCGGAGTTACCTTTACCTCAATCAGCGCGGTTACTTTCTCGGAGCTGGTCTTATCCCAGTCAATCAGTGTATGATAGCCACAGATCACGCCTTCTTTTTCCATATCAGCGATCTCATTTGCCACTGCTGCTTCGTCCGTTCCCAGCATAATAGCAAGATCTTTCAGATCCACACGACTGTTCCGCTCGATGTATGTTAAAATCTTTTCTCTCATTTCTCTATTCCCCTACTCATATATCTTATATAATTCGTCTGTCTTCGGTCTTTCCAGATAAGCAGTGTCTTCCCCGTTCACTATCTTCTTTGCTTTTCCTTCCACGCAGCGTCCTACAATCGACGCCGGAATTCCGGCTTTCTTCAGTGCCTGCACCAGGCCCAGTCCGTCGGGTGCCGCCATCAGCATGGAACCGCTGGAAATCAACTGGTACGGGTTCAGATGAAACTGCTCACAGACCTCTACGGTTTCCTGACGGATGGGGATTGCTTTCAGATCAATCTCCAGTCCCACGCCGGATGCCTCTGCCAGTTCCCAGAGCGCTCCGTAGATACCGCCTTCCGTTACGTCGTGCATGGCCGTGACTCCATGAGCCACAGCCACCATGGCCTCTGGAACCACCGAAAGATACTGATCAAAGGCTTTCGCCTGATCCACAAAGCTTCCGGTGAAATGTTGTTTTAGTTCTTCTTCTTTTTCTTTTGCAATGATGGAGGTTCCCTCGATTCCAATCCACTTGGTCACGATCACATCATCCCCCACATGGGCTCCGCCGGTGGTGATCAGACGGTCTTTCTTTGCCTTACCCACTCCGGTCACAGAGATGACCGGTTGATTGACTACTGCCGTCACCTCCGTGTGTCCACCCATTACCTGTATATGCAGTTTCTCACAGGCGCATTCCACTTCCTGCATCAGCCTCCGAATCAGAGGCTCATCCGCAGAAGGCGGCAGTAAAACAGTCAGAAGAACTCCTACCGGTTCCGCTCCCGCGCTTGCCAGGTCATTAGCCGTAATCTGCAGGGCCAACGTTCCCATATCTTTCTCCGTTCCCGTAATCGGGTCTGTAGAGAGCACAAACACTTCATCCGGCGCCAGCTGCATGACTGCACAGTCCTCGCCCACTCCGGCTCCTACCAGCACTTCATCTCTCTTGGTATGAATCTGACGGAAAACTGCTCTTTTTAATATACTTTCCGGTATCTTTCCTATCTCCATGGGTTCTTTCGCCTCCGTTATTGTGCCGGTGCCGCAGCTGCAGCAGCTGCATTAGCCGCTGCTACATTCGCGTCCGCCAGTGCCTCGTCCTGCGCTGCGATGGCCGCCCGCAGATTCTCCGACAACGTCGGATCTCCTGCCGTACCATAGGTAACAACACGGTCACTGCCCTTGTAAGTACTCTTATTGATCTTAATCCGGTCTGTCTGCACACCATTGACCTTTACGATCTTGTAAAGCTCTGCCACATATCCGGTCTTTCCGGCAGATACGTTCTTATAACCAAGTCCCTGTCCGGCATCATCTCTTAAGATGGTGTTCGGCTTTACTTCATTTACCAGAACACTCTCGAAGGAAATGCTCCGGTTGCTGTCTCTGGTTTCTTTTCCGTAGATATTAAATGTAATCTTCTTATCAGAAGTAGTATATCCTTCTATATAAATCGGGTAATCCGTAGAGTTCTTGAATTTAAAATCCTTATAGGTTCCGGCAATAGCCGCATCCTCAGACAGTTCTACATAATGAACGGTCATGGAATGAGGAGAACGCTCCACCACTTCCAGCTCTGCCCGCAGAACTGCATTGTAAAGGGTCGTAGATACCTGGCAGATACCGCCTCCCATACTGTCGACCACTTCACCATTCAGATAGGATCCCGCCATGGCATACCCATTTTCTGCGGTAAATGGCGCTACCGTCTCATACATAGAAAATGTCTCGCCCGGATATAGTACCGTTCCATTCACATGTTTTGCACCACTATTTACATTCTTGGAACGATCCGCACCGGAAGTAGAAAAACTGGTGGTGAAGGATCCAAGCAAATCCTTTACATAAGCCAGATCCTCGGCACTTCCCTCCGGTTCCGTTACCTGTACCGGAAGCTCCAGAGAATTTTCCCCATCTGTCCAGTCATTTTCCAGATAATTCACAATAGCCTGAATGGAACTGTCTGTATTCAGCTCTACACCCTGTTCTCCCGGTACAAAAGTAAATGCGCCGTTTTCACGGCTCAGAGAAGCATTCTTCGCCGGCTGGTCATACTGAGTGCAGGTCTCTTCCACATACACCTTAACCATTTCTTTGTTAGCCTGACGGCTCAAGGTATAATTCATACCACTGTGCTGCAGGTCCTTCTGGTCTTTATAACGTTTTACGATATTGCCGGTACGGCCGACTCTTAACGCACTTGTCACTGCGTCTTCATTGGAATAGGTTACACCAAAGGATGACAAGGGGGCATCCAGCTCATTGTTCCCGATCTTCAGCTTCAAAATCTCCTCACCCAGTTTTGTCTCATAGGCTTCCAATGCGCTTATTGCCTGGTCTTTCGTCATTCCGGACACATCTACACCCTCAATGGTAATCCCTTTGAGAATCGTCGCTTCCGCCGCACAGACGGTCATGCCAAGCGCCAACACCAGCAGACAAGTCAGAACTGTTGCGCTTCTCCACAACTTTTTCATCATACTCTCCTCTTCTCCCGATTACAGTGCGTAGCTCAATAACGGCAATACCATGGCAATCACCAGAATTGCCACAATCACGCCCGCTACGATTCTTCTTTTTTTATCATTATACATGCTTTCGATCCTCCTGCATTTTTCTGCGTCCCGGAATCTTCCCATATTGTAAAATAATCTTATCAATCATGCGGGAAGCTTCGCTTTTTGTCATAGTTTCCATGCGAATATTTGTATCTATTCTATGATATTTCAGTAAATCATTCAAGTATCCTTTTTGTGAATCTGTCATAGGACTCTGTTTTTTTACACTATACTGCAGCTTTCTTGTTACAAAAGCTTCCGGCTTCTGCTCCCCGAATTCTGCCCAGAGTTTCCACAACAGTTCATGGGTGGCCAGTGCATCGTCAAGAGCCCGATGGGAATGCCCCGGATCAATTCCATAATGTGCACAGAGATCCGGTAGTTTTCTGGACGGCAGATCCGGCAGAAACTGCCTTGCCAGCACCAGCGTATCCAGTCCCTCTTTTTCAAAGGTGAATCCCAGATTCAACGCACCCTGCTTCAAAAATCCGAAATCAAAGGAAATATGATGTCCCAGAATGGGCAGATCGCCACAGAATTCCAGAAATTCTGAAAATGCCTGCTGCGGTTTCTTTCCTGTGTTCTGCATTTCATCCGTAATTCCTGTCAGTTCCACTATCCGTTCAGGGATCTCCACTCCTGTATCAATCAGCGTAGTAAAGGTTTCCCATACTTTTCCATCGTAGACTCTGGCTGCACCGATTTCCAGCACCCGGTCTTTCACCGGATTCAGTCCGGTTGTCTCCGTATCCAATGCAATATACTGACTGATCATTCCGGCTCCTCCAATATCTGCATGACAGCGTCTCCGGTCAGCGGATCCCTCGTCCGGTAATCAAACATCACATAAACCGGTCTCCTCTCCCGCTCCAGCACTTCCACATGCACCTGTCTGCCATATTCTCTTGTCATGATTTTCAACTGCTCTTTGTACGGACTTAAATCCGGTGCAAATGCCGGACGGCTTTTGAGATTTTCCCTCGCATAGAGATCCAGCACCATGCACTGCTCATATTCTTTCAATTCCCAGCCTTTTTCTTCTGACAAGAAGCGGCGCAGGATTTCATACCGGGCAATTCTTGCGTGACCGATACCTGCCAGGCCTTCCCGATCATAAAAGTCTGCCAGTTCCTTGAAAAACAAGAAGGGTGATGTATACCGTTCCATAATCTTCGAAATAGTCCGGTCAAACTGACGGCTGTTATAGTAAACTTCCACCATATCTTCCACGCCCTTTAGAAGCAATACATCTCCATAGGAAAGCCAGTCTGTAGTCAACACTTCATAGGGTGCTCTCTCATGCCAGTTAATTCCGTATCCCGGGGCATCCTCCCGCATACCGGAGCCTTTCAGCACCTTCAAAAATCCAAGCTGCAGCTGATCCGGCCTCATGGCATAAACGTCATCAAAAGATTTCTGAAAGCTGTTCACATCTTCATACGGAAGACCCGCAATCAGATCCAGATGCTGATGAATATTTCCAAAGCTCTTCACCCGGCTGACTACTTTTTCAAGTTTCTTAAGATCCATGGTTCGATGAATGGCTTCCACAGTCTTCGGATTGGTAGACTGAACACCAATCTCCAGCTGAATAAGCCCCGGACGCATCTTCTCCATGATGGCAAGCTCTTCTTCCGTTGTAATGTCTGCGGCAATTTCAAAATGAAAATTAGTGATTCCATTGTCATGCTCCAAAATCCACTGAAGCAATTCTACGGTCCGTTTCGGATTGCAGTTAAAAGTACGATCTACAAATTTCACCTGCGGGACTTGTGCATCCAGGAATATCTGCAGTTCCTTCTCCACAAGGGGAAGACTTCGGAACCGGACTCTTTTATCTATAGAGGAAAGGCAGTAACTGCATCGGAATGGACATCCTCTGCTGGACTCGTAATATATAATCTTATGATTAAAATCCTTCAGATCTTCATAAGCAAAGGGAATCTCATCCATATTAACAGGCTCCGCCCACGGATTTTCCCGCAGAACTCCTGATGCTTCTCGGTAAGTAATACCGGAAATCTGCTCCAGCGTACCACTTTCTTCTATATAATAAGACGCCAGCTTCGAAAAACTTCTTTCTCCTTCTGCCCGCATGACACCGCGGACCTTCGGGTAACGCTTCAGAAATTCTGGTGCATCATAGGATACTTCCGGACCTCCAACCCACAGTTCTGCCTGCGGGAGCACCTTCGGAAGCTCCTGCAGCAGTTCTCCTATCATCTCACCATTCCAGATATAACACGAAAAAGCAACCACATCCGGCTGCCTTCGATAAATGTCCCCCAGCACCTGATCCGGCTGCTGATTGATTGTATACTCCGCGATCTCAATTTGATCACCATATGCTCTGGCCGCTGCACGCAGGCTATAGACAGCCAGATTGGAATGAATGTATTTGGCATTTACTGCCACAAGCAAAATCTTTTTCATTGCCTCATTGTAACATATCCCCCGCAGATTGCAACTTTCTTCTCTTTATGTTTCGCATTTCTTTCGTCTTTTTAGAAATCCTTTATTTTGTGACCACATTTTGGTCACAATTCCCTGTTATGATAATACTCGTAACAGGAACACATCAGTATTTCATTCATAACACTTTAGGGGACTCGAAAGAGTCCCCACTCCCTCGAAAAATTCAAGACCGCAAGGTCTTTTTATTTTGCTCTTTTGTCGGTATACATTCGTGTACACTTTCCTCTGAACGCAAAAAATAGGAACCATTGAATTAACAATGATTCCTGATCTTAGAGAAGAGCACGAGACGGGATTCGAACCCGCGACCCTCGCCTTGGCAAGGCGATACTCCACCACTGAGCCACTCGTGCATATCTATATGTAAACCCTTTCGGGTAAAGCGGGTGATGGGAATCGAACCCACGTATCTAGCTTGGAAGGCTAGTGTTCTACCATTGAACTACACCCGCATATATGTAAAACCCTTTCGGGTTTGCTGTTATATGTGAAAGCCCTTACAGGCCTTATTGTTGTATGTAAAAACCCTTTCGGGTTGTTTACGAAGTTGTTGTCTCGCTCGCGACAAGTGGTATCATACTATAAATCGCCGCACCTGTCAACTACTTTTTTAAATTTTTCAAAAAAATTTTTATGCTGTCTTTCAACTGACGGAAAGAAGTGACAGGTCTTCATGGCCTGTCACTTCGATTTTTTAGTAGAATACGTGAGCCCCAATGACGATTCCATCCGTGCTGCCGGCACGTTTGAAATGAGTCAGATTCCCAATGACGGTCTCTCCGTTGATAGCCGCCTGTGCGGCCTGCATACAACTGGACTTGGGACCATTTGCCATAATAGATGCCACCTGTCCGGTTGCCGCCGGCCCGAACTGTCCCGGCTGAGAGACAACACCCTGAATACTATTCGGATAACTGCCACTTCTCACACGGTTCATAACCACCGCACCCACTGCCAGCTGTCCCTCATAAGGCTGATTGCCGCTCTCGGCCTGAATAAGTGCCGCCAGAAGCGTCACCTCATCGCCACTTGCTGCAACAGCTCCCAGATTCTTTGTTCTCTTGGCTTTCTCCTCTTCTGCTTTTCTGGCAGCTTCCTCTGCCTCTATCTCCGCGATGGTCTTAGCCTCCCCATACTCGCAAGTCACTTCCACATACTCCGCAGAAATGTAGTCTTTTTCCCCATCGGCATAAAGGATTTCCAGCCATCCATCCTGTTCATCCCCAACTTCGATCTTCTCGCCTCTGCCGATCAGGTCAATAACCGATGCCTCGGTGCTCGGTTCATCCCGCACCTTCAGAGCATCCGTCGTTACCGTTGCAATCTTCGGTACATCTTCTTCCGCACGCTTTGCCGCTTCCAAACCAAATGCCAGATATTCATCATTGACCCATCCAGTCACATCTCCGGACTGAATCTCGGTCCAGCCGTCTGTCTGCTCCAGAATCTCACCTGCATCTCCACGGAACATTTTCCCCACAACCGCAGAATCTGTATTGGCCTCTTCTCTCACGCTGACCGACTCATCCACCTTTGCCATCACTCGTCCTGTCCACTCACTGCCCGCCAGAACTTCATCCATCTGTTCCGGTGTCAGATCTTCCAGAACTGCATTCCAGGTATTCTCCCCTTCATTTCCCAGACTTGCAAATCCAGTCAGTCCCAGCCACATGGCAGTCATACCAATAATGATCATCCCTCTTTTCAACATACGAAATTCCTCCCGTCATTTGTTTTCTCCCCTATATATTATGATAACGGGAGAAAATATATTACAGAATTGTTACATATATTGCAAAGAGTTTAACAGAAAATAATAATTTTGTCAACTTTCAGAACATTTAACGCAATTTCAGGAAAAAAAAGAGATCTACCGACGCTGTCGGCAGACCTCATACATCAGAACCGAAGCGGCCACTGCCGCATTTAACGATTCCAGTTTTCCATGCATGGGAATACGAATCCATACATCGGCACAGTTGCTTAAGCCCTCCGTGAGTCCATTGCCCTCATTGCCGATAAGGAATGCAGTTCCCTCTTTATAATTTTCTTCGTCGTAACAGTTTTTTCCCTGCAGATGTGCCGCATAAGTTCGAATTCCACGCCTCTTAAGTTCCGGCAGAATTTCTTCCAGCTGATCCACATAGAGGAACGGCATCCGGTATATAGAGCCCATGGTAGCACGAATCGTCTTTGGATTATAAATATCCACAGAGGTGCGGCTCAAAATCACGCCATCCACACCAGCACCCTCTGCCGTACGAAGAATGGTGCCCAAATTCCCCGGATCCTGCAGATTTTCCAGAATCATGAGAAACGGATGCTTCTTTCCAGCCAAATCATCCAGGCTGTAATGATACTGTTTCATGACACACAGCACTCCCTGAGGCGTTTTTGTATCACTGACTGATGCATACACCCTGTCATCCAGTACTTCCAGTTCGCTGTTCCCGAAAAATGCCGCCCCTTTCTCGTCATAAAGGCTTTTGGACACATAGAGTTTCTGAATCCGTTCCCCGGGAGCTTCCTGGAACATCTTAATGCCTTCTACCAGAAAGGCATCCTGCTCATTTCTGGCAGATGCTTTTTTCTTCAACTGCTGCAGGTTCTTCACTTGCGGATTGGATGTGCTTGTAATCATTATTTCGCCATATCTCCTGCAACTTCGATCATATAATTAGAAATATCTTTTCTCATACCCAGTGCATCATCGATGTCAAAATCACGAAACTCTCCGTGCTGATATCCTACCACTCGGTTGGTCTTTCCTGCACAGAGCAAATCCACGGCCATGGAACCCATCATAGTTGCATAAACACGGTCACGACAGGTTGGACTTCCTCCTCGCTGCATATAACCAAGAATGGTGGCTCTGGTCTCTACGCCGGTAGCTGCCTCAATCCTTCTTGCCATGGATGTGGAATGTCCAATCCCCTCTGCATTGATGATAATATGATGTTTCTTTCCTTTTTTACGATTGCTGATAATATTGTTGATGATCTTCTGCTCATCATAATCATAGCGCTCCGGAATCAGAATATCCTCTGCTCCATTGGCAATACCGCACCAGAGTGCAATATAACCAGCATTACGTCCCATAACCTCGATAATACTGCAGCGCTCATGTGACGTCGACGTATCACGTACTTTATCAATTGCCTGCATAGCTGTATTTACTGCGGTATCAAATCCGATGGTATACTCGGTACAGGCAATGTCAAGGTCAATGGTTCCCGGCACGCCCACTGTATTAATTCCCAACGCTGCAAGCTTCTGCGCTCCTGCATAAGAACCATCTCCGCCAATAACAACCAGACCGTCAATACCGTGTTTTCTGCAAATCTCGGCGCCTTTCTTCTGCCCTTCCTCCGTACGGAATTCCGCACAGCGGGCAGTGAACAGGATGGTACCTCCCTTGTCCACAATATCACTGACCGAATGTCTGGACATATCGATGATATCTTCCTCCAGAAGTCCCTGATAGCCTCTCCGGATTCCTTTCACGTTCTTTCCTGCAGCACAGGCTTTTCTTACCACCGCCCGAATAGCTGCATTCATTCCCGGCGCGTCTCCGCCGCTTGTCAAAACACCAATTGTCTTTATCTCTTTTGCCATGGTCGCTTCCTCCGCAAACAGTTATCCAAAACAAGTCTCTTCCACATTCTAATTCATTTTTTCCATATTTTCAATACGCTTCTGGACTGCTTTTACGTTTTTCTCTCCAAAATCCAGGCTCAGTTTTTCCAGCAGTAGATCGCTCACATGGACATTCCGGCTGGCCGGAAGAATTTTCTTTTTCTTCTCTTTTCTGACGTAGATGATGACTTCGTCTTCACCCTCGCTGTCCATAAGTGCCCGGTACAGCTCCTGCTCTCTTCTACTGTACTCTTCCATATCGGAAAACTGAATCCAAAGCTCCTTTTTCGGAATATCAAAGGGCACGATTTTCTCCAGAATCAGTTTGCTCGCCCTGTCTTCCTCTGCAGAAATACGCCCGCTCACAAACACTTTGCTGTCCACATTGAGCATGCTCGCATTTTTCTCATAATCCCTCGGAAATACAATCACTTCCACACTGCCTACCAGATCTTCCACGGTGATAAAGGCCATCATTTTATTATTTTTCGTTGCCTTCATGGTCTTGGATGTAATCATACCACCCACAATAGCCCGCTCTCCATCCCGGATGCGCTGTTCCTCGCCTTCTTCCGGCGGCAGGAAATCTGCGGTCACATGGGAAATCCCTCGCTTCCACTGTTCTTCATACTCCTCCAGCGGGTGCCCGCTGATATAGAATCCCAATACTTCTTTTTCAAAAGCCAGCAGATCTTCTTTTCCATATTCAGACACCTGTGGAATCTTAATCTTAAAAGCAGCCTTATCCTCTTCCGCTGCAAAATCAAAAAGACTGATCTGACCTGCGAAGTCTTTCTTCTTTTTCTGTGCGGCATCATCCATAATCTGTCCGTAGATCATCATCATCTGACGCCGGTTGGCCGGAAAACAGTCAAAGGCACCTGCCTTGATAAAGTTTTCTACTGCACGCTTATTAACCTCATGACCAGACATCCGGTTGATGAAATCCGCCAGATCTTCAAAATTACCTCTTTCTTTCCGTTCCTGAATGATCTCTTCAATCACAGGTTTTCCTACACTTTTAATGGCATTAAGTCCATAACGGATAGCACCGTTTGATACGGAAAATGCACTGACACTTTCATTAATGTCTGGCGGCAGAATCTGAATTCCCATCTGCCGGCAGGTAAGAATATATTCCGATACTTTAGAAGAATTATCAATGACGGATGTCATTAAAGCCGCCATAAACTCTACCGGATAATAATATTTCAGCCAGGCTGTCTGATAGGCCACTACCGCGTAAGCGGCCGCATGAGATTTATTGAATGCATATTTGGCAAAATCAATCATATCATCATAGATTTTATTTGCCACCTGTTCAGAAATACCATTAGAAATACACCCTGGTACATGCTCTGCTTCATTTCCATATACAAAATTCTGGCGTTCCTGCTGCATGACAGCTGCTTTCTTCTTAGACATGGCACGACGTACCAGGTCTGCACGACCCAAGGTATAGCCCGCCAGCTTCTGCACGATCTGCATAACCTGCTCCTGGTACACGATACAGCCATAGGTCGGTTCCAGAATAGATTCCAGCTCCGGACAGTCATAGGTAATACTGTCCGGATTATTTTTCCCTCGGATATACTGAGGAATAAAGTCCATAGGACCCGGACGATACAGGGAAATACCTGCGATAATATCTTCCAGACTCTGAGGCTTCAGTTCTTTCATGAAGTTCTTCATACCCGTACTTTCTAACTGGAACACACCATCCGTCTTTCCCGTTCCCAGAGAATCCAGCACTGCTTTATCATTATAATCAATCTCGTCGATGTTGATCTGCTTTCCACTGCTCTGTTCTGCAAACCGAACTGCATTCTGAATAACCGTCAGTGTACGCAAACCGAGGAAATCCATTTTCAGAAGACCCAGCTCTTCCAACGTAGTCATAGTGAACTGCGTGGTGACAGAGCCATCTGACCCTCTGGAAAGCGGCACATATTCATCTACTGCTTTCTGGCTGATGACAACGCCCGCAGCATGCATGGAAGTGTGACGCGGCAGACCTTCCAGTCGTTTAGACATGTCCACCAGTTCTTTTACCTGCTCATTGCTCTCATAGAGATTCCGGAATTCCGGGTTCATCTGAAGCGCTTTATCGAGGGTAATATTCAGCTCCTGCGGCACCATCTTAGCAATGGAGTCCACAAATGCATAGGGAAGATCCATGACTCTTCCCACGTCTCTTAACACACCGCGGGCCGCCAGCGTACCGAAAGTGACAATCTGTGCCACCCGGTCTTTGCCGTATTTACGAACCACATAATCAATGACTTCCTGCCGCCTCTCATAGCAGAAGTCAACGTCAATATCTGGCATGGAAACACGTTCCGGGTTCAAAAAACGTTCAAACAGCAATTGGTATCTGGCCGGATCAATATTAGTGATTCCTAACGTATAAGAAACCAGGCTTCCGGCTGCGGAACCTCGCCCCGGTCCTACGGCAATCCCATGATCTCTGGAATATTTGATAAAATCCCATACGATCAGGAAATAGTCCACATACCCCATCTTCTGGATGATAGATAGTTCATAAGTCAACTGGTCTCTTAGATGACCATCATCCTCCGGGTAACGTTTTGCAAATCCGTCCCAGCAGAGCTTATTCAAATACTCCCAGGATGTATAGCCATCCGGCACATCATATTTCGGCAGCTTAGTCACGCCAAATTCAATCTCTACATTGCAGCGGTCTGCAATTTTCTGAGTGTTTTCCAGCGCCTGTAATGCGTAAGGAAATAACTGTGCCATTTCCTCCGGAGATTTTACAAAATACTGTCCGCCCTCATAACGCATCCTGTCTTCGTCCGACAAACGTTTTCCTGTCTGCAGGCAGAGCAGGATATCGTGAGGCTTCACATCTTCTGCATAGGTATAATGAATATCATTAGTAGCCACCAATTCTATGTGCAACTCTCTGCTCATACGGAGCAATGCCTGATTCACCTGCTTCTGCTCTGGCAGTCCATGATCCTGCAGCTCCAGGAAGAAATTTCCCTTTCCGAAAATCTCCTCATACTCCCCGGCAGACTTGCAGGCTTCCTCATACATGCCCCGGAGCACATTTCTCTGCACCTCTCCGGCCAGACAGGCACTGGTCGCAATAATTCCTTCATGATATTTTCGAAGAATCTCCTTATCCACACGAGGTTTATAATAGAAGCCTTCCGTAAATCCGATGGAAACAATCTTCATCAGATTCTGATAACCTTTATTATTTTCCGCCAGCAGCACCAGATGATGATAACGGTCGTCTCCGCTGCCTGCTTCTTTATCAAAACGGGATCCCGGCGCCACATAGACCTCGCAGCCAAGGATTGGCTTGATTCCCTGTGCCCGCGCCTCCCGGTAAAAATCGATCACACCGTACATAACACCATGGTCCGTGATGGCAGCACTGTTCATCCCCAGCTCTTTCACCCGCGCCACATACTCTTTTATCTTATTGGACCCGTCCAGCAGACTGTACTCCGTGTGTACATGCAGATGTACAAAATTCATATTCTCTGTCCCTCATTCAATAAAATCTCTCGCAAGAGTTTTTCATATACAAAAAGGCGCAGCAACCCGTTCCCGGATCGTTGCGCCCGTTTCATTCTTTTTAAATTAACCGTTGATCATGAAGGATAACAGTTTGTCAATGTCCTCTTTCTCATATGCGATAATTTCCAGTTCCGGAATCTCACCATTGGAGAAAATATTTGCAAGGGATACATACTGACACAATTTGGATTTCAGGTTCAGTCTGTCTCCTTCTCCTGTTACTAACTCTACTCTACCTTTACAGCTGTCTACTACGTCAAAGAATTTGTTTACGTCTTTGATATTCTGTACTTTCATGCTCTTAATCTCCTTTCTTCTTCTTCGCTTCTCATTATACTCAAGACTTCTCAGGATTGCAAGCAGTTTTTTTACGAATGCATTTCTCGGAAATCTCGATTTTTTCTTCTTTTAAAAGGTGTCCTACTGCACGCTTAAAAGCGTTCTTGCTCATGGACATCTCACGGCTGATAACCTCTGGTGTAGCCTTATCCGTGAACGGCAGCACACCGGCAAATTCATCGATGACTTTCATGACCTGTTCCGCATCTTTTTCAATCTGAAGATAAGTCTTCTCGCGGAGACTCAAATCCAGTTTGCCGTCCTCTTTGACTCTGGTGACACGGGTCTCCACTACGTCGCCGATCTTCGCCTGTCCGAAAAATTCCCGTTTCGGAATCAATCCGGAATACAGATCATCCACAGCCACAAAGGCACCGAAATTCTCGCTGATTTCATAAATAGTTCCTTTTACCCGGTCATCCTTCTTATAAGGACTCTCTTTAGAAAGATATTCATATACGTTCATGGTGGCGCACAGACGGCTGCTCTTGTCTGTATAAAGACCTACCAGCACTTCATCTCCCGCCTTTACTTTTCTGGTCTGCTGCTTGAAGGGAAGGAACAGATCCTTCTCCAGTCCCCAGTCCAGAAATGCTCCGATCTTTGTCACTTCTTTTACCTGTAATCTTGCTGCTTCCCCCAGGTGGATCTTCGGCTCTGCGGTGGTGGCAATCAGGCGGTCCTTGGAATCCTTATACAAGAATACTTCCAGTTCATCTCCGGTCTGTGCTCCTTCCGGCACCTGTTTGGCAGGAAGCAATACTCTCTCTTCCGGTGCCTCCGGCGCTGCCAGATAT
Organism: Clostridiaceae bacterium Marseille-Q4145; assembly: GCA_018223365.1. Classification (GTDB taxonomy): domain Bacteria; phylum Bacillota; class Clostridia; order Lachnospirales; family Lachnospiraceae; genus Hominiventricola. The sequence goes on from JAGTTP010000001.1 coordinate 714,050, forward strand.
ACGCCAAAATCTACCTTTTTTACAATTGTCAAGGGCTCTGTCTTTCCTAACTGCATCTCTTTCTCCTATCGAAATTCTATTACCGCATAAGGCTTTTCGTTCTGATCCCCCAGAACCACTGTCACTCCGTCCGGACTCACCTTCACACCCGGATAAATCACATCTCCGAGCACAGCAGACTTCTTATATTCCGCCCGCATCTGGTGAATCTCAAAATCTTCCGGCAGATACTCCGCCGCCATCTGTACATACTGTCCGTTATTTACATGGTGATTCACATCCAGATGGTAACTATGAATAGGGAAGGATTCTTTCTTCTCCAGTTCCTCCGGAATCTGAATATGGTCATCCTCATACTCCATATCAAGCTTTGGTTCCATGGTGTAAGCGTCTACCACATCCTTTTCCAGTTTGCAGGGACGCATCCGTACAGTATCCATGTAAACCCACAGCGTGTCCGCCCAGGCCACAACTTCTCCCTGTCCGTCCAGCATTCGGAAATTCCTTCTTCCGGTTATCTTTGAAAATTCATAGGGCCAGGTTTCCACACGAATATGCTCTGTCATCTCCGGATAACGCCGAATCACTATCTTCCAGGAACTTAATACCCACATCCGGTTTCTATTCTCCAGAAATACGGCTCCCACTCCCAGATCTTCTGAATGAAAACTACTGCAGTCCTGAAAATAATTCAAGACCGCATTAAGCGTCATTTTCCGATTCTCGTCTACTTCTGATACTCTTACCCTGCTGTCATATCCGTACATGTGTCGATCCTCCCCAAGCCCGTTCCTACACGTTTCTCTGATCGTATTTATTATACCGACAAACCCGAAAAAAAGCCACCCCTACTTTTATTTCTTCGCAAAAGGAAAGAGCCATTCGAATTTTTATTTTTCGAATGGCTCCTCACCTATCAATCTGAAGTTTCACCTTTATAATCTCCTTCCAAGATTATTTTTTTAGACTTTTGTGATTACCGTCCCATTGGACTGTACCTCGTCTTTCTGAGATTTTGTATCTCTTTCTTGTTTGTGATTTTATATTACAATAACTTTCTCTCTTTGTCAATAGTTATTTGTAAATATTTTAATTATTTTTATATTATCTGAATATTATTTGTCATTATGCAAATTAACAGCCGGAATCTCATTAAAAATCCCGGCTGCAAACTGTACTTTCTTTATACCAGATACGGTGTATCCTCACCATTCATATATTTCATTGCTCCGATGATGGAGTTTTCCGCCATATTGGCAACTGCTTCCTCCGTATAGAATGCTGTATGCGGGCTTACCAGCACATTGGAATAGGATCTTAAAATTGCCAGCCTCGGATTGTGAAGCGGTTCTCCCATCCGGTTAAAATAATAAAGACCGCTCTCATGTTCCACTACATCAAGGCCTGCAAAGCCGACTTTCCCGCTCTCGATGCCGTCAATCAGTGCATCCGTATCCATCAGCGCTCCACGGGCACAGTTGATGATTACTACATCCTGCTTCATTTTTTCGATAGCAGCTGCATCAATCATATGATAGTTGTCATCGGTCGCCGGAGCATGAAGCGTAATCACATCGGAATTTTTCAGAAGAGTATCAAGATCCGTATACTCGGCATACTGTTTCACTTCCTCATTTTCATAGAGATCATAGGCAAGCATCTTACAGCCAAATCCGGATAAATGCCGGATCACGGTGCGGCCAATTCTTCCCGTACCAATTACACCGACGGTGCAGTCCGGAAGTTCCCGTCCAATCTTTCCCTTCAGAGTATAATCCTGTATGTTGGCCCGTTCCATAATATGGGGCATTCTGCGTAGTCCCATGAGCATCATCATAATCGCATAGTCAGCTACACTGTTGGGAGAATAACTGATATGGATGACCCCCATTCCAAGACTTTTTGCATAGTCCACATCAATATGATCGTAACCGATCGTTCTGGTGGCAATACATTTCACATCCATATCATGGAGTTTTTTGAGCATTGGCTGATCGAACACCGTCGTGATGACATTGACCACATCATAACCTTTCGCCAGATCCAGATTATCCATGCAAGGTGTCTCCGTCGTATAATCATACTCGATCCCGTATTGGGGGCAGTATTTTTCAAAACATGGAAGTTCATCAAACGTACGCATGCTGAATACAAACATTCTCATCTTCTAGTTCCTCCCAACATATATTTTTGAAGAAAATTATACGCTTTCATCCAGCGCACTGCAAGCTCATTTCTGCGCTTCAATTTTCTCATTCAGTTCCGTCAAATACATCCAACGCTCCATCTTCTCGTCCAGCTCTGCCTGTACTTTTTCCTTTTCTTCCGTCAGCTCTGCCAGACGGCTGTACTGACTGGCATGGACTGCCATCTCTGCATCCAGTTCCTCGATCTTCTGTTCCAGTGCCGCGATGTCATCATCAATGGTCTCGAATTCCTTCTGTTCCTTATAAGAAAACTTTAACTTCTTCTCACCCTTATCCCAGGTGGCTTTTTTCTTTCCACTGGCAGTCTCTGCACCGGAAGCTGCTCTGGCACCAAAGGATTTTTCCTCAGCTGTACTTCCGTTTTCCCGGTTCTTCGCATCCAGATACTCCGTATAACCGCCCTCATACTGGCGAAAATGTCCATTTCCATCAAACGCGAAAATACGGTCTGCCACATTATCAAGAAAATAGCGGTCATGGGATACCAGAATCACAATACCAATAAAGGAATTCAGATAATCCTCCAGTATGGTCAGTGTCGGGATGTCAAGCTCGTTGGTCACCTCATCCATAACCAGTACATTGGGTCCCTGCTGCAGCACACCCAAGAGATAGAGCCGCCGTTTCTCTCCTCCGGAAAGCTTTCCAATGGGTGCATACTGCATGTCCGGCGTAAACAGAAACCGTTCCAGCATCTGGGAGGCCGTAATTCGCCCGTCCCGGGTGGGAATATATTCTGCAATGTCCTTTACGTAATCGATCACCCGCTGATTTTCATCCATCTGCGGAATTTCCTGTGCGAAATATCCCATTTGAATGGTTTCACCAAATTCCACGCTGCCCTCATCCGGCGGAATCTGTCCGGCAATCATTTTGAGCAGGGTAGATTTTCCGCATCCATTGGAGCCCACAAACGCCACGGTCTGATTTTTCAAAAAAATATAATCGAAATCTTCTACAATCTTTCTGCCTTCATAACTCTTGGAAACATGATGAAGTTCAATGGTCTTCTTGCCCATTCTGGTCTCCACAGAATCCAGTTCCAGGGCCTTGTCAAATACCGGCGCTTTTCCGGCTTTCAAAGCTTCCAGGCGGTCCAGACGTGCTCTCTGCTTGGTGGTCCTTGCCCGGCATCCCCTGGCTGCCCATTCCAGTTCCATCCGGAGGATGCTCTGCCGCTTCCGTTCCGTCGCCAGCTCCATCTCTTCCCGCTGCGCCTTTAATTCCAGAAATTTCGAATAGTTCGCATCATAGCTGTAAATCTTACCACGGCTGATCTCCAGAATCCGGTTTGTCACCTGATCCAGAAAATAACGGTCATGGGTAACGGTAATCACCGTTCCGCGATATCTTCTCAGATACTGCTCCAGCCACCGGATCATATCCTCATCCAGATGGTTGGTAGGCTCGTCCAGAATCAGAATATCCGACGGCAAAAGCAATGTTCTCGCCAGTGCCGCACGCTTCTTCTGCCCTCCTGACAAAGTACCCATTTTAGCGTCATGCTCCAGAATACCAAGGGTATTCAGCATACTTCTTGCCTCATGCTCCATGATGTCCGCATCCCCGGCATCAGTTCCACCCCAGCTGCCCTTTACCGCTGCAGAACCGGATACCACATAGGAAAGTACCGTCTCCTCCTCCGGGAATTCATGCAACTGGGTCAGATAGGCAAGCTTCGCACCATTCTGGCGCACCACCTGACCCTGATCCGGCTCCTCCGTTCCCGCAATGATCCGAAGAAGCGTCGTCTTACCTGTTCCATTAATTCCGATAATACCGATCTTCTCCCCTTCCTGAATTCCACAGGAAATGTCGTCGAAGATCCATTTGTCACCATATAATTTGCTGACATGCTCAATATTTAAAATGTTCATTTGTTGTAATCCTCTCTCATGTTAGAACCGCTTTTATTCTAGCATAAAGAAGAAGATTGCGCAAAACTTGTTGCCCAGGCATATCCATTAAGAATGAGTGGAAGTTTCGTTGACAGCGGAATACAGGAAATATACAATGAAATCAATCTTTTTATATATTAGAGAGAAATGAGGAATTGTTTATGTACAGTGATATTTTTAGCAAAATATATGATGCATTTGGTTGGAATTATTATCCAGAATCCTTTGCTCAGCTTTTGCTTCGTTGGATCGATGAGCAAGGATTACATATCAACCATATGCTTGACCTGGGATGTGGCACCGGCATCCTTTGCAATATGATAGCTGAGCATGGAATTGAAACTATGGGAATGGATTTGTCTCATGGGATGATTGCCATGGCAAAGCAGAATTATCCTCATATCCTTTTTCAGCAGGGAAATATGATCGACTGGAAGCCTGAAATGAACTTTGATCTGGTAACCAGTACCTGTGATGCGATTAATCATATTCTGGAGCCGGAGGATGTGAAAAAGGTGATGAAGAATGTATATTCCTATCTGAATCCAGGCGGCGTTTTCTTATTTGATTTTTTGCGTCCTGGCGAGGAAGCTGACTGTGAGCCAGTTGATATGGGAGAACTTGATGGAAAGCGTCTGCAGTTTCAGATCTATCATCCAAAGGATCAGTTTGTAACCTTGCAGGCAGATTTATTTGAAGGGGATAAGTTGATTCATACAGAGAAAATTCAGGAACATCTATATGAGCCTGAGTGGATCTTACAAGTATTAAAAGAAATCGGATATCAGGATGTGCGCTGTACTGATCAGCTATTGAAATCTGAATCAGTACATGCTGCAACCTGGTTTATTATAGCCAAAAAAGCATGCCAATGACATAATCTTCTCCGCCATCAGCGTAATCCATTTCTGTAGGTTTCTTATGCCTCCAGCCCTGCAAAGAACAGTTCGTAGAAATCATCCTCGCCCTCCAGCATCGGGGAGTTCTCCCCTCCGCCGTTGGTACTCCGGCGCATGGCCGCATAGGCTTCTTCTCCGGCCGTGATGAGATCCATCTCATAAATCTCATAGCCCAGCTCCCGGCATTTTCTGCAGAATGCCGCAAAGGGCTGGTCTTCTTTTCGGGTTGCCAGCAGTGCTTCCTTCAGTTTCGGATCATGAAGCGCTTTCTGTTTCAGTTCGTCCAACATTTCTGCAATTGCCATATGCGTACCTCCTTATGATTCTCCTTCTGTCGCAGGATATGATTTTCTTCCTTACAGAAGCGTTTTTCTTAATTCTGCACCATCTTTTGCACTTAAATATGCCGGTGCAATATCAAATACGGTCTTGCAGCCGGTCTGTCCCTCTTTATAGAGACGATAAGCAGCTCTTGCATAAGCTACGATCACACTGGAAGTGAACTCCGGATTGGAATCCAATTTCAGGCTGTATTCGATTACATGGTTATTTTCCAGGTTCCAACCGGTCTTTCCGGAGCGGATCACAAATCCACCGTGGGGGATTCCGCTGTGATCTCTCTTTAACTCTTCTTCGCTGATAAAATGAACGGTCGTATCATAATCAGAGAAGTAGTTCGGCATATTTTTAATGGTTGCTTCTACCTTTGCAGCATCAGCGCCTTCTTCCAGTACAACGAAACACTCTCTGGTATGTTTCTGTCTTGCAGTCAGCTCCGGATTCTCACCATTTCTTACTGATTCCAGTGCAGACTCCACTGGAATGGTGTACTGCTTGCCATCTTTGACACCCTCTACCCGACGGATGGCATCTGAATGTCCCTGGCTGACACCTTTTCCCCAGAAAGTATAGTCATGACCTTCCGGAAGAATCGCATTGGCATACATACGATTCAGAGAGAACATACCCGGATCCCAGCCCACGGAAATGATGCCCACGTGACCGCTCTTCTTTGCCGCTTCATCTACATCATCGAAATGCTCCGGAATTCTTGCATGGGTGTCAAAACTGTCTACAACATTGAAAAATTCTGCATATTTCGGGGTCTGTACCGGAAGATCTGTCGCACTTCCGCCGCAGAGAATCATTACATCAATCTTGTCTTTCCACTGTTCCACATCTGCCACGGAACAAACGGACGCAGTCTCTGTCAGTACAGATACCGTCTCCGGTGCACGTCTTGTAAATACGGCCACCAGCTCCATGTCCGGGTTCTGCTTGATGGCACACTCAACACCTCTTCCGAGGTTTCCATATCCTAAAATACCAATTCTCATAATTCTATCTCCTTATATATATTGTCCGATTTTATTTATTAATTTTACTTTTTGTATACACGTATGTCAACAGATTTCTCCGGTTCTGCGCTGCCTCCCAAAATCAGATTTTTAAGCTGCCTTGTCGGTGCATTCAGAGAATGTTCCACATCATATACCATACAGATTTGCCGTTCCGGAACAGGGTCCTGTAGCGCAATCTGCACAATTTCATGACGTGCGATAGCTTCTTCTGCTATCTTCTCCGGCAAAAAGGCAAGTCCCAGTTCATTTTTCACAAGAGGCAGAATCTGATCTGTTGTCGCCACCTCCGTATCCGGTGTCAGCTCCAGACAATGTTTCAGAAAAAACTGGCTGTAGAACTGATAGGTCATCGTTTCCCGTCCAAGGCAGATCATGGGATAGTTCTTCACCTCTGCCAGAGAAAGCACCTGGCTGCCCAAGGCGGTAAAGGTCTTCCCCCCTACCAGAATTTCCCGAAACGATTGCAGAACTATCTTTTTCAGCGGAGGTTTCATCTCTACTGGCGTGGTCACCACCGCAAACTCAATCTTTCCGCTCTTTACTGCCTCAACAGCCTGGGGTGTGGAATGGTTATACAGTTTCAGGCGGATTCCCGGATATTTCATATGGAAGCTTTTCAATTTCTCAAGCAGGAAAATATTTAAGGCAGTCTCGGTTGCTCCTATGGAAATACTTCCTCGAGAAAGTCCCCCACTGTCTCCTAATTCTTCCTCAGCCGCAAAGAGCTGTGTCATCGCGGCAGAAACACGGACATATAGCCGCTCTCCCTCCGGTGTCAGTTGAACACCTCTGTTGGTGCGGATAAAAAGGCTGCACTGTAGCTGTTGTTCCAGGCAGTTCATGGCCCTCGTCACATTAGGCTGACTGTTCCCTAATGTTCTTGCCGCCTTCGTAAAATTTCCATACTTTGCAACGTAATAGAAAATTCGGTAGTAGTCCATGTTGACATTCATGTTTTTTCTCCTGCCATATCATTTTCTGATGATTATCATATCAATAATAGTTTTTACATATTTCTATTCTCTCAGTATAATGGAATTCGTTTCAAAAAACAACAACCGAAAGGGGATCATTAATATGTTAACAGCAGTTACAGGTATTAACTGGGGAGATGAAGGAAAAGGTCGTGTCATTGATCTGCTCGCAGAGCAGGCTGATGTAGTTGCACGGTATCAGGGCGGTAACAACGCCGGACACACCGTTGTTACCGACCAGGGTAAGTTCGTACTGAACCTTCTTCCCTCCGGTATCCTTCACTCCAATGTCGTATGTATCTTAGGCGGCGGCATGGTCATCGATCTTGAACATCTTGCCGGGGAAATCCAGCAGATCCGCGAAAAAGGAATCACGGTCACACCGGAACATCTAAAGCTGTCCCGCCTGGCTACCATTTCCATGCCATGGCATCGGATTCAAGATGAACTGGAAGAAGATCGTCTTGCCAAGACCGGTTCCGCCTTCGGTTCTACCCGCCGCGGAATCGCCTATGCCTACAGTGATAAATACAGAAAGAAAACACTCCGTCTGGGAGATCTTCTCCATCTGGATGAGGAGCCTGTACGTTCCCGTCTGAAGACGATGCTGGATGCAAAAAATCTGGAGCTGGCAGGCTGCTATCATCAGGAGCCCATGTCCTACCCGGCACTGCTTTCCTGGTGTGAGAAACAGGCGGAACTCTTTGCACCCTATATCTGCGATACCGGAAGTTATCTCAGCCAGGCGCTCTTAGAGGGCAAAAAAGTCGTTCTGGAAGCACAGCTCGGCGCTATGCGTGACATTGACTATGGTATTTTCCCATATACCTCCAGTTCTTCCACCATTGCTGCATACGGACCTATTGGTGCCGGAATCCCGGGAACCCCTCTGGACCACATTGTTGGTGTCCTGAAAGCTTACTCCACCTGTGTAGGTGCAGGACCCTTTGTCGCAGAAAAGGCCATGTCCGAATCCTGGCTGGAAGAACTTCGTCAGGCCGGTGGAGAATATGGAGCCGCTACCGGACGTCCGCGTCGTGTAGGACCTTTTGATGCAGTGGCCAGTCGTTACGGTCTGAACTGCCAGAACGCGGATCAGATTGCCCTGACCAAACTGGATGTATTAAGTTCTTTAAAGGAAATTCCGCTGATTGTTGCTTATCAGAAAGGAGATCAGAGGATCACAGAATTTGACCCCACGGAAGATATGGGTAACTGCACCCCGGTCATTGAAATGGTACCCGGATGGCAGGAGGATATTTCCGGCTGCCGTACTTATGAAGAACTTCCGGAAAATGCCAGAAACTATATCGAAACACTGGAACGCCTTCTGAATCACAAAATCCAGATGATCTCCGTGGGTGCGCGCCGTGACCAGTATCTGATGAAGGAGATTTAAATTTTATGCATCACAAAGCCCATAAACAAATGTCCGAGGCCTTCCTGACGGCTGCTTTTCTGTCCATATCAGGCGGCCTCCAGGATGCCTATACCTATCTTGCCAGAGGAAATGTATTTGCCAATGCCCAGACCGGAAACATCGTTCTCTTAAGCCAGCATATTGCGAATGGAGACCTTGCTTCTACTATTCACTATCTGATTCCTCTGTCCTTTTTTGCATTGGGTGTTGCTGCTGCTGAAATCATTCACCAATGCTACCAGCAGGCACAACGCATCCACTGGAGGCAGTTAGTATTAGCGATTGAAATCCTGCTCCTGTTTGCTGTCGGATTTCTCCCCGACTCCTGGAACCTGATTGCCAATTCCATGGTATCCTTCTCCTGCGCCATGCAGGTACAGGCATTCCGTAAAGTGAACAGCTATGCTTTTGCCAGCACCATGTGCATCGGTAATCTCCGCAGCGGCATGGAATCCCTGTGTGCCTATTTTAAGACCCGCAACAAAGATGTGCTGATAAAATCAATGCACTATTTTGGTGTTATTTTACTGTTTGCTTTTGGTGCCGGAATTGGCGGACATCTGCTTCCGCGTCTTGGCATGCGCACGATCTGGCTGTCCTGCCTGCTCCTCCTCGTCAGCTTCCTGCTCATGTTTATCAAAGAAGAGATCGAGGAGCATCCGGAAATCAAACTTTAAGCATCCGATACCCAATTCCGATATGTGTCTGTATATAAGCAGTTCCGTTTTTATCCGGTTCCAGTTTTCTTCGCAGAGTTGCCATAAAAACGCGAAGGGATGCAATATCATTTTCCGAACTGCTTCCCCAGATCTGCCGGGTAATGTAGGTATGTGTCAATACCTTCCCGACATTTCTGGCCAGCAGACATAATAACTTATATTCAATTGGAGTAAGATGCAGTTCCTCTTCCTTCAGGTAAGTGCATCCTGCCGTGTAGTCGATCTTCAGGTCTCCATTTTCAAAAACGGACGTATCCTGCATTTCTCCCATACCAAGCATGGCAAGACGCCTTATCGTTACACGGATTCTTGCAAGCAATTCTTCTACGGAAAAAGGCTTGGTAATATAATCATCCGCACCTGCGTCCAACGCTTCGATCTTATCCGCATCTTCGCTTCTGGCACTGATCACGATGATCGGCACATTGGACCAGGTACGGATTTTTTTGATCACATCTACGCCTTCCATGTCCGGCAATCCCAGGTCCAACAGAATAATATCTGGCTGATGGGAGGATGCTTCCATAATTGCAGTGGTGCCATTTTCCGCAGTAAGATATTTATAGTCATGTGTTTTTAGTGTTGTCACAATCAGATTCCGTACAGGACGGTCATCTTCCACAACCAGGATTAATGTTTTATTCATTTAATATCACCTCACTCAACGGTAACGTAAACGTAAATCTACATCCATGGGGCATATGGTCCGTCAACATAAGCTTTCCCCCATGGGCCTCCACAATCGTACGGCACAATGCAAGTCCCAGCCCCAGACTTCGATGGCTGTCCGCTATGGTATTCTTTCCAGTATAGAACATTTCAAAAATGTGCGGCTTCATTTCATCATCAATTCCCGGTCCATCATCCGTAACACTGATCTTTGCCTTTCCATCTTCCCTGCATCCGCAAATCCAGATGGTCGATCCTGGCGGTGTATATTTGATGGCATTATCTATCAGATTAACCAGCACCTGAATCACCAGCTTCACATCCATCCGGGCAAGAATCAGGTCATCACATTCTGGAATGATCTGGTATTCATCATGCTTACGGCTGATATGCTTTAGTGCCTCCATAATAACTTCATCCAGAAGCTGATCTGTAAATTGAAATTTTAACCTTCCATCATGAATTCTTGTAATGGACAGGAGATTTTCCACCACTGCAGTCAGCCACTCTGCATCATCATAAATATCCGAATAAATCTGCTGTTTCATTCTATCATCCAGGCTTTTCCCATTATGAAGAAGCATATCTGCATTTCCGGAGATCGAGCAAAGCGGAGTCCGAAGATCATGAGAAATGGCCCGCAGCAAATCTGCCCGCAGCTGCTCATTCTTTGCCATGATGGCGTTCTTCTCTTTCTCCTCCGCATTTCTGATATTTTCCATGGCAAGGGCACATTCATTGATGACAGAAAGTACAATGCTGTATGCAAAGGAATCCAGTTCCTCTTTTCCCATGGAAATCCCAATCACACCATATACATAATTTCCCATGCGAATTGCCAGATACAGACATCTGGCCTCACTGAAATGATGCGTCGTTGCGCCGGCACGTTTTCCGTTCTCATATACCCAACGAGCTACGTTCTGTTCCTTTTCATTCAACAGTTCCTGTTCAGAAAAGATTCCCTGTTCAGAAAAAAGAGTCCCTTCCGACAAAATTCCATTCTCCGCCACATAGGTCACAATGCTGCACTCCATCAGCCTGGTCAGCTGTGTGCAGGTAATGTCCAGCATTTCATCTTTGCTTTTTGCCTGCTGCAGCTGACGGTCGGTATCAAACAGAATCTGGGTGCGAAAAGCCTGCTGCGCTGAAATCTTTGCATGTGTTTTCAATTTTGCAGCCAGTGTTCCGGCTATCACGGAGGAAAGCAGCATAATGGCAAGGGTAACCGGATATCCCACTGCATAAGTTTGAAATGACATCCTTGGTTCTGTCAGAAAAAAGCAGAAAAGAAACACACTTAAAAACGATCCTGCCAGACTGCAGAAATATCCATCCGTAAGAACAGAAGTAAGCAGCACTCCAAGAATATAGATGGTCACCACATTGGTATCTGTAAAATGAAGTTTTTCGAACAAAAGACCAATCACCGTACAGGCAGTAAAAATAAGCAGTGTCAGCAAAAGATCTCTGGCGGATGGATGTTTCCAGTGTATCTCATAATGCCTTTTTCGATAATTTTCTGCCTGAACAGTATCCGGAATGATATGGATATCGATATCCGGCACAAGTTCAATCAGTTTCTCTGTCAGAGTACGTCTGCTGAAAAAATGACTTTTTATTACGCTGCTTTGCCCTATCACAATTTTTGTTACCCCGGATAAATGTGCGTACTCCGCAATTTGTAATGCCACATCCTCCCCGTGGGTCATCACGATTTCCGCACCGGATTCTTCCGCATACCGGATATGAGCTTCCAGTCTCTCCTTATCGGCTGATATGGTTTCTGCCCCTGTCTGTACATATAAAGCAGTAAAGCGGGCATGAAATACGCCCGCCATCTTTGCTGCTGTAGATATGATTTTTTTATTCGTCGGTGATGATGACAGACAGACAAGAATATGCTCATCCTTTTCTTCCACTATTGTACCCATCACTTCTGCCGCCTTTTCCTATTTTGAAAAAAGTATATCATGAGACCGATTTGTGGTCAAAATCTTTCATCTCTTCCGATCTCAGATGTGAAAACATTTCTGGATTGCTTTATATTCCCCAAGCACCAGCAACGAAACATGATTTTCCAACAGTGTGTCCGGAGTAATCGTCATATTCATTTCTCTGCCGTTTTTCACTGCAATAATATTAATCCTGTATTTTTTCCGGATATCAAGCTCTCCGACTGTTTTTCCTATCCATTCTTTCGGAACCTCTACCTCAAAAATTGCATGGGACGAATCCACTTCCATGTAATCAAGAATATGGTCATCTGTATAACGGATAGATGCCCATTTTGCCACCTGCTTTTCCGGATAAACGACTTTGTCAGCGCCGTTTCGCAGGAGAAATTTTTCCTGTACATCCCGTTCCGCCCGGGAAATCACTAATTTGGCTCCCAGCTCTTTTAGCAGAGACGTCGTTTCCAGAGAATTCTGAAAGCTGTCTCCGATGGTAACAAAACAAATATCATAATTTCCCACTCCAAGAGATTCCAGAAATTCTGCATCTGTACTGTCTCCAATCTGTGCGTTCGTGACAAAGGGAAGAATTTTATTTACCCTTTCTTCATTCACATCTACCGCCATGATCTCATGTCCTAATGAGTGTAACTGCTTTGCAATATGGCTTCCAAACCGTCCAAGACCGATCAGTAATACATTTTTCATGATCCATCATTCCTCTTTTCTCTGTTGTCATCCGATCATTACTTTTTCCATCGGAAATCTTGCATTTGCTTTATTTTTTCCGGAGAACACCGCGTATATCAATGTCAGTCCTCCCACGCGTCCCATATACATCAGCAGTATCAGAACATACAGGGAGATTTTGTGCAGGGAAGGTGTGATTCCGAGTGTCAGTCCGACAGTTCCCATGGCAGATGCCGCTTCAAAAAGGCTGCTCAGCATCGGCAGTCCTTCTGCTGTGCTTATCATAATGCCCCCTGCAAGAAACATCATAAAATATAACATGGCAATTGATGCCGCATTTTTAATTACCTGATCATCAATTCTCCGTCCAAATGCACCTGCATGTTCCTGGCTTTTAAAGGTCGCCACTGCATTCAGAAGAAGTACCGCAAATGTAGTCGTTTTCATACCGCCAGCGGTAGAACCGGGAGATCCTCCAATTAACATCAGAAGTATCATGACCACTTTGGAAGCCTCCGTCATCATCGTGATATCCACTGTATTGAATCCAGCTGTTCTTGGTGTGACAGACTGAAAAACAGAAGCCAGAAAGCGGCTTTTTACTGGCAAATATTGAAAATCAGCAAAAAAGAAAAAGCATGCAGGGAAGATAATCAGACATACAGTAGTCGCAAGAATCAGCTTGCTCTGCATCCTGTAATTTTTAAATTTCCATTTATATTCACAAATATCCTCCCAGGTGAGAAACCCAATTCCACCAATGATAATCAGTCCTATAATGACCCCATTGACCAGAATATTGTCAGCATATCCCACAATTGACGGATACAAATGTCCTTCCCTGCCCAGGATATCGAATCCGGCATTGCAGAAAGCTGATATCGAATGGAAGACTGCCATCCAGATTCCTTTCCAGCCAAAATCATGGCAAAAAACCGGTAACAGCAGAAGTGCTCCCATTCCTTCTATAAGAAATGTCCCTTTCAAAATGAATTTTGTCAGACGGACAATGCCCCCTACCTTGGGAGCTGAGATCGCATTCTGCATGGTGCTGCGCTGCATCAGTGAGATTTTTCTTCCTGACATCATGGACACTGCAGCAGCAACCGTTACCACGCCAAATCCGCCTGTCTGTATCAGGATAAGAATGACTGCCTGTCCAAAGGAAGACCAGTAACTTCCGGTATCCTGTACTACCAGCCCGGTCACACACACTGCCGAGGTTGCCGTAAAGAGCGCTTCATGAAAAGGAGTCACTGCTCCTTTCACCGAAGCCCACGGCAACATTAAAAGGAGTGCACCAGACAGGATTACGCCTGCAAAACCTAAAATAATAACCTGGAAAGATGTCAGATGTATTTTGTGTAGATTTTCCGACATATATCATATATTCTCGCTTTCTTTTTTCTTCCATTATATATTATATATGCCAAAAATCAAAGATCGTGTAAGAATATTCGATTTGATATTAAGATTGTATTAAGAATATTTGTAACTATTCAGAGCCATGCAAAACTGCGTTCTGCGAATGCTTGCATTCAGGCAGATAAGCAGTTTTATATGGCGAAGTAACCACATGAGCAAAAGGAAAGCTTCGAAGAAGCGATTTTGCGAATGGGGTTCTGAATAGTTACGAATATTGTATGTATAAAACCTGTTTTGAATCAATCATGAAATAGAATCTGCGAGAAGTAACGGACCTTGTCGTCATTCGCCCAGCAGGTCATGCCCACAGCATCTGCCATCATCTGCGCATCTACACAGTAAGCCGACATACAGGAATTATGCTTATAGGGACCTGCTGTCATGAGCAGCAAATCTGTCTTTCCGTCTTCTTTCATCCTCTCTGCCAGCGCTTCTGTCAGTTTGTTATGTGCCACTTTAGCTTTCTTAAAATCCATGGAATACTCCTGCATGGTCTGAAGCACCAGTGCTTTTTCATACTTCATTGCATGTTTCTTCATTTCTTCCACCGTTCCGCTCTCCGGTGGACATGCAGGATTCAGATCATAATTTCCGCACCGATTCTCCTCGCAAAAGACACGGTATTCCGGCTTGAATACCAGATCTTTCGTATCCATAATTGCTGCATCTGAAAATCCCAGTTCTTTTGCTGTTTTTATTAAATCCATGATGTATTCCTCTTTTCCTCTGTTTTTGCTGACTGCACGGCATCTTCTTTTTCTATGCGGCTTTCTCCGCAAATTGTTTTTCCAGTTTTCTCATATACAGTACATACACGATGAAAATCAGTCCTCCTGTAAATACCCAGGACGAAATATACACATTCATGAGCATATCGTAGGTCGGTATCCACCTAAATACCGTTACCAGCCAGATCATACGAAATACCACCGTTCCGAGAATGGTGATAATGGAAGGCTCCAGTGATTTTCCCATACCTCGTAATGCTGCGCTCTCCACCTCGTAGGTGGCAGTCAGGCCCTCCAGGGAACAGACATGGTGCATACGGATGAGACCATACACTGCCACCGCATCACTGATAGTATAGATGCTGACAAAAAAGTCATCCCAGATCATAAAGACTATGCTTAAAATTTCCGTAAATCCCATGCCAAACAGCATACACAACCAGAAAATCTTCTTACAGCGCTTCAGATTTCCTGCACCAAAGTTCTGACTGGTAAAGGTGACCGCAGCCTGTGCAAAGGCATTGGCAATGTCGTAAGTAAAATACTCAAAATTCAGTGCCAGAGAAGAGCCTGCAATGGCGTCCTCACCAAAACTGTTGATTCCGCTCTGAATAAAGACATTGGAGACAGAAAAGATAGCTCCCTGAATGCCCGCCGGGATACCGATCATCAGCACCCTTTTCAGATCTTTCCACTCGATATGCATCTTATGAAACCGGAACTTGAACTCATCTTCTTTTCCATGAAGGTGCACCAATACCAGAGCAGTGCTAAGCATATTGGAAATGGTCGTGGAGATAGCAACGCCCTCCACTCCCAGTCCAAAGCAGATGACAAATACCAGATTCAGAATGACATTGACGGTTCCGGACAATACCAGATAGTACATCGGTCTTTTGGTGTCTCCGTAACTTCTGAGAATCGCCGCACCAAAATTATAAATGGTCATAAACGGAATACCAATAAAGTAAATCCGGATATACAACAGGGCTTCGTTAATCACGCTCTCTGGAGTGCCGGATGCTTCCAACACGGTTCTGGCGGTAAGAAATCCAAGTCCCATCAGAACCACGCCCAGAATCATACCAAAGGTCAGAATTGTATGTACCATTCCGCTGATGCGGTTTCTCTGCCCCTGCCCGATTAGATTGGCCAACGCCGCATTGGGTCCAACCGCCAGTCCTACAATCAGATTAACAAAAATACCGACCAGTGCGACACAACTTCCTACCGCTGCCAATGCGGCAGATCCCGCAAATCTTCCCACCACTGCCACATCCGCAGAGTTAAATAACTGCTGTAAAATACTGCTGAATGCCAGTGGAATGGCAAAAAGAATTAATTTTCCAGCCAGGCCGCCATGCAGCATATCCATTTCTTTTGTTTTCATCTATTTTCGCTCCATAGTTATTATTCTTCTTGACTACATGGTTACCCTATAGTATATACTGTCTTTTGTCAATCATTTAGTTTTCGATTTAAAAGAGGAATTTTAACAGATGAATCATTCGATTAATCAGAATATTACCCCTGCGGGGCTTTTGAAATTTGCGGCACCATCCATCATTATGATGGTGTTCATGTCATTATATACCATCGTGGACGGCATCTTTGTCTCACGATTTCTGGGCAGTAATGCCCTGTCATCACTGAATATTGTGTATCCGGTAATCAATGTGGCGATTGCTATTTCCACCATGCTTGGCACCGGCGGCAATGCCATTGTCAGTAAATATCTAGGGGAAAAAAAAGAAGAACGTGCCAGCGAAGCGTTGACCCAGTTTGTCATTCTGACACTGGTTCTTAGTGTCATCCTTCTGATTCTCTCAGAATGTTTTCTGACACCCTTTTCCAGATTTTTGGGTGCCAGTGACGTGCTGCTAGCAGACTGCCGCCTGTATCTCGGTACTTCCATGCTGTTTGCACCGGCCTGTATGCTGCAAGCTGTCTTTCAGTCTTTTTTCGTAACCGCCGGACGTCCGGGACTTGGACTGCTTCTAATGACGGGGGCTGGCATCCTGAATATGATCCTGGACTATGTGCTGATTGTTCCCTGCCAGATGGGCATTGCAGGAGCTGCTCTGGCTACCGGTATCGGGCAGTGCATTCCGGCTGTTTTCGGACTGTTCTTTTTTGCCTTTTCCAGAAAGGGACTTCGATTCTGCAAGTTTACCTTTTCCATAAAGGAAATCCTGGATGCCTGCTATAATGGCTCTTCCGAAATGGTATCCCAGCTATCCAATGCCGTGATTACTTTCCTGTTCAACATCGTTATGATGTCTTTAGCAGGCGAGCATGGTGTTGCTGCCATTACCATCCTTTTATACGGACAGTTTTTATTCAATGCTTTTTATCTGGGATTCTCCATTGGAATCAGTCCTGTTATTGGTTTCCAGTATGGTGCCGGAGACCGGGAGAAGCTGCGGAAAATTTATCGAATTTCTTTCCTGTTCGTCGCTGTTTCATCCTTTGCGATTGTTACGGCAGCCATTTTCTTCTCACCGACCATCGTGACCATTTTTACCACAGAACAACACACCTGGCAACTGGCTTCTGTTGGCTTCCGGCTGTTTGCTATTAACTTCTTATTCAGTGGAATTAATATTACCTCATCAGGATTTTTTACTGCATTGTCCAACGGAAAGGTTTCCGCCATTATTTCTTTCTGCAGAACACTGGTATTCATCGTCATCTCACTGATGATCCTTCCGCGGATTTTTGGCATTAATGGAGCCTGGATTGCCATTCCGGTGGCTGAATTCCTGACACTTCTTATCACCGGTTGGATGCATCGGACATATTTTCTGGTACCAGGTGAACAGAATTATTTGTAGCTGTTCGTCTGGGCATATACGGCCCTGGATATGTTCAATGCTCAAAGCATATATCGGAAAATGTATTTTGAATGAAATAAGCTTATAGTTTTGATTCAATTGGCGATATGGAAAAATTCACAGCTTCTCTGCCCGGACTTTTTGTTTTTTCGTTCCTTTCACTGGCTGCATTTCGTTATCTTCTCTTCCGTCTCTTCCAGCACTTCCTGTCTCAGTGTCTTCAGATACTCAGAAAACTGTACCTTATCATTTCCATAGGTACGCTGCAGCTCATATTCATGGTCAGCCCAGGTAGATATATCGGACTCATTATGCTGGATCACCGCTTCCAAATTATCAAGCGCTTTATAAATCTTCGCCTCAACTGTCTCGCGTGCTTCCATCTCCTGATAAAGTGCTGTCATCTCTTCCCTGAAAGGCGAAGGCAGCTGATCAACCCATTCCTGAAGAAGCTGTTCTTCCCGTTGCTCATCTGCTTTCGTTTTATCAAAAGTGGGAATATCCCCGGTAAAGCATTCACCCAGATCATGAATGAGGCACATCTTGATCACTTTATTCATATCCGCTTCAGGAAATTCATCACTGATCCAGTAAGCCATTAGAGACACTCTCCAGCTGTGTTCCGCCACGCTTTCTCTTCGTCCACCGGATGTATCACAATGACGCAGGGTATCCTTTAACTGTTCTGCAGTGTGGAGTGCTTTCATTAAATCCCGCACATTCATTTTTTCCTCCTACACAAAAACCCGTCCGGTTTTCACCGGGCGGGTTTCAAATTCAGTTCGAAAAAACTTAAGCTTTTCCGTTGGATCCAAGAACGTTAACGATCTTGTGAGCAACCATATCTTTAACAGCCTGACGAGCCGGTTTCAGATACTGTCTCGGGTCGAAGTGATCCGGATGCTCAGCCATGTATTTTCTGATGTTACCAGTCATAGCAAGACGGATATCGGAATCGATGTTGATCTTGCAGACAGCGAGCTCAGCTGCTTTTCTCAGCTGCTCTTCCGGAATACCTACAGCATCCGGCATGTTTCCGCCGTACTGGTTAACCATCTTTACGAACTCCTGCGGTACAGAAGAAGATCCATGAAGAACGATCGGGAACTCCGGAAGTCTCTTCATGCACTCCTCAAGTACGTCGAAACGCAGTGGTGGCGGAACAAGGATTCCGTCAGCATTTCTGGTACACTGATCCGGAGTGAATTTGTAAGCACCGTGAGAGGTTCCGATTGCGATTGCAAGAGAGTCGCATCCAGTTCTGTCAACGAACTCCTCAACCTCTTCCGGACGAGTGTAGCTCTCATGACCAGATTCAACAACAACTTCATCCTCGATACCAGCCAGAGTACCAAGCTCTGCCTCTACAACTACGCCGTGAGCATGTGCATACTCAACAACCTGTTTGGTTACTGCGATGTTGTCCTCGAAAGATTTGGAAGAAGCATCGATCATAACGGAAGTGAATCCGCCATCGATACAGGATTTGCAAAGCTCAAAGCTATCGCCATGATCCAGATGCAGAGCGATCGGAATATCCGGATTCTCAATAACTGCTGCCTCTACCAGTTTTACAAGGTAGGTGTGGTTAGCGTAAGCTCTTGCGCCCTTGGATACCTGCAGGATAACCGGGCTCTTCAGCTCTCCAGCTGCCTCAGTGATACCCTGAACGATCTCCATGTTGTTTACGTTGAAAGCACCAACTGCATAGCCGCCATGATAAGCTTTTTTAAACATTTCAGTGGTTGTAACTAATGCCATTGTTTTGTCTTCCTTTCTTTTCCTATTCTGGCACAAATGTGCCTGTACTTCGTATATTACTACATTTTTTTAAAATCAACAAGGAATTTCTCATAATTTTTGCAGATTTTTTAACAAGCCTCGAAAACAGCATTTTACTCGGAAATCTCTTTTCCATTTTCGGCAATGAGGTCAATGGCCTTTTCCTGAATAATCTGCTCTTTGATCAGTTCCGGATCATAGACCTGCTCAATCTGGGACGGATCATCGTAACCATACTGGGAAGCCAGCGTGGAAAGTCTGTCCTGATATTCCTCATCGCTGACGGTCAGTCCTTCCTGCTCAGCTATCGCATGGAACGCAAGGGTCATTTTCACACGGAAAGTAGCGGTCTCCTGATAAGCCTCTCTAAGCTGCTCTTCGGTAACACCCATCTGGCTCTGCAGAAATTCTTCCATTTCCATTCCATACATATTTGCATAGGTCTGATATTCTGTAAGCATTTCATCTGTATAAGCTTTTACATCCGCATCCTCAATTTCAAATTCACTGTTATCGAGCACCTGCTTGATCAGGCTGTACTGCCAGTTATCCTCTGCATCGGTCTGTGCGTCCTGCTCAAGCTCCTCACGGATGGAAGTCTGCATATCCTCAATGCTGTCATAGTCTGTATTTTCCTGTACGTACTCATCTGTCAGTTCCGGCAGATCATAAGCCTGTACACTGTTCACATGAATATCGAACTGTACATCTTTTCCAGCAACTTCCTGATTATAATTTTCTGGGAATGTGAAGCTGATCTGGGTATCCTCTCCCGTGGTCACGCCAACCAATTGATTTTCAAAATCCGGAAGCATGGTGCCTGCACCAATCTCTACATCCGTTCCTTCTCCTTTCAGATTGTCGGACGTCTCTCCATTGATATAACCGGTAAAATCAATATTCACCACATCCCCGGTTTCCGCCGGTTCGGTTTTATCCACCAATTCTGCATTTTCTTTCTGAATGCTGTCAATCTCGGCCTGCACATCCTCGTCCGTCACTTCTGCTACGGTTTTCTCAGCCTCCACTCCCTTATACTCTGCCAGATTTACCAGTTTGCTGGTCAGATCTTCATAAAGCGGTGCCTTATAGGCAACATCTGCTCCCGAAGCGTCTGTTTCCGTGTTTTCGATAGTGCTGTCCGTACTCTCAGTTGTTGTCTTTCCGCAGGCACCTAACGTAAGAGTTGCTGCCAATACCGTCATCATTGCTAATTTTCTTTTCATATGTTTATCCTTTCTTCTATGCCTTACGACTCTGCACAATTGCAATTCCCATCACGATGGCAGTCAGCAATTCTGATACCGGGAATGCCAGCCATACACCGGCCATGCCAAACAGATGCGACAATAACAACGCACAAAGTGTAATTGCTACAAAACCTCTTAATATTGACGCGGCGAATGCCCATGCGGCCTTCTCCGTCGCGCTTAAGTATCCGGTTCCTACAATATTAAATCCGGAACACAGAAATCCGATAAAATACAACCGGACACCCTCGATTGCATAAGCTGTCAGCTGAGTGTCCCCTTGCTGGTTAAAGACCTGTACAATGGGCTCTGCAAACAGATTCAGCACTAACATTAAAATGATCGCCGATGCAAATGCCGTCACAACTGCCAGCTGAAGCAGCCTGTTCACGGACTTCTTCTCTCCTCTCCCGAAGGTATCGCTGAACAATGGCTGTGTTCCCTGGGAAATACCATTGAAAATAGCAGTTCCCACAATGGCGATATTGGCTACCACGCCGTAGGCTGCAATTCCCGTATTTCCTGCTATGCCAAGAATCAGCAGGTTAAATACCATGGTCGTCACACCGGAAGACATCTCTCCCATAAAAGCCGCCACACCCAGCTGGCAGGATTTCACAAGATAAGACACGGTTGGCCGCTTCCAGCGGAAGGTTACCGTATTTTTCTTTGAGAAGAAATGAAGGCCACAAATGGTCATGCCCACAACCGGTGACAGGCCGGTGGCCAGAGCCGCACCGGACATTCCCAGTCCACAGGGAAAGATCAGCACATAGTCCATTACAATATTGAATAAACTGCTGGACATGGTTGCCGCCATCGCCAGGGACGGATCCCCGTCATTTCTTACAAAAGCATTGAAAATATAGTTTAACATAAAGAACGGCGAATAAAACAGAAAAATTCTGGTATATTCCGTTCCCACCTCCACAATCCGCGCGTCTCCGCCCAGCAGGGAAAGCACCTTATCCGGCATTCCCATTCCGGGAATCATAAAACAGATGCCCAGCAAAATGGCCCAGAACACCGCATTGGAGAAATAGCGGTCCGCCTTCTCGTCCCCTCTGGCCCGTCCCAACGCAAATCGCGTGGCAGAACCTACTCCAATCATGGATCCGATGGCAAATATGAGACTGTACACCGGCAGCACCAGATTCAGCGCCGTAATACCGTCTGCTCCTTCCGACTGGGAAATAAAAAACGTGTCCGCCAGGATGTAGGCCGACACCCCGATGGTTCCCAGTATATTCTGGGAAACGTATTTTACAAAAGGCCTTCCTGTCCTGGAAAATCCTTCTTCCTTTTCCATATGTATTAAACTCCCTCGACGTAATATCATTTCATGAGGCTCATTGTAGCTGTGGCATTTTCGCTTGTCAAGCAGATTGCCTTTCTTTCTTGCTTTTTATAAGGAAAAATGCTACAATGAGACGAGAAATTGTTGCAGGAGGCACAGAAGACAGAATGTGGAAAATTTTATTAGTCATTCTTATCATATTGATTATCGCTCTGGTTGCTCTTTATTTCTTTGGTCGCAGACTTGAGAAACGCCAGATTGAGAATCAGGCACAGCTGGACGCTATGGCACAGACGGTCAGTATGCTGGTCATTGACAAGAAGAAGCTCCCCGTTAAAAAATCTGGTCTGCCCCAGATGGTCATTGACCAGACACCCTGGTATTTACGCAGATCCAAGATGCCTATCGTAAAAGCCAAAGTCGGACCGAAGATCATGACACTTGTTGCAGACGCTAACATCTACGATCTTCTCCCGGTAAAGCGTGAAGTAAAAGTAGTCGTAAGTGGTATTTATATCACCGCTATCAAGAGTGCACGCGGTGGCATCGAGAAGCCGGAACCGAAGAAGGGATTCTTCAAAAGATTATTTAAAAAATAAAATGCTTGCATTTTTACTTGCATTTTAAGACAAAAGACCTGGATTTTCCTTGAAAATCCAGGTCTTTTTGTTGTGCTAAACTTTAAACCGGTAGCCTACACCCCAGATAGTTTCAATATACTGGGGTTTCGCTGTATTAAACTCAATCTTCTCACGAATCTTCTTGATATGCACCGTCACGGTTGCAATATCCCCAATAGACTCCATATCCCAGATCTTACTGAACAGCTCTTCTTTCGTAAATACATGATTCGGATTCTGTGCCAGAAATGCCAGAAGGTCGAATTCTTTTGATGTAAACTGTTTTTCTTCTCCATTCACCCAGACGCGCCGTGCAGTCTTATCAATCTTGATCCCGCGGATTTCAATAATCTCATTTTCCTGAATACCGCTTCCTACTAACCGTTCATACCTTGCCAGATGTGCCTTTACACGGGCTACTAGCTCACTGGGGCTGAAAGGTTTGGTCATATAATCATCTGCTCCCAGACCCAGACCCCGAATCTTGTCAATATCATCTTTCTTGGCTGACACCATAATGACCGGAATATTTTTTTCTTCCCGGATATTACGGCAGATCTCAAATCCATCCACACCCGGGAGCATCAGATCCAGAATAATCAGATCAAACTCTTCCGACAGGGCTCTTGTCAGTCCGCTGTCTCCCCGGCCCTCAATCTCTACTTCAAAGCCGCTCAGCTCCAGATAGTCCTTCTCCAGATCTGCGATAGCTTCCTCATCCTCAATAATCAAAATTTTACTCATTAGCCGGTACCTCCTGATATTTTCTAAGAACGAAATACATAGTCGTTCCTTCTCCTTCTCTGCTGGTTGCCCAGACCTTCCCTCCATGGTCTTCCATGACCTTATGAACAATGGAAAGACCGATGCCGCTTCCTCCTTTTGAGGAATTTCTTGACGTATCTGTTCGGTAGAACCGGTCAAATATATATGGAAGATCCTTTGCCGCGATTCCCCGGCCATTATCCTCGATCTCCACCTGCACAAAGTCTCCCACATCCGTCACACGAATAGCAATGGATTTGTTCGGTTTATCCATGTATTTCACGGAGTTTCCTACGATATTATTGATGACACGCTTAATCTGCTCCGCATCCGCAATGACCATCACATCCGGTGCCACCTTATTATCATAACTTAAGGAAATCTGCTGCTGACTCATCTCCATGCCGATATCTTCAAAGCAGTCATCAAAATATTCCTTTACATTAATCTTGTTAAACGTATACGGAATACGATTTGTGTCAATCTTGGAATAAAAGGTCAGTTCATTAATGAGCCGGTCCATATCGTTGGCTTTGTTATAAATGGTTCTCAGATATTTTTCCTGCTTCTCCGGCGTATCTGCCACCCCATCCAAAAGACCTTCCACATAGCCTTTTACCGCTGTGATCGGTGTCTTCAGATCATGGGAAATATTACTGATAAGCTCTTTATTCTGGCTGTCAAAGACCACTTTTTCCTCTGTGGATTCTTTCAGCCGGATTCTCATCTCCTCAAAATCCGCACACAGCTCACCAATCTCATCATCATCTCCGATTTCCACTTCAAAATCCAGATTGCCGTCACGAATATTTCTCGTTGCTTTTTTCAGAGTTTCAATCGGGGTCAGTATACTGCGGTAAATCCATGCCATCAGAAAACTGCAGGTCATTGCCATAATTAAAATGACCGACACAAGCATCTCTCCCAGAAATTCTCTCGTCTGGGGTGTGGCCACTTCTGCCGGCTGCATACTCATAAATCCGAAGAAAACAAGTGAGATCAAAAACAACGGAACTGCTATCACGACTCCGAATGTGACAATCAGCTTTGTCTTTATGTTCAAGTTTTTGTCCTCCTATCTCATCTCTCTGAATTATACCATATGCTGTGCTTCTATTTTATAAACTTTTTGTAAAAAGCTTGACTTTTTTATAATACAAGTGTATGTTATGGAAAGAAAAGTCCATACGGTAGTTTTCTCTTATTCAGAGCGGTGGAGATACATAGGATCTGTGAAACCCGGCAACCCCTTTATAAAGGAAGGTGCTTACCTGAGCGAGTGATCGAACAATAAGAGGATTTGATACATGTTTTGTCAGGTCCGCTTGTGCGGGCTTTTTTGTTGTCTGTAAACCACAGCAGGAGAATTCTCCTGCACCATTTTTTAAAGGAGTATTTTCATGGAAAAAGAAAAGATTTTATTTACTTCCGAATCCGTAACCGAAGGCCATCCAGACAAAATCTGTGACCAGATTTCTGATGCCATCCTGGACGCACTGATGGAACAGGATCCGATGAGCCGTGTTGCCTGCGAGACCAGCACTACCACCGGTCTTGTACTGGTAATGGGCGAAATCACCACCAAAGCATACGTAGATATCCAGAAAATCGTTCGCGATACCATTCGCGAGATCGGATATACCAGAGGAAAATTCGGATTCGATGCTGATAACTGTGCCGTTATCACTGCCATTGATGAGCAGTCCTCCGATATTGCCATGGGCGTAGACAAGGCACTGGAAGCAAAAGAGCATCTCATGGATGACAGCCAGCTGGAGGCAATCGGCGCAGGCGATCAGGGTATGATGTTTGGCTATGCATCCAACGAGACTCCGGAACTTATGCCTTATGCGATCTCCCTTGCTCACAAACTGGCAAAGAGACTGACCGACGTTCGTAAAGACGGTACATTGCCGTACCTTCGTCCGGATGGAAAGACCCAGGTTACCGTAGAGTACGATGAAAACGGCAAACCGCTTCGTCTGGAAGCAGTTGTTCTTTCCACCCAGCACGGTGAAGAAGTTACCCAGGAGCAGATTCACGCTGATATTAAGAAATATGTCTTCGATCCGATCCTTCCGGCAGACATGGTCGATGCAGACACCAAGTTCTTCATTAACCCGACCGGACGTTTCGTTATCGGCGGACCCCACGGAGACAGCGGACTGACCGGACGTAAGATCATCGTAGATACTTACGGTGGATACGCCCGTCACGGCGGCGGCGCATTCTCCGGAAAAGACTGTACTAAGGTTGACCGTTCCGCAGCTTACGCAGCACGTTATGCAGCAAAGAATATTGTTGCTGCAGGACTGGCTGACAAGTGTGAGATTCAGCTCTCCTACGCAATCGGCGTAGCAAGACCGACTTCTGTAAGAGTGGATACCTTCGGTACCGGAAAACTTTCCGATGAGAAACTGGTTGAGGTTCTCCGTGAAAACTTTGACTTCAGACCGGCCGGTATCATCAAAATGCTGGATCTGCGTCGCCCGATTTACAAGCAGACCGCTGCTTACGGACATTTTGGACGTACCGATGTAGATCTTCCGTGGGAGAAAACCGATAAGGCTGATGCTCTGAAGAAATATCTGGCATAAAGAGTTCAAAAAGCAGACAGTGAAAAGAAACTACGAACGTTTCTTTCATTGTCTGTTTTTTTATCTCCTATTTTATAGGTTATCGATTTTGTAATATTTATTGTGTTCTCATCATAAATCAACTATACTATAAAGAAAAACAACGAGGGAGAACTATTTCATGAAAAAAATTGCTCAAAGTCTGCCCGTACGCTTATTGGCCGGAGTTATCATCGGAATCGCAGTCGGGCTCATTTCCAACGAATCTTTTATGAACATTATTGTTACCGTCAAGCATCTGCTTGGTCAGGTGATCACTTTCTGCGTACCGCTGATCGTAATCGGTTTCATCGCACCATCCATTACCAGACTTGGCAAGAGTGCTTCCCGCATGCTTTCCGTTGCACTGGTACTGGCATACACATCTTCTGTAGGTGCCGCACTGTTCAGCATGGTCGCCGGATACACCCTGATCCCGCATCTTTCTATTGTCTCCTCTGTAGACGGACTGAAAGAACTTCCGGAAGTTATTTTTGCTCTGGAAATTCCGCAGATTATGAGCGTTATGAGTGCACTGGTGTTCTCTGTTCTGGTTGGCCTTGCAGTTACCTGGACCAAGGCAGAACGAACTGCTGAACTTCTGGAAGAGTTTCAGAACATTGTTCTCGAAATCGTAAGCCGTGTCATTATCCCAATCCTTCCAATTTTCATTGCCTGCACCTTCTGCAGTCTTTCTTATGAAGGAACCATTACGAAACAGCTGCCTGTCTTCCTGAAGGTCATCATCATTGTTATGATCGGACACTTTATCTGGATGACTCTGCTCTATACTCTTTCAGGTATTTATTCCGGAAAAAATCCGATGGAAGTAGTAAAACATTACGGACCTGCTTATATCACAGCAGTCGGAACCATGTCTTCTGCAGCTACCCTGGCCGTTGCCCTTCGCTGTGCAAGAAAATCATCTGTACTCCGTGAAGATATGGTAAATTTCGGTATCCCGCTGTTTGCCAATATCCATCTGTGCGGATCTGTTCTGACCGAAGTCTTCTTCGTTATGACCGTATCCCAGATTCTGTACGGCTCCATTCCTTCTCTGGGAACCATGGTACTCTTCTGCCTGCTCCTTGGTGTCTTTGCCATTGGCGCTCCGGGTGTACCTGGCGGAACGGTTATGGCATCCTTAGGACTCATTACCGGCATCCTGCTCTTTAATGACACCGGCACTGCCCTGATGCTTACCATCTTCGCCCTGCAGGACAGCTTCGGAACTGCCTGCAACGTCACCGGCGACGGAGCCCTGACTCTGATTTTGACCGGATATGCAGAAAAGCATCATGTGCAATAATTTTTTATATTAGAAGAACCGGGATTATTTCCCGGTTCTTCTTTTTACAGTATGATATCTATAGTAGTCACACCGGTAACGATCCATCCTCAGAATCTCTTTTCATAGTATTTCCTCCTCTCTCAATCCCTGCTGTATATTGTGCAGAAGAATAAAAAAAGAGGTCTCAGCCGTATCCCATGGATATCGGATGAAACCTCATCGTTTCTGCTCTCTGTACTGCAGTTCTTTTTGATGTGGAAAATTGTGCTTTATTTTCTTCTGAAATGCAACAGTTTCTTAAAATTATAGGAATTATCTTTAATTTCTATGATTTTGCAGAATCTTTTATCTTTATCTCTCTTTTACAAAAAATAATTTATTGGTACATCAGCCAACTTTCAGTCGAAATTTCTGAATTTCTTTTTCGCTGGCTACTTTCTCAATCTGGGCACCCAGTTTCCGGAGCTTTGCATCCAGATTTTCATAGCCGCGCTCAATATAATAAATGTCATCCACTATCGTAATGCCTTCTGCTGCCAATCCGGCAATGACAAGAGCTGCGCCCGCACGAAGATCCGGCGCATTGACTCTTGCCCCGGTAAACTTCTCAACGCCGCTGATGACTGCCACATTTCCTTCTACTTTTACAGAAGCACCCATACGGGACAATTCATCCACATAGCGGAAACGGTTTTCAAAAATACTCTCTGTTACAATACTGGTTCCTCCTGCAAGAGCCAGGGATACGGAGATCTGGGGCTGCATATCGGTCGGAAAACCCGGATACGGCATGGTCTTTACATGCGTTGCCTGAAGCTTCTGCGGAGCGATCACCCGCACTGCATCATCATATTCACAGATCTGGCATCCCATCTCCAGAAGCTTTGCCGTAGTTGCTTCCAGATGCTTCGGAATCACGTTCTGAAGAACCACATTGCCGCCTGTAACAGCTGCAGCGAACATAAAGGTTCCTGCTTCGATCTGGTCAGGAATAATGGAATACTCGGTCTTATGGAGCGTGCTGACACCTGTGATACGGATGACATCCGTACCTGCGCCTTTGATTCTGGCTCCCATGCTGTTCAGGAAGTTGGCTACATCTACCACATGGGGTTCTTTTGCCGCATTTTCAATGATGGTATTTCCCTCTGCCATGGAAGCAGCCATCATAATATTGATGGTCGCACCTACACTGACCATGTCCAGGAAAATATGCGCTCCATGGAGTTCTTCTGCTTCCGCAATAATAAATCCATGTTCAATACGGGTCGTCGCACCCATGGCTTTAAAACCTTTCAGATGCTGATCGATAGGACGGCTTCCAATGTTGCAGCCTCCCGGAAGGGGAACCTCCGCTCTCTTGTATTTTCCAAGAAGTGCGCCAAGAAGGTAATAAGACGCACGGATTTTTTTCATATTTTCATTTTCAACTATACAGTTTTCTACACAGGAACCATTGACCGTCACGGTATGACGATCCAGACGCTCCACATGCGCACCAATGTCCTGCATTGCCTCCAAAAGGGCATTAATATCTCTAACGTCCGGAAGATTTTCAATCCGAACGGTTTCATCTGTCATATTTGCAGCTGCAAGAATGGCAAGCGCCGCATTCTTTGCGCCGCCAATCTCGACTTCACCATTGAGAACATTTCCACCTTTTATAATATACTGTTCCACGATTACACCTCGAACACTAAACTGTTTTCTATCTTTCATATTGCTCCGAATGAGCCTGTCTTATTCGTATTATGTCTAGGTTATTATATCTTACCAAAGTAGAAATTGCAATCCACACAATGGCAAAAAAAAGACGTTTTTTTGCCATATGTTCTTATTTTTGTCAGTTACTGTTCTCACTTACAGAAGTTCCAGATAATCCGCCTCCGTAAAACGATGATAAATCGTATGTCCCATTTCCATATGAATACAATAGTAATATTCGTCATGTTCTGCATTGTGAAAATGAATGGCATAATCAAAATCAGATCCTGCAGGCATCTTCTCACAGATATACTCCGGATCATATTTCTTAAAGATCTCACAGATCTCCCCCAATGTGCAGGCATGCTTTGTCTGAAACAGTTCAATGAGCTCTTTTAAGAAAGCTGGTGTCTCCACATGCTCATGTACCCACTTCGCACCTTCCGGTGGAATACTGATCTCAATCCGCTCTGCATGGCTGCTGAACTTCAGCTTTCCAAGATCTGTTTTTTCTTCAAACTCTCCCTTGAGCAGATCAAGCATTTTCTGAGCATTCTGAGCAGATGTTCCCAGAATCTCATTTAAGGATGCTACCGGATAATAAAGACGCACCGTCTCCGGCGCATAACCAAGCTTTAACTGCGCTTCCTTTACCTGATCTGTCATATTTTTTATCAGACGTTTTCTGTTCATTCTATAATTTCTCCATTCAACATTTTTCTATGAGCATTATGAAATAGCAAAGGAAAAATGTCAATCAAAAAGACGTCCCCTTCCGGAGACGCCTTCTCTCTCAACTACTCTGTCTCAATCTCAACAGGATAGCCGGTCTTTTTTTCTTTATAATGATGTGCCTCTTCAAGCATCATGTCTTTGACCTTCATCAGACGGATCTGAGTCGATCTCTCATTCTCGTCAAGCTTCATGGTAATATACTTGATATTCTCCTGCGCCTGGGGAATAATGACATGCTCCAGCGCATTTACACGACGTCTGGTTTTCTCAATCTCTGATGCCATCAGCTGGCAGGCCTTTTCGGTCTCAGCCAATTTCAGCATATCCGGCAAAATATCTGCCAGGGATTTTACTGCATCATCCAGATCTCCGGAAGTAAATGCAAAGCCATAGGAATAGATATCATTCTCATCGGCGGTTCTCGTCTTATACTCGAATACCGGGATATCCACACTCATGACGTTTTTGCTGGATGTCTCCAGATATACCTCCTGCTTCGGTGCCATCAGTGCGGTATGAAGAGTCTCCTCCGACATACCTGCCTTGGCAATAACGAAGTTTTTATTGGCGGCCTGAATACCTGCTTCCACCTTCTGGCGGAGTGCCATGTTTTCCCGTACCAGATCCAGAAACTGACGCATCAGTTCATCACGTTTGTCTTTCAGAAGCTTGTGCCCCTTGGTCGCTGTCACCAGTTTTTTCTTCTGGCGGGTCAGCTCCATTCGGGTCGGGTTCACCTGTGTAGATGCCACGTGCAGTCACCTCCTACTTTCCGTAGTACTGATCCAGGAACTTGTCATCGATACGTTTCAGCTCGCTTCTCGGCAGGATAGAGAGTAATTTCCATCCGATATTCAGAGTATCTTCGATATCTCTGTCTGCCTGGAATCCCTGAGATACGTATTCTTTCTCAAACTCATCTGCAAATTTTGCATAGATCAGGTCGATATCAGAAAGAGCCGCCTCACCAAGAATGGTCATAAGCTCTTTTGCATCTTTACCTCGCGCATAAGCAGCAAACAACTGGTTCAGTGTATTCGAATGATCCGCACGGGTCTTGCCCTCACCGATACCTTTATCTTTCAGACGGGACAGGGATGGCAGTACATCGATCGGCGGGTTAATTCCTTTTCTGTAAAGCTCACGGCTTAAGATGATCTGGCCCTCGGTAATGTAACCGGTCAGGTCAGGGATCGGATGCGTCTTATCATCCTCAGGCATGGTCAGAATCGGAATCATGGTAATGGAACCTTCTTTGCCCTTCTGACGTCCTGCACGTTCATACATCTGAGCCAGGTCTGTATACATGTAACCCGGATAACCACGACGTCCCGGAACCTCTTTACGCGCTGCGGAAATCTCACGAAGTGCATCTGCGTAGTTGGTAATATCCGTCAGGATAACCAGAACGTGCATGTCTTTCTCAAATGCCAGGTACTCAGCTGCGGTCAGTGCCATACGCGGAGTTGCGATACGCTCTACTGCCGGGTCATTTGCCAGGTTAATGAACAGAACGGTTCTGTCCAGCGCTCCGGTCTCGCGGAAACTCTCTACGAAGAAGTTGGACTCCTCGAAGGTAATACCCATAGCTGCGAATACTACTGCGAACTTCTCATCCTTGCCTCTTACCTTTGCCTGTCTTGCAATCTGTGCTGCAAGCTGTGCATGCGGAAGACCGGAAGCGGAGAAGATCGGAAGCTTCTGTCCACGAACCAGAGTGTTCAGTCCATCGATTGCAGAAACACCGGTCTGAATGAACTCGTTCGGGTAACTTCTTGCTGCCGGGTTCATCGGAAGACCGTTGATATCCAGTCTCTTATCCGGAAGAATTTCAGGACCACCATCGATGGGACGACCCATACCATCGAAGACACGGCCAAGCATATCTTCAGATGCACCCAGCTCCATACTTCTTCCAAGAAAACGTACCTTACTGTTAGAAAGGTTGATACCGGTAGAGCTCTCGAAAAGCTGTACCATAGCATCCGTACCATTTACCTCAAGCACCTTACAACGGCGGGTTTCTCCGTTTGCAAGCTCGATCTCTCCAAGCTCGTCATACGTAACTCCTTCTACGCCCTGCACCAGCATCAGCGGTCCGGCTACTTCCTGTATTGTTCTATATTCCTTAGGCATTTAGAAGTCCTCCTTTCCGCACACATCTGCAATCTGGGCGTCCAGAGTATCCAGAATCTTCTGGTATTCGGTATCCAGATTTTCTTCCAGTGTATATTTATAACGTCCGATCTGCTCACGTACCGGCATCTTAATCAGTCCCTGTACGCCTGCACCATTTTTCAATGCTTCTACGGATTTATCATAGTAAGCAAGTACCAGTCTCATCATGAGCAGCTGTTTCTTCAGAGAAGTGTAGGTATCTACTTCATGGAAAGAGTTCTGATGCAGGAAGTCCTCACGAATAGAACGTGCTGCTTCCATCTTCAGACGATCCGGAGCAGACAATGCATCCATACCTACCATCTGTACGATCTCATTGAGCTGTGCCTCATCCTGAAGCAGAGACATCATTTCCTGACGTCCGCTCATCCAGTCATCTGCCACATTCTTGGTGAACCAGCCGGAGATATTGTCCAGATACAGGGAGTAACTGGTCAGCCAGTTGATTGCCGGGAAGTGACGTTTGTAAGCCAGTGCAGAATCCAGTCCCCAGAATACCTTAACGATACGCAGGGTTGCCTGGGATACCGGCTCGGAAATATCACCACCTGGCGGAGATACTGCTCCGATAACAGACAGTGCACCTTCTCTTCCGTCTTTACCAAGGTTGACAACATGTCCGGCTCTCTCATAGAACTGTGCCAGACGGGAACCTAAGTATGCCGGGTAACCTTCCTCACCAGGCATTTCCTCCAGACGTCCGGACATCTCACGAAGAGCCTCTGCCCAACGGGAAGTAGAGTCTGCCATCAATGCTACAGAATAACCCATATCACGGAAATACTCCGCAATCGTAATACCGGTATAAATAGATGCCTCACGTGCAGCAACCGGCATATCGGATGTATTGGCAATCAGAACGGTACGCTCCATCAGAGATTTTCCGGTCTTCGGATCCTTCAGCTCCGGGAACTCGTTCAGAACGTCGGTCATCTCATTTCCACGCTCACCGCATCCGATGTAAACTACGATATCTGCCTCTGCCCATTTTGCAAGCTGATGCTGGATAACGGTCTTACCTGAACCGAAGGGGCCCGGTACGGCTGCAACACCACCCTTTGCAATCGGGAAGAACATATCAACAACTCGCTGACCAGTTACCAGCGGCATGGTCGGCGGAAGTTTTTTCTTGTATGGACGACCTTTACGAACCGGCCATTTCTGCATCAGGAATACATCTTTATCACCATCTTTTGTGGAAACAACTGCTACCACTTCTTCTACGGTAAACTCTCCTGCTTTAATCTCTTTGATCGTTCCCTCGATTCCGTAAGGAACCATAATTCTCTGCTCAACAACCTCGGTCTCCTGAACGGTACCGATGATGTCTCCTGCTTCTACCTCGTCACCCACTTTTGCAGTCGGAACAAAGTTCCATTTTTTATCACGTTTCAGGGACGGAACTTCCACACCACGTTTCAGGTTGTTTCCGCACACTTTCATGATATCGTCCAGCGGACGCTGAATACCATCATAAATACTGGTAATCAGACCCGGTCCAAGTTCTACGGACAGCGGCATCTCAGTTGACTCTACCGGCTCACCCGGTCCAAGGCCTGCTGTCTCCTCATATACCTGAATAGATGCCTGATCACCGTGCATCTCGATGATCTCACCAATCAGACGCTGCTCACTTACACGAACTACGTCGTACATGTTGGCATCGCGCATTCCCTCGGCAATAACCAGAGGTCCTGCTACTTTCTTTATCGTGCCTTTACTCATTGAAAGAATTCACCTGCTTTCTAATCATTTCCGAACAGTATGTCCGAACCGACTGCCTGTTCTACCGACTTCTTCACGCCTGTAATTCCAGCACCCGTATTGCCGGACACACCCGGAATCTGGATAATGGCCGGAAGAACCTGCTCCCGATATCTGGCTATCTCATGAGGAATCTGTGCTGCCAGTGCCTCCGTAATATAGATCACGGCATAATCACCGGATGCCAGTCTTCTTAACTCCTCTTCTCCTTCCTGGATGTCGGATACGGGATGAATGTCCAGGCCCAGCGAAGCGAATCCATAGATGCTGTCGTATGCGCCCATAACTGCGATCTTATACATACATCTCCCTTACCCTTTCCCGGATAGAATCATCTGATAAGCCGTTCTGCTTACAGGTAAGAATGATTCTCACCGTTTTGATTTCATTCTGTCTTGCGATTACATACGCAACCAACGGACCTACAGAAAACGGATTCGTCTTCTGCGGTTTGATGGTCTCGATAATCCTGTTATCACACCACCGTTCAAATGCAGATGGTGATTCTTTGATGGCATCTGCCGCCTCTGCGTATCCTGCCCCGATTAAGTATTCCATAACGGAATCCATTCCGGCAAGAGCCACATGGGCCAGACGCTCTACATTCAGAGTCTTGCAGGGAGCCATGGCTCTCTTCATAAATTCCAGTGACTTTCCGGTCTTACAGCAGCGGACTGCAATCTTGATGTTGGCAACAGCAACCGTAGACTCCGCATAGTCGCGGATAATGGCTGCCTTGGAACGGTTTCCCGCCTCCAGAATTGCCTCCAGCGCTGCACGGTCAATAATCACGTCGCAGAGCTGTCCGTCTCCGGAGTGGAGCAGTGTATCCACCGCCTCACGTGCCGCTTCTCTCATATTTTCCGGAAGTGCCTGAAAATCCTTTTCCCTGACGATTCGTATCATCTCGTCCTTCGAAATCGGCGTTCCCTCAAAGTAAATATTGGCACCACTTCTGCCGGTACATACTTCCTTCACTGCCGCTTTCAGATTGTGGAACCAGTTCGGATAGGACAGAACGTCGAACACGTTCATATCCACCTGCATTTCCCCGATGGTTTCCCAGATCTTCTCCTGCTCTCTGGTCAGAATCGCATCTGCATCCATAGCAGTGTCCACACCGCCCCAGCCATGCTCACTCAGAAAACGGAGACAGCTCTCCATATCTTTGCATGCAATCAGCTGCTCAATGGTGGAAGAAGAAAACAGGGATACCTCCAAAGCACGGATTCGCGCAACCGCATAGGTATACTTTGTGTCAGACAATGATAACCCTCCTTCTATGGCGAATCTGCTTTTTTATAAAAATAAAATCTCGTTTACTTTGTCCTGCAGCTGATCTTTTTTCACATCAAACAGAGCTTTCAGCGTACAGTTTTCTTCCACGCCGCCATATACCAG
This sequence comes from Clostridiaceae bacterium Marseille-Q4145, assembly GCA_018223365.1. Lineage (GTDB taxonomy): Bacteria > Bacillota > Clostridia > Lachnospirales > Lachnospiraceae > Hominiventricola. The sequence goes on from JAGTTP010000001.1 coordinate 749,231, forward strand.
CACAAATCCATCCGGAATTGCCTTCGGCTCTTTCTTCAACACCAGCTTACCGCCTTTGGCTTCTGCTGCTGCCTTGATCTTCTGTTCAAAATCAGCCGGCATGCGTGCAAGATCTGCTTCTGAGAAATAAATTTCTCCGCTCTCTGCAAGCACATACGTATTTAATAGTTTTTCCATGGTCAGGAAATAGCTCTTGGTATCCTCATTTTTCAGAGTCTCATAAGCTTTTCCAATGACCTCCGCGATAATTTCCTGCTTGGTCTGCAGCAGTGCGGTTTTTCGCTTCTGCTCTGCTGCGGAATGAGCACGTCCATCCTGATTTGCTTTCTCTGCTGCCGCTTTTTCTAAAGCTTCCTGCTCCATGACTTTGCATGCAGCCTGTGCATCCGCCAGGATCTGTTCTGCCTCTTTGTTGGCAGCGTCCAGTCTTTCTTTCGCGGAGGCTTCGGCTTCTTCCTGAATCTGGCTTGTAATCTTATCCAATCCGGTCATTCTAAAGCTTCCCTCCTTACATTCCTATGGTTTCTTATACAGTCGGAAGTGCAAGGATAGAAATCAGCAGAGCCAGAATTGCGTAGGTCTCAACCATTGCCGGGAACAGCATTGCTTTACCAAACTGATCCGGTTTCTTTGCTACGATTCCGATAGAGGCAACTGCAGTTTTACCCTGATGCATTGCAGATACAAGACCAACGATTCCAATCGGAAGGCATGCTGCCATAACCATCAGTCCGGTTGCAACAGAAAGTTCTGCGGAACCTGCGCCCAGAAGACCATATCTGGAAAGTGCAACGAATGCTACCAGCAGACCGTAAATACCCTGGGTACCCGGAAGCAGCTGAATAACCAGAACCTTAGCAAATTTACTCGGATCCTCTGTTACAACGCCTGCTGCTGCCTGACCTGCAACACCTACACCATATGCAGAACCGCATCCTGCCAGAATAACTGCCAGTGCTGCTCCGATTAACGCCCATCCATTACCAGTAATACTGCTTAACATAATTATTTCTCCTCCTTGAGATCTACATATTTTGTTTTAAGTTTGAAAGGCTCGAACGGTTTTCCGCCGCCTTCATAAAATTTTCCAAAGAACTCCACGTACTGGAGTCGGCAGGTATGCACATAGGCACCCAGAAGGTTAATTGCCATATTAAAGACATGGCCAATCACAAATACTATGATAAAGAGAATGACTCCTCCGATACTCTTTCCGCCCATGCTTCCCATCTGGTTGACTACAGAAGCAATAACTCCGGTTGCAAGACCGAGGGCCAGCAGACGGGAGTAAGAAAGGACATCACTTAACCATCCGGTAATGTTGTAGAGATCGTATGCTCCAAGTGCAATCCGAAGAGCCGGATTCTTGCTGGATCTTCCAGAGAAGAGAACGATTCCTACTGCTCCTAAAATTGCACTCCATTTTGCCGCTGCATTCAGCGCTGCCGGGAATACAATCTGTTTGCCTGCAATGCCTGCAAACATGCTGGACGGAATCAGAAGTCCGATCAGTCCTAAGAGAAGCATGTACCAGAAAATAACATCACATACAAAATCCATGTACTTATGATCTCTGATGTACATATATCCCTTCAGTGCCAGTCCGGTAAACAGATGAATCACACCGAACAGCATGGAATAAAGAAGCATTCTCATCGGCTCATTCAGCGGTACAAACCACAGTGCCGGAATGGAAATCTTATGTCCAAAGAAGGTCTCCGATATGACATCCAGTGCGTCTCCGAAATAACCGCCGAACAGCACTCCCCAGAACAATGTGGAGAGTCCACACCAGAAGAACAGCTGAACGGATTTCCGCAGGTTTGTTTCCATGCGTGGGAATTTCAGAAGTACAATGCCGCAGGCCAGGGATACAATCAATCCGTATGCTGCATCGGACAACATGAGTCCAAACAAAAATACATAAAAAATAGATGTAAAGAAGGTGGGGTCTATTTCCCCTTTTGCCGGCAGTCCAAAGGATGCCAAAACACCTTCCACCGATTCAGAGAACCGATTATTGTGAAGAAGTACCGGAGGCTCTTCTTCCTCTTTGATTCCTTCTGTCTCTGCCGCTGCACCATAGTGCTCGGACAGTTCTTTTACAATGGCGTCTGCCTTGGCGGCAGGAACATAACCACTGATGGCAAATGTACTTGCTGTCTGCGGGATTTCTCCCAGAATCCGATATTTTTCTGCTCTTGTCCGATAATAATCGGAGATGAGCTCCAGATCCTGACGGCTGACGGCACATTCTGCCAGTTCGCTTTCCAGCTGCTTTACCTGCTCCTGTGCTTTCGCAATCTCTGCTTCCAGATCCTTTTTATACTCTTCCGGAATCTTCTGCACAGGTGATGACGGTTTTGAAAATCCTCCTGTCCGGAGTACCTCTTCTACCTTTCCTGCATCCTGTTTCATACAGATCACTGCCAAATAGGTAAAATCTTTGTCTGTGGAGATAAGCTCCACATCTACCGCTTCTACATCCGGCACTGCACCGGCCAGCAGATTTAAGATGCTCTGCTGATCCTGGGGATTCGGCATGGTTCCTATCAGTACTGCAGTCTTCTGAGTCCCTGTATAGCTCACCGGAACTGTCAGTGACAGCCATGGAGCAAGTGCCTCCACCTGGTTCTGTACTTTCAGAACCGCTGCTTTGCTCTCTGCAATCTGCTTGTCCAGCGTAACGATTCTGGAAGCAGTTGCCATATACTGATCCTGATTTTCAGCTGCTTTCTCAAACAGTTCTTTCTCGACCAGCGGCTTGCCTGCCAGGGAATCCAGCATGCCTTTTTTCTCCGGAACATAAGTGTTCAGGATTGCCAGTGCCTGGTCTGCTGTCTGAGCCCGTCTCTCGAACAATGCTCTGGAGCTTGCTACATCCTGTTTTTCACCCAGGTTGTCATCCTCCAGCTGGATATCGATCTCCATGGCTCCCAGTTCCTGCAGACGTTCCAGGATCGCTTTCCGATTCTTCTTCAATGCACAGATATTGATCCGCTGCATCTGCACGATTGCCATATCCACATCCCTCCTTTTCTCTTTTTTCAGTCTACACCAATGATGTAATGACGGCCTCTAGGGCCTCTTCGCGCTTCGGTTCCACCAGCTGTCTCAAAGCATCCGCTTCCTTCTGTGCCTGTTCCTCTGCCTCTGCAAGCTTCGCCTCACTGGCTTTGTGTGCTGCTTCCTCAGCTTCCTGGCTTCCGGAGCGGATCTTAGAAGCGGTTTCTTCCTTCATGGCCTTTGCTTTTGCCTTGGCTTCTTCCACAATGGAAGCTGCTTTCGCATCTGCCTCCTCAATCAGAATTCCTGCTTTCTTTTCCGCTTCTTTCACTGATTTTAAAGCGTCCTCAAGCATTCTCTCACCACCTTATTTTTCAGATTTTTTAGCAAATTCTTAACCATTTCATATTATTGTAGCACAGCATTTGTGTGTTTTCAACAAAAATCCGGCGTCTCGTTAAATTATTGACAAGTATTTACAATTTGTCATTTTCGTTCTTTCCTATTAAAAATGGCCGCCGCAGAAAGCGGCAGCCGTGTTTTACACCCTCAGCCGAATCTCTCTTCCGCTCATCTGATAGGGAGTCATTTTGACACCGGCCGACTTTAACATTCTGCGGGATGCCAGGTTCGTAGGCGTGCCGTTATATTTATCATCCGCATAGACCAGTTCTTCAATTCCGGCCTGAATGATTGCCTTGGCACACTCATTGCATGGGAACAATGTCACATAAAGTTTGGTCCCGTCCAGACTTCCGCCCCGATAATTCAGTATGGCGTTCAATTCGCTGTGTGTTACATATGCATATTTACTATCGTAGACGTCTCCGTCCCGGTTCCATGGATACTCATCATCATCGCATCCCTTTGGAAATCCATTATACCCCATGGAGAGAATTTTATTCTCTTTGCTGACAATGCATGCACCGACCTGCGTATTGGGGTCCTTGGAACGCATGGCAGACAGTTGGGCGATCCCCATAAAGTACTCGTCCCATGAAATATAATCCTTGCGCTTTTCGCTCATGATACCTCCTACTTGGTACCGAAGATACGGTCTCCCGCATCACCCAGACCAGGTACAATATATCCGTTCTCATTCAAATGATCATCCAGCGCACCCACATACAGGTCTACATCCGGATGTTCTTTCTGCATTCTCTCAATTCCCTGGGGAGCCGCCACGATGCACATAAAGCGGATCTTCTTTACCCCTTTGTTCTTCAGCATAGTGATAGCTGCTGTTGCAGAACCGCCGGTTGCCAGCATCGGGTCTACGACGAATACTTCACGCTCTGCGCAGTCCTTTGGAAGTTTGCAGTAATATTCTACCGGCTCCAGTGTCTCTTCATTTCTGTAAAGACCAATATGACCTACTTTGGCTGCCGGGATCATGGAAAGCATTCCGTCTACCATCCCCAGTCCTGCACGGAGAATCGGAACCACAGCCAGTTTCTTTCCTGCCAGCTCTTTCGCTGTCATCTTGCTGATCGGTGTTTCGATCTCTACATCTGTCAGTTTCAGATCTCTGGTTGCCTCATAGCACATCAGCATGGCAATCTCACTGATCAGCTGACGGAAATCTTTGGAACCTGTTTCCTGACGACGGATAATTCCAATTTTGTGCTGAATTAACGGGTGATCCATAATCATTACTTTTGACATCTCTTTTGTCCTCCTATATTCTGTCAGAAACATCAACTCTCTGGTGTCCTGCAGCTTTCAACAAACGGTTCATAATGGCCTCTCCAAGTCCCGGTGCCTGGAAAGATTCTGAGTAGATGGCATCAACGCCATCCTCATCAAATTCGCGAAGCACTGCAAACAAATGGCTTGCAATGGACAGTTCGCTTTTACGGGAACCAATGCATTTCACATCTCCTGCCGGATAACGGTCTTTGGTCTCCTCCGTACAGATAATTCCCACTTTTCCTGCTGCCGCTTTCTCATTAATGTAAGCGACAACTTTCTCTACCGGACCTTCCACAATCTTCAGATCTGCTTTTGGCGCATAATGACGGTATTTCATACCCGGTGCTTTAGGATGAATGTTGGAATCACTGGAAATCAGTCCCTTATCCATCTTCGCTTCCCCAAGAACAGCCTGTACCATTTCCAGGGAAATATACCCCGGTCTTAAGATCGTCGGCACTTCCTCTGTCAGGTCCACAATAGTGGATTCCAGTCCAATCGTCACAGCACCCCCATCCAGAATCATGGGAATCTTTCCCTGCAGATCTTCATATACATGCTGTGCTGTCGTCGGACTTGGTCTTCCTGATGTATTGGCGCTGGGCGCTGCCACATAGCCGCCGCCCTGCCGGATCAGTTCCAGTGCAATAGTATCTGAGGGCATCCGAATTGCTACCGTATCGAGGCCTCCTGTCGTTCCGTGGGGAACTGCATCACTTTTATCCATGATCATAGTAAGGGGGCCCGGCCAGAATGCTTCAGCCAGCTTCCGTGCAGATTCCGGTACGTATTTTACAATCTTGTCCAGGTGCTCCATATCTGCAATGTGGACAATCAGCGGATTGTCAGACGGACGTCCCTTCGCCTCATAGATTCTATGAGCCGCAGTCTCATCCAGCGCATCTCCACCCAGACCATAGACGGTCTCCGTGGGGAATGCCACCAGTCCTCCTTTTTTCAGGATTTCTCCGGCCCGCTTCATTTCCCTCAGGTCCATGTCCTCCCTGTCTATTTTTATCATCTCTGTTTTCAATATTTCTCACCTTGCTTCTTTTCTCTCTAAGTATCCTTTCCCAGTGTAGCATTCCAGAGAAAAAAAAGCAATCTTCCCATTGCTCCTTTAAAAACTATTTGTTACAATAAGATCGTCATGGATCTCACAACTGATCCTTATGAAAGGGGAGTTCTATTATGTTAAAACAAGTATCCATATACGCGGAGAACAAGAAAGGTACCATTCAGAATATCACCGGTCTTTTGGCAGAAAAGAATATCAACATTCTCGGTTCTGTTATCAATGACGGTGCTGAATATGGCATTATCCGCATGGTCGTATCTGATCCGGAAACTGCTGCAGAAACCCTTACTAAAGCAGGTTATTTGTGTAAGCTTATTGATGTTCTTGGCGTAGAAGTAGAAGACAAGGTTGGTAATCTGCATGAGCTGTTAAAAGCGCTTTATGAGAGCAATGTAAATGCCACTTATATTTATCTGTCCTTTAACCGTGAATCCGGGAAACCAATTATGGTATTCCACACGGAAGATATTACAGAAGTAGAATCCTGTCTGAAATCCAAAGGATTCGCTCTGCTGTAATCAGGATCATCACGGAATTATATTGCAAAGCACCCGCTGCAGGCGGAGAAGCCTGCCAGCGGGATTTTTATTTATTTTCCATATTCAGATAGCGCTGCACTCCAAGTGCCACCGCCCATGCAATCTGCGACTGATAACTCTCCTCCTGCAGAAGCTTTGCCTCTGCCCAGTTCGATAAAAAACCGCATTCCACAATCACCACCGGTGCACTGGTTCTTTTCAACAAATAATAACTTTCATTCGATTTTGCCTGCCTCCGGTTTTGTGGATCCACATAAGATATCAATTTTTCCTGAATGTCTTCCGCCAGCTCTTTTGCCTCCACGGAATTTTTATAATAGAACACCTGCGCCCCTTTCACGGGTTCTTCATGATAGCTGTTCTGATGAATACTGATCACACAGTCCGGATTCATCCCATTAATCAGTTCACACCGATTTTTCAGATCCTGCACTTTTTTATTGGAAGAATGTTCCTCATAAAGTCCCTGATCCTCTTCTCTGGTCATTCGCACTTCCAGGTCCTGCTGTTCTAAGAACACCTTCAGTTTTTTCGCAATCTGCAGATTAATCTCTTTTTCTTTGGAACCATCCACTCCAATTTTTCCCGGGTCGTTTCCACCATGCCCTGCATCCACAATCACCAGCCGTTTTCCCGCCTGCCCGGTAACTGCCCTGCCTGCCACAGGAAGAAATCCCCGTTCTGTCAGTGCCACCGCCCATAAAAGGACCAGCACGGACATGAATAATTCCCATTTTCGTTTTTCCAATTCAAAAACCGCCGCATACGCTCTCTGTAGAGTATATGCGGCGGTTTGTCTGCTAATTCACGTACTTCAAAATTACATCCCAGATGGAAGGTCTTTCATAGCCAAGTCTCCAGGAAGCCACTCCTGCAAGCTCATACTGCTTAATCAGTTTCATTTTTTCTTCAATGGAAGTCTCTTCTTCCATCCACATCTGATAGGTCGCTCCATCATATTCAATTTCTACATAATACTGCTTTGTCGTATCGTCCCATACGGGTTCTGCATTATTATTTTTCACCTTCTGATCGGCATCATTCATGCCCAGGGCTTCGCTGGTCACAGTTCCATCTGCATCCGTCTTCCAGAAACGGGTATAGAAGGGGATGGCGTTGATGACCTTCTCCTTCGGCACTTCACTTAACGTCTTTTCAATGCCCTGCTGCACATAACCAATCGAAGCCACGGATCCCGCCTCTTCCGAACCGGCATAGTGCTCATCATATCCCATAATTACCACATAATCTGCAAAGACGCCCTGCTCTGCCCGGTCATAGTGATCTGAAGATGCAGTCGGTACATAATTATCTACCGACAGAATAATTCCGTTAATCCGGCACATAATGGAAAGCTCCCGGATGAACTCAATATAAGCTTTGGCGCAATCCTGGGTAATCAGCTCGAAATCTACATTAATACCATCCAGACCATACTGGATTGCCGCGGCAATCAGCTGATTCACCAGCCGCTGACGGCTGGATGTCTTGGAAAGCGTCTCATAGGTACTGACCCCTTCCTTAAAATTGTCCACCAATCCCCATACTTCCAATCCCTGCTGATGGGCATAGGTTACATAAGCCTGACTGGCCAGAGATGAAATGTTTCCATCCGTATCCGCAATAGAAAACCAGGTGGGAGAAATAGTCGTCAGTCCCTTGGTATCTGCAATCTTATTGAGCAGATAATTATTGGCTTCCATGTTGGTCACCTGATGCCAGGTCATGTTGATGGTGTAATCCTTCGAAATGCTGGTATATTCCGGCTCCTCAAAATCCGGTGCCGTTACTGTTTCCTGCGTTACCGAGGAAATCCGATTGTTCTTCACATAGCCGATAAATCCATCTTTCGTCAGTACTTTGGTCCAGTCACCAACGTCTTCCGGTTCTTCAAGCACATACATCACGGTTCCCTTGTCCACATTTGTCAGAATCGGACTCTTGATACCCGCTTTCCAGCGTACAGCTGCCTTCTTCTGTGCCGTTACCACATCTTTATTTCCAAACTCTGTGGTAATCCGTACGCGATTGGGTTCTTCACTGTACTCATAGATAAAATTCGTATAATTCAGGAGAAAATCTGCAGCCACATAGGCATCACTTCCGTCGGTCCGCAGAATCACATATCCGGCATCCTGACTGCTCTTTGCCACGGTATAGGAACTTTCTCCCACTGCAGCACTCACTAATTCTTTGGGAAGCGCATAGAGATACTGATTTTCTTTTTCATCCCAGTAAAAACGGGAATCAATATACTCATAGACCGTCTCCACATGAAGGTATACTTTTCCGTCAATGAGTCTGGCCATATCTCCTACCATCTCATTATTAATCACCACTGCCATGTCCTGGTCACCGGACAGTCCGAAATACTCCTTCAGATCTGCCATTTCCTTGGACGGCGAATATTTTTCATACAAAAGTTTTCCTGCAAAAAATCCTCCTATCAGGAAAAACAGCAGCAACGCCGCCAATATCGGAACAGCCTTTGGATTCAGTTTTTTTCTTCTTCTGGGTCTCCGACGAGGTGCATTTCCCCGTTCTCTTAGGTCTTCTCTCTGCATGAATCTCCTCCTGCCAGATTTCTCTTACATGTATTACAAAATAACACGTCCGGAAACGGTATATGATTTTTCTCACCGTTCCCGCTTCTACGTGTTATTGTACCACAAAGCCGGCTTTCCCACCACTAGAAATCTTCAGGACACAAAAAGGCTTTTTCCTTTTTTATTTATTTTCTGTCCGGGATTTCCGACCTTGCTCTTTCCCCCGCGGTATGTTGGTTTCCAAAAAAGAAATGCAGCGTGATATATTATTGTCCCCCATACCGCACATACATACCCCCTTCCAAATCAATTAACAACTGGATTTATTTCACAGAACCGTGAAAAGAATCAGATAAATAGACTTACATTTTCATTATACAGATACTTTTCTGTTTTGCAAGGGTATTTCATAAAAATTTCAGAAATTTTTCCTTCATTTCACTGCCTGTCACGCTTTACATATTTCTGATTTTTGTTTATACTATATAAAACTATAAATTCGCAGGTAGTGATTGTATGAAAATTGAAAAAATCAATGAAAATAAGATTCGCTGCATCCTGACGCGTGACGACTTGGAAGTCCGCCATATCAAGATCAGTGAGATTGCCTACGGATCCGAGAAAGCCCGTTCTCTTTTCAGAGATATGATGGAGCAGGCTTCACACCAGTTTGGTTTTGAAGCGGATAACATTCCGCTTATGATCGAAGCGATTCCCATGCCCAATGAGTGCATTATCTTAGATATTACCAAAGTGGCGGATCCGGAAGAGTTGGATACCAGATTTTCCAGATTCTCTCAGGGTTCCGGTGATCAGTCAGAGGATTCCCCACGGGAGTTTCTGCCCGACGGTGCAGATGAGGTTCTAGATCTGTTCCAGAAGCTTCTGGAACACCGGTTAAAAAACGCTCCCAAAGAGAGCAGGGAAAAACAGGCTGAAGAACTGGCCAGTGAGCTTGACATGTGTAAACTCTATACTTTCGTACGGATGGAGCAGCTTTTATCTGTCTCCCATGTGCTGAAAGATATTTACAGAGGGGCTAATCGTCTTTACAAAAACCCAGATACTCAGGAGTACTGTCTGGTCATTACAAAATCTTCCCACAAACCGGAAGAATTTAACAAGATCTGCAATATTCTCTCCGAGTATGGCACCAGCGGTAAGTACACCCCCGCAGCTGAAGCCTACATGTTGGAGCATTTCACAGTAATTCTTGGTGAACAGGCACTGCAGAAGCTTGCTTCTATCTAACTAATTTTGCAAATGAAAACGCACAAAAAAAGAGGATGTCCACATACGGGATATCCTCTTTCCTGTTTCTGTTAATTACTCTTCGCCAAGGAAGTTGTTCAGTCTTGCTACAAGTACATCCGGATCCAGTCCGTGTACCAGTGCAGCCTCCTCAAGGCTCTCTGCCTGTGCGGACGGGCAGCCGATGCAGTGCATTCCCTCTCTCATAAGAATCGGGATAATATTCTGATCTATCTTCACCAGATCTGCAATAATCATGTCTTTGGAAATCTTAGCCATTTTGGTTACCTCCTGAGTTTACAATCTGGTTGTTATTATATCCCTATTTACTTGCAAAATCAAGGGATTATGGTATATAATATTTTTGATTCGGCAGGCAAATCCTGCCCGTCACAATTTCATAAGGTGGAGGGATGTATATGGATACGAAGCGCTATATTATCTCTGACGCAGCAAAAATGGTAGATGTGGAAGCTCATGTGCTCCGCTACTGGGAAGATGAACTGGAACTGCCAATTGCACGCAACGAGATGGGTCACCGCTACTATACAGAAGATAACATCCGCATGTTTCATCACATTAAGGAGCTAAAGGAACAGGGCTATCAGTTAAAAGCCATTAAGACACTTCTTCCTGAGATGGAACAGGGAAAAATACCACCGGCAATTGTCAAACCACCGGAACCACCGATGAATGCCAGGATGGAGCAATTCCAGTATATTCTTGGAAAGGTTGTCTCCCAGGCATTGCGTGAGACACAACAGGAGATGGGGAAAGAACTAAGCCACCAGGTTTCCACACAGGTTGTCAAAGAAATGGACTACCTCTTCCGCATTCAGGAAGAAAAGGCAGAAACCCATTACAAAAAACTGGACGAGCAGATCCGTGCCTGCCAGAAGAACAACAAAGCATTTTCTCTTGGACGCCCGAAAGAGAAAAAAGTCAAAGAGCCAAAGATAAAAGAAGTCAAAGCAAAAGAGCCGCACAAAAAATGGTTTTTTAATGCGCGCCCCGTAAATGAATCAAAATAGAGCACAAAAAATGGTATCTGTATTCTCATACAGATACCATTTTTAATTTCCTGATTAATTACTCAGCGGAGATAGCGCCGGTCGGGCACTCTGCCTCACAGGTACCGCACTCAAGGCAAGCATCTGCGTCGATTACATATTTTCCGTCTCCTTCAGAAATAGCCTCTGCCGGACAGACTGCTGCGCAGGAACCGCAAGCTACACACTCGTCAGAAATAACGTATGCCATAATACAAATCCTCCTTGTATAATTTTAATCTACCTGATTCTCAGGCTTCTGCCACTTATTTTAATATAAAAAGCTTCATTATACAAGTGGAAAATTACATTATTCCCCGCTCCGATCCATGTCACTGAATTTTGTCAGTTCCGGAATCCAGAGAAGATTTACTGTACCAATCGGGCCGTTACGCTGTTTGGCTATAATAACTTCTGCCACTCTCTGTTCCGCTTCCGATAGGTCTCTGTTGTAGTAACCTTCCCTGTAAAGGAACATCACCACGTCCGCATCCTGCTCGATTGCTCCGGACTCACGAAGATCCGAAAGCATCGGCCGATGATCCGGACGCTGCTCAACTGCACGGCTCAGCTGGGACAAGGCAATAACCGGCACGTTCAGTTCACGGGCCAGCGCCTTTAGTCCACGGGAAATATCCGAGATTTCCTGCTGTCTGGAGGCACTGCTGTTATTGGAGCTTCCACTCATCAACTGCAGGTAGTCTATGATAACTATCTGGATATCGTGCTCCATTTTTAGCTTTCTACACTTTGACCGCATAGCGGATAAGGTAATACCTGGAGTATCATCAATAAAAAGTTTGGAATTGGCAATATTGGCAGAACCTTCCACCAAATTCATCCATTCTTCATCGTTCAGGCGCCCGGTTCGGATCTTCTGAGCATCTACATGAGATTCCAGAGACAACATACGGTTGACTAACTGTTCCTTGGACATCTCGAGGCTGAAGATTGCTACCGCATTGCCCTTCTTAAATGCCATATGCTGGGCCAGGTTCAGAACAAACGCCGTCTTTCCCATGGAGGGACGAGCTGCGATCAATACTAGATCCGAAGGCTGCAGCCCGGATGTCTTGTAATCAAGATCCATAAATCCAGTCTCCAGACCGGTGACACGTCCCCTTGCCTTGGACGCTGCATCAATCTTCTTCATGACATTGATGACCACTTGGCGAATGGGTACGAAATCCCCGCCCCCACCACGCTGGGCCAGGTCAAAAATCCGCTTCTCCGCATCTGCCAATGTGTCTTCCAGCTTTGCAGATCCGGCATAGGTGCTGTTAGCAATCTCTTCGTTAATACGAATCAGCCTTCTGGCTACGGACTTCTCCGCAACGATCTCCGCATAATATTTAATATTGGCAGAAGTCAGAGCCCGATCCATCCACCTTAAAATCTGTTCGATGCCGCAGGCTTCTTCCGGGAGTCCTTTTTCTAACAGACGGGTATGAAGAATGACCGGTTCCACCGGTTTTCCCTCATTATAAAGTTCTACCATGGTGTCATACACCATACCCATCTGTTTCTGATAGAAATCTTCACCAGTAATAATCTCGGAAGCAATCATAATCGCTTCGTTGTCAATGAGCATTGCACCAATGACGGAACTTTCTGCTTCTTCATCATGGGGCATCACCCGTTTTATGAGCGCTTCCTCCATTTGTCTTCGTCTCTCCTTACGCTTCTTTTACAATTACTTTCAGTTCTGCAGTCACCTGCGGATGTAATTTTACTGCTACACTGGTAGTTCCAACTGTTTTGATCGGGTTCGGGAGTACCAGTTTCTTCTTGTCCAGATCCATATTCAGCTGCTCCTTGGCTGCCTGGGCAATTTCCTTGGAAGATACAGCTCCAAAGAGTTTTCCGCCTTCACCAACTTTCAACTCCAAAACCACTTCTGCCTTTGCAATCTCTGCTGCAAACAGCTTTGCTTCCTCCAGACGCTGTGCAGCCATTTTATCCTCATGGGCTTTCTGCAGCTTCAGGTCATTCATATTTTTCGCAGTTGCCTCTATTCCTTTTTTCTTGGAAATAATAAAATTTCTTGCATAACCGTCACTGACATCTACCATCTGACCTTTTTTTCCAAGGGACTTTACATCCTCTAACAAAATTACTTTCATCTTTATAATTCTCCTTCCTCAAACATCTGATCCAATGTCTCCCGAATCAGCTTCATTGCTTCCTCCATGGAGCATTCCAGCTGTACACCTGCCATATTCAGGTGACCGCCGCCGCCCAGCTTCTCCATAATGATCTGCACATTGACTTCATCAATGGAACGGGCACTTACATAAATTCTTCCATTGTATTCTGTCAATACAATCGAAGCTTTTACACCTATAATATTCAACAGCTCATTTGCGGCCTGTGCCCCCACAATCGTCGGGCTCTCCAGTCCCTTGCTTGGGCAAATTGATAAAGCAAATCCTTTATACACCTCCGCATGGCGAACCGCTTCGGCCCTTGCCTTGTATTCTGCCATATCATTCCGGAACAATTTCCGCACTCTGGTTACATCAGCACCACACCTTCTTAAAAATGCTGCCGCCTCGAATGTCCTGACACCGGTTTTTCGCATATAATTGTCCGTGTCAATCATGATACCTGCATAAATACAGTCCGCCTCTCCGCCTTTCAGCCGAACATTATCTGCAAAATACTGCAGAATCTCTGCAACCATCTCACAGGCAGATGACGCATTCGTTTCAATATAAGATAAGACTGCAGGATTAATAATCTCACTGCCTCTCCGATGATGATCAAAAACAACTACCGTAGGAGTCATCCTGAGAATTTCTTCACATTCCGTATAGCTTGGTCTGTTTGTGTCCACGACAACTACTACCGTATTACGATCCACAAGTTCTCTTGCCTGACTGCTTCCAATCACAATCCCCTGTTCTTCGCTGTTCGCTTCCTCAAACACTTCCAGAAGGGGCCGTACCGAAGTTGTCACATCGTTCACCACGATATATGCTTTTTTGTTTAATGTTTTTGCCGCACGGTAAATACCAACTGCAGCGCCAAAAGAATCCACATCTGTCATCTTATGGCCCATGACAACCACTTTATCTTTTGTTTCTACCAGTTCCCTGAATGCCTGCGCTTTGACTCTTGCTTTGACACGGGTATTTTTCTCTACCTGTTGGGTCTTACCACCATAGTAGGTAATCTGATCCTTTGTCTTTACAACTGCCTGATCACCACCTCTGGCAAGGGCCAGATCCATGGCACTGCGGGCATATTCCATACAATCCATATAAGTAGCTCCCTCGGCACCAATACTGATGCTGAGGGTCATGGCCATCTCATTTCCAATGCTGACTGTTTTAATATCCTGCAGCAGATCAAATTTATTTTCCCGGATCTGGTCCAGTGCCTTTTCCTGCATCACTACAAAGAAACGGTCTTTCTCCAGTTTCCGGACAATTCCGTCATAAGCATTAAAATACTTGTTGATTTTCCGTTCAATCAACGCTACCAGCAGGGAGGTACGCACTTCTTCTACATTTTCCAGAGCCTCGTCGTAGTTGTCAATATAAACCAGACCAGCCACCATCCGCTGTTCCCGGTTTTCCCGAATATAACGGTTGATTTCTGTAGTTTCGAATAAATATAGTGCAATCAGGCTGCCCGCGAACTCTTCATCCTCCAGAAGTCCATCCACACCGGCGTCATCTTTCATGTTGATCAGCTTCATTTCCACCCGGAAATCCCGCTCCTCATACTGGATAGCCAATGTTGCCTCCGGATTCTCCTCCACTGGAAGCACGCCCCGGTTCAGCTCCGGGAAAAATGAGTTCACAGCCTTTCCACGCTTGCAGCCTTTGCCGACAATCTTCTGAAACTCTTCATTGGACCAGAGTATCTTTCCATCCTCACCGACCAGCGCGTAAGGAACGGACAATTCCTTCAAAAGCCGTTTCTGAATTTGTCCGTACTGCGTGGCAAAAGAAATCATTTCCTTGTGCACAGCAGGTCTGCTGTACACATAAGCTGCCACTGCAATCGCTGTATAGAGCAACGCCGTCGCGATCGCTGCATAACCCGCATAGGGGTCGATCACATACACAACTACACTCATAATCAGCAGTACCACCGACATATACAGTGGCCACTTTATAAATGCTTTTCGCTTCACATCTTTCTTCATTACACATTCCTTATTTCATTGGTCATTCTGATGTTGAATCACTATAACGCTTCTTTCGGTATTATACCATTTCCATGACAGAGGGACAAGAGTTAGCTTTTTCTATATCAAAGCAAAAAAAACAGACGCCGCATAACGCGGCGTCCGAAAAGTTGTTCTTATTCAGCGATGTACGGCATCAGGGAGATATGTCTTGCTCTCTTGATTGCAACCGTCAGCGCTCTCTGATGTTTAGCGCAGTTGCCGGTAATTCTTCTCGGAAGAATCTTACCTCTCTCAGATACGTATCTCTTTAATTTAGCAACATCTTTGTAATCGATCTCGTTATTCTCTTTACCACAGAAAACGCAAACTTTCTTTCTTCTGCGTCCGCCTCTTCTCATCTTCGGAGCGTCGCCTTTTTCATTTTTGGTGTAAGCCATGATGGTTCCTCCTTCTCACAATTCCTATTAAAAATCCGATTGTTAATTAAATGGCAATTCCTCATCGATACCATCCGGAATGTTCATAAAACCATCTCCGGCTGCTCCCATGGGATCCGGTGTTGACGGAGCAGAGGACTGATAGCCACCACCCATACTGCGATTTGCTTCAGAAGCGGCTCTGCTCTCTGCAAACTCCTGCTCTTCCACAACCACATCCGTGGTATATACCTTGTTACCATCTCTGTTCGTATAGGATCCGGTCTGAATGCGTCCACAAATCGTTACACGCATTCCCTGACGAAAATATTTCTCGATAAACTCTGCATTTCTTCCAAATGCTACACATCCGATAAAATCAGCGGTCTGCTGATCACCGTCTCTTCTGGCAAACCTGCGGTCTACTGCAAGGGTAAATCTTGCAACTGCAGTTACGTTCTCACCATTGGAATAACGGACATCCGGATCTCTCGTCAGGCGTCCCATTAAAATTACTTTATTCATTAACAATCACCTCTTATATGCTGTTCTTATGCGTCTTTACGAACACACAGATAGCGGATGACATTGTCCAGGATGCGGACACGTTTCTCGATCTCTGCCGGGCAGGTAGCCGGAGCATCGAACTGAATGAAGTAGTAGAATCCTTCTCTCATCTTCTGGATCTCGTATGCAAGTCTCTTCTTTCCTGCATCCTCTACTTCTGTCACAGTACCGCCAAAGCGAGCGATAAGCTCTTTTGCTTTCTCTACGGTTGCTGCTCTCTCGTCATCTTCGATCTTTGCATTCACAACAAGTGCTAATTCATATTTGTTCATGCTTTTCTTCCTCCTTTTGGTCTCTGGCGCAAGCTGATACCTGCGCAAGGATGTCTCTGATTTTACAGAGCAATAATATATCACGAGAAATAACTATACCATAAATTTTCAGTGATTTCAAGCATTATTTCCCTATTTCTTCGTCTTTTTTCCGTAATCCTCTGGTGTTTTTCTCCACCAGTT
This sequence comes from Clostridiaceae bacterium Marseille-Q4145, assembly GCA_018223365.1. Taxonomy (GTDB): domain Bacteria; phylum Bacillota; class Clostridia; order Lachnospirales; family Lachnospiraceae; genus Hominiventricola. The sequence goes on from JAGTTP010000001.1 coordinate 765,971, forward strand.
TTCTGGACACCATCACCTGATGTTCGCAGCCCAGACATTTCAGCCGGAAATCTGCTCCCACACGCAGGATCTCCCATTCCTGGCTTCCGCAGGGATGTGGTTTCTTCAGTTTAACAATATCACCTACCTGATAATCCATAACCTTCCTCCTATAACTGACTGAAAATCTCTCCGATAGGTCCCTGAACTAACAGATCCGCCCTGTTATCCATGGGAGTTACCGATTTATTAATAAGTACCAGCTTATTTCCATTATAATAGTCAATAAGCCCCGCCGCAGGATAAACCGTCAGAGAAGTTCCTCCGATAATCAGCACATCTGCCTGGCTGATGGCATGAACCGCTCCGTTAATCGTCGCCTGATCAAGCCCCTCTTCATAAAGCACGACATCCGGTTTGATCAGTCCGCCGCATTTCTCACATCTGGGAATTCCTGTTGATTCCAACATATATCTGGCATCGTAAAATGCCCCACATTTCTGGCAGTAATTCCGATGGACACTTCCATGTAGTTCATAGACCACTTTACTTCCGGCTGCCTGATGAAGCCCGTCGATATTCTGGGTGACAACCGCCTTTAATTTTCCCTGTTGTTCCCATTCTGCCAGCTTCTTATGGGCTGCATTGGGTTTTGCATCAAGGGCCAGCATCTTCGCCCGATAGAACCGGTAAAATTCCTCTGTATTTCTCTTGAAAAACGTATGGCTCAAGATCGTCTCCGGAGGATAGTCATACTGCTGATGGTATAGTCCGTCTACGCTCCGAAAATCCGGAATGCCGCTTTCCGTAGAGACTCCGGCTCCGCCAAAAAATACAATATTATCACTTTCATTAATCCAGGTTTTCAAAGTTTCCAGCTGTTCTGTCATATGAATCCCTCCTCATTAAAAATAAGTAATTTCCAGATTTTCGTTTTCCAGTGTACCATTTTCCACACAGACAGCCGCTGCATACTCTATATCCCGAAACGAAAGTAGTCTGCATGAATAATTCTCTCTATTAATATGGTGACTGATCTGTGGCTGCCCCTCTTTCATATCCACCTGAAATGTTTGTAACGACGTATAAAATCCGGTCCCGAGCGCTTTCAGAAAGCTTTCTTTTACCGACCAGTACTGGTAAAACAGGCTTTTTCTATCAGACTCCGGTACAGATCTGTAAAACTCCTGTTCCTTTTTGGTCAGCACTTTCCGGATCAGATTCTCTTTTGATTCCCGATCCATCTTCTGCAGGTCAATTCCCACTTCCCGGTCTGCCACTGCACAGATTACATAGTCCCCTGAATGGGACCAGTTGACATAAATCTCTGGTTCATCCGTCAGATACGGTTTTCCATGTTCATTCCTGTGATACCGTACCGGAGTCTGCACATCCGTGCATTGTTCCAGACTCCGGTTCAAAAGCAATTCCGCTGTCCCGTGCTGGTCACCGTTTTGAATCCTCATTGCGTAAATATAAATCATTCCGCTTTCCATCCATTTATTTTTCAGTATAACATAATCTTTACTGTTTTACATACAGTTACATACATTTTGGCAATAAAAAAACTCCTTGAAATCAAGGAGTTTATCTCATACCGCAACACTATAGATTTTCGAACCCCCGACCTGAAAATCATGATGGGCGAGACAACTGCTCAATCTTTATTGCGGTTTCTCTGTATCCTCAGCCGCTTCAAGCTGCAGCAACCTGTGATCCTCCGTCAGCACCTTCATCTGGCTAATAGCAATGGCATTGAGTTTTGCCAGCCGTTCCGACTGCGATATTCCTTCATTGATGAACACGGCATTCAAGTTTTCCAAGTTTGACAGGCATACGAGCTGCGATACATTCGCATAGTCCCGGATGTTCCCCTTGAGATCCGGATGGGTATCCCGCCACTGCTTGGCTGTCATGCCGAACAACGCCATGTTCAGGACATCAGCCTCGTTGGCATAGACCAAGGAAATCTGACGGGCGGACAGTTCAGGCGGAATCAAATTTTCCTTGATGGCATCCGTATGAATACGATAATTGATCTTGGCAAGGTTGCGCTTGATGTCCCAGCCAAGCTGTTTCATCTCCTCAGTCTTGAGGCGTTCAAACTCTTTGACTAAGTAGAGCTTAAACTCCACAGAGATCCATGAGGCAAACTCAAATGCGATTTCCTTATGTGCGTAGGTCCCGCCATAGCGGCCAGCCTTGGAAACAATGCCAATGGCACCGGTCGCATCCACCCACTTCTGCGGCGTCATCACAAAGCTATTCAGCCCCGCCTGACTTCTAAACGCATCGAATTCGACACGGTTAAAATTCAGGTTGTAGGCTCAAGAACTTTGCTACACCACTTCCTCCATCCATACCGTTACCGATACCGACTTGTGGTTCGCTACACTTGGCGGTAAATACCCATGACTGGACTTGCACCAGCAAGATTAGCGCCATGCTTGGCACACAAAATCACCCGCCCGCATCATCTATCGGACGCATCCGATAACCAATGATAACGGGCGGGCAACCTCAACCGTGACCTGCTGGACAACCTGCTGTATGACTTTTCTATGACCTCAGCTGCAACCTGCCACGCAGCCTCCAGTTCGACCTCTTCCACAACCTCTGGAGCAACCTACTGCGCAACCTCTGCTACAACCTCCGGAGCGACCTTAAGCAGCTCTCATTTTATGTGCAAATACTTCTTGATGACCTCGACATGCTCTAACGCCAGATAGGGTTTTGCCGCCGTATAGTATGTCTTCGCCATAGAGAGGTTTCGTAATGCATCATCTCCGGTTTTCGATCTTTCCTGCGCTAATACATAATCCTTTTTGGCTATATAAATCCATCGGGATTTTTCTGCTGCCAGTTCCATGCGTCACGGCACATGTCACTCAAAGTTCTTGTGGCTTGCCAGCCAAGCAACGCTTTTGCCTTTTCTGCCGAGGCGAAGCAGACCGGGATATCTCCCGCCCGGCGACCAACGATTTGAAAGGGGATATGAACCCCAGTGGCACTTTCAAATGCGGAGATCAACTCAAGGACGCTATGTCCCCTGCCTGTTCCCAGATTGATTACCTCCACGCCCTTGTGCGAAGTGCAGAACGGAAGTGCTGCTGTGTGGCCAGTGGCAATGTCCATGATGTGAATATAATCCCGGATACATGTACCATCTGGCGTATCATAATCAGCGCCAAAAATCGATAGTTATCTGCGATGATTAGATTACATCATATCCCGACTGAAGCAGTTCAACTGCCACATGGCTGCCGATATATCCCGCTCCGCCAGTAAATAAAACGGTCATTCACTGCTCTCTTTCTCCGCATTGAGTGGAAGATACTCGTTCAATAGATCCTCATGGATTTTGTCCAGATCCGGCACAACCACCGACATGCCTCGGATAGAAGCATAATGGTACGCATCATCTGCCGGGACATGATAACTGGAGAGCTCTGCGCTTCCCATGATTGGAATGCACTTCGCTGCCAGCAGCATGATTTGCGAGTTCGTCATGTCAGTCGACAGATACGGCAGCACTTCATCCAACAGCTTCATCAGGTCTGCCGCATTGCTCTGGCAGAACTTGGTATAGATTGCCTGCAGCACATTGCGCTGACGCTGGGTTCGTCCAAAGTCGCTGTCAATCTTTCTGATTCGAGAATATCCCAGAGCCTTTTTCCCATCGAGATGATATGTTCCGGCAGATTTACCTGGCCCCAAAACTAATTGCGCTTCTTTATCTGTTAGTATGATATCTACACCGCCAAGAATATCAATTACGCTCTGGAAACCGGAGAAATCGACCTCAAAGCATCCATCAATAGAAACTCCAAAATTAGTATGTAATGTATCCGTTAACAAGGGGAAGCCACCAAAAACATAGGCGGCATTCAAACGGTTATCTGAATATCCTCCGGGGATCTGTACATATAGATCCCGCAAAAACGAGAGCATAGATATTTGCTTTGTATCTGGATTGATACTACACAGAATCATAGAGTCAGAGCGTTGTCGTCCTTGCCCCTCGCGCCGATCCTGACCGACTAAAAGGATATTGAGGAGATCGTCATCCAGGAATGGCTCAATCTCGCTCCAATCGACCTCTTCCGGTTTGAGTTCAATAATGTCCTGCGGCTCATTGCTTGTATCTATTTCGAAGTCTTCTTGTTCTGGAGGGATGATATCAACCGCTTCAGGCACTTTGTTAATCTTATCTAATTTGGATTGCACATAGCCAAAGCCAATAACGATGATAAGTACAACCAGCGCAATGCTTGTAACGATTACGATTTTCTTCTTTTTCATTAGTATCCTCCAATATGGCCAGAAACTCCTATTTGAGGAGGCTCAGTTTTTTCGCATTAATCCACCCAATAGGTACGTATTCTTATTACGCATGAAGTATCGAGCAATTTTTTACCCGTTCTTCCTCCAAACCATTTTATTCACGATACCCGTGTAGCTCTGAATGATTCTGGCGACCTTCATGGACACATTTTCAGCGGTATAATCCGCCACCGGCGTACCAAAGCATTCAGCCCGTTGCATCCCGACAGCCAGCTCCACCGCCTGCAGGAGGGAGTCTGCGTCGATTCCGGCGAGTACAAAGCATCCGGCATCCAGCGCCTCGGGGCGCTCGGTAGAGGTTCGGATGCTGACCGCCGGGAAAGACTTGCCTACAGACAGGAAAAAGCTGCTTTCCTCCGGCAGTGTGCCGCTGTCGGAGACCACGGCGAAGGCGTTCATCTGCAGGCAGTTATAATCGTGAAAGCCCAGCGGCTCGTGGGCAATCACGCGGGAGTCCAGTTGAAAGCCCGTCACCTCCAGACGCTTTCTGCTCCTCGGGTGGCAGGAGTAAAGGATCGGCATATCGTACTTCTCTGCCATGGCATTGACCGCCGTGAACAGCTGGACAAAATTGCGATCCGTATCGATGTTTTCCTCCCGATGCGCTGAGAGCAGGATGTACTGTCCCTTGGTTAAGCCCAGACGACGGTGGATATCACTGTCTTCGATCTTGTCCAGATTGACGTGCAGCACCTCAGCCATGGGACTGCCCGTCACGAAGGTGCGCTCCTTTGGCAGTCCGCACTCCATCAGATACCGGCGTGCATGCTCCGAATAGCAGAGATTAACGTCGCTGATGATATCCACGATGCGGCGGTTCGTCTCCTCCGGCAAGCACTCATCCTTGCAGCGGTTTCCCGCCTCCATATGGAAGATCGGAATGTGCAGCCGCTTGGCACCGATCACGGAAAGGCAGGAGTTGGTATCGCCCAGGACCAGCACCGCGTCCGGCTTCAGCCGTACCATCAGCTTGTAGGATTTCTCAATGATATTCCCAATCGTGGCTCCGAGGTCGTCGCCTACGGCATCCAGATAATAATCCGGCGCCCGAAGGCCGAGATCGTCAAAAAACACCTGATTAAGGGCGTAGTCGTAGTTCTGACCGGTGTGAACCAGAATCTGCTCAAAGTACCGGTCGCAGCACTTTATTGTTGCGGACAGCCGGATGATCTCCGGCCGCGTGCCGATGATTGTCATCAGCTTCAGCTTTCCCATTGCTACACCTCCTCAAAGTAGGTATCCGGGTGGTTGGAATCAAACTGCTCGTTGGCCCACATGACTGTCACCAGATTTTCCGTCTCACTCAGATTGATAATGTTGTGGGTATAACCCGGCAGCATATGGACAGCCTGGATTCGGTCACCGCTGACCTCGAATTCGATCTTTTCGTCGGAGCCGATTTGGCGTTCCTGGATCAGCCCATGTCCGGCCACGACCATGAAGAATTCCCACTTGCTGTTGTGCCAGTGCTGCCCCTTGGTGATACCGGGCTTTGTGATGTTCACGGAGACCTGACCGCAGCTCTTCGTTTTCAGCAGTTCTGTGAAGCTGCCTCGCTCGTCTACATTCATCTTCAGCGGGAACGCAATTTTCTCCGGCGGCAGATAGGAAAGATAGGTGCTGTAGAGCTTCTTTGCAAAGCTGCCCTCCGGGATCTCCGGGAGCAACAGTGTCTGCGGCTGGTCGTGGAAGGTCTGGAGCAGTCGAACAATCTCACCCAGCGTCACGCGGTGGCTGACCGGAACACTGCAATATGCTCCATCCGTCCGGTGGGGCTGACCCTCCATGGCATCCAAGATCTCGTCAATCAGGTCATCAATGTAGACCAGCTCCAATTCGACTGCCGGGTCCGAGACCGTGATTGGGAGGTCCCGTGCGATGTTGTGGCAGAACGTCGCCACTGCGGAGTTGTAGTTGGGGCGGCACCACTTGCCGAACAGGTTCGGCAGACGATAGATCATCCCGGCTGCGCCGGTTTCCTCGCCGTAAACGAGGAGCAGCTCCTCCGCCGCTTTTTTGGACTGTCCGTAGCGACTCCCGGCATACCTTCCGGTCAGGCTGGCCTGAATGGAGGAGGAGAGCAATACCGGGCAGCGATTACCGCTTTCCCGAAGCATCTCCAACAGGGTACGGGTGAAGTCTGTATTTCCGGCTGCAAATTCTCCCGGATCCTGGGGCCGGTTCACGCCAGCCAAGTGGACCACGAAATCCGCCTTCTGGCAGTAGCCCGCCAGGGTTTCTGCCGAAGTATCCCGCGTACACAAAAGAATTTCCTCGATTTGCAGTGCGGGCCGGGTTTTGTCTCTGCGATTCTTGATGGTGGAAAGGCGCTGCGTCAGATTTTTCCCGACAAATCCGTTTGCGCCAGTGATCAGTACATTCATCAGCAAGTTCCTCCGAACAGCTTCAACTTTAGAAGAAGCTGTTTCATTTCCTCCACATTCAGCCGGTGCGTATTGTGCGAAGTATACTGCTCGATTTTGCCGAACTCCGGATTTCCCTTGCTGAAATAGTTGTCATAGTTCAAATCTCGATTATCTGCCGGAATGCGGAAGAAGCCGGGCAGGTCTTCCGCCCGCATCATTTCCTCTGCAGTGACCAGCACCTCAAAGAGCTTTTCGCCATGCCGCGTTCCGATAATCGTCGTGCCAAGGTCGGAGTGCTTCAGCTCCAGCACAGCCTGTGCCAGCGTCTCGATGGTCACGGCAGGGGCCTTCTGCACGAACAGGTCACCCTGTTCGCCATGCTCAAAGGCATAAAGCACAAGGTCCACGGCATCGCTGAGCGTCATCATAAAACGGGTCATATTGGGATTCGTGATCGTCAGAGGCTTTCCCTCGTCGATCCGGTCGCAGAACAGCGGAATGACCGAGCCACGGGAGGCCATGACGTTGCCGTACCGCGTCAAACACAGAACCGGATCCCCAGGCAGCATCTGCCGGGAGCGGGCAATCACATTCTTCTCCATGACAGCCTTCGTCATGCCCATAGCGTTGATGGGATAGGCCGCCTTGTCCGTGGACAGGAAGATGGCCTTCTTCACATGGTTTGCAACACATGCGGAAATCACATTGTCGGACCCTGCCACATTGGTTTTGACCGCCTCCATAGGATAAAACTCGCAGGAAGGCACCTGCTTCAAAGCTGCGGCATGAAATACATAATCCACACCGCGGAACGCATTCAGAATGGAATTGTAATCCCGTACATCACCTATGTAGAACTTGATCTTTTCCGCATGCTGCGGATACAGCTCCTGATAGGTATGCCGCATATCATCCTGCTTTTTCTCATCCCGTGAGAGAATGCGGATCTCTGCAATGTCGGTGGTCAGGAAGCGGCGCAGCACAGCGTTGCCAAAGGAGCCTGTCCCACCGGTAATGAGCAGTATTTTATCTTTGAATTGAGACATGTCTTTAGAATCCCCTTTCCGATTCAGCGGTATCTTCCTTGCCGAATGAGCACTCCACGCCTTTGATGCCACCCAATAGCATTAGAATAGCAAAGAAAAAATACGGATTTGCATCAACAACAGGCTCAGGCATACATATCAGCAATGCACCTAAACCTAAACTTGCAATTTGATTTGATAGCAAATTGTGGTTTGTTTTTTTCATACGCACAGCGGTACCATATGCAGACCGTATGCTCGTTATCGTAAAGCTGAATGCTGCAGGAATGTAATCTCTGCGCAGTCAAAAATCAGTGTTATCAGATGATATCGAATCGGAAAAAGCCTGATATGCTACCCTCATATAGGACAATGAAATATAAAAGTCCTATATGGGGGTATTTTCATGTTCAGAAAGAGTAAGATAGAACCAGTAGAAAAAGTAAAAATAGTCGAACGCTACCTTGCAGGAGAAATTGGCATACGGCAAGCAGAAAAAGAATTGGGAGTTGATCATCATAGCATTCGAAATTGGATTTCTATTTATCAGTATGATGGACCAACTGGATTACTCAATCAACCGAAAAACAAATCTTATTCAAAAGATTTAAAAATATCTGCTATAAATGATTATCTTAACGGAGAAGGATCTCTTCAGGATATTTGCACAAAATACGGAATTCGTTCACACAGACAGCTTTCCGATTGGATTAAGGTGTATAATTCTGGTGGAATATTAAAAACATCCACTGGAGGTGCTTACATGAAAAAAGCAAAGAACACTACACTTGATGAGAGATTAAAAATAGTAACAGATTGTCTTGCAAATGATAAGAATTATGGTGCAATGGCACTTAAATATGATTGTTCCTATCAACAAGTTCGTAATTGGGTAATGCGATACGAAAAGATGGGTCAAGCGGGTCTGGAAGACAGACGTGGACGTCGTATAGCTTCTCTTCCAAGCAGAACACCTGAAGAAGAGCTACGTGACAAGATAGCTGAACTGGAAAGAAGAAATCTAGACTTACAAATGGAGAATGATCTGTTAAAAAAAGTCAGAGAACTGGAAAGGAGGGGGCGCTATCTTTAATCCATCGGTTAGCCGAATATGAAGCCATCCAAGAACTATCGTCTACTAAGCATTATCCCGTAGATAGACTTTGTAAATATCTTAATGTTACACGTTCTGCGTATTACCGCTGGGTAAAATATCCGAAAAGTAATAATGAACTTCGAAACGAAAGACTATCCACTGAAATCCAAAGGATTCATAACCAGCATCCAGATATGGGATATCGAAGAATTCGTGATGAATTAGATGGACATAAAGGAATTCATGTGAATGATAAACGAATACTTCGTATTTGTAGGAAATACGATATAAAATCAAATATTAAATGGAAACCTAAGAGTTGTACCAGAGGAGACAGAAATCCTGATCACATAGCAAAAAAACTATTTACACCGTGAATTTCACGCCGAAAAACCGAATGAAAAGTGGCTTACAGATGTTTCTGAATTTAAATACTACAACGGAATAGAAATTCATAAAGTTTATCTGAGTGCTATTTTAGATTTATATGATAGAAGGATTGTTTCCTTTAAAATCAGCGATCATAATGATAATCCATTAGTTATGGACACGTTTGATGAGGCTGTTCGTCAGGAGCCGGATGCACACCCATTAGTTCATTCTGATCGAGGCTTTCAATATACAAGCGCACAGTTTTATACTAGATTGAAAAAACATCATATGAAGCAGAGTATGTCTAGAGTTGCCCACTGTATTGACAATGGACCAATGGAAGGATTTTGGGGAATTCTAAAACGAGAAATGTATTATAAACAGCGTTTTAATGACAGAAGCTCTTTGATTACTGCGATAGCTAATTACATAGATTACTACAACAACCAACGACTTCAAAGGAAACTGCATGTAATGACACCAATGAAATATCATGAGCAATATACAAAAGCAGCATAAAATATCGCCAGCCATAGCATGGCTGACGATACAAAAATTTATTATTTTTTATTGTCCTCTTGACAGGGAGCACACCAGATGACATCCGGCACATGAGTGAGGATGATTTGCTTGACATGGATTACTTTTTAAACGAAGACGATGTGTTTGATGAAGATTTTCCCGGTGCTGAGGGTTTTTATATCTTCTAAAAACTTATCGTTTATTTGCTATGCCCGCCTCTGTGCGGGCTACTTTTATATCAAGAGTTCTCCAAAGGAGAACTTTCCTATAAAGTGAAAAAGGGCGCCGTTTTCTCAGTCCGTCAGGACCAACAAAACGACGCCCAAGTCTTTGTGAGTTTTTTTGAGAAAAATACCGCTGCCAGCCGTGAAAAACGCTGCTCAAAAAGGGCGCTGGCTGAATGCATCTGCCCGAAAAGGGAAAACGCCCGGTTCGAATCGGGGCAGATGCTCTGAAACAGCGATTTGCATCTATGGTTTGAAAGAACAAATCCGGGTCCAAAAAAGCCCGGAAACGGTAGATGCGCCTGGCTTTTCGCCAGACGCATCTATACCGTTTAGTTAATAGAGAGGCGACAACCAGATTCGAACTGGTGATATAGGTGTTGCAGACCTTTGCCTTACCACTTGGCCATGTCGCCATATTCTTTTAAAAGCTCCCCGAGTAGGGCTCGAACCTACAACACCACGGTTAACAGCCGTGTGCTCTACCATTGAGCTATCGAGGAATACGAAGATATTATACCTTCAAAATCACATACAGTCAATACTTAATTTCATCTTTTCCAAAACCTTACACCTTAAACCTCTTGGTTAAGCCCTCGACCTATTAGTAACAGTCAGCTTCACGCATTACTGCGCTTCCACCTCTGCCCTATCTACCTCGTCGTCTTCAAGGGGTCTTACTAGCTTGTGCTATGGGATATCTCATCTTGAGGGGGGCTTCACGCTTAGATGCCTTCAGCGTTTATCCCTTCCCGACTTGGCTACTCGGCCATGCTCCTGGCGGAACAACCGATACACCAGAGGTCAGTCCATCCCGGTCCTCTCGTACTAAGGACAGCTCCTCTCAAATATCCTACGCCCACGCCGGATAGGGACCGAACTGTCTCACGACGTTCTGAACCCAGCTCGCGTACCGCTTTAATGGGCGAACAGCCCAACCCTTGGGACCTACTACAGCCCCAGGATGCGATGAGCCGACATCGAGGTGCCAAACCACTCCGTCGATGTGAACTCTTGGGAGTGATAAGCCTGTTATCCCCAGGGTAGCTTTTATCCGTTGAGCGATGGCATTCCCACTTAATACCACCGGATCACTAAGCCCTACTTTCGTACCTGCTCCACCCGTCGGTGTCACAGTCAAGCTCCCTTCTGCCTTTGCACTCTGCGAATGGTTTCCAACCATTCTGAGGGAACCTTTGGGCGCCTCCGATACCCTTTCGGAGGCGACCGCCCCAGTCAAACTCCCCGCCTGGCATTGTCCACTGCCCGGATCACGGGCACATGTTAGAAATCCAATACTGCAAGGGTGGTATCCCAACATTGACTCCATGGCAACTGGCGTCACCATCTCTCAGTCTCCCACCTATCCTGTACATGCAATACCGAATCCCAGTACCAAGCTGGAGTAAAGCTCCATGGGGTCTTTCCGTCCTGGCGCGGGTAACCAGCATCTTCACTGGTACTTCAATTTCACCGGATGCATTGTCGAGACAGTGCTCAAATCATTACGCCTTTCGTGCGGGTCGGAACTTACCCGACAAGGAATTTCGCTACCTTAGGACCGTTATAGTTACGGCCGCCGTTTACTGGGGCTTAAATTCAAAGCTTCGCTTGCGCTAACCTCTCCTCTTAACCTTCCAGCACCGGGCAGGCGTCAGCCCATATACTTCACCTTTCGGTTTTGCATAGACCTGTGTTTTTGCTAAACAGTTGCTTGAGCCATTTCACTGCGGCCCTGCTTTCACAGGGCACCCCTTCTCCCGAAGTTACGGGGTCATTTTGCCGAGTTCCTTAACAATGCTTCTTCCGTCGGCCTTAGGATTCTCTCCTCATCCACCTGTGTCGGTTTACGGTACGGGTACTGTACAAACAATAGCGGCTTTTCTTGACAGCTGGCTCACACAATTCGCTACTAAATTTCGCTATGCATCACGCCTTCGGATTGCTACACGGATTTGCCAATGTAACTCCTACCTCGCTTGCCCCGGTATTTCCATTCCCGGGATGTGCTCTCCCTCTGTGTCCCCACAGTTCTGTTATACAGCAGTACAGGAATCTCAACCTGTTATCCATCGACTACGTCTTTCGACCTCGCCTTAGGTCCCGACTTACCCAGAGCAGATCAGCTTTACTCTGGAAACCTTAGATATTCGGCCGAGAGGATTCTCACCTCTCTCTCGCTACTCATTCCGGCATTCTCTCTTCTTATCAGTCCACAGCTCCTTACGGTACTGCTTCGTCCCTTTAAGAATGCTCCTCTACCAATTAACATTCGTTAATTCCACAGCTTCGGTGTCGTGTTTTAGCCCCGGACATTTTCGGCGCAGGACCTCTCGACCAGTGAGCTATTACGCACTCTTTGAATGTATGGCTGCTTCTGAGCCAACATCCTGGTTGTCTTTGAAATCCCACATCCTTTTCCACTTAACACGCACTTTGGGACCTTAGCTGGTGGTCTGGGCTCTTTCCCTTTTGACTACCCAACTTATCTCGTGCAGTCTGACTCCCGGTCATCATCTGGCTGGCATTCGGAGTTTGATATTCTTCGGTAAGCTTTGACGCCCCCTAGGAAATTCAGTGCTCTACCTCCAGCAGACTAAACCGAGGCTAGCCCTAAAGCTATTTCGAGGAGAACCAGCTATCTCCGGGTTCGATTGGAATTTCTCCCCTACCCACACCTCATCGCCACCCTTTTCAACGGATGTGCGTTCGGTCCTCCATTGCCTTTTACGGCAACTTCAACCTGGACATGGGTAGATCACCCGGTTTCGGGTCTACTCTGACTGACTATATGCGCCCTATTAAGACTTGGTTTCCCTTCGGCTCCGGACCTAAAGTCCTTAACCTCGCCAGCCAGCGTAACTCGCCGGACCGTTCTACAAAAAGTACGCGGTTGTACATATATAGTACTTCCACAGCTTGTAAACACAGGGTTTCAGGTTCTCTTTCACTCCCCTCCCGGGGTTCTTTTCACCGTTCCTTCACAGTACTATGCGCTATCGGTCACTAAGTAGTATTTAGGCTTACGGGGTGGTCCCCGCGCATTCCCACAAGGTTTCTCGTGTCTCGTGGTACTCTGGATACCGCCATGTCAGATTTCCTTTCATGTACGGGGCTTTCACCCTCTGTGGCAGGCTTTCCCAAAACCTTTCCATTAGAATCTCTGAATCAATTATGCGGTCCGAACCCCGGCATGCACGCACGCCGGTTTGGCCTCTTTCCATTTCGCTCGCCGCTACTTTGGAAATCACATGTTGTTTTCTTTTCCTCCGGCTACTTAGATGTTTCAGTTCACCGGGTTCCCGACGCATGGCTATGTATTCACCATACGACGACTGAGGTTTGCTCAGCCAGGTTTCCCCATTCAGACATCTCCGGATCATAGGATATTTGCTCCTCCCCGAAGCTTTTCGCAGCTTATCACGTCTTTCATCGGCTCTTAGTGCCAAGGCATCCACCCTGCGCTCTTTATAGCTTAACCAACTTTACCATTCATATAGCGTTATGAACGTTGGTTTTAGGTTCGTTTGTGTTCACAAACATTTTTGGTTTTTTCTCGGATGTCTTGTATCTTTTGTGTTAAAGATATTTTGTATTTTCTGTATGCAATTTTCAAGGTACGATATCTTTCCAGTTACCCGTGTTCCGGATTACCTTTTAAGGTAATCCGGCAGCCACCTGCTCTCCCATGCCGTCTCCAGCATAGTACCATCGGCCGCTTGGGTCTTAACCATCGTGTTCGGGATGGGAACGGGTGTGACCCCCAAGCGCATCGCCACCGGAAATCTTATAGAGTTTTCATTTTCATGAACCCTCATAATTAAATAGTACTTTTTTGTTTCTTCTACTTATCTTCCTTAGAAAGGAGGTGATCCAGCCGCACCTTCCGATACGGCTACCTTGTTACGACTTCACCCCAGTTATCAGTCCCGCCTTCGGCAGCTCCCTCCTTACGGTTGGGTCACTGACTTCGGGCGTTACCAACTCCCATGGTGTGACGGGCGGTGTGTACAAGACCCGGGAACGTATTCACCGCGACATTCTGATTCGCGATTACTAGCGATTCCAGCTTCATGTAGTCGAGTTGCAGACTACAATCCGAACTGAGACGTTATTTTTGAGATTTGCTTAAGCTCACACTCTCGCTTCCCTTTGTTTACGCCATTGTAGCACGTGTGTAGCCCAAGTCATAAGGGGCATGATGATTTGACGTCATCCCCACCTTCCTCCAGGTTATCCCTGGCAGTCTCTCCAGAGTGCCCATCCTAAATGCTGGCTACTGAAGATAAGGGTTGCGCTCGTTGCGGGACTTAACCCAACATCTCACGACACGAGCTGACGACAACCATGCACCACCTGTCACCGATGCTCCGAAGAGAAGGTCCCATTACAGACCGGTCATCGGGATGTCAAGACTTGGTAAGGTTCTTCGCGTTGCTTCGAATTAAACCACATGCTCCGCCGCTTGTGCGGGTCCCCGTCAGTTCCTTTGAGTTTCATTCTTGCGAACGTACTCCCCAGGTGGAATACTTATTGCGTTTGCGGCGGCACCGAAGAGCTGTGCTCCCCGACACCTAGTATTCATCGTTTACGGCGTGGACTACCAGGGTATCTAATCCTGTTTGCTCCCCACGCTTTCGAGCCTCAACGTCAGTTACTGTCCAGTAAGCCGCCTTCGCCACTGGTGTTCCTCCTAATATCTACGCATTTCACCGCTACACTAGGAATTCCGCTTACCTCTCCAGCACTCTAGTTAAACAGTTTCAAAAGCAGTCCCGGGGTTGAGCCCCAGCCTTTCACTTCTGACTTGCTTAACCGTCTACGCTCCCTTTACACCCAGTAAATCCGGATAACGCTTGCCCCCTACGTATTACCGCGGCTGCTGGCACGTAGTTAGCCGGGGCTTCTTAGTCAGGTACCGTCATTTTCTTCCCTGCTGATAGAGCTTTACATACCGAAATACTTCTTCACTCACGCGGCGTCGCTGCATCAGGGTTTCCCCCATTGTGCAATATTCCCCACTGCTGCCTCCCGTAGGAGTTTGGGCCGTGTCTCAGTCCCAATGTGGCCGTTCACCCTCTCAGGCCGGCTATGGATCGTCGCCTTGGTAGGCCGTTACCCTGCCAACTAGCTAATCCAACGCGGGTCCATCTCACACCGATAAATCTTTTCCGTCCGGGCCATGCGGCCCTAGCGGGTTATGCGGTATTAGCGGTCGTTTCCAACTGTTATCCCCCTGTGTGAGGCAGGTTACCCACGCGTTACTCACCCGTCCGCCACTAAGTCACAAGAGAAATCTTCCGAAGAATCAATCTCAAGTGCTTCGTTCGACTTGCATGTGTTAAGCACGCCGCCAGCGTTCATCCTGAGCCAGGATCAAACTCTCGATTAAAGTTTGTTCCGTTCAGAACAACACTTGGCTGTTCTATCCGTTACTGTTTTTTAGGTTGCTTTTGACTTGTATAAGTTAAAGCTGTTCGTTTAAAAATTTTCAAAAAGAATTTTCGAAGATCTTTAAAGCACTATTTAATTATCAAGGTTCATTGTTTATCTCGTTGCCTCAGCAGCAACTCTGATATATTATCACATTCGCATTCGCTTGTCAACAACTTTTTTAACTTTTTTCAAGTTCAGTTTGTTGTTTTCAAACTCTCAGTTCATGTGTATCAGCCGTTCTCACAGCCAGCTCGATTATATTATCACCTGACGCAATAAATGTCAACTACTTTTTTATTTTCTAGGCAAAAATAAAAATGTCAACATTTAATGCGAAAGTTTTTTCATGTTTTTTCACATTTAGCAATATGCACATATCAAAGCAACTTTATTTGTGCATATTGTATAATTATATGTTTTTAATGGGTGTTGGTGCCGGATCCGGCTCTTGATATGCTGTTATGTGTATTTAAAAATGGGCGCACGAATACCGCCGCCTTCTTAGATGTTCTTTTAAGCTGCAATTTTCTTTAATTCATCATTATATAATTTTTCTGCCGATTGATACTCGAATAAGCGGCGCGGGTAATTATTGATCCACTCCGCTATATTATCTATATCGCCCTGTGTTTTATCGTCAAAATTTACACCTTTTGGAATGTGGCGGCGTACTAATTTGTTTTGGTTCTCGTTGCTGCCACGTTCCCAACTGCTATATGGGTGGCAGTAATAAACCTTTGTTCTATTCTTTTTGTTTCTCTTTGATCTTTCCATTCCTTGCCAATCTGCAAACTCTGATCCATTATCTACCGTTATTGTTTTAAAAATCTTTCTGAACGCTGCCCCTGTTTTCCTCTCTAATCTGTCTAATGCCTTTACGACTGCTGCCGCCGTATGCTCTTTAAGTAAAAAAATAATCTCTTTGCGTGTTTTTCTTTCTGTTAAAACCAATAAAGATTTTTTAGACACTCCCCGCGCGCCTACTACGGTATCCATTTCCCAATGTCCGAAGGTTTCCCTTGTGTCTATTTCTTCCGGTCTATTTTCGATGCTTTCCCCTTTGGTTGCCCTCTTTTGTGTCGTTTTTCTTTTGTGTTTCTTTTCCCCCTTGCGCTTTTCCGGCAGGTTTTTTAATGTCAAGTTGTAAAATATGCCCTTATCTATATAACTATATAAAGTTGTTACGCATACTGTAAAATCTATTCCTTCCTCTTTTACTTTTGCCAATGCAGCCGCCGGGCTGTACCCTTCATTTATTATTATTTCTTCGATGCGATCCGCAAATTCTTTTTCGTTTCCTATTTTTAAATCTGCGCCTTTTGCCGATAAAACACCGTTCATGTATTCCTGCGCAATATCCGGGCTATATCTTATTTCTGTTGTCAAATCAGAGTTTAACGCCTCGAATTGTCCGCGTTTTAACTCTCTGTATATTGTGCTTATATGAAAATGCAGTATTTCCGCGATTTCTTTAGGTGTATGCCCGGCTTTCCTCAATACTTCTATTTTTAATCTATCGTTAAATGATATATGTTTAAAACTTCTCATGCGTGCCTCCTTAATGCGCGGCGAAGGGCGGCGGGTATAATCTACCTGCCGCCCTTAAAAGCTGTCTTGTTTCATTTGTCGTTATCAATAAGCGCATTTATATATTCATTCACACTTTGCCCTGCTGCTGCCGCTTTCTTTTTTATTTCCTCTTTCCTGCCTTTGGGTACCGTTAAATTTATTCTATCGTACTTTTCTTTTATATACTCGTTTTGGTAGGATATTTGGTTAAATTCTCCGCTTTTTCCTTTCATCGTTTTTTACCTCTTGAAATTCTTCTATCTTCCTGCTATGATAATAAAAACACTTGGGGGCAGGTGGCAGGAATTGTTTCGGTTTTCTGCCCCCTCGTGCTAACCCTTTGTATCTTCGCCCTACTTATTAAGTAGGGCTTTTACTTTTTCTTTTGCATCTTCTAAACTCTCGCTTTCTTCTAAGATTGCTAAAATCTTTCTTGTTTGGTTTTCCTCTGCCGTCTGTTTTAAAAGTTCTGCTAAATTCATTTCTTCGTTATCCATTTCTTATTGCTCCTTCCTGCTGTTCCCTTGCTACAATTATATTATATAGCATATTGCGCAATATGTCAATACATATTACGCAATATTTTAAAATTTTATGCTATTTTTTCCGATGCGTCAATTATGGGACACATGCTATAAATACCGTATGGATAAATCGCCTCCGCGTTGCGCATATCTGTATATATTTTACAACGTTTGGTTTTTCCGTTTCCTTTATCTATTGTTACGGTTTTCTCTGTGCGCTTTATGATTGTTATTTTAAATATACATTCACTATTGCAAACGGATCTTGTCGCATACGTCCTGCCAACCTCAAATTTTTTATATTCATTTTCTGACTTTTCGTGTGCCTCTCTGATTGCCTCTTTTACTAATTCTGCGTATGTTCTCATATTATCCACCGTTTTAACCTTTCTATGATTGAAATATTGTTTCGCTGCTCGTTGGCGTTGCCCCGGCATTATTCAGCCGGTGCCGGTCGCTGTTGCCGAACTTTACGCCCCGACAACCGGGCGGCTGTTGTTATAATCCACATTCTGCCATTACTTTAGCAATGTCTTTTTCTACTCCCTGCTCTATCAATTCTTTTATTCTTCTCTTTATTGTCTGCTTTTTTATTTTCTTCATTGCCTCTATCGCCAACATATTGTTGTATGTCTCATTAAAACCTTTAATTTCTACCATTTTTGTTCCTCCGTTCCTTTGATGATTTAATTATATTACATATTGCGCAATATGTCAATACATATTACGCAATATTTTAAAATTTATTTTTAGGCACAAAAATAAAGGGGCGTGACTTTCGCCACGCCCCAAAATTACATTTATATTTTTACTGTTCCAACTCTTTAATCTCTGCGCTTAATCCCGCATCTTTAACAGCTTTTAACAGCTTTTCCGCGGCTGCCTTTGTTGGTTCTGTTTCATAAAACGCTTTATACACGTTTCCTTCAATAATGAGTACCGGCATAATACCCTTTGTTTTTGCCTCTGCTACCTCTCCTGCTGCCTCTCTGCGCTTTGTAAATGCTTTAGAGGTAACTTTATACGCCTTTGCTTTTTTAATCGGTTCCTGCGCCTCTGCGGTGTTGTTCCCTGCCATGTTTACCTCCTTATCTCAACATTTCGTTGACCTTTGCCTGCACTTCGGCATAATTATAGCCTGCTGCCTCTAAACGCTGCTTTCTTTCTGATCCATTTCCCCATTTACCGGAAATTACCTCTTTTGCGATTTCTGCAACATTCTTTTTGCTTGGCTCCGATTTTCCCATAATATTATTTACCGCTGCCTGCACTTCGGCATAGTTGTAACCTTCAGCCTCTAAACGCTGCTTTCTCTCTGATCCGTTACCCCACTTACCGGCTACAATTTCCTGCGCAATTTCCGCAATACTCTTTTTGTTGTCTGCCTTGTTTTCTGTCTTATTTCCTGCGCGCTCGTTTACGATTGCCTGCACTTCGGCGTAATTGTAGCCTGCTGCCTCTAACTTCTCTTTTCTTTCTGTGCCATTGCCCCACGCTCCGGCGATCACTTCCTGCGCGATTTCTGCAACGCTCTTTTTGCCCTGCTGTGCTGTGATGTTATCATACTGCGTTAAATTGTACGCGCTTACCAAATTAAGCAGGTTTTTAACATACTGTGAACTTGTTGCGTAACCGTCTGCTTTGATGTTCTCAATATATGTTTTTGGATCTGTAACACCTTTTAAATTCGCGTAACGGCTCGCGCTGATAAAATCAAAATAGCCCTTTACGCCTTCCTCTAAGCTGTCGTAAACTCTGAAATTGTCTTTAATCTGCGTTAATACGCCTACCTCGTATTCCTCGCACGTTGACATATTTACAGATTTTCCCTTCCATGCGCTGCCGCACTTCATACCGAAATAATTATGGTACTTTGCTGCAAGTGTTGACTTTCCCCACCCGCTTTCGTTAATCGCCTGCGCAATGATTGGACTAATTACAGCGATGCCATAATTTGCGGCGTGCTTTCTTGCTGCCGCTGCAATGTTCTCAATAAATGTTTTCTGTTCTGTTGTCATGGTTATTTTTCCTCCTTGTTTGGTGTGTATTTTTTCAGATTGCAACGCGCGCTTAATTCGCAGGTGTCGCAATTCTGATTTTTGCATACAAGATCGTTAATCTTGTCGCCTAACTGTTTGTCTGCAACCTTTAATGTCTTAATCAGCCATACCGGTACCTTCTCCGGCATAATTACATAAAGGTTTTCTAAAATGCTCGTAAATTCGTTTATTAGCATTACGGCGGTAACGTACCAACCGATCAGCATTGCAAAATCTAAGTTAATGCCGATGTTACCGCCCATTTCGCGGATCCCCCACCCGATTAAAAAGGCGGTTCCAATCATAACGAAATACATTAACTTTTTAATAATTCCCTGCAATCCGGTTTTTGAGTTCCAATCTTTTAAAAAATACTTTGCTTTAATCCACCCGGTTAAATAGTCAAGTGCTACCGCTGCCATGAACAAAATTAAAATAACCGGGATTTTTCCAAATACCGCTGCGATCGCTGTAAAAATTGCTGATACGCTCAACCCCGCCGCGCTTGGTGTCTGTGTTGCTGCTGCCTTTGCAGCAATAAAAATTTCTTTCATCGTGTGCCTCCTTTTTTGTGCAAAAAAATAAAGCCTTATCGGCTTTCTCTTGCTTTGGCTCGCGCTGCATCTGTGCAATGCAGCACAAAACCGTTGATAATGTTTTCTCTTAATCCCTCATTTGTGCAATGTTTTATTAAACCGAAATAGCTTTGCATGGTTGCGTTGACTTCCTGCAAGGTCATTTCGCCGCGCTCGTATGCTTTTACAATGTACTTTATGCGGGATCTCATTCTTTTTACTGTTGCGGATCTTAACCTTATTTCATCTTTGTTTATTATATAACCCACAAAATCAATATTGCAGGTTGTTGGTCTTATGACGGTTTTGTTATTTAGGTTTAATTTCAGATTTTTAAGCAGGAAAGTTTCAACTTTCTCCAATACCTGCCATAGTTCCTCTTTGCTGTCGTGTAAAATAATACAATCGTCTGCGTACCGTATCACATATTTTAAATGTAATTCATGCTTTAGGTACTGATCTAACTCATTCATATAGATATTTGCAAACATCTGACTTGTTAAATTACCGATCGGCATACCTTTATCGAAAAGCATTTCGCGCGGATCTATCTCGCAAGGATCTACACCCAACGGCAACCCGAAGGCTCTTTTCTCTGAATTGATGATTTTATCAAACAATTTTATTAAACGCTCGTCTTTTATGCGCCGTTTCAAAATGTTTAATAAAACCTCGTGATCTACCCGGTAAAAGAATTTTGAAATGTCAAGTTTCAAGTAATAATATTGTTTTGGCTTTCTTTCTGTCTGCCTTAACCAATATTGCAGCCGGGAGGCTGCTTTTTCTCTGCCTCTTTCTTTGATGCAAGCATAACTATCTTTTATATAGGTTTTCTCGTATAGCGGATTGAGTAGCCTATAAACCGCCCATTGTAAAACACGATCCCTAAATTGTAACGCCATAATAAGCCGTTTCTTCGGTACATAAATATAAATAATTCTGTACCCGCTTACTTTGTAACGTTCCTCCTGCAGGTCGTTGTATAAATCGTTTAAATGCGCGTCAAGTTCTAAAGAAAACCGCATTATTTCGTTGCGCTCGCTTTTCCCTTTTCGTGCATCTAAATAGGCGGCATAGATGTTACTATAACTTGCGATCTGTTCATATGTTACGTTAAATTTTTTCATTATGACCTTAATTTCTCCATGCGTTACGCCCTTCGCTTGCGTTACTAACCGTATTCATGGAAATTTTTGTTTTGCTCATATTGCTATAAGCAGGGTAATATGCCCCTTTTCTTCTCTCTGTACGGTACGCCGCCCGCGTGTTGCGGCGTATGCTGACTAATTGAGAAAAGCGGAAAACAGCCCCACATTCACATTGGAGATAGAACGCGGGTTGTTGAAATTGCCGTTAGCCTCCCCGGCGTTACCGCCATTACCATAATTACCGCCACGAATAAGCAACCGTTACGGCATACTACCCATAGTTGATTTATTATTTTAGCTTATTAAGCCAACTACCTAAAATTTTACCCATTTCCTCCAACTTCTCGCACCACCTGCGTTGATCGTCAAGCGGTATCAGAACACCCCTTGTATTCATCTTTGGATCTACGGCAATCATTAAAAGCTGCCTTAGATTATAGATTTTTGCATCAACCTGCGTTAATGCCGTTTTCTTATGTTCTTTCTTGGCTGCATCTGATAAACCTTCTAATATTTCATACATTGACTTTTCAATCTGCGCACCGATCGCGTTTCCTATACGCTGATTTCTCGGAAATTGTTTGTTATATAGGCAATCGTGACCGTATGCGATCATTTCTCTTGTTTTCTTCATAATCAAAAGATCGTCTTTGGGTTCGGGTGGTTTTGCTGTCGCTCTGAAATTTCTTTGCATTTTGTTTTATGTCCTCGTCATTTTCAGAAATAGGGCGTATGCTGCCGCATACACCCGCAGGAATTACGCATAAAGCGCAGGATCCACATAAGCGGAAAACAGCCCCACATTCACAGAGGAGATAGAACGCGGGTGGTTGAAATTGCCGTGAGCCTCCCCGGCGAAACCGCCAGCACCATAATCACCGCCACGAAAAAGCAACCGTTCGCCGTTGTTGCGAAAATATATAAAGCCCCTGCCGGTTTTATCTGTGTTAGGGAATAACGCTAATGCTTTTAAAATATCCGGGATTGTTACGCCGCTTTTTGCTGTCAATGTTCCGAAATCTTTCGCGCCATATCCCGCGCCGTCGTCTGTCTGCTTATGCTCTACGGTTGTTGTGATATGAAAACCACTTGTAGCATTTGCAGGGTTTCCGGTATAGTCAAACTTTAATGTGCCGTTTGTTCCCGGTGCAACTAATGAACCGTCCTGCAGGATCGCTTTCCATGCCTTGCTGTTTGCGCCTAAATCTGTTTTGTGGATTGCTGCGTTATTGTTCGGTACAATCTGAATTTCGCCGTCGACTAAACGCGCTACAACCCATTTATGAACGTCGCCCACAATATCGCATACGCCCAATGCCTCCCATGCCTTGCCGCCGGTTCCGGTTAATGTTCTGTAAACATTTGTTGGGTTCTGTGGACTTAATACACCATGCTCATAAGTCTTTACATGATGCCTGCCGTTGTTTGTGTTACCTCTAGGCTCTAATCCCTGCGCTGTGATTAAGTTGTGTAATACGCCCCACTCTGCCGCTGTCATAAGATGCCAACCGGCACCCTTGTTATAGCAAACCTCAACCGCACGATCAAAAGTAATGCAGTTTGCGGGATCCTGATTTGGGATAGAGTACGCGCGGTTATTCTTAATCACGTTGATATATTTTGAAACATAAATATACGGCACCACTTTATCGTTGATGATAAAAGCCGGGTGCGGCGTGTGTGCCGATCCGATCCCTAACTCGTCCAAATAAACAAGCGGTACTTTTACCATTACCGAAGGAATACCTTGATCGTCTAAAATAATTTCCTCGTTTGCTGCTGCGCCTCTTAAATCTTCGTAATTACTCATTGATATATACCTCCTCGATACTCCATAATATTAAAGTACATTTTGAAATGTCAAAATCTTTCTGCACTCTTTCAACGGTCTTTTTTCCTTCTGCGTCTGCCTCTCCCTCGATGTACTCATATTCCTTCGGCGGGATCTCAACCTGTGCAACGTAATTTTCGCCCAATCCAAAAACTAAATTGCCGTCTGCATCGGCGCAAATGTCTTTTTTTACGGTGTCGTCTGTCTGCAAACGCGGTAATCTCATTGCGATTGCATCGCCGATCCATAAGGTGCTACCTTCCAATTCGTAACCGATTTTGCGCCCCTCGTTTTTTTCAACTACTTTAATTGTTGGTTTTGCCATTAGATTTTACCTCCAAAAATAAAATATTTTATCGTTACCGGTTCCGTCGGGCAGTCCTCAACCTCGATTTTAAAACCGTTTAACTGCTTGTCTTTAATTCTGATTGCGCGCCCCTGCTGCAAATTGTCGCAAAACGCCAACACAATATAATTTAATGTATTGCGTGCGTCTTTTAACGCAACTGTTACTTTCTCGGTGTTAAATGGGTATGTTTCTTTGCTCTTTGCCTCCACCGATCCAACCTCGAAATAAGTATTTTCTAATTCTCTTTGGTGCTGTAATAACTGCACGATCGCCATATTTGCAATAATCATAGCCTCGTTTATGCCGTTATCCATGTGGTTCATGTTCTGTTGATTAAACCCCGTACCCGGTTCGATTATCCCGCCCGGAACCGGCGTTAATGTAATCGTTTTATCCGGGTTCTGCGTTACCGCGTATGTGTTTGCTTTTTCAGTACGGCGATTTTTCCATAATATCAGATCATACATTTATCTTTTTCCTCCTATTCGCGTTTTATCGTTATTCTGATGCCTATTGTTGCGGTTGCTAATGTATCTTTTGGCGTGTTATAGTCTTTGCTTTCCAACAAATCGCCGTTTACATCGTATAATTTCGCGTTTGTGATTTTTCCCTGCTCGTTATCATCAATGTATAAATAAAAAGTGATGTTATCGGTGCCTTTTATTATCTTTCCTATGGTTCCTTCTTTCACTTTTCCGTTAATGGTGTATGTCGCACGCTTTACGATACTTTCCGTATAGTCCACAAGCCGATCTTTTAACATTTTAGCCCTCCTCTCTTGCGTAATCTGTGCCGCATATTTTTAACTGCGTAACTGCTGCTGTTACGTCCTCTTGCACCGTTACCGCGCTTTCTGCCATTGTAAATGGTGTATCTTCCCCGATTATTGCGTTTTCTTCTCCGCACGTTCTTATCGGTGTTGTTTCTGCCTCTGTGGCTGTTTCTATGTTTACAACGCTTTCCTGCGTTTCAAATGGTGCCTGCATCGCTAAACAGCACTCAACGCCGCACACAAAAGCCCCGGCGCTTTCATAACTGTTTACATAAGAAAAACCGGCTACACTCTGCGTATAGTCGGCTTTCTTTATTGCTGTTATGTTGTTGTCAAAATTGCAATGCTCATTTTCTCCTGCTGCCGGTTCAAATGCTATAAAGATCAAATCTTCCAATTTGTATTTTATGGTTGTTTGTCTTTGCAGGGCAAATTCAAAATATATGTTTAATGGTAAAATTTCATCAATGATACTGTTTATTGTTTCCAAACTTCCCGCATCTGTGTTAATCTCTACGATCATTTCAAAATTTGACATATCGTTTATTAACCTTATTCCCTCGGAATAGTTGGATAGCATCGCCGTTAATTCTTCTAGGCTCATTTTGCGCCGGTTCATCATTGATATTATATATATTTTTCTATCGTCTAAACTCTGCGCCGTCTTTGGTGTAATCCCTAACAGCTTTTCAAATCTCTTTACTCCGGTTTCGTCTGCTGTAAATACAAACATATTCCGTATTACTTCTGTAATAGAGGTATTCAATTTTGTAAATTCAATGTCCTCCGCTTTGGCGATTTGCTGTATATCCTTTATTTGCTTTATTACTGGTGGATAGTGATTTAAAATCATTGTTTGCATAATATCACACCCCTAACCGGTATTGCGTTCGGATCTAACAGCAGGTTTTCTTCTCTGCCGTTTAAAGCTGTGTTCTGTACGTCTATGATGCCTTCCACACTTGCGATCGCTGCGTTTACCTTTAATATTCTTACTGTTATGTTTTGTTCATTCTCCCAATTTTTCGCAAGCTCTAAAAAATAACCGTCGATTTTTTCCTGCACGCTTGCCAATAGATCCGCCCATGTATAGCCGGTATCTATCGTTATTTTTGCCTCTATTTTTACACTTTCCGATGTGCAGGCTAATACATCTACCACATGATATATTGCAGCCTCTCCTGCGCCCTCTCCCTGCCGTTCTATCGGATCAATTATTTTCTGTACGTCCGAAATAAGCGTATTGTTTGGCGTTTTATATGTACTGTCAAGAAAATAAATCTTTATCCTCTTTTCCTGCGCTGTAACCCTATATATTTTACACGCGCCCACGCCCTCTATTTTGTGCATGATTGCTTTGTACTGCGCCCGGTTCCCGCCAAATGCCTGCGCCGCTGCAACTATCGAAAGATAACGCGCGCGAAAATCTTCGGTTTTTTCCTCGCCCCTTGCGGGTGTTAAAAGTTCCTTCAGCTCTCCGCTTTCGTAACCGTCAATATATTCTATTGGCGTTAAATCGTCCTGCTTTACATTTCCACCGGTGCCGGTCTGCTCGCACATAAGCCGGTACGTTAATTGTGTTATCTTTTCTGTGCATATATAAGTTAATTCGCCTGCTGAAAAGCGGGCGTTAATTGCTATTTCTGTGTTAAACTCTGCCTTCCAAACCGCGTTAGTGGCTGCGTATGGTGTTATACCCTTTTCTTTCGCCCTCAATATTAAATGCTCTCTGTCGGCTGTTTCTGCATATCCGTTTTGATCTATCAATTCTAATTCGATATATGCCTTCTCAAATTCTGCCGCTGCGCCCCGGAATGAATGATCTATAAGTGTGCCTTCCTCGGTGCTTGTGTCCGGTTCGATTGCGGCTTTTAAATCAATCATAATATTGTTTTGTGTTTTATCCTCGAAAGCCATTTCGCACCTCCTTTATGCCGCTGTTGGTTTTGCAATCTGTTGATCTTTAAATTCTATATCGCCGTATATGGTATTGACTACGAACGATACCGTTAAAACATCATTTTCCATGCTTACCGAAAAATCAGATATACCTTGTATATTTTCATTGACTGATAAACAATCCTCCGTCATTCGCTGCGTTTCTGCCTCTATATATTCCTCGGTGTACCCTTGTCCTATTAGATCCTCAAACTCGTTACCGTAATCCCATGTGTAAACATAATACCGGTAACGCGGTGTTTGTAATGCTAGCCAAATCCATATTTTAATAGCCTCTAATCCCTCTACGATGTTCCCGGTTAATTGCCCGGTTTTAAAATCTATTTCGTACTCTTTTGGTGTTTGGCTTTCTTCCTGCTGTTCTAATTCCTCGTCGTCCTCTATGTATGTGGGTAATAAACTCATTTTTACACCAACCTTTCTAAAATAATATACAATTCGTCGCTTACTCTATATACTGCTACTTTATCGCCTTTTTTTAGCGCGCCTATGAATGTATTTTTATCTTTCTTTGAAGGTGTGGCATTATCAACCGCATAATGATAGCCGGTTTTCAAATGCTCCGCGATCAATAAATCGCTGCCCGACAATTTAAGTGCACCAATAGCGCACGTTGTCGCACTCTCCATAACTCCGATTTGAATAGGCGCGGTATTATCCTTTTTCCCCTGTTCCCGCATCGTATTTAAAATTTCCTCGTATGGGTTCATGTTCCGCGCCTCCTATTCTTCTGTTTCGTCGTATTCCTTGCTATCCATAATGTTTTTAAAATTAAGTTCCAAACTCATTATGTGGGTTCCGTTCTCCCATGTATGCGTATCGCTGTCAATCCAAAACACGCCGTTTAAACCGGTTGCCTTGTCGTAAACCTCTACGCCATTACCTGCGATGCAGGATAAATCGCCGTTGATGCCGTCAAGCGTTACTTTCTTTTCTACGCCGGACAACATATTTTTTGCTGCTGTTTCTGCATTTATGCCCTTTTCTTTTGTATAGATCTGTTGGTATATTCCGTATTTGTCGATCCAATTACCGTTTTTTACCTCTCCGACCTGCTTTTTGTTCTCGTCGTAAATCTTTACAACGTTTACCATGCTGTCTATGGTTTCCTCGTATTTCGTGTTTGTTATGTTGTATTCATCTGCAAGCACAAAATTTTTAACAATCGTTCCTTTTACCTTTACCGTTAATTTCTTGCCTTCCATGCGGCATATATATTTTTTCCCGGTCTGCCTTGCCGCTTTTGTGTACGCCATCATAATAATGTCGTATATGCTGCTGCCGTCAATTATCATTTTCTTAATTGTCGCCTTTGTTTCTACAACTGTGCCGGTATCAATTTCAAAATCAGCGCATACCTTTTTTGTTATCCTCTCTGCGGTTGTATTTGAAAAATTATATACCCCGGTGCTTTTAAGAAGGTGGTTTAGCAGATCCGTACATGAATATGTAACGGTTCCGGTTTCGCTCGTTGTTTCCTTTGTTATTACCTCGCCAATGAATAAAGTTGTATTGTTTTCATATAGCTTTATTGTGTCGCCCGCCGCAATTTTTAACTTCAAATCAGTTACGTTTTTATCGTTTGGCGCATTTATAACGGCTATTTCTGCCGTTCTTGCTGCCTGTGATGTTGAACCGCCCCAACTTACACTAGATACCGCCTCTGTAATATCCGTTGTATATACATAACCGTCTTTGTATTTTATCCATTTTACTATCATACGTTAATTACCAAATTTTGCCCCGGATATATTAAATTTGGGTTGCCGCCGATCACTCCCTTGTTTTGGTTGTATATCGCGCGCCAATTCGCACTACTTCCGGTTAAATTCTTTGCGATCATACTTAAACAATCGCCTTTTTTTACGGTATATGTTGTACTGTTTACGGCTTTTGCTGTTCTCTGTGTTGCTGCTGCGGTAACTTTCTTTGTAACTTTTTCTTTTCTTTTTGAGGTTTTAACTTTAACTTTCCGATACTCTTTAAATTCCAACGTGAAATTTATATCTTTTGTGCCGTCGTTTTCGCCCCATGTGAAACTTTCTATTGTGCAATCCATGTTTATAGGCGTTCCGGTCATTGTAAGACTTAAAACGCCGTTGTTTTTCATTTTTTCAATGGTTTTTACGCTTTCTTTCGGTGTTGGGAATGTTGAATACTGGCAAAAGTTGTATTTTTGTTTCGGAAAAATAGAGGAAAAGGAAACCGTTTTTAGTTTCCTTTTCCCGATCAAATTTATTTCTCCTAATTTATTGATGTTGACCTGCGTATTATCGCTTTCGCTCGTTAATTCGTATTCCGAAGGCAATATTGCAAATCGAAAACTTTTTTTATTCTGTCTTAACCATATTTCCATTTGCCGCCCTCCTTTACGGTGTGTTAAATGCTACTTTCTTTAATTTGAGTGCCAACGCCTCGGCTATTCTGTCTATATCTTCATCGCTACGCACTTCTATTTTATCCGCTAATTTCTGAATATTTAGCGTGATGCCGCCGGATCCATTTTGTGCTGCGCCGTCTTTCCGCGCCATTTCCACACTTTTATCATGTGGATATACCCGCGAACCTTGCGGCAGGTCTACGATCTCGCCGCCTCGATCATGTATGATCGCTGCGCCGCCTTTCCAATTATCGGTACCTTTGTAAAGCATCGGTATTGTTGGTATATTGATACCAAAACTTTTACCGCCTAATCCCGGTACCCAATCCGGTATAGAAATATTTAATTTGTTAATGCCGGATATTGCGCCGTTTATAATTCCGATAACTGCGTTAATTGGCGCTTTGCACAATGCCGCCAAACTGTCGAATACGCCTTTAAAAATCGTCTTTATACCTTCCCATGCTTTACGCCAATTTCCGGTAAATACGCCCGAAATAAACGTTGTCAAGCCGTCGAATATTGTTAATACTCCGCTTATGAGGGAGGCTATTGTGTTTACTGCTGCCGATATTGCGCCCTTAATCGCCGAAAAAGCCACTTTTACAACCGGTACGATAACCGCCATGCTCTTTTTAATTAGTGTTGCTATTGCGCCAAATACAACGCCTACAACGATTTTTAATGCCTGCAATACTGCTTTCGCTGTGCTGCAAGTGCTACTAATCTTTTTTCCGAATATTGTAGCTATAACATTTGCTGCGGCTCTAACCACTTTCCCGATCGCTCCAAATACTGTACTAAAGATTGTTTTTAAATTATTTATAATGCTGCTTGCGCGTGTTTTGATGTTATTCAGATTTGCGCTGAATTTTTTCATATCAACGCCGCACCTGCTTAAAACTTTCTTTATCGCATTTCCAACCGCTGTGAAAATGCTTTTTACAATATTAAGGCTCTTAAAACTGTTGATTGCACCTTTTACCGTTCCTGCTATCAGCTTAAACGGTGCCTTTATAATATTTACCAAACCGGATAATGCGCCGCGTGCAATCGTTTTTAATCCATTCAGTGCGCCCTTCCAATCTCCGGTAAATACGCCCTTTACAAATTGCGCCACGCCTTTAAAAATCGTTTTGATATTCTCGATTATCGGCTTTACCGCCTGCACGAAACCGTTAATATATCCTTTGGCTGTGCTTATTGCAATATCCCATGCGGAGGCTACAAGATCGAAAGCTCCCGTAATTTTGTTCACTGTGCTTTCCGGCAGGAATGTTGAAAACGCCCCGACCACGAAATTTTTTATAGCATTGATCTTTGTTTTAAATATGTTTCCTATAACGTCTACTGCGCCGCCTGCTGCCGTCTGAAATCCCTTTAATGCGGTTTCTGCATCTCCGCTAAATATGCCCTTTAGCATCGTTCCAATGCCTTTAAAAATCGTTGTGAAACCGTCAAATATTTTCTTTACGTCCTGCACAAGCCCGGTAAACGTCGCCTTTATTCCCGATGCAACCGCTTTTATTCCCGGTAATAGTGTATTGAATACGTTTATTATTCCTGCTGCTATATCCGGCGGGAAAATGTTTTTAATGCTGTTTCTGAAATCTTGCGCCGCGCTATCCCAATTACCTGTAAATGCACCGCCAAAAAATTCTAAAATTGCATTAAACGCTTTTAATCCTTTGTCTACTGCTGCTACTATGGTATCAAATGCCGCTACTGCGCCGCCTACGATTGTTTCAAACGCGCCGCCCGCTGCATCTGCTCCTTCGCCTACACTTCCGGCGAACTCTTTTTTGAATATCCCGGCTATATTTTTTACAAAACTAGAAATTTTTCCCGCTATGCTACCGACTGTACTCCCGATTGATGTAAACTTATCTTTGAACCCCTGCACCGAAAAGCCCGCTTTTTCAAAAGCGTTTTTAAACCAATTTCCCACATTTTGCAAGAAGGCTTTTACTTGATCCCAATTTTTTATAATTAAAACTGCTGCTACCGCAATCGCCGCCAATACTCCTATAACAATTCCTGCGGGGCTTGTTATAGTTCCGATAATGCCGCCGAAATTTGCTATTGTCTTTGTGATCGTTCCAAAAGTTCTTTGTACGGTTCCAACCATTGTAACAACTTTTCCGAATACCATAATAATAGGCGGTATCGCTGCCGCGATTGCCGCCCATTTCATAATACTATCTACTTGCGCATCACTCAGATTATTTATATAATCTGCTGCCTTTTGTACCCATGATACGAATTTTTTCAAGTATGGTAATAATTTATCGCCTATTGTTATCGCTATTCCTTCTACTGCTGATTTTAATAGCGTTAATTGTCCTTTTAAGTTGTCAAGCATTTTTGCAGCCATAGCCTCTGCGCTGCCGCTTGATCCGTTTATTGCCTCTGTCAATTTGTCAAAATCTGCTGCGCTTGCGTTTACAATGGTTAGCAAGCCCGACATACTTTCTTTTCCCGCTAAAGTAGTCGCATATGATGCTTTTTCAGTTTCCGACAAACCGTTAAATGATGATCGCAGGTTGTTCATAACTTCCGCGAAACTTTTCATATTTCCGCTACCGTCTGTTAGGCTTATTCCCAACTTTTGCATAACCGCCGCTTGTGCGTCTGTTGGCTTTGCCATGTTTGCAATTACATTTTTTAAAGTTGTACCCGCTGTACTTCCTTTTATTCCTGCGTTTGCCATTACTCCCAGTGCTACGGAAATATCCTCTATGTTATAGCCCATTGCACCCGCTGTCGCTGCGCAATATTTAAAACTTTCGCCTAACATTGTAACATTGGTGTTTGCGTTTGTAGATGCCGCCGCCATAACATCGGCAAAACGCCCGCTTTCTTTGGCTGACATTCCAAACGCTGTTAAACCGTCCGTAACAATGTCGGAGGTTGTTCCTAAATCTTCCCCGGCGGCTGCTGCAAGGTTCATAATACCCGCTATACCTGCGGTCATATCTGCGGTTTTCCACCCCGCCATAGCCATATACTTCATAGCCTCCGCGCTTTCACTTGCGGAAAAAGAAGTAGTTGCGCCCATTTCTTTAGCTTTTGCCGTTAATGTCGCTAAATCCTGCGCGCTCGCGCCGGATATTGCGCCCACTTCTGACATTGCCGCCTCGAAATCAGCGGCGGTTTTTACCGCCGCCGTTGCCACACCCGCGATCGGTACGGTGATCGCTTTTGTTAGGGTTGATCCAACGCTTGTAATTGTCTTGCCCGCGCTCTGTATCTGTTTCCCGGCTTTTATTGCCTCGTTTCCCATGCTGCGCATACTGTTTATCACTTCTTTAGACGGCTTTGTAAAACCGTCTATAAACTGTATTGCTGTACTTATTACCCTGCCCACATCAACCACCTCCTCCGAAGGCTTTTTCTATTTCTTTGTTTCTTTCCTCTTTGTCGCGCAATTCCTGCCGCATATACGCCCGCGCTATACGTTTCTGTCCTTCCGGCAGGTTCATGTATTCAAATGGTTTCCAATTTTTAAAGCGATAGTGCAGGTAATCCATTTGTACCTCCCTATCGCTTTTGATTAGTTTTTTACTTCTTTGTCTGTTTTTTCTTCATCATCGAAACCGCTTAACTTTGCGATTTCTGTTGAAATTCTGTTGATCTCGCCTTTAAAAATCTTTTTTGCTGCGTCCGCGGGTGTAGCAACCCCTAAATGCTTTAAAAGTTCCTCATTTTTTAAATTTGGATCGACAATTCCGGCTGCTGCAATTTTGGCATTTGTACTAAATGCCCTGCCGTAATCAACCTCCCCCTCCTCGTCTAATCCACTTGCTGACAATCCACCGAAAAGATCGCCGTCTACTGCCTGTATTGTTACTTCCGCATCTTCTCCAACAATTTTAGATAACTGTTTGCTCTTTAACTTCTTTGTTTCGATCTTGTCAAATTCGCCCTTGTCAACTGCTAATAATTTCTCTACTAAATTCATGGTTATTTTCTCCTTTACATGAAAATAGGGCGCATTATGCGCCCCCTAATTGTTGTTTTAATTAAATTGTCTGCATCGGTTCCCAATCTTGGAACGTAAAACCGTAACTTTCCTCCCCGGTCTTTCCTGCCTCCCAATCTGATAAGATCATCTTATCAATCACGCAACCGTAATATGCTACACGCTCCGCGCCGATCGCGTCCGGATCGTTCACATTGGAAATAATTGTGTGTGTCGGTGTCTTTCCTGCCTTTACAATTTTATTAACTTTGTTCATTACAAAGCTGTTGATTTTGTGTAACTTTAATTCGCCCTTCGGTTCTAATCCTGTTACTTTCTGACCGTCTACCAAATTCTGACACTGTGAAATCGCCGTTTTCTTTAATGTTACCTCTGCTTTGCAGGCTGTGACCTGTGCTAAATATTCGCCGTCAAACCATACCTCGCCCCATGTTCCATTTATAACCTGCTCCGGTCTAAAACCTTTCATGTTCTTTTACCTTTCCTTTCTGCCTTAGATGTAAATAGGCATTTTAATATCTTCGATCGCATCTAATACTTTTACATTTCCGGTTAAAAATACAAATGCGGCGGTGTCTGCTGTTATAATTTCCTCGTCGCTACATTCGTCAACGTCCTTTACGGTTCCGTCGTCAAGCGTTGCCTGCAGCCCTTTTCCTTTTAAATATTCTCTGATTGCGTCCGCATCTAATCTAACCGAATAACTGCTTACAATACCGTCACGCTGCAACTGTGCAAAATAACTACTAATCGCCGATAACAGCAGGCATTTATTAGAATATGAATTTGCGTATTTTCCTAAATAACTATCCTGTGCCGTTTTGGTAATATCGTCGTTTATCATATCCATAGCCTCGACGATCTTAATTTTCTTGAAACTGTCGCCTTTGCCGTCTATTGTTGTTACGAAACTATTAACGCCTCTTACAGCTTTTACCTTCTCGCCGTCATAGAAAATAATAAATTCCCCTTTGTCTACTGGTGTATCAATATCAGTAAGCCGCGTACAATCCGATAATTCAGAAAGCGGCGCATATGTGCAGGCGATCGTCATAGGTGTACCTGCGATTAGCCCGGCAATTCTCGCGCAATACTGTTCTGCTGTGTATTTCGTATCAACTGTTGTTTTTGTTCCATTCTTCGCGGTTACGGTTTCCGTTTTTACTGCCGTTTCTGTTGTGTAGTTGATAATACCTTCGTTATCTGCCGCCGTATTTGGTAATACCGCTTTGATCTTCTTTTTCTTAACGTCGCGCATGGTTTTAACCCATGTTACAACATCCTGTGCCTTCTGATCGGTTTCAACTGTCGGAATAGCCAAATAATTAAATTTGATTGTTTCCGATGCTTCCATAGCCTTTTTATAGCCCGCGTCGATCGCCGCTTTTTCTGCGTCGTCTGCAATTCCCATGCAATACACAATTACCTTCTTCGGGGCGTTTGTGTAGCCAATCATTGCAAGTTTGATCTGTTCTACCGTTGCATCTTTTAAGCTGTCCGGTATGTCTTTCTCTGTTACAACCGTAACCGGATTTACCGCCGGTGCTGCTAATGTGTCTTTTACCCATAACATCACGATCCCGCGCTCGCCTCTTGTTACTGCTGTCATTGCTTTTTCTATAAAGCTAATTGTTATACTTGGTGCGCCCATTTTAAACCTCCTTAACCTTGTGTTACTTTTACGCCTAATCCTTCCGCTATCGGCGCGGTTTCTTCTCTCTGCGTGTTTTCCTTGTAATCAATTTGGATATTTATTTGTAAAATATCTTGATACTCGCCGATGTAATCATGCGTAAATTCTCCAACTGTCAATTTTCGATTTTCAACAAAAAAAATCAGCCCGAAAAGGTCTTTTATTTCGTCTACCTTTTCAAGCTGATCTAATTCGTTCTTTTCCTTTTGGAAATATGTTATTTTAACTGTAAAACCGCCTTTTGCAAAATTTTTTGTTTCTGCGCTGCTGCCTCGATCTAAAATTTCCGTAAAGAAACAAGGGGCGGCGTACCCCTCTTTTATTTCTTTTCCGTAAATTCTGTAATTGGGCGGCGCATATTTTTTGCTTAAAAGTTCGTTTATTGCTTTTTTTATATCTACGTTTTTAATTCAAATCGCCCTCCTTTAAAATTTCGTCTATCATTTCTTCAAACCGTTGCGGTACTATGTTCTCGTACTCGTTTCTTGTTTTTTCCATGATATGTTTACCGGGAACAAAACCAACGATCCTGCCGCCCCTTACAAGGTTATGACCGTTTTCTATTAAATGAAAATGCCTTGCGCTATTCCACACTAAAGCCGTTGCGCCTACATTTTCCTCTATAACTTTTGTTCCCCATTTTCTTTTAATCGCTTTGTTTTTTTCGCTGCCGGTTCTCTCATGCGGCTTTAATTCTGAATTGGCGCGCTTTTTTGCAGCGTTTTTAAAATCTTTTCCAATTCCTTTTAGTGTTTCTTTTGCTTTCTCCGGTGCCGTCTGAATTGCTTTCGTTAAATCTCTTTCCAATTCCTCTAAACCCTCGATCTCAAAATCAAGCCCCGCCGCCATAGCATCGCCTCCAAAATAAAAAGCTACCGCATTGCTGCGATAGCCTTCTTGTTATTGTATTTCCTCGATGCTGCCATTATCCATATTAACAGAATACTCTTTTAGTAATGTTCCGCTAAATAACAATTTTGCATCGTGTTCCTCTCCGTCCACATAATCGTATATGCTTACGTCTAGTGTGTTGCCTATGACAGATATTTTTGTTGTTGTTTTGTAGTTAAAGTTTACGATTGCATGAATTTCTTTATCGTCTTTGAAATATTCTTTATAATAGCTTAACGCATATTCTTGAATATCTATATCTTCCGCAATCGTTGAAATTCTCCAATTCCCGGTAACATCGTTTCGCACATCTGAAACGCTAAAATACGCGCCTATATCATCAATGTTTTTTCCTGCTGCCGGTTCCTCTGCCTTTTCTGTCGGCTCCTGCTCTACCGTTTCCGGTTTTGTTGTTTCTGTTTCCGTTATTTCCGGTTGTGCTGTTTCTGTTGTTGTCTTTAACTCCGGTGTGGTTGTTTCTACTTTTGTTTCCGGTTCCTTTTGCTCGTCTGAATTGTCTTTCGGTATCAGTAACCCGATAAAAACAATTACAATTAGCCAAAACCACCACTTTTTCCATATTTTCTTAGAAGGGTTTACCCCCCCCCCAGAACTTTTGTTCGATTTGTTGTTTTCTGCCATAGACTGCGCCTCCTCTATTGTTTTTCTGTATTATACCTCCTTCTTTGTCATTTGTCATTCGCATTTAATGTTATTTTTTTCTATCGCCGGATTTTCAGTTAATTTTTCGGTGCATACAATTTCTAACATTTCGTTACGTTCTCTGACGTTGATTATAGAAACAATCTGAAAATATCGGTCTTTGAA
This sequence comes from Clostridiaceae bacterium Marseille-Q4145, assembly GCA_018223365.1. Taxonomy (GTDB): domain Bacteria; phylum Bacillota; class Clostridia; order Lachnospirales; family Lachnospiraceae; genus Hominiventricola. The sequence goes on from JAGTTP010000001.1 coordinate 801,875, forward strand.
TTTAATAAACATATCCGGCGTTACCTCTTTATGGTACCGCGTTGTTATTTTATACGTTAATTCCGGTCGTATTCTCTGCGCCTCTTGGTACTCTCTGCCCCTTGTTGGCTCAACACTCGCCCAAACCGTTTTTATTTCTTCTAAAACCGTTTCTGTTTGTAGTAACTCATTTTGTTTCTCGGCGTATCTGCAAAACGTAATCCTTTTATTTGTTCGTCCTATATCCATAATGCCACCTACTTATTTTGTAATTGCAGCATTAACGATTTTGTCATTTGGCTAAATTCTTCGCCAACTTTACCGGCGGGTGTTCTGTTTTCATACCAATAGACAATTAGTAATTTTAAATACACCTTTTCAAGTTCATAAGTTATTGCGTTGCCTTTTTCGTCTTTTTCCGGGTATTCTTTGCCGGTTGCATTTTTCAAATACTCTACTGCTGCCGTAATAAGCATTTGCAATAACCGATCGTCCTCCTCAATGTCAACGCGCAAATACTCTTTTACCTCTTGTAAATCAATCATAGTTACACCTGCCTTTAAAGCGGCGGTTTCCCGCCGTCCTTATTGCTGTTATTTATTCTGTGCCGCTGTCTGCTGCGCCATAAAATCAGCTACTACCGCGCTTTTTTCATCGCTTGCGGTTGTTGTCATTGTGTACCCTAATTTGGTACCTAATGCAATGATATTTTCGCGTGACATTTTTTCAATTTCTGCCTGCGTGTAAGTTTTTGTTTCTTCGGCTGCTGACTGTGCGGCGGTCTGCTGTACGTCTGTTGTTGTCTTAATTGTATGCTCTGCCATGACGATCGCCTCCTCGTCGATTGCTTTAATATCCAAACGCTCGCGTACCTTGATGCCGGTCTGATCTGTTTCCCACAATTTGCCCGCGCTACTTGAAATGTCGATTGTCAATGTTTCGCGATCGAAAATTGTAATCGCCTCTTTTAAGTCGCCGCATACAATCGGCACTTTGTAACCTCCGTCGGTTGTTTTGCTTGGCATTGTTCTATTGCTTACCTTTTTAATTGGATATTTACCAAATAACAGCGTGCTTGTTGGCTTTGTTGGATCCGGCTGTAAAATATATTTGCCGTCCTTATCCTTTAAGCTGTCAAGCCAATTATAACCGTCCTGATTTGTCACAACTCCCGCGGTTAATGCGATTGCCGGATCAAGTAAAATATTGAAAATCTTTTTAAGATCGTCTAAGCTGTCTACCGCTACCTCCGCATCTGCTGTAATTTCTCTTATTTTGGCAACAATCAAGAAATTTCGTGTTGCCTTCGCCTTCTTTGCGATCCACTTTTTCAGATACGAAATAATATTTTCGGCTGTGTCGTCTAAAAGTTCCTGCGTGATCTTTAAGATGCCGCCCTTCTTTTTTACCTTGTAATCTACTTTTTCAAACTGTGGTGTTGAAACGTCCGGGAACTCTGCCGCCTCGTCGATGTTATCAAACGGTGTCTGATCTGCGTAACGTTCAATTACCCTGCTGCCGCTTAATGTCTTTACCGGTTCCACATTTACAAGCGTTTCTAATGCGTCCTCTGATCTTCTCAATTTCTTAACAGCGGTTTTAATATCCTTTGGTACTGTTAAACCGCCGTCCTCGTCCTTTCCTTCGTTCATGGAATTAAGGATCTCTTTATCTTCTGTTGATAATTCGCCCTTTCCTACGGCTGCCTTAATTGCGTTTACAAATGCGCCTGCGATATTCTTCGCCTTGTCCGCGATTGTCTTAGCTGCGCCTGCTGCCGCCTTTTCTCCCATTCCTTCGGTTTTTGTCACATCAAGATCATAGACAAGATCGAACTGTGCCTGCAGTTTCTTTAATTCTTCCTTTGCGGCTGCCGCATCTTCAATTTTTCCCGCCTTGCAAAGATCCTTTACTTCCTGCTTTTTTGCGTTGATGCTATCAAGCATTTTCTTTAATTCTTCGTTCATGTGTGAGTATCCTCCTTGTTTTTTGTAAAAAAAATAGAACTTAGATTAACTCTAAGTCCTCTAAAATCTCGGCTGTTTTTTGTGCTACGTCGTTTTCCGGTATTTTTGGTACTTCCGGTTGTGTTGCATCTTTTAATTTTTCTGCTACCCTCTCCGCTAAATCATCAATATTGATCTGCTGTTGCGGCTGTTCCTTTAGCTTGTCCGGCAAATGGTTATATTTATCAAAATATTCGCTTTTGCAGGCTGTTGCTTGGCTTTTTTCTGATACTTCTATATCAAAAAAATCCTGCCATTCTTTGCCGTTTTTCCATGTTTCGGCATTTATTAAACTGTCTATTTCTTCCGCTGTTACGCCCTCTTTAGCGTGTTGCATATAGGTATTTAATATAACCTTTTGGCAACCGTCCAAAATATCAGCCTCTTTTCTCATATCGTCCGCATTTCCCCATGTAATGCTACTTGGTTTATGGATCATCATTTGCGCATTTTCCGGTATGATAATTTTATCGCCTGCCATTGCTATAACGCTTGCTATGCTTGCCGCCAAACCCTCGACATATACGGTTATTTCTGCATCGTACCGCTTTAGAATATTGTAAATAGCAATGCCGCCAAATACTGAACCTCCCCCGCTGTTAATATGCACATTTATTTTAGATACGCCTTCGAGCTGATCTAAAAAATCCTGCACATCTTTTGGTGCTTTATCTTCCGGGTAATACTTTTGCCACTCCCCTAAACTCTCGCTGTTAATATCTCCAAAAAAGCAAAGATCCGCGGTTGTTTCTGTTTGGTTTTTAATCTCAATGCTGCCTACTGTTCTTTCCTTGTTGTACTTATCCTTTTTTTGTAACTCTAAGATTTTAGCCATTGTCGCCTCCTCCTTCCTTTTTTTCTTCTATGCCAATTTGCGCAACCTTTATATAATTACCGTTACAAATCAATTCATCGCCGCCTTCTTTTCGTGGCTTATTCATATATGATCTTGCCTCGTTTGGTGTATATATGCCGTTCTGCACATATCCGGTTAAAATTGTTGCTTGGCTCTTTGCATCGGTACGCAAAATAACATTCTCGTTAAACTTGTAATACTTTCCTTGCCGTCTATCGCTCGGCTCTAATAGTTTGTAATCTAATTCCTCCTCATACTGCTTTAAAATAAATAATTCTGTATCAATATAAAAAGAAATGTTTTGCATTTCACTATTAGCGTAACTGCTTTTTTCATAGTCATTTATTTGATTTGGTTTTATGCCAAATGCGCCCGCAATTTGTAGCGCGCTATACTTCTTTAACTCAAAAAATTGACTATCCGTTAATTTGATGTTTAGCGGCTCTATTTTCATTCCGATCGGTATCGGGATAAATTTACCCGCGTTATTTGCGCCGTTTGCGTATTCTTCCAATCTTGCGATTAACGCTTTTTCCAACTTTGGCGACATATCGCCGGTGTACTGTAATACTGCGCGCGCTGTTAAACCGCCTTTATAAAGGTTGTTCAAAAAGTTTTGACTTTCAAGCCCGCCTTCTATGGTCGCTTTTAATATTTCTCTTACCGGTGCGCCACTATATCCGTCAAATGTCATTGATGTTTTAAAATGCAGTACATCGCCCGAAGGGAAAATATAACTTTCGCCGCTGTATTTATCTGTGTACCAATAGTAAATATCGCCGCTATCGCCAAATACGCCCTTGTCGTCAATCACTATTGTTGTATCTGCCGAAGGCATGATCCACAAATCCTTTATTTCTATTTCGCCGCCGTACATCATGCGGTTAAATTCGCGCCGGATCCACACATAGGCATTACCGTAATGATTTCTATTATTTTCAACCGTCGCCCAAAACGTCGAAGGTGTCATTTGCGGGTTTGGTCTTGTTTTTAATAACTCATACGCTTTGTTTGTTTCTGCCTCCTCTACGCCTCTATCTGTTTGCTGATAGAATTTTATAGGCATTTTCGCCAACGTTTCGGATAACATTTTAAGGCAGGTAAAATAAGTTACTTCGCTTAAAACCTTTTTAGGCGTTCTCGAAATTCCTAACCATTCTAATAGCTTTTCATCGTCTGCGCCTGCTGCCGGTCTTGCTGCTCTGTAAATCATATTTTTTATTTTTTCAAATAGTTTCAATCTTCTTTCACACCTGCCTTTTCAAACATTTTTAAATACGCCTCTATGCTCTGATCTGTCGTGATTTCCTCAACCTCTACGCCCATAGCCAATTTATGCGCGTCTATAATTGCATCGCATGGATCAATTCGTACTTTTTGCAGCATTTTATCTATTTTAATTTCGCCAAAACTGTTTGGCTCTGACAAAATAGCATCATTCATAGATCTTGTTAATAGCTTGTTTTTCTTGTCGTATTCCACATTATGCGCCTTTACTTCTAGTTGAAAATCTATTGTTGCATCGTTTAAGCTGCGTGCGCTCTGTTTGATTTCCACCAAATCGCACCCGAAATCTTCAAGATCTAACAAAAATGCGCTTGCATTATGCGGATCGTAACCGATTGCCGTTAAATCTATATCGTATTTATCAATAATATTGTGTAAATGCGCTAATATAGTTTTGTAATCGGTTTTTATGCCGCCTGCTGCCGTTGTTACCGTTAAAAGCCCCTCTTTTTGCCAAATGATGTACGGCGCGTTGTCCTCTTTGTCCATGTGTTCTTGCATACGCCTTTGAGGTATAAACGAATGGGAATAAATATAATATTTTTTATCCCCGGTATTTGGATCCTCGTATGGGAATATTAACGCAAGTGACGTTAAATCGCCGCCGCTTGATAAATCTAAGCCGCATATTGCTTTTTTCCCTCTGAAATCCTCTAACGTCCTATTGCTGCCGCATTTTTCCCATTCCGCAAGGTCTATAAAAGCGGTTTCTGCATTTGTAACCCATATATTTAGGGATTTTGTCAAAAAATCCCTCATTTCCTCGCCGCCCATTGATTTAGCTTTCTTTGCATCTTCCTGCATCTGTGAAAGCAATTCGGGATCATTTCCTGTCAATGGGCAACATTTGATCCAATTTTTCGGGTTCCAAATGTCGTCGTTTACGTCCATTTGGGCGATATAAATAAATTGCCGGTCGTTTACGTCAATTCCTCGTAAAACCCTCCGGCAATATTTGTATAATTCATAACATGGGGCGTTTAAATTAAAACCTGCCGTTGTTATGACTGATATTAACGATTGTTTTAGCTTTCGTGTACCGCCTTTTAACAGCTTGTACATTTGGTTATCTTTGTGCGCGTGGTACTCGTCTACAATGCCTAAATACGGTCGGAAACCGTCTATTGATTTTGTATCACGCCCCAATGCGCGTATAGTAGCATTGGTTATTTTCGCGGTAATCTCGCTTTTATAATCCTTTATTTCAAACAATTCTAGCAGGTCTGCATCTGCATTTATGAATTTTGATATTTCATTTAATACAATCCTTGCTTGATCTTGCTTTGTCGCTGTGCAATAGATTTGTGCGTAATTGTAGTTATCAAAATTACTACACTTAATACCCAATATTGCATTTAAAACACTTTTACCCTGCTGCCTCGCCACTTGCACATAACTATCAGTAAAACGACGTTTCCCGGTTTCTTTATGAACCCAACCGAAAAGGGAACCTAAAATAAACTCTTGGAACCCGGCGCAGGTAAACGTCTGATCGCCCTCGCCCTCTGCTATGGTTAGCTTGTTTGCAAGTTCTATTATGTCCTCTGCTTTTTCCGGATCAAAAATATATGGAAAATCCGGATCGTTCTTTTCTGATCTTTTCAGATCGTTTAAATGACGTTTGAACGCAAGCCGCGCATCTTCTCCAAACTCTTTCTTGTTTTTTAGGTTTTTTTCTGCAAATCGTGATATTCGATCGTTTGTTTTTAAAATCCTACTCATATTACTGTGCGTGTTTCATAAACTTATTTGCAGGTTTTTCTTCTTTTTCTTTCGGTATCACTAATTTGCACCTGCTCGAAATCGTTAATCCTAATTCTTTCGCGTTTTCGTTGCAGGCTTTCATAAGCCTATTTTGTATTTTAGAAAGATAGTTATATTGTGCGTATTGTTCCGAAATCTGTACATCTGCCGGTACCATGCTTTTTTTATCCGGCGTAAATTTGATTTTCTGCAACTGCTTTGTAACTTTGATATACTCGCTTTCGGCTTTAATATATCGTGCCAATACGTCACAATCTAAGTTAGTCATAATTTTTAAATCAACTAACTGTTTTGCTAATTCGTCGAACTTTTCCTTCTCTTTTTTTAATAAAAAATCGGGTGGTTTTACCTTATCTGCGGGGGCTGTGATCTCTGCGTTTTTTCTCTCTACATATTCCGCAATAGTCAAGTGTTTTCGCCCTTTTGCCGCTATTAGGTCAACCGGTTCTCTTGGTCTTGCCATTATCCTGCAACCCCCTTTTCAAAAAATCTCATTTAGGGAGTTTTTGCGCGAATTTAGGGGGGCTGCGGTCTTGGCAGGAACGGTTCAAAACTTTTTTGCACCCCCTACCCCGCAAGCCTCTTTTTATACTCGCTTATGCACTCCCTTAACGTTTGTTGCATCTGCGCCTTCTTTATCTCGTCTTTGTATGCCTTGCTTATCATGCTGTGTGTTGCCTCTGATATACTTATAAGGTTATCTAAGTCACAACGCCTCGAATAATCCTCCATTAACTCAACAATATGATGTACTGTATCAGCCGGTACAACCCTGCCTTCCGTGATGTATAAATATATATCTATGCCGGTATCTCTTGCCAATACTCTAGCGCGCGTTGCCTTCCATTCGCTGCTATTATAAAAAGCCTTTGCCGTTTGGTTTCTGCAATGTGCATCATATTCCTTGTGCCGTTCCCGGTTCTCCGCTGTCTTGTTTACGGTGTGTTCTTTACAATACCGCACACCCTGCGGCACCAACTTATTACAGCCGTTTCTATTGCAATACTTTAATAACGCCATTCTTTCGCACCTCCGGGCATAAAAATAAAGCGGCTATTTCTGTTTGGAAAATGCCGCTTTTAAATCGTTGGTTTTTGAATTGTAAATATCTTAACATAGTTAAACGGACTTGTGAAGGGTGTTAAATCGGGCGTGTTGTCAAGTGCCTCATTTACCTGCTGCCGCCCGCCGCCTATACTGCATCGGATCCGAAAAGAAATATAGCCATATCGCGCACAAGTGCGTTTTTATAATTCCTTACGGTCTTTTCGTTTAGGTTCTCATTATATCCCTGCTGCCCGCCTAAAATATCCGCTATTTCCTCGAATGTATAAACCTCCTCTACCTGTTTGCCATTCTCTACCGTTTTCTTTCGCTGTAAATAGCGCATTTCAATTACTTCATAACCCTTTTTGCCTTCAATCTTTTTTAAAGCCTTTTCTATGCGCTCTACATCGTTTTTACTGCGGTTATATGACGCTATTCTGTCCTCTAATAGCTGATCTTCGTCCGGCTTGTCAACCTTGTTTTTCTGATACCTTACAATGCTACCCGATGTTGATTTTTGGATCATTGCTAAATATCCTTCTTCGTCCGTAACGTGTTCCTTTAAAATGTTGAAACAATAAAGAATTTTCTCGGTATTCTTAAACGCCTCGTCTTTCATAGCTTTTTGACGCTCCAACCATGAAATACTATTCATTTTTTTAAATACCTCGTCGATTGTTACCGCTATTGTTTCTTTAATTTCTTTTGCTACCGCCATTTTTAACCTTCCTCCACTTCTCCGAAATATTTTATATACTTGTCCGGCTCGTTTTCGCCGATCCACTTTTTAACCTCTTTTTGGCTTGGCACCTCTAACGTGTTCTCATTTATATTGCGAAAAAATACAACTCCTTTTTTCGTTATGTAAATTTCCTGTACCTTGTATTTGAACGCGTTTACCACGTCGCATATCTTTGTTGCTGTATTAGTATCAAAAAGCCTTGTTACCTCTTTTGCTTTACCGTCTATCATGGTTTGATATGTTAATATCGCTTTCAATCTGCATTACCTCGCTTTCCTGCTGCCTCTGCCGCACTATTACCTTTGTTTGAAATACCTGCAATGCTTCGTATTGTCGGCGGTGTTTTTCTTTATTACTTATAAACGCCGTCGCCGCCTCTTTTAATGCTGTCGCCAACTCTAACGCCGGTTTCTTTACCGCCTCCCATAGATTTAAAATTGCTTTCTTGATCTTCTCAAAAGCTGTAATAATGTTTTTTCGGCGTTCCATTATGTAGGTTGCTGCTTTTATTGATATGCTACGCGGTGGGTTAAAACCAAAACGCCTTTTAAACTGTTTCTTTTTCTGCCGTCTGTTCATTTCGTCCTCCTTACAAATAATCTTTTTACGCTTTCTTTGCGCTCATGCAGCCAATATTTAAAAACCGCTTTGTAAAAAGCCTTCGTTTTCTCTTTCATGTTCCCTCCTATGCCTCGTATGTGCTTGTATTGGTCTTTGTTCGCGTTACTTTAACAATTCCTTTCGTTGTAATACTGATTTTCCCTTTTATACCGTTTCCCATATCTACGGTTGCTGATTGAATAAAGCCTTCACATATCGGATAAACAGTTTTATGCAGCAGGTCAACTGCTGCATCGGGAACTATAACCGTTGTGTTATTTTCTCCAAAAAGAAGATCTATTTTGTTATGCGCTCTTTCTTTTTGGCTTTTCTTGTGTGTATATATGCGTGCGTTCACACATTCGCAAGTTTCCGTTGCCAATTCGTCTATTTCCTCTTGGTTCCACTCGCATAATACTTTTCGCATCGCTGCCTGCTTGCAAAATTTACACGATCCTGTTTTTGTTGTTACCCCCCCCCCGCTGTTCGTTCCGCCTTTTCCACAATATCAGCTAACATTGTTTTGTACCTCCTTCGTATAATTTGTTTACTGCCGCCATGATCTCGGCGGCTTTCTTGGTTCCGATGCCCTTTATCTCTGAAATTGCTACCGCAATATCTGAAGGTTTTACCCTGCTGCCCGCTGTCTTTTTGCCGTCCTCGTACCCTGCGTTATACATATTTACTACGAAAGTTTCCATTTGCTTGTGATCCATGCGTTTAACGTTTTTATATTGTTCTCTGTTTAATTTAATACCTTTTGCCATGTGTGCCTCCTATATTTCCTCAATTCCGATTATGTTAATATATTTGCCGATGTATTCCCGCGCCTCTTTGGTTTTTATACATTCGTCCTTTAAAATGGTTCTTAATCTCATGCTCTCGATTTGTGGGCGGCTCAAAGGAACGAATTTTATATTATATCCCGCCTCTTTTGCCTGCCGCTTAACAAAATCTAACTGCGCCAACTTAACCAAATAAGGCATATTGTATTCGTGGGCTAAATATAATGCCGCCTCTGTTTTGCCTATTCTTCTTTCGGGCGTGTATATAATAAAATCTTGTCCGGTTATTTCCTCTACCGCAATTTGTTTACCGAACCGATCCATGCTGTCATGTAGCATCGTAAAACATTCTTTTAATTCCGGTTCGGTGCGTTGCGCCGCTGTCGCGTATATCGCCTCGCGTGTCCGATGTGTGATAAATACGCCGCCCGCTTTTATAATTTCTTTATTTTCTGTCATATACCGGAACCTCCTCCGATCTGCCTTGCAACATACGGCGGCTTTCTCTTATTTCTCCGATTGCGCAAGGCTCTAAACCCAAAATCACATAACCTTCCTTGCAATATTCCGGATCGTTTAATATATAAACAATCTTCACTTTTATATCTTCTAAGGAATAGTATTAAATCATCGTCACTCATGCGGCGTATTTGGTCTAATCTGCTCATGTGTACCTCCTAAATAACTATAATTTGATGTTTTCCTGCTGCTGCGTTTATCTCTGCTGCCATTCCCTCGCTTATCCCATGCCTTGCGCCTATTATGATTGTGTCGCAGGCGTTTAGAATATCTCGCCCGGCTTTTAATCCTTGTCGCCGCTGCATCGGTATATTGTCATTTAATACCTGTGTTAAATATAAATGAGTTGTGATTGGTGTATATCCTAATTGCAAGGCAAGTTTTGTTAAATGCCTTGCGTATAAGATATTTCGCGCTTTTTCTAAGATATTGCCGCGGTATGGACTGCATATATAGGCTAAATTATTTTTCATATTTTGCACCTATGCAGCAGGTTTTTACATCTGCTGCCCTTTGTATTTTGCTATGTTTTCTATTGCCTCTTTTGCCTTATCTGTAATAAATCGTGCGTATTTCGGGTTTTTACCCGCCATTCCCGCCGCCGTTCTTGATATGCCGCACATAAACGCGATTTTGTCTGCGCCGGTGTCAATTTCCTTTTTAGCCTCTCTTTCCATAGCCTCAAACCGCTTTGTTATTTCTTCCTCTGTCATTTCGCTTGCCTCAAAAGCGGAATATAAAATTAACATCGCGTTTATAGCTGTATCAAAATGTTTTCCGATCTCTGCTCTGTCGATAGCTGCCTGCCGCGTATTGTTTCCGTTTCCGCGTGTGACTTGCGCCTGCAAAATCGGTTTTAACTGCCTTAATCCCGCTATACTTGCCTCTAAATCTTCCTGCTTTACGCCTACTTTTACATATCCGTTACCCATGTTCTCAACGCTCATATTATTTACCTGCTCTTTCCTTGCATTTCATCATAAGATCCTGCAATATATAAATTTCGCTTTCCGTCAAGTAATTACTAACCGAAACTAATTCTTTCGCTGTGCGGTTCGCCCAATATTTCAAGTCGCTTTCAATTTCTGTTATCTCAATTACTTTCGTGTAGATCATAAGGTCTATAAGTTCCGCTAAATCGTCGTAAATCAATAACGCCTGCTGCCCGGCTTTTAGTCTTGCAACCTCTAACCCTTCGTTTGTTAAAACCGCTGTGCATTGTTCCGGCTTCGATCCTTTGAATACAAACGGTGTATTTAACCCTGCGTAATCTGCGATATACTCCCATTTTGCGCCGGTGTTCTCTTTCCAACCTTTCCAAAAATTGCTATCGAATAGATCGGGGCTTAAAACCGCCTCCATGAAATACATAATCCGCATACCGTTATATTCTTTGTTCATATTGATTTTGCCGTTAATAATAAGGCTTGCGCGATCTGTATTATCCGGTGCAGGTGCATTGTATGTTATTTTTGTTTCCGGTTCGGTCGTAATATGTTGCTGTGGCTCGTCCTGCGCCTCATTTCCGGCTTTTTCCGGTTCCTTCGGTGTTTCTTTCGTTTCTGCCTCTTTTGGCTGTTCTGTGGTCTGTTCCTGTGGCTTTTCCGGTTCTTTTACCGTCTTAACTTCTTTTGCGGTTAATGATCCGGTTTCTTTGTATGTGTCGTATAACACCTGCTGCGCTGCCTCGTCTAATCCTGCTATTTCGTTTGCGGCGTTTGTACTTATCTTTCCCGCTGCAAATTCAGCCTTAAACGGTTCTATTAACTTGCTGTCTATGTGTTCCAATGTTCCTATTTTTGTTTTGTTTGTTCCCAAAAAATCAGCAATTACATTTTGCATCTTTCCCGGTATTTTATTATCTTTCTGCCATTCTTCCAAAAGCTGCCGAACCTCTTTTATTTCCTGCATCTTTTCGTAATCGGTTCTTTCACGCTGCGTTGAATTGGTAAAAATCAAAATCAACCGGTTTTTTATGCTATCCTCTGCCGTTTCGATTTTGCAAGGGATCATTTCATACTCTGTTTTACCCTCTGCAATTAGTTTTAATATTGCAAGCCTTCTTTTATGCCCGGCTATAATCTCGTATTCATCGGTACCCGGTATCGGTTTTACAACCGGGTATTGCTGTATTCCTACTAACTCAATCGTGCGGGCGGTTTCCTCGATCTCTTTATCGTCCATGTGGTAAAAATTTTCTTTGCCTGCTGCCGGTCTTAATTTATGTACGCTCAATTTAACCGGTTTCCAATCGCTCTTTACCTCTTTTTTGCTTTCGGCATTTAAAAAATTGTTAATGTCAAATCCCATTGCGTGCCTCCTTGTACCTAAATTGGGTATCGTCTAGTAAATACTAGGCGTTACGGTATTTTTACATCGTGTAATTTGGTGTTCAGCTTATACCAACCGTCCAACTCTAAAATAAATGTTATGTCGCCGGTTTTGGCACTTACCTGCGTTATAATGTCCGTTACGTCCATTGTCTGCATTTTGCCGCCCTTCTCAAATTGGATCTTGTCGCCTATCTCATAAGGGCATTTTGCTTTAAATTTAATTGCCTGCATCTTTGCCCTCCAAATACTCCGATACGAATTTTTTATAATCCTGCGCGGCTCCGCATCTTACCGAATACTCTACAAGCGGCATTTGTGCAAATGTGCTTTCGCTTACTTTCTTTTCCGTCCTGCGGATCCATTGATTAAATACCGGTACATTATGCGCCTTTAACCACTCTATGCCCTGATTGTTTACATCGTTATTCTGATACTGCGTGATGATGCACCCGGCAAAATGCAAATTCTCGTTGAAATCTTCCTGCACCTGTGCGATCTGCTCTAAAAGAATGTCTAAACCGTCAAATGAATATTGATCCATGAATACCGGCACTATTACATCGTTTGACGTTACAAGGGCGTTAATGATGCTCATGTTAATATCGGGTGCGTTATCTATGATGCAATAATCGTATGCCTCTGTAAGTGGTAAATAGTCGAATTTCGCCCAACCGTGATCTAAAACCTTGCTGTTACTCAATGCCTTTTTAAATCTCGTCTGCTGCTGCCTGCCGGTATCTACAATAGTTCGCAGGTTTGCCTCTAATAAATCCATATTCGCGGTTATAATGTCGATGTTTTCGTAATCTGTTTTTTTGATTATTTCCGTTACATCAATATTTCTTTCTAACATCATGCGCGCAACGGTGTTTTTGTCCTCTGTGTCGTACTTCTTAAACGCCTTTGATGTGTTCCCCTGCTTGTCATTGTCGATAATTAAAACTTTCTTGTTATGTACTGCTGCCAACGTGTACGCCATGTTTACGGCTGTCGTGGTCTTTGCTACGCCACCTTTTAGGCTGATGATTGAAATTGTTTGCATTTGCTGTTCCTCCTTATTCGTGCATTTTTAGCATTTCTGCAATCTGTTTTTTCTGTCCTTCCATTGCAATATTAAAAGTATCTTCTGTTGCTTTAACGAAACCTTCTATAAATTGCATATCTTCTTTTTCTATAACCGGCGTTCCGCACTCGCAATTTGCAAATGCAGCGTGAAAAATTTTACTTATCAATACTGGCAATTCATAGTAGATCATGTATTGCGCATCGTAAAAATTACTATCGCGTTTTTCTATCGCTGTTAATTGTTTTTCCATTCTGCCTCCTAGTTAAACGGTAATTCCTCGCCGTCCGGCATCTGCATAAAGTCATCGCCCGCCGGTTCGTTTCCTGCTGCCCGCTTGCTTTCTGTAAACTCTTGTTCCTCTACGATAAATTCCGTAACATAAACTTTTTTACCCTCGTTGTTTGTGTACGTCCTTGTTTGACAACGCGCGGTTACTAATAACTTGGTGCCTTTCTTAAAATACTTTTCTGCAAATTCGGCGGCTGTGCCGTATGCTACAAAATTTATAAAATCCGCTGAGGGCTCGCCCTCTCTTTTATATCTTCTGTCAACCGCCAATGTGTAATTTACAACCGCAACCGGCTTTTCGCTCTGCGTGTAGCGTATTTCCGGATCCCGCGTTAAACGCCCCATGAAAATACATTTATTCATGCTGTGCCTCCTCTGTAATATTTAATTATCGCGTCTGCATCGGCGCAACTATCTACCGCCTCTAATGCTATTTCAGACGGTACGCCTGCAGCTAATACCGTTTTTAACTTTTCAAGCTGATATAAATAGCCGTCAAATGAATATGCGTGTTTCTCGGCTGCGTATATGTCGGCTGCTGCCTCTGCTGTTTCTAAACCTGCTAAATATGCAATGTTGTTTAATAGCTCGCCCTCTCTTTCCCGCTGCTTTATTGCCTGCTGCCGGAGGGCGTTTACTAATTCAGTTAATGCCATGTGCGCCTCCTATAAATACGATTTACCGTAACGCTTTCTAAATTCTTCCCGCGTTCCGATCTTACTTTCATATATTGCCTGCCCTAACATCTTAGATAACTTTTCAGCCATGATATTTTCATGTATGCGCTCAATCTGTTTACCCATGTTATGACATTTATTGCAAGCCGGAACTTTTAAACCGTCCTGCTCTGCCAACTCTCTAATGCCGTTACCAAATAATAAATGATGCTCACATTCTGCCGGTTTTCCACAAAAGAAACATATACCGGCATAATCTGTTACAATGCTTTTTGTTTTACTCATTTTCTGCCTTTCTGTATATCCTCGGAAACGCAATATAGTAAACCTTGTATGTGAATATCCAATAGTACCCGGCTTTTATGAACCGCCAATAATTAAGCATGATATAAAGCCGCCCTAATATTGGATTTTTCATATACTCTATTTCTATTTCCGGTCTGATAATGTAAAATTTCTTTGGTTTCATTTTCCTCCTATCGTCTGCGCTTTTTCTTTGTCGGTTCCGGCGTTCCCTCTGCTGCCTCGCGTGCTTTTCGTAAATACTTAATGCAATATGTATCTATGTGGAAACCGTTTATTATGTTGATTGCCTCTAATTCCGTTATGCCGCATCGCTCCTGCAGGTCTTGCCGCAACCTCCTGCGCTCTCCTATATCTTGCATACCGTTATACGGCAGGGCTTTTGCCTTTTCGTTATATGCGTATGCAATACTTGGCGTTAAAAGTTCTGCCATATAACCCCCTTGCTATGCTGTAATGCTTTTTACTGCACTTGTTGGCTGCTTTCCGTTAAATACTACGATCATGCTTGGGAATGGTGCCGGATCCTTGCTTTTCTGTCCGTCTATTTCAAAATTAACACGCCCTTTGATAAATCGTATTTCTGCTTTTCCTAAAATGTAATCGTGAAACATGATCGTATCTGTTCGGGCGGGTATAAGCATAACCACGACGATCCCCCCCCTCGGTTGCCTCTTTGTAACATTTTTGCACCCATGCAATTTGACCGGCGTTTGTTTTTGTTTTTCTGCTGTACGGCGGGTTGCAAAATACCGTTTCGCCCGCCCATGACTGCGCCAAACCGTCCTGCTCTATGGTGTAGTACTTTGCGCATTTATGGTTGTTATTGTCTGCGCATGGATCCAATGTAAAGTTAAATTCTTCATTGAGTGCGTCGAAAAGATCCTGCGGTGTTCCCCAATCGTCCTTCCCGGTGCTAAAGTGTACGCTATTCATTGCTTGCCTCCTTTTCTGCTGTTTCTCCTAAAATTATTTTTCTGAAAATACTTTCAAAAATTGTTACCGGTATGCTGTTACCCGCTTGCTTGTATAATGCCATTGTGTAACGTCCGTTTTTCTTCTGTACTGCTGCCGCCGCCTCAAAATCTGCGTCGCTATACCCTTGCAATCTCCAACATTCACGTTCTGTTAAATACCTGTATTTGCCACCGCCTAAGTCAATAACCTGTGCCGGTGTTCTATCCTGCCTTGCCGTAATTGTATAGGCATAATCTTTAATAACCGTCGCCCTGCGTATTCCTTTTTTGCCTATTGCGTTGTAAACGCTTGGTTGTGTCACTGCGTAAACTTCTGATACGTCCTTTTCTAAATATTCCGATATGTCGCGCATTTCTGTTTTTATTAAATCGTCAAAATTGAACGGTTCGCCGTTTAATACAGATATTGTAAAAACTCGTTCTCTTGCTTGCGGTAATCCGAAATCGCGCGCATCTAATGTTTGAAAACTATTTGTATATCCTAATTTCTGCATTTCTGATAAATAACGGTTAAAGTTATGTATCATGTGTTTTGATGTGACATTTTTTACATTCTCCCAAATAACAAAACGCGGTTTCCAATCTCCCATTTGCTGTATAATGTGTATTGTTTCCCACATAAGGCTCGATCGTGTTCCCGATCCCTCGTCTGCGCCTTTTCCTTTGTTGATCCTTCCTGCTGCCGCTGTTGCCTTTCCTTGATGCCCGGCGATGCTAAAATCTTGGCAGGGCGAACCATGTATTAAAATATCCGGTTTAAGATCCCAACCTATGACCGATTGCGTTTTATATGCTAATTCGTTTTTAAACATTGCGTTGTACGATCTTACCGCTTTTTCGTCTATCTCCACATAATCAATAGCCTTTACCGGTATTCCAATATTACGAAGGGCGCATCGTGGCGAACCAATGCCTCCGAATAATTCAAGTATTTTTATCATTTTCCTTTCGTTCCTAACTGTTTACTTAAAAGAAACTCATACATTTCTTTATATGTTTTCGCCTGCTTTTCTGCTACCTGCTGCCGGTCTGCCATTTCTGCCAACTGCTGCCGCAGGCTTTCCATTTCCGCAGGCTCTTTTTCTGCCTTTGTATTTATGCCAACCGATACCGTTAAACACTCGTCAAGCTGTTTCATTTCTTCCGGTGTGAGTGTTCCGATCCATTCGCCGATCCGTTCCTCGTAAACGCTGCTTATCTGCTCGCACAATACGGTTGATGCTCTCAACGCGGAACTTGTTATAAAATGTGTTGGCAGGTCTGTTTTCGGCTGTGTCGTCATATATACAACTTCATAAACGCCGCTATGCTTGTTATTTGCATCGTTTGAAACAATAACCGCAGGTCTGTCTGCTTTCTGCTCGCTGCCGATGCTTTGGCGGGTATCACGAATAAAATAAATGTCGCCTCGCTTAATCATTTGCCGTTACCCCCCCCCACATAAATAATTTTTCTGTCGCTCTGAAATGTTCTTTTGCTTTCATGCTGCGATCTACCTCCTTTTCCCAAATTGTTATAAAATCGTCCGGTGCTTGTAACTCCGAAATTAAAACTATATTGTTGTGGCGGCTCCATTTCCGCATCGTTTCCCAAAATTCCAAATAATCAAAATCTTTTGCATTGCCGTATTTTTTTGTACCCTCATAGGGCGGATCACAATATATAACGCACCCCTGCGGCGTATAGCTTTTATAATCTCTACAACTGAAATCAATACCGGATATGCCGCCCTGCTGCATCTGCATTAAAATGTTGTTGCGGCTTTCTCTGTAGTAATCCCTTACCCTACCTTTGTCTTTTCCATATCCCGCATAACCGCCGTCGTAAAATCTGCCGTTGTACGATGCAAGGAAACCAACCGCGCCAATGTACCACGCCTGCAGGCTGTTATCTCCTGTTCTGTATGCCTCACGCGCTTTGTTATATTCTTCGCGTGTGATATGTTCCGGCAATTCGCCGCCGTCCTGCAGGTGTTGGAATAGCGCAACTAAATATTTATTGCTATCTGATGCAATGCGGTATTCTGCTTTTATCTTGTCTATCACATTGCAACCGCCCGCGAACGGTTCCACATAATACCGCGCGCCGCTTTCGTCAATTTTCTGTTGAATAATCGGCACTATGTATTTTGTGATCTTCGCTTTCGATCCCATGTACTTCATTTTCGCCTCCTATGATTTTCTCTAACTCGGTGTCGTACCGGTCGTTGTATTTTTCAAATGTTACGGTGTGGATCTGCATTAGCATATAAAATTGTTTCCATTCCTCGACATTTACCGGAGGTTTTCTGTTTGCTTTCTTCCAACCGTCCTGCTGCCACTTATCCAACCAACCCAACCTGCAGGCGTTTGCCATATATTCGCAATCAATATAAATCTTTATATCGCAGGGCTTTAATAATACCCGCATCGCTGCAATACAAATTTTTAAGTGCAGGGCGTTTTTCGTGTCTGCCTCTATCTGTGTGCGCTGCTGCCGCTTGTGGCTTTTCCCTTGCTTGTCTATAAACTCAATAACCGCTGCCGCCTCTCCTGCGCCTCTTGGGTTGCCTCTGAAACTGCTTTTTATGTATATGCTTACGTTCAATTTATCCACCTTCTTTTAACACGCCCTGCCGTCTAGTATTTATTAGACGGCTGCGGTTTTCATTGTGAGTTATCCACAATATTAACCACCGCTACCGGATAGCCGAACCATTGTATATTTTTGGTATTCTCTGCCGGTAAACGGATCTACGCCGTTATATACTGTGTCTTTGTCGATGTAATAGCCTTTTATCGGTTTTGGATCTGCCGCCCACCTTTGCGCCTTTTTTATAATTTCTGTCTTTGGTGTTGGCATTATCAAATTGCGGCTGCAACTGTATCTTTGCTTATGCCCTCCGTCGTCATTGCCTTTATAGGTCTTTGATGTTTCTTTTATGAGGTATGCCGCTAAATCCTTATACTGTCCGGTATCGTCCAAATACTTAAAATCCGGTCTGCCAAATTTCCATAACTGGCGCACCCATTTAGAAACGTCTACACCTTCAACGTGGTTTATAATTATGTGGTGGTGGATCGCTTTATTTTGATACTCTGTGACATTTATATATTTCAGCTCTGCGCCCATTGTCTTGTATTTTTTTCGAAGGCTATCTAATAATTTTTTTATATTTTTCTTTGCTCCTGCCGGTGTTGGTCGTTCCTCTTTTCTATATGTCAATGTTATAAAAGGATCATCAACTCCGAAATTTGCATTTATCTTTAGTCGCAGGGTTCTTTCGGCGTTCATTTGGTTTACTTTTTCCATTTCCTCGGCTGTTGGCTTTTCTTTGTTCCCCCTTGCCTTTGTTCCTATCCTTTTTGTGTAACTCTTTGTAACCTCGATCGTCGCCCCTGCCTTTACTGTGGTTTTGAAATAACCCAACTCAATTACACCACCTTTGCATTAGTCTTATTAACTCCTATATGGATCCTAAAGTTAATAGTTTGAACAAGCCCGAAACCGGCTTATTTGCCGGTTCTTTGGCTTGACGGCAAACGCAATAAATGGTATAATTTTTTTAGGTTGAAATATTGCATTTGCACTAAATCACTAGCCGGTACGCTGCCAACGTAACGGCTTTTTTTCTATTCATTTTTCAAGTATGTATATCTCACAAATTCCTCCCTTTGGTGGTTCTCTTGCTTTGTTCATACGTTCCCGCTTTGGCTTTTATATTTGCTGTGTTGGTTGCTTTTCTCATTAAAAAGCAACTGAAAACCTGTTGACCGTCCACGCACTTTCTAGCAGGTGCGCCCGCTGTAATTTTTTCACAACATACAGATAACAGCTATTTACCTGCTGCATCTGCCGCAAGGTTGCCAACCTCGCACAAATACGCCCTGCGGGAATTGAACC
This sequence comes from Clostridiaceae bacterium Marseille-Q4145, assembly GCA_018223365.1. Classification (GTDB taxonomy): domain Bacteria; phylum Bacillota; class Clostridia; order Lachnospirales; family Lachnospiraceae; genus Hominiventricola. The sequence continues at coordinate 820,986 of JAGTTP010000001.1, forward strand.
CGCACCGCCACCTTCGGAGGGTGGTATTCTATCCCATTAAATTAAAGGCGCGTAGGCAACTTGCCCGTTCTATGCAAATAGTGACTGCTGTGCAATTTCCGCTTTATATTTACCGTCTTTGTCTTTTCCTCTTTGTAGTTCTCTATATATGGTCTGAAAACAAACGCCGGTTGCATCTGCGATCGCTTTTGGTTTTTCTCCACGTTCGCTCATTTGTTCAATTTCCTGCCGATCTGCATAGGTTAATTTTTTGTACGCTTTTCTCATTTTCAACGCTCCCTTCTCGCTTATGGGTAAAATAAAAATGCGGTTAGAGTTTTTACGCTCTAACCGCATTTTTTCTATACTTTCTTGTAGGTAAAAAATAAATGCGATAGAGTTTTATTAACTCTTTTCGCATTTAATTTTAAAACCTAGCTTTTCTAGGCAAAAAATTTCAGGTATTTAAAACCAGTACAACTCCAATCAGCAACAGGAGATTGTGGTCATACAAAAAAGACAACACCACACTGGAACGAATCCATTCATACAGGCTCGCACCCCAGGGCGTCATACTGAGCACTGCAACTACCAAAAGCAACAGCCATGCAATCAAAAGCTGCTGAAGCAGCCCAAATGCAGCTCCCGCCATTCGGTTTATAAAACTCAATCCCGGAACCTTTGTTAGAATCTCCAGCGAAAACAACAACGTACGGAGCAGAATTCTTACTATTATATAAGTAACTGCCACCGCCAGAATCCGGGACGCCATTACATACATATAATTTTCCGCCTCATTACCCAGGCCGCTTAATACCAGCATGGTATAGATTCCGCTGTCCGTCCCCAGCACATTTTCCAGTGAAAAGGCAGATGGCAGGATTTCCCGAAAGAAACCTGCCACATAAGGCGATGCCATATATACGATTACCAGTGTCAATATAGAGCTGGCGAACAGAATTCCTTTTTTCACAAATCCTTTCCTGTATCCGTCTATCACTCCATAAATCAGGAACAAAGTCCCCAACACATCTGCAACATTAATGTTTTCCATCATCATCCGTCCTCTATTTCAGATGAATCTGATCTGTTCTCGCCGCATGCATCACAAGATATCTGGTACGTCCTGACAATGTATAAAGATTAGACACCGACTCATCAAATGTTCCTTCATAAAATGTTTTTCCTGCGTGATTTACCATCATGCAGTCAAAATCATTGTAAATCAGGATATTCTCTCCCGAAAATTTTAACGTTGTGTAATCCAGATCAAACTCCAGCCCAAACTGTAGATTTCCCTTTCGGTCGTATACCTGAAGTCTGTGGGCTTTTTCGTCTCCTTCCAGCACAATTCCCAGAAATTCACCAGAATAGAAGACACTGGAAATCTGCTGTTCTACCGGAATACTCCGTACCTCTTCCGGGATCTGTGTTCCTTCATATAAAAGAATTCCGCCTGTACCAACCGCATAGCACCGGCTATTATCCATATAATGAACAGAGGGGACAACTTCCCCTTTCATAACTTTCGACGCCACCAGATGATCAGATGCATTCTCACCCACCGATCCAAAGTTATAGAAAGCAAGACAGCTGTTCACACTGCCATCCTGTACCTGCAGAAAAGAAACTGCCAGTTTGCTGGCATCCGTACTCAGAGACATACTGAGTGGATAACCGGTATCCTGCAATTCAAACTTTGCCTCCACCAGCTGTTCTCCCGCCTTATTATAGAGATACAGTCGCGTAATATCCCCATCATCCAGAAGCACTGCCAACACTCCTTGGGAGGACACCGAAATCTCCCGGATAGGAAGCGTCGTCTGTACGCTTCCTGCATATCCGCTTTCATCAAATATGAATGCCTCTGTTCCATTTTTTTCAGCAACAGCCGCACTTTTTTCACAGACATCCACAACCGGGTTCTGCATATTATAGGTCTGGCTCCAGATCAGCTTGTTCTGGGCATCCACACAGGAAATTCCATCCTGGCCGTATTTCAGAACATTGCCCTGGAACTCCCTATATTGGGTATTCATGGTATCTGAACGGTCAAAACTTGCCACCACTCGATACTCAGTATAAACTTTGTGATTCACATAATACCGGATTCCCAAAATACCGATAAACAATACCGCAAAAACCCCTACCCATCTTGCAAAAATTATGAGTCGGTGTTTGCGGAGATTCTTTTTATATTCTCCAATCTCTCCATCTATTCCATTATTTTTTTTCAGAAGCTGTATGGTCATCTTTTTCTTCTCTTTTCGGTAACTTATATTGCCAGTAGTATACCATCTTCTGTCATGGAAGTACAATGGTTTGTCCCACATAAATTTTATCACTGTCCTCCAGACCATTCGCTGCACAGATTTCTTTTACCATTTGATCTGTCCCATACTTTCTTCTGCTGATTTCCAGAAGGGTGTCTCCCTGCTGTACCTCATACTGTTCCGGCTGCTCCGGTTCTTCCGTCGCTACTTCCACCTGGTCAGATACCGTTTCCTGCACAGGTTCCTCTGAAACAGAATCCCCTGTATGCTCCTCCGTTGCCGCTTCCTGCTGTTCCTGAGGCTGTTCCTCCTGTGCCGCCTGCTGATTTTCTGCCAGCACTGCTTCTTCTGACACTTCCGAAATATCCGCCTGTGATTCTGTTTCCTGATTCACGGCTTCTGTTCCATCCATATTTTCCGACAGTTCATAAATGGCATGTTCCATCTGGGTCATCCGGTCGTAATTATTGATCAGGGTCACTCCAATGACCAGAATCACCATAACCAGAAATGTACACGCGGTGCAGAGAAAGGCCATGGCTTTTCTCTGGGAATGATGTTCCTTTTTCTCCTGCATCATACTGCGGAACCGCATGGCTGCCCGGTCCCGGATCATTCCCTCCGGTTCAATCCCGGCGCCGCCCCGCTGCTCACTCATGTACGCCTGCATGGCATCATTTTTTTCATAATAAATATAATATCCACTCCTGGGCAGGAGTCCCGATGCCTCGCGGACATAAAAAACTTCCTCATTGTCCAGAATGTCCATCTGGAAGAAAACCTGATATTTTCCAGGAAAATGCCGGTTATGAATTGCTGTCAATCTTTCTGTCAGTGCCGGCGGAAATCCCGGATTTAAAAGTCCCCATCCCACAATCTCCAGATCTTCAAACCAGGTTTTTATCCTTTCAAAAATTGCCCGCCAGCTTTCACCAGAAAACCATTGTTCCAACTCCTGCCCCATATCCAGCTCCATGGCTCCCTGCACGCAGACCGCCTGGTCTTCTCTGATCTTTCCCAGCAGGATCACCGTACTCATTCCCGTCAGATTCTCTCTGGCCAGCTGACACAGATAGGTATAGGCGTAATCCTCCACCAAAATCCGGATTCCTGTTCCCGGTTCTCCTATCTGCCGCATATTTTTCGGCATGCTTCCGTTATCTATTACTTCCCTCATTGTTTCCAACCTCCGTCTGCACTCCATAGTAGCACAGCGATGGTTCTCTTTTTGACGAAACAACGACGGATTTACCCTTTTCTTATCGACAAAAAAAGACGCCGAAGCGCCTTTTTTCTTTTATTTACCGGAATTTATAAATTGTCGTTGTTTTACAATGTTCTCCTGCGTCAAACACCGGCTGCTCAAACGCCGGAATATTTACACTGTTCGGAAAATACTGCGTCTCCAGACACAGTGCATGACGCTTATCATAAGAAACCCCGTTTTTTCCTTTCTGTGGAGTGATACAGTTTCCTGCGTAGAACTGCACACCCGGAAGATCGGTATATACTTCCATCGTAATGCCGGAGCGATCATCTTCTACCTGGGCAATCTGTTCCAGTTTTCCATGATTCTTCAGTACCCAGTTATGATCATAACCCTGTACCAGTGTCATCTGTTCAAAATCCGCATCCACTTCGTCTCCCACACGTTTTAAGGAACGAAGATCCATAGGTGTTCCTTCTACCGGCAGAATCCTCCCTGTCGGAATCGCCCCCGGCAGAATCTCGGTAAATCCGTCTGCATCAATTCTGATCCGTTCATCACAAATACAACCGCTGTCATGTCCGCCAAGGTTGAAATAACTATGGTTTGTTACGTTGATAACCGTCTTCTTATCACTGACTCCATCATAGTCAAGACGAATCGCATTGTCATCTTGTAAAGTATAGGTAACGCTCATATCCAGATTTCCCGGGAAACCATTTTCCCCATCCGGGCTGTGGTATGTAAATTTTACTGCATTTTCAGCCTCCAGCACTTCTGCATTCCAGATCACTTTATGGAATCCCTGATCAAATTCTGTGTGGAGATTATTTCCATTTTCATTGGCTGCCAGATGATAGGTAACACCATCCAGATCAAAAGCGGCACCACCGATCCGGTTTGCATTTCGGCCAATGATAGCACCAAAGAAGCAATCATTCCCTTCATATCCGGTTACAGAATCAAATCCAAGAACCACATCCCGTTTTCCGCCTTTGGCGTCCGGAACCATCAGCTGTACCAGAATTGCCCCAAAATTGGTCACCGCCGCTTCCATGCCTTTTTCATTGGTAATAGTATAGAGAAACGTCTCTTTTCCGTCTTTTGTAACCCCAAAACTTCTTTTTGAAATACCCATGATATTTTCCTCCTTACAATTCCACGCGACCTTCCAATGCACGAAGCAACGTTACTTCATCAATATATTCAAGATCACCGCCCACCGGCACTCCGCTGGCAATGCGGCTTACCTTGATCCCCGTCGGTTTGACCAGTTTGCTGATATACATGGCTGTGGTCTCTCCCTCCAGACTGGAATTTGTGGCAATAATCACCTCATCTACATCCTGTTCCAGGCGATGCATCAACTCCTTCAAACGGATATCGGAAGGACCAATTCCCAACATGGGAGAAATGGCCCCATGCAGCACATGATACACACCATCATATTTTCCGGTCTTTTCATACGCGCTCATATCCCGCGGATTTTCCACTACCATAATCATCCGATGGTTACGGCTTGGATTAGCGCAGATGGGGCATAATTCCTGATCTGTCAAGGTCAGGCATTCTTTACAGTAGCGGATGGTTTTTCTCGCTTTTACCATGGTGTCTGCCAGTTTTTCCACCCGCTCCTGAGGCATATCAATAATGTGAAAAGCCAGCCTCTGGGCTGTCTTGGCACCGATTCCTGGCAGAGAAGACAGCTGCTCCACCAACTGGCCAATCTGGCTGCTGTAATATTCCATCAGAACGGAAGTCCTCCGCCTAAGCCACCGGTCAGTTTTGCCATATTAGCTGCGGACGCTTCATCTGCTTTTCTGAGGGCCTCATTGGTTGCTGCCATAATCAGATCTTCCAGCATCTCTACATCATCCGGATCTACTGCTTCCGGATCCAGTTTGACTTTGGATACTTCTTTCTTACCGGTTACTGTTACTTCTACCGCTCCGCCGCCTGCTGCCGCTGTGAACTCTTTGCTCTCCAGCTCTTTTGCACTCTCTTCCATCTGACGCTGCATACGCTGTGCCTGTTTCATTAAATTACTCATGTTTCCGGGCATTCCGCCTCCTGGAAATCCACCTCTTTTTGCCATATTTTAAAATCCTCCTGTTGGTTTTTCTCTATCAGAATCCTGCAGAGCATTCTGCAGGGTTATTCTGCATCTATCTCAATTTCCATATCAATGAGTCCGGATAAGTCTGCGACCGGCTCCTGGGGTCTTGGATCATTATGAGGCGTATGAACCTGAAATTTCATACGGACGCCAAGCTCCCGCTCCACCAGCATTTCCAGATCCGCTGCCAGCGCCTGTTCATCCACCGGAAGTTCTCTTCCCAGAATTACCTGAATGCCGCTTCCATCTGGGAGCTCCCTGCAGACCGCATCCTTTAACTGCTGGCTCTGCATGCCGCCCATTTTTCTCCGAAGCTCCTGAAACCTCCCCATAAACATCTGTACATCCTGGGACATAGCTTCTCTCGGCAGTTTTTTGACCTTTTGTGGAATCGGCTCCTGTTGTACTGCCGCCTGCTGAGGTATCACCCCTGCCGGGATTCCCTGTTCCAGCTTCTGCTCAATCTGGGCAATCCGCTGAAGAATCGAGTCATAGTTCTGCTCCATGGCCGGCCGGCAAAGTTTGATCATGGCAATCTCCACCAGCACCCGCTTCTGGGTTGCATAGCGAAGCTGCCCGGACAGTTCAGAAAAGACACGGATATACCGCATCAATGTCTCCGGATCTGCAAGCTGTGCTTCTTCCTTCATGCGGGTCAGGTTTTCCCCGGATACATCCAGCATCTCTGCCATACCTTCATCGGTGCGGAGCATAAGAAGATTTCTTAAGTACCAGATAAAATCCAATGTAAACTGGGACAGTTCCCGCCCCTGAAGAATAATCTGCTCTACTTCCTGAATGACCGAAGTCAGTTCCTGTTTACAGATCTTCCGGAACAGGCTGCTGAACACATCAATATCAACGGCTCCCAATACTTCCAGCACATGATCATAGGTCAGTCTCTGCCCCAGATAAAATGCAATGCACTGATCCAGAAGACTTAACGCATCTCGCATGGAACCGTCCGCTGCTTTTGCAATATAGGTCAGAGCCCTGTCTTCCACCTCTACCTGCTCCGTCTCCATAAGTTCCTTCAGTCTGTCCGTAATCGTTTCCGTGGTAATTCTCCGAAAATCATACCGCTGACACCTGGACAGAATCGTCACAGGAATCTTATGGGCTTCCGTAGTGGCCAAAATAAAAATCACATAAGAGGGCGGCTCTTCCAGAGTTTTTAACAATGCATTGAATGCACCAATGGAGAGCATATGCACCTCATCGATAATGTAGACTTTATATTTTCCCTCGGTGGGGGAATAAGCAACTTCATCACGGATCTCACGAATATTATCCACACCATTGTTGGATGCGGCGTCAATCTCTATGACATTCATAGAAGCACCGGAAGCAATCGCCCTGCAGGATGCACACTCCCCGCAGGGGTTACCATCCACCGGGTGTTCGCAGTTGACCGCTTTCGCAAAAATCTTTGCCACGGTTGTTTTACCGGTACCTCTGGTGCCGCAGAACAAATAAGCATGTCCGATCCGGTCCGCCATAATCTGATTTTTTAAAGTTGTTACAATATGATCCTGCCCTTTGACATCCGAAAACTCAGAAGGGCGGAATTTCCGATATAATGCTGTATAAGACATCCTAGTCTCCAAAACTAATGCCAATCATCTTGGCTTCTTCTATGATTCCGGAAGAGGGGTCTACCATCTTCAGCTTTCCTGCAGCCTCTTCCAGCGGAATCTTACAGGTCTCCCCATTTACGATTCCTACCATGTATCCATATTCCTCATCGATAATGAGTTTTGCCGCTCTTGCACCCAGGCGGGTGGAAATGACTCTGTCATAAGGATCCGGAGATCCGCCTCTTTGCATATGTCCGGGTACCGTCACGCGCACATCCGCACCGGTACGTTCCTTGATTTGCTCTGCCAGTTCATAAGAAACGGACGGATACTGATAATTAGCCATTTTATTTTTGTATTCTTTCTTGGACAACGCAGCATCTTCCTTGGAAATTGCTCCCTCTGCTACTGCCAGAATCGTAAAACCTTTTCTCGCTTTGTTTCGCCTCTCAATGGCATCACATACTTTATTAATATCATAGGGAATCTCAGGAATCAGGACAGTATCTGCTCCACCTGCAATTCCTGCATGCAGGGTCAGCCATCCTACTTTATGTCCCATAACTTCCACGATAAAGACACGTCCATGAGAAGCCGCTGTTGTGTGGATACAGTCGATACATTCTGTTGCGATGTCTGCCGCGCTCTGAAAACCAAAGGTCATATCCGTTCCCCAGATATCATTATCAATCGTCTTCGGAAGATGAATAATATTCAGCCCTTCCTCTCTCAGAAGATTTGCGGTCTTCTGTGTCCCATTGCCCCCAAGAATCACCAGGCAATCCAGAGCCAGCCTTCGATAGTTCTGTTTCATGGCTGCTACTTTATCAAGACCATTCTCATCCAGAACGCGCATGGTCTTAAAAGACTGACGGGAACTTCCAAGAATTGTTCCGCCTCTTGTCAGAATTCCGGAAAAATCTTTAGCCGTCAACAGACGGTACTCATTATAAATCAGACCTTTATAGCCTTCTTCAAAACCATAAATCTCCACATCTCCGCCAAGTTCATTGTATAATCCTTTACCAACACCACGCATAGTTGCATTCAGTGCCTGACAATCGCCTCCACTTGTTAAAATGCCCACTCTCTTCATGTTCCACACTCCTTCATTTTTTGGTTCCTACAAAATAATCACCTATAAAATGCTCACATGAATTTATTATACCCTACCAACCTGGTTTTCACAATAGTTGCAATCACCTTCTGAAATCGGTATACTGGTATTAAATATCTGCCGCCGGCTGAAGAAGTTGCCGGTGCAGGATAGGAGTACAAACAGAATCATGATATTTGATACACACGCACATTATGATGACAGTGCTTTTGACGAAGATAGAGACACGCTTCTGGCATCCTTACAAAGCCAGGGAGTAGGAACCGTGGTAAATTCCGGGGCGAGTCTTAAGGGATGCCGAAGAACCATTGAATTGACGGAACAGTATCCGTTTATCTATGGCGCCCTCGGCGTACATCCGGATGAAGTAGGTGAACTGAATGAGGAGACATTTTCCTGGCTGCGGGAACAGTTGAAGCGTCCGAAGATCGTAGCTGTAGGAGAGATCGGACTTGACTATTACTGGGACAAAGAAAAAAGAGAATTGCAAAAAGAATGGTTTGTCCGACAGCTCCGGCTGGCCAGAGAGTTGAAAAAACCGGTAGTGATTCACAGCCGGGAAGCAGCAGCCGATACCATGGAAATCCTGAAAGCAGAAGTGACAGATGAAATTTTCTATGAGATGCACTGCTATTCTTATTCACCGGAAATGGCAAGAGAATATTTAAAAATGGGATTCTATCTGGGAATCGGTGGAGTCCTTACCTTCAAAAACGCAAAGAAATTAAAGGAAGTGGCAGAAGAAGCCCCCATAGAAAAACTGCTTCTGGAGACGGATTGTCCGTACCTGGCACCGGTACCTAACCGGGGCAAGCGAAACGATTCCCGCAATATCCGTTATGTGGCAGAGGAGCTTGCCAAGATCAAAGGGATGACCACAGAAGAGGTGATCCGGATTACAGAAAAAAATGCAAAAAGATTTTACAGAATATCGGAGGAAAACGCATGAACAGACCGGAACCAACTCTTGGAAATCCCAAGAATACCATAGAAATTTTGCAGAAGTATAAGTTTGTATTTCAGAAGAAATTCGGACAAAACTTTCTGATTGATGAACATGTACTGGAGAAAATCATCAGCGCGGCCGGTATTGGCCCGGATGATTTTGTTGTAGAAATCGGCCCCGGTATCGGAACCATGACTCAGTATCTGGCCCATGCAGCCAGAGGCGTCGCAGCAGTAGAGATCGACAAGGCACTGATCCCGATTCTTCAGGATACCTTGTCTGCCTATGACAATGTGACTGTCATTAATGAAGATGTCCTGAAGGTAGATTTAAAAGAACTGGCTGAGAAAATGAACGAAGGACGCCCCGTAAAAGTGGTGGCAAACCTTCCCTATTATATCACCACTCCCATTATCATGGGCCTCTTTGAAAGTCATGTGCCAGTAGAAAGCATTACGGTCATGGTTCAAAAAGAAGTGGCAGAGCGGATGCAGGCTGGACCGGGAACCAAAGACTACGGTGCCTTATCTCTGGCTGTACAATATTACGCGGAGCCATACATTGTAGCTAATGTGCCGCCAAACTGTTTTATGCCTCGCCCTAATGTAGGATCTGCCGTCATTCGGCTTCAGGTACATAAGAACCCGGATATCAGGGTAAAGGATGAAAGCCTTATGTTCCGGATTATCCGTGCGTCCTTCAACCAGAGAAGAAAGACGCTGCAGAACAGCCTCAGCCATGATCCGCAGCTGGGCATCAGCAAGGAAGTGGTTGCCAGAATTCTGGAAGAAATGGGACTTTCAGCAACCATCCGTGGAGAGGCTTTAAGTCTTCAGCAGTTTGCTCAGTTTTCTGATCTTGTATTCACGTATAAGTAGAAAACCTCCTGCATAGAATAGTTCTGAGGGACAGGAGGGAATTCTATGCAGAAATACAGAAGGCAGATTGCATATTTATATGCGTATGAGCATGGAGAGCAGCTCTGTACGGCAGGATTTGTGAAAGCAGAAGAACGGGCCGGTCAGTGCAGAATTGCCGTACACTTAAAGGGATACTGTCATCCGGGAGAGGATGCAGGCGAACTGTATATTTATTTTTACCGGAAAAACCAGGCAGTCTGCATTCCGCTGGGTAAGATGGAAAGCAGAAATGGTGCATTGGAATGGCACGGCTGCATGGAGGCAGATAACATTCTGGGAAAGGGCATCTGCTTTGAAGAGACCAGAGGAATCCGGGTCTGCCGTCCGGGAGGAAGAGACTATGTGGCAGAATGGGATGACTATCCGGTGGATCCGGCCAGATTTGTACTGTATCCCAAGGGTGGCATCAAATGCATCCGCTGCCCGTGGTTCGGAAATTGTGACAGGAGTAATGAGGACGATGCTGACAGAAGAGGAAAAGTATATGAAGGAAGCAATCCGGCAGGCGAAGAAAGCCGGAAAGCTTGATGAAGTGCCCATCGGCTGTGTGATCGTCCGGGATGGAAAGATCATTGCCAGAGGATATAATCGGAGAAATACAGAAAAAAGTACATTGGCCCATGCAGAAATACAGGCTATCCGAAAAGCCAGTAAAGTGGTTGGAGACTGGAGGCTTGAAGATTGTACCATGTATATTACACTGGAACCCTGCCAGATGTGCGCAGGAGCCATTGTACAGGCGCGGATTCCCAAAGTTGTCATCGGAAGCCGGAATCCCAAGGCAGGATGCGCCGGTTCGATACTGGATCTTCTCCATGTACCGGCATTCAACCATCAGGTGGAATTGGAAGAAGGCGTCCTTCAGGAAGAATGCTCCGAGATGCTCACCAGCTTTTTCCGGGAACTGAGAAAGAAAAAGAAACAGGCATCAGAGAAGGGCTAAATCATTTGACAAATGGGCAAAAAAAAGCTATACTGAACAGGCATCTTTGAAGATGCAGCTGAATATTGTCATAAGATTTCCGTGCAGCCGGGGAGATGGCGGTGCCCTGTACCTACAATCCGCCTTAGTGGGGGTGATATCCTGCCCCGGGCTGTTGGATCGGGAGCTGCCCTGTATAAGTGGCATTGATGTCTGGGTCTTACGCAACAGGAACCTGTGAACCGTGTCAGGTTGGGAACAAAGCAGCACTAAGCGGGACCTTCTGTGTGCCGTAAGGGTGCCTGGACTGAGTTAACTGTACAGGTAACGTACCGGTCGGCAGTTCAAAGCAGGATGCACGGATTTAAAAAAATATTTCTGCTATAAAACAAGGCTATGGATTGACAAAAATCCATAGCCTTCTTTATTTATTACAGATTCACCTCATATTCCGCACTGGCGAACCGCACCCGCATTCCATCTTCCAACGGAAACAGTTCATATGGATCCAGCTGCATCTGATCCACCCAGGTTCCATTCGTGGAATTAAGATCTTCCAGAAAATAACGAGCGCCCTCTTTTGTAATTCTCGCATGTATTCTGCTAATGGTCGATACCGGAATACAGCCATCCACACTTTCCTTTCGTTTTCCAATCAGAAAACTGTTTTCCTTAATATGAAAATCAGGATGTTCCGAATCCCTGCTTTTCAGAAATATTCCGTCCCATTTCTTCTCCTGCAAAAAAGAAGTCTCTGTAGATATGCTTCCCTGTTCTCTCAGAAAAAGAACGGATCCGCTTTCCATCCGGTCAGCTTCTGCCAGATAATCTTCGATCTGCGGCTTTTTCGGTTTTTTCCGAAAAAAATTCCGCCAGCTTCCGGTCTTTTCAAGAACATCTTCACGGACTGCCGGAATTTCCTCTTCTTCTGGTTTTTCCGTCACAATCCCTGTTTTTTCCGGTTCTTCATGACAGTGCAGCACTTCTGCCAGGCTGAAGTTCGGTTCCAATGCCCTCTGATAAAGGTCATAACCAAACTCAATGCCCGCCGCATCTCCTTTATCCAGCTTTCCAAGGAAATATTCTGCCAGCCCCAAAAATGACTCCCGAATGGTTTTCTCATTTGCAGGATAGTAACACAAAGACAGTTTTTCCGTCCTGGAATCCTGATAAATATACTCCGGCTCCAGCACAAACCGATCCGGATTCAGTAGATATTCCGAAGCCATTTCCAGAATTCTTTGCAATTCCCGCAGGAAATCCTGTAGCTGAATATGTGTCATTTTCCGACGCTCATATAAGAGAGTCATACTCTGTCTACCAGTAATTTCATAGTAGTATTCTTTTTTCTCTTCATGCTGCTGACATACACAGGGGAGAAAACCTGCAATCCGGTTCTCCGTAATCATCCTGACTTCATAACTTTCTTCTCCTGGATAGTCGTCTGTCAGTATCATATAGTTGCTGTTCAAATCCCGTTTGTAATGTACATTCATATTTTCTTCCTCCCTGTCAGCCATCTGCGTTTTCTAATCACCGTGCATGGCCTGATCCGGTTTATCCTTCGTTCCACTGTCACGGAACATCCCTTCAGGAAATCTCCCTGTCCGGTGATTTGGATGACCGCCTGTGCTGGATTCACCTTCACCTGGATCTCCGTCTCTTTCACCCACAAAAGACGATGATTCAGTTTTTTCTGCAGATCCCGACAGATCTTCTCCTCCATCTCTCCACCGCTGTCTCCCTCCCGGTAAATTCCTTTCGTTCCCGCTTCCAGCGCCGCATGGCTGCATACGGCATAATCATGTGCATACAACGTAAAATAAACCAGATATACCAGAAGAATACAAACCCCCGGAATCAGAGCTGCTGCTTCCAGAACAAATCTTCCTTTTTTCTTATATCGTTTCATTTTTCCATCCATAGATCCATCAGAACGGCTGCTGTCAGAAATGGGACAAATGGAAGTTCCTTCTCCCTCAACAGCAACCCTACTCCTCCACACAGACACATTCCCACCAGAAGATTTCGCTCTACTATTCCTGCAGGGAACCACATGCCAAGAGCCAGAAGCACCCAGCCGTCTCCCTTTCCAATCCGTTCCCCGGTAATCACTGCCACCCCCAACAGGAAACACCCCGGCCATGGCCAGATTCCGGCTCCATTCCACAGGGAATGCATCAACCCGGTAATTCCAAGAAGCCATACCGGTCCCAGATCTATCTCCCGGTTTTTCAGATCCTGCCAGGACAACACCACCAGATGCAGCAAAATCCATAACACCTTCAATGACTCCCTCCGCATCTGGAACAGCTTCTCAACCCTCCCACCTGCGATAAGGGCACTGCCATAATGGTTCTCTTCAATCCCTGGCAAGTGTTTTTGTTATGATAACTGTTTCCATAATCAGTAATATAAACCAACATATCCGCCTGCTGTTTTTTGACACAGTATTCACAGGGCGTATATTTTCCTCCGGATTCATTCCGAAGACCTGACAGCTCTGCCGATGTCACAGAACGAATCGTTAATCTTAGATAAGTGCAGTCCCTGCTTCTGTGATACACTTCTCCCTCCGGTGTCCGATATACCAGTTCTTCTTTTCCGCCCGCCTGAAAAGATTCCCCGGTATACCCAACCCAGCTTCGTACCGTAACCTTCTGAACCGTTCCCCTGCTTCCGAATCCCACGACTGCAAACGGCAGCTTTGCTGTCTCATAATCATATAAGGTAATATAGGGATTCTGTCCGGTAAACGCTTCCGCCGTTACTGCCAGCAGTTCTGCTTTCTCTGTCAGTTTCCGGTAATCCTTCGCCTGCAGGGCGGGGAAAGAAAATAAATATAACAGTGCGGTCACTGCAAAGAGGAAAGCCGGAAGAGCCAGCGCTGTCTCCAGCGTAAAACTGGCCCTCCGTAAGGTGCACCGGGATGCTCTCCCGGACAGAAACGTAGTTAAATGTACCTGTTTCCAAGCGTGGGGTGTCTGGAGAGAGAACTGTAATTTGTTTGTCTTTATTCGGAAGAACATCCCGGTACACCTCCTTCTTTAGTTATTCATACTGATAGCTCCGTTCCAGTTCCATATCCTCCATCCAGAACTGTGCCGTCAGTTTCTCAATACAGTGATCCACATGAATCTTCTCGCAGCCTTCTGTCTGCCGGAGCTCCCCTTCTATCACATCCAGCCCTCCCATGGCCAGGCGTTCTTCCGGATAGAAGGTCAGTACCATCCGTAGAAACAGATCGTAACTCAAGCCCTTTTGTTCTGTCTTCTGCTCGTCATACCGTCCCGCATCCTGTAAAAGCAGCAGTACGCCGGATAAGGGTACCTGCCAGTTATTCTCATCCTTTAGGAGCGCCACCTCTTTTCCCTGCAGAAGCTGACGCACTTCCACCAGACTTTCCCCATAAGCCCAGCCCAGCAGGATTAACTGCTTCACGCTTTTTACAAGACCTTCATTTCCCGTAAGCCCCGCCAGAGCAATGGCCAGAAGTTCTGCTTTTTTCCCATAATCCTTATGTGTCAACAGAAAGGTATAATTCACTCCTTCCCTCATAAGCAAAAGTGACCGAAGTGTCTGCTCCAGATTTTCCGCATCGGATCCTTTTCCCCAAAGTATATATTCCATCTGATACGAAAGATATCTGCTCTCTTCCGCCGGTTCGTCTTCCTTTTGCACTGCGTTGGTCAGGTGTTCCTGCAGATAACTGATAAAAAGCTGTTTTTCCAGCATTCCATTTTCCGCAGTTTCCGCTGCCCCGGTTCCCTCTGACAAGTTCCTCACCGACGGAACCGTTGTCAGATCCACCGTCTTTTTCGAAATTCCATCCGGATCTTTCATTACCTGCCCCACGGCAAACTGTTTCCACAATCCATCCCAGCTGTATGCGTCTCCATCCAGGGTCTCTTCTTCGTCTTCATAGTCCACCACGCTGTCCTCATACGCCTGACAGTCTTTCTGGAACTTTTCACTGCTTTCATTTAATTCCTCCCGAAACTGCTCGTCCCATATCCAATCCTCTGCCAGAGACAATCCGGTCTGCTCTTTCATAGCCCGGACCGCCTGCTGATAAAAGACCATTCCATCTCCGTCCGTAGCCCTGGCAAAGTCTTTGACCTCGATCCCTTTCATCTGTAAATTCAGTGCCGTCCCCCCTTGTGCCCTTTTTAGGTTATCTTCCGTAAATTTCCACAGATGGCTGCAAAGCTCATCCCGGTTCTCCTTTCCACTTCGAAAAGAAGTATCCAGATAAAACAAATCATACTGTTCCAGCAAATGGGGTTCATATTCTGAAAAGAGAGAAAACAGACTGCTCTCTGCCACCTGTTCCGCCATTCTCCTTGCAGACTGCTTCTGCACCGACTCCAGACAGATGAGATACAAACTTAAAAATACCAGAAATGTCAATGCCAGCCATACAGTCACCTGGCCTTTTCGCTTCCTATACACTGCTGCTCTGAGAAACGATTTTCTCAAAAATACTGTTTACCACTTCCGTAATTTTCGTCTTGAAAATAATGACTAACCCAATAAGAACCACAAAAATTTTTACCGCCCGTTCAAAACCCTATAAAATAAAGCCTCCCACACCAAGCACAGTGTATCTCATGTTTATTTTCTCTTCCGAAAGCGTCATTTTGACACCACTCTTCTAACATCCTTGACACCTTTTTGACGTCAAAAAAGCTCTGGACAACGCCAAAGCTCTCTATCATAACTCACTATAGATTATTAAGTTCTTCTGCAATCCACTCTTCGATCCAACCTTCTAAATCCGAAGGAATAATCTCATTTTCAATTACAAATCTTTTCAACCTTTTCAAGGCATCTCGATACAGATAATCAACAAAATCGACCTTAAGATAGATAATATCCGTATAATGTTCTTCAATTTGAGGTGTCTGTCCCTTTGGCCGTGAAATTGTTAATGATCCTCTTGTCAGATTTCGCATACAGACCTCATCTTCCAAGCAGAGCTCTATAAGTTTAGTCTCCTTTGCAAGTTGTTTATATGTGATTCTCTCATTTCCAGAGACAAATCTCTTTAAAAAAATGTACTGTTGCGCTTTTCTCATTTTTCCAAACATATTATGCAACAATTTTTTAGTTTCATCATTTTCAATTCCCTCGAATGGCTGCTCTTTCGATTCCATTTCAAAATTCTCAAGTCCGTCCATATACACTTGTGTTGCACTATATTCCAAAATATCTTTTATCGACTCCACAGAAAGCGATTTTGCATTACTGATTTGTCCCTGGGCTTTAAAAATATCTTCCGGCATTATATCTTCATATGGTTTCTGCGTTGTAGTTGCAATATAATTCATGGTCTTTCTAACTCGGTTCACCTTATCAATCTGGTGTTTTTTTAGACCTGTTTTCTCAATAAAAGCCTCCCGGACACAATTTTTAATAATGTTGCTAATAAAGACATCAAAACTATAACCTTCCTCTGCTGAAATCATTCCCGGATCATTGTATGTATGAAGGATCTGCATAACTGAAATCAATGCATTATTTGTAATTACATCTGTGTAATCCTCTATTTTGCTTCTACGTGCAGCCAATTTTACCGCCTTTTCAACATCAGATCTAATAATCCCACAAAGGTAATTTTCAAATTCTTTTTCTTCTTCCGAGGTCATTTCTAATATTTGTAAATACTCATTTATCTGCTCTGGATGATTTCTAATCACATTCAAAAGCCTTGCCATTCTTGTCAGATATGCTTTTTTTGTTTCAATTTTCTCATCAAAAGTTAAGTGTCTTCTCATTTTCCGTTTCGCTTTCTACCGGGATCTCCGGTAAGCCGCAAAACGGAGCACACAAAAATAAGCCTGCAAAACAGACTACCTAAGCTTAGGTAGTAACTCCGTTTTGCAGGCTCTGTGTTATTTTTAGAAGTTCAAAAGATAATCTTTCAAAAATACAGCTTTTACTTCTTTCTAATGCATCTCGCTCTTCTCAAACTCTTGGATATGCTGTCGAATGTAGAATTCTGTCACAGCAGTCCTCATTCTATATTCAATTGTTTAAATTCATCAGTTTTTTCAGCTGAGTTTTACATGCCTCAAACTTAGTAAGATAATTTTTGTCACCATCATCTTCAAAGGTAACCGAAAATCCATTTACAACCCAACAAGTAAACTTTGTTTTGCAACTTTTGCACACATACTGTCCAATTCCAATCCTTATTACGCTGGCTACTGTCCCACATTTGGGACAGCAGACCACCACTCCTTTGGTAACTGGTTTCATCTTCATTTCCTCCAAACATTGATACCTTAAATACACACTACTAGTCAATAAGATATCTACAGTCCAGATCATCCAGATTAATGACCTTAATTTTGCCATCTGCAGTCATCTCCCCAAAATAACCCTTTTCTTCTGCCGACCATCCTCCCATACCTGCGACAATAACTGCATCCACGTAACCCATCCGATATAACATGCAGGCTTTATCTAGATTTTGCCGGTGATTATTACATATAATGGATGTAGGTACGCAATCGATATTTTTAAATCGGCAAAATCTCGTTATCCGCCTACGCTGTGCCATTTTTGCCGCCATCTGCGGAAAATATCCCTGCACCGCCCCAGCAACAATGATCTCGTACACTCGCATATTCATCGTCTCCTCCCTTGTTTTATCTTGGACTGATTATAACACTACATTTTTTAGAGTCGTACCAGAATGGTACGACTCTAAAATGGTACTCCTCTCTCCAGTCTTACATTTGTTATTTTTTCGTCAGCTCACGTTCTCTAAAGTAAGTTACTCTATCAACCAGTGGCATTTCTTCTTCCAACAATAATCCCTCGACCACAGGTGCATATTTTTCGTATTTAGGGCCACCACCTTGATCCAATGGTGCAAAGCCTCTAGCAAGCAATATCGCATTAATACCGTCTATATTGCAGCCAATAGCCAAGCCTATCCGCATACACCCCTCTTCTCTTGGACCGTAGTATCCACTCTCCGATTTTAAGCGATTTATGACATTTACAGGCACCTGCGCAGTCCTTAACACATCAGTAACTGTTCTTTTCTCACCCATCAATTCATTTTCTTCTTGCAATAATTTCTCAATTACATAAAGTAATTTTTTTTCTTTACAATTATTGTTTTGCTCTAATAATGTAACTCTCCTGTCTACATGTGGTTTAAGATCTGGTTCTAAATACACGAACTCAGGATTTTTTTTACACAAAGGATTGATGACGGAGGGGATGCCAACGATAAGTTACACTATATGTAACACTATTATAATCATTATGATACGGCAATAATAACCCACAACAGCAACTGACCATAGTGCATCCCTCCTTTCACAGAATAAGGGATCCCGCAACCATCATCATACTCTCCGTTCATACAATTCACAAAATTCTCAACAAATTTCTTTTTGGAAAATTTCTGATCTACTTTCTGACAATAACAGCCTCGAATGGGCATAGAAATCCCTTGGCTGTTATGATTTTCCGCAACATAATATGACTATGCTGCAGACTTCTCTCCTTTACGCACCATTAGAGGTGCACAACAATTGTATGGCAATATAATGCGCCATACTTCTCCTTTAATTCCACATGCGTTAAAAAAGTATAGAAAACACACGTGTCCAATTTTACGTTTGTACCTGGTTGTTGACTGTGCTCTCCAGATACCGCTTAGCACTCTCCCACAGTAGTCTGTACCGTTTCTCACATTAGGTCGTACAGCCGCCACCCTCTTGCCATTTTTTGCGGATGGTACGGTAATGACAAGAACGCTCCCTTAGCCCATCCATAATTATATTATACAACATCTTGTGTATTTTTTCTACTATTTTTTCATTTAACCACAACATTTTTCTAAGCAAAAAAGCCCCATTCCAGGGCTTTTCTGCTTATCTTATTTCTGGTAAATATGGATCTCTCCATAATTGATTGCCTTGTTCAATTCCTCAATCTCCGCTTCCTTTACATAAATAGTAAAGCTCTGTGCCACCCCTTCATCTGTGGTCAGTTCATTTCCAGAGGAATCGAATGCTGCAGCCACATAGACATCCTCCGCATATTTCACCAGCTCATCCGTTGCCGGATCTACTGCATAAACATCAATAATGGCTCCTTCCCGTACTTTTCCATTAACTCCCTTATCAAAATTGGATACCGCAATACTTGTCACCTCATACCCGGACTGGTACTTATCGAGCCTTGCATCCGTTGGTTTCAGGTTCCCGGAATAAACGATCTGACCATTTCCAATAGGAATGTTGGTATAAAAACCTTTTTCTTTTAAGTCATCCATGGAAATATATGCATCCTTGCTGACTGCAGCCCCATCCACAGAAATCACCTTAAAATACTCATCCACCTCATCCGGTGTGATATATGCATTCACCCTCAGATTTTTGGATGCTACTACCACATTTTTAAGCAGCGTATCACGTTCTGTTATCTTATCCATTGCAAGATAGAGTGCTGCCACCAGTACTGCCGTAATCAGAAGCGGAACGAACACGATCCGAATGACATCCATCCCTTTCTTCTGTAGCTTGGTTTTTTCCCGTTTGTCCGTCTCCTTGATACTTGCCTTTTTCTCAAACATATCCATTCCTCCGTCAATTGATTTCCAATGTGCAGTATAGATCCCTGCTTTTTTCTATCTGATTTCCCCCAATCAGACTTGATAGGTCAAATGTAACCTTTCCATAGGCACTGGTTTCTTCGACTGTTTTCCCTGTAGGTGTTTTTACATCCCCTAATGCCCCTTTTGTCCTGCTTCTTCCGCCAGACGCATGGAAGGTAGTAACCGTCACCTCTTCCCCCTCCACTTCATAGCAGATAAACACTGGATACTGTATATTTCCATAAAATTCCTCTTTCGATTCTATGGCATCCTTCATGCAGTCCCGATACAGCCGGTAACTCTCATCCAGATTTCGGAACCTTATAACTGCAGTCCCTGTTCCTTCCCATGTTTCAAAATAATAAATGTCATCTGCCACAAGGGAAGCCAGGACCGAATCTGCCAGGGCATCATCCACATCATGCTGGATCGTCATAAGCTTTGCACTGGCAAGCATGAAGAATGTAATGATAACCATGATAATCGCCATAGTAAAGAGCATCACGTACCCGACTGCGCCGGTTGCTTCTTTCTTCTCCCACATATGCCCTCCTTACTGCTTTGCCGTAGTCTGACGCTGAATGGTAATGGTAGTCGGATGACTTGCCACCTGTGAGATCCCGCCTGCAAAAGCCAGAATGTTATCATCATAGGTTCCCGTGATCTTAAGATAGATCCGATCCCCATAATCCACTTCCGTTTTCGTGGTTCCAGTAAGGTTGATATCATAAAGCCCATATCCAGTAAGCTCCGTAATAAGAGCCTGCTCATCCTCCGGTTTTAAGTACCCTTCTGTCTCCATGATTAAAAGCGTCTCACGAGCAGCCTGTCTCATGCTCCATTTGTCATTGATGGAGGAAAAAGCCCCAAATACAATAACAAGAAACGCACAGACCATGACCAGACTAATCATGCTCACCAGCATATTTTCAATCACTGTTGCCTCTTTTTTCCGAAACAAAATATTTCTCATGCCACTCCTCCTGCTCAGAATGCGATCTGCATATCAAGAAGTTTCATAATGATGCAGTAGAGGATTATGAGCAGCAAATCAAATGCTATCAAAAGCACATACACCATTGTCTTATTTTCAAGGACAATGCATTTTCGTTTGTTTACGCCTGCCTGTCCCCTTTCAATATTGTTTTCCAGTGTTTTCAGTGCTTCTTCCACGTGCCCGGTCGTCTGCAGGGACTTAATCACTGTACAGAAACTCGCAATCTCCGGAGTGGTAAAGCTCATCTCAAATTCATTCAAGGAATCCTCCAGGCTTCTTCCGGCATCCAGATTACTTCTAAGCTTAATCATCCCCATCTTAAGACGCTTGTTTTCTACCACCAGAACCGCATCCCTGATAGCATCAATGATGTACTGACCACCCCGTTTTCCATAGAGCACGGATCTGCTCATCTCACAGATATCCGACATCATGACCTCATTCGACTGCCTGTTTTCTACTGAAAGATAGATGTCCAGAAAAAACCACGCAACTGCAACCATCCCTGTAGTTATCAGGTATCCTTTGTCCACTCGAAAGATTTTTTCTGCCAACAGATAAGTGATCCCACCCGTAACAACCGCAAACAAGGCTTTATACAAATACCACTGACTGACAAGAATGCCGTCCCTCACAAAGATATCTGCTCCACACTTTTTAAGCTTCATCTGCTTACGCAGCATAAACTCTGTGAAGTGTTTCCCTTTCTTTAAATGCTCAAGCTGCTCACGCGCATAGGTCTTTACATCTGTCCCTCTCTGGCTCAACAGAAGGGACTGGATCATCGTAAAGATCAAAGCAAAAATAAAACATAATAATAAGCCTACAACCATCTTTTTCCCCTCTACTTATCAACGCCAAAAAGTTTTACCACAACAAACAGATATAAAAGCCCTGTGATAAATAAGAGAAACTGTCCGATCAGATTTCCGGTCAGGATCGCTTTTACATCTACCCCTATGCCTTTTCCAATAAGAACCACGATAATCACACTCATTACAGATACGGAAATCAGTGTGATCTTCATACTAAAGAGAATGTTCTTTCGCTCCTCCCTGGCACTCATTGCCTCTGCCACCTGATTCATCATCTGCTGCAGCACCTCTTCATAATTGGCCTGATAGTGCATACAGTTTTTAAGATTCACCAGAATGGTCTGGAAGGTCCGGTTATCAACGGACTCTTTCATTACATCAAAGGCGAAATCAATGTTTCCGGTCTTTTCCGCATCCATAAGGAACCTTCTAATCAGTTCCCGTACCGGGCCATCCATGCTCGGAAGTGTTCTTGTCATAATGGTTATAATGTCAGAGCTCCCTTTTGCATGATTGGAAAGGATCGAGATAAAAAGGCTTGTATCCTCTTCGATCCGGTTATAGGTTCTGCCTGATAAAAAGACCACCATAAGTACCTCTGCTGTCATCACTGCCGTAGCAAGGAAAATGCTTAAGAATACATTTCTGCTCACCCTGCTTCCAAGTACTGCCACAGCCACAAAACTTACAAGCAGGATCCCGGCAAAAATTTCCCCTGACAAAAAAGAAAAACTATTTTTCAACCCACTCATAGTCACCAGCCGATCCACTTTATAAAGAAAACTCCGGTTTTCAATCACGCCATACTTTGAAACAAACCAGTTCTCTTCCTTTGCCTTTTTTTCCAGGTTTCCCCTGTATTTCCCATAGATCTTCTGAAAAAGGCTTTGCTCCACAAATGCTCTGTGGATGAGAACACTGGCTGCAAATATGCAGCTACTGATTACCATCCAAAGAATCACTCTCATCGGATCCATCTGCTCCACTCCTTTCCTGCTCTGCTGTTGCACTCACACCTATCACAATCTCTGTTTCTTCCATTCCCGGATCTGACATGCTTTCCACATCTTCGGCCTCCCCGGTTCCGATGTTAAGGCTTGGATCAAAGATACAAACTCCATATTCATCATATTGTTTAATCGGATCATTCCAGTCGATATCCGGATCATAGGGAAGTCCATTATAGGCTTCCAGGTCTTCATCTGCCACATACCGGAAGAGTCCGACTCCCTGTACAAAGTAGTACCCGGACTTAAACCATTCCGGAATCTCTATCCTGATGCAGTTGGCGTGCAAAAACTCATAGTCGTAACATACGAACCGCTCCAGCTTTCCAAAACTGTGAATATTGGCAGCAAGCTTAAAATCCTGATAAAAGGTTCCGGTGTAAAACTCACAGATATAAGACTCGTCTTTTGCAAGTCCCAACACCGTGCCTCCCTCGCTTACTGTCTCTTCATTTACTTCCATCCTGCCGACTTTATCAAGGAACAGCCTGTCAATGGTATCAAATTGTGTCACCTGTGCTGCCTCTGACTTCATATCTACAGAATATTTATAGTCATCCTCATTCGTCTCCGCATAGGTAATGTAATAGTGCCCGCCACCATCCGGTTCCATATTAGATATGCCGATAGAATATCCATAATCCGCAAACCTCTCAAAGACAATCTCTTCAGGAACCTTGGTGTCCGAAATATAGAGAAGGGCATTCTTGCTGGTAACGGTAGGAATTTCCTCGTCCTTTTCGGATGAAATCCAGATACTTCTCGGATATTGGTCAATGTCAGAGAGTTCGTCTCCCTTAAAGTTAATGTCTCCCACCGGGCAGGTAAAAAACACCGGCTCTCCCATCCGATCCTGACCCAGATCATTGCGGATATCCGTTTCCTTCGGATCATTCCAGACATATGCTTTTCCAGAAGACAGCTCATACACATTGGCACTGGCATTTGGCTTCCCATCCTGTTGCCCTTCAAAGGTCTCAAAAATACTGCAGCCGGAAAGGGACAGACACAATGGAAGAAGAATTCCTGCTACTGCCCACTTTTTCATGGTTCCTCCTTGGTAAATGGATATACTTTTTCCAAGACAAGTTTCCCCTTCTCATGGTCAAAATCCGCAATCCGGACAACCTCATCCACTCTGAAATCACGCAGATGCACCACATATTCAAATCCCAGAAGCTGCTTTAATGCTTCCCGGTTTCCATAGCCGGTTGCCTGGGAGATATAATCTGCCATCTTCTCTACTGCCATCTCACAGCTTTCCCCATGAACGGATGTCCAGCATTTATGCCCGGTCATGGAAGCCTTGGAAAGCCCTGCAGCCTCTGATCCTTCCTTCACCTCTCCTACGATCACCCGGTCCAGATCCACAAGAAGTGCCACACGTGTGAGATCTCCCAGATTGTAGCTGACCTTACTATCCCCACCATTTATCATGACGTGAGCGGCTATCAGATCCGGATGGTTCAGATCAAAAAGTTCCGCATTCTCCTGACAAATCATTACAGAGTCCGTTTCCGGAATTTTTTCCAGACAGGCATTCATGAGGGTTGTTTTACCAGATGCCCCTTTCCCTGTAAAAAGAATTCCTTTCCCACGGATCATACGATGAAGCAGCAAATCGAACTGTAAATGTTCAACGGAAATATAGGGATCCATAATTTCCTCCCCATCATCCTGTTGGCTGCTCTGCTCCGAAAACATTCCCATCTGCTCCAGCTCCTGCAGTGAATATTTGTTTTTGGGAATTTTTCTAATAACAACACATGGGCTTCCTCCGACAATCAGAAGACCACTGATAACAGCAAGCCGCAGGATAAAATCTTCCTGCTCCGCATCTGTGAAAGTCTGGATCGCATTTGCAGTTCCAAGATTCACCTTGTTTCTCTCTAAAAGTCTGGTTACAAAACTTTGATATGCGGCCTCTGATGGAAAATCCAGATTGGAAGTTTCTCTTCTTCCCTCCCGTTTGATCCTTATATGTCCTGCATCATGGATCTTAATATCAGAAATCGTTTTATCATGGATCAGATCATCAATCAGGCCGTAGCCCCAGATCTCTTTTTTCACAAAAGATAAGGCTGCAGCCTTCTCCTCTGCAGTCATTTCATTTCCATCTTCATCCTGATACTCAGAAAGGCTTTCTCCAATGCTTGTCAGCACCGCCTCCCTGTCAGACGAAAGATTTCCATAAGTCCGCTTATTTAAGCTATTCAAAATGCCCTGCCCCTGATTCTCATAAAATTCATCCACAAGGGAAAGGGCAAGATTTCTTAATTCCGTCTCTCTACTCAACCTGTTCCTCCATAATCACCTCATGATGATATCTTTTCGGTTTCACTGCTTTTACATAAACAAGGGCAGATAAAAGCAGGATCGCCATCACAAGCACAAACGCCAGAAGCCTGACAAGCAATTTTCTCTGCTCTCTGGGATTCGCATTTCTTTCCCTTTTCAAAAGCAGATCTTCCTCTTTTTTCAGTTCCTCCGCCCGTTTCTTTATAAGCTCGATATCTTCGGTTGACTCATACCTTAATGTCTTTACCGGCTTGAAAAAGTAACAATACAGATACTTCCCATAAGTCAGATCCTCTGTATAATTACAGCCAAAAGCAATGCCGACCAAAATACATCCCAGAAATATGAAAACACATACCACTCTTGGTGTATGAAGAAACATCGGCATACAGACATTGGCAACAATCCCTGCCAAAAGACAGCAAAAAAAGATGAGCTTCTGAAGGATGCTCTGCCCTTTCAGGGCATCTATCCCAAAGAGTGCATCTGCATCAATTTCCTCTAAATTTACATTTCTCTCCATCTGCGCCATAGCCTTACCTCCCTACAACATCCGTGAAATTACAGAATCCGTACCCTTTACCAATCCCGAAATCACAATGGGTGTAATGGATGCCTGAACCGTCATCATAATGCAGTTTTCAATATCACTGTTTCCTTCCAGTCCAGCACTTATAAGATTCGTGCAAAGCGTACATCCTGTTTTGATAATGACCACCATCATGGCTCCCGAGATGCAAAAACCAAAGAATGTCTTCAAAAACTGGAACATACTCCGTCCGACCTCATGACCGCCCGCTCCCATCGCTACGGCAATCCCTGCAAAGGGCATAATAATGAGTGGTTTTAAGATCCTTTGAAATGCTGAACTTATGATGGACAGGCAGCTTGCCACCACGACAAGCACAAGAACCACTCCACCAATCAGCAGAAGTGCTGCGCAGCCAAGGGCTTCAAACAGTTTCCCAATCCACTCTCCGGAAAGCTCAAACTCCGGAAGCTCCAATGCTTCATGAATAATCCGCTCCAGGTCTCCTCCCATGGACAACCGATAACCGCTTGCTGTTCCAATACCCGCAGTAATTCCATCTGAAAACTCTATGATATAACCAAGGATCTCCCACAGATGCGCTGCAACAAACAGGATGATGCAATATCTCACACCATCCATTAAAAATCGCTGTGCCTGCTGTTCCGGCGGGCTTGTTATCACGGATTTATAGATTGCAATTACAAAAAAGCAGGTAGCAATGGGAATCGTTGCTGCAGAGATACTGTTGTATAAAGAATGCACTGTCCCATAAGGTGAACCTCCTGCAGCCGTCACCGGGCTTGTAGAAAAGAGCGTCATGGCAAGTTCCATCAAGGTGTTCCAGATCGTGAAAGAAGCATTATAGAGTGCTTTTACAACTGTTTCCATCACCGTTCTCCCTTAAGTCAAAATCGAAACGAGTGCTCCAAGTCCGAGTAGCACGCCACCTGCCACCACCGAGTAAACCGCCTGATGCTCACCCTGCTGATCCATCTGCCGGAATGCCATCGCAAACTTGATTCCACCGTAAACCAGCATGACCGCACCAATCGAGGTTCCAAGTGTAATAAGAACTCCTTTCAAAGCGTCAATTGCGTGTGTATAAGCCATGTATTTGTCTCCTTTCCGTATTGGTAGGACCCTTGCCCTTCGTAAGTTATGTAGGACACCGCCTTCCCTAATCCGAATTGTCAGGAGATGTTTGAGCAAAAAAATACCCCGAACTGGTTATTGCACCAATTCGAGGTTTTGTATTTGTTTTGTATTTGTTTTGTATTTGTTTTGTATTTGTTGTGTATTCCGTTTTTTAGGCTTGTGACAAAGGTAGCTTACGATCTGTGTACCATTCCCACCCCATCCCCTGCCCGTCTCCCTGGGGATGGACAAATACAGGCAAAAATCTTTGGATTCTTACCATCGCGGGAGGCGCACAGCATCTGCAATTTTCAAACAGCTATGTATTTCTCTGCACTCAATCCTTCGACTTCACTTTATGTCTCAGATCACGTAATTCTTGTTCCCTGGACGTAAGATAGTCCATCATAAATCTGAACTCATCATCCGAAATCAGATGAGCAATCTTTAGAATGAGTCGGATAAAATGCTGTGAATCTTCTGACAAATCATCATAAGTCTTCAGGAATTGTTCTGTTTCCGTTGTACATTCCAATTTTTTTCCCATTTGAGACGACTCCTTCTTAATTACATTTTCTTTATTCTTTTCAGGGGATAACTAAATAGTGAGGTGTTATTCAGTGAATTACTATTTACGAACTCATTATATATAATAAGACCATAAATGTAAAGGAGATGATCCTGTGAACTACGGAAAATTGGAACTGAATATTGACCGCATTTTAAAGGAGAGAGGCATCTCCAAAAATCAGATTTGCAAAGATCTAGATATTCCCAGATCAAATTTCAACAGATACTGTAACAACAACTTTTGCCGTCTGGATACAGGTTTACTATGTAAACTATGTTATTACTTGAATCTTGAAATCGGCGACCTGATTACGTATAGAAGACCTGAATAGCAAAGTATACCATAAGATATCCTTGCCCTTATATAGGGCTATATTTAATATCAATAAATAAGGGATCGCACTTATGCAATCCCCATCTGCTTAATAAAATCCTTGATTTCTTCCGTGTCAGACCGCTGATTAAAGAGATCTTTGATATCCTTCACGCTATAACCTGCCAGAATCAGTGGTTTTAAAAATCGGATATGGATATTGGAAAATCCATCATTGATAAGATTTCTCACCACCCTGCAGCGTTCACGGTACTCTGCTGCTTCGCACTCTGTTCCATCGGAATTGATCTTAAATTCTTCCAGCGCAATTTTCCGCATCATATCATGCTTTTCCCGATATTTTCTTGCATTTTCATTTAGCAGCTTACGTTCCTTAGCTGTAAGAATGATATTCTCCGGTTTCACATTCATCCTGACTGCTTCATGGTAGGCAAGTGCCTCTTCGACCGTAATATGCACAATTTCTTCTCCACCTGCAACCAGTTTTTTTGCTTCCTCTTTCGCCCTGGAGCCGGAAAAAAATACCGGAGAAGAGTCTGTCCATTTTCCCTTCCGAATCTCCTGTCTCTTTCTTGGATCATACGGATTATGCTTTCTGCAGAGAAGCTTTACAAAATCAGTCTTTTCCATCTGACACTTGGTCTGATATAAGGGAGCCGTACCCTTTACAACAATCGCACATTCCCCATCTTTTTTCATTGCAAAAATGTCCTCTGCAGATAACAGACTTTTTTGCATCACATCCTCTGACCGACTGCTGGATCCCTTATAGTCCTTGGCATTTGATTCGCTTGCTTTATGGATCGTCTGGGTGCCAAAATGCTTTGATAGATATTCGCAAGAATCCATATCCGGTGCACCTAAAATATCAATAATGGAACAGTTACCAATCATGTCTTTATCCATATCAAACTTTGGAAATTTACGTTTTAACTGGATCAAGTTCTGCACAATGATAACTGCACTCATGTTCCGGCTTCGCATCGTAGAGAGCTTTTCTACAAAGGAATCCGGCAATGTGACATTTGCAAACTCATCCATCAGAAACGTCAGATGCTGTGGCAGCGTTTCATGAAGGTTCGGATCAATCGCCGTCAGGTGATACAGCTCATCAAAATAGAGCGAATACACCATAGACGGAATCCAGTCGTAATAACGCTTATCCTCACTGGTTACAATAAACAGAATCCTTTTTCCTGCAGGGGCTTCTTTACATGGCTTAGAATATCCAAAACTCTTTGCAATCTTTATCTCGTCCTCTGATAAAAGATCAACCACACATTCCAGTTTCATGTATCTGCAGTGTGCATCCAACGATGCCACAATGGAACTTGTTGTTTCCGCAGCTCCGTTATAATACTTCTCAACAGCAATATACCCTGGAAAATCCGTTTCCATATGTTTTTCTTCCTTCCAGTACTTCTGTGCTTTTTTTGCAATGTCAAGGATTCCACCTGCCCTGTTATCTATAGAACCGTCTTTACTCGTATATACACATGTTGCATCCAACAGTTTCACAAACGTGCTCCAGTTCTGGCTCTCCTTCGGATAATAATAATGAATCAGATAAATAATACTGGTTAAGAGTACTTCCGCAGACTGCTCGAAAAACTGGTCATTTCCACCGCTTTCTTCTGCCGGTGTCGTTGCTTTCATCAGGATCCCTGCAATGCTCATGATATCTGACTCATTCCGGATATACTCAAACGGATTAAAATGGATGCTCATTGGCATTCCATCCTCTGATTCCACATTCATAACCATCACTTCATACCCATTATCCTCAAAGTACTGCCCGGTCTGCTTATAGAGTTCCCCCTTCGGATCCGTCACAAGAAAGTTTCCGCAAAGCTGGGACAGCATCGGGCGGGCAAGCCGGAATGATTTACCAGAACCCGGCGGCCCGACTACCAGCATATTTAAGTTGGATGTCTTTTCATTATGAATGGAAAGATACACATCCTCTGCTATCCAGTAATTTGCCGTATTCACCTTAAGCGGATGATCCAAGACCACATCCCCCGTTATCACTTCCACCATATTTTTCTCATCATGATTTGCAAAAAGCTTCGTAAACTCCTTTGCATCTCCCCACTTTGCATTGCCAAATTCCTCACCAGCAAACGGATGCTCAATCTGGGTGAAAATGATAATAAACGCCATCGAAAATCCAACGACAAAAGATAACACAAACGTGGGTGTTGCTGCTGTCACTCCTACAATAAAATGGTGCTGTTTAATAATGAATGATTGAAAGTTGTTCATAAATTCATTCAAATCATTCCCATCTATCCACACTGCTCCAAATAAAAATCCAAGATATACACATATAACCACACCCATTGTGTATATCATCAGTGTTTCCTTCACGCCTCTTGTATGCTTTTTGACCGATCGCTCCCTCATAAACAGATCAATCATAAAGAAACTCCCTATCTTGCTTTGTTCTTTGTCGCTGCCAAATCTTTGCTTTCACCTTTTGCTTTTCCTTCCAGTGCCTTTAAAATCTCATCACCAGTAAGTATTTTTTCTTTTCCGTCAGAACCAATATAAGAGTATTTCTCGTCGGAACGTATGGACACCTTGGCATTTTCAGAATCCATTCCCACAAGGGAAATTCCCTCGACTAACCCATCATCAATCTCCAGTGATAAAATCCTTTTTTCACTTGGCATAACTGATTCTGCCGGAACGGTAACTGTAGAATAAAAGCTTCTGGCATAGGCAGATGCCTGCTCTGTGTCCTTCCTTGCCTGGTCAATTACAATTTGAGCTTCACCAGATATCCCCTGCCCGTCTTCCCGGGCTTTGGTAAAATTTGTATCTAACCCAAGAATATAATCATGCAGGTTATCTTCACTTCTCATGACAGTCATCGGCTCATCCCTCATCATACCTGCATCCCGCAAAATTCCAGTTAGCTTTTCATTCCATAAAGCCATCGTAACGCCTCTGTCAGATACCGGCTCAAGCTTCGCACCCGTCACCGGATCCGAGACTTCATAAACTGAATAGACCAACCCCTTCTCATCGGTTTCAAAGCTTCTTTTTACTGTAAGAAGTGTGTCATCACCTGTTTTCTGGCTGTAGTACAGTTCATGTGACTCTGGAACTAATCCTTTATCACGGATGGGATACATACAGTCCTCCGGCATAAATTCTCTTACAACACCGCATGTCTGTGCCTGCAGCATGGCAAGATCCGGATTATCTAAAAAACCTGTGTCCTTCGCCTGCTTCAGATAGTCCGCAAAATCAAGGACATTATTTTTTTCCATTTTTCCCTTGGACTCTGCCAAAAGCTCGCTGTTCTGGTTTCGCCCCTGTTCAAGAGCCTCCAGCTCTTTCATGATCTCTTCTTTCTTTTCCGGTGTTTCCGCATCTTCAAGTCTGTCTTTCGCTTCGGATATCTTCTCCTCATAAGACTTATCAGTTGCCTCCTCACTCTCCACACGCTTTCTCATGTAAGCTTTGATCTGCTCATCATGAATACCAAAATCCTGCGCAAGCACTGCAACCGGAATGTAATCGTCATTAGGGTTAAGATCTGGCATAATACAATATCTTAATCCATTCTTCTGACAGTAATATTCAAAGGGTGATATCCTCCCTTTTCCTTTTATATCCGGATCATTTGTAATATCAATGATTGGTTCAAACATTTCATTGGGAAACTCAAGAATCGGTGCCATTCCCTCACTTGCTTCCTGGATTTTCTGCCATGAAGAACTTCCCGGTTTGTTAAGCCATTTCTCATGATTCCATTTATGTAAAGACTTAATGCCACTTACCATGGCTGCGATCATCGCCTTTGTTCCCTTCAACAGATAGTAGATCCCTTTATATTCGAGATCGACCACCTGTGCAATTTCATCTGCCATATCCTGCTTCTCCTTATGGTCTTAGTACTAAAATGATATTTTTTGTTCTCAGGGTCTGATATACAACCCCATGTTTTTCATTGAATGCTTCCACGACCTCTCCGTTCCCTACGTACACCGCCACATGGTATATTCCCAGGAATCGTCCGTTATCATGACCACCATAAAAAATCAGATCCCCAGGTTCCATGTCCTTGATATCCAGTCTGGTAGAATTTACAACCTCACCTTTACTGTAGAGCTTGCTTGCCTCCGCCGCTGCTGTCGGAGGATAACCGACCCCATAGCTGATATCAACCCCTGCAGCCATCCAACAATAATAGGCCAGTGAAGAACAATCATATGCACTGCCACTTGTTCTGTCTGCCTGCGAATAGGGATATCCAACCTTTGAAAGTGCGTACCTTATCACAGCTTTCTGCCTGCCCGTTGCACTGGAATCTTCAACGATTTCATCTATCTCTTCTTTATCAAGTGATTCTTCTGCAATGATGGATCCACGTCCTGAATATTTTGATATGAATCCAGTAACGGTTGTAGTCACTGTATTGATAGAGGTAAACATTCCTGCAATCAGTGATACCAATATCATGAAAACACTTAAGTACAGCAGCACCACCATCATATGCGGTGCGATCACGCCTGCAATCTTTACAAAAAGGCTTTTCAGATACGTTGCCGGATTAAGAATTTCTGTAATCGCACGGACTGCTCCGGAATTTCCATCCCGAAAAGCATCCCCTGTTACCTTTTCCGTTCCAAGTTCGTTCCCAACCATGCCCTTTGCCCGGAGCATCTTGGCAACGGCTGTTTTCCTTGCTGCTTGCCTCTTTTCCTTAGTAATCTGCTTCTTTGTGGTATTCATCCGGGAGCCCTTCTCAACTTCCGTCCGTTTAAAGACTGCTGTGCTCTGGAGCACTCCATCTTCTCTACCCTTTGTACCGGTTCCACTATTCCCTGCAGCATCTTTTATTTCTTTTGATTTCAGGAATCGCCTTAATTCCTTAATCTTTGCCGTATGCTTACTGGCAGACAGAGAAGCTGCACTACTTAATGCAAAATCAACTTTTGCTGATGCCACATCCCCATCTTCATTGGAAAATCGGGAAGCTTCCTCTGCCGCAAAAGAAAGGGCATAGTCTTTAAATCTGACAGTATCTGTAAACTCTGCCCCTTCCTTCTTAAACGCCATATCCGCCTCCATCTGTATTCACGATCTCATAAATCTCGGATCCCTTACTCATACGCATATCAAACGGGACTGTTATACTTCCCATCTTCAACAGTCCGGTTCCACTCTCGGCATTGTCCACAAAATTGAACATTGCCGGAGATATATTAGGCAGGAACTCCATGAGTTTTCTCTTATCTACAGATGACTGGGATAACAGTGCAAAATACTCTGTGTTGGAAAGAATTGCAGATAGTCTTCCTGCATTCTCTTCATTTAAGAGGTCAGACATATTCTGGGTGATCCCAGTTATAATTCCCTTCATTTTCCGGATCTCTTTCCAGAGTTTCAAGACAAAATCAGCCACCTGATCGACTGACAGAAGTTCATGGAACTCATCAATATAAAGGTGTGTCCATCTGTCCAATTTTGCATTTTTCCTGATCTTGCCCCGTAAGGTCTCCATCATAATAAGCATACTCGTAATCCGGAGATTGTCCTTAAGCCCTGCAATATCAAATGCAGCCAGGCGGTTACTCAGATCTACGTTTGTCCTGTGATTAAAAAGGTTCAACGATCCATTTACAAAGATTTCCATTGCTGCAGCAAGGTGATCTGACAGGTCTGTCCCTTCATCCAGCAATCCCTGATATACATCCTGTAAAGTCGGAGAGTATGCTCGCATCTGTTCTTCCGTTGAAAGGTTTTCTGACAGCGAAAGCTCAGGAGCTTCCGTTTTTATGAACTCCGGCACCTCATATTCCACTGATTTTTCATTTTCCCCATTCAGCCTTTTTCGCATGCTATAATTTGCTGAATAGACCTTATCAATCACCCGATCTACAATTGTATGTTCTTCATACTGGATAATACCACATCTCTTGCATATTCTCATATGTCGGCTCGAGTCAATGCTCTT
Source organism: Clostridiaceae bacterium Marseille-Q4145 (assembly GCA_018223365.1). Taxonomy (GTDB): domain Bacteria; phylum Bacillota; class Clostridia; order Lachnospirales; family Lachnospiraceae; genus Hominiventricola. Next base: position 854,321 of record JAGTTP010000001.1, read on the forward strand.
CCATGAACCCCAATCATGTCCCAATGCATGTATAGAAAATATTCTCTCACCCGGACAGATAGAACATTTATAGATGACTCTTCCTCCACTTGTACAGGTTGCGGAAGTCTTTTCATAAAGGTACCAGCTATGACCGGTACAACCTTCCGAATCATTATACCAACAGGTTGCAGAGCCAAAACAGCTTGAAATGCCTCTATCTCCGCATCCGCAAGATGCATTCTGACACGATCCTGCAAAAACGACCTGTGAATCTGACCCTATGAAAAACATAATCATGCAAAGCAACATAAATGCTTTCCCTATAAATTTCTTCATATGATCTCCTATTTACAACACGCTCCAATACAGTCGTCTTTGCAACCATCTGTCTCGCCACAGGTCGGACAAGGCACATTACCATCTTTTCCATTGTTACAATCATCGGATCCTTCTTCGTAATAAAAGTGAATTCCAAGATAAACTGTCTTAGTAATTGTTTTCCCATCCTTCATATACTGGACAACTGCAGTAAACATGCTGGGATACTTGGCTCCATCTTTTTCCTCGGAAAGTGTGTAATAACAATTGGACTGCAAAAGTTTGTCATAATCCGTTCCATTGAGTAACATATTGCAACGACTCTCTTGCATCCTCACATACAACATGAATTTCAAGGATCAGTTTCAGATCTCCCACATAATTAAGGTTTTTTTCTGCAATGATATTTTTGATAATATCTTCCTTTCCATACCATTCCAGACAAAAATCGGTCACAACCTTCTCAATGCAATCATACTTCATGTTTTCAACGATATTGAGAATCGACTGCCCTTTATATTTATCCTCGTCCTGTTCAATCTCATGTACAAGATTAGTCATAATCTCTGCAACCTTTGGATTTTCCTTACTCAGATCTTCAATGTACTGTTTAACTTCTTCAATCTGCTTCTGTCTCTGTTCTGGTGAAACCTCCTCATCGTCAGACGGTGTTACAATATTCTGAATTAAATTAATGATGCTGTATCTTTAACAGACACTACACATATAAAGGAGTCCCTGTAACATGGATAAAAAATGTCATCACTTAATTATAGATAAAGAGTTTAAAGCTTTATCTCCTCTATATTCCAAAGACATCCTCTCAAAAGCAGAAACTGACATCTTGCTTTCAGGTTCCCTTTCTTCCCCTATTAAAGTCTGGGGAAACACAATTCTTACAGATTTTTTGTCTTATCAGATCTGTCATAAATTAAATATTCCATTTGAAATTGAAAGAATTACCTTCTATTCCAGGAATGATGCACTTCTTTATTCCTGCAGAACCTTCATAGAAACAGAGAATCTGCCGGAACCACACAACCGTTATCTGATTGGGAAAGCTTACTTTTATATGTGTGCCCTTATGACAGATGTCTATCATGGCAGACGACAAAATCCTTTTTCTAAAGAGCATACACAGATTTTAGAAAATAAATATGCCAGAAATAAAACTGCCTTTATTGCAGCCTCACTTTTTCATGTATCGCCTACTACCGTTACAAAATATGCCAGTTTTGCTAATGCAATAGATGAAATCAAAAAAAAGAATATGATTGTCAGCAATGCCATTCTCGAACAATCTTTTAGAATTTCTATGGAAAACACAATTGCTTTAGCGAAGCTGCCTACCGCAAGAATTGCCTGGGCTTACAAAGAAGGTATCACCAAGCTTCCTGAAAATTTTTTTGAAGCTCACCTACAGCTTCCTCCAAAGGCAGATCCGCAAATCAAACAAATGCCAGCATATGACAAAGATGCAGAGCTTTCCAGTCTCACTCTGACAATAAATGCCTGGAATACCTCCATGGAAAGATTTCTGCGCATCTCCAAACTGTCTTTAGCCTCAGATGAAGCGAAAGAGAAACTAAATCAGGCCCTGATAAAGTTAAGTAACATGGCAACACTTATTCAGTTTAAAATAAAGGAGTCCGACAATGAATCATGAAACAGAAATTGACTTAAACCAATTTGTACCAAAAGTCCAATTTGAGCTTATTCCGATCAAAAATCTGGTATCAAACCAAGATTATCAGAGAAATTTATCTATCAAACATGTTCAGAAAGTTGCTTCACATTTTGATTTGCAGCAAATCAATCCTGTAAAAGTCAGCCGCCGAAACGGAATCAATTATGTCTTTAATGGACAGCACACCATTGAAATCATTGCTCTGGTGTCCGGCTCCAGAGAAACGCCTGTCTGGTGCATGGTCTATGATGATCTTGTTTACGAAGAGGAAGCAGATATCTTTGCAAACCAGCTTAAATACACGAAATCGTTATCCCCCTATGAAATCTTCATGGCGAACATAGAAGCTGGGAACGATATGCAGCTTACAATTAAAGCATTGGTAGAGTCCTATGACCTTGTTCTCAGTGCAAAATCCGCCCCAGGAAATATCTGTGCAATCTCCACCGTTGAGGATATTTACTTAAAATGTGGATTTCATGTATTAGACCGGACAATCCGCCTTATCGTTCAAACCTGGGAGGGCGAACAAAAATCATTCTCTGCAAATATGCTAAACGGTGTGGCAAGGCTTATAAAATGTTTTGGAGATTCCATAAAAGATACCATCTTTATGGAAAAGTTGGGAATCATCTCTATAAGAGAACTAAGCCGAACTGCAAAAGACAGACATGCTGGATCCCTTGGATATTCAGAAGCAATGCTTATCTTCTACAATAAAAAGAACACCGGTGGATTACAAATGGAGAAGTTATATGCAAAAAACAAAAAGCCAGCACCTTTAGATGACGATACAAACACCGCAAACCAAGAAGTCGTCAATCATTCCCAAATGTCTCTCTTTTCTGGCACATCAGATGAAACAGCGGAATTATAATTATAAGACTCTTTCTCAACAAAAATTTATGAGCCAGGAGAACAAGTCTCTTGGCTCATAATTCTTATACAGCGTCTGCCGGTGCTGCTTTCATCTTGATATTTGTCTTTAGAATTTCACTATTTCCGGTTCATGAGTAAATGACGAAAATGTTGCTGTAGCATTCTTAAAATAGAATACCTCTGTATTACCATCATCAGCAGAATACATCTTCTTTAAAGACGGGTATGCATCAAGCATGGACTGTCTCGCTTCCCTACGGTCATCTTCTACCAGCTCCCCTGCCACACGAAGCCACTCCCCATTCTTAAACGCGCAAATTTCTACCTTTGGATTTGCATGAATCTGCTTGGATACATCCTTTACCTTACCCGTCTGGATATAAAGTTTGTCCTCAAAAATATGCGCCGTTCCAAAAGGTCTTACTCTTGGCTGATCGCCTTCCATTGTTGCCAGATAATAAGTAGATGCCTCTTTTAAGAATTTTGCTACCCGTTCCATGTTTGAATCCTCCTGCCTATTTTCTCTCTGAAATCCCAGCTATACAAAACCGGATTCCTTATAAATATTATTTTAAGCCACATGTTTTGGATTTTCAACCAAACCTGCGCCTTTCTCTTCAAACCTTATTCTCTAATTTTCTCCAGTGTCCACATACCATTCTTTTTGTGGTAATAAAGAATGACTTCCTGTACACGATCCTGCAATGTTATTTCACAACAGAATTTAACTATATCTACCGTTCTGTCATTAAACCATTTGATATGGTCAATTTTTAGCCGTAGCCCTTCATACCGGAAATATAAGGGAATTATCTTTCCAAAAGTATCAAAAGATGCGATTACAGGTACGAGTATAAGATTGGGATTATGTGCAAATGGATTACCAATTTCCACGCTTGCAGATAGAGCCATTCTGCCACCTCTTTTTCCACTAAAATATCTTTTTGTTTATTATACCAGTCCTTCATCTTTCTTTCAATATTTTATCGAACATTTGTTTGTTTTCAATTTAAAACAAGCACGCAACTTCAGATGCCGGATATATGAATCCCCGAAACCTTTGTCATATGTCACAGCTCTACCACAATCTAATAGCGTAAAATAAATAAGCAATAGTGCCAGCCAATGGAAGCCAAGTACTATTGCTTTTCTATTATGTAACGTATCAATAAATTTTATGATCCTTTTAAGAAACGGCACCTTATCTGATGGCGAATGCTGTTTTTCAACCCCTTCTCCGTACGTCCAAAACCGGGTCAGAGCTCAGTACCAAGTAGCAGTCCCTCTGGCGAAGAATGCCGTCCATATAGACTCCCTCTCCCACGTCCAAATCCGAAGCAAAGGCTACTGCTATTTATATTATATGTATCATCTCTCATTATCGTCAATGGAAACATATTCTTATATATCTATTTTATAAGTCTTCCTGAAAATTTCCTTTTGTCGTTCTAACTCTGCTTTTTTCTTATCCTGACGCTCTTTCCTTTTGGCTATACCAGCCTTAATTTCTACCAGCATCTGTTCTTTCGATTTTGCATCTTCCGGAGGGTTCCATTCCATATCCTCCTCCATTTCCTCTTCTGGATCATCAGGCAAAAACGCAGCATAGTTACTGATAAATTCAATCCACAAATCTGTGTTAATGGGAGCAATTTTCTTAGAAATGCTATTAAATAGATCTTGTGTCATTGGCTGTCGCCCTTTGTATGCTTCATGTTCAACTTCCGTCAAGCGTACAAATATTTCTATTCTACTAGCAATCTCTTCTGTAATTTCTATATCTTCCGGCTTCATTTTTATCCCACTCCATAGCCAGAATCCTTATTTTTCATCGTTGACCTCTTGCATTGATCGAACAAGCCGAAGAATTATCTCCTTTTCTTTCGTATCAAGGCTATCCCACGCTTTTATAATTTCCACAGGTATTCCTGATAATTCAGCATATCTGTCATCATCAAAGAACTGTGCCAGTGTAATCCCAAAAGCATTACAAATGCGCTCTAACGTTATTATTGTAGGAACATTTTTCTTAGAAATTATTTTTGAAATAGCAGTTGTCGGAATGCCACATTTTTGTGAAATCCGGTATCTACTCACTTCATATTTTTCAAACAATTCTTCGAGTCTCTTGGGGATATAGTCTTCTATACTCACTGATTTTGCTCCTCTCCAGCATGATACAGATTTATCATATCCTGTGCCAGAGCAATTTATTAGTCTGTTAGAAAGAGACTATTTTTAGTCATTTTCGAGAGACTATCAGATCAAAAAAATAAGAATTCCAATTTCCATTCTTTTTTCTATAATATCAAAATTCTATGTAAAATACTACTTCAAAAAACACGTATACACGATTTATTTCACACATATACTGCTTTTTCTATACCAGTAACACTATCACTTACCCGCACCATTAACTCTCCTCTGATAAATGCTATAATTGCTACACAAAACACATTCCATTATGGTGTCTCTGGTTTTCCACAATAATCAGAATCACTTCCACGACACCCATTCCCCGCTGGTCTTCCCAGAAGTTTTTCAAAAACCACTTGATTTTCCATATCTTCTTTTCCATAGGTTCCTCCTGTTTATATTTGAAATGACACCACTGCCGGATACATGATCATGACCAGAATGGTCAGCAGCATCAGTATCATGGGCAATAACAGTTTGCTTTCACATTCTTCACCCATCTTTTTGGCCAGCGCCTTCCTGTTTTCAAAAGCCTCCCGTGACTCTTCTTCCAGAAGCTCTGACAGATTTTTCGTACCTCTCCGGAGATTCTGGCTCAGCAATGTCCCCAGCTTCAGATAAGACGGCAGCCGGCATTTGGCCCCAAAGTGTTCATAGGCAGTGCTCTCTGGTACGCCATTTTGCATTTCATACAGCGCTGTACACATTTCTTCATAAGCTTTATTACAGGATTGCCTCCCTTCCTGTCGATAGCCTGCCACAATCCGCTCCCATGCTTTTCTGGTGCTGATTCCGGCACTCATATAAAGTCCCATACGGCTCACAATCTCCGGATAAGCCAGCTGCATCTGGCGCTCACGCTCTGCGAGTGTACGTTCTTCTTCCTGCTTTTCCCCCAATTTCATGGCACATACCGTCAGAATCGTAAGCGCTCCAAGCAAGAGCCAGGTAGTATCCTTTCCGGTATACCAAATCAACGGATTGCCATCCAGTTCTTCCGGAAGTACCAGTTCCCTACTATTGTCCTTCTGCAATTCGGAAAGCTTCCACGAAAGTACACGAAGCTGATCTTCCTCCACACTTTCATCCGGTGGCTGAATAGTAATGGTTCGCTGCCAGTCCTCTGCCTCTCCCTGCAGCTCCAGCACCACCTGTATCTGAAGCTGCACCGGCTCTGTCAAACTTTCGTTTTTCACAGTTCCATCCACAGTCAGATATTCCCAGGAACTTGCATACCACTGAAGGCTGATCCCCGTTTCCGGTTCTTCAGACGGCATGGATACGTTTCCTCCAATATGTTGAAGATCCGGATTCCTATTTAAGAAAATTTCCTCCAGCCGGGCTTTTGCCTGGTTCATTTTTTTCTTTACCTGTTCCTCCGAAAGCTTTTGCTCCTGTAAAAGCAGTTCCATGGAATATGTCTTTTCTCCGATCCGGACTTCCAGATTTGTTTCCTGACTGCCGGTTCCCTGTTCCGGGCGCAGCAACCGCTGAATCGGCTTGTGCCCGTACAAACTATAGATCCAGAATCCTGCCGTTAAAAGAACTCCTGCCAGTACTGCCAGATATCGTTTTCTTTTCTGTGTCATATGTCAAACTGCACCATCCTTCTTCCCAGAACGCAGGCCCCCAGATACACCAAAAGACAGCCTGTCATGACACAGATTCCTGCCAGGTTATGATAAAGATCTGCAATGAACTCCCCTGAACCCAGCCGGATATACAAAAGCACCCCCGCCGGCATGACCATCATGATGCGCTGCTCATATATTTTTGCTGCCAGAAACGTATCTATTTCTCTTCGGGTATCCATAATCTCCGCCATCTGTGCCGATGTTTTTCGAATAATTCCATTGAGACTTCCACCGCTTCCCCTTGCCGTGCAGAACACTTCCACAAAACTTTTCACTTCCTCGTAGGGATGTTTTTCTGCCAGTTCTTCCAGAAGCTGTTCCGGCCGCTGGTTATTGCCCGCTTTCCGGATCATTTCCTCCAGTTCTGTCAACATGATTCCACCCTTTGGAAACATGAGTGCCAGCTCTCTTCTGGATTTTGCAAATGCATTTTCCACGGAATATCCTGCCGATAAAGACGATGCCAGCAAAAGAATCCATTCCCGGAACATTTTCAAAAATTGCTCTTTTTCTTTTTTCCTTCTGGCAGCCCTGCATTCCCTGTGCCAGATGATCAAAAGAGGACTTAGAAAAAATACTGCCAAAAATGTATCATAATACAGCCAGGAAATTCCCGTCAGCAGGAGCAGTCCGCAGCTCATATCCATCAGAAATTCCTTTTTCTGTTTGCCACATACCGGCACGCTGAAATTTTTCAATCTGTTTCATCTCCCCTACCCTCTCCTGTATTCCACAGATTTTTCCATTTTTTTCCCCGGTTACCCGGAAGAGGAAAAGTGGATTTAGCTCCACCTGTTCCCCTTCCATCCCGGTCACTTCCGTGATTTCAAGAAGCCTGCGGCTTTTATCCCGTAGTCTTCCCAGATAAACGATCAGATCCACTCCGGATGCAATCTGCCTCCGGATGGCCTGTAAGGGCAATTCCATCCCCATCAAAACCATGGTTTCCAGACGGGTCACCGTATCTGCGGTGCTGTTGGCATGGCAGGTGCTAAGGCTTCCGTCGTGACCTGTGTTCAGTGCCTTTATATGGACTCCCTATGTTCCCATCATGCAGAAATACAATATCTGTACTTAATATACACTGTATATAACGTTGTTATCTTGCCATTCCACAGTTACAAAAAGAAAAGAGAGCCTTTCACAGCCCTCTATCATATCGACTATCTCATTCAATTGTCATACTCAACAGTTTGGCAACCAATGTCTCTAAACTTTTTCCCAAAAATGGGACAAAGTCTGGTATTGCACCAAATGCCATCCCAATTATTATCATTCGACCACATTCTCTTGCAGATTCCAATGCAAATCCATAACTCAAAACACCTGTCAGAATAAATATAATTGATAAAAAGTAAAGCAAAATATTTCCCAATATCATCGGAATTTTTAATAACCAGCGAATCAATGTCATTACTGCAAGAATTAAATATAAAAACACTTTTATTATGTACTTAACCAACATTTTTAATCCCTCACTTTTTTATCTTTCCGGACAGCAAGATTCTTGCCATCCGGACTTCCATTTTTTTGCCATCCGGACTTCCATTTTTTTGCTATCCGGACTTCCACTTTTTTGCTATCCAATGCAGTTCATTATCCTTTCGTGTATATCATTTCCGTCAAAATCATCTCTTCTGCATCATGGCAAATGGTATTCATCCTCCTTGTCCATTCCATGTTGTCCTGCCTTTTTAATTTCTCTGTAATTCCTTGTTTCTCCATCATCTGTTTTACTAATTGTTCTTCCCTATCCCTTGCTTCTGCATCAATCTGATTCAAATGCTCGACAAGTTTTCCTTGTAACAACAATATTTGATATTTTGCCTTTCTGTGTTCCTGTAAATAGCTTTTACGAAGCATCCCATATTTCCCATAAGTTGGTTCGATATCTGTAAGTGCCAATTCCGGCAAATAATAATCACCACATAACATATAAGTAAGTCCATTTTTCTCATCATAAATTTCGTTCTGCATAAAATATTCTCCTTTTCTTCCTATAATTGGTCGTACATTTTCAACAGTGTTCCCTTTTTCATTTGACTATATTTCACCTGTAATTCTTCATATTTTTTCTGAAGACTTTCATATTCGTTTTTTGGAACACTATCGGATAATTTCTGTTCTAAACTCTTAATCCGTGCTTCCTGTGCTTTTGCAATAGCATCGCTTTTAGGATTTCGCAATATCATTCCCTGTTGTTTTTCCTTCAATTCCATCATGACCTGTTTCACATTCGGATTATTATAGAAAAAACCTCTGGAAAGTCCTGTTAGTTTTGTAAGTTCAGCAACTGAAATTTTTATATTTTTTCTATACATTGTTTCAATAGCTGTTATTGCTGTTTCCGTCATTTCCGCACTTTTTTCTTTTGCTAGTGCTACCATTTTATCGTGTTTCTGCATTATCCTTTTCCCTCCTGTATTGTGCTAATAATTCATTCATTTCATCTCGTACAGCCTTTGTATCCTCCGCTAATGCTTCGTTTCTTAACCGCCGATAATGTGGTATGGTTCGTGTATCCTTATGCCCCAACAGCCTTGCAATGCTATCATCATCTAATTTCATTTCTGTAAGTTTTACTCCAAAAGTATGTCTAAAACGATGTGTACGAAACTCAAAATAATTTCCATTATCATCCCTGATATCATTTTCATAAATCATGATATTTACATGATATTTCAGCATTGAATCTGTATACAATTTTCCATTATCTTGCAGAAAAATATATTCTGAATCTGGATGCTCCTTTTCTGAAACTTCTATTGCTTTTCTAATCAATTCTGCCAGCTGATCGCTAACTGGTCTTTTGTATTTCCTTGTTTTCTGCTGGATAATAGTTATAAAATAATGTCCTGATTTCTCAGATAAGCAATCCCTTCGCAAAGTCAACGTATCCTCTATTCTTGTACCGAGCATCTGATGTATTATTAAACATCTGCCTAACTGGGGCTTTAATTTTGTTAATGCACAATTAAATCTCCTGATTTCTGCATCTGAATACGCTTCTGGTAAAGCGTTATCATATGCTCTGCAATCACTGGACAGAAAAAGGTTGCATATATTTTCTATTTCCAGTTCACGCCCTATTTCATCCAACAGATTATCCAAAACCGACAGCTCTGTCGTGTAACTGACTGAGGTAAGACCGGTATCCGTTTTTATATAAACCAGATAATCTTCTATCATATCCCTGCTAATTTCTGTAAAGTGCTTTACTTCTGGGAATCGATCATACATGAAACTAGCAAACCGACGGAATCCACGCAATTCACCTTTTATACTACCCATTGCTTTTGTCTGGCAGTGGCTATACAATATTTTCTTTATTATCTCTTTAAATTCTTTCTGCCTAATCTCACGAAAATCTAATCTATATCTTCCACGAATCGGATTACTCCTTGGCACAATATCCAACTTTCTCATATCCCATACATCTTTTTCATTTTCTGGAATATCTGCTGTTTTACACTTCACAACATATTCATAATACATTTTCAGAAAAGAAACCTGAGCGCTACTTTGTTGCTCAACATTCCGCCTATCCGGTCTATTTCTTCTAACGTACAGCGCCAATCCTTTTTTATATAAAAATGCTTTATAACTTCTCTCCAGTTCTTCCCATTTTTTATCAATGATGCTGCTACAACTTGTACACTTCTCATTCAGAAATTCTTTCAACAGATCAAATCTGTAAATATCATTTACTACTGTTGATAATGACAAACGTCTACATCTATCATCGATATACCCATAAATCTCATCCTGTATCTTTTCATTATGAATCTCTGATATGTAGTACACCCTGTTTTCCTTCCATTTCAGCCCTGCCAACTGTTTTTCTGTAGCTTGTTGATAACAGTCATACGAAATCAAATTAATATTACCTTTCATCATCTTCTGCTCCTTTCAATTTAAATGACTGATTTTTAGAGAAATATTTATCTTCAGCCGATACAATACGTTCCGGCATGAAATCAATGTACTGTTTTGTCATATTCTCACTTGAATGTCCTAGATAATCTCTTACCCCTTGTATAGAAACCCCATTTCCGTACATTGAAGTTGCAAGGTTATGTCTGTAATCGTGTGCTCTAAAGATATAATCTCCGCAAGCAATCCCACGAACCTTACACTCCCGAATCATCTGATTTGAAAATGTCTGTCCATTAAATGCACCACCCTTTTTATTTTTGAATAAATACTCCCCATTTTTTATTCCGTACTTTTTTTCATAATCGTTCACCAGTTCAACCAATAAACTGGGAACAGGAATGACTTTTTCCCTCCGCATTTTGCTTTGATATATGCGCATCCAATTCTCATTGCCTTGTGAATAAAAGGCTCCCGATTTTATTGTACAAACCTCGCTTTTCCTAATTCCTGTGCAAAACAAAATCAAATACATCAACTGTAAATGCTCTGGGAATGCCGGCAGCTCCTTAATTAGATGAGCAATTGTTTTTTCTGGAACACTTCTTTCATTGTGTTCTGAAAAACCTTTTTTTAAAAATCGTTCCGGATAAAACTTCAACACTTCAATATTTTTCATTTTCAAAAACTGTAGAAATGTATGCATATGTGTGATATATCGGTTAAAAGTGGAATACTTAATATCGGACTCATCCAAAACAGACACATAATCCGCTATATCTTGTATCTCCAGTTCAGTTACTTTCTTACTCTGTCCATCCAGATATTTTAAAAATTGTGAAATAAAACTTATTGTATTTCGGATATTTGATAAAGACAGATCAGATATCCCAACCAAATATTTTGCGTATAATTGTAAATACCAACGATTTTCTTTTTCGTAAATATTAATAAATGAAAGGCTTTTAACAGGTGAACTGGCATTGATTCTCGATTTATCAAACTGAAACCTATCCATATACCAGATACACGCTTGCCAATTTGTCTCTGAATCTGTTAGAAATAACGTTCTTCTCGCAAACTCAACAATCTTAGAAGCCTGTTTTTTTATAATTTCTGACTCCTTGTTTAAATACAGATAAAATCTGTTTTCGTCTGCCTGTTCCATTTCTTCAATATCATCTATTCCGTACTTATCGCAAAACCGTATAAGTGCTTTTAATGGTTCTAAAAAATATCTTCGATGTCTTTGTACCTTATCCATATTCAGAATTTCACACAGCAATATTTTTGTCTGTCGCACCAACTGTGATGAATGTATCCTCGTTAAGTCCCATAACAAATCATTCTTATCGACCACCTGACGGAAAGATTGTGCTTTCTTCTTATTGGGGACATACAGCAAAAACAATTTGTCTTGCTTAAAAAACTCCTGTTCTACAGAGAAGGGATTTCCTTGTGCATAGACATCCGGCATATTTTCTATTTTTAAACGATCAAATAAGCTCAGTAATTCCGCTTTATATTTTTCTGAAATATCCTCTTTTTCAAGAGAATCCATATACATTTTTCTCGTTTCATAGTTAATATCTGCAGTACACTGTATATCTGTATACTGAAAAAATTTGTATAACCGGTTATAGTATTTTGCTTCTCCATTCGTAACTAAAGATATTTCTTCCTTTAATTTCTCAGATATTTTTTCCTGATATAACTTCGGAACAATTTTTAATACTGCCAAGGTAATCCCTCCTTCCTTTTACAGAAAATCTGCAATTTGGTATAATTCTTCATTATTTGAGTAGTATTGATCTGTTGCTTCTATCAATCGTTCATTATTTTCACCCAAGTATTTAATGGTAGTTTCAACTTTCTTATGCCCCAGGGCAAAACGAATGTCATTCAAATCCCATCCTTCTTTTCTTCTTTCCTCCGCAAAATAGTGTCGGAGCTGATGCGGATGGGAATTGATATCCGTTTTTTTGGATAGCCTTTTCAACATGCTATACACAGAATCCGCATCTAATGGCTCCCCTTTGTTTTTTCCAGTCAATTTTGTAAATAGATACTCCGAGTTCATCAGACTTTTCCGGTTATCAGAAATGTACTTAACCAAGAACTCAAAAGTTGTATTACTTAACAAAGCAATTCTATATTCTGCATTTTTTGCTCTTGCCAAGTTGGTATTGGATTCACGATACCTTACCCGAACCGTCCTTCTTTCAAAATCAATATCTTCGGTATAATGGATTCCCAGAATTTCCCCTAATCTAAGACCGGTTTCTGCCATCATTGCTATCAGCAATCGATCTCTATCATTCGTACAGGCATTTATCAGCTCCTGTATTTCTTCGGATGTTATTTCTTCCAGATTAGGTTCTTCTTCTTTGAAGAAACCTTTAAACGAATTCACTGCATTTTGATGATTTACTCCCATACTGTCAAAATACGATACTTTTTTTACTCGTAAGACTTTAAGCATTGGTAAAACATCTTCCAGTGCCAAAAACTGGTAGTATCTGAAGACTGCACCAAGATACATATTGCAGGTCTTATTGCTCGTCTGTGTATTATGCTCAGTATGCTTTCCACTCTTAACCCAATACAAGAAATCAATAAAATGTTTATTCTGCTCTGAATAGGATCGCAATATAATCTCATCCAATCCTATCGTTTGCTCCTGCAGAAAATTGTAATAATATGAAAGTGCGAAAGCTGCGGATTTTACAGTATTCGGAGAAGCATTAATCTGATCCAGATGCTTCAAATACTTTGATGGAAGGATTTCAATTTCTTCAATATCAGAAATAATCAAAAAACGTAGTCTATTATCTTTCAAAATCGAAACAACCCTATATTTCAATCCACAGCCCTCCTTCCTTTCTTTTTGATTCATTTGCCTTCTTTGACTTCTTGATTTACATTATACACAAAGATGTCAAAATGTCAATTACGTTTTTGATTTCTTTGACTTTTGTAAGAATATCAATAAAGCATTTTTTGATTTCTTTATGTTTTAAATTGATTTTTAGGGATATAATTGATAAGATAAAATACAAGAAGTCAATTTATACAAAGTCAAAGAAGTCAAGAGGAGATTTGAATGAACGAATTTATATCAAATTCAGGCACACTAATAAATCCTGACAGCGTTTACGATCAGGAAAGATTCATCAATATACTTCAAATCATTTTACAGAAAAAAACACAAAAAGAATTATCTGAACAAACAGGCTTAAATAATGCAACCATTTCACGAATGCTCAACGGTGCCCGATCTGGAAGACCATATAAAAGCACTATTGATAAAATTGCAAAAGCCATTGATGATCCAGAACTTATCCAAGAATTATATGATGCAACGGGATATTCTTCTAAGAAAATACGGGAACGAAAAAAGATAATTGCAGACAATGGATTTTCTCTGGATCTCTCTACTGTTCAGGTGCATGAAAAGTTTTTTTCTACTTTAATGCGTGGACTTTCCATGATGACAAGTCTGCATAAAGTTGAATGGACAATAAAATCTGGAACGCCCAGATCATACGATTATTTAATTGAATTAAAAGAGGGAAATATAGATTATTGGTATATTAGATATGTAGATAGAATTACTTCTGATGAAGAAAGAAAAAAAGCCTTAACTGCCATTTATGGAGAATTTGCAAAATTGAAATTGGACGGAAAAATTAAAGTTTCTTGCGCCACTCCTTCTTACGAAGATTATGATTATTTTGTTACAATTCCACCATACCAATTAAATACAAATGCTTCAATTATACATTTTGATTCTGAACTCGAAAGATTTGCAGACGAAACCTTTTTAGAGACAGCTTTACCACTTAAAGAAAATATTCCTGTTAAGGATTTTTGTAATCTTACCGAATCACTGATACTATAACTTTTTAATTTTATCACAGAGAGAGTTGCTTATGGCTCTCTCTTTTTTTAACGCTTCCTCCTCCCATGTTCTAACTCATTATGGCAAATCATTTTCTAAAGCAAGTATCGCCTAGAGTAACTCAAAATCCCATTTCTGGATTATGATTCTCTGACGAACTTAATGGAGATTACGATTCCCCATACCCTCAATATCACAAAATATCAAATTTTGCTATTAGCTCATAATAAATTTTCGCAGCTATCTGTTTTTGCACTCATAGTTATCAAAAGCTTTTTATAACCATCTGCTTCTACCAGTAACAAAATGTCAATAGTTTTTTAATCACTTTTTCAAAAAAGGCAAAAAAATAGAACGTATAGATTATTTCCATACGCTCTATCTCACATTTCATATTAAATTTTTGAATTCTACAAACTGGAAGTTTCCACTTTCCTGTACTTATGATTTTTCATCAAAGCGGTTGCATCATCTCAAGAATGATTCCATCCGGGTCTCTAAAATAAAAAGCTCGACTTTCCCCAAACCCATCTGCTCTAAAGTCGAAATACTGCGGTTCAGACAAGCATTCTACATAATTTTCTATAAGGGTTCGGTAAACAGAATCAATGTCATCCGTGTAGAAGCACACTTCTGAAATAGATGTCGTAAATAAGTCTGTTTGTTCTTTATGGATTTCACTGTCTACGAACTGAATCAGTTCAACTGGCGGTGCTTCAATAGCCTTGGTGCCATTCAAATATGCAACTCTTGCTTTGCAATTTGCTCTACGAAACATTTTATTGGTTTCTTCGCCTTCCATAAAAATTTCTCCTTGAAACTCAAGTCCAAGGATGTCTCTGTAGAAAGCAATAGAGCGATCCAAATCAGAAACCGTTAATCCAACATGATAAATTCTTCCAACCATATATTTCTCCTACAATTTCTTTATTTCGTAAAATTCCGATTTGTTACTCACATGATATCATATTTTTTCTTCAATTACATCCACCTAATTTTAATACACTGCCTGTCGACTTACTTCTGTAACCAGCATCCGGTTAATCTTCTCCTGCATTGTTTCCTTTGCATTTTCATTGAAATGATAACGGACAACATAGACTGTCTGCCCGATTTTCTTTGTAAATGTGTTACCCTCTGTTTTTGTATTCATCATTTTTTCCATAATCATTTTTCCTTTCTTTTTGAGCCCCAGCGGAGAGTCATTCCATTGGTCTCTGTCAGAACATTATTCTTTAAATCAGGCCCAAAATGGGCACTTCCAGTTTCACAGGCTACCTATATATAGCCTTTTCATTTTTGCTTGCAAAAAGCCTTGTGATCACAGCACTTTTTTAACGTAAAAAGCGTTTTAATATGATGCAGCCAACGACAAGAAGCATATCTAACAAATATCATTGTCTATCACTTCTGTTTTCTCTGCCGATATCTCTCTGGTTAATGCCTAATAATCTTCCCTGCCAGACAAGACGATAAGTACAGCGTTTGCTTCTATCGTGTTTCCAAATACTTTCTTCCATCATCCGATGGTTCTTCATCAAGTTCCAGTCCGTGACGTTTACAGATATCTAAAAACATTGTCCGGCAGGCAGAATCGGCTGCAGATTCAAAATTTTATTATTCAAAAATAAATAAAAATGGATTCCACCAAAATACCCATCACCAAAAATGTACTGGACACTTCTATTCATTATATTTGCATCAACAACTTGAAGTTATCTTCCTGCTTACGACTTTCCAACAACATAAACTCCAAATATCATTTTGATAATATAAAGATACTTCTTTCTTACCCCAGAGCAAGATCCACCTGTGTTTAACAATATTGTCTTTCATCACAATATTCTCTCATCAGGTTTTCATCTTGCTGGGGATTCCCCAAACCCATTTTTCTATTTATGCCGAGGTCTCAGTACACACTAGAGCAAGATCCACCCCGGTAATACCATATCGCTATTTTAGCAATATGATATTTTCCGGACGTAGGATTCTTGCTGAGGATTGTGCTCCCCAGTTCCTCACATTCAGCATAAATATACACTTGGTTCCCCGAATTTTTCCGGTCACAACACAGGGATATAAAATAGACTAAATATCTCTATATCCCTGTGAAATCACTATGTGATTTTAAAAACAGCAAGGACAGGAAGTGTGGATACACTTCCGCAAAATTGCCAATTTCGGAGCCATATCCAAAATTGAAAAATACATAAAAAATCAAAAATCCGAAACCTTCCTTAATATCCAAATTTATAATTTTTGCAGATTACCAAAAAACCAATATGAAAATTTTACAAATTTTGTACCACCTGTAAAATTCCCATATTGGTTTTCATTCAACTTTTATGGATTTGGAATATTCTATATTTTCCAAATATTCTGTGCATTAGCTAAGAGCCATTCTGCACGATTTTCTATTTCATCTTCGTTCCAATCATTTTTTTGAAGTACGTCATGTAATGTATAAAGTCCGCTCGCACACAAAAGTAAACCTGGTTTATTTTGTCCCTTTCCCGCCTTTTTTACATTCCATGCAGCATCACGTATAGATGCATTTAAAGCTTGGCTTCAAATTATTTCTGAAACACTCCGCATATTCTTTCATCTGATCTAGCACAATATTTTTATTGCCACCACAATACTTATTGATGAAATGCTGATAAGACTGAGCGAGCCTGTCTACCCAGTAACAAAATGTCAATAGTTTTTTAATCACTTTTTTCAAAAAGGCAAAAAAAATAGAACGTATAGATTATTTCCATACGCTCTATCTCACATTTCATATTAAATTTTTGAATTCTACAGTCGAGTAGACTAAGACCTCTCAATCTTAGCCCCTCACAGATCCGTACGTGCGGCTTTCCCGCATACGGCTCCTCATAGTAACATTCGCTTCAATATAAACAATAGTACGTTTTAGGTTTTGCTAACGGGTAATACTTGAGCATTTCCACAAATCCATTCCATGTGTATGCCCGTCTACAACCTCTCCGATTCATGGCTTTGAATAGAAACTGTTGTACTCTATGCAGGAATGTTGTTATCTTCCGAAAATTCCATGTAACACCATAATACCGATAGTGTCCAATTAGTTTTACGTTCAACTCTTTAATTATTTCTCGCATTGGTCGATTTCGATTATCGTAAATCCAGTTCTTGTATGCTCTAACCTTTTGCTCAAACTTCTTCCTTGAAGTCTGTACCTTTGGCACGAAACCTCCCTTTCGAGTTTTGCTACAGTAGAAGGTAAATCCCAGAAAATCAAATGTTTCAGGCTTACATTCTCCTCTTGCTCTACGATTCTGCTCTGCAAATCTCCCAAATTCAATCAGTCTGCTTTTACTACTTTCCAGCTCCAGTCCAAACTTTTCCATTCGTTCCTTTAACTCTTTATAGTATCTTTCAGCTTCTGACTTATATTGAAATCCTGCAACAAAATCATCCGCGAAGTTGACGAGAAAACACTCTCCCTGCATTTCCCTTTGCACCACCAGCTTAAACCACAACGTCAGCACATGATGCATGTATATATTTGCAAGCATCGGACTCATTACTGAGCCTTGTGCCGAACCTTCCTCTGTTGGCTCGAATTTTCCTTGCTCCATTATTCCTGCTTTAAGGTATTTACGTATTAGCCACAATAAGTTCTTATCCTGTATATTCCATTCAAGGAACTTCATCATCCAATCATGGTCGATATGGTCAAAGAAACCTTTGATATCGGCATCTACGATATAGCTGATTTTTCCATAGCTTATACTCAGTGCCAAACCGAGTGCTAACAGCAGTGCAGGAATCGTTTTTTCATGTTTCTCATGTTGGCCTCCTTACTCATGTGTCTGTAAATGATAAACCACGCAAATTGCTTATTTCTTGATCAGGGCACCTTTGCCAACTCCGCCCATGACATCCAGAATGATCCAGGCACTGACTCCTTCTTTGGCCTTGTGCTTTCCGAAATTGGCATCCAGCACTGTTTCAAATGTACTTGATGAACTGCATTCGATGACATCCAGAATCGTCGTAGTCATATCTGCACCATCAAATGAAACCGTTACCGCATCGCCTCTACTGAATTCGCCTGACATGATATAGCTTGTGGCAACGATTCTATTTTTCAAAGCCTTTGCACGTTTCAGTCCCACATCCGTAGCCTTCGGAGCGATGCCAAATGTCTTTTCCACCTTGGCAATCGCTGCGTAATCACCGCCAATTTCTTCCACTACCTGCGTCTGCTCTGCTTTCTTTTCGTTGATCATGTCCTTAAGTTCTTCGACTGTCATGGCTTTCAACGGATCGCTGGTAGATATCTTCCAGTTCTCACGCCCATAATATTCTTCGATATTGAACTGACCTCTGACCATTTTCTCACAGTCATCACAGATTCTGCCGTCCGCGATTACTAACCCCGAAAAAAAGGATATCTCCTTGCCACAAATCGGGCAACGCTTTGCATCTTTCTTTTTCTTTTCAAATAATCCCATAAGTTGGTCTCCTTTGTTATTTATATTTTTTATTTACCGTATCGTTTGATATCCACCTGTGACAGTGTATGAACAGTGGCTTTAAGCGTTCTCAAATTTACATTCTATTTTTAATACTGTCAAACTTGAAGTTAATAATTAGTTTTTTTCGCAATCAAAACTCCAACAGGAGCTAAACCGCCATCCACCAAATTCACTTTGACGACTGTAAAGCCATAATTCGTAATAAACTCACAAAAATTTTCCTTGTTCCATTCTTTGTATGCTTTAAATCCTGTAATAGACATCAATCGCTTTCGTAAACCACTTGATTTTTTCTCTGCCCATAAGAAGGTTGGTGCGTACAAAATACCATCTTTTTTTAATACTCTACGAATTTCCTGCATTGCTTTTTCAGGCTCTGGCATAATGTGCAGTGCATTTGAAATTACTACACAATCAAAATTTTCATTCTCATATGAAAGTGCCGTTGCATCGGCTACGCAAAAACTAAGTTTTTCTGTTGTACCTCTCTTTTTCGCTTGCTTAATCATATTTTCCGAAAAATCGGTTGCCGTCCAGCTATTAGTACAATCGGACAATGGGAAAGATAGCTGCCCTGTTCCACAAGCTAATTCTAATACATTCATATCAGATTTGAGATAATCTCTAATATATCCGCAGATTGCATTATAAAACTTCTTATCTGACTCCATCAAAGGTGCATATATTTTTGCAAGTCGTTGCCAATAACCCTTGTTTGCCTTGTCTTTCATATCAAAATCTCCATTTTATTCAATAATACAACTTCAAATTCGTCTCTCAGTATTACTGAATGTTTATTAATATCCCAAGTTTTCATGTATTAGAATTATTTCAAATTCGCCAGTCATAGGTTTTTCCCATAATACCGAAAGTCCTCTACATATTCTTTCCGGGCTTTTACAATCATAACATTTGTCCGCTTTTATTGCACAAGGCGTTTTGACTCCTAGCCTTTGGGCATTTAACGGAGCTGCAATATTTCTTGCATTTTTTGATATAGCTTCATCAATTCTGCAACACACTCTTCTTCTGTCATTTTTATGCCAAAGCCATAAGCTGCCATAACTGCCTTATCATTTGCAATATGTGCTTTTCTTAATTCCACTGGCATCGTTAAAGGATCATACAAATCTGCGAGACTACTGTCTGGGAAAAGTGCTCTGGCATCCAAAATTCCATGTGCTGTTTCTTCGATTTTCTGTTTCTGCTGTTCTGTTGGCTCCGGCCATGGAAAATTGTTATATACGATTTTTGCAGAATATCTATAGTCACTCTTTAATCTACCACACACTACTCTCGTCCATGCCATGTGTACGTTAGAGGTAATAATTCCAAATGTATACAAATCAGCGTTTGGAATACACTGGACAGAATCCGTTATAATCGTTTCTGGCGATTCATATCCCATCGGTATATATCTTCTATTTTCCGATGATACCCTTGGTACAATTATATATGGTTCATCTGGCTGTCTAATTTGTTGAAACAATGTTGGTGAATCCGCACTTTTTACAGTAACAGCTTTTGTGCTTTTCAATCGAAATTCACGAACCTGTTGAACACGCTTTTTTATCATCGGCAACTTGTTTAATTCTTTTGGAGAAATATCTCTCAGCCATAAGCAATATCTCTCTTTAGAATTTATAAATTCCTCTGCTCCATAAACCCTGCGAACGAACTTTTTAGATTCTGGCTCATTTTGTATGAGTTCATCTTTTTCGTCTGGTGACAAAAACAAATATCCCCCATCCACTGGTTTATTTCCATTTGTTATCTTAGGGACATTACATAATGGATTAGTACGACTGTTAATAAAAGTAATCGGAGCATCTATTAGGTACGGACTAATTTGTACCGTTTCTTCAAGCGCTCCATTATCATACAAACGACATTTTCCCTTTGACATTGATGTGCTAAAACCTATAATAACGCAATGAACCGCCGCTTTTAATTTTGCCTCACTTCCCCATACAAATGTCCTGTGTGCAAAATCTATATGAATATCAAACTGTTTATATAGTTCAGCCCAAACATAAGCCACCTGCTCTCCCTGTGTAATGGAATTAGTAGAAACAAATGCCGTTCTAACCTCTGAACCCTCCATCATTTTTGCAGCCTTAAAATACCATGCCGCAACATAGTCGATTTTACCTGCCGTTGAAGTTGATTTTCCATTTTCGTCTACATATACATTCTCAATGTCTTTCTTTTGGCTTTCTGATTGATACGAATATCCAACAAACGGTGGATTCCCCATTATATAGGACAATCGTTCTACCGGAACCACTTCATTCCAATCTATCCTAAGTGCATTACCCTCCGTAATATTTACATACGTCTTCAACGGAAGAAAATCATCATTGAAGCCATAGACAATATTTTTGGTTTCTTCCAACATCTGCGATTCTGCAATCCAAAGAGCTGTCTTTGCAACGGTAACAGCAAAGTCGTTGATCTCTATTCCATAAAATTGCTGGATAGACACTTTGATTGGGTTATGGACTTCTCCCAATGTTATCTGACCGCCAACTCTTTCACGAATCACCTCATTCTCCAGCCGCCGCAACGACAAATAGGTTTCTGTGAGGAAATTTCCAGAACCACACGCCGGATCTAAAAACGTGAGAGATGCAAGTTTATTCTGAAATTCATCCAACCTCTTTTCTTTTGTTCTCCGAACAGTAACCGCTTGAATCTCCTTAAATTCTTTTTTCAAATCATCAAGAAACAGCGGATCTATCACTTTATGAATATTCTCTATGGATGTATAGTGCATCCCGCCAGATCTTCTTGTTTCCGGATTTAAAGTAGATTCAAAAACTGCTCCAAAAATAGTCGGTGAAATATCACTCCAGTCAAAATCCTCAGATGCTTTCGTCAAAAGCAGGTCTTTGATTTCTTCTGTAAAAGGTGGGATTTCTATTGTTTCATCTGCAAACAGACCACCATTTACATATGGAAATTGTGCAACATCTTCTTCAAGATATTCATCCCGTTCAGCGATTGGAGTATCCAGCGTCTTAAACAGTTCAATCAATGCTCTCCGGCAATCTTTTACATCATATGCTTCTAAGTAATCATGAAAAATATCCCGATGTTCACCAAATATGCCAGCATCCTCTGCGTACAGACAGAATACTAAACGCACACAAAGAGCGTTCAAGCTCTTCAACTTATGTTCCCTTTTTTCTTTCTGTTCTGCTGATTCCTGTTTTTCATTTCCGTCCGGTATCTTGTATTGCTTCAGGAAAGCATCATAAATCAGACCAACAATATCGCCAGCCTTAATAGAAACTTCCATCTCATGAGATAACTTTTTTACATCCTGCTTTACCAGAAAATCAAGGAGCAGATACTTGCTCTGCAATTCAACCAACGCTATTTTAACAGGTTCCGGTACCCTGGCATTCATATCATATATCCAAATATCCGAAAAATTACAAGTTATGATCCATCTTGCTTTTTCATCATACGGAAGATTGTCATTATAGCGTTTCGCCTGTTCATATGGTGTTAAATCCACATCTCCAGAGTTATGTATTTTCTGATCAAGTGACTTTCCCAGACTTTTCTGTTCAATGATGACATGTGTTTCCGGGATATATACGTCAATCCGCTTTGTATTCCCATTTACAATTACTTTCTTCTCAAAATTTACACGCTCTGTGGGATTTTCCATCCCCATTACATTGGATAAAAATTCCAGCCAATAAGAACGACCATCTTCATCCTCATTGCCACGTCCCATCCATCTATTGATAAACTGGTGAGCCGCTTCTCTTTTTTCAGCGTCTGTCATGCTTTTTTCCTCCTAAATAATCGTGCATTCACAAATCTTTCTCCGACTATTTTTACATATCATATCCACAGTATATCATAAAATTATTACAGAACAGCATTCATATATCATTATTCGTATTTTGTCTACACACAAGGAACTTCTACCGCCAAATCATAATAATATTGATACATGATCATGTTATCTTTTGCTTCTATATACACTCTCTGAGCTTCTTTCATCAAGTTATTCCAAATATCTTTCCATTCACTAGGAGCCGAATCTAAAAACCACATATTATTAAATGACATTTCTATCGTCCCCCATAAATCATCTTCTTTACGCTCAGTTTTTATATTCATCTGCATATTTCGTGCAATTTCCAATGCATCTTTTTGTAAAAAAGTGAATTTCACTACTTTTTGAGGATCTGGAACTTTCTTAAAACGACGCATATGAGCTTCTGCCTTTTTAATAATTGTTTCCAATTGTTCATCATGCCATTTTTTATCCTCTAGTATCTCTTCTTCTGACATTTGCGCTTTTTCTGCATTAATTTCTCTTTGCATTTCTTCCAATTCACGCTGTGCAATATCATAATATTTCTTTTCAATCACCATAATCTCCCAACTCCATAAAAAAAGAAACAGTCAACATTTTCGTTACAACTGTTTCCTTTATTTTTGAAGTCCCCGGAGCATTTGTATCACTACATTCTGTTCTTTTTCATCAAGATTATTCCAAATATTCAGAACCTCTTGTTGTGATTCTGATAAACTTACTGGAACATCCATTCCGGCAAAGAATTGTGCCATTGTTACTCCCAGTGCATCACATATCTTTTCTACAGTAGGCATAGTTGGTAAACTTTCTTTAGCAATAATTTTTCCAATCGAAGATTGAGATATACCAGTCAACTGTGACAGCCGATATTTGCTCATATCACGTTTTTTACATAAAGCTATAATATTGTCCGCAATATAATCCTCTGTGCGCAAGTAAATACACCTCTTTCCGATAGTAGTTACCTTAATTGTAACTAGAAATCCGCAAAAATATTAGAGATGTATCTTACAAGTATTTACTAAGGGAAACAGTAGTATTAAAACAAAAAAAATAGAACTATATAAAGTTGTATTCCATTAATGTCAGCTTATTATCTAAATGCTCATATTCTCTTTGTACCTCTTCAATTTTATCATATAGTTTCAGCACTGTCGAACCCTTTATCATTTTATTTTCTTGGCACATCTGCCGGAATTTTTCTTTGTACTCCCGCAGTATTTTTCCTTTTTCCTCTAATTCCTCCAATGTTTTGATTTCCTCTTTATCTGCCATGTATTTTCCTCCCAGACATAATTTTTAATACATAAATGATAACCCTTTTTTCGCTGTTGTTCAATTACAACTTATCGCCTTTTTCTCGCATCAATCGACAATCTTCTTTTTGCTATATACATATGATATACTTCTCTTTATACAACCAATTGCTGTTGTATAGCTCACCATTTTTTCTATCTACAACACAAAAAAGTCAAGTTGTGATGGAAAGGAGGTGAGGACATGGAAATAAATTATGCACTTATAGGCAAACGTATAAGAGAAACCCGCAAACAACGAGGATTATCTGCCGAGGAGCTGGCTGAAATTGCTGATCTTTCTACTGTTTATATAAGCTATATAGAAAATGCCAAGCGTAAACCCAGTTTAGAATCTTTAATCAAAATTAGCAACGCACTTGAAATTACTATTGATGAATTACTCTATGGGAACTTGTTATACAATCCTACGGAATATCAAACTGACATTGATTTATTAATGGCAGATTGTACCAGCACTGAAAAACGTTACATATTCGAGGTTCTTTCAGCCATAAAAAACATTTTACGAATCAATGATTGGCATCTATCCTCAAGACACAATTACGATGCTGATAACCCGAATGATTATTAAATCATTCAATAACAATCAAATATCTATTTCTACATAAACCATCCGTTAATCACTTAACTGATGGTTTATGTCTTTTTCAATCAAAAAATTCTATGATAGTTATATCAACTATAAAGGATGTCGCTATTGATGAAAGAAAGTGAAGAACGAAGCAGTAATATTGATGAACAAAAAGCCAGAATCCGGCAAAGATACAAAGGTATTGATCCAGAAGAACTGGAAGTAATCCCGGCACTTCCACCAGAGGATATTTTTAAAACAGAGAAAAAACTACGAGTAGCTGTATATGCAAGGGTATCTACGGATGATCCACGCCAAACATCCTCATATGAATTACAGAAAAATCATTATCAGGATGTAGTAAATAAAAATCCGAATTGGATGCTTGTAGAAATATATGCCGACGAAGGCATTTCCGGCACCTCTCTTCAACATAGAGATGCATTCAAAAAAATGATTGAAGATTGTGAAGCTGGAAAAATTGATTTAATCATAACAAAAAGTGTATCACGATTTGCAAGAAACGTTGTTGACTGTATACGATATGTACGAGAGCTTTCTTCACTCCGTCCACCCGTCGGTGTATTTTTTGAAACAGAGCATTTAAATACTCTTGATCCCAAAAGCGAAATGATTCTGTCATTCATGTCAACACTTGCGCAGGAAGAGAGTCATACCAAAAGTGAAATTATGAATTCTTCCATTGAAATGCGTTTTCGTCGGGGAATATTCCTTACACCTCCTCTGCTCGGATATGACCAAGACGAAAATGGAGATCTTGTAATCAATCCACATGAAGCTAAAATTGTGCAGCTTATTTTTTATATGTATCTGAATGGAAGCAGTGCTCAACAAATTGCTGATTCTTTGACAGAACTCGGTTGTAGAACAAAAAAGAATAATGATGTCTGGTCATCCAGTACCATACTACAAATCCTTCAAAATGAACGCCATTGTGGGGATGTTCTGGCGAGAAAAACATGGACTCCGAATTATCTTGACCATAAATCAAGGAAAAACAATCAAGACCGTAATCAATACAGAAAAGTCGGACATCACGAAGCTATTATCTCCAGAGATGATTTCATAGCTGTTCAAAAATTAATTACAAATGCGAAATATGGAAATAAGGAGATTTTACCAGAATTACATGTGATACAAGAAGGCTCTCTAAGTGGATTTATAAGCATTAATCCAAGATGGTCTGGATTTAAAGCCAGAGACTACTTTGAAGCATCTCAAAGCGTCCTTAAACCGGAAAATATGAATGCACCTGATACAGTTACTGCTTCCGCCGGTTCCTTCGATTTAAGAGACTATGAAGTTGCCAGAGGACAATTTTTCTCCTCGGTTGGTCGGATTTCTGTTTCTTTTTCATATAAACAGATCTCTTTTAACAAAGACGCTATACGGAAATTTCCAAACATAAAATTTGTCGAAATGCTAATACACCCAAGATCAAAACTACTTGCTATCCGACCATGTTCCTCGGAAACCAAAAATAAAGTGCAGTGGTCACGTCTCAAAGATGGTCAACCTATTCCAAAACCAATTTCCGGCGCTGCATTTTTGCCAACATTATACGAGATATTTAAATGGGACAAAAAATGCAAATATAGAATATTAGGAGTTGCACACCAAAAAGACAATGAAAATGTCCTTATCTTCAACATGGACGATACAGAAATACGAATACCGACAACTACCAACGACGTATCCTCCCCCAATAACAATACGCCTGATACAATATCTGATTCTAAGAGTGTGTTAGCTTATCCTGCCGACTGGATGAATAGCTTCGGTAATAATTATTATACTCAATCTCAAGCGCCAGAATTAACAGAATTTACAGCGGACAAAAACTGGCAGACTGCTTCAGAAAGTAAACCTTATAAAGAACCTGAGCTACAAACCACTCCCAAAGAAACCATTATACAAAATATAAAGAATATTATTACAGAAATTAAAGGAGACACCCAATGAGCGAGCAACCTACAAATCAATGGAATATGACTACAGAACCTTCTGATATGATGAAAATCAACACACCTATGCCAATAACAGTCGCATCCAGCCCCTCAAATCAAATGGAAGTCACTGACGATGATTCTTTCAGCTATGACGGTTATCAAGTTGTACGTGGCGAATTCTTCGCTCATATTTACGAACCTTCGTTTACGCTTAATAACTACAAGGTATCTGTAAATACCGCCTGCATAAAAAAACTACCCGATGTCGAATATGTGCAAATATTAGTCAATCCCATTGAAAAAAAACTGGCTGTCCGTCCCTGTCGAGAAGAAGAAAAAGACTCTTTTCGTTGGTGTTCCTCTGGGAAAAAACGTTCGCCAAAACAAATCACTTGTCGGATTTTTTTTGCTAAAGTGATATCTCTCATGGACTGGAATCCTAATTATCGGTACAAGATTCTCGGCAAACTAATTCGTTCTGGCAATGAAATACTGTTCATTTTCGATTTAACTTCACCTGAAATATTTCCTCGTACACTAAAAGACAATGGAACTGTAACCACTGCTAGGACACCTTCTTATCCTGAAGAATGGAAGAATCAGTTCGGTATTCCAGTGGAAGAACATCAAAAATCAATGCAAGTTAATATATTTGAAGGCTACGCAGTATTTGACATACAAGAAAAGAAGAAGGTAACTGATAAATCCACAGAAAAAGCAAAAAAACCATCAACAGCAGAAAGTGAGGAAAAATCCTATGAACAACAAACACTCTTCCCATCCACTAATATGTATTGACTTTAAAAAGAATCGTATACGAATCCACCGCAATACACTCCGTCAAATTGGTAACCCAGAATATATTCAACTTCTTGTTAATCCTGATCAAAAAATGATAGGTATAAAGGCTAGTTGTGCGGAGGATAAATTGGCACATAAAGTTAAGGATTATTTTGTCATCAATGGTAACAGTTATGAGTTATACAGCCGAGAATTACTATATTCACTTTCCCAGCTTAACCTTTCTTGGGAGAAATTTAACATTTTCCGTTTAGAAGGCAATATTTACCCAAATAAGAAAATAGCTCTATTTTCCATGGATAACATCATCACAAAACTGCCACAAACAGAATTCAAATCAGAAATAATTGGAGATGAGTATGCGCAATTATAGTATATATACATTAAAAACAAAACTAGAATTCACCAATTTGTATCAATATCTCGGTGAAAAAGATTATAAACAACTTGAACAACAGATATTATGTCATTCCTATCATACCCCCATCTGCACCTGGAATGGTATTGTCATTAATGGCATAGAAGCATATGAATTATTTCGTAAACACAGTATTCCTTTCCGAATAAAAAGACTCCATTTTTCCAGTAAAGAAGATGTAATTTCATGGATATGTACTGACCAACTTAAACGAGAGGATTTAACCAATATCAATAAAAAATACCTGATTGGGAAAAAATATGATGCTGAAAAAATATTAGTTTCAAGACAACTTTCATCTACGAATAAATCTCATATTTCCGGTGCAAGCATCGCAGCAAAAAAAATATCCGAAGAATGTAATGTAGCAACGGCTACCGTTTACAAATATTCTGCTTACAGTAGTGCACTAGATATAATTGATGAAAAAGTTCCGGATCTGGTCAAACGAGTTCGCTCTGGTCAGCTCTGGATTTCCCAAGCTAATATTATTGAGCTTTCAGGATTATCAAAAGAGCAGCTTTTAAGTCTAAATAACTACCTTCTTGCCGAAAAGATAGAACATCTCAGTTATCATGATATGAAACGGGAATTACTGTGGAATAATTACGCCAAGCCGATATTAAAGAAAGAATCTTCCGTTTCTATTCCATCTATACGCAACCTGCCACAATTTGATCCAGATGCGGAAATTGCAAGTCTTACATTGACGATTCCATCATGGAACAGTTCTATCGAAAGAGTATTAAAAGTTTCAGATTTTAAAATTGCATCTGATACAGCAAAATATAAGCTTAAATATCAGCTTATGTGCCTAATATCAACCACAAATAATATTTTAAAAAAATTGGAGGAAATATAATTATGGATGGAAATACCGAAGATTTACAAAAGTTTGTTCCCCAAGTGCATTTTGAGCAAATACCTATTAAAAATTTATGTTCAAATCAAGATTACCAACGTAATCTTTCCATCAAACACGTTCAGCGTGCTGCAGCTAATTTTGACCTTTATCAGATAAACCCTGTAAAAGTAAGTAGACGTGATGGGATAAATTATGTATTCAACGGACAACACACTATAGAAATTGTCGCTCTTATCTCTGGATCAAGAGAAACTCCTGTCTGGTGTATGGTTTATGATGATCTTGTTTACACCCAAGAAGCAGATATTTTTGCAAATCAGATGAAATATGTCAAATCGTTACTACCTTATGAAATATTCATGGCTAATATTGAAGCTGGTAATGATAGAGAACTTATTATTCGTGACCTTGTTGAATCATATGATCTCTCTATTACTTCTTCCTCTCGCCCCGGAGGTATATGTGCTGTATCCACTTTAATTAATATCTATGAAAAATATGGTTTTCACACTCTTGATCGTGTTTTACGCCTTTGCGTTGCCACATGGGAAGGTGCTCCTATGTCCTTTAGTTCCAATATGCTTAATGCTATTGCCCGTCTGGATAATGCTTATGGAGAAACAATGAAAGATGACACATTTAAAGAAAAAGTAGGGCGTGTCTCTGTCAGAGAAATCAGTCGTACTGCCAGAGAACGTCGTGCCGGTTCATTAGGATTCGCAGAAGCTCTTTTACTAGAATACAATAAAAAATCCAAGTATTCACTTCCTTTTGAAAAATTATACACTCATAAAACACCCAAAAAAAGAGAAACCTCAACTGAAGATGAATCCGGTCAAAGTTCCACTCCAGAAGGTCAGTTAGATTTATTTTCTACGGATCAGGACAATGCTCAGGCTCTGCCAAACGAATAGCGCAGAGCCTTATCCTTCGTTCTATCCATACTTTCTCTACTTTAAGGTTCCCTTTCATGCATGCACTATTTTATCTTATCCCAAATTCATCATCCGCTCCATCCGCCACCTTATATATGAATACCCATTCCAAATATTTGCTTTTACCGGATACTCTTTCCTGTAAACAAATACAGTGTGATATTTAACAAAATGCAGTCTACACCAGTTATGTATATCCTTCATATATATGTTATTTATACCGTTCACCCACCGTTCTAAAGACCATATGTCTTTATCTGACAATAGCTCCATTATGAACAGTACATTATAATATTGAATGACACCTACTCTCTTACTTTCCTCTATTAACCTTTTACACAATAACCTATACTTAATGTTCATATCGTTCCTATGTCCTCCCTCTAATCTATATTTTCCATCCTTATACACGTTATATATATAATTGTTATATAGTACATATAAGACAGGTAAGCAGTTCAAAAGCTTCTGCTCCCCTGACTTCTCCGATGATCAACCGCGTAGGCCGCATGCGGAGAGCCGCCTTGATAAGATCCCTCATGGAAATTTCCCGGCAATCCTCCGCACCGCCATCCCTTGTTTCCAACCGGACCAGATTCGGTACATTCCTGATCTGAAGTTCCGCTGTATCTTCAATGACAATCACTCGTTCATCCTGTGGAATATGCCCTGCAAGTACGTTCAGAAAAGTGGTTTTTCCGCTTCCGGTGCCACCTGCCACAAGAATGGAGTAACCGGCCTGCACCGCCTTCTTTAAAAATTCTGCTTCTTCCTCTGAAAGACTTTCCAATTCCAGCAGTTTCTGCATGGTCACAGGCTCTTCCGGAAATCTTCGTATTGTGATGATAGGCCCGTTAACCGCAACCGGAGGCAGTACCACATGAACCCGATCCCCGTTTTCGAGTCTTGCATCGACAATGGGAGAAGCTTCGTTGACTACCCGGTTGCATGCTCCTGTAATCTGCTGGATAATATCCAGAATCCGTTCTTTTGAAGAAAAGGATTTTTCCCAGCGGCTCAGTTTTCCGTTTTTCTCCAGGAAGATACCATCCGTTCCGTTTACCATAATCTCCGTAACACTTTTTTCTTCCAGTAATTCCTGAAGCACGTCCATCTTGCGAAGGGCATAAAACAATTCTCTTTTTATCCTGCACCTTTCATTGAGAGACAGATGCCGTTCTTTTCCACAGAATAATACAACTTCATCAATCAGTTCCTGTATTTCTTCATCCGATACCTCCCGACTTAAATCCACCCGTTCCAGAATCTGCTTTTTTAATTCTTCACACAGCTCCATGGTTCCTCCTTATTCCCGGATCAGTCCCCGGATATATGCACCCAGTTTCTGCCGGGGCAGCGCCAGAAGATCTTCTTCGCTGTCAGGCATATGTTCCAGTTGTGGAAGTTCCAGCTTCTGTAGCTTTTCCAATACCTGCAAATTGTCTAAATCCGAAATGTATCGCTCCCACTGACTGATCTTAGCCCTGGAGATCATATCCTGACGCACCGGCATGTAGATTCCATCGCACTGCTGCAAAAGTTCCGGTTCATGACCCATGGCATTTCCCAGATCCAGAATGATCACATCATAGGAACTTCTTGTCCGTATAAGCCTCAGCAGATAATTCCACTCTTCCAGTTCAATCTGACGAAAATCCGTATAAGAGTCACAGGGCGGGATATAATCCATCCGGTCCAGTTTCTGGACCATACTGTTTAACCGATAGAGAAACTGTGTGTTATTTTTTTGTCTTAAAAAATAAATGAGATCTGACATGTTCCAGTGGCCGCTTCCCATAAATTCGGCCATTCCGGAATTTTCCTCCAGATTCAGATATAAAAGGTTCCGGCTCTCTGCCAGTATCTGGCCTAATGTCAGTGCAAATACTGTCTTTCCGATTCCCCCTACCGGTGAATACACCCCGATCAGCCTGTTCTCCTTCCCCACTCCGGTAATATACGTCCCTTCTGTATCCTGCCCGGAATAGTAATACATGATTTCCCGGAGAATATTTTCCGCCGACTGGTACTTGTAGATGACTGGCTGACTGCTGAATTCTTTCATCAGGCTTCCTTCCGAGAGGATGATCACACATGAAATATGGATGAGTTCCCGATATCGCTCATACCATTCCGCCGTAATCAGCAAAATTTCGATCTCTTCCCCGGCAAGTGCCTTCACCAGCTGTTCTTCGTCCGTACATCCCCGCACCTGAAAGAGCTGACCTTTCTTCAGGTTCACATACTCCATGAACGCATTTGCATACATTTCACAGGCATCTGCAACCCACAAAACCGTGCTTTTCACATAGATACCTCCAGCAGCATCTTTTTTCTTCTGTGCTGCAATTTTAAAATGGAATTTGGCTCAGAATAAAACTGTGAGCCTATGGCGAAATGCCACATTAAGATAAACGTTTATCACAAGACTCATTATAATTGCTCCCCTGAGGACTGTCTATGGGGTTTACAATTTGTTCACAAATTTTGGGAATATCTTACAAAAGCCGGATGGCTGCGACGGCATAAAGCAGAGAAACCCCGCTAAAACCAAGGGTTCCGGATGTCAAAAGACTCCACGGGTTCAGACCCACAGAACATGGAATCCCCCAATTTGCCAGCACTGTATTGACCCCCAGGATGACAATTCCACCCATGACGGATCGAATACAGAAATTTAACAGCATCTCTGCTTTATGTTTTACGGTTACCAGGAACAGCACCAGCAGACAGGCACCGATAATCAGAAGCATCCCTTTTTCTTTTTCCATACATTCCGCTCCTCTCCATCCAACTATATGGATTTTCCAGAAAAATATTCCAGATTTCGTATAAATTTTCCTGTCCGCGACTATACTGATACTAACCTATAGATCCAGACAGGAAGGAACATGCTTATGAAAATGAAAGGAGAAGCACCCGTACCGGACACCCGGAGGCAGCAGCTGATGGAAGATCTCGCCCGAACCAAGTCCGCTCTCGACCGTGCTTATTCAAATTTTGAAAATGTCGTAGACCCGGATCTTGTTGACTCTTCTATTTATGAGCTTCAGGCTGTACAGCTGCGCTATCGTTTTCTTCTCCGGCAGGCCTCTCTGCTGGAAGAAAGCTCCTGACATCTAGTGTCTGGCTGCTGTTTGAACAGTAACATAATTGACTTCTTTTTCCTCCTGTGCTACTCTGATAAAAGCATAAACTAACAGAGGTAAGCAAATGGAAAAGAAAAAATTTTATATGACAACCGCCATTGCCTATGCATCCGGAAAACCTCACATTGGCAACACCTATGAGATCGTTCTGGCAGACAGTATTGCCCGCTATAAGAGATTTCAGGGTTATGATGTGTTCTTCCAGACCGGAACCGATGAGCATGGCCAGAAAATCGAACTGAAGGCGGAAGACGCCCGCATTACTCCGAAGGAATTCGTCGACAATGCATCCAGCGAGATCAAGAGAATCTGGGATCTCATGGATACTTCCTATGACAAATTCATCCGTACTACTGATGAGGATCATGAAAAACAGGTTCAGAAGATCTTCAAATATATGTACGACAAGGGAGACATTTACAAGGGATCCTACGAAGGAATGTACTGTACTCCCTGTGAGTCTTTCTGGACTCCCTCCCAGCTGGTAGACGGCAAATGCCCGGACTGCGGCCGTGAAGTACAGCCTGCAAAAGAAGAAGCATATTTCTTCAAAATGAGCAAATATGCGGATCGTCTGATTGATTACATTAACACCCATCCGGAATTCATTCAGCCGGTATCCCGTAAGAACGAGATGATGAATAACTTCCTTCTTCCGGGTCTTCAGGATCTGTGTGTATCCAGAACCTCCTTCAACTGGGGTATTCCGGTTACCTTTGATCCGAAGCATGTTACCTACGTATGGCTGGATGCTCTGACCAACTACATTACCGGTATCGGTTATGACTGCGACGGCAACAGCTCCGAACAGTTCAAGAAACTCTGGCCGGCTGACCTGCACCTGATCGGAAAGGATATTATCCGTTTCCATACTATCTATTGGCCGATTTTCCTTATGTCTCTGGATCTTCCGCTGCCAAAACAGGTATTTGGACATCCGTGGCTCTTACAGGGTGACGGCAAGATGAGTAAGTCCAAAGGAAATGTGCTCTATGCCGATGATCTGGTAGATTTCTTCGGTGTGGATGCAGTCCGTTATTTTGTCCTTCACGAGATGCCGTTTGAAAATGATGGTGTCATCTCCTGGGAACTGATGGTAGAGCGCCTGAATTCCGAGCTGGCAAATACTCTTGGAAATCTGGTAAACCGTACCATCTCCATGTCCAACAAATATTTCGACGGCGTTGTTACCAATACCGGTGTTACTGCAGACGTAGATGAGGATCTGAAAGCAACCGTTCTCGGAACTCTGGCAAAAGTAAATGAGAAAATGGATCAGCTTCGTGTGGCAGATGCTCTGACTGAGATCTTTGCACTGTTCAAACGCTGCAACAAATACATTGATGAGACCATGCCCTGGGCATTGGCAAAAGATAAGGCACAGCAGGATCGTCTGGCAACGGTTCTCTACAACCTGGTAGAAAGCATCAGCTACGGCGCAGCTCTTCTCGAGCCCTT
Organism: Clostridiaceae bacterium Marseille-Q4145; assembly: GCA_018223365.1. Lineage (GTDB taxonomy): Bacteria > Bacillota > Clostridia > Lachnospirales > Lachnospiraceae > Hominiventricola. The sequence continues at coordinate 888,626 of JAGTTP010000001.1, forward strand.
CATGCCGTCCACTTCCAGAAAGATTCTGGAGCAGCTGAATGCAAAACCGCGTACCATTGAGGAGATGGAGCAGTTCGGTCTCTATGAATCCGGTACCAAAGTGACAGATCAGCCACAGATTCTGTTTGCACGTATGGACATCAAGGAAGTACTGGAAAAAGTCGAGGCTATGAAAGCAGAGAAAGAAGCTGCCAACGCTCCGAAAGATCCGGTCATTGACATTGAGCCGAAAGAGAACGTATCTTATGATGACTTTGCAAAACTGCAGTTCCAGGTAGGTGAGATTCTTTCCTGTGAAGCTGTTCCGAAGGCAGACAAACTGCTCTGCTCCCAGGTAAAGATTGGCAGCCAGGTACGTCAGATCGTATCCGGCATCCGCAGCGGATATACCCCGGAAGAGATGGTTGGCAAGAAAGTCATGGTTCTTGTAAATCTGCAGCCAAGAAAGATCCGTGGACTGGTATCTGAAGGAATGCTGCTCTGTGCAGAAAATGAAAAAGGTGAACTTTCTCTGGTTGTTCCGGAAAAAGAGATGCCGGCAGGTGCTGAAATCTGCTAATATTTCACAGAGAATTGTAACAGCCGTGTGAGCATGCTCACGCGGCTGTTTATTATCTTGCCAGTCATACCTGATTTCTTTTTCTCATATACTTTTCTGACCCCATTGGATCAGGAAATATCTTTCATGCGCAGAACTCTTATGTTCCAGACCGCCGGACTTTTCTTTTTTTCCCTGCTATTGTTCCTTACCATTCCCTTTCTGTCGAAAAAAAGCTTTTCCGATTTTACCGGGAATCTTTTCCGGCAGGAGCTTTCAGGAAATACCTTAAATCTTCACTATACCCTTGCCGATCCTGCTGCCTTTGGGATTACGACGGATCAAATCTCTTTTGGCCCATTTCCTGCAGAACCGGACCAGGAAAAACCCGCTGCTCTTCAGCAGTTAAAAGAAGAACTGGAAAGCTTTTCCTCCCTGACCGAGGAAGAACAGCACACGAAAACGCTCCTCTCCTGGTGGCTTGACGGACAGATTGCCCTGAACGATTTTTATTATTTTCAGGAGCCCCTTGGCCCTACACTGGGGATTCAGGCCCAGCTTCCCATTCTCCTTTCCGAATATGTTTTCCGTTCGGAGCAGGATGTGCACGATTATCTTGCCCTGCTTTCCCAGTTCCCGGATTATTTTTCCGCGCTTACTGCCTTTGAACAGAAAAAAGCAGAGGCTGGACTCTGCATGAATGCAGAAAGTCTTGAAAAAGTCATTTCCCAGTGTCAGAATTTTCCTTCCGACGCAAAGAACCATTTTCTGACTGCCAGTTTTGAAGAACGACTCGCAGGCTGCTCATTTCTCACCTCTAATCAGAAGATTTCTTACGAGATTCAGCAGCAAAAACTTCTCGCAGACGCTGTCTTTCCTGCTTACGAGCAGCTTGCCTCTGATCTTGGTGACCTTCGTGGCTATTGTCCGGAAGAACCCCTGGGACTGGCTCACGTTCCAAACGGCACTTCCTATTTTCGATGGCTTTTAACCTATGAAACCGGCACCAACCGGACGGTTGCCGAAATCCAGAATCTTCTGGAAGACCAGATTGCTTCCGACTATGAGATGATCCTTCAGGCAGTTCAAAATGGCGTGGATCTGCTTCATCCGGTATCTGAAACCCTTTTACCGGATACTGAACCAGAACAAATGCTCCTTTATCTGTCCGAAGAGATTCAGAAGGACTTCCCAACCGTACTGGACATTACCTGGCAGATCAAAAATGTGCCGGATGCCTTGACTTCCACATTAAGTCCCGCCTTTTTCCTGACACCTCCCTTAGATATTCCCCAGGAGAATACAATCTATATCAATCCATCCTATGAGCCGGATGAAAAGGAGCTGCTCACCACACTGGCCCATGAAGGGTATCCGGGCCATCTTTATCAAAATACTTTTGAAGCTCTGCTGGACCCGATCCGCAGTCTTCTCTATATCGGTGGTTATACGGAAGGATGGGGGCTGTACAGTGAACTCTATGCCTATGATTTTCTTGGATATGAAACAGAAACAGCATCCGCTCTCCGGGCTCTCTCTTCCCTTAACTATGCCATCTGCTCTGTCCTGGACCTGAAAGTGCACATGGACGGATGGAAAGAAGAAGACTGTGCAGAATATCTGAAAGCTTTTGGGATTTCCAAGGCAGAACAGATCCATGCCCTTTATCTTACCCTGCTGGAAGAACCCGCCAATTACCTCAAGTATTATCTTGGATACTTGGAAATCTGCAAACTGAAAGAGAGTGCTTTCGCACTCTCTCCTGATCTTTCACTTATGGGATTTCACCGCTGGTTCCTGGAATATGGTCCGGCTCCTTTTTTCATGCTGCAGGAAAATCTGGAATCAGAACTCCTTAAAGTATCCTCTCAGCTTCTCCAGTGCCCGCGTCAGAATATCCAGTTCCTCGCCCTGGAACCCATCCATGACCGTCTGCACCATCCGCCGGTGGAACTCTGCATGCTTCTCGTAAGCTGATCTTCCTTTGTCTGTCAAGGAGATCAGCACCACCCGCTTGTCCTCGGCGCTTCTGACTCTGGTCACATACCCTTTTTTCACCAGGTTGTTGATGGCCGTTGTCAATGTTCCCATGGTAACTGCCATGGTCTTCGCCACTGTTCCCATATTTTTCGGATCTTTGATTCCAATGGCATCTATAATATGCATATCGTTAATGGAAATCTCCTTAAAGCTTCCTGTAATCAATGCTTTTTGTTCCACGTCCAGAATTTCGTTGAACAGCATCACCAGCAAATTGTTAAAGACTTCCTCCTGATTCACGTTTCCACCCTCCATGTGCCCTTTATGATTTTCAGTATAACACACGGAAATGAAAATCGTCTATTATTTTACGGCAAAAATCTGATCCAGTTCTTTCACTTCACCGGTTTTCAGAATCTCTACATCTTTTGCTTCTGTTGCCACAACAACGACGGTAACATCATAACCTGCTTTTTCCAGAGCTTCCTTGTCAAACTCCAACAGTTTTTCACCCTTTTTTACCTTGTCACCGGTCTGTTTCAGCGGAGTGAAATGAAGTCCCTGAAGCTCTACCGTATTCACACCCACGTGAATGAGAATCTCATTTCCCAGACTGCTCTTTAAGCCAATGGCATGTTTGGTATCAAAGAACAGGGTAATCTCACCATCAAAGGGCGCTACCACTTCCCCTTTTTCCGGAATGATTCCCACACCTTTTCCCAGCATTCCTGCTGCAAATACATCGTCTTTGATCTCGGTATAGGAAATGGAAGTACCTGCTGCCGGTGCACAGATGATTTCATCTTTCTGTCCCTGCAATGTCTCTTTTTCTTCTGATACTTCTTCTACCAGTTTTTCAGAAGGAGTGGCTTCCTGCACCGGATTTTTGTATCCGAACATCCAGGTCAGGGCAAATGCCACACCTGCGGAAATAAGGAACATAATAATGTAGTTGATCGGATCATTCAGGCAGAGCAGAAGTCCGAAGATACCAGTCACTCCGGTACCGGTTGCACCCAGTCCTACAATAGACGCATACAGTGCTCCGCAGGCACCACCTACCGCACCGCAGATGAACGGACGGAAGAACCGCAGGTTGACACCGAAAATCGCAGGTTCCGTAATTCCCATAAAACAGGACATGGCGGACGGAACTGCCATGGATTTGGTCTTCTGATTTTTGGTTTTCAGGGCAACGGCCAGTGCTGCTGCGCCCTGAGCGATGTTTGCTGCAGATGCCAGCGGAAGCCAGTAAGTCTTACCATAAAGTCCCAGCTGCGCCACATCAATGACCGTATACATATGATGAACACCTGCTACTACCGTTGCAGAGTAAAGACCACCCATAATAAAGCTTCCGATACCGAACGGAAGAGTGATTAACTGCTGTACGCCTCCGATGATGGCATTTTCAATGGTGACAAAGACCGGGCCGATGATAGAGTAGGTAAGATAACCAGTTACAAAGACGCTGACCAGTGGAGTGACGAACAGGTCGAACATAGCCGGTACAATCTTGTGAAGCCGTTTTTCAATAAAGCACATCACAAAGACTGCAATGATAACCGGGATTACATGACCCTGATAACCTACCATGTCAATCTTATAAAGACCAAACCATACGCTCTGGGTCTGCTTTACACCCTCCGTTGCCACGGTCCAGGCATTCTGCAGGTTCGGATGGATCATCAACATGCCGATGACTGCTCCCAGATACTGATTGCCTCCAAATACTTTCGCTGCGCTGAACGCAATCAGAATGGGAAGGAAGGTGTAAGCCGTATTTCCAAACAGATTGGCAAACACAAAAATAGACCCGGAAGTATCAATGTTCAGAAAACCGTTGTTTACCATGAAATTTAATGCTTCCATGATACCCATAAGGAATCCGCTGGCTACAATGGCCGGAATGATCGACACAAAAATATCCCCCAGTGTCTTAATGGCCTGCTTATACCAGGGCTGTTTTGCTGTTGCAGCCGCTTTAGCTTCTTCGGTACTGGCTCCGGTCAAACCGGAAATCTTCAGAAATTCATCATAGACTTTATTTACCACACCGGTTCCTAAGATAATCTGAATCTGTCCGGATGCGCTGAATACTCCTTTGACACCGTCAATTTCTTCCACCTGTTTTTCATCACATTTATCATTGTCTGCCAATACCAAACGCAGTCTGGTAGAACAATGGGCTACAGAGATAATGTTCTCTTTTTTACCCACTTTTTCATAGATTTCTTCTGCAGTCTTTCTGTAATCCATGCTCACTTTTCCTTTCCCCTTCTGTTATCAATCTTTATTACACTTTGTATCGATAAAATCCTGTCAGCCCTTCCCCGCTTACTTTTACGGTGTACTGATCTTTTTCAGGATAACATCTCGTGGAAAATACATCTTTTCCATCATTCATAAATACTTCCACACAGGACGCATCCACAACCACACGGATGTCCGTGCATTTCTGCATTTCTCTCGCCCGTAAGCCTCTTCCGCATCCCAGCTTCTCATTGAGAAATTCCATTCTGAATACGTATTCTTCAGGACTCCACGAAAGCTTCAGTCCATCTGCAATGAGGACCTCCCATTTCTGAGTGGCATTCTTCAAATCCAGTTCGTAGCAGATATCGGTAGTTCCTGCATATTGTCCTTTCAGTGGAACTTCTTCGTTCCACCACTGAACAAGCTCCCGTACCGGATTCTGACATACAATACCGTCTTTTAAGCTTACCTCTCTGGCCAGAGTCAGGCAGTGCTGCCATCCATCCTCAACGGTCTGGTTAGTATATTCATCGGTAGAGTCTGCCATACCCATCCAGCCAAGAAGAATTCTCCTGCCATCCTCCAGGAGAAAGGTCTGCGGTGCGTAGAAATCAAATCCGCCGTCCAGTTCCCGGAAGCCTTCCGCTACACCGTCTGTCCGAAAATCTCCTTTAATAACAGTAGTCACGGTCTGATACTTATTGGCGTATTTGTATCCATCCTGCTCCACTCCCTGAGGAGAGATACAGAGAATGGAATGTCCGTCCAGTTCATAGAGATCCGGACACTCCCACATAAATCCGAATGTCTCCTCCGACTCCAGTCTGTGAATGCAGCTCCAATGACGTTTGTCCTCTGATGAGAAGACCAGCACCACGCCTTTATCCGCTTTGGTTCTCGCGCCCTGAACCATGTAGTAAGTTCCATCCTGTTTCCATACTTTTGGATCTCGCACATGACAGGTCAGATCCCATGGATAATCCTTGTTGGTCATGAGCAGTTCCTTGGATTCAATCTGCCCACCATTACTGCTCACTGCCAGAATCGTATTAGATTCCCTTCCGTTGGTAATGTAGTTATAATCACCCGATTGCTTTACATTGCCGGTATAAAATAAATACATCTTTCCGTCTTCCACCAGTGCAGATCCTGAATAGGCACCATGACAATCATATGGCTGATCCGGCAGCATAGGCACTCCGGTGAATTCCCAGTGAAGCAGGTCTTTGCTCTCACAGTGGCCCCAGAATTTTAATCCGCCTTCTGGTTCAAACGGGGACATCTGGAAAAATGCGTGATACGTATCTCCTATCTGGCAGAGTCCGTTGGGATCGTTAAGCCAGCCCACCGGCGTTACCGCATGGAGCAGCGGAATCCATCGTTCCGGCTTTTTATGTCCTTGGATTTCTTTTGTTACCAGTTTTTCAAGTGTTCGATGTAATGCGTTCATTTCTCGTTCTCCTTTCTTCCGACTCTATCCGAGCTTTCCCTGCAGATCAGTTCTGCATGAAGCGGGTGGTCCAGTTTTTTTGTCTCCTCCGGATGCTCCAAACGCTCCAAAAGTCGTGTCACTGCCAGCTCTGCCATTTTCTGATTAGGCTGTGCAATACTGGACAGCTTCGGATACAGATATTCACACATATAGGTGTTATCGAATCCCACAACTCCCGCCTCTTCCGGAATACGTATTCTCATCTGCTCCAAAAGTCCCAACACCTGCACGGCTCTGCGGTCATTATAAGCAAAGATTCCTGTGGGGCCTTGATGTTTGCTGAAATGTCTTTCCAATGCGTCCCGAACCTGCTCCGTATCCTTTGCGGTAATCACGGTTAGATGCGTAGATACGCCCTTTCGTAGTTCTTTAAGAATCTGCTCAAATCCTATATATTTTTCATCTGCTGTATTTCCCAAAAACAGAAACTCTTCATATTCCTGCTCACACAGATGTCTGGCCGCCTGAGCACCGGCCTCTGCGTGGTCCACATAAAAAGAATCCATTCCCGATGCCTTTCTTGTAATAACCACCGCCGGAATCTCAAGCTTTGCTACTTGTTCCTTCCACTGAGCAGATTCCGCTTCCACCGGAACCACGATCAGTCCGTCCACCCGGTAGCGCCGCACCACATCCAGACATTCCTTCTCATGATCCCGATCATAACCAGAATTAAAAAGAATCATACTATACCCAGCCTGTCCTGCTGCCTGCTCAATATGTTTGACCAGATCTGCAAAAAATGCATTTCCAATATCTGTAACTACCACACCGATCAAATGGGTCTTACTTCCCACCAGGCTCTGGGCCATAACGTTTGGTTGAAACTCATGTTCCCTGGCACATGCCAGCACTCTTTCCCGGATCTCCGGATTTACTGCTTTATTACCATTCAATACACGGGATACGGTAGGCTGTGATACCCCCGTCAGTCTCGCTATTTCTGCCATTGTAATCATATGTCTCTCCTGTTCGTGAATACGTATTCACAAGTTCTGACATCAGAATACCATGTCCTCATTTTCCCGTCAATTGGAACATATTTATAATTTTCAGCTTTGATTTTTGTGCAGATTACATGAGATGCGCCAACACCACACTGGCTGCGATACCAGCCGCTGTGGCAAATAATGCACCGGCCAGCGTCCAGCGGGTTTTTGACACCTTTGCGGTGAGAAAATAGATACTCATGGTATAGAAGACCGTTTCCGTACAGCCCATCATAATGGACGCTGTCATACCGATCAGAGAATCTGTTCCGTATTCTTTATAGAGATCCAATACAAGGGAAATGGCTGCGGAAGAAGAAAAGAGACGGATCAGTGCCAGCGGAACCAGCTGCTCCGGCACATGAATCCATCCTGCGGGCACTGACAAAACCTCCGCTGCCAGATCAAGAAATCCGGACGCCCGCAGCATGCCCACTGCTACCATAAGACCCACCAGTGTCGGCAGAATCTTTATAACGGTTTTTCCTCCTTCGGAAGCGCCCTTTACAAATACATCATAGACTGGCAGATTCTTCGCAATCCCACAAGACACCACATAGAAAATTAACATGGGAATGAGAAAATCCGAAAGATAAGAAAGCAGATGCATAAAGGTTCCCCTGTTCTTTTTTATCAGTATATTCCTCTCTTTTTCCTTCTATTCAAAGGAAATATCCCGATGCTCCACGGTGGACTGGTAGGCTACTTCAATGAGCATGGAATAATCCCCGGTCACGCAGTTACATTCAAGAACATTGGGAATGGACTGAATAAACGGATAAAACTCTTTTTTCTGATAAGGCTCCACACTTAAATTAATAAATGCCTTGATGCCATATCCAAATGCTTCATAGTTGACCTGGGCATGAAATCCTTTTAAGATACCTTCCTTTTCCAGACGGCTGATCCGCGCCGACACGGCAGGAGAAGACAGATAGACCTCTTTTGCAATCTCCTTTACTCAGAAAGCAGCAGATATTGCAAAAACAGCGTTAAAGACCAATCGAACTGTCCGTGAACTCATTCTGGAACAGAAATTAATGACCGCCTCCGAACTAAATCATGTATTGGATCCCTATGCCATGACGGAAATCAGTGACTCCATGAAAAAGGCCATGTAAAACGTCCTTCTTGTCTTGTGGTTTTCTCTGTGTTAAACTGGAATTATCGTTTTTATATAGTTTTTAGTTACGTGGAGGAAGAATGAAATGCTGTCATTTGCCAATGACTATCAGGAAGGCGCTCATGAGAAGATTTTGCAGCGTCTGATCGAAACTAATCTGGAGCCGGTCTCCGGATATGGAACGGACCCTTACTGTGAACTTGCAAAAGAAAAAATCCGCAGAGCCTGCGAATGCCCGGAAGCCGATATCTGGTTTCTGACCGGCGGGACACAAACCAATCAAGTAGTAATCGATGCCATGCTGGCTCCTTATGAAGGAGTGGTTGCTGCCGAGACTGCTCATGTAGCTGCCCATGAAGCCGGCGCCATCGAATACAGCGGACATAAAGTACTGACCATCCCTCAGCATGAAGGAAAAATTCTGGCAGAAGAACTGGAAACATTTCTCCGGAAGTTCTGGGATGATGAAAATCATGAGCATATGGTATTTCCAGGCATGGTCTATATTTCCCATCCTACCGAATACGGTACCCTTTATACAAAAAATGAACTGGAAAACCTCTCCGCCATCTGCGAGGCTTACCAGATTCCTCTTTATATGGACGGCGCAAGACTTGGATATGGTCTCATGAGCAGCAACACCGATGTGACCCTGTCCGTCATTGCCCGCTGCTGCGACGCTTTTTATATCGGTGGAACCAAAGTAGGTGCTCTCTGCGGTGAAGCCGTGGTATTTCCAAAGAATAACACTCCGAAACACTTTCTGACCCGCATCAAACAGCATGGCGCGCTGTTGGCCAAAGGCCGTCTTCTGGGTATTCAGTTTGATACCCTTTTTACGGATGATCTGTATTTTGTGCTGAGTCGCCATGCCATTGATATGGCAGAACATTTAAAAGAAGGCCTCCTTGAAAAAGGAATTTCCTTCTATCTGGAGTCTCCTACGAACCAGCAATTTCTTCTGCTCACCGATGAGCAGGCTGAACGACTGAAACACGAAGTCAGTTATTCCTTCTGGGAGAAGCCTGATGAAGATCATACCGTCATCCGCCTTGCCACCAGCTGGGCCACCACGAAAGAGCAGGTGGATGAACTGATTGAGGTAATCGGCAATCTTTTATAAAAAAATCAGGCAGAAATGATTTTTTCATTTCTGCCTGTCTTTTTATACGGTTACTGTGAGTACATGTTCTCCATGCTCTGCTTTTCCATTTTTAGAAAGAGTCACCTCTTTATATCCATCCGTGTTGGTTACTACCACAGCGGTTGTCACCGGATAGCCTTCCTTTTGGATCAGATCCATATTAAATTCTACTAAGAGATCTCCTACTTTGACATGATCTCCTGCCTTTACTTTGACATCGAAGCCTTTTCCGTTCAGTTTTACCGTATCCATACCAATGTGGATCAATAATTCCACACCATCTTCTCCTAAAAGTCCAATGGCATGCAGGGTATCAAATACCGTCGTTACCTCGCCATTTACCGGAGCATAAACTTTTCCCTCTTCCGGCTCCACACCGAAGCCTTTTCCCAGCATTTCAGAAGAAAATACTGCATCAGGTACTTCAGAGAGGGGAATCACCTTTCCCGTAATAGGAGTTGCAATTTCCTGATTCTTTCCGGACGCGGAAGGTTCTGTCTCTGCTGCTGATTCTTTTACTGCAGTCTCTTCTGCCTTCTCCTGCCCCAGAAAGTCTTCTGTTTTAATTGCATCTGCTTCCGGTGTCAGAAGAAATGCCTCCAGATTTGTTTTCAGAACCGCTACCTGCGGTCCATAAATGACCTGAATTCCTTTTCCTTTCAGAATTACACCTCTGGAGCCGCTCTGTTTTAACAGCGGCTGGCATACCCTTTCCGGATCCACGATGGTACAGCGCAGCCTGGTTGCACAACAGTCTACTTCTGCAATATTTGCTTTTCCTCCAAGTCCGGCCACAATAAGGGCTGATGTCTCCCCACCTTTTACACCAGAATTTTTTGCTGCTTTATAATCTGCCTTGGTATACAGCTTTGTCTCTGTATCATCTTCTCTTCCTGGTGTTTTCAGATTGAATTTCACAATCAGGAACCGGAAAATAAAATAATAAAGCAGGAAATAAATGATTCCCACCGGAATCACACGCATCCAGCTTGTCTTTGCATTTCCCTGCATAATACCAAACAGGAAGAAATCAAGAAGTCCGCCGGAAAATGTAAGTCCCACGGCAATATTTAACATATGGGCAATCATATAAGCGGCACCTGCCAGAATGACCTGAACGGCAAACAGCATCGGTGCAACAAACAGGAAGGAAAACTCCAGCGGCTCCGTAATTCCCGTTGCCATACAAGCCAGTGCTGCAGAAAGTAAAAGACCGCCTGCCTGTTTTTTCTTTTCCGGTTTTGCAGTCTGATACATGGCCAGCGCCGCACCCGGAAGACCGAAAATCATAAAAATAAACTCTCCGGAGAAATACCGGCACGCATCCGCGCTGAAATGTGTGGTAGAAGGATCTGCCAGCTGTGCAAAGAAAATGTTCTGACCGCCCTCGATCATCTTGCCCGCCACTTCCATGGATCCGCCCACTCCTGTCTGCCAGAAAGGAAGATAAAATACATGATGGAGTCCGAAAGGAATCAATGCTCTTTTAATAATACCAAAGATCAGAGTTCCGAAATATCCGGTACCCGTTACCAATCCGCCAAGAGCGTAGATTCCGGTCTGTACCGTCGGCCATACAAAGAACATTAAAATTCCCACAAACGTATAGACCACGGTGCTGATAATCGGTACAAATCGGCTGCCGCTGAAAAAGGCAAGGGCACTTGGAAGTTCAATGGTATGGAAACGATTGTGAAGCACTGCCACACCAAGGCCTACTAAAATTCCTCCAAAAACACCCATCTGCAGTGTCTGGATACCTACAGAGCTTGCAATGGTTCCGGAGAGTACCTCTTCTGCAATACTTCCATCTTCCAGAATTTTTCCGGTATTAAGAAGCATGGCATTGATGGAAGCATTCATTGCAAAATATGCAATAACCGCAGATAATGCCGCTACTTCCTTTTCCCTGGATGCCATACCAATGGCACAGCCAACTGCAAAGATTAACGGAAGGTTATCAAATAATGCACTTCCCGCTTTGCTTAAGACCAGAAGAAACATATTTAAAAATGTTCCCTCTCCCAAAATTGCCTGTAATCCATAAGTTTCAATCATAGTCGCATTGGTAAAGGAACTTCCGATACCAAGCAGGAGACCTGCCACCGGCAGAACTGCAATGGGCAGCATAAAGGAGCGCCCTACCTTCTGTAACACACCAAAAATCTGATCTTTCATCTTATCCTCTCTCCCTATTCGTTTTTCATAGTAATCCGTTTAATATGCACGGTTAAATACACAACTTCCTCTTCACTGATTTCTATCCCATAAGCTTCCTCTATGTGCTGCTTTATTTTCTTCGCGCATTCATAGCTTTCTTTATACTGGTCCCGGATCATGGATCGGAAAAGAAAATCTCCTTCTTCCGGAATCTGCTTTGCCTGCAGCACCCGGGCCGCGAAGAATTTCAGATGAGTGATAAACCGCTCATAATGAATAGAAGCTTTATCAATCTGAATTTCAAATTCCAACTCCAGGATAGCCACAATGTCATCGATAAGCTTTGGAATATCAAATGTCACATCCATTTTGGTATCATACTCCGATGTAATAAAATGAAGAGCAATAAATGCTGCCTCATCCACCGGAAGGGTAATCCCCAGAATATTTTTCAAAATGCTCAGGCTCTGCACACCCACCGAAAACTCTGCCGGATAATATTGTTTGATCTCCCACATCAGCGGATTGGTAAATGCAATCTGGTTTTTCTGCCGTTCGATGGCTCCGTTAATATGATCAATGAGGGAAAGATAAATGGTATCTTTTAGTTTCTCTCCCAACATGGACTTTGCATAATCAATGATCCGGTCTGCTGCCGTGATATGCTCAATTGGAATATCCTGTATCATATCCACCAGCTTCTGATTTTCTCCTTCGGAACTAAGACGGAACACTTTCTCAATCTTTCCCACATCAATTTCCATGCCGGATTTCTTTCCAAATCCAAGCCCCCGGCCCATAACGATGATCTCTCGTCCCTGCATATCCTCCGATGTCACAATATTATTGTTCACCAGTTTGGTAATTTTCATCACATTCCCCCTGAAATTAAAAAAACCAACTAAAGAAAGAACGCTTCCGCTCTCTCTTCGTTGGTTTAGCCTGCATTACCAGTAACAATCCGTCTTTATTTTCTTTGCTTTACAAAGCATATCAAAGATAGTTTTTTCTGTCAATCAACAGATTTCACAAAAAGTTGCAGCCATTTTTATGCAAGATTCCTTCGCGTCTTCCATTTACAGAACAGCACCCCTGCTCCCGTGCTGATAAGTGTCGCCAGAATTGCCGGTCCCACCACCGCGGCCGGATGAACACTGCCATACTGGCTCCGATAAGCAATGATATTCACCGGAATCAGCTGCAGGGACGAAATATTAAATACCAGAAAGGTACACATCTCCTGGCTGGCGGTGCCTTCCGGGACTGCCCCCGGAAGATGTTTTTTTCTCCGGTCCCCTTCCAGCTGCGACAGCTCCTCCATGGCCTTTAATCCCGCCGGCGTGGCCGCCCAGCCAAGTCCCAGTACATTGGCAATACAGTTCGTGGAAATGGCATCCATGGCCGGATGACCTTCAGGAATTCCCGGAAACAGCCAGTGAAGAAACGGTCTCATTTTCATTGTCAGTCCATGGATCAGTCCCGCCTCGCTTCCAATCTCCATCAGTCCCATCCAGAAGGACAGAATCCCCAGCATAGTAATACAAAGCATGACCGCCTCCTTTGAAGAATCAATGGCTGCCTGAGTCACCTGCGGCATCGTCCCATGAAGCGCCCCATAGACCACCGCTGCCAGCATCATACCTGCCCAAAGTAAATTCATAAAAAACTCCCGCAGCTGTTTTCTATACAATCTACGGGATGATCCACTTCATTATTCATTTTATCTGGATCTTTTCCACATTCTGCACCGTCAGAATGTCGTTTTCCACCTTGAACTTTACATCATATCCAGCAAAGGAGACTCCATAGATCCGTTCCGGATCCTGCACATAGGCAGGTCTTGGATCCTGGGCCAGCACACCGATTACCGTTTCCCGTTTTTCTTCTGGATAGATCTGAAGCAGTTCTTCCGGGAAATGCACTTCCAGCTCATGGACTCTCGTCTCTTTTGTATATCCTTCCGAAGCTTCCGGATGACAGTCCGATAGCGGAATATAAGGCTTAATATCATAGATCGGCGTTCCATCCATCAGATCCGCCCCCTCTACCGTCAGCACAGGCCCTCTCTTTTCATCCAGCTCCACTTTGGTCAGCCGCACACAGGAAAGGCCGATATCATTGGGGCGAAAGGGAGATCTGGTTGCAAACACACCTTTTCTCACCTTTCCGCCTAACCTTGGCGGCTTTACTGTGGCTGACCAGTGCTCTTTCCTGGACTCGGAAAATTTCCACAACAGCCAGATATGGGTAAATTCATCGATTCCTTTTACAATCTCCGGATTCCGGTATTCCGGTTCAAATACAATCTGTCCAACCAGTCCCTTCACTAGGCCGCTCTGCCTGGGAATGCCGAATTTGTCCGGAAAATCCGTATGAATATGAGCTATGATCTTCATGCTGTCTGCTCCTTTAACTTTTTAAACCAGACCACTGCCAGCATGGTAAAGAAGCACGCACATCCTCCTACCACATTGGAAATGGGTTCTGCGATAAAGACGCCCTTCAGCCCCAAAGCCGGAATAAGCGGAAGCAGGATCGTCAGCGGCACCACAATGACCACCTTTCGAAAAATAGAAAAGGTAATGGCATATCTGGCCTCTCCCAGTGCCTGGAAGGTGCTCTGTCCTGCAAACTGCAGCGCCATAAAACAAAATCCAAAGAAATAAAGGTGCATGGACGGAACAGCTGCTGCCACCAGATCCGGTTCCGCGTTAAACATAGAGATAAACACTTCCGGAAATGCCAGAGTCAACACCCATACAATACAGGTATAAACAATGCAGACCTCCGTCATAAAACGGATACCCCGTTTCACTCTGGCCTTTAATCCCGCGCCATAATTAAAGCTGATCACCGGCTGTGCTCCACTGGTAATTCCATGAACCACCATGGTTGCCACATCCCTGACAGAAGTAAGCACCGTCATAACCCCCACATACAAATCTCCGCCATAGACCTGCAGCTGACGGTTACATACCACCTGCACCAGGCTATTAGTAAAGTTTACAATAAAATTAGCCATTCCAAGCGTCACAATCTGTCGCACCAGATTCCAGTCCGGCATCTGCCACCGAAGGGACAGGCGAAGCATAGGCTTTTTACCCATAAGAAACAGCACTACCCAGATAGCAGATGCCAGCTGGGAAAGTACCGTTGCAGCTGCTGCACCCTGCACTCCTAAATGAAACACAAAGATAAACAATGGATCCAGCACAATATTAATGACTGCACCCAGACCCACGGTAATCATTCCTATGGTTCCGAATCCCTGGGCATTGACAAAGGGATTCATGCCCAGGCCAATCATAACGAACAGATTGCCGATAAAATAAATCTTCAGATAAGCGCTTGCATACGGATAGGTCACATCGCTGGCACCCAGCCCATACAAAAGCGGCCGTTCTATCAGAAATCCCACAATGGTCAGTAAGATTCCGGTAATGACCAGCATCCAGAACGCATCCTGCATGATCCGCCGGGCTTTCTCGTAGTCTTTCTTACCTCTGGCCATAGAGCAAAGCGGTGCGCCGCCCATTCCATAGAGACTTGCAAAAGCCGTAATCATACTGATAACCGGAAAGGTAATGCCAACTCCGGTCAGTGCCAGGGAGCTGGCTCCCGGAATGTGTCCGATATACATCCGGTCTACCAGATTGTACAAAAGGTTCAGCACCTGCGCCACAGTCATGGGAACTGCCATATTGATAATATTCCTTTCTACACTTCCCGTACCAAAATCATGTTTTTGTTCTGTCACTCATTTCGCCTTCTTTACATTCAATATCCATACACTTCGTAAATTTCATCCGTATATTTTCCCGGCTCTTTATAAATAATCAACGGCTTTTCCACCGTGATTCTTGATTTTCCACCTTTAATTGCTTCTATAAGCACCATATTGGGTTCCCGGTCAACAAATGGATATGCAAGCCGCATCCGTTTCGGTTCCAGTCCGCAGCCGCACAATTCCGTCATAATCTCCGCCAGCCGGAAGGGCCGGTGTACCATATAAAATCTTCCACCGGGCATCAGAAGTCCTGCTGCCTGGCTTACCACATCATGAAGGGTACATAAAACCTCATGGCGGGCAATGGCCTTTGGCTGATCCGGATTCTGCAGTCCGTGATGCTCCGTCATGTAGGGCGGATTACTGGTCACTACATGACAGGAGGCTGCTCCAAAGATCTGAACCGCCTCCTTAATGTCTCCATCCACTATATGTACCCTATCCTGCAGTTCATTGAAGAGCACGCTTCTTCTCGCCATATCAGCGCTCTCCGGCTGGATCTCCAATCCGGTAAAGGAAGCTCCCTTTGTCCTTGCTTCCAGCAGGATCGGAATGATTCCCGTTCCGGTTCCCAGATCCACGACCCGTTCTCCCGGCTTTACTTTTGCAAATCCGGAGAGCAGCACCGCATCCATTCCAAAACAAAAACGGCCCGGATCCTGAATGATCCGATAACCGTTTCTTTGGAGATCATCCAGACGCTCTCCTGGTTTTAATTCTATTTCCATAGAGTTCCTCCGTGATTCCTCTTTATTTCAAAAAGCCCTTCGATTCCAGATACTCCAGTGATCTTAACTGTTTCTCCCAACCGGTCATTTCAAGAAGCACCGATGCCCCTACCTGATACTCCTCCATCAGGTTAAAAAAACGATTCCAGTTAATTATACCATCTCCCAGTGGAAGATGCATATCTTTTACTAAATCATTATCATTAATGTGCATGTGACGAATATATGGAGCAGTCTCCTGAAACCAGATTTCCGGAGAATCTTCCTGCCCAAATACCGCTGCATGGGCATAGTCAAAACAGATTCCAAACCGGTCACTGTTCCGCATTGCTTTTGTCAGCTGGACTAATTCCCTACTGTTCCAGTCAAACATGTTTTCCATATAGACAGACTGATTCTTATATTCCTCCAGTATGTCTGTCCAGAATTCCACATTGGCTTCCAGCCAGCTTTCCCGGTATTTTTTGTCATTAAAGCTGGCAAGAAGTCCTGTATGAAATACCACCCCACGGACACCCATCTCCTGAGCGATCTCCATGGACTGCCGAACCCGGAATCTGGATACCTTCCTGATCAGCGAATCCTCACTATGCACACTGATATCAATAAATGCTCCATGAAGTGTATCATTGGAACAGTCTCTTCCCAGACTCTTATAAAAAATCAGCTTGCGTCTGCATTCCGCTCTGTCATCCAGGTATCCGGGCAGCATAAAATCATTATATTCAAATACAGCTCCGTACTTCTCTGCGAGATCCAAGCTCCGTCTGATGTTGGAGCTGTCCGGTATGATCTCATACAGTCTTTTTTTATCTGTCATTTTCAATCTCATCTACGAGCGCACTGTATACTTTCAGGAGATTTTCATTCTCCTTACGAAGATTTCTGCACAGGTTCGCTGAGATAACCATCAGCAAACGGCAGCCTGCCTGCGGATGTTTCTCACAAAATGCCCGGAAATCTTCGCTTGAAAGCACTGCAGTCCGACAATCTGTAGTTGCAAGTACGGTAGCTGAACGACGGTCACGGTCGATCATGGCAATCTCACCGAAGACACAGTGCATACTGTCGTTCAGCTTCGCACAGACGTATTCCTCTCCATAGAGAGTGGTCTTCAGAACATCCACCTGTCCTTCCAGAAGAAGGTACATGCAGTCTCCCTCTTCGTTTTCATTAATAATCCGGCTTTCTTCCGGAAAATCTTCTCTCTTCAAAAGAAGCAGAAAATCCTCCATATCCGCATCCGTTATCTGTGCAAGCATCGGAAACTGTTTTAATTCTTCAATTAATTTTTCTTTTTCCTTCATCAGATCTCATCTCCCAGTACCACCAGCCCGGTATACTCCTTTAAAATGTAATCATCCGGTGGATTTAAAAATGGTGCATTCCTTTCCATTGATTTTACATCCTTCAGGCGCTGGACGATCTGTGTGTAGTCGGTGGATTTCTGTGCTTCGGCCAGTACCGAATGTTTTAACTCATACTCCGCACCCATATTTTCCAGAACTCCAAGCACCATAATATGCCCGTGTTCTTTATAATATCTGGATACTTCCGCAAATGTTTTTCCATGCCACGACTCATCCAGATCGAAAATCTGGACACTGATGCCATCTCCATTATCAAATAAAGAAGATAATACCTTTGCCATTCCATTATAAAGAGTGGCCGTCGAAAGAATATACCTGGTATATTCTTCGGAATAAATTACTTCATCACACTTATTGGATTCCAGGTAATTCTTATATTTCTTTGTCTGCACCTGGGCACAGATATGTATTTTCGGATTCATGCCTTTTAACATCAGCATGGCTGCAAACACTCTGGAATCAATAAGTTCCGGGGTCAGATCGTCATCTTCCTCCCCCAGAATAAGAGCCTTGGATGCATATTTTGCATTGGCTCTTTTTAAAACATCTTCTTCGGAAAAATCGCCATGTACATACTGAATTCCCCGAAGCTCTTCATCTGCCAGGAAAAAACGGATCTGCTCTTCGTCCCGGTTATTGATTAACACCATATCCGAGAGCTTAAGCTCTTTATTCTTTCGTTTAATATCCAGAATTAAACCCTTCTGATTATTTTTCCATCCACAGATAATAATATGATTTCTTAAACTCTGCAATTTCTTGAATCCTCTCACGGAATTTGCCCGGCGTTCAATCAGATACGAAGAAATATAACCGGTAACTGCAGATACACCAAACATGCTGATCAGCAATACAACAATTCCGAGTAACCGGCCGCCTACGGATTCCGGATAATGATCGGCATAATCCTGTCCGAACAGCGTTGCCGTATTCCACAGAAGCACATTGTAAAAGGCTGTTCCCTTTGGTCCGCCAAATTCCGCATACCAGTAGAACAAACAGCATATAAGGTAAAGTCCCAGGACACCCAGCGTCACCATCAAAGATGTCCTACTCAGAAACCGGCGGAAGATCTTTCCCGCCCGGTCTCTGACAGAATCACCGTTTTTTTTCATTTATCCTATACTCCCGTTACTGTGCGGACCATTTAATTATTATATTTTCCGTCACTGCTTTTGTAAAGTCATAATTCCAGCTGCCGGATACGCTCGGCTGAAGGGTAGGCTTCGATGCCGTCTTTCCTTCTTTTACGGATTGTGTACAGAACACATCACCTGAAGGCGTTTTGAACGTAACCGTATATGTTTTTGTTTCTTTTTTCGTACTGCTGCTGGATGAAGGCGTATTTTCAGAAGTATCTTCCGGAGATGTCTCTGTTACTTCTTCTGGTGTTTGTTCCTCCACCACTTCTTCTACCACCTCTTCCACCGGAATCTCCGGTTCTACAACAACTTCCTCTTCTTCAACTGCTTCTTCCGGTTCTTCCTCCGGCTCATCCTCTGGAGCTTCCAGCTTTGCAATCAGCTCATCACACTCTTCTTCTCTGATGGACAGCTCCGCACCAAGATGAATGCATTCTTTCAACATCTTTAACGTTTCCAAAGATAATTCGGAATAATCAATGTCATGACCTTCATCAATCATATACTCCGAAAGTATCGTATCTCCATGAATCAATACTTCTTTTCCTGGCTGCAGACTAACTTCTTTCTCACTGATAGATCCATCTGGGAAAATCAGTCTCGAACCAACTACGCCATGGAACACCTGCACCTTCGTATAGGAATCTCCATTTTCATCATAGGTAACTTCTACCCGAAATACGGTTCCACGCACCGCCATGGTGGAGTTCGGCACTGTTACCTCGTAACTAGAATCTTCGTTTAATTTTTGTGTTAAATAATTAACTACCGCTCCATCTTGCAGATGAATGGTTGTTCTACTTGTTTCTTTGGTTCCACTTGCCTCCAGTGTCAGTCTTGTTCCTGATTCCAACATGGCGTATTTATCATCATCCAGGTTCAATACCAGACTAGAATTTGCTTCTACGGAAAGTTTATCTCCATTTTCCAATTTCATGTCTGCATAGGCATCCAGTGTTCCCACACTTTCTCTTTCCACGGTTACGGTTCCATCCACAGACATGACTTTAATCATTCTGTAGCTTTCTTCTTTCGTACTTCCACAGCCAATAGAAAGGGCTGCTAAAATCAAAACTCCGATGACAACTTTACTGTATTTTTTCCAAGTATTCATTCTGATGTCTTCTCCCCTGATTATTCAAACGTGTAATAACCGCTTTGCGGTACATAGAATGTTATATTTTCAGAATAATTGCTGCTGTCACCCTGCACTTTGACTCCAGATCCCATGGTATATGATTGTTCACTTACCAAATAGAAGGATCCTTTTCCTGAAATTTTTGAGTGTGCAACTTTCCATTTTGCTTTAAGCGTTTCATCCATATCCGGCATCACAAATGAATGGCCACTTGAAAGTACTTCTCCTGTAGAAATTCTTTCCCATCCCACAAAAGTATAGCCATCTCGACTGGCTTCTCCTGATAGCGTTACCTTGCTATTATAATCTACCTGCTGGCTACCTGGAGCTTTTGTACCTCCATTGCCATCGTACTTCACTTGATGGGAATTAATCTTCCACTGGGCAGTAAATGTCAGATCATACGCTGGAACTGTAAGTTCCCCTAAAGCCGGATATACTTCATTCCATTCTTTTGATTTCCATCCCTGGAACGTATAGCCTTCTTTTTTCGGCAGGCGGTTCCATTCATAATCGGATCCATATTCTGCAGTAGTTGTGTCCTCACTGGTTCCATCGACAAACGTAATCTTATGAGAAACGGGATTCCATTGAGCCGTAAATACCGTTTCTGCTTCCTTGATCGGATAAGAAAATCCAGCCTGGTAAATCTTCTGATCTTCGGAACTACGCCAACCTGCAAAGGTGTATTTTCCCCTGATATCATCCAACCTAGGAAGTTCGATTGAGTCCCCTACAATCGCAGATCCGCTATCTGGAATCTTGATTCCTTCATCCATAATAACAGGATCCACCTCATAAGAATAGGCTCCTTCCCATACTGGTTGTACAACTAAGGATGTTCCCTCATCCGTATAAAAATCAATGTTCTTTTTTCTTAACTCTTCTAGTGTGTATTCCTTTCCATTCAGAAAATACTTCCATCCGACAAACTTATATTTATCTCGGTTTGCCTGAATAGTTTCATTTAAGACTTTATCCCATGTCTTTTCCTTTACACCCGGATAAATATTTTCTGAATAGGTGCAAGAATTGGCTTTTTCATTATTGAAAGTAAAGAACGTCTTAGTGTCTTGATATTGATCTTTATACGTTATATTCACGGTTCTGACAATATCACTATTCTTTATGGTAAGTACATTGCATTCCACATAATGGCTGCTACCATCCTCTGGCTTTATATACTTAATGGTCTTCTGCTCTAAAATATCCTTAATCGTCTTCGAAAAAGTAGCTCCAGATTTTTGTTCGTAAAAAGTAAGGGAGTCCTCTATTGTTCCTACATACGCTTTTGTTTTAGAGTCGATACTTTCAAGGACATCTCCGCCACAGTCTCTCTCTATCGTATAATCGGACTGATTAGCTACCAATACTGCATGTTGATCATTCGTAGGTTTTAAACAGGAATCCAGTTTTAATTCTGCTTTATTTGCTTCTATTCCATATGTCTCATTGGCATATACATTATAAATACATTCCTCGTAGGTATCTCCAAATTCCAGTGTAAAAGTCGTTCCAGCTTCAAAAGGTCCTTTGTCATTGATCATCCACTTGTTTGCAAAGGTAAACGACTTTATATCTGTTGTCTCACTGATATTCGGAAACTGATAGGTTACTTCTGTTTTTGATGGAGCTTCTTTCCCCTCCATAGGAATATATTCTTCACTATCTATCGCTGCGGATACCGTCTGCCGCCAGCCTGCTATAAATGTAAGCTCTTTTCCGATATCCTCTTCCTTAATTTTATAAGATTCTTCTTTTGAACTCTGAACTAACTCACCATCTTTATACCAACCAATAAATTCATAGCCGTTTCTAACCTCTTTATCTAAAATTACTGGAAACGATATGCTTCCACCTACTTTAAAGTTCTCTTTATCCTCTTTTGAAGTTGTTATTCCACCCTCAACACAATTATTATAATTCCAGATTACTTTCTTTACATAATTAACATCTGTAGCCGGTTCACTATTACTTTCATTCTGCCCCTGTACATCTGTCTCTGCTTCCAGTTCTTCTATCACATCCTCAGACGCTGGTTCTTCTTCCGTACCTTCCGAAACATCTGCCCCCACAGCTTCTGCTTCTTCCGCCAGTCCGATGATGGCCGGATTTACCGTCAGAATTCCTGCCATGCAGAAAATCGTCATCAGCTTTATCATTCTTTTTTTCATTTATCTACCCTCATTACGCCTTTTATTGTGCATAAATACCAACATATTTAGCTTAATATAGAACGCAGTCCTGATTTCTACAATACTTCCTCCACACTGTAGACGCAGATTTCCTTCGCCTTGCCTTTCAGCGGGATCATGCCTTTTTCCGTGACGCGGATACGGTCTTTCAGTGCTTCATAGACCTGCTCACTGATGAGAATCTCCCTTGCCATTGCCTTTCCTTCCAGCCGGGATGCTGTATTGACCGTATCTCCGATGGCCGTATAGTCCATCCGGAAATCACATCCCACGTTGCCAACGACGGCAGGACCGCAGCTGATACCGATTCCAAAATTAACTTTCTTATGAAAGCGCTTTTCCATCCGGTCTTCCAGATCCTGCGCTCCCGCTACGATGTCTCTTGCTGTACAGACTGCCCGGTAGATATAGTCGTCAAGATCGAAGGGGGCATTGAAGACCGCCATGGTGGCATCTCCGATAAATTTATCCAGGGTTCCGCCATTTTTGAAGATGGCATGGGTAGTCAAATTCAGATATTCATTCAGAATCTCCACCACCTCCTCTGGTTCCAGATTTTCTGAGAGGGAGGTAAATCCGCGGATATCCACGAACATGGCTGCAATCTCTCTCCGCTCGCCACCCAGACTGATCTGGAACTCACCGCCTTTGGACACCTCATCCACGATCTGGGGCGCCACATATTTTTTAAATGCACGCATAATCTCCCAGCGCTTTTTCTCCCCCACCAGATAACCGGATACTACATAAAATACATAGACTACACTCAGAATAAGAGGCAGATAGATAAGGGGCATCACATATCCGTTTCGATACAGCAGCGTTCCCACAGCAAATTCCGCCACCGTAATCACTGCTGTCAGAATGCCGGCTGCCCAGATTTTGCTTTTCCAGATAAACCGGCTGCAAAGGCCTGCGACCAGTGCCATCAGTACTGCCAGCAGCCATTTGTTGACCGGGACCGCTGTCTTCTCCTTCAGCAGCGCATCTACAATGTTTGCATGGATTTCCACACCGTACATCTGGGTCTTCCGCTGTACTGCTACGTGAAAAGAATCCTGCATTCCCGGCGCATAAGCTCCGACGAAAACAATGCAGTCCTTAAAGACTCTCGGATCAATGGTTCCATTTAAGACATCGCACAGCGAGACATTTTCGTACTCTCCGCTCCGTCCGGAATAGTCAAATTCAAACTCATGGTTGGCATAGACTCTGGGCTGATAGCAGTCTTCTCCCATTTTTTCCATGTAAGCCGCATAGGTAGCATAAGCCAGACTGTGGATCTTTTCAGAACCCACATTCGCCCAGGCAATGGCCTGACGGATATATCCATCCTCATCCTGCACCGTATTGGCAAAGGCATCTCCGGTCACCTCACGAAGGGCCGGATAGGATTCCTCCATCATGGTAATATGAAGGGGATCCACATAGTAATCCCCATTTGCATCTTGCTTTGTGGTTGCCTGATAGACCAGGTTCGTGGCAGTAATGACATTTCCTGCCTGTCTGCAGGCTTCCGCAAACCGTTCATCTCCCTCCTTGTCCATCTCATTGATATACAGAATATCGAACGAGATGACGGCAGGCGCATTTTCCGGATCCTGGCTTAAAATTTCCACCAGCCGCGCCGGGATCTCCCTTGTCCAGGTATTATACTGCCCCAGCTCACTCAACGTCTTTTCATCAATCTTGATAATTTTTATTTTCGCATTCGTTCCTTCCGGCTGCTGCCACATCTGATCGGTCAGCGCACGGTCTGCCGCATACATAGGTTGAAACATGCAGCATAAAAAAGTAAGCAGCATGACAACTGCTATTCCAATGTCATACTGCTTCACATGTTTTTCCAGAAAATTTTTCATTGATCCCGCCGTCCTTTCAGATTACTCTTCCTCAAGAAGTGCCTGATAGATCTCCCGTTTACCGACTCCCCGGTCTTTTGCCACCTGCTTCATGGCATCCTTCCGGTTCATTCCCTGCTCTTCATATAGTTTCATATGATCACCAAGGGACATTTCCTTCCATGCATCCTGGGCTTCCTGCTCCATCTGCTGTCTGGAACAGCCTTCCAGTACAAGGACATATTCTCCTCTTGGTTCATTCTGTTCATAATAAGGAACAGCCTCCTTAAGCGTCGTCTCAAAGCCGGTCTCATGCTTTTTGGTCAGTTCCTTGCAGACAGTGATGTTCCGGTCTCCAAGCTCATTCAAAAGCTCCTGAAGTGTCTTCACAAGGCGGTGGGGAGCTTCATAGATGATACTGGTGCGGGTCTCTGTCTTCAGTTCTTCCAGAACAGCCCGGCGCTCCTTTTTATCGGTTGGTAAAAATGCTTCAAAGCAGAACCGTCTGGTAGGCCGTCCGGAGATGACCAGCGCTGTCACGCAGGCACAGGCTCCCGGCACTGCCGTCACAGGCACTCCCGCGTCCCGGCACATACGAACCAGTTCTTCCCCCGGATCGGAGATCCCGGGCATTCCTGCATCTGTGATCAGGGCGATATTTTCCCCCTCCAGCAGACGCTTTACCAGATACTGGCCTTTATCGATCTTATTGAATTCATGGTAGCTGGTCATGGGCGTGTGGATATCAAAGTGATTCAGAAGCTTCACACTGTTCCGTGTATCCTCCGCTGCGATCACATCCACTTCTTTCAGAATCCGCACGGCCCGGAAAGTCATATCTTCCAGATTGCCGATCGGTGTGGCGCACAGATACAATGTCCCTTTACTGTTTGTCATGGGGTTTTGCTTTTCCTTCCTTGCGATCCAGTGCTTCCAGTTCCCTCAGTGCCTTATCATTCTTATCCTCCGCACCTTTGTTCTTTCCGCTCTTCTCTTTTCTTCGGCGCGGTTTGAACCGGAGTTCTTCTACCGGATATTCCCGGATTTCTTTTTCTTCATTTGGCAGGGTAACAATGACTTTTACCAGCTGGCGAAGCACATTGACAGAGCTTACTTCCCCCTTGCTTCCGTCCTGGGCCGTTACATAATCCCCAATGCCCGGAAGGCGGCTGTTCAGATCCTCATAGGTCTCCTGCTCATGCTTCAGACAACACATGAGACGGCCGCAGACACCGGAGATCTTGGTCGGGTTCAAAGACAAATTCTGCTCTTTCGCCATCTTGATGGATACCGGCAGGAACTCTGACTGATGGGTATGGCAGCATAACGGTCTTCCGCAGATACCGATGCCTCCCAGAATCTTGGTTTCATCCCGGACACCGATCTGGCGAAGCTCGATTCTGGTACGGAAAACAGCTGCCAGATCCTTTACCAGCTCACGGAAATCAATTCGTCCGTCTGCTGTAAAATAAAACAGCACTTTATTATTATCAAAAGTATATTCCACATCAATGAGCTTCATTTCCAGCTTATGCTTGCGGATCTTTTCCAGACAGATTTTGAAAGCTTCTTTTTCTTTCTCTTTATTCTCCTCTGCCTGTCTGGTATCCTGCTCCGTTGCCATCCGCATGACCGGTTTTAATGGCTGTATCACCTTGCTGTCGTCCACTTCTTTATTTCCAATCACTACATAACCGTATTCCAGCCCTCTGGCCGTCTCCACGATGACATAATCCCCCGTTTTCACTTTCAGTTTTCCCGGGGAAAAATAATAAATCTTTCCTGCATGCCGAAAACGCACACCGATTACTTTTACCATATCAGTTCTCCTTCATGGTCAGAAGCAGAAGCTCCATCACCATATCAAAATTCACGTTGGCATTGAGACGGATTTTTGCCTTCTCCAGTGCCTTCAGAATGCATTCCAGCCCTTCATAAGAGCTTTCCTTCGCCTTCTCACGGATCGCATTCATTTCCTCCGTAAAAATCAGGTTATCCGCGTCCTGGGTTGCCTTGAACATCAGGACATCCCGGTACCACACCATCAGAAGATCGAGATAATCGTTGATCTCCATCTTATAGGTACCGATTTTTTTCAGATCTTCAATGAGATCACTTACTTCCATTTCAGAAATATATTTTACCAGATGAATGGCATGTTCCAGCATTTCCGTAAAATTATCCGACAATGCCAGCCGTCTTGCCTTTCCTACATTTCCCTGGGCAAATGCTGTGCAGACATCTGCCTGATAATCCGGAATCTGCAGATCCTCCATCAGATATTTTTTAATCTTGTCTGACGCAACCGGCTTTAAGTCCAGTACCACGCATCTGGACAAAATGGTCGGGAGCAGCATGCCCGTATTTGTCGTCAGCAACAGAATCACTGCATAGGCAGGCGGCTCCTCTATGGTCTTCAGAAGGGCATTCTGCGCCTGAGGTGATAACTTCTCCGCTTCGTCTACAATATAAATCTTATAAGGGCTGCTGTAGGGCTTAATCTGAATATCTCCATTGAGCTGCCCTCTGATATCTTCCACACTGATGGTGTTCGGCTTCTCATGGGTCACCCGGATGATATCCGGCTGATTCATACTGACTGCCTGATGACAGGACTGGCACTGCATACAAGGTTCCGTCCCTTTTTTCTCACACTGAAGGGTCTGGGCGAAAATGCCCGCCAAAAGCTTCTTCCCGGATCCCTTTTCTCCGTTGATAATATATGCATGCGATACTTTGCCCAGTTCGATCGCTTTTTTCATATGAGCAATTGTCTGCTCATGTCCCAACACATCTGCAAATCCAGCCATCGTCTCACCTCTCTTGCTTAACATCCATTGCGCTCATTATAGCATATGCCGGCTCTTTTTTGAATGAAAAGTTTTATCTGTGCAAAGCATGTTTCCAGATCCTGATTTTCAAATTTCTCCGTAATTCCGGCTTCTTTCAGATGTTTCTCTGAAAAATCTTCCGTGTCCGCCAGAAATCTTCTGCAAAGCTCCGTATATTTGGGTTCTGCCTGCTGCCGCTCTCTTGCAAGGGCCCTGCTTAAGCGTTCTCCATCCTCCACTTCCACGTACACCGGAATCATATGCTCTTCCCCAAAATACCCTTTCATGGCATTCCAGGAATCCAGTGTACCAATCACTGCATAGGACTCCTTTTCCAGATCCATGGATTCTTCCCGGACGGTAAAATATTTCCACACGCCGTAAACCGTATCGTAGGCCCGCAGCTCCACAATCCGTCCTTCTTCTTCCAGCTTCTGCAGATGCTTTTCATCCACAAAATGATATTCGATTCCTTCCTGCTCCCCTTCCCGGATCGGGCGGGTAGTATAGGGAATCAGTTTTTTCAGATGAAGCTCCTGATCCTCCAGAAGTCTTTTATAAATTGTATCCTTGCCCGTGGAACTCTTTCCCATAAGACATATGATTTTTCCCATAACCTTTTATTCCTTCAATAACTCTATTTTTCCCTTGTGGACACCATAGACGGTCAGCCCTTCTTCCAGATAGACCATCAGGCGGTCCAATACCTTCCGGTTGATCCGTTCTCCCGGCACCAGCAAAGGAACCCCCGGCGGATAGGGCATAACAAAACCTCCGCTTACTGCGCCTTCTGCATTTTTGATTTCCCGCTCACAGGTTTCTCTCTGAAATGCCTGAGCAATCCTGAAGATCTGTCCGGTAGGGATCACCGTATCCATTTCCCGTTCTTTCAGCCTTTGTTCCGGACAAGCTTCCAGTATCCGGTCCAGTTCTTCCAACGCCTCTGCAAACCGACATAGATCTTCTTCCCGGTCAGCCACCGTGGTAATGGCACAGGCATAGGTGCTGCATGCCATCTCCATCTCTATCTTCCATCGTTTGCGAAGCAGCTCTGCCAGATTCTGTCCGGTCACGCCTCTTCCTGCTGCCGATAACAGAATTTTCGACCGGTCCATACCCGGCACTTCCAGAAGTTTTACTGCCTGCAGATTCTGTATTCTGTCCCGGAATCGATCCAACCTCTCTCCAAAAGCGTCAAATTCTGCCAAATGAGAAGCCGTCCATTCCATACACTGGTCAATTCCCGCCATCAACACATAGGAAGGACTGCTGGTCTGATATACAGACAAAAAATACCGGAGCTTCTGACGATCCACCAGATTTCCATTCAAATGAATCAGCGCCGTCTGCGTCAGGCTTGGCAGTGTTTTATGGACACTGTGAATAACCACATCCGCTCCGCTTTTTATGGAGTCCTCCGGAAAATACGATGAAAATGGAAAATGTGCCCCATGGGCTTCATCCACAATAAGCGGAAGATTTTTCTTATGTACCACTTCCGCAATGGCCCGCACGTCCGATACGACACCGTCATAAGTAGGTGAGGTAAGAAAGACCGCCTGTATATCCTGATGCTGTTTCAGTTCTTTTTCCACATCTGATGCGAGAATGGGACCGTTTATCAACATTTGATCTGCCAGTTGTGGATAAATATAGTGGGTTTTTAAATTTCCAAGAAGTGCCGCGTGATAGACGGATTTGTGGCAGTTTCTTGCCATGAGAAGGGTTCCCCCCTGAGGCACACAGCCGGCAACTGCCGAGAGAATTCCTCCGGTACTTCCGTTAATAAGAAAATGGGTCTCCTCTGATCCATAGAGATTCGCTGCCCGGTTCTCCGCTTCCCGCAAAATACCTTCTGCATGGTGCAGATCATCAAACCCGTCAATTTCTGTAATATCAATAAAAAACGGATTTCCAAGATCCCCCATGCGCCGTTTGTGCCCCGGCATATGCATGGGAAGATAATCGGAATCCGCATATGTTTTTAATTGCTCTGCTAATTTACTCATGTCTATAAAGAAAATACAATAATGCCAATGACCGTAACAAGAATAGAGGCAATTCCTCTTTTCGTCGGGCGCTCTCCCAGCAGGAAGACTGCCAGAATGGTTACCCAGATAATTCCTGTGGATTCGATCATGGGCGTTACTTTTAATTCCACACCCCGGTAGGCAAATACATTCAGAATCGTTGTCCCAAAAAGGAGTCCGTATCCCAGGATCACTCTCCAGTTCAGAAATTTAAAAATAAAGTTTTTATGTTCCATCTCGGCTGACTGTTTCAGCAGAATCTGTGACAAGGATGCCACAAAGACCGCCAGAAATGCCAGCACATAACTAATGTTCATCCATCCCATGCAGACTGATCCCCACAATAATAATGATACTTCCAATAATGTTGTTGATCGTGATCTGCTCTTTAAATAAAAGAACTGACCAGAAAAGAATTAATATATAGAGAATTCCTTTTCTCAGATACGCTGTGGTCAACGGTATCATTTCCAGAAGGAACTGCCACATGATTGCATAGACTCCGAGACAGCCAATGGCCAGCGCATAGAAAATAATAAACTCTCTGGACATGGTCTCATACATGCCCGCATATTTGATAAATACAGAGCTCAGACTCTGAATCACCAAAGATAAAGCCAGCAATATCAGAATCTTACCTCTATTTCCTGTTTTCTGTTCCGTCATGAAAGACCTCCCTATTTCAAATCTTTCACTGTAATATAATAACCAATTCTTGTGGAACTGTCAGATACATGTCCTGCATGACTCATATCCAGTTCACTGATCCGGTAGATGTCTTCCGGATGGGCCTCTTCATAAGCCCGCATCTTCTCTACATCTTCCTCGGTGAACAGGAAATGAATCCGTGCCTCCTTCGGCTCTGTCTTTCTGACAATCTGCGGTTCTTTTCCACAGGCAACGTCAATCACCATTTCCATGAAATCATATCCGGTAGACAGGGGCACCAGATCCGAACCAATACAGTCACCGCCCATACGGGAGCCAATCTCAATAATCCGTATATCACCTTCCGGTGTTACCTTAAACTCTCCATGAGAGGCACCATCTGTAATCTTCAGTGCATCCAGTGCCGCATACATGGTTTTATGCACCTTTTCCAGCGTCTCTTTAGAAAGATCACTGGGCTCACAGTGCCCGGTTTCAATAAAATGCGGTGCTCCGGTGGTATATTTCTTGGTCACTGCCAGATTCGTGTGTTTTCCCCGGTAGGAAATCGTCTCATAGCTGTACTCATTGCCCTCAATATATTCTTCCACAATCGCCTTTTTCTCGAAAGACTGCTCCACCGCGTCCTGAATTGCCCCTTCCAGATCCTTAAAATCCGTAATCTTGGTAATGGCACGGCTTCCGGAACGATCTGTCGGTTTTACAATAACCGGAAGCTTCATCTTATATAGTTCATCCTGCACCTGATCTACTTTATAAAAAGCCGGTGTTGGAATACCTGCTTTCAAAAAAGCGGAACGCATGGCATATTTGTTGGTGGAAATCTCAATACATTCCGGCGTATTTCCCGGAAGTCCCAGCCCTGCTGCTACTTTGCTGACCGTAATATTTGCCAGATCCGATGCAATCGTTGCCACCGCGTCCGGTTTGATCTCTTTACATTTTTCCAGAATCTCATCAATCTCCACAATACTGACCGGATAAAAATAGTCTGCTGTCCGCTCTCCGATGGAACCATCCTGCCATGCAAAAACATGGGTCTCAAATCCCATTTCTTTCGCTTTCAGGATTAACTGGTTCTGGAAGTCATTGGCTCCGATGATCACTATCTTTTTCATAATCTTCCTCTCAGCTTCTATTAACTAACGCTCGTAGAATTCCACAACTTTGGAAGCAATATAACGAACCTGTTCCTCTTTCAGTCCATAGAACATGGGCAGTCTGGTCAGACGTTCGCTCTCCTTGGTCGTATATACATCCTCTCCATGGAAACGGCCGAATTTTTGTCCTGCCGGTGCTCCGTGAAGTGGGATGTAATGAAATACTGCCTGAATTTCATTATCCTTCAGATATTTGATGAATGCCGTACGTTCTTCCAGGTCTTTTGCTTTCATGTAGAACATATGGGCATTATGTGTACAATGCTCCGGAATGTGGGGAAGTTCAATCTTTCCGGCATCTTCCAGCGGTTTCAGAAGTTCATAATAAAGATTCCAGCTTCTCATACGGTCATCAAATATCTCGTCTGCAGCATCCAGCTGTGCCATGAGATAAGCTGCATTCATATCACCCGGCAGGTAGGAAGATCCTGCATCCACCCAGGTATATTTATCAATCTGCCCGCGGAAGAATTTTGCACGGTTGGTACCTTTCTCACGGATAATCTCCGCACGTTCCACATTAGCCGGATCCTTGATGAGAAGGGCACCGCCCTCTCCCATACTGTAGTTCTTTGTCTCATGGAAGGAGAAGCAGCCATAATCACCGATCGTTCCCAGAGCTTTGCCCTTATAGGTACTCATGATTCCCTGTGCGGCATCTTCAATGACCAGCAGGTGATATTTCTTTGCCAGCTCCATGATCTTATCCATCTCACAGGAAACACCTGCATAATGAACCGGGACAATCGCCTTTGTCTTCTCCGTAATGGCTGCTTCGATCTTGTTCTCATCGATATTCATAGTATCCGGGCGGATATCTACG
The DNA here is from genome assembly GCA_018223365.1 of Clostridiaceae bacterium Marseille-Q4145. Taxonomy (GTDB): domain Bacteria; phylum Bacillota; class Clostridia; order Lachnospirales; family Lachnospiraceae; genus Hominiventricola. The sequence goes on from JAGTTP010000001.1 coordinate 920,022, forward strand.
AATACCGGAACAGCCCCTCTTAATACAAATGCATCTGCCGTTGATACGAAAGTGTAAGACGGCATAATAATCTCGTCACCTTCTTTGATATCCGCCAGCAGTGCTGCCATCTCTGTCGCATGGGTACAGGAAGTCGTCAGAAGCGCTTTTGCAGTCCCTGTCTTCTTCTCCAGCCATTCATTACAGCGTTTTGTAAAGGGACCGTCACCGCAGATCTTATGATTCTTTGCCACAGCCTCCTCAATATATTTCATTTCTGTGCCTATATAAGGCGGTACATTAAAATCAATCATGTCTTTTTCCTTTCCCTTCAGCGGTTTGTCAGAACAATTCCGCGTCTCATGTTTTCTACAACATATCCCTTCTCTAAAAATGACTGGGCAAACTCCGTGTCGAGAATGCTTTCGTCATATTCATAACAGTAAATCACCGTCGGAAGTTTTTCCGGATGCAGTTTATAGTAAAGTGGAATCAAAGGATCCGTTTCCTGTGTCATCCAGGTGGAATAGGCCGCACACTCTGCGTCCGTATTCAGATACATCCACGGTGCAATTCCAACTACAAACAACCGGTCCTCTTTCGTAAGCTGAAGATCATTCATATCATCCAGCACATTTTGATACAGGATTTCATTTTCCTGTGACGTATGGATTCCCTTCAGCGGTCCTTCTTCCAACTGTGCGGTCAGATAGGGCATATGCTCATCTCCCCACACGTAAACCATACGCAGATACAGACAGGATGTAAACTGCAGGAACAACAGCAGGCAGAACAGCCCTCTGACCACCTGCCTGCATAGATTATGGTCCTGTTCCCGAATTGCATTCCATACCAGTAAAATGGAAGCTGCTGATGGAATCATATAAGCTGCTGATACCGTCAATATTCCGGTATCCGTTGCAAAATGTGCAAGAAGTGTATAAAAAAGCCCCGGCACATACCAGCACCAGAACAGCTGCTGATCTCTTTTTTCCGTAGTTACATAGGCAATGATTCCAAGAAAACTTAATGGAATCATAATATAATTAATACCTACTACATCTACAACGGAACTATAACCAAAAAATCCATAAAGTACCACATAAGGAACTGCTGCAGCAATCTCCGCTGTAAGATACAACCAGCGGGGAAGCTTCTTCTTCTGATCCACCACCCAGGCTATCAAAAGAATTGCAGTTATATAAACCTGGCCCTTATAATACCGATGAATCCGGATAAAGTATTTTGCAAATTTCTCCAGAAACGGTTTCTTTCTCTCCGTATCCATAACAATGTAGGAAAAGCTTTCCATAATTTCAGAAAAATTTGCTCTGGAAAATACAAAAATTACAAACAATACAAAGATGCAGAAGGCACCGATACCCATGAAGAAAAAGCTTCGAATATCGAAAATTTGAAGCTTCTCCCGGCTTTCTCCCCGCTTTCGCTTCCGCAGCCACATAGCTGCGCAAATAATTCCGTAAATAAAAAACAGAACAACTGCATAAGGATTCGCCAAAACTGCGCAGGCGGTAAACAGACCACACAAGAATGCATTTCCAATCGTCCACTTTTCTGCGGATGCCAGAGTTACCAACGTCAGCAGTACAAATCCAAATGCCAGTGTATTATAAGAAAGACTGTTGATATTATATGGTGTGGACATAAAATAAAACAATGCTGGTAAAATCCGGACCCAGCCAAACCGTTTCAGCCTGATATAACAGTAAGCTGCAGCTGCTCCATGTACCAGAAGATAACCAATACGAAAAATGAGGATCATTTCCGCATTGGAATGATGAAATAACCGAATCAGACTGTAAAACGGATAAATTAACAACGCAAACAGCTGTACATTATTCCACTCATCCACCAGCATGGCATCACCCTGAAAAAACCGATAGACGGTACTGATATAAAAAATCTCATCATTTTTATTAAATCCAAAAAACTGTCTCCACGCAAACAGGGCAAACAGTACCACCATAACAGCCGCAAATATCCACGTCTCCAGCCTGATCGGTTTTCTGGTTGTACTCATAATCTCTTCCTTACTTCACTTATTTCGCAATCGTTAATGCCTTTTCAATCATTTCCACACATCCATCAATGCCCAGGATACCGCTGTTCAGACTCAGATCATAGTTTGAAGCCATACCCCACTCCTGGTCTGTATAATATTTATAATGATTGGAACGGGCTTTATCTTTTTTCTTCAGAATTGCAGACACATTTTCTTTTTCCAGACCAAAGTATGTTACCGCACGTTCCATTTTGCTCTCCATATCTGCATATATGAAAATGTTTAGTACGTCTTTGCGTTCCCGCAGGATATAATCCGCACAGCGGCCTACAATCACACAGGAGCCTTTTTCTGCCAGATCTTTGATAATCCGGTTCTGAATAAAATAAATCTCATCCTGCAGAGACATTCCATTTCCGGATAAAATATTATTTGCATAGGAAAGGCTGCTTGCGATGTTAAATAACAGGCTGCCTGTCATTCTCTCTCCTTTTTCTGCCACAAAATCCTGTGCAAATCCACTCTCTTTAGCTACCATATCAATTAATTTTTCATCGTAGCAGGGAATTCCAAGTTTCTCTGAAAGCTTCTGACCTACATAACGTCCACCACTTCCATATTGTCTACTAATTGTAATAATCTTTTTTTCCATAATAGAGATCCCTCCTCCGTTGCCATTTCCCTTTATTTTACCCTATTTCTACCCATTTGTCATCCGCGTAATAAAAAAACTCGTCTTGTCGGCTGACAAAGACGAGTTCTAATTCATGAGACATCGGGGATTCGAACCCCGGACAACTTGATTAAAAGTCAAGTGCTCTACCAACTGAGCTAATATCCCATACCTTTGTGCATAAAGCTTACACACAAAATGCCCAGAGCCGGAATCGAACCAGCGACACGAGGATTTTCAGTCCTCTGCTCTACCAACTGAGCTATCTGGGCATACGAGTAAATGGCTTACTCAAATTGCGGGGGCAGGATTTGAACCTACGACCTTCGGGTTATGAGCCCGACGAGCTTCCAGACTGCTCCACCCCGCGACGTTATAAAATTTGTGGATTAAGTGGATAACTCACTTAATCTAAATGGATGGAGGTGGATTCGAACCACCGAAGCAATTTGCAGCAGATTTACAGTCTGTCCCCTTTGGCCACTCGGGAATCCATCCATAATGGGACCTATAGGGCTCGAACCTATGACCCTCTGCTTGTAAGGCAGATGCTCTCCCAGCTGAGCTAAGATCCCATTTATTAAATTTTAAAAGAAACACTTTTGTGTTTCAACGACCCGGATGGGGTTCGAACCCACGACCTCCGCCGTGACAGGGCGGCGCTCTAACCAGCTGAGCCACCGGGCCGTATGAAAGCTATGTGCCTTCAAAACTGCATACAGTCAATACTTTTTCTTTCCAAAACCTTACACCTAAACCTCTTGGTTAAGCCCTCGACCTATTAGTAACAGTCAGCTTCACGCATTACTGCGCTTCCACCTCTGCCCTATCTACCTCGTCGTCTTCAAGGGGTCTTACTAGCTTGTGCTATGGGATATCTCATCTTGAGGGGGGCTTCACGCTTAGATGCCTTCAGCGTTTATCCCTTCCCGACTTGGCTACTCGGCCATGCTCCTGGCGGAACAACCGATACACCAGAGGTCAGTCCATCCCGGTCCTCTCGTACTAAGGACAGCTCCTCTCAAATATCCTACGCCCACGCCGGATAGGGACCGAACTGTCTCACGACGTTCTGAACCCAGCTCGCGTACCGCTTTAATGGGCGAACAGCCCAACCCTTGGGACCTACTACAGCCCCAGGATGCGATGAGCCGACATCGAGGTGCCAAACCACTCCGTCGATGTGAACTCTTGGGAGTGATAAGCCTGTTATCCCCAGGGTAGCTTTTATCCGTTGAGCGATGGCATTCCCACTTAATACCACCGGATCACTAAGCCCTACTTTCGTACCTGCTCCACCCGTCGGTGTCACAGTCAAGCTCCCTTCTGCCTTTGCACTCTGCGAATGGTTTCCAACCATTCTGAGGGAACCTTTGGGCGCCTCCGATCCCCTTTCGGGGGCGACCGCCCCAGTCAAACTCCCCGCCTGGCATTGTCCACTGCCCGGATCACGGGCACATGTTAGAAATCCAATACTGCAAGGGTGGTATCCCAACATTGACTCCATGGCAACTGGCGTCACCATCTCTCAGTCTCCCACCTATCCTGTACATGCAATACCGAATCCCAGTACCAAGCTGGAGTAAAGCTCCATGGGGTCTTTCCGTCCTGGCGCGGGTAACCAGCATCTTCACTGGTACTTCAATTTCACCGGATGCATTGTCGAGACAGTGCTCAAATCATTACGCCTTTCGTGCGGGTCGGAACTTACCCGACAAGGAATTTCGCTACCTTAGGACCGTTATAGTTACGGCCGCCGTTTACTGGGGCTTAAATTCAAAGCTTCGCTTGCGCTAACCTCTCCTCTTAACCTTCCAGCACCGGGCAGGCGTCAGCCCATATACTTCACCTTTCGGTTTTGCATAGACCTGTGTTTTTGCTAAACAGTTGCTTGAGCCATTTCACTGCGGCCCTGCTTTCACAGGGCACCCCTTCTCCCGAAGTTACGGGGTCATTTTGCCGAGTTCCTTAACAATGCTTCTTCCGTCGGCCTTAGGATTCTCTCCTCATCCACCTGTGTCGGTTTACGGTACGGGTACTGTACAAACAATAGCGGCTTTTCTTGACAGCTGGCTCACACAATTCGCTACTAAATTTCGCTATGCATCACGCCTTCGGATTGCTACACGGATTTGCCAATGTAACTCCTACCTCGCTTGCCCCGGTATTTCCATTCCCGGGATGTGCTCTCCCTCTGTGTCCCCACAGTTCTGTTATACAGCAGTACAGGAATCTCAACCTGTTATCCATCGACTACGTCTTTCGACCTCGCCTTAGGCCCCGACTTACCCAGAGCAGATCAGCTTTACTCTGGAAACCTTAGATATTCGGCCGAGAGGATTCTCACCTCTCTCTCGCTACTCATTCCGGCATTCTCTCTTCTTATCAGTCCACAGCTCCTTACGGTACTGCTTCATCCCTTTAAGAATGCTCCTCTACCAATTAACATCAGTTAATTCCACAGCTTCGGTGTCGTGTTTTAGCCCCGGACATTTTCGGCGCAGGACCTCTCGACCAGTGAGCTATTACGCACTCTTTGAATGTATGGCTGCTTCTGAGCCAACATCCTGGTTGTCTTTGAAATCCCACATCCTTTTCCACTTAACACGCACTTTGGGACCTTAGCTGGTGGTCTGGGCTCTTTCCCTTTTGACTACCCAACTTATCTCGTGCAGTCTGACTCCCGGTCATCATCTGGCTGGCATTCGGAGTTTGATATTCTTCGGTAAGCTTTGACGCCCCCTAGGAAATTCAGTGCTCTACCTCCAGCAGACTAAACCGAGGCTAGCCCTAAAGCTATTTCGAGGAGAACCAGCTATCTCCGGGTTCGATTGGAATTTCTCCCCTACCCACACCTCATCGCCACCCTTTTCAACGGATGTGCGTTCGGTCCTCCATTGCCTTTTACGGCAACTTCAACCTGGACATGGGTAGATCACCCGGTTTCGGGTCTACTCTGACTGACTATATGCGCCCTATTAAGACTTGGTTTCCCTTCGGCTCCGGACCTTTAGTCCTTAACCTCGCCAGCCAGCGTAACTCGCCGGACCGTTCTACAAAAAGTACGCGGTTGTACATATAAAGTACTTCCACAGCTTGTAAACACAGGGTTTCAGGTTCTCTTTCACTCCCCTCCCGGGGTTCTTTTCACCGTTCCTTCACAGTACTATGCACTATCGGTCACTAAGTAGTATTTAGGCTTACGGGGTGGTCCCCGCGCGTTCCCACAAGGTTTCTCGTGTCTCGTGGTACTCTGGATACCGCCATGTCAGATTTCCTTTCATGTACGGGGCTTTCACCCTCTGTGGCAGGCTTTCCCAAAACCTTTCCATTAGAATCTCTGAATCAATTATGCGGTCCGAACCCCGGCATGCACGCACGCCGGTTTGGCCTCTTTCCATTTCGCTCGCCGCTACTTTGGAAATCACATGTTGTTTTCTTTTCCTCCGGCTACTTAGATGTTTCAGTTCACCGGGTTCCCGACGCATGGCTATGTATTCACCATACGACGACTGAGGTTTGCTCAGCCAGGTTTCCCCATTCAGACATCTCCGGATCATAGGATATTTGCTCCTCCCCGAAGCTTTTCGCAGCTTATCACGTCTTTCATCGGCTCTTAGTGCCAAGGCATCCACCCTGCGCTCTTTATAGCTTAACCAACTTTACCATTCATATAGCGTTATGAACGTTGGTTTTAGGTTCGTTTGTGTTCACAAACATTTTTGGTTTTTTCTCGGATGTCTTGTATCTTTTGTGTTAAAGATATTTTGTATTTTCTGTATGCAATTTTCAAGGTACATAAAGATGCGAGCGCGTTTGGATTTGGAACCGTGTGGAATGCTTGCATTCCTAAGCGGTTGTAAATTCAAATGCATTGGCATGTAATGCCATGACCGATGAAGCTGTGCTTCCGAGGTTCGCATCTTGAATGCGTGCTATACACGCAATGGAGATGGAGGGATTCGAACCCTTGACCCCCTGCTTGCAAGGCAGGTGCTCTCCCAACTGAGCTACACCCCCATTAAATCTGGCAGCCACCTGCTCTCCCATGCCGTCTCCAGCATAGTACCATCGGCCGCTTAGGTCTTAACCATCGTGTTCGGGATGGGAACGGGTGTGTCCCCTAAGCGCATCGCCACCAGAAAGGTGTTCCATATTGATTTGTCTTATCCAATCAACCTGGATAATTAAACAGTGCTTCTCATTTCTTCTACTTATCTTCCTTAGAAAGGAGGTGATCCAGCCGCACCTTCCGATACGGCTACCTTGTTACGACTTCACCCCAGTTATCAGTCCCGCCTTCGGCAGCTCCCTCCTTACGGTTGGGTCACTGACTTCGGGCGTTACCAACTCCCATGGTGTGACGGGCGGTGTGTACAAGACCCGGGAACGTATTCACCGCGACATTCTGATTCGCGATTACTAGCGATTCCAGCTTCATGTAGTCGAGTTGCAGACTACAATCCGAACTGAGACGTTATTTTTGAGATTTGCTTAAGCTCACACTCTCGCTTCCCTTTGTTTACGCCATTGTAGCACGTGTGTAGCCCAAGTCATAAGGGGCATGATGATTTGACGTCATCCCCACCTTCCTCCAGGTTATCCCTGGCAGTCTCTCCAGAGTGCCCGACCGAATCGCTGGCTACTGAAGATAAGGGTTGCGCTCGTTGCGGGACTTAACCCAACATCTCACGACACGAGCTGACGACAACCATGCACCACCTGTCACCGATGCTCCGAAGAGAAGGTCCCATTACAGACCGGTCATCGGGATGTCAAGACTTGGTAAGGTTCTTCGCGTTGCTTCGAATTAAACCACATGCTCCACCGCTTGTGCGGGTCCCCGTCAATTCCTTTGAGTTTCATTCTTGCGAACGTACTCCCCAGGTGGAATACTTATTGCGTTTGCGGCGGCACCGAAGAGCTGTGCTCCCCGACACCTAGTATTCATCGTTTACGGCGTGGACTACCAGGGTATCTAATCCTGTTTGCTCCCCACGCTTTCGAGCCTCAACGTCAGTTACTGTCCAGTAAGCCGCCTTCGCCACTGGTGTTCCTCCTAATATCTACGCATTTCACCGCTACACTAGGAATTCCGCTTACCTCTCCAGCACTCTAGTTAAACAGTTTCAAAAGCAGTCCCGGGGTTGAGCCCCAGCCTTTCACTTCTGACTTGCTTAACCGTCTACGCTCCCTTTACACCCAGTAAATCCGGATAACGCTTGCCCCCTACGTATTACCGCGGCTGCTGGCACGTAGTTAGCCGGGGCTTCTTAGTCAGGTACCGTCATTTTCTTCCCTGCTGATAGAGCTTTACATACCGAAATACTTCTTCACTCACGCGGCGTCGCTGCATCAGGGTTTCCCCCATTGTGCAATATTCCCCACTGCTGCCTCCCGTAGGAGTTTGGGCCGTGTCTCAGTCCCAATGTGGCCGTTCACCCTCTCAGGCCGGCTATGGATCGTCGCCTTGGTAGGCCGTTACCCTGCCAACTAGCTAATCCAACGCGGGTCCATCTCACACCGATAAATCTTTTCCGTCCGGGCCATGCGGCCCTAGCGGGTTATGCGGTATTAGCGGTCGTTTCCAACTGTTATCCCCCTGTGTGAGGCAGGTTACCCACGCGTTACTCACCCGTCCGCCACTAAGTCACAAGAGAAATCTTCCGAAGAATCAATCTCAAGCGCTTCGTTCGACTTGCATGTGTTAAGCACGCCGCCAGCGTTCATCCTGAGCCAGGATCAAACTCTCGATTAAAGTTTGTTCCGTTCAGAACAACACTTGGCTGTTCTATCCGTTACTGTTTTTTAGGTTGCTTTTGACTTATATAAGTTAAAGCTGTTCGTTTAAAAATTTTCAAAAAGAATTTTCGAAGATCTTTAAAGCACTATTTAATTATCAAGGTTCATTGCTTGTCTTTGTCATTCGCTCTCTCGCGACGACTTGACTATCTTATCATATCTCTTTTATCTTGTCAACAACTTTTTTCAAATTTTTTAATTTGTTTTTTAGTTGTTATTCTGATAAAAGAAAACGGAGAAAGAGGGATTTGAACCCTCGCGCCGGTCACCCGACCTACACCCTTAGCAGGGGCGCCTCTTCAGCCACTTGAGTATTTCTCCGCGCCTCATTTCGCGACGCATTGTATATTATACTAACAGGTTGTGTAATTGTCAATAGTATTTTTGATTTTTTCTTTCACAATTTTTGCAACTTCTGTCGTCTTCAACATCTTGTATTCATCGTATGTAATCGGTTCCAGATAATGTATCTGTACATTTACATGTTCCGTAGAGCCGGTATCGAATGCTTTATAAGAATCAATAATGGCTACCGGTATAATGGGGCATTTTGCCTTCATGGCACATTTAAATGAACCGCCTTTGAATTCCCCTAGTTCATTTCCATCTCTGGATCTGGTACCCTCCGGGAAGATCAGGAAGTTTCTGCCTGCTGCCACATCCTGGCTCACCTGCTGAATCACCTTCATGGACTGACGCACATCTTCTCTGTCCAGTGCATAAGCTCCCATAATCTGAAAAACCTGTTTTAAGAAAAAGATGTCTTTCAGTTCTTTTTTCATGACAACAGAAAACAGACGCGGACAGGTATCAATGATTGCCAGCACGTCATAAAGTCCTTGATGATTCGGATAAAACATAAAGCTTCCATCACGCGGGATATGTTCCGTACCATATGCTTTTATCGTCACATTGCCGCCCGCATTGGCATGTGCTACGATTTTTTTCAGCAGTGCCAGCTTTTTCTCCTCCGGTATGCTGTCCGCATGGGCCGCATACCAGAGAAGCTGACAAAACCAATATGGAACAAATATGATATTACGGAATACCATCAATAAGATTCTTTTCATTCTTCAGACTCCGTTTCTGACTCTTCCATGGATTCTGCAGACTCTTCAAATCCATCCTCCAGGTCATTATCCTGAGAAACTTCCTGTCTTACCTTTGCAATATTGGCTACCTTGATGCCTTCTTCCGCCTTGATGTCCATGAGTTTCACACCGGAAGTAATTCTCTTAAGAAGAGAAATATCATCACAGCCGGTGCGGATTACGATTCCCTCATTGGTAATCATCATAATCTCATTGCCGTCATTGACTGCCTTGGCACCGATCACACAGCCGGTCTTATCCATAATCTTATAGCACTTCAGACCTTTACCACCACGATTCTGTACATGGAATTCAGAAGTTAAAGTTCTTTTTCCGTATCCATTTTCAGAAACAATCAGAAGATACTCGCCCTGACGGTCAAGCTGCATGGCAACCACTTCATCATCTTCATCCAGATTCATACCGATGACACCCATGGAAACACGTCCTGTCGTACGTACATCGGTCTCATGGAACCGGATACTCATACCATTCTTCGTAATCAGAATCACATCATCATTACCATCGGTGATCTTCACTTCAATGAGTTCATCACCTTCACGGAGACTGATGGCTAAAAGGCCTGTCTTCCTGATGTTGGAGTAATCCTTCATCTTCGTCTTCTTCACAATGCCGTCTCTGGTAGCCATAATGAGATAATTGGTTTCATCCCACTCTTTTACCGGAATGACTGCAGAGATCTTCTCACCCGGCTGCAACTGCAGAAGGTTGATGATAGCAGTTCCCCTTGCAGTTCTTCCTGCCTCCGGAATCTCATAAGCCTTCATACGGTATGCCCGTCCGAAGTTGGTAAAGAACATCAGGTAATGATGCGTCGTGGTCATGAAGATCTCTTCAATAAAATCTTCATCCAGTGTCTGCATACCTTTGATACCCTTGCCGCCGCGGTTCTGGCTGCGGAAATTATCTACGGTCATACGTTTGATATATCCCAGATGAGTCATGGTAATGACAGAATCACTGACCGGAATCAGATCTTCCATACTCAGGTCAAACTCATCATAACCAATCTTGGTTCTCCGGTCATCTCCGTATTTATCAGAGATTAGCATAATTTCCTCGCGGATCACACCGAGAAGCTTCTTCTCGTCCGCCAGGATGCCTTTCAGGTAATCAATCCGTGCCATCAGATCTTCATACTCTTTCTCAATCTTGTCGCGTTCCAGACCGGTCAGTGTACGCAGACGCATATCAACAATGGCCTGTGCCTGTACATCATCCAGTGCAAACTCCTCAATCAGGGAAGCTTTTGCAATCTGAACCGTCTGGGAACCGCGGATAATCTGGATCACACGGTCAATGTTATCCAGCGCAATGAGCAGACCTTGTAAGATGTGGGCACGCTCTTCCGCTTTATTCAGTTCGTATTTGGTTCTTCTCGTTACAACATCTTCCTGATGTGCCAGATAATACTGCAGCATCTCCAGAAGGTTTAATACTCTTGGTTCATTATCAACCAGAGCCAGCATAATAACACCAAACGTATCCTGCAGCTGTGTATGCTTATACAGCTGATTTAAAATCACATTTGGATTCACGTCTTTTCGAAGCTCGATATTGATTCTCATGCCTTCACGGCTGGACTCATCGGCAATATGGGTAATTCCGTCAATTCTCTTGTCTTTTACCAGCTCCGCAATCTTCTCAATCAGGCGGGCTTTATTAACCATATACGGAATTTCTGTGACAACGATCCGGTTCTTTCCATTTGGCATGGCTTCAATGTTGCTCACGGAACGTACCCGGATCTTTCCACGTCCGGTTCTGTAAGCTTCGTTGATTCCTGCTGTACCAAGGATCTCCGCACCTGTCGGAAAATCCGGTCCCTTTACAATATCCAGCACTTCGTCAATGCCAGTTTCTCTATCCTCTTCAATACGATTATCAATAATCTTTACTACCGCGCCAATAATCTCCCGCAGGTTATGAGGCGGAATATTGGTTGCCATACCAACGGCAATACCGGAAGTTCCGTTTGCCAGAAGGTTCGGATATCTGGACGGCAGTACCGACGGCTCTTTCTCCGTTTCATCAAAGTTCGGTACAAAATCAACCGTATCTTTGTTAATGTCTGCCAGCATCTCCATGGAAATCTTGCTTAAACGTGCTTCAGTATAACGCATGGCAGCTGCACCGTCACCATCCACGGAGCCAAAATTTCCATGACCGTCTACTAACGGGTAACGGGTGGACCACTCCTGTGCCATATTAACCAGGGCTCCATAGATAGAGCTGTCTCCATGGGGATGATATTTACCCATGGTATCGCCGACAATACGGGCACATTTTCTGTGAGGCTTATCAGGTCCGTTATTCAGTTCTATCATAGAGTAGAGCACACGGCGCTGTACCGGTTTTAAACCGTCCCTGACATCAGGCAGCGCTCTGGACGCGATGACACTCATTGCATAATCAATGTAAGAGGTCTCCATGGTCTCTTTCAAGTCTACTTCATGAATTTTATCAAAAATATTATCTTCCATCATCTAATCCCCATATTCAGACTATATATCCAGATTCTTCACGTATTTCGCATTAGCTTCGATGAATTCTTTTCTCGGCTCTACTTTATCTCCCATCAGGGTAGTAAAGGTAAGATCAATCTCAGAGGTCTGCTCCTCATTCATGGTAACCCTTAAAAGCACACGGCGCTCCGGATCCATGGTTGTCTCCCAGAGCTGCTCTGCATCCATCTCTCCCAGACCTTTGTAACGCTGAATCTTGTTGTTCTGATCGCGGCCGATCTCCGTCAGAATATCATTCAGTTCTTCATCACTGTAGGCATACCATACTTTTTTGTTCTTTTCTACCTTGTACAGAGGCGGCTGTGCCAGATACACATATCCCTGACGGATCAGCTCCGGCATAAACCGGTATAAGAAGGTTAAGAGCAATGTACTGATATGGGCACCGTCCACATCGGCATCCGTCATAATGATGATTTTGTGATATCTTAGTTTAGAAATATCAAAATCTTCATGAATACCGGTACCAAATGCCGTGATCATGGATTTAATCTCTTCATTTCCGTAAATACGGTCAAGACGTGCTTTCTCCACATTCAGAATCTTGCCTCGGAGCGGCAGGATTGCCTGGGTATTCCGGTTACGGGCTGTCTTCGCAGAACCGCCTGCGGAATCTCCCTCTACGATGTAGATCTCGCAGTTTACCGGATCCTTATCGGAACAATCTGCCAGTTTTCCGGGCAGTGCAAACGTATCAAGGGCAGATTTTCTTCTGGTCAGATCTCTTGCCTTTCTGGCTGCCTCACGGGCTCTCTGAGCCAGAATAGACTTATCAAGAATCATCTTTGCCACCTGCGGATTCTGCTCCAGATAAACCGTCAGACGCTCGGATACAATGCCGTCTACTGCACTCTTTGCCTCCGTATTTCCAAGGCTGTGCTTGGTCTGTCCACCGAACTGAGGCTCACTGATCTTGACGCTGATAATAGCAGTCAGACCTTCCCTGATATCTTCTCCTGACAGATTGTTTTCCGTATCTTTCAGAAGTTTATTTTTTCTTGCATAGTCATTAAATGTCCTGGTCAGGGCATTCTTAAATCCGGTCAGATGAGTTCCGCCTTCATGGGTATTAATATTATTTACAAAGCTGTAGCAGTTCTCAGAATAAGAATCGTTGTGCTGGAATGCAACTTCCACCTGCACACCATCCTTCACGCCCTCACAGTAAATAATGTCATCATAGATCGGCGTGGTACTCTTGTTCAAATACTGTACAAACTCCTGAATACCGCCTTCATAGTGGTACACCTTGGAAAGTACCGGCTCTACCCTCTCATCGGTCAAAGTAATCTTAAGCCCTTTGGTCAGGAATGCCATCTCACGCAGTCTGGTCTGCAGTGTCTTGAAATCGTATTCTGTCACCTCAAACATGGTCTCATCCGGAAGGAAGCTGACTGACGTACCAGTCTTACTTGGAAGACAGGTACCAACCACTTCCAGCGGATAACATACTTTGCCTCTCTCATACCGCTGTTTATAAATCTTTCCTTCGCTGTAAATGGTAACTTCCAGCCAGTCAGAAAGAGCATTTACAACAGAAGCTCCTACACCGTGAAGACCTCCTGATACCTTGTATCCTCCACCGCCGAATTTTCCGCCGGCATGCAGCACGGTAAATACAACTTCAACTGCGGGTTTTCCTGCTTTATGGTTAATACCCGTGGGAATTCCACGGCCATCATCCTCTACCGTGATTGAATTATCTTTATGAATGGTTACCTGTATATGGGTACAATACCCTGCAAGAGCCTCATCAATGGAATTGTCCACAATCTCATATACCAGATGATGAAGGCCTCTGAAAGATGTATCATCAATATACATTCCCGGTCTCTTTCTGACTGCTTCCAGTCCCTCCAAAATCTGAATTTGATCTGCTCCGTATTCGTTATTCATTGATCCGCCTCCTGTTAATTTTTCACAGTTACATTTCCACCGCTGACTTTATAAATCTTATTGACCGAAAAACGATGATTAATAAATTCATCCAATCCGGTACATGTAATCAATGTCTGTGTGTTTTCGATGCTGTTTAATAAATAGTTTTGCCTGCTGCTGTCCAGTTCAGACAATACGTCGTCCAGAAGAAGCACCGGTGTATCATGAACGCGACGCTTCACCAGCTCAATTTCGGACAGCTTCAAAGACAGAGCAGCAGTTCTCTGTTGCCCCTGAGATCCGAACTTGCGGATGTCAATATCATTTACCAGAAAGGAAAGGTCATCCCTGTGAGGCCCTGCGGTAGTGGTCTTCAGATGAATATCCCGATCCATGTGATCCTGAAGCTTTTGTTCCAGCTGATCTTCCTGTACATTGGCTTCATACCCCAGCACAATCTGTTCCTGTCCTCCAGACAGTTTCTGGTGAATTTCCTGAATGATTTCATTCAGTTCCTGTACAAAAAGTGTACGCCGCCGAATGATCTCCCTGCCATATTTTATCAGCTGTAGGTCCAGAATTTCAAGTACCTCTCTGTAATCCTGTCGAAAATGAATTTCTTTCAACAGTTTATTTCTTTGCAAAACGATTTTGTTATAATTGGCCAGTTCATGAAGGTAAACCTTATCTAGTTGACATAATTCTGAGTCGATAAATCGTCTTCTTTCAGACGGGCCGTTCTTTATAATGCACAGATCCTCCGGGGAAAAAAACACAAAATGTACCAGGCCAAAGAGTTCACTGGCCTTTCGAATCGGAATTCCATCTATGGCAATTCCCTTGGTTTTATTTTTTCTCAGATGAAGATCGATCTTATGATCCAGTCCATTCCTTTCCATGATGGTACAGATGTGGGCTTCTTCTTCCCCAAAATAAATCAGTTCCCGGTCTTTTGCGCTTTTATGTGATCTGGTTGTCCCGCTTACATAGACAGCTTCCAGAATATTTGTCTTTCCCTGGGCATTATCCCCATAGAAAATGTTCGTCTTCGGATCAAAATCAAGACTTAAATTTTTATAATTTCGATAATTCTGAAGACTAATAGATTTTATAAACATAATACCGCGCAGCTGTTATTTCACAATGCGGATGGTTTCTCCTTCAAAGGTCACCATATCCCCATCATAAAGCTTTTTCCCTCTCTGAACTTCCGTTTCGCCATTGACTTTTACAAGACCGTCCTGGATAACCAGTTTTGCATCCACCCCGGAACCAACCAGTCCGGCTGCTTTTAATGCCTGGCCAAGTTTGATAAATTCATCTCTTAATTTAATTTCCTGCATATTTTCCATCCTTAATTTGCTGAAGCATTAAAATTTACTGGAAGAATCAAATAAACATATTTTTCTTCTTCATCCCTGATATAGCATGGAGCTTTCGGATTTACCATGAAAATAGTAACCTCTTCATCATCAATGACACGAAGGGCATCAATGAGAAATTTCGGATTGAAACCAATCAGAATATCTTTGCCCTCTTTTTGAATATCAATATCTTCTTTCATGGAACCCAGCTGGGAATTAATGCTGATCTCCATATTTTCATCAGTAATTCTAAATACAATCGGCTTTTTATCTCCTTCTTTAACCAGAAGGGTTGCACGATCGATACAGCTTAACATCTCTTTTTTATTGATCACAAATTTTGTCTCATAATCACTGGAAAGCATCTGGTTAATCTTAAAATACTCTCCCTCAATAAGACGGGAAACAACAATCGTATTGTCAAATTCAAATACGATATGATTTCCGGTAAAGAAAATACGCACTTCATCTTCAGTTTCGCCAGATAAAATCTTGCTGACTTCCTGAAGTGATTTACCAGGAACAATGACTTTACGATCTGGATAGGAATCTTTTAACTCAATTTTACGGATGGAAATACGATGTCCGTCCAGTGATACAACTTTAAACTCATTGTTATGAACCTCAAAAAGTTCACCTGTCATCAGTTTATTGTTATCGTTATCCGCAATAGAGAAAATAGTCTGGCGAATCAGCTCTTTTAAGGTGAACTGGGAAATGGATATAAAATCCGTTTTTTCAATATAGGGGAGATAGGAAAAATCTTCACCGGATTTACCGGAAATATGGAAATTAGCTTTCTCACAGGTAATGGAAATCTGATAATTACTGTCACTAGCAATGGTGACTTCATTGTCCGGAAGTTTACGGACAATCTCAGAAAATACTTTTGCATCAATGGCAATGATGCCTTTTTCTAAAATCTCACCTTCTACGATGGTTTCGATTCCAAGTTCCATATCGTTGGCTGTAAATTTAATTTCATTGGCAGAGGCATCTATAAGAATGCATTCCAGAATGGACATGGTGGTTTTAGATGGAACTGCTTTAGAAACAATGTTAACTCCTTTCAGGAGATTCGCTTTAGAGCAGATTAATTTCATGTGTATAACTCCTTTCGTGGGTGTATCTGTGTTTTTATGGTGTAAATCCGTCTTCATAGCCGTAGGGGGTGTGGATTTGTGAATAAGTCGTACAAGCCCTGTGGTAAAAGGATTTTTTCTGAAAAAATGAATGTGGAAATCTGCACATAAGCATGTGAAGAAACGGAGAGTTATAAACAGCCTCGAAAAACTGATCCACTTCTCCACATGTTATCTACATGATATTCACAAAAAAATGTTAATAAAAATCTGAGTTGCTTCCTATTATATAGGAGATTATCAAAAAATCAGCCTGCGCTGAGCTTTTTCTTGATGGTATCGATGTTGCTCTTCAGTGAAGAATCGCCCGAAGCCAGTTTGTCACGTACCTTGCTATCGCCACTGATAATCGTGGAATGGTCACGGTTTCCAAGGAGGATTCCGATGGCTTTATAGGAGGTATCGGTAATTTCACGGCATAAATACATGACAATCTGTCGTGGAACCACGATTTCCGAGTTTCGTTTTGAACCGATAATATCACTGGAGGAAACTCCGTAGTGTTCTGCTACCACATCCAGGATGACCTGAGGGGTAACCTCGCGTTTGCTGTTCGGAGAAATAATATCTTTTAATACTTCCTCAGCCATAGAGATGTTGATTTCTCTTTTTTCCAAATTGGAAAGGGCAACCAGTTTATTTAGTGCGCCTTCCAGCTCACGAATGTTGGATTTGATATTGGTAGCAATATAGCGGATCACTTCATCATCAATATTGTAGCCATCCAGTTCCTCTTTTTTACGGAGAATGGCCATTCTGGTCTCGTAATCCGGTGAGGAAATATCAGCAATCAGACCCCATTCAAAGCGGGATTGTAACCTCGCTTCCAGTGTTTCCATGTCTTTTGGAGGACGGTCACTGGAGATAATGATCTGCTTATTGGCACTGTGAAGTGCGTTGAAGGTATGGAAAAATTCCTCCTGCGTACTTTCTTTTCCGATAATGAATTGGACGTCATCAATGAGAAGAACATCAATATTCCGGTATTTTTCACGGAATTTTGTCATACTGGTGTTATTTCCATTACGAATGGAATCGATCAGCTCATTCGTAAATACTTCAGAAGTTACATAAAGAACCTTTTTGGTCGGATCTTTCTGAAGAATATAATGGGCAACAGAGTGCATCAAGTGGGTTTTTCCCAGTCCAACGCCTCCATATAAGAACAGCGGATTATATTCTTTTCCCGGAGATTCCGCTACAGCCACAGAGGCCGCATGGGCAAACCGGTTGTTGCTGCCGATGACAAAAGTATCAAATGTATATTTTGGATTCAGATTGGTTTTCTTATCATCCATGGGAACAGGGGCAGGGATTTTCTTTGGCTGAGGAATATAAGCTTTTTCCTTGGAGGCTTCATCCTCAGTGATAATCTCGATCTCATATTCTTCTCCCATAGCTTCTGCAACTGCCACATAGAGAAAGATTTTATATTTATTTTCCACATAAGTAACAGCTTGTTCGAAGGGAGCCGTAATTTTCAGAACATGATCTTCGATTCTGAATATCTTCAGAGGAAGCAGCCATGTTTCGAATGCTACTTTCGATAAGTCATTTTCCCGCCGGATGGTCTGCAGGATTCCGTCCCATTTTTCAGTTAATAGTTCCAGTTGTGTATCCATATCCCTTTTCTCCCAAGTTGTTGATAAAAAGAATTGCCAGGGTGTGGAAAACTAGAAAAACCATATTTTTCACACCTGCAAAGCGGCTAGTCTCTCAAGGTAAATAATACAATAAATTTGCCGAGATATCAAGCCGTAACGGGGAAAAAGAGGTTATATACACAAATTATCCACAAGTTATCCACAAAAATGTGGAAAACTTTTTTAAAATAAAAAAATGCCGGATTTACTTGACTTCCTGAGGGTCTCTGCGTATAATTGAAATAGTGTTTTTTAACATATGGTAGTATTGGAATAAGTAAGGAGGTGCCCTTTATGAAAATGACATTTCAGCCGAAGAAACGTTCCAGAGCGAAAGTTCACGGATTCAGAGCAAGAATGAGTACTCCGGGAGGAAGAAAAGTTTTAGCAGCTAGAAGATTAAAAGGAAGAAAGCAGTTATCAGCGTAGGCCGCATATATGTGGCCTTTTCTTCTAGGCTTTTATAAGGAGTATCAATGAAATTTTCGGAGTCATTGAAACGAAATGCTGATTTCCAGAATGTATATAAGAACGGGAAGTCTTATGCCAACCGTTATCTTGTTATGTATGTTCTGGAAAATCAGACAGGCCGCAACCGGCTTGGAATATCGGTCAGCAAAAAGGTTGGAAACAGTATTGTAAGACACAGGGTAACCAGGCTGATCAGGGAAAGTTATCGGCTACAGGAAGACATGTTCAATAGTGGTTTGGATATGGTAGTCATCGCAAGGAAGAGTGCAAAGGATAAGACCTGCCAGGATATTGGAAGTGCACTGCAGCACTTGGGAAAGCTTCATGGAATATTAGTATGAAAACAATTATGATTTATCTGATTCGATTTTATCAGAAGTATTTATCACCGTTAAAAAGCACGAAATGCCCTTATATACCAAGCTGCTCCCAATACGGACTGGAAGCCATTCAGAAATATGGAGCGGTGAAGGGCAGTTTACTGGCATTATGGAGAATATTGAGGTGCAATCCTTTTTCTAAAGGAGGATATGACCCAGTTCCATAAATTGAAGGAGGTTTATTTTGACAGGTATTGTATTGACCCAGAACAGTACATTCATTATTGGGGATGTGGCAAGAATTCTTGGCTGGATTATGAACGCACTGTTTAATTTTCTTGATGGTGTATTTGGTATCCAGAATATTGGTTTATGTATTATTTTATTTACGATTATTATCTATCTTCTGATGCTGCCGCTGACAATCAAGCAGCAGAAGTTCTCCAAATTCTCTGCAAAGATGAATCCGGAGATTCAGGCAGTTCAGAAGAAGTATCAGAATAAAAAAGATGAAGCGTCCATGATGGCTATGAATGAAGAAACCAAAGCAATCTACACCAAGTATGGCGTTTCACCAACGGGAAGCTGTGTACAGCTGCTGATTCAGATGCCGATTTTGTTTGCTCTGTATCAGGTAATTATGAGAGTACCGGCTTATGTAACCGGTGTCAAAGATGTGTTCACGGAGCTTGCTACCGAAATCATGAATACTGCAGGTGGAGTGGAATTCATGCAGGAGCTGAGTAAAAATGGCGCCATGACCGCATATGTTGGAAAAGATTTCACCCAGATGAACACGGTTGTGGATGTGCTGTATCGTCTGCAGGAGACAGGAAAAGCAACCTGGGATATGCTGGCTGATCAGTTCCCGAACATGACTGCACTGATTGACAGCACCCATGCTTCTATCAGCCATCTGAATGATTTCATTCTGATTAACATTGCAAATTCACCGATGAATATGATCAAATCCGGATTTACGACAGGACAGTATCTGATGGTATTCGGTGCAATTCTGGTTCCGGTTCTGGCAGCGCTGACTCAGTGGCTCAACGTTCGTATGATGCCGCAGCCGTCTTCAGGAAACGAGAATGATTCCATGAATGCAACTATGAAGTCCATGAACATGATGATGCCGTTGATGTCTGCATGGTTCTGTTTATCACTTCCTGCAGGTATGGGACTTTACTGGATCATGGGTGCAGTGGTAAGAGGAATTCAGCAGTTTCTGATTAATAAGCATCTGGACAAGCTGGATATTGATGCTATTATGAAGGCAAATGTAGAGAAAAATAACCGTCTTCGCGAGAAGAAAGGTCTTCCTGCTCAGAATATTACAAATATTGCAAAAGCAGATACCCGTACCGTTGATTCTCAAAGCAGAATTAAGAAAATGACGGAAGAAGAGAAGAAAGCAGCCATGGAGGCAGCTACAAACTATTATAAGAACGCAGAAAAACCGGGAAGTCTTGCATCCAAAGCAGACATGGTTCGCAAGTTTAACGAAAAGACCAAAAAATAAGGAGGAGGAACCGGGGATGGAATACAGAGAGTTTACGGGGAAAACAGTAGAAGATGCTGTCATGGAAGCTGCCATTAAGCTGGAGACAACTTCTGACAGAATGGAATATGAAGTTCTGGAAAAAGGAAGTAATGGTTTCCTTGGTATCGGCAGCAAACCAGCCAGAATCCGTGCACGCAAAGTGATGGAAACTGCAGAATGTGCAGAAAAATTCCTGATGGATGTATTAGAGGCGATGGATCTGAAAGCAACCGTGAGCATGGAAGAGAATAAAGAAGAGAGAACACTTGATATTGATCTTGCCGGTGATGATATGGGGGTATTGATTGGCAAGAGAGGTCAGACACTGGATTCTCTTCAGTATCTGGTAAGCCTGGTCGTTAATAAAGGGGAAGATGATTATATCCGTGTAAAAGTAGATACGGAAAATTATCGACAGAGAAGAAAAGATACTCTGGAAAATCTTGCAAAGAATATTGCTTCTAAAGTACGCAGAACCGGAAAACCGGTAACATTGGAACCAATGAATCCCTATGAGAGAAGAGTGATTCACTCCGCACTGCAGAATGACCGTTATGTGGAAACGCACAGTGAAGGAGAAGAACCGTTCCGTAAAGTAGTGGTATCTCTGAAAGAGGGAGTTCAGCCGAGAGAAAATAACCGGTATCGTCGTTACAACAATGGACCGGGAAGACGCAGCGGTAATTACAATCGAAACAAAGACAAAAGGGGTGGAGGACGCGAATAAGCGTCCTCTTTTTGGTGAATGGCATGTATAAAAGTGATACAATTGCGGCAATTGCGACACCGATGACCGGAGCGGGAATTGGTGTAATCCGAATCAGCGGGGAAGATGCATTTTCTATTGGAGAGAAAATGTTTCGTCCGTATAAAAAAGGAAAAGTATTGTCAGAGCAGCCGTCCTATACCATTCATTATGGAACGATTGTGGATGGAGAAGAGACCATTGATGAAGTGATCGTACTGCTGATGAAAGGTCCTCACAGCTATACGGCGGAAGATACAGTGGAAATTGACTGTCATGGCGGCGTATTTGTAATGAAAAAGGTGTTGGAACTGGCCATCCGCTGTGGAGCAAGACCTGCAGAACCAGGAGAATTTACAAAACGCGCGTTTTTAAATGGACGAATTGATCTGTCCCAGGCGGAAGCAGTGATGGATGTGATCGACGCAAAAAACAACTATGCATTGAAAAGCTCTGTCCGTCAGCTGAAAGGATCTCTTCAGCGGAAGATTAAAGAAATGCGGGAAGAAATTCTCTATGAAATTGCATTTATTGAATCTGCATTGGACGATCCGGAACATATTAGTCTTGATGGATACACACAAAAGCTTGGGGATAAGGTGGATAACCTTCTGAAAAATGCAGACCAGCTGTTGATTTCTGCCCAAAACGGAAGAATTTTAAAAGAAGGAATCCGTACAGTGATTATCGGAAAGCCAAATGCGGGTAAATCTTCTTTGATGAATGTACTGGTGGGAAGTAATCGGGCCATTGTAACGGATATGGCGGGAACTACCAGAGATATTCTGGAAGAGCAGATTCAGTTAAAAGGGTTGAGTCTTCATATTGTGGATACGGCCGGTATTCGGAAAACAGACGACCCGGTGGAAAAGATTGGAGTGGAACGGGCAAAAGAAGCAGTACAGGATGCGGATTTAATTCTGTATGTAGTTGACAGTTCTGCACTTTTGGATGAAAATGATGAGGAGATTATCTCCTTTTTGCAGGATGAAAATGTCATTGTCTTATTGAACAAGACAGATCTTCCTACGGTAACCGGTCCGGAAGAAATTCAGAAAAAACTTTCCAAACCTTCGGTATGCATTTCAGCAAGAGAGGAGACCGGAATGGATGAATTATCTGATTTGATTGAATCCATGTTTTTGTCCGGTAATATTTCCTTTAATGACCAGGTGTATCTGACGAACATCCGTCATCAGACTGCTATGAGAAATGCGAAGGAAAGTTTGGAGAAGGTTAAGGAAAGTCTGGAGCTTGGTATGCCGGAAGACTTTTTCTCCATTGATTTGATGGATGCTTACGAAACACTTGGATCTATTATCGGTGAATCGGCAGGGGAAGATCTGGTCAATGAGATTTTCAGTAAATTTTGTATGGGTAAATAGGGAGGAACCAAGATGCCCTTTTTGGAAGAAAATGTAGATGTAGTAGTAGTAGGTGCCGGACATGCCGGATGTGAGGCAGCTCTGGCCTGCGCAAGACTCGGATTAGAGACCGTTATCTTTACGGTCAGTGTGGACAGTATTGCACTGATGCCCTGTAATCCAAATATTGGAGGTAGCTCCAAGGGACATCTGGTGCGGGAATTGGATGCTCTGGGTGGAGAGATGGGTAAAGTGATTGATAAAACCTTTATTCAGTCAAAAATGCTGAATGTATCAAAAGGACCAGCTGTTCATTCCCTTCGCGCCCAGGCTGATAAGGCAGAATACAGCCGCGCCATGCGTCAGGTGCTGGAAAATACCGATCATCTCCAGATTGTGCAGGGAGAAGTGACGGAAATAATGGTCGAGAATGGAGCTGTCACGGGTGTCAGACTATATTCTGGTGCTATTTATCATGCGAGAGCGGCAGTTTTGTGTACTGGAACATACTTAAAAGCACGTTGTATTTATGGTGATGTAAGCACTTATACGGGACCAAATGGTCTTCAGGCAGCAAATTACCTGACAGACTCTCTGAAAAAGCTGGGAATTGAGATGTATCGCTTTAAAACCGGAACACCAGCGAGAATCGATAGCCGCTCCATTGATTACAGTAAGATGGAAGAGCAGTTTGGTGACAAGAGAGTGGTGCCCTTTTCCTTTACAACGGATCCGGAATCCGTACAGATTGAGCAGGCATCCTGTTGGTTGACTTATACAAATGAAAAGACTCATGAGATTATCCGAAATAATCTGGACCGGTCTCCATTGTATTCCGGTATGATTGAAGGAACTGGTCCGAGATATTGCCCTTCTATTGAGGATAAAGTGGTTCGGTTTGCAGATAAGAACCGACATCAGGTCTTTATAGAGCCAGAAGGTCTTTATACGAATGAAATGTATGTGGGCGGTATGTCCAGTTCTCTTCCTGAAGATGTGCAGCACGAAATGTATCATTCAGTTGCCGGACTTGAGCATGCAAAAATTGTGAAAAATGCTTATGCGATAGAGTATGATTGTATTAACCCAAGGCAGCTTTATCCGACTTTGGAGTTTAAAAACATTCATGGATTGTTCAGCGGAGGACAGTTTAATGGAAGTTCCGGATATGAGGAAGCAGCCAGTCAGGGCCTGGTAGCCGGAATCAATGCAGCGTTGGAAGTACTGGGGCGTGAGCAGATTGTCATTGATCGTTCCCAGGGTTATATTGGCGTGCTTATTGATGATCTGGTAACGAAGGAAAATCATGAACCTTATCGAATGATGACTTCTCGCTCTGAATATCGATTGCTGCTCAGACAGGATAACGCAGATCAGAGACTGACACCTCTTGGACATGAGGTGGGATTGATTGATGAGCAGCGTTATCAGAAACTGCTCACAAAAATCAGTATGATTGAGCAGGAAAAAGAAAGACTGGAATGTACCATGGTGGGTGGCTCCAAGGAAGTCCAGGCATTTCTGGAGAAGCATGAGAGTACTACGCTGAAAACGGCTGCTTCACTGGCGGAGATTTTAAGACGTCCGGAAATGAAATATGAATATCTGCAGGAAATTGATCCGGAATGGCCGAATCTGCCGCAAGATGTTTGTGAGCAGGTAGAAATTGATATTAAATATGACGGATATATCAAACGTCAGTTGAAACAGGTAGAACAGTTTAAAAAATTGGAAAGCAAAAAACTGCCGGAAGATATTAATTATGCAGAAATTAAGAGCCTTCGAATAGAAGCAGTACAAAAATTGAATTTATGTAAACCAATATCCGTTGGACAAGCATCCAGAATATCCGGAGTATCTCCGGCAGACATTTCCGTACTTCTTGTCTATCTGGAACAACATAGAGGAAATCATCAGAAGGAATCATAACTATGGAAGAAAAATTAGCCTATATCAAACAGAAAATGGCACATCTGGATATCACATTGACAGATCAGATGGCGGAACAGCTGTATCGATACTATGAACTTCTGGTAGAGTGGAATTCTTTTATGAATTTGACTGGAATTACCGAGTTTGAAGAGGTTGTTCAGAAACATTTTGTGGATAGTCTGTCGATTGTGAAGGTAAAAAATATGAATGAGGTGGATAACCTCATTGATGTGGGTACCGGAGCAGGTTTTCCGGGACTCCCATTGAAAATAGTGTTTCCCAATATCCAGGTAACGTTGTTGGATTCCCTAAATAAACGAATTGACTTCTTAAATGAGGTCATTCGCCAGACAGGACTGGAAAATATCGAAACAATTCATGGAAGGGCAGAAGATTTTGCAAAACCAGGACTGAAACGAGAGGTTTATGATCTCTGTGTTTCCAGAGCAGTGGCAAATCTGGCAACTTTATCGGAATATTGTCTCCCCTATGTGAAAATTGGAGGTGAATTTATTCCCTATAAGTCAGGAGAGATCGAAGAAGAACTGCAGGATGCAAAAGGTGCGGTCTTTTTACTGGGAGGAAAGGTAGAAAGCTGTGAAAACTTTGATTTGCCTGGGTCAGATATCCATCGCTCGTTGGTACGAATCAAAAAAGTTGGTGGATGCCCGAAAAAGTATCCGAGAAAGGCAGGAATGCCGACAAAAACCCCGCTTCATTAGAAGCGGGGCATTTTTTTACTCTTCTGGAGAAAGATAGAGTTGCAAATATTTCAAAACTTCGTCTGGAGTTTCCAATTGAGGAAGTCGTTTCACATAATCCAGGTATTCGACTTCAATTGCCGGGTTATAATACTGATATTCTTTCATTTTCTTATGCATGTCCGGAAGTTCCGCACTGCAGAGAATGTGAATATTCTTATTGATGGATTTTAAAGAACGGATAATATTAGCATTTATATATCGCCCGACCTGACTAATGTGGAGATTTTTCGCGGAAAGCCCTCCTAAATGTGCGGATTCGTAGTAATAATCTACCAGAACATCGGAAAATTTGTCTTTATCATAAAAATAATCATCTTCGAAGGTCTTTTCTATGAGTTTTCTGGTAGTCAGCATGTTGTAAATAAAAGTTCCAATGATTTTTAGCTTCAAAATGAAGACTGCGGATTTGGTTCGTTTGGATGGAGCCTTGCGGAAAGTTCGGATACTCTCTGGATTAATCAGAATCAGATCTTCAAAGGCATTTTCATTGATGCCACATGCTTCTATAACAAATGCAGCTGAATTTCCGGTGGCAATGACAAAAGCTCTCTTTTTAATGATATCATGGATAAAGTCGTTGACCAACTGGGTGTACATGTAACTGGTATAGATGATGGAAGGATGTTCCGATAAACCGCATCCTGGAAGATCAATCAGATAAACGGTATTGGTTTTTGATAATTCCGGTACCAGGTAAGCCCATTCAATGGAAGAACTTCCGGGTGTCAGGTCATGAATTAAAAGTAAGGGCTTTCCCTCACCGGATACACTATAGCTAATATCACCGAATCTCCAATGGTAAGTTTCTTTTTTTCGATGATCCAGGAGTTCTTTGCTGGTAGCAAGCTTTTCAATGATTTTATTTATTGCAAAAAGAGTTCCAAGGGAACTGCTGAGTAAAGCAGACAGAGTAAGAAATATTGTAAGCTTTTTGTTTTTCAAGGTATTCGCTCCTTTCTATATAGGTATATTTTATCTCATATCGTCTAATTCGGCAACTCTAAAGTTGTGTTTCACGTGAAACATTGAAACGCAAATACAAAAGTGACGATATGTGAGCGGAACCGCTTACATCCCTTTCACATATTATCACTTTTGTTCATATCCTCAATGTTTTACAATAAAAAACTTAATATCATGTTTCACGTGAAACGTTGTTGTGCTATAATAAAAATAATTTGAAGAAAAAGTATAAAGGAGAACAAAGTGGGACGAATAATTGCGATTGCAAATCAGAAGGGTGGCGTAGGAAAGACTACAACATCCATTAATTTATCAGCCTGTCTGTCAGAACTTGGTCAGAAAGTGCTGACTGTCGATATTGATCCCCAGGGAAATACTACAAGTGGACTCGGCGTAGATAAAAATGCCGTAGAAAATAATGTCTATGATCTATTACTTGGAGAATGCGGTATTAAAGACTGTATTGTAGAAACTGAAATAGAAAATCAGTCATTAATTGCTTCCAATGTAAATCTTGCCGGGGCAGAGATTGAGCTGATTGGAATAGAAGAAAAGGAATATATTTTAAAGAAAGCATTAAATAAGGTAAGAAAAAAATATGATTTTATCATTATTGACTGTCCTCCTTCCTTAAATATGCTGACAGTCAATGCATTAACTGCGGCAGATACCGTGTTAGTGCCAATTCAGTGTGAATATTATGCATTGGAAGGATTAAGCCAACTGATTCATACAATAGAACTGGTACAAGAACGATTGAATCCAAAACTGGAGATAGAAGGCGTGGTATTTACCATGTATGATGCCAGAACCAATCTATCTCTTCAAGTTGTAGAAAATGTAAAAGGATATTTACATCAGAATATTTATAAAACGATTATTCCGAGAAATGTACGACTGGCAGAAGCACCAAGCCATGGCCTGCCCATTAATTTGTATGATACCAGATCAGCAGGTGCGGAGAGTTATCGGATGCTGGCACAGGAAGTGCTTCATAAAGGAGAAGAAGAATGGCAGTAAAGCGTGGTGGACTTGGAAAAGGACTGGACAGTTTGATTCCGGATACCGGAAAAGTATCAGAAAAAGAAAAAAAAGTAAAAGTTGTTGAGAAAGTAGTGGAAAAGGTTGTGGAGAAACCCATTGAGATCAAGTTGAAGATCAATCAGGTAGAACCGAATCGGGAGCAGCCTCGTAAAAATTTTGATGAGGAAGCACTGCAGGAATTGGCAGAGTCCATTAAGCAGTTCGGCATTCTGCAGCCGCTGATTGTTCAGAAACGGGATGATTACTATGAGATCATTGCCGGTGAGAGAAGATGGCGTGCTGCAAAGTTAGCAGGATTAAAAGAAGTCCCGGTTGTAATCCGTGAAATGAGTGATCAGGAAATTGTAGAAATTTCTTTGATTGAAAATATTCAGAGAGAAAACTTGAATCCTATTGAAGAGGCAGCTGCTTACAAACGTCTGCTCACGGAATTTAATCTCAAGCAGGAAGAAGTGGCAGAACGGGTTTCGAAGAGTAGAACTGCCGTGACTAACTCTATGCGTCTGCTCAAGCTGGATGAGCGGGTACAGCAGATGGTTATCGAAGGGATGATTTCCACCGGACATGCGAGAGCACTTCTTGCCATTGAAGATGGAGAGTTACAGTTCCAGATGGCAACAAAAGTCTACAATGAAAAGCTCAGCGTGCGTGATGTAGAGAAGTTGGTAAAGAATCTTGGAAAAGAAAAGACTGCAAAGAAAGAAGAAAATACACAGCAGGCAGCTGTTTTTCAGGATCTGGAAGAAAAGATGAAGGCTGCACTGGGTACAAAAGTTTCCATAAACCGGAAAAATGATCAAAAGGGTAAGATTGAGATCGAATATTATTCCATGGATGAACTGGAACGTTTGATGGAAATTTTAATGAAATAAGATAACATAAGTGAATAAAACTTAATATTTAGATAACATAACGAAGGAGAAAATGAAATGAATAGTATGATTTCAATCTTTCTGACATCCAATGGAATCGATCCATTCTATGTAAAAGTAGGAATTTTGGCAGTACTTTTACTGATGATCTTTATTTTAATGATTATGCAGATTAAACTGATGGGAAAGTTTAAAAAACTGTACCAAACTTATGACCGTTTTATGCGGGGAAAAGATATGGAATCCATGGAAGAGACAGTACTGGCACAGTTTGAGAGAATCGAGGCGTTGGAAAAATCCAATGAAGAAAAAGACAGACAGATTGAGTCTATTTTTGAAAACCTGCAGCATGTCTATCAGAAAACCGGATTGGTAAAGTATGATGCATTTCGTGAAATGAGCGGAAAATTAAGCTACGCGCTGGCACTGTTAGATAAGGAAAATAATGGTGTGATGATTAATTCCATGTACAGTCGTGAAGGCTGCTACTCTTATGTAAAAACGATCGTGGGCGGCAAATGCAGCATCGAAATGTCAGAGGAAGAGCAGGAAGCTTTAAAAATCGCAGTAAATAAGGAAAAATTCGAGTAATAAGACCTTGCATTCTTGATGAATAGCAGATAATATAAATAGGATAGGTTCAATGAGAACACAGGAGGATGTTATGTTAGATTTAAAATTTGTCAGAGAAAATCCCGATATTGTAAAACAGAATATCAAAAATAAATTCCAGGATCAGAAACTTCCGCTGGTAGATGAAGTCATCGCACTGGATGCAGAGAGAAGAGCTGCACAGCAGGAAGCAGACCAATTAAGAAGTGAGAAAAATAAGATTTCCAAACAGATCGGTGCTTTGATGGCACAGGGTAAGAAGGAAGAGGCAGAAGAGGTGAAAAAACAGGTTGCAGCTGATGCCAAAAAACTGGAAGAATTGTCTGTAAAAGAAAAAGAACTGGATGAGAAAGTAACCAAGATCATGATGACCATTCCGAACATCATTGATCCGAGCGTTCCGATTGGAAAGAATGATACGGAGAACGTAGAGGTACAGAGATACGGAGAGCCGGTAGTTCCGGATTTCGAGATTCCGTATCATACTGAAATTATGGAGCGTTTCAATGGTATTGATCTTGACAGTGCCAGAAGAGTAGCAGGAAATGGATTCTATTATCTGATGGGAGATATTGCAAGACTTCATTCCGCAGTTATCTCCTATGCAAGAGATTTCATGATTAACCGTGGATTTACTTACTGTGTACCGCCTTTCATGATCCGCAGCAATGTCGTAACCGGTGTTATGAGTTTCGCAGAGATGGATGCTATGATGTACAAGATTGAGGGCGAGGATCTTTACCTTATTGGTACCAGTGAGCATTCTATGATTGGTAAATTTATTGACCAGATCATTCCGGAAGAGAAACTTCCTTATACATTAACCAGTTATTCTCCATGTTTCCGTAAAGAGAAGGGTGCACACGGAATCGAGGAGAGAGGTGTATACAGAATTCATCAGTTTGAGAAACAGGAAATGATCGTAGTCTGCAAACCGGAAGACAGCAAGATGTGGTTTGACAAGCTGTGGCAGAATACCGTAGATCTGTTCCGTTCTATGGATATTCCGGTTCGTACTCTGGAGTGTTGCTCCGGTGATCTGGCAGATCTGAAAGTAAAATCTGTAGACGTAGAGGCATGGTCTCCGAGACAGAAAAAATACTTTGAAGTAGGAAGCTGTTCAAATCTGGGTGATGCTCAGGCAAGAAGACTGAAGATCCGTGTAGACGGTGAGGATGGAAAATATTTTGCTCACACATTAAACAACACGGTTGTTGCTCCACCTCGTATGCTCATCGCATTTCTGGAGAATAACCTTCAGGCAGATGGAAGTGTCCGTATTCCGGAAGTACTGCGTCCGTACATGGGCGGAATGACAGAGATCAGATAGGAGGTATCTCTTGCATCGGTATCTAAGGGCAGTTGGTTTCAGCAAGGTTCACAAAAGAGAAGAGTATGACACTCTGGCTCAGTTTGCTGCAGAATTCTATCAGTCCGAAGAAACAACGGTAACTGCAGATGGAGAAGAATTTGCTGAACGCAAGAAAGCATTTGCTGACCAGATGGGACTTTTGACCAGAGGTGTCTATGATGAGCAGGATCAATATCATATGGATTATTGCATCCCGTATTTTTCAGGAAAAGCGGAACGATTCTATGAAGATATGAATTTCGAAAGACTCGCTGAAAAAGAAGCTTACTGCGGCGTTTGCGATGATATGAATCTTGGAGTAACACTGATATTTTATCTGCAGAATGTGTCAGAGTATTTAAATAAGCAAAGATATGGAAGATCAGATTCTTTTTCTGCTTCTGTGATATTGTCAGGATTATCAGTCGAAGGAAAGATTCTTATGCCTGTTTATCAGAAAACACCGGTTGTGTCGGAGATTAAATCCAGTCAGGAACGATCCAAGATGATTCAGGCAGCCCGGGATGGGGATGAAGATGCTATCGAAAATCTGACACTGGAAGATATGGATACCTATTCCATGATTTCCAGAAGAATTGCAGATGAGGATGTATTTTCCATCGTAACGACCCACTTTATGCCATGTGGTGTGGAATGCGATCATTACAACATCATGGGAGATATTCTTGATGTGGAACTTCGGGAGAATAATAAGACCGGAGAAAAGATTTATGTGATGACCATTGAGTCAAACAGCATCGTTTTGGATGTCTGCATCAATGAGCAGGATCTGTTGGGAGTACCAGAGAGGGGAAGACGATTCCGCGGAATAATCTGGCTCCAGGGACTTGTGCATTTTGAAGAAAAATGGTAAGATAAAACATGGCTTCTGAATAAGGAGCCATGCATTTGTCTCCTTAGTTAAATGGATATAACGGGGCTCTCCTAAGAGAAAGCCGAGGCATTCCCCAAAGGGAAAAAATGAAAAACAACTTTCAGTTCGAATCTATTCTGAAAAATGCCAAAGGTGACAACAAAGCATTCCCAAAATTGGGGAACGTTCTAATGTTACCAAATCAAAAAAATCTGTAGATTGACAACTCGAAAAAGAGTTGATAATCTTATATATGGCCGAAGGGAAAAATCCCAGAAACCCAGTAAAATCAAGGGTTTGCGGCATGTGTCGTCATAGCTCAGCTGGATAGAGCACTCGCCTCCTAAGCGAGGGGTCGGAGGTTCAAATCCTCTTGGCGACGGGCTTCAAAGCGTTCGAAAATGTTAGCTGGATTAGCTGACAACGAACGCTTTTGTTATTTTCTAATCACGTTCGTGACATGAAATTCCATTCAAAATGATCAATTTCCAGCTAACGCAATCCGATTTTTGTTAGCTGACAGCTAATCAAAATCACCGGTTTGCAAACATGGGTTTTAGGAAGTCCAGCTAACATTTGGGTTCCGCTCTGTTGTCACCCCTTATTTTGGGATGTAAATCAGAGAAAAGGCGGGAAAAGAAACAATCTGTCCCAAACCTGCAAACATAAATTAGCTGAAACAGTATTCAATTCTATTAGCTACAGCTAATGGTCAAACAGCAATGTCTGTTTGGAACTTTACTATCTATAAAAGTTCCAGGCAGGCATTTTTTAGTGTCCTGAATCCTGGAGGAAAGGAGTCAAGATGACTGAGCCAAACAGACAATCAGGAGAAAACGAAGAAAGAATCATAGAAATTGAGATTGAGCGTCTTCGTCCATTCAAGGAGCATCCGTTTCAGGTAAAAGATGATAAGGAAATGTTTCTTCTGCAGGAAAGCATTGAAAAGTATGGCATCTTAAATCCGCTGATCGTCAGACCGGTACCGGATGGCTACTATGAGATTATATCCGGCCACAGAAGAAAACATGCTGCGGAGAAACTTGGATACCGTAAAGTACCGGTGATTATCCGCGTATTAAGTGAAGATGATTCCATTTTAAGCATGGTGGATTCCAATCTTCACAGAGAACGGATTAGCTACAGTGAAAAAGCTTTTGCTTACAAACTGAAGAATGACGTACTAAAAAGAAAAAGTGGTCGAAAAAAGAGCCAAGTTGACCACAAAACACCAAGAAAGCGGGCGATAGAGATCATCAGCGAGGATTGTGGTGATAGCCCAAAACAAGTGCAGCGTTATATCTCACTGACCAAACTGATACCGGAAATGCTGCAGAAACTGGATGATGAGATCATTTCTTTTTGTCCGGCTGTAGAGATAGCTGCATTAAATGAAACAGAACAAAAGGAACTGCTTGTAGCAATGGAGTATGCACAGGCAATCCCATCACTCTCACAGGCCCAGAGGATCCGGCAACTGAGTAAAGAAAAGCAGTTGTCACTGGAAAAGATGGAAGAAATCATGTGTGAAGTGAAAAAGGGTGAAATCACAAGAGTGGCTTTCACAAACGAGCAGTTACACAAGTATTTTCCAAATTCCTATACACCGGCAATGATGAAACGGGAAATACTGGCACTGCTGAAATTATGGAAAAAAGAATCATGGGAAAGTTAAAGGAGGAAGAAATCATGTGTAAAGTTATATCCGTAGTAAACCAGAAAGGCGGTGTTGGAAAGACCACCACAACCGTAAATGTAGGCATTGGACTGGCAAGAGAAGGTAAGAAAGTGTTGCTGATCGACGCGGATCCACAGGGAAGTTTAACCGCAAGTCTTGGGTATGAGGAACCGGATGATCTCCGTATCACACTGGCAACGATCATGATGGATGTCATCAACGAAGAAGAAATCTCTCTGAAAGATGGAATCTTACATCATCAGGAAAATGTGGATCTTCTTCCGGCAAATATTGAACTTTCCGCACTGGAAGTAACGATGGGAAATGTTATGAGCAGAGAAATGATCATGAAGGAATATATCGATGCGATAAGATGCCGATACGATTATATCCTGATCGACTGTATGCCGAGCCTTGGTATGATGACAATCAATGCACTGGTCTCTTCCGATTCCGTACTGATACCTGTGCAGGCTGCATATCTGCCGGTTAAAGGACTTCAGCAGCTGATCAAGACCATTCTTACAGTAAAGAAAAGGCTGAACCGCAAACTGGCGATTGAGGGCATTCTCCTGACTATGGTAGATTTCAGAACCAATTACGCAAGAGATATTGCATCGAGAGTACATACAACCTACGGAAGCCAGATTGAAGTATTTGAAAATGTGATCCCAATGTCCGTAAAAGCAGCTGAGACCAGTGCAGAGGGAAAAAGTATCTACATGCACTGTCCGAAAGGAAAAGTTGCCGAGGCATATATGAAATTGACACAGGAGGTTTTGAATAATGAAAAATAGAAGTGGCGAAAAGATTAAACTGGCAAGTATTGATGAACTGCTTGGTGTGGTAAATGAAGAATCTGCAATGGAGATAGAGATCAGTAAGATCCATCCGTTTAAGAATCATCCGTTCAAGGTGCTGGATGATGAAAAGATGCAGGATCTGGTAGAAAGTGTAAAGATCAATGGAGTACTGACACCGGTACTGCTTCGCATGGATGAAAATGAAGAATATGAAATGGTATCCGGACACAGACGAATGCATGCAGCACAGCTGGCAGGACTTACGACTATTCCGGCGATTGTAAGAGAATTATCGGATGATGATGCCATTGTAGCGATGGTGGACGCTAACATTCAGCGAGAGGAACTGTTACCGAGTGAGAAAGCATTTGCTTACAAAATGAAACAAGAGGCCATGAAACATCAAGGTTCTCGGACAGACTTGACTTTGGGACAAAATGTCCCAAAGTTCAAGAGAACAACGGAAGCAATTGCAGATGGCACAGGTGAAAGTTATAAGCAGATTCAGCGTTATATCCGCCTGACAGAATTGATACCGGAATTGCTTGATTTGGTAGATAACAAGAAGCTCCAGTTTACAGTTGCCGTAGATATTTCCTACATCGATAAGAAAGTACAGGAATGGATCTACGAATATATCAGAGATACTAGATTTATCAAACCAAAACAGATTGCAGCACTCAGAAATCAGCTGAATGATGGTCCAGTCAATCAGATCCAGATGTTATCGATTTTCAATAATTGTGTGATGGCAAAGAAGGTATCCCGGTCTCTCTCTTTCTCAGAAAAGAAACTGACCAAGTATTTTCCAGATGATTATACAGCCAAAGATATGGAACAGGTGATTGAATCATTATTAGAAAAATGGATGCAGGAACAGAACTGTTAAAGATAGAAAAAAATGAAAAAGAGAAGTCAAAGAAGTTTAAAAAGAGGACTTCTGTACAGAGAACGAAAGGAGGCACATATGGAGAAAAAAATGACATTTAATTATTTTTACGGAACAGAAGCTGACCAGTTCAGCTTCTACCGTATACCAAAAGCATTATTTACAGACAGCTACTTCAAGGATTTATCCAGTGATGCTAAAATTTTATATGGATTGATGCTGGATCGTATGTCACTGTCTATCAAAAATCAGTGGTTTGATGAGCAGAACAGGGCATATATCTACTTTTCTATCGAAGATATTATGGAATTACTGAACTGTGGAAGAAATAAAGCCATCAAATCCATGAGAGAACTGGATGACGAAACAGGGATTGGTCTGATTGAGAAACGCAGACAGGGATTTGGAAAGGTGAACGTCATCTACGTGAAGACCTTTATGCCGGAGAAAACAGATGAGAAAAAATTTGGAGAGGAATTAAAGAAGTTTAAAAAACAAACTTCTGTGGAAAATGAGGAACCTACAGAAGTTTACAATTCAAACTTCATGAAGTCCCAAAATCAAACTTCTAGAAGTCCCGAAAACAAACTTCAAGAAGTTTACATTTCAAACTCTAATAATACTAATCTTAGTGATACTGAAATGAATGATAATAAATCTAATCATATCATATCTGTGGATGAGAAAAGATTTGATAGCGATAATCGCTCTGAGGATTATCAGGCTTATGAAAACCTTGTCAAAGAGACCATTGATTATGAATCACTGGAAGTAACCCATCATGACGATATGCGACAGGTAGATGAAATCGTGAACCTGATCGTAGAAACTGTGATGTGTAAAAATGACAAGATCTTGATTGCCAGCAACTGGTATCCGGCATCACTGGTAAAGAAAAAATTTCTGATGCTGACCTATTCACATATCGAGTATGTCTTACACTGTATGCGTGGTAACACCACAAAAGTGAAGAACATCAAGAAATATTTATTAGCAGCCCTGTTTAATGCACCGTCTACAATGAACGGGTATTATCAGGCAGAGGTGAACCATGATATGCCAGGACTGGTAAGATAGGAGGTGCACATGTTTATTTTAAAACTTGCTGGGAAGATATTATTACTGCCGGTATGGCTGATCCTTTTTGTGATCGGCCTGGCAGTGAAGATGACAGTACAGACTTATGCGGTTGTCAGAGGAATCCTTGGGTTTATATTCACTTTGTTGATTATAGCGACTGCATACTGTTACCATGACTGGGTACAGGTTGCATTTCTGTTTTCGCTGAGTGTAATTCTGTATCTGATCCTGTTTGCAGGAGTGTTCGTAGATACTGTACTGGACATGACAAGAGAACGTATTATTGATTTTATTATATCGTGAGGAGGATATGAAAATGAGCGAAAAAAATGATTTTATACAATTACCACCGATCAAAAAAGACACACCATCCGAAGTGGTTTCAATGATCTGGCAATATTTGAAATTACCTGAGGAATCCAGAACGAGAGTTAAGGCAGATTTAATTGATGTACATGAGAATTGTGG
Source organism: Clostridiaceae bacterium Marseille-Q4145 (assembly GCA_018223365.1). Lineage (GTDB taxonomy): Bacteria > Bacillota > Clostridia > Lachnospirales > Lachnospiraceae > Hominiventricola. The sequence continues at coordinate 955,936 of JAGTTP010000001.1, forward strand.
AAAAGAAAATTTTCAGATTCCCGACCTTTATGACATTGTTCCTGAAGAGGAAATCGCAGAATTTGAGGATATCATGCGTAAGATCATAACGGGAATTATCTCTGAGGCCAGTGGTATAGCCACCTGGGTGTATGTGCAGAAATATGAGAAACACAAAACTCTGGATGAAATGTTGCAAGAATGGAAAGGGGCAAGCCAGTTTATTATTGTCATGGATACCTGGTTCGAAAAATTGATGGCGGAATAGTATGATGCTGTGATAGAATGAAGAAAACGATTTGAAGTGCAAATCGGAAGTTAAAGGACAAAGCTTATGAAAAGCAAAAAGATAATTATAGGAGTCACTATCGGAATAATCGCAACAATACTTTGGAGCGTTGTTTTCATAAACTCATTAAACAGCATGGCTGGAATTGGAATATGTCTGGGTATATCTTTTGGTATATCTGGCAGTCTTATTTTTTCAAAAAAAGATAAGTGATGATACAACTTCAAGTTTTGAGGGATGACAAGCGGATCAGTATGATATTAATTGAAAATGCGTATATGGTTGATTGGTGTGTGCGGTAATATACTATATTCAGAAAAACTATTCAGGAGGGTGTTAGTGTGAGAAAATCAGATTGGGCAAAATGGTTGATCGTGATTCCGGCAATGCTAGGCATTGTGTTGGTAACCTATGTGGATCGTACAACAGATATCTGGGGATTTGGTGCATTTATCTGCCAGCTGATTGCGATTTTAGAAGTGGCTTATGGTATGCGAATCGCGATGCTAGCACAGAGTAGAAAGAAGTCCTACCGGTTAACACCGGAAGAACGACATGAGTATGCACAGTATTTATATGAGAAACAATATCAACGTTACCCTGCTGTGGCGAATCAGATGCTTTTGGTTATGGCAAGGATGAGTATACTTCTTGACAATTATGAACGGGCTACACAGGAACTGGAAGATATTTGTATAGATAAATTTAATCCGGCACAGTTGAAGGTGTATTATTACCTGAAAGTGGTTACAGCAGTAGTGGCAGGAGATACAGAAGGGCTTCAAGAGAGCCAGATGCGTTATGCAGGGATTCCGGATACTAAATGTGTATATCCGCCAGAAGCTGAGCTTGCTGAATGGATAGAGCAGAGAGATACAGTGCAGATGGTAGAAGCACTGAAAAAGGTAGTGCCGGATAAGAAAGAGCATCCGGTACGGATCAGTGTCATTACTTTGATTCTTGCATATAGTACCTTCTTTTACGGATTGTGGTATGGTATAAACCGTGATATGGGATATGAAGTGAGATATCGTTTCGCAGAAATATCGATTGCTGTTATTACAATCAGTCTGGCGATTCTTTTAATCTGTGGAATCGTAAGCTTGTACAGACACAATTGCCAGGCATTATCCATACAGCCTGGTAAAAACAGAGTGGCATTAATAATCATTTTTGGAGCTGCTGCGATATTTACACTTTTGATTATTGGAATGAGTGGTCTGAGTGTAGTGTTCGGAATGGATGGAGCGGAGACGGTGACTGGTCATGACAGCAAATATACGTATATAACCGTGCAGGAGGATTATGGCGGCGAGCGGAGATATCGAACCAATAATCTATTTATTATGCAGAGTATGGATGGTCTGTGGTGGTCTTCGGATTCTTCGGATATAATGGATGCTGAAGAAGATAACGAAGAATCATCGGATGCGGATACAGAGGATTCCCCAGTGACAGAAGATACTCAGAACGGAGATGTGGTAGAAGATTATGAGGCAGAAGGACAGCATGATGGTCTGACGATTCAGAATGCGATGCTGGCGGTCTATAATTATCTTCAGGAGAATAATGCACTTCAAAATATGGCATTCAGTTACACTGCGAATGCAAAAGGAGAAATCTATGGTGTTGTCAGTGAAACGCAGGAAACAAAAGATGGTAATACGGTAAATGTAAAATATTGTCTGTATGACAACGGGGCGAAGACGGATGCGGATGGTAATTCTTGCGAAGAACTGGTGTTAGAAAAAGTATATCCAGACGGTAATTACGAGACCGAATTGGTAGATTTTTATCTGGTAAATACGGATACGATGCAGGTGACAGATGAACAGAAGAATACGTGGTAAAATAAATTCTGGGGAAGTAGGTGCATTATATGACAATGGGAGAAAGAATAAAACAACTGCGAAGTGCAAATGGGTTTACACAAGAAATGCTTGCAGAAAAAATGAATGTGTCCCGTTCGGCGATTGCAAAATGGGAAGCGGCAAACTAAAATTATTCGGATTGAAAAATCGGAATTTGATGAATTAAACTAGATGGCAATTGATGGAGTAACAAGTTGTATGAGAATTCGAGAAGTTAACAAAAATAAAAAGCAGTTTATATCATTATTGTTATTAGCTGATGAACAGGAGAGCATGGTTGATTGCTATCTTGAAAAAGGAACTATGTATGTGCTTGAAGACAATGATGTAAAAGCTGAATGTGTTGTCACCGATGAAGGTAATGGAATACTTGAAATCAAGAATATCGCAGTCAATCCGGAAAATCAGGAAAAGGGCTATGGCAAAGCATTAATTGATTTTCTTGCCAATAAATATGCGGATGAATATTCTGTTTTGCAAGTTGGAACAGGTGACAGTCCATTGACGATACCATTTTATGAAAAATGTGGATTTGTTCGTTCTCACAAGATTCCCAATTTCTTTACCGATAATTATGACCACCCAATTTATGAGGACGGTGTACAGCTAATAGATATGGTATATTTGCAAAGACATATATAATTTCCAGTTTGTATATATCTTTTAAAAGGTATATGATTAAGAAAAACGGCAGGAGGTATCTGAATGAAAGCACATAAATATTGGTCTATCGGTGCACTGATTACAATGCTTGGAACTTTTTATACAGGTTATAAGGAATCAAAAGAAGGCCATAAGTACTTTGCAGCAAGTTCTTTGCTTTGCATGATTATGGCTATTTATACAGGACACAAGATGATTTCTGGTAAAAGTAGGAAGAAAAAAGAAGTTTCAGTAGAGAGTGTTGAAGATTAAAAAACAGAATATTTAATCAATAACGCCGGTGCGGGATTTAGGTATCCAGTACCGGCGTTATTGATTCCACAGGGGCTTGGGGGTGTAGCCACCAAATATACTATTCGTTTTCTGCTTCGGCAAGTTTGGTAAGAATCCACTCCCGATTGATAACAATATCCTCATCATCGCGGAGATTCTTGAAATCATCGCAGTGTGAAGAAGCAAATGCATACATATTGTCAATGTCAACTGCACCAGTGATCTCACCCTTATTAATGATTACAAGAATATTTGTTCCATCGTTGTCTACAGCAAAGCGCAGTTCATCAAATTCTATATCAGGATTATTTTTGAGAATAGAATCTGTCGCAAGTAATTTAACAAGTTCCATTACCCTGTCATCTTTACCTGCATCAAAGATCTGGATCTTTTCAATGAGCTGATTTGCTGATGTCACAATCCGGTTTAAGTACTTTTCGGTACGAAAATCAGCCAAAGCATTTTCTCCATAAAACATTTCATATGTCTTCTCTACTTCTGATTCAGGAACCAGATAAATCATGATAAGATCTTCCATCTGGTGATAGAGCGTAGGATAGTTTAAACGAAAGGTTTCCCCACAGTTAGGGCAGGTATAAAGGAAAATAGACTGATTAAGTACCTTCTCTTTCATTTCAGGATTCAGTACAGTATTAATGCTGTCCCAGACTTCAAATTCTCCCTCATGATGACAGGAAGGGCAAGTGACCTTTTCCATATGATGTTTTGACATAAATAATCCCCCTTTCAGTGAGAAAAATCTATAGTTTTCTTATTGTAGAATACGCTTATCCTTTATTATTTCGCCAGAAAATTGCTTTGAATCTCCATCGGCATATGATAAGCCTGGCCTCGTTTTGTCAGGCTGTATAATTTAAAGCTCATGAGTTCCGGAGTTGCATTCAAAGAGCTGCAGAGTCCGAAATAATCCAGGTCCTCGTTCTGAACCATCTCTTCAATGTCTTCATCTTCAATAAGAAGATCGGCAGCAAACAGATTGGCCTGATATTCTGTATTATCCGTCATATTGTAGAGTGTATCATCTTGCATCGGAGCCATTTTCAGCTGGGAACGATGCAGGATGATATGTCCTAATTCATGGGCGGCAACGATCATCTTTTCTTCTTCTGAAAGGAAACTGCTGATCATGACATAGATCGTCTTGCAGCTCATAAAACAATATCCTTTCAGTGTCTTATATCTGGAAGTTTCCCCGACAACAATGTTCATTTGATCCATGATCTCAAATGGATCTCGGGTTCCATATTTCTTGATTAATTTCTTTGTTTCTGTATATATGTAAGTGTTTCTCAAATAAAATCACCTCAAAAGTAAAAAATAAAAGGGCAGAAATATCCTTGTAACTATAAGGTAACAGATTAGGTGTACAATAATCCCGCCTTCTATTATTTTTCCTCTTGGTTTTTCAGATATTTTTTCGGTGTAAATTTCTTTGCACGTCTTTTGGAATCCAGATAAAGGCTCTGGATCTCATCCATAAAAGCTATTTTATCTTCGTCTGTCAGTGATCCACCGGCAAACATAGCTGCAGCCTGTTCCAAAATCTGCTGAGCCTGTCTGGCACCACGGTTACCAAACTGTTCGGATGCCTCTGTGATAAAAGCTTCATTCTCACTCATGAGATACGAAACATCACACTGTAATGCATCTGCCAGTTTCTGATACAGAACATTTTGTTTTGGGAAACGTCCTTCTACTTCCCAGGATCGAATGGTCCTATATGAAACACCAACCATGCTGGCCAGTTCCTGCTGACTCATCTTTTTTTCTTTTCTTAATGATCTTACTTTTTCACCGAATGTCATAAACATACCTCTTTCTAAGCCTTGTCTTATAAGTTTCATTAGCCGCTTCAAGGCAAAACGGGAAATGTGTCTCCTAAAAAATAAAAATTATTCTTGACAAAGGGAAATATCTCTCCTATAATGTGAATCACAGATAAGGGAAATATCTTTCCTATAAGATACACAATATTTCCTCTTTTGTCAATGAATATGTGGAATGAATTTCCTATATTTTAAAGAAAACAGGAAGGATGCACAGTCATTGACAGTCAAAATGGGATACATGTTACAAAAAGAGGAAAGACGTATGGGAGGTGACAATGTGAGTCAGGATCAGACTTCTATTATCTGTATTGATCTAAAGTCCTTTTATGCTTCTGTAGAATGCGTAGAACGTGGACTGAATCCGTTTAAAGCAAACCTGGTGGTTGCAGATCCGACCAGATCAAAGTCAACAATCTGCCTGGCAATCACTCCGGCTATGAAGTCTCTTGGCATCAAGAACCGGTGCCGGATCCATGAGATGGGGCTATGAAACATGCCGGATGAGTGACATCAAGAACTATCATTCGGAGGAACACAGCCTTTCAAATGGTCAGGTGTTGATGCGAAATTATTCTTTTGAAGAAGCACTTGTAATCGTAAGGGAAATGACAGACAACCTGGCCCTGGATCTGTTTGAAAAAGGACTGGTGACAAGCTCTCTCACCTTATGGATCGCATATGACCACAGGTATGAGCATGAGGCATCCAAAGGAACCGTAAAACTCGAAAGAGAAAGTAACAGTTCCAAAAAGATCATAGATGCAGTGGAAGATTTATATCTCAGGATTGCGGACAGATATACCGGAATTCGAAGAATCGAGGTGTGTGCGAACAGGGTTGCTCCTGAAACTTATGTGCAGTACAGCCTGTTTGATGATCCAAAACAGACCGATAAAGAACGGCATTTACAGGAAGCAGTATTGAATGTAAAGCAGCGTTATGGAAAGAATGCGATCATGCGTGGATCTAACCTGCTAGAGTGTTCTACTTATCGAGAACGCAATGAACAAATAGGTGGTCACCGTGCTTAGAGGAGGTGTAAAAAGTGCTGGCAAGTGCATATCAACCGTATTTATATTTATCAAGACCGGTTTCCAGGAGACATCCCATGGATGTAGGACGCAGGGCAAAACAGTTTGCTCCATTTGCGGCACTTCGTGGACTGGATGAAACGATCCGGCAACAGGAAATCATTTACGAATCGAAAAGAGATTTATCCGAAGAAAAGAAAAATGAGCTGGATATGAAATTAAGGATCCTGGCATATGGGATGAAGATACAGGCAACTTATTTTCAAAAATCCTGGAAGGATCCGTCAGTTGGCCAGTACCATACATTATCCGGAACCGTAGAATTTTTTGATCCATCAGTCCACTTACTCTCTCCCGCTATTGCCTATGCTTCTGATGATGCCGGATCTGTAAAAAAGATTCCGTATTATGAGGAGATCAAGGATCAGTTGGATGAAGATGAAGTGGTAACTGCAAAGGATTATGAGATCAAGGTTGGAGACAATTTCGATGTAAAGAGTGATTATACCGGTCTTACGATCCAGGATGACAGCAAAGTAAAAGTTACATTTCAGGAAGCAAAAGATACGGACGGGAATGATTTTTCTACCGATTATGCCAAGCGATGAAAGCCGATACCAAAGTACCTAGATCAGGAAATGGAAAGAAAGCGGGGATAGAATATGCGAAGGTTAAAGTGTGAAAAAGAAACGATTATTCTGACTAATGAAGATGATGGATTCTATGATGTGTATACCTTCAATCAAACTTGCAGAAACGGTTACGAGGCTTTGCAGCGAAGTATCCGGATGATTGCTGGTTGAAAGGAGCTTCGGAGGATGGTAGTGAAACGTACATGATTAAAAAAGCGCGGTTATCATTGAATTTAAGACCACCCTATTCCAAGGATAGAATATCTGAAAAATCCCCAGAACTGTCTTATTTATATAAAAGCAATGATACTCGAAAGAACATCGGCCGGTCTTTGTAGTAGCCTGATTTTAAGCGAAAAGCTGTACCCGCACCTGTTGGAGATTGACCGGGCGGAGCAGGAACGGATGGACGCCATGCTGCCCCGGATGATGGAGGCGGCGGGTGTCACCGAGGAACTGAAAGCCTGTGACCCTATGCGCTGGGTGGGGCTGATGAACACGCTGAAAGCGCAGGCAGAGGAAATTATTCAAGATGAACTGATTTACAAATAGTTTTTAGGCACAAGAAAGGCCGGGATTTTGCTATCAAGCGGAAAATCCCGGCTTTGCTCTTATCGGTTTTCCAAATTCTTTGACCGCCGGTATTCCAGCGGCGATAGTCCAAACTGCTTTTTGAACACGGCTGCAAATTTCCCTTGATTAGAGTATCCGACCTGTTCGGATATTTCGGCAATCGGACGCTTTGTGTCCGAAAGAAGCCTTGCGGCTTCGGTCATACGGATTTCTCGCAGCCAGGTGGATATATTCTGTCCATATACGCCCCTAAAATAGTTTTTCAGACTGGTTTCACTGACCGAAAAGCGTTCTGCAATCTGCCGTACAGGAGTGTGCTGGCGAAGATCATCAGAGAGAATTTGCGCTGCCCTTTTTGCAATTTCAACCTGCGTTTCCGTGTAGAAGCCGCAGGTTTTCGGAGGCCGGATTTCCATGTTAAAAAGCCGGTGGAGAAGTTCAAGCGTATAGATTTGCAAATGGAAGGCAGAGGGCTTTTCAGATAGCCGCCAGAGTTTTTGAAATATATTTTCCAGCTCACTGTCCGCTCCGTTGATATATGTCTTATGGTTGCCACAATAATTTTCTTCCAGCGTAGGGAGGTCAAGTGAAAAAGATTTCAAAAGTTCACCGCAGGACTGTAAAAGAAGTGGCAGGTCAAAGTATATTTTTATGCCCTGATATTGCCGTGTGGGAAAGATATATTCTTTCTGTGCGGTCTGTTCACTGACACAAAAATCATTTTCCTTCAGGTAAATGTAGGAGCCGTCATCCAGAAGCAATTCACTTCTGCCCGAAACGCAATAGTTAATCAGCAAAGGCTTTAGATTTGAATTTTCATCAGACTCCGGCCATACGGGAGCGTTTACAAAAATAAAAGCCAAAGTCAGACCCGGAAAGAGCGTATGGAATGTCATGCGGCCCGTGCCATCTGCCCGATCCAAAAGCAATGTGCTGCTATTTGGACTGTTTTTCAAGGTCACATCAGAAACAGCATCGCTGTTTTCTAAAATGTTGTATATCATGTTACGCAACTGCTTCGCCCCTTTCATCACGCAAAATCGCTGATATTATTATACCTGTGAGAAAACTCCCGGTCAATGGATATTCTGGCAGAGCGAAAAAACTCCTTGCTATACGGGCTTAAAATACCGATATGTGCATAGAAGCACAGCTGAATTTATGCTATCATTAGGGTTAGTTAGCAAGAACTAACAAAGACGAAAGTAATCATGTTAGGAGGTTTCGCAATGAATAACAAATTGCAAGGAAAGGACTTAATCAACATCGGTATTTTTACGGCGATTTACTTTATCGTCATCTTCGCAGCGGCGTCTATCGGTTTTATCCCAATCTTTATTCCGCTTATTAGCGTGATCGTGCCGCTTGTCGGCGGTATTCCGATGATGTTGTTCTTCTCCAAAATTAAGAAATTCGGTATGCTTACCATCTGCGGAGTGCTGCTGGGTATCATTATGCTACTGACCGGCATGGGCTGGTGGTGCATCCCTACCGGGCTGATCTTCGGGCTGATTTCCGATTTTATGATGAAAGCCTGTGACTACAAAAATGCCAAGCGCGAAGTGTTGATTCACGGCGTTTTTTCCATGTGGGTAATCGGCGCCTTTATTCCCATCGTTGTGACGCGTGACGCTTACTACCAGAATCTGCTCCCCGGCTACGGTCAGGAATATGCCGACACGCTCATGGCCTATATGCCCGACTGGATTTTGCCGGTACTGCTTATTGCTGCTTTCGTCAGTGGTCTTGTCGGTGGCCTGATTGGACGAAAGATTTTCAAAAAGCACTTTGAGCGGGCGGGAATTGTGTAATGAGCCGCGAACTTCTTGCAAGTCAAAAAAAAAATCGCGGAATTTTTTTAGACCCTCGGACAAAACTGGCGGTACTGATTACCATAGCTGTCTTTATTTTAGGCGGTTCGTATGAAGGTATCATGCAGTATTACATCATCGTGTTGGCGGCGATCCCGCTGTTACTTTTGTCAGCGGCTAGAAAATGGAAAGGTGCTGTTCTCTATATCCTGATTTTCGGGGGAAGTCTGTGCCTGGAAATGTTCGGCCTGTCCCGACTGACCGGCGTAGCAAACTACATCGCGGTAGCCGTCGTTGGTATTCTGCTGCGGTTCACCCCCAGCGTGGTCATGGGATATTTTGTGGTAACGACAACTACGGTCAGTGAATTTGTTGCGGCGATGGAACGGCTCCACCTGCCGCAGCAGATCACCATTCCCATGTCTGTGATGTTTCGCTTCTTTCCCACGGTTGCGGAAGAATGGAGTGCCATTGGGGACGCCATGCGGATGCGTGGCGTCCGCTTTGGCGGTGGAAAAGCCAGTGCGATTTTAGAGTATCGGATTGTTCCTATGATGATCTGCTCCGTCAAAATCGGAGAAGAATTGTCCCAGGCAGCCCTTACGCGGGGATTGGGAGGCCCGGTAAAGAGGACGAATATCTGTAAGCTGGGCTTTCATGTGCAGGATGTTATTTTTCTACTGATCTGTCTGGGAGCATTTGCAGCGCAAATCTATGTGCTTGCCGCAAGGGGGTGAAGAAAATGATTGAATGTCAAGATGTGTCCTTTTCCTATCCGGCCAGCGCCCTTCCTGACAGTGAGAGGCAAACCGGTGGCGCTTTGAAACATATTTCCTGCACTATTGAGGACGGTTCTTTTGTCCTGCTCTGCGGGACTTCCGGCTGTGGAAAAACGACCATGACCCGGTTGTTTAACGGACTGATCCCTCATTACCATGAGGGGACTTATACCGGCTCCGTCTATCTGGATGGAAAGGACACCCGTGACCTGTCACTGTTTGATATTTCTCTGAAAGTCGGCTCTGTATTTCAAAATCCGCGTTCTCAGTTTTTCAATGTGGACACGACCAGCGAACTGGCTTTCGGCCCGGAAAACCACGGGATGCCGGAAGATATCGTGCGCGACCGGGTAAAGTGTGTAGCTACACAACTAAAGCTGGAGCCGCTGCTTGATAGAAGTATTTTTTCTTTGTCCGGCGGTGAAAAGCAAAAAATCGCCTGCGGATCAGCAGCGGCGATTGCCCCGGATGTTTATGTGCTGGATGAGCCATCATCCAACCTTGACGCATACGCTATCGCTGATTTCCGGCAGCTTCTCTTTACTTTGAAATCGCAGGGAAAGACCATCATCATCTCTGAACATCGGCTGTATTATCTGTCCGGCCTCTTTGACCGTGTCCTGTACCTGAAAGATGGAGAAATCGAAGGTGATTATACAGCAGAGGAATTTTGCGGCCTGTCGGCAAAACAGCGCGATGATATGGGATTACGGCCCCTTGACCTTGCGGGGCTTTCAGAAGTTGAAGGCTCGCCGCAGAGAATGAACGAGGCGGTTTGGACGATAAAGAATGTGTCCTTCGCCTATAAGCATGAGCCGGAAACCTTGCATATAACGGAAACCTCTTTCCCATCCGGCAGCGCCACGGCCATCATCGGACATAATGGTGCGGGAAAATCCACCTTTGCTCGGTGCCTCTGCGGGTTGGAAAAGCACTTCAAGGGAACGGTGCAGGATCAAAGCAAGAACTATTCCAGAAAAGAACGATTGAAACTCTGCTATATCGTCATGCAGGATGTAAACCACCAGCTCTTTACCGAAAGTGTTCTGGATGAAATTCTGCTCAGTATGAGAACCGAGGATAAACAGAAGGCAAGAGAAATCCTGCAGGAGATGGACTTGCTTTCCTTTGAGGACTGCCACCCGATGGGGCTGTCCGGCGGCCAAAAGCAGCGTGTGGCGGTTGCCTCTGCGATTGCTTCGGAGCGCCCTTTGATTTTATTCGATGAACCGACCAGCGGTCTTGACCTGTTTCACATGAGGCAGGTTGCCAATGTTGTTAATCAGGTGGCGAATACTGGAAGAACTGCGCTTGTGGTAACGCATGACCCGGAATTTATTCTACGCTGCTGCAATTATGTCCTTCACTTAGAAAACGGGCAAATTCAGGAAAGTTATTCCATAGAGGACAGCGATGGCCGAAAACGCCTGCTAAAGTTTTTTCTGAGTGATATGCAGAAGGAGGTGTCCACAGAATGAAGGAGGAAAAGAAAGAGTCGCCCATAAGCGTCTTATGGGGATGGGGCAAAGCTTATCATGGAAAATTCATCGGCAGTATTATCCTTGCGGTATTAGGCGTGGCCTGCCAGATGGTGCCCTATTTCTGCGTAGCGCATATTGTCACAATGATGTTGTCTGGGGAACAGAATTTTTCCCGCTATGTGACCGTTGGCATTATTGCATTGTGCGGCTACTTTGGGAAAGTGCTGTTTTCCAGTCTTTCTACAACGATTTCCCACACGGCGACCTATTACACGCTGCGCGATCTGCGAGAGAATATCACCGCAAAGCTGGCCCGCGTCCCGATGGGGACGATTTTAGATACTCCGTCCGGCCAGTACAAAACGACGATTGTTGACCGGGTTGAAGGCATGGAATCGACCTTCGCACACCTGCTCCCGGAAATGACCGCAAATGTGCTGGTGCCTTTGGTGATTGTCGTATATCTGTTCGTTATGGACTGGCGCATGGCACTCCTGTCCCTTGTTACGTTGGTGGTGGGCCTTGCTGTCATGTCCGCCGGTATGAAGAATTATCCCGTCAAATGGGAGGGCGCGGTTAAAGCGGGAAAGCAGATGGCAAACGCCATTGTAGAATATATCGGCGGGATTGAGGTGGTAAAAGCGTTCAGCCAGTCCGCCGGTTCCTACAAAAAATATTCTGACGCGGTGAATTATAACGCCAACTATTATGTGGACTGGATGCGTGAAAACCAGAAAACCATGAGCGCCTACAACGCCATCCTGCCCTCAGTGCTAATCTGCGTGCTGCCCTGCGGCTTCGCGTTCTGGCTCTCCGGCAGTCTGGAGCTTTCCACCTTCCTGTCCATTGTGATTTTCTCGCTGGGGCTGATCGGGCCGATTATTGCGGCCTTTACCTTTACGGACGATTTGGCCGTACTGGGGACAAATGTGGAAGAAATCAGCCAGCTTCTGAACGCCGAAGAACTGAACCATAAAGAAACACCGATCAAGCTGGAAGATACCGGCATTTCTCTTAGGTCTGTGTCGTTTTCCTATGACGGGACAACAGAGGTTTTGCATGATGTGAATCTCGCCATCCAGCACGGAACAATGACCGCCCTTGTAGGGCCGTCCGGCTCCGGCAAGTCTACGGTGGCGAAGCTGATTGCCGGGTATTGGGATGTTACATCCGGCAGTATTACCCTCGGCGGCCATGAGCTGAAGGATATGCCGCTGTCTGAAATCGCAGACCAGATTTCCTATGTATCTCAGGACAACTACCTGTTTAACCGCAGTATCCGGGAGAATATCCGCATGGGAAGACCCAGTGCCACGGACGCAGAGGTGGAGCAGGCAGCCAAACAAAGCGGCTGCGACGCCTTTATCCGCAAGATGGATAATGGCTATGATACGGTTGTCGGCAGCGCCGGTTCCCATCTTTCCGGCGGTGAATGCCAGCGGATTGCCATCGCCCGCGCCATGCTGAAAAATGCGCCGGTTGTCATTTTGGACGAGGCAACTGCCTATATCGACCCAGAGAATGAGGCGCTGGTGCAGAAAGCCATTTCCACTTTAACTGTCGGCAAGACCCTGATTGTGATCGCACACCGGCTGTCTACCATTGTTGGCGCAGATAACATCGTTGTGGTGAAGGATGGAACCATCCACGCACAGGGTACGCATGAGAAGCTGCTGGAAACCTGCCCCCTCTACCGGGATATGTGGCAGGCGCACATCGGCGCGAAAGACCAGATGTAAGGGGGTGTTGTCAGATGTATGGAACATTGAAAAAAATCTTTGCTTTTGCAGGCAGCAAAAAGGGGCTTCTAAAAAAATCCCTGTTATTCTCATTCCTGTCCGGGCTGTTTTCAGCCATGCAGTTTGCCGCCCTCTTTGTAGTGATCGGCGCGTTAGTATCTGACAACCGGGACGGAAAATTTATCTGCATTTCGCTGGGAATTATGGCCGTTTCCCTCATTGGGCGTATCATCACGACCTATTTTTCCACGATGGAGCAGACGGAAACCGGCTATTGCATGGTGGCGGAAAAGCGTATCCACATCGGAGATCGGCTGCGCTACATCCCGATGGGCTACTTCAACAAGAATAGTATCGGGAATATTACCGCCATTGTCACAACAACTTTGGGTGATGTAGAGAACTCAGCAGCCCGTGTCCTGGTGTCAGTGCTGGGCGGTTTTTTCAACTCGGTTGCCCTCGTCATCGTCCTGTTGGTATTTGACTGGCGGATCGGTCTTGTGGCCACTGCCGGTGTCCTGATTTACCTTGCGGCGGCGGAACTGGCGATTCGCAAATCAGCCGCGCTCAGCGGTGTACGCCAGCACACACAGGAGTCCCTTGTGGAGTCTGTGTTGGAGTACATTCAGGGGATGGGGATTGTTAAAGCATTTGGACTGGAACGGGACAGCACGCAGTCTATCGGTAGTGCAATTAAGGCGAGCTGCCGGGATAACCTGAAATTGACAAAAGCCAGCGTTCCCTATGACGCTATCAAACAGGCTGTTGTCCGAGTGTTCAGCGTCCTGTTACTTTTGGCCTCGGTCTGGTTCTGGCTGGATGGCTCCCTGCCGCTGGCCTACGGTCTGATTTTGGTGATTGCTTCTTTCATGGTGTTCAACGATTTGGAGAACGCCGGGAATATGGCCTCTTTGCTGCAAATGCTGGCGGCCTCGATGGATACGGCAAACTCCATTGATGACACGCCAGTAATGGACGAGAAAGGCGCTGATATTACGCCGAAGTCCAGCGAAATCGTGTTTAACAAAGTAGATTTTTCCTACGCAGACCGTAAGATATTAGATCAGGTCAGCTTTACCATTACCGAAAAAACGACTACGGCCATTGTCGGCCCTTCCGGGGCAGGAAAGACAACGATGTGCAACCTGATTGCCCGTTTTTGGGATGTGAATGCCGGGAAGATTACCATAGGCGGTACGGATGTACGAGATTTCAAGCTGGACAGCCTGATGAAGAATATCTCGATGGTGTTCCAGAGCGTGTACCTATTTGCAGATACGATTGAGAACAATATCAAGTTTGGCTGCCCGGATGCTACCCATGAACAAGTGGTTGAAGCGGCGAAAAAGGCTTGCTGTCATGACTTTATTTCTGCCCTGCCGGATGGCTATGACACCGTGATTGGCGAGGGAGGCGGTACTTTGTCCGGCGGCGAGAAACAGCGGATTTCCATCGCCCGCGCCATGCTGAAGGACGCACCTATCATCATTTTGGACGAGGCAACAAGCAGCGTTGACCCGGAGAATGAGGATGAATTGCAGCGGGCTATCGAGGCATTGACCCATGACAAGACCATCATCATGATTGCCCACCGTCTGAAAACCGTCCGCAACGCCGATCAGATCCTTGTACTGGACAACGCTCATATCGTCCAGCGCGGCACTCATGCGGAGCTGATCCAGCAAAAGGGCCTGTATGCCGATTTTGTATCGGCCAGACAGGAGGCCATCGGCTGGAAGCTGGCTCAGTAAAGGAGGTTCAGATGAAACTTCATGCGTCCGGGGAGGACTATCTGGAAACCATCCATGTTCTCCAAAAGAAACGCGGTATGGTGCGCTCCGTAGATGTGGCCCGGCACATGGAGGTGTCAAAACCCAGCGTGTGCCATGCAGTGGCTACCTTGCGGGACGGCGGCTTTCTCACAATGGACGAAGATCACTTTCTCCGTTTGACCGATGTAGGACGGATTTTGCGGACATTCAAAATAAAAAAGAATGTGGAGGTAACAGACAATGGCAAAGACAATTTTTGAGGAAATGGGCGGCAAATATCAAAGGCAAGGCGATTACTTAATACCGTGTTTGACTGTACCCGCCGAAGAAGAACAGCCGATAGGCATCTGGGGACAGCGGCATTTGGATTATCTGAAGCATCACTGTAAAGTTACATACACCAATCTTCTTACAAGCGGCAGACTTAACGCTTACCTTGCCGACATTGACAGACAGGCACAGGAACGCTTTGAAAGGCTCATAGAGGGTATGAAACAGGCACAGGGCATAACGGAACAGCTAAAGGCAGAAAACGCCTTAGAATGGACAGGATGCCTCAATAACATAAGGGCTTGTGCGAGGGAGATTGTGGAAAAGGAAATTATTTTTGCATAAACAGATGATTAGTGGCAGGGGGAAATCCTGCCGCTTTTTCTGCTTTAGTTTGTCAGCTTGACAAATAAAGGGTTAAGGAATATAATTAGATTCAGTATTATACAAGGAGTTAATAAATATGCGGCAAGGTATTCTTAAATAAACTGTCAATTTGATAGTGGGAACAAAAAGTAGCAGTCCCGTTTCACTTTTAATATGGGGCTTAGTTTTTTGTACCCAGTTTAAGAATACTTTTATCATGTAATTTTATATGCCCGAAAACATATAAGTGTTTTGGGGCTATTGGAGTTATTTACCCAGTGATAGGAGTATTTATCACTGGGTATTTTTATGCCCTTTTTTGGGTGTTGATAGGAGGAAAATCACATGAAAATAATTAACTTAGGCATTCTGGCTCACGTTGACGCAGGAAAGACAACATTAACGGAAAGTTTATTGTATACCAGTGGTGCAATTGCAGAACTAGGGAGCGTAGATGAAGGCACAACAAGGACAGATACCATGAATTTGGAGCGTCAAAGGGGAATCACTATCCAGACAGCAGTGACATCTTTTCAGTGGGAGGATGTAAAAGTCAACATTATAGATACGCCAGGCCATATGGATTTTTTGGCGGAAGTATACCGTTCTTTATCCGTATTAGACGGAGCAGTATTATTAGTTTCTGCAAAGGATGGCATACAGGCACAGACCCGTATACTGTTTCATGCACTACAGACAATGAAGATTCCGACAATTTTTTTCATCAATAAAATTGACCAAGAGGGGATTGATTTGCCAATGGTATATCGGGAAATGAAAGCAAAGCTTTCTTCGGAAATTATAGTGAAGCAAAAGGTTGGGCAGCATCCCCATATAAATGTAACGGACAATGACGATATGGAACAGTGGGATGCGGTAATTATGGGAAACGATGAACTATTAGAGAAATATATGTCAGGGAAACCGTTTAAAATGTCAGAACTGGAACAGGAAGAAAACAGGAGATTCCAAAACGGAACGTTATTTCCCGTTTATCACGGAAGCGCTAAAAACAATCTGGGGATTCGGCAGCTTATAGAAGTGATTGCCAGTAAATTTTATTCATCAACGCCTGAAGGTCAATCTGAACTATGCGGGCAGGTTTTTAAGATTGAATATTCAGAGAAAAGGCGGCGTTTTGTTTATGTGCGTATATATAGCGGAACATTGCATTTGAGGGATGTTATTAGAATATCTGAAAAAGAGAAAATAAAAATCACAGAGATGTGTGTTCCGACAAACGGTGAATTATATTCATCCGATACAGCCTGCTCTGGTGATATTGTAATTTTACCAAATGATGTTTTGCAGCTAAACAGTATTTTGGGGAACGGAATGCTGTTGCCGCAGAGAAAATTTATTGAAAATCCTCTCCCTATGCTCCAAACAACGATTGCAGTAAAGAAATCTGAACAGCG
This sequence comes from Clostridiaceae bacterium Marseille-Q4145, assembly GCA_018223365.1. Taxonomy (GTDB): domain Bacteria; phylum Bacillota; class Clostridia; order Lachnospirales; family Lachnospiraceae; genus Hominiventricola. The sequence continues at coordinate 972,733 of JAGTTP010000001.1, forward strand.
GGAAATATTGCTTGGGGCACTTACAGAAATTTCAGATGGCGACCCTCTTTTAAAATATTATGTGGATACTACAACGCATGAGATTATACTTTCTTTTTTGGGGAATGTGCAGATGGAAGTCATTTGTGCCATCCTTGAGGAAAAATATCATGTGGAGGCAGAAATAAAAGAGCCTACTGTTATATATATGGAAAGACCGCTTAGAAAAGCAGAATATACCATCCACATAGAAGTCCCGCCAAATCCTTTCTGGGCTTCTGTCGGGTTGTCCATAGAGCCGCTCCCTATTGGAAGCGGAGTGCAGTATGAAAGCAGAGTTTCACTTGGATATTTAAATCAATCGTTCCAAAATGCGGTTATGGAGGGGGTTCTTTATGGCTGCGAGCAGGGGCTGTATGGATGGAAAGTGACAGACTGTAAAATCTGTTTTGAATATGGATTGTATTATAGTCCTGTAAGTACCCCCGCAGACTTTCGGCTGCTTTCCCCTATCGTATTGGAGCAGGCTTTAAAAAAAGCAGGGACAGAACTATTAGAGCCATATCTCCACTTTGAAATTTATGCACCGCAGGAATATCTCTCACGGGCGTATCATGATGCTCCAAGGTATTGTGCAGATATTGTAAGTACTCAGATAAAGAATGACGAGGTCATTCTGAAAGGAGAAATCCCTGCTAGATGTATTCAAGAATACAGGAACGATTTAACTTATTTCACAAATGGGCAGGGAGTCTGCTTGACAGAGTTAAAAGGATACCAGCCAGCTATTGGTAAATTTATTTGCCAACCCCGCCGCCCGAATAGCCGTATAGATAAGGTTCGGCATATGTTCCACAAGTTAGCTTAACAGCTTGCAAAAGTCATATAAAATGAGATTTGAAAGGATTAGAGACTAATTATGATGAAATGCGAATGGATATTGTGTCCTGTTTGTGGGAGCAAAACCCGTAATAAAATTAGGAAGGACACTGTTTTGGAGAATTATCCCCTTTATTGTCCAAAATGCAGACAAGAAAGATTGATTAAAGTTGACAACTTGAAGATAACTGTCATCAAAGAGCCAGACGCTTAAGACGCAGAGCCGATGAAATTGTGGAACAATTCACGAATCATCGGCTCTTTTTGTTTCGTATTTGAAAGAACAAACTCACCAAATAAAAAAAACGATATTCGGGTGGGTTATTTTGTTATACCCTAAATTACCCTCTGAATTTGTTTTTAAATTTGGAGGGATTTTTTTATGTCCTTTTTTCGGGCAGTTATCTATCTGCTCATACGAAGCAAAATTTATCAATACATAGCATATCAGAGAACGGCAGGAAACCAGTTAAAAAAATTTCTGCCTATGCAACGGTACTTCCTGCCTTGAAAGTAGAAGTACAATCTCCATACAATAGAATTACTATTTCCTATAACCGTAAAGGTCACAGAGCCTTTGCGGTTTTTCTTTTGTCGATTTTTGTTGGAAAGTGCCGTAGGGCTGTTTCTGATATGCGGTGTCGTTCTCCGCCTCTCCATCTGGATTTTTTACATTTCAAAAATTCAGATGGGAGGTATTTATGGTGAAATATGCACCAAGAAAGGTATTTATCAAAGAAAGCGGCAGATATGTGGAACTGTCCTACATGGATTTCTGCCGCCGCAGGGAATCCGACCAGACCTACATGGACAAGCTGTTTATTCCCGTTCAAGGCTGTCTGCTTGAAGTCGTGAGGGAGCAATACACGGACTTCTACCGAGATAAGGAACGGTGGCGTTATCTGAAAAAATTAGATACGAAGAACAGCTTGCTTTCTCTGGATGGATTTACGGACAGCGAGGGGAAGCCTTTAGACTTTATCGCTGATGAAGCGGCGGACATTGCGGAAACCGTTGTCAATGCGGTTATGGTGGACAGGCTGAAAGCCGCCCTGCCTTTGCTGTCGGATAGTGAACAGGAATTGATACAGGCAATCTTTTTTGACGGACTTTCTGAGCGTGAAGTCGGGGCGAGGTTCGGCATAACCCAGAGCGTTGTGAACAAACGCAAAGCCAGAATCCTAAGAAAACTAAGAAAGATAATAGAAAATTAAAATTTAAGGCGTTCAGCCCCCTTGTTTTTTCCTTTGGGAAAATGAGGGGGTTTTTCTCTGCCCTCTCAATCAATTCTGATTGGAGGAAAAGAAGCATGGCATATAACCACGGACGGGAGGACAGGAAATGGCGTATCTGGAAAGAAGCGGAGGAAAAGCTGCTGCGTGAGTGCGGCGTTGATGAAGCGACCATTGAGCAGATACGCATTGCGGACAGGGCAGACTTCAATTCCAACAGGCGGTTTTACCGATGGACGAATGATGTGGGCCGCGAGGTGGCTGAAAGAACCTATGAACGCCACTGTTTCTTTACCGAGCAGCTTATCGCCGCAGGCGTTGACCCCAGGACTGCGGAGGCTGACGCCTGCCGGATTGAACACATCATCAGCGATGAGAGCTTTTCACGGCTGAAAGAGGCAGCCGCCATGAAAGAACTTGTCCGCCGACAAATTCAGACTGTATTTGCACTGCTGTCAAAAAAAGCCCAGCCACCGAACAGCCCCCGTCTGGCAGCCGGTGCGAAAATTGTCACAATGTAACTGAATACCGTATTTTTTGCGCTCGAGTAGCTTTCTGCTGTCTGGGCGCTTTTTTATATTTCCGAGTTTAATTCGGGCCATGTTGGCCCGAAGCTGGGGAAAGCTCAAAGAGCGGCACCTTCCGGGGTGCCGTTTTTTGACGTTTCCCCATTCGGACAAGAGGGAGACTGGTCGGCATTAACCTATACTGGAAAAGGGAGGTTTTCAATGGTTCAAGCTGTTACATACCAAAGCGACAAGCAATCTGTTTATTTTCAAGGCAAGCTCATTGTGCTGGAAAACCTGACGCCGGTACTCTCCCCGGAGGAAAAGAAGAAACGAAAAAGAGAAATCGAAAATAACCCGTACGATATATTCAGCAAATACGGGGACAGGTTTCGCTAATCAATCGCAACATTGTTGTCCGGGGCTGCTAATGGTATAATATAGTTGTAAGGTTGGTAGCTCAATTCCATACGGAAAGGAGCCCAATATGGACATTATCAGAGAAGATTGTATTTACGCAAGGCAGTCAGTAGACCGAAAGGACAGTATCAGCATTGAAAGCCAGATTGACTTTTGCAAGTACGAACTGAAAGGCGGGAGCTGTAAGGTATTCAAGGATAAAGAGGATTGCTCAACACAGGAGGATATTTTCAATTACCCTCAAAATGATAAAAGCGAGACAGCGGAAAATCCGTTGCCTCATTTCAGTATTATGACAATTAAAAGTGTATAGGCTTAAAAGGGAAAGTGCCCTTTTGGGCCTTTTTAATTTAAAATAGTTCTAAAGAACAAGTTGACAATCTGTAGATTCTGTATGTTTTAAAGATCAATCGTTATACTAATTTTAGACCGAATTATCGTTCTAAAGGAGGTGTCACAATGGATTTAAAGGCGGTTGGTCAGAGAATAAAAGCTGCAAGGGAAGCTAAGAATCTTACACAAGAAGAATTGGCAGCACTGGTAAACTTGAGTCCAACTCATGTAAGTGTTATAGAGAGAGGACTGAAAGTAACAAAACTTGATACTTTTATTGCGATTGCAAATGCATTAGATGTTTCAGCAGATACACTATTGATTGATGTTGTGACACATTCGGTTAGCGGCGTTACGAATGAATTATCTGAAATGATAGAGAAACTACCTAAAGAAAAGCAACAGAGAATTATCAATGCAGTGAGAGCATTGGTGGAATAAATACGTGAATAAGAAGATGGAAGGGCTTATTGCTCTTCTTTTTTATTTGGTTTAACGTGAAAATATGATATAGTAGTTCTAAAGACTTATATATAATTCTAAGGAACTTGATAAAATGAAGAAAAAAAATATAACACTTGTATTTGTTGCTATCGTTTTTTCGATTATTGTTGGAATGATAATTGGGAAAAGCTTATTAAAGCATAAAGAAGGTGAGCCAGATGTAGTTGGCAGTTTTTCTATGAATAGAGATGAGAATCTTACAGTAGTTGCTAACAGAAAAAATATTTCTGATAAAGAAGCATTTACAAGACTGCTTTTAAAAATGTACAAAGAGAATTCATTTCATTCAATAAAATTTTCTACAGATCATGGATATGCAACCAGCCTTGATATGACCGTATATTCTTGGAAAGAAGATATCGAAAATGGAAAATCCATTATGCAGATAGAATTTAGACCGATTGAATATGGAAAAGATTATGATATTGTTCATAATCCGGATAAATATGTGCTTTTTATCGATGGAACAGAAATAAAATGAAATATATAGATATGCAGATAAAGCGCAGAAAAAGAGGATTGCTCAACACAGGAGGATATTTTCAATTACCCTCAAAATGATAAAAGCGAGGCAGCGGAAAATCCGTTGCCTCATATCAGTATTATGACAATTAATCTAGTTCCGCCCCTAACTCATACCTCCAATACTCCGCCGCCTCATATTCCCTAGGTTCTGAGAGTATCCTGCATGAGGTCAGTCTGGTTGAGGGAATGAAAGAACTTATGCCCGTTTATTGTGTAATAGGCAAAATTCCAGCGGTTCGGAATATTTCGAACAAAATAATAGTTTTGAAGAAACGCGGCTGATACTGAGGAGATGATACAGATGCAGAAAAAGCATTTTGAAGTGGAAACAGATGGATTTTATGGTGCATATTGGAAATGTAAAACCAACTCAGACTGTGCAATGATTGCAATGATCGGAGATGATTCAGAGGATTATCTGGCACGGACATCCGTGAAATGGTTACATAAACTCGGTGTGAATGTGATGACAATGTCACCGGCAAAAAAGGATTATGGACATCATAATTATCCGCTAGAACGTATAGAGAAAGCTATCAGTTGGTTAAAAACACATGGTAATCAGAAGATAGGAATTGTCGGGGCATCTACTACAGGAACACTTGCTTTAACTGCCGCTTCTTATTTTGAAGATCTTACATTGACAATAGGCCTGACACCGAGTGACTTTATCTGGCAGGGGTTTATGCAGGGCAAAAAAGATGGATGTAAGGAATGGCCGATTGAGGGCGAATCACTTTTCTCTTATAAAGGAGAACCTCTTCCATATATGCCGTTTTGTTATAAACATCCAGATTACTGGCATGTGATTGATGAAGAAACAAAGCGGACCGGTGATATGCTTAATTCGAGAAAACTGTTTGATGATTCAGAGGCAACTCATCCAATTACGGAAGAAGAAATAATTAAGATTGAAAAAATTCATGGGACATTATTGCTGATTGGCGCTGAAGATGATGTGTTGTGGGATACTGCAAAATATATACGCCGTATGGAGCAGCGTATGGAAGCTGTTATTGTCGATTACTGGAAACGAATACCAAAAGAATCTTTTCAGAACTGGTATAAAAGCCAGTCCCGGTATCGAACAAAGGAAGACAGAGAAAAAGACGCTCTTCTGGAAGATGCAACAATTACGATGCCTGAGATGGCACAGCTGCTTGGAACAACCAGAAGCGCAGTATATACAATTCTTGATAATCCAAAGTATAGTCATTTTTTTGAATTCATTGTGATTGCAGAAAAGAAAAGGATCACAAAAGAGAGTTTTCAAAAATTCCTGGAAGGTCAGGATCGGTATAAGCTGGATCCATCGAATGATTATGAAGAACTTGCACAGGAACAGAATATTGCCCTGGCTAATTTCCGGCGGAAGAAATTATCACAGACCGGAATACGAGGAAGCAATGGAAATATAAAGTATCTTACTTTTGATGAAGCTTCCTATCTGGCAAAGGTCAGCAGAAGCATGATCAACAAGTGGGCGGATACAGGAAAGTTCACCGTAATAAAAGTTGGCAGTCGAGTTAGGATCCGTCGGGATGAATTTGAGGACTGGATGGAGCAAAGAGATTTGGAAAGGAGTATGCAATAATATGGCATCAATAAGAGAACGAAACGGAAAATTTAATGTGATCTATTCTTATACGAATGAAAAAGGTGAGAGGAAACAGAAATGGGAAACCTATGAAACGAAAGCCGAAGCAAAGAGAAGAAAAAAAGAAATTGAATATAAAAAAGAGATGGGATCATTTGTCGTTCGTAAATGCAAAACACTGGATGAGCTTATTACAGAGTATGTTGCACTTTATGGAAAAGAAAACTGGGCGCTTTCTACATATGAAGGAAATGTCTCTCTTATCAATAACTATATTCTTCCAATTATTGGTGATACGAAACTTTCAGAGATCAATACCCGATTCATCGAAAGATATTATCAGAGTCTTTTGAAGAGACGTGCAGTTATCAATCCATTGAATAAAACCAGTCGAAATGAATTTGTATCGTCCAGTACGGTCAGGGATGTTAATAAGCTGCTCAGGAACTGTTTCGAACAGGCAGTAAAATGGGAGTTGATGGAGAAGAATCCCTGTACTCATGCGACTGTACCAAAACATAAATCCCAAGCCGTAAAGTGGGAAATGATGGACAAGAACCCGGCAATAGATGCAACACTTCCGAAGTACAAAGCAGAAGAACGGGAAATGTGGACAGCGGAAATGCTGATGCAGGCGATTGATTCATGTGAAAACAAATGGCTAAAAGTTGCATTTTATCTGGCTTTTGCGGCGACCGTCCGTATCGGTGAGCTTCTTGGACTAACCTGGGATTGTGTAGATGTATCGGAGGAGGCCATTGCTGAAAACCGGGCCTATATCTTTATTAATAAACAGGTGGAGAAGGTGTGGATGCGGACCTTTTGATGAAGGTTCTGGGAAATCCGGAGATGGCGGCGTTGCTGACGAGTCTGGCGAAGAGCTTGAAAGCTGAATAAAAATATAATAATGGAAATAGAACAGAGTCTACTGGCATTAGGAGAAATCCAGATGTGGGTGGACTTTTTGTAATGGAAAATAATGTACATAAGATATATTTAAAGTTATAATTAAGGTAAATGCAATTTCAGGTGAATCTGAGGAAGAAAGTGTTAGTCAGTTCTTTCACATTCTTGGATCTGTGGATCAGCAACGTGGATGTTGCGAAGTGACTGATGGAAAATATGAAATCACATTGTATACATCTTGTTGTAATGTTATTAAAGGTATCTATTATTATAATACTTATGAAAATCATCAGATCAGTGCGGTAGATATGCATGCAGAGGATCTGGAAAGTAATAAATTGATTTGTTATCCAGTAATTCAAGGGGAACGAATCAATTATCAAAATAAATAGTATTTTGAATATAGAGCTGACGTAGAAAGAAGAGGTGGAATACATATGAAGCAAGATACCTTAGAAGGAAAAACAAAAACAAAAAATGGAATAAAACGATTGTGCTTTTCCATAATCTGTATTTTTCTTGAAGTGATTTTTATTATTACTATCGTAACGCGCTTGAATGAATATGCAGAAATCATAAATTTATTTACCAGAATTTTAAGTGGAATCTTAGTTTTGAGATTGTATGCGTCAGATAAGACATCTTCTATGAAAATGCCTTGGGTCATTTTAATTCTGATTTTCCCAATTATGGGTGTAGGTCTGTATTTATTGATTGGCTTGAATGGTGGCACGCATAAAATGCGTGAGCGATATGCAGAAATTGATAGCAAATTGTTACCAATGCTTCCAGACAATCAGGAGTGTTTAAGCAGAATAAAAGAAAAGATTCCGAAAGCAGGAAATATTGCAAGTTACATACAAAGAAATTCGTGGTATCCAATCTATCAGAATACGGATATCAAGTATTTTGATGAAGCAGTGAAGGGATTAGAGGCACAGCTTGAAGAACTTGCAAAAGCACAAAAGTTTATCTTCATGGAATATCATGCGATAGAAGATGCTGAAGCTTGGCATAAGATTCAAGATGTTCTGGAAGAGAGAGTAAAAGCCGGTGTGGAAGTCAGGGTATTCTATGATGATATGGGGTCTATAGGTTTTATTAACACAGATTTTGTAAAAAAGATGGAGAGTATAGGAATTCATTGTCGTGTATTCAATCCATTTGTGCCAGGCTTAAATCTATTTTTGAACAATCGTGATCACAGAAAAATAACAGTAATTGATGGAAAAGTTGGATTTACAGGTGGATATAATCTTGCAAATGAATACTTTAATTATACGCATCCGTATGGGCAGTGGAAAGATACCGGTATTCGTTTAGAAGGAGATGCTGTTCAGTCGCTTACAGTGACATTTTTAGAAATGTGGAATGCTGTTAGTGAAAAAGCTACGAATGATACTGATTTTAGTAAATACATTATTCATTACAATTATAAAGCACAGCAAACAGGTTTTGTTCAGCCTTATGCAGACAGTCCTATGGATAATGAGCAGGTCGGAGAAGAAGTTTATATCAGTATGATAAATAAGGCCGAAAATTACTGTTGGTTTATGACACCGTATCTAATTATAACAGACGAAATGACACATGCGTTATGTCTGGCTGCTAAGCGAGGGGTAGACGTAAGAATTATCACACCAGGAATTCCTGATAAAAAATTCATTTATAATATAACTCGCTCTTTTTATCATGGATTGGTTAAACATGGAGTGCGAGTTTATGAATGGACACCAGGATTTTGCCATGCGAAAATGAGTATAGTGGATGACTGTATGGCAACCTGTGGAACAATCAATCTGGATTATAGAAGCTTATATCATCATTTTGAAAACGGCTGTTTTATGGCAGATTGTCAGGCAGTTGTGGAAATTAAAAATGATCTGATAAGAACGATGGGAGAATGTCGTGATGTAACAGATCAATATTGTACTGGGCGCAGTGCATATTTGCGACTGGGACAATTATTTATGAGATTATTTGCTGAATTGTTATAAGAATTTAGTGAAACGACCTTTCAAAAAATAGTTGATTTTGAGAGGTCGTTTTTGTTATGTCTGATTGCCGGTACAGGAAATTTACATGGATAAAATTAATTCTGTTGAGGTAAAATTGAGGTTGACTTTGTATTGTATAGATATAAGATGAAAAAAGTCAGATGATGTGCGATGGGAAAACGTAAGATATGATATGATGTATAATACATGGAAAGAGATTAATAAACAGTTGGAAGAAGGCATGATGGAAAGCGTCAGAGAAACGTACTTTTGGTACAGCACCTGCTTGGATGGGCAAGATATCTGTTCTGATAAAGGAGGAAGAAGATCGTGTTTCAAATATTAATTGTAGAAGATGATAAAGAATTAAGCCAGCTATTCCAAAAAGTGCTTGAGAAGAATGGATATCAGGTCAAAAGTGCATCGGATGGAGCACTGGCATTAGAAATATTGGATAAAGAGTATATTGATCTGATCATTTCCGATATTATGATGCCGGTTATGGATGGTTATGAACTGGTGTCGGAACTCCGTTCAGCAGGATATCAGATACCGGTACTTATGATCACTGCGAAAGGTTCCTTTGATGATATGCGCCAGGGATTTCTTTCGGGAAGTGACGATTATATGGTAAAACCGGTAAATGTGAATGAAATGGTTTTAAGAGTCGGAGCACTGCTTCGCCGTGCACAGATACTGAACGAACACAAAATTGTGATCGGTTCAACAGAGTTTGATTATGATGCAATGACGGTTACAACTGATAAGGAAAGTCTTGTTTTGCCTAAAAAAGAATTCCTGCTTTTATATAAGCTTGCAGCTTCGCCAGGCAGAGTATTTACAAAACAACAGTTGATGGATGAAGTATGGGGATACGAGACGGAGGCAGACCCACATACGATAGAGGTACATATAGGAAGAATCAGGGAGCGTTTGAAAGATAACCCTGATTTTGAAATCGTAACAATGCGTGGAATTGGATACAAGGTGGTGAAAAAATAATGGAACAAAAGAAAGAAAAAGGATTGCGGATCCGATCCTGTCTGACTGGTGCAATCTGGCTGGCACTTGTATTTTCAACAGTCATATCTGCGTTATTATTTGCTTTTTTGAATCATTTTTTTAATCTGCCTGGTAGCATACCTGTGCTTGGCTGGCTTTTGATTTTTAATACATTGATTGCAGGGCTGATTACTTCCTTTATCAATGCAAGGTTGCTGGAACCAATTACCAGACTCAGTAAAGCAATGAAGGAAGTTTCGCAGGGAGATTTTGAACAGCACTTGGAAACGAACAGCCGTATCGCAGAAGTTGGAGAATCTTACCAGAGTTTTAATGTGATGACAAAAGAACTTCGTGCAACAGAAGTACTGCAGATGGATTTTGTCTCCAATGTTTCTCATGAGTTTAAGACCCCGATCAATGCCATTGAAGGGTATACAATGCTTCTTCAGGGAGAAGAACTGTCTCAGGAGCAAGAGGAATATGTAGAAAAAATCCTGTTTAATACCCAAAGGCTTTCCGGATTGGTTGGAAATATTTTGCTGTTATCCAAGTTAGAGAATCAGAACATACCAATGAAAAAAACAGAATATCGTTTGGATGAACAGATCCGTCAGGCATTTCTTTCCCTGGAGACAAAATGGACAGAAAAAGAAATTGGTTTCCAGGTAGAGCTGGAGGAAGTTAAATATACTGGGAATGAAGGACTTTTTATGCATATATGGATGAATCTTTTAGATAATGCGATTAAGTTCAGTCCTGCAAAGGGGACAATTATGATGTTTCTGAAGCAGGAAAAGGATTCTGTAATGTTTATTCTGGAAGATGAAGGACCGGGAATAGAGGATGATGTGAAAACCAGAATATTTGATAAATTTTATCAGGCAGACGGTTCTCACAAAGCAGAAGGAAATGGTCTCGGCCTTGCACTTGTGAAACGGATCGTAGATAGTGCTGGCGGGACAATCAAGGCAGAAAACCGGGAATATGGTGGATGCAGATTTGTTGTAGAGCTTCCAATACAGAAAGATGAGGCCATATAAGTTTAAGAAAAACAGATAGAGGAGGAATTACATGACATTTTATCAGGAATTGCAGTTAAATCAGGCAGGTTCTAAAAATCTGTTGAAAAAGAGTGAAACAGTGAAAGAAAAATCATATCATATACTGGTATATTTGGTAAAGATAGCTGTTACAATGGCATTTTGTTTTTTATTTGTTACTATTTTCAGTATCTTATTTGGAAATGAGAATAGTATTGTGGGTGTAGTAGTTTTATTATGTCTTATGGTATTTCGGAATGCGGATCTGGGGATCCACACCGGACAATCTACGATGCTTTTGGCTTTGTTCTTTGTAATTATGACTGTATGTCCGCATTTAGCAAACCAGCTTTCACCGGTACTTGGAATGCTGTTAAACATTGCGGCACTGGCAGTTCTGATTCTGTTCGGATGTCATAACCCATTCATGTTTAACCAATCCACATTGGTTCTTGGTTATCTGTTATTGTATGGATATGATGTAACAGGAAAAAGTTATCAGATGCGATTAACCGGAATGGCATTAGGTGCAGCACTTACCTGCTTCGTATTTTATCGAAATCATAAAAACAGAACGTATAAAAGAAATTTGAATGATTTGGTACAGGAATTTGATATATCTTCTTCCAGAACAAAGTGGCAGTTATGTCAGATCATATGCGTACCGGCAGTACTCTGCATTGCGGAACTCTGCAATATGCCACGGGCAATGTGGGCTGGAATTGCGGCAATGTCAGCAATCTTACCATTTATGGAGGACATGCAATACAGAGTCCGCAAAAGGATTGTCGGAAATATTGCAGGTGTAATATGCTTTACAGTACTATATTTTCTGCTTCCGTCATCCATCTATACATACATAGGAATCCTTGGCGGAATTGGTGTAGGACTTTCTGCAAAATATGGCTGGCAGGCAGTATTTAACACGTTTGGTGCTTTGGCCATTGCTACAGAGAGTTATGGACTAAAAGGAGCAGTTGGTCTTAGAGTAATTCAGAATGTTTTTGGCGTTGTATTTGCATTAATATTTTGTTCTATGTTTTATTGGCTTATGTCGAAAAAAAGGAAACAGTGGTAACCGTGGCTGCAAAATAACGTGGGTTAGAAAGAAAAAAGGTTAATCCGGAGATGGCAGCTTTGCTGACGAGTCTGGCAAAGAGTATAAAGATGTAAGGGAAAATGTAAGATCTGTTGGCTTTGGGAAGAATCCTAAGGGTGACAGATCTTTTTTTATGTTTTATTCTGCTTTGGATATACTAACCATAGTGCTAAAATTACATTGCCAGATCGTGAAAACAGGATATAGAATATAATTAACAAAAATAACCATATCTGAAACAGTTTATGATCCAGGATGCTCAGAAGTGTAATAATTACATTTCTGGAGAAAAATCAGCAATTTCAGAAGTGAAGAATTTACATGTCTTGAAGTGTAAAAATGTCATGTCCAGAAGTGAAGAAATTACACATCCAGAAGTGAAAAAAATTACACATTAATAAGAATAATATAAATAATACTGAGTTAAGTAATACTGAATCTAATCATATCATATCGGGAAATGATGGGATGGGATTCGATGTGGAAGCATACACGGAAATAATCAAAGAGAATATTGAACTGGACATTCTCTTAGAGCGGTACCCTTATGACAGGGAACTGCTGATAGGTATCTTTGATCTGATTCTGGAAACTGTTCTTTGTAAGAATAAGTCTATCATTGTTGCATCTAGCGAATATCCGGCGGAACTGGTCAGAAGTAAATTTTTGAAACTGAATATGTTCCACGTAGAATATGCGATGGACTGTATGAGAAAGAATACCTCAAAAATACATAATATCAAAAAATATCTGCTGGCGGCATTGTTTAATGCACCGAGTACCATCAGCGGCTATTATCAGGCAGAAGTAAACCATGATCTGCCGCAGTATGCCGCAAATGATAAATAATAATTGGCTGTTCGATCAGCATCTGGGAAATAAGTCAGAAAAGAGGAGGACGCATAAAATGTTAAAAATATTTGCAAAATTGATTGTATTGCCAGTGATGGTGATTTTGATTGCTTTATCTTTTACAGTCAGTACCTTATCGAAAATACATTATCTGGCAGCGGTTCTGGTTAAAGCAATTTTCATAATGTGCGCAGTGATTGCTTTGTCATTGCAACAGTGGCAAAATTTTGGAATAGCGGTGTTTGTTCTTGCTGTAAGCTGTATGATATTGAAATTGTGGGATATCATCGAATATGCCATTGGAGTAATATGTGGTCATTTATTTGAAATATTATCGGTGTAGATGCTTACGCTGGTTTAAGTATAAATTTATGTATCATGAAAAAGAAAAGGCAGCCACAGGGTTAGAACCTGTGACTGCTAAACCGTTTTTGCCCAATCCGTATTTGGATTACTTCGATAAACTTGAAGTTGTCAAACAGCGTTCGTTGTTTCGCTTTGTGGCATTTTTACACACTGCTGAATCACACCTGTAACATATGTAATGGAATCTGCGCAGTCATTCTTGAGCCATTCTGAGATAATTGCCATCAATCCCCGAATATAAAAGGCCATGATATAAGGTCGATCTTGCTGTAGCACACCGTAGCGGTCGAGAATCGGCGTAAACACATGACGGAACATCCTATCATAGCTTTTATCCATCCCCAACACCGCCGCATTTTCTGTTGCCGTGCGGAACAGTCGCTTGTTGTTCTTAATGTAGCTGAGGTATGGTGTTAAATAATCCGGCGTAATTAGATATAATTCATCCCTGGGGCAATTCCGCAGCTTTGTAGAAAAGGCATCCGAATCTTTCTCCATAGAAGCAAGAAATTGCTCGTTCATACGACCGACACTCTCCGAGAGCAGGTCTGACATCGTTTCATAGTGCAGATAGAAGGTGGAACGATTGACCCCTGCTACTTCACAGATTTCTTTGATTGTAATATACTCAAAATCCTTTTTTGCCAGAAGTGTCAGAAAGGCTTCGTCCATTCTGGCTGCGGTAGCAAAATATCTGCTTTCTGATCTATTCAATCGTTTCCACCTTCTTTCGTGTTGTTGTTTACATCTCGCTGATTTCTTTTGCCAGTTCCATGATTTCAAAAGCGTATTTCTGCTTGCCCTGTGCCAGCAATTTTTTGTAGATGGGGTAATTAACGCCCATGCCCAGCAGCCCGATAATTCCGACAATCACGCCGAGGACAAACATAGTGGTGCTACCGCTGCCGATGACCTTCATGGAAAGGCACATTCCAACACCGGCTACCAGCGCAGTGATAATGCCGAAGGTATAGGTAAAAACGGTTGCGGGAAGCTTGGCTTTTGCATCCAGCTTGCGAAGAGCGATCACCTTGGAGGTGTCCTTGAGTGCATATTCGTTTGCGAGTTGTTCTGCATAGATTTTATCTGTATTCATGGCTTGTTGCCTCCTTCATTTGATGGTTTTATTCTACCAGCAAAGAACGGGCAACGGAACAACACTGATGGCAGTTTATGTTGAGTTCAAGAATTGTGCAAATTTCGATTGTTGCTTACATTATACTTCGTCCATCTCTCTAAGGACAGTGGGATGTTGTGATGAAAGTGAAAGAGATCGCTTACCTGTCAGACAATTCATCTTACTATATTTTTTGCACGATAAATTTACTGATTTAATATCTCTGCAATCGTGTTTGGTGCATATTTATTGAGTTCATGTCCTGCATTTGGAACGATGTGCAAAGTAGCTTGGGGTAGCAATTCTTTTAGCCTTTTAGAAGCCTTTAGATTGGCAGTATCCTTTTTGCCACACAAAATTGTTACTGGACAACGAATATTATTTAATTGCAAAGTAAAATCCAATGACCGCATAGAGTGAGCCAATTTTATGGTGCTGCTTTTTGATAGTCCCATACTTTCAAAAACCTTGTTTGGCATACAACGGAAGATAAGATTTTAAAAATCTATCAGTAAACTTGGAACTTTATATTGTGCGCCAATCAAAACCAGCGAATCCACTTTTTCCTCATGTCGAATAGCAAAATCAATCGCAAGAAGCGCACCTAACGAAAGACCGCAGATACGAAGCGGCTCTTTTACTTCTGAATACCGCTGTTCTAAATCACCCAAAATCTGCGAATAGGATATTTCATCTTCTGTTGAAGAAAAAAGTTCTGGGCAATCGACATCAGAAATTGATAGTTGTTGGACTACTTCTTTCCAGTCCTGTGCAGTTTGTCCCAACCCATGTAAAAAAACAGTTTTCATTAAACGCCTCCTAAGCTCAAGATAACCATCAGTGCACAAACAAACTTGAATTTCTCACTTTTTCATCTTAGGAGCAATAAGCAGCACCACTGTCACAAGAAAATATATACCATACAGTAACCAAGTAATTGTATTGTTCCAAGGGAAACTCTTTTCTGGATGGTTCAATGCAAACACTATAAATACAATAGCTACAATCAACATTATCACACCGATAATCCTTGATATACTCTTTTTCATGTAAAGCACCTCCTCGTCAAACTGGAATTTAAATTATAACGGTCTTTGCAAATACACCATATCTACCAACTGTATTCCACTCTCATAGATTGGGTGGTCATAATTATCTATAAAGAAATTTGATATGATATGCGAACGGACAAAACCACACTTTTCATAAAATGGTATTGTCAGTGGGCTATCGCCTGTTCCCACTTGCAGAATGGCATATTGCTCTCTGTAATTATTAACAATAAACTCAATTAAGGCTCTTGCATAACCTTTCCCTTGATATTCTGGAACTGTCGCAATGTTCTTGATTTCAAGTATGTCATTTTCTTTATCGGTTATGACACACTCACACTTGACCCCATTATCATCAAGTACATACATCTTGCCGTTATTAAGATAACGGTCAACCATATCTTCCTGCTCATCTGCTAATAGGAGCAAATCAAGATATTGTTTTTTATTTTCTTTAACTTCAATAATTTTCATCAATCGCACCTTCAAATTCCAATTCTTTTCTTTATTTTATTTCCATTAGTCAGATTGAAAGTTAGAGATTTTTCATTTTTGTTATGAACTCTTCATAACTACATTTTCCCATTGTCAAATCCATCATAGCTAAATATTTCATTTCATTCTGAGTATATGGAATATTAATACATGACTCTAATAATTTTTCTTCGTTTTTCAAAGGTGTTATCACATTCTTTTTGTTTTTGTAGGCATAGTAATAACGAACCCCAAATTTTCTTTGAGAGACAGCATTTAAATGTATGCCATCTGGATTTGCTGACAACCCCTGGGCAGTTACAAAATATACATGATTATGATCATTGGCATATCGCAATAATTCTTTATTCACCAAGTCATACTCTGTACAATTAAAACCAAAGCCTATCTTTCCTAAATAGTCACCAAGTCCTCCAATAATAAACGGTACATCGTCTAAATTAAGTTCATTTTTTAAAGCCTCAAAAATTGTATGTAATTTTTCATAATACGTTTTGTAGTTACCATTATAGCTATCATTTTCTCCTTGATGCCACAGAATAGCAATCAAATTACTATTTTGCATTGCAAATTTTGCCTGAATAATTGCATTTTTAAATAATATTTTCTCTATAGACCAGTCATCAATGGAACTGCCACCTTCCGCACATGGAATCAAGCCGATTTGTTCTTCTTTGTTTTCCATGCACCACATTGCAGCAAATGAACCCGCAAGACTTACTCCTGATATAGGACGATCGTAGTTAATTGGTTCTGTCATCATTTGCCATTTTCCATTTCTTAACATCTGGATTCTCTCATTACAAATCATCGGTACTTCGTTTATGAATCCACGTCCAGCCATGTTGGACTGTCCAATCATTAATACACTTTTCATTCAACACCTCCACAAACCCCGATTTTATTTACATACTATCATTTTTTAATGCAGTGCTTTTGTTGGGCAGACCATTGTACATTCGTAGCAGAGGATGCACTCCGTTCCATTTTTTCGTTTGCGGGTTTCCTTGTTGACCTCCACGTTCATGGGACAGACCCGCAGACATTTGCCACAGTGGACACATTTACTTTCGTCACAATGGACCCGCAGCAGGGAGAAATAGCTCATGGGCTTGAGGAATACCGTGATGGGGCAGAGATATTTGCAGAACGCGCGATTATCCTTGAAGGCGAATGCCAGCACGATGCCAGCGATGTAGTAAAACACATTTCCAGCGAGAAACAGCCAGAACATGATTTTTTCCAGATGTGCGGTCTTCATCAAAAATAGCCCGGACACCAATGCCAGAGACAGAGCAAACATTATATAGCGCAGAACGCCCAGCTTTTCTTTCCGCGGTTTCTGCGGCTTTTTATAAGGCAGAAAATCGAGCAACATCGCCGTCCAGCAGGCGTAGCCGCACCAGCCGCGCCCGAACAACAGAGGTCCAAAGATTTTTGCAACCGCATAGTGGATCGTCGCCGCCTCAAATACGCCGAGGAACAGGTAGTACCAGAACCCTTCGATCTGCATATTTTCGCGGGAGATGACGCCGAGATACAGCAGCATATAGTTTCCTACTGCCAGTTGTACGAAATGGCGGGCATATCGTTTCCCGGCGGTAAAGAGCGCTGTTCCTATCCCAAGGCAGACTCCGATGTAGCTGAAATTCAGCAGATAGAACAGGTTGCCTTTTGTGAGCCATAGTGTGATTGCTACTGCTTCAAACAACAGAAACAGAAGGAGCGACACAACATATTTTGAAAATCTTCTACTATTTGTCATTTCCTTTCTTTCCTTTCCTTTTAAATAATAAAGATGATAAGTGAAATATGCAATCATGATTCTGTAAAATAATAATGAAACAGACCTCTTTAGCAACAAACCATTCTATGGTAATATAAATTCAGTTATAGATATTCTCATCTTCAAAAGGTAGAAAGGTGTAATTCTTTGATGATATATACAGTAAAACGGATTGATGAAGATTTAGATTTCGGTTGTGAAGAACGATTTGAAGACATGCCAGTCATGGCAATAGTGACTCTTATAAATTCTTCAAGAGAAGAAGTGATTGTAAAAATAGAAGATGCCATGCTCTATGAACGTAACATCAATGAAGGTGATAAAGTTTGCTTTGGTGTAAATAATAAATTAGAAAAAATAGAATGAAAAATAACGGAACATTAACAGGATGCTTTTCGTACGGTAAAACCTGCCACAGTGAACGACTGGAGTTCTGTACAGTACTGCAGAATGTAATTGGCTTTCTCATAAAGGGTTTCACCTTCGCCGGTCAGAATTAACTGATTTCCTTTTCTATAAAAGAGACTGATTCCAAATTCTATCTCCAGATCACGAATGGCTGTGGAGACCGTCGGCTGGGTTACGTAGAGTTCTTCGGCGGCTTTTGTGATACTGTGACAGCGGCTTGCAGTGCAGAAATAACGCAGCTGATTCAAAGTCATGGTATCTGTCCTTTCTCTCTGATATTTCCTATTAATAAAATAACATATTTTTTTTCATTATCTTAGTAAAAATGCATAAAACGGGTATTTCAAATTTGACTTCATAAAAATTTTTTATATGGTCATATAATCTAACAATTTGTTTTTATGAACAACCATAATTATTAATGAAAGTACAAATGAAATATGTTCGGCCGACATTTTCAAAAGGGAACTAAGTTATATTAGGATGAAAGGGGATTATAAATGTCTCAAACAACTATTACTTTGCTGTTTCTTGCATTTGCAGTCATCAGTTTTATTCTTGAAAAAATTCCACTGGGTCTGACTGCATCTATTTTATCCAATACTGGTACGGCAGCAGCACTTGGTGGAAATCTTTCCATTATCGGCGCACCGGGAAATCTCATGGGTGTGAATGCACTTCAGGAGATGGTTTTCCGAAGAGTGGAGTCAGTAAAATACCGGCTACAATGGTAAGCTGCCATGTAGCCGCAATAAACCAGCTTTCTCCGTATACAGATGCCCAGGTCAGAGGAGCATAAAAGAGTTCAAAACCCACAGTACTCCACAGAAACCAGGGAAATGGGTGGCGTTTTACTTCCTTTAGTACTTTTACAGCGCCACCAAAACGACTTGCCAGGATCCAGCTCATGGGAAGCATGAATAAATACCGGAGACCTGCACTCCACATCCAGTATCCTCCGTAAATCATTTAGAATAATGTATCGATAGTATCATGCCAGAAGGAAAATGTATATTGCACCAATATAATTCCATAAATTTTATGCTTTGGTTGTTTTTTTCTCTAAAATTTGTATACTAAATATAGAAAAAATACAAGGCGAGGAAACAAAAGAGTGGAAGGAAATTTAACTAAGGGACCGATTTTAAAGACGTTGACGAAACTGGCGATACCGATTATGGCATCTTCTTTTTTGGCGACTTTATATAATATTACGGATATGGCGTGGATTGGGCTTCTGGGAGCAAAAGCGGTGGCCGGAATTGGTGTAGGCGGCATGTTCACCTGGCTTTCCCAGGGACTGGCATCATTGGCACGAATGGGCGGACAGGTACAGGTGGCGCAGCAAATTGGCCGTGGAGAACGGGATGAGGCACACAGATATGCCCAGGCAGCGGTGCAGATGTCGGCGTTGCTCGGCATTTTTTTTGCGATAGTTGTTCTTGTATTGATCAAACCGCTAATAGGATTTTTCAAGCTGGAGGATGCAGAGGCGTTGGCGGCAGCTTTTTCTTATACAAAGATTGCCTGCGGATTGATTGTGTTTTCTTTTTTGTCATTGACACTGACAGGACTCTATACGGCGCAGGGAGATTCTAAAACGCCTTTTGCAGCGAATCTCGTCGGTCTTGCGGCCAATATGATTCTGGATCCAGTGCTCATTTTGGGACCGGGTCCATTTCCCCGGCTGGGCGTAACGGGCGCAGCCATCGCAACTGTGACAGCGCAGTTCATTGTGATGAGTATTCTGGTCATGAGGATTCTCGTAACAAAAAAAGAAAATGTTTTAAAAGGAATTCAGCTGTTTGAAAAAATTCCACTAAAATATGCGCGTGGAATCTGTAAGATTGGAATTCCTACAGCGCTGCAGGGCATGGCGTATTGCATGATTTCCATGGTGCTGACGCGGATGGTATCCGGATTTGGTGCGGAAGCCATTGCTACTCAGCGAGTGGGTGGACAGATTGAGTCTGTTTCCTGGAATACGGCGGACGGATTCGGTGCGGCATTAAATGCATTTATCGGGCAGAACTATGGTGCGGGCAAGATGGATCGTGTAAAGAAAGGATACCAGGCATCCCTGTGGACGGTAGGTATCTGGGGATTGTTTATTACCTTTTTGTTTGTCTGCTTTCCGGAACCTATTTCCAGAGTGTTCTTTCATGAACCGCTGGCAATTGCTACATCGGTGGGGTATATGATTATTATCGGATTCAGTGAGGCTTTTATGAGTGTGGAACTGATGACCGTAGGAGCTTTGTCAGGACTGGGAAAAACTCATCTTTGCAGCGTCATCAGTATTACTCTCACCAGCGCTAGAATTCCATTGGCCATTCTTCTGTCTGGTACGACGCTGGGCCTTTTGGGTATCTGGTGGGCATTGTCTGCCACTTCGATTGTAAAAGGAGTCGTGTTTGTGGCGGTCTTTTATCTGGTTGTCCGAAATATGAAAACGATGTAAATTTAAATTGAGTTTATAAACGGATGGTAACGTTGTAGGGTTACCATAGATAAAATGTAGAATTACGAGGAGATAAGGGATCATGAAGTCAGTAGGTGTTGTAACAGACAGTCACAGCAGCATGAAACCGCAGGAAGCAGAAGCGCTTGGAGTCATGCTTCTGCCCATGCCTTTTTATTTGGATGAAGTTTGTTATTATGAAGATGTGACCATTACAAGGGATGAGTTTTTTGAGAAGGTAAGAGGCGGCGCAAAGGTCAGCACCTCCCAGCCTACGCCGGATGCCGTATGCAAGCTCTGGGATCAGGCATTGGAAAAATTTGATGAGATTGTTTATATTCCGTTGAGCAGCGCATTGAGCGGTGCATGCAGCACAGCAATGATGCTGGCAAAGGATGAACCTTATGAAGGAAAAGTATTTGTCGTAGACAATGGAAGAGTTTCTTCCACCCAGAAGCGTTCTGTTCTGGATGCGCTGGAGCTGGTAAAAGAAGGATATTCTGCGGCTCAGATCAAAGAAATGCTGGAAGCAGCCAGAGAGAGAAGTATGATTTATATCGGTGTGGAGACACTGGAATTCTTAAAACGCGGCGGCCGGATCAGTGCGGCAAGCGCAGCGCTTGGCAGCGTGCTCAACATCCGTCCGGTTCTTCAGTTCAGTACCGGTATGCTGGAGACTTATAAGAAATGCCATGGTTTCCATCGGGCCAAAAAAGAAATGATTGATGCCATGAAGAATGAATTTGCTACGAATTTCAAAGAAGAATATGAAAAAGGCGAGGTGTATCTGCTGGCAGCCAGCAGTGCTTCCAAAGAAGCTTCTGATGAGTGGGTGAAAGAGATTCAGGAAGCGTTTCCGGGGATGGATGTGGTATGTGATGAACTGTCTCTGGGCGTCAGCTGCCACATTGGACCGGGTGGCCTGGGAATCGGCTGCTCCTGCAAACCGAAAAGGATTTAAGGAAAGGATTATGCTAGGAAGAACACACTTTTTTGTGGGAACTGCCTTGAGCCTGGCAGTCATGCAGCCCCAGTCCATGGCCTCGTTGGTAGCCGGAGCCGGTGCGGCAGCCATCGGCAGCATGATCAGTGATATTGATTCCGGTACGTCTCAGGCCCATCAGGAAGCGGATAAAATTATGGCTGCAGTGGTTGCCGTTTCTGCAGTTGTCATGATTCTGGATTATAAATTTCATGTGGGAATCTATAACCGTCTTATGCGAGACAGCAGCATTGCAAGGTTGGTAACAGGAATCCTGGGATTTCTGGTGGTCTGCCTCTATGGACGGGATACACCGCACCGGTCATTTATGCATTCATTTCTGGCAGCAGGAATGCTGATCGCCTGTATGGATGTGATTTATCCCGATGCAGCCCCTTATTTTGCCGTGGGATTTTTATCCCATCTGACACTGGATCTTCTGAACCGGCGATCTGTCAAATTGTTCTGGCCCTGGAAAAAGGGATACTGCCTGGGATTATGTTCTTCCCGAGGTTGGATGAATCATCTTTGTATGTTGGCAGGAATGGCAGTGCTGGCGCTGGATTTAATTTTATCCGCACCGGCAGTAAGACTGGCGGGACGGATTTTGAAGTTGTTTTCATAAAGGAATATCAGATAAATGAGAGAAGATGATGACATCTTCTCTTTTTTTGTATGTTTAACTGAAACGTAGTGAAAAAATGCACAAAATATTAATAGATAAGAACAGAAATATTAAAAAAGTGCACATATTATTAAAATCGAAACATTGTTGATTTGAACAAAAATGTATAAAATATGATTAAATTCAACAAAGAAAATAGCAAAAGCGTAGTGCTTTTGTGAAAAGCAAATAACCATTTAAAGGAGGAAACAAAATGAAAAAAAGAATTCTCAGTGTGATACTGGCGGCAGCTATGATGATCATGGCAGTTGGATGCGGCTCAGGGGGAAGTGCTGCAACGGAAACGACAGGCGGAGATGCTGCACAGGCAACCGAGGAGGCAGCTGACAAAACGGAGACGACAGCTACAGTAACGGATAATTCCGAAGTAAAAATCGGTGTATCTATGGCAACTACACAGAGTACGTTCTATGCAAAAGTTGCACAGTTAATTGAGGATCATTGTAAAGAAATCGGTGTTGAGTGTATGCTCTCCGATGAAGATTATGATTTGAACAAACAGATTTCTTCTATCGAGAACTTTATTTCTGCAAAATGTACTGCAATCATCCTGGTAGTCTTTGATGAAGAAGGAATCAAAGATACTGTACAGAAAGCAGTTGACGAAGGCATTTATGTACTGACCTATGACGGATATGTAGAAGGCGCACAGGGGTCTCTGAATGTAGATAACTATGAATACGGATATCTTACCGGAACCATGGCAGCTGACTGGATTAACTCTAATCCGGAACTGAAGGATCAAGAAGAGATCCAGGTTGGTATCTTTGATTACCCGGAAATCCCGGTTATTATCGACCGTGCAGATGGTATTGAAGATGCGCTGAAAGAGAAAGCTCCGAATGCTAAGGTAGTTGCAAGACAGTCCGCAGCAATCGCAGACGAGGGCGTAACTCTTGGTGAGAACTTCATGCAGGCATATCCGGATATGCAGATTATTTGTGGAATCAATGATAATGGTGTTGTTGGTGCATACGAAGTATGGTCCGCAGAAGGTCGTGTAGGCGATAATATCGGTTTCTTTGGCGCTGATGCAGATGAGAAAGCACTGGAACTGATTTCTCAGGGAACCAGCTATCGCGGAACTGTAGCACTTACCGCAGAGACTTCCGTGCCGGCAGCAGTTGATGTATGTGTAGCAGCAAGCAAGGGCGAAGAAGTTGATGGAAATATCATATTTGATATGGCTGTCATCACTGCTGACAATGTAGCGGATTATTTGAAATAAGCAATAAGTTTTCTGGCTGTATACGTTCTGTATACAGCCAGATATTTAAGAATAAGAAAGTGAGACTGAGAGAATGGATACACACGAAATTGTATTATCAATGCAGAATATCTGCAAACGTTATGTAGGTATACGTGCACTGGATGATGTGTCAATTGATTTTCGAAAAGGCGAAGTCCATGCTCTGGTTGGTGAAAATGGTGCTGGAAAATCAACTTTGATCAAGATGATTTCCGGCGCAGAGGTTCCGGATTCCGGAAAACTTGTATTTGGAGAGCAGACCTTTGAAAAAATGACCCCGCATCTTTCTCAAAGTATGGGTGTGGCAACGATATATCAGGAATTTAATTTATTTCCGACATTAACGGTAGCAGAAAACATTTATATGGGAGATGAGATTGTCGCAAAAGACAGTGCACGTCTCTACCATAAAAATGATTACATAGATCGGGCACAGAAAGTGCTCGATAAAATGAACATAGATGTAAAGCCTACGGATTACGTGGAAGACATGACAACGGCAAAAATGCAGCTGGTAGAAATTGCAAAGGCAATTGCGAAGGACGCAAGAATCCTGATTATGGATGAGCCGACAGCACCGCTTTCCACGAAAGAGACGGAATATCTCTTCGAATTGATCGAAAAACTGAAAAGTCAGGGTGTTACGATTATTTACATTTCCCATCGTCTGGAAGAACTGTACCGGATCTCTGACCGGCTGACCATTATGCGTGATGGCAAAAAGATTCTTACAGCCGATACGCAGGATGTTTCAAGAAAAGATTTAATCCGTCATATGGCGAACAGAGAGGTGGAAGAGATTGACTTCCACTCGGAAGCGACGATTGGAGATACTGTTCTGGAAGTGCAGAATCTGTGTGGAAATGGACTGAAAGATATTTCATTTTCCGTGCACAGCGGAGAAATCTTCGGAATCGGAGGACTTCTTGGAGCAGGAAGAACGGAGCTTGCCAGAATTATTTTCGGAGCAGATAAACTGGAATCCGGTAAAATCATTCTGAACGGCCAGGAAATTATAGTGAAGTCACCAAAGAAAGCGGTAGATTATGGAATTGCTTATGTTCCGGAGGACAGAAAGCAACATGGTGCACTTCTTACACTGCCGATAGACTGGAATATTACACTTCCGATTTTAAAGAGAATTTCCAAAGGGGGATTTATCAATACAACGGAAGAAAATACAGTAGTAGAAACCCAGAGAAAGAATCTGCTCATCAAAGCAGCGACCATGAGTCAGTATGTAAACAGTCTCAGTGGTGGAAATCAGCAGAAAGTTGTACTTGGAAAATGGCTTGCCAGCAAGCCGAAACTCCTCATTTTGGATGAACCAACAAGAGGTGTTGACGTAAATGCAAAACAGGAAATCTACCAGTTAATTGGGAAACTGGCAAAACAGGGAATTGCAATTATTCTTATTTCATCAGAGATGGAGGAACTCTTGGAGATATCCGACAGAATGATGGTCTTAAATGAAAAGAGAATTGCAGGATTCCTGGAAAAGGAAGAATTTACACAAAATATAGTACTGGCTATGGCTTCTGGTCTGGCATAGGAGGGTTTCATGAAGGTTGATGTTTCGAAAGTAGTAAGAAAGTATGCAATTATTATTGTATTAATTGTATTGATTGCGGTATTTTCCTTTTTATCACCGGCATTTGCAACATTTAATAATGCCATGAACGTAGTACGGCAGATTTCCATGATGGGAATTGTAACGGTTGGTTTTACGTTTGTATTGTTAGGCGGAGGTCTGGATCTGTCAGTAGGATCTCAGATGGCAGTCATGAATGTAGTAATGGCTATGATGATCCGTGATCTGGCCATGAATCCCGTTCTTGCAATTCTCATTGGAATTGCCATGACAACAGCAATCGGATGGTTTAATGGTTTTGCCATTTCTAAAACAGGGATTCCGCCGCTGATTGCAACGCTGGCAATGCAGACGGCATTAAGAGGACTTAGTTTTATTCTTTCCAAAGGCCGTCCTGTATATGGTATTCCGGATTCCATTAAATTCATCGGACAGGGATATGTATTTGGCGTTATCCCAATTCCGGGTTTGATCCTGGCAGCCGCAATTGTATTTGGCATTGTTCTTCTGAATAAGACCTATCTTGGAAGACATTTCTATGCATTGGGAAGTAATCCGGAGGCAACTAGACTTTCAGGAATTAACATTCATTTTACCAGAACCATGACTTATACATTAAATGGTTTCCTGACTGGTATTGCAGCACTGGTAATGGTAACACGAGTTGGTTCCGGTCAGCCGAATGCAGCAGATGGATTTGAGATGAATGTACTGACTGCAGCGGTATTAGGAGGAGTCAGCATCAACGGAGGAAAAGGAAGTATTGCAGGCGCGATGGTTGGTGCAGTGATTATTGGAGTACTGAATAATGGTATGTCCATCTGTGGAGCAAATGACTACTGGCAGAAAGTTATTACCGGTATTGTACTTTTTGTAGTAGTTGTATTTGACAGCCTGAGTCAGGCAAAACGTAAAGATTCATAAGGATAGGGGTGTTGATTATGGAAAAAAACAAAGAATTGCTTCTTAAAGTTTATCGTAATGCAGTTGCCATCAGAGCGTTTGAAATGGCAGCACATGAGCAGTATGCAAATGGCCTTCTGGCTGGATCCGTTCATCTGTATGTAGGAGAAGAAGGTATTGCTTCCGGAGTCTGTGGGGTATTGAATGATAACGATTATATTACCAGTACCCATAGAGGACATGGCCATCTGATCGCAAAAGGCGGAGACCTGAAACTGATGATGGCAGAACTGGCAGGAAAAGGAACCGGTTACTGTAAAGGAAAGGGAGGATCCATGCATATCTGTGATATGAATCTTGGAATTCTTGGTTCCAACGGTATTGTAGGTGCAGGACTTCCTATTGCAGTAGGCGCAGGTTTTGCGTGCAAATCCTTTGGAAAAGGCCAGGTATGTGCCTGCTTCTTCGGTGATGGAGCATCCAACAGAGGAACCTTCCATGAAAGTTTGAATATGGCTGCAGAGATGGATTTACCAGTTATCTATGTACTTGAAAATAACTTCTATGCAATTTCCGGAAGCCAGAGAGAACTGACCAAATTAACTTATTTGTCAGAGAGAGCAAAAGCTTATGGAATGCCGGGTGAAACCGTAGAAGGAAATGATATTATGGCAGTTCTGGATGCTTCCGCGGATGCAGTAGACAAAGCCCGGAAAGGAAATGGACCGACCCTTCTTGAATTCAGAACATGGCGTCATTTCGGACACTGGGAAGGTGATCCGGATGCATATCTGTTTACTTATCGTGACAGACAGGAACATGAGGCATGGCTGAAGAAAGACCCGATTCCGAAATTCAGAAATGACATTATCAATGGTAATTTTGCAACCGTAGAAGAACTGAATGCAATCGATGATAAAGTAGCAAGAGAGATTGAGGAAGCAATTGAATTTGCGGAGAACAGTCCGTATCCGGATGTATCGATCCTTACAGAAGATGTTTACGCATAGAGGAGGGGCAATGATGAAAAATATGACATATACCGAGGCACTGAAAGATGCGATCAGAAGTGAGATGCTGAAAGATCCCAATGTATTTCTGGCAGGAGAAGATATCTCTGTTATGGGAGGGTCTTTTGGAGTAAGTGCTGGTTTATTTGATGAATTTGGTCCGAACCGTATTGTAAATACACCGATCAGTGAGACTGCCATTGTTGGTCTGGGAGTTGGTGCGGCAGCAGCGGGAATGCGTCCGATCGTAGAACTGATGTATTTTGATTTTGCAGGCTGTGCAATGGATGAAATTATGAATCAGGCTGCAAAGATGAGATATATGTTTGGCGGAAAGTGCAAGCTTCCTATGGTAATCCGTGCAGCAGGCGGAGCAACCGTTCGTGCAGCAGCACAGCATTCACAGATGATCGAAGCAATGTTTACCCATATTCCGGGAATTAAAGTCGTGCTTCCGTCCAATCCGGTAGATGCAAAAGGACTTCTTCTGCAGGCAATTGAAGATGATAACCCGGTTATGTTTGTGGAGCATAAGGCACTGTACAGCACCAAGGGTGACGTTCCGGAAGATATGGAACCGATCCCGTTTGGTAAGGCAAATGTAGTAAAAGAAGGAAAAGACATTACCATTATTGCATGGAGTTATATGGTTCATGTAGCAATGGAAGCAGCAGAGAAACTGAAAGAAAAAGGTGTGGATGCAGAAGTCATTGATGCAAGAACACTGGTACCGTTTGACAAGGAGACTCTTCTGAATTCTGTGAAGAAGACACATCGCCTGGCAATTGTATCTGAGGCAGTGAGAACTTCCTCATTTGCATCTGAGATTGCCATGATCGTCAGTGAAGAGTGCATTGATGAACTGGATGAAAATATTATCAGAATTACATCCCCGGATTGCCCGATTCCGTACAGCCCGGTTCTGGAAGATGCATATGTTCCGAACAGTGACAAAGTAGTAGAGAAGGTAATGGAACTTTTTTAAACAGGCAGGAGAAGCTTAATTATGGGAAAAAAAGTTGTTATACAGCGAAAAGGCCAGACCATGAAGGAAGGCACCATCGGTAAATGGCTGAAGAAAGACGGAGATTTTGTAAAAGCTGGTGAGCCGATCTACGAGCTGGAATATGATAAGGCAACATGTGAAGTAGAAGCTCCGGCAGAGGGCACACTGCGGATTTATGTGGAAGAAGGTTCTGCTTTTCCGGTAGGTACTCTTGTAGGAGAAATTCTTAAAGACGGCGAAGAAAGTTCTGTGAAAACACCAACAGCAGAGAAGAAAGAAACAGTGCAGGAGCCTGTGAAGAAAGCTTTCGGATATGGAATTTCCGCATCTGCAAAACGTCTGATCCGCCAGAATCATTTATCTGTGGATGATATCGTTCCGGTCAATGGAAAGAGAATCATGGAGGAAGATGTTGTTGCTTACATGGAAAAAGCAAAAATAAAAGCAACACCGCTGGCAAAGAAGATGGCAGAAGCAAACAGCATTTCTCTGGAAGAGGTGGCAGCAGGTAGAGCAGATAAGATGCGTGCAGCAGATGTGACAGAATATATGAACAGAAGAGAAGGTGCCGACGAGGAAGACAGAAGAGTTCCGTTGTCCGCCATGAGAAAAGCAATTGCAAAAAATATGGAGGCAAGCTATTTCCATATTCCGGTTGTTACCTATTCCATGGAGGTTGATTTCTCAGAATGCATGAAGCTGAGAAATGAATTAAATGAAGAATACAAGAAACAGAATCTAAAAGTCAGCATCAATGACATGGTACTGAAAGCCGTAGCCGTTGCATTGAGAAAGAATTCTGAGATTAATGTCAGTCTGGATGGAAATGATGTTGTTTACCACAAAGGAATTCATGTAGGTATGGCAGTATCTGTTCCTGGCGGTCTGGTAGTTCCGGTAGTCAGAAATACAGATAAAATTTCCATGGCGGATCTTTCCAAAGAAACGAAAAGACTGATTCAGAAAGCATCAGACGGAGAACTCACGGGTGATGATATGTCTGGTGGAACCTTTACCGTGTCTAATATTGGATCCAAGGGAGTTGATATGTTTACTCCGATTATTAACGGTTCACAGGCAGCTATTTTAGGTGTTGGAAGAGTCCAGGAAAAACCGGTGGTTGTAAATGGTGCGATTGAAATCCGCCCGATGATGGTACTGAGTCTGACTGCAGACCATCGCCTCATTGATGGTTCGCCGGCAGCAGATTTCCTTGGCGTCATTAAACGGGTAATGGAAAAACCGATTCTGATGTTTATCTGACAGAGAGGAGAGACGCATTATGAATGCTGACGTAATAGTAATCGGTGGCGGCCCTGGAGGATATGTAGCTGCAATTAAAAGTGTAATTAATGGAAAAAAAGTAATCCTCATTGAAAAGGATCAGGTTGGAGGAACCTGTCTGAACAGGGGCTGTATTCCGACAAAGGCATTGATTCACTGTGCGGATGTTCTGGATACAGTGAAGGGCAGCAGTGCATGCGGAATCAAAGTTTCTGATTATCAGATTGATACGAAAAAAATAAATGATTATAAAAATTCAGTCGTGAAAAAGCTGGTTGGAGGCGTATCTTATCTTTTGAATAAGAGAGGCGTTCAAGTGATTCAGGGAAGTGCTGCTTTTTCGGGAATAAAAGAACTTACCGTGACGCAGAAGGATGGAACAAAGAGTGTTCTTGCTGCAGAATCCATTATTATCGCAGCAGGTTCGGAGAGTGCAAGACCTCCGATTCCGGGACTGGATGGGAAAAATGTCATTACAAGTACGGAAGCGCTGAATGTTGAATCCTTACCGAAGAGTCTGGCAATCATCGGCGGCGGAGTAATTGGAATGGAAATCGGAAGTACCTATGCCAAATTTGGTGTAGAGGTGACGGTTCTTGAGGCGCTTCCACATATTGTTCCTTCTATTGATACCGATGTCAGAGAGGTGCTTCTCCACACATCAGAAAAGATTATGACAATTGAAACTGGAGCAATGGTAAAAGAAATCCAGGATGCAGATAATCAGAAAAAGGTTGTCTATGAGACCCAGGGAGAACGCAGAGAGTGCTGTGCAGAGAAAGTCATGGTATGTGTCGGAAGATGTCCGAACACAAAGAAACTGGGACTGGAGACGGCAGGCATTCAGGTAAATAAGAGAGGATATATTCAGGTCAACAGTCATTATGAGACCACGGCACCGGGTGTTTATGCAATCGGTGATGTCAATGGACAGGTACTTCTGGCACATGCAGCTTCTGCACAGGGAATTTACGTGGCAGATCGTATTTCTGGTAAGCAAACTGGAATCAATACAAAATTAATTCCAAGCTGTATTTATACAAAACCGGAGATTGCCTGCGTTGGAAAAACAGAGGATGAGTTGAAGAAAGAAAATATTCCATATAACGTTGGAAAATTCCCATTAAGTGGAAATGGAAAAGCATTATCCATGGGAGAACAGGAAGGTTTCGTGAAGATTCTGACAGGAAAAAACTATGGAGAAATTTTGGGAGCGCATATTGTAGGAGCACGGGCGACCGATCTGATTGGAGAGCTGGCACTTGCAATTAATGCAGAGTGTACGGCAGAAGAAATTATTCATACCGTACATCCGCATCCGACAGTATCGGAAGCGATCTTTGAAGCAGCAGAGCTGTCCTTTAATGGACAGACAGTTCATATCATTTGAAAGGATAACCGAATATGATCTATCTGGAAAGCCATAATACGAGCAGTGATTTTAACTTAGCTTTAGAGCAGTATGTTTTTGATTCCATGCCTAAAAATGACAGCTATTTTATGCTTTGGCAGAACAGCCCGTCCATTATTATCGGTAAGTATCAGAATACGTTGGAAGAGATTAATGCAGCTTATGTGAAAAATCACAATATTCGGATTACAAGAAGGCTTTCCGGAGGCGGTGCGGTATATCATGATCTTGGAAATATTAATTATACCTACATTGTAGATGGGTCTGTCGGAGACAAAATGGACATGGCTGCATTCTGCGATCCGTTGATAAAAACATTGAAAATGCTTGGAATTCAGGCTGAACTGACAGGAAGAAATGACATTACGCTTGACGGAAAAAAATTCAGCGGAAATGCCCAATACAGCAGGAACGGACGAATTATGCACCATGGAACCATTATGTTTGACTCTGATCTTACGGTCCTGGGACAGGCCTTAAATGTTTCCAGAGACAAAATTGAATCCAAAGGAATTAAATCCGTAAGAAGCCGGGTTACCAATATCCGGGAACATATGGAGCAGCCAATAGAAATTGAAGAATTCTGGAAGATCTTAAGAGAAAATATGTGTCTGGGAGACCATGTGAAAACCTATGAGCTTACTTCGCAGGATTTGGAACAGATAGAGCAGATACGAAAAGACAGATATGGTACATGGGAATGGAACTGGGGAAATTCTCCTGCATGCAGTATTCGAAAAGAACGAAGAATCGAAGGCTGTGGAAAGGTACAGGTCTTTATGCAGGTGAAAAACGGATGTATCGAAGACTGCCAGTTCTTCGGAGATTTCTTTGGAGAAGGAGCAACAGATCGGTTGTTAAATGAATTAAAAGGATTGCCGTTAAAAGAAGACAAGATTAGGGAAGCGTTGAAACATGTGGATATTGGAAAATGTTTTCTCCACCTGTCTGCAGATCAGTTGACGGAAATTTTTTTACAGTAAAAAAGTTTATGAAGATATTCATATACAGTATGACAAACAGTGGATTTTATTTTTATAATAATACCACAGGAATACTGGTAGACGGATTATATGGCAGAGGGCCATATCAGTGTTTTTCACCGTTTCCGCAAAGTTTATTCCGTAATGTAATCGAGAAAGAAGGAATTTTTTCTCATATGGATGGAATCATTTTTACACATGAACATGGTGATCACAAAGATCCGGATTTGCTGTATTATGTAGCGCATAATTACAGTCCTGTGAGTGTGTACTCCTATGAAACACTGGTGGAAAAACCGGGGCTGCAACAGATAGAAAAAGGAATATATCGGCTACAGTTTTCAGAATATGAAATCTATTTCATTGATGCGCAACATGAAGGTCGGGAATCAGGAGATGAACTTTTTCAAGTGAAGACGTGTATGCTGGTGATTCGTGTGAATGGAGAGCAGATTACATTATTATCAGATGCACTGGTTCAGGAAAACAAAATCCGGATTTTAAACAGGTTTGGACGATCAGATTTGCTGATCTGTAATCCGTTGCAATTGGCTGCAAAACAAAAATGTGAATATCTGGAACAATTACATGCAAAAAGAATCCTCATTTCACATTTGCCTTTACCGGAAGATGATATTTATGATTACTGGGGACTAGCAAAACAGGAAAGCAGAAAATGTGTGATCGGAGGAATTCATCCGGAGCTGCCGGAACAGTTGAGCTGGCTGGATGGACGAATACCTGGTTTTATAATTTCATAAGCAGCAGAGAACCCGCGGGCGGGAGGCCTACGGGTTTTTAGGCTTTCCATTAAAGGATCATTGTGGGATAATAAAGAAGACTACAATGAGATGGGGGGACAGAAGATGTACAAGGTGTTAATTGTAGATGATGAGAAATACGTAATTTCATTGATAGAGAAACTGATCGACTGGGAAAAGCTTGGAATGAAAGTTGTCGGTTCGGCCGGTGATGGAATGAAGGGAGTCGAACTGGTAGAAGAACTGAAACCGGATATTCTGATTGCAGATGTAAAAATGCCGGGATTTGATGGAATTTCACTGGTAAAACGTGTACGTGAAATCGACAGGGATATTAAATTTATTATTATCAGCGGACATAAAAAATTTGAATATGCCAAAAGTGTCATGAAATATAATGTGGAAGATTATATTCTGAAACCCATTGATAAAGAAGAACTGGAGGGAATTCTTCAGAAAATCAGTAAAGAACTGGATGAAAAAAGCGAACAGCGGAAAAATGAAGGAAAAATAAATAAATGGATGGATTCCAACCGTCTTTTGATGAATGATCAATTCATGGAAGAACTATACAATAAATCATTGTTTTCCAAAAAGCAGAGTATTGAGGAAATCAATCAAAGATATTTTACGGAATTGGGAAATTATGTGTACAGGTGCGCGATTATTCAGCTGAACGGACTGAATGGAACCATGGAAGCAAGCTTTGTAGAAGACTTTCTGAGTACACTGAAGAAATATATCGACCAGAAAAACGGTGAAAATGAGAGACCGGTTATGAGCAGAATCGGTTATCACCAGATTTTACTGCTGCTGGAAAGTGCTCAGGAAAAAATGTCTTCCGTAAATACAGTGCTGGAGCATATTCTTGGGGAAGCACTTCGGATGGGAAGCAAGTATTCCGGATTAAAGGTGGCATTTTCTGTTGGAAAACCGGTACGTCTGGATACGAACGTTATGGGACTGGAAGAAACGCTTGACAGTGCCCGGACAGCGTTGAATAAAAGGTTTACGGATGGTTATGGCCGGATTTTACTCGCAGAAAACAATAGGGCTGCAGAGAATTCCGATATAGATGCAGATATGTTGAAGAATTTAGGAAAGGCGGTGAGAAGCACTTCTGAAAGCGAGATTACACAGCAGATCAATGCCATTTATGATGCAATCAGAAGTGAAGGATATAAGAATTCGAACATTTATATGACAGCGGCCTGTAAGGTGAATGAGGAATTGTATCAATATCTTAGATTATTCAGCAGCGCGGAAGGAATGCAGCAGAAGCTGGAAGAGCAGCTGGGAAAGCGGATGATAGAAGCAACTGGAATTACAGAATTAAAGAAACTTCTTGTACAGCATATCTGTGAAAATATGGAGCAGTTGATTGGTGACAGCAAGAGCAACCTAAGTCCGGCCATCAGAACGGCAAAGATTTTTATTGCCAATAATTATAAGCAGGATATCGGTCTGGGTGATGTTGCAAGAGTTGTGAATCTTTCTTCTGTCTATTTCAGTGGACTTTTCAAGAAGGAAATGGGGGAAAATTTTGTTGATTATTTAAACCGTGTTCGGATTGATGCAGCAAAAGTTCTGTTGAAAGATGTAAGAAATAATATTGGGGAAATTGCGGAGCAGTGTGGCTTTTCCGATACCAGATATTTTGCAAAAATCTTTAAACGTAGTGTGGGAATTACGCCAAGTGATTACAGAAAGAGACAGATTGACTGATGAAAAAAGGAAAATTATTAAGAATTGATTTAAGTGCAAAGCAGCTGGGAAGAGTGCTGATCTTTGATTCTCTGATTCCTTTTATGGTACTGCTGATTTTCCATGCCATAGTCAGATCCAGTGAAAGGACCATAGCAATTCGGTTTTTGCTGATGATTCTGGGATTGATGCTTGGCATTCTTGTGTTTGCAGTCAATTATATTTTTGTATTTATGCCGTTGGAAAATCTGAAGCGGAAAATGCAGAGCTGGGATGAAACCCATGAAAATATGGGAGATACGGAGATTGGCCAGATCTTTTCCAAATTAGCTACGAACTATCAGGAACAGATGTCAAAAGAGTATCAGATGGAAGTGCTGAAGAAACAGGCAGAGCTGACGGCGTTACAGAGCCAAATTAATCCACATTTCTTATATAATACGCTGGATTCTATCAGAGGATTTGCCTTGATTCATGATGTTCCGCAGATTGCAAAAATGACAGAAGCATTATCCAAACTGTTTCGCTGTATGATTGCCAATGAAGGAAAAATGGTGACACTAAAAGAGGAACTGCAGTCCGTGTCCAATTATATGGTCATTCAGCAGTTTCGGTTTGACGGACGGATTGGTTATCAGCAGAAACTGGATGATGAGGAAATGCTGTCTTATTATGTGCCGAATCTGATTATTCAGCCGTTGGTGGAAAATGCGGTTGTCCATGGACTGGAATGCAAAGAAGGAGGAGGAACCGTTACGGTTTCCGGCTATGCAACGCAGAAAAAGCTGGTAATTCTGGTAGAAGATAATGGCGTCGGAATGGAACAGGAGAAGCTGGATATTCTGAATGAAGAGCTTGCAAATGTGAATGTGAAAACACTTAAAATTGAAAGAACAAAACACCGAGGAATTGCGTTATTAAATATTAACCAGAGAATTCGGCTTCATTTTGGAACGGAATATGGGGTATCGATTATGAGTACACCCAATGTGAGTACAACCGTGGAAATTGTTCTTCCATTGCTGGTAACTGCTGAAGGAGAAAATTAATTGAGTCAGAAAAGAGAAATTCTTCGAATGGAACGGATAAAAACGGATCACAGAGGGATTCGAATTTTAACGGATGCAAAACTGAATTTGTTTGATGGAGAGACGGTAGGCGTATTGGGGGTTAATTATTCCGGAAAAACAGCGCTGGCAGGAGCAATCTGCGGATTTTTTCCCTGTACGGACGGAAAGATTACTTACATGGAACAGTTCGTTTCGATTACATCTCTGACTCAGGCCAGAGAGATGGGAATTTTTTATATCCAGCAGGAATCCACGCTGGTGGATGAGATTACAGTTTTTGACAATTTTATGCTGACTTCTTCCAATCATTCGATTCTTATTACAAACAGAAAGAAATGTGAAGAAGATATCCGGGACGTGTTATCTATTTTTGGAGTAGAGTATATTAATACGGAGCTTAAGACAGAAGAACTGTCAGAATATGAACATCTTGCGGTAGAAGTCAGTAAAGCAATTTTAAGTGGTGTAAAGGTCATCGTATTTGATAATGTACTGAGCAGCGTGTCGTTCAATATCGAAAAAGATGTCAATCGCATGATTTCCTGCCTGAGAGCTATGGATATCTGTATCGTTCTGGTTGAGGCAAAATATAAGTATCTGGAAACATGGTGTGAACGTATTTTTGTTATGCGTTCTGGAAGAACAGTCGGAATTTTTGATCATTCCGCAGAAGAGGAAAAACTGATCTCGTTGATGATGGGATACCCGACAAAACGGCTTGCCGATGAGCAGGTGCTGGCAAATGCAGGAAACAGAGAAAAAGGCCTGCTGGTCATGGAGCATATTGTAACGTTGACGGGATTGAATGATTTTTCTTTTTCTGCTTATGAGGGAGAAATTACCGGAATGCTTTTTCTGGAAAAGGAATCCCAGAGAGCACTGGAATCTTTGCTGGAAGGAACTACGAAAAATTATAAAGGACGGATTTTTTATAAAGGGATGCCTTTGAAAAACCGGAAACCGGATCAGCTGCTGAATCAGGGAATTGTTTTCATTCAGGAAGATAATCTGTTCACAGAAGCCAGCTTTAAGGAAAATATCCTGCTCAGTGCTTACAAAAAGACAAGCAGGGGCGTGATGCTCAATGCGTCCGAATTGAAATATATTTTGACGGAGCTGGTGAGCAGATATTTTTCTGACTATGAGGATCTTTATAATAAAGAGATTAACCGACGGGAAGACTGGCTATTCCGGAAAAAAATCATGCTTTGTCGAGGACTGGCGACAAAACCGGACATTCTGGTATTTGTAAATCCAACAGTACACAGTGATTTTGATTTGCGGCAGCAGTATTATGAAGATGTGTTATCTATTA
The DNA here is from genome assembly GCA_018223365.1 of Clostridiaceae bacterium Marseille-Q4145. Classification (GTDB taxonomy): domain Bacteria; phylum Bacillota; class Clostridia; order Lachnospirales; family Lachnospiraceae; genus Hominiventricola. The sequence continues at coordinate 1,009,246 of JAGTTP010000001.1, forward strand.
AAGAATACGGAGCCAGTGGATTGATCCTTTCCACGGATTTGGAAGAACTGTTGGCACTTTGTGACAGAATTATTATTGTAAAAGATGGAAAAGCAATCGAGCAGCATCTGGTAGATGCGGACGGAGTAAGTGTTTTAAAGAGAAAGTTCAGTGCTTTTCTAAAAGAAATAACGTAGGATGGTATGAATAATCATGGAACCCTATTACTATACAAAACTGAACAAACAGCAGCAGGCGGTTTATCATGCCATGCAGCAGTGCCTCATGAATCTAGCAGATGAGTGGCAGGTGCCGCGGGTGAGCGGTGAGGAGCTTTACAATATTTTCTTTCAATTAAGGCTCGATCATCCGGAGATTTTCTGGGCAACGGGATTCAAGTACCTGTATTATGAGAATTCCGGGAATCTGATTTTCCTGCCGGAGTATTTGTTTGAAAAAGCGAAAATCCGGGAACATCAGAAAGCCATGATATCCCGTGTGGAGAAGCTGGTGCGGCCGGCGAAATCCATGTCAGAGCTGGAGAAGGAAAAGTATGTCCATGATTTTATCTGCCAGAATGTCCGGTATGACAAACTGAAGAAGTCTTATTCTCATGAAATTATCGGACCATTGGGACAAGGGGTCGGTGTCTGTGAGGGAATTGCAAAATCTGTAAAGATGCTTCTGGATGCGCTTGGCGTCTGGAACGTTATTGCGATCTGTGGCAATAACCCGGAGAAGGGCATTAAATATCGTCACACCTGGAATATTGTGAAGATCGGCGGAAGTTGTTATCATCTGGATGTGACCTTTGATAACAGTCTTGGAGACGAAGAAATTCGATATGATTACTTCAACCTGGATGATAAAAATATTTTCCGGGATCATGAACCGCTGATTGCACCGGCACCATCCTGCACAGATGGCGGTCATTTTTATTATAAAGAGAAGAAATTGTCATTCACGAAGGTGGAAGATGTGTATAAACGTTCCCTGCAGGCGGCAAAGAAGGGGAAAACTCTGGATTTTCATTGGCGGGGTGGTTATTTGACGAAGGAAGTGCTGAAGGAATTGTTAGATGAGATCCATAAGGCAGGAGAAGAACGTCAGAAAAAAGCAATCGTGAACCTCAACTGGCCCCAGGCAGTACTTCGCGTGAGGTATGCTGATGGAGCGGTCTCAGAAGAGGTCCACGTACAAGAAGCAAATGAAGGAGAGCGGGAATGACCGCTCTTCTATTTAAATTTTTTAAAGAAATTGTTTTTCCATCGTTTTCTGCTCTTATATCGTTTCCGGTTTTTATTGGAAAAAGAGTTGCGGTCTGCTCTCTTTCTCCATTTTGTCAGAAAATCAAAATGGATAGAATAATCCTTCGAAATCTTTTTCCCAAGTAAAATAAGGACTAATACAACGATAATTGCAGCAACCCCATACAGGATCAGACGGAGATTAATTTTGATAATCTTTTTTTGAGAATTGTCCTGCGGGGAATTCTGTTCAGTTCCTTCTTCACTGGAGGTTTCCGTGTTAGAGAAGGGGAAGGTCTGCGCGTTGGTATTTTCTGTCATATAAAGATTGGTGGAACCGATGGCCTGACCTGCGTAGGTATAACTTAACGTGGCAATCACATCAGAGTTATCACCGGAGTCGTTAAAGTTCAGGTTTGGTGAAGCATCGGAGAAAGATGCAGTCACTGGAAGAACCACATAGCCGTTCGTATCCATCTGAATCATTGGCGTAGAATCACCGAATAAAGCGTTGCCGGCATCAAACAGCTGATTTTGTCCCAGGGTAAAGTTGCTTTCATTTTCAGAAATATTTATTTTCTGGAAGTTTTCGGTCGCGTAGTTCAGAAGGTTCTGGGTATCAGGATAAATGGGGACGCCTTTTTCAGCGGTGCCCTGACTCTTCATAGTGACTACCACCAGATCCATGCCGTTACGGGTGGCGCAGGTGACAAGGGTATTCAGAGCAGCAGTGGTATATCCGGTCTTTCCGGCGAAGACGGTTGGATCCAGATATTTGGACGTCTTATATCCGGAGATCATGTAGTGATGGTTATTCATTAACAGTTCTTCGGATTTTTTGTTAGTGGCACGTAAAATATAGCGGGAGGTGCCGCTGATTTTGCGGAATTCTTCGTGTTTTGTGGCCTCGCTGGTGATGAGTGCCATATCGTGGGCACTGGTATAGTGTTCTTCGTTGGGAAGACCGCTGGGATTAGCGAAATGGGTATTGGTGCATCCCAGTTCCGCAGCCCGCTGATTCATGAGATTTGCGAATTCTTCTGTGGAACCGGAAATGTGTTCCGCAATAGCGTTGGCGCATTCGTTGGCGGATTCCAGCATAATGGCATAAAGACATTCTTCTACGGTGAGAACCTCTCCCTCATCACGGGCGATGCTGCTGCTTCCATAATCAATGGAATAAACGGCATTGTGGGAGAAGGTGACTTCCTCGTCCATCTGGCAGTTTTCCAGGGCCAGAAGCACCGTCATAATCTTGGTGATACTGGCGGGATAATGCTGCTCATCAATGCCTTTTGCATAGAGAATGGTTCCGGTGGATGCCTCCATGACAATGGCAGATTCGGCGTAGACCTGGGGACCCGCCGGCCAGTTTTCCCAGGAGTTGGATTCAATTTCTTTGTTATAACGTGCATCAACCTCTGCCTGAAGAGCAGCTGCGGCTGCCTGTTCGGCAGCTTTCTGTGCACTGGATTTGGAGGATTTGGTGCGCGCCTGGACAGGCATGGAAAAAACGGTGCTCACGCAGAGAACGGAGACAAGAACTATATGTTTACATCTATTAAAAAAATTCATGATTTACCTCTTTAAAAAATCTGTTATTATTAGTTATTATAGAGGATTCCGGTTAGCCATGCAAGGGAGCCGGGAAAAAGTTCATAATCTTAAACAAGAATTAAGAAACACAGGAGTAATTATGAAAAATCATATTATTTTTGACATGGATGGAGTCATCATTGATTCTGAACCGGAGTATCAGAAACGAATTAAGAAATTTATGGCGCGGAACGGTTTTTTCATTTCCGATGAGTTGTGTATCAAGACCTGCGGTTCTAACCGGAAAGATACCTATGAGCTGTTTCGGAAATATGTGCCGGGATTTAACATGAGTTATGAGAAGTATTATGAAGGGCGTAATCAGGTGAATATTGATTACCCGTTGGATTTGAAGGCCATTGTAAATGAAGATATTTATCCGCTCATGGAAAAATTAAAAGCAAATGGGTTTCACATTGGAATGGCATCCTCCTCACCGCGGGATAAGGTTCTTCAGAATCTGGATACGCTGGGCCTCACCGATTATTTTGAAATTATTGTGAGCGGACTGGACTTCAAGCACAGCAAGCCGGATCCGGAAATTTATTTTTATACGATGGAAAAAATGGGTGTAAAACCGGAGGACTGTTATGTAGTGGAGGATTCTACCTTTGGCCTGCAGGCAGCAGAGAGGGCAGGTGCAGTTGTCATCTGCAAGAGGGATGACCGCCTGGGTTATGACCAGTCCGGTGCGGATTATTACATTGACCGTCTGGCAGAGATTGCAGATATCTGTTTTTCCGAAGAAAATAAATAGACAGAAAAAATTACGGAAAAGCATAAAAATGATTGACAAAATAAGAAAACAGGGAATATAATTGGCTCAATCAAAAAAGAGCAGACAATGAAGTCAAAAAATTCATTGTCTGCTCTTTTTTACTATTGTTGGAAGAGACGACGGGTTTGAATTACTGGTTTGGTGTTGTGATACTGGTAGCAATTACCGGCGGTTTGATGTTCTTTGGTGATGCGCTGATTGAACGTTTTGAAACCTGGGGAACTGTTCTTCTCTATGTTGGCTACATGGTGTTCAGCGGCATGGTAATTATGAATGGTCATGAAAACATCTCCAGAGTAATGACAACCTCTGATATGAGTTATAGTGGTGAAACAGGTATTCTTCTGGTTCTTTGGATTGGTGTTATTTATGTTGCATATAACCTTTGTGTTTATCCGGCATCCATGTTCTCCCTGAAGAGACAGGAATCCAGAAAACAATGTGTGATCAGTGGTTTACTGGCAGGCTTATTGATGACCATTCCGTGGTTTTTGACTTATTTCTCTCTGATGAGCTTTTATCCGAGTGAGGAAGTACTTGGTGCACAGATCCCGTGGCTTGTCATGATGAACAGCATCGGTGCTCCGGCAATCTGTACAGTTGTATTTGGTGTAGTTATGGGATGGACTCTTATTGAAACCTCAACTGGTGTGATCCACGCACTGCTTGGCCGGATCAATGTAGAGATTACCGGATTAAATAAGAAAGAACTCAGCAGAAAAAAACAGGCGATCGTAACAGTTGTTATTCTGGTATCTGCCTGCCTGATGTCCAAATTTGGAATTATTGCACTGATTGAAAAAGGATACACGGCTATTTCTTATGCATTTATGGTTCTGTATCTGGTGCCGATTCTTACAATCGGTGTGTATAAAATACTGAAGAAAGAGCCGATTCTTAAAGCAGTACCGGTGGTAGAGGAAGTAGGAGCATGAAAGAAGTTGGATATTACAATGGAACAATAGGACCTTTAAGTGAAATCAATTGTCCGATTCTCGACAGAGCCGTATATTTTGGTGATGGCTGTTATGATGCTACTTATGTACAGAACGGAGTTATTTTTGCACTGGAAGACACCAGATTTCTTCATTGTAATATTAAGACCTTGAATCTGATTCCCAGTGTTATTGCCAACCAGAAGGCAAAAGAGGCAGGCTGTCAGGAAGTTATTTTTCACAGAGGTGACCGGGTAACAGAGATGGCACATTCCAATGTGTCCTTCTTGATTGACGGAACGCTTGTATATCATCCATTTGATAACAAGGTTCTACCGGGAATTGCCATTAAGCATCTGATTAAGACCGCAGAAAAACTGGGAGTACCAACCAGAGCAGAAGAAATTACGGTCACAGAGGCAATGAATGCCGACGAGCTGATCATTACCAGTTCCGGAACTCTCTGCAACCGGATTACGGAAGTAGACAAGATTCCGGTAGGAGGCAAAGCGGATGAACTGTTCCATAAACTTCAGGATGCTGCCTGGGATGAATTTATGGTTTATACAAAGCAGAAATAGCAGCGAAAGCCTTGACAAATCTCTTCAGCCGCCTTTATAATGTTTTCTGTGTAAAAGGCTGTGACGAAGACAGTAGAAACTTCTGGAAATGCCCAGCGAACCGGGGAAGGTGTGAGCCCGGTGAAAGTACAGGATTTTTCGAAAATCACTTCCGAGCCTCGGGCTGAAAAGTTTCCATATTATATAAGGAAAGGTAAGCCTCGACGGATGTCCCTCCGTTACAGGGAACGCATATGATGGTATGTTGTAAGAGGTGGTTAATAAACGGGCTATAAAGCTCCGTCCTGTTGCAGACAGGGTGGAGCTTTTTTGTTTTTATTCGGAGCAAAAGAAAAGCCTCGTAGAGGCGGTTTTGCGAATTGCTCTGAATAGTTCACTGGCTTAGGAATAAGGAGGTTTGAAGAACATGTACAGCAAAGTAAACACCGACATGAACTTTGTGGAACGAGAAAAAGAAGTAGAACAGTTCTGGAAAGAAGACAACACATTTAAAAAGAGTATGGAGCAGAGAGAAGGATGCCCGACGTATACTTTCTATGATGGTCCGCCTACCGCAAACGGTAAGCCGCACATCGGACACGTGCTTACCCGTGTTATCAAGGATATGATTCCGAGATACCGTACTATGAAAGGTTACTATGTACCGAGAAAAGCAGGATGGGATACCCATGGACTGCCGGTAGAGCTGGAAGTAGAGAAACTTCTGGGACTGGATGGAAAAGAACAGATCGAGCAGTATGGTCTGGCTCCGTTCATCACCAAATGTAAGGAGAGTGTCTGGAAATACAAAGGAATGTGGGAAGATTTCTCCGGTACCGTTGGTTTCTGGGCTGATATGGATAACCCGTACGTTACTTATGACGATAACTTCATCGAGTCCGAGTGGTGGGCGCTGAAAACCATCTGGGACAAAGGTCTCCTGTATAAAGGTTTCAAGATCGTTCCCTACTGCCCGCGCTGTGGTACCCCTCTTTCTTCCCACGAGGTTGCTCAGGGATATAAGGATGTGAAAGAACGTTCTGCAGTTGTCCGTTTTAAAGTAAAAGGCGAGGATGCATATATCCTGGCATGGACCACCACACCGTGGACCCTGCCCTCCAACGTGGCACTCTGCGTAAATCCGAATGAGGAGTATGCAAAAGTAAAAGCCGCTGACGGGTATGTATATTACATGGCATCCGCACTTCTGGATACGGTACTTGGCAAACTAGCAAAAGACGGCGAGGCTGCTTATGAAGTACTGGAAACCTATAAAGGTGTCGATCTGGAAGGAAAAGAGTATGAGCCGCTGTATCAGTGTGCAGCAGATCTGGCTGCAAAACAGCATAAGAAAGGCCACTACGTAGTATGTGATACTTACGTAACTCTGACGGATGGTACCGGTGTCGTTCATATCGCTCCGGCATTTGGTGAAGATGATGCCCAGGTAGGCCGCAAATATGATCTTCCGTTCGTACAGTTTGTAGATGAAAAAGGTGATATGACGAAGGAGACTCCGTTTGCAGGACTGTTTGTAAAGAAAGCAGATCCGGAAGTGTTAAAGGATCTGGATGCAAAGGGACTTCTCTTCGACGCTCCGAAATTTGAGCACAGTTATCCGCATTGCTGGAGATGTGATACTCCGTTGATCTACTATGCACGTGAATCCTGGTTCATTAAGATGACCGCAGTACGCGACGATCTGGTACGTAACAATGAGACTGTAAACTGGATTCCCCAGAGCATTGGTAAAGGCCGTTTCGGAAACTGGCTGGAGAATATCCAGGACTGGGGTGTATCCCGTAACCGTTACTGGGGAACTCCGCTGAATATCTGGGAGTGTGAAGAGTGCGGACATCAGGAAGCAATCGGTTCCCGTGAGCAGTTAAAAGAGATGAGCGGAAATGAGAAAGCTCTGACCGTAGAGCTGCATCGTCCGTATATCGACGAGATCACCTGCACCTGCCCGAAATGCGGCAAGACCATGAAGAGGGTGCCGGAAGTTATCGACTGCTGGTTTGACTCAGGAGCAATGCCCTTTGCTCAGCATCATTATCCCTTTGAGAATAAGGATCTGTTTGAGCAGCAGTTCCCTGCTCAGTTTATTTCCGAGGCAGTAGACCAGACCCGTGGATGGTTCTATTCCCTGATGGCAGAGTCCACCCTGCTGTTCAACAAGAGCCCGTATGAGAACGTTATCGTGCTCGGACATGTACAGGATGAGAACGGACAGAAGATGAGCAAATCTAAAGGAAATGCCGTTGACCCATTTGATGCGCTTAAGACCTACGGAGCAGATGCAATCCGCTGGTACTTCTATATCAACAGTGCACCGTGGCTGCCGAATCGCTTCCATGGCAAGGCTGTACAGGAAGGTCAGAGAAAATTCATGGGTACTCTGTGGAATACCTATGCATTCTTTGTACTGTATGCGAATATTGATAATTTTGACGCAAGTAAATATACATTAGATGAGAAGACCCTCACCGTTATGGACCGCTGGATCTTATCCAAACTGAACTCCACGGTAGGTGCAGTTGATGACAACCTGGCAAATTACCGGATTCCGGAAGCTGCAAAGGCTCTGCAGGAGTTCGTTGATGACTTAAGTAACTGGTATGTAAGAAGAAGCCGTGAGCGTTTCTGGGCAAAAGGAATGGAGCAGGATAAGATCAATGCTTACATGACCCTTTATACAGCACTGGTAACCATCAGTAAGGCAGCAGCTCCGATGATTCCGTTCATGACCGAGGAGATCTACCGCAATCTGGTATGCAGCGTTGACAAGAATGCTCCGGAGAGCGTACATCTCTGCGATTTCCCGAAGGTAAACGAGAACCTGATCGACAAAGAACTGGAAGCTTCCATGGAAGAGGTTCTGGACATCGTTGTTATGGGCCGTGCCGCAAGAAATACCGCAAATATTAAGAACCGTCAGCCGATCGGAACCATGTATGTACGTGCAGAGCGTCCGTTGGATAAAATGTTCCAGAATGTTGTGGCAGATGAGCTGAATGTGAAGAATGTGGAGTTCAAAGAAGACTTAAGTGATTTCACCAGTTATACCTTCAAACCGCAGTTGAAGACGGTAGGTCCGAAGTATGGAAAACTGCTGAATGGAATCCGTACACATCTCACTGAATTAAACGGCCGTGAAGCCATGAAAGAGCTGGAAAATACTGGAAGCCTGTCATTTGACATTGACGGACAGAACGTGGTATTATCAAAAGAGGATTTGCTCATTGATACTGCACAGATGGAAGGTTATGTAACCGAGGAAGACAACATGGTTACCGTTGTTCTGGATACCAATCTGAGCCAGGAGCTGATTGAGGAAGGCTTTGTCCGCGAGATTATCAGTAAAGTACAGACCATGCGTAAGGAAGCTGGCTTTGAGGTAATGGATAAGATCGTGGTATACAGCGCAGGAAATAAGAAGCTGGAAGATCTGATGAAGACCTACAGAGACGAAATTCTTGGCGATGTTATGGCTGCCGATGTCCGTTTCGATGAGATGAAAGGATATACCAAAGAGTGGAATATCAACGGAGAATCCGTAACGCTTGGAGTTGAAAAGCAGTAAATTTAAGGAGGCATATGATGGCCAAAAGACCTTTTAACAAAGAATTCTTTATTAGAAGTGTAAAATACAATGTGCGTACATTGTTTCGTAAGGAGATTGAAGAAGCAACCGAACAGCAGATTTTCCAGGCAGTGGGATATGCTGTAAAGGATGCAATCATGGATGCATGGATCGCAACCCAGAAGGAATATGAGAAAACTGATCCGAAGATTGTGTACTACATGTCCATGGAGTTCCTTATGGGACGTGCGCTTGGCAACAACCTGATTAACCTGACTTTCTACGATGAGGTGAAGGAAGCACTGGAGGAGATCGGGCTGGATCTCAATACCATCGAGGATCAGGAGCCGGATGCAGCTCTTGGTAATGGTGGTCTGGGACGTCTGGCAGCCTGCTTCCTGGATTCTCTGGCAACCCTTGGATACGCAGCCTATGGCTGCGGTATCCGTTATCGCTACGGTATGTTCAAACAGCAGATCGTAGACGGATACCAGGTAGAAGTTCCGGATATGTGGCTGAAGAATGGCAACCCGTTTGAACTGCGTCGTCCGGAGTATGCAAAGACCGTTAAATTCGGCGGATATGTACGTATCGAGAATCAGAACGGTAAGAACGTATTTATTCAGGAGGGATATCAGTCCGTACTGGCTGTACCGGTAGACCTTCCGATCGTTGGTTACGGTAATAACGTCATCAATACCTTACGTATCTGGGATGCAGAGGCAGTAAACTCCTTCGAGCTTGACCGTTTTGACAAGGGTGAGTATGAGAAGGCAGTTGAGCAGGAGAACCTGGCCCGCAACCTGGTAGAAGTACTTTATCCGAATGACAACCATATGGCAGGTAAAGAGCTGCGTCTGAAACAGCAGTATTTCTTCGTATCCGCCAGCGTACAGGAAGCAGTTGCAAAATATAAGAAGAACCACAGCGATATCCGCAAGTTCTATGAGAAAGCTTCCTTCCAGCTGAACGATACCCATCCGACCGTGGCAGTTGCAGAGCTGATGCGTGTGCTGATGGATGAGGAAGGACTGGAATGGGATGAGGCTTGGGATGTAACCACCAAAACCTGCGCATATACCAACCATACGATTATGGCTGAGGCATTGGAAAAATGGCCCATCGAGCTGTTCTCCAGACTGCTTCCGCGTATTTATCAGATCGTAGAGGAGATCAACCGTAGATTTATCATTGAGATTCAGAAACAGTACCCGAACAACTATGAGAAGGTTAAGAAAATGGCCATTATCATGGACGGTCAGGTAAAGATGGCCCATCTGGCAATCGTAGCTGGTTTCTCCGTAAATGGTGTGGCAAAACTTCATACTGAGATTCTGAAGAAGAGAGAGCTGAAGGATTTCTACGAGATGATGCCGCAGAAATTCAATAATAAGACCAACGGTATTACCCAGAGACGTTTCCTGCTTCATGGAAACCCGCTCCTCGCAAAATGGGTAACCGATCATGTAGGAGACGAGTGGATCACCGATCTTCCGAAGATCAAAGAGTTGGAGCTCTATGTGGATGATGAGAAAGCACAGCATGAGTTCATGAATATCAAATATCAGAACAAAGTGCGTCTCGCAAAATACATCAAAGAGCACAATGGTATTGATGTGGATCCGCGTTCCATCTTCGACGTACAGGTGAAGAGACTTCACGAGTACAAGAGACAGCTCATGAACATCCTTCATGTAATGTATCTGTACAATAAGATTAAAGAGCATCCGGAAATGGATTTCTATCCGAGAACCTTTATTTTCGGTGCGAAAGCGGCAGCTGGCTACATGAGAGCTAAACTGACCATCAAACTGATCAACTCCGTAGCAGATATAGTTAACAATGACGAGTCTATCAACGGAAAACTGAAAGTTGTCTTTATTGAGGATTACAGAGTATCCAACGCAGAGTGGATCTTTGCAGCAGCTGATGTATCCGAGCAGATCTCCACTGCTTCCAAAGAGGCTTCCGGAACTGGTAACATGAAGTTCATGCTGAACGGTGCCCTGACTCTGGGAACCATGGATGGAGCAAACGTAGAGATCGTAGAGGAAGTTGGCGAGGAGAACGCATTTATCTTCGGTATGAGTGCAGATGAAGTCATCGATCTGGAGAGCAAAGGTGGTTATGATCCATCTCAGCTGTTCAACACCGATCAGGATATCCGTCACGTACTGATGCAGCTGATCAACGGTGAGTATTCACCGAATGATCCGGAGCGTTTCCGCGAGCTGTATAATGCCCTTCTGATTGACGGCGGTTATAACCGTCCGGATCCCTACTTCATTCTGAAAGACTTCCGGTCTTATGCAGAGGCGCAGGAGCGCGTAGAAGCTGCATACAAGGATGAAAAGGGATGGGCAAGAAAGGCTATGCTCAATGTGGCACATGCCGGTAAATTCACTTCTGACCGTACTATCCAGGAATATGTGGATGATATTTGGAAGCTTGACAAAGTAACTGTTAAGTTGGAAGAAGCATAAATAATAAAAAAATGGGGCTGTGCAGCTTCGACTGTACAGCCCTTTTGCTGTGTCTTGTGGACCGATAAAAATTCGTATAGGCTGCATGGTTTTGTCATAGAATAAATCATGAAAAATACAATGAAAAATGTACTGGGCATATGCTTTTTGATTTTATTTCTTCCTTATGTCATCACGCTGCTGTTCTCCGGACGACAGGGAGTTGGAAGGCAGGAGAAGCTTCCGGAACGGGAGTATGAGGTTTTGGAGATGATGCTTTCAGAGGATTTGTCCTGGATGGATGCATCAACACTTCGGCTGTTGGCGGTACTGAAGCGGACGGAGGTAGTCCGGCAGCAGGAATCGGGAGTCTCTATAGTACAGGATTTGCCGAAACTATACGGAGGACTTTATAGCCGGGTGTATGAGGCTGTGGAAGAGACAGAAGGACAGGTTGTTACCATTAATGGAGAATTCCGGGAACTTCCTTATCATGGCATCAGCAGCGGGCATACCAGGGATGGAAAACTTCTGGGAGAAGAATATTTTTACATAAAGGCAGTGAATTGCCCGCTGGACTCAGAAGCAGAAGAGTATCTGCAGTTCTTTTATATGGATAAAGAGGAATTTTATAAGAGGCTGGGATATCCGGAACTGAAAATCCTGCCGACAGCAGAACGGGATGAGGCGGATTATGTGAATCGGCTCATTTTGGGAGATGCTATCCTGCAGGGTGAAAAGGCAAGAGAGCTTCTGCATCTGCCATCCAGCTGCTTCTTTTTAGAGGAAGCCGGGAAAAGAATCCGGATTACGGTAAAGGGAAGTGGTCATGGCTTTGGCATCAGCCTCTATACGGCAGGGCGCATGATGGAGGATGGTGCAGATATGAAAGAGATTTTTCAACAATTCTATGAGGATGCGGAGTGTATAACACTGCCCTGATCTGGTAAAAATATGGTCAGAGGTGATGTGATGCATAGAAAGAAAAAAGGATTTATGATTGCCTTGTGCCTCTGTCTGTTATCTCTGTCCGGCATTTTTGGAATGTACCGTTACCGAAACAGCCAGAATCATTTACCGGAAACTCCGGTAAAACAGGAGGTCGCAGAACAGGAACCGACGGAAGAACCGGAGAAAGAGGCAGCAAGTTCCAAAGGAACCATTGCAAAGGCAGGAACGGAAGAAAAAGAGAAAGACGAAGCCAAAATTGAAACCGAAGAAGACATCAACAAAATAGGGGAAGCGGAACTGGCGCAGACGGAAGAGGCAGTGCCGGAAGAACAGCCGAAAAAACAGGCAGATGCACCGGCATCCCTGCTAAGCTTTGCGGATAACAGCAAGCTCATGTGGCCGGTAGATGGAAATGTGATTTTGAATTACAGCATGGATAAAAGTATTTACTTTGAGACTCTGAATCAGTATAAGTACCATCCTGCCATTGTGATCGGTGCGGAGGAAGGAACGGAAGTCTGGTGTGCAGCCAGAGGAGAGGTATCAGATATCAGAGTGGATGAGGAGACGGGAACAACCCTGACCATGGCATTGGGAAGCGGCTATGAAGCGGTCTACGGACAGTTGAAGGAGCTGGCGGTTAAGGAAGGTGATATGGTGGATGCAGGAGCATTGATCGGATATGTAAGTGAACCGACCAAATATTATACCGTGGAAGGGAGCAACCTGTACTTCCAGCTGTTGAAAGATGGAAATCCAGTGGATCCGATGAGCTATCTTGAATGATACCTTACGGATTGCTCCGTGCTATGCACTCTCGCAATTCTGCAGGGTCAGTAAGCTATAAAACCACGTATGTGCGAGCACATCGTGGTTTATGGCTTTTGACCCTGGTATCATTACATGAGCGCAATATAGAACATCGTTACATAATGGCACAAGCTTCCGGCCATGACAAACACGTGGAAGATCTCATGAGATCCAAAGAACTGGTGTCTGGAATTGAAGATCGGAAGTTTCAATGCGTAAATAATTCCGCCGATGGTGTAGATGACACCGCCTGCAACCAGCCACACAAAGGCTGCTTTGGGGAGGGACTGTACCAGCGGTACCATGGCCAGGACACAGAGCCAGCCCATGGAAATATAAATCATGGAGGAGAACCATTTCGGGCAGGTGATCCAGAATGCTTTGATCAGCATGCCGATGATGGCAGTGCCCCATACCAGAGCCAGGAGCGGATAGCCGACGGTATTCCGAAGAGGAATGACACAGATAGGAGTGTAGCTTCCGGCAATGAGGATAAAAATCATCATATGGTCTATTTTCCGAAGGATTCGATTGACCTTTTCGGAAATATTAAAGGTATGGTAGGTAGTGCTGGCACCATAGAGCAGGATCATACTGCATGCAAAAATGGCAAAAGCAAGGACCGCATTTTGTCCATCGCGGGAAGCTGCAAGTGCCAGAAGCGGCACGGATGCCAGGATGGCTAAAAGCATTCCGATAAAATGAGTAAGGGCGCTGCCCGGATCTTTAATAGTGAGTGACATAAGAAAACCTCCTTTATTATTAGTTAGTCTATATTATGTAGTATTGAATACTATGTGTTGATTTATTCATATTATATACCATTCAAAGAAAAAAGCAAGAGGAGTTTTATAAAAGTATGGAAAAAATGAAATTTGAGGAACTTGACATCCGGCCGGAGATTTTCCGGGCGGTGCAGGATATGGGATTTGAAGAGGCAACCCCTATTCAGGCTCAGGCAATTCCGGTGGTTATGACCGGTGTGGATATGATCGGGCAGGCCCAGACCGGAACTGGTAAGACAGCAGCATTTGGAATTCCGCTGTTGCAGAAGGTAGATCCGGAAAACAGAAAAGTACAGGCACTGGTATTGTGTCCTACCAGAGAACTGGCCATTCAGGTGGCGGAAGAGCTGAGAAATCTGGCAAAATATATGCATGGAGTAAAAGCGCTTCCGATCTATGGTGGACAGGATATGAGCCGTCAGATCCGTTCTCTGAAGGGCGGCGTGCAGATTATCATTGGTACGCCGGGACGCGTCATGGATCATATGCGCCGTCATACGATCCGTCTTAACGATCTTCACACGGTAGTACTGGACGAGGCAGATGAAATGCTGAACATGGGATTCCGGGAAGATATCGAGACCATTCTCAAGGATACACCGGAGGAACGTCAGACAGTTCTGTTCTCTGCAACCATGCCGCAGGCAATTATGGAGATTGCAGCAACTTATCAGAAGGATGCACAGCTGGTAAAAGTCACCAGAAAAGAACTGACGGTGCCGAATATCGAGCAGTATTACTATGAAGTCCGTACGAAAAATAAAGACGAGGTACTGTGCCGCCTTCTGGATCTCTATGCGCCGCGGCTGTCACTGGTGTTCTGTAATACCAAGAAAAAAGTAGATGAGCTGGTGCTGGAGCTGCAGAATCGCGGTTACTTTGCAGAAGGATTGCACGGAGACTTAAAGCAGATGCAGCGTGACCGTGTCATGCAGGGGTTCCGGGAAGGCAGCACGGATATTCTGGTGGCAACGGATGTAGCAGCCAGAGGAATCGATGTGGATGATGTGGAGGCAGTTTTCAATTATGACCTCCCCCAGGATGACGAATATTATGTGCACCGCATTGGAAGAACCGGACGTGCAGGAAGAACCGGTAAGGCATTTACCTTTATTGTAGGAAAGGAAGCGTATAAGCTTCGGGATATTGAACGTTACTGCAAGACCAAAATGAAAGCACAGCGGATTCCGTCTTTGGACGATGTGGCAAATGTGCGGGTGGAAAATGTATTCCGCAAGCTGGAGAAGACCATTGAAGAAGAAGATCTGACCTTGAGTGTGCAGGCAATTCAGGAATATCTGGATAAAAATGAAGCGACTGCCATGGATCTGGCAGCCGCATTCTTAAAGATGGAATTGGGTGATGCCCTGGGAGAGCAGCAGGACGACCTGGCACAGGAACAGTACATGTGGGAATCCGAGGCCAAAGGAAAGGGCAAGGGAAAAGGCAGACGGAAAGACGACAAAGATATGGTACGTCTCTTCCTGAATGCAGGAAAGAAACAGAAATTAAAACCAGGTGATATTCTGGGAGCCATCGCAGGAGAGAGCGGACTTCCGGGAAGAGCGGTAGGCAGTATTGACATGTATGATAAATATACCTTTGTGGACGTACCCTCCAAGTATTACAAACAGGTGATCAAGAGCATGAAGCATGCGAAGATCAAAGGCAACCGTGTAAATGTAGAAAAAGCAGAATCCAAGTAAAACAAAAGGGACATCGTAATCGCGATGTCCCTTTTTTCGATATAAAACGAAATTAGAAGATTCGTCTTACAGCAAGTACGTTCTTGTAGTTTACCGGAGAAGTGAATTTAATTCCAGTAGAAGCGGTGCTGGCATGTACGATGGTGTTGTTGCCAACGTAGATGGCTACATGACCGCTGTAGCAGATAATGTCACCGGGCTGAGCTTCAGATAAGCTGACACCATATCCTACACTTCTGAGGGCACTGGAGCTGTGGGGAAGACCGATACCGAAGTTTGCGTAAACGCTCATAACGAAACCGGAACAGTCAGCACCGTTTGTCAGGCTTGTACCGCCATATACATAAGGATTGCCAACAAACTGGGATGCAAAGCCTGCAACTGCATTACCGGAGGAACTTCCGCCACCATTTCCTACCTGTACGGAAGAATCAGAAGATCCTTTGGAGGATTTTGCAGCTTTCTTCTCTGCTGCGGCTGCGGCTTTCTGAGCGGCTTCTCTTTCGGCTTTTTCTTTTGCAAGACGGGCTTCTTCCTCTGCCTTGGATTCAGCGTATACATAGTCAGTTCTTAAACTTACATAATCTTTGGAAACCCATCCGTCACCCTCTTCGATGGAAACTTTTACGAAATCATCGGTCTCATCGGTAACGGTCAGTTCCTCATCTATGGGGATCAGACCAAGAATAGGGGAATCGGTTGTTGCGTCCTCACGGACTCTTAAAGTCTCAGTAGTAACGGTAGCAACCCTGGTTCCAACTTCATCGGCCAGCTCTTCAGCTTCATCACCGATTCTTACATATTCTGCCTTTACATAGCCATCCACATTTCCGGAAGTGATGCGATACCATCCGTTGTCGTAACCTTCTACTTCTCCGACGGAGTTGTTGAAAAGCTTTCCAACTACTTCGGAATCCTCACTGGACTCGGTACGTACATTGACATAATCAGTAACCTGTGCGATGCAAAGACCTGTGTAATTATTTTTAACGGCTGTATCCAGCGCGTCGGTAATCTGTTCTTCTGATGCGGAAGAGGCTTCGTTCAGGGAAGAGGAAATACCACCGGACAATGCCAGAGAGATTTCACCTGCCTGTGCTTTTACCGGACAAATGGTGAATAATCCGGCAGCCATGAACAATACTAATATTGTTTTTCCTTTCATTATTAACGATACCCCCTGTATTTTTTACAAATCTATTCTAAATATTACAAATTTGTTACAAACCATAAGGAGATTATAACAAGGCATAGGGGCTTTGTCAACTAAACCAGGTTTATTTTACAGAAAAATCACAGATTTGCCACAATTTTGTAATAAAATCTTCTTATCTATTAGGAAAAAAGAAATTGACAAATGAATAGAAATGATTATAATAATAATTACTAATACTGAAAAGAAAAGAAGGGAGAAAGGATGGCAGTATTAAAGTACAGCAGACAGCGGGAAGCAATTAAAAACTATCTGCAGGGACGGGAGGACCATCCGACTGCAGATATGGTCTATGCAGGTATCCGTGAGGATTTTCCGAATATCAGTCTTGGAACGGTTTATCGGAATCTTTCCTTATTAACAGATCTCGGTGAAGTGCTGAAGATTACAACAGACGGCGCGGACCGGTTTGATGCCAGGGTTACTCCTCATCATCATTTTGCATGCAGGCAGTGTGGACGGGTGATGGACATTATGATTCCGGTAGAGAATCCGGTGGATTCCGTCAATGCACGCTGGGCCGATGGTGAGATTGAGGAATGCCGTATGTTATTTTATGGAATCTGCAGTGACTGTAAGAAAATGAAAAATTAACTTAATAACTATTGACAAAAAGAAATTACATGATATAATAACAATAACAGTAATGATTACTGTTATGGAAAAGAAAATAAAAGTCATATTATAAAAAAGAAAAGGAGAACAAAACTATGGCAAAATGGGTATGTACAGTATGCGGTTACATTTATGAAGGAGAGCAGGCACCGGAGAAATGTCCACAGTGCGGAGTTCCGGCAAGCAAGTTCAAAAAACAGGAAGAGGGAATGACCTGGGCAGCAGAGCATGTGGTTGGCGTTGCTAAGGGCGTAAGCGAGGACATTCTTGAGGACTTAAGAGCAAACTTCAACGGTGAGTGCTCTGAGGTTGGTATGTATCTGGCTATGGCACGTGTGGCTCATAGAGAGGGATATCCGGAGATCGGTCTTTACTGGGAAAAAGCTGCCTACGAAGAGGCTGAGCACGCTGCAAAATTCGCAGAGCTGTTGGGCGAGGTAGTAACCGACAGTACCAAGAAGAACCTGGAGCTGAGAGTTGCTGCAGAGCACGGCGCTACCGAGGGTAAATTCGATCTTGCAAAACGTGCAAAAGCTGCTAATCTGGATGCAATCCATGACACTGTTCATGAGATGGCAAAAGACGAAGCTCGTCATGGAAAAGCATTCGAGGGTCTTCTGAAGAGATACTTCGGCTAATTAAAAAAACTCCTATATCACAAATTACAAATATTATACGAAAGCGGCCTGCACGAAAATGTGCGGGTCGTTTTTCTGTTTGTGTGGAAATTTCCGGACCGTGTTGAAATTAAGCGAAATTGTGTGGAATTATCTGCGAATAGTTTTTTGAGGAAATGCTATTGACATGGAGACATCCTATGCAGAGTGCACAAAAAAAGGAAGGGGTGGATAAGTTATCCTCAATTTCCCCAATATATCCATAATTTTATCCACATAGGAGATGCCGAAAATCAGGGGAAATACGAGTTGTTCACAAAGTTATCCACATTATCCACATTTTTTGGGAAAGTTCCGGGGGGATAAAAAGACCGAAAAAGAAACAAATGTTTTGTGCTTAATTTCTAAAATGGGACTTTTTCTGCTGGAAACAGCCAAAAATATGGATTGCAAAAATAAAGAAAATAATGCCTTTTTGTCTGAAAATAAGCAGGAATTCACTTTTCCACTTTTCAGAACCGGCTACTTCATGTACAATAGGAAAAGACAGTAAAAATGAGGAGAACTACGAACTATGCGTTTAAGAAATATACCGGGATCCCGTGAGGCCATTGCAGAGAGTCAGTACGTGATCCACGAAGAAGAGACAAGAGCCGGAAGCTGGCATGAGATTTTTGGAAATGACCATCCTATTTATATTGAGATCGGTATGGGAAAGGGTCAGTTCCTGATGGAACTGGCACGCAGAAATCCGGACATTAATTATGTAGGAATTGAGAAATATTCCAGCGTACTGATTCGTGCCCTGGAGAAAATGGAAGAGGAGGAGACACCCCTTCCTAATATCTGCTTTATCCGCATGGATGCAGAGGATATCGTAAAAGTGTTTGCAAAACATGAGGTAGACCGGATTTATCTGAATTTCTCTGATCCGTGGCCAAAGGACCGCCATGCCAAGAGACGTCTGACCAGTAAAGAATTTCTGGCACGTTATGACCAGATTCTGGTGTCGGATGGACAGGTGGAGTTCAAGACGGATAACCGTCCGTTATTTGATTTTTCAGTGGAATCTGTAAAAGAGGCAGGCTGGCAGTTAAAAGCGGTGACCTACGACCTTCATCATGATGCAGAACTGGTACAGGGAAATGTCATGACAGAATACGAGGAACGTTTTTCCGCAAAAGGGAATCCGATTCACAAGCTGATCGCAGTCAGATAAAATTTTTGTAAAAAAAATTAAAAAAAGACTTGCTTTTTGTAAAAGCACTGTGTATAATATGTTTTGTTCGCTGGATAACACAGCGGACAAAACAATTGAAAATGCGCTTCTAGCTCAGTTGGTAGAGCACCTGACTCTTAATCAGGGTGTCCAGGGTTCGAACCCCTGGAGGCGCACGCGAGGAGCACTGTTTTTGGGATGTATGGGCCCGGGGGCGGTGTTCTTTTTTTTCGTCTAAATATTTATTATAGCATAGACAGAGCATAAATAATAGTCTGTTTTTTCAACAATTCTGTATTAAGATTAGAACATATTATAATGACAAGAAGGAGAGCAGATGGCGTATATCTATATGGTACGCTGCCAGGACGAATCCCTCTATACCGGGATTGCACATGATGTGGGAAAGCGGATGAGGGAACATTATTATAAGAAGAAAACCGGCGCCAAGTACACAAAAAGCCGTCAGGTGACAGCTCTGGAGATGGTCTGGCAGACGGAAACATGGTCAGGAGCTGCCAGGTTGGAATATCAGATCAAACAGCTTCGAAAAAATCAGAAGGAAGCACTGATCCGGGAGCCGGAACAGGTGACGGCCCTGTTTGGAGAAAAACTGCAGGGTATGGACTACACACCCCGCAGAGATTTGAAGCTGGAAGATTTTGTCGGTTAGTAGATGCAGAAATGGGTGGAGGGAAGAAACGGAAGATAAATCTGTACTTCAGTTCCTTTCTCCGGTTCTGAGTAAATACGGATGGTACCGCCGTGGGCGGATATAATTTTCCGGACAATGGGAAGACCAAGACCGGTACCATGTTCTTTGTAAGTGACGAACGGCTGGAAGATGATCTGCAGCTGCTCCCGGGGAATCCCGCATCCGTTGTCTTTGACGGCAATGAGCAGCCGTTTGTCATGGACATAGATTTTCAGTGTGATCTTTCCGCGGCCGGTAATGGATTCCATGGAATTCTTCAGAAGATTCAGGAGAGCCTGTTTCAGACGGACAGGATCGCCGTAGAAAGCAGGATAAGAATCTTCGGTCTTCAGAATCAGTGGAATATGGCAGCGCAGCAGTTCTGCCAGAAGGGTATCTTTGAGATCGCAGGCAAAGGCTTTTAGATCTATCTGACAGATATTCAGCTGGTCCCCATTATTGAAGGCAGAAATATCATCCAGCAGCAGGCGCATATATTGAAGATCATTTTTGATCTGACTCCAGAATTCAAAATCTTCGACTTCCGGGTGCATTTTTTGAATCCACTGGACGGAACTGTTGATATAAGTCAATGGATTGCGAATCTCATGAGAGATCTGGGAAACCGTTAAGTGGTAGTCACTTTTTATAGTGGCAATCATGTTTCGGATTTCTTCATCCCTGGTTGCCAGACGTTCTATCTTTTTTTGTTCGTCATATGTCAACATCATTATCACTCCCTGTCAGTAATATACCAGATGTGTCAAAATGTGGCAAATAGAATCGTTCGACAAAATGCGACAAAAAGTGACAAAACAATACAAAAAGAAATTTTAAAATTTACATAGAAATTCAAAGGAGATGTTTAGGATGAAGGATTGTAACTGTATTTTCTGTAAAATTGCAAATGGAGAGATTCCCTCCACTACCCTGTATGAGGATGAGGATTTCAGAGTGATTCTGGATCTGGGACCGGCAACCAGAGGACATGCGCTGCTGCTTCCGAAGGAACATTATCAGGATCTGTTTGCGTTGGATGATGAGACCGCTTCCAAGGTGTTGGTAACTGCCAAAAAAGTAGCCGGAAAGATTAAGAAGGCTATGGGAGCAGATGGATTTAATCTGGTGCAGAATAATGGCGAAGCAGCAGGACAGACGGTATTTCATTTCCATATGCATATGATCCCCCGGTACAAGGATGATCATGCAGGAATCCTGTGGACGCCGGGCGAGACGACGCAGGAAGACATGGCAGAGATCAAAAAGCTGGTGGATGCCCAGTAAACTGAAAGGTTAGAATACGGTAGGGAGATATGAGCAAAGAGAGCCAGTACCTGGATTTCTATGTGATGAAATATCAGGATGTGGTGATTCGAAATGCTTATGTGTATGTGAAGGATTATCATGTGGCGGAAGATATTTGCCAGGAGACTTTTATACGTTTTGAGCAAAAGATGGAAACGATTCCAGACGAAAAAGTCATACGATGGCTTCTTCGTGTATCGGAACGACTTGCATTGGATCACCTGAGAAAAGGAAAAAGACGTGGAGAAAATCTGAGTCTGGAAGAATATGCAGGTGTGCTGGAGGATAACCGAAATACGGATGCCAGTAAGATGGTCATACAGAGAGAAGAGTGTGAAGAACGCTTGCGGGTTCTGGATCAGCTGAAAGAAGTGCGTCCGAACTGGCACGATGCATTGATGATGAGTTATCTGGAGCATAAGGATAATTCATCGATTGGAAAGGAACTGGGCGCTACACCCGCTCTTGTCAGCAAATGGAAAGAGCGGGGACAGCGCTGGCTCCGTGAAGAATATGAGAAACAAAATGACATGACGCCAAAGTCTAACGACCGGAAGTAACCTCGCGGAAGAGCTTCATAATGGTTTCGATGGCATCTGACTGGGGGCACTCCTCCATAGCGTGGATGTAATCACTGCGGTGTTCATAGAGATGGCGGACTGCAGAGAGGAAATTCTCTTTGGTGAGAGTTTCTTCTTCCAGTACCATGGAAAATCCCTGACGTTCAAAGGAACGGGCATTGAGGATCTGGTCTCCGCGGCTTGCTTTTGCAGACAGCGGAATGAGAAGTGCTGGTTTTCTTAAGGCCAGCAGTTCACAGATCGCGTTGGCACCTGCCCGGGAAACGACCACATCGCAGAGGGCAAACAGGTTGGCAAGTTCATCTTGAATATATTCGTACTGAATATAGCCGGGAGTTCCAACTAAGGATTCATCCAGCTTGCCTTTGCCGCAGAGATGAACGATCTGAAATTGTTTCAGAAGTTCCGGAAGGGCATCGCGGACGGCCTGGTTGACAGCCACCGCACCAAGGCTTCCCCCCATAACCATAAGGACTGGTTTTTCTTCGTTGAATCCGGTCATGGCAAGGGCAGAAGCTTTGCTTCCCTGACGAAGTTCCTGACGGATGGGGCATCCGGTGAGAACGGCTTTGCCTTTCGGAAGATAAGGAATGGTTTCCGGGAAGTTACAGCAGACTTTGGTAGCGGATGGCATGGACAGTTTATTGGCCAGCCCCGGCGTCAGGTCCGATTCGTGGCAGATGACCGGAATGTGGCGGCGTCTGGCTGCCATAACGACTGGGACGGAGACAAATCCTCCCTTGGAAAATACCACATCCGGTTTCAACTGTTTCATCAGTTTGGAAGCTTGTGCAAATCCTTTCAGGACGCGGAAAGGATCGGTAAAGTTTTTAACATCAAAATAGCGTCTCAGCTTTCCGGAGGAAATGCCATAGTAGGGAATTCCCTGAGCCTGGATGAGTTTTTTCTCGATTCCTTCGGTGGAGCCGATATAGAAGATTTCGTAATCTTCGGAACGCAGACGGGGAAGCAGTGCAATGTTCGGTGTTACGTGACCGGCAGTGCCGCCGCCTGTAAGTACAATACGTTTCATGTGAAAATGTCCTCCCTGATCAGATTGGTAAACATATGTAATTTTATTATAGGAGTCAGAGAGGAAAAGTCAACGGTGATTGGAGAACGGTGAAAAAGAATGCAGCGAGAGATGGATGAATGGCTGGAACAGAAAATCGATGAAGATCTGGACGCCTGGGCAGAAGAACGAATGAAGATGCTGATGGAGTCGGAAGAACTTCAGGATATTCATATGCCTGAGGACAGTCTGGAAAAACTGCATCAGAAGATAAACGCACGGAAGAAAAAACTGCTGGGCAGAAAACGGATCCATATGCTGGTGGCAGCAGCTGCGGTCATGACAGCTTTGCTTGGCGTGGGCCTGGTGGGCAGCGGTAAGAAAGTGTATGAACCGAAGGTGACACAGAATGCCAGAGGGGATGAAGTGACGACGAAGGTGGAAAATGCAGATCATGTGGAGCAGCAGTATGATGAGGAAGCAGTTTGTCAGGAAATTCAAGACGAGCTAGGAGTGTTGCCGGTTCTGTTTAGTTATCGACCCAAAGGAATGGAATTAAGTTGGTATCAAATTAACACAGAAGCTGGTGAAGCATTAGTTCAATACAGTATAAATGGAGATATTGTATATGTTTACATTTTTGAAAAAAATGTAGATAGTTCTGTAGGAATGCAGTATGATGGTTCCATATTGGAGACAAAAGTATTAGAATCTTCAGGAATCGAGATGCCGGTGTATGAGATAGATGGAGCTTCTAATGGAAACTATTATGCAACAACATTTGAATATTTAAATACCACTTACTCAATATCTGCAAATGTTGAAAAAGAGGAATTTGAAAAAATAATTGAAAATATTTTAATAAAAAGTGAATAAAAGTGTCAAAAATGAGTTTCTGTGACGTTATATAGGTGTGAGCTCATAAAACAGTAGGAAGGAGGAGCAACAATGAAACACGCCGTAAGGTCAGCAGGAACTCTTTTGCTGATGGGAACCCTTATGATGGGGACAGGCTTTGCTGCTTGTGCCGAGGAGGTGGTAGAGCCAGCTGGTTATCATGTGTATGAAGAGACCGAGGATAATGTCAGTGACACTTGGTATAGCATTGCAAGAGGTACTTACTTGAGAGCAGGAACTTCGTCGCTAACCAAGAAGGATTCGACACATGCGTTATGTACTGGAACAACAACAGCACATTCTACATGTAACCGGGTGTATGTGCGCATTTACTTGGATGAAAGTGCAACTGCAAAATCCGGCAGCTGGGGAACGATTGATTATTGGACGGGAACTGCAACGGATGCGACTGTAGCAACAGCATCCAGTGGTTCTTACAAAGTGACGAAGAACCAGTATTATCGCGTGACGGGATCACATTCTGCTACAAAAGGTTCTACAACTGAAGCTACTAATAGCACTACTAGCGCATTATTATTCAAGTAACCCTCGCGGCATGACGCCAATCTTTCTCTCCCAGGAAAGAGCCGCAGGTGAAAGAGGATATATGTGAAATAGCAGCAAAGGTGGCTGAGGAGTTTCAACCAACAACTGAATATAGGAAAGGGATTCGGACTGAATCCAAATGAAACAAAGAAAAAATAACAACTCAAAAAAATATCAAAAAACTTACTTTCTACTAACGTTGTCTAAAAAACGTAAATAAAATCAAATCGTGGAAAAATGAAAAAATTATATTAAGACGCCAAGAATGCCCTGGATGCTGTGCACCCGGGGCATTCGCCTTGTGCGCCCGGCGGCGCACGTTTCTAACGGGTTAAAGTCCCGAATCCGCCCGGTAGTGGGAAGGATATAGCCGAAGGCAAGGGTGTCCATCGTGAGGTGGAATCTAAAGGAAGCCGGATGTGGGAACAGACTAACCACGGGCAAATCTCTGGTCTGACGAACAGAAATCTCATATAAGGTTATGCATGAGGGTAAGGCTACAAGTCAAGTCAAAGCCCAATAACTACACGGAATCATGTATGATAAATGAGGCAGATGGATGGAGAGGAAGAAACGTGTGGTACCCGGGGAGGTCTGTGCGGTATGCCTTGAAAGAGGTAATCATTGCATAAAGCAATGCTGAACGCATAGAAGTCAGCAGAGGTCATAGTAGCCGAGAGGTGAAGGACCGAATCAGTAGGAGTCTTGAGTATGACCGAGAAAGGAGGAATGACCGTCTATGGCAGAAAACATTGAAAACAATGGCTGTTCGCAAAGAGATAATGCGGAACATGAAGGGTATGTGAAAGCGTCTAGGTCATTCAATCGGATATGGAAAGAAAGAGACAGTGCACAGCCGAGACTTTTAGAAGCGATACTGTATAAAGATAACTTTAACAGAGCGTATAAGAGAGTTAAGGCAAACAAGGGAGCGCCAGGAATTGATGGCATGACCATTGAAGAGGCTCTTCCATATCTAAAGGAGCATCAACAAGAGATAACCGACCGCATTTATCGTGGAAAGTATACTCCGTCTCCAGTAAGACGAGTTGAGATTCCCAAACCAGATGGTGGTGTGCGAAAGCTTGGCATACCAACAGTGGTAGACCGTACACTTCAACAGGCAATAACCCAACAGTTAGTGCCAATCTATGAACCGCTGTTTGCAGAGGACAGCTATGGCTATCGTCCGAACAGAAGTGCAAAAGACGCAATACTTAAGGTTAAGGAGTATACCGAACAAGGCTATACATTTGCTGTAGTCCTTGACTTGACAAAGTACTTCGATACTCTTAATCACGAAATTCTCATCAATCTTCTCCGAAAGAATGTAAAAGATGAACGTGTAGTACAGTTGATAAAGCGCTACCTGAAAAGCGGTGTAATGGAAAACGGAGTAGTCATTGACACAGAGGAAGGCTCACCACAAGGTGGGAATCTATCACCATTGTTGGCAAATGTCTACCTCAATGAGTTTGACCAAGAATTCTTGAAAAGAGGTGTTCCATGCATAAGATATGCAGATGACATTGTGCTTCTTGCAAAGAGCAAGCGAGCATCTGAGAGACTCTTGGAAAGCAGTACAAAATATCTTGAGGAGAGGCTGAAACTTATAGTCAACCGAGAAAAGAGTCGTACGGTCAGCGTATTTGCAATCCGAAATTTTAAATTCCTTGGCTTTGCATTGGGAAGGAACGGAAAAGGCATTTATGTCCGAGTTCATCCGAAGTCATGGAAGAAGTTTAAGTCCAGACTGAAGGAGTTGTCTTCCCGTAAACGATGTCAGTCAATCAAACCAAGCCTTGAGAAAATCAAGGTATATGCAAGAGGATGGCTGAACTATTACGGAATAGCAAGTATGAGGAGCAACATTGAAGATATCAACGGATGGCTCTATCACAGAATACGCATGTGTATATGGAAACAGTGGAAACTTCCAAGAACAAAGAAAAGAAATCTGATAAAGATGGGAGTACACGAATACTATGCGAACATGGCAGCAAACTGCCGAAGAGGACAATGGTATTGTGCGAATCTGACAACAGTTAAGAAAGCCATGACAAAAGAAAGACTGATAAACGGTGGCTTCTACGATTTAGCCACAGCTTATCAGTCGGTGCACGTCAACTATTGAAACCGCCGTGTACCGAACGGTACGCACGGTGGTGTGAGAGGACGGGAGCTAATCACTCCCTCCTACTCGATTTCTGACAAAATAAGAGTTACTGCTCTGCTTTCAGCTGCTTCAGCGCTTTGGCCAGTTGATCCGGACATGAGGTAGGACGGGGTCCGCAGGTGGTTCCCTCCAGACGGTCGATGACATCATCAATTTTCATACCGACTACCAGTTTCGCGATGCCGGCAGTATTTCCGGCACATCCGCCAACAAACTGCACTTTGGTGATGATTCCGTTCTCTGCTTCCACATTGATGGCCTGGGAGCAGGTGCCTTTGGTTCTGTATAACATAATCTCGCTCTCCTTTATGATAATATCTTCGGTAAGAGGAAAGTATAGCAGAAAATCTTTGTTTTTTCTAGTAATATGCGTAAAATTCTGCTACTATTGAGACAGTAACATCAGCTCAGAAAGGAAGAAATTTATCATGAATACAAAAACGATTGGTATCATAGGAGCCATGGAGGAGGAAGTGGAAGCGCTTCGTGCAAAACTGACTTCCGCGGAGAAACTGACAAAAGCGTCTATGGATTTTTATTCCGGAATTCTCAATGGACATAAGGTTGTCATTGTCCGCAGTGGCATTGGAAAAGTCAATGCAGGAATCTGCACACAGATTCTGGCGGATCTTTTTCATGTAGATGCTGTCATCAACACCGGAATCGCAGGATCTCTGAAGGCAGAGATCAACATTGGAGATATCGTGATTTCTACCGATGCGGTACAGCATGATATGGACGCTACCGGATTTGGTTACAAACCGGGCGTAATTCCGAGAATGGAGACCAGCTGTTTTCAGGCAGATCCGACTCTGGTTCGTGCCGCAAAGGCAGCCTGCGAGAAGGCGGTGCCGGAGATTCAGGCATTTACCGGAAGAATTGTCAGCGGTGACCAGTTTATTTCCGATCGTGCAGTGAAAGATCGTATTTTAGCACAGTTTGGCGGTATGTGTACGGAGATGGAGGGGGCAGCCATTGCACAGGCGGCTTATCTGAACAAGATTCCCTTCGTTATTATTCGTGCCATTTCGGATAAGGCAGATGACAGCGCCGTTGTGGATTATCCGGCGTTTGAGCGTCAGGCCATTCTTCACAGTGTGGCACTGGTAGAGAATTTTGTGACCAAAATCGACTAAGCTTGTCATGACAGGTCGATAACCTACACCTCCCCGGAATCGGGAGTCTGTTATAATAGGCTCACGAGAATAATCAGGGGAGGCGTTTTTTTATGTATGACATGCTGCGTAATTACGGAGAATTTGCCCTGCTGGGAGGCTGGGGGATTCTGCTGGTGCTGATGAGAAGGATTGTATTTGGAAAGCTGTGCAGAGAAGCAATGACCGAAGGAACGGGGAACAGCAGGATGCGGAAAGCCATGACACTGAAGTTTGAGAAGAGTCATGAGGTGCATGTGGAGATTATGGACATTCCGATGTTTGTGCAGAAATATTTAAGTCAGGAACGGCGGATGGGAGTCCGGCTGTTTCGGTGGAGACGTCTGCCGGAACGGTGGACGGGCCTGATTGCAGGAGTTGGGTTTCTGGAGGCGGCAGTATTTCATTATCTGGGATATGGGACAGCATTTTGTATGGACCGTTTTCTTATGGGACTGGCGACAGCAGTGATGGTTCGGATGGGGATTCTGTGGTTTGAGACGGACAGTCTGTGGGAACAGGCGGTGATCTGTTTTCAGGATTATATTGCCAACACCCTGAAACCCAGGCAGCACCATATTTATGAAACCTTTGAGCAGCCGGCAAAAGCAGAGCCGGCAGCAGAAGGAAAAGCAATAGAAAAACCAGAACACAAAAAGGAACCGGCCCTTAATCAGGAGGAAGAAAAACTTTTTCAGGAGATGCTCACGGATTTTCTTGGATCTTCCACTTGAAAAACCGGAGAAGCAGGGGCGGAAGGTTGATTTTTCACTGCTGAAATGCTAGAATGAGTATATTATTGAGAAGTAAAACAAAGGAGCGTATAGAGAAATGGCAAAAGTAACATTTGACTATTCAAAAGCAGCACCCTTTATCAACGAGGATGAACTGAATCTGATGGAGGCACAGGTTGCCGCAGCAAAAAAACTTCTGGTAGACAGATCCGGAGCAGGAAATGATTTCCTTGGATGGATTGATCTTCCGGTAAATTATGATAAGGAAGAGTTTGCAAGAATTCAGCAGGCAGCAAAGAAAATTCAGGAAGATTCCGAGGTGCTGGTTGTTATCGGTATCGGTGGATCCTATCTGGGTGCCCGTGCAGCCATCGAATTTTTAAGACACAGCTTCTATAATATGGTATCCAAAGAGATTCGTAAAACTCCGGAGATCTATTTCGTAGGAAATAACATGTCTGCACGTTACATTAAAGGACTGATTGATGTAGTTGGAGACCGGGATTTCTCCGTAAACGTGATTTCCAAATCCGGTACCACCACAGAGCCGGCAATCGCATTCCGTGTATTCAAAGAGCTCCTGGAGAAGAAATACGGAAAAGAAGAGGCAGCAAAGAGAATCTACGCTACCACAGATAAAGCAAGAGGAGCACTGAAACATCTGGCAACCGCAGAGGGATATGAGACCTTCGTTGTTCCGGATGATATCGGAGGACGTTTCTCTGTACTGACCGCTGTGGGTCTTCTTCCCATCGCAGTCAGCGGCGCTGATATTACCAAATTAATGGAAGGTGCAGCAAGCGGACGCGAGAGCGCATTGAATGCTCCCTATGAGGAAAATGACGCTGTAAAATATGCAGCTATCCGTAATATCCTTTTCAGAAAAGGAAAAGCAACAGAGATTCTGGCAAACTATGAGCCGAGCCTTCACTCTGTATCCGAGTGGTGGAAACAGCTTTATGGTGAGTCCGAAGGAAAAGACCATAAGGGTCTGATGCCGGCATCCGTAGATCTGACCACCGATCTTCATTCTCTGGGCCAGTTTATTCAGGATGGTTCCAGAATTATGTTTGAGACGGTACTGGCAGTAGAGGAGAACGATCAGGGAATCGTTGTGAAGGAAGAGCCGGAAGATCTGGACGGACTGAACTATCTGGCAGGCAAGAATATGGATTTCGTCAACAAGAGTGCCATGAACGGAACCATGCTTGCTCATACGGATGGACAGGTTCCGAACCTGATGGTGAAGATCCCGAGACAGGACGAGTTCTCTTTAGGACAGCTGTTCTACTTCTTCGAGTTTGCATGCGGTGTCAGCGGATATCTGCTGGGTGTCAATCCGTTCAACCAGCCGGGTGTTGAGAGCTACAAAACGAACATGTTTGCTCTGCTTGGAAAACCGGGTTATGAGGAAGAGCGCGAGAAGCTCATGAAGAGACTGTAATAACAAATGAACACTGGCAGCGGTGGGAAGAGGGGTTCCTGCCGCTGTTTTTTTGAAAGGGAACCATCAATGGAGCGCTATAAGATCCTATATGAAGATCAGGATGTCTTAGTCATTCATAAATACCCAGGACTGGCGGTGCAGAGTGCTCGTTCCATGACACCGGATCTTGTGAGCATGCTCAGGAACCGCGCGTTGGAACAGGGTGAAGCAAAGCCTTATCTTGGATTGGTGAATCGTCTGGATCAGCCGGTGGAAGGAATTTTGCTGGTGGGAAAAAATGAAAAGGCGGCAGCAGAGCTGAGCCGCCAGGTCAGTGATCATATCCACATGGAAAAATGGTATCTGGCGATTGTCCGTGGAAAACTCCCGGGAGAAAAAGGGCATCTTGTGGATTATCTTCTGAAAGACGGAAAGACTAACATGTCCCGGGTGGTGAAAGAAGGGACCAAAGGAAGCAAGCGCAGCGAGCTGGAGTATGAAGTAATGTGGGAGAGGGAAGACAGAAGTCTGGTACGAGTTCATCTGCTCACTGGACGCCATCATCAGATCCGGGTACAGTTAGCCCACGCGGGAACACCCATTGTGGGAGATACCAAGTATGGAGAGGGGGCAGTTCCGGAAAAGAGGGGGGAACAGCTTTGTCTTTGCTCCTATCGGACTTCTTTTATTCATCCGCGGACGAAGAAGCGGATGGAGTTTCAGGTGGAGCCGGGTTTTGCAGCTCTGCCCATAACTCCTTAACAAAGAGAACACCGAAGGGACCGGTCACAAGACCGGAAGCACCGAAACACTGAAAACCCAGAATGACGGATATAAGAAAGCAGATGGGGAGCATTCCGATACCGTCACCTAAGAGCCTGGGCTCCAGAATTTCCCGGGTAAGCCAGGTGACTCCATAGAGCAGAAAAAGCCACAGGGCAAATGTCCAGTTTTCCTGCAGGAGGATAAGAAGGATCCAGGGGAGAAAGACAGTCCCGGTGCCGAACACCGGAAGAGCATCCACGAATCCGATGAGCACGGCCCATAATCCTGCGCCTGGAATCCGAAGAAGCCAGAATCCAACAGCACATTCTAAAGCAACAATAAACATAATCCGTACCTGGACATGAGCCCAGTTCTTCAGAGCGGAAGAGACTCTTTTTCCGGCGCGGCTAACCGGGGAAGCGAAGGGAAGCTTTTTTAAAAGTTCCCGAAAGGGCACCCAGTCTCTGGCAAAGAGAATGACGGAGATCACGTAGAGAAAAATACCGAAGAGCCAGGAAAAGACAGAAGGCACCATAATCACCAGTCGGCCGGACAGGGAAGAGGCAAGCCAGTCCAGCTCCTGATGAAGCATATGGAAGCCTTCCTGCCAGACTGGAAGAAGATCTAAGAGAGGCTGATAGAGAAGCCATGCACTAAGTCCCAGCAGTACAAATGCTGCCAGTCCTGCAAGAAAAAGGCATCCGGCGCTGAATGGAAGAAGCCGCATGCGAATCTGATGTCTGGCAGAATTAAAGCCTGCTACGGTAAGCCATGCAAGAAAAAACGGGAGTGCTGCAGGCAGCAGAAAACGCAATACCACATACACGGCGGCCAGAATACCCGCCTTTTGAAGATAAAGTCTGGTCTGCTTCTGCATCATGGGATTGCCTCCTTTAAAATCGTCAAGATAGTATCAGTATCTGTGAATTGGCTGATCCTATGCTGGCTGATATTGACAAACGAAAATGTGGATGCTATGTTACAGACAAAGCGGACAGGAGTAACGATACAATGAATATTCAGGAATTTATAAAAAAGCAGCCGCCGGGCAGACTCATTACCATGGGATTTGCACTGGTGATTCTGATCGGTACATTGCTTTTGTTATTACCTTTTTCTATAAAATCAGGCGTGACAGTAACGCCTCTTAATGCCCTCTTTACGGCCACCAGTGCAGTATGTGTGACGGGTCTTGTGGTGGTGGATACCGCGGATACCTTTACGGCTTTCGGACAGACGGTCATTGGTATTTTAATCCAGATCGGCGGTCTGGGTGTGGCTTCCGCAGGACTGGGCCTTATGATTGCTGCCGGAAAGAAAGTCAGTATCAAGAGCAGGGTTCTGGCAAAGGAAGCGTTAAATGTAGACAGTTACAAAGGAATCGTCCGTATGGTGGAAGCAGTGCTTCTGATTACTCTGGTGGTGGAAACCACGGGCGCTCTGTTATCGTTTCCGGTTTTCCTGAAAGATTATTCCCCGCTCCATGCGCTGGGAATCAGTATTTTCCACTCGGTAGCTTCTTTTAATAATGCGGGATTTGATATTCTTGGGAATATGACAAATCTGATTCCCTATCGGGATAATGTGGCATTGAATCTCATTACCAGTGTACTGGTCATTGTGGGTGGTATTGGATTTCCGGTTATTCTGGATCTGGGGAGACAGCGGAATTTCCGAAGGCTGACACTTCACACAAAAGTGGTGCTGGTGACGACGGGTATTTTGCTGGCTGGCGGTACGCTGCTTTTGAAGCTGACGGAGCCCATCTCCTGGCTGGCGGCATTTTTCCACAGCATGTCTGCCAGAACAGCGGGATTTTCCACCTGTTCCCTGGGAAGCTTCAGCAATGGGGGACTGTTCGTAATCTGTATCCTCATGTTTATAGGAGCATCTTCTGGTTCCACCGGAGGCGGTGTGAAGACCAGTACGATGTTTGTATTGCTGCAGTCGGTGCGGAGCGAATTTTCCAAGCGCCCGGTAGGCGCATTCCGGAGAAGTATTCCGAAGGAAAATGTATCCAGGGCGTCCATGATCGTGATCTGTTCCGCCCTGATGGTCTGCGTGGGAACCTTCCTGATGTGTGTGGCGGAGCCGGAGCTTACCTTCATGCAGCTCTTTTTTGAGACGGTGTCAGCCTTCAGTACTGCAGGATTATCCACCGGCATTACGCCGGGACTTGGCATTGCAGCCCGGTGGATTTTGATCTTTTTTATGTTTACCGGAAGGCTGGGTGCCATGACCATGATCACGATCTGGGTCAGCCGGCAGCCGAAAAATGCAAGATATACGGAGGAATCCGTGACCATAGGATAAAGGAGAACGAGTATGATAAAGAAAAAGAAAGAATCAGCTTCCTTCGGGGTCATCGGACTGGGACGGTTCGGCACTGCCCTTGCCATTACACTGGCACAGGCCGGTAAGGAAGTGATTGCCGTGGATCGGGATGAAAGCCGTGTGAAAGAGCTTCGGCAGTATACAGATTATGCCTTTGTGGCAGATAGCATCAACAGTGATACGTTAAAAGAAATCGGTATTCAGAACTGCGATGTGGTGGCAGTCTGCATCGGTGAGAAAATTGACGCCAGCATCCTGATTACCATGAGCGTCATCGACCTGGGCGTGCCGAAGGTCATTGCAAAAGCCAGCAGCGTGGAGCAGGGGGAAGTACTGAAGCGTATCGGCGCCACGGTCGTCTATCCGGAGAAGGATATGGCAGTGCGCCTTGGAAAACGGCTCATCTCCAGTACCTTTATGGATTACATTGCTCTTGATAACAGCGTGGAGATCCGTCAGATTTCCGTACCGGAGTCCATGCTGGGAGCCAGTGTCATTGAACTGAATATCAGAAAGAAATACGGTCTTAATATTATTGCAGTGCAGAACGGCCATGAGACGAATATTGAGATCGCACCGGATTACCGGTTCCGGGAGGGGGATGTGCTGGTAGTGATCGGAAAGATCAAAAACATTGACCGGATGGAAAATGATTGTTAAGAGGATGTTGACAAACCCTTCATTCCTTTTTACAATTAAAAATGGTGCAAAATTGCAGGAAAACGGCTGCTGACGAGAAGGCGCGGCGGCTATGAAAAAGGAGATTGCAAAAAAATGGCAAAAGACAAAAAATTAGTAGAAGGCATCACTTCCATGGACGTGGATTTCGCCCAGTGGTACACCGATGTCGTGAAGAAAGCAGAGCTGTGTGATTATACCAGCGTAAAGGGATGCATGGTAATCAAACCGGCTGGCTATGCAATCTGGGAAAACATCCAGAACGAACTTGACCGCAGATTCAAAGAGACAGGGGTAGAGAATGTATATCTGCCGATGCTGATTCCGGAGAGTCTGCTTCAGAAAGAGAAAGACCATGTAGAAGGATTTGCTCCGGAAGTAGCATGGGTTACCCATGGCGGACTGGAACCGCTGCAGGAGCGTATGTGTGTACGTCCGACTTCCGAGACTCTGTTCTGCGATTTCTATCAGAAAGAGGTTCATTCCTACAGAGATCTTCCGAAGGTATATAACCAGTGGTGTTCTGTACTCCGTTGGGAGAAGACCACAAGACCGTTCCTTCGCTCCAGAGAGTTCCTGTGGCAGGAAGGACATACCGTACATGCGACGGAGGAAGAGGCAGAGGCACGTACCCAGCAGATGCTGAATGTTTATGCAGACTTCTGTGAGCAGGTACTGGCTATTCCGGTTATCAAAGGACGCAAAACCGATAAAGAGAAATTTGCAGGTGCCATTGCCACCTACACCATCGAGGCACTGATGCATGACGGAAAAGCACTGCAGTCCGGTACCAGCCACAACTTCGGCGACGGATTTGCAAAAGCATTCGGCATTCAATTCACGGATAAAGATAATCAGCTGAAATATGTCCATCAGACTTCCTGGGGTGTGACCACTCGTCTGATCGGTGCCATCATCATGGTACACGGTGATGATTCCGGACTGGTATTGCCGCCGCGGATCGCTCCGGTACAGACGATGATCGTTCCGGTTGCACAGCACAAAGAGGGCGTTCTTGATAAAGCATATGAGCTGAGAGACAAACTGTCCCGTCAGTTCAAAGTAAAAGTAGATGATTCCGAAAAATCTCCGGGCTGGAAGTTCGCTGAGCAGGAAATCAAAGGTATTCCGACCCGTATTGAGATCGGACCGAAGGATATCGAGGCAAATCAGGCAGTCATCGTCCGCCGTGATACCAGAGAGAAGATCGTGGTATCCCTTGACGAGATCGAGACAAAACTGGGTGAGATTCTTGAGACCATGCAGCATGACATGCTGGAGAAAGCAAGAGCTCACAGAGATTCTCATACTTACGATGCAACCACTTACGAAGAGTTCGTGGAGACCATCAACAACAAACCGGGCTTCGTAAGAGCAATGTGGTGCGGAGATCAGGCTTGTGAGGATAAGATCAAAGAAGATACGACCGCAACCAGCCGCTGCATGCCTTTCGAACAGCACCAGCTGTCCGGCACCTGTGTATGCTGCGGAAAACCTGCGAAAAAAATGGTATATTGGGGTAAAGCATATTAAATATGATTCAGATTGAGATTCCGGAAAAAGTCAACAGGATAATCAGTACGCTCGCCGCGGCAGGCTATGAAGCTTATGCCGTGGGCGGGTGCGTCCGTGATGCACTTCTGGGAAGAGAACCTGCAGACTGGGATATTACCACATCGGCTTCGCCCTATCAGGTGAAAGCATTGTTTGCCAGAACCATTGATACGGGTATCCAGCATGGCACCGTCACGGTTATGCTGGGAAAAGAAGGGTTCGAGGTCACTACCTACCGGCTGGACGGAGAGTACGAAGACTGCCGCCACCCGAAGGAAGTGGTCTTTACCAAGAGTCTCTTAGAAGACCTGAAGCGCAGGGATTTTACCATCAATGCCATGGCTTACAATGAAGAGCGGGGCCTGGTGGACGAGTTTGACGGAGTCGGTGATCTGAAACGCGGTATCATCCGCTGCGTGGGAGAAGCCAGAGAACGGTTTCAGGAGGATGCACTCCGTATGCTGAGAGCCGTCCGGTTTGCAGCGCAGCTGGGATTTGTTCTGGATGAGCAGACGAAACAGGCAATTTGTGAGCTGCGGGAGAACCTCAGAAAAGTCAGCGCAGAGCGGATTCAGACAGAGCTGGTAAAATTACTGGTATCTCCCCATCCGGAACGGCTTCTGGAAGCATGGGAGACGGGTATGACTGCTGTGGTGCTGCCGGAATTTGACGCCTGCATGGCGTGTGAGCAGAACAATCCCCATCATAGTTACTCCGTAGGAGTGCATACCATCAAATCCATGGGTGAGGTGGAGGCAGACAAAGTCCTTCGGCTTACCATGCTGTTCCATGATTTTGGAAAACCCCAGGCAAAGACAACGGATGCTAATGGCATTGACCATTTTCGCGGTCATCAAAAGATCAGTGAAGAACTGGCAGGCGGGATTCTGAGGAGACTGAAATTCGATAATGAAACCATCCGGCAGGTGAAGAAGCTGGTCAGCTGTCATGATGATCATCCGGCCAGAACACCGGCGGGTGTCAGAAGAGCAGTGAACCGGATCGGAACGGATCTCTTTCCTATGTATCTGAAAGTACAGCGGGCTGATATTATGGCACAGAACCCGGCGACCAGAGAGGATAAGCTGGCGAAACTCTATGTAGTGACGGAGCTGTATGAGCAGATCTTGAAAGAAAAGGACTGCGTAACCTTAAAACAGATGGTAATTACCGGCAGAGATCTGATGATGGAAGGAATTCCGGCAGGTCCCGGACTTGGAGAAGTGCTCTCCAAACTTCTTGATCTGGTCATCGAAGATCCGAAACGTAATGAGAAGACATGGCTTCTTGCAAAAGCAAAAGAGATTTATAAAGCGTCACGGGAATAATTTCCGCGGCGCTTTTTTTGTGCTATTTTCATACATTTCCTCATAAGATAGAAGGTACGAAGTGACCGGAATATGGGGGAAAGTCTATGAATGATCGGGATTTACAGGTGCTGGAGCAGTACCCGTTTACTGTCAGAGGAAGCTTTAGAGTCAGGGGCGCATTCCTGCTGGATACCAGTGAGGGACGCAGACTGATCCGGGAATATTCCGGAAGCGTGCAGAAGCTTGAGACGGAGCAGAAGCTGCTTTTGCATCTTCAGGAGCAGGGGTATCTGGTGGATCGGATGGAACCGGATCAGGAAGGGAAGCTTGCAAGCGTCTGGCGGGAATATAATTCTTATGTGGTAAAAGAGGCGTTGGAAGGACGGGAGTGTGACACCAGAAGCGAGAGCGAGATCATGAAGGCGGCATCTCTCCTGGGAAGCCTTCATCTGTCCATGCGGAATTGTGTGGAACTGTCAGAGGAGGAATACGTCCGGATGATCGGATCGGATGCGGAAGATGAACTGCGCCGCCATAACCGGGAGTTGAAGAAGATTGACCGTTTTATCAGGAAAAAGACCCGGAAAAATGAATTTGAGACGGCTTATCTTAGCTGTTTTCCCAAGATACTGGAGGAAGCAGAATGGATGGAGCGGATGCTGGAGAGTAGTGCATACAAAAAGCTTCGGCAGCGTGCGTTGGAAGAAGGTCATTTCTGCCATGGGGAATATACCCATCATAATATTCTGGTGAATGGCAGCCGGATGGCGGTCATTAACTTTGAAAAGTGTTCCATCAATGTGCAGATCAATGATCTGTATCATTTCATGAGAAAAATCCTCGAAAAACAGAACTATGATTTCCGATTGGGAATAAAAATGTTGAGAGCATATGAAGAGAAGAATCCCCTCAGCCCGGAAGAACGGGAATATCTGGGCATCCGCATGGAATATCCGGAAAAATTCTGGAAGCTTGCCAATTATTATTACAACACCAACAAAGCATGGATCCCCGGAAAGCATATGGAGAAACTGGAGAAATTCCTCGGGCAGCAGGAAAAAAGAGTTTCCTTTTCCAGGGAGTTATTGTATAATAATTCTAATCAACCAAGAAAATCAGGGAGGTAATTGTGCAAAATGGACTACAAAGAGATTTATGAGGAGTGGCTGTCCAACCCGTATTTTGATGAAGCTACAAAAGAAGAATTAAGATCCATTAAGGATGATGATAAGGAGATTAAGGAGCGCTTTTACAAAGATCTGGAGTTTGGTACCGCCGGACTTCGCGGAGTGATTGGTGCCGGTATTAACCGTATGAACATTTATGTGGTACGCCGTGCAACCCAAGGCCTTGCCAACTACATTATTAAACAGGGCGGCCAGGATAAGGGTGTTGCCATTGCCTATGATTCCCGCCGGATGTCTCCGGAATTTGCTGAGGAAGCAGCTTTGACACTGGCAGCGAATGGAATTAAAGCATACAAATTCGAGTCTCTTCGTCCGACTCCGGAACTGTCCTTCGCAGTACGTGAACTGCACTGTATTGCAGGTTTGAATATTACTGCCAGCCACAACCCGGCTGAGTACAATGGATACAAAGTGTACTGGGAGGATGGTGCACAGTTTACACCGCCTCATGACAAAGGCGTTACCGCAGAGGTACTGGCAATCACCGATCTTTCTACCGTAAAGACCATCAGCCAGGAGGATGCCATTGCCGCAGGAAAATATGAGATTATCGGTAAAGAGATTGATGACAAATTCATCGCTCATGTAGAAGCACAGGTAGTGAATCAGGATGCCATTGACAAGATGCAGAAAGACATCCGCATTGTCTATACCCCGCTTCATGGGACCGGCAACCTTCCGGCAAGAAGAGTATTAAAAGAGCTTGGATTTGAAAACGTATATGTAGTAAAAGAGCAGGAACTTCCGGATGGAAACTTCCCGACCGTTAATTACCCGAACCCCGAATCTCCGGCAGCATTTGAGCTGGGTCTGAAAC
This sequence comes from Clostridiaceae bacterium Marseille-Q4145, assembly GCA_018223365.1. Classification (GTDB taxonomy): domain Bacteria; phylum Bacillota; class Clostridia; order Lachnospirales; family Lachnospiraceae; genus Hominiventricola. The sequence continues at coordinate 1,047,472 of JAGTTP010000001.1, forward strand.
TTGCAAAAGAAGTAAATGCAGATCTGGTGCTGGCAACAGATCCGGATGCAGACCGTCTCGGCGTTTATGTCAAAGACAGCAAATCCGGCGAATATATTCCGTTGACCGGTAATATGTCCGGTTCCCTTCTGTGCGATTATGTGTTAAGCCAGAAGCAGGCAGCAGGCAAGATCCCGGCAGACGGTGAAGTGGTAAAATCCATTGTAACCACCAATCTGGTAGATGCCGTTGCTGCAAATTATGGCTGCAAACTGATAGAGGTACTGACCGGATTCAAATATATCGGTCAGCAGATTCTGAAAAATGAGGAGACTGGAAAAGGCACTTACCTCTTCGGTATGGAAGAGTCCTATGGCTGCCTGATCGGTACCTACGCAAGAGATAAGGATGCAATTTCCGCAGTGGCAGCTCTCTGCGAGGCAGCTGCTTATTACAAGATGAAAGGCATGACCCTGTGGGATGCCATGGTAGCAATGTATGAGAAATACGGCTACTATAAAGATGCGGTAAAATCCATTGAACTGAAAGGCATTGAAGGTCTTGCAAAGATCCAGGAGATTCTGGAGACTTTAAGAAACAATACTCCGACTGAGATCGGCGGCTATCATGTAGTATCTGCAAGAGACTACAAACTGGATACCGTCAAAGATATGAAGACTGGTGAGGTACATCCGACCGGACTTCCGGCTTCCAACGTACTTTACTATGATCTGAATGACGGTGCATGGCTTTGTGTCAGACCGTCCGGAACTGAGCCGAAGATCAAATTCTACTATGGAATCAAGGGAACTTCTCTTGAAGATGCTGATCAGAAGAGTGCAGCTCTCGGAGAAGAAGTGCTTGCCATGATCAACAAGATGCTGTAAGGACAGGCTTATGTATAGTTACGAGGAACTTCTGAATGTAATTGCACAGCTTCGAGGCGAACATGGCTGCCCCTGGGACAAGGCCCAGACCCATGAGAGTCTGATCCCGTGTCTTCGCAACGAATGCGAGGAAGTGGTACAGGCAATCGAACAGCATGACGAAGAAAACTTGTGTGAAGAACTTGGAGATGTACTTCTCCAGGTTCTTCTTCATGCAAGAATTGCCGAGGAAGAAGGACAGTTCACCATGGCAGATGTGGTGAATGGTCTGGCAGAGAAAATGGTGCGCCGTCATCCTCATGTATTTGGAAACGAAGAGTACGGCTCTCCGGAGCAGAATCAGGCCCGTTGGGAGGAAATTAAACGTCAGGAAAAGGAAGCGAAAAAGCGCCGGAAACTGGCTGAAAATCAAGGAAACCTGCTTGACAAACAATAGGAAAACAGGTATAACTATTGATACATGCTATAAAACAAGAAAGATCCGAGGAGGAAATAAAGACATGAACAAAGCAGAGCTGATCGCAGCAGTTGCAGAGAACGCTGAGCTGACTAAAAAAGATGCAGAGAAAGCTGTTAAAGCATTTATCGACGTTGTTACAGACGAACTGAAGAAAGGTGAGAAAGTTCAGGTAGTTGGATTTGGTACTTTCGAAGTAGCCGAGAGAGCAGCAAGAGAGGGAAGAAACCCGCATACTGGCGAGCCGATGCCGATCGCAGCTTCCAAAGCTCCGAAATTCAAAGCAGGAAAAGCTTTAAAGGACGCTCTGAACTAAGGATAAGCGAATGAGATTAGATAAATTCCTGAAGGTTTCCCGCCTGATTAAGAGACGTACGGTTGCCAACGAAGCCTGTGATGCAGGTCGTGTACTGGTGAATGGAAAATCCGCCAAGGCATCCCTGAACGTGAAAGAGGGAGATGTCATTGAGATTGAGTTCGGTACGAGAACCGTGAAGGTGGAAGTGCTGGACGTGCAGGAAACGGTCAGGAAGGATGAAGCCAAAGAGCTTTACAAGTATTTATAAGGAATATTGAAGAAGACCTCCTAATATATTTTAAGAGAATATATGGGAGGTCTTTTTATGGTAAAAATGGGAACTGTGGAAGAACGGCCTCAGAACCGGGGAGCACATAAACTGACGATTATGAACCGGAGAGCAGGAAGTATCACCGGAGTTTCAGATGTGATATCCTTTGATATATCGGAAGTGCTGTTGGAGACGGAGCTGGGCATGCTGCAGATTAAGGGAGCGGATCTGCATGTAAATCGTTTGTCATTGGAAAAAGGGGAAATTGACCTGGAGGGCAGGATCGACAGCTTTCAGTATTCGGAGGTCTCAGACTTTAAGAAAGGCGGCGAGACGCTTCTGAACCGCCTGTTCCGATAAGATGGCAGCAGTGGGGATTATAAAGGAACTGCAGTTTTTTGGACTGGCAGTTCTGAGAGGCATGCTGCTGCTGATTCTGTATGATATGCTGCGGATTGTAAGACGGGTGATTGCCCATGGCGTCTGGGCGGTAGCTGTTGAAGATCTCTGTTATTGGATGGCAGCGGTAGTTCTGGTATTTCAGTTGATTTACCAGGAGAATGACGGAGCGCTTCGGGGGTATGCCCTGTTTGCACTGGGTGTGGGAATGGCGGTTTATCACTGGTCGGTGAGCAGCTGGCTTGTGGAGCATATTTCCATAGTTTTGAACGTGATTTATGGAGTCATAAAAAAACCAGTTGGACTGGTGGTGGGAAAAACTTCCAGAGGATTCAGACAATGGATCCGTTTTTCCAAAAAGAAATTGAAAAACAAAATAAAAGAGTTTATAATTATTCTATTCTCTTAGGGAGGAGGCGGAATATGGCAGCGAAAGCGAAGAGCAGAAGGATCCGTGAACGTCGGAAGCATCTGGGAGCCTGGGGCATCTTACTGATTGTCCTGTTTGTCTTTGGCGCCAGTACCGTGGCAGGGATCCGCTTGAAGCAGAAGAATCTCACCTATCAGCAGCGTGAGGAAGCACTCCAGCAATCCATCGATAAAGAGGAAGCGCGGAGCCAGGAAATTGACGATCTGGAAGCATATACCAAGACAAAAAAATATGTGGAAGACGTAGCCAAGGACAAGCTGGGACTTGTCTATGAAGATGAAATTATTTTTAAAGCTAAGAACAAATGAGTGAGAAAAAAGAGCAGCCTCTGCAGGAGCCTGAAGAAAATCAGGAACCTGTGGAGGCTGTCTTCATGTCGAAAACTTTATTTCTCGAGCCACTTCTAAATGACAAAGATTTTCCGGGACAGTTTTCTATAATTCCTCTATCGCCGGAGCAGGATAAAGGGTAAGGACCTGTCTTTGAGAAAGAGAAGAGGAGAGATGGAAATGGAGTGGAGTAAATACGTGTTGTCACTGACAGTAGGAGGATGCCTTCTCATTTTGTTTGGGAAAAAGGGGGATGGCAGAGATAAATGGCTCCTGGGAGGCGGAGCAGGAGTGAGTCTTATGAGCATGGAACTGGCGGTGGAATATATGCTGCAAAAGGCAGCCTGGGAGATGGCTTTGAGCATTATGAAGGGCGGAGCATTCTTTTCAGTGATTGTATTGGCCGGATACATGTTGGAATGGCTGCGGGGCAGGAGAGAAAAGCGGGAAGACCGGGACGTGGTGCATCCAATCCGACAGTGGATGGAGGAGTATCAGGAAAGCTTTGCACAACTGTCCCGAAGTTTTTGTATGGTACCCCAGCCGGTGGAAGGACTTGACCGGGGAGAGCGGCTGCTGCAGACTCGTCTGACAGAGAATCGTATGGCCGCTGCAGGGCAGATTCAGGAGATGAGCCGGATTCTGACGGGAGCCATGGAGAGAATTTACGGAACCAAAGAAGACCAGAATCTGGAGCAGGAGATTGGAAAGCGGCTCCGGCTTATGGGTGTGCAAGTGAATAAGGTTTTTTTCTATGGGCCGAAAGGAAAAAAGCAGCAGATTTATCTGATGATGCATACCCGGAGAAAAATCTGCGTTCCTGTGAAGAAAATTGCCGCTGTCCTGTCGGAGCTCCTGGAATGTGAACTAATGCCGGATCGGGACAGCCGGACGTTTGTAGGACAGGAGCGAATTACGGTTCTTTTTGTGGAGGCGGCTGCCTATAATGTTCTCTATGGTGTCCGGAAAGCCACCAGGCAGGGAGAGGCAGTATCGGGAGATAATTTTGCGGTATTCTGGGTGCCGGATGGAACTTTTTATGCTGGTCTTTCCGATGGAATGGGATCCGGATTAAAAGCATGTACCCAGAGTGAGATGGTGCTGGATCTTCTGGAACAGTTTGTGGAGGCTGGATTTTCTAAGGAAACGGCTATCCGTATGATCAATTCATCCATGGTGCTGCAGCCGGAGACAAACATATTTTCCACTGTGGACCTGGCCTCAGTGGATCTCTATACCGGGGTATGCGAGTTGTTGAAAATCGGGGCTTCTGTCAGTTTTCTCAAAAAAGAGCACAGCGTGGAGTGTATTCGGGGAGGAACCCTGCCGGCTGGAATTTCAGGGCAGTTGTCTACAGAACCCTACCGGATTCGTATGTACGACGGCAACCTGCTGTTTCTGGTAACGGACGGAGTATTGGCGGCCTTGCCGTCAGGACAGGAGGAGGTGCTTTTAAAAGATATGATTCAGAAAATGCCGATGGGGTCGCCAACGGAAATGGCCCAGCGGCTGTTGGAACAGGTGCAGGCCTACGGGGGAGGCGGGGATGACATGACCATACTGACAGTGGGAATATGGAAACGCTAATGGAAAAGCATTTGCATTTTTATCAGGGATTTTATATAGTGATAGTACAGTTTTACGGAAAGGACAAGAGAAAACAAAATGCAAAACAAAGTGTTTTCTTATATAGAAGGACAGCAGATGCTGACACCTGGCATGGAGGTGCTGGTGGGATTCTCGGGAGGCGCGGATTCCACGGCGCTTCTGCTGCTTTTAAAGGAATATGGAGACAAGCACAGGATCGGCGTCAGGGCCGTTCACGTGCATCATGGGATCCGGGGAGAGAGTGCAGACAGGGATCAGGCATTTTGTGCAAAGTTCTGTCAGGAGAGAGGAATTCCTCTTCGGATTTACCGGAAGGATGTACCGGCCTATGCATTGACTCATCATATGAGTCTGGAAGAAGCGGGACGCGAAGTACGGTATGAGATTTTTCGCTGTTGTCTGGAGGATGGATTCGGAGAACGGGTGGCACTGGCTCATCACCAGAATGACCAGGCAGAAACCATGCTGTTTCGTTTGAGCAGAGGAACCGGTCTTAAAGGGCTGGGCGGTATGGAGCCGGTGCGTTTTCCCTATATCCGGCCGCTGCTCTGCGTGACCCGCCAGGAAGTGATGGACTGGCTCAGAGCCAGGCACATTTCCTGGATGGAAGATGAAAGTAATCAGGAAGTAGATTATGCAAGAAACCGTATTCGGAAAGAGATTCTGGCGCCCATGGAAGCAGCGTGGCCGGGAACGGTGGGCCGCCTGGCAGGAACGGCAGAGCGGATCCGGGAGACAGAAAACTATCTGGAATATGAGACCGGACGGGCATGGAAACGGTACGCAAGAGAGACCGCCGATGGATATGCTATCGGGCTGCAGGCATTTACGGAGCTTCATCCAGCCATGCAAAAACTGATCATCCGAAAAGGAATGGAGCTGCTCACGGGAGGAAAGAATCTGGAGGCAGGCCATGTAGAACAGCTTTTAAAGCTGGTTCACGGAAAGCGTGGAGGAAGAACTGATCTGCCGGGGCATGTATACGGACAACTGGGCTATGAAGAGCTGCTCCTTCGAAAAAAGGTGGCGGGGAAAACAGAAGATTTACCGGAAATTCCGGTAAAAAATGGTGAAAATACATTTGCCGGCCAGATTTTTCTTGTTACCGTGGAAGATGCCGCAGAAAATGAGAAAATTCCGACAAAGCGCTATACGAAGTGGTTTGATTATGATAAAATCAAACAGGGTATGGTTCTGCGCAACAGAAAGCCGGGTGATTATCTGGCAAATGGAGCCGGTTCCCATAAAAAGCTCAAAGATTATTTTATTGACCAGAAGGTTCCAAGAGAAGACCGGGATCGCATGATTCTGCTTGCAGATGGCAATCATATTATGTGGGCAGTGGGAATGCGGATCAGTGAAGAATATAAAGTAACGGAGCAAACGAAAAGAATTTTAAAAATACATATGAAAAATATGGAGGAATAAGCGATGGAAAAACATCATGTAGAAGTTATGCTGCAGGAGGATGTTGTGGATGCAAGAATCAAAGAGCTGGGTGAGCAGATCAGCCGTGACTATGCAGGAGAAAGTGTTCATCTGATCTGCATTTTAAAGGGAAGTGTTTATTTTACCTGCGAGCTGGCAAAGAGAATTACCGTGCCGGTGACCATGGATTTCATGCAGTGCTCCAGCTATGGAGCAGAGACCAAATCAAGTGGTATCGTAAAGATTGTCAAAGATCTGGATGAGCCGATCATTGACCGCAATGTGATTATTATTGAGGATATTATCGATTCAGGACGTACCTTAAGCCATCTGAAGAAATTACTGGCCCAGAGAAGTCCGAAATCTCTGAAGATCTGTACGCTCCTTGACAAACCGGACAGACGTGTGGTAGATGTACCGGTAGAATATGTGGGATTCCAGATTGAAGATAAATTTGTGGTAGGATATGGACTGGATTATGACCAGCAGTATCGCAACCTGCCGTATATCGGTGTGGTACAGTTTGATTAATAACGGGAGGATACGAAAAGTTTGAACAGACAATGGAAAGGCATCGGTTCCTATCTGGTATTCTTTGCCCTGATCTGTCTGGTACTGATGTTTTTCGAAGGACAGCTGAAGGAAAGCAGCACGTATACGTACCAGCAGTTTGAGCATGCCATGGAGGAGGGCGAGATTGTGAGCGCCACGATCACGCCTAATCAGGAGACACCGACAGGAACAGTTATGTATACGCTGAAGGATGGTACTGACAGAATGACCAACATTCTGAATACAGAGACCACCGAGGAGCAGTTGACAGAAGCAGGAATTCCATGTGACATTGCAGAGGTGAAAGGACCGGGCTTCTTTGAAACCTATGGTGCATCTCTGCTTATGTGCGGAATTCTGTTTTTCTTCGTGGTTATGACCATGGGAAAAAATGCCGGAGGCGGAAACGCAAGAATGCTGGATTTCGGAAGAAGCCATGCGCAGATGACATCCGGCGGTGATGCAAAGATTGGTTTCCAGGACGTGGCAGGACTGGAAGAAGAGAAGGGAGAACTGGAAGAGATTGTGGATTTCTTAAGAAATCCGGGACGTTATACCCGTGTGGGAGCACGAATTCCCAAGGGTGTTCTTCTGGTGGGCCCTCCAGGAACTGGCAAGACCCTGATCGCCAAGGCAGTAGCAGGGGAGGCGGGGGTTCCGTTCTTCAGTATTTCCGGCTCTGATTTTGTGGAAATGTTTGTAGGCGTGGGAGCATCCCGTGTGCGGGATCTGTTTACCAACGCAAAGAAAAATGCGCCCTGCATCGTATTTATTGATGAGATTGATGCGGTAGCCAGAAAACGAGGCACCGGCATGGGCGGCGGACACGATGAAAGAGAGCAGACTCTGAACCAGCTTCTGGTGGAGATGGACGGATTTGGAGTCAATGAAGGGATCATTGTCATGGCTGCCACCAACCGCGTGGATATTCTTGATCCGGCGATCTTGCGTCCGGGACGTTTTGACCGGAAGATCGGCGTTGCACGTCCGGATGTAAAGGGCAGAGAAGCCATCCTGAAAGTACATGCGAAGAACAAACCTATGGGTGAAGATGTGGATCTTCATCAGATCGCCCAGACGACGGCAGGATTTACCGGAGCAGATCTGGAGAACCTGTTAAATGAAGCTGCCATTATAGCGGCAAAAGAAAACCGCGCTTATATGATGCAGGCAGATATTCAGAAGGCTTTTATCAAAGTTGGTATCGGAGCGGAGAAGAAGAGCCGTGTGATTTCCGAGAAGGAAAAACGGATTACTGCTTATCATGAGGCGGGACATGCAATTCTGTTCCATGTACTGCCGGATGTGGGACCGGTCTATACGGTGTCTATTATTCCGACGGGAGTAGGCGCAGCTGGTTATACTATGCCGCTTCCGGAGAGAGATGACATGTTCAATACCAAAGGCAAGATGCTGCAGACCATTATTGTTGATCTGGGCGGACGTGTGGCAGAGGAGCTGGTCTTCGATGATATTACCACCGGCGCATCCCAGGATATCAAGCAGGCAACATCTCTTGCCAAAGCCATGGTAACCAAGTATGGCATGTCCGATAAACTGGGTCTGATCAGCTATGGCGGAGATGAGGAAGAAGTCTTCATCGGACGGGATCTGGCCCATGACAGAGGTTATGGAGAACAGATTGCCGGAGAGATCGATAAAGAAGTGAAGAACATCATTGACAGCTGTTATGAGAAAGCGCGGAAGATCATCAGCGATAACCGAGGAGTTCTGGATGCATGTGCAGAGCTTCTGCTTGAGAAAGAGAAGATTACCCGTGAAGAGTTCGAAGCGTTGTTCCCGGCAGATAAAGCAGAAATATAGAATGAAATTGTGCAGAATAGCCAAAAACGAATTGCAATTTTTGTGAAGTTTGTGCACACTTTGAGGGGAGAATATGCTATTATACTTACTGTAAAACCCCCCAATACATTATATAGTTTTTGCTACACCCCATAAGAAACAAGAAATACCTTCTCCTAAAAAAGACAGCATTACCCCCGCTGTCTTTTTTACTGTCCTTTTTTAGGGAAAGATGTTGTTTTTAAGACGCTTTCGGGATATCATAATAGTAAGAAAAACAGGGAGAAGCATGCATGAGGGATCAAATAAATCAGGAAGCGCTGTTTAGCGATGAGACCGGTTATTATCGCAGTCCGTCGGAACCGCGCAGGGGAGATCCGGTAACAATAAAATTCCGGACTGCCCATGAGAATGTGGATACGGTAACTCTGATCTGCGGAAGCTTCAGACAGAAAATGAAAAGATCTTACAGCCAGGGGCTGTTTGATTATTATGTCTGTGAGTGGAAGGTACTGGATGAGCCGGTCCACTATTTTTTTGAAATTCTGTCAGGGGAACAGAAACTTTATTTTGACAAACTGGGAGTCGCGGATCATCCGCAGGAAGCATATTCTTTTTGCCTGATTCCGGATTTTCACACGCCTCATTGGGCGAAAGGTGCGGTTATGTATCAGATTTATACGGATCGTTTCTGCAATGGAAATCTATCTAACGATGTGAAAGACCGGGAATACCGGTACCTGAACCGGGATGTGCACCGGGTGACAGACTGGAATCAGCTGCCGGAAGTATGTGACGTGCAGAATTTTTATGGCGGAGATCTGCAGGGCGTATGGCAGAAGCTTGATTATCTGCAGGAGCTGGGAGTGGAAGTGCTGTATTTGAATCCTGTCTTTGTATCGCCTTCCAATCATAAATATGATACCCAGGATTATGATTATATTGACCCGCATCTGACTCTGATTACAGAAGACGGGGGAACTCCGCTGCCTGACGGAGCTGAAGATAACCGGCAGGCCAAAATGTATCGGAAGCGGGTGGTCAGCCTTGAAAACCTGGAGGCCAGCAATGCATGGTTTGCAGGTTTCCTGCAGGAAATTCACCGTCGTGGGATGAAGGTGATTTTGGATGGTGTGTTTAATCATTGTGGATCCTTTCATAAATGGCTGGATCGGGAATGGCTTTATGAGGAGGCAGAAGGCTTTGAAAAAGGCGCTTATGTTTCTGCGGACAGTCCATATCGGAATTATTTTCGTTTTCAGGATGAGCAGGGCTGGCCCTGCAATGGCTCCTACGAGGGCTGGTGGGGCTATGAGACGCTGCCAAAACTGAACTATGAAGCATCGGAGGAATTAAAGAACTATGTATTAGTGCTGGCACAGAAATGGCTGAAGGCGCCCTATTTTGTGGATGGCTGGAGACTTGATGTGGCGGCAGATCTGGGACACTCGGAGGAATATAATCATCAGTTCTGGCGTGCATTTCGAAAGGCGGTAAAAGAGGCGGATCCAGAGGCACTGATTCTGGCAGAGCATTATGGAGACTGCAGTGCGTGGCTTCAGGGAGACCAGTGGGATTCGGTTATGAACTATGATGCGTTTATGGAACCGATCACCTGGTTTTTAACGGGTATGGAGAAACACAGTGATGACAGGCGGGATGACCTCTATGGCAATGCAGGAGCCTTTCAGGATGCCATGCTCCGGAACATGGCGCGTTTTTGCGAACCTTCACTGGAGACGGCCATGAATGAACTGTCCAACCATGACCATTCCCGATTTCTTACCAGAACCAACCGCAAGGTAGGAAGAATTCATACACTGGGTGCAGCTGAGGCTTCTGAAGGCATCCGTAAAGGTGTGATGAAAGAAGCAGTGGTATTTCAGATGACCTGGGTGGGATGTCCCACGGTGTATTACGGAGATGAGGCAGGATTATGCGGATTTACGGATCCGGATAACCGGAGAACCTATCCATGGGGACGGGAAGATCAGGATCTTCTGGCATTTCACCGGGAAATGATCCGCATTCGGAAAGAATATCCGGTATTGAGATATGGTTCCACCCGGTTTCTGACCATGGAGGAACAGTTTATCAGCTATGGACGATTCGATGGGCGTGAAACGATCCTTGTGCTTATGAATAATGCCCAGGAAGCACGAAGGGTGGAGATTCCTGTCTGGATGGCAGAAGTGCCGGAAGAGGCGGAACTGGAATGCCTGATGGAAACCAGTGAAACAGGATATTCCACGAATAATGACAGGTATCCGGTACGGAATGGAATTCTGTCCCTGACGGTTCCGGGCGTGTGTGGAATGGTTCTTCACATCTGCTCCTGTATTGGGTAAGATGTACTCTTTCCCGGCAGAATCATGCATCTATTTTGGCGAAAATGACCTTGAATTGTTTGAAAAGATATCCGTGCTATGGTATGATAGAACATAATGGGTCCGGACAGGAAAAGAGGGAAAATACCGGACGATAAGAAGCAGGAGGGTAAGATTGATGAGCGATGTAAAGAATACAATTGCAAATGGAAAAGCAGTATTGGGAATCGAGTTTGGTTCCACCAGAATCAAAGCAGTGCTGGTGGATGAGAACAATATGCCGATTGCATCCGGCGATCATGACTGGGAGAACCGGCTGGAGAATGGCGTGTGGACATATACGCTGGAGGATATCTGGACCGGGCTGCAGGACTGCTATCAGAAGATGACAGAAGATGTAAAGGAAAAATATGGTGTGGCAGTGGAGAAGCTGGCAGCCATCGGATTCAGTGCCATGATGCATGGATACCTGGCATTTGACAAAGAAGGCAATCTTCTGGTACCGTTCCGCACCTGGAGAAATACCATTACCCAGGAAGCCTCCGAGGCGTTGACGAAGGTATTTAACTTCCATGTACCGCAGCGTTGGAGCATTGCGCATCTGTATCAGGCAATTTTAAATGGAGAAGAGCATGTACCGCAGGTAGACTTCTTTACCACACTGGACGGCTATATTCACTGGCAGCTGACCGGAGAAAAAGTACTGGGCGTAGGAAGCGCTTCCGGCATGTTCCCGATTGACTCCACCATCAAGGATTATGATAAAGCAATGATTCAGAAATTTGATGAGCTGGTTGCACCGAAGGGATTCCCGTGGAAACTGGAGCATCTGCTTCCGAAGGTTCTGCTGGCAGGTGACAAAGCCGGTGTGCTGACCGAAGAGGGAGCTAAGAAGCTGGATCCGACCGGAACTCTCCAGGCAGGCTGCCCGTTATGCCCGCCGGAAGGTGACGCCGGAACCGGTATGGTAGCCACCAACAGTGTGAAACAGCGCACTGGTAATGTATCTGCAGGTACCTCCGTATTTGCCATGATCGTACTGGAGAAAGCATTAAAGAGGGTGCATGAGGAGATCGATATGGTAACGACTCCGAGCGGAGATGCAGTTGCCATGGTACACTGCAACAACTGTACCTCTGATCTGAATGCATGGGTGAATATTTTCAAAGAATTTGCAGAGAGCTTCGGCATTGATGTAGATATGAACAAACTGTTCGGAACTCTTTACAACAAAGCACTGGAAGGTGATAAAGACTGCGGCGGACTGCTGGCATACAACTATTTCTCCGGAGAGCATATTACCGGATTTGAAGAGGGACGTCCGATGTTCGTTCGTACTCCGGACAGTAAATTCAGTCTGGCAAACTTTATGCGTGCCAATCTTTACACCTCCCTTGGCGCACTGAAGGTAGGTCTTGATATCCTTCTGAAAGAGGAAGAAGTAGCCATCGACCGCATTACCGGACACGGCGGACTCTTTAAGACCAAAGGTGTTGGACAGAAGATCCTGGCAGCTGCCATGGATGCAACCGTATCTGTTATGAAGACGGCAGGAGAAGGCGGCGCATGGGGAATTGCCCTTTTAGCCTCCTACATGGTAAATAAAGACGCAGGAGAAGCACTGGAAGATTATCTGCAGAACAAAGTCTTCGGCGGAGACGAGGGTGAGAAGATGGATCCGGATCCGGAGGATGTAAAGGGCTTTGATGAGTTCATCAAGCGTTATCGTGCAGGATTCCCAATTGAGCGGGCAGCAGTTGACGCTCTGAAATGATTATGCAATAATAAGCCATAAACGAAGGCTGCCATAAGCTTAAAGTACCCATATGGGGCTTTCGCTTATGGCAGTTTTTTTATGGAGGAGTAATATGGAAAGAAAATGGTGGCATGATAAAATTGCCTGTCAGCTTTATCCGAAGAGCTATCAGGATTCTGATGGAGACGGAATCGGTGATCTGAAGGGGATCATCAGCAGACTGGATTATTTGAAAGAACTTGGGATCGATATGGTCTGGCTGTCACCCATCTATGCGTCACCTTTTGTGGATCAGGGATATGACATTTCTGATTATTATAAGATCGCACCGGAATTCGGTACCATGGAAGACTTTGAAGAGCTGGTGGCCGGACTGAAAGTGCGGGACATACACCTTATTATGGATCTGGTTCTTAATCACTGTTCTGACCAGCACGAATGGTTTCAGAAGGCATTGAAGGATCCTTATGGTCCTTATGGTGATTATTTCTATTTCCGGAAAGGAAAGAATGGAAAAGCGCCGTCTAACTATCGTTCCTATTTCGGCGGCAGCATGTGGGAGCCGGTGCCTGGCTGGGAGGATCTTTATTATTACCATTCTTTTGCCAAGGAGCAGCCGGATCTTAACTGGTATAACCCGGCAGTGACCAGGGAACTCTATCAAATGATTAACTGGTGGGCAGAAAAAGGGGTAGATGGATTCCGGATAGATGCGATCATCAATATCCAGAAGGATCTGTCCTTTCCGGATTACGAGCCGGATGGTCCCGATGGTCTCTGTTCTGCAGACGTGGTGGTAAGTCATGCCTCCGGCATCGGAGAGATGCTGGAGGATCTGAAAAAGCATACCTTTGCCCTTCATGATTCTTTTACGGTCGGAGAAGTATTTAATGGAAAAGAAGAAGAACTGAGGGAATTCATCGGTCCTGACGGACATTTCTCTTCGATCTTTGATTTCTCGCAGCATTTACTTTGTCTGGGGAAACATGGATGGTATGAAGCGAAGCCTGTGGATTTTAAGACATGGAGAAGTACCCTTTTTGCTTCCCAGGCGGAGGTGGAATCCTTCGGAAGGTATTCCAATATTATTGAAAATCATGATGAGCCGAGAGGTGCCAGCATGTTTCTGCCGGATTATGGGCAGAATGATGCCGGAGTCAAGATGCTGGGAACTGTCAGTGTTCTGCTCAGGGGAATTCCTTTTATTTATCAGGGGCAGGAAATCGGTATGAGAAATGTCAGGAGAACCTCTATCGAGGAGTTCGATGATATCAGTACGAAGGATCAATATGCAGAGGCGCTCGCAGCAGGACTTGATGAGCAGGAGGCACTTGCCGCCTGCAACCGGCTGAGCAGGGACAATGCCAGAACCCCTATGCAGTGGAGCGGTGGCAAAGAGGCCGGATTTACAGAAGGAACACCTTGGCTTGCGGTCAATCCAGATTACCAGAAGATCAATGTGGAAGCCCAGGAGAAAGATCCGGATTCTATCCTTCCTTATTACCGGAAGCTGACGGCTCTTCGGAAAAATCCTGCTTATAAAGATACGTTTGTGTATGGCTGCCTGAAACCGGTGTATGAGGAGACCGAACAGGTGATGGCTTATATCCGGGAATACGAGCATCAGAGGATCCTGGTGATGGGCAACTGGGGACAGGAGGCGGCAGAACTGGAACTTCCGGGTACAGTAAAAGAAGTGCTGCTCAATAATATGCCGAAAATAAATCTTAATGGAGAACTTTTGCGGATAAGCAGCTGTCAGGCAGTGGTGTTGTTGATGGAATAGAAAAGAGAGGCTTGATGATATGGATAAAATCAAAGCAGCGGTGCTCATTGAACTGGATGAGCATCAAAAAGAAGAACTGGAAGCAGCAGGCAAAGATATGGTGGAATTTGTCTACGTGCCGGAGGATATGAGCAGAGAAGAACGCCTGCCTCTTCTGAAGCAGGCACAGATCATCTTTGGACAGCCGGGGATCAGGGAGATTAATCAATGCGAACATCTTCGTTGGATTCAGATGAGCTGGGCTGGAACAGATGTTTACACGGCAAGAGAAGGCTTTCCGCGTCAGGTGGCATTGACCAATGCCAGTGGATGTTTTCATATCGTCATTCCGGAATATGTGATGGCAGTGCTGCTGGAACTTTGCAGAAACCTGAAAGCTTATGCAGTACAGCAGCGGGAGAAAAGATGGAGTCCGATCCCTTCAGAGATGCTTCTCTATGGAAAGCGGGCATTGATTCTTGGTGCAGGGGATATTGGAACTGGTGTGGCAGAACGGCTTTGTGCGTTCGGTGTCAAAACAATCGGGATGAGAAGAACAGACCGGAACTATCCGGACTGCTATGATGGAATGATTACGCCGGATGAGCTGGATCAGGAACTGCCGAAGGCAGATATCGTCATTAATTGTTTGCCGGGAACCGTAGCAACAAAAGGACTGTTGGATAAACATCGTTTATGTCTGATGAAGGAGAAAGCGCTCCTTGTCAACGTAGGAAGAGGAAATGTGATTGACACGGAAGCACTGGTCAGTATTCTGAAAGATGGACATCTGGGAGGCGTGGCATTGGATGTCACAGATCCGGAACCATTGCCGGAAGATCATCCTCTCTGGAACATGGACCGGGTTATCATTACTCCTCATATTGCCGGACAGAGCTTTGGCTATTCCAAGGACACCGAGGATCGGATTGTCCACTTGTGGAGCCAGAATCTGAAACGATATCTGGAAGGAAAAGAGCTGGTAAATCGGGTCAGCTTCGAAAACGGCTACGCATCAAAGTAGCAAAAACCTTTCAACGGCGGGGAAAATCAGAGTTCGCAAAAAAAGTTGAAAAAAATTAGAAAAAGTACTTGCATTTTTTCACGGTATGTCCTATAATAACATTCGTTGGTTGACAACACACCAACAAAACAACAATTTAGGGCTATCGCCAAACGGTAAGGCAACGGACTCTGACTCCGTCATTTCAAGGTTCGAATCCTTGTAGCCCTGCTAGAATGAGAGTTTTCCTTGAAAAAGGAGAACTCTTTTTTTCTTGAAATATCAACGCTTTCCGGATTTTCCAGTAAAAGCTGTCGAATGTATGCTTTCTTTTTTTTCTTCAAAAATTTTCCTTTGACAAAGCTGCCGGGAGCCGTGGAGTTCCCCTCAGACAAGACTGCCGGGAGCCGTGGAACTCTCCTTTGACAAAGCTGCCGGGAGCCGTGGGTCTATAGCGCGTCAGCCCCCTTTTCAATTCCTGTTTCCCGGCGCCACAACTAGCTTTTGCAGGTGAAATGGGTCTGAATCGCAGATTGCTGATCGCGAGTTCCCCAGTTTTTAAAAAAGGCAGGAACTTTTGTAAGCAAGTTGGCGCTGAGAACCACGCTCCGGCGTGGACGGGGAAATAAGGGGGCACAGCCCGGCACGGACTTTTTTCTTTTGTCGTAAATGTTGCCTTTCTGAGTAGCGGAACTTACCCAGAACGGAGACTCCTTTCCCGAAATTCTGAGCAAATCCGTCTTCAATTGAGGTTCATTGTCGGGGATATTTGCTCGAAGTGAGCTTCCGAGTTTTCCAGAGATGGAAAGTTCTTTTCTTGCAAAACATAAATTTTTTGAAATGGGTGAAACTTTTTAATGGAACCAGTGATCTAATAGATTGAAAGTAGAAAATAATTTGCAGGAGGCAATAATTATGAAAAGAAAATTTGCAATGATGGTACTTGTAGCAACAATGACAGCATCTATGATGACAGGCTGTGGAGCAAAGTCAGATAACGCAGGAGCAGCACAGCAGGAAGAAACTACACAGCAGGAAGGAACTGCAACAGAGGGACAGTCTGAAGAGACATCTACTTTTACCGGAACATTAGATGAAGTAAAAGACTTTATGTTTGTTGTAACAGGTGAGGATGGAACCTGCTATGAATTTACTTTCGATGAAGAGAAGCCGGAAGGACTAGACAGCGTAAATGTAGGTGACAAGGTGACTGTAACTTATACAGGTACCGCATCAGAAGTAGACCCGTTTGACGGGGAAGTAATTTCTGTAGAAGCAGCAGAATAAAAGCTCTGACTAAAAATGTCTTGGCTGGAAAGAGTGAAGGTGCACTGGCAGCATACAGTAAACTGTTAGGAATTTCATATGGGGTGACAAAAGGCATTTCCTGCGGGAGATGCCTTTTTCTTTGTTTGCGCGCCATGGGCGCGCTCTAACGGGTGTAAGTCCCGAACATGCCCGGGTAGTGGGAAATGTATAGCCAAACAGCAAGGGTGTCTACCGTGAGGTGGAATCTGAAGGAAGCTGTAGGCGAATCTCTGGTCCGACGGACAGAAATCGCATATAAGGCTAGGCTTCGAGTGATAAGCTGGCAAAGAACAGCGAAGTCTAATAACTACCACGTTTGTAGAAGCAGAGTAAATGCGGCGGATATATGGAGAGAAAGAGCGTGCACCTTAAGCGTGGAGGTCTCACAGAGGTTTCATTAGCCTAGTAACAACGAACTGTGAGAAGTCAGCCGAGCCCATAGTAGCGAAGAAGTCTCTGTAATGGGGATGGAGCGAAGGGGCGAACAATCAATCAGTTTGAGTATGTCTCGTATTGCAGAAATGACAACATCTGCCGTAACCAATCGGGTAAAAGGTGGTCAAATCAAGCGAGACGGAAAGGAAAGAACGCATGGACACAAGTAATCTAATGGAGCAGATATTATCTAGTGATAATCTCAACAGAGCATATCTGCAAGTCGTACGAAACAAAGGTGCTGAGGGAGTGGACGGAATGAAGTACACAGAATTGAAGGAACACCTTGCAAAGAACGGCGAAACCATCAAGGGACAGTTGAGGACAAGAAAATATAAGCCTCAGCCAGTACGAAGAGTGGAGATACCAAAGCCTGATGGCGGTGTCAGAAACCTGGGAGTACCAACAGTAACAGACAGATTCATACAACAAGCCATCGCACAGGTGTTAACACCAATCTATGAGGAACAGTTCCATGACCACAGTTACGGATTCAGACCTAATAGATGTGCGCAGCAGGCAATTCTAACGGCACTCGATATAATGAATGACGGAAATGACTGGAGTGTAGACATCGACTTGGAAAAGTTCTTTGACACAGTAAACCATGATAAGCTAATGACTTTAATTGGAAGAACAATTAAGGACGGAGATATCATCTCTATTGTAAGGAAGTATCTAGTGAGCGGAATTATGATAGACGATGAGTATGAGGATTCCATTGTAGGAACTCCACAAGGAGGAAACCTTTCTCCGTTGTTGGCAAACATCATGCTCAATGAACTTGATAAGGAAATGGAAAAGAGAGGGCTTAACTTTGTACGATATGCAGATGACTGTATTATCATGGTCGGAAGTGAAATGTCCGCGAATAGAGTTATGAGAAATATCTCACGATTCATCGAAGAAAAGCTAGGGCTCAAGGTCAACATGACTAAGAGTAAAGTAGACAGACCAAGCGGACTTAAATACCTTGGATTTGGGTTCTACTTTGATTCAAGAGCACATCAGTTTAAGGCAAAACCACATGCTAAATCAGTAACGAAGTTTAAGAAGAGAATGAAAGAACTCACATGCCGTAGTTGGGGTGTTAGCAACAGCTATAAAGTGGAGAAGCTTAATCAGCTCATAAGAGGTTGGATTAACTACTTCAAGATAGGCAGTATGAAAACACTATGCAAGGAATTAGATTCAAGAATCCGTTATCGGCTTCGCATGTGCATTTGGAAACAATGGAAAACACCACAGAATCGAGAGAAGAACCTTGTAAAACTTGGAATAGACAGAAACACAGCTAGACGAGTTGCATACACAGGTAAAAGAATAGCTTATGTATGTAACAAAGGCGCAGTAAATGCTGCTATAAGTAACAAAAGATTAGCCTCATTTGGACTAATTTCAATGTTAGATTACTACACCGAAAAGTGTGTTACTTGTTAAGTTGATTGAACCGCCGTATACGGAACCGTACGTACGGTGGTGTGAGAGGTCGGAATTTCTCATTTAAGAGAAATTCCTCCTACTCGATTCTCAAAAAGTTCTTTCATTCTATTGTAATTTTCCAAAGCAGAATCGAGGAAAATAAAATGGCAAAATACAGAGAAATCCCATGTAAATACTATATCGCACTGGGGCAGTGCACCAAAGGCAGAGAGGCCTGTCATAAGACCTACTGTCAGCACTGTGCAAAATATGAGCCACGTGCACGGGTACATCAAGTGAATAAAAAGAAACAGTATTTGGCGAAAATCAGGAAAGAAGAGTATTAAAAAGTCGGATATACTTAAAGCAATATAAAATGCAACAAAAATGTTTCACAAAAACAATGCACATGTTATAATACTTTTGTTGTCGCTCCCAATCTGGCAACGGAAAGGGGGGTATTGTTTGGAATTCATTATTTCCTTTTTGGTCTCTGTCGCAGCAGGTGTAATTAGCTACTACATTTGCAAATGGCTAGACAGAGACAACAGCGACGATTAGCATGAACAGATGCACAACTGTATAACAAAGTGAAGAAAACCCCCGGAACTGCCATTCCGGGGGTTTTCGTTTGGTGTTGTTTGGACACTATTTCCTTTTTAGCTACACCCAGTATAGCACAGGGAAATAGCTAAATCAAGTATATGTTAGAGTATGATTTTTATGCGTGTTTTGAATGTTTTAAGATTAAGATTGTATTTTTACATATAATATGATACTTTTAGTATATACATAAAATACTATAAATGATTCGAAAAACTAAACATTAGAAAACTATAATTTTTGTCTGAACGTGGAGGAATATGATGGGAATATTTTCAGAAGAATTAAGAGAACTGGATAGAAACACCGTACAGTTAATGATTGATGAGATGCGGGCGGAAATAGCAACAGAAAATATAAGCCAGTATCTGCATATTATATGGAGATTTATATGCAGATACTCGTTGATTATCTGCATATAGTTTGCTATTTTATATGCAGATAATGGAGGAGAAGCGATAAAGTGACAAAAGAGGAATGGTTTGCTCAATTATTTGATCATCTGGAACATTCAAAGTTTCGAAGCAGTTTTCATCTAAAACAGCGGGACATTGATTATATAAACGAAAAAGGCATGGACGCAATCAGGGATCATGCCATGGATTTTATAGAAAAAAGGGAGGCGCCTGCATATATTCCAAACGATGGAAAACAGACGCCGATGAAAGGGCATCCGGTTTTTATCGCGCAGCATGCGACCGCAACTTGCTGCAGGGAATGTATCAGAAAATGGCATAAAATACAGCCAGGCAGGGAATTGAGTCGGATTCAGCAGGAGTATCTGGTCGAGGTGATCATGGCCTGGATTCAAAAAGAAATGGATCAACGGAAGAATGACTAGGCGAAAAAGGGGATGGCGAAAATGCAGAGGGAAATGAGCAATATCTGGAAAGATGGAATGTTGGGATTAATTGTTGGGGATGCCTTGGGTGTACCCGTGGAATTTATGTCAAGAACGGAGCTGATGAAAAATCCAGTAACAGGAATGCGGGAATATGGAACCCATCATCAGCCAAGGGGCACATGGTCTGATGACAGTAGTATGGCACTGGCAGAACTGGATAGTATCAGAACGGTCGGAAACATCGATTATACCGATATGATGGAACGGTTCAGCAGATGGTGCATGCATGGGGAATATACACCATTTGGAGAGGTATTTGATATAGGAATGGCAACGTCAAGAGCTCTTATGAATTATGCAAAGGGAATGGCACCATTGGAATCGGGCGGAAAGACAGAGTGGGATAATGGAAATGGTTCTCTTATGCGTATTCTTCCGATTTGCCTGTATTTGTTCGAGCGCCAGAAAAAAGTTTGTACTTCAGAAAATGAGAGTATTTATATGATTCATGCAGTATCGGCACTCACCCATGCGCATTTAAGAAGTCAGATGGCATGTGGAATTTACTATTTCCTGGTGAAGGCAATTCTTGAACGGGAAGGGATGCTGGAAAATCGGTTACAGGAAGGAATGGATCGAGCATTTCAATATTATCGGCAGGATCTGTCTAATCATCGAGAGCTGGAACAGTATCATCGACTGGTTGATCTTTCAGAATTTAAAGGGCTTTCAAAAGAGAAAATCAAAAGCAGCGGTTATGTGGTGGATACCTTAGAAGCAGCTGTATGGTGTCTGCTTCATTCCCAGTCTTATAAAGAAACAGTGCTGATGGCCGTGAACCTTGGAGAGGATACAGATACCGTTAGTGCAGTCGCTGGTGGACTGACCGGATTGTATTATAAATCGGATGGAATTCCGAAAGAGTGGATACAGGTACTTCAGCGAAGAGACTGGATTGAGGAAGTACTGCAGGGCGTATGATGCATTCATCATGTTTAATGCCCAAAGATGATAGTAGAAATCCTGAAAAATCATTATAATTGCTATATATAAAAGTTATTTGGACATATAGCTGGTTTTGCTTTCTGCCTGCCCGAGGATCTGTATTTTCCCGGGCAGAGGCTATTGTAATTTTTTCATACGTCCAAACAAGCACTTTAAATGTGTTTTGCGAAGGGATTTTCACTTCTAAAATTTGATTCAATGGGTAGAATATAAGTTCCCACTTTCATCTGCCCAGAAGAATAGAAATTAACTGACAGGACCATGGCTTACGTTTTTGAGCAGCGACGAACCGGAAGATATTGTCCGGTTGATTACGGATTGATATTGTCAATATTGGTTGACACATTTATCTCAAAGATATCATTTCCTATGCAGCCAGGCCCAGAGATTGGTAGTATCTCTGACGCTTAATCATAGGAGGAAGCCCACCGTTGGCAGAGCAGATCCTCCTGTTGTTCCAGTAACTGATGAAATATCTCCAAATAAGAACTCTCAGCTCATCCGTGGTCAGGCTTTCCGTATTGTAGCGGTCATAGAGAAGCTCGCTTTTCATTCTGGCCCACATGCTTTCACATCGAGCATTATCGTGGCACCTGCCACCATCACTGTTCATGCTTTGTATAATGCCATATTTAGAAAGCGCCTGACGGTAGGTTTCACTGGTATATTGTCTTCCTCTGTCGGAGTGCACAATGGCACCTCGCAGATCAGGATGCGCCAGATAGGCATTATCCAGTGTATGCTCACACAGAGTTGCCTTCATGTTTGTTTCCATTGCCAGTCCCAGAACGCTGGAATCAAAGCAGTCGAAGATGGCTGAAACATACAGTTTTCCATCTTTTGCCTTGATTTCTGTGATATCAGTTACGCATTTTTCAAGTGGCTTATCAGCCTTGAACTCTCTCTTCAGAAGATCATCTGACTTACGTGCTTCCCGATCAGCCTTGGTAATGCCATTTGGCTTGCGCTTTGGCCGATGGACAAGTCCTATTTCATCCATAACCCTGTAAACGGTTCGTTCACTGGGGATCTTGATTCCCGTCGGATTCTTAAGGAGCAGTGCTTGGTACATGCGAATACGTCCATAGGTATCATTGCATTCATCCTCAGCATGGATCACTCTCATGGCATCAGCAAGATCCTGATATTTCCAAGGGCGATCTTTAATAGCAAGATATTTGTAGAAACCCTGGCGGCTGACGCCAAGCATCCGGCAATAGAATGAGAGTTTTCCCTTAATCACGCCGTCTTTCGTTTTTATGGCAATGAACATCATTCTTTGGTTCTTGCTGACTTCCGACGGCTGGCTGCGAAAAAAGCGCTTGCTTCCTCGAGAAATTCATTTTCCTCTTTCAGACGCCGGATTTCTTTGTCCTGATCTTTAACGCGTTTGCGGAGCATGGCAAGCTCCTCAGCAAGACTCATCGCGCTTTCCGGAGTATGTGCACCGTCGCCAATATCCAATGTGCCTGCTCTAACTGCTTTCAGCCATGTGTGGATGGTTCCTTCTGGGATACCTAATTCTTTGGCTGCCTTAGCACCGCCGATTTCTTTGGCAAGTTTGACAGCCTGGATCTTATATTCCTGGTCGTATTTACGTTGGGTTCGTGACATTGAGAGTTCCTCCTTATTCTCTTTTATTATACATGAATTCCTTGAGAATAAGGTGTCAACTTTATTTATACAACATCAGATTATCCGGAGTTCAAGGTGATCTATGACGAAGTCTATAATCTTTGTTTGAATGTGGAGAAGGTGATGGAAATGTTCTCGAAAGAACTAAAAGAACTGGATCAGAATACAGTGCAGCTGATGATTGAAGAGATGCAGGAAGAACTGGATGCCAAGGATGTTGAAATAAAAACTCAGAAAAAAGAATTGGAATCCAAAGACAACAGAATCAGAGAGCTGGAAGAAAAATTGAAAGTTTTTACAAAGTAAGAAGTCTTTTTCTTCTTACTCCAACACATAAATCTTCCCCGTCTCCGCACATCTTCCCTCAAAGGCCGGGAACAGGAATCCGGCTTCGGGCGTGCCCATCTCGTACTCGCCGACAAGGGGACTGATGGCGCAGATCAGGAATTGGTAGACTTCTTCGGATTCCCATTGGCTGGTGTGGTCAGTGCCTTTTCTGGGAACGTCGTAGGTTCCGTAAAATACATAGATACCGTAAGGATAGCCTGGTTGATGGCGTTCTCCGATATATTCGTAGAGATTATAGAGGAGAGCGTCATGTTTTAGTTCGCATTCCCTAAGGGCCAGAAGAAGTTTTCGGAATTCACTGGAAGATCCGATAGAATGGCTTTTCAGCTGCTCATTGGTTTTGGCAAAGGGGATAGCCTTGGCAAGTTTCAGATTTTTCTCCTGGTCGGCTTTGCTCAATTTCAGAAAATGAGTATGGAAGGTGCCGTCAATAAAGCCTTCCTCATCCATATAAGCGCCGGCCAGGCGGCTGAAACAATTTCTGGAAAGGGTCATGCGGCGTGTCAGTTCCATCATATCTTCACGGTTGATGCTCATAGGTTCGTCTCCTGTCATAAGATAACGTTATTTTAACATATTTTCTAGGAAAGGTCGTAAAAACTTTGGTTCTGTCCTTGCATCTGTTTTGCACAGCGCATACAATAAGATCATTACGAAGTGAGGAGGAAAACCGAAATGACGTATGTATCATTACTTGTAGGATTTATTTTATTGATTAAGGGTGCAGATTATTTTGTGGAAGGAAGCTCCGCAGTGGCGCGGAAATTTCATATTCCATCTATGGTAATAGGAATGACCATTGTGGCCATGGGAACCTCCCTGCCGGAATGTGCGGTCAGTGTGACAGCGTCCATTGCGGGAAGTAATGAGCTGGCAGTCAGCAACGTGGTTGGCTCTAATATTTTTAACTTGATGGTAGTATGCGGGGCCTGTACTCTGTGGACTCCAATGGCAGTCAGTCAGAAGACGCTAAAGCAGGAACTGCCTTTTTCGATTGCCATGGGTGTGATTTTGTTGATTCTGGGATACTCTGGTATGGCAATCAGCCGGGCAGATGGATTGATTTTCCTGGTGATTTTCGTCTGCTTTCTTATGTGGATGGTGCGCGCGGCAAAAGCCAATCCGATACAGCCGGAAGAAGAGGAACCAAAGATGCTTCCTGGCTGGAAGTGTGCGCTGTACATCCTTCTGGGCGGCGCTGCTATTATGTGGGGCGGAGATCTGGTGGTGGATTCGGCATCGGCCATTGCAGCGAATTTTGGACTGAGCCAGAACCTTATTGGTTTGACGATTGTAGCTATGGGAACTTCCCTGCCGGAGCTGGTGACCTCTGTGGTTGCCTCCCGAAAAGGGGAAGTGGATATGGCCCTTGGAAATGTATTGGGCTCTAATGTGTTTAATATCCTGATGGTGCTCGGTGCAGCGGCCGCGATCAGTCCTATTGCATTTGTGCAGGAAAATATGATCGATATTATTCTCCTGACGGTGATGAGTCTTATTGTGTGGGTATTTGCCTGGACCAGAAAACAAGTATGCCGCAGCGAGGGTATTATCATGCTGCTTGTCTATGCAGCGTATATGGTTTATATTTGTATGAGGTAAGCACCCAAACGGAAGTCGCATTCTGTGAAAGGAACGTTCGCAGTCCCGGTACTTCATGAGAACGAGCTTTTGGCGATGTTCGAATGTTAGTACCGCTGGATCGAGGACTTAGCGCGAGCGGTTCCGCTCACAGAATGCGACTTTCGGCCTGGTGGTTACCAATACAGAGCCAATCACCATAATTCATAAAACTCCCGGTTGAGTTTTTGTAGAGAATCTAGTATGCTTATAACCAGTGGATAAGGAGGAGCCAGATTGGAACTGAAGGTACTTTTTTTAGATATCGACAATACTTTGCTGGATTTTAATGCAGCTGCGGAGGAATCCATGAAACATTGTTTTCGGATGTTTGAACTGGAATATCAGCCGGAGATGTTTTCCGTGTTTCAGGAAGAAAATAATAAAATCTGGAGAAAGATTGAGAAGCGGGAGCTGAAGGTTGCGGATCTTCGGACGGTCCGTTGGCAGACGATCCTTAAAAAACTCGGATTGGAAGCCGATGGCGCAGCCATGGAAGATGAATTTAAAAAGTCACTTCATGAAAGTGCGGTGCCGGTAGACGGTGCCATGGAAATCCTTCCTTATCTTTATGGAAAATACCGTTTGTGTGCAGCAAGCAATGGACCTTATGGGCAGCAGATCAACAGGCTTCAGAAAGCGGACATGCTGAAGTACTTTGAACACTGTTTTGTGTCGGAACGGATGGGAGTGGAAAAGCCAGCACGTGGATTTTTTGAAAAATGTTTTGCAGTGCTTCCGGAAATTGTACCGGAGGAAACCATGATGATCGGTGATTCCCTGACAGCGGACATTGCGGGCGGTCGGCAGATGGGTATGAAGACTTGCTGGTATGACCGGGAGCAGACAGGCCATCTTCAGGAAACGGATTTTACCATTCAGAATTTGAAGCTGCTAAAAGAGATTTTATAAGGGGAGAAACTACATGAAAAAAGGATTTGATAATGACAAATATCTGGCAATGCAGTCAGAACACATCAGAGAGCGGATTCAACAGTTTGACAACAAACTGTATCTGGAGTTTGGCGGGAAACTGTATGATGATTATCATGCATCCCGTGTACTTCCGGGATTTGAGCCAGACAGCAAACTGCGTATGCTCATGCAGCTGGCAGATCAGGTGGAGATTGTAATTGTTATCAGTGCAGAGGATATTGAAAAAAATAAAGTGCGTGGTGATCTGGGCATCACTTATGATTCGGATCTGCTTCGTTTGAAAGCAATTTTTGAATCTAAAAATCTGTATGTGGGAAGTGTCTGCATTACCCATTATGCAGGACAGTACAGCGCTCAGATGTTCCAGACTCGTCTGGAGAAAATGGGCGTGAAAGTATATCGTCACTATCTGATTCCGGGATATCCGAATAATATTCCGCTGATTGTCAGTGAGGAAGGTTACGGACATAACGATTATATCGAAACTACCAAACCGCTGGTTGTTGTGACGGCTCCGGGACCGGGAAGCGGAAAGATGGCAACCTGCCTGTCACAGCTCTATCATGAGCATAAGAGAGGTGTGCGTGCAGGCTATGCAAAATACGAAACCTTCCCCATCTGGAATCTGCCATTAAGCCATCCGGTAAATCTGGCATATGAGGCAGCAACGGCTGATCTGAACGATGTCAATATGATTGATCCGTATCACCTGGAAGCCTATGGAAAAACAACAGTAAACTATAACCGGGACGTGGAGATCTTCCCGGTACTGCGTGCTATGTTTATGGAGATCTACGGCGACTGCCCGTACAAATCCCCGACAGATATGGGCGTGAATATGGCAGGAAACTGTATTGTAGATGACGAGGCATGCTGCGAGGCATCCGGTCAGGAGATTATCCGCCGTTACTATCAGACGCTGGTCAATATTGCAAGAGGAAAATCCAAAGAGGAAGAAGCTTATAAGATTGAGCTGCTCATGAACAACGCCGGAGTCAGCGTAAAAGACCGCAAGGTAGTGACTGCAGCCAATGCCCGTGCCGAGGAGACCGGACATACGGCAGCCGCAATTGAGCTTCCGGATGGAACCATTTTGACCGGAAAGACCAGCGATCTTATGGGAGCATGCTCAGCGCTGCTCATCAAAGCACTGAAACATCTGGCTGGTATTGACGAGGATGTGCTTCTGATTACACCGAATGTGATCAAACCGATTCAGAAACTGAAAGTAGAGTATCTTGGCAGCCGTAATCCGCGTCTTCATATGGAAGAGGTACTGATTGCTCTGTCTTCCAGCTCTGAGAGCAACCCGCTGGCAGATCAGGCGCTGCGTCAGCTTCCGAACCTGCGCGGCAGCCAGGCGCATATTTCCCGGATGTTGAGCGCAGCAGATGAGAAGACGTTCCAGAAGCTTGGAGTTATGTTTACTTCCGAGGCAAAATAAATGAAAGCAATGATATTTGATATGGATGGGGTTCTGGTAAATACAGAACCCCTGCATTATGAATGTTGGAAAGCAGCGCTGGCAGACGAAGGGGTTGATATGTCCTATGAGGTTTACAAACCCTGTATCGGTTCTACAGTCGGTTATCTGATGAAACTCTTGAAAGAAGCATACGGAGAAACGGTTTCCGATGCGGAGACGCTTCGGGCACGGATGTATGCGAAGAAAGAAGAGATCGTGCAGAAGGATGGATTTCCACAGATTCCAGGTGTGAAAGAAGCTATAAAACGTTTTCATGACGAAGGCTTCCGTCTGGAAGTAGCGTCATCCTCCGCAGGTTACTATATTGGCAGGGTGCTGGATGCACTGGAGATCCGCCAGTACTTTGAATGCTATACCAGCGGAGAGGAAGTGGATCACCCGAAGCCTGCGCCGGACACCTTTGTGCTGGCTATGGAAAAACTGAAACTGAAACCGGAGGATTGTCTGATTGTGGAAGATTCCACGAATGGCGGAAAGGCAGCAGCGGCAGCAGGCACGAAATGTGTCTGGTTCCACAATCCAGATTCCGGAGATCAGCAGATTCCCCATGCGGTGCTTGAGATCGCTTCTTGGAGTCAGGAAAATGTTGAAAAGATCATAGAGTTGATGAAACAGTAAAAAACGTCCCGGCATTATGCAAGATGCCGGGACGTTTTTATCATAATGATGACTAATCAATAACCGTTACGGACGTGATGACCGGTTGGTCATCTGCCTTTACTGTACCGTTATTGTCCTGTACAGGGGTGTTTTCACAGATGGCATCTACCACATCCATGCCGTCGGTTACATGGCCAAAGGCAGCATACTGACCATCCAGGAAGGTACTGTCTTCGTGTACAATGAAGAACTGAGAGGAAGCACTGTCCGGATCGTTGGCTCTTGCCATGGAAATGGTGCCGCGTACATGGGAAATATCGTTTTCCACACCGTTCTCGGAGAACTCTCCTTTGATGGTCTGGTCAGAACCGCCGGTTCCGTTTCCTTTGGGATCGCCGCCCTGGATCATGAACCCGGAAATGATGCGATGAAAAGTCAGACCGTCGTAAAATCCATCTTTTGCCAGATTGATAAAATTGGTAACGGAAATCGGTGCAGTGTCTGCATCCAGTTCCAGAGAAATGGTGCCGTAATCCTTTACATCAATGGTCACATGATGAAGACCGGTGAGAAGCTCGGTGTCTTCTTCGGAAGAAGCATCGGTGGTTTCCTCCGCGGTTGTCTCGTTCGTGTCGGATGCCTGTGCCTCATCGGATTTGGAAGAACCACATCCGGCTAACAGGGTGCCGCACATTGCTACAGATAAGAAAAGAGCAGTCAGTTTTTTCATAAATATACCTCCAAATATAGATTCCGTTTCCATTGTAGAAGCCGAATCCGGGAAAGTCAAATGTAGATTCTGTGAACAGTTACAAAATCTTGCCCAGAAAATAGGGCGCTTGTTTCTGCCACCAGTTCCAGTCGTGGGCTACGTCGTATCCCCAGTAATCCACAAAGGCAGGGATGCCTTTGGCGTGCAGAACGCCATCCAGTTTCCTGGTATCTGCCAGGAGTTCATCTTCCCAGGCACCCTGTCCGACGCAGAAGAACATGTCGCTTCTGCGATAGAGAGACATGTAAGGGTGATCAGCCGGCATGTTCTGCAGGCAGTGATAAGGAGAGTTCAGATAAACCAGATCGTCCATATAGCCCCCCAGCACCTGAGAAGCATCGTAAATACCGCTTAAGCAGATGGTGGCATCAAAACGGTCCGGAAAGCGGAAAAACAGGTTGGCAGCGTGGAATGCACCCATACTGCAGCCCATCGTCATGGCTTTTTGTCCGTTGTTTTCTTTTTCCATTAGTGGAAGGACTTCCTGTACCAGATATTGCATCCAGTCTTCGTGAAGCAGGATCCGGTCTCTGGCATTTTTCCAGGTACAGGACCAGGTCTCTGCATCAATGGTATCTACACAGTAGAGCATCAGTTTTCCTTCTTCAATCCAGGGGGCGCAGGCATCTACCATGCCAAATCCTTCAAAATCATTGTGTTTTCCATCCTGGGAAGGGATGACCAGACAAGGCTTTCCGGCATGACCGTATATCTTCACAGGCATATTCCGGTGCAGACGTTCACTGTACCAGTTCAGTTCATGTATTTCCATTTGTTATGACTTCCTTTGCGTTTTTCTCCGGGCGGTTTTTCTGACCGGTTTCTTTTCTGGTTCGGCGGGTTTTAGATCCAGTGTGTAATGGAAAAATTCTTCCATCTTTTCTTTTGTCTCCAATCTTGCCAGATACATATAATTTCCCATGCCGTGGGCCAGTACTTCCGGCAGTTCCTGAGCCAGCTTCAGACTGTCTGAAAATTCGGTCAGAATCTCTTCGTGGGAGTGAAGATAAGGAAGTTCTTTCCAACGGCCGACATAGGCACAGAAACAGTGGGTAGACTTGGTCTGATGACGAAGCTTGTCATAGACCATCATATCGGCATAGTGCTGGTAACAGTCCGTGCTGTAGGCAAAGTTCACCATGTCGGGGGTGGGTCCGCCGGATGGACGCATATTGACTTCCAGTCCCACAATCTGTCCTTTGGATCCCAGATGGGGATGATCCTCCGTCAGACGGAAGAATTCCAGATGGACAAAACGGCTTCGTACACGGAAGGCTTTTAAGCATGCCCGGCCGGCCGCTTTCAGATCCCCTGCCACATGATCTACGATGTAGAATCGGATGGAGCCATGATTGTTCACACTATCCATAATAGAGATGGGTGTCACATTTCCCGTTTCAAAGAGAACGGTTCCTTTGCTGTTTACAATCGCATCATAGGAACAGATTTCGCCGGGAACAAATTCCTCCATAATATAGGGGATGGAAGGAAGGTTCCGAAAAAACTGTTCCAACTCCTGCTCGTTGGTAATTTTCCAGGTATCGCAGGCACCGACACCTCTGTTCGGCTTCACGATGACCGGATAGCCCACTTCCTGAATAAATTCTTTGGCAGCTTCCGGATCGTGTACCATATGATAACGGGCGGTGGGGATCTTTGCCTTTTCGTATCCCTTTTTCATCTGGGATTTGTGCTTGATCAGCGCCATGTCCTTTGGCTGCAGTCCGGTTGTAATATGAAAATCTTCCCGAAGCTTTGCATCCTGTTCCAGCCAGTACTCGTTGTTGCTTTCCAGCCAGTCAATCTTTCCGTGATGGAAGGAAAGAAAAGCTACTGCCCGGAACATCTCGTCATAGTTTTCCATATTGTCTACCTTATAATATTCTGTCAGGGCAGATTTAAGCTTTTGGGAAAGGGCATCATAGGGAGTATCTCCAATGCCCAGCACATTGACTCCGTCCTTTTTCAAGGAAACACAGAAATTTTCATAGTTGCCGGGAAAAGCAGGAGAAATAAATACAAAATTTTTCATAAAGGTCTCCTCTTATGGAAAAACCCCGGCTCATGCAGCCGGGGTGCTTTCGCTGTCTTATAAACGTCCGTTTCTGTACTTTTCCAGGAACAGATGAATTCTCTCAAATGGATCCAGAAGATCACTGATGGAAGCATCATGATTCAGGGTATCGATCAGAAGAGCAATGTATTTGCTCATGTCGCAGCTGATGTAATACGGTCTGGATAAAAGCTCCGGTGACTGATAAATCAGGTTGGTGGTGAATACGCGGTCAAACAGTCCCTCTTCATATGCCTTGTCAAAACGTTCCATACCGTTGGTAAACAGACCAAAGGTGGAATACAGGAAAATACGTTTTGCATGAAGGGATTTTAACTGGCGTGCTACGTCGATAATACTCTCACCGGAAGAAATCATATCATCAATAACCAAAACGTCTTTGCCTTCTACATTGCTTCCCAGAAATTCATGGGCAACAATGGGATTGCGACCATTGACAATTTTGGTGTAATCGCGGCGTTTGTAGAACATACCCATATCAACTCCCAGAACGTTGGCCAGATAAACAGCACGTCCCATGCCGCCTTCATCCGGGCTGATTACCATCAGATGATCACTGTCTACCTGAATGTCCCGTACATTGGTGAGCAGGGCTTTAATAAACTGATAAGCCGGCTGTACCGTCTCAAAACCGGACAGTGGAATGGCATTCTGTACACGCGGGTCATGGGCATCAAAAGTAATGATATTATCCACTCCCATGTGAACCAGCTCCTGCAGTGCCAAAGCACAGTCAAGAGATTCTCTGGCGGAACGCTTATGCTGGCGGCTCTCATAGAGGAAGGGCATGATAACGGTGATACGTCTTGCTTTACCGCCGCAGGCTGCGATGATACGTTTCAGATCCTGATAATGGTCATCAGGAGACATATGATTCTCGTGACCGCAAAGGGAATAGGTCATGCTGTAGTTGCACACATCTACCATAATGTAAAGATCGCGGCCGCGGACAGATTCCTGAACAATACCTTTCGCTTCACCGGAACCGAAACGGGGTACTTTTGCATTCAGAAGGAAAGAATCCTGTTCGTAACCTTGAAAGGGAAGGCTGTTTTTATGTTCATTTGCACTTTCGTGCCGCCACTGAACCAGATAATCGTTCACCTTTTTTCCAAGATCTTTACAGCTCGGCAGGGCAATAATGCCGAGGGAGCCAACAGGAATTGTTTCAAGAACCCGTTCACTGCGCTGAATATTCATGAGATAACCCTCCGTATTGTATAAAATATAAAAGATATATAAAACTTATTTTTCCATTTAAAACCATAACATCAGTACCTGCTACCGTCAAGGGGATTTCAACGGGAACCGGAAAGTTTTCTTCGAATCCGGATGTCACTCCCCGCAAATTTGAGGAGTGTAAAGGAACTGGTGATACGGGAGAAAATTCGTTCACTGTATACGTCCCGGAACTGCTGCAGGGACAGATTGGTCGAAATGATGGTGGAACGTCCGGATAATGCCCGTTCATTCAAAATCTGGAAGAGCTTGGATACCGTAAAGGTGTTGGAAACTTCCGTTCCCATGTCATCAAGGATCAGAAGGTCACTTTCCAGAAGAGGCTCATAGGCCTTCCGGAACTGTTCGGAACTGTTTCCTATGGTGCCGGACAACAGTTCAAATAACTGGAATGACGTAAAATACACAACGGAATATCCCTGGTCCAGAAGCTGTCCTGCAATACAGTTGGAAAGAAAGGTTTTTCCGGTACCGACAGATCCGTAGAACAACATGCTCCGCCCGTCTCGGGTAAACGTATCTGCAAAGTTCTGGCAGGTTCTGATGATGGACGGCATGGCTTTCTGTTGTTCCTCATCATAGACATCATAGGAAAGAGAAGAAAAATTTTCCTTCTGCAATACCTTTTCCATCCGGGAAGAAGAATAGAGGAGCTGAATTTCCTTCTGACGGAAACAATGACACTTCTTCCGGTCAATATATCCGGTGTCCTTACAATCCGGGCAGGTATAATGCATTTCCATGTAATCAACAGGATAGCCGGCATTTTTCAGAAGCAGATCCCGTTCCTGACGAAGTCTTGTCAGCTCCTGCCGGAGTGTCTCCAGTGCGTCGGGCTCTTCATCCATGAGCTTCTCCGCTTGCCGGACGCTGCAGGAAGACATGGTCTCCTGAATCTCCCGGATCCGTGGAATCTTCTCATAAATCTCATCAATCCGGGCACATTGCTGCCGGTAATTCTCATATTGTCTGCGGTCATACTCCCGCATAATGGAGTCATACTGACTGTTGGTCAATGCCATGGTATCTTTTACCCCCTCTCCCCGTCAGGCATATCAATGGTTCTGACTTTCCAACAGCTGTTTTTCCAGCTCATCAAAATCGTAATCACGCTGCTGAAAATTAGAAAAGCCGGTAGATCTCGCTTGGGCGGGAGCGGAAGCACGGCGGGAGCTCTTTTTCTGATGCTCCTGATCCAGGGCGGACACATCGGTCATATTATGTACATGCTGGTCAGACCAGCGCTGCAGGATCCGGTCTGCATACTCAAAATTTGGTTTATGAAGCCGCTCCATGGTTCTGCGGCAGGCTTCCAGAACCAGCTCCAGTGTAAAGTCATAGGTATCCAGCCATTTTTCGATATATTTAAGCTCCGGATCCACCGGATTCCGGTCGTTGATGCCGAAAGCTTTCATAATGGCGAAGGTATTTCTGCGGTAGGTAGTGGTTCGTTCCTTTGCCTGGCTGACGGTGGAAATACCATCCTCGGCCCATGCCAGGCCTACTTTGCGGATGTAGTGGATACTTTTGCTGCCTTTGCAGACACAGTATTCCACCAGATATTCAATAAGATCAGCGGAAAAATGAAGCTGATCATAAAAATAGAGCAGTGTCTCAATCTCAGAGGAAGATAAAGTCTTTCCAAGATACTGGTTGCATACGAAAAGAAGCTGCCGGCATTCTGCCTGCTGGGAGAACTGCTCCAGCTCTTCCGGGCTGTAGGATTTCTGGTCGGGAATGGTCTGCTGTGGCTGGGCAGATAAAGTTACGGTCTGGCTCTGTTCATTGGCAGGCGCCGGGATGCTGCACAGATAAATGCCCTGCAATACATTGGATGCATCGCATTCCAGAGAAAGAATTCCCTGTTTTTCCCAGTATTTGAGAGCGCGAAGAATGTCACTTTCCGTGCGGTCCAGCGCGTCTGCCAGTCCTGCCACGGATAATGCGAGATCCGGCCGGTTCAGGGCGCGCAGCAGATATAAATATACTTTTACATATTCACCATTGGCGCGGGGCATGTAGTAGTCCAGAAAATAATTGGAAATACTGGTCATACCGGCGCTTTCACTGGATTTTAAAACAAACTGGCTCATTTAAGACTCTCCTCATCGCAGGATGGCTGAAAGCATAATCCTGCCATATACGGAGTATAGCACAGCTCTTTGGAAAAAGAAATAGGAGGACAAACGAGGGAAAGCAGATGTGGATAATGTGGATAACTTAGTGGACAGTTTTCATTATTGGAAACCGAATTCGACAGAAAATGACTGTAATTTCAAAGAAAACCAGGATTCTGACAAAAATGGTTTCACCGTATTATGTAAATGTCTTATCCACGAAAAAATCCACATATTTATACAACTTTGAATGTTGATAAACATGTGGATAATGTGGATAACTTTATTTTGATAATAAATTTTCCCCGATTTTCAGCACATCTCCGGCACCCATAGTTATCAACAGGTCCCCGTGCATACATTTTTTCAATAAAAATTTTTCGATTTCGTCAAAAGTGGAAAAGTAATAACAGGGTTTGCCAAGTTTCTCGATCTCTGCCTGCAGGGTCTGGGAACTGATGCCCAAGGTATCTGTCTCCCTTGCTGCGTAAATATCTGCCAGAACGATGTGGTCTGCGTGGGAAAGAGCTTTTGCAAACTGCTGCATAAATGCTTTGGTTCTGGTATAGGTATGAGGCTGGAAAACACACCACAGCTCTTTGTGGGGATAGTTGGCAGCAGCTTTTAAGGTTGCCTCGATCTCTGTCGGATGATGTGCGTAGTCATCAATGATGGTAAATCCATTGACTTCGCCTTTGTACTGGAAGCGGCGGTCGGTGCCGTGGAACATGGAAAGACCGTCACAGGCTTCTGCGAAGGTGATGCCAAGCTCCATGGAGGTAGCCAGGGAAGCCAGCGCATTAGAGACATTGTGAAGTCCTGGTACGTGAAGGGTAACGGAGCCCTCTTCTTTGCCATGGCGAATCAGTTGGAAGGAAGCACAGCCCTTTTTGTCATAGGAAATATTTTTTGCCGTATAATCTTCAGAACCGGTCAGACCGTAGTTGATAACGCGGGCTTTTACGTCTTCTGTAATTTCTTCCGGATGTGCAATTTCACCGTTCAGAACTAAAAGTCCGTCTTCCGGAAGAAGTTTTGCAAACCGGTGGAAAGAATTTCGAATGTCAGCCAGATCCTTGAAGAAATCCAGATGATCTTCTTCTATATTTAAGATGACAGCCACCGTCGGGAAAAAGGACAGGAAGCTGTTGGTATATTCGCACGCTTCGGTAAGAAACAGGTCAGAATGCCCCACACGGATATTTCCACCGATTTCCGGAAGAATGCCGCCTACGGAAATGGTAGGATCTTTCTGGGCCTCCATGAAAATCATGGACAGCATGGAGGTAGTTGTGGTTTTGCCGTGGGTTCCGGAAATACCGATGGCCGTATGATAATTTTTCATGATCTGCCCCAGCAGTTCGGCACGGGTGAGCATGGGAATGGCTTGTTTTCTGGCCTCTGCAAATTCCGGATTGTCCGGATGAATGGCAGCTGTGTAGACAACCACGTCAATGCCGGAAATAATGTTGGCAGCTTTCTGTCCGTAGAAAACGGTGGCTCCTTTAGAAACCAGGTGATCGGTCAGTTCGCTTTCTTTTGCGTCGGAACCGGATACGGTGAATCCTTCCTTCAGAAGGATTTCGGCAAGACCGCTCATACTGATGCCGCCAATGCCGATAAAATGTACATGAACCGGTGATTCGAAATTTATCTGATACATAGTGAAACGCAGCCTTTCTTAGAGAATATAGTATTTTTTATATTATATCTTATTTGAAAGAAAAAGCAATGAAAGTCTATGGAATATTCGGTGTGATTTGTGAAACTAAACAAAAAATAAGATGCGTAAATGTAAAAAATGACGAATGAAATAGTACATCCGTTTTATGAAGTTAAAGAAAAAGTCAAAAAATGTAAAAAATAGAGAATCATTTTAGTGAAAAATGTTCACCATTTACAAAAGGTGTGCTATAATAAGTCCATCATAACATTCATATGTTGCGGCAAGAGGTGATAGCGTGATTAAAAAAGAAATGATTGCCATGCTTTTAGCTGGCGGACAGGGAAGCCGATTAGGGGTACTCACCGCGAAGGTTGCAAAACCGGCGGTTGCCTTTGGTGGCAAGTATCGGATTATTGACTTTCCTTTGAGCAACTGTATCAATTCCGGCATCGATACGGTCGGAGTCTTGACACAGTATCAGCCATTACGATTAAACACACATATCGGAATCGGCATGCCCTGGGACCTGGACAGAAATAACGGAGGAGTGACGATTCTTTCACCTTATGAGAGAAGTGCCGGAAGTGACTGGTACTCTGGAACGGCGAATGCGATCTATCAGAATATTGATTATATCGATAATTATAATCCGGAATATGTACTGATCCTGTCAGGAGACCATATTTACAAGATGGATTATGAAGTGATGTTGGATTATCACAAGGAGAACAATGCGGCAGTAACCATTGCCTGTATGCCGGTTCCGTGGGAAGAGGCCAGCCGTTTCGGAGTTGTGGTGACAGATGAGAATGGACAGGTGAAGGAGTTTGAAGAAAAGCCTGCCAATCCCAGAAGCAACCTGGCTTCCATGGGAATTTACATATTTACATGGAAAGTGTTAAGAGAAGCGCTGATTAAGATGCGTTCAGTTCCTGGCTGTGATTTTGGAAAGCATATTCTTCCGGAATGTCTGGAAAATGGCGAAAGGCTGTTCGCGTATGAGTATAATGGCTACTGGAAGGATGTAGGAACCCTTGGGTCCTACTGGGAAGCCAATATGGAACTGATCGACATTATTCCGGAGTTTAATCTTTATGAGGAATTCTGGAAGATTTATACGAAGAGTGATGCAGTTCCGCCGCTTTATGTATCGGAAGACGGTTTTGTTGAGAGGAGCATTGTATGCGGAAATTCGGACATTGAAGGTACAGTTATCAATTCCGTCCTCGGTGCAGGGGTTCACATCTGTAAGGGTGCTGTGGTGAAGGATTCTATTATCATGAAGAATACCGTCATTGGAGCAGGAAGTCAGGTGAACAAGGCCATCATTGCAGAAGATGTGGTGGTGGGTGAGAACTGTGAACTGGGTGTGGGAGAGGATATCCCCAATAAGATCAATCCGAAAGTATACTCCTACGGTCTTGTGACCATCGGAGAGAACACGGTCATCCCGTCAAATGTGAAGATAGGCCTGAATACAGCAATTTCCGGCAAGACAGAAGAAAGTGATTATCCGGATGGCATCCTGGCCAGCGGTGAGACTTTAATTAAGGCAGGTGAACGGGTATGAGAGCAATCGGACTTATATTAGCAGGCGGAAATAACCACAGAATGAAAGAATTGTCCACCAAGCGGGCCATTGCAGCCATGCCGGTGGCAGGCAGTTACCGAAGTATTGATTTTGCACTGAGCAACATGTCTAATTCCCATGTACAGAAGGTTGCAGTGCTGACCCAATATAATTCCCGTTCCCTGAATGAACATCTGAGTTCTTCCAAATGGTGGAATTTCGGACGGAAACAGGGTGGACTTTATCTCTTCACCCCGACAGTGACAGCTGAGAATAATTCCTGGTACCGGGGAACGGCAGATGCGATTTGGCAGAATCTGGACTGGTTAAAGCAGAGCCATGAACCCTATGTGGTCATTGCATCCGGGGATGGCATTTACAAGCTGGATTATGGCAAGGTTCTGGAATATCACATTGATAAAAAAGCAGATATTACCATTGTCTGCAAAGAAATGGCAGCGGGAACAGATATGAGCCGTTTTGGTGCCGTCAAAGCGGATGACAATGGAAGAGTCATTGATTTTGAAGAGAAACCCATGGCAACGGATGCACATATGGTTTCCTGCGGTATTTACATTATCCGCAGACGACAGCTTATTGAGCTGATTGAAAAATGTGCAGAGGAAGACCGTTATGATTTCGTAAGTGACATTCTGATCCGCTATAAGAATATCAAGCGGATTTATTCCTACAAGCTTGATACTTACTGGAACAGTATTTCTTCTGTAGATGCCTATTATCAGACAAATATGGATTTCCTGAAGGCAGATGTGAGAAAGCATTTCCTGAAGGACTATCCGGAAGTGTATTCCAGAGTACTGGATCTTCCGCCGGCGAAATATAATGCCGGTTCCAACGTGAAGAACAGTCTGGTAGCCAGTGGGTGTATTATCAACGGCACAGTAGAGAACAGTGTTCTCTTTAAAAAAGTATTTGTAGGCAACAACTGTGTGATTAAAAATTCAATTATTTTAAATGATGTGTATCTGGGTGACAATACTTATATTGAAAACTGTATTGTAGAGAGCCGGGATACCATTCGTGCAAACTCCCGGTTTGTGGGAGAGGAAGGAGTCAGGGTCGTCATCGAAAAAAATGACAGATATATGATGTAAGTTCCACCAATAAAAAGAGATTACGAGGAAAGATTTATGAAGATTACAGATGTACGGATTCGGAAAGTAGCAAAAGACGGAAAAATGAAAGCGGTAGTATCCATTACTCTTGATGGTGAATTTGTAGTTCACGATATCAAAGTCATAGAAGGAGAAAAGGGACTCTTTATTGCAATGCCAAGCAGAAAGGCATCTGATGGAGAATACAGGGATATTGCTCATCCGATCAATTCTTCAACGCGTGACACGATTCAGATGACGATTCTTGAAAAATATCAGGAATCTCTGGTGGAAGCTGTAGAATAAAATCAGGATAAAATTGCCCCGCAACCATAAGGCTGCGGGGTTTTTTCATCAATCCGAAGGAAAGCATTGCAATCTAGGATGGGGTGGGGTAGAATAGATAAAAATTATTCGCCAGGAGAGGAACGGTAATATGGAACTTTTAAAAGAACGAATCCGTAAAGACGGTGTGATGAAACCAGGTAATGTGCTGAAAGTAGACAGTTTTCTGAATCATCAGATGGACGTGAAACTGTTTAATGAAATGGGAAAAGAGTTTAAGCGCAGATTTGAGGGAGTCAGGATTGACAAAATTCTGACTATCGAGGCTTCTGGTATTGGAATTGCTGCTATTGTAGCGCAGTATTTTGATTGTCCGGTAGTATTTGCAAAAAAATCCCAGTCCATTAATCTGGATGGCACCATGCTTTCTTCCCAGATTGAATCTTTTACCCACAAACGGAAATATGAGGTAATTGTGGCAAGCCGTTTTATTCGTCCTGATGAAAATATTCTGATTATCGATGACTTTATGGCAAATGGATGTGCGGCAGCAGGCTTATGTGAGATTGTAGAAGCGGCACATGCCAATGTGGCAGGTATCGGTATAGTGATTGAAAAAGGCTTCCAGCACGGCGGCGCTATGCTTCGTGATCGTGGATACCGTGTGGAATCTCTTGCCATTGTGGAAGAGATGGATCCGGAAAACCAGACGATTCGTTTCCGGGATGATGATTAATCCATTGGCAAAATGACAGAAAACGAGGGACTGTACCTTACAGGTACAGTCCCTCTTGTTTTTTTGGGTTATTTTTCGCAGAGCTCGTCAGCCAGTTTTGCAATGGCAGCACGGCTGGTATCGTTCAGGGCAGATTTGATCTGAATGGTATTTTCTGCAATGGTGATGTTCTTGCTCTTTTCAAACATCTGAGTCATGACTTTGGCAGCAGTGGGTGCCCAGCTTCCGTTTTCCATCAGGGCGACTTCGCGGTTCTGGAAGTTTCTCTCGGTCAGATGATCGATAAAGTCACGCATGCATGGGTAGATGCCTGCATTGTAGGTGATGGTGGCCAGTACCAGCTTGCTGTAGCGGAAAGCATCGGCAACAGCCTGTGCAGTGTCGCATCTTGCCAGATCGTAGATCACTACTTTTTCCCCCTTTGCTTTCAGCTCACTGGCAAGTAGCTCAGCAGCTTCTTTTGTATGTCCGTAGACAGATGCGTAGGCGATGACAACACCATCCTCCTCCGGCTGGTAGGAAGACCAGAGATCATACAGATGCAGATAATGTCCCAGATTTTCTTTCAGAACCGGACCGTGCAGCGGGCAGATGGTCTGAATATCCAGAGCAGCCGCTTTCTTCAGAAGTTTTTGTACCTGCATGCCATATTTTCCGACAATGCCGATAAAGTAGCGGCGGGATTCATCGTCCCATGGCTCTTCCACGTCGAGAGCGCCAAATTTTCCGAAACCGTCTGCAGAGAACAGCACTTTGTCACAGGTATCATAGGTAACGATCACTTCCGGCCAGTGTACCATGGGAGCTTCAACAAAGGCCAGAGTATGTTTGCCGAGAGCCAGGGTATCGCCCTCCTTTACCACTACGCGGCGGTCTTCATATTCCGTACCGAAAAACTGGCCGATCATAGTAAATGCCTTGGCACTGGAGACGATGGTTGTATTTTTGTAAACATCCATAAAAGCGGCAATGTTAGCGGAATGATCCGGTTCCATGTGCTGAATCACCAGATAATCCGGCTTGCGGTCACCCAGAAGATCTTTGACATTTTTCAGCCATTTCTCACAGAAATGAGCATCTACCGTATCCATGACAGCGACCTTTTCATCGAGAATGACATAGGAGTTGTAGGACATGCCATTTGGTACTATGTACTGTCCTTCAAAGAGATCTACCTGATGATCGTTTACACCCACATATTTAATATCGTTGGTTATTTCCATAAGTTTTATTTCTCCTTTCCTGCGGCGTACCCGGTTCCGGGCGTCGATAGGGTTATTATAACATGGCGAAGGGCATCTGGAAAGAACTTCAAAAGGATCGGGCGCATATAGATAATTATATATAGAAAGAAGAGGGGAGTGTTAGATGCATGAAGGAAAGCGGTGAATGGAATCCTTATTATATGTGTTCGCCCTATGGCTTTTGCCATGAACAGAGAACTTTTCCCTGGCTTTATCCCTATGGAAATCAGATGAATTATTGGAAACTCTGGAATTATCCGGAGAAAATGGAAGAAGAGGAAGATGCCAGAAGGCTTTCGGAGATGTATCCCATTATGGCAAAAAGACTGCAGCCTTATGTAGAAGAAATCTGTATTCAGCTGGAATATCCGGGCAGTATGATGTATGACGAATATCCGGATCAGTTATCCCTGATGAAAAAGAGCAGGGAGATCTGGAAACTGGCACAAGAGAGGGAACAGTTTGGCGAAGCTGCCCCGGAATGGGAGCAGATGCAGGATCTGATCGGCGTTTTACTGCTGCAGGAAATGCTGCGGAGAAGAAAACGGCAGAGAATGCGGAGAGGATCCGGGATTCTGTTTGGAAAGTAATTGACACCTTTGCCGGGTGATAGTAAACTGACTACATGAAAATGACAGATAAAGGGCCGATTGTTTTCCGAAGAGAACAGTTGGCTTTTTCCAAAAAGGGAGAACTTATATGAAAAAAAATTTATTGAAAACAGGGAGCATCGTACTGTCATTTCTGGCAGGGATTTTTCTTATGAGTCTGATGACACGGATAGGAAACAGGGACATGACGACGACCATGGAGGATGCGACGCTGCCGGTGGTGTATGCGGAGATCGACGGACAGTTATGCAATGAAATCCATGGCTATGTGGAAGAGATGGACGGGCGTTATATGAAGGATGTGATGGCGGCTGTTTCGCAGGATCACCAGCTGATTCTTGCACTGGAAAAATATAATGCGCAGGTAAAAAATGTCTCCTATGAAGTCCGCACCATGGATCAGAACAGACTGATTCAGAATGGACAGGAGCTGAGCATGGAAGATGACGGACAGTATCTGCGCTATACGCTGGAACTGAAAGATCTGCTGGAAAAAGAACAGGATTATCTTCTGATTCTGCAGGTGGAGACGGAAAGCCATCCAATGGTGTATTACTACATGCAGCTGACGTATCTGGGGGAGAACCA
This sequence comes from Clostridiaceae bacterium Marseille-Q4145, assembly GCA_018223365.1. GTDB lineage: Bacteria > Bacillota > Clostridia > Lachnospirales > Lachnospiraceae > Hominiventricola. The sequence goes on from JAGTTP010000001.1 coordinate 1,089,023, forward strand.
TATGAAAGAGTGTATGGATTTTGCACGGGAATTCCATCAGGTCACGGTAGAAAAACAGACAGACAGCAGCTATCTCAGCTACCTGGAACCCAATGGAACCATGGATGGAAAAAGTCTTGGTTATGTGAATATCCATTCGCGTTCCGGTCCGGTGACCTGGGGGGATATGCCGGTATCCCAGACGACGGATCTGAAAGTACGTTTTACGGATGTGACGGCGGATGTGGCATCTGTGATTTTGGAATATGAAATAGAAAATACCGACACTAAGGAGCTCTACCAGGTGGAAGAAGCCCTCCGGGTACGTTATACGGCATCCCGTATGTATCTGTTGGGATATGAACGGACCGCGGAAAAGATCTTCGATCCGGGCAAACAATTGACGGAAGACGGAAAAATATCTTTTGGCATCCGGAATGGAGAGATTCAGAATAAGAAGAATAAAGAAGAAAATGTAGTGGGGTTTGTGCAGCAGGGGCAGCTCTGGTGTTATGATTTCGGACAGAATCGGTTGAGCATGGTTTATGGATTTCAGACTGGATCCGATGAAAGAGGAATGTATAATGAGCATGATTTCCGTATTCTTAAGATGGAGGATTCGGGAAGCATGAATTTTCTGGTCTATGGTTATATCGACCGGGGAAATTATGAAGGTCAAAGCGGAATCTTGTTATGCCGGTATGATGCGCTGGTCAATACGGTGGAAGAGCAGTTCTTCCTGCCGTCGGATAAACCCTTCAGTGCCATGAAGGAAGATGTGGGAAAACTGGCGGTGGAGAATAACGACGGCGTGGCATGGATTTCCTATAAAGGTATGATTCTGCAGATCAACCTGACGGATTGTTCGGTAAAAACACTGGCAGAAAATATCGATGAGAACTGGATCCAGGTATCAGACAGTGGTCAGGGGGCTGCATGGACGGATGGAACTGCAGAACGTATTTACCTCCTGGATACCGAGAATGCCCAGACAAAGCAGATTCGTGCCGACAGTGGGGAACGGGTTCGGGCCCTTGGTTTTATGGAAGAAGATTTTATCTATGGAACAGCCCGCAAGGAAGAGATTTGTGAAGATGTGACTGGCCAGGAGATGTTTCCTATGTACCGTGTGATTATCAAAAATCATAATGGTGGTGAAGTCCGGGAATTTGAGTATGCATCCAAAGGAAAATATGTGACGGATATTTCTATTGTGGAGAACCGGATTGACCTGACCTGTGTCCAGCTGACCAGCGACGGAAGTTATGCGGAAGCCCTGCCGGAACCGATCACCTATACCAGTGAAAAGAAGACGAATCTTCTGGTCTGGAAGACGGTTTATGATGATGTGAAGAGAAATGAAACCGTTCTGAATTACAGTGGAACTGTGAAGAGCGGAAATATGAAACGCCCGAAGGTGAAACTGGTGATTTTTGAAGGAAGCAGGACACTGGAACTGGATAGTGCCGGAATGGAACGGTATCTGGCATATGCCTTTGACGGACAGACGGAAGGCTTTGATACTTTATCTGAGAGTATACAGTGGGCTTATGAAAATATGGGTTCCGTATGGAAAGGAGGCATCTGTTTCTGGAGCAGGGGAACCAGACAGACGCGAGTGACTTTAAGCGGCTTTGAAGAAACAGAAGAGGCAGAAACCGCAGAAACGGGAAATGCACTGGAACAGTGCATCCAGAGAATGCTCCGGCAGAAACAAATCTACACGGAAGTAGCAGCAAAGACGGCAGAAGGTACACCTGTCTGGGAAATCTGTGAGCAGGAGCTGGGAGATAATAGCTGTATTCTCTCTGACTGTACACTTGATATGGCTCTCTATTATGTAGACAACGGAATGCCGGTGACAGCAGTGACGGGTGACGGAGCCGTTCTGCTGGTAGGCTATGATCCGCAGAATGTGATTTTGTGGATACCAGGACAGGCAGAACTTAGGACCATGGGAAGAGGAGATGCTTCCGCGGCATTTGCAGAGGGAGGAAATCTGTTTTTCACCAGTCTTTAAAGAATCTTAATAATTTTGCTTCTTCTATCTTAAAAAAAGAATGTTATAACTATAGGCAGTAAAGGAGATACGAATATGAACATTCTGGTCTGCGACGATGATCAAGCGATTGTGGACGCCATTGAGATTTATTTAAGCCAGGAAGGATATACGGTCCTGAAGGCTTACGATGGGCTTGAGGCAATCCGCATGGTAAAAGAGAAGGAAATACAACTGGTGATTCTGGACATTATGATGCCCCGGATGGACGGCATCCGTGCCACTATGAAGATCCGGGAAATCAGTGCGGTTCCTATTATTTTCCTTTCTGCCAAATCTGAAGATGTGGACAAGATTCTGGGACTTAATGTAGGTGCGGATGACTATATCACCAAACCTTTTAATCCACTGGAGCTGAACGCAAGGGTAAAATCGGTTCTGCGCCGTTATACACAGCTTGGCGCCATTGCTGAGAAGAAAGATACGGTTTTTCAGATCGGCGGGCTTCGGGTGGATGATGACCGGAAGGAAGTAACGGTGGATGGAGAAGTGGTGAAACTGACCCCCATGGAATACCGTATTTTACTTCTGCTGGTGCAGAATCCAGGAAAAGTATTTTCTATTGGCCAGATCTATGAGCGCATCTGGAAAGAAGAGGCGGTCAGCGGTGACAATACCGTGGCAGTGCATATTCGTCATATCCGGGAAAAAATCGAGATCAATCCGAAGGACCCCCGTTATCTGAAAGTAGTATGGGGCGTGGGTTATAAGATTGACCGGGAATAGGAGGAGTCTATGAAGAAGGGGCATCTGTCGTTCTTAAGAGGAATTGTTATCTGCGTCAATGTGATTGCCGCTGCTGTATTAGCGGTTGGATTTGTGGCTGGTATGCGAGCCGGATACGGAGGTGAAACCTGGAAAGATATTCTGGAGGGAAAAGCTTATGTGGAAACCTCGGAATTTCAGGAGCAGGCGGCATCATCGGTATATGATGCACTGACGGCAGCAGCTCGTGACAGCCGTATGGAGAAAGACGGTGTGTATGATCCGAACCGGATTATTCGTATCCGGGACTATGTGGAGAATGGCATCATCTATGATGAAATGCCGGAGTCGGAAAAAACGAAGGGTATCTGCTATCGTCTGGGAGATTTGTATCAGTGGAGCCTGAAGGGAACATCCTATACGGATGACGTGCTGAACGAATCGTACAAGCCGCTTTTTTATGGAAGCATTCAGGAGTACTGCAACGAATGCGACGAGGAATACAAAGCTGTTGTAGATCAGCTTGTGAAATCCATGAAACAGATTCAGAGGGAAGTAGCTCTTTATCAGGAGCAGCAGAAGAACTGGTCGGCACAGGCCACCAATGTGAGGTATCTATTGTGGGATCTGGGAAATGGAAACGTATATACCAATGTAGATTCCCTGCAGCGTGAAACTTCCCAGGATACATTTGCTGCCTATTTCAAAGGATTGGGGAGCTATTACATCTATGACAGCCGGACGATCAGCGTAGCACAGCAAAATGTGGGAGATTATTATTCCTATAATACCCATGATCTGCTGGAAGGATGGAATGTACACCTGGCAGGAGAATACTTAGTTTATGTGGGAATTGATACTACGTTTCCGGCAGCAGATGTGCTATCGACAGCAGCAATGAAATACCAGGAAGCAGATCAGAATCTGCAACCCTACATTCTGCCGGTGGTGGCAGCTGCGGTTTTGCTTGTGGTAACAGCGATCTGGATTCTGGTATGGCTCCTGCGCTTCTTATGGAATATGGCGCTGGTGATTCTGAATCATGTGGATGCAGTATTGCAGGTAAGCGTCTTCTTTGTTGGTTATCTGCTCCTTCAGATCCTGCTTTGGGTGCTGTCCGGAAAAGGTGTCTTGTCCATTGCCGTGCTGGCTGTGTTTAATCTTGTAGTACTGGCCGTGCTGGTAACAGACGGTATACAGCGGCAGAAACTGTTAAACGCGGTGCAGGAAATCAATTCCGAGGAAGGGGATACCAGAATTCCGGAAAATGGCCTGTTTGCCCGAAACCGGCAGATGGCAGCTGCCATCAATGATCTGGGTGACGGCCTAAGACATGCGCTGCAGGAACAGATGAAAAGTGAACGGATGAAGGCGGATCTGATCACCAATGTGTCCCACGATCTGAAGACACCGCTTACTTCGATTATCAACTATGTAGACCTTCTGAAACGGGAGGATCTGCACAATGAAAAAGCCAATGAGTATCTGATTGTGCTGGATCAGAAATCCCAGAGGCTCAAACAGCTGACGGAAGATCTGGTGGAGGCATCACGGGCCAGTTCTGGCAATGTTGTGCTGAATATCTGTCGGATTGATGTGAAAGAACTGCTTATGCAGATCAGTGGTGAATTTGTCGAACGGTTTGAAGCGCGAGGACTTCAACTGGTAGAAAATTATCCTCAGAATCCCCAGTATGTGGATGTAGACGGCAGGCGTCTGTGGAGAATTATCGAGAATCTTTTCCGCAATGTGGAAAAGTATGCCATGTCTCATACAAGGGTTTATCTGGATCTGATTAATGATGGAGATCGGGTGGCCTTTTCCCTTAAAAATATTTCGGAGAATCCTTTAAATATTTCTCCGGAAGAACTGACAGAACGATTTACCAGAGGAGACGAATCAAGAAGCACGGAAGGCAGTGGACTGGGCCTGTCCATTGCCAAGGATCTGACGGAAATCCAGCAGGGAACTTTTGAGATTTATTTGGATGGAGATCTTTTTAAAGTAACAGTAAGTTTTCCGTGTGCTTCTGAAACTACAGAGAGTTAGGTCTTGCTTTTCATAGAAACTACTTGTATAATTGTATACGATTATACAGGTAGTTTCTCGTTTATGGAGGTGTCTATGATTCAGTTATATGATGGTGGTGCTTACGTCCTTAATGGAACGGAAATCATCGCCGATACAGCAGAAGGTGCATCCATCTTAGCTGGAAAGCTGGGAAATGTTCCGGAGAAGGAAGAGGCAAAGAAACAGACCATTGCCTATGGAATTTTAAAAGCGCATAATACGTCAGACAACATGGACAAACTGAAAATCCGGTTTGACAAGCTGACGTCCCATGATATTACGTTTGTGGGAATTATTCAGACGGCCCGTGCATCAGGTCTTGAGAAATTTCCCATGCCCTATGTTCTGACGAACTGCCATAACAGTCTTTGTGCAGTAGGAGGAACGATTAACGAAGATGATCATATGTTTGGACTGACCTGTGCCAAAAAGTACGGCGGCATGTATGTACCGCCTCATCAGGCCGTTATCCATCAGTTTGCAAGAGAAATGCTGGCAGGCGGCGGGAAGATGATTCTTGGTTCTGACAGCCACACCCGTTACGGTGCCCTGGGAACCATGGCCATGGGCGAGGGCGGTCCGGAGCTGGTAAAACAGCTGTTGAACCAGACCTATGATATTTCCATGCCGGGTGTGGTAGGCGTTTATCTGACGGGAAGTCCCATGAAGGGAGTTGGTCCTCAGGACGTGGCCCTCGCTATTATCAAAGCGGTATTTGAGTGTGGTTATGTCAATAATAAAGTCATGGAGTTCATCGGTGACGGTGTTGCAAACTTAAGTGCAGATTTCCGTATCGGTGTGGACGTTATGACTACAGAGACCACCTGTCTGTCTTCCATCTGGAGAACCGATGAGAAGATTCAGGAGTTTTATGAAATTCACGGAAGAGCAGGTGATTACAAAGAGCTGAATCCGGGACCGGCAGCTTATTATGACGGCATGATTGTTGTCAACTTAAGCGAGATCAAACCGATGATTGCCATGCCGTTCCATCCGAGCAATGCGTATACCATTGAAGAGCTGAATGCAAATCTTGATGATATTCTGGCAGACTGTGAAGCCCGCGGAAGAGTCAGCCTTGGCGATCAGGTACATTTCTCCCTGAGAGATAAGGTGAGAAATGGAAAACTCTATGTGGATCAGGGAATCATTGCCGGATGTGCAGGCGGCGGATTTGAAAATATTTGTGCAGCGGCAGATATCCTGAAGGGCAGAAGCATCGGCGCCGATGAATTTACGTTAAGCGTTTACCCGGCATCCATGCCGGTTTATATGGAACTGATTAAAAATGGTTCCGCAGCCATGCTGATGGAGACCGGAGCAGTCCTTAAGACCGCATTCTGCGGACCTTGTTTCGGTGCAGGTGATACGCCGTCCAATAATGGCTTCAGTATCCGTCATTCCACCAGAAACTTCCCGAACCGTGAAGGTTCCAAGCTGCAGAATGGCCAGATCGCGTCTGTGGCACTGATGGATGCCCGTTCCATTGCTGCGACAGCAGCCAACAAGGGATATCTGACAGCCGCAACGGATCTGGATGTAGAGTTCCGCAACCCGAAATACTTCTTTGATAAGAAGATCTATGAGAATCGTGTCTTTGACAGCAAAGGAGTGGCAGATCCTTCCGTGGAGATTCACTTTGGTCCGAATATTAAAGACTGGCCGGCCATGAGTGCGCTGCCAGAGTATCTGGTGCTGAAAGTGGTATCCGAGATTCATGATCCGGTCACTACTACGGATGAGCTGATTCCCTCCGGTGAGACTTCTTCTTATCGTTCCAATCCGCTGGGACTGGCAGAATTTACCCTATCCAGAAAAGATCCGGAGTATGTAGGTCGTGCAAAAGAGATCCAGAAAGCCCAGAAAGCTATCGAAGCAGGCAATTGTCCTTTAGATGTGGTACCCGAGCTGAAGACGGTTATGGATGCGGTACACACCAGATATCCGGAAGCAGGAAAAGGAAATCTCGGCGTGGGAAGTACGATCTTCGCTGTAAAACCGGGAGATGGTTCTGCAAGAGAGCAGGCAGCTTCCTGCCAGAAAGTATTGGGTGGCTGGGCGAATATTGCCAACAGCTATGCCACCAAGCGTTATCGTTCCAACCTCATTAACTGGGGTATGCTGCCATTCCTTATCGACGAGGGAGAGCTGCCCTTCAAGAACGGAGATTATCTCTTTGTTCCGCATATTACCGAAGCAGTGAAAAACGGGGCAAAAGAAGTGGAAGCTTATGTGGTAAAAGGAAATGCATTGAAGCCATTCACATTGAAGCTGGGAGAGATGACTGCAGAAGAACGGGAGATTATTCTGAAAGGCTGTCTCATTAATTACAATCGTGTATAAAGATATCAATAGAAAAAAGAGGGTGAGGAATCTTAGGATTCCCCATCCTCTTTTTCTGCTTTGCTGAGAGAGAAGATAAATTCCGTGCCGACACCTTCGGTGCTGACTACGTTGATATTTTCTCCATGCAGCTGAATGATTTCTTTTACAATGGCAAGGCCAAGACCGGTGCCTTTCTTATCCTTTCCACGGGACAGATCTGTCTTGTAAAAACGTTCCCAGATCTTTTTAATGCTGTCCCGAGGAATGCCGATACCGGTGTCCCGGACGGAGACAAAAATCTTTTCATAGCGAGAGGTTGTCTCAATGGTAATGGCGGAGTCGTTATGACTAAACTTAATGGCATTATCAATGAGATTATAGAGTACCTGCTGGATCTTGGACATGTCCGCAAAAACCACGGAATGCCAGTCGGAAAACAAAAGATCGATTTTGATGTTTTTTGCCATACAGGTGCCTTCAAAAGCGGCTGCCGTATTTTTGATGACTGCGTTAATATCAAATTCGGTTTTATTCAGTCGATTCTGTTTCGGATTCATGGAATTAAGAACCAGAAGATTATGTGTCAGTCCGGTCAGCCGTTCGGTTTCCCGAAGGACAATATTCAGGTACTTTCCCTGCATTTCAGGCGGAATGGTTCCATCGAGGATGGCCTCGATATAACCTTTGATGGAAGTCAGCGGGGAACGGAAGTCGTGGGATACATTGGAAATCAGTTTCCGCTGGTCTTCATCATAATCCCGAAGGGCTCCCGCCATAAAATCCATGGTGTGTGCCAGATAGCCAAGCTCGTCATCCCGTTCCAGAGAGATGGGTGTCTGGAAATTTCCAATGGCATAATCTCCGGCAGCTTTCCGGAGTCTGCGAAGAGGGTAATAGACGATCAACCAGTTGGCAGCGACAAATAAAAGTCCCAGCACGGCCAGTGCGATGAGGGTAATGTAGTAGGGAAGCAGATAGCTTTCCTTCTCATGGGTCAGTACCGACAATGGAACGTGAATGGCAATATAACCGCGTACATGATAATTATGGGAGACCGGGATCAGCACGCTCAAAGATTCTTCGGAAAGGGTGCCGAAGAAATCGCCGGTAGTATAATAGCTGCCGCCAGGAAGTACGGGATCGAATCCGGTAATTTCTTCATGCATATTTCTGGAAGTGGACTCTGAGGAATCCAAGATAATTATGCCGTCTGTGCTGATCAGCCAGATCCGGGCATTCAGATAAATGCATAAGGCCTCCAACTGGGAGCGAACCGTGGAAAATTTTTGCTGGCTGTCCTGCTGTTCAAAATAGTTTCCTACATACTGGTCTGACATATAGATGCCTTCCTGGTAAAAAACGGAAGCTTTTTCAAGAATGACCTGTTTCATAATCAGCTGAGAAGTGACTGTTGAAATCATAAGAAAACAGCTGATACCGAAAATCAGGAACGAAAGTATATATTTTTTCGTGAGAGACAGGCGCATTATTTCACCTCGAATTTATAACCAATGCCCCATACGGTTGCCAAGCGCCAGGCAGCATGGTCTTTGATTTTTTCACGAAGTCTCTTGATATGTACGTCTACGGTCCGGGTATCACCGATATATTCGTATCCCCAGATGTGATCGAGAAGCTGTTCCCTGGTAAATACCTGATTGGGGGAAGACGCCAGAAAATAGAGAAGCTCCAATTCCTTTGGCGGCATGTCCACAGTCTCTCCTTTGTAAATAACAGAATAATTGGTCTGATTGATAATGAGATCCGGGTACTGAACCAGCTTGGAAACAGGTGACGTATCCTGACGGGACGGCTGGAATCGCCGCAGAACCGCTTTGACACGGGCTACTAGTTCCTTGGAATCAAAAGGTTTGATCATGTAATCATCAGCGCCAAGCTCCAGCCCCAGCACTTTATCAAAGACTTCTCCTTTGGCAGAGAGCATGATGATGGGAGTGTCGGAGCGGCTGCGGATTTCCCGACAGACCTGATAGCCGTCCATACCGGGCAGCATCAGATCCAGGAGAATCAGGTTTGGCTGAAAAGTATCGAATACCTGCAGCGCCTGCTCACCGTCCTCCACAATCTGTACTTCGTAGAACTCTTTGGTCAGATAAAGAGAAATCAGTTCTGCGATATTGGTATCATCATCTACGATGAGAATTTTCTGTTTGGAAGGCATAGTTTTTACTCCTTATCTAATCTATTTGAATTCGGCAATGGTTACACCGGCATCGCCTTCGCCGAAAGTACCCAGGCGGAAACTCTTCACATATTTTGAACGTTTCAGTTGTTGCTGGACGGCATTTCTAAGGGCTCCGGTACCTTTCCCGTGTACAATACGGACACTGGGGACATGGGCAAGATAAGCATCGTCCAGATATTTGTCCAGATGTCCTATGGCTTCATCGACAGTCATGCCGATGAGATTGATTTCCGTGCTGACCAGAGCAGATTTGGACATGCGGATCTTGCCGCTTCCGGATGCATTCTTTGCTGCATAAGGCTGCTCTGCTTCGCCGATGTATTCCAGATCGTTTATATTTACCTGGGAGCGGAGAATGCCCATCTGTACGAAGAGATCTCCTTTGGCATTGGGCATGGTGCTGACGGTTCCCTCCAGGTTCAGGCTCAATACCCGTACTTTGTCACCGATGTGAAGCTTATCTGCTTTCACTTTCTTTTTCGGTTTTGCCGTATTTTTTGACTGGCTCTTAGACTGGGCGGAATCAATTTTTTCACGCAGTTTAGAACGTTGTTGTTCCATATCTTTAATGGAAATGTTGGCTTTTCCGAATTTGTGGAAATTCTTGATGGTCTCATCTGCGTAGTCTTTTGCTTCCTGTAAAATGGCAGCGGCTTTGTCGTTGGCATCTTTCAGAAGTTTTTCACGGCGCTGGTCGATATTTTCCTGCTTGCGCTGCAGTTCATTGCGGAGCTTGCGGATTTCTTCTTTATAACTTTGAATTTCCATTTGCTCTTTTTCAAGGGTAATGCGGCTGTGCTCCAGTTCTGCAATCACATCCTCGAAATTCTCATCTTTGGCACTTAAATGGGTCTTTGCATCTTCGATGAGAAAATCCGGAAGTCCCAGTCGGGAAGAGATGGCGAATGCATTACTCTTTCCGGGAATGCCGATGAGCAGGCGGTAGGTGGGACGCAGGGACTCTACATCAAATTCACAGCAGGCATTTTCCACGCCTTCCGTCGAGAGGGCATAGATCTTCAGCTCGCTGTAGTGGGTGGTTGCCATGGTGCGGATACCCTGCTTCTGGAGATGATCCAGAATGGAGACGGCCAATGCAGCGCCTTCGGTCGGATCTGTTCCGGCTCCCAGCTCATCGAAGAGCACCAGGGAATTGGTATCCATTTCCTTTAAGATCTTAACGATAGTTGTCATATGGGAGGAGAAGGTACTTAAGCTCTGCTCAATACTCTGCTCATCTCCGATATCTGCAAATACATTGTCAAAGACGCCAAGCTCTGAACCCTCGAAGGCAGGAATGTGAAGACCTGCCTGTCCCATAAGAGTAAAGAGACCGACTGTCTTTAAAGAAACGGTTTTACCACCGGTATTGGGACCGGTGATAATCAGAAGCCGGAAATCATCACCCAGCCGGACGGTGACCGGAACGACCTTCTTCGGATCCAGCAGCGGATGGCGGCCATCCTTGATGCGAATGCGGCGCTGGTCATTGAAAATCGGACGGACGGCATCCATCTCTTTTGCCAGCATAGCTTTTGCAAAAATAAAATCCAGCTCCACCAGAATGTCATAATCTCCAGTGATCTGGTCTGCCCAGGCAGCGGATTTCTCGCTTAAGTCCGACAGAATTTTTTCCATTTCCTGTTGTTCTTTTAACAACAGCTCTTTGAATTCATTGTTGAGCTTAACAACTGCCATTGGTTCGATGAACAGGGTGGAACCAGTGGCACTCTGGTCATGGATCATGCCAGGCACCTGACTTCTGTGTTCCGCTTTGACTGGCAGACAGTAGCGGCCGTCACGCATGGTAATGACGGCATCCTGCAGATAGGTACGCATGGTACCGTTGACCATAGACGTCAGGGTGCTGTGCACTTTGTCGTTCATCTGCCGCATGGAACGGCGAATGGAGAAAAGAGCCGGGCTGGCATCATCAGCCATCTCATCATCCGCCAGAATGCAGCGGCGGATTTCTTTTGCCAGTGAGGGAACCGGATCCAGAAAATCAAAAGACTCGTCCAAAGAATCGGTCTTCTCGTCAACATTTTCATGAGCACCGTACTGCTTTACTTTGTCAGCGGTCTCCAGAAGAGACATGATTTGGCGCAGTTCGCCCATGCCGAGAATGCCGCCAATCTGGAGACGCTTGATGGATCCGCGGATATCACGGATACCGCCGAAGGAAACACTGCCCTTCTGATAGACACGTCTGAGAGCGTCAGCGGTCTGCGTCTGGGCACGTTCAATCTCCCAGAGGGATGAGGAAGGCTGTAATTTCTCGCAGCGCTCCTTTGCTCCGGCGGAAGCAGCGTGTCCGGTTAATCTATGAATAATTTTATCGTATTCCAGTGTTTTTAAAGCTTTCTGATTCATAAAATCCTCCCATTATGAAATTATTTTACCCCATTTACGGGGGAATGAAAAGCAGAATTATGGACATCAAAAGGGAAAAATAGTATAATGCTGACAGGAACTGGCCAAATGACGGCCGACAGTGCATCATTTCCCGATGGAGGTCTATATGGGAGAGGAAAATAAGGAAAAAGGCACCGGTTACTCATTCATGCAGGAAAAGGTGAAACAAAGACCATTTTATAAAAATCCGAAGATCCAGAAAGGGTTCGCAGCAGTAGCCGGCGGCGTGATTTTTGCGCTTGCGGCGACGCTGGTCTGGGCAGTACTGATTCCCCATATCAGCAGAAAAGCAGAAGAAAAAGAACTGCAGCCCATTGAACTCCCGGAGGAGGCTGCCCCCGGAGAAGAAGATGGGACAGGAGAGGCAGAGCCGCCGGTTTATATTACGGAAACGGTCAGCATGGAACTGAATGATTATCATAAAATGTATCAGCAGCTGATGCAGATTGGAAGTCAGGTGGAGAAAAGTCTGGTCAATATTTCTGCGGTCAGCACCGATACGGACTGGTTCGATGAAAGTCTGACCACACAGAATTCCGTGTGTGGAACGGTTGTGGGAGATAATGGAGTGGAGCTTTTGCTTCTGACCCAGTATCAGGAGATTCGCAATGCGGAGACGCTTCTGGTGACGTTTTATGATCACACCACGGCCAAGGGAACCCTGAAAAAGTATGATAAAAATACAGGACTTGCGGTTGTCGGGGTAAACTTGGGTGATATCGGGGACAGTACCCGTGAAAATGTGGTGGATGCAGATTTTGGAAGTTCCAAATCCATCCGGAGCGGCGAGCCGGTTCTGGCAGTGGGAAGTCCGCTGGGCAGTTTTGGTTCTGTTTTATTTGGAAATGTAACGTCATCCAATCAGAATGCCTCTCTTTATGACGGCAGCTACAATATCCTTACCACGGACATTGCAAGTGCAGAGGAAGGCAGCGGTGTGCTGGTGAACTGGGATGGTAAGATTGTGGGTGTCATTCAGAGTGAGTGTGAGGTCAATGCCCAGAAAAATACCATTCAGGCTTACGGCATTTCCGATATGAAAGCGGTTATTGAACATCTGTCCAATAATCAGGACATGGTGTATATGGGAATTGTGGGAGCGGATGTGACCACTTCCATTTCCGAATCAGAAAATATTCCTATCGGTGTTTACGTGGCGGAAGTAAGCATGGATTCACCGGCCATCGCAGCAGGTATTCAGCCAGGAGATATTATTACCGGAATGAGCGGTCAGAGTGTGACCAACATGAAGGATGTCATGTCCGTATTGCTTACCTGCATCGATGGACAGAAAGTACAGGTGACGTTTGAACGGTCATCCAAGAGCGGTTATCAGGAACTGGAGACAACCGTGGAATTAAAGATTTATGAATAAAAATAACAGGGAGAAAAATGAGAATGAAATATATTGAAAGTTTCCGCGAGGGCGAGCGTATCTCCGGAATTTATCTGTGTAAAAATCGTCAGAGTGCGGTGACTAAGACGGGAAAAGCCTATGAGAATGTAATTCTGCAGGATAAGACAGGAACGGCTGATGCCAAGATCTGGGATCCCAATTCCCAGGGTATTGATGATTTTTCCAATCTGGATTATGTAGATATTGTAGCGGATGTAACCAGTTTTCAGGGACAGATGCAGCTGAATATCAAGCGTGTCAGAAAAGCAAGAGAGGGCGAGTACAATCCGGTGGACTATCTGCCAGTGAGCAGCAAGGATATCAATGAAATGTATCAGGAGTTGCTTGGATTTGTGGCAAAGGTAAAGAATCCGTACCTGTCCCAGCTGCTCAAAAGTCTTTTCGTGGAAGACAAGGAATTTGTAAAGGCATTCAAATTCAGCAGTGCGGCAAAAACCGTGCATCACGGATTTGTAGGCGGTCTTCTGGAGCATACCTTAAGCGTTACCAAGCTCTGTGATTATTATATCAATTACTATCCGATGATTAACGGAGACCTTCTGTATACCGCAGCTATGTGCCATGATATCGGAAAGGTCTACGAACTGTCTGCGTTCCCGGCAAATGATTACACGGATGAGGGACAGCTTCTGGGGCATATTATGATCGGCGCAGAGATGGTTGGCGAGCGGACGAGACAAATACCAGGATTTCCGGTAAAACTCGGCAACGAACTGAAGCACTGCATTCTGGCCCATCACGGAGAACTGGAATATGGTTCCCCGAAAAAACCGGCACTGTTGGAGGCCATTGCGCTGAATTTTGCAGATAATACGGATGCGCATATGCAGACCATGATTGAGGCGCTGAAGGCAGCAGGTGATAATCAGGGATGGCTTGGCTATAACCGCCTGTTTGAGTCAAATATCAGAAAGACGAGTAAGTAATTGATAAAGAAAGACGATATCATCGAACTGACAATAGAAGATCTCGGCATTGACGGGGAAGGAATCGGAAAAGCCGACGGCATGGCCATCTTTGTAAAAGATGCGGTGGTCGGCGACCGGATTCAGGCAAAGATCATGAAAATGAAAAAACATTATGGTTATGCCCGTCTCATGGAAGTGTTGGAACCGTCGCCGGTGCGCTGTGCGCCCCGGTGCAATTTTGCACGCCAGTGCGGCGGCTGCCAGCTGCAGGCTATGACCTATGAAGCCCAGCTTGATTTCAAGGCGAAAAAGGTGTGGAACCATCTGACCCGTATCGGCGGACTTACTGATCTGGAAGTGCCGGAGATTATGGGGATGGAAGAGCCATGGAGATACCGGAATAAGGCACAGTTCCCCTTTGGCACCGACAAAGAAGGAAATGTGGTGACCGGATTCTATGCAGCCCGTTCCCACAATATCATTCCCTGCACGGAATGCTGGCTTGGAGTGGAAGAAAACCGGGAGATTCTGGAAAAGATTTTGGCTCACCTGAAGAAATTCCGGATTCCGACTTATGATGAGAAGACCGGAAAAGGACTCCTGCGCCATGTGCTGATCCGCAAAGGCTTTACCACTGGCGAGGTGATGGTCTGTCTCATTCTCAACGGAAAGACTATGCCGAAGATGGAACAGTTGGTGGAATCTCTGCGGGAAATTCCTGGCATGACCAGCATTACCATCAATGTGAATACGAAAAATACCAATGTGATCATGGGCAGTGAGATGATTCCTGTCTGGGGACAGGATTATATTACGGATTATATTGGAAGTATCAAATATCAGATCTCTCCGCTTTCTTTCTATCAGGTGAATCCGGTACAGACCAGGAAACTGTATGAGACGGCACTGGAGTATGCAGATCTCAAAGGAAATGAGACTGTCTGGGATCTCTACTGCGGGATCGGCACCATTTCCCTCTTCCTGGCACAGAAAGCAGGAAAAGTATATGGTGTGGAGATTGTGCCTGAGGCCATCGCTGATGCCAAAGTCAACGCAAAGCTTAATGGCATCATCAACGCAGAATTTTTCGTGGGAAAAGCAGAAGAAGTCCTTCCTGAGAAATACAAAAACGAGGGCATTCATGCTGACGTCATCGTTGTCGATCCGCCCCGTAAAGGCTGCGATCCCGCTGCTCTCGAAACCATGGTTAAAATGCAGCCGGAACGCATCGTGTACGTAAGCTGCGACTCCGCGACGTTGGCAAGAGATGTGAAGTGGCTGGGAGAACATGGCTATGAAGTGAAGAAAGTGAAGGCTTGCGACATGTTCCCGTCGACGGTGCATGTTGAGACGGTTGTCTTGCTTTCCAAGGGTGAGGTCGACTCGAAAAAGATTCGGGTTGAGTTCTCTTTGGAAGATATGGATATGTCCGAATTTCAAGATGGGGCAACCTACACCCAGATTAAGGACTATGTGCTGGAGCATACCGGGTTAAAGGTGTCCAACCTCTATATCTCACAGATTAAACGAAAATGTGGGATTGGGGTTGGTAAGAACTATAATCTGCCGAAGTCCGAGGATTCCAGACAGCCCCAGTGTCCACCGGAAAAAGAGAAAGCAATCCGAGAAGCATTCAAATATTTTGGGATGATCTAACATCCAGCAAAGTGGAGGTTTCTTATGGATAGGTTGATTTCTTGTGAGTTCAACATGGATAGTGCCTGTGTGGAACTGAAATTCTTAGATGGCAGTATGATTGCTATTGATACAATAGCCGTGGAGAATAAGGTTGCCGAAAATATGTATCAGCGGTCAGAACTGGATTATCTGATTTACAATGACCCGGTTGGATATGCTGATTTGATACTGAACGGCGATCCCGAAACCTATTTGAAAATTGTCACAGAGTATAAATCTTTGGATAGCTGATAATTTAAAGTGGCAAGGAGCTTGGTTTCTTCTTGCCGCTGAACCTTTTTACAAGAATCTCTAAGAATAAAGCAAATACCCATATAATCGTGCGAAAGGAGTGTGTGTGATGAAATTATCCTACAACAAGGTGTTCGATAGATATACAATGTCTTTTTCAGATAAACTGGCTGAATCTTCGTATTCTCTGTACAGAACACTGAGATTGCAGTTGGCAAAGATATTCCCACTTTCAGAACATGAGAAATATTGGTTTGATGATGATCTATTTTCAAAAGAAGAAGCTGCAGATATGCCGCAAGGTTTTGATTACATAGAAAAGAAGGATGTCGATAGTTTTGTAAAGTTAGACTACATAGATTTGTACGATTATCTTCCAAAAGAAGATCTGCCAAAGTTTATTAAGGAACTGAAAAAATGTGTTCGCCGAAATAAGATAGCCCCTTTTGGTGCATTTCGTTCCCGTGAGGATATTGATAAGATCGACAATTTTGGTCGGTATTATGATGGTCAGGCTTTTACACATATTTTATCAGTTCGGTTTCGTAAAAACGAAAAGCTCCAACAATCTTGTTCTGATCTTTCCGTATCTCTTCGTAATCTGTCAGCCACTTTTCTTTTAGTACAGTATCGTGTATATATTACAAAAGAATTTAATACTAAGATCGCAGAAGTATGTAAGAAAAAGTATTCTGGATATACAACGGTTTATAGACAATTCAATACACCTTGGTATGCTGTAAAAAAATTTGGTAGATCATCTCATACTGGTAATAATGTTCGTCAAGAAAAAATCTATAAGATGATTTCTCAACTGAAGTGGCAAATATTGATGGAAATTCGCAAGACATATTCCGTTCGCTTTTGGGACGACGGAATATTTACACCGACATTTGAAACATATTCAACCAATATCCGTCCCAGTAATGAGCGTCGCAATTTAGAGTTTTGGGATAGTATCTCGTTTGACAGAGTTGCCGACTATGCACCAACGTATAACGCCTGCGTATGCTGGGATTATAAGCATGGAGAAAATGAGGGGATACGTTTATCTGCTTTCTGCGGCGGAAATTACTCCAGAGACGATCATTTGCCGGAGATAGCTCACCATGATATCTCGGATATATATGGGGTTTATTTAACTGCGGCTACATTGGAATATGTTGCAGATAGAGACATTGCGATCTGCAATAAAAAAATCAGCAAAGTGATTAGAAAAACTAAAACATCCTCTGTTCTAAAAGTCAGAGTTGCAGTTGAACGAAAGCTATATTATTGTTATCGCTTTATTTCAGAATTCTCAGGTAAGTCTATAGATCACGATGACGTCAAAGCCTTTAGACATCAGTTTTATAAAAAAGGTTCTGTATCGTCAAGGAGTCTTGAAGGTATATCTAAAAGAATCAAAGAAACAAAAGTGCGAATTGATAATATCCTAAAGCTATTGAATGATGCGGCTGAATACAGAAGCAGTGAATCAAACATAAAACTGCAGTGGATCATGATGATCGTAACTATTCTGTCTTTGTTCGTTGCATTGTACAGTATTAAAAATGGTGATGTTATAAACGAGATCAAAAATTTAATTGAGTGGATAAAAACACATAGCGGGTTAAAGGCATCTAACCTGTAGATCTCACAAATTAAGCGAAAATGTGGGGGGTGGTAAGAACTATAATTTGCCGAAGTCCGAGGATTCCAGACAGCCACAGTGCCCACTGGAAAAAGAGAAAGCAATCCGAGAAGCATTCAAATATTTTGGGATGATCTAACATCCCGCAGAATGGAGGAATATAAACCCTTAGATTAAAACTCAGCCCTCTGCCTTTTCCTTGGCAGAGGGCCGTTTTTTGCTTAACAGTTATTGAGCATCCCTTAATTGCTCTACAACGCTGCATTTCGCTGCGTTGTCATACATCATGCAAGGAATCAGCCACCCCAGCAGAAGAAATACCGGAATTGTCAGCAGGACAGGCAGAATGGTGAATCGATACTCAAAGAACCAGAACATACTGCCCAGCATTTTTCCTGCAAGAGGTCCCACCGCCAGCGACAGAATAAAGGCCGCCGCTACGGAGGACATTGCGTAAAATAATCCCTCGTAGATCAGCATGGTTTTGAGCTGCCGGTTCGTCATTCCTACAGCCTGAAGCACAGCAAATTCACGGCGGCGGGAAAGAATACCGGTCATCATGGCGTTGAAGAAATTTAAGAGTCCCACCAGCCCGATGATAGCACAGAGAATACCACCTATCAGAAGGAACATCTGCCGGAACTGAGCAAATTCAGAGCGAGCCGTGGCCTTGCTTTCATACATCAAGGGCGAAAACTCACCGGCAGTGAGCTTCGATAGATATTGCTCTGCTTCGGCCTCGTCAACTTCGTCCGCTGTGTCGAACAGGTAGAGCAGCGGAATGGCCGCACCACCGCTGTCCCGCTGTGCGGTATCCACCGACAAAACTGTCTCATATCCAATACCACCATAACGATAACTCATGGAATACGGAAGCTCTACCAAGGCGCAGACCGTGTACGCTACATCTCTGGCTCCATACAGTTTTTCCTGAAGGTGCTCCTCCGGTGTATCTTCGGTGCAGAGTTCCCCGGTGCGGCTGTCGATATATTTCACATCGTCCGCATAGGTAGCGGTGATCGTGTCTCCCACCTTGGGGTAGTATTCAAGATTGGGCAGATTACCGTAGTCATCTAAGGAAACCGCAATGGCAATGGCGTTATTGTCCGGCTCCAACATGGGAGAAATATCTCCGTCGAACACTTGCAGCTTGTCAAACAGACTGTTATCCAGAGCCTCAATTCTGGTCTTTCCCATCACCATATTGCCCCGGTGCTCCAGACGGCTCATATGGCTGTCCAACTGCTCGGCGCTTTCGAACCATGCATAGTCCTGCCGCAGAGCATCCTCCGTCATCCACAGGTAGGCGGGTTTTCGCACAGCATATCCCGTGCCGGAAAGACTGGCCTTTGTGTTTGCTGCGATCTCTCCGATCTGTTCTGGCGTGATGAATTCATCTGCTGAGTTGTAACGGAAATAGTCGGGCGTGCTGACGATAAAATCGGCGCAGGTCTTGGCGGATACATACTTCTCCATGCTGAAGCCGCCCACAAAGGTACACAGCGCATTGAAGAGTGTCACCGACAGTGCCAGAGACACCACCACCAGTACCGTCTTTTTCTTGTTTCGTCCCAAATTGGCAAAGGCCATCTGATGGAGCTTCGCTCCCCGGGTGCTGCGCTGTTTTTTCTTGGTCTGCATTGTATCCGTATATTTGGTAGCCTCCACCGGAGAGACCTTGGCTGCCATTTTTCCGGGCTTAGAACAGGACAAAAGCACCGTCAACAAGGCAAACAGCATGGACCCAAGGAAGATCACAGGCGAAGTGCTGATGGTGGTGATGCCTGTATCCAACTGGATGGAGTGCAAGACAACAGGCACCAAAACAGCGCCGATGCCGTAGCCCAGCAGCAGCCCCGCCGGAATGCCGATCAGACAAAGCAGAAGTGCCTGCTGGCGAATGATGCGTTTGAGCTGCCGGGGCGTTGTGCCAATGGTTTTCAGAAGTCCGTAAAACCGGATATCCCCTGCAACAGAGATCTGAAAAATGTTATAGATGATAAGATACCCCGTGAAAATCACCAGCAGCAAAAAAGCTGCTATGGCGATCACAAGTTCCGGATCAAGCTTCGACTCCAGCTGGGATGAGGTATATCCCCAATTGACGCCGATTCGGACGCTGTTGGGATCGGTATAGCTGTCCCATGTGTAACCAAGATCGGTATCCACCTGCTCCATCTGCCCTTGAATGTTTGTGCCGGAGGCCAGCATGACATTCAAATCTGTGCGGAAAGGCTGTAAACCTGTTTTCACTGCCTGCGCTTCGATGTCATCTGCGTAATCACGGCTGATGTTGATGTAATGAACAGGCATTAGTTCATCATAGTCCCAATAGCCCACCAGCGTAAAGGTATCTGTTACAGTAAAGGCGGTTTGATCCTTGTCCGTAATGGAATAGGAAACCGTGACCTCGGCGCCCAGCTCCGGCGTTACGCCAAGCAGCTGCAACGCTGCCGTATCCATGGCTACCTCTTTGCCGCTTTCGGGCATCCGTCCGGTAGTAGGGGTTGCATAGCTCCATTTAGTGCAGTTGGCATCCATGTAGCTGATCTCTGCCGGTATTTTGGCAAAGACCCCCTCCGCAGTGATACCGATTACCTTCCGTGCCCCCGCAGCCTTCACCTTTGGGTGGGCAGCGATGCGTTCCGCCTGCTCGGGGGAAACATCCTTAAAGGTGCCATGCGCATAGCCGCCTACCTGCCGAAACTGGTAGGTTTCATAGCTGGCGTTCAACGACAAGACAATGGTGAACATGGACGTAAATAGCAGCGTTGTCAGCGCAATGGCAAAAATGGCGATCAGATTGCGGCGACGGTTCGCATAAAGAGATTTTAAGCTGAGCTTTCGAATACATTTTCTGTTTTTGACATTCATCGTAGCCACCTCCCGTTAGTTCTGGGAGACGATCCGACCATCTTCGATACGGATAATGCGGTCTGCCATCTGCGCAATTTCTTCGTTGTGAGTGATCATTACGATTGTCTGGGCGAACTTTTGACTGGTGACTTTCAAAAGGCTCAATACATCCTGGCTGGTTTTGGAATCCAGATTGCCGGTGGGTTCATCTGCCAGAATGATAGCGGGTGCTGCCGCCAGCGCACGGGCAATGGCTACCCGCTGCTGTTGACCGCCTGAGAGCTGATTGGGCAGCGCATCCAGACGATCATCCAGCCCAAGTGTCTGTACAATCTGCTGTACGAAATCCTTATTGACCTTGCCACCGTCCAGCTCAATGGGTAGAACAATATTTTCATACACATTCAGCACCGGAACAAGATTATATGCTTGGAACACAAAGCCGATTTTCCTGCGGCGGAAGATGGTCAGCGCTTCCTCCTTCAGGGAGAAAATATCCTGTCCGTCCACCATAACCGTGCCGCTTGTAGGGCGATCCAGCCCGCCCAGCATGTGCAGCAGCGTGGATTTGCCGGAGCCGGATGTGCCGACAATTGCAACAAATTCGCCCTTCTTTACACTTAAATCAACTCCATCCAACGCATGAACTGCGTTATTGCCGGAGCCATAAATCTTTTTCAGGTTTTTTGCCTGTAAAACTTCCATAAATGAGTACCTCCATGAAAAAATCTGTATGTATGAAAGGAAATGATCCTTTGATACATACAGATTATCGCATAGGAATCTTTCCACATTCTTTCCGGCGGAAAATGAAATCTAACAGTTTTGATAGAATTGTTGTTATTTCGGCAGAAATATGGAAAACGTACTTCCTTTTCCCGGAACGGAAGCAACCTTGATATAACCGCCCTCGCCGGATATGATCTGTCGGGCAAGGTATAAGCCAATGCCGACCCCTTCTTGTTTCTGCACACTATTTGAGCGGTAAAAGCGAGCAAATATCTTCGCTTGCTCATTTTCCGGGATGCCTGAACCGGTATCCGATATATCGATCCTTACAAACATTTCATAGCTTACGGCAGAAATAGTAATGGTGCCATGCTCTGTATATTTGATGGCGTTGTCTACGATATTAGCCAGCGCTTCCGCTGTCCATTTGAAGTCGAATACAGCAAAAGCATCTGTATCCTGCATTTGCAAAGACAATCCTTTTTCAGAAGCCTTGGCAGTATATTGTTCTACCACACTTTCAAGCAGCGGCTGCAGCGCTGCTTGCTGAGGGGAGAGTGAAATGATCCCGTTTTCCAGTCTGGAAAGCTTTACGAGAGAATCGATCAGAAATCGCAGCTTTTCCGATTGTTTGTACAGTGCCTCCACATTTGCCTTCGCCGATGCAGGCATAGTTTCCTCCATCAGAAGCTCGCTGTATAACAGCAGGTTTGCAATCGGCGTTTTTGTCTGGTGGGAGATGTCCGCAATCAAGGTTTTGATTTTGTCTTTTTCCTGCGCTATGTTTTGAGAAGATGCTTCTGCGGCGGAAAGATAGTGCGCAAACTTCGTTTCCAATGCAGATAGCTGGCTTTCATCAAAATTGGTTTCAGAAAAGGAGCCGGTCATGGCAGCGTCCAGCATTCTTTCGATTTCTTCCATCGTTTTTCTGGCCTTTCTCCGCTCCCATAACACAACAGCTGCCGCCAGAAAACACAGCAGTATGATCACAATGCCGGTTCTATTCATCTTTTGTCACCCAGCTATAACCGATTCCATAGACGGTTTTAATGTATTTCTGTGCGCCAAGCTTATCCCTCAGACGCTTGATCGTAACAGACAAAGCATTTTCAACCACATATTCTGCGCCATCTGTCCAGATCCGGTCTACAAGGTCTTCACGGGTCATGGTTCGGCCTCGGTTTTCAACAAGCAGACGCAGTAATTTTTGTTCGGTTTTACTCAATTCCACTTTTGAATCTCCCACATAAAAGGTCATAGCCTTAAAGTCAAAGTGAAATAGATCCATATGGAACGGCGCATTTTTATGGTTTGACACTTGCTTTCGCAGTTGGGTATTCACCCTTGCCCGCAAAACCGAAAGAGAAAAGGGCTTGGTAATGTAATCATCAGCGCCCCGCTCCAGTCCGTCTACGATGTCCAGATCGGTGTCATTGGCAGTCAGCAGAATAACAGGAACTCCGGGCATGTTTTCCTTGACCTCCCGGAGCAGCTCAAGCCCACTGCCATCCGGCAGATTGATATCCAGCAGGATCAGGGATACACTACCGCAAAGCAATTGCTCTCTTGCCGCTTTTAGATCATGGCAGGATATAATCTGACGGTCATCTGCTTTCAGCGCTTTGCATAAACCTTGATTCAAACCGATATCATCTTCAACAATCAGTAATTGCTCCATATATCTCACTCCCTCGTTATTCAAATGCCACCATTATTTCCTTGGGCAATTTTTCGTTCTCACAGTTCAGAAGATAGGCGATTGCTCTGCTTGCAAATTTGTTTGTTTTCACTGTATCCCAATCGGCAAGCAAAATGACCTCTGCCTTGCCGTTCTCAAAATCTAATGATATTTCGCCCCATTCGCCGTCGCAGTCTGCCTGATATTCGTAGATTGCGGCGGCGATTTTCTTTTTTCGCTTGATCTTGGATTTCTGTTTTAGCCGGACTGCATGGATTGCGCCCTCGGCAACCAACAATTCCGTCAACTTGTCCACTGCTTTTCGGTAGGCTCGTTCTGCACCGCTGGCAGTACTGCCCTCAAACATAACCGCTAGTTCTTCAAAGGTGGGACGGTCTTTCCATGAGCTGACACGCCCACAGGTCATGCAGATCGCAAGACGCTTTTCAAGCAAGGTCTGTTCCCGGTAATTCAGTTTCTCAAATGCCTGCTGCACCTTTTCTGCTTGTATGCCGTTCCAGAGGATATCGGTATAGTTCCAGCTATCGTCAAGGGCTACATCCTCGCCTGTTTCTTCGCCGTCCTCGTCTGTGACATAGAAAGGCTGCTGATTGCGGATTCCACGGACAACTTTCAGATATTCTTCCGCAAGGGCAAGATCGCAGTTGTATTTCTTGGAAAATTCGTTGACCGCATCCTTGGTATTGTGGTACAGCCAAGCCATTGACCGCACCATTTTGTAATTGGTCAGAGAGGATACCGCCCATTTTTCTTCGCCCATGCGAAAACGGAGCATAGCATCCCGGATGAATGGGAAAATGTAGGTAGCATACTCCGCACCCTTGGCAGGATCATAGTCCATCAGCTTTTGGAGCATTTGCTCCCGGCAGGAGAGCTTAATATCCAGAAATCGGTCTGTGTCGTACAGATCACCGCCATCCATGCCGAGAAAGGATTTGATGCGCTTGTTAAGCTGCGGCTCGTAGTGGTGGAGAAAGAATGAGAAATACATCAGGTTCTTTTCCTGCAAGGCAGACAGGATATATTCGTTCAGATTGCCCACCGCTGGAGGCTCCGGTTCCAGTTGGAAGATGCGCTCTGCCGCATAAGGAATGATGCCGTCACCGTGCGGATTGACAGCGTGTTTTGGTATGTATCCGGTCATATTCCATAAAAAATCATCCAGCATAGCGCACCTCCCTTCGCCTTAGTGATTTTTGTAAGTGTTCAGAAAACTGAAAGTTGCATGATTATTCATATTCTGTCCTGATAGTGAATTGTTTGGGAAGATTGTAAATGTTTGTTTTCAGAAATATAGGATAGAAATATTCATCCTGTAACCGTTCAAATGCAAGCCATTCAAAGTCATGTATATGGTGACCTTCATGGAGTGTAAACCGTTCTCCTTTTTCCAATAATCCTGTTTCGGAAATGTCCATCAGATAATAGATACAGATTTCATGGTAATTCAGCTTATCAACATCTTCAGTGAAAAAACTTTGGTTCAGCCATAAAGGACGAATAATTTTAGGTGTGATATTCAGTTCTTCCTCTACTTCTCTAACAACTGCGTGTTCGGCAGTTTCTCCCATCTGAACTCTGCCACCAGGCAAATAAAAGTATGGGGAACGTTCATCGTGCATTGCCAGGATTTTGTTGTTAGAAATAATGATAGCACAAACCCTATAATTAAACTTTTTCCGGTTAGAAACATAAGTAATGTCCATCCATCTTTCCTCCGTCAAATTCAAAGTTTACTCACAGCTTCTTTCTTCAAAGCAGCCTGTCCCATTTCTCTTTCATAATCACCCTTGGCATAGACAACATTGTTGAGTGCCCGGAGCATCTTATCTTTTGCCAATTTTTTCATAATCTCTGCAAGATCAGCGTCCAGTGTGCCACGCTTCACGTAGCGGTTTATGGTGTTCAGTCGCTTTTCATAAATTTGTTTCAGCGGATGATCGTCCGCAAGCTCCCGTTGTTCCCGGCCTTTCAGATTGCCGATCTGCCGACAGGTGCGGTGCAGCTTATCTCCCGGCGCATAGCCGCCGCAGTATTTGGTGTGCCTTGCGTTGGTGGTGAGGAACCATTTGCCGCAGATTTTGCATTTCTTCGGGGCATGACCGACACATAAACCCTCAAAGAGATCAGACCGGAACATCCCCACAAAGGATACATAGTGCATCCGTTTGACCAGCTTTGCCATATCCTCGCCGGGACAGATGGTTGCCACATACTGAACAGAGTTGTTCGCAACAGACATCCAGGCATTGCCCTCTGTGATAGAAAACTCCGGAGGGAAATAGCTGCCGAACATTTTAGCGAATCCCTCTGCGGTGCGGTCTGCTTCGTTGCCGTCTGATTTTTCCGCAAAATCAAGCATTGCGGTTTGGTATTCCCCAAGAGAGTATGCCAGATGCCCGAATACAGCGGTATAGCGTTGGAGCATCATCGCATCCGTATATCTCGGAACTTCTTCAAACTGCAAGGAGTCGGTTGCGGCTTTTATGGCAAACTCCACATATTTCAGCGCATTGTCCACAGTAAAGACTTTTTCAATTCGTTCTCTGTGCTTTGAGATATTCATATAGGAGAACGGCGGTGTTTGACTGAGAATATCAAGCATCGTCAGAGCAGCTTCCTTTGCAATAGGACAGAGTG
Source organism: Clostridiaceae bacterium Marseille-Q4145 (assembly GCA_018223365.1). Lineage (GTDB taxonomy): Bacteria > Bacillota > Clostridia > Lachnospirales > Lachnospiraceae > Hominiventricola. The sequence continues at coordinate 1,114,593 of JAGTTP010000001.1, forward strand.
CAGAAGCATCCTGTCCGGCGTTTAATATTCCAAGCAGCAGATTGATTTTCTCGCATTGCTCGTTTATTTTTGCAATGGTATTCACAGGAACATTCAGTGCATCACAGGCAAGCGTACCGACAGGAAATGTTTTGCTCTCATATATGACCGTATCCTGCCAGAAATCCAATGTCATCAATTCTTGATTCATGCTTGCCCTCCTGTCCTGTTTTTTCATTTTTCTAATTATATCATGTAAATGTAAAGAAATCTACGTCCTCAGATAAGTTGTCCTGTTTTTTGAAACAGGATTGTCCTGTCATTAGCCTGTTTTTTGAAAAATCCGTCATAACCATAATAGAAGGAGCGAAGCACCTGCCAATCACGGCGGGTGCTTCGTGCTTTCCAGAATATTATGAACGGAGGGTTTTCTATGACAATCTATGAAACCATCAAGGCGGCAATCAGCGTCAAGCAAGCCGCCGAACACTACGGGCTGAAAGTGAGCCACAACGGCATGGCTTGCTGCCCGTTCCACAACGACAGGCATCCGAGCTTGAAGCTGAATGAGGACTATTTTTTCTGCTTCGGCTGCGGAGCCAAGGGGGACGTAATCGACCTTGTGGCAAGGCTGTTCGATCTGAGCAGTTATGAAGCAGCGCAAAAGCTGGCTGCGGACTTTGAACTTGACCCAAAACCGCCCACTGCCGCAGCTATGGTCAAGCCGAAGCGTCCCTATATCCGTCAGTTACGGGAGGATGAAATGCTGTGTTTCCGGGTGCTGACGGATTATCTGCATCTGCTGGAAGATTGGAAAGTACGATACGCACCCAAGACACCGGAAGATGCTCTGGATGACCGTTTTGTGGAAGCCTGCCAGATGCACTGCTATATCGAATATATGGCAGATGTGCTGACGGTGGGTGATCTGGAAGAACGGGTGGCATTGGTGGACAAGCTGATGCAGGACGGCAAAATTGCTTTTCTGCAAGAGTACATCACACGAAAGAAAAAGGAGGTGGCGCACCATGGCGAAGAACCGGAAAACGCCTGATATGAATTTGCCTGTCTGGTTTGACGGGCAGAACATCAACGAAGCTCTGTTTTGTGAAGAATTTCTGCAGGAGCGCAGAATCATCTTCGCAAACGGAGCTTTTTTCACGCCCAATGGTCGAGTGACGGACGATCTCCCTCTGCGTGGGGAGATTTACGACAAGCTGAAATTCTGTGCCGTAAACAATATCCCCCGGAAGATCACCAACATTCTGGAAGTGCTGAAACTGGAAGCGCAAGTGCCGGACTTTCCACCGGAGCAGGATCGGATTCATTTGTCCAACGGTACGCTACTGCTGAACGGCACATTTACCGAGGGCAGACCGACTATCGTGCGAAACCGTCTGCCTGTTGTTTACAATCCTCATGCACCTACACCTGCGACCTGGCTAAAATTTCTGGATGGGCTGCTCCATGCGGAGGACATCCCCACTTTGCAGGAGTTTATCGGCTACTGTCTGATTCCTTCCAACAAGGGGCAGCGCATGATGGTGATTAAAGGCAACGGCGGCGAGGGCAAATCCCAAATCGGTGCGGTGCTGTCCGCTATATTCGGCACGAATATGAAAGACGGCAGCATCGGAAAAATTTCCGAAAACCGCTTCGCCCGTGCTGATCTGGAACACATCCTGCTGTGCGTGGATGATGATATGCGGATGGAAGCTCTGCGCCAGACCAACTATGTAAAATCCATCGTGACTGCACAGGGCAAAATGGACTTGGAACGCAAGGGCAAGCAGAGTTATCAGGGCTGGATGTTTGCTCGGCTGCTTGCATTCAGCAACGGCGATCTGCAAGCTTTGTATGACCGCAGCGACGGTTTTTACCGCAGACAACTTGTGCTGACCACCAAAGAAAAGCCCATGGACAGAGCCGATGATCCTGACCTTGCAGAGAAGATGAAAGCTGAAGCCGAGGGTATCTTCCTGTGGGCATTTGAAGGCTTACAGCGGCTTGTTGCCAACAACTTTAAGTTTACGGAGAGTGACCGTATCCGGGAAAACCGGGAAGCGGTCAAGCGTGACAACAACAATATCTTTGATTTCATGGATTCCGAGGGATACATCCAGCGTAAAGCGGATGCGTCCATCAGCTCCAAGGATTTCTATGAAATCTACCGGATGTGGTGCGAAGAAAATTCCCTTGCACCGCTGAAAGCCCGCAGCTTCAGCGACGCCATGATTGCCAATGCCGGGAGATTCAATCTGGAACATTGCAACAACATCACCAACTCTGCCGGACGGCGGGTGTGGGGATTTATGGGTGTGGAAGCTGTGGCAAGACCTCATATAAATGGGTTTTACGGAGATTCGCCGTGTACGTACGTACCGGAGGACATTCCGGAGGAATGGCGGCAGGTCGAGTAAATCCCATTGCTGGTACGTATGTACGCAGCAAAAGAGCGTGAAACGCTCGTTATAGAAACAGCATACATCCTCTCGTTCGGGCTGTTTCTATGTTCACAGGCTTTTGAAAAAGTGTCTGTGGACACCGGCTGCAAGAGGAAGTTGACACAGAACAGCTTCATGCAGACGGGGCTGACCATAGGAAAAGGCGCAGACATTTTCGCCTTGGTCAGCAGAGGTCACCGCAGTGACCGCATTCCCCCTCGGGAGAGCCCTCGGAGAGCCCACGGCACTTTGCAGCCAGTATGGATGAAAGTGTCATAGTGGGTTATTACACTTTGAAAAAGTGCCTCTCCGTAGCTCCCCGCTGTCTGCAAATCCCAAAGAAAGGGCAAAAATTCAATGGCAAGAAATGATGGAATAGATCGTACCGTAGCCCGGAATCAGGACTTGGAAACGCCTGCGGATGTGGCGAAGGTACAGGAACACAATGAGCGTGAAAAGGACAGCTACAGCAATCAGGACATCGTGCCGGAACGCACTTCTCTGAACGTCCATTTCAAAGCACCCACGGACGATTATGTAAAAATGTTTGAGCAGATGGAACAGGATGGCGTGATCTCCACCAGAGGTCTGAAACCCGATGCCGTCAAATACGGCGAGCTGGTTTTCGATGTGAACTCCGCTTACTTCTACAACCGCGGCGGCTATGAATTTGCAAAACAATTTTATGCCGATGCCTATAAAGCCGCTGCGGAGATCGTAGGTGGTGAGCAGTATATCCTCTCCGCTGTGATGCACGCCGATGAGCGCAACCGAGCAATGTCCGAAGCTTTGGGCGAAGATGTGTACCACTACCACCTTCATGTGGTTTATATCCCGGTGGTGGAAAAGCAGATACTTTGGTCGAAGCGATGCAAGGATGAAGCCCTCCGGGGAACCGTTAAGGAGGTCATCACACAGGTCAGCCGCAGTAAGAAATGGGAGTCCAAGCCGGTGCTTGACGAGGACGGTAATCCAATGTTGAACGCAAGAGGAAAAAAGATTTTGAGGTCATCCTACAGTGTGTTGCAGGATGACTTTTTTCATTTCATGCGAGTTGCCGGATATACCGATCTGGAGCGTGGAGAACGTGGAAGCACCGAGGAACATCTGACTGTGACCCAGTTCAAGGTGCAGGCAGAACAGCAGCGGCTGGAAGCTGTGACCGGGCAGGTGGCACAGGCAGAACAGAATTTGGAGGATGCCAAAGCTGCCACAGCAAAACAGAAAAAGAAACTGGAATCTTTGCAAAAGGAAACCAAGGCGGCAAAGACCATTGCGCTGACAGTGCAGGACATTGAAGTAATGGGCAAAAAAGCCACATTCGGAAACAATATCACACTGACACCGGATGAATGCCGCACACTCAAAGATTATGCTGTCAGTAGCTTTGCGGAAAAGGCAGAGAAGATCAAGTACAAGCAGAAATTCGAGCAAGCGGAGAAAAGTGCAAAAACATGGAAGCAGCGGTACGATGCACTGCATGAACAATATCAAGAGCTGAAAAAGAAAGCCCAACCCTTTCTGGATGCACTGGAAATCGCATCCGAAAAGGTTCGGGCTTTTATCAATTCTATCCTCATCAGAGGAAAGCAAACACAGGAACACGAACACCCTGCCCGGAAGCGTGGACAGGATATGGAACTTTGATGGAGGAATCGCCTATTGAAGAAATATTATGAGGAAGCGAAATATAATGCGGCATTTGACCGCTGTGTGGATGTTATGAGCCAGATGCTCCAGAAATATGGACATCAGGTTTTGGATAAATTGGAACAGGACGCACCGCAGGGAGTGGAGCATTCCGAGGAAAGTAATCAAGCGCAGCTTCTGACGGATAAGGCTGCGTAAAATTTGCAATGTACACGTTGCGTATTCGTTGCGGCTATGCTATAATGATTACGCAACGTGTACTTTTTGCTTTTATGGAGAAAAGACGGATGGATTGTAAAAACAGAATTATTAAGTTGCGTGAAAGCACAGGACTGAACCGGAAAGATTTTTGCAAGCTCGTCCATATCCCTTATCGGACTATGACCGAGTGGGAATTGGACAACCGCCATGCACCGGATTATGTGCTGTGGCTTTTGGAGTATTATATCCGCAACGAAGGACTTGTGGTAAAAGAAATGAATGAGGGAGGTGGAGATTCTGAAAAAGAAACAACTTAAATGCTATCTTTATACAAGAGTGTCCACCTCTATGCAGGTTGACGGGTACAGTTTGGATGCCCAGCGTGACAAGCTGCGGAAGTATGCGGCATACGAGGATATGATTATTGCCGGGGAGTATTCTGACGAAGGCTTTTCCGGCAAGAACATCCAAGGGCGGCAGGACTTCCAACGGATGCTGAACGATATCCAGGACGGCAAAGATGATGTTTCTTATGTGCTGGTCTTTAAGCTGTCCCGATTTGGCAGAAATGCGGCGGATGTTCTGAACTCTTTGCAGCTCATGCAGGATTTCGGTGTTAATCTGATCTGCGTGGAGGATGGCATCGACAGCTCCAAGGATGCCGGAAAGCTGATGATCTCTGTGCTGTCTGCGGTGGCAGAGATTGAGCGAGAAAATATCCGCACACAGACAATGGCAGGACGGGAGCAAAAGGCTCGTGAAGGCAAATGGAACGGCGGTTTCGCTCCCTATGGATACAAACTGGAAAACGGAAACCTTGTCATTGCAGAGGATGAAGTGGAAGTAATTCGTGTCATTTATGACCGCTACATTCACACTAATGAGGGTGTTGCAGGAGTTGCAAAATATCTGAACCGCAATGGTTATACTAAGAAACTAAGACAGAATAATACCATTCCGGGATTTTCAAGAGATTTTGTGAAAAATGTATTGTACAATCCTGTTTATATGGGAAAGATTGCTTACGGCAGACGAAGAACTGAAAAGAAACAGGGTACAAGAAACGAGATGCACGTGGTTGAGCAGTTGGAGTTTCCGGTTTATGAAGGACAGCACGAAGCTATCATTTCTGAAGAGGATTGGTATCTGGCACAGGAAAAGCGCAAGATCAATTCCTTTAAGCGGGAAAAGGTCAACAATCCAGACCACGCACACATCCTGTCCGGTATCTTGAAATGCCCATGCTGCGGCAAGAGTATGTACGGCAATATCGCCAAGGCACACAGCAAGGACAAGAAAACACGGTATTATTACTACTGCAAAAATACGGTTACACCCACAGGGCATGAGTGTAGCTTCCGGCTCAATATCGAGCAGACGGAAATCAATAAATTTGTGGCAAAGATCATTTCCGCTATGGTCAATAATCCCCGATTTGAAGAAGCAATTCAAGCGAAAATCGGAACGGCGGTTGATACAGAGGATATGGAAAAGCAGATCGCCGTTCTGCAAGGACAGCTAAAGCAAGCCTTTGGAACGAAAAGCCGCTTGGAGCGTCAGATGGATACCTTGGACATCAACGATGCCCACTATGACAGAAAAATTTTGGATTTGCAGCGCCGATATGATGAACAGTATGATACGATAGAGGAAATCGAAGTTCAGATTGGCGAATTGCAAAGTCAGATACGCAGCATCCAGCAGGAGAAAATCTCCGGCGATAACATTTATCGGCTCTTACTGGCATTTGATGAAGTCTACCATTCCGCAACGGAAGCAGAACAGAAAGAGTTTATGAAAGCCTTTATCGAGCGAATTGAGATGTTCCCGGAAAAGAGAAAAGACGGAAGCTGGATAAAGAAGATTGTATTCAATTTCCCTGTGCCTATTGATGGCGAGGAAGTGAAAGAACTTCCCTTGGAAACTGAAACAACAGTCGAGACGGTAG
>JAGTTP010000001.1:1120821-1491807 GCA_018223365.1 Clostridiaceae bacterium Marseille-Q4145
GAGATGTTCCCGGAAAAGAGAAAAGACGGAAGCTGGATAAAGAAGATTGTATTCAATTTCCCTGTGCCTATTGATGGCGAGGAAGTGAAAGAACTTCCCTTGGAAACTGAAACAACAGTCGAGACGGTAGTTCTTCTGTCCCAACAAAAACCGGATGATCATATCGAGATTGAGATTAATCTGGATGAGATTGATGCGACAAGTGCTGAGACGAAGGCTACATACAAAGAAATCGAGGAATGGGTGCAGGAGCACTACGGATTCCATGTAACAAACCTGAACATTGCACAGGTGAAACAGAAGTATGGAATTATAGAAAGAGAGAATTACAATAGGCCAAAATCAGAGAATAGTAGACGACCGGGTACAACTCCGGAAAAGGAGAAAGCTATCACAGAAGCACTTAAGTATTTTAAGATGATATGATAAAAAGAGGCATTCTTTTATAGAGTGCCTCTAATTTTTTGCGACAAATTATTTATGGATATATGAAAGCTTTTCTAATAATCTTCATCAAATCTTTATTTTTTCTTTGTAATCTGTTTTCAGATTGAAAAATATCTATGGCAACAAAATAAAAAACAAATTTATATATAGGTAAAGGAAAGGGAAAAATAATGGAAATGATGCTTAAAACTAACGAACTTTGTAAGACATTTAAAGATCAGAAGGCGGTAAATAAAGTATCGCTGAATATACCAAAGGGTTGTGTATATGGCCTCCTTGGACCAAACGGAGCAGGAAAGTCGACAACACTAAAGATGATAACCGGAATCATGAAGCCTACAGATGGTGAGATAATCTATGACGGAAAGCCATGGAGCAGAGCAATTCTTGAAGAGATTGGAGCACTCATCGAAAATCCTCCAATCTATGAAAATCTTACAGCAAGAGAGAATCTTGAAGTAAGAGCTATTCTTCTTGGGGTGGCAAAGAGCCGAATCGATGAAGTTTTAAAAACAGTTTCACTTACAAATACAGGAAAAAAGAAGGCTGGTCAGTTTTCGCTGGGAATGAAGCAAAGACTTGGAATCGCACTTGCACTTCTTGCAAATCCCAAGCTCCTTATTCTGGATGAGCCTACAAACGGACTTGACCCAATCGGAATTGAAGAGCTTAGAGAACTTATAAAAACCTTCCCTGAGCAGGGAATTACCGTGATTTTGTCAAGCCATATTCTCTCAGAGGTTCAGATGTGTGCTGATTATATCGGAATAATCTCAGACGGAGTACTTGGATATGAAGGTAAGCTTCTTCCGGGACAGAATCTTGAAGAGCTCTTTATGGATGTTGTTAAGAAAAATCGTAAGCTTCAGAATATCGAATAAAGAACGTAAATTACTAACTATCTGACAGATTAGATGAAAGGACTAAAGCAATGACTACGCCTGAAGGGCTTGCCCATGGCACAGAGCAATTTTTCATGGATGATTCTAGCAGAACCGGCGGCTCTCATTATGGCATAGGATTGTTCTTTGCGAAAAAAGTAGCTGAGGAGCACGGAGGAAAGATTGTTCTTGCTAATTCCAATGAGACTAGTGGAGCCAAGGTTGAGATAAGCTTTACTAGTCAATAGTGTTGATAGCATTACTTTTTCTTCTTGCCACGTCCATTTTCCTTAACTGGTTTGCAGAGGTCTGAGTAGCGTTGCAAAATGTCTGTAAAGGTCTTGAACTCGTATGGATCCATTTTGGTAAAATTGATTTTGAAAAGTTTGCTGTACATAACCATTTGAGCCTGAGTGGCATTGTCTGCAGTTTTTAATTCCTCAAATGAGTCAAGTATATCGTCAACAGGCGTAGTAGCTTCACCGGTTTCTGCGTCTTTGCTATGTGCATCTCTTATATCTTTTGCAATTTTTACTACGTCATTTCCAAGGAGATTGTTAAAGTAGTTGTCTTCAGATATAGTTGCAGCTTCTAAAGTTTTCATGTAATGGTCTTCATCGGAAATGCCTTTATTTTGAAGCCGAACTCTTGTCTGTTCAATCATTTTGTTGATGTTTCGAAATTGCATTCCGGCAAGATTATCAACGTAGATTTCCATGTCCGAAAGAAAATTTATAAAATCCGGGTGCTTAATCATTTCACAAATCAATCTGACATTAAGCTTCCCACTTTTTAGTAAATCTACAGTTTCATCATCCAGTCCAAGTTCATCTATAGGAAATAGATGTTGTTCTCTATTTTCAGTAAGTCCCAGAAGATAGTCTGATGTTACTCCATAAAAATCCGCAAGTGTGATGATGGCCTTGTGAGAGATTTCTTTGTAATTATCTGTTTCATAATTTCCCAGTGATGCTCTGGATATTCCGGTCTGCTCTGACAATTCTTGCAGAGACAGGCCTTTTTCTATTCTTAAATCTTTTAGTTTTTCCTGAATTGATAATTTACACTTCAATGCTTTATTCCCCCCAGTGCTTTTTCTAAAGTTCTTGTATGTGTAAATCATAACAGAATATTGTGGAGCTGCATGTCGTAGAATTGGATAATTAAAAAGTTTAAAACTGTGTTATAGAAAATAAGCATTAAGCAGCACTCTTATTATTAATTTCAATGTAAAGCGATAAGGGGAAACCTTATCGCTTTATTAAAAGAAGAATGTGGGATTGATAATCATTTAATTTTACATAATTAGATGTCAGTAGAAAGTTTATTAATTTTTCTTAGAGCAATACGATAAGAAATGTAAAAAAATAACAATGTTACAAGGAAATAAACAGTTAGAAATATTAAGGAGACTATAATTCTTTGATTAATTAGTTCAAGATAGAAAAAAGTATCAATTTGGGAACTCATAACAAAAATGGTAATACTATTTAAACTAGAATAGCATAGTGCAAATAGCCAACACCAGTGTGGAAAATGTTGGGTTCCATTAAAAAGAACTCCTTTTATTGACATCCAAATGATTAACGCACAAGGCGCTAATGAAATAACCCAACCGTTTAAGCTTGTTTGAAAAAAATAATCTAGTAGATTAGTAAGATTATCTAATATAATTATACCCCAAAAAAGTTTAACGTAAATTGTGTTCCGAATATTTGTGATCCTTTCATCACAGTGAATGGTGGTTTTCATAAGTTGTCCTCCTCCCAAAATAAATCGTTTAATGTTTTGTTAAGTACTTTACATATCCGAATACAAAGCTGAAGACTGGGATTAAACTTTCCGCCTTCTAGTAAGTTGATAGTAGGGCGTGTAACATTAACTTTGGCAGCCAGTTCTTCTTGAGAAAGATTCATCTCAACGCGCGCTAATTTAAGACGCATATTTTTCATTTATATAACCTCCTTTCTATATGTATTATATGATATATCAAACAAAATGTAAAATATATAATACAAAAAATAATAAATATATAACGTTATGTGAAAAAGATTATTATGTTTTGGTAATAGAACTTTTAAGTATTTGATTCAAGTGTCGGAGTATAATGCAATCCTGACGCAGGCATAGACTGCAGTCATCTGCATGGCGCTTCTTTCATTGACGGCTTTGCCGGAGTTGCTTCCACCAAAGAGGAAGCGATAGGCACTGTCATTGGTGCTGTTGGTGGGCTTGCCTTTTGAGTGAAACAGTCCTGATAAAAATCCCATAAATATTCCTTTCTGCCGCAAATGGCGTATAAAATTCAAAGTTTCGTCATAAAATAATCTATGCAAATGCTTGCGATCGCAAGCAAAAGCGAATATAATAAAGAAAAAGGAGGCGATACTATGGCAAATACATCCGCTGTTTATGCAAGAATAGATACCAATCTCAAGGATAATGCTGAGAGTATTCTTTCTCAGCTTGGCATTTCTCCATCCAGTGCAATTCAGATGCTTTATAGTCAAATTGTACTGAAGAAGGGTATGCCGTTTGAACTGAAACTTCCTTCTTCTAAGCCATTAGCTGTTGGCGCAATGACCAGAGAAGAGCTTGATGCAGAACTCCAGAAGGGTGTTGATTCCATCAAAGCAGGAAAGGTATATTCTGCGGATGAAGTCGATGCGGCACTTGCAAAGGAGTTTGGCATATGACAGATAGCTATAAAGTTGGCTATTCTGTAGATGCACTTGATGACTTACGTGAAATCTATTCCTACATTGCGAATGAACTCCTTGTTCCGGAGACTGCTTCTGCTCAGCTGAGCCGTATCCGAAAAGAGGTTCGTTCATTGGATTTCATGCCAGCTCGCTATGCGTTAGTTGACTGGGAGCCTTGGCATTCGATGAAAATGCATCAGCTTCCGGTAGACAACTTTATTGTGTATTATCTGGTTGATGACGAGAAAAGGACAGTTACAGTAGTACGAATATTCTACGGTGGTCGAGATATCGACAATATGAATTGGAACCATGGAAAAGTCGAGGGCTACGTGTAGCGCCAGTAGACAATTATCTTGTTCTATATATTCCGGATGATGATACACAAGTGGTACAAAATAATTTGAAAGCATCAATCAGAAATGGTTGGTGCTTTTTTCACTTTATAGGAAAGACCGCCTGCGGCGCTCTCTTGAATTGAGAAATGTCCGTACGGAGACGGACACGACATCGGCCAGTGGAACTGTTCTGCAGACATGGATCTGAGATCATCGGATGACCGCGGCCATGTGAAATGCCCGGATTCTACACGTTTGTAAAGGAGCAGGAAACCATCGCCTTCCCACAGGAGACCTTTGATCTTCGAGGCAGATCTTCCGCAGAAAACAAATCTGTAGAAAAACAACAGGTGCCGGAAATGGAAAAATGTTGTATGATAGGAGCATAAGAAGAAAAGGAGGGCAGAAACTATGCCTTGTACTACTATATTAGTTGGAAAAAATGCCTCTTATGATGGCTCTACCATGATTGCGAGAAATGACGATTCCTGCTCCGGAAGATTTACACCGAAGAAATTTGTGGTGGCTCATCCGGAGGAGCAGCAGAAAAATTATAAGTCTGAGATTTCCCATGTGGAGATTCCGCTGCCGGAACATCCTATGCGATACACTTCCATGCCTAATGCGTTGGAAGGAGAAGGCATCTGGGCAGCCAGCGGTGTCAATGAAGCCCATGTAGGAATGACCGCCACAGAGACCATTACATCCAATCCAAGGGTGCTGGGAGCAGATCCGCTGGTAGAAGGCGGCATCGGAGAGGAAGATATTGTATATCTGGTACTTCCCTACATTCACAGCGCACGGGAAGGTGTGCAGCGTCTGGGAAGTCTGCTGGAGCAGTATGGAACTTATGAAATGAACGGCATTGCGTTCCAGGATCAGGACGAAATCTGGTGGCTGGAGACCATTGGAGGACATCACTGGATTGCGAGAAAAGTGCCGGATGAGGTGTATGTGGTGATGCCGAACCAGCTGGGCATTGATGCTTTCGATCTGGAGGATGCCTTCGGTGCGCAGAAGGAGCATCTGTGTTCCGCAGACATGAGAGAATTTATCCGGAAATACCATCTGGATCTGTCCCAGGATGGCATGCTCAATCCGAGAGACGCCTTTGGAAGCCATGATGATGCAGACCATGTTTACAATACACCCCGTGCCTGGTTCATGGAGCGTTATCTGAATCCGACGACCTGGAACTGGGACGGTCCGGATGCAGAGTATACACCGGTATCTGACGATCTGCCCTGGTGCATGGTGCCGGAGAAGAAAATTACCGTGGAGGACGTAAAATACGTGCTGTCTTCTCATTTTCAGGGAACTCCCTATGATCCCTATGCCCCTTATGGCGACAAAACCATGAAGGGCGCTTACCGTTCTATCGGTATTAACAGGAACGACTTTGTGTCTGTCATTCAGATGCGTCCGGATCAGAAGAAATATCACAGCACCATCGAGTGGGTGGCATTTGCCTCCAATGCATTTAATGTACTGGCACCCTTCTATGCAGATGTGGAGGAGACGCCGGATTATCTGTCCAATACGACGGCAGAGGTTTCCACTGATAACCTTTACTGGTGCAGCCGAATGATTGCGGCCATGGCAGATGCGTCTTACCGCACTTCCATTTTCCATATTGAGCGGTATCAGGAGAACGTCATGGCAAAAGGCCACGCGCTGGTTAACGAATATGACGAACTGCTTGAGCAGGAGCAGGATCCGGCAAAACAGATGCAGCTGAAGGCAGAGGCAAATCAGAAGATTGCGGAGATGCTTAAAAAAGAGACAGCGTCCACGCTGAATAAAGTACTCTATGAATTGAGCAATCAAATGAAGAATGCTTACTCCAGGTCTGATGCATAAGCAGGAAGAGGAACAGCCATGATAAAGATTGATCTGATTACCGGATTCTTAGGAGCCGGTAAAACCACTTTCTTGAAAAAATATGCCCGCTATCTTCTGGATCAGGGCCAGAATATCGGAATTCTGGAAAATGATTTTGGCGCAGTGAATGTGGATATGATGATGTTAAAGGATCTGGAAGGAGACCATTGTGAGCTTGAGATGGTTTCCGGCGGATGTGATGCAGACTGCCACCGGAGAAGATTTAAGACAAAACTCATTGCCATGGGAATGTGCGGTTATGACCGTGTCTTAGTGGAACCGTCCGGCATCTTTGATGTGGACGAGTTCTTTGATGCGCTTCGGGAGGAACCACTGGATCAGTGGTATGAAATCGGCAGCGTCATTGCGGTGGTGGATGCAGGACTGGAATCGGGACTTTCCAGAGACGAGGAATATTTACTGGCATCGGAAGTGGCAGATGCAGGCTGTGTGATCCTGAGCAGAAGCCAGCTGGTATCTGAGACACAGCAGAAAGAGACAGTTGCTCATATCAACCGCTCCATGGAACTGGTAAAATGCAGCCGCCGGTTTGGACAGGAGATCATAAACAAAGACTGGGATTGCTTGACGGATGCGGATTTTGAGCAGATCAAAAACTCCGGCTATGTGATGGCAGACTTTGCAAAACTGGGATTTCAGAAGGAGGCAGTATTTTCTTCTCTGAGTTTTTTGAACTTACAGATGGATGAAAAAAAGCTTAAAAAAATCGTGGAGCAGCTATTTGCATCGACAGAAGCGGGAGAAGTTCTTCGAGTAAAAGGATTCTGGCAGCAGGAGGAACAGTGGATGGAGTTAAATGCTACTCCCCACAGTATGACGGTTGGTCCGGTGACGGCGGGGCAGCAGGTGTTGATCGTCATTGGAGAGGATCTTTCCAGGGATGTGATTTCAGGAATGATCGAAGGATAATAAGGAAAAACTGAGGAGTGAATCATGTATATTATTGCAGGTCTGGGAAATCCAGGCGGAAAATACGAGAAGACCAAACATAATATGGGCTTTCAGGTCATTGATCTGCTGGCCGATAAATATCATATAGAAATGAACCAGAAAAAGCACAAAGCTATCTGCGGAACCGGCATCATTGAGGGGGTGAAGGTGCTTCTTTTAAAGCCCCAGACCTTTATGAACTTGAGCGGGGAGAGCATCCGGGATGCAGTAGATTTTTATAAAATTGACCCGGAGACGGAACTCATTGTTATTTATGATGATATTTCTCTGCCCCCTGGTCATTTGCGGATTCGAAAAAAAGGAAGTGCAGGAGGACACAACGGCATTAAAAATATCATTCAGCATCTGGGGACTCAGGTATTCCCGCGGATCCGTGTGGGTGTGGGAGAGAAGCCGGAAGGATGGGATCTGGCAGACTATGTACTGAGCGGATTTTCGAAGGAAGACGAAGTGCTGGTGAAAGAATCCTGGGAGCGGGCCGTGGAGGCAGCTGCAGTTATGCTGACCGACGGACCGGAGAAAGCAATGAACGATTTTAATAGGTAATTAGGGGGATTTCATGAACACATTTTATGAACCGCTGCTTCAGATGGAAGCCTTCGATCAGATCAGGGAGGCGATGAAGAAAGAGGGAGGGCTGCAGTTGATTACCGGCTGCGTGGATTCCCAGAAAACCCATCTGATGTACGGACTTGGCCGGGATTACCCGGTGAAGCTGATCCTTACCTACAGCGAGTTAAAAGCAAAGGAAATTTTTGAGGAATATCAGACACTGAAAGAAGAGGTCTTTTATTATCCGGCGAAGGATTTCCTTTTCTTTCATGCGGATATTCAGGGAAATGAATTGCTGCGGCAGCGGGTGATGGCAGTGAGCCGCCTGCTGGAAAAAGGTGAGGCGGTCATCGTCACGACCCTGGATGGCTGTATGGATCCGTTGCTTCCACTGGAAAAATTAAGAAGCTTTGTCATGAACATCGGTGTTGGCAGTATACTGGAGACGGAAGCGGTAAAACTGCGTCTGGTTCGTATGGGATATGAACGGGTCGGACAAGTGGAGATGCCGGGACAGTTTGCTATCCGCGGCGGCATCATTGATATTTATCCGTTGACAGAAGAGTACCCGGTTCGCGTGGAGCTGTGGGACGACGAGGTAGATTCTATCCGAAGCTTTGATGCGGAGAGCCAGCGCTCGCTGGAAAATCTGGATGAACTGACTCTCTATCCGGCGGCAGAGCTGAACCCGGAGGAACAACACTGCGAGGGTGTGAGCCTCCTTGATTATGTGAAATTTTTTCCTTCTCTTGTCTTTCTGGATGAGGGAGGCCGCCTGCTGGAGCGGGGCGAAACTGTAGAAAAAGAGTATCTGCAAAATTATGAAAACCGCATGGAAAAAGGCGAGATTCCCAAGAATCAGCCCAAAGAGATCTTCACCTGTGCAGAAATGATTCACCGGCTCAATCATGTGCGGGGAGCAGCATTGGGAACATTGGAAACGCCGGAAAGACGGCTGGAATTTCATAACCGGTTCAGCATGGATACCCGTTCTGTCCAACCCTATAACAATCATTTTGAACTTCTGGTCAAGGACTTAAAACGCTGGAAGAAGGAAAAGTACCGGGTGATTCTGCTCTGTGCATCCCGGACCAGAGGGCGCCGACTGGCAGAAGACCTCTTAAAGGAAGATCTGAATGGATTTTACAGTGAGGATCCGGAGCGGGTAGTACAGCCTGGTGAGATCATGGTAGTCCATGGAAATGTAAAGAGGGGATACGAGTATCCCCTCATTCGGTTTGCCGTGATTTCTGAGACGGATGTCTTTGGTCAGGAAAAGAAAAAAGCCCGAAAAAAACGTCGGGCCTATGAAGGACGAAAGATTGCAAGCTTTACGGATCTTTCTGTTGGTGATTATGTAGTCCATGAAAATCATGGTCTCGGCATTTACCGCGGTATCGAGAAAATCGAGGTTGATCACACGGTAAAGGACTATATGAAAATCGAGTACAGTAAGGGTTCCTTCCTTTATATACTGGCAACCCAGCTGGATGCCATCCAGAAATACAGCAGCTCCGAGGCGAATAAGACACCGAGACTTAATATTCTTGGAGGTGCAGACTGGAAGAAGACCCGGACAAAAGTAAAAGGTGCTGTACAGGAAGTTGCAAAAGATCTGGTGGAACTTTATGCGGCACGTCAGGCAGAGAAGGGTTATGTATACGGTCCGGATACCGTGTGGCAGCGGGAGTTTGAAGAACTGTTCCCTTATGAGGAGACAGAAGATCAGCAGCGTGCCATTCAGGATGCGAAAAATGATATGGAAAGTGAGAAAATCATGGACCGTCTGGTCTGCGGCGACGTAGGCTATGGAAAAACGGAAGTGGCAATTCGTACAGCGTTCAAAGCAGTGCAGGAAAGCCGCCAGGTGGTATATCTGGTACCAACGACTATTCTGGCCCAACAGCATTATAATACCTTTGTTCAGCGTATGAAGGAATTCCCGGTGCGGGTAGATCTTCTCTGCCGTTTTCGGACTCCAGCCCAACAGAAGAAGACCATAGAGGATTTGAAAAAGGGTCTGGTGGACATTGTCATTGGAACCCACCGGGTGCTTTCCAAAGATGTGGAATACAAGGATCTGGGACTTCTGATTATCGACGAGGAACAGCGATTCGGTGTAGCAGATAAGGAGAAGATCAAGAAGCTTCGTACCAATATCGATGTACTGACCCTGACAGCGACGCCCATTCCCCGCACCCTTCACATGAGCCTTGCGGGAATTCGGGATATGAGTGTGCTGGAAGAACCGCCCATGGACCGTATGCCCATCCAGACCTATGTTTGTGAATATGATGAAGAGATGGTACGGGCAGCCATTCACCGAGAGCTGGCCAGGGAAGGACAGGTATATTATGTCTATAACCGGGTAGAAACAATAGCAGAAACTGCAGCCAGAATCCAGGCGCTGGTACCAGAGGCAAATGTGGCGTTTGCCCACGGCCAGATGAAGGAACATGAGCTGGAGCGGATTATGTATGATTTCATTCAGGGAGAGATTGATGTGTTGGTGGCGACGACCATCATCGAGACCGGGATGGATATTTCCAATGTAAATACCATTATTATCCACGATGCAGATAACATGGGACTTTCTCAGTTGTATCAGCTGAGAGGCCGTGTGGGCCGTTCTAACCGGACAGCCTATGCATTTCTCATGTATAAGAGAGACAAGATGCTCAAAGAGGTGGCAGAAAAGCGTCTTCATGCCATCAGAGAATATTCTGATTTGGGAAGTGGCTTCAAGATTGCCATGCGTGACATGGAGATTCGCGGCGTCGGCACACTTCTGGGTCAGCGGCAGCATGGACACATGCAGGCAGTAGGTTATAATCTATATTGTAAAATGTTAAATGAAGCAGTTCTGAGGTTAAAGGGCAATAAGGCTGTGGATGAGGACGATTTCGAGACGGTAGCGGATATTCAGATCGATGCATTTATTCCTGATTCTTACATTAAAAATGAAGCGCTGAAGCTGGATATTTACAGGCGGATCGCGGCCATTGAAGGGGAAGAAGAAAAGGATGATATGCTGGAAGAGCTGATTGATCGTTTCGGAGAACCACCGACTGCGGTTATGAATCTTCTGGCGATTACTCTTCTTCGGGGGAGAGCTCACAGCCTTTATATTAAGGAAGTGCAGACCCGCCCTGACCGCGTGACTCTGACCATGTATGAAAAAGCAAAGATCCGTGTGGAACGGATTCCAGAGCTTTTGGAACGTATGGGCGGCAACATGACCTTCCGCAAAACAGACCCGCCCCAGTTTGTCTGCCAGTTAAAAGGCGGCAGACGGAGATTTTCCGGTTCCCTGTTGGAAATCACTGGTGAGGTACTCGCGGAAATGGAACTGCTGAAGGAACAGGAGGCCAAATGAAAAGACTGATTGCAGCATTTATAGGTATGACACTTTTTCTGGGCGGCTGCGGATCGGCATCCGCCACCGAAAATAACACGGAACAGACGGCATTTACCATCAATGGAGAAGAGATCAGCCTCAGGGAGTGGAATTTTTATATTCGGATGAATCAGATGATCTGGGAAAAGGATGATCTGGAAGAAGCCGGGGATGACATGTGGAGCCAGGAAGTGTCCGATGATGGAACAACCCTTGCAGACAATCTGAAAGAGCAGGTGCTGGATACCATTGTGCAGATTCATCTGATGAACCAACATGCGGAAGAATATGGTGCGGCACTTACCGATGCGGATGAGACGGAGATCCTGGCACGGGCAAAAGATTTCATGGAAAATTATCATGAAAAGCTGTTGGAATTTGCCGGTGCGGACGAGAATTTTGTAAAAGAAAAGCTTGCTGAAACTCGTCTTTCAGAGAAAGTAGCAGAGGTCATTGCAGAGAATTATGAACCAGAATTAAAAGAGGAAGATTATCATCGGGAAGGTATCTGTTATGTATTGATTTCTACTACGGGACTGAGGGATGAGGAGGGAACCGTCACGCCATTTTCAGAGGAGGAGGTAGCAAGACGTACGGCACTGGCTTATTCTTTGGCAGAAGAGTCAAGACAGACAGGGAGCCTGAAAATATCAGCGGAAGCGGAAGGCCTCACACCTATCGAATCCAGTATGGGAAATACCAATGAAGGGGATGGCCAGGAGCCATTGATGCTGGATGCGGCGAGAGCGCTGGAAGTGGGAGAAATCTCTGATCCGGTGGAAACCGAGGAGGGCTGGTTTCTGGTACAGCATACCAGTGATAACGATGCAGACGGTACGGAATACTGGAAGGAGTATCTGACGGAGCAGGAAAAAGAATCCTATTGCAGTGAGATTTATCAGGGATGGAAAGAGAAAGCTTCTATTGAACTTCATCAGGATGTCATGGACACTGTAATTGTGAAGGAAGTATTAAAAGAGTTGCTTTAACACTGGAAAAAGCATATAATCATAGGAAAACACGGATTTAGGAGGATATATAATATGAAAAAGAGAACCGTGTGCCTCATTGCACTGATGTCCGCGATGACCATGGCACTGACCGGTTGCTCCGTCGGAAACAGTGTAGATAATTCCGCAGAGGCAGCAAATGTGGATGGAGTATCCATTCCGCTGGGAGAAGTGAATTTTTATCTTCGCTACCAGCAGACCCAGATGGCTATGTACAGCGGATATTTTGGCGAGGATTTTATGAACCAGGATCTTATGGGAACTGGAAGTATTTATGGTGAGACTGTAAAGGATACCGTAATGCAGACGCTGGAAGAATACTATCTGGTTGAGGCCCATGCAGACGATCTGGGTATTTCCCTTACGGATGAGGACAAGGATGCTGCAGCTACAGCAGCAGATGCTTTTCTGGCAGCTAACGACAGCAAGACACTGGAGGCGATGTCTGCAGATAAAGAGACGGTTGCTCATGTGTTGGAACTGATGGCATTGCAAAATAAAGCATATCAGAATCGTGCGGCAACCATCGACACCAATGTGACGGATGAAGAAGCAGCACAGAAGACAATTACCTACGTACGTGCTTCGACCAACGGAACTGCAGATGAGAATGGAGATACGGTAGATCTGACAGAGGAAGAACTGGCGGCGAAGAAAGAGACTCTGAATCAAATCCGTGACGAGGCAGGCTCAGATGGTGATCTGGATGCGGCAGCTAAAAATCATGATTTAAGTGCCGTCACCACCAGCTACGGTGCAGATGATGAGAATCTGAATGAAGATGTAAAAGCAGCAGCAGAGACATTGTCTGACGGAGAATATGCAGATATCATTGAAGGTGACAATGCTTATTATCTGGTACGTATGGATTCTACCTTCGACAGAGAAGCAACGGACAGTCATAAGCAGGTGATTTTAAGCCAGCGAGAGAAGGATGCGTATACAGCATGGGTGGATTCTCTGAAGGAAGGCGCAACGATAACCACCAATGATAAGGCACTGGAGAAACTGACCTTTGAGCGTGTATTTACGCAGAAGACAGCAGATACTACAGATGCAGCAGAGGAAACCGATGAAAATGCAGATACTACGGACGGTTCTGCAGACGGTGCAGAATCTGAGGAAGCAGAAGAAAACGCACAGTAGAAGGTGCGTGATATAAGGGGAAATTATCATGAGTACAACACAGAATCTGACACTGTTAACTGATCTGTACGAATTGACCATGATGCAGGGATATTTGAAGAATCCGGTACAGGAAACTGTTATTTTTGACGTTTTCTACCGGAACAATCCCTGTGGAAATGGATTCGCCATTGCGGCAGGTCTGGACCAGATGATTGATTATATTAAGAATCTTCGGTTTGAGAAGGATGATCTTGATTATCTGAGGAGCCTGGAAATCTTTGATGATGAATTCTTGTCATATCTGGCAGATTTTCATTTCAGTGGTGATATTTATGCAATTCCGGAAGGAACAGTTGTATTTCCGAGAGAGCCACTGGTGAAAGTTATTGCTCCGATTATGGAAGCACAGCTGGTAGAGACTGCGATCCTGAATATTATCAATCATCAGAGCCTGATCGCCACCAAAGCGGCCAGAGTTGTCAATGCAGCCCGCGGTGACGGAATCATGGAGTTCGGCTTGAGAAGAGCGCAGGGACCGGATGCCGGAACCTATGGTGCAAGAGCAGCTGTTATAGGTGGATGTATTGGAACTTCCAACGTACTGACTGGTAAAATGTTTGACGTACCGGTGCTTGGAACCCATGCACACAGTTGGATTATGAGTTTTCCGGATGAGTATACGGCATTCAAGACTTATGCAGAACTGTATCCCGGTGCATGTACTCTTCTGGTAGACACCTACGATACGCTGAAATCCGGTGTGCCGAATGCGATTCGTGTATTTAAGGAAATGCAGGAAACAGGTAAATTAAGCGGACGTTACGGAATTCGGCTGGACAGCGGTGATCTGGCATATCTTTCCAAAGAGGCGCGGAAGATGCTGGATGCAGCCGGATTTGAGGATGCAGTGATTGCAGCTTCCAGTGATCTGGATGAATATCTTATTGACAGCCTGAAGAGTCAGGGAGCAGCGATTACTTCCTGGGGAGTAGGAACGAATCTCATTACCTCCAAAGACTGCCCGGCCTTTGGTGGTGTGTACAAGCTGGCCGCTGTGAAGACTGGTGATGGTGAGTTTGTTCCAAAGATCAAATTATCCGAGAATACCGAAAAAATCACCAATCCGGGAAATAAGACTGTATACCGTATTTATGAAAAAACAAACGGTAAACTGAAAGCAGATCTCATTTCCCTGGTGGATGATGTGTTTGATGAGTCAAAAGATCTGGTGCTCTTTGATCCGCAGGCCACCTGGAAGAAGACCCACCTGAAGGGCGGCACCTACACCATGAAAGAACTTATGGTGAAAGTGTTTGATAAAGGCGAGTGTATTTATCAGTCTCCGTCTGTGATGGAGATCCGGGAGTTCTGCAAGAAAGAACAGGAGACACTGTGGGACGAGACCAGACGACTGGTAAATCCTCACGAGGTTTATGTGGATCTTTCCGACCGACTGTATGCCATGAAGACAAAACTTCTGAACGAAATGCATCCGGGAGAATAAAACAGCAGATCTATCCTGCCGAAGTGTTATGAGAAAACTGAACAATGAAGACTTACGTTTTCAAAGCCTGCAGGGCATGACAAGATGAAGATCCGGATGCATATAAATCCAGATCTTACAAATACTAGATATAGACAGACTAGGGAAACAAATGATGGACTGAATTTGAAACATTGGAGGAGCATGATATGAAAGCAACTGGAATTGTAAGGCGGATAGACGATTAGGTTATAATAGGAGCAAGGTCAGAAAGCCTTGAAAACACTGGTGTTTCGCTGATTTTGTCCAACTTTCACGAGCAAAAAGTGAGCAAAGCTCTTTGACTGCGGTAAGCTGCAACCGCAACCGTGAAAGGAGGCAGCAGCATAAAACTGAATATCATCGGGAAGCCCCGGTATTGCACTGCGCATAGCAGAACAATACCGGGGCTTTTCTTGTTTCAATCTGAAAATGGAGGTCGTACAAAATGAATGCACCCGATAAAGCCGTGGCGTTTGAAGCTCTGATGAAAGACACTCCCGGCTTTGATCACTATGACAGCGGCTACGATGGAATCCTTCCTGAATGCCGGAATTGCCGTTTCCATCGTCCCCTATGGAAATATCAGTCCTGCGTATTCGAGGAATGCCCATATTGCATTACCAAGCAGTCCACAAAGAAGGTGATGTCCAATGAGAGGTAAAACCGGCGCAGATCGTGAGATCAGCGTCAACACCTATACCGGTGGCTTCACCACCATGCTTAACCACCACCTGAGAAACAGGAATCTTTCTCTCAAGGCAGTAGGTCTTCTCTCAAAGATGCTCAGTCTTCCTCCCGATTGGGACTATTCCATCCGTGGACTTGCAATGCTGAATACAGACGGCATTGACGGTATCAGAACGGCTATGAAAGAGCTGGAAGACGAAGGATATGTTGTTCGTGTTCAATCCAGAGACGAGCGCGGGAGAATGTCCCGCAACAAATACACGGTTTACGCACTGCCGCAGAAGGAAAAGCCGTCACCGGATTTACCGTCATCGGAAAACCCGACAACGGTTAAGCCGCCACCGGATGAACCGATGACGGAAAAGCCCACGCAAATAAATACTAATCAAGTAATCCCTAAAAAAAGAAATGACTCACTTAGTAAATATCAATCTATCAATCCTGATGGGATGGATGCGATGGATGAAAGAGAGCGTTATGAAGAAATTATTCGTGAAAACTTGGAGGTAGATATTTTATCTCAGGACAGTCGGTATGACATTGACCGCGTGAATGAAATTATCGAAGTCATGCTGGATGCCATCTGTTCTACAAGTCCAACGCTCCGTGTCAACAATGCAGATATGCCGAAGGAGGTAGTCAAATCTCGTCTCTTGAAGCTGAACAGCAGCCATATTGATTATGTCTTCGACGCAATGCGGAAAAGTCCATCGGATATTCGGAACATCAGAGCCTATATGCTGACGGCACTCTATAACGCACCGGCTACGATAGACAATTACTATTCCGCCCTCGTCAACCATGATTTCTACGGGCAGGACAAGCCCTCAGAATAACACATACATACGATTGCAGCCTCAAAAGCTGTTTGAGCAATGCTCGGAAAGGATAAATATGAGAAGTGCAAAAGAAACCGGTTGTTTTCCGTATGGTTGCGGTCAGGTCTGCTACATGGAGGTCTCGCCTGATGGCGCTGTTACCCAGTTATCCACGGTTGGCGAAAAACGTTCTGCCTACATAAATGCACAGGCTGGCGTCAGCAAAATCCTTGCAGTGTGGCCGGGACGTTGGCGCAGCGATCTCTTTATCATTGACGATCTGGACGCTTTTTCCGAAAAGCAAGGTCTGTTCGGAAGATGCAGATAACTCGGCTGAAAGGAGGTCAAGCATGAAAATCATCTATCGCCAGATTGTGCCGCCTTAGCTGAGGCAGCATTCCCTCAATCATTTCAAGGAAAGGAGGTATCACTGCAATGCAGGATGAAGTCAACACCAAAGTTGTTGCAATTATGATCAAGGGCGGCAAAATCTCAGCCGAGGTGCTGAAAAAGGCACTGGACAAGTTCGTGCAGGAGATTGAGAAGGCACAGAAGCAGATGCAGCAGCCAAAAACCTATCGCGGCAAGCAGTCCATCAAGCATCTGATGAGCCAGAATGCCGCCATCTCCAACATCGAAGTGACGGATGGCAACATCAAATCCTTTGAGCGAACCGCCAGCAAATACGGTCTGGACTTTGCGCTCAAGAAAGACGTTTCCGTTGAGCCGCCCAGCTATCTTGTCTTCTTCAAGGGACGGGACGTTGATGTTATGACCGCCGCCTTCAAAGAGTTCTCCGCTAAGACGGTCAAGCAGAAAGAACAGCCGTCGATCCGGCACAAGCTGGATCAGGAGAAAGCCCAGAGCAAGGCGCAGCACAAGGAGAAAGTCAAGGTCAAAACCAAGGATCGGGGTGTGGAGCTGTGAACAAACCCGATGTGAAGAAGCTCATTCTTCTGAACCTTCCGTATGTCTTCGCCTTCTACTTTGCAGATAAGATTGCCGCCGTGTTCCGACTTGCACCCGGCACAGAGTTCATCGACAAGCTGACAAACGGTTTTGCCGTGTTTGGCACAGCCTTTGCAAATCCGCTGCCCAGCTTTCATCCCGTCGATCTGCTCATCGGTCTGATTGCCGGTGTACTGCTCAAGCTGGCGGTCTACGTCAAAGGCAAGAACCGCAAGAAGTTCCGGCAGGGCGAAGAATACGGCTCTGCCCGCTGGGGCAAGCCGGAGGACATCAAGCCGTACATGGACCCGGAGTTCTCCAACAACGTCATTCTAACGCAGACGGAGTTCCTGACCATGAACAGCCGCCCGAAGCAGCCGAAATACGCCCGCAACAAGAATATTCTTGTCATCGGCGGTTCCGGCTCAGGCAAGACACGTTTTTTCGTGAAGCCAAACCTGATGCAGATGCACAGTTCATACGTTGTCACCGACCCGAAGGGTACGGTGCTGGTGGAGTGCGGCAAAATGCTTGAAAAGGGTGGCTACGTCATCAAGTCGCTGAACACCATCAATTTCCGGAAATCCATGCACTACAACCCGTTCGCGTACATCCGCAGTGAGAAGGACATCCTCAAATTGGTCAATACCATCATTCTCAATACCAAGGGGGACGGCGATAAGTCCGGCGAAGATTTTTGGGTCAAGGCTGAAAAGCTCTACTACACAGCCCTCATCGGTTACATCTGGTACGAGGCACCCGACCACGAGAAAAACTTTACTACCCTGCTCGAAATGATCAATGCCTCGGAAGCCAGAGAGGACGATGAGACCTTCAAGAACCCCGTGGATGTCATGTTCGACGAGCTGGAAGCCCGCGACCCTGACCACTTTGCGGTCAAGCAATACCGCAAATACAAGCTGGCTGCGGGAAAGACCGCGAAGTCGATCCTGATTTCCTGCGGTGCAAGGCTTGCGCCCTTCGACATCGCAGAGCTGCGGGAACTGATGAGCTACGATGAGATGGAGCTGGACACAATCGGAGACCGGAAGACGGCGCTGTTCGTCATCATTTCCGATACCGATGACACCTTCAATTTCGTCGTGGCAATCATGTATTCCCAGCTCTTCAACCTTCTCTGCGACAAAGCAGATGACGTTTACAACGGACGGCTTCCCGTCCATGTGCGCTGTCTGCTGGATGAGTTTGCGAACATCGGTCAAATTCCGAAGTTTGATAAGCTCATCGCCACCATCCGAAGCCGGGAAATCTCGGCGTCAATCATCTTGC
Source organism: Clostridiaceae bacterium Marseille-Q4145 (assembly GCA_018223365.1). Lineage (GTDB taxonomy): Bacteria > Bacillota > Clostridia > Lachnospirales > Lachnospiraceae > Hominiventricola. The sequence continues at coordinate 1,139,398 of JAGTTP010000001.1, forward strand.
AGTCCCAGTCTCAGCTCAAGACCATCTACAAGGATGCGGCGGACACCATCACGGGCAACTGTGACTGCACCCTTTTCCTCGGCGGAAAAGAAAAATCGACCCTCAAGGAAATCAGCGAGGTGCTGGGTAAGGAAACAATCGACCTATACAACACCTCAGAAACCCGTTCCAACAACAACTCCTATGGCTTGAACTATCAGAAGGCCGGCAAGGAACTGATGTCTCAGGATGAGATCGCCGTCATGGACGGAGCCAAGTGTATTTTACAGCTTCGAGGCGTGAGACCTTTTCTCAGTAACAAATACGACATTACGAAGCATCCAAAGTACCGGCAGCTCTCCGACTATAACAAGCGGAACGCCTTTGACATCGAGAAGTACCGGCAGCACAAGCTGGTAGTCAAGCCCGATGACACATTCGACCTCTATGATATGGGCGAGGTCGAAGCGGATTAAAGCCCCGTCGCTGCACTGCGCAGTGGGTAAAGCCTGATGGCTCCCAAAGCAGAACAGCGACGGGGCTTCTTTTTTTATGCCCATTTTCAAAAATACACAACCAATCTTTTTCAAATCAAGGAGGAAAATCTATGGCTTTCATCAATCAGGCTGTCACGGTTCTTCAGACGCTCGTTATCGCCCTCGGCGCAGGTCTCGCAGTGTGGGGTGTTGTCAACCTCATGGAAGGCTACGGCAACGACAACCCCGGCGCCAAGTCTCAGGGCATCAAGCAGCTCATGGCTGGCGGTGGTGTGGTGCTGATCGGCACGACCCTCATCCCTCTGCTCTCCGGTCTGTTCGGTTAATCCGGCAGCCGCGCAGAAGTAACCATCGGGGCGGGTGCTGGAAAAGGCACTCGTCCTTCACAATTCACCAACGATTTAAGGAGGAAATACAAGTATGGCATTTATCAATCAGGCAGTTACGGTTCTCCAGACGCTTGTTATCGCCCTCGGCGCAGGTCTTGCGGTGTGGGGTGTTGTCAACCTCATGGAAGGCTACGGCAACGACAACCCCGGCGCTAAGTCTCAGGGCATCAAGCAGCTCATGGCTGGCGGCGGTGTGGTTCTGATCGGCACAACCCTCATCCCCCTGCTCTCCGGTTTGTTCGGCTAATCCACGGCAAGCCCAGCTTAACCGAAGGGTGGTGAAATATTGGGCAGCATTTTAGAAAAGATCGAACAAGCTCTCAAGGATATGCTGATCGGATGGATCGAGAGCAACCTGACCAATATGTTCACCGATGTCAACGAGAAGGTAGGAACGATTGCCGCCGAAGTTGGGCAAACACCGTCCGGCTGGAACGGCGGCGTGTACCAGATGATCCGGGGACTATCCGAAAACGTGATAGTCCCCATCGCTGGTATCATCATCACCTTCGTTTTGTGCTACGAGCTGATTTCCATGATCACCGAGAAAAACAACCTTCACGACATGGACACTTGGATGTTCTTCAAGTGGTTTTTCAAGGCGGCTGTGGCGATCTACCTCGTGACGCATACGTTTGACATCGTGATGGCAGTATTCGACATCGGGCAAAACGTGGTTTCCGGTGCAGCCGGAGTCATCCACGGCAACACCAGTATTGATATTGATTCGACGATTGCGCAGATGCGTACCGGCATGGAGAACATGGGCGTCGGAGAACTGCTCGGACTGTCGATAGAAACTCTTCTGATCAGCCTGTGCCTCAAAATCATGGCAATCCTCATTACGGTCATCCTCTACGGGCGCATGATTGAGATTTACTGCACCGTGAGCATTGCACCTATTCCTATTGCAACCATGAGCAACCGCGAATGGGGCAGCATCGGCACAAACTATCTGAAAGGCTTGTTCGCTCTGGCATTTCAGGGCTTCCTCATCATGGTCTGTGTCGGCATCTATGCGGTGCTGATCAACGGCATGATCATCGCAGGCAACATTCATTCGGCTCTGTTCTCTGTGGCAGCGTACACGGTCATTCTGTGCTTCTCGCTGTTCAAGACCGGAAGCCTCGCAAAATCCATTTTCCATGCGCACTAAGGAGGTCGGCAACATGAAGAAGTACAGCATCATCTACGCCGATCCCCCTTGGGCGTATCGGACTTACTCCAAGAAGGGACAGGGACGGTCGGCGGAAAGCCACTACCCGACAATGTGCATTGAGGACATCAAGGCGCTTCCGGTCGGTGAGCTTGCCGCCAAGGACTGCGCTCTGTTTCTCTGGATCACGTTCCCGTGCCTCTGTGAAGCACTCGAAGTGCTGACGGCATGGGGCTTTTCTTATAAGACTGTGGCTTTTGTATGGGTGAAGCAAAACCGCAGGAACGATGACCTCTTCACCGGCATGGGCTACTGGACAAGAGCAAACGCCGAAATCTGCATCCTTGCCACAAAGGGACACCCGAAGCGTGTTGACGCCGGTGTGCGTCAGGTCATTCTCAGTCATATTGAAGAGCATTCCAAAAAGCCGGATGAAGCGCGGGAGCGCATTGTTCGGCTCATGGGAGACCTTCCCCGCGTGGAGCTTTTTGCCCGTCAGTCTCCCGAAGGCTGGGACGTTTGGGGCAACGAGGTCGAATGCACGGCGCATCTTCCAACGGAGGAAACACCATGCTGCGGCTAAGACCCATCTCTCTTCGTGATGCCAACGAGTATGTCCGGAAGTATCACCGACATCACAAGCCGGTTGCCGGTCACAAGTTTTCCATCGGCTGTGAAGCAGACGGTGCTTTGGTCGGCGTAATCATCGCCGGACGTCCCGTCAGCCGGTATCTGGATGACGGCTTCACATTGGAGGTCACAAGGCTATGCACCAACGGGGCGAAGAATGCTTGCAGCTTTCTCTACGGCGCGGCGGCAAGAGCTGCTGCGGCTATGGGCTATAAGCGCATCATCACCTACACGCTGGAAAGTGAAAACGGTGCAAGCCTTCGGGCTTCCGGCTGGATCTGTCAAGGCAAAGCGGGTGGGCTTCGCTGGACGGGCAAGCGTCAGCCGAAGGAGGATCAATATCCCGCGCAAATGAAGCTGCGCTACGAGAAGCAGCTTAGAAAGGAGGAAACAGTCAATGGCATTTGTTCCGGTCCCGAAGGATCTTAACCGCGTCAAAACGAAGGTCATGTTCAACCTGACCAAGCGGCAGCTCATTTGTTTTTCCATCGCTGCGGCGGTCGGCGTCCCGATCTTCTTTCTGGCGAAGGCGCATCTCGACTTGTCTACGGCGGCAATGCTGATGGTGGTCATCATGCTCCCGTTCATCTTCTTCGCGCTTTATGAGAAGGACGGTCAGCCCGCCGAGAAGTATCTGTACCACATCGTACAGTCCATGTTCATCCGGGACAAGGTGCGTCCCTATCGCACAAACAATCTCTACGCTGAGATTCAGCAGAAAATCAAAGAACAGGAGGAATTGCAGCTTGAACAACAGCACAGCAAAGGCAAAGCCCAAGATGACCGTCAAAAACGGCGTCGTTTACGGTGATGCCCTTTCCGCTCAGGAAAAGAAGCGGATCGTCATGCAGAAGAAAAAGGACAGAAAGGCAAAGAAAGTCCGCAAGTCCGCCCAGCAGACCATTCCCTATGTGGAGATGTGCCGCGACGGTATCTGCAAGGTAAACAGCCGCCTCTACACGAAGTCCATCGCCTTTGAGGACATCAACTACCAGCTTGCACAGAACGATGATAAGACCGCAATCTTTGAGAACTGGTGCGACTTTCTGAACTACTTCGACAGCTCTATTTTCGTCCAGCTCTCCTTCATCAATCAGAAGGCAAGCCTGAATGAGTTCCGCAAGCGCATCAACATTCCGGCACAGGAGGACGCCTTCAACGACATCCGCTCTGAGTATTCCGGTATGCTGCAAAGCCAGCTCACCAAGGGCAACAACGGACTTGTCAAGAAGAAGTACATCACCTTCGGCATTGAGGCAGACTCCCTCCGCACCGCAAAGCCGAAGCTCGAACGCATTGAAACCGACATTCTCAACAACTTCAAAACCCTCGGTGTGAGGACGGAACTGCTGTCCGGCTACGAACGACTGAAAGTGCTTCATGACGTATTCAACATGGACACCAACGAGCCGTTCCGCTTTTCCTTCGATATGGTTGCCCGGACGGGACTCAGCACGAAGGACTTCATCGCTCCCACTTCCTTTGACTTCCGTGAAGGCAAGTGCTTCAAGATGGGCAAAACCGTCGGCGCGGCGAGCTTCCTGCAAATCCTCGCGCCGGAACTCAATGACCGTATGCTTGCCGACTTCCTTGAGATGGACAGCAACATCACGGTCAATTTTCATATCCGGACGATTGACCAGGCGAAGGCAATCAAGAGCATCAAGTCGAAGATCACCGACCTCGACAAGATGAAGATTGAAGAGCAGAAAAAGGCAGTCCGCTCCGGCTACGATATGGACATCATCCCGTCCGATCTTGCCACCTTCGGCGGTGAGGCAAAGCGTCTGTTGCAGGATCTCCAGACCCGCAATGAGAGACTGTTCCTCGTGACCATCCTCATCATGAACACAGCAACCAACCGCCAGAAGCTCGAAAACGCGGTGTTCCAGACCGCCGCCATTGCCCAGAAGTATAACTGTGCGCTCAAGCGTCTCGACTTCCAGCAGGAGGAAGGGCTGATGTCCTCTCTGCCTATCGGCGTCAATCAGGTGGAGATTGAGCGCGGACTGACCACTTCCAGCACGGCGGTTTTCGTGCCGTTCACCACGCAGGAGCTTTTTCAGGGCGGCGAAGCTCTCTACTACGGGCTGAATGCGCTGTCAAACAACATGATCATGGTTGACCGCAAGCGGCTCAAGAACCCCAACGGGCTGATCTTGGGTACGCCCGGTTCCGGTAAGTCCTTCTCCGCAAAGCGCGAAATGACGAACGCCTTCCTCATCACGGAGGATGACATCATCGTCTGCGACCCCGAAGCCGAGTATTTCCCCCTCGTGAAGAAACTCGGCGGTCAGGTCATCCGCATCTCGCCGGTCAGCACGGATTACATCAATCCGCTGGACATCAACACGAACTACTCCGAAGAGGAAAACCCGCTGACGCTGAAATCTGACTTCATCCTCTCCATGTGTGAGCTGATTGTCGGCGGCAAGGACGGCTTGCAGCCGGTTGAGAAGACCATCATTGACCGCAGCGTCCGCATGGTCTATCAGGAGTTTCTTGCAGACCCCAAGCCGGAGAAAATGCCGATCCTCGAAGACCTCTACAACATTCTGAGAAATCAGAAGGAACCGGAGGCACAGCGCATCGCAACCGCCCTTGAAATCTATGTTCACGGCTCGCTGAACGTCTTCAATCACAGAACGAATGTGGATGTCAACAACCGCTTCGTCTGCTATGACATCCGCGAACTCGGCAAGCAGCTCAAGAAGCTCGGTATGCTGATCGTGCAGGATCAGGTGTGGAACAGAGTTACCATCAACCGCGCCCAGCACAAGGCAACGCGCTACTATATGGACGAGTTCCACCTTTTGCTGAAAGAGGAACAGACCGCCGCGTACAGCGTGGAAATCTGGAAGCGTTTCAGAAAATGGGGCGGCATCCCGACCGGCATCACCCAGAACGTCAAGGACCTGCTTGCGTCCCGTGAGGTGGAGAACATCTTTGAAAACTCGGATTTTGTCTACCTTCTGAATCAGGCGTCCGGAGACCGGCAGATTCTCTCGAAGGCGCTGAACATCTCGCCCAGCCAGCAGAACTACATCACCAATTCCAATGCCGGTGAGGGGCTGATCTTCTACGGCTCGACCATCGTTCCCTTCAAGGACGATTTTCCGAAGGACACTCAGCTCTACCGCATCATGACCACCCGCTTAGAAGAAACCACACAGAACTGATAGGAGGATTTTGAATATGGATAAGAACTTCAACCTTGAGAATGCCAAGAACATCATCGCAGAAGTCAGCGGTGTTCCCGTGAATACCACGTTCGGCAGCATCACCAAGCCGATTGACCTTCTGCTTGAGATCATCGACATGAGCGCCGATCTCATCGCGCTCATCCGCGAGGAAACCGAACTGAAAAAGCATCACCGCGCCTACCTCCACGTTCATGAGGAACTGGAGGACTGCGCCGACGAGATGGCAGCGCGTATGCAGGAGATTTTCGACGAGACCACCGACTGCGTGATCGGACTGATGAAGGATGTTCACGAGACCTTCCGTGTCCGCAAGCAGGAAGCGGCGGAGGACGATGCCGATACCGTCACCATCGCCAAGGAAGACTACGAGACCATGATCGACGATCTGCTCACGATGTCCGAAATCATTCAGTGCGTCGCAGATATGCGCACGCAGGATGTGAAGGCAATCCGCGAGTTCGGCAAGTTCGTCCCCGCCTTTGCCGCCTTTGAGAAGAACCGCCTGAGCCTCTATCGTGAGGCGGCGAAGGAAGCCGAGGAAATCTTCGACCGTTGGGCGGACGAGATTGACGGTCTCGATGAAGACTTCATGGAAGACGAGGACTACGAGCCGGACGAGTATTACTCCGACTGATGCCTATTGAAATGTTGTCGGGTTTTACAGCCAACATTTCAACGGAAACGCAAATCCAACAGAACAGGAGGTACACCACCATACAACTTGACATCATTCATACCGGCGATTGCCTCAACATCCTGAAAACGCTGCCCGATGACAGCGTTCATTGCTGTGTGACATCTCCGCCGTATTACGCACTCCGCGATTACGGCATGGAGGCTCAGATCGGCAGAGAGACAACGCCGAAGGAATATATCTCGCGCCTGACGGAAGTGTTTACCGAAGTCAGGCGCGTTTTGCGTCCGGACGGTACGCTCTGGCTGAACATCTCAGACACCTACGCCGGAAAGGGCAATCAGGGCGATTTCATTGACCCGAAGAACCCCAACGGCAGAAACGGTCAGGCTGTGGCTCTCAACAACAAGGTTGAGGGCTGCAAGCCGAAGAACATGATCGGCATCCCGTGGATGCTGGCTTTTGCCCTCCGCGATACCGGCTGGTATCTGCGCAACGACATCATCTGGATGAAGGACAACCCCATGCCGGAAAGCGTCAAAGACCGATGCGCCCGCTGCTACGAGCATATCTTTCTGTTCTCCAAGTCCAAGAAGTATTTCTTTGACTACAAGGCAATCTCCGAGCCGATTGCCCCCGCAACGGCGGAACGCCTCAAGCGCGGCATGAAGGGCGGCAACAAATACGGCAAGCCCGTTCCCGGTCAGCCCCAGCCGCAGTCCATTAACCGCCCCCGTGAGCATGGTGAGATCAAGGACAGTGACATCAATCCGCTCCGCAATAAGCGCGATGTCTGGAAGATCAACACTGTTCCCTTCAAGGGTGGTCACTATGCCGCCTACCCTCCGAAGCTGGTTGAGACCTGTCTTCTCGCCGGTTGTCCCGAAGGCGGCATTGTGCTTGACCCGTTCATGGGAAGCGGCACAACCGGCATGGTTGCCTCACAGATGGGGCGTCATTTCGTGGGCATAGAGCTGAACCCTGAATACACCGAGCTTGCCTACAAGCGGATTGGAGGTGAAATCTAATGGCGAAGGAACCGGAACTAAAACTCCGCGACAAGGTAGTCGTGCGGATGACACGGGAGGGCGCGGTTGAAGAAAACCTGACGGCTGGCACCGAGCAGCGCGTGTCAAAGCGGCTGGAAGATGCAGAGCTGGTCAAGCCCGCTGAGACAGCCGAGCCTTCCGAGGCACTTTCACCGGAGGAACAGGAAAAGGTGCAGATGCGCCGTCAGCAGCGTCAGTTTCAGGCGGAACACGCCGAGGATAACGACACACAGGCGCCCTCGGAAACGTCCGTCACAGAAGAGAAAAAGCCGGAAAATCCACCCCAGAATGCACCTGAACCGCTGCCTTCGTCAGAAACGCCGTTCAAGCCTCCTGTTTTGGAGCAGCACGGCGTTTCATCTCATACCGGCACAGTGATTGCCGAAACAGTTGTCACGCACAAGCTGCGCAAGACCTCTGCGGTTGAAGCCATTGACGCGGATGCTGTTCTCTCCCAAGCGGCGGAAACTGCCTCCGCAAAGCCGGTCTCGGACGATGCTGCCCCGCCCACGAAGCGGATGCAGAAGCTCGAAAGAAAGTCTGAGAAGGCGCATGAGCGTCTGGACGCTGCCCGTGAGAAGCTGCCCACGCATAAGGTTCTCAAGAAAGAGCGTGTCTTCGATGAAGAAACCGGCAAGGGCAAAACCCGCCTTCATTTTGAGGATGAGCTGAAAAAGCCCAAGGGCAAAGGCAAACTGCAATTTGAGGCAGATAAAACCGTCCGCAAGGTCGGTGACACCCTCGCTTCCGGCATTCATGGCAAAATCCATGAGGTCGAACAGGAAAACTCGGCGGTTGAGGCGGCGCATAAGACGGAGATCGCCGCCGAGACCGTTGCTCGGCATTTCAGCCATCATCGGGAAAACAGCGTCAACAAGCCTTATGAGAAGGTCTCCAAACTGGAACACAAGGCGGATGTCGCTGATGCCAAGCTCCAATATGAGAGAAATCAGCAGGAGCATCCTGAGATGAAGAAGCAGAACATGAACAAGCACTATCAGAAGCAGAGCATCAAGAAGGAATATGCCGCCGCTCGAAATGCCGGTTCTCAGACTGCCGGGACTGCCACAAAGAATACCGGCAGGAAGCTCGGTGAGAAGGCGTCCGACAAGATCAAGGAGTTCTTTGAGAAGAACAAGAAGGTCTTCATCTGGATCGGCGTCGGAATTGCCCTTCTCGTGTTGCTCGGTGCCGGAATCAGCTCGTGTTCGATGCTCACCTCTACCGGCTCGTCGGTTATCGCTTCCTCTTATCTCAGCGAGGATGACGCGATGCTCGGCGCGGAGGCGCAGTATTGCCAAATGGAGCAAGAGCTGCAACACTATCTCGACACCTACGAAAGCACTCACAACTACGATGAATACCACTTCGATCTGGACGATATTGAGCATGACCCCTATGTGCTGATCTCCATCCTCTCGGCTCTCCACGAGGGCGAGTTCACACTGGACGAGGTGCAGGGTACGCTCCAAATGCTGTTTGAAAAGCAGTACATCCTCACCGAAGAGGTCATCGTCGAAACCAGATACCGCACGGAGACCGACACATGGACGGATGCGGACGGCAACACGCACACGGAAACCTATCGCGTCCCGTATGACTACTACATTTGCAACGTGAAGCTCGAAAACTTCAATCTCTCCCATGTCCCGGTCTACATCATGTCACAGGAACAGCTTTCAATGTACGCAACGTATATGTCGGTGCTGGGCAACCGTGAGGATCTGTTCGGTGACTCTCCCTATGTGGACAAGTACATCACAAATCCTCCCGCCGATTACGATGTCAACCCGGAATACCTGAACGACGAGAAGTTTGCAACACTGATTACCGAGGCGGAAAAGTATCTCGGTTATCCGTATGTGTGGGGCGGCTCCAATCCCGACACGTCCTTTGACTGCTCCGGCTTCGTCAGCTACGTTCTCACGAACAGCGGTCTTGTGATGACCGGGCGGCTGGGCGCACAGGGGCTTTACAACGTCTGTACGCCGGTTTCAAAGGCGAATGCACAGCCCGGTGATCTCATCTTCTTTGTCGGAACGTATGACACCCCCGGCGTGTCCCACGTCGGCATCTACGTCGGTGATGGGGTCATGATCCACTGCGGCGACCCCATTCAGTACACGTCCATCAATTCTTCATACTGGCAGCAGCATTTCTACGCCTTCGGAAGACCCGCCTATTAAAAGAAAGGAGTTTTTCATGAATCCCAAGTACCAGAAAGTCCTCTCCGACATTGAGAAGGCTGAAAAGAAGAAGTCCGAAATCGAAGGACAGCTCAAGGAGCTGTACGACAAGAAGACGGAGCTGGAAAACCTTGAAATCATCAACACTGTGCGCTCTATGGTGATGGACAAGGATCAGATCATGGCATTCCTGTCTTCCATGAAGGGCGGCACCAAGCCCGCTGAAAATACGGAGGTAATCGACAATGCGTAAGAAGTTTCGTTTTCTGACCATCCTTGCGGTCTGCGTTATGGTTCTGTCCTGCTTCTCGGTGACTGCGTTTGCCTACGCCGATGATACCGAGCAGAACCTTCCCGTCTCGGAGGCAACTCAGCCCGAACAGCAGCCCGCAGTCACTCCAACGCCGGAAAAGCCGAAGGGTGAGCCGATTGACGATGAGGGCAACGCCCACACCCGCGACTTGCTCTATGACAAGGCAACGAACAAGCAGTTCATCACCATTCAGACGAAAAACGGCAACACCTTCTTCATTGTCATCGACTACGATGCGCCCGTCAACGAGGATGAGGAACAGTATCAGACGTACTTCCTGAACATGGTCGATGAGAGCGATCTGCTTGCGCTTTTGGATGAGGACACTGCGGCTGCGCTGACCACCTGTAACTGCAAAGAAAAATGCGCTGCCGGTCAGGTCAACACCGACTGCCCGGTCTGCAAGACCAACATGAGCGAATGCACCGGCACAGCCCCCGTTACGCCTGAGCCGGATAAGGATGCGGAAACCGATGTCCCCGCGCCCAAGCCCGAAAAGAAATCCAACATCGGCATGATCCTCGTCATCTTCGTTCTTGCTGGTGCTGCGGGTGCAGCTTATTACTACATCAAGTTCGTCAAGGGCAGAAAGCCCAAGGATGAAGATATGGACTTCTTTGATGATGAAGGCTACGAAGAAGAGCCGTACATCAACGAGGATGATGAGCCGCAGATTGCGGAGGATACTGAAACGGATGGTGATGCAGATTGATCTTAGTCATTGCTGAAAAGCCCAGCGTTGCCCAGTCCATCGCAAAGGTTCTGGGTGCAACGTCCCGAAAGGACGGCTATATGGAGGGCGGCAATTACATCGTTTCGTGGTGCTTCGGTCATCTGGTGGAGCTGGCAGACGCCAGCTCCTATGATGAGCGGTATGCCAAGTGGCGGTATGACGATCTGCCCATTGTTCCGGAAAGCTGGATGTTTGAGGTCACGAAGGACAAAGCACAGCAGTTCAAGGTGCTGTCCGCTCTCATGAAGGACAAGCGCGTCACCGAGCTGGTCTGCGCAACCGATGCAGGACGCGAGGGTGAGCTGATCTTCCGGCTGGTCTACGACAAAGCCGGATGCACCAAGCCCTTCAAGCGTCTGTGGATCAGCTCATTGGAGGACTCCGCCATCCGCGAAGGCTTCAACCATCTCCGGGACGGCAAGGAATATGACCGCCTCTATGAAGCGGCACTCAGCCGCTCGAAGGCGGACTGGATTGTCGGCATCAACGGCACCCGCCTGTTCACCACGCTTTATCACAAAAAGCTGGTGGTCGGGCGCGTCCAGACGCCGACCCTTGCAATGCTGGTGGAGCGTGACGGGAAAATCTCCACGTTCCAAAAGGAGAAGTATTTCAACGTCCACGTCGGCAAGGGCGATCTGACCGCCGATCTGGAAAAGGTCAAAACCGAAGAGGAAGCAAAAGGAATTGCGGCGGCTTGCGAGAAAAAGCAAGCCGTCGTTTCTTCTCTCAAGCGGGAGACGAAAACCGTCAATCCTCCGAAGCTCTACGATCTGACCACCTTGCAGCGCGAGGCTAACCGATACTACGGCTTCACCGCCCAGCAGACACTCGATCTCGTTCAGACGCTCTACGAAAAAAAGCTCCTGACCTATCCGCGCACGGACAGTCAGTTCATCACGGACGATATGGAGGACACCGCCCGTCAGATCATTTCTATTGTCTGCCGCCAGCTTCCGCTTTTCTCCGGCGTTTCGGTCACTCCGGACATTGCCCGCGTAACCGACAACAGCAAGGTCACAGATCACCATGCCATTCTCCCGACCGTTCAGCTTGAAAAGCAGGATGTTTTCGCGCTCCCTCAGTCGGAGCAGAAAATCCTCAATCTTGTCGGAATGCGCCTCCTGTGTGCGACCGGCAAGAAGCACACCTACGCAGAAACGCAGCTCTCGCTCTCCTGCGAGGGCTACGAGTTCAAAACCAAGGGCAAGACCGTCGTTCAAAACGGCTGGAAAGCCATTGAAGAGCTGTTCAAGGCTTCCCTCAAGGCGAAGGAAAAGGACGATCCCATGAAGTCCCTGCCCGAAGTCCATGAGGGCGATGCTCTGGATGGTGTATCTGCCAGCGTCACCGAACACTTCACAACGCCTCCGAAGCAGTACACGGAAGACACGCTCCTGTCTGCAATGGAGACTGCCGGAAACGATCAGTTCGACGATGACACCGAGAAGAAAGGTCTCGGAACACCCGCGACCCGCGCCGGGATCATTGAAAAACTGGTGAAGTCCGGCTTTGCAGAGCGTAAAGGCAAATCCCTCATTCCCACGAAGGACGGCTGCAACCTTGTCTGTGTTCTGCCGGAACAGATCACCTCTCCCGCAATGACGGCGGAATGGGAAAACACGCTCATGGAGATTGAGCGCGGTAATGCGGATGCAGACGCATTTCTCAGCGGCATTGTCCGGATGACCGGCGATCTCGTGAAAGCCTACCCGTTTCTCTCCGATGCCGAAGCCCAGCGTTTCGGCACGGGGAAAGAGGAAATCGGCAAATGCCCCCGCTGCGGCTCTCCGGTCTATGTCGGCAAGGGCAACTTCTACTGCTCGAACAAGGACTGCTCCTTCTGCCTGTGGGAAGACAACAAGTTCTTTTCCAGCAAGAAAAAGAAGCTGACCAAGAAGATCGCAAAGGAACTGCTGGATAAGGGCTGGTGCCGAGTGACCGGGCTTTACACGCCGAAGAAGCCTCAGCTCTATGATGCGGTGATCCGGCTGGATGACAGCGGCGGCAAATACGTCAGCTTCAAGATGGAGTTTGATCGATGACCCGCCCAAAGTATGTTGCTTCATGCAGCGGAGGCAAAGACAGCGTAGCGACGCTCCTGCTGGCTGCACAGCACAATGAGCCGCTTGACGAGGCGGTTTTCAGTGAGGTCATGTTCGACAAAGACACAAGCGGCGAAGTCCCGGAACACCGGGACTTCATTTATGACCGGCTCAAGCCCTTCTGCGAAAAGGAGCTGGGCATCAAGTTTACCATTCTCCACGCGGACAAGACCTACGATGAGGTGTTCCATCATGTCATCACCCGCGGACCGCACAAGGGCGAGGTTCGCGGTTTTGCATGGGCCGGGATGTGCGCGGTCAATCGGGATTGCAAAATCCCGCCAGTCCACAAGTACAATGCCGCGCTTTCTCCGGACACCGTGAGCTATGTCGGTATAGCAGAAGACGAACCCAAACGACTTGCGCGTCTGGACGGTGTGAAGAAGGTCAGTCTGCTTGCCAAGTACGGCATGACAGAGGCGGACGCCTACAAGCTCTGTCAGGAATACGGACTGCTTTCCCCAATCTACGCTCACTGCCGAAGAAACGGCTGCTGGTTCTGTCCCAACGCCAGTGACTCGGAGCTGCTGCACATGGTCACAAAGCACCCGGATATGTTTGACCGGCTGATTGAATGGGAGAACGAGGATAACATCTTCCATCGTCGGATGACGCGCAGAGAAACCCCGTCTGAGGTAAAGGCTCGTTTACTGAGCAAATCCCAGACGGGGGTTTCTTCGCCCAAAAGCAAATAAGAAATGGAGGTTTGAGATGGCTGAAAACAAAAATGCACAGCAAGTCCGCGAAATCACGGACAAGCTGGAACAGGGCATCAAGGAGCTTTTTGAATCCGAGCGGTTCAAGGAATATCTCCGCACGATGTCCAAGTTCTACAACTATTCCTTCAACAACACGCTGCTCATTGCGATGCAGAAGCCGGAGGCAACCTATGTTGCCGGTTATACCTCGTGGCAGCGTAACTTTGACCGTCAGGTCATGAAGGGCGAAAAGGGCATCAAGATTCTTGCACCCGCGCCGTACAAGGCACAGGAAGAGCGTGAGAAGATTGACCCCGTAACGCAGAAGCCGGTAATCGGCACGGACGGAAAGGCTGTCACGGAAACGGTTGAGGTCCTGCGTCCTGCCTTCAAGGTGGTGAGTGTCTTCGATGTTTCCCAGACGGACGGCAAGGAGCTTCCGGACATTGTTGTCGATGAGCTGAAAGGCACCGTCGAAAACTACGAGGCATTCTTCGATGCGCTCAAGCAGGAATCTCCCGTCCCCATTTCCTTTGAGGACATTCCGGGCGGCGCAAAGGGATTCTTCTCGCCGGTTGAAAGCCGCATTGCCATTCAGGAAAGCATGAGCGAAATCCAGACGGTCAAAACCGCCATTCACGAGATCGCTCACGCAAAGCTCCACGCCGTCAAGCCGGATGAGAAAACCGCCCCCGAAGAAAAGAAGGATCGTCATACCAAGGAGGTTGAGGCAGAAAGCGTAGCCTACACTGTCTGTCAGCGGTACGGCATTGAAACCTCGGACTACTCCTTCGGCTACATCGCCGGTTGGTCTTCCGGCAAGGAAACCAAAGAACTGAAAAGCTCTCTGGACACCATCCGCAAGACGGCGGCTGAAATGATCGAGGGCATTGACGCCAAGCTCAAGGTGCTGCTGGCAGAGAAAGCGCAGTCCGCCGAGCAGGAAGTCGCTCCGGAGGAAAAATCGGAAGTCCCCATTTACCGCGAGACTGCGAATTACGCCTATGAAGCCGGTGAGATGGAGCCATATCGTGCTTCTCTTGCCGCAAACGTGGAATGCCGCAGTGCGATTGAAGCAGCGATCAGCTCCAACTACGGAGATAACCGGCTGGATGCGGATGCTGCCGTGAAAAGTGTCCTTGAGCAGTTCTCTCCGGAGCGTGTCCGGTATGTCCTCGCAAACACGATTCAGCAGAAAGACTTTGACGGGCGCATTCCGCAGCCCCTCAAGGAATGGGCGAAGACCGTTGATGTCTGCCCGGAGAATGCCTCCCGCTTCCTTGTGGATAAACCCAATCCCGGACTGACGGCACTTTTCGTGGATGCGTTCCGTCAGCAGACCGAACCCCAGAAGGAAACTGTTTCTGAGAAAACAGGGGAAAGAGACCCGGAGGTCGTTGCATGGGAGAACGATGAGATTACCTCTATTGAGGTAAAAACCGTGGAGGTCAAGTCTCCCGTTGCCCCCATGCCGGAGGAAGCACCGAAGACCCACCGACTGACTGCCGAAGAGAAGGAGATCAAAGCCGCCGTCATGGACACACTCAAGGGGCAGATTGCCTATAACAATGACGGAATGCGGGCGTCCTATCGCGCCTCTAACCATTCCTTCAATCTGCTGGCACGGAACGGCGTCAGGATCGAGGGCAACACGGTCACGCAGAACGGTGAGCCGCTGTTCAAAATCCATCGCCGTCATGCGGCGCGGAAAACGCAGGGCTGCTACCGTGAGCTGATGCCGACGCTGGAATATGTCAGGCAGGAGCAGAAGCAGGAAAAGCCCTCTATCCGCGATCAGCTCAGGACTGCCGCAAAACAGCAGCCGGAGAAGAAGTCTCCGGTCAAATCCAAAACGCACGACATGGAGTTGTGAGAAAGGAGACGCATGAAGAAATACACAGACGTTGACATCGTTGCGGAGCTGCAGAAGCTCGTGGACAGTCATGTAGACAGCTACAAGGAAGACTTCGACATCGACAAGCGTATCATCCGCCGCGCTGCCGAAAGCCGGAATCCCGAAGACAAAACGCTGATGTGGTTCTGCCGTCCGCATGGAACGCACTGTCTCAATGAAAATCAGGTCTTTATTCAGGGAACGCGAGATCACAACACCTTCCGTTTTTATGCGGAGCAGACCTACGACGAGTGCGTTGCCCGCGTCATTATCCCGAAAACCGTCAAGCACGGCAAGGTCTTCGGAGATGTCTTTGAGATCAACTACCGGGAACAGGCGGCAAATGTGGCGCAGAACTCGGTTGCGCCGGATCATGACCGGCTGACCTTCGCAGATGGCTTTGTGCTGGATGCGCCCTGCCGCAGCAGTTTCGATGCAGCAATGGCTCTGGTCGGTGAGCATGGCGGCGTCAGAACCCACCAGACGCTCCCGAAGGACGCGGATGCTCTGGCGGAAGTGCTGTCCAAGCAGAAAAGCCGCCGTGACAGACTGCCGGATGCAGAAAGGACAGAGGTGCTTTCGCCTCTGCCCATCTCTGAACTCCGCAAGTACGAAGCGGTCAAAAAGGCGCATCCCGACGCGCTGGTCTGCTTTGCCCAGAACGGCTATTTTGAGCTGTACGGCAAGGACGCGGAAAAAGCCGCGCCGCTTCTCGGTACAAAGATCCTTGAAAAGAAGGTGCGCGGTAAGCCCTCCATGCCGGTTACTGGTTTCCGTGAAAGCGCATGGGTAGCCGGTTCTCACAAGCTCTGGAAGTCCGGCGCAGATGTCTTTCTCAGCAAGGACGGCGAGACCTTCAAGGAACTCAAAGCCGCAGATTACATTCCTGTCGGCGCGACGCTGAATGTGGATGGGATCAAGTGCAGAATCGACGCGGTTGATTTTGCAGCTGATAAAGTCCGGCTGACGAACATTGAGGACAAGAACCGCCCCATTCGCTTTTCTGAGAGCATCCAGTATGTCCGCGCCTATGTGGAGGATGCCGGAACTGCCATCTACGACACCATCCCGACGAAGCCCGCTGCCCGTGAATCCATCCGCGACAAGCTGAAATCCGCGCAGAAAGCCCAGCCGCCTCACACACCGAAGCCGCAGAAATCAAAAGGAAAGGATATGGAACTTTGATATGAAAAACTTTACCGTGGAAGAAATCAACCTGATGTGCTGCTTCAACACGTCCAGCCGAAAGCGGCTGATTGACGATATGAAGAGCGTCACCCTGAACGACATGGACGGTGAGATCGCAGAGCTGATGTACAAAACCGTCAGGAAGCTCGAAGCCATGACCGACGCGGAGTTTAAGGAACTGTATATCATGCCGGACGGCATGGTGGATGACTGAAAGGAGGATGCCTATGCCCGTATTAGACGGTAATTTTGAAGCCTTCGTCACGAATCTCGGCAAGTACAACGAGGGTATGCTGGTCGGTGAATGGGTGAAGCTGCCCACCACCGAAGAAGAGATGCAGAAGGTCTTTGAGCGCATCGGGATCGGCAAGCAGGACGAGTTCGGTCAGCCCTACGAAGAGTGGTTTATCACCGACTATGAATGCCCGATCTACGGCGTTCAGAAGATGCTTGGCGAGTACGAAAGCCTTGATAAGCTCAACTACCTTGCCGCTTTGATTGACGAGCTTTCCCTGAGCGATCAGGAAAAGCTCGCTGCCATTATGGAGGCTGGCTGCGATGAGGTCAGCGACATCGACGATCTCATCAACCTGACGTTCAATCTGGACTGCTACGACATCATGCCCGGTATCAACGACGAATCCGATCTCGGCTACTATTACGCCCACGAAGCCGGTATCTACTCTGAAAAGGATCTCGGTCCTCTGGCAAACTACATCGACTATGAACGCTATGGGCGCGACATTGCGATGGATGAGCAGGGACGCTTCACCGATGAGGGCTATGTCCGTGTCGCAAGCGAGAGGTGGGACAGGCAGTTTGACGGTGAGCTTGATGACATTCCCGATGAATACCGGATTACCGGCTCAGGGGAAGCCGCCGAGCGTGACAGCACCATTGCCGTTCTCATCGTTGAGCCGGGTAAGGAGCCTTATGTGAAGGAGATTGACTCCGGTCTGGAGTCCTTGCAGCATGAGGTCGGCGGCTGCATCGAGGCAATTTATCCCCACGAAGACCCGGTTGCCTTAGTCTGCAACGAGGAAGGCAAGCTGGAAGGTCTGCCCCTGAACCGCGCTCTGCGTGATGAGGACGGTGACATTTACGACGTTGTTGCCGGAACATTCATGGTAGTTGGCTTGACGGATGACAGCTTCGGCTCTCTGACCGTAGAGCAAATGCAGAAGTTCTCTGACCACTTCAAGGTGCCGGAGCAGTTTGCAAAGCTGGGCGATAAGATTGTAGCGATTCCCATGATCTCAAAGGAACAGCAGAAGCAGGAAGCTACCGAGCAGAAGAACTTTGAGATGAACGCCGATACCTCCGGCTTGACGGTTGCCGGTCACATCGGGACGTGGCACACCATTGACCGGCACGAGGTCAGCGGTCACAGCTTTTACCTGATGGAGCATGACGCCTACGGCGATGAGGCGGCTTGCATCATCGTCGATGAGCGCGGCAAGCTCGTCCTTGATGATGTCTACAACGGCTTCGACGATGACACACTTCGCCTTCTTGACCTTGAAGTCAAGGAAGTGCCGGAAATGCCCGATCCCGCGCTCTCCGTTCAGGATATGAAGGACTATGGCTACGCATGGGCTGGCGTCCTTCCCGCCGGT
The DNA here is from genome assembly GCA_018223365.1 of Clostridiaceae bacterium Marseille-Q4145. Classification (GTDB taxonomy): domain Bacteria; phylum Bacillota; class Clostridia; order Lachnospirales; family Lachnospiraceae; genus Hominiventricola. The sequence goes on from JAGTTP010000001.1 coordinate 1,157,668, forward strand.
CAGGAGGCGGCTGAAAAGGCGATGGAGAAGGGTTGCGAGGTTTACCGGCTCTATTCGGATAACACCGAGGGCTTGTGCGTGGATGCCAAGGAGATTGCCGACCATGCGGCAAAGGGCGGAATGCTCGGTATCAGCAAAGAAAGCTGGATGGCGGCTCTTGAGAAGGAAAACTATCTCAAGGCAGCGGAGATGTCGATGGAGGATGACTACGGCATGATTGATGGGATCATCAACAACGGTCCAAAGGAGGACAAGACCGCAGAGGTCAAAGCCCCCGAAAGGGGCGAAAAGTCCTCCATCATGGACAGGCTCAAGTCTGCAAAGGCTGAAAAGCAGAAGGAATGCTGCCCTCCAAAAAAGCACAAAGGAGAGATTGAGCTGTGAGCAGAAGTCAGAAATGGCGGCAGGAGTGGTCGTTCTTCATCGGGGACAGCGGACGCCGGAAGTATAACCGCTTCTGCGTCCGCTGCGTCCATAGCTGCAAGCAGAGCTTCCGTGCGGATCTCATCGCCTGTCCGCACTTCTCCCGCAAGGCATCGAGGTGTAGACAGTTAGGGGTCGAAAAAGCCTGTGATTGCAAGCCTCAGAGCGGCGCAAATTGACCAGCCTAAGTGATTGTATTCCCTGCGCAGTTTCTTCTTTAGCGCGGAAATAAGTGTCGATTTCGGCACTTGTTTGAATGCCCGGAAAACGAATCAAGAGCCTCTGTTGATGCCCGGTTTGGGTATCGGCAGAGGCTCTTTTTTTGTATCTTTTCTGTAAATACCGTTGAAAATCATACGCTAATACATAGCGTCACTATTAGCGTTTCTGTATAACTATGCCTCTAACCCATATAATTGTTATAAGCGTTATAGAAAAGGTGTAGGTACGCGCTATGATTGACAAACGAATAGGTAAACGAGTAAAACAATGCCGGGAACGCCTCGGAATCTCGCAAGAAGAGCTTGCGGAAAAGACCGGGCTGACTGCAAATTATATTTCTACGGTTGAACGTGGTATGTCGTTTCCTCGCTGTGAGAAATTGATCATTCTTCTCAATGGGCTTGAGGTTTCGGCAGACGCGATTTTCTGTGACGTCCTAGAGCATTCGACAAGCTATAAATCGTCTGAACTCTCGGAGAAACTTGCTTCGTTGCCTCCGCAAGCGCAGAAGCGCATTTTGCAGATGGTTGAGCTGATGATTCAGCAGGAAACGGCAGATAATGGCTGAATCCGTCATGGGCTGTGTGATTTTATCACGCAGCCTTTTTTCTTCCCTTATTTCGACAGAATATTTCATATCTCCGTGCTATACTATGTATTAGAGACATAGAAACAGTCTCTAATACATAGTCAGGAGATGAAAAAGAAAATGAAGACCTGTGCTTTTACCGGGCATCGTCCGCAAAACCTCCCGTTTGGTTTCAATGAGGAAGACGAACGCTGCATAGACCTCAAAAAAACTCTCAGGGAGCAAATCATCAATCTCATCGAAAATGAAGGCGTCACGCACTTTATATCCGGAATGGCAATCGGTGTAGATATGTATGCCGCTGAGATCGTACTGGGACTGAAAGCGTCCTATCCGGGAATTACGCTCGAAAGTGCCATCCCGTGTGAAAGTCAAGCTGCAAAGTGGTCGGAAGCTCTGAGAGATCGGTATTTCGACATTGCGTCCAAGTGTGATAAGGAAACACTGATTCAAACCCATTACTCGCCCGACTGCATGGACAAGCGCAACCGTTATATGGTTGATCATGCGGATGTCCTGATCGCGGTTTGGGATGGAAGCCCCAGCGGAACCGGAAAGACGGTCAGATATGCTCATCAGCAGGGTAAATCTGTTACGGTCATTGACCCGGTTTCCCTTGATGTCACACAAGAATAAGGCAAATAATATCCCCTCTGAATCAAGCATTGTGAAAACCGTAAATTTACTTACGATAGTGAACACACATTGCACTGAACAGTGATTATTGGAAGCGTGTACGGTGTGTGCTGTCCCGTGAACTTTTCCATGGAATGCACTGAGTTTTCACGGCTTCGCAAAATGGAAAGCGCCACCCTACGAACAGTCCCTCGTCGGGAGAAAATTAAATCGCTGGAAACGGAAATGCCCCGGCACTGTGCATCTGGCACAGCGCCGGGGCATTTTTTCCATCACAGGAGGTCATTCAGAAGATTCATGCACTTAACCTTCTGTTGGAGATTTGCACTCCCGTACACATTCAGGGTAAAAGATACGTTCTTATGTCCGAGGATTTCAGAAAGAGACTTTATATCAAACTCCGGTATCTCGATTGCTCTAACTGCGAATGTATGCCGGATCTCATGAAACTTCACTTTCTCCAATCCGTTCCTCTTCAAGAAACGTGTGAAAAATTGCCGATATGTTCTCGGCTCGGTTGGCTTTGTCTTGCCCGTGAGGAAATAGTGATTCGGGTTTTCCGTGTAAAACTTCTTGATGATGTTCATGAGAAGGGACGGAACAGGAATCGTTCGAGCGGAGGTCTTCGTTTTCGGCGGTCCTATATGAAGATACGATTCTCCCTTTTTCTTGTCATAGATACGCTGAACCGTTTTGTTGATGCTGATGGTCTTGTCCGTCAGCGAAATATCCCTCATCTGCAATCCGCACAGCTCTCCTATCCGGACTCCGGTAAACAATGCAATCAGAATCCCCGCTGTCTTCCGGTTCAAGTCCATGTAGATACACTGGATTAGAGCTTGCTCTTGATCTTTTGAGAGAGAAACTACTTTCTTGATACCAAGCTCTTTTGGGTATTCGATTAGGTCCCAGTTCAGGAGTGGAATAGCCCGTTCCTTGTAGGCATACTCCATTGACAACCGGAGAACGAGGATAACATCCCTTATCGTCTTCACGGTAAGCCCTCCGGTCTTATCCAAGCGTCCAGCATTGTAGAGATACGAAATGTAGCTCTGGATGTCCGCTTCAGTGATGCTGCCAATCTTGCGCTTGCCGAAATACGGGATCAGGTGATTTTCGGCAATCAGCGTAAAGCTGGCGTGGGTTGACGGCGTGATCATGGGCTTCTTTTGATTTAGCCATGTGTTCACAAGCGTCTTGAATTGTGTATTGTTAGTCATAATGACCACCTCCACGAACATTATCCAGTGGAGGGATAATCAGGGCATTAACACCCTCAAGTAACGGTCTTGAGAAGCGTCCGAAGCTCCGCTTTCCGGGCTTCGATGAGCCGTGGCAGACAACTTTGTTATCATCCGTATTTGCAAAGAACACTCAGAAAAACACAGATGGGCGAATAACAAATGTCATCTGTAACTCTGCAAAGCAGGGCTTGATACCACAGCGCGAATACTTTGACAAGGACATCGCCAACAGCGACAATACCAACGGATATTACATCATTGAGGAAAATGACTTCGTTTATAACCCTCGCAAATCATCCGACGCGCCATACGGTCCTATAAGTAGCTACAAATATACCGAAGCTGGTATTGTCTCACCGTTGTACCTTTGCTTTAGAGCTAAGAAAGAGATCAATCCTGCGTTCTTTGAATGGTATTTCCGGTCTTCTGCGTGGCATAGGTATGTGTATATGTCCGGTGACAGCGGAGCAAGACATGACAGAGTTAGCATAAAGGATGACACCTTCTTTGCTATGCCGATCAATATTCCGTCTGCTCACGAGCAAGCGCAAATTGCCAATTTCCTTGAGAGAATTGAACAGAGAATCGAAATGCAACGCGCTCTGGTCGATAGCCTCAAGAAGTATAAAAGAGGTGCTATTGCCCACATTCTTTCGGGTAAAAACAAAGAGTTTTCTTCTACGTCTTCATGGATGCAGAAAACCCTTGGTGACTTATGCAGTGAGTTCAGAAGCGGGCGAAATATATCATCAACACTCATTCATAAAACCGGAGATTATCCTGTGTACGGTGGCAACGGTATACGCGGGTATTGTGACCAATATAGTCATGAGGGCGAATATGTTGTCATTGGGAGGCAAGGGGCGTTATGCGGGAATGTTCGTATTATTCAGGGGCAAAACTATTTGTCTGAACACGCTATTGCCGTCCGCGCAAATGCAGACAACGATACAGGATTTCTTTTATACTTGCTTGACTTCATGAAACTTGGACAATATTCAGATCAGGGCGCACAACCCGGTCTTGCTGTAAACAAACTCCTAAGACTTAAATGCACTGTCCCCGACAAGAAAACGCAGTCTAAAATAGCGTCCTTTCTTTTGAGGCTTGATTCGCAAATATCTAATCAGGGAAAAATGCTATCCGTGCTTGCTTACCAGCGCGAGGCTTTTCTACAACAACTCTTCATATAAATAGCTGCTGCATCAACGAAACGCGAAGCGTGTGCAAGCAATTTAAGGTGGCTTCTTCACAAAGTATTTTTTGGTCAAAGGAATTAAGTATCCCGCAGATTACCTGCTGTTCTTTGATACTCGGTAAAACAATGTTAAAATCTGCAATTTGCTGAAAGTTTAGACCTTCACGGCTACCACCGTTCTGGCAATCAATAATCTGTTGCTGTATGTGATCCGACAAAATCTGTTGTAAAAGAAACTCCGGAAGCAACCTTTCTTTTCCTTCTTGAGACAGGCGGATTATGCAAACGTGCTGATTAACATTTGCGCGATCATTGAGCAAGTAAATACAACTCCTGCCTATTGAGGCACCTGTTATGTTTAAGAGAACATCTTTGCAACGAACTTCTGATGAGAGCATGGTTTTATTTGTCGCTTCATCTATGTATGAAACATCGCGTATATCGAGCGATCCCCATAACACATTTTGGCTACGAAGAAACATGACTCCGTGATCTGTATATACTGATGAACCACCTCGTGGAGTTTTTCCGCTTCCAATTTTCGAGCAATATACTCCTAATTTGCACTTTTCCCACTGGCTATGTGTATTCCACTCATCAGTAATAAAATATTTGCGAAGCAGTCCTCTTTTATACTTCTGATCAAGCAAGCAGAAATAGCTATATGACAGACGAAATCCCTTGCAATAGCGGAAAATCTCTGCTACTGCAAGGGATTTTACTTTTGGTTCATACCGGAATGAGGTCTGAAAATAGACCTCAAGTAACGGTCTTGAGAAGCGTCCGAAGCTCCGCTTTCCGGACTTCAATGAGCCGTGGAGCATCTATAAGGCAGAAGAACTCTTTAAGAATGTAGCGGACAAGAATCACCCTACGGAAACCGTTTTGACCATTATTCAGGGCAAAGGAACTCTTCCGAGAGAACGAGCTGGGAGGAATATTCACTATGATGATTCGTCTCTTGCAAACTACAAAAAAGTGGAACAGGGAGACTTCATTATTCATCTTCGTTCCTTTGAAGGCGGACTTGAAATGGCTAATGAAGATGGCATAGTGAGTCCGGCGTATACCATTCTGCGCTGCAAGAAACCACATTCAAGCCTTTTCTATGAAGCATACTTTCACACGGATGAGTTTATCAATCATATCCTCTCAAAGTCAGTGGAGGGCATTAGAGATGGCAGACAGATCAGCTACGAAGCGTTCAAGTGGCTTGGTTTACCGTACTGCGATGTTTCTGAACAGGAAAAGATTGCGCAGTTGTTTTGTACCCTCAGTCGTAGAATAGAAAAACAGCAGCAAATGGTAGATGCCCTCAAGAAGTATAAAAGAGGTGTCATTCAGCAAGTGTTCACTGGAAGAAAAGGAACCAGAAAAGCGTGTTACCCCGAATGGCAGCAATCGTCTTTAGGTGAATATTTCACCGAGCAAACAATAAGGACATCAAACACACCATCCACGCCTTTAGTCAGCCTCACCGTTGAGGATGGTATAACGCCAAAAACAGAACGTTATTATCGGGAGTTTCTTGTAACTAAGGAGGGGGAAAACTACAAGATGATTAAGCCCGGTTGGTTTGCATATAATCCCATGAACGCCCATCTGGGCGCAATCGCTCCTAACCATCTCGGTTATACCGCCGCTGTTTCAGGCTATTATAATATCTTCTCTGTTAATGAGCCTGATACTATTTGCTTCTGGGAAGAATATCTGACATCGTACTCCATGCTAATTCACTACAAGCTCATCGCTACTGGATCACTTATTGAAAAGCAAAGAGTCCATTATTCCCAATTTGTCCGCATCCGTCGATGCTTGCCGTCAGTGGGAGAACAGAAGCACTTGTCAAAGCTATTTGAGACGCTAAATAAAAAAATAGCGAATGCTGAAAGTACAGAGCGCCAGTTGGTTGGAATGCGAGTCTCTCTTTTGCAGCAGCTCTTCATATAAAGAGCTGTTGCATCAATCCCTTTTTTATAGAAACAAGGCTCTTTAGAACACCCTCTTGCGTTATTAAAGCCTTTTCTATTGCCGAAAGAAATTTCACGATTCGCTCTTGCTCAACGATGGGGGGTAAAAAGACACGCTGATTCAAAACAGTTTTACGATCTATGCCTTCAATCAGTCCTGTTGCCGATTGCTTCATTTTCTCAGAAAGATGAAGTGTGAGGTAAAAGCAAAACTCTTTGGTCATGCCGCCATGGGGGCGCAACGCCATAAACTGTCGTGCAATATGCACCTTATCTTGAGAGAGAAATGCTACTGCGCCAGAGCCGGAGCCTTTGCATACCAGAAGTGTATCTCCACGATAAGCGAAGCACCGGGGAACTGTTGTCCACCTTGAAACGACCGTCTGTCCTTCAACAATGCAGCTTGCTCCCGTCATGTAAGGTATACCTTTTCCTTGCTCATTATAATCAGTCGGTGCAAAATCTTGACCAGATTGAAGGGTGATCAACTCGCTCATCTTATGACTTTCCCATTTATTTTTCTCCGCATGGAAAGACACTCTTTGAGTGAAAATACTCTTGATAGCACCTCTTTTATACTTCTTGAGGGAAGCGAGAAGATTTTCCTGCGCGGCGATTCGCTCGTCAATTTTTTGGAGAAAGTCGGCTATGTGCTTCTGTTCGGAGGGCGAAGGAAGATGAATTGTTACGCTCATGTAATCCTCAAAGGAAATATTGAGTAGTCCATCCATACGAACGCTTGACGATACAAGGCGTTTAAGCTGTTTATCCATTTTGGGGTTATTGAGCGCCATCGCAATAAACGGCGTATATTCGTGATTATTGATTTTGAAGCAATGATACACATAGGGGATTCGTGCCTCTGGCTCGGTCAGCTCATAACAACAACCAAACTGTTTAGCCTTAGATGCGCCGTGATTATACGCCAATTCTCCTTGCTTCAAGAGAATGTACTTTTTGAGGCTCTGTCCAGCATTATCTCTGGAATACTTTTCGGACTGCATAATGAAGCCATTTCCGGCACTGAGCATCATGATCGGCGCATTAGATTTTGGATCGGTGCGATTTACCAGAGCCGCTATATCTCCTAATCGTGTCGATCCGTACGGCTCATCGAAGCCCGGAAAGCGGAGTTTCGGACGCTTCTCAAGACCGTTACTTGAGGATACATTTGCCATAATTATTTGCCCTCCACGTCAAAGGGGAAATCCAGCCCCAGCTCATCAAAAAACGGTTTCAGTTCCGCATCAATATCCTTAATTTCAGATTGCAGCTTACGGATCTCAGCGGCAACTTCATTCAGGTCAATCTCAGGTTCCGGTTCAAAGGTATCAACATAGCGAGGGATATTCAGGTTGAAGCCGTTCTCTTCAATCTCCTGCATGGTTGCAACATGAGCATATTTATCGACATCCTGACGGCGCTCGTAGGTTTCAACAATCTTGTCAATGTCGCACTCCCTAAGGATGTTCTGGTTCTTTCCGGCTTCAAAGTCGCTGGAAGCGTCGATGAAAAGGATGTTGTCAGAGTTACCGTTGCGCTCTCTCTTGAGAACAAGAACGCAGACAGGGATACCTGTACCGAAGAACAGATTTGCAGGCAACCCGATCACCGCGTCCAGAACGTTCAATTTCTGAATAAGATGTTTACGGATTACTTCCTCCGCAGCACCACGGAACAGGACACCATGCGGCAGAAGAACAACGGCTCGTCCATCCTCATCCATGTGGTAAACCATGTGCTGAACAAAGGCAAAGTCAGCCTTGCTCTTCGGAGCAAGTTTGCCATACTCATTGAAACGCTCATCCTCCATGAAGTGCATATCGGCAGACCAGTTTGCAGAATAAGGCGGATTGGCAACCTGAACACGGAACTTCATGTCTCCGAAGTAGTCATGCTCCAAGGTATCACCGTTGTAGATGTTGAAGTTGCGATACGGGATTCCGCGCAGAATCATGTTCATTCTGGCGAGGTTATAAGTCGTGGAAGTCAATTCCTGCCCATAGTAGTTTCTCACGTTGGCATAGTTCTTGAGGCGCAGCAGCAGTGAACCAGAGCCACAAGTGGGGTCGGCTGCATCCTTGACATCCGTGAGACCGAGGCAAGCCAGACGGCAAAGCAATTCGGCAGGACCGGAGGGCGTATAGAACTCACCGGCTTTCTTGCCAGCAGTTGCAGCAAACTGACCGATCAGATATTCATAGGCGTTACCAAGAACGTCAATTTTGGTATCATCCACGCCGAAGTTGATTTCGTCCAGCGAAGCGATGATCTTTGCCATAACAGCACTTCTATCTTTGACAGTATGACCGAGCTTCGATGAATCGAGCTGCATATCAGAAAACAGTCCGTCAAAGTCCTCCTGAGAATCGTTTCCGATTGTGGACTCCATCAGCGCGTTGATTGCGCTCTGCAAGAACTCAATGTCGAAGGAACGGTTTTCTACCATCTTGACCATCTTGCGGAACAAATACTGTGGCTCGATGACATAGCCGAGATCGCGCAACGCCTCTTCGACAACAGCGGTCTTGTACTCTTCGTCTGCCCACGCCTCTTCATAACCGATACCGTCATCCTTGAGAAGATTCGCCATATACTTCTCTGTCCGGTCAGAAAGGTAGTAGTAGAAGATCATGCCCAAGATGTAGTTCTTGAACTCATACGCCTCCATGTTTCCGCGCAAGGCATTTGCCATTGCCCATAGCTTATTGCAAAGCTCCTTCTGATGAACCTGAATCGAATTATCCATTTATCTCTCTCCTTATTGGTATTTCTCTGTGTGCTGTCGGATGAAATCAACGATCCGATTTACAAGGGAGCGTTTCTTCAAAAGCGGCAAGGGCTTCTCAATCCGATCTCGGATATTTCCTGCATCCATTGTGCCGGAAAACTCATATTCCGAAATAATATCTGTCAGCATGGATGCGTCAATATCCTCGGTCTTCGCAAAGGCAACGATCTCTTCGCGCTTTGCTTCATTTTCAAAGTCGTTATAGGCTGCATCAATTTCATCCGCACTTTCTAAGCCGACAACAACACGATCCAAGAATGCTTGCAGGATTTCGACTTTCCGGAGCAACTGCGGATTATCGGTTCTCCCCAACTCGTCCTTAATGTGTTTAATATCGTAATCCTTTTGTTTGGGATCATCGAAGTGGATGTTACGGATCAGGTTCATGATGTATGCGACATTGATCCTGTCACTCTCCATCAATTCGATGCAGAAGTCAACGTCATTCAGGACGGAGACAACCTCGCGGTCAGTTTTTTGCCTTGAGTAGAGCATGAGGTATTTGCTCTTATAGTCCTGATATTCTTGCTCGGACATGATAAGAGCATCCTGATCGAAACTGAACTCAATAAAGGTCTGCAACGATTGGAGGTACTTTGTCAGCTCACGGAAGGTCACGACAAACTTCTTCTGATCGTCCTCGTTCTGCATTGTGTCCACGGACTCAGGGAACAGCGCGATTTCCTTGAGCTTCATCACCATTTCGTTGAACTTCTCCACGAAGTATTGATACCCCGGAACAACAATGCCGGAAGTATCTTGACTCTTAGAGAAGAGTGTCAGCGCGTCATCGGTGCGTTTTTTGAGGTTGCGGTAGCAAATGATAATGCCAAAGGGCTTTGTTTCCTTCTCAACACGGTTTGTGCGGGAATAGGCTTGCAGCAGATCATGATACTTCAAATCCTTGTCCACATAAAGGACAGAGAGCTGCTTGCTGTCAAATCCGGTCAGGAACATATTCACGACGATAAGAATATCAAGCGACTTTGTTTTCTTTCCCTTTACTCGGTCAGAGATGTCCTTGTGATAAGCCGAGAACGTATCTGTGGAGAAATTGGTCCCGTACATCTCGTTATAGTCCTTGATGATACGCTCCAACGAATCACGGCTATGCTCGTCCTTGCCCTCGGCATCCTCATTCTGCCCGTAGGAGAAGATGCCGCTGATATTCAGGTCATGCTTGATCTTCTTGAAAATGTCGTAATACTTAACAAGGGCATCAATAGAGGACACGGCAAAAATAGCCGTATACTGTCCATTTCGGGTTTTCGCCTTGTGGTTCTGGATGATGTGATTGGCGATCAGAGACATTCGCTCATCGGACATATAGAGTTCGCCTATATCAATCGCGTCCGCGAGTGTCGGGTCATCCCAGTCGAAATCACCCTCCATTGTTTTTATGTATTCGATGTGGAAGCCCAGAACATTATTATCGAAGATGGCGTCTTTAATCAGGTAATTGTGAAGACACTCACCAAAGAGCATTTCTGTTGTTTGCGTGATTTTACCCTCAGTTTTACCGTTGACTTCAAACCGAGGTGTCCCCGTGAAGCCGAAAAACTGTGCCTTTCTGAAATGCCGCACAATGTCCTTGTGCATATCCCCAAACTGGCTGCGGTGGCACTCGTCGATGATAAAGACAACCTTCTCGTCTTTGTATGCGTCCATTACTTTCTCGTACTGAGGGCGCTTTACAGCGTTTGCCATCTTCTGCATCGTGGTGACGATAAGCTGCCTGTTCTTGTCCTTCATCTGGCGGACAAGGACATCGGTGCGATCTGTCACATCAACGGAACCAGCCTCAAACTTGTTAAACTCTTCGGTTGTCTGAGAATCCAAGTCTTTTCGGTCAACAAGGAAAATGACTTTCTTGATGTTCGGATTTGCTGCGAGGATTTGCGCCGTCTTAAAGGATGTAAGCGTCTTGCCCGCACCGGTTGTGTGCCAGATATACGCATTCCGGTTTGTGAGTGTTGCCTGACGGATCAGTGCTTCTACGGCATAAACCTGATAGGGACGCATGACCATCAAAATCTTATCGGTATCATTTAGGATGGTGTAGCGTGTCAGCATTTTAATGATGTGATCCCTTGCAAGGAAAGAAATCGAAAAGTCCTTCAAATTGGTGATGCGGACGTTATTGAAATCAGTCCAGAAGAAAGCAAGGCTATACATCAAGTCTCTGTCGGAATTGGCAAAATACTTTGTGTCAACACCGTTGGAGACAATAAAGAGCTGAATGAAATGATACAGCCCGTTGTAGGAGTGCTTCTTATAACGCATGACCTGATTGACTGCCTCGCGGATGTCAATGCCACGGCGCTTTAATTCTACTTGGATCAGGGGTAAGCCGTTTACGAGAATCGTAACGTCGTAACGATTGACGTACTTTCCAACCACGGTCGTTTGATGAGTAACTTGGAAAATGTTCTTCGTGTGGTCCTGATCAAAGAAGGACAGATATACCTTTGTACCATCTTCACGCTCAAGGACAAACTTATCCCTCAAGATTTTTGCACTCTGGAAAACTGACTTTCCGAGCATGAGGTTGAAGATACGCTCCCACTCTTTATCGGTGATAGGCGTATCCAGCTTTGGCGCATTGAAGGCTTCAAACTGAACTTTGAAGTTCTCCACCAGCGCGTCATAATCAGGAATTGCGACTGTGGTATATTCCTGCTTGTTCAGTTGCTCAATAAACTGCTGTTCAAGAGCCGCTTCGCTTTGGTATGCCATATCTTCATCTCCAATACTTGAGGATCATTTGTTGGTTGCCAGCCTGTCCTCATTTCTATTTTATCATAGCAAGTGTCCCAAATACCGGACTTATTTTCGTTTCAACTGCAAAACCACGTCACCATCATCTGTAATTTCCATTTGCATTGTTTTTAGGTACTTTGCGATGAACTGTTTTTTCTCAGACGAACTCATCTCAATGCGCGTTGCCTTCAAAGCGGCACTGAACATCTCGTTGATATTGAGCCTGACGGTTTGGTCAATATAACGCTCCATTTCTTTGAAAAGTGCGCCGAGCTTGATGTCCTCGGCATTCCCAGAGTAGAAGTCATCAATATAGCAATAAAATATCCCTGCATTCAGAAGTGCATTCTTCAAGTCCGGTCCGCAGTTCTCTCGTTCAATCATAACTAAAAAACGTGCTTCCGGCAGAGACGAGATTAACCCCCAGTAGTCGGAGTCGCTGGAAACAAGAATAAAGGAATCGACGTTATTCTTGTAGTGTTCCTGACAAGTTCGGGCAATAAGCATGACATCAACGAGTGACTTGCTTTGCTTCACCCGTTCAATCATCATGTGTTCAACATGAATTGCGGTGAAGCTGTCTAATATCCTCCATGCGGAGGCGGTATGCACATCATCAAAGAGAATGATCGACGCAATTTTTTGTGTATACTCGTGATCGAGGTTTTTTAAGGTAGCACACAGCTTGTAGGGATCAGAGTTTTCACAATCGACAACGATAACAGTCTTTTCGCTGCTCTCAATAAACTCATAAATACTTCCTTTGATATAACTCCCCGCATCTGAGACTTTGCTATATTCGGTGAAATAGTCGTTGTTCCAACTGTACAGCAAGGTAACGAACTTCTTATCATTGTAAAGAATGTTGCCGACTTCCTCCGGCTGCCAGTTTATGTACATCTGATAGGGATAAAAAAGCAAATGAGAGTAATAAATGTCGGCAGCCTCTCTTGTACCATCTTCCTTCAAACCATCAGGCATGACGAAAAGTGCTTTAATGTAATCCCAATTTATCCAGAGTGGAAAGAGCTTCTTGCAGTTGTTGATTCTATCGCAAATCAACCTGTTAATCTCGACAACGTGTTGGCACAGTTTTTTGCTGGTGTTTTTGATGAAGTTCACTCCGTCAAGACTTAGCTGGTTTATGCTTTCCTGCGGAACATATTCCGGCATACTCAGAATGGTCTCATACTGGAATCTCATGCGTTCATTGATGCGCTTGAAATTGCGCTCAATCGCAGTTCGTACAATGCAAAGATGTCTTATAATCCGAGCTGTTTTATCACTGTCCAACCGATTGTATACTTCAACTTTTGGGGCTTCATGTTCGTTGTCAAAGATGCGTTTTGGCACACCAATCAGGTAAGCCACCTTTGAAACGATCTCGTAGGTGCTGTCTTTGTACGCTGCCCTGTCATCGGTGAGAGGGCTTGTTGCATTATCCAACACCTCATTCGGTATGGGATTTTCAAGTATACTCATGATTGCTCCTTTCCACGGAGAGCGTATCTGCTTGTTTAAGAAGCGGTGAGATTAGAAGAACGGCTGTCCAGTGCCTACGCTCTACTTTATCCGATCAGCAATGCTGTCGAGCTGCGCTGCAATTTTAGAAAAGTCGCAGTCCATGTCCAATGTCTTCACACTGATCTGATTCCCGCTCATTTGATAATCATTGTTTGGCTGAATCGCATCGTCTGTTCCCGCATATAAAAGCATACCGGAAACGACCTCATCCGGCGCGGCAGACCAGTTCTTCACATAGGTGAAAATCTGATACAGATTTCCGGAATGAAGTGTCTGCGTCATGTACGATGCCTTCATTTGCATATTGTGCGTGTAGTATTTGGCGTCGATGATGAGCGTTTTCTTTGCTGCCTTATTCGTAATCACAATGTCGGACTGCATCGTCGGCAAGAGCGTTCTGTACCCATCTGTGACTTGCCACGCAATCTGTGGAGAGTATGCTTTTAACTCTGGATGCTCACGCTGATAGTATCCGAGAATAAACTTCTCGTATAGCTTCGCCATTGTTTGATCATCTGCATAATCCATAATCTTTGTTGAGCCATCGGCTGTCGTCTGCAAAAGACCTTTTATCACAAATCGGCAAACGGCTATCAACATCCGATATGTTTGATTATTGCGATCATATTGAATGTCCCAGTTGATACTATGGATGTCCAATATGCTGATGCCATCAAAGAAAATCATCAACTTCCTGATCTCCTTTTTTCTGGCTTTTGAAATACTTCCACGAAGCAGCAAATCCATTGTTGTTTTGATGATTCGGTTTGGGTAGGCATCAACCGAAAACTCATCATAATTGCAAATGAGCTGTTTCTTGCGAATAACCTGTGTCTTTATGGATTCACCAATTTCAAGTTTTCCACGGGGAGACGCAAGTGCTTCCTCTCTTGAAATGTATTGTCTGATTAAGCCTCTCTTTATCTGGACAGATACTCCACGGCAGAGAATAGCAGACAGAAGTTCAGCCACATTATCAAACTCTTCGGTGGCGACATTTTTATACCCTTGCTCATGCAGCACTTGGAACGCATAAGCCAGCATATAATAAACGTTCTGGACACGGATCATTTGACTACCTCGCGTAATGTGCGGCTCCAATCCTTCACTTTAACTGCCTCGTCAAACCAGTATTCTTTCAAAAGAGGTATCAGTTCATATTCGACAACAGACCGCATCCATTCATCGTTGATGGTTGCGTTTGTACAGAAATAGCTATGTCCGATACAGAACCCCTCACCAAGCGAGTCATCGTTTGCAATTACGTCGTTAAGCTGCTCAACTGTTGCAATGAGCCGGTCAAACTTCGGGTTATTGACTTTCGTTCTGTATGCTCTGAATCCAGCAGACGAAAATGCCGGAGCAAGCTCAAAGAAAGCAAAACGACGTCTAAGTGCGTAGTCCAGCATGGCGAGGCTACGGTCAGCAGTGTTCATCATGCCAATGATATAGACGTTACTTGGAATGGAGAACTGCTCATCTGCATATAGAAGCTGCAATTCGACACCGCGTTTATCACTCTCAATCAACATGAAGAGTTCGCCAAAAATCTTGCTGAGATTGCCTCTGTTGATCTCGTCGATAATGAAAAAGTATGGACGATCATCCTCAGCCGCTTGTCTGCAAAACTCGTAGAATACGCCCTTTCGCAGTTCAAATCCTGTCTCCGTCGGGCGGAAACCCATGATGAAATCTTCATAGCTATAACTCTGATGAAACTGAACCATTTTCACACGGTTGGTGTCCTTTTCTCCCATGATAGAAAATGCCAGTCTCTTTGCTGCGAAGGTTTTTCCCACGCCCGGTGCGCCTTGCAGAATTACATTCTTTTTGGTTAGAAGCAGCGACTTGAGAACCTTATACCGATCTTCGTCCATATACACATCAGTCAGAAAATCATCAGCGGTGTATGGCTCGAAAGTGATTTCCTCGTCAGCGGCATCGTCGAAGCTGTCTTCGTGCTTGTCTCCGTCAATTATGTTTTGCAGCTTCTTGACGTAATCTGTGTAGGACGTAATATCCGTCAACGTTTTGATAGCACCCTGATCTGATAATTCCCACTCGCCCTTATCTGTCCAGCGTACCTTTCGGGTATTGGCATATTGACCGCGTTCAGGATCAAAAACATATTCGCCTTCGACCAACCCGCGACCGAGGATCTGTTTTCTGCCTTTTTTAACAAAGACGACATCACCGGGTTTCAGCTCGTTTGCAAATTGCCATGTAGCAAGAACCTGATTCTTATATGAGCCAGTATCCCCGTAGACCTCTTTCATCTTTGCCCGCATTTCTTCCTTAGAGCTATATTCCATTAGATCGCCAAGGTCAGACCAGCCGATAGCCATAATCCCTTCGGCATAATCATTCTCCCAATTTGCGGAGCCATCACCCGCTGCGTACAGCCAATAGTGTGTTGCAGTAGCGTCGGATGAAAGAGCTGTATCTGTGTTCTCCTTCGGAATGATTCCATCAAAGATTTCATCGTCGAAGGATATATCAATGTTGTTCTCTTCGACGATCTTTTTGCATCCTCTACGAATGCTGTTAGACTTGTTGCCGGTTTGCTCGTAGTAATATTTAATGTTCTCCTGAGTGGCTTTTAGAGCATTGACCATTTGCTCCTGTCCGTAGTCTTTCCCAATGTGGACGATGAAGTAAACCGTAGTTTCAGTGTTGGACCTGCGAGTGTATTTTATGCCCTTCATCATGGACGCAAAGAGCATGATCGTCAGCTTGTGCGAGGTTTCTCCAAAGCACGGGACCTCCTGACACATGGCTTTTACAGCAGCGTCCATCTCCATTGTGCCATCATAAACCATCTTAGCATATTTGTAGACAATGACTTCGCAGTCATATTCATAACCGATATACGTCTTGACGCCGCCCTTAGAATCAATAAATTCTTTCAGCCGCTTCAAATCTCTATAATACTGTGCAGTGCGTTCGTCTGCTCGATCAGACATTACTTCTTGTTTTAGGTAGTCGAAGATTTCGCCTTTCGCTTTCTCCATAGAGGCATCACTTTCAAAACACTTCCAGAAGGACAGCGCAATAGTGTTTTGATACAGATAGAACGCATCGGAAACATGGGTGCTGATAGTCGTGTCAGCCCAGTCCGGGTGAGTTTCCCGTAAGTATTCTCTGTATTCTTTTCGGACTTTGCTTATCGTTACGCCAATGTCCATCTGTTATCCTCCTATTACAATAAGTTTTGGTTGGAAGCCCAGCATCCGGCTGGGTTTCTTTCCTTCTCATGCCTAAGCTACAATGAGGGGAGCAACTGGCTGACCATGTCCTCCTTGGGCTTCCATGTCCGTAAAAAAGACTGTCAGCCATCCCCTTATTGCAGCGTTCGATTTGAGCAGGTTGAGCCTTGGAGTTCGCGTCACCCAATAGATTGAATCGGCAATGAGTAAAAGATGGATTCCGGTTGCGATTCACAGATGGGAGGAATGCAAATGAACTCTGTTGGCATTGACATTTCCAAAGGCAGAAGCACGATTGCCGTCATGCGCCCCTTTGGAGAGGTCGTCATCTCGCCCTTTGAAGTCCGTCACACCGACAGTGAACTGAGCAAGCTGGCAAGGCGGCTCAAAAGCCTGAACGGTGAGACACGCGTGGTCATGGAGGCCACAGGAAACTACCATGCGCCGGTTGCAAAGCTGCTTCACGACGCAGGGCTATATGTTTCCGTCGTCAATGCGAAGCTGGTGCATGGCTACGGGAACAACGATCTGAGGCGGGTCAAGACCGACCGAAAGGATGCCGTAAAGCTGGCAAACTACGGCCTTGACCGCTGGCTTACTTTGCCGAGGTACATTCCGGAGGAAGATACCCGACTGCTGCTGAAGAACTGCTACCGCCAGTACCGGCAGTATTCCAAGGTGCAAACGGTTTTGAAGAACAACCTGATTTCATTGCTGGATACGGTGTTTCCAAACGTCAACCGCCTGTTTTCAAGCCCGATCCGTGGGGACGGGAGTGAAAAGTGGGTGGATTTTGTTGCTGAATTCTGGCATTGCCGCTGCGTCAGCGAGAAATCCCAAAAGGCGTTCACAAGCAAATATCAGCGTTGGTGCAGAAAGCACGGCTACAATTTCAGCGAGGAAAAAGCGCACACCATTTACGTCGAAGCCAGCGGGCACATTGGCGTTATGCCAAAATCCGAAACGACAAAGCTACTCGTGGAGCAGGCTGTTGCTCAACTCAGAGCGACTTCTGCTGCGCTTGCTGCACTCAAACACGAAATGCAATCATTGGCTTCCATGCTGCCGGAATATCCCGTTGTCATGGATATGTTCGGCGTAGGCCCGACTCTGGGGCCGCAGCTCATAGCTGAAATCGGAGATGTGCGCCGCTTTTATTCCAAGAAAGCGCTCGTGGCCTACGCTGGGCTGGATGCTCCGCCAAACGATTCCGGTGATGTGACCGGCAGGCACAAGAGTATGAGCAAAGTTGGCGCGTCGTCTCTGCGGCGGACGCTGTTCCTTGTCATGAGTGTCTATTTGCAGAACGCTCCTCTGGATGAACCGGTCTACCAGTTCATGGACAAGAAACGCGCCGAAGGCAAGCCCTACCGCGTCTACATGATGGCCTCCGCCAACAAATTCCTGCGGATCTACTACGCCACTGTGAAAGCCTATCTGGAGTCGCTGGAACTCACCGCCTGATTTCGCCATAAAGTATCGGCTGGCCGCCGTTTCATTTTTGAGATGCGAAGCGGCTTGGTTTGGTGCGGCCTTTTTGTGCACCACATTACCTTGAAATTTCTACTTGACTTTTCTTAGCAGGTCTTTTTTTGTAACAGTCCTGCTACGCACAAACATTTAATTCGTCTCCACTGGTATATAAAAAAGCCGCACGGAAAAAGGACCTATCAGTTGTCCGTCCGCACAGCCTCACAAATATCTCCAATGTCACAATTCAAATAGCCGCAGATGCGCAGCAAAATAGAGAGGGACACTTCTTCCCCCTTATTCAGTTTCGTCCATGTTCCGGATGCAAGGTTAAGCTCTTGCCGGAAGGTGGACTTCTTTATGTCTCGTTCTATCAGGAGCATCCAAAGTTTTTTGTAGCTGATTCCCATGATACGCACCCCTTTACTCATCCGCTAATCATGACTTCCATTCTATTATACACGAAAACCTCTTTGAATGCAATTATCTCATGCACAAGTTCACAAAAAAGATGCAAGTTCTTGATGGTTTTGATTTTCAAAAAGGGAAAGGCAGTTACTCATGAAAACTGCCTTTCCTTTTCTCTTTATTCGCGCTGAGAATTGCGTTGATACTCTTGGTCGCGCTCTGCGCTTGGCTTGAGGAAATCGTCCACGTTTGCCTTCAAAGTGTCGATCATCCGAGCTTCCTTTTTGAGCCTCGCACGTTCGTCATAAAGCCGCTGCTGCTCTTCAAGAAGTCTCTGCTGTTCCGCTTGGAGCGTCTTCAAGCTCGGCAGCTTTTCATTGCCTTGCATGGCAAGCAGTGTACTCCGCGCCGCCTCAAAGATCACAAGCTCTGCTTCGTGCTTTGCCTTGAAACTCGGCTTGTCTTTCGCCTTCTGGAAGGCGTCATATACGGGCTTTAGGTGCTGGTAGTTGGAGATGTTTTTGATAAGCGGCTGGACTTCCCGCAGACGTGCCTCAACGTCTTTCAGCTCCTTGCCGGTGCGGTCATAGGAGCTGTGAACGTCCTCAACCTTCTTCTCAAGATCGGCGTATTGGAGCAAGTTGTTTTCCGTAAGATAGTTGAGTGTCCGCGCCGCTTCCTTGAGGATCGTGAGCTTGGCTTTATGCTCATAGCCCTTGCTGTCGATGAGCCTGATCCGCTCCTGAATATCTCCGATGAGAGAGATGCCCTTCTGCATGGTCTGCCTCTGGCTTCTTCGGGGTGTCCGTCCGGCAATCCGTTCCTTGATGCGTTCCTCGGTGTAGTTCTCTCCAATGGTTTTAGAGCGGGTAAATCGCTCCTGACCTTCAGCGCGGAAGGAAATGTATTTGCCGGTCTTAATTTCATAACCGGCTTCCTGCATGAGCCGCAGAAAGTCATCGTAGTCCTTCGCAGTGATGACAAGCCGGTCGATGGTCTGCTTGAGCTTTTGTTTCCAGCTCGTGCCGCGTTTGGCTTCGGTGTATTCCTTGTAGTCCATGCCCTTGTTCTGCGACGGAGGGATCACAGATAGCCCATGTTCTTTGCATATTTCATCGCTGAGTTGACGCAGCTCCCGATAGGTTCTCTTGTTGCTCCGGTAGGCATGGAAGTCCACATAATTCACAGCATTGAAGATGATGTGATTATGGCAATGCCCCTTGTCAATGTGGGTTGCAATCACATACTCGTACTTGCCCTTGAGCCATTCGTCCGCAAGCTGTTTCCCGACTTCGTGCGCTTCTTCCGGTGTCACTTCACCGATGTCAAAGGACTGAATCAGATGACGGGCAAGTACCTTCGGCATCTGCATTCCTTGCTGCACTGCAAGGTTTCTTGTCCATTCAAATTCTTTTGCTGCCGCGTCGCTTGCAGCGCACCCATAGGAGGAAACATAGAAGGCATCGTCGGTCTTCTGCGGGTCGAGAATATAGGCAAGAGCCTTGTTTACAGTTCCTCGGATTGGCTTGATTTTAGTAACTGCCATATCTCACCCTGCCTTTCTTTCAGCTCTGCAATATCGTCCGCATAGAAGTGTCCAGTGGAGTTTATGCGGCGGCAAATCTGATTGATATTCGAGGCAACACGGCTGACAGCGGCGGCGAGTTTCTTCTGCTGCGTGTAATCCACCTTGATGATATAGCCGTCAATCGCCATCTTCCGGAGATATGCTCCCATGTTCTTTGTTCCGAGCTGCGCCATCTTTGCCTTGATGATTCTTTTCTCATCGTCGGAGACGAAGAAGAGTATCTGATTTGGTCGCGTTCTGTTTGCCATCGGCGTTCCGTCCTTTCGTAAAGGAAGAGGGTTTGGGAGACTTCCCAACAAGCATTTCTGCGATTAAGGGGAGGGTTTCCTTAATCGGAAATCGCCGTGTGTATATACACCGGCTGTGCTTGCTATTCTCTAAAATCGTATTCCCTCGCAGAAACTCCCCGTAAAATACCCCTTCACTTTACAACGGACTTTTTTTATTCAAAATAGGGGGTCGTGGTACAAAATATTTATTCGATCAGGTGATTCCCCATGTAAAAGTCACGGTGTCAGATACGTCAATATCGTCTGGCTCGATCTCAGGAGCGGCACACTTGCTCATCGCCATAAGAGGCTGAATGCAGTCCTCGACATCGTAGGTTGTTCTGGAAAATACATTGAGTTCGCCCCAGTTATAGTCGATATTGAGTAGCTGCCCCAGCGCATTGCCAGACACCTTGCAAAGAATCTCCGCCTTCGTTTTGGCATTCTCTGTCGCGTTGATCAGCAGTTCTTCGCTGATCCTTTCAGGATTTTTTACGGTGAATGCAATGCTGATTTCCGGCTGCGCTCCGCAATTCGCAATCGCAGAAATGACCTTTGCAAGCTGCTTGCTGTCAAAGTTGAAGGCAAGTTTCAGATGATAGCTGCAAGCGTATCCCGCAAACTCCCGTTTGTAATTTCCTTGCCGATCCTTGACGTTCTCATATCTCGTCTGGACATTAAAGCTCGTGGTCTTCAAGTCGCTTTTTTCATAGCCGACAAGGACTGCGGCATCCTGCAATTTTTTGATTCTCTCGGAAGCCTCCGTCATCGCTCGATCATAGGTTTCGGAAATGGCTTCGATGTTCAAAGAAAGGACAATATAATCCGGTCTTGCGGAGACGTTGCCTGTCCCTTTTACGGTGATTGTTCTCATTACTTTCTTCCGTCCTTTCTGGACTCGTAGTCCTCGTCGATACGCTTTTTCCAATTCGTACCCAGAGGTACGCTGCAACGGACAGCGGAAACCGCCTCGCTCAGAACTTTATAGTTGAGTTGCGTTCCCTCGTGGTCAGAGTGGTAGTTGACCGCTCGGTCTGCTCCAATTCCAAAATGCTTTGCCGTCTCAACTGCGTCGATGTTTGCACCGAGGAACAAAAACTCCCAGCCATACTTTTCCTTCTGACGCTCAATCATTTTCTTGACCTTCTCGCTGTCATAACGGCGGCTTGCATTCTCCATGCCATCCGTTGTGATGACGAACAACGTATGTTCAGGGACATCTTCATTTCTTGCGTACTTGTGGACATTCCCAATGTGACGAATTGCTCCGCCGATAGCATCCAGAAGGGCGGTGCAGCCGCGAACGGAATAGTCCCTGTCGGTCATCGGCTCGACCCTCTGAACCGGTACACGGTCATGAATAACCTCGCTCACGTTGTCAAAGAGGACGGTAGAGATCAATGCTTCGCCATTCTCCTTTTTCTGTTTTTCAATCATGGAGTTGAAGCCTCCGATGGTGTCTGCTTCCAGTCCGCTCATCGAGCCGCTGCGATCAAGGATAAATACGATCTCCGTCAAGTTCTTTCTCATGTTCAGTACCTCCGTATATAAAGAATATGACTGCTTGGTGTCTCACCTTACAGTCATATTGTACTTCGGTATTCACTTCATTTGGTCGCATGGCAAGCGACATTATTCCAGCGATGAGAACAGCTCCCCGTCAATGCTTAGGACGTCATCCATCGGAATCCTTGCGCCGTCCTGCATGGTGATCCGCCGCTCAAAATCATCGACCTTTTTGACCGCACCGGTTGCTGTTATGTATTTGCCGCCAGCCTTCCGCTCATCGGGTTGGAAGTAGGTAATGGTGACTTCCGGCGCGTCATCAAAGGCATCCATAAGAAGCTGATACTTCATGTCCAATGCAGTCAGAGCTTCCTCGTCAAGATCAATCCTTTCGTCGGTCAGACGCCCGGTTTCCTTGATTGCAGAATCATAGCCAGTGAGAGCGGCAAAGGGCGCAAACTGCGCTGCGCGATCTGACATCGGCATCTGCGGTCGCGTCTTGGAGACGTGGTGAGGAAGAGACAGGATCTCATCGTATTTGTTGCTCGTGCGCATTTTGCATCTCCCTTCCAGATAACCGGGGATTTATAAGTGTCTTTGCAAATATATCATGTCAATAAGTTGAACACCACACTCAAATATCGGATGATCATAATGATCAGTAAAGAAATTAGGGATGCAATGAGAGCGTGTAAAGCCGCATTTCTCATAAAACGGAACAGTCAACGCACTATCTCCCGTCCCTACTTGTAAAATAGAGTATTTTCCTGTATATCGGTGAATTAAGAAGTTAATTAGGGCTTTTCCGTAACCGCTGCCCTGATATTCTGGTGTTACAGCAATATTCTTGATTTCAAGAATCCCGTTTCCCTCGTCGGTAACGATACACTCTGCTTTCACGCCGTTATCATCAAGTACATACATGGTTCCCTTTTCAAGATAGCGGTGAATCATATTTTCCTGCTCATCTGCCAGCAACAATAAGTCCATATAAAGCATCTTATCATCAATAATTTCTTTGATCACCATATTTGACCTCCAAAAATCCTGATTTGTTTGATCCTTTATGCCTTATGCCCGCCGATCTGCGCATTACGGTCTTTCGCGGTTGCGCCTTCTTCAAGATTCATCGCCTTGAGGATGGAGTTCTTTCCGTACTTCTTTTTGATGGCAAGAGCCGCCTTCTGGATTTTTCTCTCACGCTCCAAAGCGGCATCCTCAGCTTTCTGCTTTTCCTCTTCGGCGGCATAGTCAGTGAAGAGGTCGAGCTGGACAGCACCGTCATTTTTCTTCGGCGCGTCCGCTTCCGGCAGGACATGATTTGCTACAACATACATACGGCGGACAAGCAGATTTTTGTCCACGATCCTGTCAAACAGCTCTGACACAGCACACATTATTTTGCGGGTAGAGGATGTGTGACCGTCGAGATTGATAGAGCCGTGCGCCTGTTTGGGAATCTCCCGACCGTAGGGGTCTTTCTCCACCGCGCCGTGATACTTTGCCCGTCGTGCCGGATCGGTCAGGTTCTCAATGTCGTAGCCGACTGTAAGAACCATCTGGTCGGTGACAAGCCCCTTGTCCACCAAGTCCAGCACAAGCAAGTCCGTCATTTCCCGGACAACCAGCTTCGCCTTCTGCGGCTCATAGGGACAGTGCAATACCTGACCGGAGCTGAGGCTGTTGGAGCTAGGACGATACGCTTTAATTGCTTCAATGGTGGTCGGTTCCCATCCCCACGCATGGTCGATGAGCAATTCCGCATTCTTGCCAAACAGCTTGTAAAGCAAGTCCTCTTTCCGTTCGGAGCAAAGGGCAACATCGCCCATTGTGAACATCCCGTTCTGTTCAAGTTTTTTTGCAATGCCCCGACCCACGCGCCAGAAGTCTGTGAGGGGCTGATGCGTCCAAAGCTCACGCCGGAACTTCATCTCATCCAACTCTGCAATGCGGACGCCGTTTTTGTCGGCGGGGATGTGCTTCGCCACAATGTCCATTGCCACCTTGCAAAGAAAGAGATTCGTCCCAATCCCAGCGGTTGCCGTGATGCCGGTGGTCTCAAGCACATCGAGAATAATCTTCATGGCAAGGTCATGTGCCGAGAGCTTGTAAGTATTCAGGTAGTCCGTCACGTCCATGAACACCTCGTCGATAGAGTAGACTACGATGTCCTCCGGCGCGATATACTTGAGGTAGACCTGATAGATGCGGGTGCTGTACTCCATGTAGTACGCCATCCGAGGCGGCGCGATAATAAAGTCAATCGCCAGAGACGGGTTTGCTTGCAGCTCCGAGAAGAAGTATGATGAGCCGTCCAGTCTGTGTCCCGGTGCGTCGTGCTGCCGTCCGGCGTTTGCTTCCTTCACCCGCTGCTTGACTTCAAACAGCCGTCCGCGTCCGGAGATGCCGTAGCTCTTGAGGGAGGGAGTGACGGCAAGGCAGATGGTCTTGTCCGTCCGGCTCTCATCTGCGACAACGAGGTTTGTGTCCAGAGGATCTAAGTCGCGCTCCCGGCACTCCACGGAGGCGTAGAAGGATTTTAGGTCGATTGCGATATAGGTGCGTTGCTTCATCTTCTAAGCCTCCTTTTGATTCTGAGCGTTAATCCTTGTTTGGATTGATATTACCTTTTGTTATGATGGTTACTGCTGTTGCGCCAATCATTACTGCAACACCCAGCACACCTTTACACCCGTCTTTGAATTTCTTTGCCTGCTTATTGCGACAGGACTCGCAGCATTTATGCTTGTATCCTTCCGGCAATGTGCGATGGCATTTTTTACATAACTTCTGTTCCATCATTGTGTTCCTCCAAGAGCGTTGTCTGATCATTACATGGCAACGCGTGAATTTTATTCTTAATTTCCGGTAGCGTTTGCGACCAGTAGTTTTCAGGTGACGGGTCTATCATATCAAGACGTTCGACAAAACCGTCCACAGCGAGATATGTGTTTTGAATGTAGTTTGCGTAGTATTGAAGGCTAACTCTTGCCGCCTCAGCTTCACCCATTTCTTGATAAGCCATTGCTTCTGCAAGAGAAACCATATTCACGGCACAGAGGCTTTCCCGCAATTCATTCATGCGGCTATCTACTTTATCTGGAGTTGCGCCAGAAATGAGCTTTCCCCAAAACGATTCCGGCTGGTTGCGTATAAACGTAGCATTTGCACTTTGACTCTGCATCAAAAGATTTCGGCTATCCTCAGCATCAGAAGCTATCTGCATCA
Organism: Clostridiaceae bacterium Marseille-Q4145; assembly: GCA_018223365.1. Classification (GTDB taxonomy): domain Bacteria; phylum Bacillota; class Clostridia; order Lachnospirales; family Lachnospiraceae; genus Hominiventricola. The sequence goes on from JAGTTP010000001.1 coordinate 1,182,700, forward strand.
AAGCCAATTCTTTTAGACGCGGATTCTGTATTGCCATTGCTTGCAACAACTTTTGTTGACAGCTATACGCAGTCGAAAGACGGTCATATTCCTGTCCTTGCCGAACTTCCTCAACGGCAATTTGCACCATCTGAATCTGTTCAGCGATCTGAGCCATCTGCATCTGCGTTGCATAATTCGTGACGGCTTGAGAAAGTTCCGGTGATAATTTCACCTTTCCAAGCGTAACTGTCGAAACGATTTTCTTTGTCTCAGGATTTATAAGGTTCGCCATCAGGGAACCGTCTTTCTTTGTCATGAGCTTTAAGGCACCGCTTGCGATTTTTTCCTTCTGCTCATCTGTTAGAATAACCTGATAGATTTCTTCTGGTATAGCTGCTTTTACAGCAGAAATAAATGACGGTGCAGAATAAAGCGTCCGCTCAATGCGCTTGAATAATCGTTCAGCATTGCCAATCAGCGGTCTCGCAACATCAGGAACATTATCAAAGCATTCAGCGACGTCCGGTAAAATCTCTGCGTTTTCAGCAACCTCATAATCGTCGTTAGATAACACGATATTTGACTCGTCCATATTGACACCCAGCCTTTCTTAGATTTCATAACATGGCTTGTAAATAACGCGAACCAGTTATGCGCCGATCAAGCTCTGGTCAAAGGCAAACAGAGCCTCGTTGATCTCAAAGACGTTATAGTTCCCATGCTCCACGAAATACTCCACGATGATGTCAAACTTGTTGGAGTGGGAGAGTGCAAAGCCCGCCTTCATGAGCATATCCTTCATTTCGGAAAGTGGTAGCTCAAGGGCAACGGCAAACGCAATGACTGTGGGTTTGGAAGGCTTATAGGACTTGTCCGAGCGGATCTTCGAGAAGAGCTTCCGGTCAATGTTCGCCTTCTTGTAGCACTGTGCGTCCGTCATGCCGCGCTCGTCAATCTTCCGCAGCAGCATCTCCGAAAAGCTCTCATCGATCTGTCCCAGTGCATCGTTAAGAGTTGCTGCCTTTTTGGAGCCAACTGCCATAGGAGCTGCGAGCTTTTCAATAGCTTCATCGCAAACGGATGACTCGCAGGGCATCGGCTCGTCCATCCGGAAGGCGCTTATTCTGCGCAACCGCTCGGAACGACTATCGGTATGCTCATCCACATAGCGGTCATCTATGTACGCTGCAATATCGGCAAACAGCTTGCCGCTGATCTGATAGGCATTGCGGTCGAAGATGACGATGTACACCGTCATTTCGTTTTCGAGAAGGAAACTGCTGATGGTATCAATCGCAACCTTGAGAGCCTGATCCTTCGGATAGCCGAAAATGCCGGAGGAAATCAGCGGGAACGCAACCGACTCGCAGCCGTATTCCTTCGCCAGCATGAGCGAAGTCTGATAGCATGAGATCAGCCGTTCGCGCTCACCATGCCGTCCGTCATACCAGCGCGGACCTACTGCGTGAATGACATATTTGCAGGGCAGCTTATAGCCCTTCGTGATTTTTGCGCTCCCGGTCTTACAGCCGTGGAGCGTTTCACATTCCGCCAGCAGCTCCGGTCCTGCAGCGCGATGAATACAGCCGTCCACACCGCCGCCACCCAGCAGCGACTCGTTGGCAGCGTTGACGATGGCGTCCACCTTCATTTTTGTGATGTCATTTCTGACGATTTGAAGCGGCATGATCAAGCCCTCCCATTCGGTTACTTCGCGCCGGTCAGCAGCTTGTCCAGCGGGATTCTTTCCGGGTATTTTCCCTCGGTCAGAATGTCATATAAATACCTGTTATCCAGAATCATATCATCCCGGATAAGCTGCCAGTTTGCCTTTTTCCTGAAAAACACCTTGAAGATCAGAAAGTTCATGATCGCCCCAATTACCGGCGTTGTCATACCGAAAGCCTCGGTGTGAGAGAAATGGCATCCTGTTTCAGTTCTTTTTCCTTCAAAGGTGATGAACGCCGTCTTTTTGTCGCTCTGGAATACAATGCGGAAGTGGTTCTCATCCTGTTCGCATTTCGTAATCGTGCCTGTCACATCGTAGTCCAGCCCCATAACAATCTCGCGGAAGCGGACCTTGCTTCCCGCATGATAGTTCCCGTTATAGAGATTGCATTCGATGTGGTAGGGACTCCATTTCACAAACTCTTCCTCAAAGTTAGCGGTCCATGCCTCCATTTTCTCATAGGAAGCCGGAATCTCTATCTGCTCGATAAGTACAACCATTTTTCTATTTCTGCTGTCAAAGCCGTCATCCCAAAATGATTTTTCTAAGTCTTTCTAAATCGTCCTCATCCGGATGGGAAAGCGCACGGTCAAAGTTTTCAATCAACGCATCAATATTTGCCGGATGCTCCGGCTGTGCCTTCATTTTCATATAGCGATCCCGTACAGACTGCGGCATTTTACCCTGACACATATATTCTCCGATCACAGTATTGCTTGGGTCAACAGACTGCTTAACGTGATCGAGGATCTTCTGAAAATATGCCGCACTGCCACCGAAGCCCGCCGTTCCGAAAAGGAAAACCTTTTTGCCTCTCAGCTTTGACAGCAGTTCCAAGGTAGCATTATCCGCGTTGCCTTTATCCGTCCAGAATCCAATATAGAGTATTTCAGAGTGCAGTTCTTGCGTTTCAGGCACACCGTAATAATCACAGTTTTCTGCCGGAAGCACTGCGCGAATTGTCTCGGCAAGTTTTTTCGTGTTACCGGTCAAGCTGCTGAATATGATCGAATATCTTCCCTTATCCATAGCAAAAGCCTCCTGTCTTATCAAAGCGGCATCGGTGTCCGGGCGATTAGAATGACCGCCAGAATCGCGCCCACAAATGCAGCAGCCCCTATGACTGCCAATACCTTTTTGCCGAGTTTCTTCTTCGCTGCTTTGCAGATCAGCGCGGCGCAAGCCACGCAGACAGCCGCAGCCAAAAGTGCAATGCCCAGCGTTTCCCATAGCCAAGATAGTTCATATAGGATTTTCATGCGATCATCATCTCCTGTTCGTTAAACTTGAATTATCAAATTAGTCTTTGCAAATAACCTTTGAACCTTCACCATCAATTACAATTCCCTGACGGTTGTTAATTGGGCATAGATTCAAATCCGAAAATTCAGTCATTATTTTCTCGGTAACTTTCTTAAATGGTGCTGTAAGATAATGCGGAAGAACATAGAAATCAATCAAATCAAGCCCTGCATCATCTTCTTGTGAGTAGTCCTCCGGCTTTTCATCCATTTGTTCAATATATTGGATGGTTGGAGCGCATATAATCGCACCTGCCGATTCACCGATCATCAGTTTTCCCTTTGCCAATTCCTTCTTCAATAGCTCATCCGTTCCCGTTTTACGGAGCTGGTCCATAAGGAAGAAAGAATTTCCACCAGTAAAATATATCACATCCGCATCTTCAAAAACGGACTGTATCGTTAAATAAGCCTCCGTTGAAATATCAATTTCCGTTACGGCTGCTCCCAGTTTATTGAATAGCTTTCGAGCCGAGCCGACATAACCGGTATAGCCTTCACGCAGCGAAGCTGTGGGAATAAATGCGACTTTCTTGTTATCAATTTCTTCTTTTATCAAACTTCCTACACTTGAAAAGTGCGAACATAAAAACAGTTTCATCCATATTCTCCTTAATAAATTCCGATTTGTACTCTTTTCAAAGTCCAAGTCCATCAACCCATGCCGCAAGCTCCTGATGCCCGACGCTGCCCTTGAAGACCTTGCCTTCCAGCAGCTTTGCGCCTTTGCAGCTCGGCGCAAGGCGTTCGTTCGTCTTGCCAATGTTGCTTCCGCCGGAGGTCGCAAACGGGATGATCGTCTTGCCGGTCAGATCATAGCTCTCAAGGAACGTATTGATAATTGTCGGTGCAACGTACCACCAGATCGGGAAACCAACAAAGATTGTGTCGTAGTCCTTCATGTTGTCCCGCTTCACTGCAATTTCTGGACGAGAAGCAGGATCGTTCATCTCAATCGTGCTGCGGGCTTTCTTGTCCATCCAGTTCAGATCAGCTTTCGTATAAGGAACCTTCGGCTCTATCTCGAAAATGTCCGCGCCGATTGCCTCTGCCAGCGTCTCGGCAACCTTTGCGGTCACACCGGATGCAGAAAAATATGCTACAAGTTTATTACTCATTGTGTTCTTCCTCATCAATCTTTTCATTTCCTTCATTCAGCATGAAGTATAGCAGAGCTTCCAGCAATGTTGCCATATAATGAAGCGACCAGTTTTCTTCCGGCTCTTTTGTCATCTTATCAAGCACGGCTCGAAAAGCCGTGGTACGGTCAATCCTTGTTTCCTCATCAATGCGGTCAAGTATGCCCTTCATTTTCAGGGCGAGTTCTTTTTCTTCGTCAGAAAGCTCCGGTATGCCAAGTAACTCAGATAGTTTCTTGTCCTGCATAATAGCATCGTATTCGATGTATGACTTGTGTTCGGCTGACATCAATTCTTCAAAGTAGTTGATAAAAATATGAACGCGAATGCCACCCTCTTCCTCCGGGGAGAAGCAGACGGTTTGCGACTTTTCTGCAATTTCTTTCAAAAATGCAAGGTCTTCTGAGTCATCGAACTCCGCAAACGGAAGAAACATATTGATTTCCGCGTGCCAACGATGATAGTCCACGATTCCCTTGATATACCCGCGGTGTTGCTTGACAAACGCATCACAGCGTTCCAGAAGATACTCGTAGTTCTTCTTGTCCTCCGGTACAATGATCTTTGGTATCTTGTCCATTGCTTCGGAGTACGCTTTCAGCATACCACCATTAACCGCGCGATCAAACACCTCATCGCACCATTTATCGTATTCGGCAGACTCGGTTTCCCGGTAATCCTTCTCAAAGATAATATCGTCCATTGCGTTACCCCTTTATGATTTTCTCAAGCTGCATTTCGGTCGCGTTAGGCAGACGTGATTGCAGATGTTTTAGAATGCGCTCTTTGGATTCCTGCGGGTCTCGCTGATATGCAGATGTGATAAGGTCGTACCCGAAAAGTTCTTCCGGCGTCGCATACTCTGCGACACCCCAGCCATAAGGTCTTCCGTATCTGTCCTGCATATAGACGAAATCCGCGATGCAGACATAGCTCTGCATTTGCAGCCGCGTGATGCACGTCTCAAAACCGGTGTTGCCGCCCTTGCGGTAGTTCAGAGCCTCTTTCAGCCGTTTGGAAAGCATCCTGCCTTCACCGGCTATGGCTTCATAAAGCTCCTGGTCCTTGTAGGACGCCAAGCCGTCATCCCAACGGGCGTCAAAGTCATAGCCGTCACGCCGGAAGTTCGCAAAGTCCGGAATCCACTCCCGACTCACAAATCCAGCCTTCTTGTTGAAAAGTTTGCCGTAAAGACATTTGCCGCTCCGCGCAGCCGGTCCTTTCCATTCCCACGGACCATCTACATCATCCGCAAACCATAACTCAGGTGGGCAAAGTTCCTCGATGGAGAAGCCGTGAATCTCGTTCCGAAAGAAGGGCAGAAAGCCGTATTGTTCGACGGCGGCAATCAAACCATCTGCACTATGTAGTTGTCCGACATATCGCTCTGACATTACTCTGCCTCTTCAATCACACCATAATCAATTAGGATGTTCTTCTCCGCATACTGCGGGTAAACAATACCCATCATCTCATACTGATAACGTCTCACGCGGCGATGCTCCTGAACCGGCTCCGGTGCATACGCAGCGGTTTCACAGTGCGCATATTCCGGCATTTCTGCAAGATCATCCCGGACTGCGCGGATGAGCGCGTCTGTAACTTCATCAATGCTGCTGCCAATCTCCACGGCAACCAACTCATGCTTGAGGACTGACTTGTCCAGATCACCGGGGGAACGGAACAGTTTGTACTTCATAATGCACGTCCTTTCTCTGTCTGTCGCGGTTACTTTTCTTGCGAAAGGCTTTTTGCTGCTTCTTGAACTCCAACTGTGTAATGAGGCATAAGTAGAGAGCAGTTCAAGCATCATCTGCATACGGTAATTCAGTGCCATTGCAGGATTGTGTAGGTTTCGACATTGGGCATCCCATATAATGGATATATCAGACAGGAAACCCCTTAAAACCTCTTCCGTCAACCTTCCGGTTTGACATTCTTGAGGAAATCTGAACGCGGTACATACGGCAAGTTAAGTTGCCAGCCCATGCGATTCAGCTCGTTGAGCTTGATCAGCATCAAGTTCACATTCGTCTCCATGATCGAGGAAAGCTGTACCACATCATAGCCTTGCTTCATCAGCTCCATCAGCTCATCATCGTCGATCCGCAAATGGGCGCTGAACGCATTGGCTTCATATTCCATCTCGTTACGCATATCGAACAGCGTAAACTCCTGCAATCCGCTTGCGCCTTTGGCTTGCTCACGGTGCAGGCAGTCGTGACCAATCTCATGTCCGCAGACCATGAGTTTTACAATGTACTCCATATTGGAGTTCAAAAGAATGTGCCTCTCCTTATGCCGGTAGGTGTACATTCCAAGCAGTTCGTTCAGTCCATCAATGAAATGAACGTAGATACCCAACTCTTTTGCAATACGCACGGTGTCCCGTGTCCCGCAGCCTCGTACAATATCCGTGGCTTTGCGGTGAATGAGTTCAGGTCGTAGAAGCAATTTTCATCACCCCCGCTATACCGATGGTTATTCCGTAATTATATAACATCAGCAGTCCAATAAACCGCCCTCAATCCTCATCGAGATGCAGTTTGTATTTCTTTGGTGTGTATTTTTCGACGTTTCGGGCTTTGGAATCCCAGTAGATGTCCTGCAACGCTTTCATGACGGCATCTTTGTCCTGCTCAGAAAGTGTTCCGCCAGCAAACAAACCGGAGATACCATCCACCAAGTCCTGTGCCTGTTTCTTTCCACGCGCACCATATTTCTCTGCTGCCTGAACAACAAAGCCCTCATCTTCTGTCAGAAGATAATTGACATCAACGCCGAAGAAATCAGCAATCTTCTTATAGGCTTCCCGTGTACGGGGCAAGGAAGTACCTTTCTCATACAGCGTGATCATTTTGCGTGTAATCCCCAAGCTGTCTGCGACTTGCTGCTGGGTTAGTTCCTTCTTTACTCGTTCTTCCTTGAACTTCTCAGCAAACGTCATGTCTCGTTCACCACTCCTTCACAAAAAGTTTGCGAAACTGAATTTCCCATTTCTATTGACATGGGTAGTTGAAGTATGTATAATAGATATGCGTAATTCAATTACCCATAGTATATCGCGGATTACTCATCAAGTCAAGAGGAACGCGAGAATATGCACAGAAAAGTTACAAATATAAGCTGTTTCACCGTGACAGCTCAATAGCAAGGAGTGAGGATGCAAAACATGGAGGCACGATGCAGGAAGGCGTATGTTTGTGTCAATCTGGATGTAGACAAGGAAGGAGCTATCCGTCCGCGTTTCATCCGGTGGGACAATGGTTTGATTTTTCAGATCGACCAGATTCTTTACAAATGCCGCGCCACATCCAAGAAGGTTGGTGGTGGCGGCATCCGTTACACAGTCATGATTAAAGGAAAGGAGTCGTTCCTTTTTCATGAAGGAGACAAGTGGTTTGTCGAAGCAAAGGAGAATGCCCAGTGATCTTATCCCAGAAGCAAATCGAAGAAATTGCAGCAGCCGTCACGGAAGACTTCAACAAGTTCTTCTTCGGCACGGAGTCCGAGGAAGTCCGTATGGCTCGTGCTACGCCGATTGATCAGTTCGCAAGGGACTATCTCGGCTTGCAAGTATCTTTCGCCCGCCTGTCTTCCGATGGAAGTATTTGCGGCTTGACTGCTTATACAGATACAGAGTACATCGTCGAGGAAAAGGGTGTCAGGCGAACACTTCCGCTCAGATGTAATCAGGTGTTGCTCGACGAGAGTTTCATCCGTCAGGGACAGATAAAGAAGCTCTGCGGGAAGCGGCGCTTCACCCTTGCCCATGAATGCGCTCACCAGATTCTCTATCAGATGGAATCCGATGAAGTCAAGCAATGCTGCAACCGGCAGTATTCCGCACGAACAGCCTATTCGCTGCGCGATCTCAAAACACATGAGGACTGGAATGAATGGCAAGCAAACGTCCTCGGTGCGGCACTTCTGATGCCGCAGAAAGAAATTGACCTTGCCGCATGGTATTTCATCCCTGAGAAGAAGCTGACGTCCTATGACGGCTACTTTACATACCGGGATCGCCTGTCGCTCAGAGCGATATGCGCACAACTCGGTGTTTCCCAATCCGCAGCCGTCATCCGTCTGCGCCAGCTTGGTTATCTCGAAGACCGCCCATATTCAGAGTTCAACGATCCGACGGAGGTATGGGCATGAAAAAGAATATCCGTGTTACTGAACCGTCTGCTGAAATGCAGATGAAGATCAGACGGGCGCGTATCGCCATTGCCAGCCAGAAGAGGCGAACGATGGAATGCCCGTACTGCCATCACAATACCATCATCGTTTTTGAGGACACAAGAGGTCACGTTCAGGCAAAGTGCAAACTCTGCGGAAGAGAAACCGTCTTCAATGTTCTCAGTATGAGAAGGTTATATCTCCACCTCAACAGAGGATAAGGAGTTTAACAAATAAATATTTGATAGCTGTGCTGTGGAGCCGCTGACTGGTGAGTCTTCCTAATGCCGCATGAACAGAGTGTTCGCACTCTGTTTTATCGGCATGGGATCACAACTCACCGTCATGCGGCTCTTTTTTTAGGCTTGTCCATCCGCTGCTCCGCGCCAGCGGAAAGGACAAGCAATGAAACGAATCCCTAAAACCCCTGTCGAGTTCGACTACGACCTCTGGACTACGGAGGACGGAAAGTGCATGGTGCGCGTAAAAATCACCGGCGAAGTAACGGAGGTTGACCGTGAGGTCATGAAAATACTTCGCGCTGAGGAAAAGATGCTCAGACGTTCGTATGGCTCTGATGGTGCATCTGAGGATGAAGACGGCGAAGAAAAAACTTCTGATGCTGTACTGTCCCTTGACGCTATGCCGGAGGACGATGTGAAGACTGCCGCATGGCTTGCTGACTCGTATGATCTCGCAAAAGAAGTCACAATGCAGCTCATGGTTAAGACATTTTACGCCGGTCTGACAGAAAAACAGCGCGGTGTATTTGAGCATTGCATGATTGCTGGGGAAAGTCTAAGCAGCTATGCGCGGGAAATTGGCGTTGACTACACGACGGTTCAGGAAACCCGAAATGCCCTCAGAAAAAAATTCAAAAAATTTTTCTCCGGCACCCCCTAATTCGCTTAAAAAATGTCCGTTGTAAAGTGAAGGGGTTAATCAGACCGCTTCACTGTTCCTTGAAAACTGAATAGTTCAGTGCTGCGGATCTTTCCGCTTCTGCGAAGCAACACAGCTTCCGACGCCAAGACCTCCTGCAAGGGAGTGAGCGACCTCCGGAGAGCTATAACAGCCGTGTGGTGTGGCTGCTTGCGACGATGCAGATGCCGGGTATAATGATACTTCCGTCTTTTCTTTGAAGGGGCGGCTCGGAGCGATCCTCGGAGGGGTGAGAGTCCCATGATACCGATTGACCATTGGTAGTCCGCAGCATTCCCTATTCGGCAGGGGCGCGAGCTGCAAATATGCCGGAAGTAGAACACTGTGAAAACGTCCGAAAGGACTTATCAGTGAATACTATGGGCAGCGATCCTCATGACCGCTGCCTATCAATTTGCTGATAAAGTGTTCTCGCGGCTTAACGCATAAGAAGGTAAATATTGGGCAAGAATACTCGTGAAAAGGCGGTGATGTTATGGAGAATGAGAGAAGCAGAAAAGAACTTCTCGACTCCTTGGTGGATATTCGGGACGTCAAAATTGACCGTTCCATGTCGGTAGAAGATCGGATGAAATCCTATGTGGAGCAGATCAAAAATCCCTATATGTTTAAGGTCGGCAACACGGTAGTTAGGGTTTCCTACGCAAATACTCAGGCTACGATCAATGACAATTTCGTAAATCTGCTTGCAAGTATGTGAGAAAGCCGTCGGATAACCCCAAAAGAATCTTTTTTGTGAACAAATCTGAAAAGGCTGGATAATTGCTTTGGACTGTGCTATAATAAGCATGGACAAAATCAGCGAAACACCACTGCTACTTTAGTTTTCGGGTTATCAGACCGGAATAAAGTAAGGAGTGGCGTTTTATGCTGAAATTATCTTTGGATAAAGATTATAAAGCCGCCATCTACCTGAGATTATCAAAGGAAGATGGCGACTTTTCTATTTCCGGCGAAAAACTTGAGAGTGACAGCATTTCAAACCAGAGAATGCTCATTATGGAATACCTCAAGAAGCACCCGGAGATTACCGTAGTAAAAGAATACTGCGATGACGGCTTTACCGGCGCAAACTTTGAGCGTCCTGACTTCAACAGAATGATGGAGGCTGTCCGCGCTGGCTTAGTTGACTGCATCGTGGTGAAAGACCTTTCGCGTTTTGGTCGTGAGTATATTGAGGCTGGTGACTACATCCAGAAGATATTCCCCCGCCTCGGTATTCGCTTTATTGCAATCAACGACAACTATGACAGCGCACAGCCCGGAGCGGCAGACAACGAGCTTGTCCTTCCGTTCAAGAACCTGATGAACGATTCCTATTGCCGTGACATCTCCATCAAAGTCAGATCAAACCTTGATGCAAAGCGACGGAATGGACAGTTTGTCGGCTCTCGTGTGGTTTTCGGGTATCTGAGATCACCGGACAACAAGAACCAGTTGGTGATTGACCCGGTTGCTGCGCCGGTTGTGCAGGATATTTTCAAGTGGAAGATAGAAGGGCTGTCTCCGGCTCAGATCGCAGACCGGCTTAATGACGCCAATGTCCCTTCTCCGATTGAATACAAGAAAGCGAATGGCTCAAAGCAGCGCACCTGTTTCCAGACGAAGAAGGTTGCTCTGTGGAGCGCCGTTGCGATATATCGCATTCTCAAGAACGAGGTTTATACCGGAACACTGGTGCAAGGCAAAACCACGTCTCCAAACCACAAGGTTAAAAAGACCGTAGTGAAGCCGCAAAGCGAGTGGGCGCGGACAGAAAATGCCCATGAGCCTATCATTGCCCATGCTCAATTCGATCTTGTTCAGAAGCTCATGCTGGATGATACAAGAAGCCCGTCCGGTGCAACCGGCGTCCATCCGTTTTCCGGGAAAATTTATTGTGCTGACTGCGGAAGCCCGATGGTACGCAGAGTATCACGCTGCGGAGATAAGGAATATGCCTATTTCATCTGCGGTGGCAACAAGAGCGACAAGACCTTCTGTTCGTCTCACAGCATCAAAGAATCTGTTGTATATGATACCGTTCTCGCTGTCGTTCAAGGACATATTGACGCCGCTATGAATATGGCAGATGCGTTGAAGCAGATTGACGATATGGCTTGGGAAAACCGCGAGATTGAGAAGATCAAAGCAAAAATTTCGTTTCAGGAAGAAATCATTGATAAGAACCGCCGCTTGAAAACCGGTGCTTATGAAGACTTCAAGAGCGATTTTATCAGCCGTGAGGAATACAAAGCCTTTACAGCTCAGTTCGACCAGCAGATCAAGGAGGCAAGCGACACCATTATGCGGCTCACCAGTGAGCGAAACAGCGTGATGGGAGGTCTGGCAGAACAACAAAGCTGGCTTGAGCAATTCAGAAAATACGCAAATATCAAGGAACTCACTCGAAGCACCGTGGTCAACTTAATCGACTATATTCACATTCGAGAGAATAAAGACATTGATGTCGGTCTCATGCACTGCGACCGCTTTGCATCTATCGTTGAGTTCCTGCGCGAACGTCAGGAAAAGGAGGACGCGAATAAAGTCATTCGCTTTGAAAGGAAGGTGGTCTAATGGCACGAGTATCGCGGAAAAAGCAAAATCTCCCTACCCCAGCAGTTGATACTCCTATCCGCCGCTGGAAAACCGCTCTTTATGTCCGCCTCTCCGTCGAGGATAACGGTAAAGGTTCGGACTCGATTGATAACCAGACCACGCTCCTTGAAGACTATGTTGCGTCACGCTCGTATCTTGAGAAGACGGCGCTGTTCGTTGACAACGGCTATACCGGAACCGATTTTCTCCGTCCAGAGTTTAACCGGATGATGGAAGCCGTCAAGATGGGCATTGTAGATTGCATCGTGGTGAAGGACTTATCCCGTCTCGGCAGAAACTATATTGAAACCTCTCAGTTCATTGAAAAGGTCTGCCCGTTCTTCGATTTGCGCTTTATCTCCGTCAATGACTCCTTTGACACTGCAACGGTAACGAGCGAAGGGCATTTGTCCGCTTCCTTGTCGAACATCGTCAATGATTTTTATGCGAAGGACATCTCGCGCAAGGTCACAACAGCCCTTCAAGCGAAGATGGAGCGCGGGGATTATATCGGAAACTATGCACCTTATGGTTATCGTAAAGACCCTGAGAACAAGAACCATCTTCTGATCGACCCTGAAACTGCGCCGATTGTTGTCCAGATATTCCAATGGAGAGCCGAAGGTGTCAGCTACATGGGCATCAACAAAAAGCTTAACGATGCCGGTATTCTTTCACCCAGTCAGCTCAAACGGGAGCGCGGGGTGGAAACGAACTTCAATAAGAAGGATCGGGTCATTCTGTGGAACAAACACATGATAACCGAAATTCTTCAAAACATCGTCTATATCGGGCATTTAGCTCAGAAGAAAGGCAGTCAGTGTCTCTATGGAGGCATCCCTTATCACATCACGTCCGAAGACGAATGGATCATCGCTAAAAACACCCATGAGCCACTTCTCAGTGAAGAACTTTTTGAAAAGGTGCAGGAGATCAACCGTGCAGCCGTAGAACGCACGAGAGCCAATTCAGGCAAGTACGATCATCTACCCAAAGCGAAAAATATCTACGGGAAGAAGTTTGTATGTGCCGAGTGCGGAGCAATTATGAAATTGCAACGTTCCATCAGCACGAAGAAGGACAAGGTGTATTTCACCTTCAAATGCCCGACCTACGCCGAGCATGGAACAAGAGGTTGTTCCGACGTGAAAATACGGAAGCAGGATCTTGACGATGCAGTTTTTTCCTTCATCAAGTCTCAGATGGAAGTATTCCTCGATATGGAGAAGACGCTTCATTCTCTGCTGGCAATGAAAAAAGTCATGATTAAGCAAGACAATACCGTTCAAGAGATACGGACACTGCGTCAAAAACTTGCGCAAAAACAGTCTCTCCTTAGCGGTATGTATGTTGATCTCAAGGAAGGATTGCTCTCTGACGCCGAGTACAGCCACCATAAAGAGATCGTCATGGAGGACATCCGGGCGATTGAGAGAAATCTATCCGAGCTGGAAGCGCCAAAGAATCAGACAGAGGAACAGATTACCGGCGAAATGAAGTGGAAGCAGATGATCCGCCGTTTCCACGACGCGACGGAAATCTCCGAAGAAATGGCGGACGCTTTCATCGAGACTATGGAAATTCATGAGGACGGCACATTGGAAATCAAACTCAGCTATATGGATGAGTTTGCAGCACTTACGAAGACTTGCGAGAAAATCAGGAAGGAGGTTGCTTGATGAAACAGCAAATCGCTATTTATCTGCGCTTGTCGCTTGAAGACGTTGACAAGCGCACAAACAAAGTCAAGGACGAGAGCAACAGTATCGCATCGCAGCGTATGCTCATCAATCGTCATCTGGATCAGAACCCGCTTCTCTGCGATCTGCCTCGTATAGAGTTCTGCGATGACGGTTTCTCCGGCACGAACTTTGATCGTCCTGACTTTGCAAAGATGATAGAGTGCGCAAAGCATGGAGAAATTAGCTGCATCGTAGTGAAAGACCTTTCCCGTTTCGGTCGAGACTATCTTGAAGTTGGTGACTATTTGGAGCATATTTTCCCGTTTCTCGGTATCCGCTTCAAGTCTATCAATGACCATTATGACAGCGCGAAACATGAAGGCAAGACTATCAGTATGGATATTGCCTTCAAGAACCTTATCTATGACTATTACAGCAAAGACCTGTCCAAGAAGGTCAAGTCTGCAATGGGAATGAAACAGGAGAAGGCAAAGTTTGTGAACACAGTCCCATACGGGTATAAAGCCGATCCTGCTGACAAGCATCACCTTATCATCGACGTGGAAACCGCTCCGATAGTCCGCCGTATTTTCATGGAAGTGATTGGTGGCAAGTCTTGCACACAGATTGCAAAGGAACTGAATACGGAGGGCATTCCAACACCCGCCCAGCATAAAGCCGTGTCCAGAAAGGCGTCTTCCAAGAAGCCCCAGTGGACACATCGCGGTATTCTGACTATGATAGAGAGCGTGAAGTACGCTGGAACAATGGTCAACCATATCCGCGAAAGCAGATTCATCCGTGACAAAAACCAGCGGCGCGTTCCCAAAGAAGAATGGTATATCCGCGAAAATGCGCATGAGGCGATTGTGACAAAGGATGAATACGAACAGGCACAAGAGGCAATCCAGAGGCGTAGAAAGTTTGTCCGAAGTTCCCATGACCAGTCAGACCGAGTTTACTTCTGCGCCCATTGCGGCGGAAAACTTGAGAAAGCCAATGGAACTGTATTTGCGTGTCCGTCCCATCGGTATCACGATGGCAGTCCGTGTGAAAACGTCCGCTGGCGAAAAAGCGCACTTGAAGAAATCGTCTTTGAAGCACTGAAAAGACAGATCGAGATCGTCAGTATTGAATCCGCAGCCGTCAGAAAAACAGCGAAAAGCAAAGGTGAAAGTCTGGAAAGACAGCTCGTCTTGCTGAAAGCTCAGTATGATGCCTGTGATCGTGAGAAGTTTACGATCTATGAAAACTACCGTGAAGGGAAGCTGACTCCGGAAGAGTATCTGTCCGGCAAAGACGCCCTTGCACAAAAACAAGCCGCCCTGAAAGAGCAGCTTGAATCCTGTGAAACCCAGCTTGAGGTCTTCCATCAGCAAAGTCTCGATGCAGAAGACCAGCATGAAGCAGCAAGCCGGATGACCGGCTTGCCCGATGACAAACTCAGAGAGCATCTGTATGATGCAGTTGAACGTGTACTTGTTTATGACGCTGAGACAATCGAAATTGTCTGGAAGTTCAACGAATCAAAAATCGACACCGATGAAAACATCGGAGTTGCGAATTGACTCCGGTGTTTCATTTCGGGGCAAATCTGTCGAATTTGCTCCTAAAATAACATAATCTATCGAAACCTCGTAGGCGCATCGTAGCACCGTCCGGAAAGCCCAGAGCCATTGATATTAAAGGCTTTTCGGATAGTTTGTAAAATTTTTTTGCACCTACTTGACATAAAGGGATGATCTGGGAAGAGTGGTAGTGCCGAAGGAAATCCGGCGAACTCTCAGAATCCGGGAAGGAGATCCGCTGGAGATCTTTACGGACCGGGAAGGTGAGATCATTCTGAAAAAATATTCTCCGATCGGGGAACTTGGCACATTTGCGCAGCAGTATGCAGACAGTCTGGCACAGACTACGGGATATACCGTTTTTGTGACAGATCGTGACAGCGTGATTGCCTGTGCAGGCGGCAGTAAGAAAGATTATCTGGGAAAAGGAATCAGCCCGGAGCTGGAAGCGGTTATTCAGAACCGCGAAATGGTACAGGCTCTTGCTGGTGAGAAGAACTTTATTCCCATTGTTGCGGACCGGAAGGAAGAAACAGGAGCACAGACGCTGGTTTCTGTTATCTGTGAGGGTGATGCTATAGGATCTGTGATGCTGTATGCAAAAGATGCGAAGGCAAAGATGGGAGAGACGGAACAGAAACTGGCAGCTACAGCAGCTGCATTTCTGGGAAGACAGATGGAACAGTAAAATCAATACAGATGTAAAAGGCTCCGGAGATTTTCCGGAGCCTTTTAAGGTTATCGATCAAAGTTAAAGTTCAACTTCTTCATGGAGAAGCGGCTTCATATTGTTCAAACTGATTAACAGGGTGGAAGTATTATGAAACAGTGCGGAGGTGGTTGGCTGCAGAATGCCTGCAACACCCAGCCCAATCAGTCCGGTATTGAATCCTACGATAGTTCGATAATTGCGCTGGATTCGTTTCATCAGGCGGTTGCTTAAGCTCTTCAGAATTACCAACTGATATAGGTCGTCAGATGCCACAGTGATGTCTGCGATTTCTCTGGCAATCTCTGCACCGTCGCTGACAGCTACGCCGGCATCGGCTGCTGACAGAGCAGGGGAATCGTTAATTCCATCACCAACCATGATGACTTTGCTTCCTTTTGCCTTCTGGCGCTCGATATAATTTGCCTTATCTTCCGGCAGTACCTCAGAGTAATATTCGTCAACACCCACCCGTTTTGCGATAGCAGCGGCAGTGCGTTCGCTGTCTCCGGTCATCATAACCACATGTTTGATGCCTGCGGCTTTCAGTGCGCGGATGGCAGCGGCAGCCTCCGGACGAAGGGGATCTTCAATGCAGATGACAGCGGCCAGCTTATTATCAATAGCCATATAAAGATGAGAGTATTCCGTAGGAAGATTCTCAAACTTATCCATCTGATCTTCGGGAATATGGCATCCTTCGTCCTCGAATACAAAGTGATAACTTCCGATGATGACTTTGTGGTCGTTGATGGAAGAAGAGATTCCGTGAGCAACAATGTAATTGACTTTGGAATGCATCTCCTCATGGTCGAGAGAGCGCTGTTTTGCTGCAGTAACAACTGCTTTTGCCATGGAATGGGGGAAATGCTCCTCCAGGCAGGCGGCGATTCGAAGCATCTCTTCTTTGCTGCTTCCGTTAAAAACGACTACATCCTTGACCGTTGGTTTGGCCTTAGTCAGAGTGCCGGTCTTGTCGAAAACAATGGTATCGGCAGATGCTACAGCTTCCAAAAACTTTCCTCCCTTCACGGTAATGTGATGGGTCTGGGCTTCGCGGATGGCGGACAAAACGGAGATCGGCATAGCCAGCTTCAGTGCGCAGGAGAAGTCAACCATCAGGACAGCCAGTGCTTTCGTGGTATTTCTCGTAAGCAGCCAGGTGAGTGCGGTACCGCCTAAGGTGTAAGGAACCAGCCGGTCAGCCAAAGACTCGGCCTTGCTCTCTACGCCGGATTTCAGTTTTTCAGAATCCTCAATCATGGTAACGATTTTTTCAAATCTGGTAGAACCGGAAACTGCTTTAACCTGGATGGTCAGCTCTCCCTCTTCCAATACGGTTCCTGCGTAAACGTAAGTTCCGTGATCTTTTCTGACCGGTTCGGATTCTCCGGTGAGGGAAGCCTGGTTGACCGTTGCCTCGCCGTCGCATACGATGCCGTCAAACGGGATGACATTGCCCATGCGGACGATGACTTCGTCGCCCGGTTTAATGTCTTTGGACGATACCAGAATCTCCTGATCATCTTTTTTGAGCCATACCTTGCTGACATTTAAGGACATGCTGCGTGCCAGGTCATCCACGGATTTCTTGTGGGTCCATTCTTCCAGAAGTTCGCCAATTCCCAACAGGAACATAATAGAGCTTGCTGTGGTAAAGTCGGCGCGGAAAACGGAAACACCGATGGCTGTTGCATCCAGAACTTCTACTTCCAGCTTTTTGTGAGCCAGACATTTGAGACCTTTCCATATATAATGGACAGATTTGAATGCTGCGTAAGCGGCCTGAATCGGATAAGGAAGGAAGAGTTTACTTCCTGCCCGCAGGACAACCTTCTGCACCAGCTTCTCCTGATAGGTGCTGTTCAATTTTCTTCCGGAATGTGCAAGGAGATCAGCCGGAACATCCGTTGTCTGATACTGGAAAATACGCAGCGCCTGCAGCAGTGTTTCACGTTCTCCTTTATAAGAAATGGAAGCATCACAGGTCCGCTCAAATACTTTGGCGGAAGTGACACCTGAAAGATTCTCTATATAATAAAGAAGCGTATCTGCTTCTTCATAAGACATGCGGGACTGTACCATATGAATACGAAGACGGCCCCTGATGTCGTGTTTTATAATGAATTTCATGTTTTCCTCCAATAAAAGACGGAGCTGTCAGGCAGCTCCGTCCATATGAATACAGATTATTCTGCGTCTTCTGCAGTCTCAGCTTCCTGTATACATGCAGCTTCCCGTGTTGCTCTGTCCTCGTTGATCTGTTTTGCTTCTGCAAGGATGTCTTCTGCATTCTCCTGAACAGTAGTAGCAGTCTTCATCACGCATTCTTTTGCACGAAGAACAGCAGCGGTGCAGTTGGTATATACTTTACGCGCATCTTTGCTGGAAAGCACCTGGATGCCAGCAGTTCCGAAAAGAACGCCACCTGCGAAAAGTCCGAGTTTTTTCATTTTGGAAATGTCTAACATAATTTGTTCCTCCTGTGTTATCTTATTAATATAGCAGTGACTATTTTCAACCGTTTTGGTTTATCATCCATCATAGTGAGAAAATACCGGTTAGTCAATTAGAACAAACGCTGATGATAAAAATTATCAATAAAAACGAAAATGGCAAAGTGCATTTTAATAGAAAAAATCCTTGACGGCATATGCGGGTCTGTGTTATAGTAGACAGGCGAATGGAAGTTTAGGCTTTTTTTTTATGCCTAAAATTGATGGTTTTCGCAGGACCATCAGACAAAAAAGTATAAAAAGCGAGGTGGAAAGTTGTGCGCGTAAAGATCACATTGGCATGTACGGAGTGCAAACAGCGTAACTACAACATGACCAAAGAAAAGAAGAATCACCCGGACAGAATGGAAACCAAGAAGTACTGTCGTTTCTGCAAGAGACATACTCTTCATAAGGAGACGAAGTAATCTGCCCCAAAGGTAAAGGAAGTGACAAGATGGGAGAAACGAAGAATGCCCCGAAGGCCCAGAAGACAAGCTGGTTCAAAGGCATGAAAGCCGAGTTCAAGAAAATTGTGTGGCCAGACCAAAAATCACTTACGAAACAGACCATTGCGGTAGTCAGCGTTTCTGTTGCTTTGGCTCTCATTATTAAAATACTGGATATGGTCATGACCTTTGGAATTGACCGGCTGTTGACTTTATAATTAGAAAGGTGATTGTATGTCAGAGACAAACTGGTATGTAGTCCATACCTACTCAGGATATGAGAATAAGGTAAAGGCTAATATTGAGAAAACCATTGAAAACAGACATCTTGAGGATCAGATCCTTGAGGTCAGAGTTCCGATGCAGGACGTGGTTGAATTGAAGGATGGTGCAAGCCGTCAGGTCCAGAAAAAGATGTTTCCGGGATACGTTCTGATCAACATGGTCATGAACGACGATACCTGGTATGTAGTTCGCAATACCAGAGGCGTGACCGGCTTCGTTGGACCGGGATCCAAACCAGTTCCGCTTACGGAAGAGGAAATGAGACCGCTTGGGGTTCAATCGGATTCCGTGCAAATTGATTTTGCGGAAGGTGACAATGTCGTTGTTACGGGTGGCGTATGGAAGGATACTGTTGGAGTCATCCAGGCCATCAATGAGAACAAACAGAGTGTGACGATCAACGTCGACCTGTTCGGTCGTGAAACACCGGTAGAAATAAGTTTCACAGAAATTAAGAAGATGTAAATGGTTCGTGAAAAACTGTAGATCGCGGATCGTGGGAGGGAAATTCCCGCCATCACCACAAGGAGGTGCCTAATTATGGCAAAGAAAGTTACAGGTTACATCAAATTACAGATTCCTGCTGGAAAGGCAACACCGGCTCCCCCAGTAGGACCGGCTCTTGGTCAGCACGGCGTTAACATTGTACAGTTTACAAAAGAGTTTAACGCAAGAACCGCAGATCAGGGCGATATGATTATTCCGGTAGTCATTACTGTTTATGCAGACAGAAGCTTCAGCTTCATTACCAAGACTCCGCCGGCAGCAGTTTTACTGAAAAAAGCATGCGGACTGAAAACCGCTTCTGCTAACTCCAAAAAAGACAAGGTTGCTACGATCAAGAGATCTGAAGTTCAGAAAATCGCTGAACTGAAAATGCCGGATCTGACCGCAGGAAGCCTTGACGCAGCTATCAGCATGATCGCAGGCACTGCAAGAAGTATGGGTATCACCGTAGTTGACGACTAAAAACTGTTGCAGATGAACAGACGTGGGAGGGGAATTCCCGCAATTACCACCAGGAGGTTAATGAATTATGAAACATGGTAAGAAATATGTTGAGGCTGCTAAATTATACGACAAGCAGACTCAGTATGACAGAGACGAGGCAGTTGCCATCGTAAAGAAACTGGCAACCGCAAAATTTGACGAGACCATCGAAGCTCACATCAGAACCGGATGTGACGGACGTCATGCAGATCAGCAGATCCGTGGCGCTGTTGTACTTCCGCACGGAACTGGTAAACAGGTTCGTGTACTTGTATTCGCTAAGAACGCAAAAGCTGACGAGGCACTGGCAGCAGGCGCTGAGTTCGTTGGAGCTGAGGAACTTGTTCCGAAGATCCAGGGCGGATGGTTCGATTTCGATGTAGTCGTTGCAACTCCGGATATGATGGGTGTTGTTGGACGTCTGGGACGTGTACTTGGACCGAAGGGCTTAATGCCGAACCCGAAGGCTGGTACCGTAACCATGGATGTTACCAAAGCAGTCAATGATATTAAAGCCGGTAAGATCGAGTACAGACTGGATAAGACCAATATTATCCACGTGCCGATCGGAAAAGCTTCTTTCACCGAGGAGCAGTTAGCGGACAACTTCCAGACGCTTATGGATGCTATCAACAAAGTAAGACCTGCAGCTGTTAAAGGTCAGTATCTGAAGAGTATCACCATTACTCCGACCATGGGACCTGGCGTAAAGGTTAACCCGTTAAAGCTTGCTTAATCGCGGCGAGTGAAAAAGGGTGTTGACATCCACTATATATTGTGATATTTTATAACAGTTGAAGATGACTGCCCGAAGACAGCAGGTGCCGTGAGGCATAAGAGGAAACCGCCTGCCGAGGAAAGCGTTCGATTAAGAATGACTTACAAACCCTCTGTGTCTGCGGCACAGAGGGTTTTTTAATCCTTACCACTGGGAAGGTTATCTCTCTTAAAAATCTATAAGGAGGAAACCATTCATGGCAAAAGTTGAACTGAAAAAACCGGTTGTAGACGAGATCTCTGCAAATCTGGAAGGTGCAGCTGGTGTTGTTCTGGTTGACCATTGCGGTCTGACTGTAGAGCAGGATACACAGCTTCGTAAACAGATGAGAGAAGAAGGAATCGTTTACAAGGTTTACAAAAACACCATGCTGAACTTTGCAATCAAAGGAACCGAGTTCGAGCCGCTGTCTCAGCATCTCGAAGGACCGTCTGCAATCGCTATCTCTAAAACTGATGCGACTGCTCCGGCAAGAATCGTTGCTAACTTTGCAAAGAAAGCAGAGAAGCTTGAGATCAAAGCTGGTGTCGTAGAGGGTAACTACTACGATGCAAAGGGAATGGCTGCAATCGCAAACGTTCCGTCCAGAGAAGTACTTCTTGGAAAGCTGCTTGGCAGCATCCAGAGCCCGATTACAAACTTCGCTCGCGTTATCAACCAGATCGCAGAGAGCAAAGAGGCTTAATCGTTATTACAATAGGAAAAGCCGCATAGCGGCATGATACAATTATTATTATTGGAGGTAAATAAAAATGGCAAAATTAACTACTGCAGAATTTATTGATGCAATCAAAGAGCTTACCGTATTAGAGCTGAATGATCTTGTAAAAGCATGTGAGGAGGAGTTCGGTGTATCCGCAGCAGCTGGCGTTGTTGTAGCAGCAGCTGGAGATGGCGCAGCAGCAGCTGAGGAGAAAGATTCCTTCGACGTAGAGCTGACTGAGGTTGGTCCGAACAAAGTTAAAGTTATCAAAGTTGTTCGTGAAGCTACCGGACTTGGTCTGAAAGAGGCTAAAGACGTAGTTGATGGCGCTCCGAAGGTAATCAAAGAGGGCGCTTCCAAAGCAGAGGCTGAGGAGATCAAAACCAAACTTGAGGCTGAGGGTGCAAAAGTTACTCTTAAATAATGAGTTTGTACATTCGAAAGAAGGATGCTGCGGTTGCGGTGTCCTTCTTCCTTTTTCAAAAATAAGTCCCCAAAAACTGCGGAAATCCCGCGAAAATCCCAAAATTATTTATTGACATCCAAAAATATTTATGATAACATGGAAAATGCACTATTGTGGTAAGGTATGCTTTCATCCTTGCTGTGATTCGTGCGGTCCTTTTGCAATATGCAGTGATTAAAATATATAAGGGGTGAAATGTCAATGGAAAAGAACAGAATCAAACCTACCAAGTCCGGCAGAAATCTGCGAATGAGTTATTCCAGAAAAAAAGAAGTAGTTGAAATGCCGAACCTGATAGAAGTCCAGAGAGATTCCTACCAGTGGTTTCTGGATGAGGGATTAAGCGAAGCATTTGCCGATATTTCTCCGATTACGGATTATAGCGGAAAGCTCAGCCTGGAGTTCACGAACTTTGTACTTGATGTGGAAGGTGCGAAGTACACCATCGAAGAGTGTAAAGAGCGTGACGCTACTTATGCCGCACCATTAAAAGTCAGAGTCCGTCTTCATAACAAAGAGACAGATGAGATTAATGAGCATGAGATTTTCATGGGCGACCTGCCTTTGATGACTGAGACGGGAACCTTCGTCATCAACGGAGCAGAGCGTGTTATTGTCAGCCAGTTGGTACGTTCCCCTGGTATCTACTATGGCATTGATCATGATAAAGTAGGTAAGCTTCTGTTCTCCTGTACAGTAATTCCGAACCGTGGTGCATGGCTGGAGTATGAGACTGACTCCAATGATGTGTTCTATGTTCGTGTTGACAGAACCCGTAAAGTACCGATCACCGTGCTGATCAGAGCACTTGGTTATGGTACGAATGCTGAGATTCTGGAACTGTTTGGTGAGGAACCGAAGATTTTGGCATCTCTGGCAAAAGATACATCTGAGAGTTATCAGGAAGGTCTGCTGGAGCTGTATAAGAAGATCCGTCCGGGCGAGCCGCTGGCTGTAGAGAGTGCGGAGAGCCTGATTACGGGTATGTTTTTTGACCCGAGACGTTATGATTTGGCAAAAGTCGGACGTTATAAGTTCAATAAGAAGCTTCATCTGAAGAACCGTGTCCGTGGACAGGTTTTGGCTGAGGATGTAGTAGATCTGTCTACTGGCGAGATTATCGCAGAAGCAGATCAGAAGATCGACATGGAACTGGCAGTAAAACTGCAGGATTCCGCTGTTCCTTTCATCTGGGTAAAAGGTGAGGGACGTAATATTAAAGTACTGTCCAACCGCATGGTTGATATTACCAAATATGTGGATTGCGATCCGGAAGCACTGGGTATCAAAGAATCTGTATACTATCCGGCGCTGGAGAAACTGCTGAATGAGTATACTGATGCAGAGGAACTGAAAGAGGCAATCCAGCGTTCCGTCACGGAGCTGATTCCGAAGCATATTACCAAGGATGACATTATGGCATCCATTAATTATAACATGCATCTGGAGTATGGTATCGGAAGCAAGGATGACATTGACCACCTGGGCAACCGTCGTATCCGTGCTGTAGGTGAGCTGCTTCAGAACCAGTATCGTATTGGTCTTTCCCGTCTGGAGAGAGTAGTACGCGAGCGTATGACCACTCAGGACCCGGAGAGTATTTCCGCCCAGACCCTGATCAACATCAAACCGGTAACCGCAGCAGTGAAAGAGTTCTTTGGATCTTCCCAGCTGTCTCAGTTCATGGATCAGAACAACCCGTTGGGTGAGTTGACCCATAAGAGACGTCTGTCCGCATTGGGACCGGGCGGTCTGTCCAGAGATCGTGCAGGATTCGAGGTTCGAGACGTACATTATTCCCATTATGGAAGAATGTGCCCGATTGAGACTCCTGAGGGACCGAACATTGGTCTGATCAACTCTCTGGCATGCTATGCAAGAATCAACGAGTATGGTTTTGTAGAGGCTCCGTACCGTAAGATCGATAAATCAGATCCTAAGAATCCGCGTGTCACCGACGAAGTTGTCTACATGACCGCTGATGAAGAAGATAATTACCATGTAGCACAGGCAAATGAGGCTCTGGATGAGAACGGATATTTCGTGAGAAATAATGTATCCGGACGTTATCTTGATGAGACCCAGGCTTATGATAAGACCATGTTTGATTACATGGACGTATCTCCGAAGATGGTATTCTCTGTGGCTACGGCACTGATTCCGTTCCTGCAGAACGATGACGCAAACCGTGCATTGATGGGATCCAACATGCAGCGTCAGGCCGTTCCGTTGATGCTGACGGAAGCTCCGGCAGTTGGTACCGGTATGGAGGAGAAGACTGCAGTTGACTCCGGTGTTTGTGTAGTTGCAAAGAACGCTGGTATCGTAGAACGTGCAGTTTCCAATGAGATTGTTGTACGTCAGGATAATGGTGTGCGTGATGTATATCATCTGACGAAATTCTCCCGCAGTAACCAGAGCAACTGCTACAACCAGAGGCCGATCGTCTTCAAGGGGGACCGGGTAGAGGTTGGTGAGGTAATTGCTGACGGACCGTCCACATCTGGTGGAGAGATTGCTCTTGGTAAGAACCCGCTGATCGGATTTATGACCTGGGAAGGTTATAACTACGAGGATGCTGTTCTTTTAAGTGAACGACTGGTTATGGATGATGTTTATACATCTATTCATATTGAGGAATATGAGGCAGAAGCCCGTGATACCAAACTTGGACCGGAAGAGATTACCAGAGATGTTCCGGGAGTTGGTGATGATGCTCTGAAGGATCTGGATAACAGAGGTATCATCCGTATCGGTGCAGAGGTTCGTGCCGGTGATATTCTGGTAGGTAAGGTAACTCCGAAGGGAGAGACCGAGCTGACCGCAGAGGAGCGTTTGCTCCGCGCAATCTTCGGTGAGAAGGCACGTGAAGTGCGTGATACTTCCCTGAAGGTACCTCATGGTGAGTATGGCGTCGTTGTAGATGCCAAAGTATTTACCAGAGAAAACGGAGACGAGTTGTCTCCGGGTGTAAACCAGGCAGTCCGCATTTACATTGCTCAGAAGAGAAAAATCTCTGTCGGCGATAAGATGGCAGGACGTCATGGTAATAAGGGTGTTGTTTCCCGTGTACTTCCGGTAGAGGATATGCCGTTCCTGCCGAACGGACGTCCGCTGGATATCGTACTGAACCCGCTGGGCGTGCCGTCCCGTATGAATATCGGTCAGGTCCTGGAGATTCATCTGAGTCTGGCTGCAAAGGCACTGGGCTTCAACGTGGCTACTCCGATTTTTGACGGTGCAAATGAGTCCGAGATCATGGATACCCTGGATCTTGCGAATGATTATGCAAACCTTCCCTTCGATGATGCAGAGGCTGCAGAGTGGAAAGAGAAGGAACTTGATCAGACCGCAGACGGAAGACCGTGGAATGGTGAGACATTCAAAGGCAAACATGGAGAAGATCTGCTTCCGGAGGTTGTAGATTATCTCGATAAAAACAGAGAGCACAGAAAAGTATGGAAAGGTGTACCGATTTCCAGAGATGGTAAAGTACGTCTGAGAGATGGTCGTACCGGTGAGTACTTCGACAGCCCGGTAACGATCGGACACATGCATTATCTGAAGCTGCATCATCTGGTAGACGATAAGATCCATGCACGTTCTACCGGACCGTACTCCCTGGTAACGCAGCAGCCGCTGGGTGGAAAAGCTCAGTTCGGTGGACAGCGTTTCGGAGAGATGGAGGTTTGGGCTCTGGAGGCATATGGTGCATCCTATACCCTGCAGGAGATCCTGACCGTTAAATCCGATGATGTTATCGGACGTGTGAAGACGTACGAGGCTATCATCAAAGGCGAAAATATTCCTGAGGCCGGAATTCCGGAATCCTTCAAGGTACTTTTAAAAGAGCTGCAGGCCCTTGGTCTGGATGTTCGTGTGCTGCGTGAGGATAATACGGAAGTGGAACTGGCAGAGACCAGTGACTACGGTGATGTAGATATTCGTTCCATCCTGGAAGATGATGGACGCCGCTTCAACAGAGAAGATGAGTCCTTCGGCAACCATGGCTTCAGCAAACAGGAGTTTGAGGGAGAGGAACTGGTAGATGTTTCACCGGAAGAGGACGACGATTTCGATGAGAGCGAGCTCGCCGATATGGATGACAACATTGATTTTGAAGAATAAAGGAGGTGCCGCTCATGCCGGAAATGACGAAGAATGATAACTATCAGCCAATGAGCTTTGATGCGATTAAAATTGGCCTGGCATCCCCGGAGACTATTCTTGAATGGTCTCATGGAGAAGTAACCAAGCCGGAGACGATCAACTATCGTACGCTGAAACCGGAAAAAGATGGTTTATACTGCGAAAAAATCTTCGGACCGAGTAAGGACTGGGAGTGTCACTGCGGAAAATATAAGAAGATCAGATATAAAGGTGTCGTATGCGACCGCTGTGGTGTGGAAGTAACCAAATCCAGCGTGCGCCGTGAGCGTATGGGCCATATCAAACTGGCGGCACCGGTATCCCATATCTGGTATTTCAAAGGAATTCCCAGCCGTATGGGACTGATCCTTGACCTTTCCCCGAGAACATTGGAGAAAGTGCTGTATTTCGCATCTTATATTGTGCTCGATGCAGGAAAGACGGAGCTTATGTATAAGCAGGTACTTTCCGAAAAAGAGTATCAGGATATGAAGGAAAAGTATCCGGAACCGGGTGCTTTCCGCGTAGGCATGGGTGCAGAGTCCATTAAGGAACTTCTGCAGTCCATTGACCTTGAAAAAGATTCCAAGGAACTGAAAGAAGGTCTGAAGACCGCTTCCGGACAGAAACGTGCCCGTATCATCAAGAGACTTGAGGTTGTCGAGGCATTCCGTGAATCCGGAAACAAACCGGAGTGGATGATTATGGACGTAATCCCGGTTATCCCGCCTGACCTTCGTCCGATGGTACAGCTGGACGGCGGACGTTTTGCTACATCCGACCTGAACGACCTGTATAGAAGAATCATCAATAGAAATAACCGTCTGCAGAGACTGCTGGATCTGGGAGCACCGGATATCATCGTTCGCAATGAGAAACGTATGCTTCAGGAGGCTGTTGATGCACTGATCGATAACGGCAGAAGAGGACGCCCTGTTACCGGACCTGGAAACAGAGCCCTGAAATCCCTCTCTGATATGCTGAAGGGTAAATCCGGACGTTTCCGTCAGAACCTTCTGGGAAAACGTGTTGACTACTCCGGACGTTCCGTTATCGTCGTTGGACCGGAACTGAAGATTTATCAGTGTGGTCTGCCGAAAGAGATGGCAATTGAGCTGTTCAAACCGTTCGTAATGAAAGAACTGGTTTCCAATGGCTCTGCGCATAACATTAAGAGTGCTAAGAAGATGGTTGAGCGTCTTCAGCCGGAAGTATGGGATGTCCTTGAGGACGTCATCAAAGAGCATCCGGTAATGCTGAACCGTGCTCCTACACTGCATCGTCTGGGTATCCAGGCATTTGAGCCGATCCTGGTAGAAGGTAAGGCAATCAAGCTTCATCCGCTTGTTTGTACTGCGTTCAATGCTGACTTCGATGGAGACCAGATGGCTGTCCATCTGCCGCTGTCCGTGGAAGCACAGGCAGAGTGCCGGTTCCTTCTGCTTTCTCCGAACAACCTGCTGAAACCGTCTGACGGTGGTCCGGTAGCTGTTCCTTCACAGGATATGGTCCTTGGTATCTACTATCTGACGCAGGAGAGACCGGGAGAAATTGGTGAAGGCAAATTCTTCAAGAGTGTGAATGAAGCAATTCTTGCATATGAGAATGGAGTTATTAAACTTCAGAGCCGTATTAAAGTACGCGTCAGCAAAAATATGCCTGACGGCAGCGTAATGACCGGTACTGTAGAATCTACCCTTGGACGTTTCCTGTTCAATGAGATTCTTCCGCAGGATCTGGGATTTGTAGACCGAAAAGTTCCGGGCAATGAGCTGAGCCTGGAGGTCGACTTCCACGTAGGCAAGAAGGGTCTGAAACAGATTCTTGGTAAAGTAATTAACACCCATGGCGCAACCAGAACTGCAGAGGTGCTGGATGACATCAAAGCAATGGGATACAAATATTCTACCAGAGCGGCTATGACCGTATCCATTTCCGATATGACTGTACCGCCGCAGAAACCGCAGCTGATCAAAGAGGCGCAGGAAGTCGTTGATAAGATTACCCGTAACTACAAACGTGGTAAGATTACCGAGGAAGAGCGTTACAAAGAGGTTGTGGAAACCTGGAAAGAGACTGACGCAGTTCTTACCAAAGCACTGTTGGATGGTCTGGATAAATACAACAACATCTTCATGATGGCTGATTCCGGTGCGCGTGGATCTGATAAACAGATCAAACAGCTGGCCGGTATGCGTGGATTGATGGCAGATACGACCGGACATACGATCGAGCTTCCTATCACATCCAACTTCCGTGAAGGTCTTGACGTACTGGAGTACTTCATGTCCGCTCATGGAGCACGTAAAGGTATGTCCGATACCGCTCTTCGTACTGCTGACTCCGGTTATCTGACCAGACGACTGGTAGATGTATCTCAGGAGCTGATTATCCGTGAGACAGACTGTGCAGAAGGCAAAGACGAGATTCCGGGAATGGAAGTTACCGCTTTCACTGACGGAAAAGAAATGATTGAGTCTCTGGAGGAACGTATCACAGGACGTTTTGCATGCAATGACATCTGCGACAAAGATGGTAACATCATTGTCAAAGCAAACCATATGATCACACCGAAACGTGCGGCTGCAGTCGTATCCAAAGGTGTGGATAAGGACGGAAATCCGCTGAATAGCGTAAAGATCCGTACTGCTCTTACCTGTAAATCCCATATTGGTGTATGTGCGAAGTGTTACGGTGCCAACATGGCAACCGGAGAGGCTGTACAGGTTGGTGAGACCGTTGGTATCATCGCAGCACAGTCCATCGGTGAACCGGGTACCCAGCTGACTATGAGAACCTTCCACTCCGGTGGTGTAGCAGGTGGAGATATTACTCAGGGTCTTCCTCGTGTCGAGGAGCTTTTTGAGGCAAGAAAGCCGAAGGGTCTTGCAATCGTTACTGAGATCGGCGGCATTGCCACCATTAATGACATGAAGAAGAAACGTGAGATTGTCATTACCAATAATGAGTCTGGTGAGTCCAAGACCTACCTGATTCCTTTTGATTCCAGAATCAAAATCATGGATGGCGCAGTAGTTGAGGCCGGTGATGCACTGACGGAAGGTAGCATCAATCCGCATGACATTCTGAAGATTAAAGGCGTACGTGCGGTTCAGGATTACATGCTTCAGGAAGTACAGCGTGTATATCGTCTGCAGGGTGTTGAGATCAACGACAAGCATATTGAGATGATCGTACGTCAGATGCTGAAGAAGGTACGAGTAGAGGATAACGGAGACAGTGATTTCCTTCCGGGAACTCTGGTTGACATTCTGGACTACGCAGACGAAAACGAGAGACTGATCGCAGAAGGCAAACAGCCGGCAGATGGAAAACAGGTACTGCTTGGTATTACCAAAGCATCCCTGGCTACCAACTCCTTCCTGTCAGCAGCATCCTTCCAGGAGACCACCAAGGTTCTGACGGAAGCTGCTATCAAGGGTAAGATTGATCCGCTGATTGGTCTGAAAGAGAACGTTATCATTGGTAAGCTGATTCCGGCTGGTACCGGTATGAAACGTTATCGCGATGTGAAACTGAATACTGATCTGGAAGATGAGGATTCCTTAAGTTTTGCAGAAGAGGAAGACGAGAATCTGGATGGAGAAGAGAAACTGAACCTGACAGAAGAACCGGATACCGAGGATGCAGAAGTACCTGTAGCTGAGGAGACTGATTCTGAGGAAGAATAAAATAGCGTAAAAAAACTGGAAAAAGAAATTTTTCCAGTTTTTTTATGTACAAATATTAGTTTTCTTTTCTTTTCCGTGCCAGTGGACGGAAAATAGTGACGCGTCCAAGAAAGCAGATAAACTGCATCATAATAATTCCTGCAAACACGCCGATGCTGTCGATTCCCACGTCCTTTTTGGAAGGGCCACGGCCGGCCACGAAGGACTGGTGATATTCATCCAATGCAGCAAATCCCACACAGATCATGCCGGCAAGGAGGGGAAGCCAGATTCCCCGGACACCGTACACATATAATGGAAAGGATACGGAGATGGCAAGCAGGAAATACTCTGTCATATGGGCCAGTTTGCGGACCGGATGATGAATTTCCTTGATATGCTGTTTGATTTCCGAAGAAGACCAGTGCAGATCAAAAGCGTCATTAGCAGTTTCGACGATGATTTCACTGACCTTGTAACTCAGATTCCCGGAAGTGGTGCCGTCCTGAGCGGAAAAGGAAAAGATGAGATACATCATGAGCAACGCCGGTACAAAGGAAAAAGGTTTTAACAGGGACCTTAAAAATGCTTTTATCATATAGAAATCTCCTTTAATTCAAAAACAAATTTGCCCTATCATAGCACCAAAGGAGAAGACTGTCCAGCAAATACGGTCGAATCCTAAAACTTTCACAGAAAATCAAGGAAAACCGCTTGACAAGCAAAAATCAATTTAATATAATAATCAAGCATGCGTATTTAGGTGTGCATGTTTCAGCAAGTCTGAAAAACAGCAGTCATCACAAACCATCAGGAGGTGAAAGGAATGCCAACATTCAACCAGTTAGTAAGAAAGGGTAGACAGACATCTGTTAAAAAGTCTACGGCACCGGCACTTCAGAAAGGATTTAACTCTCTGAAGAAGAGACCGATCGATGCATCTGCACCGCAGAAACGTGGTGTGTGCACCGCAGTTAAAACCGCAACCCCGAAGAAACCGAACTCAGCTCTTCGTAAGATCGCCAGAGTACGTCTTTCCAACGGAATTGAGGTAACAAGCTATATCCCGGGAGAGGGACACAACCTTCAGGAGCACAGCGTTGTTCTTATCCGTGGAGGTAGAGTAAAGGACCTTCCGGGTACCAGATATCACATTGTTCGTGGTACACTGGATACCGCTGGAGTAGCTAAGAGACGTCAGGCTCGTTCCAAATACGGAGCTAAGAGACCGAAAGACGCTAAAAAATAGGAAGCGAGGACGGAAAACAAGCACGAACGAAGTGAGTATTTGTTTTCAACCGGAGCTTACACGAGGAAATCAGAGAGTGCGTAAGCACGGCATCCGTGAAACGGATGGATTTTCGAGTAATAAAGTAAACGAATCAAGTATCACAAACAGAACTATGATTGTTGGCGTCGCGTAAGCGCCGCCTTGTGCCAGGGTTCATCAAAAGGACCTATGACTGCGGGTTTGATATAGAGGAATACCGGGCACGGACACACGTAGAACGACACATGTGAGTACCTATGAATTAATCTTATCGGATTTATCCGGTAAACATGTATTAAGGAGGGAAGTAACGTGCCACGTAAAGGACATACTCAGAAAAGAGACGTACTGGCAGACCCGATGTACAATAACAAAGTGGTTACCAAACTGATCAACAACATCATGCTTGACGGTAAAAAAGGTGTAGCACAGAAAATTGTATACGGCGCATTTGCCAAAGTAGAAGCAAAGGCTGAGAAGCCGGCTCTGGAAGTATTTGAAGAGGCTATGAACAATATCATGCCGGTTCTGGAGGTAAAAGCAAGACGTATCGGTGGAGCTACTTATCAGGTACCGATCGAGGTAAGAGCTGATCGTCGTCAGGCATTAGCACTTCGCTGGCTCACCATGTTCTCCCGTAAAAGAGGCGAGAAGACCATGGAAGAGAGACTGGCAAACGAGATCATGGATGCAGCAAACAACACTGGTGCAGCTGTGAAGAGAAAAGAAGATATGCACAAAATGGCAGAGGCAAACAAGGCATTCGCTCATTACAGATTCTAATCTGGCTGCGCGACCTGATTTGCTCACTCGTATAAGGAGGAAAATCCATTGGCTGAAAGAGAATATCCATTGGAGAGAACCAGAAATATCGGAATTATGGCTCATATCGATGCTGGTAAAACCACACTGACCGAGCGTATTCTGTATTATACTGGTGTTAACTATAAGATTGGTGATACTCATGAAGGTACTGCAACCATGGACTGGATGGAGCAGGAGCAGGAGAGAGGTATTACCATCACATCTGCAGCTACAACCTGTCACTGGACTCTGCAGGATCACTGCAAGCCGAAGAAAGGTGCCCTTGAGCATCGTATCAACATCATCGATACTCCAGGCCATGTAGACTTCACCGTAGAGGTTGAGCGTTCCCTTCGTGTACTGGACGGCGCTGTCGGCGTGTTCTGTGCAAAAGGTGGTGTAGAGCCGCAGTCTGAGAACGTATGGCGTCAGGCTGATACCTACAATGTACCGCGTATGGCATTCATCAACAAGATGGATATCCTGGGTGCAGATTTCTACAATGCAGTAGAGATGATCAAGACCCGTCTGGGTAAGAATGCAATCTGTCTGCAGCTGCCGATCGGAAAAGAGGATGATTTCAAGGGAATCATCGATCTGTTCGAGATGCAGGCTTACATCTATAATGATGATAAGGGTGATGACATCAGCATTACTGATATCCCGGATGATATGAAAGATGATGCAGAGCTGTATCACACCGAGCTGGTAGAGAAGATCTGCGAGCTGGATGATGATCTGATGATGCAGTATCTTGATGGAGAGGAGCCGTCCGTTGAGGACCTGAAAGCTGTTCTTCGTAAAGCTACCTGTGAGTGTACCGCTGTTCCGGTATGCTGTGGTAGTGCATACAGAAACAAAGGTGTTCAGAAACTTTTGGACGCAATTCTTGAGTTTATGCCGGCTCCGACCGATATCCCGTCCATCAAAGGTGTGGATATGGAAGGAAATGAGGTTGTAAGACACTCTTCTGATGAAGAGCCGTTCTCTGCACTGGCATTCAAGATCATGGCTGACCCGTTCGTAGGTAAGCTGGCATTCTTCCGTGTGTACTCCGGAACCATGAATTCTGGTTCTTACGTGTACAACTCCACGAAAGATAAGAAAGAGCGTGTAGGACGTATCCTTCAGATGCACGCTAACAAGAGAGCAGAGCTTGACAAGGTTTACTCTGGAGATATCGCAGCAGCAGTTGGTTTCAAGGTAACTACTACCGGTGATACCATCTGTGACGAGCAGCATCCGGTAATCCTTGAGTCTATGGAGTTCCCGGAGCCGGTTATCGAGCTGGCTATCGAGCCGAAGACCAAAGCTGGCCAGGGCAAACTTGGCGAGTCTCTTGCAAAACTGGCAGAAGAGGACCCGACTTTCCGTGCACATACCAATCAGGAAACTGGTCAGACTATCATTGCTGGTATGGGTGAGCTTCATCTGGAGATCATCGTTGACCGTCTGCTTCGTGAGTTCAAGGTAGAGGCTAATGTAGGTGCACCGCAGGTTGCTTACAAAGAGACCATTACCAAACCGGCTGATGTAGACAGCAAATATGCAAAACAGTCTGGTGGACGTGGACAGTACGGACATTGTAAAGTTAAATTTGAGCCGATGGATGCTAACGCAGAGGAGACTTACAAGTTTGAGTCTACCGTAGTTGGTGGTGCTATTCCGAAGGAGTACATCCCGGCTGTAGGCGAAGGTATTGAAGAGGCTATGAAGTCTGGTATCCTTGGTGGATTCCCGGTAGTTGGTGTTCATGCTAACGTATACGACGGATCCTATCATGAGGTCGATTCTTCTGAGATGGCTTTCCATATCGCTGGTTCTCTTGCATTCAAAGAGGCTATGCAGAAAGCAGCTCCGGTTCTTCTTGAGCCGATCATGAAGGTTGAGGTAACTACTCCGGAAGATTACATGGGTGATGTTATCGGTGATATCAACTCCCGTCGTGGTCGTATCGAGGGTATGGAAGACATCGGTGGCGGTAAGATGATCAAAGGTTATGTTCCGCTGGCAGAGATGTTCGGATATGCTACCGACCTTCGTTCCAGAACTCAGGGACGTGGTAACTACTCCATGTTCTTCGAGAAATATGAGCCGGTACCGAAGAACGTTCAGGAGAAAGTTCTTGCTGCAAAGGCAAAATAATATACAAATAGGCTTGCAAAACAAGCCTATTTGAAATATAATCAAAATTAGCTGATTGCGTATTTAAACGTAGAAAAGTTGATCTATTCAAGGAGGAAAACAAAATGGCAAAAGCTAAGTTCGACAGAACTAAACCACATTGTAATATTGGTACCATCGGTCACGTAGACCATGGTAAAACTACTCTGACCGCAGCTATCACTGCAGTACTTGCAGCAAGAGTTCCGGGAAATGAGGCAACTGATTTCGCTAACATCGATAAAGCTCCGGAAGAGAGAGAGCGTGGAATCACTATCTCTACTGCACATGTAGAGTATCAGACCGCTAAAAGACATTACGCACACGTTGACTGCCCAGGCCATGCTGACTATGTAAAGAACATGATCACTGGTGCTGCACAGATGGACGGCGCTATCCTTGTAGTAGCTGCTACTGATGGTGTTATGGCTCAGACTAAAGAGCACATCCTTCTGTCCCGTCAGGTAGGTGTACCGTACATCGTTGTATTCCTGAACAAATGTGATATGGTTGATGACGAAGAGCTGATCGAGCTGGTTGAGATGGAAGTTACCGAGCAGCTTGAGGAGTACGGATTCAATGATTGCCCGATCATCAAAGGTTCCGCTCTGAAAGCCCTTGAGGATCCGATGGGACCGTGGGGAGACAAGATCATGGAGCTTATGGATACCGTTGATTCTTATATCCCGGATCCGCAGCGTGCAACTGACAAACCGTTCCTGATGCCGGTTGAGGACGTATTCACCATTACTGGTCGTGGTACTGTTGCTACTGGTAGAGTAGAGCGTGGTGTTCTTCATCTGAACGACGAGGTTGAAATCGTTGGTGTTAAAGAGGAGACCCGTAAAACTGTTGTAACTGGTATCGAGATGTTCCGTAAACTTCTTGATGAGGCTCAGGCTGGTGATAACATCGGTTGTCTGCTTCGTGGTATCCAGAGAACTGATATCGTTCGTGGACAGGTTGTTGCTAAACCGGGCAGCGTTACCTGCCATACCAAATTCACCGCTCAGGTTTACGTTCTGACCAAAGATGAGGGTGGACGTCATACTCCGTTCTTCAACAACTATCGTCCGCAGTTCTACTTCAGAACAACTGACGTTACTGGTGTTTGCGAGCTGCCGGCTGGTACCGAGATGTGCATGCCTGGTGACAACGTAGAGATGACCATCGAGCTGATCCATCCGATCGCTATGGAGCAGGGTCTTACTTTCGCTATCCGTGAGGGTGGTAGAACTGTAGGATCAGGTCGTGTTGCTACTATCATCGAATAATCACTGATTAATATATATTGAGTACCGCAAGGTACATGTGTCCAAACGTAAGATACCCCGGAACCGTAAGGTTTCCGGGGTTTTTCTGTAAAAAAATTTTACATGTTATGGACTTGACCGAATCCACCACCTGGATTAAAATAAGATAGAACTAAGATTTGGAGGTGAAATTTATGGACAGTTGCGATAGTACAGGTCGAAGTATTATCTTCGGTGGCAGACAGAAAAGATACACCAGGCAGCATTCCATAGATTTCAGGTAAGCTGGCGGTTTCTTTTCTGCCGCTTCTTTTTGAGCCACCGTATGTAATTCCGACACTTCGCAGTGAGCAACTGGAGGTACGCTTTTGGATGACATAAGCGGTGGATTTTTTATGCCCTTTTTTGGGCGAGAGAAGGAGGCAGCAGAAGATGGAAACAACAAGAAAACCAAATTATGTAGAAGAATTGCTGGAAATTTTCCGCAGTCCGCTGAGTGCGGAAGAACTGCGGGATCAGATTTCCGATTACCATGAAAGTGATATTGCAGATGCCTTTGAACAGTTATCCGTAGAGGAACGGAAAAAGCTGTATCCGCTTCTGGGGGCGGAATGGGTTGCAGAGATCTTCAGTTATATTGAAGATCCCGACGAATATCTGCAGGAACTGAATCTGGATCAGGCGGCAAAAGTCCTGTCCTTCATGGACTCTGACGATGCAGTAGATGTTCTGGACGAATTGGATGACAGCACCCAGGAAAAACTGGTTGGCATGCTGGATGAAGAGTCCAGTCATGACATTAAGATGATCCAGTCTTATGAGGATGATGAAGTCGGAAGTCTTATGACCACGAACTTCGTTGTCATTCATGATACCCTTACGATTCGACAGGCCATGCGGGAACTGATTCGGCAGGCCGGTGAGAATGACAATATTTCAACCGTATATGTAATTGATAAAGATAATCGGTTCTATGGAGCAATCGATCTGAAGGATTTGATCATTGCCAGAGAAGGAACGTTACTGGATGATATCGTCAGTACTTCCTATCCGTATGTGACGGATCATGAAAAAATCGATGACTGCATCGAGCAGATTAAAGATTACGCCGAGGATTCCATCCCGGTACTGACCGGGGAAAAAGAGCTGATCGGAGTTATTACTTCCCAGGATCTGGTGGAAGTAGTAGATGATGCCATGGGCGAGGATTATGCAAAGCTGGCAGGTTTGACGGCAGAGGAGGATTTGGAAGAAACCACCAAAGAAAGTATGAAAAAGAGACTTCCCTGGCTGATGATTCTTCTGATACTTGGCCTTGGCGTATCTTCCGTGGTTGGCATCTTTGAGACGGTAGTGGCCGTGATTCCGGTGGTCATGTGTTTCCAGTCCCTGATCCTTGATATGGCGGGAAATGTGGGAACCCAGTCACTGGCTGTTACCATTCGTGTTCTGGTAGATGAAAATCTGACTGGAAAACAGAAAGTCCATCTGGTTATCAAAGAGATGAGAGTGGGGCTGTTAAATGGGCTGTTTCTTGGAACACTTGCGTTTATTTTTATTGGACTGTATGTATGGATTTTCAAGCAGAATCCGGCACCACATGCATTTGTCATCTCCGGTTGTGTAGGACTGGCACTGATGATTGCCATGGTCATTTCCAGTCTGGTGGGAACTTTGATTCCGATGTTCTTCCATAAGATTAATGTAGACCCGGCCGTTGCATCCGGTCCGTTGATTACAACTGTTAACGACCTGGTGGCAGTAGTGACTTACTATGGTCTGGTATGGATTTTATTGATTCATGTGCTTCACCTGGTTGGATAAAGGAGAGAAAGCATGATCGTCAGAAAACACATTATTTTTCGTGGAAGAGTCCAAGGGGTTGGATTTCGGTATCACTCCACATATAAGGCGGAAAATCTCGGCCTCACAGGCTGGGTGAGAAACTGCTATGATGGAAGTGTGGAGATGGAAGTGCAGGGAGATCCGAATAAGATCAATGATCTGATTCTTTATCTGCAGGCACAGCGTTTTATACAGATTGAGGAAATGGATGAGAAAAAAATCCCCCTTCAGGAGGAGGAAACTGCATTTCGGGAACGTTGGTAAAAAGGAAAATGGGAGAACATCATGAGTGTAAATTATCATGCGGCCCAGAGCCGGGGCGTGTTTTTTGAAAATCATGAAAAAGTAAGTGAACAGTGGAGGCAGGAGTTCAGTCAGTATGACCCTGCCCGGATTACGAATACTCTTCATCTGGAAACAGATGAGGAGTATCTGTATTTACAATACTTTTCCAGCCTCTATCGGCTTTGCCTGAAAAATGGAGTTCTGGAAAAGAAATCAGATGAAACATGGAGTGATCAGCTGTATTTTAACGAAGCCATGGCAATCTATCACTTTCTGTATTATACAAAAGATATACCGGTGATTTCCGGAAGCTGGGTGCCAAGCCAGACGGTAGATGGGGTGGTATCCCGAAGGCCTACGGCCGATCCGCTTCTGGATCCTTTTGCCCGGAAATATTCCGGAAAACTGGAAGAACTCCGAACGGCCTGCGAACAGGCAGGCGGCACGAAGCTGGACATTGGAGATGTGGGTTATGAATTCGAGGCATTTCCGCAGGTGCACCTTCGCCTGATTTTCTGGGAGGCAGAGGAAGATTTCCCAGCTCAGGCACAGATTCTGGTGGACCGTTGTATAACGGATTTCATTCATTATGAGACGATCGGCTGTCTCATTGCAGATTTGCTGGATCGTTTAGATTAAGAAAATCTTTAGAAAACTTCATACACTTCCGATACATTTTTGCGGTAGAATAAGCCCATAAGATGTAACGAACGGAGGAGAACTGCTGTGAGCAAGCGACGAATGAGCCGGAGACGGCGTAAGAAAATGATCAGGATATTTATGATCCGATGTGGAATGCTCACGGTGGTTCTCCTCTTCTTATTTGGACTGATCTGGGGCGGTACTTTTCTGTGGAATCGGCTGACGACAGACGGGGACGAGCAGACGTTTGCCGGGGCCAGCGTCATTGAGCAGCCGGAGACTTTTCCGAAAGGAAAACCGCGGATTATGATTGATGCAGGACATGGAGGAAAAGATCAGGGTACCAGTGCCGGAAAGGTACTTGAAAAGGATCTGAATCTGCAAGTGGCAGAAAAATTAGCGAAGGAGCTGAAAAAGAGAGGTGCTTCGGTTCTCCTCACACGAACAGATGATACGAAGATTCCTCTGGAAGAGCGGGCCGCCATGGCAAATGAAAAAGAGGCAGATCTTTTCGTGAGCATTCACTGCAACTACTGCGAGGATGACAGCAGTGTACAGGGTCTGGAGTGTTATTACAGGGAAGGAAGTGACGAGGCACAGAAGTTGGCAGAAAACGTTGTGACAGCAGTGGAGGAATCTTCTATGATTTCCTGTCGGGGAACCAGAACGGCTGATTTCAGTGTTCTTCGGAATACCTCCATGACAGCGGTGCTGGTGGAGATCGGTTATCTTTCCAATTCCAGTGAACGTCAGAATCTGGGCAGTAAAGACTATCAGCAGGAGTTAATTGACCGTCTGGCAGACGGCATTTTAATGGAAAACGGAGAAACTTCTTAAGTTTTTTGGCGTTCTTTCTGCAAATGTAGTATAATAGCGTTACGAGTGCAGGGAGGACAGCAAGATGAGAAAAAAAGTATGGATGGCACTGGCTGGGTGTGTAATATTAGGACTGAGCGGATGTGGCAGTACAGCATCAGATACAGCACAAGAAGTACAGGACAGTGCTTCAGAAGATACAGAAGAAGAGGCATCAGAGAAAGCATCCTGGTATGGAACCAGGGTGGTAACGGAGACGAAGGCAGCGGAAGTCAGTGCGCTGTCGGAAGAGGAGATTTCAGGGAAGGTCGGCAATACCGTAACCTATGAAGCTAATACGGTACAGATCAATGAGGAACAGCTGGAAATCGAAGGTTATGAGACCATGCAGGATGTCTATACACCAGACTCTATAAAAGAAGACTATAAAGCAGATCTCTCTGACTGGGAAGATGGAGTGGAGAATATTTCTTTCGGAGAAGTGATAAGCAGTGAAGATCAGGATTTTTTTGGTGATACCTTTTTTGTAACTGACACCGGAGAACTGTGGATCTATCAGGAAGGTGTCTTTTTCCGCACCGAAAAGGCAGAATAGAGAGAAAGGAAACCGTAGATTTGAAGAATTATACAGGAACTTATACACCGAGTTTTCCTATATCCGCACGCCCTATGGGGGAAATTGCCGGATATCCGGTAAGACCCGGTTATTTTGAAGATTTTGGAGCAACACTCCTCCCGGTGGGGGTGAATTTTACCGTGCATACCCATCATGGGACATCCTGTGAACTGCTGCTGTTCCATAAAGGAGAAGAAGAACCTTACGCAGTGCTTCCGTTTCCGGCATCCTATAAGATTGGTGATGTCTATTCCATGATTGTCTTCGGCCTGAATATTGAGGAATTTGAATATGCCTACCGGGTGGACGGTCCCAGCAATCCACGGGAAGGTCTTTTATTTGACCGGAAAAAGATTTTGCTGGATCCTTATGCAAGAGCAGTCGTCGGAAAACATGCCTGGGGAGAGAAGCTGGAAGGTAACTACCGGGCCAGAGTGGTAAAGGATACCTTTGACTGGGGTGAGATGCCGCAGTCTACCAGAAATATGAGCGATCTGGTAATCTATGAGCTTCATGTTCGCGGCTTTACAGAAGATCCTTCCTCTGGTGTGAAGCATCGTGGAACCTTCTCCGGGCTGCAGGAAAAGATTCCGTATTTGAAAGAACTGGGTATCAATGCAGTAGAACTGATGCCGATCTTTGCCTTTGACGAGGAAATCAACGCCAGGGAAGTAAACGGAACAAAGCTTCTGGAGTATTGGGGGTATAATACAGTAGGTTTTTTTGCGCCCAATGCGGCCTATGCATCATCCGAGGAATATAATAAGGAAGGACTGGAACTGAAAAAACTGATCCGTACACTTCATGATAATGGCATTGAAGTGATTCTGGATGTGGTATTTAACCATACGGCGGAAGGAAATGAGCAGGGACCATCCTTCTGTTTCAAAGGGTTTGACAATAATATTTACTATATGCTGACGCCTGATGGCAATTATTATAATTTCAGCGGCTGCGGAAACACGCTGAACTGTAATCATCCCATCGTCCAGCAGATGATTCTGGAATGTCTCCGGTATTGGACGGTTACTTACCGCGTGGATGGATTTCGGTTTGATCTGGCAAGTATTCTGGGAAGAAATGAAGATGGTTCCCCCCTTGACAATCCGCCGCTGCTCAGAAATCTGGCATCGGACCCAATCCTGAGCAGAGTCAAACTGATCGCCGAGGCATGGGACGCAGGCGGCATGTATCAGGTGGGAAGTTTCCCGGCCAGCCGCAGATGGGCTGAATGGAATGGTCGTTACCGGGATGTGCTGCGGGCTTACCTCAAAGGAGAGCGGTGGGAATCCTGGAGTGCGGCATGGAGTATCAGCGGTTCCGGCGATATGTACGGCGGATATGGGGATGACTATACCGGTAATTATGCAGGGTATAATTCCTGCGTCAATTTCTTTACCTGCCATGACGGTTTTACATTGTATGATCTGTATGCTTATAATAACAAGCATAATGAGGCCAACGGCTGGAACAATCTGGATGGTCACAGTGACAACCGCAGCTGGAACTGCGGAGCAGAAGGGGAGACCAGCGATCCTGAAGTGCTGAAACTTCGGTTTCGTATGATTCGAAATGCCTGTGCAGTGCTCATGTGCAGCCGTGGAACTCCCATGTTCCTGGCGGGGGACGAATTTGGAAACACCCAGTATGGAAATAATAACGGTTATTGTCAGGACAATGAGATCTCCTGGCTGAACTGGAACGATCTTGAGAAAAATCGGGGACTGTTTGAATTTTTCAAATATATGATTGCATTCCGTCAGGAACACCGGGTAATCCGGGAAAAATTACCGGATGCAGTCTGCGGCATGGATCCTATCCACACCCATGATACAGATGCGGAGCGGACGGATATTGCAAGAGACGCCATGACTTTCTGCGTCAGCTTTGCAGGCTATGATCTGGACAAGGGAAAAGATGACCTGGTCTATATCGCAGTTAATACTTACTGGGAGGATGTACGGATTACTTTACCGAAGGTATATGGAAGAGTTGCCTGGTATATGAATGTGAATACCTGGGGAAATGGAGAAGGAAAATATACCTGGTCAGAGGAAGAGGCACCATTTATCCAGCATGATTTTATCATGAAGCCAAGATCAGTGGTGGTATTTACAGGACGCGTATAAAAGGGGATAAAAAGATGTACACACCGGCAAAAGAACGTTATGAAATGATGGTCTACAACCGATGCGGAGGCAGTTTTTCCGAGGAAGAACTGGCAGAAATCGACCGAATTTCCAAACCTTGCTGGTATTGGAAGTGAATAAAATTAATTTTATAGATGAAAAATATTGCAATTAGACGTAATTCGTAATAAAATCATACCGTTGGGATTATATAATATTAAACTGAGGTGATTAAACATGAGTTACGTTGATGAAGTACTTGTAAGAGTCAAAGAGAAAAATGCATCAGAACCCGAATTTCTTCAGGCAGTGGACGAAGTACTGGAGACCTTAAGACCTGTTATCGAGGCCAATGAGGAGAAGTACAAAAAAGAAGCATTGCTGGAAAGACTGACTGAGCCGGATCGTCAGATCAAATTCCGCGTACCGTGGGTAGACGATAAGGGTCAGGTTCAGGTGAACACTGGTTATCGTGTACAGTTCAATAATGCCATTGGACCGTACAAGGGAGGTATTCGTCTTCATCCTTCCGTAAATATCGGTATCATCAAATTCCTGGGATTTGAGCAGATTTTCAAGAACTCCCTGACCGGACTGCCGATCGGCGGCGGCAAGGGCGGATCTGATTTTGATCCGAAGGGCAAATCTGACAGAGAGATTATGGCATTCTGCCAGAGTTTCATCACGGAGCTCTACAAATATATTGGCGCAGATGTAGACGTACCGGCTGGAGATATCGGAACTGGCGGAAGAGAGATCGGCTATATGTATGGACAGTACAAGAGACTGACCGGACGCTATGAGGGCGTTCTGACCGGAAAAGGACTGACCTTCGGTGGATCCCTGGCACGTACCGAAGCAACCGGATACGGACTTCTGTATATCACCCGCGAGCTGTTGAAATGCCATGGCATGGAGATGAAGGACAAGATTTGTTGTGTATCCGGTTCCGGAAACGTAGCAATCTATGCTATTGAGAAAGCACAGCAGATGGGGGCAAAGGTTGTTACTGCATCTGATTCTACCGGATGGGTTTATGATCCGGAAGGCATTGATGTAGCACTTCTGAAAGAGGTCAAAGAAGTAAGACGTGCACGTCTGACCGAGTACGCAGCTGCAAGACCGAGTGCCCAGTATCATGAGGGCCGTGGTGTATGGCAGATCAAATGCGATATCGCTCTTCCGTGTGCAACTCAGAATGAGCTTCATCTGGAAGATGCAAAACAGTTAGTAGCAAACGGCTGTACTGCTGTATGTGAGGGTGCGAACATGCCGACAACCATGGAGGCTACTCAGTATCTGCAGGATAACGGTGTACTGTTTATCTGCGGTAAAGCTTCCAACGCAGGTGGTGTTGCTACTTCCGCACTGGAGATGTCCCAGAATAGCGAGCGCATGAGCTGGACCTTCGAAGAAGTAGATGCAAAACTTGAGAAGATCATGATCAACATCTATCATAACATTGATGATGCAGCAAAACGCTATGGAATGGAAGGCAACTATGTAGCAGGCGCTAACATTGCTGGTTTTGAGAAGGTTGCAAATGCCATGCTTGCACAGGGTGTATTCTAATCAGAAAGTAATCATGAACAGTCATATATAAGCTTTATGGTATTGTTTAGAAAAAGAAAAGTCCTGGAAACCTTAGGTTTCCGGGACTTCTTTTCATTTATAGTCTATCTGCGCAGCCAGGCAATTATACTTCAAATATCAAATCACCGTAAGAAGGCATCGGCCATACTTCTTTATCAACCAGCATTTCCAGCTTGTCAATAGGACGGCGGAGGTCATCCATGGCAGTCATGACATGATCATGATAGTAGTGAGCACGCTCTTCATTATCCTGAATACCGGAAGCCTCTGCAGTTACCTTGCGGAGTACCCGGACAGCGGCATTCGCTTCATTGAGCAGAGACATGATATCTCTGAGCAGCTCAGTCTGCACGGTTGGAGTAACATCCACTGCTTTTAAGGACTGGATGATGCCGGACAGGGTGCCGGTGTACTCGATGACAGCCGGAAGAATCTGTTTTACTGCCATATCAATCATGGTCAGGGCTTCGATATTAACTGCTTTGCTGTATGCCTCATATTTGATCTCGGCACGGGAATGAAGCTCAGCTTCATTAAATACATGGAACCGTTCAAACATCTGGACAGATTTATCGGTTACCAGAGCCGGGATAGCGTCTACCATGGATTTCAGGTTTGGCAGGCCGCGGCGTTTTGCTTCTTCTACCCATTCTTCCGCATAACCGTTTCCACCGAAGATGATCTTCCGGTGTTCAGAAATGTACTGAATGATCAGGTCATGAAGAGCGACATCAAAGTTCTCTGCTTTTTCCAGAATATCGCAGGCGTCTGCAAAAGCTTCTGCCACGATGGTGTTGATAACAACGGTGGAGTGAGCTACGGAATCTCTGGATCCGACCATACGGAACTCAAATTTATTATTGGTAAATGCAAAAGGTGAAGTACGGTTTCTGTCGGTAGCATCCTTCGTGAAATCCGGCAGGGTCTTTACACCAGTATGAAGCTTATGGCCTTTCAGGCTGTGGGTGGCATTTCCAGTGCTCAGAAGCTGATCAAGGACGTCATCCAGCTGCTCACCAAGGAATACGGAAATAATCGCAGGCGGAGCCTCATGTGCGCCCAGACGATGGTCATTTCCTACATTGGCAGCGGATTCCCGGAGAAGATCGGCATGAATATCAACCGCCTTCAGAATGCAGGCGAGAATCAGCAGGAACTGGCGGTTCTCGTGGGGGCGTTTGCCCGGATCCAGAAGATTGATGCCGTCATCGGTGGTCAGGGACCAGTTGTTATGTTTACCGGATCCATTGACACCGGCAAAGGGTTTCTCATGGAGCAGGCAGACCAGACCCTGCTGTGCAGCGACTCTCTTTAAGGTCTGCATCATAATCTGGTTATGGTCTGCAGCAACATTGGCCTCGGCGTAGATCGGAGCAAGCTCATGCTGGGCAGGAGCCACCTCGTTATGCTGGGTCTTGGCTGGGACGCCCATTTTCCAGAGTTCCTCGTTGACC
Source organism: Clostridiaceae bacterium Marseille-Q4145 (assembly GCA_018223365.1). Taxonomy (GTDB): domain Bacteria; phylum Bacillota; class Clostridia; order Lachnospirales; family Lachnospiraceae; genus Hominiventricola. Next base: position 1,227,367 of record JAGTTP010000001.1, read on the forward strand.
TGTCTCATGTAACCGCCGACTCTCTGGCGGAGGGTTCCGAAGTAATGATCGTCAAGCTCCTGTCCCTTCGGCGGCATGGCGCCGAACAGGGTACGACCGGTATAGATCAGGTCTTTTCTCTGTAAATATTTATTACGGTCAATCAGGAAATACTCCTGCTCGGCGCCAATGGAGGGTACTACCTTGCGGGATGTAGTGTTTCCAAAAAGCCGAAGGAGACGTAAAGACTGCTCCTGAACAGCCTCCATGGAACGCAGAAGGGGAGTCTTCTGGTCCAGTGCTTCACCGGTGAAAGAGCAGAATGCGGTGGGAATACAGAGAATGGCACCTGCAGCATCTTCGCGGATAAAAGCAGGGGAAGTGCAGTCCCATGTAGTATATCCTCGTGCTTCAAAGGTAGCCCGCAGTCCACCGGAGGGGAAGGAAGAGGCATCCGGTTCACCTTTGATCAGGTCTTTTCCGGAGAATTCCATAAGGACAGAGCCGTCTTCGTTGGGCGGGGTAATGAAGGAGTCATGCTTCTCAGCCGTAAAACCGGTCAGAGGCTGAAACCAATGGGTGTAATGAGTTGCGCCTTTTTCAATGGCCCATTTCTTGATGGCAGCTGCCACTACGTCAGCAATAGCCGGGTCCAGTTCTTTTCTTCCTTCGATGGTCTTTTTCAGTTCGTGATAGACACTTTTGGGAAGATACTGTCTCATAGCCTTGTCATTGAATACATTTGTTCCGAAGATATCCATGATTGAATTCGTATTTTCCATAGTAATTCCTTTCTCTTAAGAGTATTAGGACTTCTTCTGCCGGATGCGATGATATCGGCATTCTTTTTAAAGATACAATATCTGAAAAAAAAGCACAATAGTCTTTGGGAAAAAACTTCTAATTGTAATATGCCGGGAAAAATCCTATAATAGAAGTAGGATTTCTAATTGATCCGATGAAAAGGGAGGATATTTATGGGGATGAATGATACACCGTCGGGAGAGCGGGTGCATATTGGATTTTTCGGAAGAAGAAATGCAGGCAAATCCAGTCTGGTGAATGCCGTGACCGGCCAGGATCTGGCTGTCGTATCGGATACCAGAGGAACAACCACAGATCCGGTTCGGAAGGCAATGGAACTCCTTCCCATGGGGCCGGTTCTCATTATCGATACGCCGGGATTTGACGACGAAGGAACTCTTGGGGAATTAAGAGTCCGTAAGACCCGGCAGATTCTGAATAAGACGGATGTAGCCGTGCTGGTGGCAGATGTACAGGAAGGTCTGAAGACCTGCGATCAGGAACTGTTGGAGCTGTTCCGGGCAAAAGGGATTCCTTATCTTATTGCCTGGAATAAGAGCGATCTGCTGAAAGAGATTCCGGAGGCAGGGGAACAGGAAATCTACGTAAGCGCACAGGAACAGTTTCAGATCTGGGAACTGAAAGAGAAAATTGCCCGTCTGGGGCAGGCTTCCGCCGAACAGAAAGTGCTGGTGCGTGATCTTTTAAAACCGGGCGATGTAGTTGTGCTGGTCATTCCCATTGATACGGCAGCGCCGAAAGGACGGCTTATCCTGCCCCAGCAGCAGGTGATCCGGGATGTTCTGGAAGCTGGTGCATCGGCTCTTTGTGTCCGTAACACAGAGCTCACAGAAACGCTGCAGGCTTTGAAAGAGCCGCCTGCCCTGGTGATTACGGACAGCCAGGTGTTTAAAGAAGTGGATGCCAAAGTACCGGAGCATATTTTACTGACCTCTTTTTCCATTTTGATGGCCCGTTATAAAGGATTTCTGGAAGAAGCGGTTCATGGCGTGGAAGCGGTGGCAAAGCTGCAGGATGGAGACAGGGTTCTCATTGCAGAAGGCTGTACCCATCACCGGCAGTGCGACGACATTGGCAGCGTGAAGATTCCGAGGTGGTTACGGAATTACACAGGCAGGGAGGTGGAGATTGTGACCTGTTCCGGTACGGAATTTCCGGAGGATCTGTCCCCCTATGCAATGATCATTCACTGCGGCGGCTGCATGCTCAATGAGCGGGAAGTTCGTTACCGGATGAAATGCGCCCAGGATCAGGGTGTACCATTTACCAATTACGGAATTGCCATTGCAGAAATGCAGGGGATTTTAAGAAGAAGTATCAAAGTATTAAATAAGGAAATATAAGGAGTAGACAGACGTGAGAATATCGACAAGAGGAAGATATGCACTTCGGATGATGCTGGATATGGCACTTGCTGATTCCGGAAAACCGGTGCGGGTAAAAGAGATTGCCGAGCGACAGGAGATTTCAGAGAAATATATGGAGCAGATTATGTCCATTCTGAACAAGGCTGGATTTGTACGGAGTGTCCGTGGTCCTCAGGGAGGTTATTTCCTGACCAGAAAGCCGGAAGAGTATACAGTGGGCATGATTCTCAGACTGACAGAAGGAAGCTTAAGTCCGGTAGACTGTCTGGATGAAGGAGCAGAGAACTGTCCGCGGCAGGAAAGCTGTGTGACATTTATCTTGTGGAAACAGCTGGATAATGCCATCCGTGATGTGGTGGATAAGGTAACACTTCAGGATCTGGTGGACTGGAGTCATGTACAGGGGCAGGACTACTGTATATGATATCAGAGGAAAAAAAGAAGGAGCCACACAATGCAGGCAGAAAAATCAGAACTTCAGAAAATCATCCAGACGCTCTGGAGCAGTGAGTTATATAAAATCATACTAAGCAACCCGACAGGAGAGGGAACCTATCGGAAAATCGTCCTGAACCGGCAGAAGAAGGGATGGCAGGCGGAGCAGTATACAGAGAAACAGGTATTTCATGAAAATCTTCCGGAAGGAAAGGTACAGGATTACCTGATGGCAAATATGAGCAGCGCATTCCGGCAGTGCGGTGCCTGGGACGGAACCTTTGAGCATACAGTGAGGATTTCCAAAAAGGGAAAAGTAACCGGCATGAAGAAACGGACGGCCCAGACAGAGGCACCGAAGGCGAAGATGGAGAACAACCGGAAGAAAAATTATCTGCTGGAAGAAGGAACCGTCATCCCGCCGCTGGTGGATATGGGGATTTTTACCGCTGAAGGAAAAGTGGTCCGTTCCATGTATGACAAATACCGTCAGATTAACCGGTTTGTAGAACTGATAGATGATGAGATCGACGCACTTCCCAAGGATCAGACCATCCGTATCATTGACTTTGGATGCGGAAAATCCTATCTGACCTTTATTCTTTATTATTATCTGGTGGAATTGAAGAAGCGGGACGTGGAGATTACCGGTCTGGACCTAAAAGCCGATGTGATCGCCCACTGTAACAAGGCAGCAGAGAAATACGGATATGACAAGCTTCATTTCCAGGTAGGAGACATTGGAGGATATGAGACAGAGGAACAGATTGACATGGTCATTTCTCTTCATGCCTGTGATACGGCGACAGACTATGCCCTGTATCATGCCATCCGCTGGAAAGCAAAGCTTATTTTTTCCGTGCCGTGCTGCCAGCATGAATTAAATAAACAGATGAAGAGTGACAATCTGTCTATTCTGACACGCTATGGAATTGTAAAGGAGCGGACGGCAGCACTGATGACGGATGCCATCCGCGGCAATCTTCTGACAGAGAGCGGTTACCGGACCCAGCTGCTGGAATTCGTGGATCTGTCCCATACGCCGAAGAATCTTCTGATTCGTGCGGTGCGTTCCATGATTCCGGCGTCAGCGAAGAAACAGGCACGGGCAGAGGTGGATGCCATCGAGAAAGAGTTCGGATTACAGCCGACACTGGATACACTTTTACATGGAAAGGAAGCCTGAAATAAGATGATAGAAAAACAGATGACCTCCGGCGGGGAGGAGACGAAGAAATTATATTACGAGGACAGCCACAGGAAGGAATTCAAGGCAACGGTACTGTCCTGTGAAGAGCGGCTGACGGCCAAAGGAAAGAAAGATGGCTATGCGGTGGTACTGGATCAGACAGCCTTTTTCCCGGAGGGGGGCGGACAGTTTGGTGACCGTGGCTTTATAGATGACGTGGAAGTATACGATACTCACGAAAAAGGCGGTGTCATTCTCCACTATACAAAGACACCCGTGGAAGCAGGAACGACGGTGACCGGAAAGCTGGATTTTGCGGAGCGTTTTTCCAGAATGCAGGAGCATTCCGGTGAGCATATCGTATCGGGTATTGTCCATCGCCTGCATGGGTATGATAATGTGGGATTCCATCTGGGAAGTGAAAATACGACACTGGATTTTAATGGAGAACTCAGTGAAGAACAGCTTCAGGAAGTGGAGCGGCTGGCGAATGAGGCGGTGTTCGCCGATCTGCCGGTACAGATTTCCTATCCTTCCAAGGAAGAACTGAAGACACTGGATTACAGAAGCAAGATTGAGATCGAGGGACAGGTGCGCCTGGTAGAAATTCCGGGTGTGGATATCTGTGCCTGTTGTGCACCCCATGTAACCCATACCGGTGAGATCGGTATAATTAAGTTTATTGCCTGTGACCGTCACCGGGGTGGCTGCCGGGTGACCATGCTGGCTGGTATTCGGGCCCTGAAAGATTATCAGGAAAAGCAGGAACAAGTGACAGCGGTATCCGTGGCGCTCTCCGCAAAGCCGGAGAGGATTGGCGAGGCAGTGCTTCGTCTGAAGGAACAGCAGGAGGCTACCCGTTTTCAACTGAACCGGATGCAGGCCATTTATCTGGAACAGAAACTGGACAGCATTTCCAAGGAAGATACATTCGCACTCCTTTTTGAAGAAGACCTCGATAATGTAGCAGTCCGCAATTTTGTAAACGGTGCAGTGGAGCAGTTTGAAGGTATCTGCGCGGTTTTTGTGGGAACGGATGAAAAAGGCTATCGTTATATTCTTGGAAGCAAAACCAGGGATGTGCGGGAACTGGCAAAAGAACTGAATACCCGTTTCGCAGGAAAAGGCGGCGGCAAGCCGGAGATGGTGCAGGGATCTTTGAATGGAACAGAATCCGGGATCCGGTCTGCCATCGGCGATTTTCTTTAAATTTTCTGAATTCCAGCTGCCGCCCCTTGACAAAGTTTTTCTTTCCATCTAAACTAAGGAAGAATTGCAAATGGCAGTGATGAAGAGGAGTACAGATGGACCGCCGTCAGAGAGAATCACCCGCAGGCTGAGAGGTGATTTCGGAATGGACATATGGAAGGTAGCTTCGGAGCCGGAGCGCTGAAAGGAAGAGATAGGCGTTCCCGAATTCTCCGCGTTAAGGAGTCAAGAGGTATGTGCAAAAAGCACATATGAACAAAGGTGGTACCGCGATGATTCGCCCTTTGCACGGACAGACTGTGCAGAGGGTTTTTTGTTGTAAACAGAATCTCGCAGGAGTGATCCAACAATATGGAGGAATGAGTTTTTGATAAAAAAATATGCGTCGGCAGTGGTGATCATCTTGCTGCTGACCCTTCTGACCGGCGGCATGATTTTGCTGGATGTGCGGAATCCGGAAGTACATTTTTCCAGAGAAGAAGCCTTTCAGGAAGAAGCCTTTGACCTGACCTTAAGTGCAGGCATCCGGGGAGGAACCATTTATTATACATTGAACGGGGATACACCGACGACCGAGTCGGATATCTATACAGCGCCCATCCGGGTGGAAGCAGGACTTCCTATGGAAACGACTGTGGTGAAGGCTATGGTAGTGCGGGGAGGCGTGAAGAGCTCTGTTTATACAAAAACCTATTTTGTAGGACAGGGCGTATCGGAACTGTTCGACACCATGGTGGTGTCCCTGACCACAGATCAGGCAAATCTCTATGATGAGAAGACTGGTATTTTTACTAACTGGAACGAGGTCAATGATGAAAATGGAAGCTGGGAGCGCCCGGCATATATTGAATTCTATGAGCAGGATGGAACACCCATGATTGCCCAGGGAACCGGCATTGCTGTATCAGGTCACGGTTCCAGAGGATTCGACCAGAAGAGCATCAAGCTCATCGCGTCGGAACAGTACGATATGGATCATCCAAGATTCAATTATGACTTTTTTGAGACCGATATGGCAGGCAACCGGACAGGACAGTCTTATAATCGGTTGGTGCTGCGAAACGGCGGTTCCGATCATGAAGGGACTATGATCAAATGGAATGTGGTCAGCCGTCTTGGAAAAGAAGCCGGAATTATCTGTGCCGGAGCAAGGCCGGGAGTTCTGTTTGTCAATGGCGAATATTATGGCATTATCCAGCTGCAGGAAAAATACACCCAGTATAATGTGTCTGCGGCTATTGGTTCCAGGAAAAATGACATTATAAAATATGAGCCAAATGAGGTGAATAGTTCCAGGTTCGGCGAATATTATGGAAAGCTTCATATGGACCTTAATGATCCGGAGCGTCAGGAAAGCCTGGAAGCATCGGTGGACATGACGGATATGCTGCGGCATTATGCTGTAAACTGCATTATGAATAATATTGACTGGCCATTTCACAATTTTCTTTCCTGGAAATGTGATACGGGAACCAACAGTGCTTATGCAGACGGCAAAGTTCGTTTTTTCCTTTATGACCTGGATGGGGTCTATGGAGATACCAGTAACAGTGAGATTGCCAATGTGTTTGACTATCTCATGCAGGAGCCGGTAGAGGATATGACAGACACTCTGGCTCTTCTGATGAAATCGGATAAATATCGGACCCAGTTTGTAAATATGATCTGTGATCTGACCAGTACCACTTTTGCAGCGGATCATGTGCTGCAGATCATTGATGAGGAAGACCAGAAGATCACCCATTCGATGGAGATCTATTATACAGATGCTGAACGGGCGCGGCAGCAGGCAGCCGTGGAGGATATGAAGGAATCTGCAGCGGAGAGCTGTTTAGTGGTCCATGCAGGACTGCAGAATAATCTGGGAGCCGCAGGTCCCTATACATTAAAGCTTCAGGTTCCGGATGGTTTGTCGGTGGCATTCAGCCAGATCCGTCTCTCCGGGGAAACGGAATATGAAGGCATTTATTACCATAACTATCCGCTCACCCTTGCAGTTTCTGATGATGGAGGTCATCCATATTACTGGATGGTAAATGGAACCCGTATAGATGGTCCCGAACTGCTGTTAGACAGCAGCTATACAGACAATGAGCTGGATATCCAGCTTGTGATAGATAAGTAAAATATTGTTTTATTTTTAAGGAGATACTGATATGAAAGAATTAGCAAAGACTTATGATCCATCTGAAATCGAGGATCGTACCTATGCCAAATGGATGGGAAGAAAATACTTCCATCCGGATGTAGACAGAAGCAAAAAACCCTTCACCATTGTTATGCCGCCGCCAAACATTACCGGTAAGCTGCACATGGGACATGCTCTTGACAATACCCTTCAGGATATCCTGATCCGTTACAAGAGAATGCAGGGATACAACGCACTGTGGATTCCGGGAACGGACCATGCAAGTATTTCCACAGAGGTAAAGGTGATCAACAAACTGAAAGAGGAAGGAATCGACAAGAACGATCTGGGAAGAGAAGGCTTCTTAAAGAGAACCTGGGAGTGGCGTGAAGAGTATGGCCGCACCATCGTAGACCAGTTAAAGAAGATCGGTTCTTCCTGTGACTGGGACAGAGAGCGTTTCACCATGGATGAGGGATGCTCCGAGGCAGTTCTCGAAGTATTTACCCGTCTTTATGAAAAAGGATATATTTACAAAGGATCCAGAATCATCAACTGGTGCCCGGTATGCCAGACTTCCATCTCTGATGCAGAGGTAGAGCATGAGGAGCAGGCTGGCCATTTCTGGCACATTAATTATCCGATCGCAGATGGAAGCGGTTATGTAGAGATCGCAACCACCCGTCCGGAGACTTTGCTTGGCGATACCGCTGTGGCTGTGAATCCGGATGACGAAAGATATACGAATCTGGTTGGCAAGATGCTGAAACTGCCGCTCACAGACCGCGAGATTCCGGTAGTTGCGGATCCGTACGTAGATAAAGAGTTTGGAACCGGATGCGTAAAGATTACGCCTGCCCATGACCCGAATGACTTTGAGGTAGGAAGACGCCACAATCTGCCAGAGATCAACATCATGAACGATGATGCGACCATTAACTGCCCGGGCAGCAAATATGATGGTATGGACCGTTACGAGGCAAGAAAAGCAATGGTAGCGGATCTGGAAGCACAGGGACTGCTTGTAAAAGTAGAAGAGCATGTACACAATGTAGGTACTCATGACCGCTGTGGTACGACGGTAGAGCCGATGATCAAGCAGCAGTGGTTCGTAAAGATGGAAGAGATGGCAAAACCGGCTATCGAAGCGATCAAGAACGGTGACCTGACCTTCGTTCCGGAGCGTTTTGACAAGACTTATCTGCACTGGCTGGAGAACATCCGTGACTGGTGTATTTCCCGTCAGCTCTGGTGGGGACACAGAATCCCGGCATATTACTGTGATGAGTGCGGCGAGACCGTTGTTTCCAAGACAGCACCGACGGTATGCCCGAAATGTGGATGCACCCATCTGACCCAGGACCCGGATACTCTGGATACCTGGTTCTCCTCTGCACTGTGGCCGTTCTCAACCTTAGGCTGGCCGAAGAACACCGAGGAGCTTGATTATTTCTATCCGACTGATGTATTGGTAACCGGATATGACATCATTTTCTTCTGGGTAATCCGTATGGTATTCTCCGGTTATGAGCAGACTGGAAAATGCCCGTTCCACCATGTACTGATCCATGGACTGGTCAGAGACTCTCTGGGACGTAAGATGAGTAAATCTCTTGGAAATGGTATTGATCCGCTGGAGATTATTGATAAATACGGCGCTGACGCACTGCGTCTGACCCTGGTAACCGGTAATGCACCGGGTAACGATATGCGTTTCTACATGGAGCGTGTAGAGGCCAGCAGAAACTTTGCAAACAAAGTATGGAATGCTTCCCGTTTCATTATGATGAATATGGAGAAAGCAGAGATTCCGGATGAGATTGATCTGAGCACGCTCACCGCAGCGGATAAATGGATCCTGTCCAAAGTCAATAGTCTGGCAAAAGAGATCACTGCCAATATGGATAACTTTGATCTGGGTATCGCTGTACAGAAGATCTACGACTTTATCTGGGAGGAGTTCTGCGACTGGTACATCGAGATGGTAAAACCGCGTTTATGGAATGACGAGGATGAGACCAAGGGTGCTGCTCTGTGGACCCTGAAAAACGTACTGATCAATGCACTGAAGATGCTGCATCCTTATATGCCCTTCATCACGGAGGAGATCTTCTGCAACCTGTCCGATGAGGAATCCATTATGATTTCCTCCTGGCCGGAGTACAAAGAAGAATGGAACTTTGAAGCAGAAGAAAATGCGATTGAGACGATCAAGGAAGCAGTCCGTGGTATCCGTACCGTTCGTACCAGCATGAACGTACCGAACAGCAAGAAAGCAACCGTTTATGTGGTATCCGAGAGTGCCAAGATTCGTGAGATCTTTGAGCACGGCAAAGTCTTCTTTGCAGCACTTGGATTTGCAAGCGAAGTCATCGTACAGGCAGACAAGACCGGTATCGCAGATGATGCGGTATCTGCACTGCTTCCGGAGGCAGCTATTTACATGCCTCTGCAGGAGCTGGTAGATATCGAGAAAGAAAAAGAGCGTCTCCACAAAGAGGAAAAACGTCTGGAAGGCGAGCTTAACCGTGTCAATGGCATGCTGAACAATGAGAAATTTGTCAGCCGTGCACCGGAAGCAAAGATTCAGGAAGAGCGCGCAAAACTGGAGAAATATACACAGATGATGAGTCAGGTCAAAGAACGTCTGGCTCAGCTGGGAGAATAACATGACATACGAAGAAGCAGAGAGCTATATTAACGATACACCTAAATTTACAAAGAAAAATACATTGGAAAACACACGGATGGTTCTGGACGCCATGGGTCATCCGGAGCGTAAGATGAAGTTGATTCATGTGGCAGGTTCCAATGGAAAAGGGTCCGTATGTGCATATCTGTCTTCTATCTTAAAAGCTGCGGGAAAAGAGGTGGGACTGTTCACCTCTCCGCATCTGGTAAAGATCAATGAGCGGTTCAAGATCAATGAGGAGGATGTATCCGACGAACTGTTCCTGGAAGCTTTTGAAGGAGTGATGGATCTGGTTCGTCAGCTTTTAAAAGAAAAGCCGGAGGAGTTTGCTCATCCCACCTTTTTTGAATTATTATTTCTTATGGGTATCTACATTTTTGATAAAGCCCATATGGAATATGTAGTGTTAGAGACCGGTCTTGGTGGACGCTTCGATGCCACCAATGTGATTGAAAAACCGCTGGTTAACGTGATTACCTCCATCAGTCTGGAGCATACGGAATATCTTGGAGATACCTATGCAAAGATTGCAGGGGAAAAGGCAGGCATTATCAAAGAAGGCTGCCCGGTCGTCTATGACGGAACCAGGAAGGATGTGGAAGAAGCCATTCTTAAGAAGGCTTCCGAGATGCATGCGAAGGCTTATGCCATCCGTCCGGACATGTATAAAATTTTGATGAACACCCAGAAAACGATTGATTTTTCAATGGATACTGGGTATTATGAACCTATGAACGTGTCCATCGACACTGTTGCAGAGTACCAGGTGATGAACGCAATGGAGGCTGTGACAGCGGCACTGGTGATGGATGTGGGACTGACAGAAACGGATATTCACAGCGGTATGAAGAATATGCGCTGGGAAGGACGTATGGAGCCGGTGCTTCCGGGCGTGATTCTGGACGGCGCGCACAATGATTCCGGAATTGAGGAATTTGTGAAGACAGCCAGACAGCTTGGAAAAGATACCAAAGTGACGCTGTTGTTTTCCTGCGTCAGTGACAAGGACTACGATGGCATGATCAGGACCATCTGTGAGGAGATTCCTTTTACAGAGGTCATTGTCACAGAGGTAGGTGCTTACCGCATGGTTCCGGCAGAGAAGCTTGGCAGTATTTTCCGGAAATATACAAAGCAGCCCGTCACGGAGATTTCTTCCGTGGAAGAGGCATTTGACGAAGCATATGCCCGCAAAGGAGACGGAATCCTGTTCTGTGTAGGTTCCCTGTATCTGGTGGGAAGTCTGAAAGAGATATTAAGGAGTCGAAAAAATGCTTGACTTTGAAGAAGAATTAAAAAAATTTCATCCGAGCCTGGAGATTGATCAGGTAGAGGAAAATGTGTATAGCAACAATTTGGCAGATGTGACAGATCTGATAGATGAGATGTTGAAGGAAATTAAGGATCGTCGATAGAAAAGGTGAATATATGAAATGTTTTAACTGTGGAGCGGACCTTAAAGATTCCGAGTACTGCAGCCAGTGTGGCGCAGACGTGAAGCTTTACAGCAGAATGCTGAAGCTTTCCAACGCATACTACAATGAAGGACTGGAGAAAGCAAAGATACGCGACCTGTCGGGAGCAGTGCTGGCCTTACGGGAAAGTCTGAAGATCAATAAAAAGAATACCAATGCAAGAAACCTTCTGGGACTTGTCTACTTTGAGATGGGTATGGTAGTGGATGCACTGACTCAGTGGATTATCAGCCGCAGTTTCCAGAGCACGAAAAATATGGCGGACAAGTATATTGAGGCAGTTCAGAATAATCCGGCACAGCTGGACAGTATCAATACCAGCCTGCGTAAATATAATCAGGCGTTAGTATACTGTCAGCAGGAGAGTTATGATCTGGCCATCATTCAGCTGAAGAAAGTACTTTCCGTCAATGGAAAGCTGTTGGACGGACATCTGCTGCTGGCACTTCTCTATATGAAGACGGAAAATTTGAGCCGTGCGAGGGCAGAACTGAAAAAGGTACTGGCTGTGGACTGCACCAATACAAAAGCACTGCGTTACATGCAGGCACTGGATCAGCAGACGGTGGAAGAAAAGCCCCAGGAAGAAGATGCCAACAAAGACGCCATTGCCTATACCAGAGGAAATGAGACCATTATCCAGCCGGTAGGCGTAAAAGATAATTCCGGATTCCATGCAGTGCTTAATGTAGTTATCGGTGTGGTGATTGGTGTAGCAGTCATGGGACTTCTCATCATGCCGGCGCTCCAGAGCAAGAAGAGCGGGGAGCTGAATAAGGCAGTGGCAGAGTACAGTGATCAGGTGGATGCCAAATCCGCAACGCTGGACAGCCTGCAGGCAGAAAATGATTCTCTTAAAAAACAGAATGAAGAAGCAGCGAAGGCAGCCAGCGAAGCAGCTGACAAAGTAAGCAGTTATGAAGAACTGTTAAAAGCTTATGCCTCCTATTCTTCCGGTGATTCGGCAGCAGCCCTGCAGCAGCTGGAAGCCATCAATCAGGATACCCTTTCTGATGATGCGAAGACCCTGTACAGTTCTGTATTCAGTGAAGTAGGAGTAACCGCAGTCAAAGATCTTTATAAGACTGGATATGACGCATATCAGAAGGGTGATTATGCAACTGCCATTGAAGATCTTGGAAAATGCTATGAACTGGATAATACTCAGGGAGACGCCCTGTATTTCCTGGCAAGATCCTATCATAAATCCGGGGATACAGAGAATGCGAAGACCTATTATCAGAAGGTCGTCGATGAGTTCCCCAACACGAAAAAAGCAACAGATGCAGCAGGTCTGATGACCGGGCTGTAGAAGATAAATACCCTGAGGAGAGGGACGCTATAATGAAAGTCATTATGGCGTCCTTTTTCTTTACCCAAAACCAGGAACGAACACAAAAAAGAAAGGAGCAGACTGCTGTATGGAACTGCTGGAACGAAAAGGAATCCGGTTAATTGTGCACCTGCCGGAGGAGGTGGATCATCATCATACAGAAGAAATCCGGAGAAAAGTGGATGCTGTGATTCGGAAGGAACCGGTAGGCGAGGTGGAATTTGATTTTTCGGGGACGGAATTTATGGACAGTGCGGGAATCGGAATGATTTTTGGACGTTATCAGATGCTGAAGGCGCTGAATGGCCGCATTGTGTTAAGTCATATGAACAGCAGGATTGACCGGGTACTGGAACTGTCCTGTATCCGAAATTATATTCCGCTGGAGAAGGAGGAGAAATGATGAAGAATGAAATGACGCTGGCATTTGACAGCATCTCGGAAAATGAAGAATTTGCGCGGGTAACGGTGGCAGCTTTTGCGTCCCAGTTAAATCCCACGCTGGAGGAAGTGGCGGATATCCGAACTGCGGTATCGGAAGCGGTGACCAATGCAATTATCCATGGTTACCCAGAAGGGATACATACCATTGTGCTGCGGGTCCGTATGGAGAACCAGCAGCTGGAAGTCTGGGTGATTGATGAGGGCGTCGGCATTGCAGATATTTCCAAAGCTATGGAACCACTTTATACCAGCCGTCCGGATCTGGAGCGTTCCGGCATGGGCTTTATGTTCATGGAAGCATTTATGGACGAGGTGAAGGTAGAATCGTCACCGGGCATGGGAACAACTGTCTATATGAAGAAGCAGATCATGAGCAGGTAGTTGCGATGGAAGAAACGATGGCTCTGATTGAACGGTCACACCATGGGGATAAAGAGGCCAGAGATCGTCTGGTGCAGGAGAACATGGGACTGGTCTGGAGTATTGTCCGCCGCTTTACCGGACGGGGAACGGATACGGAGGATTTATTTCAGATCGGAGCAATGGGATTAATCAAGGCAATTGATAAGTTTGATCCCTCGTTTCAGGTAAAATTTTCCACCTATGCGGTGCCGATGATTGCCGGGGAAATCAAGCGGTTTCTTCGGGATGACGGCATGGTGAAGGTGAGCCGCACATTGAAGGAGAACAGCTGGAAAGTCAAAAGAGCGGAAGATCAGTATTTACAGAAAAAAGGGAAGGATCCTACGGTGGGGGAACTGGCGGAACTGACCGGGCTGACACCGGAGGAGGTTGTCCGGGCGGCAGATTTTGGTGTGGAGGTGGAATCCATCTATAAAACCATTCCCCAGAGTGACGGGAGTGAGGTATGTCTGTTGGACCGACTGGGGAGCGGGCATCAGGAAACAGAGAGTGTGCTGGACCATCTGGTGCTTTTGCAGCTTCTGGAAGAGCTGCCGGAGGCAGATCGGAAGCTTATCAAGATGCGTTATTTGCAGGATCAGACACAGGCGGAGGTGGCAAGAAATCTGGGTGTCTCCCAGGTGCAGGTAAGTCGTCTGGAAAAGAAAATCTTAAGGGAGATGAGGAAACATTTTAAGGAAGAAAACGCAGTGGATCATGGTGCATAAAACCCTATGAATCTGCGCATACTTGTGGATAAATGTAATAAAAAGAGAGGCGCGAAAACCATGAGGGGGATGCTGTATCTGAAAATAGACCGGAATAACCAGGTGAGTCATGCGGATGTGAGACTTGGAGATGTGGCGAAGCTGGAATGTGTGGATGCTTCTGTGAAAAACAGGCTGAAGACCATGAAGCTTCTGAAAATTCAGGCACAGAAAAGTGACCGCTATGTGTTTTCTGTTATGAAAGTGATCGAGCAGATCCATGAAATCTACCCGGAACTGGAAATCCAGAATCTGGGGGAGACCGATTTTATCATTGAATATGAGTCACCAGACTATGCAAAGGACAGATTTAACACGCTGAAGGTGGCAGTCTTATGTATTCTCATTTTTTTCGGGTCCGCTTTTTCCATTATGGTGTTCAATAACGACGTGGGAGTGGATGAGGTATTTGCACAAACCTATCAACTGTTTACCGGCAGGGAATCGGACGGTTATACGGTCATGGAACTGGGATATTCCATTGGTATTGCTGTGGGCATCATTGTATTTTATAACCATTTTGGCGGAAAGCGGATTACGAAGGATCCGACGCCCATGGAAGTACAGATGCGGCAGTATGAGGATGATGTGAATACCACACTGGTAGAAGGTTGTAACCGAAAGGAGACGAACATCGATGTGGACTGAATGGTTTCTTGGATTTCTGGGACTGACCAGTGGAATGGCGGTGGCAGGAGGTATGTTTGCCCTGTTGATTGCCCTTGGTGTGGTGGCGCGCTTTGCAGGAAAGACTCACACGGCCTGGGCGGTGATGCAGTACGAGGATGCCGCTGCCCTGGGCGGAATTCTGGGAAATCTCTTTAGTATCTATCAGTTTCATCTGCCGGTTGGAGTTCCGGGAGCAGCAATTTTTGGATTTTTGTCCGGTATTTTTACCGGGGCCTGGGCCATGGCCCTTACGGAGATTGTGGATGCGGTTCCTATTTTCAGCCGGAGAATCCGCTTAAAAAAAGGAATGCCAGCGCTCATTCTTGCCATGGCGCTGGGGCGTTCCTTCGGTGAATGGGTTCATGCATATTATGGATATTAGGAAGATTGGGGATGAAATTCTTCCCATTTTTCATACCAGGTAAGACAGCATTCCGTATATTTGAGACGAAGTGCTTCTTCCTGGCATGTCCAGGCGAGGGCTGCCTCCGGGTCACTCCAGCTTAAGTATTCGTCGTAAGTATTCCAGTGCTGTTCCAGTTCTGCCTGGAGCGCTTCCACCGGTTCCAAGGCCAGACGGAGCTGCCAGTCTTCGTAGGCCCGTTCCGTATCAGGTTCCCGGAGACGGTGCCGTTCCGGCAAGGGGACGCTCTGAAGGCCACTGATAAGCGCCTGCTCTTCTGCCCGGATACAGGCACTCATGTCCTGTCCGGATTCTTTTTCTTTCCGTTCCAGATAATGCTCATATCCAAAGGGATAATAGAAGACGGACTGCTCATCGAAAATGAGCAGGGATTCGGCTACCTGCCGGATAAAATACCGGTCATGAGAGACGAAGAGCAAGGTTCCTGTATAGGCACGGAAAGCAGATTCCAGCGTCTCTTTGGCAGGAATATCCATATGGTTGGTGGGTTCATCCAACACCAGAAAATTCGGGCGGCTCTGCAATAGTTCGGCTAGAACCAGGCGGGATTTTTCACCACCGGAGAGGGTACTCACTTTTTGGGATGCATGTTTCCCGGAAAAAAGAAAAGCCCCCAGTGTCTGACGGACTTCCTTTTCAGTAAGTGCCGGGAATAGCTGGTGAAAATGATTTGCCACAGACAGATCAGAAGTGAGGGAAGCCGTCTGCTGGTCAAAATATCCCAGTAATACGTTAAGTCCCAGACTGCAGGTTCCGTCCACTGGTGGAAGCAGTCCGGCGGCAGTCTTTAGAAAGGTAGATTTTCCGGCTCCGTTGGGGCCGATGATCCCAATCTTCTGTCCCCGGCGGATGCGAAGGGAAAGCTCCAGTAAAGCTTTGTTTTCGTAACCGATTTTCAGGTGCTCTGCCTCCAGAACCCATTTAGCGCTGCGGATCTCCGGATCCAGCGCACCGGTGAAGAGATGAGCTTCTCCGACAGATGGCTTTTCTATCTTTGGCATCCGTTCGAGAATCTTTTTCCGGGATCTGGCAAAGGCGGCTTTTTTGGGCTTGTGCTTGAACCTCTCAATGAGTTCTTCCAGGCGCTGTATTTCCTCCTGCTGTTGGCGGTATGCTTTTTCCTGAATGACCAGGTTTTTGGCGCGCTGCTCTTTATAGGAAGAATAATTTCCCGCGTAGCGGACCAGCTTCTGATGGTCAAATTCATAGATGGTATCTGCAGTCCGGTCAAGGAAGAACCGGTCGTGGGAGACGATAACGGCTGCATGGGAATACTGTTTCAGATAGGATTCCAGCCATTCTACGGTCTCTACATCCAGATGGTTGGTGGGCTCATCCAGAAGGAGGATATCCGGCTGGGTGAGGAGAAGCCGGATCATGGCAATCTTGGTCTGTTCCCCACCGGAAAACTGGGAAAGCTTCTTTTTCTTATCTTCTTTCTGAAAACCAAATCCGGTGAAGATACGGTCGTATTCCTGTTCCCAGGTGAACCGCTCCCGATCCCATTTATCCGGACATGGACAGGTCTTTAATAACTCTTCCTCTACGGTTTCGGAGACATCAGAAAAAGCCTGCTGGCTGAGCAGACCAATGGTCAGCCGGCGGGTGGTCCTGATCCCGGCAGAGGCGCTTTTGTCATCCCGGTCAAGGGAGAGTTCCCCGGCCAGCAGCCGGAGAAGCGTCGTCTTTCCGCAGCCGTTTTTTCCAATAACGGCAATTTTTTCATTTCCACGTATTTCAAAATCAAAATGTGACAGAACCACCTGGGTTCCGGCACTTAAAGTTCCATCCTGAATTTGTAACAGCATTTGGGTATCTCCTGTATTTCTGCCATCACTATAGCAGAACCCTGTCAGGATTGCAAGAAGTGGAAGAACCAGTAGAGGAGTCCCAGAATCCAGGAAGTAAGCACACCGTACAGGATGACAGAACCGGCAATGGTGAAGATTTTGGCACCGATACCGAAGACCTGCCCTTCCTTTTTGTATTCGATAGCGGAAGAAGCAACGCCATTGGCAAAACCGGTGATGGGAACCAGGGCGCCGGCACCGCCCCATTTGGCAATGAGCGGATAGATACCGAATCCCGTGAGCAGGACACTGACAAGAACCAGAAGAATGGAGCACCAGGTTCCGGCTGCTTCCTGCTCAAGTCCCAATGCCATGCCTGCATTCTGGAGAAGCTGTCCGAGAAGACAGATGATTCCGCCTGTGAGAAAGGCCTTTCCCATTTCTAGAGGAAGGGAATGGGTAGGCGTTATCTCTTTTACATATTTCTGATATTCTTTTTTCTGATCTTCACTAATACTCATGGAAATTCTCTCCTTTCCAGAATGACAGCATGGGCAATGCCGGGGATAGTCTGTCCTTCGTTAAAGCTTACCTTGGACATAAGTGCTCCGGTAGGAACCAGAAGAACCCGGTTCCAGACACCACGAAGCATCTGAGGCAGGATATAGGCAGCAAGGGTGGCGGCTGCACAGCCGCAGCCGGAACCGCCTGCATGGGTGTCCTGAGTCTGACTGTTATAGATCAGGATGCCGCAGTCATCATGGCGGCCCTTAAGATCAATGCCCCGGTCCATGAGCAGATCCTTTAAAATAGTCTGGCCTACACTTCCCAGGTCACCGGTAATAATCTGGTCATAGTCTTTTGGAGTACGGCCGGTATCCTTCAAGTGCTGGTAAATGGTATCGGCGGCAGCGGGTGCCATGGCAGCACCCATGTGCATGGAGTCTTTCACACCGTAATCCACAATCCTTCCTGTGGTAATTCCGGTAATCTGCACGCAGGATTTACCGGGAATCCCGGTAAAACAGGAAGACAAAAGGAAAGCTCCGGAACCGGTAACCGTCCAGGTGGTGGACAAAGGACGCTGTCCTGCATAGTCCAAGGGAAAACGAAATTCTTTTTCGGCGCTGGCAAAGTGACTGGAGGTCAGAGCCAGGGCATAATCGGCATAACCGCCGTTTATAGCCATGGAAGCAAGAGACAGGCTTTCACCGCAGGTGGAGCAGGCACCATAGAGTCCAAATAGTGGAATCTGCAGTTCCATAATACCGTAGGAAGTGGCAATGCCCTGAGCCAGCAGATCCCCGGCAAAGAGATAGCGGATCTGCTCTTCCTGGATGCCGGATTTCTCTATAACTTTCCGGGCGGTACGGAGCTGCAGTTCACTCTCTGCTTCTTCCCATGTATTTTTCCCGAATTTCGGATCTTCTTCAATATAATCAAAAAGATGTCCCAGGGGACCATCACCTTCTTTTTTTCCCACAATGGAAGCCGCTTCCATGATGTATGGCGGTCTTTCGAATAAAAGTGAGGATCTTCCTGCCATCTGTGTCATTTTATGCGCTCCTTTCCCAACATTGTTTTGACGAAATCTGCCGTCACATCCAGCAAACCTGTTAAAAACAGTGTTTTCCGCATCTGGGGAAAATATACATGCACATAAAAATTAACAAAAGTTGAACTTTCTGTTAACTTTGAAAAAAACCGTGCAAAACACAGAAAAGTATGCTATACTATCAAAGGTTTTGAGTTAACAGGAAGATTCACAATGGAGGAGTGTTCATGAGAAAAAAATCACATCTTAGTCTGGCAGGTTTTCTGGTACAGGGAATGGACAATGAGGTCCTGAGCCGCAGATGGAGATCCTTTTATCTGGGAAATATTCTTCCGGATTGTAAGCCTTCTTTCGTGACGGTGCGTCATGAATATGACAAAACCTTTGATCTCATGGCAGAGATGTTAAGAGCTCTGGCAGAGGAAGACGGATACTGGTCCATGGATACTGCGCAGTATATGAGGGATCTGGGACAGATCGTTCATTATATAGCGGATTATTTTACTTATCCGCACAATACTCATTTTCCAGGAAATATCAAGGATCACTGTGTCTATGAGGAGCATTTAAAGCATGGGCTCCGCGCCTATATCCGGGAAGGGAAAGCGGTATTTTACACGGGCAATACCCGTAGGATGCGTTCCGTGGATGAGATTCTTGCCTACATCCGGGAGGAACATGAAGCATATATGTCTGCACCGCGCAGCGTGGAAGACGATTGTGCATACATTACCAGAGTCAGCTCACAGGTGCTGGCTGCACTTCCGCAGTTTGCGGCAGTTCCGGTGATGGCATACGCAGGTTAATGGAGAAAAAAGAACAACAAAGAGCCGGGACGTACGGAAGATGCCGCAGAAGGCAGATATTCCGGACGGTTCCGGCATTTTTTGTCGTATGATTGTATAGAAATCAAAGAAAGATCCGGAGGTAGATATGGCGTTACAGCTGATTCTGGGAAATTCCGGTGCCGGAAAATCCCACTATATGTTTGAAAAAATGATCCACCAGTCTATGGAGGAGCCTGGGCGGCAGTTTTTTGTCATTGTGCCGGAGCAGTTCACTATGCAGACCCAGAAGGATCTGGTAGGGATGCATCCGCGCCATGGCATTATGAACATTGATGTCTTAAGCTTTGAACGCCTGGCTCACCGCATTTTTGAGGAAGTAGGAGGGGAACACCGGAAGATTCTGGAGGATACCGGTAAAAATATGGTACTCCGCAGGCTGGCGGAGGAGAATAAGGACCGCCTGACTCTTCTGGGCGGAAATCTGAAAAAGCTGGGTTATATTACCGAGGTGAAATCCCTTCTGTCCGAACTGGTGCAGTACCGGATTGGTTCGCAGGATCTGGAACAGATGATGGCGCAGAATCAGGACAACCCGCAGTTATACTATAAACTGCAGGATATGAAACTGATCTATGAAAGCTTTGAGGAATATTTATCCCATACGTATTTAACGGCGGAACAGCTGCTGGAAGCGCTGGAAGAGACGGTGGAGCGCTCCGCGTCTATGAAGGACAGCGTCATTGTGCTGGATGGGTATACCGGATTTACTCCGGTGCAGTTAAAGCTTCTGGGAAAATTGCTGCGTCTTTCATCCGAAGTGTACGTGGCACTGACTCTGGATAGTGAGGAAAATCCCTTTGTCTCCAGCGGGGAGCATCAGCTTTTTTATCTGACGAAGAAGACCATCCGGGATCTGTGCCGGACAGCGGAAGAAGCAGGGATAACGGTCAGAAAACCGCTGATATTGGGTGGAGACCATGTATGGCGCTTTGACCATGCCCCGGCTCTTGGATTCTTGGAACACCGGATCTTCCGCCATGGAAGGGAATTCTGGGGTGAACCGACAGATCAGCTGACCCTCTATGCGGCCCGCTCGCCCAGAGCGGAAGCGGAGGAGATCGGTTGCGAGATTCTGAAGAAAATAAGAGATCAGGGATTCCGTTACCGGGATCTGGCAGTGGTGACCGGTAATCTGGAAGTCTATGGTCCGCTGATGGAGCAGACCTTTGCGAGACTTGGCATTCCGGCATTCATTGACCGGAAGCGGGATGTATTAAAAAATCCCTTTGTGGAGTTTGTGAGGGCGCTGCTGGCGGCGGTGCAGGAGGATTTTTCCTACGAGTCCATGTTCCGGCTGCTGCGAAGCGGAATGACCGGTGTCACTATGGAAGAGACAGACCGGCTGGAAAATTATGTGCTGGCCAGAGGTATCCGGGGAATTTCCGGATGGAAGAAAGAGTGGCGCTATCCTCTCAGAGGGATGGAAGAAGAACTTTCCGAGCTGAATGAATTGAGGCAGCGGGCGCTTATTGGGCTTCAGGATTTGAGGAGCGTGCTCACTAAGAAGGACACCGATGCAGAAACCATGAGCCGTGCCCTCTACGGCTATATTGCCGAACTTGGCATTCAGGAAAAATTAAAAGCAAGGAAAGAGGCATTTGAAGCAGAAGGAAATTTAAGTCTGGCAAAAGAATATGACCAGATTTACGGCATGATCATGGAACTTTTGGATAAGCTGGTGATGCTTCTTGGAACATGTGTCATGAGTCTGGAAGAATATGCGGAGCTTCTGGATGCAGGGCTTTCCGAGCTGAAAGTAGGACTCATTCCTGCAGGAACCGATCAGGTGGTGGTCGGTGATATGGAGCGAAGCCGGTTGAAAGATATCCGGGTGCTGTTCTTTACCGGAGTTAATGAAGGAAATGTACCGAAGGAGAAGAGCCGGGGCGGTCTGCTTTCGGAAATGGACCGGGAGATTCTGGCATCCCAGGAGGTGGAGCTGGCGCCTACGTCCAGACAGGAAACCTGTATTCAAAAATTTTATATGTATATGAGTCTGACCATTCCGTCGGAAGAACTGCATCTTTCCTGGAGCCTGGCCGATGCAGACGGTAATGCACTGCGGCCTTCCTATCTCATTGCATCCATGCAGGAGCTGTTTCCGAAGGTGGAGGTTAGAACCGATAGAGACAGGGAGCTTCTGGACCGTCTGTCGGTGCCGGAGGGAAACCTTCCGGAACTGACGGAGGCATTACAGGCAGCCAGGGAAGGAGAACCTTCCCCGGAGCAGAAATCACTGCTCCGCTGGTATGGGGAACAGCCTGCCTGGCAGGAAAAGCTGGAACGGCTTATGGATGCAGTCTTTTACCGGAGAGAAGAAAATCCCATTGGAAAGGCTGCGGCAAGAGCACTCTATGGAACACTCCTGGAAGGCAGTGTCACCCGGCTGGAACAGTTTGCAGCCTGTGCCTATGCACATTTTCTTCAATACGGATTAAGGCTGCAGGAACGGGAAACCTATGGTCTGCAGTCCATTGATATGGGAAATGTATTTCATGATGCACTAAAATATTTTTCCGATACGGTGGAAAAAAGTGAGTATGGCTGGTTCCGTGTGCCGGAAGACAAACGGACGGAATGGATGGAACAGGCGTTGGAACGGGCACTGGAATCCTGCGCAGAAAAAGGACTGACAGAGCAGGCATCGGATGCCTATGTGGTGGAACGCATGAAACGGATCGGTCAGCGCACGGCCTGGGCATTTCTGGAACAGTTGAAAAAGGGCACTTTTCTGCCGGAACAAACGGAGGTTTCCTTCCGAAATCTGGAACAGCTGTCCAGCGTATCTCTTCTTCTGTCGGAGGAAGAGCGTATGCGCCTGCAGGGAAGAATTGACCGGATTGATGTGTGCCGGGAGAAAGGAAATCTCTACGTCCGGGTGATTGATTATAAGAGCGGTGCACAGCGGTTTGACCTGACCAGTATTTACTATGGACTGCAGCTGCAGCTGGCAGTCTATTTGAATGCTGCTATGGAGCTGGAACAGCGGAATGGTGTGGAGACGGTGCATCCGGCAGGCATGTTTTACTATCATATTCAGGATCCCATGCTGGATTACGAAGAGGAGGAGGATCCGGCACTACGGATTTTAAAGGAGCTGGCATTTAATGGCATTGTCAATGGGGATCCGGAGATTATAAAGCGGATGGACAAGGAGGCAGAGAGTGGATCCTCCCTTCTGCCGGTACGGTTCAAAAAAGGCGGTGGCTACAGTGCCTCTTCTTCCGTGGCGGAAGAGGATCAGCTGCTGCGTCTGTCCCGTCATGTGAAACGAAAATTATCCCGGTACGGGGAGGAGATTCTGAATGGAAATATCAGTCTTTCGCCCTATGAACTGCGGGAGGAGGATGCCTGCAGATTCTGCAGTTACCACAGTGTCTGTGGCTTTGACAGCAGACTGGAGGGCTGTGAGAAGCGGCAGCTGGAACCGATGGAAAAGGAAGAAATCTGGAAGAAACTAGAGGAGGAAGAGTCATGAGCGTCACCTGGACGGAAGAGCAGAAACAAGTCATAGAGACCAGAAATACCAATCTGCTTGTATCAGCGGCAGCAGGTTCCGGCAAGACGGCGGTGCTGGTAGAACGGATTCTTTCTCTGATTACGGATCCGGAGCATCCGGTGGATGTGGACCGGCTGCTCATTACTACTTTTACTAAAGCAGCAGCCGGGGAAATGAAAGAGCGGATTGGAAAAGCACTCAACGACCGGCTGAAGGAAAATCCGGGAAATGAATGGCTCCAACGGCAGGAGTCTTTGGTACACCGGGCGCAGATTACTACCATTCATGGCTTCTGCCTGTATGTGATCCGCAATTATTTTCATATCATCGGCCTGAATCCTAATTTCCGGATTGCGGATGAAGGAGAGATGAAACTTCTAAAACAGGATACGGCAAAAGAGATTCTGGAAGAAGCTTATGAGAAAAAAGATCCTGCATTTTTAAAATTTGCGGACAGCTATGGGAGCGGCAACCGGGGAAGCGGTCTGGAAGAGATGATTCTGGGACTTTATGAATATGCGGTTGCCAGTCCTCAGCCGGTGCGTTGGCTGACCCATTGTGCAGATGTCTATGAGATACCGGAGGAGGGAAGCTGGAAGGACTTTGCAGGTCAGGAAGAGGTTTTAAAGGAACTGAAACTGACGGCGGGGGACTGTCTGTCCGAGATCAGAAAAGCAAGAGCTCTGTGCAGGGTGCCGGGAGGACCGGAACCGTACGAGCCGGTGCTGTTGGCAGATGAAACGATGATTCAGGAACTGGCAGATTGTCAGGATGTGGGGCTGTTCCGGGAAAAATGGGAACAGTTGTCCTACGGAAGACTGCCAAGCCGACGGGCCAAAGCCATGGCAGATGCGGACGAGGAACTCTGTGACCGAATTATGTCCATAAGAAATGAGGTGAAAGACCTCTTAAAAGGACTGGGAAAACAGTATTTTCAGATCTCGGATGAGGAGCAGTTCCGGCAGCTGCGGGAGACAAAGGAAAATGTGGCGGCCTATGCGGAGCTGACCCTCTCTTTCCTGAATCGCTTGAATGAGAAGAAGCGTAAGAAAAATATCCTGGATTTTGCGGATCAGGAGCATCTGGCATTGCAGATTCTTACGAGGGAAAAGGACGGGTGTCTGGTGCCATCGGAGACGGCGGATATTTTTGCCGATTATTTTGAAGAGATTATGGTGGATGAGTATCAGGATTCCAACCTGGTGCAGGAAGCTATTTTGAACAGCATCTCCAAAAGCCGGAAAGGGCGGGACAACCGTTTTATGGTAGGCGATGTGAAGCAGAGCATTTATCGGTTCCGTCAGGCGGAACCAGGCTTGTTTCTTGAAAAATATGCGGCCTATGTAGAAGAAAATGGCGGCGTCTGCATTGATCTGCACCGGAATTTCCGAAGCCGGGGAGAAGTTCTTTCTCCGGTCAATGAAGTGTTCGGCAGAATGATGAGACCGGAATTGGGCGGCATTCTCTATGATGAGGATGCGGCCCTGAAGGAAGGTGCTGCCTATCCGGAGGCGGATGGAAACGGTGCGGAGATCCTTCTTCTTCAGAAAGAAGACTGGGAAAGTCTCCGGAAGGAGTGCAGGTGGAGCAAGGCGGAAACGGAAGCCCATCTCATTGCATTCCGTATTCGGAAACTGCTGCAGAGCGGCATGGTAACCGATCACGGAACTCTGCGTCCGGCAGAGCTGGGGGATATCGTTATTCTGCTTCGTACGATGTCCGGCTGGAGCGAGACCTTTGTGCGGGTGCTGCAGGAGGAAGGAATCCCTGCCAGCGCCCAGTCCAGGGAAGGGTATTTTCAAACCATGGAGGTGGAGACGCTGCTTGCTTATCTAAGAGTGCTGGATAATCCTACTCAGGAAATTCCTCTGGCAGCAGCTCTTCACGGACTGCTGGGCGGCTTCTCCTCGGCAGATCTGGCTGCGATCAAAGCAGAACACCCGGAGAAAAGCTTTTTAAAAGCATGTCAGCAGTATCGGCTGGAAGGAACCGATGAAAAAAGAAGAACTGCCCTTGATGACTTTTTCCGGCAGATAGAGCATTATCGGGAATTATCTTCTTATACATCCGTGCATGAGCTTTTGTGGATGATTCTGACGGAGACGGGTTATCTTGATCAGATTCGCGCACTTCCCGGCGGCGTGCAGCGGCTTGCCAATGTGGAAATGCTGCTGGCCAAGGCGCAGGATTATGAGAAGATCAGTTATCATGGACTCTTTCACTTTGTCCGGTATATTGAGCGGATGCAGAAATACCAGATGGATTTCGGCGAGGCAGATATTTCCGGCAGCGGAAAAGCAGCGGTACAGATCATGAGTATCCACCACAGTAAAGGGCTGGAGTTCCCCATTGTGTTTGTGGCTGGTATGGGAAAGAGTTTTAACCGGCAGGAAAGCCGGGATAAAATGGTCTTTCATAACCGTTGGGGCGTGGGAATTGATTACGTGGATCTGGAACACC
Organism: Clostridiaceae bacterium Marseille-Q4145; assembly: GCA_018223365.1. Taxonomy (GTDB): domain Bacteria; phylum Bacillota; class Clostridia; order Lachnospirales; family Lachnospiraceae; genus Hominiventricola. Next base: position 1,252,857 of record JAGTTP010000001.1, read on the forward strand.
GGATGAAACGCCCGGCGCTCATTAAGCAGCTGATCCGCAGACAGAATCTGTTAAGCGGTTTTGGGGAAGAACTGAGGGTGCTGTATGTAGCCATGACCCGTGCCCGGGAGAAGCTGATCCTGACCGGTATGATTGATGAGAAGACGGATGCAGAGGCGCGGACAGGGGAACCGCTGCTTTTTTCCCAACTGCTGGGAGCCAAATGCAGTATGGAGTGGATCCTTCTGGCACTGAATCCCAAACCGGAGCAGAGTGGATTTGCAGTGGAACAGATTTCCATGGAAGCACTGCTCAAGGAATCAGTGACGCAGCAGATGGCGGAATTTGTCTCCAGGGATGATCTGGAGCGGATGCTGGTCTATGGTTCTGTGGATCCAGAGCTTTACAGCGAGGTGGAGAAGCGGCTTTCCTGGGATTACGTCTGGAAAGACCGAACGGCAGTCCGGCAGAAATACAGTGTTACGGAGCTCAAAAAGCTGCGGTTATCCTCGGAGGATGATCTGGCGGAGGAACTGTATCCCGAGAAAGAGACAGTTCCGATTCTGCCCCATTTTATAGAGCAGACGGAGGAGAAGACAGGAGCGGCCAGAGGTACGGTGTATCATACGGTCATGCACTGGATGGATTTTGCGAAAGTTCTGAAAGCAGAGGATTCTGCAGAGGCAGTTCGTCAGGAACTTGATCGTCTGACAGCGGCAGGAAAGCTGGAGGAGGAAGACAGAAGCTGTATCTGGCCGGCAGATTTTGTGCGGTTGGTGAAAAGCGGGCTGGTCAGACGTCTGGCAGAAGCGGAACAGCGAAAAGAACTTTATAGAGAACAGCCTTTCGTCATCGGACTGCCTGGTGACCAGGTGGATGGTTCGGATCCGGAAGAAACGGTGCTTATCCAGGGAATGATTGATGCATTCTTCTATGAAGAGGATGAGATTGTGGTCGTGGATTATAAGACGGATCATGTAGGCTGCCCGGAAGAACTGGTGGAACGGTATCGACAGCAGCTTCAGTATTATGAGCAGGCCCTTGCCATGGTTACCGGAAAGAGGGTAAGAGAACGGCTTATTTATTCCTTTGCCCTCGGAAAACTGCTTCCTGTCTGATACGTATTTACGCGAAATTAGAGTATTCTGATACACGGTATCGAGATAAGACAGCAGGGAAATAATAGTACCATATCTGTATTGGAGGATATGGTATGCAGAACAGAATCAGGGAATTGAGGGAAGAACGAGGCATGAATCAGGAAGCCCTGGCTGGACTTGTGGGGGTATCACAGCAGAAAATCAGCAAGGTAGAACGAAATACAGACTCATTGGGAATTGATCTCCTGATTGAGATTTCTGATTATTTTGAAGTGACGACAGACTATCTTCTTGGCCTGTCCGATGAGAAACGGGGGTCCGTACAAGAACGGCAGTTTCACAGAAAAATGGATGAATATCAGGAGTTGATTCGTCTGTATGAAAGTCTTAGCTCGAATAATAAAAAGATGGTGCTGTCACTGATGAAGGCCATGAAGAAAATAGAAGAAGAAACGTAGACACACCGGCTGTTCCTGGTTGAGAACGGCCGGTGTTTCTTTATGATGAGGGAGAATTTCTCGGAAACTGCCGTCCCTCATGATCCATCTCATAATTGTCCGTATAGATCAATTCAGAGATGGGAACCAGTTCATAGCCTTTCTCCTGCAGACCTTCAATGACGCGGGGAAGGGCATCCTTTGTATATTTAGCACCGTTGTGCATGAGGACGATGGAGCCGTTGCCAAGGTGCTTGTGATCTAATACTCGTGAGACGATAGCGTCCGCACCGTAATCCTTCCAGTCGAGAGAATCCACATCCCACTGGATCACGTGATAACCCATGTCATTGGCAGCTTCGATAAGGGTATCATTATAGTCACCATAGGGTGGGCGGAAAAGCGTCATATCCTGCCCGGTCAGCTCCTTTACCTTGTCATGAACCAGCTGCAGCTCCAACCGGCATTCCGATGTGCTGAGCTGGGACATCTGCTTGTGATTTTCGCTGTGATTTCCCAGATCATGTCCGTCCGCAGCAATGGCTTTTACATCGTCTGGATAGGAAGAGACCCATCCGCCGGTCATGAAGAAGGTGGCGTGTACTTGATGCTCTTTCAGAATCGATAAAAGTTCTGCAGTATCGTCATTGCCCCAAGCTGCGTCGAAGCTTAAAGCTACTTTGGGCTTTTCTGTGCTGACGCAATAGATGGGAAGCTTCTTACTTTCAATAGTTGCAGAGGCGGGAACTGATGGGGAGTGGGACAGAAAAAAGCCGCCCGCAAGGGCAATCATAAGGCATAATGACAGAGGAAGTACGTTCTTCCTGTGGAACAATTTCATATACTTACTCCAGAGAGAGGCTCTTGATAATGAGTGTATGCTGTAAACATGGAAAATATGAAGTTTTTTCCAGAGAAATAGGCCAGAGTCCCACGAAAAGGTCAGGCACATTCCGCCTGCCCTTTTTCTACAGAAAACCCTTGAATTTATAACTCCTATTCGTTATAATAGAATCCAATATGAATACATGTATACAAAATATTGCCTTACGCAAGGATGGGATGTGACGAAGATGAGCAATGTTACCATGATGGAGTTATCGAAAGAGCTGGATGAGCAGTTTGATCGTCTGTTGAATGAATGTATGGTGTCAGGCGAGATTGATCAGGAGTTATATACAGAGTATGACGTAAAGCGAGGACTGCGTGATGCCAATGGTAAAGGTGTATTGACAGGTCTTACCGAGATTTCCGATGTCCTTTCTTATAAGAGTGTGGATGGCAAGAAGATGCCGGCAGATGGTGAACTTTATTTCCAGGGATATAATGTAAAGGATCTGATTGCCGGATTTGAAGACCGCAGGTATGGATTCGAGGAAACAACCTATCTTCTGTTGTTCGGAAGTCTGCCAACGCCGAAACAGCTTAGAAGCTTTGTCCGTATTATCAAGAGTCTTCAGGAGCTGTCCGGACAGTTCCTTCGGGATGTGGTTATGAAGGCAACCAATAAGAATCAGATGAATGCACTGCAGAGATGTATTCTGACGTTGTACTGCTATGATGCGAACCCGGATGAAGTGACGGTGCCCAATGTATTGCGCCAGTCCCTGCAGCTCATTGCAAAGATGCCGCAGATTGCTGTTCATTCCTATTGTGCTTACCGGCATTTCCATGCGGATGATACATTGGTCATCCGTCTTCCGAATAAAGAGATGTCTATTGCGGAAAATATTCTTCAGATGCTTCGCCCGGATGGAGAGTTCACGGAGCTGGAAGCAAAGGTATTGGATGTGGCGCTGGTGCTGCATGCAGAACACGGTGGTGGTAACAACTCCACATTTACCAACCATGTTGTTACTTCTTCCGGAACCGATACCTATTCTGCAACGGCAGCTTCCATTGCATCCTTAAAAGGTCCCCGTCATGGTGGGGCCAACCTGAAAGTGCAGCAGATGTTTGCGGATATCAAGGAACATTGTCCGGATTATGAGGATGAAAAGACGCTGACCCGGTATCTGGAAGATATGCTGGATAAGAAAGTATTTGATAAATCAGGACTCATCTATGGTATGGGACACGCCGTCTATACCTTGTCCGACCCTCGTGAAGTCATCCTGAAAGAGTATGCGAAACGTCTTTCCGAAGAAAAAGGCATGCAGCGGGAGTATGGGCTCTATGAGAGCGTGGAGCGTCTGGCAGGGGAGGCTATTGCGAAAAAGCGTCATCTGTTTAAGCCTATTTGCGCCAACGTGGATTTCTACAGTGGATTTGTATATTCCATGCTTGGAATCCCGGAGGAACTTTATACGCCGATTTTTGCTATTTCCCGTATTTCCGGCTGGAGTGCACACCGACTGGAGGAAGTTGTCAATAATGGTAAAATTATTCGTCCGGCATATAAATATGTAGGCCATCACCGCGGGTACATTGCACTGGATGATCGTAAGGAAGTGTAAGGAAATAGGATTGCGTTCATGATACGGATGTGCTACAATCGAAGAAAATAATATTCAAAAGAGACATCGTCAGGACCGGATTTGCACCTGCAAGGGACAAACCCGGTCTTGTGGTGGTTTCCAGGGAGAAAGAAAGCTTGGATAAGATAGCAGTTTTAATTCCGTGTTATAATGAAGAAAAGACGGTAGAAAAGGTAGTAAGAGATTTCCGTGAAGTACTTCCGGAAGCCGTGATCTATGTATATGATAATAATTCTTCTGACCGGACGGTAGAGTTGGCCCAAAGGGCAGGCGCTGTCGTTCGCCATGAGTATTTGCAGGGAAAGGGAAATGTTATCCGCAGAATGTTCCGCGAGATCGATGCGGAGGTGTATATTATGACGGATGGCGATGATACCTATCCGGCGGAGTTTGCCAGGGAGATGGTGGACAAGGTGCTGTATCATCAGTCCGATATGGTGGTAGGCGACCGCCTTTCCTCCACATATTTTACGGAGAATAAACGCCCGTTCCACAATTTTGGCAATTCACTGGTACGCAGCACGATTAATAAGCTGTTCCATACAGAGATCAAGGATATTATGACCGGGTATCGTGCATTCAGTTATCAGTTTGTAAAGACATTCCCGGTACTGTCCAAGGGATTTGAGATTGAGACAGAGATGACTATCCATGCAGCAGATAAGAATATGCAGGTGGATAATGTAGTCATCGAATACCGTGATCGGCCGGAAGGCAGTGAGTCGAAGCTGAACACCTATTCTGATGGAGCAAAGGTACTGATGAGCATCGCGAAGCTTTACCGGAACTATAAACCGATGCACTTCTTTGGAATTCTGGCATTGATTCTGACTTTGATCAGCGTCGGATTTTTCCTGCCGGTGCTGGCAGAATATGTGACAACCGGACTGGTACCCAAATTCCCGACTCTGATGGTATGTGGTTTTACATTGCTGGCGGCTATCCAGTCTGTGTTTGCAGGCCTGATTCTGGCAGCAGGGGCACAGAGGAGCCGTCAGGAATTTGAGATGCATCTGATACAGGTAGACATGCGTTATAAGGAGCTTATGAAAGATGAAAGATAGATTCCGGAATACACTGGGAAATCTTCGTATCTGGATATTTGCATGTACAGGCGGCATATTATTTGCCGCCTTTGATCGTTGCGGTTATATGTTGAAGCGTTATGGTTCTATTTGGGCCATATCGGAAAATCCTCTGCACAGGACCATTTTTCACCGGATTCTGCTGCGGCTCCCAGTTATGATTCTGGCGGTGCTGCTCTTGTTGATATTGTTGGATGCGATCAGAGAACGGCAGAAATGGAAAAAAGGAATCCGTAATATTCGCTGGGAAATCTTCTGCCGATGGAAATACTGGCCGTTTCTGATGTGGGGACTTTATTTTATAAGTTTTCTGCCTGCATTTTTGGGTGGTTTTCCCGGAATTTTTGCAGCGGATGCTCCAAATCAGGTAGGATGGACATTTTCAGGATGGTTGACAGCACATCATCCGCTGCTGCATACAGGGATTCTCTGTGGAATTTTTTCTGTTGTGCGGAATTTCGGGGGCAGTGATAATCTGGCGGCAGCCATTTATTCCCTGCTTCAGATGGCGGCGCTGGCGGGGATTTTTGCCGGGATTTCCGGATTTTTGAAAAAAGAACACGCACCTGTCTGGCTCCAGGTGGGAACGATTCTCTATCTTTGTCTTTTTCCATTCCATGGAATGATGGCGGTTTACACGACAAAAGACACCATTTTTGCAGGAATTTTTGTGCTGTGTGTTATTCGTATTTATCGCATGTGTACCCGACCGGAGGTGTGGCTGAATGGGGCAGTCAGAATTACAGAGACTGTGTTCTGGTTTGTCCTTTGTTTTCTGTTCCGGAATAATGGAATGCATACGTTATTGTTATGTGCGCCATTTCTGTTGTTTTTCTTGAAAGGATACAGAAAACAGGTGGCTGTAATTTTTATCTGTGTGTTTGCGGTCTATAGTTTTTATAATGGTCCCCTGTTCCAAATGCTTCATGCGGAACCCGGTAATAGCCGGGAGGCCTACAGCATTGTCATGCAGACCCTGGGACGTACCTATGTAAGCGGCGGGGAGATCACGGAGGAAGAGTGGCAGGTGATCCGTCCGGTGATGGATGAAGAGACGCTGGCCCAGTATACGCCGAACCTGTCTGACCCCATTAAAAATCAGTTTCATACAGATGCTTTTAACGAGGAAAAAGGAGCATTTCTAAAGACGTGGCTTCAAATTGGCTGGAGAAATAAAAAGACATATATCGATGCATTTTTAAATACCACAGCAGCATTCTGGTATCCGGATACAGAGGAAGAATATCTGGATTTTGTCTGCTTCAATATTCAGAAGGACGATCCGAACTACCCCCATGTGGAGATGCAGCCGGTAAGTTCGTTTTTCTATCGGTATTACAAAGCCATCGGCAGTGATACGGCATTCCGGAATATTCCAGTGATCCGGGAACTGCTTTCTATGGGATTTTATTTCTGGCTTATGGTATTTGCAGCGCTTTATGTGATTTATCGAAAAGAATATGTGCGGCTTTTATGGATGCTGCCATTCTGGACGTATATGGGAACCAGTCTGTTGGGACCGGCGGCGCTGATCCGGTACAGCTATCCGCTGATGCTGGGAGCACCGGTAATTATTTATATGATGTTAAAGAAAAAGAAGACCAGGGCATAATGCGCTGGTCTTTTTCATCCGGTCAACCGTTACCGTCCGCAGTCTTCATAAGGAGGTCTCGGAGGTCTTGGCGGAGGAGGGCAGGGCGGTTCTGCGGAATTACATCCGCATCCGTTTTCCGGTCTGCCGCTGCAGAGCGGTTTTGGTTTGTCACATCCGCAGGACTGGTTTCCACAGGAATTGCATCTGCAGGAATTCCCACCGCCGCACCAGCACAGAAGCAGTAAAATCCAGATCCAACTGTTCATATCTTCAACTCCTTTCTGTTATAGACTATGCAGAAAGCCATTTCTTGACAAAAAAGGAATCAACTGCTATATTGCAAGTAAGAAACAAGGGCGTTTTCATCAGGTGAATTACGCCCTTTTATCATACTCAAAAATCAGAAAAGGAGCATGGAAATGAGATATACGAAGAAAGATATTCTGGAGATGGTAGAAGAAGAGGATGTGGAATTTGTCCGTTTACAGTTCACAGATCTGTTCGGCAATATGAAAAATGTGGCAATCACAGCCAGTCATCTGAAAAAAGCACTAGATAATAAAGTGATGTTTGATGGTTCTTCCGCAGAAGGATTTGTTCGTGTGGAAGAGAGTGATATGTATCTGTATCCGGATTATAGTACATTTGCAACATTTCCATGGAGACCCCAGCAGGGGAAAGTAGCCCGCCTGATCTGTGATGTGTATCGTCCTGACGGCACCTGCTATGAGGGAGATCCCCGGTATATTCTGAAAAAAGTGGTCAGCGAAGCAGCCGCCCTTGGCTATACCTTTAATGTGGGACCAGAGTGCGAGTTCTTCCTGTACCATGTAGATGATGATGGAATGCCGACCACCATCACCCATGAGCAGGCAGGATATTTTGATATGGGACCTCTGGACTTTGGAGAAAATGCCAGAAGAGATATGGTACTGACGCTGGAGGATATGGGATTTGAAGTGGAATCTTCCCACCATGAAAATGCGCCGGCACAGCATGAGATTGATTTCAAATATGACGAAGCACTGCAGACAGCAGATAACATTAGCACATTTAAGCTTGTGGTCAAAACTATCGCGAAGCGCCATGGTCTTCATGCAACCTTTATGCCAAAGCCGAAAAATGGTGTGGATGGTTCCGGCATGCATATTAACATGTCTCTGTCCCGTGACGGCAGAAACATTTTCCAGGACAGCCATGATCCTAACGGACTGAGCCAGGAGGCATACTATTTCCTGGGAGGAATTCTGAAACATATCAAAGGAATGACGCTGATTTTGAATCCGCTGGTGAATTCCTATAAGCGTCTGATGCCTGGATACGAGGCACCGACCCATATTGCATGGTCAGGCAAAAACCGGACACCCCTGATCCGTATTCCGGCAACCCGCGGAGAGGAGACCCGAATCGAACTCCGTTCTCCGGATCCGGCATGCAACCCGTATCTGGCACTGGCAATCTGTCTTGCAGCAGGTCTTGACGGCATAAAGAATAAGATTGTTCCGCCGGATGCCATGGAAGGAAATATGCATCTGCTGACTCCGGAAGAACTGGAAGAACGCGGAATAGAAAGTCTTCCGAAGAACCTGCAGGAGGCAGTGGAGGAGTTTGAAAAGGATCCGCTGATGAAAGAAGTGCTGGGAGAGGAAGTCTGCGGCAAATATAGTATGGCGAAGAAAAAAGAATGGGAAGACTATAATGCCACCGTATCTCAGTGGGAGATTGACAGTTATCTTCTGAGAATTTAGCCCCTTTTGTTATTTGATATGATAACAGAAGGGATGTGGTAGAATGAACGGCATTATTGTTGTATTCCCGAAAATAGAGGATGGGAAAAGTGTCCGAAATCTGCTGGTAAGACATGGATATGAGGTAACGGCTGTCTGCACCCAGGGGGCGCAGGTGCTGAATTATATTGATACCATGAATGATGGAATCATCATCAGCGGATACAGATTCCCGGATATGTATTATTTTGATCTGAAACATTCTCTGACACCGGGATTTGACATGCTGCTGATGGCCTCTCAGAGAGTGTGCGGGGAATGCATGGATCATGAAATTGTCTGCGTTACCATGCCCCTGAAGGTGCAGGATCTGATCAGCACGGTGGAAATGATGTGCATGAATCAGGCGCGCAGAAGGAAAAAGCTCCGTTCCAGGCCAAAACAGCGTACAGAAGAAGAAAAGAAAATTTTATGGGAAGCCAAGGCAGTGCTGATGGAACGAAATCATATGACTGAGGAAGAAGCGCACCGTTACATACAAAAATGCAGCATGGACAGCGGCACTTCTCTTACAGAGACAGCACAGATGGTGCTGAGCATGATTAAGCTGTGAATAGTCTTGTACAGGATGGATATTTTTGCTATAGTTAAACCAGATATGTGTTGACAGGAAGGGGATTTCTATGAAATTTACAAAGATGCACGGAATTGGCAATGACTATGTGTATGTGGACTGCACGAAGAAAGATCTTGCCCATACATCCGAGATTGCAAAATATGTGAGTGACCGTCATTTTGGAATTGGTTCAGACGGAATGATTTTGATTAAATCATCAGAAAAAGCAGATTTCCAGATGGATATGTACAATGCGGATGGTTCCCGTGGCGAGATGTGCGGAAATGGAATCCGCTGTGTGGCAAAATATGTCTATGATCATCATCTGACGGATAAAACAGAGATCTCCATCGATACACTGGCAGGTATCAAATACCTGAAATTGACTGTGGAAAATGGAAAAGTAGTGAAAGTCCGGGTTAATATGGGACAGCCGATTCTTGCTCCGGACAGGATTCCGGTAATCGCTGAGAAGGAACCGGTAGTGGCAGAATCCATTGAAGTGTGCGGGAAAGAATGGAAGATGACCTGTGTTTCCATGGGAAATCCTCATGCAGTGATCTTCATTGATACACCGGTAAAAGAATTCCCGCTGGAGGAAATAGGACCGCATTTTGAAAATCATGCACGTTTCCCGAAGCGAACTAATACCGAGTTTGTAAGAGTGTTGGACCGCCAGACACTGGAAATGCGCGTGTGGGAGCGAGGCTCCGGAGAAACGCTGGCCTGCGGAACTGGCACCTGTGCGACTGTAGTGGCAGGAGTACTGAATGGACTGTGCGACCGGAAAGCAGTGGTTCATCTGCTGGGAGGAGATCTGGAGATCGAGTGGAACGAGGATGATAACTGTGTTTATATGACGGGTTCCGCAACTGAGGTATTTGAGGGCGAGATTACACTTCCGGAGGAAATGACAGAGTGAAGATCTGGAACAATTGCAGGAAAGCAGGATATGTGATTCTGTTTGCTGCGGTGATTTCCATGAGCGCCTATATTTTCTACGGTGCTGTGGACACGCTGAAATATGCGGATGCACTTGAAAATGTGATAAACGGAAGGACGGTTCCTGTGGTGATGTCAGGAACCGTCCTTTTGCTGGCTATATTTGCTGTTGCGATACTGACCAAGGTGCTTCCGGTGATGGAAAAACGGTTTTCAAAGACAGTGGTGGTGCTCGGAAGTCTCATGGTTCTGGTGCAGATTCTGACAGTACTGGTGCTGCGGACATCGTTCCGCCAGGATCATTTGAAAATATTTGACACAGCGGTGGCTCTGCTGGAATATCCGACGATTGCGGAAACGCATTTCAGCCAGTACTTCATGAAGTACCCCAATAACATTCCTATGTGCATGTTTACGTATGGATGGTTAAAGCTGGCTTCTCTTTTTGGAATTCCGGAAAGCAGCTGGATGGATTTTATGAAAATCATCAACGTTGTGTTTATGAATCTGGGAATGTGGGCAGCTTTTGATCTGATTCGAAGACATCGTTCCAAAAAGACCGCTCTTTGTTTTCTTTTGTTTTTGATTGTCAATCCTCTGTGGTATCTTCTGGCAGAGATGTATTACACATCAACTATTTCCCTGGCATTTTCCATGGGAGGAATCTGGCTTTTTGACCGGGCAGGGGAAGAAAGGGATATGGTCAGAAAGCTGCTTCAGTATGTCGGCATGGGCTTTCTTCTGGCGGCCGGGTATAAGATCCGGGCGACGGTGATTCTGACGATATTGTCGATCCTTGCTTATGTGTTGCTGACGCTGGGGGAGCAGGAACTGGTAGAATGGAAAAAACGGATCCTTTCCTGGTGTCTTTCCCTGGCAGCAGTTTTGTTTGGTCTTCTGCTGGTATTTGCCGTCTACGGAAGGGCAGAACAGCGATATGCGGGCTTTGACCCGGCAAAGACAGGTTATCCCACGGTACACTGGATTATGATGAGTGCCCAGGGAGAGGGCCAGTACAACAGTGCGGATGATGCTTTTACAGGTTCTTTTGACACGAAAGCGGAGCGGACGGCAGCAGATCTTGCGGAGCTTCGCCACCGGGTAGGAGAGATGGGACCGGGCGGACTTCTGACTCTGTTCCGGAATAAACTAAGGGTGGCATTTTCGGATGGAACGGATGACTACTATGCCCTGTTCCGTACCATGCAGTCACCATCCCGGCTGCAAAAGTATATCAATGGCGGCAGATCAGACCTGCTGGCATTCTATCTCCACAGCTATCATGGTCTTCTTATGGGGATGGTGCTGCTGGCGCTTATTTACCGGGCCTGGAAAGGAAAACCGGAATTCTGGGATGTGCTGATCATCAATCTGTGCGGTGCGTACCTGTTCTATCTCATCTGGGAAGTGGATCAGGCTTACAGCATTCCGTTTCTGCTCATCCTGACGGCACTGGGCGCGGAAGGAATTTCCTTAAGTGTGGAGGATGCCAGCCGGCCGGAACGGGAACTGCCGGAATTTTTTGGGTGGATTCCGGCTGTCTCTGGCGGTATCCTGCTGGTAGAAGTATTAGCTATTGTTCTGGTGATGAAGGTGACCGGTCTGCCAGTCCGGGATTATGCAGTGCTGCAGGATCAGGAGACCAGCGACCGGTTGACGCTGCAGATGGATTTTGCGCAGACCTTCCGAACCGGAAAAGCATTTGACCATCTGGATCTCTGGGTGGCCAACTGGGACGGCGGAGCCAATGATTCGGTCTATGATGTGGCGATTCTTGACGAATCCGGTATAGCCGTAGCCACAGGACAGGTGATCGGCGCGGAAGCGCCCTGTATGTCTTCTTATACCATCGCATTTGACCGGGTACAGCCGGATCATGCAGAAACCTATACCATTCAGGTAGCTATTCAAAATCCGGACTGTGCCATTAAGACAGATTTCCTTTATTACCAGAGCACCTGTGATCTGTATGCGGACGGCGCACTCTATACTTCACAGGAAGAACAGAAGGTAGATCTGGCCTTTGCGGTATATTCTGAAAATTTTTCTGACAAATAATAAAAAACTATAAATTTTTCCTTGCAAAGAAAAAATACTTGTGCTAGGATTATGCTCAAATAAAAAAAGGCGAAGAACAGGACTCTTGCCTTGCAGAGACCGACAGGAATATGGCGTCACCGACTGAGAGCGCCGTTTGGAGGAGCAGGTAAAGGGAACACCTGGGAGCTGTCCGGTCGAAAGAAGAGTAGGCCGGTTCCGTGAGCATACGTTACATGCAAAAGAGAGGAGCGCAGTTTTTTTATTGAAAGACATGCACTCAATGCGGGTGGTACCGCGGGAGATAGAATTGATTCGTCCCGTCCCGGAATATTCACAGTATTCCGAGACGGGATTTTTTTGTGCGAGCAATGAACGTAGTTCGAAGCTGAGCCTGCCCGGTAGTAGGTCAAACATCCCCCGTCCCGGAAGCCAGATTCAGGAGGAATGAGAATATGGAATTTATGACAGGCGTAAAGAAAACCGACTTACTGGAACTCCCGGAGCTTCAGGACAAATCATTGGTAGGTCAGACTGTTAAAGTCAACGGTGCCGTGCATACCATCCGTGACATGGGTGATGTGGCATTTGTGGTACTCCGTAAAAGAGACGGACTTCTGCAGTGCGTCTACGAAGAAGGCAAAGCGGGATTTGATCTGAAAGACTTAAAAGAAGCAGCCACCGTAGAGATGGAAGGCATTCTGAACGAGGAAGAGCGTGCACCGGGCGGAATCGAACTTCGTATCAGAGGATTGAAGATTCTTTCCAGTCCCTGCGCACCCATGCCCCTTCCCATTGCAAAATGGAAACTGAACACTTCTCTGGATGCCAAGCTTAACATGCGTTCCGTATCACTGAGAAATATAAGAGAGCGTGCCAAATTCAAGATTCAGGAAGGTATTGTGAAAGGGTTCCGTGATTTCCTGTATGAGCAGGGATTTACCGAGATCCACACCCCGAAGATCGGAGCCAAGAGTGCCGAGGGTGGAGCAAACCTTTTTAAACTGGATTATTTCCATCGCCCGGCTGTGCTGCAGCAGTCCCCGCAGCTTTACAAGCAGATGATGGTAGGTGTGTTTGACCGGGTATTTGAGACGGCTCCGGTATTCCGTGCAGAAAAACATAACACCAAGCGTCACCTGAATGAGTATACATCCCTCGACTTTGAGATGGGTTACATCAATGGCTTTGAAGACATTATGGCTATGGAGACCGGATTTCTTCAGTACACCATGAAGCTTCTGGAAAGAGAGTATGCAAAGGAGCTGAAGATCCTTAATATCACCCTTCCGAAGACCGATAAGATTCCGGCTGTCCGTTTTGATAAGGCCAAAGAGCTGGTTGCTGAAAAATACAACAGAAAGATCCGCAACCCATTTGATCTGGAACCGGAGGAAGAAACACTGATCGGTCAGTATTTCAAGGAAGAGTATGATGCAGATTTCGTATTTGTCACCCATTATCCTTCCAAGAAACGTCCGTTCTATGCGATGGATGATCCGGAAGATTCCCGCTTTACTTTAAGCTTCGACCTTCTGTATCATGGTCTGGAGATCACCACCGGCGGACAGCGTATCCACGACTACAACATGCTGGTGGAGAAGATTGCAGCCAAAGGCATGGATCAGGAAGGACTGGAGCAGTATCTGGATACGTTTCGTTATGGCATGCCGCCTCACGGAGGACTGGGTATCGGCATGGAACGTCTGACCATGAAACTGGTGGGTGAGGACAACGTCCGTGAGACCACCCTGTATCCGAGAGACTTATCAAGACTGGAACCGTAGTGAAGAGAAGGAGAACTTACCATGGCAAACATTATTTCTGATGAAACCATCGAATATGTCGGCATTCTCGCAAAACTGGAGCTGTCTCCGGAAGAGAAAAAGCAGGCAAAGAAAGATATGGGAAATATGCTGGATTACATTGATATGTTAAATGGTCTTGATACAGAAGGCGTAGAGCCCATGTCCCACGTATTTCCGGTACACAACGTATTCCGTGAGGATGTGGTCACCAACGGAGACGGACACGATGCAACACTGGCTAATGCACCGGCACAAAAAGACGATGCATTCAAAGTACCGAAGACGGTAGAATAGGAGGGCACGAAGATGAATCTCATGAGTCTGACTGCCGTAGAACTTGGCAAAAAAATAAAATCCGGTGAAGTCACTGCAGTGGAAGCCACGAAGGCAGCCCTGGAACAGATTAAGAAACTGGATGGAACTTACAACTGCTACGTGACGGTGGATGAAGAAGCTGCCCTGAAAGAGGCAGAGGAAGTACAGAAAAAGATCGAAGCAGGAGAACTGACAGGTCCGCTGGCAGGTGTTCCGGTAGCGGTTAAGGACAATATGTGTACCGAAGGAATGCTTACTACCTGCAGTTCAAAAATTCTTTATAATTTTAAACCAACCTACACGGCAGAAGCAGTTCTGAATCTGAAAAAAGCAGGCGCTGTTGTGATCGGAAAGACAAACATGGATGAGTTTGCCATGGGAAGTACCACGGAGACTTCTCATTTCGGTCCGACGAAGAATCCCTGGAACCAGGAACATGTACCGGGCGGTTCTTCCGGCGGAAGCTGTGCGGCAGTGGCAGCCGAGGAGTGCTCTTATGCATTAGGTTCGGATACTGGTGGTTCTATTCGTCAGCCCAGTTCTTTCTGTGGTGTGACTGGTATCAAACCGACTTACGGAACCGTATCCCGTTATGGGCTGATTGCCTATGGTTCATCCCTTGACCAGATCGGACCGGTCTGCAAAGACGTGACTGACTGCGCAACGGTACTGGAAGCAATCGCCTCCTATGATCCGAAGGACAGCACCTCCGTCAAGAGAGAATCCTATGATTTTACTTCTGCATTAAAGGATGATGTGAAAGGTCTGAAAATCGGTATTCCGCGAGATTATTTTGGAGAAGGTCTGGATCCGGAAGTGAAAGAAAGTATTCTGAAAGCAGCAAAAGTGCTGGAGGAGAAAGGTGCCATTCTGGAAGAGTTCGATTTAAGCCTGGTAGAGTATGCGATTCCTGCTTACTATGTTATCGCTTCCGCAGAGGCAAGCTCCAACCTGGCACGTTTTGACGGTGTAAAATATGGCTACCGTACCAAAGAGTATAACGGGCTTCACAATATGTATAAGAAATCCAGAAGCGAAGGCTTCGGACCGGAAGTGAAACGTCGTATCATGCTTGGTTCTTTCGTGTTAAGTTCCGGATACTATGATGCTTACTATATTAAGGCACTGAAGACCAAAGCGTTGATCAAACAGGCATTTGACCGTGCCTTTGAAAAATATGATGTGATCCTCGGACCGGCAGCTCCGACTACAGCACCGAAGCTTGGGGAGTCCTTAAGTGATCCGATTAAGATGTATCTGGGAGATATTTATACTATTTCTGTCAACCTGGCAGGACTTCCGGGTATCAGCGTTCCCTGCGGTGTGGACAGCAAAGGCCTGCCCATTGGCATGCAGCTGATCGGCGACTGCTTCAAAGAAGACAACATTATCCGTGCGGCTTACGCATTTGAACAGACAAGAACCTACGAACGCTGCGCAGCAGCCAAAGCGCAGGACTAAGGAGGAGACGAAGATGAGCAAACAGTATGAAACCGTCATCGGTCTGGAGGTTCATGTAGAGCTGGCCACCAAGACCAAGATCTTCTGCTCCTGTAGTACTGCATTTGGAGGAGCACCCAACACCCATACCTGCCCGGTCTGCACCGGTATGCCGGGCTCCCTTCCGGTATTGAACAAACAGGTAGTGGAATATGCAGCAGCCGTAGGACTGGCAACGAACTGTACCATTACCCAGAATTGTAAGTTTGACCGGAAGAACTATTTCTATCCGGATAACCCGCAGAACTATCAGATTTCTCAGCTGTATTATCCTATCTGCCGCAATGGTTACGTGGAGATTGATACTCCGGCAGGTCCGAAGAAGATTGGTATTCATGAGATCCATATGGAGGAAGATGCCGGAAAACTGATCCATGATGAGTGGGAAGACTGCTCTTTGGTAGACTACAACCGTTCCGGTGTACCGCTGATCGAGATCGTATCCGAGCCGGATATGAGAAATGCAGACGAAGTCATTTCTTATCTGGAAAAGCTTCGTATGATTATTCAGTATCTGGGAGCTTCCGACTGCAAGCTGCAGGAAGGTTCCATGCGTGCAGATGTGAACCTGTCTGTCCGTGAGGTGGGATCTGATAAACTGGGTACCCGTACCGAGATGAAGAACCTGAACTCCTTTAAAGCCATTGCTCATGCGATCGAGGGAGAGCGGGAACGTCAGATTGAACTGCTGGAGATGGGCCGTCAGGTCATCCAGGAGACCAGAAGATGGGATGATAATAAAGAGTCTTCCCATGCCATGCGTTCCAAAGAGGATGCACAGGATTATCGTTACTTCCCGGAACCGGATCTGGTGCCGATTATCATCAGTGACGAGTGGCTGGCAGCCATCAAAGCCCGTCAGCCGGAGCTTCGGACGGCCAAACTGATCCGTTACAAGAAAGATTTTGATATTCCGGATTATGATGCGCAGATTATCACATCCGCTAAGAAGATGGCAGACCTTTTTGAGGCAACAACAGCCATCTGTAAAAAGCCCAAGAAAGTATCTAACTGGCTCATGGTGGAGACCATGCGTCTGATGAAAGAGCATGAGATGGAGGCAGAGGATCTGAAATTCTCACCGGAACATCTGGCGAAACTCATCGATCTTGCAGACGTAGGCACCATCAACAGTTCCGTGGCAAAAGAAGTATTCGAGCAGATTTTCCTGGAAGATATTGATCCGGAGAAATATGTAGAAGAACATGGCTTGAAGACGGTCAACGATGAGGGCGCATTAAGAAGCACGATTGAGAAAATCATTGCAGACAATCCTCAGTCTGTGGAAGATTACCACAATGGAAAAGAGAAAGCCATCGGCTTCCTGGTAGGACAGACCATGAAAGCAATGAAAGGCAAAGCAAATCCGGGTATGGTAAACCAGATTTTGAAGGAGTTACTGTAAATCAAAGTTGTCATTCCGGGAGCTGTAGGGTATAATACGTTCATGTTTGGAAATACGACAGATAAGGAGTAGCGAATATGAACCCGATGGCACTCATGAAAATAATGAATGCAAAAAATAAGTTTAACGCCAGTCATCCGAAATTCGGTGCCTTTCTGAATGCTGCGTTTGCAGGCGGTATTCAGGAGGGAACGATTATCGAGATGAAGGTGACAAAACCGGACGGCACAGAGATGACAACCAATTTGAAAGTAAATCAGTCCGATCTGGAGCTTTTACAGGAACTGCGTGAAGCAGTAAAATAGATATTTTCCGGAAATTTATGAAGAGATTGTGAAATTGTAGACAATTATTTTATAATTATTTTACGGTTTCCCCATAATTTGGACATAAGTCTCTGGTAAAGTATAAGCATAAAAGTTCTACCGGAGCTTTTCTCTTACAGAAAAACAAACAGGCGGAAGGCCTTGGGAACTTTCTAAAATGAGGGCGGTGATTTTGCAGGCGCAAGTGAAATGCCGCTCTCGACTAACAGCAACAGCGTTTCAGAGTTTGAAACGCTTTTTTTATGTTCCCGTATATTTCATTGCGGCATTTTTTATACCATGGTATAATGAAACGATAAAACAAAAGGGGATAAACAATTGAAAACATTAATATCATTCACTTACAATTTTCTTTGGGGAGATCTGGTGTATATTCCGCTGCCATCGGGAGGCACGGCAGGTCTCTCTCTTCTGATCCTGATTTTGATTCCGCTCGGAATATTTTTCACACTGCGTCTTCGTTTCCTTCCCATTCGCCTGTTTCCGGATATGATTCGGATTACAGTGGAGAAAAAAGGACATGGGGAGAAAGAATCAATTTCCGGACTGCAGACACTGATTATCGCGACAGCGACCCGCGTTGGTATGGGAAATCTGGTGGGCGTTGTAGCAGCCATTTCCGCAGGTGGGGCAGGTGCCGTGTTTTGGATGTGGATTACAGCCATTCTCGGTTCCAGTACTGCATTTGTAGAGGCAACTCTGGCACAGCTTTATAAAGAAAAGGATCCGTTGTATGGCGGTTATCGGGGAACTCCGGCTTACTATATTCAGGATTGTTTTAGCAGGGGCAAAAGAAAGGGCAGAAAATCCCTGATCGCTGTTTTGTTTGCCCTGTCTGGTCTTATTTGTTGGTGTGGGATTAGTCAGGTAATCAGCAATTCCGTTACCTCTGCATTCAAAAATGCATTTGGAATTCCGCCTATTTACACAACGGTTATTCTGGTGGTAATTGCAGCAGTCATTGTGCTCCGGAGAAATGCAACGGTAAAGGTGCTGGATGGGGTTGTACCCATTATGGCGGCATGTTATTTCCTGATTACTCTGTTTATTATTGGAAGAAATATCGGACAGCTTCCGGGAGTGTTCAGCCGTATTTTTGAAGAAGCATTTGGAATCCGTCAGGCAGTGGCAGGCGGTTTTGGTGCGGTCCTTATGAATGGAGTAAAAAGAGGACTTTTCTCTAATGAGGCAGGCTCTGGTTCGGCACCTTGTGCAGCAGCGGCAGCCGATGTGGATCATCCGGCAAAAGCAGGTCTTCTACAGGCATTTGGCGTGTTCATTGATACGATTGTGATCTGCAGCTGTACCGCCATGATTATGCTGCTGGCTCCGCAGGAAATGATGAAGGGGCTGGAAGGAATGGAACTTCTCCAGAGCGCCATGTCCTGGCATCTGGGACAGTTCGGAGTGATTTTTATTGCGGTAATCCTTTGGCTTTTCAGTTTTTCCACATTTCTTGGAATTCTGTTTTATGCAAGATCCAATGTGGCATTTCTTTTTGGAGATAACTGGACGGCACAGACAGCCTACAAAATTCTGGCATTGATCATGCTGTTTATTGGCGGACTGGCAGCTTATACCTTTGTGTGGGATCTGGGAGATGTGGGAATCGGTCTTATGACGGTTTTTAATGCGGCAGCAATTCTCATGTTATCCGGAAAAGCAGCAGCCAGTTTGAAAGAATATGAGGACAGCTGGAAACAATAAAAAAGAGACCATGAAGCTGGTCTCTGTAAATATCGAGGGAGTGGGGATCTTTTCAGATCCCCTTTTCAAAATGTTATGAATGAAATACGGATGTGTTCCTGTTACAATTATTATCTTAACAGGAAAATGTGAGCAAATTGTAGCGGAAGTATAAAAGAATCCTAAAGTTTCCAAAGAAATGGGAAACAAATTATTAGGAAATTGCGAAAGGAGTAGAAAATGCCGGGAGCCATACTATTATCTTATGTAAAAGACCGGGAGAAAGAGGAACAGCTTCAGAAGCTTTGCAAACGACTGAATATTGCAAATATCCGGATCGGACAGAAGGACATGGAAAAGGAATTGGGTGAGTTGTGCGGGATTTATATGGGAGCAAAAGGAATACATGCGCCGGCACCGCTTCTCTATCAGATGCCGGAGCTCCTTGTTTTTTCCGGGATACCGGAAGGAATGCTGGATCTGATTCTGGCAGAATACCGGAAGGAGAAGATTGAACCAGTGGCGCTGAAAGCCATGGTAACACCGCATAATATCAGCTGGACCGTATATGAGCTTTCTTCGGAACTTGCAAAAGAACATGCGGCTATGCACCGCAGATAAAAGAACAATAAAAAAGAGACGCATGCACGTCTCTTTTTTATTTTCCAGTCAAAGCATTCTGCATAATTCTCAATTCAAACAACATATAAGAATCGTTGTACTTATATTTATTTTAACATAAGAATCTGTTGAAATGTTCGGATTAGAGCTTGGTTACGTTAGTAGCCTGCGGTCCTTTTGCACCATTAACTACTTCGAACTCAACAGCCTGGCCCTCTTCAAGAGATTTGAAGCCTTCCATGTTAAGACCTGAGTAATGAACGAATACATCATTTCCCTGCTCGTCAGAGATAAATCCATATCCCTTCTGGTTGTTGAACCACTTTACTGTACCTTTGTTCATTGTGGTACCTCCTTAAAATAATACATGTGCAAAGCACAGTCTAAGATTACCACAGTTTACTAGGAGTGTCAAATAAAACCGCCTGACATAAAACCTAAAGAAACTGTATTTTCTGCTGGATCAAGTATCCGACGGCATCGGCGAAGCGTTCCGCAGAAGGCGCCCAGACCACATCATTTCCATAGATTCGGCGGGCGGCAGTCAGATCTTTTTCGTGTCCTGTGCATACAGCAAGGATGCTGATATTTTGACGGCGGAGATGGCTGACTTCCCTGGCGGTATCGATAATACCACGTTCCCCGCCATAATCGTAGAAGAATGGAATAGGACCTTCTGTGGAGAAAAGGCGATGGTCATCGTTGGGGTGGCAGTCAGACAGAATAATAAACAGACGGTGTTCATAAGGGGAAGACAGGATCTGCTCACCAGCCAGACGGATGGCCAGACTGTCCCGATTCCATCCGGCAGCCAGATATTGAAAAATACGGTCATTTTTATCCGTTTCCTGATAGTCTCTGAAAATATGGAGAACTGTACACCCCTCGATAGAACAGTAGGAAGAAATCCGTACCGGAAGACCACACCGGGTCAGACTTTCTGCAATCATATAGCCTTGGGAAGCAATTTCCTCCTGACGGTTTTGCTGGGAGGCAGAGGCATCCAACAGAATATCAATGGAAAGATCTCCGTTGGCAGAAGGAATTGTTTTGAAAAACAGCTTTTCTTCGTGAAGAATGGGACCTCTCCAGACCCGGTTCGGGCAGAGCTGGCCGTTTCTGCTTTCTTCCGGATTCCCATTGGTGTTGCATTGGAGTACATACCGGATGCGATCTGTCAGTCTGGAAATACTGAGCATATGCTGGTCAAAATGTTCCCGATGAAAACGGAGATTTTTCTCCTGTTGGCGAAGGAGAGCTGCATGAAAGGAGCCGGGTGGTTCATGAAGGAAAGCTTCCTTGCGAAACTCTCCCCGGGTGATATGCAGATGGCAGTTCTTATGACCATTCACACAAATACGATGCTCCAGGGCAGAGAGCTCCTGGGGCGTATAAATGGAAGTGCCAAAATTCAGTTCCAGAAACTTTCGAAACTGCTGATTTCGGATAGAAGCATAGAGTACCGGAAGATAAAGGGTTAATCTATGTTTGCTCTTCTCTTGATGAGATGCGTCCTTTTCCACCGGCATGGCAAAAGCACCGCCATGAAAAGCCGCTTTGCGGATCCGCAGAGGAATTCTTGGAAAAAGCCGTTTCTCATGGAGAGGAGGAACCCCACAGTGAAAATATGAATTCATAATCTGGTGGATCTTCCGGACGATCTGCGAGGTATCCATGGAGACGTCAAACTCCAGATCCTTAAGTAATGCAGACTCTTTTTTGCTTAACCGTACGTGTTCTCCTAATAATGTACCAAAGTGGGCTGTGTTCAGACGTTCAAAAAGTTCCTGATCCCAGTAAGAAGTACGGTGTTCCCAGACATCCACGGCATACTCATGGCGCAGTGTGGACAACAATGGACGGTCCGTGACAGCCTGTTGATAAGTACATTCTTCCAGACCAAGCCAGATAAGGTTGCGGTAAAGATTGGCTTCCCGCAGCCGTCCGAGCCGCAGAAAAAGATCCTCGAGAAGGGCATAATCGTAGTAACGGTGTACATAACCGATAATACAGTTAAAGTAAAAGCTGGGTTCGCCATTTCGGTCGTAGGCCGCATAATCCGGCAGAAAATGATAATCGGAAGCAGCATTCCAGATCATATTTTTTGCCCTTTGTTCCTGAAATCCCGACAGATTCATCTGATCAGCTCCTTACTTACTTGAAAAAACAGTGTCATGATCTGCATTTGATGGAATCCGTGCGATAAAAAGATCATCGACCAGTTTGCGCTCATAAGGATCAAAGATTTTGTTACCGATTCCAAGCCGCAGGGAGTTAAGGGGAGAAAGTCCCTTATCCATAAGCCTGACAGCGGCGAGAAGTCCACGTAGATCCAGTGCCTTCGGTGAAATCTGGGCACTTTCGCATTTTGCCTGCAATTCCTGGAAAAGCTTGCAGAACTGGTCCTTCCATTCTGAAGAAAGGGTTGGAAATTCCTTTTCCAAAAGACGGTTTAGCGAAGCTTCGGAGATTGCAGGCATGTCGATGACTACAAAACGGGAGGCCAGAGCCTCATTTAATTCTCTGGTTCCGGCATAACCATAGTTCATGGTTGCAATAAAGCGGGAGGCGGGGTGCAGCTCTGTGCGGCCGTACCCAGGAATGTCAATGCTGCCACGAAAATCAAGGGCTTCATGGAGAATGGCAAGGGCTTCGTTTTTGGCCATATTAATTTCATCCAATACGCCGAAGCCGCCAAGCCGTGCGCTTTGGCTGACAGGACCTTCCCGGAAAACAACTTCCCCGTTTTTGAAAGTGTCGGAGCCAATGAGGGAAGCTGCATCGGTATTAATACTTAGAGAAATATTAAAAAGAGGGCGACCAAAGGCAGCCGCCAGATTTTCTGCAAATACATTTTTTCCGGTTGCCTTTGGTCCGGTTAGTAACAGGTGCTCGCCGGAGAGAAGTGCGGCTAGTGCCTCTTCCCAGATGTTGGTCCCATAATAGAGATACCGCGGCATACGGATTCGGTCTTTTAGTCCTGATTCTACAGGGTACTGTTCCCGAAAATCTGCAAGCTCCTGAATTAGCCGGGAATTTACCCCTTCCTTTCTGAGAAAATCCAACATGGCATTTGCCTCCCTCGAACTAGTTTTCTGTCTCTAAGTATAGCACGAAACAAGAAAAAATGCATGAAAAAGGCGGTATAAGAATCTGTTCTGAAAATTCTCATACCGCCTATATAACTGTAATTTCCAATGGACTAAACCTCGGTTTCTTTGATTTATCTATTTTATCGTCTTTTATGACTTTTTACTGTGCCGTATGCAATTATCTTTTTAATCTTTACGGCTTTTTCATTTCTGGTTTTTTATTTTACAAGGTATCTGTCCTTTACCTTTATTAAAAGCTTTTTGCTTTTTCTTACCCTATTGGTAATCTTTTTCTTTTTTATATTTCGTATTCAATTTTCTAAGTTTTAAAAGAAATTATCGTTGCCGGTGGTCCGTACCTCCAATTCTTCATATTATGGGGTGTAACGTTAAGTTTTAGTTGGACTCTCCTCCTTTACATGCTCCCTGCTATTCGGGATTTTTATTTTAACTTTTCGTTCTCCTTTGTTTTTATGAGTTTATTATAACACAGTAATTATATTTGTCAATATATTTTTTAAATAAAATTATATAATCTGACAAATTAAATCGCGATGAAATGCCATTTCTTACGTTGCAGTATTGGAGGAAAGGAGAAAATATGATACACTCGATGACAAGATAAAAAGAAAAAAGGAGCGGACACATGGATAAGAAACAGAATGTGACACTTATTGGTATGCCTGGAGTGGGAAAAAGTACGGTAGGTGTTGTGCTTGCGAAGATACTGGGATATCGATTTCTGGATTCTGATCTGGAGATTCAGGAACAGACGGGAAAACTGCTGCATGAACTGATTACGGAACATGGTGATGAAGGATTTTTGGAAATTGAGAACCAGGTAAATGCCGGGCTTGCAGTAGATAAGACTGTGATTGCCACCGGCGGAAGCGCTGTTTTTGGGGAAGATGCCATGAAGCACTTGCAGGAAATTTCCACGGTTGTTTATCTGCGTCTGCCTTACAAAAGCTTAAAAAAGAGACTTGGTGATCTGAAAAAACGTGGTGTTGTGCTGAAACCGGGACAGACGTTAAAAGATCTGGTAGACTACCGGACTCCTTATTATGAAAAGTATGCGGATCTTATCGTGGATGAAGAACATCTGGATATTAAAGGTGTCGTGGATAAAATTGTAAAGGCGCTGGAAGGTGCGGATTCGTTGGTGTGAAATTAGAAGATTATTATATAAAGAAAGCAAAAGAGATACATCTTGCCGGTCCGGTAGTGGACACCCATCTTGATCTGGCAGGGGAACTGGTCTTTCGCCTCCGCAATGGGGAAGAAAATCCGCTGCGGGACATTTATCTTCCGGCATTTCGCAAAGGCGGTTTTGATCTGATTGTTTCATCGGTTTACCTTCAGAACCATGAACTTCCGGAAGGCGGACTCCGGGCAGCGCTGGAGCAGATTGTGGTGCTGAAAGAGCAGATCCGGAAAAATCCGGAGTTTTTGGAGATTCGGTCTGTGGAAGATCTGGACCGGTGCCTGGAAGATCATCGGATCGGAATTATTCTCTATATGGAAGGCCTGGACTGCATTGGATCAGATGTGAAGCTTCTGACCGCTCTGTGGGAATTGGGGGTACGCGGGGCTTCCCTTACCTGGAGCAGGAGAAATATGCTGGCGTCCGGCTGCTGCAAGGCTAGTGAATGCTATGAGATCCGGGGCGGCCTTTCGCCAGAAGGGTTTGATGTTGTCCGGGAGATGGAGCGTTTGGGAATGTTTGTGGATGTCAGTCATCTCAATGATGATGGGTTTGAAAATATTCGGGAAACAGCAATCCGTCCATTTATGGCAACCCATTCCAACAGCAGAGCGGTGGCCCTTCACTATCGTAATCTGACGGATACTCAGATGCAGATTCTGGCAGACCAGGGCGGTATAGCAGGACTTAATGGCTACGTCCGCCTGGTGTCGGAGACGGCGGAAGAAGAATATCCGGATGAAAATGGTGTTTACTGTCTGGAAAAATTATGTATGCATGTGGAGCATATGGCGGAAGTGATGGGGCCGGAGCATGTGGGCTACGGTTTTGATTTCTGCGATTCTTACACGGCAGCGGAGCGGATGGCGGAAGGTCAGCCTCATTATGCGGACTGCCTTCTGAATCACGGAAATGTACCGCTTCTGACAGCGGCACTTTTACAGCGGGGCATGAACGAAGAAGCTGTCCGAAAAATCGTAGGAGAGAATTTTGTGCAGTATTTCCGGAAAATGCTGCCGAAAACCTCTTGACATTCCAATGCTTCTCACCTAAAATAGCCGTATAAATCGGCGTTGAAAAGAATAAGTAATGATTTTGAAAGACCACAGAGAGCTGCCGGCTGGTGAGAGGCGCGGGAAATAGAAGTCATGAATACCTCTTGGAGCTTCCCTTTGAAACGGTGAATAAAGCCGCGTGTAGGAGGAGACGGGTGCATCCGATATCATGCGAGGGTATCTGCGAATGGCAGACCGGTCTGTACCGGAATAAAAGGAACATGTACCCGGTGAGGCAGTGCGCGTGAGTGTACTGTGAAAAAAGGTGGTAACACGGAAGACATAACGGCTTTCGTCCTTTGGCAAAAGGGCGAGAGCCTTTTTTGCATCCAGATACTGGAAAATAAAATAAGAAAACAGGAGAAAGAAACATGCAGGTTTATGAAGAACTGGTAGCGCGCGGACTGATCGCGCAGGTAACAAATGAAGAAGAAATCCGTGAAATGGTAAATAACGGAAAGGCTGTATTTTATATCGGATTTGACCCGACCGCAGACAGCCTTCATGTAGGACATTTCATGGCACTGTGTCTGATGAAGAGACTTCAGATGGCAGGCAACAAACCGATCGCCCTGATCGGTGGCGGTACCGCTATGATCGGAGACCCGTCCGGACGTACCGATATGCGTCAGATGATGACTCCGGAGACCATCCAGCACAACTGTGACTGCTTCAAGAAGCAGATGAGCAAATTTATTGATTTCTCAGATGACAAAGCAATCATGGTAAATAATGCAGACTGGCTGATGCCGCTCAACTACATTGAAATGTTAAGAGATGTAGGAGCACACTTCAGTGTAAACCGTATGCTGACTGCAGAGTGCTATAAGAAGAGAATGGAAAAAGGATTAAGTTTCCTGGAATTTAACTACATGATTATGCAGAGCTACGATTTCTATATGCTGTATCAGAAATACGGCTGCAATATGCAGTTTGGCGGAGACGACCAGTGGTCCAACATGCTAGGTGGTACTGAACTGATCAGAAGAAAGCTTGGAAAAGATGCACATGCCATGACCATTACCTTGCTGCTCAATTCTGAGGGCAACAAGATGGGCAAGACTGCAAAGGGCGCTGTATGGCTGGACCCGGAGAAGACTTCTCCCTATGAGTTCTACCAGTACTGGAGAAATGTCTCCGACGCAGACGTGCTCAAATGCCTGCGCATGCTCACCTTCCTGCCTCTTGAGCAGATTGACGAGATGGACAAATGGGAAGGCAGTCAGCTGAATGAGGCAAAAGAGATTCTTGCTTATGAACTGACCAAACTGGTTCACAGTGAGGAAGAGGCAAAGAAGGCACAGGAGAGTGCAAGAGCGCTGTTCGGAGCAGGAGCAGGAACTGATGCGCCGGAAGCAGTTCTGAATGAGGAAGACTTTAATGATGGCGTGGTAGATATTCTGACGATCGTTCATAAGTCCGGACTGGCAGCATCCCGTTCCGAAGCAAGAAGAAATGTACAGCAGGGCGGCGTGACGGTTGACGGCGAGAAAGTAACTGATATCGGAACGACCTATACCAGAGAACAGATGGAGACTGGTCTACTTGTAAAACGTGGAAAGAAGAACTTCAAGAAAGTGGTTGTAAAATAAGATCATGGCAGAAAAAGTATGCCCGCTGGCAAAAAAATGCGGCGGCTGTGACTATCAGGGAATTTCCTATGAAGAGCAGCTGAAGAAGAAAGAAAATTCTGTCCGGAAACTGATGAAAGAATTTGGAGAAATCCGCCCTATTATCGGGGCGGATGATCCTTATCATTACCGAAATAAAGTGCATGCAGTCTTTTCCAGAAAACGGAACGGAGAGATTGTCTCAGGGATCTATCAGGAAGGTACCCACAAAGTAGTTCCGGTGGATGCCTGTCAGATTGAAAATGAAAAGGCGGACGAAATCATTGTATCTGTGCGGAAACTGTTAAAATCCTTTAAGGTAAAAGTCTATGATGAGGATACAGGCTATGGACTTCTGCGCCATGTGCTGGTGCGAACGGGTTATATGACCGGTCAGATTATGGTGGTATTGGTGGTGAGTTCACCGATTTTTCCGTCTAAGAATCATTTTGTGAAAGCCCTTCGGGCACAGCATCCGGAGATTTCTACGGTGGTGCTCAATGTCAATGACCGGAAGACCAGCATGGTACTCGGTCCGCGAAATATTACGTTATATGGAAAAGGATATATTGAAGACCGGCTCTGTGGATGTATGTTCCGCATTTCACCGACGTCTTTTTATCAGATCAATCCGGTGCAGACGGAGAAGCTGTATAAGACGGCCATGATGCTGGCTCGCCTGAACAAGCGGAATGTGGTAGTGGATGCCTATTGTGGCATCGGTACCATCGGCATGGTGGCGGCAAAGACGGTAAAAGAAGTCATCGGTGTGGAACTGAATGCCGAAGCAGTCCGTGATGCTCAGAGCAATGCCCGCAGAAACAACATGAAGAATATCCGTTTTGTACAGGGAGACGCAGGCGTATTTCTGGAAGGCATGGCAGACAGAGAAGAGGCTGTGGATGTGGTGTTCATGGACCCACCCCGAAGCGGCAGCAGCCCGGAATTTTTAAAATCCCTGCTGGTGATTCGCCCGAAGAAGATTGTCTATATCTCCTGCGAACCGGAAACCCAGGCCAGAGATTTAAAAACGTTGAAGAAAGATTATAAGGTGGAGGCAATTCAGCCGGTGGACATGTTCCCGTTTACTGAGAAGTGCGAGACTGTGGTACTGCTGACGAGAAAAGAGTAACACAGAATAAGGAGTGCAAAAATGGATAAGATATACAGGATTCTGGTGATCAATCCAGGATCTACATCAACAAAACTTTCGATGTTTGAAAATGAAACCTGCTTATTTACCGAAGACGTATTTCATGATTCATCAGTGCTTAAGAAGTTTCCGACCATCAATGACCAGTTGGACTACCGAATGGAAGT
The DNA here is from genome assembly GCA_018223365.1 of Clostridiaceae bacterium Marseille-Q4145. Classification (GTDB taxonomy): domain Bacteria; phylum Bacillota; class Clostridia; order Lachnospirales; family Lachnospiraceae; genus Hominiventricola. The sequence goes on from JAGTTP010000001.1 coordinate 1,280,793, forward strand.
GGTTGACAAGTTTTTGAAAGATGGAAACATTGACCTGACCGGGGTGGATGCGATAGTTGGAAGAGGCGGCGGATGCTATTCTGTGGAAGGCGGTATTTACAAAATCGATGACCGCCTGATTCAGGATACTAAGGCTGCAAAGGGTGGGCTTTATCATTCCTCTATGCTGGGTGTGCAGATGGCAGATGTACTTCACAAAAAATATGGCGGTATCATGATTATGATGAATCCGCCTATTGTAGATGAACTCTGTGACCTGGCCCGTGTGACCGGAGTGGATGGCGTTTATCGCCGTGCCGTCTGCCATGCGCTGAATTTGAAAGAGACAGCCAGAAGACATGCCCTCAGCCTTGGAAAAAAATACGAAGACTGTAATTTCATCGTTTGCCATATTGACGGCGGAATCTCTATTACCGCTCATAAAAAAGGAAAAATGATTGATGGAAATGACGCAGGCGGAGGAGAAGGACCGTTTACCCCAACCAGAATGGGAACTATGGCGGTGACGGACATTACTCGTTATTTCTGGGATAAGACACAGGCAGAGATGAAATCCCTCTGCAGTCAGACCGGTGGCTTGAGCAGCTATTTTGGAACCTCCAATTCGGATGCCATCCACAAAATGGTGGAGGAAGGCGACAGGAAAGCCACTCGTGTCTGGAATGCCATGATCTATCAGGTAATCAAATATATTGGTTCTATGAGTACCGTATTGCAGGGAAAAGTAGATGGAATCGTACTGACTGGCGGACTGCTGCGCTTCCCGGAGGTGGAAGAAAAGATCCGTGAAAGCTGTGGTTGGATCGCACCGGTGACTTCCTACCCGGGTGAATTCGAGCAGGAGGCCATGGCATTTGGTGCACTCCGGGTACTTCGCGGAGAAGAGGAAGCGAAGATCTATCCGGGTAAACCGGTGTGGGATGGTTTTAAAGACTGATGTTTTACGTGTTCGATGAAGATTTCAGCAGTACGTGACAGCTGATGATTTCTCAGCCAGATCAGCGCATAGGAAGCAAATGCATCAGGGTGATCGATCTGACGAATACATATTTCATTATTCTTGATCATATGGGAAATAGAGGCCGGGTAGATGGCAACACCGACTCCGTGCCTGCTTAACTCATAAGCGTTCATCATATGGGCGATTCGTCCCCGTATGACGGGCGCTTTTCCTGTATGGGAAAACCAACGGTCAATCTCACTTTTCCTGGATTCCCGGGATGGAATCAGCAGTTCATATGGAAGGAGTTCCTCTGGCGTAAGGGGTTTGTCCGCATTGCTTGCTAAAGGATGATCATGTGGGAAAATAGCAACCCATGGTTCCTGGTGAACGGGAAGAACCTCGAAGCCCTCTTTGTTGTAAGGGGCAGTGATCATGGCAATTTCACACAGACCTTTGGAAACACGTGCATTGACATCATCAGAATTTCCGTTCCAGAGGTTGTATTGAACATGGGGATATTTCTTTTGAAAAGAAGAAATCGTTTCGGCAAAAAACTGGGGACCATAGCCTTCGACAGATGCAATATAAAGGGTTCCCTGTAATCCTTCTTTTACTTCTCGTACTTCTTCTGCTGACCGGTTTACCAGGTCCAGAATCTGATTGGCATATTGGAGAAAGAGTTCTCCTTCGTGGGTCAGAAGGATTTTGTGAGGATTTCTTATAAAAAGTTTTGTTCCCAGATCCTGCTCCAGATCCTGAATCTGTCGGCTTAAGGGGGGCTGGGCAATATTTAATTTTTCAGCTGCTCTTGTAAAATTCAGCTCTTCTGCGACCGCTTTAAAATAACGAATGTGCCGTAATTCCATGAAGTGCGCCTCCGTTGATACCTTATAGGTATAAATTTGATTTTAGTATAAATATTTTGTGGAAATTATGCAACATGATTATTTTCCAGAATATTCCGTGGTTTACTTTATACAAAAAAACGGATATAATGGGGATATATTTATGGAGGGGATAAAAGATGGAGATTCGTTTTGTAAAACCGGAAGAAGTACAGCAGCTTGCAAGAAATGTACAGACAGCATTTCCGTCTAAAACACCGCAGGCATTGCTTGATAATATGCCGGGGGAGCTGGTACATCCAGATGAGGGACGGTACCTGGGATGTTTTGATGAGGATGGAACTATGATCGGTTCTCTTCTCATGATGGATTTTGAGATGAACGTGCGTGGAAAAATGATGAAAATGGGAGCGCCAGCTTATGTTTCCACCAGTTTTCTGCATAAAAAGGAGCATGTTGCGAAGAACCTTCTCCGTGTGCAAATGGGGGTATTTGCACAGACGGGAACAGCGGTAGGGGCGCTGCATCCTTTTAATCCTGCATTTTATCATAAGATGGGATACGGATACTGTACAGAACAGGTGATGTATTCACCGCGTCCGCAGTATATTCGTTCTTATGGAGATAAGTCAGGGCTTGCCTATGCAAAACCGGAGGATGAGGAAGAGATTCTGGAGTTCTATCGGCAGTATGCCAGAAAGACGCACGGAGCTACGATTCACTCCTTTATGGACAAACACCGGATTTTTGATGAGCCCTATGTGGTGGTCTGCAGAAGAAATGGAAGGATTACGGGTTATCTGACCTTTGATTTTGTGGAAGTGGATCATTATACGGATATGTACCATGATTTGGCTGTCCGCGAGATTATCTGTGAAGATATGGAGACTATGAAGCAGTTTCTGACTTTTTTTGCATCTCAGACGGATCAGATCGAGCGGGTACGCATTTATACATATGAAGAGTATTTCCATATGCTGTTCACGAATCCGGACAGCGGAGAGAACCGTGCCTATGACGGCGCTATTCAGGAGACAGGACGGAAAATCATGGGCTTTATGTTCCGCATCCTGGATCTGGATGACTATTTCCGGCAGCAGAACCACTGCGACAAACCAGTGAGCAGAGAGTTCACACTGGAGCTGCAGGTGGAAGACAGTTTTATGGAATCGAATGATAAGAAGGTACAGCTTTATATCAAAGATAAAGAAGTGAAACTGGTAAGCGGACAGCGTGCAGATGTGACATTGAAGACGAATATTGCAGACTTGTCTTCCCTGGTGATAGGAGCTATCCCGCTGGAAGCGTTCTTATGGACAGGGCGGATGCAGTGCAGCGACACGGCATATGCACAGGATATACAAAATGCCATTGGCTGGAGCCAGAAACCGAAGAACTATACATATTTTTAAAAAGGCACCAAAAGGCAGCTCCGTGAAGAAGCTGCCTTTTTGCCCATGTTTTGCCGTGAAAAAGAAAATACAAGAAAAATGAAAAAAATTGAAAAAAGGTGTTGACATCTGCGGAAACATTTGGTATTATAACTGAGCTGATTGCGAGAGCGATCAACACAGAACTTCGAAAGATCTGTTACAATGAAAACTTTTCAAAAAAAGTTAAAAAAGTTGTTGACAAGATCTGGTAGATGTGATAATATATCAGAGTTGCTGTTGGGGCAACAAGATAAACAATGAACCTTGATAATTAAATAGTGCTTTAAAGATCTTCGAAAATTCTTTTAAGATTTTTAAACGAACAGCTTTAACTTATATAAGTCAAAAGCAACCTAAAAAACAGTAACGGATAGAACAGCCAAGTGTTGTTCTGAACGGAACAAACTTTAATCGAGAGTTTGATCCTGGCTCAGGATGAACGCTGGCGGCGTGCTTAACACATGCAAGTCGAACGAAGCGCTAGAGATTGATTCTTCGGAAGATTTCTCTTGTGACTTAGTGGCGGACGGGTGAGTAACGCGTGGGTAACCTGCCTCACACAGGGGGATAACAGTTGGAAACGACCGCTAATACCGCATAACCCGCTAGGGCCGCATGGCCCGGACGGAAAAGATTTATCGGTGTGAGATGGACCCGCGTTGGATTAGCTAGTTGGCAGGGTAACGGCCTACCAAGGCGACGATCCATAGCCGGCCTGAGAGGGTGAACGGCCACATTGGGACTGAGACACGGCCCAAACTCCTACGGGAGGCAGCAGTGGGGAATATTGCACAATGGGGGAAACCCTGATGCAGCGACGCCGCGTGAGTGAAGAAGTATTTCGGTATGTAAAGCTCTATCAGCAGGGAAGAAAATGACGGTACCTGACTAAGAAGCCCCGGCTAACTACGTGCCAGCAGCCGCGGTAATACGTAGGGGGCAAGCGTTATCCGGATTTACTGGGTGTAAAGGGAGCGTAGACGGTTAAGCAAGTCAGAAGTGAAAGGCTGGGGCTCAACCCCGGGACTGCTTTTGAAACTGTTTAACTAGAGTGCTGGAGAGGTAAGCGGAATTCCTAGTGTAGCGGTGAAATGCGTAGATATTAGGAGGAACACCAGTGGCGAAGGCGGCTTACTGGACAGTAACTGACGTTGAGGCTCGAAAGCGTGGGGAGCAAACAGGATTAGATACCCTGGTAGTCCACGCCGTAAACGATGAATACTAGGTGTCGGGGAGCACAGCTCTTCGGTGCCGCCGCAAACGCAATAAGTATTCCACCTGGGGAGTACGTTCGCAAGAATGAAACTCAAAGGAATTGACGGGGACCCGCACAAGCGGTGGAGCATGTGGTTTAATTCGAAGCAACGCGAAGAACCTTACCAAGTCTTGACATCCCGATGACCGGTCTGTAATGGGACCTTCTCTTCGGAGCATCGGTGACAGGTGGTGCATGGTTGTCGTCAGCTCGTGTCGTGAGATGTTGGGTTAAGTCCCGCAACGAGCGCAACCCTTATCTTCAGTAGCCAGCATTTAGGATGGGCACTCTGGAGAGACTGCCAGGGATAACCTGGAGGAAGGTGGGGATGACGTCAAATCATCATGCCCCTTATGACTTGGGCTACACACGTGCTACAATGGCGTAAACAAAGGGAAGCGAGAGTGTGAGCTTAAGCAAATCTCAAAAATAACGTCTCAGTTCGGATTGTAGTCTGCAACTCGACTACATGAAGCTGGAATCGCTAGTAATCGCGAATCAGAATGTCGCGGTGAATACGTTCCCGGGTCTTGTACACACCGCCCGTCACACCATGGGAGTTGGTAACGCCCGAAGTCAGTGACCCAACCGTAAGGAGGGAGCTGCCGAAGGCGGGACTGATAACTGGGGTGAAGTCGTAACAAGGTAGCCGTATCGGAAGGTGCGGCTGGATCACCTCCTTTCTAAGGAAGAAGAAGTAGAAGAAATGAGAAGCACTGTTTAATTATCCAGGTTGATTGGATAAGACAAATCAATATGGAACACCTTTCTGGTGGTGATGCGCTTAGGGGACACACCCGTTCCCATCCCGAACACGATGGTTAAGACCTAAGCGGCCGATGGTACTATGCTGGAGACGGCATGGGAGAGCAGGTGGCTGCCAGATTTAATGGGGGTGTAGCTCAGTTGGGAGAGCACCTGCCTTGCAAGCAGGGGGTCAAGGGTTCGAATCCCTCCATCTCCATTAGAATGCAGAAACATCGCATTCTACTATGTACCTTGAAAATTGCATATGGTTAAATACAAAATATCTTTAACACAAAAGATACAAGACATCCGAGAAAAAACCAAAAATGTTTGTGAACACAAACGAACCTAAAACCAACGTTCATAACGCTATATGAATGGTAAAGTTGGTTAAGCTATAAAGAGCGCAGGGTGGATGCCTTGGCACTAAGAGCCGATGAAAGACGTGATAAGCTGCGAAAAGCTTCGGGGAGGAGCAAATATCCTATGATCCGGAGATGTCTGAATGGGGAAACCTGGCTGAGCAAACCTCAGTCGTCGTATGGTGAATACATAGCCATGCGTCGGGAACCCGGTGAACTGAAACATCTAAGTAGCCGGAGGAAAAGAAAACAACATGTGATTTCCAAAGTAGCGGCGAGCGAAATGGAAAGAGGCCAAACCGGCGTGCGTGCATGCCGGGGTTCGGACCGCGTAATTGATTCAGAGATTCTAATGGAAAGGTTTTGGGAAAGCCTGCCACAGAGGGTGAAAGCCCCGTACATGAAAGGAAATCTGACATGGCGGTATCCAGAGTACCACGAGACACGAGAAACCTTGTGGGAACGCGCGGGGACCACCCCGTAAGCCTAAATACTACTTAGTGACCGATAGCGCATAGTACTGTGAAGGAACGGTGAAAAGAACCCCGGGAGGGGAGTGAAAGAGAACCTGAAACCCTGTGTTTACAAGCTGTGGAAGTACTTTATATGTACAACCGCGTACTTTTTGTAGAACGGTCCGGCGAGTTACGCTGGCTGGCGAGGTTAAGGACTTTAGGTCCGGAGCCGAAGGGAAACCAAGTCTTAATAGGGCGTTTATAGTCAGTCAGAGTAGACCCGAAACCGGGTGATCTACCCATGTCCAGGTTGAAGTTGCCGTAAAAGGCAATGGAGGACCGAACGCACATCCGTTGAAAAGGGTGGCGATGAGGTGTGGGTAGGGGAGAAATTCCAATCGAACCCGGAGATAGCTGGTTCTCCTCGAAATAGCTTTAGGGCTAGCCTCGGTTTAGTCTGCTGGAGGTAGAGCACTGAATTTCCTAGGGGGCGTCAAAGCTTACCGAAGAATATCAAACTCCGAATGCCAGCCAGATGATGACCGGGAGTCAGACTGCACGAGATAAGTTGGGTAGTCAAAAGGGAAAGAGCCCAGACCACCAGCTAAGGTCCCAAAGTGCGTGTTAAGTGGAAAAGGATGTGGGATTTCAAAGACAACCAGGATGTTGGCTCAGAAGCAGCCATACATTCAAAGAGTGCGTAATAGCTCACTGGTCGAGAGGTCCTGCGCCGAAAATGTCCGGGGCTAAAACACGACACCGAAGCTGTGGAATTAACTGATGTTAATTGGTAGAGGAGCATTCTTAAAGGGATGAAGCAGTACCGTAAGGAGCTGTGGACTGATAAGAAGAGAGAATGCCGGAATGAGTAGCGAGAGAGAGGTGAGAATCCTCTCGGCCGAATATCTAAGGTTTCCAGAGTAAAGCTGATCTGCTCTGGGTAAGTCGGGGCCTAAGGCGAGGTCGAAAGACGTAGTCGATGGATAACAGGTTGAGATTCCTGTACTGCTGTATAACAGAACTGTGGGGACACAGAGGGAGAGCACATCCCGGGAATGGAAATACCGGGGCAAGCGAGGTAGGAGTTACATTGGCAAATCCGTGTAGCAATCCGAAGGCGTGATGCATAGCGAAATTTAGTAGCGAATTGTGTGAGCCAGCTGTCAAGAAAAGCCGCTATTGTTTGTACAGTACCCGTACCGTAAACCGACACAGGTGGATGAGGAGAGAATCCTAAGGCCGACGGAAGAAGCATTGTTAAGGAACTCGGCAAAATGACCCCGTAACTTCGGGAGAAGGGGTGCCCTGTGAAAGCAGGGCCGCAGTGAAATGGCTCAAGCAACTGTTTAGCAAAAACACAGGTCTATGCAAAACCGAAAGGTGAAGTATATGGGCTGACGCCTGCCCGGTGCTGGAAGGTTAAGAGGAGAGGTTAGCGCAAGCGAAGCTTTGAATTTAAGCCCCAGTAAACGGCGGCCGTAACTATAACGGTCCTAAGGTAGCGAAATTCCTTGTCGGGTAAGTTCCGACCCGCACGAAAGGCGTAATGATTTGAGCACTGTCTCGACAATGCATCCGGTGAAATTGAAGTACCAGTGAAGATGCTGGTTACCCGCGCCAGGACGGAAAGACCCCATGGAGCTTTACTCCAGCTTGGTACTGGGATTCGGTATTGCATGTACAGGATAGGTGGGAGACTGAGAGATGGTGACGCCAGTTGCCATGGAGTCAATGTTGGGATACCACCCTTGCAGTATTGGATTTCTAACATTTGCCCGTGATCCGGGCAGTGGACAATGCCAGGCGGGGAGTTTGACTGGGGCGGTCGCCTCCGAAAGGGTATCGGAGGCGCCCAAAGGTTCCCTCAGAATGGTTGGAAACCATTCGCAGAGTGCAAAGGCAGAAGGGAGCTTGACTGTGACACCGACGGGTGGAGCAGGTACGAAAGTAGGGCTTAGTGATCCGGTGGTATTAAGTGGGAATGCCATCGCTCAACGGATAAAAGCTACCCTGGGGATAACAGGCTTATCACTCCCAAGAGTTCACATCGACGGAGTGGTTTGGCACCTCGATGTCGGCTCATCGCATCCTGGGGCTGTAGTAGGTCCCAAGGGTTGGGCTGTTCGCCCATTAAAGCGGTACGCGAGCTGGGTTCAGAACGTCGTGAGACAGTTCGGTCCCTATCCGGCGTGGGCGTAGGATATTTGAGAGGAGCTGTCCTTAGTACGAGAGGACCGGGATGGACTGACCTCTGGTGTATCGGTTGTTCCGCCAGGAGCATGGCCGAGTAGCCAAGTCGGGAAGGGATAAACGCTGAAGGCATCTAAGCGTGAAGCCCCCCTCAAGATGAGATATCCCATAGCACAAGCTAGTAAGACCCCTTGAAGACGACGAGGTAGATAGGGCAGAGGTGGAAGCGCAGTAATGCGTGAAGCTGACTGTTACTAATAGGTCGAGGGCTTAACCAAGAGGTTTAAGGTGTAAGGTTTTGGAAAGAAAAAAGTATTGACTGTATGCGATTTTGAAGGCACATGATGAACGGACTGTCGCTGATGCGGCAGTTTTTTTTATGACTACGTTAAGTAGATAGCAAACACGATGATTACATTAAATGATTATTTGTATTCCGGGGATACGGTACTAAAGATTTTACAGAACTACAGCAGAGATCTACGGATAGAATCACAAAAACAGAATAATGAGATTGATCTGCTTCACAGTGATTTTCTACTTCAGATTAAAGAACTGCTGGAGCATAACGATTTCCTGACGGCACAGTCTCAAAAAATGCGGGAGTTCTATAAGTATATGGCCAAAGAATATCCATTTCTGGCATTTACGTTTAAAGGAAGGATCAAATCCTTGATCCGGGCAGAAGAAAAGTTTAACGGCTATATTGTAGAAACTATCTATGATCATTATAAGGAGTCCGGCACTTATCCAACGTTAGAAGAATTGAAAGGACGACTCAGCTGCTTCCGGGATTTGATTGCATACCGCATTGTAATCTCTATGCCGAGATGTCATCTGCGTCATGGAGAGGATCGGGAAAGTCAGGAGTTAAGGTATCTGTATGACATTGCCAATGTACTTCCCCAATTTCTTGAGGAGCATGGATTTATTCCTGAGCATGCAAAAGGAGTTAAGGAAAGTACAAGTTCTTTTCTGCTGGATGAAGTAAAACCTTATTACAGAGATTATGTCTGTGGTCAGAGCCCCAGTGGTTATCAGTCTCTGCACATTACTTTCTATGATAATAGTGCCCACTGTTATACTGAGGTACAGATCAGGACAAAGTCTATGGATGATATTGCCGAGATCGGGGCAGCTAATCACCGTGGTTATGAGAAGGAACAGGAAAAAGAACGTGCAAGAAGAAAGTTGATTCCGGTTGGAGAGTGCAGCTATTTTGATGATGCTTACGAGCGGGGCATGAAGCTTTTGAAATTACAGTTGGCAGAATTGGATGTGAATATGTTTTCTGCCATTAATAATAGTCTTGTAAATGATGGATGTGGGTTGTTCCGTGGAAGACTGATTCTTCCGTACGAGCATCTATCAAGATTTCAGAATGATATTATAGATTGAAAAAGAGAATGTGAGCATGATCAATTGCAGCGATCTGCTCACATTTTTTATACGATTAGTCTGGCGTGATTGTTACTGTAACTAAAATATAATCAGCAATGCCATAGGTTGCTTTTGCAGAGATATGTCCGTAAAGTGATAATTGTTCCATAGCAGCCTGAGTTGCATTCAATACCAGGTCTATTTTGTTTTGCGCCTCTGTATCAGGTGCATCAAATACCAGCTGAAATTCTGATAAGTCAGAATTCAGACAGGAGTAAGCCAGTTTCTGAATCTCAGCGTCTTCTGAAGGAAAGAAATATGGTTCGGTCAGATAAGGGGCAATGGTAAGCTGACGGTTGGAGGCAAGGTATCGGTCATCGGTACAGAGATTACGATTTGCTGGCATTTCTGCCCAATGATTTTCAGCGATGACGCTATCCGGAACCAGAAAATAATCATAGACGATATTAGAACCGTCAGTAACTATCTGCCCTTCCACTAGTGGATCATCCCAGGTAACATCGATGTTATACCAGATATCATCTACCTTTACCTGATTCCAGGCATGAGAGATAGAGCCGCTTCCATTATCTGCTGTTCCGGAAATCATCAATTCTTCCAATCCGGCTTGTTCACAAAGCCAGGAAAATGCCCTGGCATATCCTTCACAGACGGCCCGATGATCGAGTAAAGCACCCTCGGCGGTAAAGACAGAATCAGGAAGTGTATCTGTCTGCAGATTATCATAATCATAGGCAACAGTGGATACCAGATAATGATGAATGACAAAGACCTTGTCATAATCAGACATATCCGGAGTGAAAAGCTGGGAGGTGATTTCCTTCATCTGTTCCATAGACTCAGAACTGGATATAGGTGCAGTTTCTGCCAACTGTTCTGACATGGTATCATTAGGAGAAGAATGGGATTGTCTTAGTTGATAATCCTGCCAGGATTGAGGCGGCTGCTGCGTAATGGGTTCGGGAGAGTTTTTGCCGCATCCAACAAACAGCAAAATTGCAGTAACATATATTAAATATTTTTTCATAAAAGACCCTTTTATACTTTTTAATGATCAGCTGCTACCAGTATAATAAAAAGAAGAGATGGATGCAAGGGTTGCACATTTGTCTCCTCTGGGGTAAAATGAAGAAAATTTGTAAATACAGGAGGAGAAATCCATGAATATCATCGCAACTGAAAAAGCACCAGGTGCAATTGGGCCATATTCCCAGGGATATGAAGTAAATGGAATGATTTTTACATCTGGCCAGATCCCGGTAGATCCGGCAACAGGAAATATTGCAGAGGGAATTGCTGCTCAGGCTGAGCAGAGCTGTAAGAATGTAGGAGAGATTCTAAAAGCAGCAGGAAGCGGCTATGAAAAAGTTGTGAAGACGACTTGTTTTTTGGCAGAGATCGCAGATTTCGCAGCATTCAATGAAGTATATGCAAAATATTTTGTCTCTAAACCGGCAAGAAGCTGTGTGGCAGTGAAAGATCTTCCGAAGGGAGTTCTCTGTGAAGTAGAAGCAATTGCTGTTAAATAAGTGAAAAAATAAGGACCCTGTATTTTATGCAGGGTCCTTTTCGGTGTAAATTTATTTTACTTCGTTTGGAGATTCCTCACCTCGTTCGAAGCAGCGGATATTTTCCAGAGTGGTCTGTGCGATAGCTCCCAGCGCTTCGTGAGTAAAGAATCCCTGATGGGATGTGATCATCACGTTCGGGAAGGACAACAGTCGTGCAGTAACAGAATGCTCCAGAATTTCATCAGAACGATCCTCGAATACGTTCGGAGTCTCTTCCTCATATACATCAAGGCCAACACCGAAGAATTTATGCGCACGGATACCTTCGATTAGATCATCCGTTTTAACCAGAGCACCTCTGGAGGTATTAACCAGAATAACGCCATCTTTCATTTTTGCAATGGTCTCACGATTAATCAGGTGATAGGTGTTGTCCATCAGCGGACAATGAAGGGAGATCAGGTCACTCTGAGCAAGCAGTTCATCCAACGTTACATAGGTAGTGAAATCTTTGATGGACGGATTCTCAAACACATCATAAGCAATGATTTTCATTCCGAAACCATGGCAGATTCTTGCCATAGCAGCACCGATTTTACCGGTTCCGATAATACCGGCAGTTTTACCATGGAAATTAATTCCCATAAGACCGTTCAGACTGAAGTCATTTTCACGGACTTTCACATATGCTTTGTGCAGATGGCGGTTGACTGCCAGAGCCAGAGCCATAGCATGCTCAGCAACTGCTTCAGGAGAATACCCGGGTACACGGAAAACACGGATTCCGAATTTCTTTGCGGTTTCCATTTCAACATTGTTGAAACCAGCGCAGCGGAGAAGAATCAGTTTTACGCCGCACATATTCAGAACCTCGATGGTATCGTTGCTGATATCAGCACTCACGAAAGCACATACCGCGTCATATCCATGTGCCAGTTCGGCGGTGAATGGGGTCAGCTCAGTTTTTAAAAATTTTACTTCAATGTCAGGATAGTTTACCAGTTCTTTGGTAAAGGACTCTTTGTCATAGGCTTTGGAATCAAAAAAAATAACTTTCATGATATATAACCTCCTTGGAGAAAATTAAGTTCTGTTTCATTTCTGATGTTAGTATATGCTATCGTTAAAAAAATATCAATTAACAAATTGTCAAAAAAATATCAATCCAAAAACTATTATTCGTCAAATTTATATTTTGAAATTTGAAAAAAGAAGACCGGAGCAGATTTTTCTCTGTTCCGGTCTGAAAATTGTCAGATGTGCTTAAAAATTCGTCATACCAATTTAGTATTCATTTTGCTCAATTTGCTCAGCCTGCTCAGTAGAACTGGCAGAAAGAGCGGCCCTGATGGGGACACCGTTTACTTCAATCTGGTCATCAATCTGAATGAGCAGGTAAGAATGCCCATCGATCACGCGGGTTTCCAGAAGAGCTGCTTTTTCCGGACTTACTTTTACGATGACATCCGGAGTTTTCACTTCCATGGTTTTGGAACTTGTCAGATTGGTAGCGAGAAACTCGGTTTTGTCGCCTGCAGTTTCATTGTAATGCTCCTCAAAATGCTCAAGAGATTCTTCTGATGCACCACTTCTGGAAAGCAATTCGCGAACTTCAGGTTTGCTCAAAGTCGGTGGCTCCGGAAGATCTTTTTTCTCTTCGATTAATTCGTTGAGATTTTCGTGGATATTAACGACGGTTTCATAATCACAGGTGTTTCCGAGGGTTTCAGTTACTAATTCCTGAAATGTTTCTTTCTGGCCTTTGGCTGACAGAGGAGTCTGACAGCCAAAGACTTCTTCTAAAAGTGCTGGCTGAAGAATTTCCGGGTTCCGAGTATAGTAGAGCATACTATGCAGGTCAGTGTTCCGATCGTTAAAGGCAGGAAACAGGAATCCGGCATCAGGAGCCTGTACGATCCAGTCCCGGGAACGATCTTCAATACTGTTTTTTTCTGCATTGTAGCAGAGTCCGGCTTTGTCCAGTTTGACCGGACAGATACTGCACATAAGATATTCATAGGTATCGTCGGAAGCATCAAACATTTCCATGCCGTCTTCTGCTTTTTTCGGAATATCATAAGCGGCATGAATGAGGATGATATAGTAGTTTTCTCCATAAGCATAATGATTAATGATTTTCTCATAGAATTCTTCCAGCATGACATCGTCAGTGAGACGGCTGTCACGAAGCTTTAGAAGCCAGCTTTGGGTTCCGTCCGGCATTTCCTGAGCCAGCGGAAAATCCATATTTAGAAGATTTTTACCGATCGTTCCGGATAAAGTTTTACGGAAAATTTCAAAATATTTGAAAATCTCTTCTTCCGGGAGGGAGAGAAAGGCTTCTTTTAGTTCGGTACGGATCTGCTTTTCAGCATCTACATAGCATCCGCAGATACGGGTAATAGCGCAGTTCTCGTTCGTGAACTGTTTTCGGATTTCAAGGGTTTCTTTTTTATTCATAGACGTTACTCACTTTTCTTCAGACTTATTTTTCCTGCTTACTACCATACCATAAATCCGAAAATGCGACAAGTACACGGTTTTTTCGATATTTTTCTTGCAGGGGCAGTCGTGGGATGGTATTCTTTTGTATAGAAAAAAGGATGTATGTCTATAAGGATAGAGTTAGGAGGAACATTATGATTTCGAATCGATTACTTCAGGGCTGCCTGGAAGATTTTTCTGATATTGTGCGTCTGAATATGGCATTATACGATTGCAATGGCGCCTGTATAGCTGGTGAAGAGGATGAAGCACCGGAGGCGGGAGTGATCACGACTTTTTGCGGATCTGCAGCTGATATGCAGGCACTGGGAAGCAGGTATCTGTTCAAAGTAGGGGGACAGGAGAACGAATATGTGTTATCAGTCAGCGGAGACAGCAAGGATATTTATCCCATGGGTCAGCTGGCAGTGAGACAGCTGGAGCGGATTTTGGAGATTGGCTATAACCGTGAGGATCGAAATCAGTTCATCCATAATCTGCTGCTGGATAATCTGCTCCCGGTTGATATTTTAAGCTATGCAAAACAAATGCATATTGGACCGGAATGCCGCTGGGCAGTGCTGCTGGTAGAAGGAAAGGAATGCGAGGTGTTCCGGATTCAGAACATTGTAAAGAACCTGCTGTCAAACCGGAGTCTGGATTTTATTGTTCCTATGGAAGAAGATTCTGTTGTTGTGGTACGAAGACTGGAAGAGCATGAAGCAGAAAAAGATATTGAAGAGCTGGCGCGGCTGCTGTCTGATACTGTGGGAGCAGAGACCGGCTGCCGCATTCGCAGTGCGTGCGGAACCATTGCGCTTTCTTTGAAAGAGGTTTCACGTTCCTATAAGGAAGCTAAAATGGCATTGGCAGTGGCAGAGATCTTTTTCGATACCAAAAACGTGATTGTCTATGAGGAACTGGGAATTGGCCGTCTGATTTATCAGCTGCCTATTCCACTCTGCGAGATGTTTTTGAAGGAAGTGTTTGGTGACTACAATCCGGAGAGCCTGGATGAAGAAGTGTTGACGACGGTTTATCAGTTTATGGAGAATGACCTGAATCTGTCAGAGACCAGCCGTCAGCTGTTTGTCCATAGAAATACACTGGTATATCGCCTGGAAAAACTGCAAAAGACCATTGGTCTTGATATTCGGAAATTTGAGGATGCCATGACCTTTAAGATTGCCATGATGGTATTTGATTATATGAAATATCTGAGAGAAAAACAGGGGTGACATAATTGAAGGGGAAAAGGAGAAGGCAAACGGAAAAAACGAAAGTTTTGCTGGCCTCCTTATGCTTGACGCTGCTGGCAGTGGTTATTCTGCTGGTGGCGTTCTGGCTTTTTTTCGGAGGAAGCGCACATACCGGGCAGCAGGATAGGGAGACTCCCGGAACGATAGATGCAGAACAGTATCCGGCAGAGACTTCAGGTGACGGAACGGATCCGGAAGCACTTTATCAGCCGGAAGAAGACGGCGCGAAAGTAACGGTTAGTACGGTGAAGGAGATTGCCGGGGAGACAGATGAGATTACAGTCGGAATGGATGTGTCTGAGTTTCAGGGAACCATTGATTGGGAAAAGGTGGCAGAGTCCGGCATTGATTTTGTGATGGTCCGTGTAGGCTATCGTTCTCTGGGAAACGGAGAGATCCGGGAGGATGCCTGTGCCAGATATAATTTGCAGGAAGCAGATGCCAACGGAATCAAACTTGGCGCTTATTTTTTCTCAACAGCTGTGACGGAAGAGGAAGCTCGGGAAGAGGCGGCATGGACTGCGAATTTACTGGGGGGATATCCGATTACGTACCCGGTGGCCTACAACTGTGAAGGTTTTCAAAATGCGGGCAGCAGGCAGTATGGCTTGAGTATAGAGGAACGGTCAAATCTGGCGCAGACATTTCTGGATGAGTTGGAAGCGCAGGGATATACAGGAATGTTTTATGCGGCAAAAAATGAACTGGCAGAGAATAGCCTGTGGCTGACGGATGAGCTGGAATTGAAATACCGGATCTGGGTAGCCAGATATGGACTGACCGGTGCCGACCGGCCAGATTATGACGGATCCTATGTCATGTGGCAATATACCAATCAGGGAAGTGTTCCGGGAGTAGATGCTTACGTGGATCTGGATATGGCCTACTTTGGATACAGTAATACAGCATTCGCACAGCAGGAGGGGACTGCGGAACATGTGGAAGCGGATCCGGAGGTGGGTGTAACGTTTGAAGAAGTAGAGGAACAGGTGACTTCCAAGGACGTAACGAATCTACGCAGTACTATGGAGCAGACGGATGACAGTAATGTGGTAGTAAAACTGCAGAACGGAGAGACAGCTACCCGGACGGGAATTGGCAATAATGGCTGGTCCCGTGTGGAATACGATGGACAGCGTCTGTATGCGGTGTCCAGTTATTTGACAACAGATTTATCCTACAAGACGCCGGCGAAAGCGGCAGATGATGGATTTAAAACAAAATTTACTGCGGTCAGTGAGCAGGTGACAGCGAAAGATGTAACGAACCTTAGAAACAGACCTAGTGTGGAAGAACCATCAGAAGTGATTGTTCAACTCCACAATGGTGAGGTGATTGTAAGGACGGGCATATCTGACATGGGCTGGTCCCGTGTGGAATACAATGGCCAGACATTGTATTGTATCAGCAGTTATCTGCAGATTGTAGAATGAGGAGAGTAACAAAAGATGGAATTAACTTGGAGTATGTTTCTGATTGTATGCCCGCTGGTATTTTTGGCGGGCTTTGTAGATGCCATTGGAGGAGGCGGTGGACTGATTTCCCTTCCGGCCTATTTTCTGGCAGGGGTTCCGGTACACCATGCACTGGCAACGAATAAAATGTCTTCTGCGTCCGGCACATTGATTTCAACTATCCGGCTGTGCCGCAATACGGTAATCCGCTGGAAACTGGCAATTCCGGCAGTACTTTGCGCACTGACAGGCTCCTATATCGGAACCAGACTGACCATGCTGACGGATGAGCGGATTTTGAAACATGTACTGATGATTGTGCTTCCGGTCGTTGCCTTTTTCGTATTTCGGAAAAATTCTCTGATCACCGAAAAAGAGAATCGATTGGAAGAACGGAAAGAAATGATCATTACCTGGATCGGTTCACTTTTTATAGGATGTTATGACGGATTTTACGGACCGGGAACCGGAACTTTTTTGATTCTGGTATTTATGGGGCTTGCGCATATGACATCCATGGAAGCGGCAGCCTATACAAAGATTGTGAATCTGAGTTCTAATATTGCTTCTCTTGTGACCTTCCTCTATGGTGGACAGGTAGTGCTTGTTCTGGGACTGGCAGCTTCGGCATTCAGTATTGCTGGACATTATACAGGAGCAGGTATGGTGCTGAAAAATGGATCAAAAATTATCAGGCCTATTATTCTTGTGGTGCTGACGCTGTTGTTTATTAAAATTGTGACTGACTTATAAATAAGAAATAATAAGACCGGGGCAGACGTTTTGTCTGTCCCGGTTTTGTGTACGTATAGAAATTTGTCATCGATCCCATTTGTCGCAGAGAGAATTGATCTGACTGATAAATTTGGCGAGATCCTTGTTGGCTCCGCCTTCGTTGTGGTAAATGACCTGCATAAGCCGTTTGCCTGCTTCGATAAGCCTTGTGTACATATCCGATTTGCGTCTGGCAGCAGGTTTCTCGGCAGATACTGGAATCTTCAGACCTTCCTTGATCCATAAGCCGGTGGCAAGGTCGAACAGGGCACCGGAGAAGGGAGCGAAAGCAGGAATCTGGTATTCTTCATTGAGGCATGTGGTAAAATCATCACAAACCGTATCTTCGCCGTGTACGACGAATACCATTTTTGGTTTGGGTGAAAATGCCTTAACCCAATTTAACAGACCGTTTTTGTCGGCGTGGCCGCTGATACCCTGAAGCTGTTTGATCTCAGCTCTGATTTCGATCGTCTCACCGAAGAGCTTGCAGTATTCGGCTCCTTCAATGAGGGAACGTCCTAGCGTATTGTAGGCCTGATACCCTACAATCAGGACGGTACATTCCGGACGCCACAGATTATGCTTCAGGTGGTGTTTGATACGGCCGGCTTCGCACATACCGGAAGCGGAAATAATGACCTTCGGCTCAGCATTAAAATTGATGGCCTTGGACTCATCACTGGAGACTGCCAGATGAAGGTTCGGGAACCTGATCGGACTGATACCGGCATTGATGAGTGCCATGGCATTATCGTCAAAGCAGGACTGAAAGTTCTTATTAAAAATAGAAGTCGCTTCAATGGCCAGAGGACTGTCCACATAAACAGGAAAATCAAAATCCAGAAGCTTCCGCTCTTTGATATCACGGATAAAATACAGGAGCTCCTGGGTCCTGCCGACTGCAAATGCCGGGATGACCAGATTGCCTCCGCGCTTCAGTGTGGTATTGATGACAGAAGCCAGTTCTGCTGCATAATCAGGTGGTGCATTGTGATAACGGTCGCCATAAGTGGATTCCATGACCACATAGTCTGCAGTGTCCGTAGGAATCGGGTCCTTGATGAGTGGTTGATTGATATTTCCAATATCACCGGAGAAAACAATCTTTTTTGACACTCCATCTTCTTCAATCCACACCTCGATGGAGGAGGAACCGAGAAGATGGCCGACATCGCGAAATCTTACATGGATACCTGGGCAAAGTTCGATTTTCTGCTCGTAATCGCAGGGATGGAAGAGACCGATGGCACCGAGAGCATCAGCCATGGTGTAGAGGGGTACATATTCTTCCAAACCGGCACGTTTTCCTTTCCGGTTACGCCATTCTGCCTCAAATTCCTGAATGTGGGCACTGTCGCGGAGCATGATACTGCACAGATCGCTGGTGGCGAAGGTGGAAATAATATCTCCGTGAAATCCGTTCTTATATAAAAGTGGTAAACGGCCCGAATGATCGATGTGGGCATGTGTCAGCAGAACATAATCAATCTGGTTGATGGGTACTGGGATATCCTGATTCACGTAGATATCTTTGCCCTGTTCCAGACCACAGTCTACAAGGATATGTTTTCCACACGCTTCCAGATAGTGACAGCTTCCGGTGACCTCATGGTCTGCGCCTACAAAACCTAGTCTCATAAAACAACCCCCTTACAATTTTTCTTATCAATATGATATCAAGTTATGTGTGCAGATGCAACAAACAGAAGAGAAATATTTGTAAAAATATGTAATAAAAAATGGAATAATACGAAAAAAGTATACAATATGCATAAATTCTCGGAATTTTTAGTGCTGTCTTGTGCTGAGGGGGCAAAGCAGATATAATTATTTATATTATATATAAGGAAGAGAAAGGTTTTAAATATATGTTCATAGCAGATAACTGGAAAGATTACGAAGTCATTGACTGTTCCGCAGGTGAGAAGCTGGAAAGCTGGGGAGGCTATCTCCTGGTGCGTCCGGATCCTCAGGTCATCTGGGACACGCCGAAGAAACATAAGGGTTGGAGAAAGATGAATGGACATTATCATCGCAGTGCCAAAGGCGGTGGTGAGTGGGAGTTCTTTGATCTGCCGAAGCAGTGGGAGATTGGATACGCCCTTCCATCCGGAAAGAAGCTCACCTTTAACCTGAAGCCCTTCAGCTTTAAGCATACAGGACTGTTCCCGGAGCAGGCGGCAAACTGGGACTGGTTCTCTGAGAAGATTCGGAATGCAGGGCGGCCGGTCAAAGTGTTGAACTTGTTTGCTTATACGGGTGGTGCAACATTGGCAGCAGCGGCAGCAGGTGCTTCGGTTACCCATGTGGATGCTTCTAAAGGAATGGTGGCATGGGCGAAGGAAAATGCGAAGAGCTCAGGATTGGAAGATGCACCGATCCGCTGGCTGGTGGATGACTGCCAGAAATTCGTAGAGAGGGAGATCCGCCGCGGCAATCATTATGACGCGATTATTATGGATCCACCTTCTTATGGAAGAGGACCGAAAGGTGAGATCTGGAAGATTGAGGATGCGATTCATCCATTGGTGAAACTGTGTACCCAGATTTTAAGTGATGATCCGCTTTTCTTCCTTATTAATTCCTACACAACCGGTCTTCAGCCTGCGGTACTGTCTTATATGCTGGGAACAGAACTCAAAAAGTTTGGCGGCCATGTAGATTCCCAGGAAGTGGGTCTCCCGGTAACCGAGAGCGGACTGGTACTGCCCTGCGGTGCCAGCGGACGGTGGGAAGCATAGAAGAAAGATATACAGGAGAAGAACGATGGGATACTTAATTGCAGAAACAACGCGAGAAGAACGCGAAAAAATCGTGGCAGAGTCTCTTGGCAACATCGAAGCGAATTGTGATGGATGCATGTCTGGACTTGCAGAAATGTATCAGGATTATATTGATGGAAAAAAAGAACTCCGTGAGATTAACATGGAGTTTAACGCCAGATATATAAAAGAAGATATCCGTCCGGAAAGAATGGGTTGCTTCTATAAATAAGGCTGCTAGGAAGGAAAAAACGGCGCAACTGGGTTGTGTACAAGTTGCACAATTCAGATGCGCATATTTCATTAAATTTCATAAAAAAATATTTCGCATATATTTCAAAAAAGTCTTGCCAAATCAAGCATTTTCCTATATACTAATTCATGTTGTGACATGATAGCAATGAAGCGCGAGGTTGCCACATAGCAATATACATGTGGGTTTTCCGTGGAGCGAATGTCAAGTTAGCAAACTGGCGACAAGTCACTGTACAAGTAAAGAACTTCTTGTGTAAGAGGTAAAAATCGTGTGAGTATCCACGTGATACGCACGGATGAGTGTACAGTCACCGCTTGTCGTACTGGTAGTCTAAAGTACGAATAAGGAGGCGACTTTTTTTATGGCAAGTCAAGTAATGAGAATCACAATGAAAGCATATGATCATCAGCTGATCGATGCATCCGCCAAGAAAATTATCGAGACGGTAAAGAAAACGGGATCTAAGGTGAGCGGACCGGTGCCGCTGCCGACTAAGAAGGAAGTAGTAACTATTCTTCGTGCAGTACACAAATACAAAGATTCCAGAGAGCAGTTCGAGCAGAGAACTCACAAGAGACTGATCGACATCATCGCACCGACGCAGAAGACGGTTGACGCACTGTCCCGCCTTGAGATGCCTGCAGGTGTGTATGTTGATATTAAAATGAAAAACAAATAATTCCTGCGGCTAGAATGAATTCCTTAAAAGAAGGTATTCCGCTGTAGAGAGAACAGGAGGAAACGTAAGAATGAAGAAAGCTATCTTAGCTACAAAAGTCGGAATGACTCAGATCTTCAACGAAGACGGAGTGCTCACTCCGGTTACCGTGCTTCAGGCCGGACCGTGTGTTGTAACTCAGGTTAAAACCGTAGAGAACGACGGATATGCCGCTGTTCAGGTTGGTTTCGTTGATACCAGAGAAAAACTGGTGAACAAAGCAGAGAAAGGACACTTTGACAAAGCAGGCGTTGCTTACAAGAAATTTGTCAGAGAGTTTAGATTAGAGAATGCTGCTGAGTACGCACCGGCACAGGAGATCAAAGCAGACATCTTCGCTGCAGGCGATAAGATCGATGCAACTGCTGTATCCAAAGGAAAAGGTTTCCAGGGTGCTATTAAGAGACTTGGCCAGCACAGAGGACCGATGGCTCATGGTTCCAAATTCCATCGTCATCAGGGTTCCAACGGCGCTTGCTCCGATCCGAGTAAGGTATTCAAAGGAAAAGGAATGCCTGGACACATGGGCGCTAAACAGATTACTATCCAGAATCTGGAAGTAGTCAAAGTTGACGCAGAGAACAACTTACTGTTGGTAAAAGGTGCGGTACCAGGACCTAAGAAAGCCTTAGTTACCATCAAAGAGACCGTTAAGAGCGGTAAATAAGGTTTAGGGAAAGGAGGAACACATAAATGGCAAACGTATCTGTTTATAATATGGAAGGCAAAGAAGTTGGCGCAATCGAGTTAAATGATGCAGTATTTGGTGTTGAAGTAAACGAGCATCTGGTACACATGGCAGTCGTTGCACAGCTTGCAAATAAAAGACAGGGAACTCAGAAAGCAAAAACCCGTTCCGAAGTTTCCGGTGGTGGAAGAAAACCGTGGAGACAGAAAGGAACCGGACATGCTCGTCAGGGTTCAACAAGAGCTCCGCAGTGGACTGGCGGTGGCGTAGTATTCGCTCCGACTCCGAGAGATTACACGATCCGTCTGAACAAGAAAGAGAAGAGACTTGCTCTGAAATCTGTTCTGACCAACTGTGTAAATGAGAATAAATTCATCGTTCTCGACGAACTGAAATTCGACGAGATCAAAACTAAAAAAATGCAGGCAGTTCTGGATGCGCTGAACGTATCCAAAGCGCTGGTAGTTCTCAACGAGAACGACACTAACGTTGTTAAGTCTGCAAGCAACATCGCAAACATTCAGACAGCTCTGACCAACACCATCAATGTGTATGACATTCTGAAATACAACACGGTTGTTGTTACCAAGGATGCTGTTAAGACCATCGAGGAGGTATATGCATAATGGCTGATATCAAATACTATGATGTAATCCTCAAACCGGTTATCACTGAGAAGAGTATGGCAGCTATGAGCGAGAAAAAATACACTTTCCTTGTTCATACCGAGGCTACCAAATCTCAGGTGAAAGAAGCAGTAGAGAAAATGTTCGCTGGTACTAAAGTACAGAGCGTAAACACCATGAACTGCGACGGAAAGAATAAGAGACGTGGCATGGTTGTCGGCAAAACCGCAAAAACTAAAAAAGCCATCGTTCAGCTGACTGCAGACAGCAAAGACATCGAGATCTTTGAGGGACTGTAAGTCGTAAGCGATTTAAAACTATGTGCATACGAGCACGACAATTTCGTAGATATTGAAAGGAGATAAAGTAATGGGAATCAAAACATACCGCCCATATACACCTTCCAGAAGACATATGTCCGGTTATGATTTCGCGGAGATCACCAAAAGCACTCCGGAGAAATCTCTGGTCGTTTCTCTTAAGAAAAACGCAGGACGTAATGCTCAGGGTAAAATCACTGTGAGACACCGTGGAGGTGGATCCAGAAGAAAATATAGAATCATCGATTTCAAGAGAAGAAAAGATGGAGTTCCGGCAACTGTTGTTGGTATCGAGTACGATCCGAACAGAACTGCTAACATTGCACTGATCTGCTACGCAGACGGCGAGAAAGCTTACATCCTTGCTCCGCAGGGACTGAAAGTTGGAATGGTTATTATGAATGGACCGGAGGCAGAGGTTCATGTAGGAAACTGCCTGCCGCTGGAGAATATTCCGGTTGGTACTATGGTTCATAACGTAGAGTTATACGCTGGTAAGGGCGGACAGCTGGTTCGTTCTGCTGGTAACAGCGCTCAGCTGATGGCTAAGGAAGGCAAATATGCTACCTTGAGAATGCCGTCCGGCGAGATGAGAATGGTTCCGCTGAACTGCCGTGCAACCGTTGGTGTTGTAGGTAATGGCGAGCACAACCTGATCAACGTTGGTAAAGCTGGTCGTAAACGTCACATGGGAATTAGACCTACTGTCCGTGGTTCCGTCATGAACCCGAACGATCATCCGCATGGTGGTGGAGAAGGAAAGACTGGTATCGGTCGTCCGGGTCCGTGCACACCTTGGGGTAAACCGGCTCTTGGTCTTAAGACTAGAAAGAAGAACAAGCAGTCCAACAAGCTGATCGTTAGAAGAAGAGATGGCAGAACATTCAAATAAGGAATAGGAGGTTTCACAATGGCTCGTTCATTAAAAAAAGGACCATTTGCAGATGCTAGCCTGCTTAAGAAAGTAGACGCTATGAACGCAAGCGGAAGTAAGGCCGTGATCAAGACCTGGTCTCGCCGTTCCACCATTTTCCCGCAGATGGTTTCACATACAATCGCAGTACACGATGGAAGAAAACATGTTCCGGTATATGTTACTGAGGATATGGTAGGACACAAACTCGGAGAGTTCGTTCCGACCAGAACTTACAGAGGACATGGAAAAGACGAGAAGAAGTCCAGACGTTAGTCGTTGATATATTGGAAGGAGGTTACATCGAATGGCAAAGGGATCCAGAAGTCAGATTAAGAGAGAAAGAAATGCCCAGAAGGATACCAGACCGTCTGCTAAGTTATCTTATGCACACGTTTCTGTCCAGAAGGCTTGCTTCGTTTTAGATGCCATCAGAGGTAAAGACGTGGAAACTGCACTTGGTATTGTTGCTTACAATCCGAGATATGCATCCACACTGATTGAGAAATTATTAAAGTCCGCAATCGCAAATGCGGAGAACAATAACGGAATGCACGCTGAGAATCTTTATGTAGCTGCCTGCTATGCAGACAAGGGACCGACCATGAAGAGAATCAGACCGAGAGCACAGGGCCGCGCTTATCGTATCGAGAAGAGAATGAGCCACATCACGATCGTGCTTGACGAGAAGAAATAAGGAGGACAATCATGGGACAGAAAGTTAACCCGCACGGCCTTAGAGTCGGTGTTATTAAAGACTGGGATTCCAAATGGTATGCGGAAGCAGATTTCGCAGACTGCCTGGTTGAAGATTATCAGATCAGAAAGTTCCTGAAAAAGAAACTGTACAGCGCTGGAGTTTCCAAGATTGAGATCGAGAGAACCTCCGACCGCGTTAAAATTATCATCTCTACTGCAAAACCGGGTATGATCATCGGTAAAGGCGGAGCAGAGATCGAAAAAGTAAGAGCTGAATTACAGAAGATGACTACTAAGAAAGTAGTTGTAGATATTAAAGAAGTTAAGAGACCGGACCGTGAGGCTCAGCTCGTTGCAGAGAACATTGCACAGCAGCTGGAGAATCGTATCTCCTTCCGTCGTGCTATGAAATCCTGCATGGGACGTGCTATGAAGTCTGGTGCAAAGGGAATCAAAGTTACCTGTTCAGGTCGTCTTGGCGGCGCTGATATGGCTCGTACCGAGACTTATTCAGATGGTACAATCCCGCTGCATACTCTGAGAGCAGATATTGACTATGGTTTCGCAGAAGCAGATACTACCTACGGCAAAACTGGCGTAAAGGTATGGATCTACAGAGGCGAGATTCTTCCAACAAAGGCAGCAAAGGAAGGGAGCGATAAATAATGTTAATGCCAAAGAGAGTAAAGCGCCGTAAACAGTTCCGCGGTACTATGACCGGTAAGGCGCTTAGAGGTAATAAGATTACAAATGGTGAATATGGTATTGTTGCTCTTGAGCCGTGCTGGATCAAATCCAATCAGATCGAGGCAGCCCGTATCGCTATGACCCGTTACATCAAACGTGGTGGTAAAGTTTGGATCAAAATTTTCCCGGATAAACCCGTAACCAACAAGCCGGCTGAGACCCGTATGGGTTCCGGTAAAGGAACGCTGGAGTACTGGGTGGCAGTTGTTAAACCGGGCCGTGTTATGTTTGAGATTTCCGGAGTATCCGAAGAGATCGCAAAAGAGGCACTGCGTCTGGCTACCCACAAGTTACCCTGCAAATGTAAAGTCGTTTCTCGCGCAGACTTAGAAGGCGGTGATAACAGTGAAAATGAATAAATATGTTGAAGATTTAAAAGCAAAATCAGCTGCAGAACTGAACAATGAGTTAGTAGCTGCAAAGAAGGAACTTTTCAACCTGAGATTCCAGAATGCAACCAATCAGCTGGATAACACGGCAAGAATCAAAGAGGTTCGTAAGAATATTGCCCGTATTCAGACTGTTATCGCACAGAAGAACGCGTAAGCCTGGAAGCTGCAGTTTGAGAAAGGAGAACAATCGTGGAAAGAAATCTGAGAAAAACCCGTGTCGGTAAAGTGGTTAGCAATAAAATGGATAAGACCATCGTAGTTGCTGTAGAGAACCATGTAAAACATCCGCTCTACGGAAAGATCGTTAAGAAGACTTATAAATTAAAAGCGCACGATGAGAATAATGAGTGCGGAATCGGTGATACCGTAAAAGTTATGGAGACCAGACCGCTGTCTAAAGACAAGAGATGGAGACTGGTTAGCATTATTGAGAAAGCCAGATAGGAGGATGCCGCAATGGTACAGCAGGAAACAAGACTGAAAGTTGCTGATAACACCGGTGCAAAAGAATTACTCTGCATCCGCGTTATGGGCGGCTCTACAAGAAGATATGCAAACATCGGCGATGTGATCGTTGCCAGCGTTAAAGATGCAACACCAGGCGGTGTTGTTAAAAAGGGCGATGTAGTGAAGGCTGTTGTAGTCCGCACTGTGAAAGGCGCTCGCCGTAAAGACGGCTCCTACATCAAATTTGATGAGAATGCCGCAGTTATTATCAAAGAGGATAAGAACCCGAGAGGAACTCGTATCTTTGGGCCGGTAGCGAGAGAGCTTCGTGAGAAACAGTTCATGAAGATCGTATCCCTTGCTCCGGAAGTATTATAGGAGGTATCGGAATATGTCTACAATGAAAATTAAAAAAGGCGACACCGTCAGAGTCATTGCCGGTACTGACAAAGGAAGCGAAGGCAAGGTTATCGCTGTAAATCATAAAAACAACACCGTTCTTGTTGAAGGTGTAAACATGATTACAAAACACACCAAACCGTCACCGGCTAATCAGGAAGGCGGAATCATTCATCAGGAAGGACCGATCGACGCTTCTAACGTTATGTTCGTAAGCGATGGAAAAGTTTCCAGAATCGGTTTCAAGATGGACGGAGACAAGAAAGTCCGCGTTGCAAAAGCAACCGGTAAGGTTATCGACTAATATTTGAGGAAGGAGGTCTGGAGAAGTTGAGTAGACTCAGTGAGCAGTACAAAAATGAGATCGTAGACGCTATGATCAAAAAATTTGAATATAAAAACATTATGGAAGTGCCGAAGCTTGACAAAGTTGTTATCAACATGGGTGTCGGCGAGGCTAAAGAGAATGCTAAAGTGCTGGATTCTGCAGTAAAAGATCTGGAGACCATCACCGGTCAGAAAGTAGTTCTGACCAGAGCAAAGAATTCCGTAGCAAACTTCAAAATCCGTGAGGGTATGCCGATCGGATGCAAAGTTACCCTGCGTGGTGAGAAAATGTACGAGTTCGTGGATCGTCTGGTAAACCTGGCGCTCCCGCGTGTACGTGACTTCCGTGGTGTAAACCCGAACGCTTTCGATGGCAGAGGAAACTATGCACTCGGAATCAAAGAACAGCTGATTTTCCCGGAAATTGAATATGATAAAGTGGACAAAGTAAGAGGTATGGATATTATCTTCGTTACTACCGCTAAGACAGACGAGGAGGCTCGTTATCTGTTAAGCTTATTCAATATGCCATTCGCTAAATAGGAGGGAATTTCATGGCTAAGACATCGATGAAAATCAAACAGCAGCGCAAACAGAAATTCTCCACCAGAGAATACAGCCGCTGCAGAATTTGCGGTCGTCCGCATGCTTACCTTAGAAAATATGGAATCTGCAGAATTTGCTTCCGTGAGCTGGCTTATGCAGGCCAGATCCCGGGCGTAAAGAAAGCAAGCTGGTAGAAAGGAGACGTCAAAATGACAACGAACGATCCAATCGCAGATATGCTCACTAGAATCCGCAATGCGAACACTGCAAAGCATGACACTGTAGATGTTCCGGCATCCAAGATGAAACTTGCAATCGCAGACATCCTGGTTGATGAGGGATATGTTGAGAAATACGATCTGGTAGATAACGGAAACTTCAAAGATATCCGTATCACCTTAAAATATGGAAAAGACAAAAACGATAAAATTATCGCTGGTCTGAAGAGAATTTCCAAACCGGGTCTGCGTGTATACGCAGCAAAGGATGAGCTTCCGAAAGTTCTCGGTGGCCTTGGAATCGCTATCATCTCCACCAATAAAGGTGTGATGACTGACAAGAAAGCTAGACAGCTGAATGTTGGTGGCGAAGTTCTTGCATTTGTTTGGTAGTAAATATTTATTTACCATATAACTCACTGAAAACAGAAGGGACAAAGTTGTCCCTTCCGAAAATCTAAGTAAGGAGGATTTGAATTATGTCCCGTATCGGAAGATTACCGGTAGCGATCCCGGACGGAGTAACCGTGACCGTAGCCGAGGGAAACAAAGTGACCGTAAAAGGCCCGAAGGGAACTCTGGAAAGAGTACTTCCCGCAGAAATGACAATCAAAGTTGAGGATGGACACGTAGTAGTGACCAGACCGAACGATCTGAAGAAGATGAAATCTTTACACGGATTAACCAGAACTCTGATTTCTAACATGGTAACTGGTGTTCACACTGGTTATGAGAAAGTTCTTGAGGTAAACGGTGTTGGTTATCGTTGCTCCAAATCCGGAAAGAACCTGACTCTTCATCTTGGATACTCTCATCCGGTTGAGATGACTGATCCGGAAGGTCTTGAGGCTGTTGTAGACGGCAACAAGATCACCGTTAAGGGAATCGACAAGGAAAAAGTTGGCCAGTACGCTGCTGAGATTCGCGATAAGAGAAGACCTGAGCCGTATAAGGGCAAAGGTATCAAGTATGAGACCGAAGTTATCAGACGTAAAGTTGGTAAGACTGGTAAGAAATAAATAAGGAGAGTGTAAAGATGGTTAGTAAGAAATCAAGAAGCGAAGTTCGCGCTAAAAAGCATTACAGACTGCGCAACCACATCAGCGGCACCGCTGAGAGACCCCGTCTGGCAGTGTTCAGAAGTAATAATCATATGTATGCTCAGATTATTGACGACACCGTTGGAAACACTCTGGTATCTGCTTCTACCCTTCAGAAGGATGTAAAAGCTGAGCTTGAGAAAACCAACAACGTTGATGCAGCAGCATATCTTGGAAAAGTTATCGCAGAGAAAGCCCTTGAAAAAGGAATCAAAGAGGTTGTATTTGACCGTGGCGGATTCATTTATCAGGGTAAGATTGCAGCACTGGCTGAGGCAGCCCGTGAAGCAGGACTGGAATTTTAGAGGAGGAGGAGACATAACATGAGACATGAGATCATTGATGCAAGTCAGTTAGAACTGACTGATAAAGTCGTGTCAATCAAGCGTGTTAGTAAGACCGTAAAAGGCGGACGTAGCATGCGTTTCACGGCTCTGGTAGTCGTTGGTGACGGAAATGGTCACGTAGGCGCTGGTCTTGGAAAAGCCACTGAAATTCCGGAAGCTATCCGCAAAGGAAAAGAAGATGCCGTTAAGAAACTGGTGACCATCGCACTGGATGAGAATAAGAGTATTCCGCATGACAACTTTGGTAAGTTCGGAAGCGCTTCCGTGCTGCTGAAGAAATCCCCGGAAGGTACCGGTATCATCGCAGGAGGTCCTGCACGTGCCGTTGTAGAGCTTGCTGGTATCAAGAATATCCGTACCAAATCTCTTGGATCTAACAATAAACAGAACGTAGTTCTGGCTACTATCGATGGACTGGCAAAACTGACTTCTCCGGAGGAAGTTGCTAAGAAGCGTGGTAAATCTGTAGACGAGATCATGGCATAAGGAGGAGAATGAAAATGGCAGAGAAATTAAAAATCACATTAGTAAAATCTCCTATCGGCGCCATCCCGAAGCAGAAGGCTACGGTAGAAGCACTTGGTCTGAAGAAAGTAAACAAGACCGTTGAAATGCCGGATAACGAAGCAGTTCGTGGAATGATCTGGCATGTAAGACACTTAGTAAAAGTGGAAGAAATCTAATTATCAGAAAGTAAGGAGGTGTCACAATGGACTTATCTAATTTACAGTACGCTGAAGGCTCCAGACAGAGCAACAACTTCAGAAGAGGCCGTGGACATGGTTCAGGAAATGGTAAGACTGCAGGTAAGGGCCACAAAGGTCAGAAAGCTCGTTCAGGAGCTCCGAGACCGGGCTTTGAGGGTGGTCAGATGCCGTTATACAGAAGACTCCCGAAGAGAGGCTTTACCAATCGTAACAGCAGAGAGATCGTTGCGATCAACTTAAGCGCTCTGGAAGCTTTCGAGAATGATAGCGTTGTTTCTGTAGAGACTCTGATTGCAGAAGGAATCGTTAAGAACCCGAAAGACGGAGTAAAGATTCTTGGAAATGGAGAATTAACCAAGAAACTGACTGTACAGGCAAACGCTTTTTCTGCAAGTGCAGCAGCTAAAATTGAGGCTCTTGGTGGAAAAGCCGAGGTGATCTAATGTTCAAAACCTTGCGGAACGCATTAAAAATTGAAGATATCCGTAAAAAGTTAATCTTTACATTTTTTATGCTGATTGTTGTACGGTTCGGTTCACAGCTTCCGATTCCGGGTGTGAATAGAAGCTACTTCCAGCAATGGTTTGCACAGCAGACCGGTGACGCATTCAACTTCTTTGATGCGTTCACCGGTGGTTCTTTTACGAGCATGTCTCTCTTTGCGCTGGGTATTACGCCGTACATCACTTCTTCCATTATTGTCCAGCTTCTGACTATTGCTATTCCTAAACTGGAAGAGATGCAGAAAGATGGCGAGGACGGAAGAAAGAAAATACAGACCATTTCCCGTTATCTGACCGTTGTCTTGGCGCTGATCGAAGGTATTGCCATGACGATCGGATTCGGTGGAAGAGGATTGCTGGAATCTGCAACGATTCCGAATATGATTGTTGTCGTGGCTGCCATGACAGCAGGAAGTGCATTCCTTATGTGGATCGGTGAAGAGATTACACAGTATGGTGTTGGTAATGGTATTTCTATTGTATTGTTAATCAACATCGTATCCAGAATCCCGGACGATTTCCTAACACTGTTTGATCAGTTTATGAAAGGTAAGACGATTCTGAATGCAGTGCTTGCAGCTTTGATCATTATCGGGGTTGTACTTGTAACGGTTGTTTTTGTTGTTATCCTGCAGGATGGAGAGCGCAGAATTCCGGTACAGTATGCAAAGAAAATGCAGGGCCGCAAGATGGTTGGCGGACAGTCCACCAACATACCTCTGAAGGTAAATACTGCAGGTGTAATTCCAGTCATCTTCGCATCTTCGCTGATGAGCTTCCCGGGAGTGATCGCATCACTTCTTGGAAAAACGGGTGGAACTGGAATTGGTTCCAAAATTCTGACTGGATTAAGTCAGTCCAGCTGGTGTGATCCCAGCCGGCCGATTTATTCGATCGGACTTTTGATTTACATTGTATTAGTTGTATTCTTTGCATACTTCTATACATCCATCACGTTTAATCCGATTGAGGTTTCCAATAATATGAAGCGCCAGGGTGGATTCATTCCAGGTATTCGTCCGGGTAAGCCGACTACGGAATATCTCAGCAAGATTTTAAATTACATTGTATTTATCGGTGCAGTAGGACTGATTATAGTATGTGTGATCCCGATTGTATTCAATGGCGTTTTCGGCGCTAATGTTTCCTTCGGCGGTACATCCATCATCATTATTGTCGGAGTTGTTCTGGAGACATTAAAGCAGATCGAATCTCAGATGCTGGTACGTTACTATAAAGGTTTTCTGAACGATTAGTCGATGAAGAAAAAAGCCTGTACGGAAATGCCAATCTGGTAATTTTGTACAGGCTATTTTAAAATGTATAAACTGGTATAAATTGGAGAAACTATTATGAAAATCATTATGTTGGGAGCTCCTGGTGCAGGAAAAGGAACTCAGGCAAAGAAAATTGCAGCGAAATGTGAAATCCCGCACATTTCTACAGGAGATATTTTCCGCGCAAACATTAAAAACGGTACAGAGCTTGGAAAGAAAGCAAAGACATACATGGATCAGGGACTGCTGGTTCCGGATGAACTGGTATGTGACCTGGTAGTTGACAGAATTCAGCAGGATGACTGTAAGAAGGGATATATTCTGGATGGATTCCCACGTACGATCCCGCAGGCAGAGAGTCTTGATAAGGCGCTCGCAGCCATTGGTGAAAAAATGGATTATGCTATTGACGTGGAAGTACCAGATGAAAATATCGTAAAAAGAATGGGCGGACGCCGCGCATGCGTTGGCTGCGGAGCGACCTATCATCTGGTTTATGCACCGACAAAAAAAGAAGGTATTTGTGATGCGTGCGGAGGAGATCTGATTCTTCGTGACGATGACAAGCCGGAAACCGTACAGAAACGTCTGGGTGTTTATCATGAGCAGACCCAGCCGCTGATTGATTATTATAAGAAACAGGGTATCCTGAAAGAAGTAGACGGATCCGTTGATATGGAAGATGTCTTCAAGGAGATCCTGAAGATTCTGGGAGTATAAAAAGATGGCAGTTACGGTTAAATCTGCAAGAGAAATTGAATTGATGCGGGAAGCTGGAAGACTTCTGGAAATTGTTCATGACGAGATGGCAAAAATCATCCGTCCGGGGATTTCCACCATGGATATTAATGAGAGGGGAGACAAGGTGATCCGCGAACTGGGATGTAAACCGAATTTCCTGAATTACGGTGGTTTTCCGGCATCCATCTGTGTTTCCGTGAATGAAGAGGTTGTTCATGGAATTCCGCGCAGAGATCATTTCCTGAAAGAAGGAGACATTGTCAGCCTGGATGCAGGATTGATTTACAAAGGATATCATTCCGATGCAGCCAGAACTCATGCAGTGGGCACCATCAGTCCGGAGGCACAGAAGCTTCTGGATGTGACGAAGCAGAGTTTCTTTGAAGGAATTAAGCAGGCGAAAGCAGGCAATCACCTTTTTGATATATCTGCAGCCATCGACGACTATGTGAGCGGTTTTGGATATGGAATCGTTCAGGATCTGGTCGGTCATGGAATTGGCACTAATCTCCATGAAGATCCTCAGATTCCGAATTTCCGTCAGAAACGCCACGGCATCAAACTGGTGCCGGGTATGACACTGGCCATTGAACCTATGGTCAATATGGGTACCTGGAAAGTAAAATGGCTGGATGATGAATGGACGGTAATATCCGAAGACCATTCGCTCTCTGCTCATTATGAGAATACCATTCTCATAACGGATGGAGAACCGGAGATCCTGACACTTCATATGTAGATTCGAGAGGAATCATATCTATGGTAAAAATGGAAGTGGGCATGCTGGCCAGAAGTAAGGCTGGACATGACAGGAACAGACTCTATGTCATAGACCGTATAGATGCAGAATATGTATGGTTATTAGATGGGGTTCACCACACAACGGAGAATCCGAAAAAGAAAAAACGCAGACATGTGCAGGTCATTCACCGGTATGTGTCGTCAGATAGCCAAAACTGGCAGGAGGATAAGAATGTCTAAAGCAGATGCAATTGAAATTGAAGGAACTGTAATCGAAAAGCTCCCGAATGCAACTTTCCAGGTAGAACTGGAAAATGGTCATAAAGTGCTTGCACATATCAGCGGAAAACTCCGTATGAATTTCATCCGTATCTTACCGGGTGATAAAGTGACCATCGAGCTTTCTCCGTATGATCTTTCCAAGGGAAGAATTATTTGGAGAGATAAATAAGAAAGTTAATATGATTGTAAAAGACAGGTCTGTAACGGATCTGTCTTTTTTTTGAAATTTTCAAAAAAACTCTTGCAATTTGAAAATTGATATGCTACTATACTCTAGTATGATTTTCACGGAGTCTTTGCGCCTGTTTTTGTGCGCTTTTCAATGATTTTTGTGGGGATCGGAAACAAGAAACGCCTTGTTTTCCTGATAGTTTCGCTTCAGAACCCAGTGGCGGAGGCAAGAAGGAAAACGCAAGATGTGAAAGGAGGATTTTTACGATGAAAGTAAGATCATCTGTAAAGCCCATTTGCGAAAAATGCAAAATCATCAAAAGAAAAGGCAGTATCAGAGTAATTTGCGAGAATCCGAAGCATAAACAGCGTCAGGGCTAATTTCGCAAACTGTGATTCTTGTGAAAATTTTTTTGTGCGGCTGCATGAACGCATCTTTGATGATGTTGCATGATTACAAAATAGATTTGACCAGGATTATTCACAATGATATTGCTTAAAACGGAGAAATGCGGATGCAGAGTATCTGAAAGGTCGGGTATTTATCCGGCTGGATGTACCGAATGTGTATATCCCATTTAGGAAAGTGTCAGCGGGCACCTATTAAAAAACGCCCGGAACCCAATTTTTTATTAGGAGGAATAATCACAATGGCTCGTATTGCTGGTGTAGATTTACCGAGAGAGAAACGTGTAGAGATCGGTCTGACTTACATCTTCGGAATCGGAAGAGTAAGCTCCAACCGTATTCTTGCACAGGCTGGGGTTAACCCGGATACCCGTGTCAGAGATCTGACTGACGATGAGGTAAAGAGAATCAGTGCAGTTATCGACGAGACTCAGACCGTCGAGGGTGATCTGAAGAGACAGATCGCAATGGATATCAAGAGACTTCAGGAGATCGGATGCTATAGAGGTGTTCGTCATCGTAAGAGCCTTCCGGTTCGTGGTCAGAAAACTAAGACCAACGCAAGAACCAGAAAGGGTCCGAAGAAGACTGTTGCTAACAAGAAGAAATAAGTTTCCCGTTAATAGATAGAATTTAAGAAAGTAGGTTAGTTTAGAAATGGCTAAAGTTACGAAAAAAGTGACAAAAAAGCGTATCAAGAAAAACGTTGAACGCGGACAGGCACATATCCAGTCATCTTTCAATAACACAATCGTTACCCTGACCGATGCAGAAGGTAACGCACTGAGCTGGGCAAGTGCCGGTGGTCTTGGTTTTAGAGGTTCAAGGAAATCTACTCCCTATGCAGCTCAGACTGCTGCAGAGACAGCTACCAAAGCAGCTCTTATTCACGGTCTTAAGACTGTAGACGTATTCGTAAAAGGACCTGGTTCAGGAAGAGAGGCAGCTATCCGTGCGCTTCAGGCTTGCGGACTTGAGGTTGTCAGCATCACAGACGTGACTCCGGTACCGCACAATGGATGCCGGCCGCCGAAACGCAGAAGAGTTTAATAGGAGGGTATGAAAGATGGCAGTAAATAGAACACCTGTCCTTAAAAGATGCCGGTCCCTTGATCTGGACCCGATCTATTTAGGAATTGATAAAAAATCTAACAGACATTCTCAGAAAGGCAATAAGAAGATTTCCGAGTACGGACTTCAGCTGAGAGAAAAACAGAAAGCAAAATTCATTTACGGCGTACTTGAGAAACCTTTCCGTAACTACTACGAGAAGGCTGATCGTATGAAAGGTATGACCGGTGAGAACCTGATGGCTATGCTTGAGACCAGACTGGATAACGTAATTTTCCGTCTTGGATTCGCAAGAACCCGTAAAGAGGCTAGACAGATCGTTGATCACAAACACGTTCTCGTAAACGGCAAACAGGTAAATATTCCGTCTTACCTTGTTAAAGCTGGTGATACTGTAGAGATCAAAGAGTCCTGCAAAGGATCTGATCGTTACAAATCTGTACTTGAGACTACTGCTGGAAGACTTGTTCCGGAGTGGCTTGAGTCCGATCAGGAGAACCTGAAAGGTGTAGTTAAAGAGCTTCCGACCAGAGACATGATTGATGTCCCGGTTAACGAGATGCTTATCGTCGAGCTGTATTCTAAGTAATTTGTCGCCTAACACAGAACAGGAGGGGCTTTTCGTGGTGGTATTTAATAAACCCAAAATTGAAATAGCAGATATTTCAGAAGATAAAAAATATGGTAAGTTCGTAGTGGAACCATTGGAAAGAGGCTATGGTACGACCCTCGGCAACTCCCTGAGAAGAATTATGCTGTCCTCCCTGCCGGGTTCCGCTGTGAGCCAGGTAAAGATTGATGGCGTGCTTCACGAGTTCAGCTCTATCCCTGGCGTCAAAGAAGATGTAACTGAGATCATTATGAACATCAAGAGCCTGTCAATTAAGAACAACAGCGACTCTGACGAGCCGAAGGTTGCTTATATTGATTTCGAGGGCGAAGGTGTTGTAACCGCAGCTGATATTCAGTGCGATCCGGATGTAGAGATTCTGAATCCGGAAGTAGTGATTGCACATCTGAATGGCGGTGCAGACAGCAAACTTTACATGGAGCTGACCATTACCAAGGGCAGAGGCTATGTGAGCGCTGACAAGAATAAGAATGACGAGCTTCCTATCGGTGTGATTGCGGTGGATTCCATCTACACACCAGTGGAGCGTGTAAACCTTAAAGTAGAGAATACCCGTGTTGGGCAGATTACAGACTATGACAAACTGACTCTGGATGTGTACACCAATGGCACATTGGCTCCGGATGAGGCTGTCAGTCTTGCAGCAAAGGTTCTGAGCGAGCATTTAAGCCTGTTCATCGACCTTTCTGAAAATGCAAAATCTGCTGAAATTATGGTAGAGACTGAGAATGATGAGAAAGAGAAAGTTCTTGAGATGAATATTGATGAACTGGAACTGTCCGTACGTTCTTATAACTGCCTGAAGAGAGCGGGAATCAATACAGTAGAAGAGCTTTGCAACCGCACTTCTGAGGATATGATGAAGGTTCGTAATCTTGGTCGTAAGTCTCTGGAAGAGGTACTTGCAAAACTGAAAGAACTTGGTCTGGAGTTAAACCAGAGCGAGGAGTAAAGAATGATAACTGCCCGCATTAGTAAGTCCGATGAGCGTAATGCGGGTAGATGTATGTAAGTTGAAGCCAGACCCCTGGACAGTAAGTCCGATGAAGCGTGTACAGGGGCGCAACCAAATGGAGGAAAATAAAAATGGCAAAATATAGAAAACTCAGCAGAACTGCTGCACAGAGAAAAGCATTACTCAGAGGTCAGGTAACTGCACTGCTGGCTAATGGCAAAATCGTTACTACTGAGGCTAAGGCTAAAGAGATCCGCAAGATCGCTGAAGGTCTGATCGCTCTTGGCGTAAAAGAGAAAGATAATTTCGAGACTGTAAAAGTTACCGCTAAAGTTGCTCGTAAAGACAAAGATGGTAAGAGAGTCAAAGAAGTTGTTGATGGAAAGAAAGTAACTGTTTATGATGAAGTTGAGAAAGAGATCAAAAAAGATCTTCCGTCCAGACTTCATGCAAGAAGACAGATGCTGAAAGTTCTCTACACCGTTAAAACTCCGGTAGAGGGAAGCAAAAAGACCAAAGAAGTAGATATGGTTGCTAAGATCTTCGATGAGATCGCACCGAAATACGCTGGAAGAAACGGCGGATATACCCGTATCGTTAAAATCGGCCAGAGAAAAGGTGACGCAGCTATGGAAGTTCTTCTGGAGCTCGTTTAATTTAAGTTTGAACCTTTTGAACCGCAGGAATTTGTTCCTGCGGTTTTTTTATGATACAGGAATTGCCATCTAAGTAGAAATCTTCTATAATGGATACAAACAAGGAAAGGCAGGTATCTCATATGGATATTCTTTGGAGCGATCGGAAAAGATGGACGTTTTTAGGACTTCCGTGGACATTTACAAAATACATTTGTACGTCGGAAAAATTTATTGTAGAATCCGGAATTTTTTCTAAAAAAGAGGAGGAGATCCGGCTGTACCGTATTATGGATCTGACACTGGAGCGGTCTTTCGTACAGAGACTGTTTGGACTGGGAACCATTACCTGCGATACGGTAGATAAATCTACCCCAAAACTGTGCATTATAAATGTAAAGGACTCCAGACGGGTCAAAGAACTGATTTCAGAGGCGGTAGAAAAAGAACGTGTGAAAAAACGGGTATCTTCCCGCGAATATATGACAGTGGATGATGATTGTGATTGCGACTGTGACTGTGATCACGATCATGAGGAGGATGAATCAAAATGATAAACGAGACCATGTATGGCCTTGGAAGTAAGAGCTCCGTGATTCGCGAGCTCTTTGCTTATGGTCTGGAGAGAAAAAAAGTTGTAGGAGAGGACAAGGTATATGATTTCAGTCTGGGAAATCCCAGCATTCCGGCACCCCATGAGGTAAAAGATGCATTACTGAAGCTTCTGGAAGAACCAGCAGAGGTGCTGCACAGTTATTCTCCGGCATCCGGTGATCCAAAAGCAAAGCAGATGCTGGCAGAATCTGTAAACCGCAGATTTGAAACCCATTTCAGCGGGGATAATTTCTATATGACAGTGGGTGCTGCGGCCTCTCTCAATATCAGCATTCATGCCATCACCAATCCAGGGGATGAGTTTATCACCTTTGCACCGTTTTTCCCGGAATACACGGTTTGGGTGGAAAATGCAGGGGCAAAGCTGCTCATTACTCCGGCTGATACAGAGAGTTTTCAGATAGATTTTGAAGCTTTTGAGAAACTTTTGAGTCCGAAGACGAAGGGCGTTATTATTAATTCTCCGAATAATCCCAGCGGTGTAGTATATTCTGAGGAGACCATTCAGAAGTTAAGCGCAGTACTGGAGAAAAAAGAGCAGGAATATGGACATACCATCTATTTGATCTCCGATGAACCTTACCGGGAAATCGTATATGATGGGTTGGAAGTGCCTTATGTGACTAAGTACTATAACGACACGTTTGTATGCTACTCTTACAGTAAGTCTTTGTCCTTGCCTGGCGAGCGCATTGGCTATATTATCGTGCCGGATGAGATGGCAGATTCCAAACGTGTGATGGCTGCGGTAAATGGTGCAGGACGTGCGCTGGGCTTTGTATGTGCGCCGGTGTTGTTCCAGAAAGCGGTTGCCATGTGTGCGGATGTACCAAGTGATATTGAGGCTTATGCGCGAAACAGAGACCTTCTTTATAACGGTTTGACAGAACTGGGCTACGAGTGTGTACGTCCCCAGGGCGCATTCTATCTCTTTGTGAAATCTCCGGAGAAGAGCGGAGATGCAGGAGAGTTCTCTGAGCGTGCAAAGAAGCATGATGTACTGATCGTACCAAGCGATAGCTTTGGCTGCCCAGGCTATGTAAGAATCTCTTACTGTGTGGCAGAGAAGACAATTTTGGATTCCCTGCCGGTATTTAAGGCGATTATGGAAGAGCTGAAGGCAGAAAATTAGAAAATGATGGATGATACAGAAAAAAACCGGATTTGGCAGAAAATAACGGAATATGCAGAAGCTTCCGCATCAGAATTGTCAGAACTTCGGCGAGACTTTCATCGGCATCCGGAACCGGGCTGGATGGAATTTCGGACATCTGGCAGAATTGCGGATTTATTACATCTATATGGCTGCGATGAGGTGCTGACGGATCAACAGGTATGTAAAGCAGAAGCGCGTATGGGGGTACCGGAAGGCGGTGGCATGACAGGTGTGATCGGTATGCTGCATTGTGGAATGGGTCCCACGGTAGCGTTGCGATTTGACATAGATGCACTTCCTGTAAGGGAGTGTGAAGAACTGGATCATTTTCCTGCTCAGGAG
Source organism: Clostridiaceae bacterium Marseille-Q4145 (assembly GCA_018223365.1). Classification (GTDB taxonomy): domain Bacteria; phylum Bacillota; class Clostridia; order Lachnospirales; family Lachnospiraceae; genus Hominiventricola. Next base: position 1,319,649 of record JAGTTP010000001.1, read on the forward strand.
GGCTTTCGATCTGAGCACGCGGGGTATATGCATGCCTGCGGACATGATGGGCATATCACCGTAGGTTTAGGTACTGCGAAACTATTGTGTCAGATGAGAGAACAGCTTCACGGAACGGTAAAGTTTATTTTCCAGCCAGCAGAGGAAGGTGTTCGAGGAGCCCGGGCAATTGTGGAGAATGGTCACCTGGAGGATGTAGACTTTCTGCTTGGTGCTCATATGTATGGAGGGTCTGAGCAGCATCCGTGTGGTATCTGTATAACAGCGGGTCATGGACTGGCTACCACGAAGCTGGATGTGGATTTTCATGGGAAAGCATCCCATGCGGCGGCAGCACCAGAACAGGGAAATAATGCATTGCTGGCAGCAGCGACTGCAGTATTGAATTTACAGGCTATTCCACGACATGGGAAGGCGGATACGAGAATCAATGTAGGAAAGCTGGTTGCGGGAAGCGGGCGAAATATTATCTGTGATGCTGCTCACATGGAATTGGAAGTAAGGGGAAAGACGTCGGAAGCCAATCAGTATATGCAGACCTATGCAGAGCGAATTGTCAAGTGTGCAGCGGAAATGCATGGTTGTACGATAGAGACACATCTCATGGGTACAGCATTGAGCAGCAGTAATTCATCGGAGCTGAACGAACGATTGGAACAGGTATGTGCTGAGCAGCTGAAGATTCCGGTATGGCGCGACCCGGAAGCCTTCTCTAATGTGAGTGAAGATTTTTCCTGTATGTCGGAAGCGGTGAGATCCCATGGCGGACAGGCTTGTTATTTCCTGAATGTGAGCAGATGCTCAGCACCTCTTCACAATGACCGGTTTGATTTTCAGGAAAAAGCGTTGATGAATGGAGTGAAAGCGTTCTGCGGCGTGACAGCAGAACTGCTGAAAACTTAATAGAAGATAAAAAGGCGGTTTCCCCGATAAGAGGAAATCGCCTTTTTGAAAACATGATTATTTTGTCTCCGGTTCCGGATAATCCACGCCAAATGTCTCCACGGTGACAGTTTTCATCACCTGAGGAATAATCGGACGATCACGGAAATCTGTATCGCATTCTGCGATCTTATTTACCACATCCATGCCCTCGGTTACTTTACCGAAAGCAGCGTATGCGCCGTCCAGATGAGGAGCATCTTTGTGCATGATGAAGAACTGGCTTCCTGCACTGTCCGGATGCATGGCTCTTGCCATGGAAAGGACGCCTGCGCTGTGTTTCAGATCATTTTTAAAACGGTTCTGGTTGAACTCTCCTTTAATGGAGTATCCAGGACCACCCATGCCGGTTCCGTCCGGGCATCCGCCCTGGATCATGAAGCCTTCGATGACGCGATGGAAAATCAGACCGTTGTAGAAGCCTTTGTTTACCAGGCTGATAAAGTTATTCACGGTGTTCGGAGCGATCTCCGGATAAAGTTCTGCTTTGATGATATCACCATTTTCCATTTCGATGGTAATAACAGGATTCTGTGCCATATGAAAAATCTCCTTTAAAATAAATAGTCTCCGGCGGATTGAAAATCCTCACGGGTTCATTTAGTATTATTGTAACGGATTTTGAGCGGAAGGTAAAGGACAGATATGAAGGAAAATGAGAGCGACTGGGAACTGGACCCGGAATTTGAAAAAAGAGATGCACTTCGAAAAGCGGGAATTCCGGTGGAGATCGCAAGAACTGACCAGCTGCTGATCAGAGAAACCATTGATTCGGATATTTCGGAATTATATCGGATCGGGACAGATCAGGCTGTGAGAAAATATATTGCGCCCATGCAGCCGACACTGGAAGAGGAAATAGTCTATACAAAAGCTTATGTAAGGCATATGTATGCCTTTTATGACTTTGGCCTGTGGACGGTGCTGGAAAAGGATGCTTACGGACAGGAACGTGTCATCGGCCGGGCAGGACTTTTCCCATCAGAACGGCTGGCCGGGCAGATTGAGATGGGATATATGATCGCCCCCGAATGCCAGGGAAATGGATATGGAAAAGAAGCAGCGGAGACGGTGCTGCGCTATGCATTTAACGTGCTGGATTTGGAAGAAGTGCATCTCTTTGTGGAGAAAGAAAACAAAGCTTCTGTGAAACTGGCAGAAACCCTGCTTATCAAAGTCCCTGGCGGACAAAAGGAAAAGTGGCAGGATCTTGCGCATTTTTGGTGGGAGAATCAGAATTTTTCTTGAATTTTCAAGGTTTCTTGATATAATGTAATGAGCGCAAAAGAAGAATTTTATTGGGAGGCAGTATGATCAGGGCAGAGAACGTAACATTTGATTATGAGAGTATGGACGAAGAGGGCAACGTAGAGTCCAGAAAACGTGCGGTAAACCATGTGAATCTGGAAATACAGTCCGGGCAGTTCATCGCAGTGCTGGGACATAACGGTTCCGGTAAGTCCACGTTTGCGAAGCATATCAATGCCCTGCTGACCCCGACAGAGGGAACGCTCTGGGTAGAAGGAATGAATACCAGGGATGAGAGTGAACTTTGGAACATTCGGCAGAATGCGGGAATGGTATTTCAGAATCCGGATAACCAGATTATCGGAACAATCGTAGAAGAAGACGTGGGATTTGGCCCGGAGAATCTGGGCGTGCCTACCGACGAGATCTGGCAGCGGGTGGAAGAGAGCTTAAAAGCAGTTGGTATGTATAAATACCGAAAACATTCTCCTAATAAACTGTCTGGTGGACAGAAGCAGCGTGTGGCAATTGCAGGCGTCATGGCCATGCATCCTCGCTGTATCGTGTTGGATGAGCCGACCGCTATGCTGGACCCCCACGGCAGAAAGAGTGTCATAGAGACCGTCAAAAAGTTAAATAAGGAAGAAGGCATCACGGTTATACTCATTACCCACTATATGGAAGAGGTCATTGAGGCAGACCATGTCTTTGTCATGGATGACGGAAATCTTGTCATGGATGGAACTCCAAGAGAAGTATTTTCACAGGTGGAGAAGCTGAAAGAGCTTCGTCTGGATGTACCGCAGGCAACCCTGCTTGCATATGAATTGCAGAAGAAAGGATTCCCTCTGCGCGACGGCATTCTGAGTAATGAGGAACTGGTGGAAGAATTATGTCAATTAAAGTTAAAAATGTAAATTATACCTATTCCGAGGGAACTGCATATGAGATGCATGCACTCAAAAATATCAATCTGGAAATTCCGGACGGGCAGTTTGTGGGTCTCATTGGACACACCGGTTCTGGAAAATCAACGTTGACACAGCATTTGAACGGATTGACAAAGGCGACCAGCGGAAAGATTTATTTTAATGGAAAAGATATCTATGGAGAAAATTTTTCCATGAAGGAACTGCGCAGCAAAGTCGGACTGGTGTTTCAGTATCCGGAGCATCAGCTCTTTGAGATTGATGTGCTGACGGATGTGTGCTTTGGTCCGAAGAATTTGGGGTGCAGTAAAGAAGAGGCTGAGGAACGGGCGAAGAAAGCCCTCCGTATGGTTGGCATGGGAGAAGAATATGATAAATGTTCTCCTTTTGAGCTGTCCGGCGGTCAGAAGCGTCGTGTTGCCATTGCCGGTGTACTGGCTATGGATCCGGAAGTGCTGATTCTGGATGAGCCGACGGCAGGACTTGACCCAAGAGGCCGGGATGAAATCCTGGATCAGATCAGTTATCTTCAGAAAGAGAGAGGAATCACGGTAATTCTGGTTTCCCATAGTATGGAAGATGTGGCCAGATATGTGGATCGCCTGATTGTTATGAACCAGGGCGAGGTACGCTTTGATGGGACACCCAAGGAAGTGTTTCGTCATTATAAAGAATTGGAGGAGATCGGACTTGCGGCGCCGCAGGTAACGTATCTCATGCAGGAGTTGAAGGAAAAAGGTGCGTCTGTGGATACGGAGGCAACCACAGTAGAGGAAGCTGCGGAGACCATTGAAAAATGGCTGCGACAGAGGTGAAAATAATATGATTCGAGATATAACATTAGGACAGTACTATCCGGCAAAATCCGTGATCCATCAGCTGGATCCACGGGTGAAGCTGGTAGCAACCATGCTGTATGTCATTTCCCTTTTTGTGGCGAAGGGAATTATAGGATATGTAATTGCCACGATTTTTCTGGCCATTGTGATCAAAACATCCAAAGTGCCATTTAAATTTATTACAAAGGGTCTGAAAGCAATCGTCATGCTGTTGATGATTACCGTGGTATTTAATCTGTTTTTGATTGACGGTGATGTAGTACTCTGGCATTTCGGGTTTTTAAAAATTACAGATAAAGGTCTGAAGACGGCCATTTTCATGGCAATTCGTCTGATTTATCTGATCATCGGTTCTTCGATTATGACGTTGACGACCACGCCGAATGATCTGACAGACGGTCTGGAAAAATTATTGGGGCCGTTGAAAAAGGTCCATGTACCGGTGCATGAAGTGTCTATGATGATGTCCATCGCACTTCGTTTTATTCCGATTTTACTGGAAGAGACAGATAAAATTATGAAAGCGCAGATCGCCAGAGGAGCAGATTTTGAATCCGGTGGTCTGATTCAGAAAGCAAAGGCTATGATTCCGCTGCTGGTACCGCTGTTTATCTCCGCATTCCGCCGGGCAAATGATCTTGCCATGGCTATGGAAGCGCGCTGCTACCACGGAGGGGATGGGCGTACCAAGATGAAACCACTACATTATGAGAGCTGTGACAGGATGGCTTATGTGGCAGTCTGGGCCTACATGGCAGCCATGGTGGTATTTGGGAGACTGATCTATCACTATATTCCGTTTATATAGGAAAGGAATCCGTATGAAACGTGTGAAACTGGTGGTGGCCTATGACGGCACCAATTACCGGGGATGGCAGATTCAGAACAATGGTGAGACCATTGAGTCTATGCTGAATCGTGCCATCAGCAGTCTGACCGGGGAGGATATCCATGTGATGGGATCCAGCCGGACAGACTCCGGTGTTCATGCCATGGGAAATGTGGCAGTATTTGACACAGAGGCCAGAATGGCTGCAGACAAATTTTCTTATGCGTTGAATCAGCGCCTTCCGGAGGATATCCGGATTCAGAATTCCTGTGAAGTACCTTCGGATTTTCATCCAAGATATCAGAAAACCGTGAAAACTTATGAATACCGTATTTTGAACAGGGAGTTTCCACTGCCTGCCTATCGATTGAATGCACATTTTACGTATCGGCCACTGGATATTGCACGGATGCAGGAGGCAGCGCGTTACCTGGAAGGAGAGCATGATTTTCAGAGTTTCTGTGCAGCAGGCGCCCAGGTGAAAACTACGGTTCGAACTATCTATGAATTAACTGTGGAAAAAGAGGGCGATCTGATTGTGATTCGAATTACGGGAAATGGATTTCTCTACAATATGGTTCGAATTATTGCAGGAACACTAATGAAAGTCGGTATGGGCGAATGGGAGCCGGAGCGGATGACGGAAATTCTGGAAGGCCGTGACCGGAAGCTGGCAGGACCGACGGCGCCGGCCAAAGGTCTGACGCTTATGGAGATACATTTTAAGGGAGAAAAAGAATAATGGAAGAAAATAAGATGGGCGTCATGCCCATAGGGAAACTGATTGTTACGATGTCCCTGCCTATCATGATATCCATGCTGGTGCAGGCATTATATAATGTAGTGGACAGTGTTTTTGTGGCACGGATTGATGAATATGCCCTGACTGCAGTGTCCATGGCATTTCCAATTCAAAATCTGATGATTGCAGTCAGTGTAGGAACGGCAGTGGGTGTCAATGCACTGTTGGCTCGTTATCTTGGGGCGAAAGATTATGAAAAGGTAAATAAGATTGCAGAAAATGCTGTTTTTCTGGCAATCATGAGTTACCTGGTGTTTTTATTGATAGGACTGTTCCTGGCAGAGCCGTTTTACAGAAGCCAGACAGATATCGAAGAAATCGTGCAGTACGGCCGACAGTATATTTCCATCTGCTGTTGTCTGTCTTTTGGTGTCTTTATCCAGATTATGTTTGAACGTCTGCTTCAGGCAACAGGAAAGACGGTTTATACCATGTGTACGCAGGGAGTAGGAGCGCTTACCAATATTATTCTGGACCCGATCCTCATTTTTGGTATGTTTGGTCTGCCGCGTATGGGAGTGGCCGGAGCCGCCGCAGCAACAGTTGCAGGACAGATGGTGGCAGCAGTGCTGGCTGTGAGTTTGAATCATTTGAAAAATAAAGAAGTACGGATTCAGATGAAAGGTTTCCGTCCGAATCCGGAGATCATTGGACAGATCTACGAGATCGGGCTGCCGGCTATCGTCATGCAGGCAATTGGCTCAGCCATGAACTACGGTATGAACCGGATTCTCATCACGTTTTCCTCTACAGCAACAGCAGTCTTCGGCGTGTACTTCAAACTGCAGAGTTTTGTCTTTATGCCGGTATTCGGACTGAACAACGGAGTCACTCCAATTATTGCCTATAATTACGGTGCACAGAACAGAGAACGTGTGGTAAGTGCCATTCGTCATGTTGTGACTTATGCAGTAATTGTCATGCTGCTTGGACTGGCTGCTTTTCAGCTGTTACCGAGACAGCTTCTGCTCATGTTTGATGCGTCCGAGACGATGCTGGCTCTTGGTATTCCGGCCCTTCGGATTATCAGCCTGAGTTTTGTGCTGGCAAGCTTCGGTGTAGCAGCAAGTGGTGCATTCCAGGCACTTGGCAAATCTATCTACAGTATGTATGTATCTGTGACAAGACAGCTGGTAGTATTGCTTCCGGCAGCATTCCTTCTGGCACAGACCGGAAGAGTGGAACTGGTGTGGTGGGCATTCCCCATCGCAGAACTTGTTTCCTTTGCAATGTCCGTAATTTTCATGGTGCATATTAACCGGAAAATCATCTCTAAAATTGGCAAAAAAAGCTGAAAAAACGGTTGACACAAGTCACGGTCTATCATATAATAATTAACTGTGACAACGCGAGAAAATATCTGATCCAATGCCCCGGTAAGATGTTTTTACGTATAAAAGCTACAAAACTTTGAATTTTAACAGGAGGTACACCTATGAACAGTTTCATGGCTAATCCAGCAAAAGTGGAAAGAAAATGGTACGTAGTTGACGCTACCGGATATACATTAGGCCGTCTGGCTTCTGAAGTAGCAAAAGTGCTGAGAGGAAAGAACAAACCGATCTTTACTCCGCATATCGATACTGGTGATTATGTAATCATCGTAAACGCAGAGAAAATCAAAGTGACCGGCAAAAAGCTGGATCAGAAGATTTACTATCATCATTCAGACTATGTAGGTGGTATGAAAGAGACCACTCTGAGAGAAATGCTTGCAAAGAAACCGGAGAAGGTTGTTGAGCTCGCAGTTAAAGGAATGCTTCCGAAAGGACCGCTCGGAAGAGAGATGTTCACCAAACTTCATGTTTATGCTGGTGCAGAGCATCCGCATACCGCTCAGAAACCGGAAGTTCTGACATTTTAATCAGGTAGGAAGAAGGAGGTAAATTATCATGGCTAAGACAAAATTCTATGGAACCGGAAGAAGAAAGAAATCCATCGCCAGAGTTTATCTGGTACCGGGAACCGGCAACATTACTGTAAATAAAAGAAGCATCGATGAGTATTTCGGACTGGAGACTCTGAAAGTTATCGTTCGTCAGCCGCTGGCAGCTACTGAGAACACCGAGAAATTCGACGTTCTGGTAAATGTTCGTGGTGGTGGTTACACCGGACAGGCAGGTGCTGTAAGACACGGTATCGCTCGTGCACTTGTACAGGCTGATCCGGAGTACAGACCGATCCTGAAAAAAGCAGGATTCCTGACTCGTGACCCGAGAATGAAAGAGCGTAAAAAGTACGGTCTCAAAGCAGCTCGTCGCGCTCCGCAGTTCAGCAAGCGATAATCGACTGTTCAGACTATATCAAAATGGTTCAAAAACCCCGGAAAATCAAGGTTTTCCGGGGTTTTTCTATACCATCTCGTCTGATTCAGTTTGTCGGATTTTTACCTGATTTGACCAGCTTTGACCCCGTTTTTTTGTGTTAATAAGTGGGCAAGTGGCCATTTTGGACCCCATTTGTGTTAAAAAATAGGGCAAAATTCGGTGCTGAACAGGCTTCATTGAGGTTGATTTTTGCTCGTTCAGAGTGCCGTTTTAGTCCCCTGATCGGTTCCATTTTCTGAGGTGAAACCGCTGGTGCAGTTTCGCCGGTTTTGATGAGATTTGATAAAAGCAGATCATGTTTCTATTGTTTGCACATTGGAAAATTCGGCTTAGGTTCGATATGCTGTAAGCACAAGGAGGGCGAAATGATGATGAGAATGAAAAGACGTTATCTTTATCTGAGTTGTGAAGAAGCCAGACTTGTGCTGCAAAGCCTGATCCGCTTCAAGAACAAATTACAGCAGCAAGGACGATTTACCGATTGTGTGGACGAACTGATCCTGAAAGTATCGGAAGTCCTTTAAAAAACTGAATATAGAGTATTACATATAGACCGCTTATTCCTTAGCTAAGAGTAAGCGGCTTTTTTTATGCCCATACATAGCCGTTTGCTTCGCCGCTTACGGCTAAATAAAGGAAAGGAGGAACCCATTATGGCGAAAACGAAAGTAATCTCCGTAGCAAATCAAAAGGGCGGTGTCGGAAAAAGTACCAGTGTGTACTGTATTGGCGCTGGACTGGCCCAGGACGGCAAGAAAGTCCTGCTGGTTGATGTTGACCCGCAGGGTGATTTGACCAAGATGCTGGGGCAGCGGAAGCCTCATGACCTACCACATACTCTTGGTGATGTCATGAATGAAGTTGTATTGGGAAAGGAAATTGCTGAACACACAGAAATCATGCACCACCACGAGGGCTTTGACTTTGTACCGGGAAACCGTGTGCTGTCTGCTGTGGAAGTCGGCCTTGTGAATGTCATGAGCCGGGAAACGGTATTACGGCAGTATGTGGACAGCGTAAAGAAGGATTATGATTATGTGCTTCTGGATTGCCGTCCCTCTCTCGGTATGCTGGTTATCAACGCCCTGGCTGCTTCTGATTATGTACTCATTCCCGTCCAGGCGGATTATCTGGCGGCTGAGGACATGACCGAATTGGTCGGTACAGTACAACAGGTCAAGCGGCAGATCAATCCCAAACTGAAAATCGGCGGTGTATTCCTGACCATGGCCAACGAGACCAATTTCCGTAAGGATACGGTTCGCGCCGTGAAGGAAAACATCGGCAGACATCTGCCCGTCCTGCAAGCGGTCATTCCTGCAACGGTTCGTCTGGCAGAAGTCAGCACGGCGGACAAGAGCATCTTTAAGCATGACCCGCGAGGACCGGCTGCTGCGGCTTACGGAGGTCTGGTAAAGGAGGTGTTGGAGATTGGCGAAAAACAGCGTAGCCGATCTGCTCAATGTAGATAGCCTTTTTACCACACAGACTGAGCGTGACGAGGCGCAGCGAGAAACCGTCCGGGATATTCCATTGGAGGAGATCAGCGATTTTCCCAACCACCCATTTAAGGTGCGTATGGATGAAAAGATGATGGAAATGGCGGACAGCGTAAAGCAATATGGTGTTCTGGTGCCTGCTTTGGTGCGCCCTAAAGTAGATGGCGGCTATGAAATGATTGCCGGTCATCGGCGCAAAAGAGCCAGCGAAATGGCAGGAAAACCTGTGCTTTCCTGTATCATTCGGGATATGACCGATGATGAAGCCACCATTGTCATGGTTGATTCCAACCTGCAACGAGAGCAGATTTTGCCGTCAGAAAAAGCCTTTGCCTATAAGATGAAGCTGGATGCCATGAAGCGGCAGGGGCAACGGACGGATTTAACTTGTGAGCCACTGGCGCACAAGTTCGCAGGAATGAAATCGCGGGATATTTTAGCTGAACAAGTTGGCGAAAGTAAAGACCAAATTCGTAGATATATCCGCCTGACCCATCTTATTCCTGAAATCCTGGATTTGGTGGACAACTCTGTTTTCCGCGAAAAGGATAAGCTGCAAATCGCTCTGCGGCCTGCGGTGGAGCTGTCCTACCTCACCGAAAAGGAACAGCATGACTTACTGGAGATCATGGAGTGCGAGGACTGTACTCCTTCCCATGCCCAGGCAATCAAGATGCGGCAGTTTTCTCAGGAGGGCAGATTGGATGCCAATGTGTTGCTGTCTATCATGCAGGAGGAAAAACCGAACCAGGTAGAGCAATTCAAAATCGCAAAGGACCGTATTTCAAAATTCTTTTTGCCGGGGACGCCCGCGAAAAAAATGGAGGATACCATCGTGAAAGCATTGGAACTTTATCGGAAGCGTCAACGCGACATGGAGCGATGAGCGGTCCGCCAAGGGGAAACTATGCCTTTTTTTCTGCAACACAGCAGTTTTCCGCTCTCCCCCTCTCCACACCTCACCCCCTCTGAACCTGCTGTACCAGCCGAAAAAAGAGATATGGGGTTCTTGCAAAAGTGATGAGGTATGGAGCATCAAGGCAGCATGGCTGAATTTCTTTTTCAGCCGGTAAAATACAACGAAAGATTTGGAGGTAACAATGAAAATCAAACAATTCTTCAAAAAGGCCGCGGCTATGGTTATGGCTGCGGTCACAGTTTTCTCCCTGTTGCCGGCAACGGCATTTGCGGCAACGGGAGATGTGGGTACGATTTCCTTCACCCACACCTACGATTCGGCTGGGAATGTGATGCACTACAATTCCAGCGCGGTGATCAACGGCTACACTGCTGGTGGTACCGGTAAAAACAAATACCGCATGTATGTGGACGGTTCCACGGCATTTTGTATTCAGCCGGGTGTACCGCTGAAAACGGGAAACAAGCTGACTGAAAACTCATCTGAAACATGGAACGCTCTTTCAGCCAGTCAGAAAAAGGCCGTTGGACTGGCGCTTTTGTATGGCTATCAGGGCAACCGTGACAGTCTGACAGGCAGTGACGATGAAAAGTGGCTGGCAACACAGACGCTTGTATGGGAGTTCGTGACCGGATGCCGAAACGCCACGGGTTCTTTTGCACAGACAGATACCACGGTTTACACCCTGCACTTTGGTTCCAACTACCCTAACAGCGGTGCGGCGGCAGCGTATGATCAGATTGTATCTGCGCTGACAAAGCACAATAAGGTTCCAAGCTTTATGAATGGCTCATCCAGAGAGTTGGAATATAAGGATGGCCAGTATGTTTTGACACTGACGGACACCAATGGTGTTTTGTCTGAGTACAGCTTCTCCAGCTCTGACCGCAGCGTGAATATTTCAAAGTCCGGGAATACGCTGACCATTTCTTCTACCAATGCTTTTTCCGGTACAGTACAGGTCACAGCCACGCGAAATAACATTCCCGTTGTAAGTGAGAGCGCCAAACTGATCGCTTACGGTGATCCTGACCTGCAGGACCTGGTTACGGGTGTGGAAAACGCAGATGATGTAACGGCTTATCTGAACGTGGAAACGCCGACCGGAAGCATCGGTCTGAAAAAGACTTCCGAGGACGGAAAAGTGGAGGGCATCACATTCAAAGTTGAAGGCAATGGCATCAACCAGACCGTCAAAACCAATGCTGCAGGAGAAATCCAGATCGACGGTCTTACTCCTGGCGTTTACACGGTAACGGAACAGAACTATGAGAAATACGAGCCGCAGGGCGTTCAGCGTGTGACGGTTATCGGCGGAAGAACCGCGACCGTGACTTTTAATAACGTGCTGAAGTGCGGCGCACTGACCGTGACCAAGACCAGCGAGGACGGACTTGTGGAAGGTATGAAGTTCCATCTGTATGGCACTTCACTTTCCGGCATTGCTGTGGATGAGTACGCCGTGACCGACAGCAGCGGTAAGGCATACTTCCAGAATGTTCTGATCGGTTCTGGCTATGTGCTGGAAGAAGTGGATACGCCGATTCGATATGTGATTCCTGAAAATCAGACAGCAGCGGTGGAATGGAACTGTGTCACCGAAAAAAGCGTTGTGAATGTGCTGAAAAAGTGGAATGTCACTGTGACCAAGAGCGACCGGGAAACCGGAACAGCACAGGGCAACGCTTCTCTTGCCGGTGCAGTCTACGGCATTTATAAGGGTGATCAGCTTATCGACACTTATACCACAGATGCCAACAGTCAATTCACAACGGCATATTATGTTTGCGGCGATGATTGGTCCATTCGGGAAATTACCCCGTCCGAGGGCTATCTGCTGGATGAAACCGCTTATCATGTAGGCGCGGAAGCGCAGCTTTACACGGTGGAATACAATTCTACCGCCAACGATGTGAATGAACAGGTCATTAAAGGCAGTATCGCTCTGATCAAGCACACGGATGATGGGGAAACCAAGCTGGAAACCCCAGAGGCCGGAGCCGAGTTTTCGGTCTACCTGAAATCTTCTGGCAGCTATGATGCTGCAAAAGACAGCGAGCGCGATTATCTGGTTTGCGATGAAAATGGATTTGCACAGACCAAGCTGCTCCCCTATGGTATCTATACTGTTCATCAGGTATCCGGCTGGGATGGTCGGGAGCTGCTGGCCGACTTTGATGTGTACATTGCAAAGGACGGACAGGTTTATCGCTATCTGGCCAACAACGCCAACTTTGAGAGCTTCATCAAGGTCATTAAAGTAGATGCAGAAACCGGAAAGACAATACCGTATGCAGGTGCTGGCTTCCAGATTTATCGTCCTGATGGAAGCAAGGTGGAAATGACTTTCACTTATCCGACCCCGACCACAATCGACACTTTTTATACCAATGACGAGGGCTATCTGGTGACGCCTGAAAAGCTGGAATATGGTTCCGGCTATTCTCTCGTAGAAGTATCTGCACCGTATGGCTATGTGCTGAACTCTGATCCGGTTTACTTCGATGTGACTGCGGATAATGCGACAGAGGAAGGTTCTGTGACTGTTGTGGAAGTCATAAAGCCTAACATGGCTCAGAAAGGAATCATTAAAGTCAGCAAATCCGGCGAGGTGTTTGTAACTGTAAGCGAAAGTGACGGTATCTACCAGCCAGTCTATGCGGTTCAGGGGCTGCCGGGTGCAGTTTATGAGATCACTGCGGCTGAGGATGTGGTTACGCCGGATGGCACACTGCGCTGCTCTGCCGGCGATGTGGTGGATACCATCACCACAGGCGATGATGGTCTTGCAGAAAGCAAGCCGCTGTATCTTGGTAAATATGAAATCTGCGAGATCACCGCTCCTTATGGAATGGTGCTGAATACGGAGGTTCATACCGCAGAGCTTGTCTATGCCGGACAGGAGATCGAAATCACCGAAACATCTGCCAGCTTCTATAACGAACGGCAGAAGGCAGCGATTTCTCTGGATAAGGTCATGGAGCAGAACGAAAAATTCAGCATTGGCATGAATGGTGAAATCACCGCTGTTACCTTTGGCCTTTATGCCAATGAGGAACTGACGGCAGCGGATGGCTCCGCTATCCCGGCTGACGGTATGCTGGAGATTCTTTCTGTAAATGAAAATGGTCATGCCATTTGTAAGACGGACCTGCCTTTTGGAAATTACTATCTGAAAGAAATCGCCACAGACAACCACTACATTCTCTCTGACACGGAGTATCCGGTTGTATTTGAATATGCGGGACAGGATACGGCCCTTGTTGAAATCAGTGCCAATGATGGAGCAGCCATTGAAAATGACTTGATTTACGGTGAAGTTCGAGGACTGAAAAAGGACGATAGCGGTAACGTCCTGGGCGGTGCGTTGATTGGTCTGTTCGCCGCCGATACTGAGGAATTTACAACTGATACTGCGATTCTGACTGCCACCTCCGCAGAGGATGGCAGTTTTTCTTTTGTCCAGATTCCTCTCGGTAACTGGATCGTCCATGAGATCAAAGCTCCGACAGGTTATGTGCTTTCCGACAAGAATTATCCGGTAAGCATTGAAGCAGACGGTTCTGTTATTGAGGTCGAACTGGAAAACACGCTCATCCGTGGAACTGTACAGCTTACCAAGGTAGATAAGGATTACCCGGATAACAAGCTGACCGGTGCAGAATTTGAAATCTATCGTGACAGCAACGGCAACAAGAACCTGGATGCCGAAGATGAAAAGTTGGGTACGCTCATGGAAGTCAGCACCGGTGTTTATGAAATGAGCGAGCTGACCTATGGCGGCTATCTGGTGAAGGAAACCAAAGCTCCGGAAGGTTTCTATCTGGACAGCAATGCTTATTACTTTGAAATCATCGAACACGGAAAGACCGTGACGGTAGAAAACGAAGCCGGTAAGGGCTTTATCAATGCGGCACAGGTGGGCAGTCTGAAAATCATCAAGACATCTTCGGACGGAAAAGTGGAAGGTTTCTCGTTCCGTGTGACCGGTGCGAACGGCTATGAGCAGGTATTTACCACTGATAAGAACGGCGAAATTCTCATTGAGGGCCTTCGCATTGGCGATTACACTGTCAGCGAGGTTTCGGACAGTGTATCTCAGAACTATGTGCTGCCTGCAGATAAGACGGCCACAGTTTTTGAAGGAGCTGTAACCAAGGTGGAAATGCACAATGAGCTGCGGGACACTCCGAAAACCGGTGATGACAGCAATCCTACTCTCTGGATTGCTTTGACGGGAATTGCTGCTGTGGGTGCTTTGACCTGCAGCGTGCTCGGATTCAAAAACAAGAAGAAAAAGGAGGAGGACGAGTAATGGAACTGAAAACCGGGATTGCCATTGGATTGATCGTGTTCATTCTGGCGGCGCTGGTCTTTTTGAAGCTCAAATCTAAAAGAAAGTAATGACCTGGGGCGGCTGAAATATGCCGCCCCATTTACATATCAAGGAAGGAGCGTTGAATCGAGATGAAAATCAGGGTTTATCAAATCAATTCGGGCAAAGATGAAAACCGAATGATGTTCATGGCATATGATCGGCTGGAGCTGTTTCAGGGAAGCTCAGAGATAGACTGCAAAATCTATGACAAGGTATATGACAAAGAAGTAGATTGCAGCAATCTGGAAGAAGTTTATACGCTGCTGAATATCAATCGTCCGGCAGATTACAGAGGTCATTCTCTCTCTGTTTCTGATGTGGTGGAGATTTATGAAGGCGATACGGTACCACATGGATTTTACTTCTGTGACAGCTTTGGCTTCAAACAGGTTACTTTCCACCCGGAGGAATGTGGTATCAGTGAATGCATCAATGGGCAGGACACAGGAAAAATCAGCGTTCTGTTTGTTGAACCGGGCAAATATCCAAGGATGATTGAGATTGAAGATTCTCTTGAGGCCATGCAGCGTGCTGTCAAAGGCGATATTGAGGAATTTATGCCATATGAGGACGAGGTCGCAATCATCTGTAATGAGGAAAGTAAGATGAATGGTATGCCTCCGAACCGAGCGATTTATTATGAGGCGGAAGGCGCACAGAGCAGGAAGATGGCAGATATTATTTTCGGTCCGTTCTTTGTTTGTTACGCGCCTGCAGAGAGCGAGAAGTTTCTCAGTTTGCCCAAGGAACTCGCACAGAAATATGAGGCACAGTTCAAATTTCCAGAGCGCTTTTTCAAGCATGGCGATGAAATCAAGGCGGTGCCATATAAGCCAAAGTCCAAGGAGCAGGAACGATGATTGAGCCATATTATTCCCCGTGGGGGAAAGTACAGCATTGTGAGGAACTTACGCCCAATGTCTTTTCTGTTTCTACTGCCAGTCATGGAGGCATTATGGCTGATGCGAGGAAAGCAAGACGTATCTTTTCTGCGGAGGCCATAAAATGCGCTTTTTATGAGGAAGGGTTTTATTGCTTTGAGGAGGACTGTGCAGCCCCGGTAGCAATTCGGGAGCTGATGGATAAAGAGCTATGGACACCCCCGGTCAACGAATACTGGAAGCCAGGTGCATACGAGAAATGTATCAATGACAGTGTGCAGCGATACTACCCGACTTACTGGAAGGCAAGGCAGGAGGGCAAGACAAACCAAACCGCACAGATGAGCAGTAAGGACAGAGGGGACGCACGATGAATAAGTCCTGTTACAACATCAGGATACAGAGAAGCACGGAATGACTTGGAGCAAAATTTAACACGATGACAGGAGGTGTACCAGATGGCGAGAAAATATGAAATTATTACGGAACTATACCGTAAAACGGTTCTGGGGCTGACGTCCCCACAGAATTGGCAGAGCTTTCTGTCCACAGCCTGCCATAACTTCCGCCTTCCCTTTGATGAGCAGGTGCTTTTATATGCACAGCGCCCGGATGCAACCGCTGTTTTACCGATTGAAGGAAGAAACGGTTGGAACAGACGCTTTGGCCGCTGGGTCAATCGAGGGGCAACGGGTATTGCCGTTTTTGACGGCGAGTCCGTAGGACGTTCTCGGCTGAAATATTATTTTGACATTTCGGACACTCACGAAAGTCGATTTGCGCGTCCCGTCCCGATTTGGACGATGCGCCCGGAGTATGAAAGCACAGTGATAGAATCACTGGAAAACAGTTTTGGAGAACTGGAGGACAAAGCTGACCTTGCTTCGGCACTGCTTTCAGCGGCCAAAAATGCCGTAGAGGACAATATGCAGGACTACCTCGCAGAGCTGAAATATTATAAGGAAAGCAGTTTTCTGGAGGAATTGGACGATCTGAACATTGAGGTGGAGTATCGCAGGACACTGGAAAACAGCATTGGTTTTATGCTGCTGGTGCGCTGTGGTATTGACCCGGCAAATTATTTTACGGATGATGATTTCCGTGATGTTGTAGATTTTAATACCCCGAATACCCTCAATGCCCTTGGCGCGGCAACCGGTGACATCGGACAGATGTGCTTATCTACCATTTCCAGAACAGCACTCACATTGCAAAGACAGGCTGAAAAGGCAAATCGCACATTTGAAGAAAAGCCTGCTATCCAGTATTCTGAAGCTGAAATAGATACCACAACACCTGAAAGGAGCGAAAATCATGAGCGAACTGACATACACGATGCAGAACGGATACCGACTGCCGAATCTGCTTCCGCCCCAGGAGCCGGAAATGCACCTTGGGAAATACGCATTGCTCCGGAGAACATACCTGAAACAACACCGGAGAGTGACTTACACGAATCTGCTGACATCGGGCAAGCTGAACCAGCATTTGATGGAGATCGAGCAGACAGCCTTCTCCCGGATGGAGCTGCTGACCAGTCAGATGGCGAAAGCGGAGAACGTGACAGAGGAGCTGAAAGCCAGCGACCCGATGAAATGGACCGGCCTGATGAACAACATCCGTCATTCAGCGGAGGAGATCATTCTGACGGAGCTGATTTACCATTAACCGAAGAACTTGATGAAACCCAGGAGGCGGACAGCGCAGAGCTGCCCGCCTTTTTGAATGATAAGCTGATCATGGCTATCATTTCCAATAAGGACGATGACCTGAAATATAAAAAGCAGCAGATTGAATTGTACTTTTCCATCCACCCGGAGGAAGCAGACCGGGCAGAGTATCTGAAATCTGCTTATCAGGACAGATATACGGAACTCTTAGTGGATGGCGTGCGTATCGGTTATAAGCCGCAGCCGGACGGACTTCTGATGTGGGAAGGCGCATACCTCTCCCGTACCAGCGAGTCCGTTTTTTCATGGGATATTGTTGCCGGTTGGACTGCTCAGTTGATCGACAAAAAGGAATACTTCATCAACACCACAATTACGCCGCCGAAGAACTATGACAGCCAGCAGTTGACGCTATTTGATTTTGCTGATTTCAATGCCGAGCCGCAGGAGCCAGGTGGGCAGCTTTCCTTTATACTTCGTCCGCAGCTTTCGCAGCAGGTCATTGACGAAGCACTTTGCATCGGTGCCAATGACCGCAACAGCCGTCTTATCATCTGCGCGTATTTTATGAAAGACCATACACCGGAAGAAAACGCCTCATTCCTTGCAAAGCACTACGGAACCAACGGAGCAGGGTTTTATATCAATGAGCGTAAACATGCGATTTGGTACGGAGAGGAAGGCATTCGCATTTCGGATGGCGAGTCTGCGCAGAGCCGTCATGCTACCTTGCTGACCTGGGAACAGGCCGCAAGGCGTATCCGGGAACTTCTGGACATGGGGCGCTATATGCCGCAGCAAGAGCTTGACCGTGTGGTGGAGTATGAACAAAGAACACTGGCTGAACGCTTGGCACTGACTGCGCGTGATTTTTCACAGGATGCCAGGGATGCGGGCTATGCGCCTACCCTTAATCTTGCATTGTCTGCAAAAGGCGGTTTTCCGGAGATTGAGCAGCAGATTTTTGAGCTGTTGAAGAACCCGGATATGCTGCAGAAGATCACAGCAGAGTGGAACGAATTTGTGGAAGCGCATGAGAAGAATCGTGAGTTACTGCGATTTTCACATGCCCGTCCGAAAGAACTGCTCCAGTCGCTCACGGATTTGGAACGGGAGCCGATCACCTTTACTGCCGCCGAAGCGTATGAACCTCAGCGCCGTTTCTTTATCTCTATGGATGAAATCGACAATGTGCTTCGCGGTGGAAGTGAGGAGTATCGGCTTGCTGTCTATTCCTATTTCGTCAACCATCCTGATTTGAAAGATCGGGAGAAATACCTGAAAAATTATCACGGTGAATACAGTGGTTATCACGGAGGCAACGATAACCGCACCTATACCAGCAAAGGATTGTCATTCAGTCACGGTGATCTGACGCAGCCCTATGCAAAAGTGGAGTTGAAATGGGGCAGCATAGCAAAACGCATCAGCATAATGATTTCGCAGGACAGATTTCTTTCTGACAAGGACCGTGAAGCAATGGCAGGCTATGAGATCAGGCAGCTTGCCAGAAGCATTCACAGTTTTTTTATAGATGCACCGGAGCTTTATCCGCGCCCCTATAAATTCAATGCCATTGCAGATTATTGGGAAGGTGTTCAGGAGGTATATGAACAGTTGACTGTCCCGACCCGCGTAGAGGAAATCTATCAAATGATGTTGCCACTGTGGGAAGCAACGCCCCAGGATGACCGGCATTATGAGATACGAAAAGCCGGACTGGAAAATATGCAGGCATATCGGGACGGTACTTATTCTGTGTTCAATCGAGGGCAGACATTTAGACCGCTTTTCGCCAATTCGGAAATACCGGCTGAAGAAAAGCAGTCCAATCATTATCATGACCTTGCATCAGAGCTTTTGCATTTCTACAAGGAATATGACCCCTATGACTATCGGGACAATATGGAATTGGGAGATACCGATGCAGATGCTCTGGACAGCCTGGAACAGCGGCTTCAAAACGCAGAACAGCGCAGAGAAATTCTTGATACCCTCCAATCTTATCTGGATAATACTGACCCGGAAGAAGATATTGCTTCCGAGCTGGAATTGTTCATGGAGTGGCTGCAGGAGATTGCAGATGAGCCAGTTCTGAATGATGCGCTGCAAGAGGCAAAAGTGCTTATCAACGAATATTGTATGGAAGAATTTGAGCAGGAGGCGGATTATTCCGACCTTAGTCATGTAGATTTGGCATTCAGCGCCACGTCTGACAGTGCTCATACCGTAGAGATTTTCGCAGACCTTACTGCTTTTCGACTGGTGTATCAGGTGGATGGCGAAGTTGTCCATGAGATTGCCTGTGATAGTCTGACGGAGCTGAATAGTTATCTGGCCAATCTCGATTTTGATGAGATGGTCGCCCTTGCAGATGAGCAGTATCAGCAGAGGCATCCAGAATTGGAAGAAGTCGAAGCACCTGCTGAAAACAAGCAGCCAGAGGTTCTTGCTCCGCCCAGAGCCAAACGGGAACGAGTGGTGTTCACCACCCTGCACCCGGAGATACCTGCAGATCAGCGGCACAATTTCCGTATCACTGATTCTGAGTTGGGGTATGGAACCCGGAGTGAAAAGTATGCGGCCAATGTTGCAGCTATCCGCTGCCTGAAACAGATCGAAACTGAGGAACGCCTTGCTACACCAGAGGAGCAGGAGATTTTGTCGCGGTATGTCGGTTGGGGTGGACTGTCGGATTGCTTCGATGAGCGCCACGGAAAATATCTGGAGCTGAAATCCCTGCTGGATGAAGAGGAATATGCCGCAGCCCGTGCCAGCTCCCTTACCGCGTTTTATACCTCACCGGTCATTATTCAGGCGATGTATCAGGCGCTTGCTCAGATGGGCTTCCAGCAAGGAAACATTCTGGAACCGTCCTGCGGCGTCGGCAATTTCATCGGTATGCTGCCGGACAGTATGTCAGAAAGCAAAGTTTATGGTGTGGAGCTTGATTCCATCAGTGGCCGAATCGCCCGGCAGCTTTACCAGAACAGCAGCATTGCGGTGAACGGTTTTGAAAAAGTGCAGATGCCGGACAGCTTCTTTGATGTGGCTATCGGCAATGTACCCTTTGGCGACTTCAAGGTTCGGGATAAAAAGTACGATAAAAACCACTGGCTTATTCACGATTACTTCTTTGGAAAAACGCTGGATAAAGTGCGTCCGGGCGGTATTGTAGCGTTCATTACTTCCAAGGGAACACTGGATAAGGAAAATTCTGCTGTCCGCAAATATCTGGCTCAGCGTGCAGACCTGATCGGAGCGATTCGTCTGCCGAACAATGCATTTAAGGCCAATGCCGGAACAGAAGTTACCAGCGACATTATCTTTCTGCAAAAGCGCGACCGCATGACGGACATTGAGCCGGATTGGGTGGGGCTGGATACAGATGAGAACGGTATCCGTATGAACCGCTACTTTGTCCGGCATCCCAAAATGATTTTGGGTGAAATGGTCATGGAATCTACACGGTTCGGTATGGACAGCACCTGCCGGGTTTATGAGAATGCAGATTTGTCCGAACTTCTTTCTGAGGCAGTGCAGAACCTTCATGCTCAGATCACCGAATATGAAATGGAGGAACCGGCTGAGGAAGATCTCTCGATACCGGCAGACCCGGCGGTACGCAATTTCAGCTATTGTCTTGTAGATGGCAAGGTGTACTACCGGGAAAACTCCCGTATGCACCCAATGGAAGTGTCGGTCACTGCTGAAAATCGTATTCGCGGCATGATCGCGCTTCGGGAATGCGTGCGCAGTTTGATTGAGTATCAGACAGAGGGCTACCCGGATGAGGAAATTCAGAAAGAGCAGGCTGAGCTGAACCGTTTGTATGATGCCTATACAGCAAAATATGGCCTGCTGTCCAGCCGTGGAAACAGTCTTGCATTCGGTGAGGATTCCAGCTATTGCCTGCTTTGCTCTCTGGAAGTGCTGGACGAAGAAGGAAAGCTCAAACGGAAGGCAGATATGTTCACCAAGCGGACCATACGTCCGCATGAGGCTGTCACCAGTGTGGACACTGCCAGTGAAGCCCTTGCTGTATCTATTTCCGAAAAAGCACGGGTGGACATGGAGTATATGGCAGAGCTGTCCGGGAAAAGTGAGGAAGTATTGGCTTCCGAGCTTTCTGGCGTTATCTTCCGGGACATTCAATGCGCCGAGGAAGCCGCCTTTATTCCAAAGGCATTTGTGGAACTGAGCCAGTTCCCGTTTGTCA
Organism: Clostridiaceae bacterium Marseille-Q4145; assembly: GCA_018223365.1. GTDB lineage: Bacteria > Bacillota > Clostridia > Lachnospirales > Lachnospiraceae > Hominiventricola. Next base: position 1,341,131 of record JAGTTP010000001.1, read on the forward strand.
CAGCAGATGAGTATTTGTCCGGCAATGTGCGTAGAAAGCTCCGAATGGCAAAGGCGCTTTATGAAGTGTTACCGGCTGAAAAGAAAGCGTTGATTGCCAAGAATGTTGAGGCATTGGAGGCGGTGCAGCCGGTTGATCTGACCGCTGCTGAAATCGGTATTCGTATTGGCGCGAACTGGGTCCCTATGGATGTGTACCAGAAATTCATGGAAGAAACCTTCGGCACCAGTGTTTATGCCAGAAGCCGCATTCACATTCTGCGTTCCGAGGCCACCGGGCAATGGGCCGTTACAGATAAGAATGCGGACCGCAGCAATATCAAGGTGGTCACGACCTACGGCACCAAGCGCATGAACGCCTATCAGATTCTGGAGCAGACCTTAAACCAGCGGGATGTGCGGGTATTTGACTATGTGGAGGACGAAAATGGCAACAAAAAGCCGGTCCTGAACAAGAAGGAAACTGCAATCGCCCAGGACCGGCAGGAGTTGCTCAAGCAGAAATTCTCGGAGTGGATATGGAAAGATATTGACCGGCGTGAGCTGCTGTGCCGCCTTTACAATGAAACCTTTAATGCGGTTCGTCCCCGTGAGTATGATGGCAGCCACATCCGTTTTTCCGGCATGAATCCAGAAATCACCCTGCGGCCGCACCAGGTCAACGCCATTGCTCATATCATGTACGGCGGAAATACACTGCTGGCACACGAAGTGGGTGCGGGCAAGACCTTTGAAATGGTAGCCGCTGCAATGGAGATGAAGCGGCTGGGGCTTTGCACCAAGTCGCTGATCGTAGTGCCGAATCATATCACGGAACAGTGGGCGGCGGAATGGCTTCAGCTCTACCCTTCCGCGAATATCCTTGTGGCGACCAAGAAAGATTTTGAAACCAGGAACCGCAAAAAGTTTTGTGCCAGGATTGCAACCGGAGATTATGATGCGGTCATCATCGGCCACAGCCAGTTTGAGAAAATTCCTGTATCAGCAGAACGTCAGGCCGCTATTTTGCAGCAGCAGATCGACGAGATCATGTTTGGCATCGAAGAAGCCAAGGCTGCCAAAGCAGAGAGATATACTATCAAGCAGTTGGAGCGCACCCGAAAATCTCTGGAAACAAGGCTGGAACGGCTCAATGACCAGAGTCGCAAGGATGACCTTGTGACCTTTGAAGAACTGGGTGTTGACCGCGTTTTTGTTGACGAGAGTCATTATTTTAAGAACCTTTTCCTGGCAACAAAGATGCGGAATGTAGGCGGCATCGCGCAGACAGAAGCACAGAAATCTTCTGACTTGTTCATGAAGTGCAGATACCTGGATGAGATCACCGGAGGACGCGGCGTGATTTTTGCGACAGGTACACCGATCAGCAACAGTATGGTGGAGCTTTATACTATTCAGCGGTATCTCCAATACAGTACCCTGCAGGAGATGGGGCTGGTTCACTTTGACGATTGGGCCAGCGACTTTGGCGAAACCATTACCGCCATCGAGCTGTCCCCGGAGGGCAGCGGTTATCGAGCAAAAACCAGATTTGCCAAGTTCTTTAACCTGCCGGAGTTGATGTCCACTTTCAAGCAAATCGCAGACATTCAAACAGCGGATATGTTGAAACTTCCAGTGCCGAAGGTTAACTTTCATACAGAGGTCATTCAGCCATCCGAGCTTCAGCAGGAAATGGTGCGAGGGCTTGCAAAACGGGCCGAACTCATTCGCGGTGGAGGTGTTGATCCAAAAACGGATAATATGCTCCGTATCACCAATGACGGCAGAAAGCTGGCGCTGGATATGCGGCTCATCAATCCGCTTGCTGCCGATGATCCAAACGGCAAAGTTGCTACCTGCGCCCGTAATGTCATTCACATTTGGGAACAGACACGGGAACAGCGCAGTGCGCAGCTTGTGTTCTGTGACCTCAGCACACCAAAGGATGATGGAACATTCAGTGTTTATAATGACCTGAAAAAGAAATTTATGGAGGCTGGAATCCCGGAGGAGGAAATTGCTTTTATTCATGACGCCAATACCGAGGCACGAAAGAAGGAACTGTTTTCAAAGGTCCGTTCCGGTCAGGTGCGTATCCTGATGGGCAGCACCCAAAAGATGGGCGCTGGCACCAACGTTCAGGACCGGCTGATTGCCCTTCATGATTTAGATTGTCCGTGGCGTCCGTCTGATCTGGCACAGCGCCTTGGACGAATCGTCCGTCAGGGCAACCAGAACCCAGAGGTTGAGATCTTCCGATATGTAACTGAGAGCACCTTCGACGCGTACTTGTATCAATTAGTGGAAAACAAGCAAAAATTCATCGCCCAGATTATGACCAGTAAAGCCCCGGTCCGTGTGGCAGATGACGTGGATGAAACCGCGCTCAGTTACTCCGAAATTAAAGCGCTGGCCACCGGCAATCCTCTGATTATCGAAAAGTGCAATCTTGATATGGAAGTCGGCAAGCTGAATATGCTGAGAGCAAGTTATCTGAGCCAGAAATATGGGCTGGAGGATATGGTTCTGAAAAAATACCCGGAGGCGATCACACGCCTGACAGAACGTATTGCAGGCTATGAACAGGATGTGCAGCTTGCTGCAGCGCATCCGAAACCGAAAGACGGATTTGCGGGTATTACGATTTTGGAGAAGCCTTATGCCGACAAGGAGGCGGCTGGTAAGGCAATCCTCGATGTATGTACCAAAATGACAGGCTCCGATGCTGTTTTCTTAGGACAGTACCGGGGCTTTTCTCTTGTCCTCTCCTATGATGGACCAAGCAATGAGTATCGCATGACCATGAAAGGAACACTTTCCCACACGGCGGTTTTGGGCGCAGATGTGTTCGGAAACCTGACCCGCATGGATAATGTGGTGGACGGACTTTCTGGAAAACTGGATATAGTCCGTGCCGAGCTGACAGATACGCAGGTACAGCTTGAAAATGCCAGGACAGAGCTGGCAACACCTTTTGCCAAAGAAGCAGAACTTGCGGAAAAGACGGCCCGGCTCAAGGAATTGAACATTCTGCTGAACATGGACGAGAAGGACAAATCTCTGATTGATGACGTGCCGGACGATGATGCGCCGGAACATCATCGTTCAAGAGGAATGGAGCGATAAGACAACCGGGCAGGAGCAGGTCTGTTCTGGCTTGTTCCTGCCCGGACATACGGAAAGAATAACTTCAAAAGGCATTGAGCATACTAGGAGGATAAGATCAGTTATCAGACGGCATGGGAATTGCACATTTGATATTCCCCTGCCCTGTGCGTATATTGAGAGAAAAACAGGAGTGAGTATTATGAGTGATACCTATTTCGATTTGCCCTCCCGCATAGAGGATTCTTTCCCGGAGATCGACAGTGATATTGTAACTGACTTACGCGAAAGTAACGAGGATTATGCAGAAATTCATCAGCAAATTTCAGAGCTGAAAAGGCAGTTCCCGTGTATCGCGCAGGTAATGGATTGCCAAGATGAGCTTCATTTGACCGCAGAGGAACACGCTGCGTTTTCAAAATATCTGCGCCTATCGCGGAAGCTGGAGGATATGGAGCGTCTGCAGCTCTACTTCCGGGGCCATACAGATGCGGTGGCCTATCTCAAGAAAATCAAAGCGATTTGACACCAGCGGTTCGGAACAATCCGGGCCGCTTTCAATGGACAGGGCGTCAAAACAAGGTGAAATACGATACAAAAAATATAACAAGGTCGAATAGTGATAATATCAATATTACTGGTAGATAGCTGGCTGTAGAAACTCTACTAACATAACCGATGAGCCAAAGGGTGTTATCTCCTCCAATACACTGTATGAGTATACTCAATTAGGAAATACTAAAAATATATTGAGCTACTCAGTTGCAAAAATGTCCCGAATAATATATAATATTCGGGACAAAAGGAGGTGAACATAGTGGCAAACGGATTCTCAAAACAAATACAAGAGAGAATTGGAAACGCAGTCGATGGCACAATTTTTGTGAACTCTGATTTTGCGGATATTGCTGATCAGGAAACGGTCAGACGAACTCTGAACAGATTAACACAGGCTGGTATGCTCCGCAGAATACTAAAAGGTGTCTACGAAAAGCCGAAGTACAGCAAGTTGCTTGATGAATATGTAGTGGCCGACCCGGACGCTGTCGCAAAGGCATTGGCGCGAAGTTACCACTGGACCATTGCTCCATGCGGAAATACGGCCCTGAACCTGCTGGGCCTCTCTACACAGGTAACAGCGGTCTGGTCCTATATCAGCGACGGCCCGTATAAGACCTATGAGTGGAATTCCACCAGGCTGGAATTTAAGCATAGAACCAACAAAGAAATCACCGGCCTGTCTTACATGACGAGTTTGGTGATTCAGGCGTTGAAAACTCTGGGAAGAACCAATGTGACGCCGGAGATTATACAGACGCTTTCTGAAAAGCTTTCCGAGGATGAAAAGCAAGCCTGTCTGAAAGAGGCAACGGAATCCACGGATTGGGTTTATGATACGATACGAAAAATGTGCGGAGGTGACACACAATGAGAAATGTAGCACGATTGCCGGAAAGTGACCGGCGCGAACTGTTCCGAAATACAGCAGATAAGATGGGCTTGAATGATGCCATCGTGGAGAAAGATTTTTGGGTATGCTTTACTTTAGATTATCTGTTCCACCGCTGCCACTGGAAGAACGCTATTACCTTCAAAGGCGGCACCAGTCTTTCTAAGGCATTCAATTTGATCAGTCGTTTTTCCGAAGATATTGACCTGATTCTGGATTGGCGGGTACTGGGATATAGTAAGGATGAACCATGGGAAAAGCGCTCTAATACGAAGCAGGATGCGTTCAACAAAGAGGCCAATGCGCGGGCGGAAGTTTTCCTTGCGGAGCAGTTTTGTCCCACCATTCAGGTAGAACTTTCTCAAGAGCTTGGCTGTGAGGCAAACATTTACATAGACGAGAAGGACAAGCAGACCGTTATCTTTGCCTATCCGCACCTGTTTACGAATTCCGCTACCTTACAGGTCATTCGTTTAGAAATTGGTGCATTGGCTGCTTGGACGCCTGCAAAAATCGCTCAGATCGAGCCCTATGCAGCAACCTATTACCCAAAAGTATTCGCGCAAAAGGACACAGCGATTTTGACTGTTGCGCCGGAGCGGACTTTCTGGGAAAAGGCAACGATCCTGCACCATGAAGCCAATAGACCTGAAAGTTCCGAAATGCCTCAGCGTTATTCACGGCACTACTATGACCTGTACCGCATGTCTATGACGCCTGTGAAGGAGGCAGCCTTTGCACAAGTGGAATTACTGAAAACAGTAGTAGACTTCAAAATGAAGTTCTATCCAAGAGCCTGGGCAAAGTACCAAGAAGCAACTCCAGGAACCCTGAAGTTAGTTCCACCGGAATATCGCTTAGATGCTCTTGCGGAAGACTATGCGAATATGCGCGATATGCTCTATGGTAATATTCCTTCTTTTGAGGAAGTCATGAAGGTGATACAGAATTTAGAGAAGGAAATTAACTCAATAAAGAAGTAGGTAAAAAGAGCAATATGAGAAATGAGGTGAATTACCTTTGAATGTAGGGAGCGAGTGTGTGTTCGAGAGCATTGTTGCAAAAATTTTTGAAGCTGCTGGATATTCAGTAAACCAGAGTGTTAAATTGCAGCACCGGTCAGGAGATATAGATATTGTTGCTGAGAAGGATAATAAGCGTTATTGTGTTGAGGTAAAGTATTTACAGTTATACGAAAGAGCCGTGGAGCGAATCTATTTGACTGGAAAAACATTCGGGATGACGCCTGCAGTTGTGGTGGGAAGCAAAATTGATGAGAGAAAACGTAGTTATTATCTTGAAAAATATCCGGACTTGATTTTGATAGATATAACGAATTTGTTGTTTGCAGTGCAGCACCATACCGAACTACGTAATGAGTTAATTTCTGGATTACCGTATTCGATTGAAGAAATAGAGCCACAAGAAGGATTCTTGCAGATTGACAGCTTACAACATAATGATTATACGCATTCATTGATTGAGGAGATGAATTTATGTAAGGCGGGCAAGCCACTTGCTCGTACTTATGAAGTTCTCTGTCATAAGCTTTTAGAAAATGCTTTTTCGGAAGATTTAGCATTGTGGAAAGAGCAGCAAAAATCAAACAATGATCTATATAGATTTGATCTTTTATGCCGCATCAAAGATGAAAATCAAAAAACCTTTTGGTCCATTTTAGAAAGGTATTTTAAGTCCAAATATGTTATTTTTGAGTTTAAGAATTATAGCAAGCCGATAACTCAAAAAGAAATATATACTACTGAGAAGTATTTATACGCAAAGGCATTGCGCAGTGTAGGAATAATCATTGCCGCACATGGATATGATGAGCACGCCTACTGGGCGGCAAAGGGATGCCTGAGAGAGAACGGAAAACTCATTATTCTTTTAGACACAGATGATTTAATTGCAATGAATAAGCTAAAGGCAGACATGGAAGATCCTTCAATTTACTTACTAGACAAATTAGATAACATGCTTTCAGAATTGGAAAAATAACTGAAAAGTGATAAGGTCAAAGCAAGAGAATAGATGATACCTTATGTAGCCGGATAAATCCATTAAAGGAGTTATCCGGCTTTTTCTATGTCAAAATCAAAATGGAGGTACACAGTATGAACAATGAAGAACTGAACACAGCTCTATATGAGAAGATGTTTGCCGAACAGGAAACCTATCGGGCATGGTTGCTATCTCAGACACCGGAAGAGATTTTGAACCACACCTATGAATACACGGTGCGGGAAGATATTCTGATGTCGCTGGAGTACCATGACTTGTCGGATGGTCAGGCACGGGCATTGCTGAAGTCCCACAGCCCGCTTGCAGATGTATTTGCCGATTGGGAAAACAAAGAAACGGATTACATGGACAGCATTTGGCAGACCGTTGAGGAACGGGCAAAGACGGAAGAACAGAAACATAGAAAGAAAGAGCAGCAAGAGCGATAAGACACGGGCCGGTTGGAGTATCCAATCGGTCTTTTTACATAGCCGGACTGTGTTATGCAGTTAATTCTCAGCTATGGAAAGGAGGATTTTTATGCCATATATTCCGCCAGAGGTAGTGGCAAAAGCAAAGGAAATGGATTTGCTGACCTACCTTAAAAACTACGAACCGAGTGAATTGGTGCATTTCGGAGGAAGCACTTATTGTACCAGGACCCATGACAGTTTGAAAATCTCCAACGGCAAATGGTGTTGGTTTTCCCGTGGTATTGGCGGCAAAACGGCTTTGGACTATCTGATCAAAGTCCGTGAGATACCGTTCATGGAGGCTGTCGAAATGATTGTGGGACAAGCAGCAGTTCAGCCGCCGGTTTATACTCCAGCTCCGAAACGAGATGTGCCTAAAATGTTGCTGCTTCCACCGGCAAGCCGTAGCACCTCTCTTGTGGAGAAGTATCTTTCCGGGAGAGGGATTGACCACGAGCTGATTCGTTTTTGTCTGGATACCGGTAGGCTCTATGAGAGCAGCGGCAGATACCACAATGTAGTCTTTGTCGGCCATGACCGATATGGAGAAGCCCGCTATGCTAATCTTCGGGGGATTTCCTCTGATTTCAAAGGAGAGTGCAACGGCAGTGATAAGCGCTTTGCATTTAATATTCCTGCGAAAAACAGTGAGGTTCTTCACCTGTTTGAAAGCGCCATTGATTTGCTTTCTTTTGCTACCATGCAGAAATTGAATGGTGAGAACTGGCAGAGGGAACATCTGTTATCGCTGGCAGGCGTCTATCAGCCCAGAGAGAAAATCGAGGAAAGCGCAGTACCACTGGCACTGACACAATACCTGAAAGATCACCCGGAGGTCAAGACGATTCTGCTGCGGCTGGATAATGACTATGCCGGACGCATGGCGGCCAAGGCGTTAATGGCTGTTCTGACCAAGGATTACACTGTCGCAGTAAGGCTTCCGCCCAGGTGCAAAGATTACAATGACTACCTGTGTTCCGGTCTGGGTATTTCAGCCGCGAAACCGAAAACACGAAATGAAGAACGATGATATGGAGGATAGCAACATGAAAGAATTTGAAATCACGCTGAATGCCGTTTCCAGAAAGAACTTTCGAGTGAGTGCTGATTCTCAGGAAGACGCTTTGCTGCTGGCGGAAGCCATTCTGGAGAACACCGATTTGCTGGACTTTTCAAATCAGGATGTAGACAGCATGAATATGAGCTGTGAGGAACAGTGCGGCGGCGTTTGCGAAATCTGCAGTCGAGCCTGTGAGCAGTGCGGTGATTGTATGGATTTGGAATCGACTTGCCTTTATCCTGACAAGGATTGTGACTACCGTTGCTCTGATTGCGGTGGGTGTATGGCAGGACATGAGGACGATTGATATTGTTTTTCGGCTGGTATCAAAGAATGTTCGCCCCGCAGGGAGAACGAATCTGCACTATACCAGCAAGCATCGCCTTTGTGATACCACACAGGCCGCTTGTCAGGGGAAGCCCCCTGAAACCCCTCACAGGAAAGGAGTGACTTTAATTTGAACGGTACATTGATTTTTGTGATTGGTTTTATTTGCAGTTTGCTTTCGGGTGTTATTTCCATTTGTGTGCTGCAGATCAACCGCATGACCGGAAAGGAGGACCAGAACAAATGAGAAAAAGAAACGTGCATATTCAATTCTGGCTGAACCGTAAGGAAGCTGAATCGCTGGATAAAAAGGTGCGCCGCAGCGGACTTTCCCGTGAAGCGTACCTCCGCCATCTGATTGATGGTGTGGTGCCGCAGGACGCGCCTCCGCCGGACTATTATTCCATGATGCGGGAACTGCACGGGATTGCCAACAACCTAAACCAGATCGCGCAGAAGGCTCACACATTGAATGTAGTTGATGCGCAGCGATATGACAATTACACCCGACAGTTGGAAGGTACAATCAGGAAAATCACAGAGGCAGTGATTTTGCCGAAACCGATGGAGTAAGTGGAGAATGGCTACCACATCCATATGGCGGGTCAAAGGTTGGCTGGGTAAGGTAGTCATTTATATTGAGAACCCGGACAAGACGGAGAATCCCGCCTTTTATGAAAAAACGGATATGACAGAAGGACAAGCCCAGGGGCTTTCCGATGTTATTGATTATGCTGTGAATAGTGAGAAAACTCAGGCAGGCAGTGAAAACACCGCCGTCATGCAGCAATTTGTTTCCGGTGTGAACTGCCATTCGGCCACGGCCCGTGAAGAAATGATTGCTGTGAAGAAACGCTTTGGAAAAGAGGACGGCACCATAGCCTACCACGGATACCAGTCCTTTGCCCCTGGAGAGGCTACGCCGGAAATGGCACATGAGATTGGTGTCAGGTTGGCGCAGCAGCTTTGGGGCGAAAAATACCAGGTAGTTGTTGCCACCCATCTGGATAAGAAAAACCACCTGCATAATCATTTTGTGGTCAACACGGTATCTTTTCTGGATGGCATCAAATATCACCGCACGGAAAAGGACTATTACGATATGCAGAAGGCGTCCGATAATTTATGCCGGGAGTATGGCATGTCAGTCATTGAAGAACCAAAGCGAGGAAAAGGCAAACAGTACGGTGAATGGAGAGCAGAGAAAGAAGGCCGACCGACATGGCGCGGCATCGTCCGCTCCGAGATTGACGAAGCGATTCGGCAGTCGATGACGGAACGCCAGTTTTTTGATAATCTCCGCAAACGCGGCTATGAAATCAAATTGGGCAAGGACATTTCTGTGCGGCCACCGGGCAAAGAGCGCTTTGTACGTTTGGAACGAAACTTTGGTGAGCTTTATTCCTATGATGGGATCAAAAAGCGAATACTGGCACAGGTCAGCCGGGAGCGTCCTTTGATGGAACCGGAGCGTGCAACACATCATGCAAGGCTGCGTGGTGACATCAACGGCGCACGAAAGATTACCGGGTTCCGTGCATTGTATTTTCACTATTGTTATCTGCTTGGCATCTTTCCAAAGAATCAGTTCAAGCGAAATAAACGCCTCCATTTTCTTCTCCGAGAGGACTTGATGAAATTGGATGCCATATCGGAAGAAACAAAGCTGCTGGTGAAAAATCACATTGATACTGTCGAGCAGCTTTCTTTCTATAAAGCGGGTCTGGAAACTAAAATCAAGGTCTTGACTGCTGACCGAAAGGTGCTGTACCGAAAACAGCGGACTGTATCAGTGAAATCAGATGACGAGCGGCTGTCAGCGGTCAAGGAGCAGATCACGGCGGTTTCCAAAGAGCTGGCTGCACTGCGAAGGGAGGTGAGATTATGTGATGATATTGCAGAACGCTCCGGCGTAATCAAAGAGAAATTGAAAGCAGTCCAGGAGGACAAAGAATCTCAAGGAAAGGAGAACAAACGCAATGAACAATTCAGGCGACGCAGCGGAACAGGTCGTCAGGCTTAGTTTGGAGGGAACGGAGGTTGCCTTGAAACTTACGGGTTCCGCTGCAAAGAACATTGCTGCCGCCCTCTATGCGGTGCTGAAAAACCGGGATAAGAACAAAATCAAGGGCAGGCAGCGTCTTACGGCCATGCTGAAAAGCGGTAAGGAATTGAAAGTGTTTACCATCAGTGAGGAACATCTGAAACAGTTTGCTACCGAAGCTAAACGATATGGTGTTGTTTACTGCGCCCTGCGCGGCAAGGAAAAATCCGCAGATGGCATGGTGGATGTGATGGTTCGAGCTGAGGACGCTTCCAAGATTAACCGCATTGTAGAGCGCTTCCATCTTGCTACTGTGGACACAGCATCTATCAAGCACGAGATTGAGAAGGCACGGGCCGAAAAAGGCAATGCGGATAAAAAGGTAGCTCCCGATGCTCCTGAAAAGGGCCAGCCCGAAAAAAGTGAAGAAGATCAGTTGCTGGATGATTTGCTGGGAGCACCCGCAAAAAAAGAGGAGGCCGCACCGGAAAACCCCTCTGCGGCGAGGATGGAAAAATCCCCTCCGTCCGAGCCTATCTCAAAGCCGCCAGAGAAAGCCGCCGAGGGTGCTGCTAAAATTGCCGAGCAGCGTCCTTCTGTCCGCAAGGAGCTGAGGGACATTCAGGCGAAACGCAAGCAGGAAGAAGCTGCTGTTCCAACTAAAGAACCGGAGCGTACCAAAAAGCCGGTAGAAAAATCACTCCAGCATAAGCAGCCATCCCGGAAAAAGAAAAAAGCAAAGGAGAGATAAGCCATGAGTAATTTTGATGATATTTTTGAAGCAAGCGCTCCTCGTAAGAATCTGAGTGATCAGCCCTTCGATAAAGAGGCGTGGGCAGAGAAAAAGCAGGCGGAGCGGCAGGCAGTATATGACCTTGCGGATACTACGGCAGAGGCGGTCAGTGCGGACGGCGGCAAGTTTCAGGCGTATTTGGATGTGCAGACCCGGTTCAATCGGTATTCTGCCACCAATGCCCTGCTGATTCTGGCGCAGAAACCGGAAGCCGTGCAGCTCAAAGATTTTGACGGGTGGAAAGACGCCAGTGCTTCCATCAAGCGTCAGCAGAAAGGTATTCTCATTCTGGAACCCGGAGAAGAATACGAGCGTGAAGATGGCTCCATCGGAACTTCTTACAATGTGAAGCGGGTTTTTGACATTTCCCAGACGACTGCCCGTGTGAAACCTCAGTCTACGGTCAGCATGGACAATCGAGTGCTTTTGAAGGCATTGATTTCCCGACCGCCTGTACCGATGCAGACCGTGGACGAGCTTCCCAATCATATGGGTGCGCTGTATGACCATGAGCAGCAGGTCATTTTTGTGCGCAGGGGTATGGATGCCGCAGATATTTTCCGCAGCGTGTCTAAGGAACTAGCTCATGCGGAAATTGCGGGAATGGCCAAAGATTACACCCGTGAAGCGGCGGCGTTTTCTGCATACAGTGTGTCCTATATGCTTTGCAAGGAATATGGCATCGACGTCAGCGGATACGATTTCAGCCGTCTGCCGGATAACTTCCGGGAGAACGATGCACAGAGCACCCGTGCAGTGCTGGCAGAGATTCGGGATGCAGCCGGAAATATCTCCGGGCGTATGAACCGGGCGCTGGAACAAAACCGGCAGCCGAAATCGAAAGAACAGGAGCGTTAAAGCATGGGAAAAGAAGAAAAACGTGTCCTTACTTTGGACAAATACGAACACGGCGTTGTTGTCAACGCCCTGAATGAGATGCGTAATGATCTTTTGGAAGAACAGCGCTCCACCGATATTGTGGATGAGGTGCTGCTGAAAGCCATTGATGCCCCGATAAAAAAGGTCAAGTGCCGTGATGAAGCAAGATAATCGCAAGGCGCAGCTTGCATTCTGCCTGTTTGGTATTTTCCCGGTGATATGGCTGGGGCTTCTTATGGCTCCGGCGGTATCAGGGGGATTGCCTGAAATCATCGCGACATTTCCTGCAGCGATGAATGCTCCATTTCATATTGTGCTTTGTGAGGATAGCCTGAGAGCTGTCCTTATTTCTTTATGTGCCTATGGAATGGGCATCGGTATTTACTTTTCCTCTCGCCGCAATTATCGCAGAGGTGAGGAACATGGTTCAGCAAAATGGGGCGATGCCAGAGCCGTGAACAAAAAATACCGGGATAAAAGGCCAGAGCAGAACAAGCTGTTTACGCAGAATGTGCGCATGGGTCTGGACGGCAGAAAGCACCGGCGAAATCTCAACACAGTAGTCATCGGCGGCAGTGGTGCGGGCAAGAGCTTTAACCTGGCGAAGCCAAATTTGATGCAGGCCAATACGTCATTTACAGCTTTAGATCCGAAGGGGGAACTGGTGAGAGATACCGGGTATTTGCTGGAGCAAAAAGGGTATGAAGTCCGGGTGTTGGATCTTCTGAACATGGAAAAGAGCTTTTGCTATAATCCGTTCGTCTATCTGCGGGATGACAATGATGTGCAGCGCTTAGTTACCAACCTGTTCAAATCCACAACCCCGAAAGGCAGTCAGTCGCAGGACCCATTCTGGGACACTGCGGCATCTATGCTGTTGCTTGCGCTGATATTCTATCTCCACCATGAAGCACCGGAGGATGAACAAAATTTCCCGATGGTCATGGAAATGCTGCGGGCTGGTGAAGTCCGGGAGGATGATGACTGCTATCAGTCACCGTTGGATGAACTGTTTGAGCGCTTGGAGATGCAAAATCCGGATCATATCGCGGTCAAGTATTATAAGGACTATCACTCCGGCAGTGCCAAGACCTTGAAATCCATTCAGATCACTCTTGCTGCAAGACTGGAAAAGTTCAACCTTTCTTCTCTGGCAGCGTTGACTGCGACGGATGAGCTGGACCTGGCAAGCATGGGCGAGAAAAAAGTGGCCCTATTCGCGTTGATTCCGGACAACGATACCAGCTTTAACTTTTTGGTATCCATCTTGTACACGCAGATTTTTCAGCAGCTTTTCTGGCTGGCAGATCACAAGTACGGTGGAAGCCTGCCTGTCCCCGTCCATTTTCTCATGGACGAGTTCGCAAACGTCAGCTTGCCGGATGATTTTGACAAGATTCTGGCAACCATGCGTTCCAGAAATGTGAGTGTCACTATTATTTTGCAGAATATTGCCCAGCTAAAGGCTCTCTTTGAAAAGCAATGGGAGAGCATACTGGGCAACTGCGATGAGCTGCTGTATCTCGGCGGTAATGAAACCAGCACCCATAAGCTGATTTCAGAGTCATATCTGGGAAAAGCCACGATTGATACGAACACCTATGGAAAATCTACCGGGCGAAGTGGAAATTATTCCACCAACTATCAGATCACCGGGCGTGAGCTGATGACGCCGGATGAGGTCCGCATGATGGATAACCGCTATGCGCTGCTGTTTATCCGTGGTGAGCGTCCGATCATGGACGAAAAGTACAATCCGCTAAAGCACCCGGATGTAGCCTTGACTGCATTGGGCGGCGCACCAACTTATGAGCATGGCAAAACAGACCATGTAACTGCAACAATCTCTACCGGAGCTGTATCTGAATCCGATGTACCGGAGCCGGACAGCACCGCAGACGATACCGTAGAGCTTCTATCCAGTGAAGAGATAGAGGCTCTTTTTCATTTAATCTAAGGAGGAACTATACAATGAAAAAACTGTTTTCCAAGAATCAGAAACCTGTAAATGGCACCATCAAGCTGGAGCGTAAAGTCAAAAGAGGCTTTCGTTTTTACACCGCCACAGTCCTGTTCGGCGCATTTGTGCTGGGTATGGGTGTTACCGCTTATGCGGCCAGTGACCCGATTGCAGTGGTCAACAATCTCTCCGATTTCATCTTTGGCCTGATTCGCGCGGTCGGCCTCATTTTGCTGGGCTGGGGCATTGTTCAGGTGGGACTTTCGTTTCAGTCCCATGATCCCAGCCAGCGTTCCAATGGCTTTCTGACTTTGGCCGGCGGCGTTGTGATTACCTTCGCAAAGGAAATTCTGACTTTGATCACAGGCTAAGCGGTTATCATCAATCAATCTGCGGGAAATGCGGCAGGGCGTGAAAGCGTCCTGCCGCTGTTTCGCTGAAAGGAGGAAAAAACATTGAGTGATAACTGGGTTGTTCAAAACCTTGAAAATGCTTTGAACACATGGAATGAGAAGCTGTCGGAAATCTGGCAGCTTATTACTCAAAGCCCGCAGCAATTTAAGGGCGGTGCGATTTGGGGCGTGATTGTTAATATTCATGGCGCTTTGCAGGCCATTGGCATTGCCCTATTGGTACTTTTCTTTGTTGTGGGCGTAATGAAAACCTGTGGCTCCTTCGCAGAAGTCAAAAGACCGGAGCACGCATTGAAACTATTTATCCGATTTGCGTTGGCAAAAGGCGCTGTCACCTATGGAATGGAGTTGATGCTGGCATTGTTCAATATTGCGCAGGGCGTTATCTCCACGATCATGCAGGCATCTGGTATCGGGACAGCACAGCAGACCGTTCTTCCCGATGAAATTGTTACGGCTGTAGAGGATTGTGGATTTTTTGAATCCATTCCTCTCTGGGCTGTAACTTTGATTGGCGGACTGTTCATTACAGTTCTTTCTTTTGTCATGATAATGACGGTTTATGGGCGCTTTTTTAAGTTGTACCTTTACACGGCCATTGCCCCTATTCCACTCTCCAGCTTTGCCGGAGAACCGAGCCAGAACGTTGGAAAAAGCTTCATTCGTTCCTATGCCGCTGTGTGTCTGGAGGGCGCGATCATTGTGCTGGCCTGCATCATCTTTTCGCTGTTTGCGGCTGCACCGCCGACAGTTGACCCTGATGCGGCGGCAGTATCTATGGTGTGGAGCTACATCGGAGAACTGGTCTTTAACATGCTGGTATTGGTCGGTGCAGTGAAGATGGCCGACCGCGTAGTGCGTGAAATGATGGGGCTGTAATTTGGAAAGGAGCAAGCAAAATGGAAGTAAAAATCAACCGTGAAATTCGTAACTACACGGAATCTATGTTTTTCGGACTGACCATGCGGCAATTTGTATTTTCGCTGTTGGCAGTCCTTGTGGCAGTAGGACTGTATTTTCTGCTTCACACCCATGTGGGTACAGAAACGGTGTCCTGGATGTGTGTTCTCGGTGCTGCACCCTTTGCGGCGCTGGGGTTTGTGTCATACCACGGCATGAGCGCTGAACAGTTTCTGTGGGCATGGTTCCGCTCTGAAATTCTGGAACCGAAACGGCTTTATTTCAGACCGAACAATTATTATTACGAGATACTGAAAGATACCATTGCAGACCACGAAAAAGAAATGTTGACCGGGAAGCCCGCAAATAAAGCAAAGAAGCGCAAGACCAGAAAGAAGGAGGAACATCATGCTTAAAACACTCACGACACTATTCAAACAGGATAAAGAGCGATATACTGTGCCGCGCCGGGTGCAGGATGCTATCCCCATCAAACGTATTTGGAATGATGGTATCTTTCTTGCCGGGAATCGGTACTGCCGTACCTGGCGCTTTTCAGATATTAACTATCA
The DNA here is from genome assembly GCA_018223365.1 of Clostridiaceae bacterium Marseille-Q4145. Classification (GTDB taxonomy): domain Bacteria; phylum Bacillota; class Clostridia; order Lachnospirales; family Lachnospiraceae; genus Hominiventricola. The sequence goes on from JAGTTP010000001.1 coordinate 1,357,092, forward strand.
GGTGGCCAGCGAAGATGACAAAAAGGTCATGTTTCTGGATTACTCCGAGGTGTTGAACAGTCTGGAGGCTGGTTCGGTTGCAAAGATCACAATCAACAATCGTCGGCTGAACCGGGCGAATTTTGAGCAGGATGTGCTCATGCGGATGGCAGCAGACTGCAGGGATAAATACCGTGTGGAGTACAATGGTGTGATTGTGGAGAAAGCCACCGCTGGTAACGGCATTGTGCAGGAAAAATACATCACCATCTCTGTCTGCAAAAAGAGCATTGAAGAGGCCAGAAGCTATTTCAACCGTGTTGGCGCGGACTTGAAAGCGCACTATGCGGCACTGGGGTCCAGGTGTGTAGAGCTGGATGCGACGGAAAAACTGCGGGTTCTCCATGATTTCTATCGACAGGGCGAAGAGGTGGATTTTCACTTCGATGCACGGGATATGATGCGGAAGGGGCATGACTTCCGGGATTATATCTGCCCGGATTTCATCGAAAAACACAGCGACTATCTTATCCTGGGTAATAAATTTGCCCGTGTGCTGTACCTCAAAGACTATGCCAACTATATTAAGGATTCTTTTATTTCGGAGCTGACCGACTTGAACCGAAATATGATGCTCTCTCTGGACATCGTCCCAATCCCGATGGATGAAGCGGTACGGGAGATTGAAAATCGACTGCTTGGCGTGGAAACCAATATTACCAACTGGCAGCGCCGCCAGAACGCAAACAACAATTTCTCCGCAGTCATTCCTTACGATATGGAGCTGCAGAGAAAGGAGAGCAAGGAGTTCCTGGACGATCTGACCGCCCGTGACCAACGTATGATGCTAGGTATTCTGACCATGGTGCTGACCGCTGACACAAAAGAGCAGCTCGACATGGATACCGAACAGATTCTCTCACTGGCCCGCCAGAAGATGTGCCAGATGGCGGTACTCAAATATCAGCAGATGGATGGACTGAACACAGCTCTGCCGATTGGTACAAGAAAAATCAATACGTTCCGCACGCTCACCACGGAATCCCAGGCAGTGTTTATGCCCTTTAAGGTGCAGGAAATCCAGGACAAGGGCGGTATTTATTTTGGAGAAAATGCAATTTCTCATAATCTGATCCTGTGCAACCGCGAGAACCTTTTGAACCAGTCTGCATTTATTCTGGGCGTTCCCGGTTCGGGTAAGTCATTCGCGGCAAAAGAATTGATTGCGTTCCTGATTCTGAATACAGAGGACGATATTCTGATTTGTGACCCGGAATGCGAAATGGTGCCGTTGGTGGAAGCTCTGGGCAGTGATATTGCATCTATTATCCACATGAAGGCCGGTGGCAGAGATTGCCTGAATGCCATGTATATGGTAGAGGGTTACGGCGAGAACAATCCCATCGTGGAGAAATCTCAGTTTATTATGTCCCTGGTGGAGCAGATCGACAAAAGCGGCATCGGTCCTCAGCACAAGTCTATTATCGACCGCTGTGTAGCTGCGGTATATCAGGAAGCGGCAGAAACCGGCATTGTGCCGACGCTCTGCACGCTCCGTGAAAAACTGCTGGCACAGCCGGAGGAAAAAGCAAAGGAGATCGCACTGTCCCTGGAGCTTTATACAACTGGCTCACTGGACATCTTCGGACATACCAGCACGGTATCTCTGGATAAGCGTATTACGGTTTTTGACATCCGTGATCTGGGCGCACAGCTTAAACCGGCGGGTCTGCTGGTCATTACTGATACGATCCTCAACCGTGTTACCTTGAATTGGAAAAAGGGCAAACGCACCCATGTATTTATTGACGAGTTCCATGTGGTTTTTGAGAATGAACACAGTGGAATCTTCTTTAATTCTGCATGGCGTCAGTTCCGTAAACGCAATGCGTACCCGACGGCGATCACCCAAAACGTTGAATATCTTCTGGACTCTGTGCAGGCCAGTACCATGCTCTCCAATTCGGAGTTCATTATCATGCTGAATCAGGCGGCGTCCGACCGCGAAAAGCTGGCGAAACTTTTGAATATTTCCAGTGAACAGATGAGCTATGTCACAAATGCAGATGCAGGCTGTGGTCTGATTAAATACGGCTCTGCCCTGGTTCCGTTTGTGAATCGGTTCCCACGGGATACGGAGCTTTATAAGCTGATGACAACAAAACCGGGTGAAGGTGTATTTGGCGGTGGAAAGGAGGTCGCAAACTAATATGACAGATATTAAATTCCGCTCGAAGGAGCATCGGGAGTTCTTCATGGAAGCAATGGGAAAGTGCCGTAGAAATGACAGCTATCATCGGGCATTTTTCTATGTGATGGGAATTACTTCAGAAACAAGAGCCAATATTGATAAGATGTTTGATTTCCAGCATGACTGGATATTGCCGGAAGGAATGCACGGTGGTTGGCAGACCAGCGGCACCGTCCGGGTGTGCCAGCTTGCTTTCAATCTCTGGAACGGATACAGCGGTGAACGGCAAGGTGATGAATATACACCAAATGATTTGTTCTGCTGCGGATTCGCACCTTACTTTATGGAAGGCATCAAACTCCGTTATCCTGAATATTGCCGTGACCTTACGGCAGCCAGAAAGCAGGCGGAGCAAACACGATAAATAAAATATGGAGGTTCATTATGAAGCAGAAACTTTTAATTTGTGGGGCGGCAGCATTTGCCGCTCTTTTTCTGTTCTCCGGTATTATGCTGGGACGGCAGCTTGCCGACCAGAAGCAGAGCACCGAGGCATTTGACAACATTGCGGATATGGTCATCAAGGAAGCCGAGCCGGATACAGCGCAGCCGTCGGAAAACAGCGGTGAAACAGCGCAGCCGCTCACACTGACTGCCTATGAAAAATATGCGTCTGTTTATGAGCAGAACCATGATTTTGTCGGCTGGATTTCCATTGAGGGAACAAATGTAGATTACCCCGTTATGCAGACACCGAGTAATCCGAATTTCTATTTGAAGCACGCCTTTGATCAATCGTACAGCAATTACGGTGTACCTTATGTTCAGGAAAATTGCGATTTGGAGCAGTCCGACAACGTGGTGATTTACGGGCATCACATGAATAACGGTTCCATGTTTGCAGATTTGTGTAAATACGAAAGTGAACATTTTTACCAGGAACATAAGACGATTCATTTTGACACGCTGACCGGGTTTGGAGAGTATGAGGTTGTTGCTGTTTTTAAGACAACAGCCTACTCTCAGGACGGCTTTCGATATTATCATTTTGTCGATGCTGCAGATGAAGCTGATTTTTCGGAGTTCATGGCAGAGTGTCAGTCCCTTGCACTTTATGATACAGGCGTGACTGCGGAATATGGAGATAAACTTCTGACGCTATCGACTTGTGAATACAGCCGCACAAATGGCAGAATGGTCATTGTCGCAAAGCTGTCAGCTCCGTCCGCTGAGGAGGTGGACGCCGATGCCGGATATTAAAACAAGAGAAAAAGTCAAAGGTACGGTCAAAACACTGGATAAAGCCGCAGTTGCCGGAGAACGTATGAAAGCAGCCTATGTTCGTACCAAAGAAAAGGCTGAGCAAGGGATTCAGGCCAAGGAAGATTCTCCAGAGGAATATGCGGCTGATCGTATCTCAGCAGGTTCGGAAACTGTGGTGCATGAAGCTGTCCGCCAATTTGATAAGCAAGGTCGCAAGGGTGTCCGGGAAACAAAAGAGAACATTTCTAAGGCAAAGCAGTATTTTGAACAGCGCAGAGCAGACCAGCCGAAAAAGCAGGCGCAAAAAAGAGCAGCAGAGAATGTACGCCGTTCTGCAGATGTGAAAAAACAGTCTGTAAAAAGTACAGAGTATGGGTCGTGGCCCATCAAAACCGTAGAGCGTGGTGAAAAGCAAATCCGGCGAGCTGCCAGCTCTGCAGGCAAGGGCACCATTAAAACTACACAGAAATCTGTAAAGACTGCAGAGCATACCGCGCGAACAACGATCAAGACCAGTCAGAATGCGGTGAAAACGGCTCAGAAATCCGCCCAGACAGCGGCAAAGGCTTCGCAGCGTGCGGCCCAGGCAGCTCGTTCCACTGCAAAAGCAACCGCCGATGGCATAAAAGCGGCGGCGAAAGCTACGGCATCTGCTGTAAAGGCAATTATTGCGGCAACAAAGACGTTGATTGCCGCAATCGCTGCGGGTGGATGGATCGCTATGGTGGTTATCGTCATTATTTGCTTGATTGGACTGATCGTCGGCTCGTGCTTTGGTATTTTCTTTTCTGGAGAGGACACCGGCACCGGACAGACTATGCAGACTGTGGTGCGGGAGATCAATGCAGACTATGAAGCGCAGATTGAATCCATCAAAGGAAGCTGTTCTTATGATGTGTTGGAAATGTCCGGTTCCCGTGCTGTCTGGCCGGAAGTCCTATCCGTTTATGCGGTCAAAACTACCACTGATCCAGATGAGCCGCAGGAGGTTGCTTCGATGGATGATGCCAAGAAAGTAATTCTCAAAGATATTTTCTGGCAGATGAATGAGATTTCTTCCCGGACGGAGAGCAGCATAGAAACGGTCATTGATGAAACGGACGATGGGAACGGAAATATCGTTGAAACCTCGACCACTGTTACCAGAACTACATTATATATTACAGTCAGCCATAAGACCGCAGAGGAAATGGCTGCACAATATGCGTTCAGCACAGAGCAGCGACAGCAATTATCGGAATTGCTTGCCAGTGAAAATAACTCTCTCTGGTCAGCGGTGCTGTACGGTATTTCTGTGGGTGATGGCGAGATCGTATCGGTGGCATTGTCGCAGGTTGGCAATGTAGGCGGTCAGCCTTATTGGTCCTGGTACGGATTCAATTCTCGCGTGGAGTGGTGCGCCTGCTTTGTTTCCTGGTGTGCCAATGAATGCGGCTATATCGACAGCGGCGTTATTCCGAAATTTGCGGGGTGTGTCAACGGTGTGCAATGGTTCAAGGACCGTGGCCAATGGCAGGACCGTAACTATGAACCTTCTGCCGGTCAGATCATTTTCTTTGATTGGGATAATAAAGGCTCATCCGGTCCGCAGGATGGTCAGTCCGATCATGTCGGTGTCGTGGAGAAATGCGAAAATAGCATTGTCTACACTATCGAGGGCAATTCCGGTGATAGCTGCCGCCAGCGCCAATATCCTGTTGGACATTATGAGATTCTTGGATACGGTGTTCCGGCGTACTAAAAGTCAGCCGCCAAATACGGCGGCTGGTACATATTATAAGGGACTTGCTGCCAAGTCCGCTTTCAGGAAAATAGGCGGTGGCGGAATAATCCGTCACCGCCTATTGTGTTTAGGCTATTTCGATTTTGGAAGCGTTGACTTATTCAGCCTCGGATTCCTTTCTCTTTTTGACTCTTACGCCCAGCACGGTCAGAACACCGCCGCTGACGAACAGAGCAGCCAGCCAACCGATGAGGTTGCTGCTGTCACCGGTCCGAGGAGACTTGGTGGAGTCGTCCTTTCCGGGCTTAGCGGTGTTATTATCACCGCTGCCTGTATTGCCGGTGCTGCCGCTGTCGGAGAGCTTGGCGATGACCGTATTCTCGCTGCGCTTAGCGCCGCAAACGGTGCATTCCTCGTGCTTGATGCCGGTGGCCTTCTTGGTAGCGGCCTTGTCGATCACCCACTGGAAGCTGTGTGCTGCCGTGTCGGCCTTGTCGCGACACTCACACTCATGCCAGTGATTGGTGTCGTCATACTTCCAATCCGTGCCGTAGCTGTGGGTATGAGTGCTGCCTGTTGCAGGGATCGTTGCGGTTTCAAGCACCTTCTTGCAGACGGTGCATTCCTTATGCTTAGCGCCTTCTGCGGTTTCGGTAGCTGCCGTGTCAACGATCCACTCGCTGGCGTTGTGAGCCGCTACATCGGCCTTGTCGCCGCACTCGCACTCATGCCAGTGATTGGTGTCGTCATACTTCCAATCTGTGCCATAGCTGTGGGTATGTGTTGCGGGGATCGTTGCGGTTTCAAGCACCTTCTTGCAGACGGTGCATTCCTTATGCTTAGCGCCTTCTGCGGTTTCGGTAGCTGCCGTGTCAACGATCCACTCGCTGGCGCTGTGAGCCGCTACATCGGCCTTGTCGCCGCACTCGCACTCATGCCAGTGATTGGTGTCGTCATACTTCCAATCTGTGCCGTAGCTGTGGGTATGTGTTGCGGGGATCGTTGCGGTTTCAAGCACCTTCTTGCAAATGGTGCATTCCTTATGCTTAGCGCCTTCTGCGGTTTCGGTAGCTGCCGTGTCAACGATCCACTCGCTGGCGCTGTGAGCCGCTACATCGGCCTTGTCGCCGCACTCGCACTCATGCCAGTGATCGGTGTCATTATACTTCCAATCCTCGCCATAGCTGTGGGTATGATCGCTGCCTGTTGCGGGGATCGTTGCGGTTTCAAGCACCTTCTTGCAGACGGTGCATTCCTTATGCTTAGCGCCTTCTGCGGTTTCGGTAGCTGCCGTGTCAACGATCCACTCGCTGGCGCTGTGAGCCGCTACATCGGCTTTGTCGCCGCACTCGCACTCATGCCAGTGATTGGTGTCGTCATACTTCCAATCTGTGCCATAGCTGTGGGTATGTGTTGCGGGGATCGTTGCGGTTTCAAGCACCTTCTTGCAGACGGTGCATTCCTTATGCTTAGCGCCTTCTGCGGTTTCGGTAGCTGCCGTGTCAATGATCCACTCGCTGGCGCTGTGAGCCTCAATATCGGCCTTGTCGCCGCACTCGCACTCATGCCAGTGATTGGTGTCGTCATACTTCCAATCTGTGCCGTAGCTGTGGGTATGAGTGCTGCCTGTTGCGGTGAACATTACCTTGAACTGGACAGAGCCGTCGGGATCTTTCGACAGCAGGTCCACGACCTTGCCGTTTACATTCAGCTTCATATCGTCGGCGAAGGTCACGCCCTCCTTCGGCTCCAGATAAACGATGGCCGTATATTCCTGGCCGGCCACAAACGCCGTGTTGCCGCTCAGCATGCCGGACCACCACATCATGGCCTTTTTGACCTTATCCTTATTGTCGCCGAGCACGGGGATGTCCACGGTGCCCTTGGGCTTCTCTCCGGCCACCGGTGCTGCGATCTGCACCGCCGCCTCCGTCACATAGTTGGGGTCTTCGGCGGCCTTTGCGGGGAAGTTCACATAGACCAGCAGGTTCTTTCCATCGCTGTCACTCTTGACCTGCCAAACCTGGCCGTCGTTGATGGTCACGTCAGCCGTGGAGATACCCTCTGCAATGGTGTAGCCCGGGTTGATCGGGAACTGATAGACCACGGAATAGTCCTTATCCTTGTCATAGGCGGTGGGTGTCGAGCCGCTGCCGTCCGTATTCAGGCCCTCACGGAGAAAACGGGCCGGATTTCCCATGCCGCCGGTGGGGGTATAGCTCTGGCAGTCGAAGTCTTCCAGCTTCGTGCGCTCCGCCTTGGGCTTCACCTGGATGGTCACGGTCTTGACCACCTGCCCCGCCGTGGAGGCTGCCGGGAAGTTCACATAGACCAGCAGGTTCTTTCCATCGCTGTCACTGCTGACCTTCCAGACCTGACCGTCGTTGATGGTCACGTCAGCCGTGGAGATACCCTCTGCAATGGTGTAGCCCGGGTTGATCGGGAACTGATAGACCACGGAATAGTCCTTATCCTTGTCATAGGCGGTGGGTGTCGAGCCGCTGCCGTCCGTATTCAGGCCCTCACGGAGAAAACGGGCCGGATTTCCCATGCCGCCGGTGGGGGTATAGCTCTGGCAGTCGAAGTCTTCCAGCTTCGTGCGCTCCGCCTTGGGCTTCACCTGGATGGTCACGGTCTTGACCACCTGCCCCGCCGTGGAGGCTGCCGGGAAGTTCACATAGACCAGCAGGTTCTTTCCATCGCTGTCACTGCTGACCTTCCAGACCTGACCGTCGTTGATGGTCACGTCAGCCGTGGAGATACCCTCTGCAATGGTGTAGCCCGGGTTGATCGGGAACTGATAGACCACGGAATAGTCCTTATCCTTGTCATAGGCGGTGGGTGTCGAGCCGCTGCCGTCCGTATTCAGGCCCTCACGGAGAAAACGGGCCGGATTTCCCATGCCGCCGGTGGGGGTATAGCTCTGGCAGTTGAAGTCTTCCAGCTTCGTGCGCTCCGCCTTGGGCTTCACCTGGATGGTCACGGTCTTGACCTCCTGTCCCGCTGCGGAGGCTGCCGGGATGTTCACAAAAACACGAATCGCGTTTGACAGGCCGCCATAGTCATCTGCTATCCAGAAGTCGCCGCCGGTGACCGTCACATTGTCCTTTAGATTGTCCCTTAGATTGTCTGAAAAACTAAAACCTGCTTTTGCAAGAAAGAGATACATTACCGTATAACTCTGATTCGGGTCATACGGTGTGTTTTTGTCTTCGATCTTATCCGATGTATTCTCCCAGCCCTTATAAACGATGAAATTAGATAGAGTCATTTTGTTAGATGGACTGTAACTACACGCCAAATCCGAGATCGTCTCGCGCGTGATAAGAGGTTCTACAGTCAAGCTAACCGTATTGATCTCTTTACTGATATCATCAGTAATATTGACACTGTCTGTCAGCGAGCGCACGTCTGCGCTCAGCGGGGTATCATCTGACAGCTTATAGATTTTCTGGTTGGTGCCAAGATAATCCGAAATATGTTTTGTGTTGCCCTGGTGCAGATAAATGCTATGTCCATCCGTTACGCCATCGGTAGTATGAATGATGCTATTCTCAATCGTCAAAGTGGCATCTTCGTCAATGAAGATTGTTCCGCTGCTATTTTTCGTTATGTTAGTTCCCGGAAGAACGGAACTTTTTACGATAGCATTTTTTATGTTTGTTGTGCCTTTGATAGCATAAACTGCACCTCCATAGGAAACGCCGCCGGTTTTTCCTTCCAGTGTAGCGTTATCAATATTCACAGTGCCGCCAGCGTTGTATACTGCTATGCCATAAGTAGCTAAATTGTAGGCGCCGGTCAGTGTAACGCCACCGGATATGTTTACTGTTGCATCATTTTCGACATCGACAACAGCATTAGTCGCACCTCCGTTTGAAGTTGCCTCGAAGGTCAGCGAACCTTTTCCTTTAATATCCAGACGTTCACCAGATCCATTGATATATAATAAGCTTCTTACGACGCTGCCACTCGCAGCGCCTGTAACCGTAACAGTACCATCTACAATGAGCGTCTTTTGCCTTAGGATTTTAATAGCTGAATCGTAAGCATCCAGTTTCAAAACTTTTGTAATGTTGGTTCCGCTAGGAACTTTGATGTACTGCATCCCCAATCCCACGGTCTCCTTTTCCAGTTCGGCCTTTAGCTCATCAAAGGTCGTGACGATATAGGGGTCGCTCGCTGTACCGCTGCCTGTCGTTGCACCGCTGCCATCTGCTGCAAAGGCCATTGTGGGGAACAGACCCACCACCATGACGAGGCAGAGCAGGATGCTCAGTATCTGTTTTCTCATCGTTTTTCTTTCTCCTTTTGATTATAAATTCGTTGTCTGATTTAAACGCTGTCGATTACCGAAGCAAAGTAGTTTTCGGACACCGAGCCGAAGAGAAAAGCGTCTATCAGACCCTCGCGCTTTGCCCGCAGTACCTTTTCGGTCAACTCACCGTCTGTGTCGTCATCCACAAAGAGAATGACACGGCAGTTTTCAGTGTTCCTTTTTACCTTGTCACGGATTGCCATTCGTTCATTGAACATCCATGGCGAATACGCCTTGACCTCCATTAAAAGCACATCCGGTCGATGCGTTTTGCACCACTCGGCGGTTGCGTCCGGCGACTCGGAGATCACAACCTGGCAATCATCCAATTTTTGCATCAGCATTCGCTCCATGGTGTGCGCATGGATATCGCTCTGAATGTCCAGAACGATTTTTTTCATCATTCATCACCACCTTCTAAAAGCACAACCCTAATATTACATTATCTATTGTACGGATTTTTTGGTGCTTGTCACTGGCACTTGTGCCAGTAACAGAAGGAAAATTTCGATTTTTTCAAAATTTTTTTGCCTTTTGAGCGTGAAAAACCCCTTGACCATACTGAACTGCTCCAGTTTGTGCGGACAGCACAAAAAGCCCCCCTATGTAGGCGATATGAAGTTTAAGCGGAGTGGCGCAGCGTTAGCGGCGCCACTCCAGTCTTTGTCTGGATGCGCTCGTGGTTGTAGAAATGAATATAACGATCAATCATTTCATTGGCTTCATTGAAGGACACCGGTTTGTGTCTGTAAATACACTCGGTTTTAAGAATGGAGAAAAAATTTTCTGCCATCGCATTGTCATAGCAGTTCCCGCGTCTTGACATGGACGGAGTTATACCGTATTTTTGAGTTAGCTTGAAATATGCTTGGGATGTATATTGAAAGCCCTGGTCGCTGTGGAGGTGCAACTCCGCAGCGACCCTCTTTTTCTCTTTGCGCATAGCAAGGCGGATCGTGTCCAACACAAGGTTAACCGTTTGTTCTGTGCCAGTCTTATAAGCGACAATGCTGTTATCGTATAGATCCCGGATCATTGACAGATACAGAACGCCTTGCTTTGTGTGTATATACGAAATGTCTGTGACCCATTTTCTGTTAGGCTTGTCAGTATGAAACTGCCTGTTGAGCAGGTTCTCATAGCGATGCAGCTGCTGTCCCATGTTGACCCACTTTCTTCGACGGCGGATTTCAGACAACAGATCGTATTTTTTCATCACACGCAGAATGGTTTTGGGGTTGTAATGTGTGCCTTTGGATTCCAACGCAAGACACATCCTGCGATATCCGTACGTGTTGAAGCTTTTTTTCTGCTGCTGACGGATTGCTGCCGCCAGTTCCGCATCCTTTTCCGGTTTTCCAATCCTGTGGACAAAATCATAGTACCCGCTTCGTGATACGCCAAAAAATCGACACATCGTGGATACTGAATATTCCGACCGATGACGATGGATAACAGCGTACTTTGCCCGTGGCCTCACTTCCTTTCTATGGATTGCAGAAAATCCCGCAACAGTTCATTCTCCATTTTCAGTCGCTTGTTTTCGTACTTGTACTCGGCTAATGTTTTTGCAGGCTTACGGCCTCGCTGCTTAGGAATACCTTCTGCATTCCGCCTACGTTCTCTTTTCAGCAGTTCCTTTACTACGTACTTGTCCTTAAATCCGTAGTATTCGGCGATCTCCCGCTGCGTTTTCCCTGCTTCTATCATTGCTTTAATCTCTGGATACAGCAACTGTACATGGGTATAATCTCTTTTTGACATAACAGCACCCCCTGATGTAGTTCTATTTTCCTACATCAGGGGGTGTTTTGTCTATTGTCCGTTTTTAATGGTTCTGTTCATACAGCCAAGGGGTTCAATTTCTCTTATTCGTCTTTCAAGGTGGTTACCATGAGCTTGTTTTCAATGGCGGTTGCAACCAGCGATTCTCTGTTTTCAAAGCCGCCCTTTTCCACCATATCGTCCAGGTTCCAGCGAACGCCGTTTTTGGAGATACCCAGCTTATCAGCGATTTCCTGATAGGTAAAGCCCTTTATATAAAGGCGCAGGATGTCTAACTGCCGGGGCGAGAAGGCATCGGACATCGTACCCTCCATTTCAATGGCCGGTGCGGTATCGGGAAAGACCTTTTCCCCTGCCAGAGTGCGCTTTACCACGCTCATCAGTTCCTCCGTGCCGTGGTCCTTATACCACAGGCTGTCGGCGGCGCCCATTTTGGCTCGTTCCAACACCTGCGGATCGACAAGCGAGGTAGCCACAACGATTTTAATCTGCGGGAAAGCCTTTTTGATACGCTCTGCGGCGGCAAGACCGGAGTGCTTGTGCTGCGTCTGCACATCCATAAGGACGAGCTTTACGGTGGCGTCGCAATGCTTTTCCGCTTCAAAGGCGTCACGGAAAACGCCGACAAGATAAAACTCACCGTCTGCCGTAAGACGATTGACAAAGTGCTTTTGGATGTATAAATCATCCTCTACAAGTATGGTGTTAATCATAGGCTGATCTCCTTTGCGGGAATCGTAATCAGAAGAGCAAATCGTGGATTATGCGAAATATGCATTTCGCCGCCGGAGCTTTCAATACTGCGGCGAAGTGTTGACAGGCCGCTGCCTTCCTTTATCGGCTTTGTGGGTATTTTGCCGTTGTTGGTTATGGTAACATCATAGCGTTCGCCTCGCTGGGCAATGCGGATATATACCTCATTTCCGTCTGCGTGCTTGATGCAGTTGGTCACGCACTCCTTGGCGGCGGCAACGGTCAGCTCCTCGGCTACGGTATCACGAGGCAGGTAGCCATCGATTTTTACAGCTACGCCAAGCTGTCGGGCGGTTCTTTTAGCCTCGTCCATTGTGCTGACAGAGGTGACACGGTTGCTTGCCAGCATACCGATGGCATTTTGCAGTGCCTCAAGCTTTTGCTCGGTATTCTCACCGCTGTCTATGATGTCACGGATGGTCAGGAGGCTTCGGCCGATGGTATCGTGAATATAGATCTTCAGGTCAAGGCTTTCCTTCTCCTTGACATCGTCCTCCATGCGGGCGTACATCTTTCTGAGCTTTTGATTGACTTCTGCCAGTTCTTCATTTATTTTCTCTTGCTTTTGGTAGCCGTTATACAGATCGGTTACATTATGCGCCGTTATCTGCTGCCAGCGGTCATCGCCGTCCACAGCGATATTCTGTGTGCGGAACTGCCAGACGGTCTTGTCGGGCAGGATATAGCAATCATCCTTGACGGTTACGGATTTGTCCGGCAGCGTTAAAGCATTTTCCATATCGCTTTTGATTTGCGGCTCCTGGCCGCAAAGGACAAAGGACAGCCTGCGCATACGGTTGTTGCATAGGATGATCCTGCCGTTCGGGTCGGCAAAGCAGATGCCCATGGGTAGCTTATCGGTTGCTTCCTTAATGGAGAACGGCGAGAGCTCGTTCTTTTTACGGCGGTATTCCCGCGGCAGAGCAATGGCAAAGTGAACTGCCGCAAGAAAAATGGCAGAGGCAAATATCAGCCACGGTGCGCCGAGCAGAAATGCGTCCCCGATATTATCGGGATCTGCCTGGGAAACGGAGAACAGTAACGGGATCATCACCGCTATAACCGCCAGGCTCAGCAGGCTGCGCACCGGCTTATTGCTGCGGAGAAGCTGATATATAAACAGCCCAATTTCAAGGACAATCTCCACAAGCATAATAAACGGCAGCATGGTCTGCCAAAATTCAGAAAGGGAAGAAAACGCACTCATTTCCCATCACCTTCTTTCACTTCAAACACAAGGTGCTGATATTCCTCGTCATCCTCTTTTTCATAGCGAATACCATCTCCGCTTACGAAAGCCGAAAGGTCGGCTTTGCAGCACACATTCAGCGACAAGCGCAAGCCATCTGCCTTTATGAGACTTACCTGTATGCCTGTTAAATTCAAAATGTCGGCTTCAATAACCGATTCGTAAAAATCAAATACAGCGGTCGCTGTTTTGCCGGAGAGCATGGAAAGAGACTCGTCCACATAAAGTGAGCTGCGGACTCCCAACAGCTTCAGCGTTTGGAGGGACTCGTTGAAGGCACGGTGGAGTTCCGTTGCCGCTATTTTAATATCTCGGTCGGTAAGGAGCGTCAGATGCTTGCGGCGTTTAATGTAGCTGCACAGCACGGCAATCTCGGCAAGGAGCGTTTTGGCGCTGTCGGGGTCGGTGCTTGAGATTCGGCGGTATTCCTTAGTGAGCTCTGCAATGCGGTCTATCTGCGTCTGCGTAGCGGAACGCAGGAGATCATACAAACGGTTTTGCTCCTCCACTTTGCGGCGCTTGGCTTCACGCTTGTATTCATAACGGAGTATTTCGTTTCGGTCGGCAAGCTCGTCTGCAAGAAGCTCGGAGTCCTCCTTGATATCGCGCAGAACCGACACATCCTCCGTCCACACAGCATAGCCGCCGTCAATGGGCATGGTGTGAACGGTCAAGCCGCCGCCCAGCGTGACCGGGCTTTGCTCGGCTTTTTTCATCGTTTCCTTTGAGATAGGCGCAGTATTTACAGCTGCATACCGAACGGTAAAGTCCTTGTCGGTGATCTCTGCCGATGTGCCGACAGAGGAGGCAAATAAGTCCACATAACGGCTGTTTGAATGTATATATCCGCAGGCGATGCAGAACTCAAAGGTCAGAATGTACATCACACTTTGGAACGCAGCAATATCGCCGAACAAGTGGAGCAGCCAATCCACGCCCACATAGTAAAGTGCGCTGTAAACTATCGCCAGCAGCATAGGAACAACGGGCAGAAAGTGGAGCCTTCCTTTTTGCACACGGCATTTGAAAAACATAATAACGAGTGCGGCTAAGGCGCACATCACCTGCCAGCCCACACTAATGAAGTAGCCTACCGAGTAGCCGTTGTTTTTGTCCGTCCACACGGCGGCGTCCTTCGGAAAGGTAAATACGAATTGGTGCAGGTCATTTGTGAGTACGAGCAGAAGCAATACACCGGAGATGATCCACAGAACCGACATTCCCCTGGGAAATTTGTATTCGTCCGGTTTCCCTAATGACATGGCAATCAGCAGCGCCAGCATAGGCACAAACAGCATGGGAAGATAGAACAGATACCACAGGTACCGGACGGCATCCGGCTGCCAAAATATAAAATACTTTGCCGAACGGACTACCATCCAGATGATGAGCAACACTGCGGTGCCCGTCATAAACCAGCATACCTGCTTTTGCACGATCCGCTGACGGACGGAGAGCCCCCAGGCGGCGAACAGGCCGATATAGATAAAGCTGCGCAGATAGGAAAACAGCATCGGGTAGAAGCTGCCCCTGCCCACAATTCGGAAGCAATATGCCAATATCACGGTAAGAACAGCGATGCCGCTTGTTATGATAATATTCTTTTTCTGTTTGGTCATAAACAGCCCCCGTTTCGCCTTCATTTGTTTACCATTGGGTATACCTTTTCAAATTAGATTATAGTATAAACCTGTCTATTTCTCAACTGCTTCTTACGAGGCTTTGCATAAAAGCCATACTTTCAGTTGGGCAATTCACTTTCTCCTCCCATTATGACAGGTGGCACCTGTCAGCGTATAGGCGCAGTTGCCCCTTGGCGGAAAAAGACTCTTGAAAAAACATCCCGCTGCCGATATAATAAACCTTGTGCGATTTCGGAGGGATGAAGATGGAAAACGAAAAATATTATATGGCCGTTAATGCAGGCGACAGATATCCGCTTTTGAAAACGCCGCAGGACTACACGGAATATTTTACCGAAGCACTCTCATTTGGAGACTTATTCGATGTGCTTCGGTACATAGAAAAGCACGGCCTTGAACGAATCGTCACAGCCGTGATTAAACGATGACCGCCTACAAGCGGTCTTTTTTACGCGTTGGACCTGGCATTCGGCAGTTTTGCCCGTCAAAAACCATCCATTTGATTTACCCAGATAACAGACAGTTTATCAGGTGAATCATCAAAAAAAGCATAGCTTCTGCGCGGGGGTATTATAACTCCTTTACTGAACTGGCAGACCATTATAATGATGAATTAGACGTACTTGTTTTGCGGCGCGTGCCGCTTTGCAGGTGCGTTTTGTTATATCCGCGCTTTTTGCGTGGCAGCGTAGGCTGCCGCAGTCCTCCAATCAATTTGATTTTTCAAAAATTTCAAATTGATTGGAGGTACATAACATGGATGCTGACAAGAAAAGAGTATGGGTCAGCGGTCAATACATTGAAGTGACGGATGTCGTTTACGATGCCTATATGAAAGGTGATCGAAAAATTCGCTATTTTGAAAATGACCTTAAAACGGAACGGGTCCTGATGGATACCGATGGACATATCAAACAGATCATTCCCAGCCGTGAGGATTCTTTGGACAGGCTTATGGATGATAACGCCGAGCAGTTTACGGATCATCACGAAAGTGTTGAGGATATGGTGCTGCGAAAAATCTCTGCAGAAAAGCTGTATCAGGCGTTGACAGAGCTTTCTGAAAAGGAGCGGGAACTGATCGTTGCGCTGTTCTTCGAGGAAAAGACGGAACGTGAACTTGCTATAGTTCTTGGAATTTCTCAGCCTGCTGTCCACAAGCAGAAAAACAAAATTCTCAAAAAGCTGAAAACTTTTCTTGAAAAATAAGTTTTAGCGGTTATCAGACCTCTCACTCAACGGCAAATAGAGTGAGAGGTCTATTTTTCTCTCCCCTATGTACCTTGACAACCGCATACTCATTCGTCAAGCACATTCCTATTGTTATTGTGATGAGCATAAGCCACTTTAGCGGCTGCGCCATGATGTGTCGGGCAAAGACAGCGGGGACGCCACCTTATTGATTATGGTCCATGGCCTGCTCTGTCCGATGTGGAGCGAGAAAAGCTAGCTATCAGTACCGGGCAGCTCCCGGTATGGCGATGACCGGCAATAGGGACATTGATACTCCTGTCTAGCCACAGTCCGAGCGTGACAGCATCATCTGATGTTGAGCCGCCGCAGGCAATGGGGGCAGCCGTTTGTAGAGATCCTACCGGGGGTGAAAGACCCGTGGAGCTGGTACGCTGCCAGCCACTTGACGATTTCCCAAGGAGATTCGGGGTGTCGAGGACAAATGGAATCTCTCTACATAAGGAACACTTATCATTTTATTATAGGAGGACACGAGGTGAGCAGAACATATAAACGCGGCGAGATTTATTACGCCGATCTTGGCCATGGAGTTGGATCAGAGCAGGAAGGGTATCGTCCGGTGGTCATTATTCAGAATGATGTAGGAAATCGCCATAGCCCAACCGTCATTGTGGCAGCGGTTACAACGAAGGCGTTCCGAAAAAGAAAACTGCCCGTGCATTACATACTGGACATTGAACCCGGATTGCAATATCCGTCCGTGGTTATGCTGGAGCAGATTCGTACACTTGACAAGCACCGGCTGGAAGAGTACATCGGAAAACTTTCTCCGAAGCAGATGAAAGAATTGAATCACGCGTTGGCAATCAGCATTGGCCTGATTGATCCGAAACCCCAGGCAATGACGTTATGCCTTTGTCACACCTGTGTTGAAAACTTCTTCAGCACAGGTGCTTATTTTTTGAAAAGGATTGCCCCATATCAAACCGAAAAAGATACCTGCACTTACTGCAGCCAGCGCACAGGGTATGATTATCTGGTCGGTAAGAAAACAACAGATACTACTTAATATAGGAAGGAAGTGGATTGAACTATGGAAAAACTGATTACCCGTAAGGAGGCGGCAAAGCTATTAGGAATCAGCATTGCAACGCTGGATGAAGCCAGAAACAGCGGTTTGATTTCCTATATTCAATATGTACCTAATGGCTGCGTTTATTTTACATCCGCTGGACTTCAGGAGTATATCGCCAAAAGCACGCATCGGGCAAAACCCATGGAAAAGCGGGCTACTTATAGAAATGTGCGAAGCGGAAAATAAGCGATAATCGCACCTTTGATAGAAGTTCTCGCCTCTGATAAAACAATGGTGACAATACTACAAAGTTACAATGGAGGTACAGAAAATGGCAGCAAAGAAAAAACGTATTCCTCGATACAGCACGGTTGAGATTAACGGCCACAGCTATTACAGAACTGTGATTACGGACGAAGAAGATAACCGTATTTCTCTCTATGGAAAAACCCGTGAGGAACTCTATGATAAGGAGATGGCGGCTTTGGAGCAGATTGACAATGCTTCGTTTCGCCGGAAGTCCCCTACTGTGGCAGAGTATTGTGAGAAGTGGCTGTTATTGCAGTCTGCTCATGTCAGAGCCACCACTCTGATTGATTATACATCCAAGGTTAGACGGCACATTATTGCAGAACTTGGCGATAGGCATATTGCCGACGTGTCGCTGGATGACATTCAAGTAGCACTTGTTCCGGTATCAAAGAAATCGGAATCCGTCTACAAATCGGTGGTTGTTCTCTACAAATCCATTTTCCGGGCGGCAAAAGAGAGCCATGTGATTGAGGATAACCCCACGGTCCACCTGACCGCAAAGGGCGGTGGGATTCCACAGACGGATAAAATCCCACTGACGGATGAGCAGGTAGAGCGGCTTCTTGCAGCAATTAAAGGACTGCCGCCGTATGTGTTTGTGATGCTCGGTCTGTATGCCGGATTGAGGCGGGAGGAAATTCTTGCTCTGCAATGGGATTCTGTTTATCTGGATACAAATGCGCCGTATCTAACAGTTCGCAGGGCATGGCACACAGAGCACAACAGGCCAGTCATTCTCATGGAGTTAAAGACAAAGGCTGCGGAGAGGAATATTCCGCTTCCGGTTTGTCTGGCAGAGTGTCTGCGGGAAGCTAAAGCAGCTTCTACATCTGAGTATGTAGTGGCAAACCGGGACAGTGAACCGTTGTCCTACACGCAGTTTAAGCGGCTGTGGCAATATATTGTGACCAGGACGACCAAGGAGCGAAGCTATTACCGGTACGAAAATGGAAAGCGCGTAAAACATACGGTGAAGCCTGTTCTCGGAGAGAAAGCCGCCCACAACGGGAAAGTGGTCTACAGCCTGGACTTTGAAGTGACGCCGCACCAACTGCGACACACTTATATTACGAACCTGATTCATGCTTCCGTAGACCCTAAAACGGTTCAATATCTGGCAGGACATGAGAGCAGCAAAATCACCATGGACATCTATGCAAAGGTCAAATATAACAGACCAGAGGATGTTGTGAAAACGATGGGCGGAGCATTTGCCCAGTGGGATGATGAAGCCGTATGACAACATAATAAGACAGACACAGAAAGAGCGAGGAGTCAACAGTTCCTCGCTCTTTTCCTATACATAATCGCACCTTTGAGGAAATCATTGATATTTGATAAAAAGAGGGTGGTAATACAATGAGCTAAATTCAGAAAGGATGGTTACAGTGGCTAAGAAAAAATCGGATATTCCTCAGTATGGAACGGTTATGAGAAGCGGCGTTCAGTATTTCAGAACAAGGGTCACGGACGCAGACGGTAAGCAGGTCAGCCTTTACGCAACAACCTGTGAGGAACTTTATAAGAAAGAAACAGAGGCTCGTCAGCAGATTGAGGACATTATTTTCCGAAGGGAGAACCCGACGGTCGCAGAGTATTGTGAGAAATGGCTGTATATGAAATCTGCCAAGATTTCCAGAGGCACCTTGCGGGGATATAGAAACGCAATGGACAATTACATAGTCAAGCCGCTTGGAGATATGTACTTGTCAGATGTGACTGCTGACGATATAAAACTTGCAATGATTCCGGTGTCGAAGATGTCCCAGGGCTATTACAGCACCGTGAATATGCTGATGAAGTGTATTTTCTACTCAGCAGAGCGAAGCAACCTTCTTGACTATAACCCGTCTGCAGGAATTTCCGCGAAAGGTGGAAAGCCTAAAAAGAAGAAGGACGCTCTGACGGACGAGCAGGCCAAAAGGCTGCTGGACACAGTCAGAGGGCTTCCACCGTATATATTTGTGATGATTGGGCTGTATGCTGGCCTGCGCAGAGAAGAAATATTGGCGCTGCAATGGGACTGCGTATTCCTTGATGTGCCGACGCCATACATCTCCGTGCAGAGGGCATGGAGGTCTAATCATGGCAGGCCGGAGATTTCTTCGGTGTTAAAGACAAACGCCTCCAAACGGGATGTGCCTATTCCTAAATGCCTGATTGACTGTCTGCAGGAAGCAAAAGCAGCTTCAAAATCCAAATTTGTAGTGGCGGACAGCAACGGTGAACCGTTGTCCTATTCACAATTCCAGAGAGTGTGGCAATACATTGTTGTCCGAACTGCGAAGCCCAGGTACCGTTATAAGTATGTGAATGGCCAGTCTATTAAGATTTTGGTGAATCCGACATTGGGTGAGCATCAAAAGAACAATCCCAAGATCGTTTACAGTCTGGATTTTGAAGTGACGCCGCACCAGCTTCGACATACCTATATCACCAATCTCTTGTATGCCGGAGTTGATCCAAAGACGGTTCAGTATCTTGCAGGTCACAAGAACAGCAAGACAACTATGGACATTTACGCGAAGATCAAGTACAATAAGCCTGAACAGCTCTGTGGTGTGGTAAATGCCGCATTTCATCAGAGCGCAGTCAGTTGAAACCGCACCATTTTGTGTGTTAATGGATAGGACAATTTGAATGCAAAACACGAGAAAAGCTCGGAAAATCAAGGAGAAAACAAACATAAGACGTGACGAGTACGGTCTCAAAGCAGCTCGTCGCGCTCCGCAGTTCAGCAAGCGATAATCGACTGCTCAGACTATATCAAAATGGTTCAAAAAGCCCGGAAAATCAAGGTTTTCCGGGCTTTTGCTATATCTAAACGGGCTGATATGGTTTGACCAAATTTGGCAAAACGAGAGCCGATTTCACCCAAGTTTTAGTGGTTAAATATAGGACAACCGGCAAAAATGGGGTCAAAAAACGGCCTTAGTGGTTAAAAAATAGGACAACCAGAGAGCAATTTCGGGGGTATTTTTGAGGGTGATTTGGCACTCTCAGACACCGGATTTTTCGCTGGAGGGTTTGGCATAATCTGACCAAATCTGAACAATTAAATACGATTCTAATGCAGGCACTCAGTAACAAATAACTGGGTGCTTTTTTTGTTTCAGAGATTCCGGCATTAGAAAGGGCCGTCACTTTATGATTTTGAAGTGGCGGCTTTTTCTATTTCCAGAAACAACAGCAACAATCAGAAATGAGGTGAAGTCATGAACACACAAATCATCGCCATCGCCAACCAGAAAGGCGGCGTTGGCAAAACAACAACCTGTGCGAACTTGGGAATAGGTCTGGCACAGGCCGGAAAGAAAGTGCTTCTGATCGACGGGGACCCACAAGGAAGCCTGACAATCAGCTTGGGAAATCCGCAACCGGACAAGCTGCCATTTACACTGTCGGATGCAATGGGCAAAATTCTGATGGATCATCCTATACGCCCCGGAGAAGGTATTCTGCATCATGCAGAAGGCGTTGACCTGATGCCTGCGGATATTCAGCTTTCCGGTATGGAGGTTTCTCTGGTAAACGCCATGAGCCGTGAAACAATTTTACGGCAATACCTGGACACACTGAAGGGACAATATTCCCATATCCTGATTGACTGTCAGCCCTCGTTGGGGATGCTTACGGTCAATGCGCTGGCGGCTGCGAACAGGATCATAATTCCCGTTCAGGCAGAGTATCTGCCCGCCAAAGGGCTGGAACAGCTTCTATCTACGGTCAGTAAGGTGAAACGGCAGATCAATCCAAAGCTCCAGATTGACGGTATCCTGCTGACGATGGTGGATAACCGCACCAACTTTGCCAAAGAGATTGCTGCTTTGCTGCGGGACACCTATGGAAGTAAAATCAAAGTCTTTGGAACGGAAATCCCCCATTTTGTCCGGGCAAAGGAAATTAGTGCAGAGGGAAAAAGTATTTTCGCCCATGACCCTGGCGGCAAGGTGGCAGAGGGGTATCGAAATCTGACGAAGGAGGTGTTGAAACTTGAAAAGCAGCGCGAAAAAAGTAGAGCTGGCATCAGTAGATGATCTGTTTTCTACGGAGGAGAGCCGTGCCGATGCTCAGAGAGAAAAAATAGTAGAAATCCCGCTGTCGGAGCTGCACCCGTTCAAAGGGCATCCATTCAAAGTCAAGGATGACGAAGCAATGATGGAAACCGCAGACAGTATCAAGCAGTATGGTGTGCTGGTTCCTGCGATTGCCCGTCCTGACCCGGAGGGTGGTTATGAACTGGTGGCCGGACACAGACGGCACAGGGCAAGTGAACTGGCAGAAAAAGAGACCATGCCGGTAATTGTCCGTGATCTGGATGATGATGCCGCCACGATCATTATGGTTGACAGCAATTTACAACGAGAAAGCCTGCTTCCCAGTGAAAGGGCCTTTGCTTATAAAATGAAGTTGGAGGCTATGAAGCACCAGGGAGAGCGAGTGGATTTAACTTGTGCCCAAGTTGGGCACAAGTCCGATGGTAGAAAATCCAGAGATATTTTAGCTGAACAGGTTGGACAGAGTAAAAATCAAATTCAGAGATTTATCCGTCTGACCGAGCTGATTTCCGAACTGCTGGACATGGTGGATGAAAAGAAAATTGCCTTAAATCCTGCTTATGAGCTGTCCTTCCTCAAAAAAGAGGAACAGAGGGATTTGCTGGATGCAATGGACAGCGAACAGGCTACCCCTTCTCTTTCTCAAGCCCAGCGGCTCAAAAAATACAGTCAGGAGGGGCATCTGACCCTCGATATGATGCGTGTCATCATGGGTGAGGAAAAGAAAAGCGATCTGGACCGAGTGACATTTACCTCTGACACCTTGCGGAAGTATTTTCCTAAAAGCTATACGCCCCAGCGGATGCAGGAAACCATCATCAAGCTGCTGGAGGCATGGCAGAAAAAGCGTCAGAGAGACCAGGAACGATGAAAGGAGCCGCCTATGAAAGATATTTCAGCAAGGGAGCTGAAAGGACATAACATTCTTGCCGTGGAACGCTTTGAGGACAGCACCCGATGGATGATTGAGTTTGTTGTTCTCCATCCGTGTAGTGCTTACGGGAGCAGAGGTGATGAAATGCGTCTGTTTCTTGCAGAGGACAGCTATCAGAATGCTCTCCAAGACCAGCAGCGCCGGAAAATCAAAATCAAGCGGTATGCCCGTGTTGTTGAGGGACACATCCTCGACTTTAAGCCGGGAAAGAAACGCACAAGAAAATATAGAGAAAGTTGAACGCCACAATTCTTTGATTTGGGATTGTGGCTTTTTTTATATCCAAAAGTCGGAAGGAGTGAGGTCGATGGCCGTTTTTCGCATTGAACGGACCCGTGATTATACCGTGATGAGCAATCATCATTTACGAAATGCAAACCTGTCGTTAAAAGCCAAGGGACTGCTTTCCATGATGTTATCTTTGCCAGAGGACTGGAATTACACCACCCGTGGTCTTGCAAAGATCTGTAAGGAGGGCGTGGATGCCATAGGCGCTGCGTTGCGGGAATTGGAGGCCGCCGGTTATATTGTACGGCACAAGCTGCGTGACCGGCAGGGACGCATCAGCGATACAGAGTATGTCATATACGAGCAGCCACAGCTTAGAAAACCGGATACGGATTCACCAGATACGGAAAACCCGTATATGGATAAACCGGATACGGAAAAGCCCGCAGAATTAAATATAGAGAAATCAAATACTCAAAAACAAAATATTTATGGATCAAGTACCGATTCCATTCCCTTCCGGGATTGCGCGGCAGATTGTCTGCCGGAACGGAAAGGAAGGGATGTGATGTCACTCACAGAGATAGAGAGTTATCGGGAATTGATTCAGGAGAATATCGGGTATGAATACCTGTGTCAGCAGTATGAAACTTATCGGGAGGATTTGGACGAAATTGTGGAGTTGATCGTGGAAACGGTCTGTGCAAAGCGAAAGACCACCCGTATTGCAGGAAGCGATTTTCCGCATGAAATCGTTCGTTCCAGGTTCTTGAAGCTGGATAACTCGCACATTGAGTTTGTCATGGACTGTTTACAGAAGAACACCACGGAAATTCGCAACATGAAGCAGTATCTTCTGACCGTTCTGTTCAATGCACCGACCACGATAAGCAATCATTACACCTCACAAGTAAATCACGATCTGTATGGCGGCTGGTAAATGGTCGCTTTTTTATTGCCCGGAACTGCCGGGAGAAAGGAGCAAGCATGATGTCTGAGGGAAAGACCATAGGGCAGCTGATGGAAGAAATGCGGGCAAAGGCAGGAGCGCAGAATTATCACGGTCATGGATATATGGACCTCCAGCGTTTTGCGGAGGACACCCGGCACATGATTATTTTTGATGTGCTGACGAACGATTCCCCTGTTGGCTGGAAAGGCGAACGAACCCGCCTGTTCCTGTCGGATACCGGTTATGAAAAAGCACTGGATAGTCAGGAAAAGGGGCAGATTAAGATTTTGAGCCACGCAAAGGTACGTCAGGGCAATCTGCACTATGACCGTTCTGACCAGTTACGCTAAGGAGGGTGATATGAAGCGTTATCTTCTGCGGCGGCTGGTGGTTCCGCCTTAGCAAAAAAAGAGATTCCCTGCAAACTTCGTGGAAAGGAGGCGAGAAAATGCAGGAAGAAGTGGAAAACAGAACTTTGACGCTGGTTGTCAGTGGAACAAAGTTTACCGGCAGAATGTTTAAGGCTGCCATAAGCAAGTACATGGCACATCGCAAGGAAAAGAAGCTGGAAAAACAGAGAAGCCGTGATGCGCCGGTTGTTCCGCATGGAAAACAGACTGTGAAGCAGCTTGTCGGGCAGAATCAGGGAATATCCAACATTGAGATCACAGACCCCTCTATCAAGGAGTTTGAGAAAATCGCCCGGAAATATGGTGTGGATTATGCGGTGAAAAAGGACCGCAGCAGTTCTCCGCCAAAGTACCTGATTTTTTTCAAAGGCCGTGATGCAGATGCTCTGACAGCAGCTTTTACAGAGTACACCAACAAAAAGGTCAAAAAGGCAACGAAAACAGAGCGCCCGTCCGTACTGGCAAAACTTAACCAGTTCAAAGAGATGGTTAAAAATGCTGTGGTGGATCGCACCAAGCGAAAGGAGCTGGAACGATGAAAAAGACATTGGACATCAAAAAGCTCATTTTGCTGAATATGCCGTATATCCTGATGGGACTGTTTGCTACCAATTTTGGAGAGGCATGGCGAATGGCACAAGGGGCGGATGCTTCAGAAAAGTTTCTTTCGCTGATTGCGGTTCTGCCTGGGGCGCTGGAAAGTTTCTGGCCAAGCCTGCATCCATTGGACTTGTTGGTAGGGCTGTGTTGTGGAGGCAGTCTGAGGCTGGCGGTGTATCTTAAAAGCAAGAACGCCAAGAAATATCGACATGGATTGGAATATGGTTCGGCCCGCTGTGGTGCATAATCTTAACTGTAAGGAAAACTATGTGGACGCAGGAGGTATGCACATGAACGAATATAATAAAATTACAGCCCTTTACTCCCGCCTTTCCGTCGGGGACGAGGACAGAGATGGCGGCGAGAGCAACAGCATTGTAAACCAAAAGGCATTTCTGGAACGGTACGCCCAACAGCAGAGATTAACCAATATCCGGCACTACATTGACGATGACGAAAGCGGCAGGTTCTTTGACCGCTCTGCCTATTCCCGCATGATGGAGGATGTGGAAAACGGAAAAATAGGCGTCTGCATTATGAAAGACCTGACGCGCTGGGGGCGTGATTATCTCCAAGTCGGCAATGCAATGGAGGTATTCAGACGGAACAATGTCCGCTTTATCGCGGTCAATAACGGCATAGACAGCGACAATCCCGATACATTGGAGTTTGCGCCCTTTATCAATATCATGTCGGAGTGGTACGCAAAGGACATCAGCAAGAAAGTAAAAACGGGTATCAGGACCAAGGGTGCAAGCGGCAAACCCATCGCCACCGAAGCCCCATACGGATATATGAAAGACCCGAACAACAAGGATTTTTGGATAATCGACGAGGAAGCCGCCGAAGTGGTACGCTTGATTTTCCGTCTGTTTATCGGCGGGAAGAACAGAAACCAAATTGCCGTATATCTCAAAAACGAGCAAATCCTCACGCCTACGTTCTACCTCAAACAGCACGACAGAGGGACAGCGAAAAGCAGACCGCTGAACGAGGAAAATCGCTATAAATGGAACAAAGCAACCTTAACCAAGATACTCACAAGGCAGGAGTATTGTGGTGATGTTGTCAATTTCAAGACCACAAAGCATTTTCGGGACAAGCGCAACCACTATGTAGATAAAAGCGAATGGCAGATAACCGAGAATGTGCATGAGCCGATTATCGACCGCGCCGACTTTGAAACCGTACAGCGGATTTTGGAAAACGCGCCTGTCAGACGCCCTAACGGGGACGGAGAAATCCACCCTTTGTCGGGCTTGATGTTCTGTAAAGACTGCGGCGCAAAAATGCACATTCGCATAGATTACAGGAACGGCGGCAAGCGTCATGTTGCCTTTTGCAGCGAGTACCACAAGGGCAAAGCCAAAAATCCCAAATGCAATTCCCCGCACATCATAGACGCTGATTTAGTCATGCAGACTATCGCGGATGTTCTGAAAAAAGTTGCAGAATACTCCATAAGCAACCGGGAGGAATTTGAAGCATTAGTCCGAAAAAACCTTGATATGCAGCAGACGGACAAGAGCAAAAAACAGCAGAAGCGTATTCCGCAAATTACAACACGCCTTGAACAGATTGACAAGGTGCTGAATAAACTCTACGAGGATAACGCCCTCGGTGCTATCCCACAAGACCGATACGAGCAAATGTCACAGAAATATTCGGAGGAATACTATACGCTGAAAGCGGAACTTGCAGAACTCAAAGAACAGTTATCCGCGTTTGAGGACGCAGGAGGATGGGCGCATAAGTTTTTGAAGCTGATAGAACGCTACGCCGCCTTTACCGACCTTACCCCCGCCATTCTCAATGAATTTATCAGCAGAATTGAAGTGCATGAGCGCGATAAGAAAAGGGCAAAACAAGCTGTTCAGCATATCGGGATATATTTCAGCTATATCGGCAAGTTTGAAAACGAACTGACACAGCTTGCAGAGCCGACAGAGGAAGAAATCCGGCAAATGCGGGAGAAAATCGAAGAAGCCCAAAAGGAAAAGAGCCGCGCTTATCATCGGAACTACTCAAAGGAATACCGGGCGAAAAACCTTGAAAAACGCCGGGAGTATGAACGCATCAAGGCGCGGGAATATCGGGCAAAGCGAAAGGCGCAAGCCGCTGCGCTGCCCGTATCGTAAAACAGAATAACCGACAGCAGAAAGGGATTTTCCAACTATGGGAAATCCTTTTTTTGCACCCAAAGGAAGGAGTGACCCAATGACAGAAAAGAAAACCACAACCACCGCGCAGAAGCAGCCGGATGGTATCATCACAACACAGCGGAACGGACAGACCATCGTTGCGGAGTTGTTTTTCAATCACAGAAGCGCAGAAACATTCCGCGACAAGCTGCTGAAAGCGATACTTGCCGACTATTCGCATTTTTCTGCGTCTGACGGTCAAGAGCCGTAAAAACGGAATATTTGACGATTGGAACACTCTGGACGAGGAATGTATCGCCAGAGCATTTTCTATTGAAAAAACGCCGTTTTTCCCAAGTCAAGAGCCGAAGAAAACACCCGAAAAATGCCCCTACTGCGTAACAGGGGCGCAGAAAGGAGAGTTTATGAAAACAGGACTGAAAAAGCAGGAAAAGACCACCGATATTTGGTTTGACGAGAAAGACCCCCTTATCCATATCCGCACCCACAACACCGACTTGAAGAACAGGCTGACCGCGTACAGCCGCCGCTTCCCCTCTGTCTGTAAGCTGACCGACAGCGACCCGGAAACGGGCTGTATGGAGTTTGAGATTGCAAAGGGACGCTTCTCTTTCCGTCTGACCGCACCATACAGCGAGGAACGCAGACAGGCGGCAAGCGACTATGCAAAGAAGCATGGTATTTCAGCCGGGAAAAGCAAGCCATGACACAAAGATACAGTAAAATTATTAGGTAAGGACGGTTGATGTCTATGTAAAACGAACAGGAGGATAAAAATTGACTGGAAGCATTTACGGCTATGTGCGTGTCAGCACAAGAGAACAAAACGAGGACAGGCAGCTTATCGCCTTACGCGAGGTAGGCGTTTCAGATAAGAATATCTTTATGGATAAGCAATCCGGCAAAGATTTTGAGCGTCCACAGTACAAAAAGCTGCTTAGAAAAATGAAAAAAGACGACCTGCTCTATATCAAGAGCATAGATCGTCTGGGACGCAACTATGAAGAAATCTTACAGCAATGGCGTATCATCACAAAGGACAAGGGCGTTGACATTGTGGTTTTGGATATGCCCCTGCTTGATACGCGCCGGGGAAAAGACCTTATGGGAACATTTCTCTCGGATATTGTGCTTCAAGTGCTGTCCTTTGTGGCAGAAAACGAGCGCACCAATATCAGACAGCGGCAAACAGAGGGTATCGCGGCAGCAAAGGCGCGGGGTGTGCGCTTTGGGCGACCACCACGCCCCTTGCCGGATAACTTTCATGCTGTTTATCAGAGGTGGCGTGCCGGGAAAATTACCGGCACAGCAGCCGCAAAAGAGTGTGGTATGCCCCTTGCGACCTTTCGCTACCGGGCAGAAATCTACGAAAAAGCCAAATTATTGTAAATAGGCGGTTTTACAGAAAGGTGTACTTTCCTGTAAACCGCCTATTGCTTATAGGTATTTAATATTATACTTCTTCAGACGGCGTTTTTCAAGTCTTGAAATGTAAATATTCGTTTATATCCCGGCTAATTTGTCGATAAAATGCGTTTACAGGAAAGTACACGTTACTAAAGGGATAAGAAGGAGGGATTCGTCATGTTGGTATTCCAAATGCGTAATGTAGATAAAACATCTACTGTTTTGAAACAGACTAAAAACAGTGATTACGCAGATAAATAAATACGTTAGATTAATTCCTACCAGTGACTAATCTTATGACTTTTTAAACAGATAACTAAAATTACAAACAAATCGTTTAACTTCTGTATTTGTTTATAGATGTAATCACTTCAGGAGAGATTACATGAACAAAAATATAAAATATTCTCAAAACTTTTTAACGAGTGAAAAAGTACTCAACCAAATAATAAAACAATTGAATTTAAAAGAAACCGATACCGTTTACGAAATTGGAACAGGTAAAGGGCATTTAACGACGAAACTGGCTAAAATAAGTAAACAGGTAACGTCTATTGAATTAGACAGTCATCTATTCAACTTATCGTCAGAAAAATTAAAACTGAATACTCGTGTCACTTTAATTCACCAAGATATTCTACAGTTTCAATTCCCTAACAAACAGAGGTATAAAATTGTTGGGAATATTCCTTACCATTTAAGCACACAAATTATTAAAAAAGTGGTTTTTGAAAGCCGTGCGTCTGACATCTATCTGATTGTTGAAGAAGGATTCTACAAGCGTACCTTGGATATTCACCGAACACTAGGGTTGCTCTTGCACACTCAAGTCTCGATTCAGCAATTGCTTAAGCTGCCAGCGGAATGCTTTCATCCTAAACCAAAAGTAAACAGTGTCTTAATAAAACTTACCCGCCATACCACAGATGTTCCAGATAAATATTGGAAGCTATATACGTACTTTGTTTCAAAATGGGTCAATCGAGAATATCGTCAACTGTTTACTAAAAATCAGTTTCATCAAGCAATGAAACACGCCAAAGTAAACAATTTAAGTACCATTACTTATGAGCAAGTATTGTCTATTTTTAATAGTTATCTATTATTTAACGGGAGGAAATAATTCTATGAGTCGCTTTTTTAAATTTGGAAAGTTACACTTTTTAATAACGGAGGGAATGGAATGAAAAAACTTGTAACCTTGCTTCTTTCGCTTGCTTTAGTGCTATCTCTTGCAGCTTGTGGCGGAGAAGCGACACCTGACGCATCTGACGATGCCCCCGCTTCTTCTCAAAATGAAGAAAGCACCGAAAACGACAACACCGAAAATCAAATCGTATTTGAGGAAGTTGTTGCCATTGACAACGCAGAGTGTGCGGTAAAAATTACCGAAATCGACCCCGATAATATGTGGGGCTACACTCTGAAAGCACAGCTTGAAAACAAGTCCACAGAGAAAACCTATATGTTCTCTGTCGAGAGTGCTTCCATCAATGGTGTTCAGTGCGATCCAATGTTTGCAAGCGAGGTAGCTGCTGGCAAAAAGGCTAACGAAGAAATCAACTTTAGCACCGATACTCTTG
This sequence comes from Clostridiaceae bacterium Marseille-Q4145, assembly GCA_018223365.1. Lineage (GTDB taxonomy): Bacteria > Bacillota > Clostridia > Lachnospirales > Lachnospiraceae > Hominiventricola. Next base: position 1,386,911 of record JAGTTP010000001.1, read on the forward strand.
AGGAAAATGGTATTGTTGAATACACAGATATTGAATTGACTTTCAAGGTGTATGATAGCAATGATTGGTCTGCTGACCCTGTTGGAAAGGAAACAATCCATGTCTATCCATACGGAGAAGAAAACGCTGTTGCATTTGTGAGAGAAGCACAGGCTACTGATAATGTGATTATCGATAATGATTATGTTACTGTTATCGTAACAGGCTATGAAGATGATGAGATATGGGGCTATACTGCCAATCTGTTCTTGCTGAACAAGACAGACAAAACGGTAATGTTCAGCGTTGATGACGCATCTGTAAACGGCTTTATGGCAGACCCATTCTATGCAACTTCTGTTTCTGCCGGAAAATGTGCATTTAGTTCTATGGCATGGTCTGATACAACTTTAGAGGAAAACGGAATTACCGAAGTGGAAGAAATCGAAGTCCTGTTTAGAGCATACGATGCTGATGATTTTATGGGCGAAGATTTTGCAAATGAGGTAATTACATTAAATCCGTAACGAGATGAGGTGTGCAACATGAAAACGGCAAAATTAGTAATCGGAATTATCAGCATGGTTTTATTTGTTTTAGTAGCTTTTCAATCTTGCGCTGCCGGATTAGGAAATGCTTTAGCAGATAACGGCGAAGTAAGCGGAACATCAGGAATGTTGCTTGCTTTCTGTATGCTGATTGCAGGCATCGTTGGAGTAGCAACCCGAAAGAGCAAAGGCGGCGGAATTGTTGCCGGAGTATTCTATCTGTTGGGCGGACTGCTGGGAATTGTAAATTACGGTAGCTTCTCTGACCTTGCTATCTGGTCTGTCCTTTGTTTCATTTTCGGAGCTGTCTTTATTTTGGGCTCCTTGAAAATGAAGAAAGCAGATAAAAGTAACACAGACGCGGCAGAATAATATTATTCAAATAACAATAACATAATTCCCCAACAGGGCGACTATTTCCAAACCGAAGTAGCCGCCCTTTTCTTTTACTAAAAATCAAAAAGGAGGGCTACCATGTCGAAGAAAAAACCACCGACCACCATCGAGGAATGTAACGCCGAAATGGAACTGACACAGAAGAAAATCCGGCAGTATGAGAACAGGAACAAAATGCTTGACCGCAAACTTGCCATTGAGAAGCGCAAGGAGCGCAACCACCGTCTTTGTTCGCGGGGCGGCTACCTTGAAAGCCTTGTCCCGGCACTCATTGATATGTCAGAACAGGAAGCCCGCGACTTCCTCTACACCGCGGTTTTCAGCGACAAAGCGCAGGAGTTTTTGAGAAAACGAGCCGGAGAAGCGACACCGAAGAATTACCCTTGCACACAAGGGCGCACTTATACACCCTAACGGGCGTGTGCGCTCTGCCGAGGGCTTTATCTCCGCACCGGGCATTATTGCCTTGTGCAGAGATTGGCGGCTTGCGCCGCGACAGGGAAACCTACACTTTCCCTGCGACAGCTTGCGCTGTCTACCCTTTTGTGTACCCCACGAAAGCGAACACCTTGCTTTGCAAGCTATTCACTTTCATGGGGTTTTGTTGACCGTATCGGGAGGTGATACTATCGCAATCTACCATTGCAGCATTAAGATTGTCAGCCGGGGAAAGGGCAAATCTGCCGTAGCCGCAGCAGCCTACCGCGCCGGAGAGAAGCTGACAAACGAGTGGGACGGACTGACCCACGACTATACAAGAAAAGGCGGCGTTGTTCATTCTGAAATCATGCTGCCGCCCCATGCCCCACCCTCTTTCTCTGACCGTTCTATTCTATGGAACAGCGTGGAGCAAATCGAAAAATCGAATAACTCACAGCTTGCGAGGGAAATCGAAATCGCCCTACCTGTTGAACTTTCAAGAGAGGAACAGACCCGCCTTGTCCGGGAATACTGTTCCTCTCAATTTGTTTCCAAAGGAATGTGCGCCGACTTCAATATCCACGACACAGGCAACGGCAACCCACACGCTCATATCCTTTTGACTATGCGCCCCCTTGATGAAAAAGGCACATGGGCGGCGAAGTCAAAAAAGGAATATGTCCTTGACGAAAATGGGGAGCGCGTAAAGCTGCCAAGCGGCAGATACAAGACGCGCAAGGTTGACCTTATGGACTGGAACAGGCAGGAGAACGCCGACCTATGGCGCAAGGCGTGGGCTGACCTTGCCAACGACTATTTAGAGCGAAGCGGCAGCGCGGAGCGTATCGACCACCGCAGCCATGCAGAGCGTGGTATTGAGGAACTCCCCACCGTCCACATGGGTGTTGCAGCTTCCCAAATGGAGAAGAAAGGCATAGCCACCGACAAGGGAGAAATCAACCGCATGATACAAAAGACCAACCGACTTATGCGGGAAATCCGGGGCTATATCGACAGCTTGAAAGAATGGCTTGCGGAGGTTTTCGCCGCTAAGAAGCAACTGCAAGCTGCCCCGCACTCTCCCGATATTGCCACGCTGCTTACAAGGTATTTGAGCATTGAACGAGAGAAAAGCCGGAAGTATTCACAGGGCTGGCAGCAACAGCATACTGCCGGGGAATTGCAAAAAATCAGCAAGGCGATTGTCTATCTGCAAAGCAAGGGCATTGCTACCCTTGAAGATTTGGACGCTGCCCTTTCCTCTGTTGATGAAGAAGCAAAGCGGCTGAATACAAGCGTTGTTGCCAAGCAGAAGCGCATGAGGACATTGGAAAAGTTTATCGAGCATGGCAGCAACTACAACCGCTTGAAGCCCATTCACGATGAACTGAAAACGCTGAAAAACGGATGGGGCAAAAAGAGAGAAAAATTTGAGCAAGCCCACGAAAGCGACCTCATTATCTGGAACGCCGCCAACCGTTTCCTGCACGCAAATCTGCCGGAGGGTACAAAGTCTTTCAAGGTGTCCGAGTGGCAGAAAGAATTTGACGAACTGAAAGCCCAATCCACAGGCGAATATGAAGAACTGAAAACAAAGCGCAGCGAGGTTAAGGAGTTACAGCAAATCCGAAAGTGCATTGATATTGTAGAGCAAGCCGAGCAGCGCACACAGGAACAGACACACCAAACACCAAGACGCAAAAAGGAGGATATTTCCCTATGACCTACACCAAAGAACAGATTGACCGGGCAAATCAGACCGACCTTGTATCATTCCTGCAAGCCCAGGGCGAACAGCTTGAACGCGCCGGACAGGAGTACCGTTGGAAACGGCACGACAGCTTGACGGTCAGAGAAAACAGATGGTATCGGCACAGCCAGAGCAAAGGCGGCGGTCCGATTGATTTTGTCATGGAGTTTTACGGCAAAAGTTTTCTTGAAGCCGTTGAAATGCTGATAGGCGAACGGGGCGAAGCACCCCCACCCGTCTATCTGCAATTCAGACTACCACCCAAAAGCCCCGACAACCAAACAGCGAGGAACTACCTTACAGCCGCCCGGCGCATTGATGAAGATGTGTCGGGCTTTTTCTTTTCCTGCGGCGATCTCTACGAGGAAGCCGCCCACCATAACGCCGTATTTGTCGGCAGAGATGAAAGCGGCATACCGAGATATGCCCACCAACGGGGAACGGTGGGCAGCTTCCGGCTTGATGTGAAAGGCAGCGACAAGACTTTTAACTTCTGCTACCGGGGCGAGGGCGAAAGGCTTTTTGTCTTTGAAGCCCCCATTGACCTGTTATCTTTCCTCTGCCTGTTCAAAAAGGAATGGCAGAAACAAAGCTATCTGTCATTGGGCGGCGTGAGTGAAAAAGCCCTGCTGCGTTTTCTCTCTGACCGTCCGAATATCAAGACCGTCTATCTCTGCCTTGACAGCGACAAAGCCGGGACAGACGCTTGCAGCCGCCTTAACAGCATTATCCCCCAAGGCTACACCGTCAATCGCCTTGTACCGTTGTTCAAAGACTGGAACGAGGTTTTACAGCGTAAAGAGGAAATTACAGACGGAAAATATCTGCGCGAAGCTGTCTATGGCTTGCGTGAGCCGCAACAGGAAGAAACCGTTGAAATTATCCGCATGAGCGAGGTTGACACACAGACCGTTGAATGGCTATGGGAGCCGTATATCCCTTTTGGAAAGGTAACAATCGTACAGGGCAACCCCGGCGAGGGAAAAACCACCCTTGCCCTGCGCCTTTGCGCCGCCTGTACCAACCGCAAGCCCTTTCCGGCTATGGCAGAGCATGAGCCTTTTAATGTTATCTATCAGACCGCAGAGGACGGTTTGGGCGATACCGTCAAGCCGCGCCTTATGGAAGCGGACGCAGACCTTGACCGGGTACTTGTCATTGACGAGGGCAAACAGGAATTGTCCTTATCCGATGAACGCATAGAAAGGGCAATCCGGCAGACCGGGGCGCGTCTTATAATCCTTGACCCCATACAGGCGTATGTAGGCGAAAAAACGGATATGAACAAGGCAAACGAAATACGCCCTATCTTTCGCCGCCTTGCCGAAGTTGCAGAGCGTACCGGGTGTGCCGTTGTGCTTATCGGGCACTTGAACAAAGCTGCCGGAGGTCAGAGCGCATACCGGGGATTAGGCTCTATCGACTTCCGAGCCGCCGCTCGTAGTGTGCTGCTCATAGGGCGCGTGAAACGAGAGCCGAATGTGCGCGTTATCATTCACGACAAATCTTCCCTTGCACCGGAGGGTAAGCCTATGGCGTTTTCGTTGGGCGCGGAAAGCGGCTTTTCATGGATAGGCGAATATGACATTACCGCTGATGAACTGCTGTCCGGCACAGGCGGCAACACCGAAACCAAGACCGAGCAAGCGGAAAGGTTGATACTCGATTTACTTGCAGACGGTAAGGAAATGGCAAGCGAGGATATTGTCAAGGCGGCAGCCGAAGCCGGAATATCCGAAAGAACGGTACAAAATGCCAAGCGCAGCATGGGCGGCATATTGGGCGCAAGGCGCGTTGGAAGTCAATGGTACAACTTCATCAAGAAGAAGCAGCCGCCCGAAACTGCAAAATGAAAGTGCAAAACGCAGAGCCTTTGCACCTTGCACTTTCGCACTTTCACTTTATCAACTCGCCCCATGTTGACCGCATGGGGCTTTTCTCTTGAAAAAATCCTGTTTTGCGTCAATAAATTGCGAAAAGCACTTGACAAAACGCTTCATGGGGAACCCGTGAGGATATTGCACCTTACGTTGATCCTGTATTTCAGAACAATGTGATTCTGACGAAAACGGAGAGCCTGACCATGAACAGCCGCCCCAAGGACCCCAAGACTGCCAGAAACAAAAATGTACTGGTGATTGGCGGCTCCGGTTCCGGTAAGACCCGATTCTGGCTGAAACCCAACCTGATGCAGATGCACAGCTCCTATGTTGTGACGGACCCGAAGGGAACAATTCTGGTGGAGTGCGGAAAAATGCTCCAAAGGGGTGCGCCCAAGCTGGGGAAGGACGGAAAGCCCATGAAGGATAAGCACGGCAAGGTCATTTATGAGCCGTACCGAATCAAGGTCCTAAATACAATCAACTTCAAGAAGTCCATGCACTATAACCCCTTTGCATACATCCACTCGGAAAAGGATATTTTGAAGCTGGTGACAACGCTGATCGCTAATACCAAAGGCGAGGGCAAGGCCGGAGACGATTTCTGGGTCAAGGCGGAAACATTGCTGTATTGCGCATTGATCGGATATATCCACTATGAAGCTCCGGTGGAGGAGCAAAACTTCTCAACCCTCATCGAGTTCATCAACGCCATGGAAGTCCGGGAGGATGACGAGGAGTTCAAAAATCCCGTAGACCTGATGTTTGATGCACTGGAATCGGAAAAGCCAAACCACTTCGCAGTGCGGCAGTATAAGAAATATAAGCTGGCAGCCGGCAAAACCGCTAAGTCGATTTTGATTTCCTGCGGTGCGCGTCTGGCCGTATTTGATATTGCGGAGCTGCGCGAGGTTACATCCTACGATGAGTTGGAACTGGATACGCTGGGAGACAGAAAAACGGCTCTGTTCCTCATTATGAGTGATACGGATGACAGTTTTAACTTTCTCATTTCCATGTGCTACACCCAGTTATTCAACCTGCTTTGTGAAAAGGCCGATGATGTGTATGGTGGCAGGCTTCCGGTTCATGTGCGCTGTTTGATTGATGAGTGTGCTAACATCGGGCAGATTCCGAAGCTGGAAAAGCTGGTGGCCACGATCCGAAGCCGTGAAATCTCTGCCTGTCTGGTGTTGCAGGCACAGAGCCAGCTCAAGGCAATTTACAAAGATAATGCCGATACCATCATCGGCAATATGGATACTTCCATCTTCCTGGGTGGCAAAGAGCCAACAACGCTGAAAGAGCTGGCGGCTGTTCTGGGAAAGGAGACCATAGACACTTACAACACCGGAGAGAGCCGGGGACGGGAGACCTCCCACTCGCTCAACTATCAGAAATTGGGAAAAGAGCTGATGAGCCAGGACGAGCTGGCAGTTATGGATGGCGGCAAGTGCATCTTGCAGTTGCGCGGTGTGCGTCCGTTTCTTTCAGACAAGTATGACATTACCAGACACCCTAATTTCAAATACACAGCTGATGCAGACAAGCGAAATACCTTTGATATTGAAGCATTTTTGTCTGCCAGACTAAAACTCAAGCCTGATGAGGTCTGCGATGTATATGAAGTAGACACGGAGGGCGTGTAATACGGTTCCGCTGAGAAAGGAGTGATCGTATCTATTTGCCGCAACTGCCTCTGTTGAGGCCATTGGCGTACAAAGCGGGCAATCATCAACAAAATAATGAAAAAGGAGGACAGCCGGAATCAGGCTCTCATAGATAGAGGGCAGATTGTTCCGGCTTTTGTGCGCTTATGAAAAAAACCTAACTAATCATTCAAATGATTCCGGCTAATATTATTTATGGCATTTTTTGAACAGGCAATTACCGTTCTTCAGACTCTCGTTATCGCTCTGGGCGCTGGTCTTGGTATCTGGGGTGTCATCAACCTGTTGGAAGGTTACGGCAACGACAACCCTGGCGCCAAATCTCAGGGCATGAAGCAGCTCATGGCCGGCGCCGGTGTAGCCGTAGTCGGCATGGTTCTTGTACCTCTGCTCTCCGGGCTGTTCTCTGTCTAAGCGTTCCTGCATGAAATCCTTGCCGCTCCCGCAGTTCTGCGGGGGCGGCGGAAAGGAGGTTGACACCGTATGGATTTCTTACTTGAAGCCTTGACAAATTGGCTGAAAGAAATGCTGGTGGGCGGTATTATGAGCAACCTTTCGGGGATGTTTGACAGCGTAAACCAACAGGTCGCGGATATATCCGTACAGGTAGGACAGACCCCACAGGGATGGAATGGCAGTATTTTCAATATGATTGAGAATCTGTCAAACTCCATCATGGTGCCGATTGCAGGTGTGATCCTGGCTATCGTGATGACCGTAGACCTGATCCAGATGATTGCAGACAAGAACAACCTGCATGATGTGGATACCTGGATGATTTTCAAGTGGGTGTTCAAATCAGCTGCCGCCATCCTCATTGTCACAAACACATGGAATATCGTGATGGGCGTCTTTGATATGGCGCAGAGCGTGGTGGCGCAGGCGGCAGGGATTATCAATTCGGATGCGTCCATTGACATTTCCTCAGTTATGACCGATCTGGAACCGAGGCTGATGGAAATGGATTTGGGACCGCTGTTCGGACTGTGGTTCCAATCCCTCTTTATTGGCATTACCATGTGGGCGTTGTATATCTGTATCTTTATCGTTATTTATGGCCGTATGATCGAGATCTACCTTGTAACTTCGGTGGCTCCCGTTCCAATGGCTGCAATGATGGGCAAAGAATGGGGCGGTATGGGACAGAATTACCTCCGATCCCTGCTGGCACTGGGCTTTCAGGCGTTTCTCATTATCGTCTGCGTGGCAATTTATGCTGTGCTGGTGCAGAACATCGCTCTGGAAGATGACATCATCATGGCAATCTGGAGCTGCGTGGGCTACACCGTACTGCTATGTTTTACGCTGTTCAAAACCGGCAGTCTCGCCAAATCAGTCTTTCAGGCACACTAAAACGGAAGGAGGTTTCCACATTGGCTTATGTACCCGTACCCAAGGACTTAACAAAAGTCAAAACAAAGGTCATGTTCAATCTGACCAAGCGGCAGCTTATCTGCTTTACGGGCGGAGCGCTTATTGGCGTACCGCTTTTCTTTTTGCTCAGAAAACCTACCGGAAACAGTGTAGCGGCTATGTGTATGATGCTGGTTATGCTGCCCTTCTTTATGCTGGCTATGTACGAAAAGCATGGACAGCCCTTGGAAAAGATCGTGGGCAACATTCTCAAAGTAGCTGTGATCCGTCCAAAGCAGCGACCTTACCAGACCAACAACTTTTATGCCGTATTAAAGCGGCAGGAAATGCTCGATAAGGAGGTGTATGACATTGTTCACCGCAATAAAAAAATGGCTGCATCGGATGTTCGGAAAAACCGAGGAAAAAACTGTGCAGCCGGTAAAGACAAAGAAAAAACTGTCCCGCGCCGATAAGAAGCAGATCGAAGCGGCCATTGCCCGCGCTAACCGCACGGACAAAAAAGGAAAATCTGCGCAGGACAGTATCCCTTATGAACGGATGTGGCCGGACGGAATCTGCCGCATATCGGACAGCCACTACACAAAGACCATCCAGTTTCAGGACATCAACTATCAGCTCTCCCAAAACGAAGATAAGACGGCAATCTTTGAGGGGTGGTGTGATTTCCTCAATTATTTTGACAGCTCGATTCATTTCCAGCTGTCTTTTTTGAATCTTGCGGCATCGGAGGAGACCTTTGATAACTCCATTTCCATCCCGCCCCAGAGGGACGCCTTTGACAGTATCCGCGAGGAATACACCACAATGCTGCAAAATCAGCTGGCCAGAGGTAACAACGGTCTCATCAAGACCAAATACCTGACCTTTGGTATCGACGCGGACAGCATCAAAGCCGCCAAGCCCCGTCTGGAGCGTATTGAGACCGATATACTTAATAACTTCAAGCGTCTTGGTGTAGCTGCCAGAACGCTGGACGGTAAAGAAAGGCTTTTTCAGCTTCATGCGGTATTCCACATGGATGAACAACTCCCGTTTCAGTTTGAATGGGACTGGCTGGCTCCTTCCGGTCTGTCCACAAAGGATTTTATTGCACCAAGCTCCTTTGAGTTCCGCACCGGCAAGCAGTTCCGTATGGGTAAGAAATACGGAGCTGTTTCTTTTTTGCAGATCCTCGCACCGGAGCTGAATGACCGTTTGCTGGCTGATTTTCTGGATATGGAAAGTTCGCTCATTGTGAGTATGCACATTCAGTCGGTGGATCAGGTGAAAGCCATCAAAACGGTAAAGCGGAAGATTACCGACCTGGACCGCAGCAAGATCGAGGAACAGAAAAAAGCAGTCCGTGCCGGATACGACATGGACATCATTCCATCTGACCTTGCTACCTACGGCAGTGAAGCGAAAAAACTCTTGCAGGATTTGCAGAGCCGCAACGAGAGAATGTTCCTTTTGACCTTTCTGGTGCTGAACACAGCGGACAATCCCCGTCAGCTTGGCAACAACATCTTTCAGGCAGGCTCTATTGCCCAGAAGTATAACTGTCAGCTGACCAGGCTGGACTTCCAGCAGGAAGAAGGGCTGATGAGCTGTCTGCCTCTGGGTCTCAATCAGATTGAGATTCAAAGAGGACTGACCACCAGTTCCACAGCTATCTTTGTGCCCTTTACTACGCAGGAACTGTTCCAGAACGGGAAAGAAGCCCTGTACTACGGCATCAATGCTCTGTCAAACAACCTCATTATGGTGGACAGAAAGCTGCTGAAAAACCCAAATGGTCTGATTCTGGGTACGCCGGGTTCCGGTAAGTCCTTCAGCGCAAAACGAGAAATTGCCAACTGTTTTTTGCTTACCAGCGATGATGTCATTATCTGTGACCCGGAAGCGGAGTACGCACCTCTTGTTGAGCGTCTGCATGGGCAGGTCATCAAGATCTCACCTACTTCAACCAACTATATCAATCCGATGGATCTGAATCTGGACTATTCGGATGATGAAAGCCCGCTGTCACTCAAGTCTGACTTTATCCTCAGCTTGTGTGAGCTGATCGTGGGTGGTAAGGAGGGCTTGCAGCCGGTGCAGAAAACCATTATTGACCGTTGTGTACGGTTGGTTTACAACGAATATCTCAATGACCCAAAGCCGGAGAATATGCCGATTTTGGAGGACCTTTATAACCTGTTGCGGGAGCAGGAAGAAAAAGAAGCTCAGTACATTGCAACGGCATTGGAAATCTATGTAACGGGTTCTTTGAATGTGTTCAATCATCAGAGCAATGTGGACATTGATAACCGGATTGTCTGCTATGACATCAAGGAGCTGGGCAAGCAGCTCAAGAAAATCGGTATGCTGGTAGTTCAAGATCAGGTGTGGAACCGCGTTACCATCAACCGTGCCGCCCACAAGTCCACCCGTTACTACATCGACGAGATGCACCTGCTTTTGAAGGAGGAGCAGACCGCCGCCTATACGGTGGAAATCTGGAAGCGATTCAGAAAATGGGGCGGTATTCCGACAGGTATCACCCAGAATGTCAAAGACCTTTTGAGCAGCCGCGAGGTAGAGAACATCTTTGAAAACTCGGACTTCGTGTATATGCTTAACCAGGCAGGCGGAGACCGCCAGATTTTGGCGAAGCAACTGGGGATTTCCACGCACCAGCTTAGCTATGTGACCCACTCCGGTGAGGGCGAGGGCCTGCTGTTCTATGGCTCCACGATCCTGCCGTTTGTGGATCACTTCCCGAAGAACACCGAACTTTACCGCATTATGACTACCAAACCCCAGGAACTGAAAAAGAAGGAGGATGAATGATGATGAATCCCAACATTATGAATAAAAATCCGCTGATGTTTTTTGACAGGGCGGTAAATGCCCAGCGCAGCCAGCTGCTTACGGTCATGGCCGATGCGGTCAGCGAGTGTCGCACGGCGGCAGACCAGGCAGCCGAACTGAATGAGACCGGTCAGATGGGGCTGCTCCGTCTGGCAGAGGTCTGGAGCACCATCCGTGCCAAGGAAGGTATGGGTGGTCTGGTTCTGGAAGGAACCGAAGCGAAGATCCTGTCCGATGTGGTGGCACAGTTTTATGCCTACCTGTCCGGCTGTATGTTCAACGATCCGGTGGGAATGGCCATTTATGCAGAGCTGCACTACATGATGTCCTCCCTCATGCTGGGAGAATGGTTTGAATAAGGAACCGCGTCTGCGCTTTACTGATGAGGAATGGTCTGACCCTGCACTGGAAAAGCCAATCCGTAAAGCGGAGAAAGCTGCGGCCGGAGCAGATAAGGCGCAGGCCAATATCCCAAAGAAAAAGGTCAGGCAGACGGTCATTGACCCGGATACCGGAAAAAAGACCTCGAAGCTGACCTTTGAGGACAAGAAAAAGCCACCTTCCAAAGTTTCTCAAGGAGTCAGGGAAGCTCCCGTCCATCTGGCCGTGGGCAAGCTCCACAAAGAGATCCGGGAAACAGAGCAGGACAATGTGGGCGTGGAAAGCGCCCACAAGTCCGAGGAGGCGGTGGAGACCGGCGCTTATCTGGTGCGGGAGGGCTATCGCAGCCACAAGCTGAAGCCGTACCGCAAAGCAGCACAGGCAGAGCGCCAACTGGAAAAGGCAAATGTAAATGTTCTGTACCAGAAATCTTTGCGGGAAAATCCCCAGTTTGCCAGCAACCCTCTTTCCCGCTGGCAGCAAAAGCAGGCCATCAAAAGGCAGTATGCCGCCGCCAAACACACCGGTCAGACTGCCGGAAATACCGCCCAGGCTGTATCCAAAACCGGAAAAGCCGCAAGGACGGTAAAAGAAAAGGCACAGCAGGCAGGGGCGTTCGTCATGCGCCACAAGAAGGGTTTCCTGATGGCAGGGGTTTTGTTCCTCATTACCTGTATGCTGATGAATACCATGTCCTCCTGCTCCATGATGGCGCAGAGCATCGGTTCCGTTCTCTCCGGCACCACTTATCCGTCGGATGACCCGGAAATGCTGGCAGTGGAGGCAGATTATGCAGCCAGAGAAGTCCAGTTGCAGGAGGAAATCGACAACATTGAAAGCAGCCACCCAGGGTATGACGAGTATCGCTATGACCTTGGTATGATCGGCCATGACCCTCATGAACTGGCAGCATTTCTGTCTGCCGTCTTGCAAGGTTACACCCAGCAGAGCGCTCAGGCAGAGCTGGCGCGTGTGTTTGCAGCACAGTATCAGTTGACGCTTACTGAGGAAGTGGAGATCCGCTACCGCACGGAGACCTCCACCGACCCGGAGACCGGCGAGACCACCTCAGAAGAAGTTCCCTATGAGTATTACATTTTGAATGTGAAACTCACCAGCAAGCCCATTTCCGCTGTGGCGTCGGAGTTACTGACCCCGGAGCAGATGGAAATGTATCAGGTTTACCGGCAGACCATGGGCAATAAGCCGCTGTTGTTTGGCGGCGGTTCCCCTGACATGAGTAATTCCGAGGACTTGACCGGTGTACAGTTCGTAAATGGAACCCGTCCCGGAAATCCGCAGTTGGTGGAGTTGGCCAAGCGTCAGGTCGGCAATGTGGGCGGCTATCCTTATTGGAGCTGGTATGGCTTTGACAGCCGCGTGGAGTGGTGCGCCTGCTTTGTATCCTGGTGTTATAACCAGGCTGGAAAAAGTGAACCGCGCTTTGCAGGCTGTGAGTGGCAGGGCGTTCCGTGGTTCCAGTCTCATGGACAATGGGGTGCAAGAGGCTATAACAATCTGGCTCCCGGAGATGCAATTTTCTTTGATTGGGATTTGGATGGGACAGCAGACCATGTGGGTATCGTGATCGGTACGGATGGCAGCCGTGTTTATACCGTGGAGGGAAATTCCGGCGATGCCTGCAAGATCAAAAGTTATGACCTGAATTATCAAAGTATTAAGGGCTACGGCCTGATGAACTGGTAACAGACTTTGTGGAAAGGAGTGAACGGTTATGGCAAAAAACAAAATTGAACGTATCGACCAGGAAATTGAGAAAACCCGTGAGAAGATTGCGGAATATCAGGAAAAGCTCAAGACCCTGGAAGCACAGAAAACGGAGGCAGAGAATCTGGAAATCGTTCAGATGGTTCGTACGTTACGCATGACTCCAGCACAGCTGAACGCTATGCTTTCCGGTGGAATGAACCACGGCAGAGATACAGCACTGTCGGAATCAAATAATCAGGAGGCTACCGCTTATGAAGAATAAAAGAATTTGCAAAACACTTTCCGCCCTTTGCCTGACAATGGTTGTGGCATTTGGCTTTACGATCCCTGCTTTCGCACAGGGGTCAGAACAGGCTCCGGCGGCACCGGCAGAGGATTCTACCAATGACAGCAATGTGATTGTAGAAGAAACAGAACCGGCACCGGCACTTACACCAGATGGCAATGCCGCTCTGGTGGATGATTTTGGTGGCAATAAGCAGCTCATTACCGTTACCACCAAGGCTGGCAACTATTTTTACATTTTGATCGACAGGGCTAATGAGGATAAAAAGACTGCTGTTCACTTTCTGAACCAGGTGGATGAAGCAGATTTGATGGCATTGATGGAAGATGAAAATGTCAAAGAGGAGCCGGCTGCTGTGTGTAGCTGCACGATAAAATGTGAAGCAGGGGCAGTCAATACGGCCTGCCCGGTCTGCGCAACTGATAAGAGTAAATGTACGGGCAAAGCACCGGAACCTCCGGCAGAAACATCGGAGCCGGAAAAAGAGAGGCCTGTCGGATTGAACCCGGCTGCGATAGTCCTTTTGCTGGCTCTGCTGGGAGGCGGTGGCGTATTTGCCTACTTGAAGCTCGTTAAGAACAAGCCTAAGACCAAGGGCAATGACAGTCTGGACGATTATGATTATGGCGAGGAGGATTCCGAGGAATGGGAAACCGAGGATGAGGAGTCGGACGAGCCGGACGCTGACGGGGGCAGCACAGAAGAAGATGATGAGGACAGTGTGAAATGACCCGTTTCACAGACAGTCCCTACGAACGCATGATGACACGCAGGCCGGAGGGCGGGAAGGAAACTTCCCGTCCTCCTTCTTTACCCCACAGCCACCCCTGCTATGGTTGCGGGAATTATGGAAGACCCTGCGTAGGTATCTGTCACCGGGAAATGTCCCGATGGCTCAAAGAGAGGAGGAACCATCATGGCTCAACATAAATTGGTAATTGCCGAAAAACCATCAGTTGCCCAGAATTTGGCGGCTGTGATCGGCGCAACCGTCCGTAAGGACGGGTATCTGGAGGGCAACGGCTGGCGTGTCAGCTGGTGCGTGGGTCACCTGGCCGGTCTTGCGGATGCAGACAGCTATGACCCAAAGTATGCCAAGTGGCGATATGATGATCTGCCTATCCTGCCGGAACATTGGCAGATGGTGGTGGGAAAAGATAAGAAAAAGCAGTTTGATATTCTCAAAAAGCTGATGAATGCCCCGGATGTGACGGAAGTGGTAAATGCCTGCGATGCCGGACGCGAGGGCGAGTTGATCTTCCGTAGCGTCTATGAGCTGGCAGGTTGCAAGAAGCCGATGAAAAGGCTCTGGATTTCTTCGATGGAGGACTCTGCCATAAGGGAAGGCTTTGCAAACCTGCGCCCCGGTGCGGATTATGACGGACTTCGGGATGCTGCCCTCTGCCGTGCCAAGGCCGACTGGCTGGTGGGGATCAATGCGACAAGGCTTTTTTCCGTGCTGTATCACCGAACCCTCAACATCGGGCGCGTGATGTCCCCGACGCTGGCGCTTATTGTTCAGCGAGAAGCTGAGATCGACACCTTTCAGCCGATTCCCTTTTATACCGTGGCGCTGGAGCTGCCCGGTCTTACCGTATCCGGGGAGCGCATGGCGGATAAGGCCGCTGCTAAGCAGCTGAAAGAAACCTGTCGGGGTGCAAATGTCACAATCAAAAAGGTGGAGTGCAAGGAAAAGTCTGAAAAGCCGCCTGCCCTCTATGACCTGACTACTCTGCAAAGAGATGCCAACCGCCTGCTTGGATTTACAGCCCAGCAGACCCTGGACTATCTGCAAAGTCTGTATGAAAAGAAGCTCTGCACCTATCCCCGTACTGACAGCCGCTATCTGACCAGTGATATGGCAGACAGCCTGCCGGTGCTGGTCAATCTGGTTGCCAACGCTATGCCGTTTCGCAAAGGGATCGCCATTACCTGTGATCCGCAGACGGTCATCAACGATAAGAAAGTAACTGACCACCACGCAGTAATCCCTACCAGAAATCTCAAGGATGCAGACCTTTCTGCCCTTCCTGCGGGAGAAAAAGCGGTGCTGGAGCTGGTGGCCCTGCGTCTGCTGTGCGCCGTAGCCCAGCCCCATATCTATTCGGAAACTGTTGTGATTGCAGCGTGTGCCGGTGGGGAGTTTACCACAAAAGGAAAAACAGTGAAGCACCCCGGATGGAAAGCACTGGAGGACGCTTACCGTGCCAAAATGAAGGATACAGAGCCGAAAAAAGAGGGCGTAGAGAAAGCCCTGCCGGAGCTGACTGAAGGACAGACACTTTCGGTTTCTGCGGCAATCGTCAAAGAAGGCAAAAGCAGTCCGCCTCAGCACTTTACGGAGGACACCCTATTGTCCGCAATGGAGACTGCCGGGAAAGATGATATGCCAGAGGATGCTGAGAGAAAAGGTCTGGGGACACCGGCCACCCGTGCCGGTATTTTGGAAAAGCTGGTATCTGCCGGTTTTCTGGAGCGAAAAAAGAACAGAAAAACGGTGCAGCTTCTTCCTTCCCACGATGCAGTATCCCTTATCACGGTGCTGCCGGAACAACTGCAATCGCCGCTTCTGACTGCCGAGTGGGAGTATCGCCTGGGCGAGATCGAGCGCGGGCAGCTTGCCCCAGAGGAGTTTCTGGATGGGATCAGCACCATGCTGAAAGATCTGGTGGGGACTTATCAGGTCATCAAGGGAACTGAGTACCTGTTCACTCCGCTCCGTGAGGTGGTGGGCAAATGCCCTCGCTGCGGCGGTGAAGTTGCAGAACTGCAAAAAGGCTTCTTCTGTCAGAATGATTCTTGCAAATTTGCAATCTGGAAAAACAACAAATGGTGGGTTGCCAAGAAAAAACAGCCGACCAAGGCTGTGGTGTCTGCGCTGCTGAACGATGGCCGTGTCCGTGTGACGGGGTTATATTCGGAGAAAACCGGCAAGACCTACGATGCCACTGTGGTTTTGGAGGACGATGGACAGCATGCCAACTTCAAGCTGGAATTTGACCAGTGGAAAGGAGGCAGCCGATGAAGCTCTCTTTAGTGGAACGGGAAACCATTCTCCTCTATAACCAGGCAGAACCAATGGCTGAGGTCTATACCCACGATCCCCGTCTGATGGAGAAGCTGGAACTGCTGGCAAAAAAGCACCCCGACCAGATCATCCGAAAGGACGCCCATAACTTTACCGTCCCCAAGCGGTGTGTATCAGTCCGGGAGCCATACAGCGCCGAGCGCCGCAAAGCTGCCAGTGAGCGTGCGAAAGTCGCCGGATACCAGCCCCCTGTGAGAAAGTCCGGCAGTTAAAGGCACATGGCAGAGAATGTATTTGAAGCGGTCAAGCAGTCGGTCAGCACCAGAGAAGCGGCAGCGTTTTATGGGATCGAGGTCAAACGAAATGGTATGGCCTGCTGTCCCTTTCACGATGATAAGAACCCCAGCATGAAGGTAGACCAGCGGTTCCACTGCTTTGGCTGTGGTGCAGATGGGGATGTGATCGACTTTACCGCAAAGCTCTTTGACCTCTCCCCAAAAGAAGCGGCAGAGAAACTGGCACAGGACTTTGGCCTGATTTATGACAGTCAGGCCCCGCCCCGTAGGAGATATGTCCGGCAAAAAACCGAGGCACAGAAGTTTCGGGAGGATCGACAGAGCTGTTATCGTGTACTGTCCGATTACTACTATCTGCTGAAAAAATGGGAAGCCGACCGTTCTCCCAGGACACCGGAGGAAGAACCGCACCCCCGTTTTGTGGAAGCAATCCAGAAGAAAGCCTATGTAGAGTACCTGCTGGACCTTTTTCTTTATGAAAGTGAAGAAGAACAAAAGACATGGATTGCAGAACACACAGCAGAAATCACACACTTGGAAAGGAGATTGAAAATCATGGCTGAGAACAAACCCACCAACCGAGAACGGCTAAGGGAAATCACAGATGGCATAGAGCAGGGCATCAAAGAACTGTTTGAGAGTGAAAAGTATATGCGCTATCTGTCCGTCATGTCCCGCTTCCACCGCTATTCGGTAAACAACACCATGCTCATCTATATGCAGAAGCCGGACGCCACATTGGTAGCCGGATACAATAAGTGGAGAGACCAGTTTGAGCGTCATGTAAAAAAGGGCGAGCATGGCATTACCATCATCGCTCCCACACCGTATAAGAAGAAAATCGAGGAGCAGAAGCTGGACCCAGATACCAAGGCTCCGATTCTGGATAAAGACGGAAAGATCGTCACAGAGGAAAAAGAAATCGAGATTCCCATGTTTCGCCCTGTCAAGGTCTTTGATGTGAGTCAGACCGACGGGAAACCTTTGCCGGAGCTTGCTTCCTCCCTTTCCGGCAATGTGCCAAATTATGAGGCATTCATGGAGGCCCTGCGCCGCAGCGCACCGGTGCCGATTACTTTTGAAGCAATGGCCGCCGATACGGACGGCTATTTTTCTGCTGATCATCAGAAAATTGCCATTCGTCAGGGCATGAGTGAGGTTCAGACGGTTTCGGCCACGGTTCACGAGATTGCTCACAGCAAGCTCCATGACCCTAAAAAATATGAAATGCTACCGTCATGGAAGGTTGTGCTGGAGAGTGAAGGTGGAACTAAGCATGATTTCAAGCTGGATTTTGCCACAGAAAAAGAAGCCGAACAGTTTGCTTCTGATATGGATTGGCGCTATGTGGACGAAAATCAGTTTGAATGGCGTCTTGCAGTTGAGGAAGATGCAACCGCAGAAAAACAGGCAATCAAAAACCGTCACACGGAAGAAGTGGAGGCTGAAAGCATCTCCTATGCAGTCTGCAAATATTTTGGAATTGAGACAGGAGAAAACAGCTTCGGCTATATTGCAAGCTGGAGCCAGGGCAAGGAGCTGAAAGAACTGAGAGCCAGTTTGGAGACCATCAACAAAACCTCCGGCACTTTGATCTCCGACATTGAGCGCCACTATAAGGAAATCTGCAAAGAGCGCGGAATCGACCCTCATGCAAAGGTAGAGCCGGAAACCGCCCCGATAGAGCAGCCAGAAGATGCCGCTAAGGTATCTGATAGACAGCAGACCGGCGATCTGACCTACTATGTAGCAGAGTGCATGGAATTTCCAAACCTCGGAGAATACCACGATAACCTGTCTTTGGAGGAAGCAATCCGCATTTATCAGGAGATTCCGGCAGAACGAATGAACGGGATCAAGGGCATTGGTTTTGAGCTGAAAGACGGAAGCGACTATGAAGGACCTTTTCCGATTTTGACCGGCCAGACCATTGACCTGGACACCATCCAGGCAATCGACTATTACCGTGATAATCCTCTGGTGCAAAAAGCGGTAAAGGAACTGGCTGCGGCAATGCCAGAAATGGAAGTGCTGGGGGCGGACGCCAACCAGCAGGAGACTTTGTTTCTGATTGACGATGCCACCTATCTTCATATCCAGCCCTGTGACAGCGGCTGGGACTACACCCTTTACGATGCTGCGTCCATGAAAGAGCTGGATGGTGGTCAGCTGGATATGCCGGAGCTTTCCCGCATGAAGGCAGTTCTCCAGATTTGTGATGATAACGATTTGAGCAGCAATTCAGTAAAGTATGCGCCCCTGTCTATGATTGAAACCTTGCAGGACGCTGCCTATCAGCAGATGCAGGCAGAGGTCAGTCAGATAACTGCTTCTTCTCAGCTGCCGGAAGCACAGGAGCAGGCACTGGATGAATACCCCATGCCGGATGAGCAGGTCTCCACACCGGATATGCAGGAATATGGCTACTCCTATGATGGGATGCTCCCTGTTACCAGAGAAAGGGCGCTGGAACTGGATGCCGCCGGTTTGACTGTCTATGTGCTGCATGAGGACAATACGGAGAGCATGGTATTTGACTCGCAGGAAATCATGGATCATGGCGGACTTTTCGGTGTGGATCGTGAGGAATGGGAGAAAAGCCCTCAGTTCCATGAAAAGGTCATGGAGCGCCAGGAACATCAGCAGGAACGGGAACAGGCATTTCTTGCTCAGAACAGAGATTGCTTTGCCATCTATCAGGTGAGCCGTGACGATCCGCAGAATGTGCGCTTTATGAATCTGGACTGGTTACAGTCCCATGATATTTCTGTAAACCGCAGCAGTTATGACCTCATTTACACAGCTCCTCTGAGGGAGTCTGGCACGGTACCGGAGCAGCTGGAAAAACTATATGAGCAGTTTAATCTGCAAAAGCCGGCGGATTTTCACAGTCCTTCTATGAGTGTTAGTGACATTGTTGCGATCAAGCAGGACGGTAAGGTATCCTGTCATTACTGTGACAGTGTTGGTTTTACCCAGATCCCCGGATTCCTGCCGGAAAATCCGCTGAAAAATGCGGAGATGGCCGTGGAGGACGATTACGGCATGATCGACGGTATCATCAACAATGGCGCAAAAGAGCCTACGGTGGCAGAGCTGGAACAGCAGGCCCGCAGCGGGCAGCCCATTTCCCTGATGGATCTGGCTGCCGCTGCCCATCGGGAGGAACGGGAAAAGAAAAAGTCCGTCATGGAGCAGCTGAAAAGCCAGCCCAAGGCAGAACACAAAAAGACAGCGCCCAAAAAGAGTGCGGAAAGGGAGATTTGATATGGGAAACTTTACTTTTGAGGAAATGAACCTGATGTGCATTTACAATACCGGCAGCCGCACCGGACTGATCGACAGCCTACGTGAGATGCGCGGCGAGCTGGCCCCGGAGGAAACCGAGCTGCGGGAGTTGACAGACAGCGCACTGGGCAAGCTCCAGGCCATGAGTGATGCCGAGTTTGCCGAGCTGGAGTTGTATCCGGATTTTGACCAGTAAACACTATAATCGCAGGGATGGGGTGGCAATATGCCACCCCACCTTTTTACCCCAAAACTGAAAGGAGGACAGAACACTATGCCAACCAAAGCTGAACTATATGCACAGATGGCGGAGAAGGTAACAACGCAGCTCACGGGGAGCTGGCAGGAATGGGCAGGGTTTCTCACCACTGCTTCCCGCCTTTACAAGTACCCGTTCCATGAGCAGTTGATGATCTACGCCCAGCGTCCGGACGCTACCGCCTGTGCAGAGTACGATTTGTGGAATGAAAAGATGGGGCGGTATGTAAGGCGCGGCTCCAAGGGAATCGCTCTGGTGGACGATTCCGGGGACAGGCCCCGCCTGCGCTATGTTTTTGATATTTCCGACACCGGAACCCGTGAACATTCCCGCACTCCTTGGCTGTGGCAGCTGGAGGAGCGCCATTTGGATTCGGTGCAGGCCATGCTTGAGCGCACCTATGATGTTTCCGGTGATGACCTTGCCGGACAGCTCACGGAGGTAGCCGGAAAACTGGCTGAGGAATACTGGACAGAGCATCAGCAAGACTTCTTCTATATCGTTGACGGTTCCTTTTTGGAGGAATATGATGAGTTTAACATCGGAGTACAGTTCAAGGCAGCAGCCACCGTCAGCATCACTTACGCTTTGATGTCCCGCTGCGGACTGGAGCCGGAACGCTACTTCGACCACGAAGATTTCATGGCGATCTTTGATTTCAATACCCCAGCAACTATCGGGGCGCTTGGAACAGCGGTCAGCCAGATTAACCAGCAGGTGCTGCGGCAGATCGGCGTCACCGTCCGAAATGCAGAGCGCGAAGCCAACCAAGAAAGGAGCAAGCAAGATGAACAATCCCATGACCTATATCCAGAACGGAGACTATCTGATTCCCGACCTGAAGCTGAGCCAGCAGCCGGAGAAGCCCCTGGGCAAGTACGGCAGGATGCGGAAAGCATACCTCAAGGAACACCGTCCCATCCTATACAACCAGCTGCTGATGAGCGAGAAGCTGTACCCGCACCTTCTGGAGATCGACGAGACCGCCCAGAGCAGACTGGAGCAGATGATGCCCCAGCTGGCGAAGGAAGCGGGAGCCACCGAGGAACTGAAAGCCAGCGATCCCATGAAGTGGGTGGGGCTGATGAACACCTGCAAAGCTCAGGCCGAGGAAATCCTGATGGCGGAGCTTATCAACAGCTGACTCTAAACCTGTTCCTCTCCGAAGCGGAACAGATCCAATCCATAGATGAAGCAGAGAATGTAGCGCATACATCCTCTGCTTTTTCTTTTGCACAAAATGACATCGACCATGTGCTGCGTTTGGGCGGCAATACAGACCGTCAAAGGGAGCGTGTGGTTGCAGCCTTTGAAAAGCAGAAAACCACCGCTGAGATTGCCGAGATACTGAAAACGCTGTACCACGGCGGCAATGGCCTTGGCAGTGTGAGCGCATGGTATGCCGAGGATGGTATCCATCTTTCACATGGGAAGTCTGTCCGTTATGACAGGTCTGCCCAGGTCATTTCCTGGGAGAGTGCCGCAGAGCGTATCGGGGAGCTTTTGGAAAGTGGTCAGTTTGCCTCCAATGTGGAGCTTGCAGAAGCGGCAGGCTATGAACGCTCCCTCCTCTCGGAAAAGCTCTGGCATCTGTATCACGATCTCAGTGAGGACGCCAGAAAAGGCGGATATTTGTCCTGCCTGTCAGAGATCAAAGGCAATGGTTTCCCGGAGGAGACCCGCCGCCTGATGGAGCAGCTGAGTGAACCGGCTTTCCGCCAGACCCTCAAGGAAGAATACGCCGCCTTCTGGACTGCCTATCAGCAGGACCGTGACCTGTTGCGTTTTCACTATCATAGACCGAGGGAGATCTGGGAGAACCTGAAGGACCTTGACCTGCCCCGCAGGACCTTTTCTTCAGAGCTTTCCCAAGTGCCAACCGTCCAGCACTTTATTACCGAGGATGAGATCGACGCCGCCATGACCGGCGGAAGCAGTTTCGCCGGAGGAAAAGGCCGTATCTATGCGTTCTTCATGGAAAACCATACGGATAAGGAAAAAGTGAGATTCCTCAAAGACGAGTATGGTATTGGCGGACGCTCTCATGCCCTGTCCGGCGCAACACACAGCGGCGAAGATCACGACGGGAAAGGGTTGCACTATAAAAAGCAAGACTGCCCGGATGTTCACTTGAACTGGGAAAAGGTTGCCAAGCGCATTACCTCTCTTGTCCAGAAAGGCCGCTATCTTACCGAACAGGAACAGGCGCAGTATGACAAAATCCAGGCTGAAAAGGAATTGGCAGAAGAAGATGCCATCCAAGCCCAGCAGCCGGAGGTGGAGGAAGAAACGCCAAAGCCTACCCTTCGGGAGCAGTTTGAGCAGTATAAGACTGTGGTGACTGCCGCCATTTCCGAGGATGCCGCATACCGCAATGCCTGCGGGCATTCTGACCGTGAAAATGCTGTCATCGAGGGCAATGCCGCTGTGCGCCGTGCGGTCCTTGGTTCTAAGGATATGGAGCTGATTCGCCTCTATTCGGATGTGCCGGAGTTCCGACAGCGACTGCACCGGGAAGTGATCGACGAAACCTATCCAAAGCTCCATGAACTTCTGCGCCCTCTTTCTCAGGAAGATATTGATACTGCCATTTGTGCATGGAACGGCAATATCGAGAGTAAACATGCTGTCGTCCGTTATATGAAAGACCATGCAAGAGAGAAAGATACCGCTGCATGGCTGGCTCAGGAATACAGTGGCAGCAACATCCCGTTCGTTGTCCGTGCCGGCAGCCCGGAGGAAACGCAGCTGCCCTGGCCGAAGGTACAGCGCAGGCTTGCCCAGCTGATTCAGGAGGACCAGTTCTATACCGAAGAAGAACAGGAACGTTTTGACAACATCGACCCCATCGCCATCCGGGAAGCCCTGGAGGAAAGAGGGATTGTCAACGGACAGGTGGCAGACCCGGAAAAACTGGACAATGACCCATTTATCCAACAGGTGGTGTCGGATGTAGGGCAGATCGCAGATGCCGAGACAGAGCAGACTTCCAAAGTTTCCATTTCCGATGAGGAATATGACGCAGTTCGCCGCCCAATTCCGCAAAGAACCTCCTATGACCCAGCCGCCCCGGTCTATGCCGTGGGCGATACCGTGTATATCGAGGATGACGCCTATCAGATCACCGAGCTGCGGGAGGACACCGTACAGCTTCTGCCCACCGGGATGGTATATCCCATCTATCGGGCAGAGCGCAAAGAACAGTTCGAGCAGCTGCTTCGGGCAGACCGCCGCAATGCTTACTATACCGAATTTCTTCCTATTGACCCGGACAAGGCAGATCAGGACTTGCGGGATGTATTGGCTCATGGACTGATGGATGAAGCGGATAAAAAGCAGATTTTCACGCTGCTGCAATCCGGCAGGAGCAACAGCGAGATCGCCTACTGGCTGAGCAGAGCCTATTCCGGTGAGATCGAGACACTGAATCTGGAGACCGGCGATATTGCCGATTACCGTACCACGGCACAGGGCATAGAACTGGAAGTCATGGATGCAGAGGAAAAGCGTCTGGCTATGCTGTATTTCCGCTGGGATGAAGTTGCGCCTTTGCTGCGCGGGATGTATGCCCGTCAGCAGGACGGTTTTGGACAGGAACAGCCCCAACCGACTACCGAATCCCCGACCTTCCATTCCGAGACCATGGCCGTCTATCCGGGCGATAAGAACAATCTGCCTTATGATGTGGTGGTGGAACAGCTGCATATCGAGGAGCCGGAGCCGCCAGCCCCTGTAACAGAGCCGGAGAAAACCTTTGAGGAAGTGTTGGATGAACACCCGGTTTCCATTCAGGTCAATGGCCAGTGGCAGACCTTTCCCAATGCCAAAGCTGCCGAGGAAGCATCTTATGAGGAATACAAGGCTAACCTGCGCCGCAATGCAAAAAACTTCCGCATTACCGATGAGCATTTGGGCGAAGGCGGTCCGAAAGCCAAGTTCCAGGCAAATGTCAATGCGATTCGTTTGCTGAAAGAGCTGGAAGCTGCCGGACAGCAGGCAAGCCCCGAACAGCAGGAGGTTCTTTCTCGATATGTGGGCTGGGGAGGTCTCTCTGATGCGTTTGAACCGGAGAAACCGGTATGGGCTTTAGAGTATGCCCAGCTAAAAGAACTGCTGACCCCGGAGGAATATGCCGCCGCCAGAAGCTCTACCCTCAACGCCCATTACACCAGCCCTACGGTCATTCAGGCCATCTATGAAGCGGTGGACCGTATGGGATTTGAGACCGGAAATATTCTGGAGCCGTCTATGGGCGTGGGCAATTTCTTTGGTATGCTGCCGGAGAAAATGCGAAACAGCCGTCTGTACGGCGTGGAGCTGGACCCTGTTTCCGGGCGCATCGCAAAGCAGCTCTATCCCAAGGCGGACATCACAGTAGGCGGCTTTGAGACCACCGATAGGCGTGACTTCTTTGACCTTGCCATCGGCAATGTACCTTTCGGTCAGTATCAGGTCAACGACAAAGCCTACAACAAGCTGAATTTCAGTATTCATAACTATTTTTTTGCCAAAGCACTGGATCAGGTGCGTCCCGGCGGTGTGGTAGCTTTTGTGACCTCTCGATATACCATGGACGCCAAGGATTCCACCGTGCGCCGCTATCTTGCCCAGCGTGCCGAGCTGCTGGGAGCTATCCGTCTGCCGAATGACGCGTTCAAAAAGAATGCCGGTGCCGAGGTGGTATCGGACATCATCTTCCTCCAAAAGCGGGACCGCCCGTTGGACATCGTGCCGGAATGGACCCAGACCGGACAGACGGAGGACGGGTTTGCCATCAACCGGTATTTTATCGACCACCCGGAAATGGTGCTGGGCAGACAGGAGCCGGTAAGCACTGCTCATGGTATGGACTACACCGTAAACCCTATCGAGGGACTGGAGCTTTCCGACCAGCTGCATGATGCGGTGAAGTATATTCATGGCACTTATCAGGAGGCAGAGCTGCCGGAGCTGGGCGAAGGCGAAGCTATTGACACCTCCATTCCTGCCGACCCCAATGTGAAGAACTATTCCTATGCCATTGTAGACGGGCAGGTGTACTACCGGGAAAACAGCCGTATGGTGCGCCCTGACCTCAACGCCACCGCCGAAGCCCGTGTAAAAGGTCTTGTGGGACTGCGTGATTGTGTGCAGGAACTGATCGACCTTCAGATGGATGCAGCGGTTCCGGACAGCACCATTCGGGAGAAGCAGGCGGAACTGAACAGCCTCTATGACAGCTTTTCTTCCAAATACGGTCTCATCAATGACCGTGCAAACCGTCTGGCCTATGCAGACGATTCTTCCTATTACCTGCTCTGTGCGCTGGAAGTCATCGACGAGGACGGTAAACTGGAACGTAAGGCAGATATGTTCACCAAGCGGACCATCAAGCCCCATCAGGCGGTGGCTGTGGTGGATACGGCAAGTGAAGCACTGGCGGTGTCCATCTCGGAAAAAGCCTGCGTGGATATGGACTATATGAGCCAGCTTACCGGAAAAACAAAAGAAGAACTGGCCGGAGAGTTGCAAGGCGTAATCTTCCGTGTACCGGGACAGTTGGAGCAGGACAGAACGCCCCATTATGTGACTGCTGATGAATACCTCTCTGGCAATGTACGCCGAAAGCTGCGTCAGGCACAGCGGGTAGCACAGCAGGACCCGGTTTATGCAGTCAATGTGGAAGCTCTTACCGCCGCCCAGCCCAAAGACCTGGATGCGTCGGAGATCGAGGTGCGTCTGGGCGCTACCTGGATTGACAAGGAATATATCCAGCAGTTTATGTATGAGACCTTTAATACCCCGTTTTATCTCCAACGCAGTATCGAGGTCAACTATTCGTCCTTTACCGCTGAATGGCAGATCAAGGGAAAATCTTCTGTATCCTACAACGATGTGGCAGCTTATACCACCTATGGGACCAGCCGCGCCAACGCCTACAAGATTCTGGAGGATTCCTTAAACCTGCGGGATGTCCGCATCTATGACACCATAGAGGACGCAGACGGAAAAGAGCGCCGCGTGCTGAATGCCAAGGAGACCACCCTGGCGGCTCAAAAACAGCAGGCGATCCGGGAAGCCTTTAGGGACTGGATCTGGAGAGACCCGGAGCGTCGCCAGACTTTGGTGAGCCAGTACAACGAGGAAATGAACTCTACCCGTCCCCGTGAATATGATGGCAGCCACATCACTTTTGGAGGCATGAACCCGGCCATTACCCTGCGGGAACACCAGAAAAGTGCCATTGCCCATGTGCTGTATGGAGGAAATACCCTGTTGGCACATGAAGTAGGCGCAGGCAAAACTTTTGAAATGGTAGCTGCTTCGATGGAAGCCAAACGCCTGGGACTGTGCCAGAAATCTCTCTTTGTGGTTCCAAACCATCTGACAGAGCAGTGGGCGTCGGAGTTTCTGCGTCTCTATCCTTCCGCCAATATCTTAGTCACCACCAAAAAGGACTTTGAGACCCATAACCGAAAGAAGTTCTGCGCACGTATTGCGACGGGTGATTATGATGCCATCATCATGGGACACAGCCAGTTTGAGCGTATCCCCATCAGCCGGGAGCGTCAGGAACGGCTTCTCTATGAACAGATCGACGAGATCACTGAGGGGATTGCAGAGGTACAGGCCAGTGGCGGCGAGCGTTTTACCGTCAAACAGCTGGAGCGTACCAGAAAGTCTCTGGAAGCCAGACTGGAAAAGCTGCAAGCCGAGGGGCGAAAAGACGATGTGGTAACCTTCGAGCAGCTGGGTGTGGACCGTTTGTTTGTGGACGAGGCCCACAACTATAAAAACCTGTTTCTATACACAAAAATGCGGAATGTGGCTGGTCTTTCCACATCGGACGCGCAGAAATCCTCCGATATGTTTGCCAAGTGCCGCTATATGGATGAGATCACCGGAAACCGTGGCGTGATTTTTGCCACCGGCACCCCGGTCAGCAACTCCATGACCGAGCTTTACACCATGCAGCGTTACCTTCAGTATGAACGCCTGCAAGAACTGAACATGACCCACTTCGACTGCTGGGCTTCCAGATTTGGGGAGACCGTCACAGCATTGGAGCTGGCACCGGAAGGCACCGGCTACCGGGCAAGAACGAGATTCAGCAAGTTCTTTAATCTGCCAGAGCTGATGAACCTGTTCAAAGAAGTGGCGGACATCAAGACCGCCGACCAACTGAACCTGCCCACCCCGGAGGTGGAATACCACAACATCGTGGCGCAGCCTACCGAACATCAGCAGGAAATGGTGAAGGCACTCTCTGAGCGCGCTTCCGAAGTACACAGAGGCAGTGTGGACCCGTCGGTGGATAATATGCTCAAAATCACCTCGGATGGCCGCAAGCTGGGACTGGACCAGAGGATCGTCAACCAGATGCTGCCGGATGAACCTGGCACAAAGGTCAATCAGTGCGTGGACAACATCATGCAGATCTGGCGGGATGGCGAAGCTGACAAGCTGACCCAGCTGGTGTTCTGCGACATTTCTACACCGCAGGCAAAAGCTACTGCAAGCAAGGCGGCGAAAACGCTGGATAATCCACTGCTTCACGCACTGGAAGGTGCCGTGCCTCTGCCGGAGCAGGAACCGGCCTTTACGGTATATGACGATATTCGTCAGAAACTCATTGCTCAGGGGATGCCTGCCGACCAGATCGCTTTTATCCATGAAGCCAACACCGAAGTGCGGAAAAAGGAGTTGTTCTCTAAAGTCCGTACCGGTCAGGTGCGTGTCCTTTTGGGCAGCACCGCCAAGATGGGCGCAGGCACCAATGTGCAGGACCGTCTGGTGGCACTTCATGACCTGGACTGTCCGTGGAGACCGGGAGACCTTGCCCAGCGCAAGGGCCGTATCGAGCGCCAGGGTAACCAGAATCCTCTTGTCCATGTGTACCGCTATGTGACCGAAGGAACCTTTGACGCATACCTCTGGCAGACGGTGGAGAATAAGCAAAAATTCATTAGTCAGATCATGACTTCTAAATCGCCGGTACGCTCCTGCGATGATGTGGATGAAACCGCCCTCAGTTTTGCAGAGATCAAGGCTTTGTGTGCCGGAGACCCCCGTATCAAAGAGCGTATGGATTTGGATGTGGAGGTATCCCGCCTAAAGCTGATGAAAGCCGACCACCAGAGCAAGCAGTATCGTCTGGAGGACCAGTTGCTCAAATACTTCCCGGAGGAGATTGAAAAGCACAAAGGCTTTATCAAGGGCTTTGAATCCGATCTGGAGGTTTTGGCAGCGTACCCGCACCCGGAGGACGGTTTTGCTGGTATGGAAATCCGCGGCGATCTGCTGACCGATAAGGAGAACGCCGGCGCAGCCCTTTTGGATGCCTGCAAGGAGGTCAAAACCTCCGATCCGGTGCAGATCGGCAGCTACCGGGGCTATGCCATATCCGTGGAATTTTCCGCTTGGAAACAGGAGTATACGCTCCTACTGAAAGGACAGATGACCCACCGGGCAACCCTTGGTACAGACCCTCGCGGAAATCTTACCCGTATCGACAATGCCCTCGCCCTGATGCCCCAGCGTCTGGAGGCGGCAAAGGCCCAGCTGGATAACCTCTATCAGCAGCAGGCTGCCGCAAAGGAGGAAGTCGGAAAGCCATTCCTTTATGAAGAAGAACTGCGAAGCAAAAATGCCCGTCTGGTGGAGCTGGATACTTTGCTCAACATCGACGGAAAGGGACAGGCACACGCCGAGGCTGTTGTTGCCAAAAGCACACGGACTTCGGTGCTGGACAGCCTGAAGCGCCCGGTGACGCCCCGCAGTACAGACAAGAAACCAAAACAGCATGAGGAGGTGCGATAACATGAATACCAATAATCTGAATACGGCCCTTTATGAAAAGATGGCCACTGAGCAGGAAAAATATAGGGACTGGTTGAAAAGCCAGCCCCCGGAAGAAATCCTGCACCACACCTATGAATATACTGTCCGTGAGGATATTGTGATGGCGATGGAGGAGCTGGAGCTGACCGACGCACAGGCCCAGGCGCTTTTGGAATCTCCCTCGCCGCTGGCGGATGTGTACCGTTATTTTGAAAAGCTGGAGACCGGCTATATGGATATGATCCGGGACAGTATTGAGAGCCGTGCCGACGATGTGTGCAGAGCCAAAGAGGAACTGCGAACAACACCGGTCTATCCCCATTCTGCTGCCTATGCGAGAGAACATGGGGAGCTGGAGCAGTACCGAGCTTCCAACAATGTAAATCGCCAATGCAAGGAGTCCATTGAAGCGGCGGTGCGGGAACATTTCGACGGAATGTATCTCAGCCACGATGCGGCAAAGGGTGTGATTGAGACCTATGGCATGGAGCGTGTATCTATGGTTCTGTCTAACACGATCCAGCTTCAGGACTGGGATGGGCGCTACTCCCGACGCAACAAAGAATGGGCCAAGACCATTCCTAATGATAATCCCGAAACCGTCCGTTGTGGTTATGCCTTAAACAGCCACCCTGCTGTGCTGGATGGTTTTATTGATCTGGTGCGTGAAGAACAGCAGCGCAGCCGTACCCAGAGAGAAAAACTGGAACCGTCCCGTCCCTCAGTACGGGATAAGCTCAAACAGGAGCTGCCCGCCAATAAGTCTGCCGCCCCGAAAAAACGGGAGCTGGAGCGATAACCATGGCAAAGCGCAAGCGGGATGTGCCGGTTCTGTTTTGGGTGTCCGCAGAAGAACTGGAACTGATCCATCAAAAGATGCAGCAATACGGGACAGAGAATTTGAGCGCTTATCTGCGGAAAATGGCGCTGGATGGTTATGTGGTCAAGCTGGAACTGCCAGAGCTGAAGGAGTTGGTCTCCCTGATGCGCCGAAGCAGCAACAACTTGAACCAGCTGACCCGCAAAGTGCATGAGACCGGGCGGGTTTATAATGCTGACTTGGAGGATATATCCCAGCGGCAGGAACAACTGTGGGAGGGTGTGAAGGAAATCCTTACCCAACTCTCCAAACTTTCATAACAGGGATAGATACTCCATTTGCGGAGGGAGGGACGGCATTTCTTCGCCGCACCTTCCTCCGCTTTTTCTTTTTGTCTGTATCCTTGTCTTTTGCCTGTCCGTACCGGATAATATGAGTAGAATAAGAAGCGTAGCAAAGGAGTGAAAACAGATGCTGACCTTTGAAAAGGTGCTGGAGATTTTTGCGGATTACCTGACCGCAGACGAGACCATAGAAGTTTATATCAGCCGCCATGGATGTGTAAGAGTTGAATTTGACCAAGATTTTCACTATTGCTCTGGCGAGGTGTGCCATACTCCCAAGGAACTGTTCAATCTCTTAGCTGATGATTACCGGACTTATGTGGAGATTGAACTGACCAAAGGCAGACGGGAGTTGACGGAAGATGATGAGAGAGAAGCGGATGCCCTGTGCAAACGGTATCTGGAGCGTTGGAGGGAGGAACTGGAATGAAGATTTTGAAATGCTTGCTGATGATTGTAACTGCACCGGTCATTTTGGTGTTGACGCTTTTTGTCTGGCTCTGCATGGGGCTGATCTACATATCTGGTCTGGTGCTTGGTCTGCTCAGCACGGTAATTGCTCTACTTGGCGTGGCTGTGCTTATTACCTATTCCCCGCAGAATGGTGCAATTTTGCTGATTATGGCATTTTTGATTAGCCCGATGGGGCTGCCGCTGGCTGCGATCTGGCTGCTGGGAAAGGTGCAGAGTTTGAAATTTGCGATCCAGGATTGGGTGTATGGGTAAATGATGTGAATATAATTTGGAATGAAAAAGAAGCAGGACAATGGGAGATGAGACCCAATGCCCTGCTTCTCTGTTTATTCGGAACGAACTGTAATATATTTTTGATTGCGACTTTTAGGTTTATCGGGAATAGTCATTTCTAATTGCCCGGATTCTAAAAGCGGATTGATATGCTTCAAGGTGAAGTTTCTTAAATCTTTGAAGCCGCAAAATACTGCAAGCTCTTTCTTGGATTTTGGTGTTGTGCAAAAAGCCAAAATCTGTTTGGATACCGTTGATAGTTCAATAACTTGGTGGGTAACTTGGTGGATAACTTGGTGGGCGTCACCCTCTAAGTTGTAGTTTACATTTTTCAAGATGACTCTGAAATCTGTCGCTGTTGAGGAAAATTCGGGCTTATATGCCTCTGTGTATCCAGGCAGCTTTTCGGTTTCACTGACGATTTTGCGTAGGCCACTTCCACGGCGTTCCATGTACTTCATGCGGTGGAACAGGTCAGCAATCACAGGGTTTCGTCGCATCGAACGGATACTGTAAATATCGTATTCCTGAATTGAGCCGCCGCCAAACATACCGCCCGGAGATGTGATTTCCACCCGATCATCAAACATATCAATATGGATTTCGCTGCCAAGTACAATATAATCACGATGGATAAGCGCATTAACAAGAGCCTCTGTCACAGCTCGTTCAGCATAATCTGGCTTGTCTACACGATACTGTGCCTCTTTGACAAAACGGACTTTGGAATTATTGCGAATAAATTCACTGCCGCTTTTCAGTAGATAAATCAGATTCCCTTCGTATTCTTTATCGTCCAGTGCATCATCAAAGATAGAGCCTTTTTCCAAGCCATTCCACCGGGTACAGAACATACGGGAGTTATAAACTGTGTGCTGATCGGTCATGAGCTTTCCGGCATTGGTCAAGACCCCATTTTTGTCAGCCAAACCGAAGGAAACATAATCGGATGGCTCAAAGCGGAGGCCGGTTCGTTCCAGATAGGTTGCCTCCAGGAGTGTGAAGCTGTAATCCTTTTTCACAGCTTCTGTTGTTAAGGTGTCAAAGGACTGATTGGTTCCCTTTAAGATCAGTTCATTTACAATGTAATCCGGGGCAATTACGCTTTCATTTCCAACACGGATATATGCTTCCATCACTCCGTCTGCCTTGTAATAATATGGGGTGCTGCGGCCGGGAGAAACCTCCAGAGCTAATAGATTTTTACCATCTTCCTGTAATGGTTTTAAGATAAACTGAGGTAATGGTGTGATACGTTCTTTGATTAAGCGGCTGATCGCTTCAGCATCCTTTTGAACATCGGACAAGCCGATAGGCTCCCGGTCATCGGAGACTCCGAAAAACAGAGTGCCGCCGATTCCATTGGAAAAGGCACTGACACTTTTTAACCAGCTTTTTGGCTTTTTTGTTTCGAGAGCAACTTTGAAATCACATTCGGTTGCTTCAGCAATGAGCTGTTCTATCATAGAAATCCCTCCTTTGAGGTTGTAGAATATTCTTTTTTATTATACCCAGCGGAGAAAGTTATTGCAACGATAGAAGCAAAGAGTTCAGCGAAAACAAAAATATTTATGAGAGGAGGACCTTCTATTATGGCAACTACAAGAATCATGCCGCTTCATGTCGGCAAAGGCCGCACAGAGAGTCGGGCAATCAGTGACATCATCGACTATGTGGCCAATCCAAAGAAAACAGATAACGGCAGGCTCATTACCGGCTATGCGTGTGACAGCCGGACTGCGGATGCGGAGTTCCTTCTGGCAAAGCGGCAGTACATTGCCGCTACCGGACGAGTGCGTGGTACAGATGATGTGATTGCCTATCATGTGCGCCAGTCCTTCCGCCCTGGTGAGATTACCCAGGAAGAAGCAAACCGGCTGGGCGTAGAATTTGCAAAGCGTTTTACTAAAGGCAATCATGCCTTTGTGGTCTGCACTCACATAGACAAGTCGCACATTCATAATCACATTATCTGGTCATCGGTCAGCTTAGAATATGACCGGAAGTTCCGAAACTTTTGGGGCAGCACCAAGGCGGTTCGTCGGCTAAGTGACACCATCTGTATTGAGAATGGACTGTCCATTGTAGAGAATCCGAAACTTCACGGAAAGAGCTATAACAAATGGCTGGGCGATCAGGCAAAGCCATCTCACCGAGAGCTGCTTCGTGTGGCGATTGACAACGCATTATCACAAAGTCCTGCTGACTTTGAAGAACTGCTGAAGCTGTTGCGAGAATATGGTTGTGAAGTCTCAAAGCGCGGAAAATCGTATCGACTGAAGCTCTCTGGTTGGGAGAAAGCCGCCCGCATGGACAGTCTGGGCGAAGGATATGGATTGGAAGATTTGCGGGCAGTTCTCTCCGGGAAGAAAGCACATACCCCGCGAAAGAAAACAGTCGCACAGGCAGAGCCGCCAAAGATCAATCTGCTGGTGGACATTCAGGCAAAATTGCAGGCTGGAAAAGGTGCTGGCTATGCTCGATGGGCCAAGGTTTTCAATCTGAAGCAAATGGCGCAGACCATGAATTACCTGTCAGAGCATAACCTGCTGGAGTATGCGGTTTTGGAAGAAAAGGCTGCGGCTGCCACGGCACATCACAATGATCTTTCGGCGCAGATCAAAGCGGCTGAAAAGCGCATGGCAGAGATCGCTGTTCTGCGTACTCACATCGTAAATTATGCCAAGACCCGTGAGGTCTATGTGGCATACCGCAAGGCGGGTTACTCTAAGAAATTCCGGGAGGAACATGAGGAAGAAATTCTGCTCCACCAGGCTGCTAAGAATGCCTTTGATGAGATGGGAGTCAAGAAACTTCCCAAGGTCAAAGAGTTGCAGACGGAGTACGCGAAATTGCTGGAAGAAAAGAAAAAGACCTATGCCGAGTACCGGCGTTCCCGTGAGGAAATGCGGGAGCTTTTAACGGCAAAGGCAAATGTAGATCGAGTGCTGAAAATGGAGGTAGAACAGGATGTTGAAAAAGAAAAAGACCACGGCCAGCGGTAAGCTGGTCCTGGTCAAAAGCGTTCGCAGAACGCGCAGCCACAGAATGAAATTCTGTGTTCAAAGGGGCTTGGGGGCGCTGCCCTCAACAAGCAAGCGGAGAGGAAAATCACAAAGGGATTTTCTTCTCTGCGGGCCTGTGTGTATTAACACAGGCATTGCTTGCCTCTTTTCTCCGAAAATGAAAAGAACCAGTGAGAGAATCGTTAAATTTCACTCACTGGCTCAATTCGTTTCAAATTTCTCGGACAACTCTGTCAGTTCTTTCACCGTTTCCTGGGTGTGATGCAACAGGGTGTCACGCATTTCTGGCGGACAGCTGGAATAAAACATTTTCATCTGATTGACACCCTCATCCTCCAGAGAAACATCTGGATTTATAAGTGTATCTAAAGAGATGTGCAGGACCTTTGCCAATGCTCTTAAAATTAAATAAGAAGGATTCATTTTCCCCTTTTCGATATTGGCGATTTGCTTTACAGAAACATGGCTCAGATCCGCAAGCTCCTGTTGTGTCAGGTCTTTTTTCTTTCGGGCTTCCCGCATTTTTTGCCCTAAAGCAGTCAAATCATCAATCGGCATAATCGTTCACCTCAATAATATTGTATCGTTCCGGTTTATATGATGGAATGACCTTATTATGCCTGACAAGCTGTACGATTATGCCGATTATATAAAGCTGCGATTGGTGATAAACTTGTATTGTTCGAGACAAAGAACTATAATGTACTCTGTGGAGGTGCATAATGGATTATATGACACTAAAAGAGGCCGCCGAAAAATGGGGCGTGACACCTCGTAGAGTAAATTACTATTGCGCTGCTGGGCGTATCCCCGGCGCTGTGAAAATGGCCGGTGTTTGGCTGATCCCAAAGAACGCAGAAAAGCCGATTGACGGAAGGACAAAACAAGGGAAGGGGTTGCACCATGAATAAAATCCTGATTATAGATGATGACAGAGAACTGTGCGCTTTGATTAAACGTAGCGTACAAGCAGAAAACATAGAAGCCGATTTTTGTAATACCGGAAAAGAGGGCTTACAAAAATTAAGAGAGCAGGAGTATCAGCTTGTGGTGCTGGATGTGATGATGCCTGGTATGGATGGCTTTGAAACGCTGGAAGAAATCCGCAAAGAGAACAGTCTGCCGATTTTGATGTTCACATCTAAAAATGACAGCATTTCTAAAGTACGGGGCTTACGGGCCGGAGCGGACGATTATCTTACAAAACCGTTTGATATGGACGAACTGATTGCCCGTATTGCGTCCCTCATTCGCCGCTACACTCGCTTTAATCAGCAAGCCGGAGCTGTGCAAAAACTGGATTTTGATGGATTGCAAATTGACCTTGAAAATCGTTCTGTTACGACGGAAAATGGTACTTTTGAACTTCCCCCAAAGGAATTTGATCTGCTCCTGTACTGTGCAAAACATCAAGGGAAAATTTTGACCAAACAGCAGATTTATGAGGAAGTATGGGGCGAAGAATATTTCTATGATGACAGTAACATTATGGCGATTATCAGCCGACTTCGTAAAAAATTAGAAGTCAATCCTTCAAGCCCAAAGTATATACAAACGGTCAAAGGGATTGGCTACCGGTTTAATAAGGAGGTGTAGTCAGCATGGAAATTATCGTATTCTTGTCCATTGTGATTGCTGTTGTGGCTGTATTGACTTCCATCGTTCTCGTTCGGCGTGTAAAAAAACAAATAGCAGAAATGACCGATGTGCTGGTTGATGTGAAAAACGGAAATGGCAACCGGCGTATTCTATCTGCAACAAATGAACTGACAGCACCTCTTGCTTATGAAATCAACGAGATCGTTGTGGCCTATGAAAGCAGACTTTCAACTGTACGGCAGACAGAAGAAACCAACCGCCAGCTTATGACGAGCCTTTCCCATGATGTGCGAACGCCCCTTACTACTCTGATTGGGTATCTTGACGCTGCACACAAAGGACTGGTCACAGGAAAAGACCGGGATGATTATATTGAAACCGCCCGCCGGAAAGCCCATGATCTGAAAGAATATATTGATGTACTCTTTGACTGGTTCAAGTTAAATTCCAACGAGTTTGCTTTGGAGATCCAGAGTGTTGAGGCCGCAGAGCTGACAAGAAATATCCTCATTGACTGGATACCGATTTTTGAGGATAAACAGGTTGAGTATGACATTGATATTCCCGAACATCCTGTCCGGGTAAGATTGGATATGGACAGCTATATGAGGATTGTCAATAATCTCATTCAAAATGTAATCGCTCACAGCCATGCAGACAAAATCAAAATTGCCCTGTCAAAGAAGGAAAATAACATGGAGCTGCTGCTGGCGGATAATGGAGTGGGAATTGAGAAGGAAGATTTGAAACACATTTTTGAACGGCTCTATAAGTGTGACAAAGGACGGTCTGAAAAAGGAAGCGGTCTTGGTCTTTCTATTGTCCATCAGCTTGTAGAAAAGATGGGTGGGAGTATAACAGTTGAAAGTTTGCCGGGAAAAGGAACTGAATTTATGTTGCTTTTTCCTTTGGAGAGTTAAGCGGGTTCCCGTCTTTATGGCGGGAGCCTTTGTCATTTTACTGGATTTCAAATTGCAAGGTTAATGCAAGGTTGCGGCAAGGTTAATGCAAGGTTGGCATGATAGAATACCTTACAGAACAGGAGGTTTTGAATATGGATACAAATTATATCATTGAAACAAAAAATCTGACGAAGCAATACGGCTCACAAAAGAGTGTGGCTGACTTAAATATTCATGTGAAGCGTGGGAGAATTTACGGTCTGCTGGGCAGAAACGGAGCCGGAAAAACCACTACCATGAAAATGCTGTTGGGCTTAACGAAGCCGACTTCCGGGGAGGTCAAAATCTGGGGAAAGTCTTTGCAAGGGAATGAAAAGAAGTTGCTCCCCCGCATTGGCAGTCTAATTGAGTCCCCCGGCTTTTATCCCAATCTGACCGGCACAGAGAACCTGCGTATCTTTGCTACTCTGCGGGGCGTACCAAACAATCATGCTATCAAAGATGCTCTGGATCTGGTAGGACTGCCCTACAAAGATAAAAAGCTCTTTTCACAGTATTCTCTTGGTATGAAGCAGCGGCTTGCCATCGCCCTTGCCGTTATGCACGATCCGGAGCTTTTGATTTTGGATGAGCCGATCAACGGCCTCGATCCCATCGGTATTGCAGAAGTACGTTCCTTTATTCGTGAGCTTTGTGACGCGCGAGGAAAAACCATTTTGATTTCCAGTCATATTCTTTCGGAGATTTCCTTGCTGGCTGACGATATTGGAATTATCGACCACGGCGCATTGCTGGAAGAAGAAAGCCTTGCTGAGCTGGAGCAAAAAAGCAGTAAGCATATCCGTTTTACGCTTTCGGATACTGCACAGGCGGCAAGAATTTTGGAACGCAATTTCCATGAAAACCATTTTTCCATACAGGACGACCATAATCTGCGCCTGCACAACCTTGATTTGCCTGTGGGGAAAATTGTAACTGCCTTTGTAGAAAATGGATTGGAGGTATCGGAGGCGCATACTTGTGAAGAAAGTCTTGAAGATTACTTCAAGCGTGTGACAGGGGGAGAAGGAATTGCTTAAACTAATCAAATGCGAATTTTTGAAATTGAAACGGAAAAAATTTATTCCGCTTATTATTCTGGCTGCTTTCCTGTTTCCAATCCCGCTGACTTATCTGATGACAACGCCCTCTATGATGGAGCGATATACAGATCGGGCAGATGCTTTTGACGGACTATTTAACATGGTGTTGGGATATGGTATCCAGTTTTTACTGCCCTGCATTATTGGAGTGATTGCCGCTATCCTGTTCTTTATGGAACGCGACAACGATACATTCAAAAATCTGCGTACAATTCCCGTAACCAGCACGCAAATGGTGCTTGCAAAGATTATTGTCCTCTTTCTTTTTGGAATTGTTTTTTGTGTGGCTTCTACCATTGCAACAATTCTTTGCGGATTTGGAACATTAGAAGTTTATGGAATAGGCTATAAATTGTTTTTAGCGGTTGAAACAGGAATTTTCATTACGGCAGGAACACTCCCGTTGATTGTTCTTGTTGTCTTTTTCAGTAAGACCTATGTTTTTTCCATTTTGCTGTGCGTCTTTTACAGCGTTCTGAACATGAGTGCTACGGCATTGTTTGACACGCTGCCTAAAACCATGTTATGGCTTCTGCCCACGCCACTGACTACATTTTGGAGTGCAGGAGATATGGCGGCTCATGGAATAAAAATGGACTTGGAGCAAATGACAGGGCTAATTCCCTCAACATTTCAAGTTGTATTCATTCTTGGGATCATGGCATTGGTTTCGTTCTTACTGATTGACAGATTATATAAGAAGAGGGGGGAATAAACATGGTTCGCATTGTAAAAACAGAATTTTATAAATTGAAAAGGTATCATATCCTTTGGGCGGGCGTTGCACTCATGCTCCTATCCGTCCTGCTGACCTTGTTTACCTCTATGGCGAATGATGGTTCCGTTTGGGATTTTGCCTATCTTACAGAACAGGTCATCAAAAACAATATGTCCATGATTTTTCCGATGTGTATCAGCCTAATTGCTGGATATATGATTTCTCGCGAGCAGACGGATGATACATTGAAAAATATTCTGACTGTGCCGATCTCTTTTAAGAAACTGCTGACCGGAAAATTGATTGTGTGCGGCGTATTGTCTATTATTTTCGGGTTGATATGCAGTCTGTTTACAATCATAGCAGAAATGATTGTGAGATTTCCCGGCTTTGAGATTTCCTTAGCTCTAAAAGCAGCCTTGCAGATTACTGCGGTTAATTTCTTTTTATATCTTGCGGTTCTGCCGATTATCGCTCTTACTTGTCGGAGGGCAGGCAGCTTTTTAGTCGGTGTAATCATTGCTTTTGTCTATGGATATGGAGGGATGTTTGCCGCAGGAAATATGACATTAGCAAACCTTTATCCGATTACCGCAAGTCTTGGAATGGTAGGCTACCGTAGCTATGATACCGCAGTCAACTGGAATATCGGAACCTGTTCTTGCAGTCTTGCGCTTGCTGTCGTTATTTCTGCCATCTTGATTTTGTGCATGAAAGAACGAGAAGCAACCCAAACAAAGAAAAAGGCCAAAAAGGTAGCTCCAAAGAAAGGCTGGTGATGATTTTATGAAGAAAATAGTTTTAGCATTAACATTCGTCCTTGTGGGAAGTTTTATGCTTGCTGGCTGTTCAAAAGATGAAATTCTCAATCATTACAATAACATTGTTCAATCTGCGGGCTCCATAGAACTGACAGGGAAATCGTCACTGCAAGGGGAAAAAGAAAAAGGAATTGATGATTATACAGGGACTTATACGGCTGATTATGCGAACTTTTCAGGTACAGAGTATTTGTTCGGAGGAACTTCCATAAAGAGAGAAGCCGGTAAGGAGCTGTCCATTGATTGCACCTTGGAGATTACGGAAGGTACTGCAAAAGTATTTTGGATTTCTGGATCTGATGAAGCAGTCACATTGATTGAAGCAACCGGAACTTATAGTGACACAATTACACTTCCTGATGGTGGAAATTATATTGGCATTGAATGTGAGAATTTCACTGGAAACATTGAATTAAATATTGAATAATACTCTGCCGGACGACGGCAAAAGAAAAAAAGCCGTCGTAGAGCAGACAATTTGACACGCCCATTTGAAACGGCGGCTTTGATTTTCAGAGCCGCCGTTTCTTTGCGTTTGCACAAATCAATGACGACTTGCAGGGACACGGTAGCCGATTGGAGGTTATTTTTCCGTGTCTCGTTTGCTTTTTCAAAGCTCACATGATCTACATCAGTTAAAAAAAGCATTGCTCCTCCTCCGGGCAAGTATAACATTGCATCGGCATTATCGTTCTATGTAATTCAGTATAATAATGGCTGTTCTTGGCGCGCCAGTTTTCCCTCACGGAAATCTGGCGTTTTTTGTTGCCATTTTTTCGGAGATGACCCGGTTGTCTGCCGGTGTCGGTCTCCGCCTTCATTCGATTCACCCGTCAATCACCCGTGAATCGAAATGGAGGTACATAATGAAGAAAATTAACCTTCGGGAACTTTATCCTGATGTTTATACAACAGACTTTTTTGTAGATGTGACAGAGAAAGTAATGGAGACTATTCGAGCAGCTGAACGTGCGGAGGCTGCGTATGAGCGAAAGATGTATCGTTATAAAGCACAGTATTCTCTGGATTGCGAGAATGGCATTGAAAATGCGGTGCTGTTGAAGCCGCAAACACCGGAGATGCTTCTGGAGGAAAAGCAGCTGCGGGAGCAGCTCTATGCCGCTGTGATGGCTCTGCCAGAGAAGCAGGCCAAGAGGATCTATGCCCGGTATTACCTGGGTATGCGTGTGAGTGAGATCGCCGCAGCGGAGGGTGTAGACCCAAGCCGTGTCCGTGACAGCATCCGGCGCGGTCTGAAGCAGCTGGCAAAGTATTTTTAGGATAGAATAACAAAGGGCGCAAGGCCACATAGTGCTTCTGGCACAGGGCTTTGCGCCCTATTTGCAAGCTTGTATTCTTCGAGCAAAGGAAATATAATAAACCATATTGGAGGGAAACTATATGGATTATATGACGCTGAAAGAAGCAAGTGAAAAATGGGGTGTTACCCCAAGGCAGATCAATTATCTGTGTGCCGGTGGGCGTATCCCCGGTGCTGTGAAGATGGCTACCATTTGGCTGATTCCCAAGGATGCGGAGAAACCGGCAGACCGTCGTTTCAAAAATACAAAAAAATAATCCTCTCGTGAGATTTCTGTGACATTTGGATGCTACACTAAGAATGAAGGAGTGTGATACAATTGCGAATTTTAGTAGTCGAGGATGACCGGCTTTTGAATAATACTTTGTGCTATAACCTGTATACTGCGGGCTATGTCGTGGACTCTGTATTGACAAAATCAGCAGCTAGCAACTTTCTGACTAAGCAGGATTATGACCTGATCGTGCTGGATGTAAACCTGCCAGATGGGAATGGCTTTGATTTCTGCCGGGAGGTAAAAGAGCGCCGGCCGGATACGGCGGTGATCTTCCTGACCGCAAATGATATGGAGAGCGATATGCTCAAAGGATATGAGTTGGGCGCAGAGGACTATGTGACCAAGCCATTTCCTATGAGCGTCTTTCAAAAAAAGCTGTCCGTGGTGCTGGGGCGGCTGGCAAAACAATCTGGCGGCGGGGATTGTTATGAGGATAGCGCACTATCCATCAATTTCTCGGAGATGACTGCTTCTCTGTCCGGTAAGGCGCTGGTGTTCACTCCGTTGGAATACCGGCTGTTGAAAATCCTGACCAAAAATCCGCAGAATGTTTTGACCAGGCAGGTGCTGCTTGAAAAGCTGTGGGATGCCGATGGGAACTTTGTGGATGAACACGCCCTGACTGCGGCCATCAGCCGGGTGCGGAATAAAATTGAAACGGATGGACGCCAGTACATCAAGACGGTGTACGGTATGGGCTATATGTGGATCGGAGGGGCATCGAAATGAATATGCGAAAACTCTCCATCAACAAAGCCTGCGTCCTTTTGGGAACGCTTTTGCTGCTGGCGGTTGGTGCAGTCTGCACCGCTGTTCATCTGCTGACCCAGAATATAACCGCTGTCCGGTGTGTGTTCCTGTTCAGTCTTTTTGTGCTGCTCTGCGTCATCTGCTTTGTGGCGCTGATTCGTCGGAAGCTGGTCCGGTTCTCCGATGCCTTTTGTGGTCAGATGGATGATATGCTCTCCGAAAATATGCAGCCCAAGCAGACGGTTGAAGAAGAAAACCTGTTCTATAAAATCAACTACCGGCTGGGGCGACTGTACGAGGTCATGCAGGAAAATAAAAACAGCATCGCAAAGGAACGGGCTGACCTGCAAGAGCTGATTTCTGACATCTCCCATCAGGTCAAGACCCCGATTGCCAACTTGAAGATGATCAACAACACGCTGCTTGAAAACGAGGTTCCCCCGCAGAAGCAAAAGGAATTTCTGACAGCCCAGGCCAGCCAGCTTGATAAGCTGGACTTCCTCATGCAAGCCATGATTAAAACCTCCCGCCTGGAAACAGGAGTCATTTCACTGGAGCAAAAACAGCAGCCGGTTTATGATACCCTTGCCGCTGCCCTGGGCGGGATTTTGCTCAATGCCGAAAAGAAACAAATAGATGTGCAGGTGGAATGCCCGGAGCATTTGGATGCACGCCATGATAGAAAATGGACAAGCGAAGCCCTGTTTAACATTCTGGATAACGCAGTGAAGTACACTCCGGCAGGCGGGCAGATCCATGTGTCG
The DNA here is from genome assembly GCA_018223365.1 of Clostridiaceae bacterium Marseille-Q4145. Taxonomy (GTDB): domain Bacteria; phylum Bacillota; class Clostridia; order Lachnospirales; family Lachnospiraceae; genus Hominiventricola. The sequence continues at coordinate 1,429,083 of JAGTTP010000001.1, forward strand.
GTGGAAGGCTGGGAAATGTATGTGAAGATCGACATTGCCGACACCGGCATTGGCATTTCAGAGCAGCACCAGGGAACGATTTTCAAGCGGTTTTACCGGGAAGATGCGGTGCATGATGTGGACGGTATTGGGATTGGCCTGTATCTGGCTCGTGAGATTGTGACCTTGCAGGGCGGTTATATCCGGGTGGTATCGGAAGTTGGGAAAGGCTCAACCTTTTCTGTTTTCCTGCTCCGAAAGTAGAGCAGGCACGCCCCGAAAAAATGAAATGTCACAGGTTCGTGACATTTGGGGCCGAATTTAGCAGAAATTTTTTGTGGCTCATGACATTTCTGTGAGGTTTGGTCGTTACAATGGGTTTATCAAAAAGAAAGGATGGTGTTCTTTATGAGCATTTTGCAAACGACTGAACTAAAAAAATATTATGGCGCAAAACCGAACATTACCAGAGCCTTGGATGGTGTGACCCTCTCCATTGAAAAGGGCGAATTTGTTGCCATCGTAGGAACCTCCGGCAGCGGTAAATCTACACTGCTGAATATGATTGGTGGGTTGGATGTGCCGACCTCTGGCAAGGTTATTGTGGATGGACGTGAACTCTCAACATTGAAAGATGAGCAGCTTACCATCTTCCGTAGGAGAAAGATTGGCTTCATCTTCCAGAACTACAATCTGGTTCCGGTGCTGAATGTCTACGAAAATATCGTGCTGCCTGTGGAGCTGGACGGAAACAAGGTAGACAAGAAGTTTATGAAAGAAGTCGTTCAGATGCTGGGGCTGGAGGATAAGCTGAACAATATGCCCAATAACCTTTCCGGCGGCCAGCAGCAGCGCGTAGCCATTGCCCGCGCTTTGGTGTCAAAGCCTGCAATCGTCCTGGCTGATGAACCGACTGGCAATCTGGACAGCAAGACCAGCGCCGATGTGCTGGGGCTTCTGAAAACCACAAGCCAGAAATTCCATCAGACCCTCGTGATGATTACCCATAACAGTGAGATCGCCCAGCTTGCCGACCGCATCATTCGGATCGAGGATGGTAAGATCGTGCAGTAAAGGGGGGCGGGACTATGAATGACATTTTATTTGGCAACAATAATTCCGAAGTAATTACCAAGCTATCCAAACGCTATTTCAAAAAGAATAAGGTACGCAATCTGGCTGCACTGCTGGCAATTATCCTGACTGCTTTCCTATTTACCTCTATCACTTCCCTGGCGTTCAATATGGCGTCCTCCATCCAGCTCTCTCTGCAAATGCAGAAAGGCAGCAAGGCGGATGGCACTTTAGGATATATGACGGAGGAACAGTACGAGCAGCTTGTAAACAGCGATTTTGTGGAGCAGGCAGGTCACCGGCGCATCATTGGCTATGCAAGCAATACTTCCAGCCATTCCATTGAGATCAATTATGCGGACAGTGTGCAGCAGGAGCTGACCTTCTGTGTGCCTACTCATGGAGCTGCACCGGAGAAAGCGAATGAGATCGCCACCACGGATTTGGCGCTGAAGGCGCTGGGTGTAGAACCAAAGATTGGCGCAGCGGTTCCGCTGGAATTTGAACTGCGGGGGAAAACTTATCATTATGATATGGTGCTTTCCGGCTGGTGGGAAGCAAGCAATGACTCTGTGAGCGTTGCGACTGTTTCAGAGCAGTTTATAAAGGAAAACCCCGATGTGGTCCAGAACACTTATGCGGTAGACCATGAAATGTCCGGCGTTACTTTTTCCGATGTCGTGCTGAAGAATAAAGCAAATGTTCAGCAGCAGTTGAATGAGTTCGTTTACTCCATTGGCGGCAATCCAGAGGATATGGGCGCAGACAATTTCATTCTCGCCTCTGAAAATCAAATGTCCCAGGGAGTGACTTCATCAGAGTCCATCGTGTTTGCTGTTGTATTTATCCTGATGTTTGTCGTGTGCGGATACCTGCTGATCTACAATATCTTTGATATTTCTGTGATGCAGGATGTTCGTCAATACGGCCTGCTGCGGACGATTGGCACTTCCACACGGCAGATCAAGGGCATTGTGAACCGTCAGGCGGTCTGGCTCACGCTGATCGGACTGCCTATTGGTCTGATCGCCGGTTTCTTTGCCGGTTGGGTGCTGCTTCCTATCGTGACAGAGATCATTAACCTTGAATACTCTATGGTGGGTACATCCGTATCGACCTCGCCGCTAATTTTTGTTATCGCTGCTCTCTTTACAATCCTGACCGTGTTTATCAGCACCAGGAAGCCTGCAAAAAAGGCGGCAAAGATTTCTCCTCTGGAGGCGATTCGCTACACCGAGCAGAACGCCTATAAAAAGAGAAGTGCCAAGCGAACCAATGGGGTAAAGCTGTCCCGTATGGCCTTTTCCAACCTGGGCCGCAATCGTCGGCGTTCAGCGTTCATCATTATTTCCCTGCTTCTGTGCATCGTCCTGTTTAACTCTATCATCATTGTGACGCAAAGCCTTGATGAAGAAAAGTGGGTAAACCGTGTCACCAGAACAGATTTTAATGTCTATAACTCAGCCGCATTTAATGTAATGGAAAGCGTTCAGCACCATAAAGATACGCTCTCACAACAGGCGGTGGATCTGATTGCCGGACAGCCCGGAGTTGAGGATGAACGCTATCTCTACCGAAATACAAAAGACGATAGAAATGTATTGGTTGACTATGGGTTTGAAGATTTAAGCGGCATAGAGCTGTTTCATGAGGAAGAAGGCGTCGTAAATCAAAGCTATCAGGGATATAGCCTGTACACAAGTTCTGATACCGAAAGGCGCTATTTTGGCAATGTGATGGGAGCCTCCGAAAATTTCTGGGCTGATATGCGTATTTTTGAAGGCGAAAAAGATGCCGAAACCTTAACGCAGAAAATGGCTACCGGAGAATATGTCATTATTGGCTGCCCCATGGACAAACTGACAGAGGAACCAAGGAACACTCCGCTGACCGATCAGTTACAGGTTGGAGAGAGCATTTCCTTCTACAAGGATGGGGAACTGGTCAAAACCAGCACTATCCTTGCAAAAGCGATCCTCGTGGGAACGGAAACCGAAACGCCGACAGGCACCACCGCCCAGGCGCACATCGCCGCTGATGCTCCTTTTGTGTATCTGCCGGACACTGTATTTAAGGAAATCTATGACGCTCCCACGCTGCTGACTTATGGATTCAATGTGGATGAAGCCTTGCAGCCGCAGATGGAAGAATTTTTAAGCAGCTATGTGAGTGAAAATACTTCGGTTGCCTATACTTCCACCAAGCTGTTGAAAGAGCAGCTTGATTCGGTCCGCAGCATGATCCTGGTTATCGGCGGTCTGATTGGTTGCATCATGGCCTTTGCAGGACTGATTAACTTTGCCAACATGATTATTACCAACATCATCACCCGCCGCCATGAGTTTGCTACCATGCAGAGCATCGGTATGACCGGCAAGCAGCTTCGCCGCTTGACGGTCTATGAGGGCATCTACTATGCCGTAGGTGCGGACATTATCGGCGGAGCAGTCGCAGCGATCCTGGCAGTCACAGTGCTAAAGAGCGCATTGAATAGCCCTTCCATGTGGTTCTTTACTCTGAATATTACATTGGTTCCGGTTCTGGTCATTGGTGTGCTTTATCTGCTGCTGGCTGTGGTTATTCCGCTGATCGTTCTCCATTTCTTTAACAAGGGAACTGTGGTGGAGCGGCTGAGGACTTCGGAGTAACGACAGAGATTGCTACAATAGATAATCATAAACCTATTGAAAGCCGGGAGGAGGCATTTCCTCTCGGCTTTCCTCATAAAATTTGAAATCTCACAGATTGGTGAGATTTCAGCTTGTTATTTTGTCGAAATGGAGTATGTCCGTGACATTTCTGTGAGGATTGCCTGTTAAGATAAAAGAAAAGTGAAAAAGTTGCCGCACGATGGCAAAAGAAAAAAAGCCATCGTACAGCGACTATATTGTTATGCACTTTGCAACGGTGGCTTTGAAAAAATCAGAGCCGCCGTTTCCTTTCGTCTATCTAAAATGAACGACGACCCTACACCCTGTAATCTGGTACGGCGGCACATAGGAGGATGCCGCCGTGTCAATTTTTGTCATTCACAATAGCCATGAGTTACACCAGCTAAAAAAAGTTTTGCCCCTCCTCCGGGGGAGTATGACTATCTATCAGTATTATCGTTCCATCTAAATCAGCAGAATAGTAGGTATTTTTGTTGCGCCGATTTCCCGTTATGGGAAGTTGGCGTTTTTTGTTGCCATTTTTTCGGAGATGACCCGGTTGTCTGCCGGTGTCGGTCTCCGCCTCCATTCGATTCACCCGTCAATCACCCGTGAATCGAAATGGAGGTACATAATGAAGAAAATTAACCTTCGGGAACTTTATCCTGATGTTTATACAACAGACTTTTTTGTAGATGTGACAGAGGAAGTAATGGAGACTATTCGAGCAGCTGAACGTGCGGAGGCTGCGTATGAGCGAAAGATGTATCGTTATAAAGCACAGTATTCTCTGGATTGCGAGAATGGCATTGAAAATGCGGTGCTATTGAAGCCGCAAACACCGGAGATGCTTCTGGAGGAAAAACAGTTTCAGGAGCAGGTCTATGCCGCTGTGATGAAGCTGCCAGAGAAACAGGCAAAGCGAATTTATGCCCGATACTATCTGGGAATGGCGGTAAATGAAATTGCCGAAGTAGAAGGTGTAGACCCAAGCCGTGTCCGAGACAGTATCCGCCGTGGATTAAAGCAGCTTGTAAAATATTTTTGATAAAATTTCATTTGATGCGCCTGTTTTTTGCCTTTTTTGTCAGTGTTAATAAGAAGGACAAGTTTTCCTCCTTCATCAGTACATTGACAATCGAATAGACAGCACAACAGGTACATAACCCATGTACGAGCGAATGTGAAACGCCGCGAAGATGGAGCCGTCAGGGAGGTGATGAAAGAACTGCTTCGGAGCGATCTACGATTTCATAAAACGGATTGTGGCAGATTCGGCGCGATGACTGCATGGGGGCTTAAAGATACTTCCTCACGGCCCGCCAAAGACTTGGGGGGAACCCTGCGGCACACGATACGAACGGTGCTGCGGAGTTATGACAGCCGCGCCAACGGAGACCTGTTGTGTTCCCATCGTCAGGGGGCGTGGCAAATGTGATGAAAGCTGAGTTATATAAATAGGAAGCGTTTGCAGCTTCCTGTTCAAAATCAGATACCATGCGCTGGCAGTTTCGGCTGCCAGCGTATTCATGTGGCTTTGAACAAACACGATGACAAACTTGACAGATTGGAGGAAATATGCTTTATGGAAAAACTTATTACACGAAAAGAAGCAGCAGAAATTTTAGGTATCAGCATTGCAACGCTGGACGCGGCCCGTAACAATGGTCTTATTTCTTATGTGCAATATGTGCAGAATGGCTGTGTGTACTTTACTTCAGCGGGCCTTCAGGAGTATATCGCAAAATGCACCCACAGAGCAAAGCCAGCAGAAAAGAACGCAACTTATCGTAAACCTCGCAGAGCTGGAGTGTGAGCCGGTCCGTATCCTTGTCGAAATCATAATGGTCTGATAAAACATAGATACAGCGCTGGAGTCTATTCTTAGGAGGTGACGGAATTGGCAAAAAGAAAAAGAGCAATTCCACAATACGGTACAGTTACGCTTAACGGCATAGATTATTATAGAACGCGGGTTCAGAACGCAGATGGAAAACTGGTGGCCCTTTATGCGAGAACACCGGAAGAATTATATGATAAAGAGTTGGGAGCATTAGAGCAGATCGACAACGATACATTCTGTCGGAAATCCCCGACGGTTGCAGACTACTGTGAAAAATGGCTTTTGATGCAGTCGGTTCATGTGAGGGCAACCACGCTGATAGATTATACCTCAAAGGTCAGACGGCACATTATAAAAGAACTGGGACAGATGCGGATGGCAGATGTGACACTGGATGACATTCAGCTTGCACTTGTTCCTGTTTCCGAGAAGTCTGCTTCGGTATATAAGTCAGTGGTTATCCTGTATAAATCCATTTTCCGTGCAGCAAAGGAAAGTAAGATTATTGATAACAACCCAACGATTTACCTTACGGCCAAAGGTGGAGGCGTTCCGCAGAAGGACAAAGCTGCATTGACGGATGAACAGGCCGCCAGACTGCTGGATGCCATTCAGGGACTTCCGCCGTATGTATTTGTCATGTTAGGGCTGTATGCAGGATTGCGGCGAGAAGAAATTCTTGCCCTAAAATGGGATTCTGTATATCTGGATGTGGATTGCCCTTATTTAACGGTACGCAGGGCATGGCACACGGAAAATAACAGACCGGTGATTCTGGATGAGCTGAAAACGAAAGCCGCGCATCGAAATATTCCGTTGCCGGTTTGCCTGGCGGACTGTCTGAAAGAGACAAAAGCTAATTCACAGTCAGAATATGTAGTGCCGAACCGGGAAGGCGATCCGCTGTCCTACACACAGTTCAAGCGGCTTTGGCAGTACATTGTGACCCGAACAGTCAAGGAGCGTTTCTATTATCGCTACGAGGATGGAAAGCGTGTAAAGCACACGGTTACGCCGGTCCTCGGTGAAAAGGCAGCACATAACGGAAAAGTGATTTACAGCTTAGATTTTGAAGTGACACCGCATCAGCTGCGTCATACATACATTACGAATCTGATTCATTCGTCCGTGGACCCGAAAACGGTTCAATACCTGGCGGGGCATGAGAGTAGTAAAATTACGATGGATATTTACGCAAAGGTCAAATACAACAGACCGGATGAGCTGGTAAGAACAATGGGTGGTGCATTTGCCCAGTGGGATGCAGCACAGGCATAACAATTATAAAGAGCAGGAAACAAAGCTGGAGCGAGGCAAGGATGTCTCGCTCTTTGTTTTACATAATCCGTATCTTTGATTAAGTGGGTGCTTTCTGATAAAAAGAAGGTGTGAATTTAAGAACCCTCATTATCAGGAAAGGAAGATTTGTATGGCTAAGAAAAAACAAAGCGTTCCAGAGTACGGAACGGTTACAAGAAAAGGAACACTGTATTACAGAACCAGAATTACAGATGCCGATGGAAAGCAGGTCAGCTTATATGCGACCACCTGTGAAGAATTATATGAAAAGCAGTTGGAGGCCCGGAGACAGGTGGAGGAGATCATCTTTCACCGAAAGCATCCAACGGTTGCCGAGTATTGTGAGAAATGGCTGCTGATGCAGTCAGCAAAAGTGTCTACGGCTACTATAAAAGGATACAGACAGAATATGAAGAATTATGTCATCAACTCTCTGGGAGATATGTATATGGAGGAAGTGACTGCGGATGATATTCGTCTGGCGCTTGTTCCGCTGTCTCAAAAATCGAAAGGACTGTATGATACGGTAAATATGCTGATTAAGTGTGTGTTTTATTCGGCAGAGCGCAGTCAGCTGATAACCGATAATCCGTGTGTAGGAATTTCAGCAAAGGGCGGAAAAGCATCGAAAAAGAAAGACGCCTTAACAGATCAACAGGTTGCAATTCTGCTGGATACGGTGAAAGAGCTTCCGCCATATCTTTTTATTATGATTGGTTTGTATTCCGGCTTGCGTCGGGAAGAAATTCTTGCATTGCAATGGGACTGTGTATTCATAGATGAATCCACCCCATATATTTCTGTGAGACGTGCATGGCGTGCAGAGCATAACAGGCCGGTGATTTCTACCGTCCTAAAGACAAAAGCAGCAAAAAGGGATATTCCCATTCCGAAGTGTCTGGTGGACTGTCTGCGGGAAGCAAAAGCAAATTCCATATCGGAGTATGTGATTGCCGACAGCGAGGGACAGCCGCTTTCCTATTCTCAGTTTACAAGAGTTTGGCAGTATGTAGTTGTTCGTTCTGCAAAAGAGAGAGCCTACTATAAATATGTGAATGGACAGAGCATTAAATATACCGTCAAGCCGACATTAGGAACAACGCAGAGGAACAATCCCAAGATTCGCTATACCCTGAATTTCGATGTAACACCGCACTTGTTGCGGCATACCTACATCACGAATCTGCTCTATGCGGGCGTTGACCCTAAGACAGTTCAGTATTTGGCAGGGCATGAGAATAGTAAGACAACTATGGACATTTACGCGAGGGTCAAGTATAATAAACCAGAGGAACTTTTCGAGGTAGTGAATGATGCTTTGAACCAGGAGAATTTCGATGAAAAATCACCGATTTCTATGGTTAAGGAATAGGACAACCGACAACAGAAAATGCGAAAAAGCCCGTAATATCAAGGAAAAACGCACCATAGAGATGTTTAGTATGGTCTCAAAGCAGCTCGTCGCGCTCCGCAGTTCAGCAAGCGATAATCGACTGCTCAGACTATATCAAAATGGTTCAAAAAGCCCGGAAAATCAAGGTTTTCCGGGCTTTTGCTATATCTAAACGGGCTGATATGGTTTGACCAAATTTGGCAAAACGAGAGCCGATTTCATCCAATTTTTAGTGGTCCGCAAGTGGTTAACTGGCTAAAAAGAGGGCAAAAAGAGGGGGAAGTGGTTCCCAAAGTGGTTAACCGAGAGCCGATTTTTGGGGTGCTTTTCAGCCCTCCTTCCCCTCGTTTTTTGGCTGTGGCAGTTTGGCATAGTTTGAGCTAATTTGAATAATTGAATATGAATTTGATGTAGCACACAGTATAAATGCTGGGTGCTTTTTTCATTTCAGGAACTCGTATTCCGGCGATAGAAAGAGCCGTCACTTCACTGTTAATTTTGAAGTGGCGGCTTTTTCTATTTCCAGAAACAACAGCAACAATCAGAAATGAGGTGAAGTCATGAACACACAAATCATCGCCATCGCTAACCAGAAAGGCGGCGTTGGCAAAACAACAACCTGTGCGAACTTGGGAATAGGTCTGGCACAGGCCGGAAAGAAAGTGCTTCTGATCGACGGGGACCCGCAAGGAAGCCTGACAATCAGCTTGGGAAATCCGCAACCAGACAAGTTGCCATTTACACTGTCGGATGCAATGGGCAAAATTCTGATGGATCAGCCTATACGCCCCGGAGAAGGTATTCTGCATCATGCAGAAGGCGTTGACCTGATGCCTGCGGATATTCAGCTTTCCGGTATGGAGGTTTCTTTGGTAAACGCCATGAGCCGTGAAACGATTTTACGGCAATATCTGGACACACTGAAGGGACAATATTCCCATATCCTCATCGACTGCCAGCCCTCCCTTGGTATGCTCACAGTTAATGCGCTGGCGGCTGCGAACAGGATCATAATTCCCGTTCAGGCAGAGTATCTGCCCGCCAAAGGACTGGAACAGCTTTTATCTACGGTCAGCAAGGTAAAACGGCAGATCAATCCAAAGCTCCAGATTGACGGTATCCTGCTGACGATGGTGGATAACCGCACTAACTTTGCCAAAGAGATTGCTGCTTTGCTGCGGGACACCTATGGAAGTAAAATCAAAGTCTTTGGAACGGAAATCCCCCATTCTGTCCGGGCAAAGGAAATTAGCGCAGAGGGAAAAAGTATTTTCGCCCATGACCCTGGCGGCAAGGTGGCAGAGGGGTATCGAAATCTGACGAAGGAGGTGTTGAAACTTGAAAAGCAGCGCGAAAAAAGTAGAGCTGGCATCGGTAGATGATCTGTTTTCTACGGAGGAGAGCCGTGCCGATGCTCAGAGAGAAAAAGTAGTAGAAATCCCGCTGTCGGAACTGCACCCGTTCAAAGGGCATCCATTCAAAGTCAAGGATGACGAAGCCATGATGGAGACCGCAGACAGTATCAAGCAGTATGGCGTTCTGGTTCCGGCGATTGCTCGACCGGACCCGGAGGGCGGTTATGAGCTGGTAGCCGGACACAGGCGGCACAGAGCCAGTGAGCTGGCAGAAAAGGAGACCATGCCGGTCATTGTTCGGGATTTGGATGATGATGCCGCCACGATCATTATGGTTGACAGCAACCTGCAACGAGAAAGTCTGCTCCCCAGTGAAAGAGCATTTGCCTACAAGATGAAGCTGGATGCCATGAAACATCAGGGAGAGCGAGTTGATTTAACTTCGTCCCAAGTTGGGACGAAGTTGAGAGCCGATGAAATATTGGCTCAGCAGGCTGGTTCAAGCAGAAATCAAGTTCAGCGCTATATCCGTCTGACAGAGCTGATTCCTGAATTGATGGATATGGTGGATGAAAAGAAGATTGCCCTGAACCCTGCCTATGAGCTGTCCTTTCTCAAAAAGGAGGAACAGGTAGACCTGTTGGACGCGATGGACAGCGAACAGGCTACCCCTTCTCTTTCTCAAGCCCAGCGGCTCAAAAAATACAGTCAGGAGGGGCATCTGACCCTCGATATGATGCGTGTCATCATGGGTGAGGAAAAGAAAAGCGATCTGGACCGAGTGACATTTACCTCTGACACCTTGCGAAAGTATTTCCCTAAAAGCTATACGCCCCAGCGGATGCAGGAAACCATCATCAAGCTGCTGGAGGCATGGCAGAAAAAGCGTCAGAGAGACCAGGAACGATGAAAGGAGCCGCCTATGATGGATATTTCAGCCCGTGAGCTGAAAGGACACAACATTCTCGCCGTAGAGAGGTTTTGGGATAACACACGCTGGATGATTGAGTTTTCCGTCCTGCGTCCCAGCACAGCTTACGGCAGCCCCGGAGAGGAAATGCGGCTGTTTTTGACCGAGGATGGGTATCAGGCTGCCCTGCAAAGCCAGCAGCGCCGGGAGATCAAGATCAAGCGTTATGCTCGTGTGATTGAGGGACATATCCTCGATTTCAAACCGGGAAAACGCCGCCGCTCATAAACTCATACAACGAAAGGAAAGGAATGACTATGTGTACGGTAAAGGAAATTCAAGAAGCAATCCGGGAAGATTGCAAATCTCAGCATGACATGGAATCAACGGATATTGACCGAGTGATGCAAACACTTCCTTTCGCCCAGGAGGAGCCATTTACAGAGGCGCGTCCTCGAAAGCCGCTGTTTTGGTTCTATGCAAGAAAATTTGAAAAGTGTTGAACACCGCAATTCTTTGGAATGAGGATTGCGGTTTTTTTGTACCCAAAATTCGGAAGGAGTGAGGTCGATGGCCGTTTTTCGCATTGAACGGACCCGTGATTATACCGTGATGAGCAATCATCATTTACGAAATGCAAACCTGTCGTTAAAAGCCAAGGGACTGCTTTCCATGATGTTATCTTTGCCAGAGGACTGGAATTACACCACCCGTGGTCTTGCAAAGATCTGTAAGGAGGGCGTGGATGCCATAGGCGCTGCGTTGCGGGAATTGGAGGCTGCCGGTTACATTGTGCGGCACAAGCTGCGTGACCGGCAGGGACGCATCAGCGATACAGAGTATGTCATATACGAGCAGCCACAGCTTAGAAAACCGGATACGGATTCACCAGATACGGAAAATCCGTATATGGATAAACCGGATACGGAAAAGCCCGCAGAATTAAATATAGAGAAATCAAATACTCAAAAACAAAATATTTATGGATCAAGTACCGATTCCATTCCCTTCCGGGATTGTGCGGCAGATTGTCTGCCGGAACGGAAAGGAAGGGATGCGATGTCACTCACAGAGATAGAGAGTTATCGGGAATTGATTCAGGAGAATATCGGGTATGAATACCTGTGTCAGCAGTATGAAACTTATCGGGAGGATTTGGATGAGATTGTGGAGCTAATCGTGGAAACGGTCTGTGCAAAGCGAAAGACCACCCGTATTGCAGGAAGTGATTTTCCGCATGAAATCGTTCGTTCCAGATTCTTGAAGCTGGATAACTCGCACATTGAGTTTGTCATGGACTGTTTACAGAAGAACACCACGGAAATTCGTAACATGAAGCAGTATCTTCTGACCGTTCTGTTCAATGCACCGACCACGATAAGCAATCATTACACCTCACAAGTAAATCACGATCTGTATGGCGGCTGGTAAATGGTCGCTTTTTTATTGCCCGGAACTGCCGGGAGAAAGGAGCAAGCATGATGTCTGAGGGAAAGACCATAGGGCAGCTGATGGAAGAAATGCGGGCAAAGGCAGGAGCGCAGAATTATCACGGTCATGGATATATGGACCTCCAGCGTTTTGCGGAGGACACCCGGCACATGATTATTTTTGATGTGCTGACGAACGATTCCCCTGTTGGCTGGAAAGGCGAACGAACCCGCCTGTTCCTGTCGGATACCGGTTATGAAAAAGCACTGGATAGTCAGGAAAAGGGGCAGATTAAGATTTTGAGCCACGCAAAGGTACGTCAGGGCAATCTGCACTATGACCGTTCTGACCAGTTACGTTAAAAGATCGTGGGCAACATTCTCAAAGTAGCTGTGATCCGTCCCAAGCAGCGTCCCTACCAGACCAACAACTTTTATGCCGTATTAAAGCGGCAGGAAATGCTCGATAAGGAGGTGTATGACATTGTTCACCGCAATAAAAAAATGGCTGCATCGGATGTTCGGAAAAACCGAGGAAAAAACTGTGCAGCCGGTAAAGACAAAGAAAAAACTGTCCCGCGCCGATAAGAAGCAGATCGAAGCGGCCATTGCCCGCGCTAACCGCACGGACAAAAAAGGAAAATCTGCGCAGGACAGTATCCCTTATGAACGAATGTGGCCTGATGGAATCTGCCGCATATCGGACAGCCACTACACAAAGACCATCCAGTTTCAGGACATCAACTATCAGCTCTCCCAAAACGAAGATAAGACGGCAATCTTTGATGGTTGGTGTGATTTCCTCAATTATTTTGACAGCTCGATTCATTTCCAGCTGTCTTTTTTGAACCTTGCGGCATCGGAGGAGACCTTTGCTAACTCCATTTCCATCCCGCCCCAGAGGGACGCCTTTGACAGTATCCGCGAGGAATACACCACAATGCTGCAAAATCAGCTGGCCAGAGGTAACAACGGTCTCATCAAGACCAAATATCTGACCTTTGGTATCGACGCGGACAGCATCAAAGCCGCCAAGCCCCGTCTGGAGCGTATTGAGACAGATATACTTAATAACTTCAAGCGTCTTGGTGTAGCTGCCAGAACGCTGGACGGTAAAGAAAGGCTTTTTCAGCTTCATGCGGTATTCCACATGGATGAACAACTCCCGTTTCAGTTTGAATGGGACTGGCTGGCTCCTTCCGGTCTATCCACAAAGGATTTTATTGCACCAAGCTCCTTTGAGTTTCGCACCGGCAAGCAGTTCCGTATGGGCAAGAAATACGGGGCTGTTTCTTTTTTGCAGATTCTCGCACCGGAGCTGAACGACCGTCTGTTGGCTGATTTTCTGGATATGGAAAGTTCGCTCATTGTGAGTATGCACATTCAGTCGGTGGATCAGGTGAAAGCCATCAAAACGGTAAAGCGAAAGATTACCGACCTGGACCGCAGCAAGATCGAGGAACAGAAAAAAGCAGTCCGTGCCGGATACGACATGGACATCATTCCATCTGACCTTGCTACTTACGGCAGTGAAGCGAAAAAACTCTTGCAGGATTTGCAGAGCCGCAACGAGAGGATGTTCCTTTTGACCTTTCTGGTGCTGAACACAGCGGACAATCCCCGTCAGCTTGGCAACAACATCTTTCAGGCAGGCTCTATTGCCCAGAAGTATAACTGTCAGTTGACCAGGCTGGACTTCCAGCAGGAAGAAGGGCTGATGAGCTGTCTGCCTCTGGGTCTCAATCAGATTGAGATCCAGCGAGGACTGACCACCAGTTCCACAGCTATCTTTGTGCCCTTCACTACGCAGGAACTGTTCCAGAACGGGAAAGAAGCTCTGTACTACGGCATCAATGCTCTGTCCAACAACCTCATCATGGTGGACAGAAAGCTGCTGAAAAACCCCAACGGCCTGATTCTGGGTACGCCGGGTTCCGGTAAGTCCTTCAGCGCAAAACGAGAAATTGCCAACTGTTTTTTGCTTACCAGTGATGATGTCATTATCTGTGACCCGGAAGCGGAGTACGCACCTCTTGTTGAGCGTCTGCATGGGCAGGTCATCAAGATCTCACCTACTTCAACCAACTATATCAATCCGATGGATCTGAATCTGGACTATTCGGATGATGAAAGCCCGCTGTCACTCAAGTCTGACTTTATCCTCAGCTTGTGTGAGCTGATCGTGGGCGGTAAGGAGGGCTTGCAGCCGGTGCAGAAAACCATTATTGACCGTTGTGTACGGTTGGTTTACAACGAATATCTCAATGACCCGAAGCCGGAGAATATGCCGATTTTGGAGGACCTTTATAACTTGCTGCGGGAGCAGGAAGAAAAAGAAGCTCAGTACATTGCAACGGCATTGGAAATCTATGTAACGGGTTCTTTGAATGTGTTCAATCATCAGAGCAATGTGGACATTGATAACCGGATTGTCTGCTATGACATCAAGGAACTGGGCAAGCAGCTCAAGAAAATCGGTATGCTGGTGGTACAGGATCAGGTGTGGAACCGCGTTACCATCAACCGTGCCGCTCACAAGTCTACCCGCTACTACATCGACGAGATGCACCTGCTTTTGAAGGAGGAGCAGACCGCCGCCTATACGGTGGAAATCTGGAAGCGATTCAGAAAATGGGGCGGTATTCCGACAGGTATCACCCAGAATGTCAAAGACCTTTTGAGCAGCCGCGAGGTGGAAAATATCTTTGAAAATTCCGACTTCGTGTATATGCTCAACCAGGCAGGCGGAGACCGTCAGATCCTCGCCAAGCAGCTGGGTATTTCCACACGCCAATTATCTTATGTGACCCACTCCGGTGAGGGCGAGGGCCTGCTGTTTTATGGCTCCACAATTCTGCCTTTCGTGGACCACTTCCCGAAGAATACCGAGCTGTACCGCATTATGACCACCAAACCCCAGGAACTGAAAAAGAAGGAGGATGAATGATGATGAACCCCAACATTTTGAATCAAAACCCGTTGATGTTTTTTGACAGGGCGGTAAATGCCCAGCGCAGCCAGCTGCTTACGGTCATGGCCGATGCGGTAAGTGAGTGCCGCACGGCGGCAGATCAGGCAGCCGAACTGAATGAGACCGGTCAGGTGGGGCTGCTCCGTCTGGCAGAGGTCTGGAGCACCATCCGTGCCAAGGAAGGTATGGGTGGTCTGGTTCTGGAAGGAACCGAAGCGAAAATCCTGTCCGATGTGGTGGCACAGTTTTACGCCTACCTGTCCGGTTGTATGTTCAACGATCCTGTGGGAATGGCCATTTATGCAGAGCTGCACTACATGATGTCCTCCCTCATGCTGGGAGAATGGTTTGAATAAGGAGCCGCGCCTGCGCTTTACTGATGAGGAACGGTCTGACCCTGCACTGGAAAAGCCGATCCGTAAAGCGGAGAAAGCTGCGGCCAGAGCAGATAAGGCGCAGGCCAATATCCCAAAGAAAAAGGTCAGGCAGACGGTCATCGACCCGGATACCGGAAAAAAGACCTCGAAGCTGACCTTTGAGGACAAGAAAAAGCCACCCTCCAAACTTTCTCAAGGGGTCAAGGAAGCTCCCGTCCATCTGGTTGCGGGCAAGCTCCACAAAGAGATCCGGGAAACAGAACAGGACAATGTGGGCGTGGAAAGCGCCCACAAGTCCGAGGAAGCGGTGGAGACCGGCGCTTATCTGGTGCGGGAGGGCTATCGCAGCCACAAGCTGAAGCCGTACCGCAAAGCAGCACAGGCAGAGCGCCAACTGGAAAAGGCAAATGTAAATGTTCTGTACCAGAAATCTTTGCAGGAAAATCCCCAGTTTGCCAGCAATCCACTTTCCCGCTGGCAGCAAAAGCAGGCCATCAAAAAGCAGTATGCCGCCGCCAAACATGCCGGTCAGACTGCTGGAAATACCGCCCAGGCTGCATCCAAAACAGGAAAAGCCGCAAGGACGGTAAAAGAAAAGGTACAGCAGGCAGGGGCATTCGTCATGCGCCACAAGAAGGGTTTCCTGATGGCAGGGGTTTTGTTCCTCATTACCTGTATGCTGATGAATACCATGTCCTCCTGCTCCATGATGGCGCAGAGCATCGGTTCCGTTCTCTCCGGCACCACCTATCCGTCGGATGACTCGGAAATGCTGGCGGTGGAGGCAGATTATGCAGCCAGAGAAGCCCAGTTGCAGGAGGAAATCGACAACATTGAAAGCAGTCACCCAGGGTATGACGAGTATCGCTATGACCTTGGTATGATCGGCCATGACCCTCATGAACTGGCGGCATTTCTCTCTGCCGTCTTGCAAGGCTACACCCGGCAGAGCGCTCAGGCAGAGCTGGCGCGTGTGTTTGCAGCACAGTATCAGCTGACGCTTACTGAGGAAGTGGAGATTCGCTACCGCACGGAGACCTCAACCGACCCGGAGACCGGCGAGACCACCTCAGAAGAAGTTCCCTATGAGTATTACATTTTGAATGTGAAACTCGCCAGCAAGCCCATTTCCGCTGTGGTGTCGGAACTTCTGACCCCGGAGCAGATGAAAATGTATCAGGTTTACCGGCAGACCATGGGCAATAAGCCGCTGTTGTTTGGCGGAGGTTCCCCTGACATGAGCAATTCTGAGGACTTGACCGGCGTACAGTTCATAAATGGAACTCGCCCCGGCAATCCTCAGCTGGTGGAACTGGCCAAGCGTCAGGTGGGCAATGTGGGCGGTTATCCCTACTGGAGCTGGTACGGCTTTGACTCCCGTGTGGAATGGTGCGCCTGCTTTGTATCCTGGTGCTATAACCAGGCAGGAAAAAGTGAGCCGCGCTTTGCAGGCTGTGAGTGGCAAGGTGTTCCGTGGTTCCAGTCTCATGGACAGTGGGGCGCAAGAGGCTATAACAATCTGGCTCCCGGAGATGCAATTTTCTTTGACTGGGATTTGGATGGGACAGCAGACCATGTGGGTATCGTGATCGGTACGGATGGCAGCCGTGTTTATACCGTGGAGGGAAATTCCGGCGATGCCTGCAAGATCAAAAGTTATGACCTGAATTATCAAAGTATTAAGGGCTACGGCCTGATGAACTGGTAACAGACTTTGTGGAAAGGAGTGAACGGTTATGGCAAAAAATAAAATTGAACGTATCGACCAGGAAATTGAGAAAACCCGTGAGAAGATTGCGGAATATCAGGAAAAGCTCAAGACCCTGGAAGTACAGAAAACGGAGGCAGAGAATCTGGAAATCGTTCAGATGGTTCGTGCGTTACGCATGACTCCAGCACAGCTGAACGCTATGCTTTCCGGTGGAATGAACCACGGCAGAGATACAGCACTGTCGGAATCAAATAATCAGGAGGTTACCGCTTATGAAGAATAAAAGAATTTGCAAAACACTTTCCGCCCTTTGCCTGACAATGGTTGTGGCATTTGGATTTACGATCCCTGCTTTCGCACAGGGGTCAGAACAGGCTCCGGCGGCACCGGCAGAGGATTCTACCAATGACAGCAATGTGATTGTGGAAGAAGCAGAACCGGCACCGGCACTTACACCAGATGGCAATGCCGCTCTGGTGGATGATTTTGGTGGCAATAAGCAGCTCATTACCATTACCACCAAGGCGGGCAACTATTTTTACATTTTGATCGACAGGGCTAATGAGGATAAAAAGACTGCTGTTCACTTTCTGAACCAGGTGGATGAAGCGGATTTGATGGCACTGATGGAAGATGAAAATGTCAAAGAGGAGCCGGCTGCTGTGTGTAGCTGCACGACAAAATGTGAAGCGGGGGCAGTCAATACGGCCTGCCCGGTCTGCGCAACTGATAAGAGTAAATGTACGGGCAAAGCACCGGAACCTCCGGCAGAAACATCGGAGCCGGAAAAAGAGAAGCCTGCCGGATTGAACCCGGCTGCGCTGGCCCTTTTGCTGGCTCTGCTTGGTGGCGGTGGCGTATTTGCCTACTTGAAGCTCGTTAAGAATAAGCCTAAGACCAAGGGCAATGACAGTCTGGACGATTATGATTATGGAGAGGAAGATTCCGAGGAATGGGAAACAGAGGATGAGGAGTCGGACGAACCGGACGCTGACGGGGGCAGCACAGAAGAAGATGATGAGGACAGTGTGAAATGACCCGTTTCACAGACAGCCCCTATGAACGCATAATGACACGCAGGCCGGAGGGCGGGAAGGAAACTTCCCGTCCTCCCTCTTTGCCCCAAAGCCACCCCTGTTATGGCTGCGGGAATTATGGAAGACCCTGCGTAGGTATCTGTCACCGGGAAATGTCCCGATGGCTCAAAGAGAGGAGGAACCATCATGGCTCAACATAAATTGGTAATTGCCGAAAAACCATCAGTTGCCCAGAGTTTGGCGGCGGTGATCGGCGCAACCGTCCGTAAGGACGGGTATCTGGAGGGCAACGGCTGGCGTGTCAGCTGGTGCGTGGGCCACCTGGCCGGTCTTGCGGATGCAGACAGCTATGACCCAAAGTATGCCAAGTGGCGATATGATGATCTGCCTATCCTGCCGGAACATTGGCAGATGGTGGTGGGAAAAGATAAGAAAAAGCAGTTTGACATTCTCAAAAAGCTGATGAATGCCCCGGATGTGACGGAAGTGGTAAATGCCTGTGATGCCGGACGCGAGGGCGAGATGATCTTCCGTAGCGTCTATGAGCTGGCAGGTTGCAAGAAGCCGATGAAAAGGCTCTGGATTTCTTCGATGGAGGACTCCGCCATAAGGGAAGGCTTTGCAAACCTGCGCCCCGGTGCGGACTATGACGGACTACGGGATGCTGCCCTCTGCCGTGCCAAGGCCGACTGGCTGGTGGGGATCAATGCGACAAGGCTTTTTTCCGTGCTGTATCACCGCACCCTCAACATCGGGCGCGTGATGTCCCCGACGCTGGCGCTTATTGTTCAGCGAGAAGCTAAGATCGACACCTTTCAGCCGGTTCCCTTTTATACCGTGGTGCTGGAGCTGCCCGGTCTTACCATATCCGGGGAGCGCATGGCGGATAAGGCCGCTGCTGAGCAGCTGAAAGAAGCCTGCCAGGGTGCAGCTGTCACGATCAAAAAGGTGGAGTGCAAGGAAAAGTCCGAAAAGCCGCCTGCCCTCTATGACCTGACTACTCTGCAAAGAGATGCCAATCGCCTGCTTGGATTTACAGCCCAGCAGACCCTGGACTATCTGCAAAGCCTGTATGAAAAGAAGCTCTGCACCTACCCCCGTACTGACAGCCGCTATCTGACCGGTGATATGGCAGACAGCCTGCCGGTGTTGGTGAATCTGGTTGCCAATGCTATGCCGTTTCGCAAAGGGATCGCCATTACCTGTGATCCGCAGACGGTCATCAACGATAAGAAAGTAACCGACCATCACGCAGTAATTCCTACCAGAAATCTCAAGGATGCAGACTTTTCTGCCCTTCCTGCGGGAGAAAAAGCGGTGCTGGAGCTGGTGGCCCTGCGTCTGCTGTGCGCCGTAGCCCAGCCCCATATCTATTCGGAAACTGTTGTGATTGCAGCGTGTGCCGATGGGGAGTTTGCCGCCAAAGGAAAAATGGTGAAGCATCCCGGATGGAAAGCACTGGAGGACGCTTACCGTGCCAAAATGAAGGATGCAGAGCCGAAAAAAGAGGGCGCAGAGAAAGCCCTGCCGGAGCTGACCGAAGGACAGATCCTTTCGGTTGCTGCGGCAATCGTCAAAGAAGGCAAAAGCAATCCACCT
Organism: Clostridiaceae bacterium Marseille-Q4145; assembly: GCA_018223365.1. Classification (GTDB taxonomy): domain Bacteria; phylum Bacillota; class Clostridia; order Lachnospirales; family Lachnospiraceae; genus Hominiventricola. The sequence goes on from JAGTTP010000001.1 coordinate 1,448,712, forward strand.
CAGCACTTTACGGAGGATACCTTATTGTCCGCAATGGAGACTGCCGGAAAAGAGGATATGCCGGAGGAGGCCGAGCGAAAAGGTCTGGGGACACCGGCCACCCGTGCCGGTATTTTGGAAAAGCTGGTATCTGCCGGTTTTCTGGAACGAAAAAAGAGCAGGAAAACGGTGCAGCTTCTCCCTTCCCACGATGCAGTTTCCCTTATCACAGTGCTGCCGGAACAACTGCAATCGCCGCTTCTGACTGCCGAGTGGGAGTACCGCCTGGGAGAGATCGAGCGCGGGCAGCTTGCCCCGGAGGAATTTCTGGCCGGGATCAGCACCATGCTGAAAGATCTGGTGGGGACTTATCAGATCATCAAGGGAACTGAGTACCTGTTCACTCCGCCCCGTGAGGTGGTGGGCAAATGCCCTCGCTGCGGCGGTGAAGTTGCAGAACTGCAAAAAGGCTTCTTCTGTCAGAATGATTCTTGCAAATTTGCAATCTGGAAAAACAACAAATGGTGGGCTGCCAAGAAAAAAGAGCCGACCAAAGCTGTGGTGTCTGCGCTGCTGAACGATGGCTGTGTCCGTGTGACGGGGCTATATTCGGAGAAAACCGGCAAGACCTACGATGCCACTGTGGTTTTGGAGGACGATGGACAGTATGCCAACTTCAAGCTGGAATTTGATCAGCGGAAAGGAGGTAGCCGATGAAGCTCTCTTTAGTGGAACGGGAAACCATTCTCCTCTATAACCAGGCAGAACCAATGGCTGAGGTCTACACCCACGATCCCCGCCTGATGGAGAAGCTGGAACTGCTGGCAAAAAAGCACCCCGACCAGATCACCCGAAAGGACGCCCATAACTTTACCGTCCCCAAGCGATGTGTATCAGTCCGGGAGCCATACAGCGCCGAGCGCCGCAAAGCTGCCAGTGAGCGAGCAAAAGCCGCCGGATACCAGCCCCCTGTGAAAAAGTCCGGCAGTTAAAGGCACATGGCAGAGAATGTATTTGAAGCGGTCAAGCAGTCGGTCAGCACCAGAGAAGCGGCAGCGTTTTATGGGATCGAGGTCAAACGAAATGGTATGGCCTGCTGTCCCTTTCACGATGATAAGAACCCCAGCATGAAGGTAGACCAGCGGTTCCACTGCTTTGGTTGCGGTGCAGATGGGGATGTGATCGACTTTACCGCAAAGCTCTTTAACCTCTCCCCAAAAGAAGCGACGGAGAAACTGGCACAGGACTTTGGCCTGATCTATGACAGTCAGGCCCCGCCTCGCAGGAGATATGTCCGGCAAAAAACCGAGGCACAGAAGTTTCGGGAGGATCGACAGCGCTGTTATCGCGTACTGTCCGATTACTACTATCTGCTGAAAAAATGGGAAGCCGACCGTTCTCCCAGGACACCGGAGGAAGAACCGCACCCCCGTTTTGTGGAAGCAATCCAGAAGAAAGCCTATGTAGAATACCTGCTGGACCTTTTTCTTTATGAAAGTGAAGAAGAACAAAAGGCATGGATTGCAGAACACACAGCAGAAATCACACACTTGGAAAGGAGATTGAAAATCATGGCTGAGAACAAACCCACCAACCGAGAACGGCTAAGGGAAATCACAGATGGCATCGAGCAGGGCATCAAAGAACTGTTTGAGAGTGAAAAGTATATGCGCTATCTGTCCGTCATGTCCCGCTTCCACCGCTATTCGGTAAACAACACCATGCTCATCTATATGCAGAAGCCGGACGCCACATTGGTAGCCGGATACAATAAGTGGAAAGACCAGTTTGAGCGTCATGTAAAAAAGGGCGAGCATGGCATTACCATCATCGCTCCCACACCGTATAAGAAGAAAATCGAGGAGCAGAAGCTGGACCCAGATACCAAGGCTCCGATTCTGGATAAAGACGGAAAGATCGTCACAGAGGAAAAAGAAATCGAGATTCCCATGTTTCGCCCTGTCAAGGTCTTTGATGTGAGCCAGACCGACGGGAAACCTTTGCCGGAGCTTGCATCATCCCTTTCCGGCAATGTGCCAAATTATGAGGCATTCATGGAGGCCCTGCGCCGCAGCGCACCGGTGCCGATTACTTTTGAAGCAATGGCCGCTGATACGGACGGCTATTTTTCTGCTGATCATCAGAAAATTGCCATTCGTCAGGGTATGAGTGAGGTTCAGACGGTTTCAGCCACAGTACACGAGATTGCCCACAGCAAGCTCCATGACCCTAAAAAATATGAAATGCTACCGTCATGGAAGGTTGTGCAGGAGAGTGAAGGTGGAACCAAACATGATTTCAAGTTGGATTTTGCCACAGAAAAAGAAGCCGAACAGTTTGCTTCTGATATGGATTGGCGTTATGTGGACGAAAATCAGTTTGAATGGCGCCTTGCAGTTGAGGAAGATCCAACCGCAGAAAAACAGGCAATCAAAAACCGCCACACGGAGGAAGTGGAGGCTGAAAGCATCTCCTATGCGGTCTGCAAGTATTTTGGCATCGAGACTGGAGAAAACAGCTTCGGCTATATTGCAAGCTGGAGCCAGGGCAAAGAGCTGAAAGAGCTGAGAGCCAGTTTGGAGACCATCAACAAAACCTCCGGCACTTTGATCTCCGACATTGAGCGCCACTATAAGGAAATCTGCAAAGAGCGCGGAATCGACCCTCATGCAAAGGTAGAGCCGGAACCCGCCCCGATAGAGCAGCCAGAAGATGCCGCTAAGGTATCTGATAGACAGCAGACCGGCGATCTGACCTACTATGTAGCAGAGTGCATGGAATTTCCAAACCTCGGAGAATACCACGATAACCTGTCTTTGGAGGAAGCAATCCGCATTTATCAGGAGATTCCGGCAGAACGAATGAACGGGATCAAGGGCATTGGTTTTGAGCTGAAAGACGGAAGCGACTATGAAGGACCTTTTCCGATTTTGACCGGCCAGACCATTGACCTGGACACCATCCAGGCAATCGACTATTACCGTGATAATCCTCTGGTGCAAAAAGTGGTAAGCCTAATCCGTAAGCTTATTGCCCCTTAATTATCATAGAAGAATCTTATTTAAAGAGATTTTCTCATACACTCGAGGAAACGCGTTCCCTGTTTGATTTTAACATCGGTCTGGATTTTCTTTCATAAAGATAAATTTTGCTACAGAGCGGTCATATGTTTTAATGTGTCCAAACAGCCAGTCGATCACATTTTTCTGCACAAGTTCACTGAACCGATCTGTTGGTCCTTCATAATCCTGAAGGTATTCATGCAGTTCCTGAATTGTCTTTTTAAATTCTTCATGTTTTTCGTGATGTTTTTCGCGCTCAGGATAACCGGCTTTTTCCTGAAGCTTTTCCTCATCTTTGAAATGAAAGTCAGTATACTCATCCAGATAATCCAGCATTTTGATCGCTTTTACCTTGCTATCGCCATTTTGACAGGCAGTTACAAAGTTCTGGATACGGTCGATCAATTCTTTATGCTGGGCATCAATCGTTTTATTTCCTGTTACTAAATTGTCATCAAAGGTAATCTTTAAATCGTTAGTCATAATCTGGTCTCCATTTCTTTAATATGTTCTCTTGGTATCTTTTAGTGTCTGTCAGCCTTGCATCTGCATTTTCTGTTTAGTCTTCTACTGGAACAAAAACATCTTTTCCTAATCCGCAAATCGGGCATACCCAGTCATCTGGAATATCCTCAAATGCAGTTCCTGGAGCGATACCTCCGTCTGGATCTCCTGCTGTCGGATCATAAATATATCCACATGGTTCACATTCATATTTTTTCATGGTCATTTTCTCCTTTTCATGGTTGATTTATTTTTGTTATAAGAATCTCACTGAATTTTTCAGCGTTTTGTTTCTTTGTTATGTATGTCTGTATTATACATGATAATTCCACTTTTGTCAATAATAGTAATCATTATTAGTATTAAATATTTTAAATCAAGTAATATCTGACTAAAATGTAATGCAAAAGGATGGTTCTACACTATTTCTGAAAATCTAACAGTAAATGGATCTTTCTCATGTGCATCATCTATTATCTTATATGAATTTTCCATATATCCTCCAAATCAAGAATTACTATGTAGAGGGCACCATGCACGAGAAGCCTTTCCTTATTATGTTGCTCAGCGCCAAGCAGGAAACATCTCAACTGCTCGGAGAGGATGCGGAGAATCGGCAGGCGCGGCAGATGATCATGCGGCGAAGGAGTACGGAGCAACTTAAAAGGTCTCACCTTAAAACGGATCGATGCAAGATTGAACGTTAATGATAGCGCAAAAGCAGTAGTATTATGTGAATACGTCATTCATGTTGTGCGAATTTCTGTTCTTCTCCTTGCAATCACCCTATCTGTGCAATATGAAACAAAATGGGTATCAGAACGCAGCGTTTGGATGCTTCGTTCTGATGCCCTTTTACGATATAGTTTCTTTTACAGCGGCGACAACGATTACCGGAATTCCGTCGTCTCTTTCTGCAACACTGCACTCCTTTTGATTAGCGATTTTTTCTCCACACCCCTTGCAAAACAGAAAGAGGCATGATATAACATGACCAGAAGAACCGAAATGGTACGGGTGTACGGCGCTTGTAGGGAGCTATTTGAATAATCAGAAAGGCCGCAGAAATGCGGCTTTTCCAAGACATGTAGGTTAGCCACATCTAACTGAGCGGCTGCGCACACCGATTAGATAAATCTAAAGCCAAAAGGAATGAAAGAGATGCGAGAACACAAGAATTTCTGGGACAAAAATGCCGGACGTTACGACAGCTTTATGCGAAAGGATCGGGCGGCGTATGACGAGATGTATGTGCTGATCCGGCCGGTTGTAAAAGCCAAGACGGTGTTGGAGCTGGCGACCGGCACGGGATTGATCGCAAAACACATCGTAAACGCGGCGGCGCACATCGAGGCGACGGACGCCTCCGCAGAGATGATTGCCGAGGCAAAGCGGGATAATTGCTCAGCAAAGCTGTACTTTTCCGTGCAGGATATGTTCTGCCTGCCCTATGCGAAGGAGTCTTTCGACGTGGTGATCGTGTCCAACGCACTGCACATCGTGCCGCAGCCGGAGAAGGCCCTTGCCGAGATCCGCCGGGTGCTGAAGGACGACGGTGTGCTCATCGCACCCACCTTTACCCATGCGGGAAACTCGTTTTCCGGCAAGGTCAGGGCATTTTTTATGAAGCGTGTGGGCTTTCCCCTCCACAGCAAGTGGACGAGCGCGGAATACCTGCGCTTTCTAAGTCAGAATGGCTGGACGGTGCGGAAAAGCGCTGTTCTGAAGGCATCCTTCCCGCTGACCTATGCGGAATGTGTGAAATTGGAGGTGTGATAAGATGTCATTTTTTGAGAACACCAGAAAGCCTGTGGGGCTTGGCGGGAAAATCATGGTCGCCATGATGAACCTGGGGCACAGTCCTGTGGCACGGTGGGGACTTCGCTTTTTGGAGCTTACTCTGGACGCCAAGGTGCTGGACTGCGGCTGCGGCGGAGGGGCGAACATCAAGAGACTTCTGAAAAAATGCCCGGAGGGTATTGTCAAGGGCATTGACTATTCCCACGTCAGTGTGGAGAAATCCAAAAAGGTCAACGAGGCCGCCATAGCGGAGGGCCGCTGCACCGTTCTGCAAGGCAGCGTGGCAGATATGATCTTTGCAGGTGACTGGTTCGATGCGGTAACGGCCTTTGAAACCGTCTATTTCTGGCCCGATCTGCCGCAGTGCTTCCGGGAGGTTTACCGGGTGCTGAAGCCCGGCGGGACATTACTCATCTGCAACGAAAGCAACGGCGATACGGACAAGGACAAGAAGTGGACGGAGATCATCGGTGGCATGACCATCTACAAGGACGCCGAGCTGAAGACGTATCTGGAGCAGGCGGGCTTTCACGATGTGCAGATACACAAAAAGAAAAGCTGGCTCTGCATTACGGCGTGGAAATGAGGGGGCTAAATCATGAGTATCTTTGCATCTATCTTACGCAGCGTATACAAGCTCTCCGGCGCGAAAAAGGCGTTCGCCTTGCCGGAGGATGCACTGCGAAAGGAAATTGAAAAGCAGAACCGACATCGCGGCGTTTTTACGCCCACCGACCACAAGGCATATTATGAGACGATTACAGTCAACGGCTTTCCATGCCTGATCGTACGTGAAAATCCGAATCCGTCAAAGTGCGCCATCCTCTATTTCTTCGGCGGCGGCATGGTGATCGGCCCCGATAAGGGCGACCTGCCTGTGATGCGCAAGCTCTGCCGCGAGACCGGCTGTGATGTGTGGTTTCCGTTTTACCCGCTCTGCATGGAACACTGCATTACTGAAACATACGCGATGGTGTACGAATGTTATCGAAAAATGATTACACTATACGGCGGCGGAAATGTCAGTACTTGTGGCTTTTCCTCCGGCGGTGCGCTGGCTTTGGGGATCGCGGCGCACAACAACGCCCAGCCAGAGCCGCTGCCGCAGCCGAGGCACATCGTCGCCGTATCCCCCGGTGAGGTACCGTGGAACGATGCGGAAAAGGCGCGGATGCAGGCGCTCAATGAACGGGACGTCTCCATCGACTATGCCTTTATGGTGACAGTGAAAAAATTCATGCGGCACGGCTGCGAGAATGTGCCGGACTATATGCTCTCCGGCTCCCGGGGAGATTTTACCGGCGTAGGCGATATCCACTTCTTCTATTCTGCCGACGAGGTACTCTACGGCGCACTGCCGGACTTTGAGGAAGCCTGCAAACGGGCGAATGTCCCCTATACGGTGTCTGCCCGCCCGAAGATGGTGCATTGCTACTGTATGCTGCCGATCTTCAAGGAGGCAAAAGAGGACTTTGCGAAAATCGTGGAGATTTTGGAGAAATGAGGCCGGAAACGGTCGTGTGATGATTGAAACACGGAGGAAGAACCATGGAACGAAAAGAAGCCATTCGCGGTGCGTACCGAATGACGGGCGGAAACAGTTTTTATGACGGCATGATCACCTGCTCTACTCTGAGCGGGAAAGCGGTGTGCCACTTGGTGTGGGCCATGAACAAGGCGGAAAACGATGCCTATCTGGAAGAGGCAATGTCCGGTATTCCGGAGCATTTCTCCGGCAAGCTGCTGGAAGTGCCGGTGGGAACAGGGATTCTGACCATGCCGGTTTATCAGATTATGCCGGAGGCAGACATCACTTGCCTCGATTACTCGGCGGATATGATGGGGCAGGCACAGGAAAAGGCGGAGCACCTGCGTCTGAAAAATGTAACCTTCCGGCAGGGGGATGTGGGCGCATTGCCCTTTGCGGACGGTGCGTTTGATATTGTGTTGTCGCTGAATGGCTTTCATGCGTTCCCGGATAAAGAGGCCGCTTATCGGGAGGTCTTTCGGGTGCTGAAGTCCGGCGGCACCTTCTGCGGCTGCTTTTATGTGGCAGGAGAGTACAAGCGGACGGATTGGTTTGTCCGGCATGTTTATGAAAAGGCAGGCTTTTTCACACCACCCTATGAAACGACCGCCAGCTTGAAAAAACGGTTGAAAAAACGGTACGCAGCCGTAACACTGGGAACCGTGAAGAGTATGGTATGGTTCGTCTGCCGGAAAGGACTACGATGAAATTTAAGACATTGGGAAATCGGAATGCTCCCGCTGTTTTGTTCTTTCATGCAATGGGTGTGACAGGAGCGAGCAGCGAACCGATTGCGAGGTATTTGCAGGATCGATATTTCTGCATCTTGCCCACCTCCACCGTTTACTGCGAGGGGCAGAAATATGTCAGCAAGCTGGACGAAATACAGCAGGTGGAGGACTTCCTGCATCGACAGGGCGTGGAGCGGCTGGCGATGGTGGTCGCTTCTTCCATCGGTGCAGACCTTGCCATGGCGTTTCTGACGCAGACGAAGCTGCCCGTGGAGCACGCTTTCTTTGACGGCGGGCAGTTCGCCCAAATCGGAAAGGGCACGCGCCGTATCATGACGCCGTTTCTGTACTTTGCCATCAAGAGCCTATATTGGTCGAAGGGCGGTACGCTGAAAAAGATACTGTGGTGTGACGATGACTCCATAAAGCCGTATTTTATAGCCGCAGGGAAAAATCTGACCTATACAAATCTGCGGCGACAGATTCTGGACAGCCTGGAGGATAAACCCTTTCCGCCACTTTCCAAAGAAATGCAAAGGCATATCTATTTCGAGTTTGGCAGCATAGAAGACCATTTCAAATACCGTCAGACCGTGATGGAAGCCTACCCCTGCGGCAATTACCCCGTGTTTGAGGGGAATGATCATATGCAATATCAGATTCGTGACCCGCAAGGCTTTGCTGAAATGCTGACATATATCGCTTCGCATGACGGTATGCCGAAGCTCCCGTTTATCAGAAAGTGTGAGGACCCGATATGAAATACAGGATTGAGAAAAACACCGTGCAGGAGACGTTAATTCTTCCGCTGTATTCCCGGAAGCTGTGCACAGAGCTGTATCCGAACCTTTACCGGGACGAAACAGCGGTGCGCCTGATCGATGAAATCGACTACGACTTTTCGGAGGCAGAGAAAAACTCCCGCAGCCTGATGCAGCGTTTCGGTGCGCTGGAGGTCGCCATGCGGCAGAATGACCTTGCGTGGGAGGTACGGAATTATCTGAAAACCCATCCCAGCGCAGCGGTGGTCAACCTCGGCTGCGGGCTGGATAACACCGGTAGAGCCTGCGACAATGGCAGATGCAAGATCTACAATCTGGATTTCCCGGATGTGATCGCCTTGCGGCAGCAGCTGCTGCCTGCAGGGGAGCGGGAGCAAAACATCCCCTGCGACCTGAAAGACCCCGCATGGTTTGACAAGATCGATGCCTCCGGCGGGGCGGTGTTCTTTGCCTCCGGGGTGTTCTATTACTTTCTGACGGAGCAGGTTCGGGAACTGGTGCAGGGGATGGCGGACGCTTTCCCCGGCGGAGTGCTGGTCTTTGATGCTGCCAACCGTACGGCGGTGAAGATGATCGCCAAAACGTGGCTCAGGACGGCGAAAATCAAGGATGTGGGAGCATATTTCGCGGTTTCGGATGCTCCCCAAGAGATCAGTGCGTGGGATAGCCGCTTGCAGGTCACCAGCCGAGGCTATATGCTGGGCTACACCGATTTGAAAGACCCATCCGTCAGCGGATTTTTCCGTTTTCTCGCCAGGGTCGGTGACGGAATGATGAAGATGCAGATTGTAAAGATCAGATTTGGAGGCAAGCTATGAAAATTCTGGTATATGGTGCAGGCGTTCTGGGGTGCAATCTGGCAAGAAATCTGCTGCGCGCTGGAAAGGATGTCACTCTGCTTGCGCGGGGAAACTGGGCTGCGGAGATCAAGCAGAACGGCCTGCGGATCAAGGACAAATTTTCGCTCCGCACCTCGGTCAGCCGCATTCCGATGGTGACTGAACTTGCACCGGATGCAATGTACGATGTGATCTTTGTGGTCCTGCGCTATACACAGCTGGATTCCGTTCTGGACACGCTGCGGGCGAATCGGACGAAGAACATCGTTTTTGTGGGGAACAATGTGCAGGCGAGGGCGCTGGCGGCGGCACTGCCGGAAAAGAACGTCCTGTTTGCCTTTGCGCTTTCTGCCGGGTGCAATCTCCAATAAACAGCTGATCAGGCGCATCTTCCACGGCACAAAATATAAGGTTGTTTACGAGCCGAACATGGAGGACTATCTGCTCTGCCATGCTGCGTTTGTGATGCCTGCGGCCTTCGCCTGCTATAAGACAGACGGCGACCTGAAAAAGCTCAGGGGAGATACCGCGTACCTGAGCCGTGTGCTGGATGCCAACATCGAGGGATACCGCGCCATCCGAAATGCCGGGCACACCATTCTGCCCAAGGAGGATGCAGACTTTGAAGGGGAAAAGTACCGCAAGACCTGCCTGCGCTTTTTCAAGCTGATGTGTGCCACATCGCTGGGCAAGCTCTGCGCCTCCGACCACGCCATGAACGCCATCGATGAAATGAGTGCGCTGTTTGCCGGTTCCTTTCAAAAGCAGCTGACCGCGGTGCTGGGCTATGATGCAGACATTGCAAAAGCCATACAAAGATTCAAAACTGCGTGTGGGATGTCCGGCGATTTATCTTGCTCACTAACTTGGTCACTGACTAAGTTTTTCTGACTACCAGTTTACAGAAAACAGAATAGAATCGTCTTCGATGCCTCGTTGGGAAACCAACGGGGTATTTTTTGCTCTGAATCAAACGATACATAGCACGGGAAAGGCTAGCTATGCGCGTTTTCATATGCTTTTCGGATTCTGTCCGGCAAGTGGTCGGGAATCAGTGCCTTTAGCCTGTCCTCACTGCCGTCTTTGATTGCCTGCTCATAGTACCAGCATTTGAATTTCAGCATATCCAGAGTGCGGTTCATCTGCTCAAGCTCTGCCTCCATGTGCGACCGTTGCTCCTCAAACAGTGCCTTGCGTTGCGGGTAGGTGGACGGCCCTTCTACACACCAATCCATGAATTGCCGGATGTCCTTGATCTCCATGCCAGCCTTTTTCAGACATTCAATGACCCGGAGTGCTTCAATCTCCGTGTCACCGAATTTGCGGATGCCGGACACCCGTTCCATGTTCGGAAAAAGTCCCTGTTTATCATAATAGCGCAGCGTGGAGATAGGCAATCCGAACATCTCTGCCACCTGTCCAATTGAATACATAAATTTCCCTCCCAAAATTTTCAAAAAATATCTTGACCTAAAGTCAGGTTTAGGTGATACCATGAGAATACCACAGAGAATATAAAAATGCAAGGAGTGTTCTACGATGAATAAAAAGGTACTAATCATTTCCTCAAGTCCCCGTAAGGGCGGCAACTCCGAAACGCTGGCGGCAGCATTTGTCAAGGGCGCACGGGAGGCAGGCAATCAGGTAGAGACCGTATATCTGCGGGAAAAGCAGGTTGGCTTCTGCAAGGGCTGTCTTGCCTGCCTGAAGTTGGGACACTGCGCCATCCAGGACGATGCCGTGGAAATTGCCGCCAAAATGCACGATGCCAATGTGCTGGTGTTCGCAACACCCGTCTACTATTATTGCGTCAGCGGTCAGCTCAAGACCATGCTGGACCGTGCTAACCCGCTGTTTGATACGGACTACGCCTTTACAAAAGCCTACCTGCTGGCAACGGCGGCAGAGAACGCACCGGAAACCTTTGCGGGCACAGAGAAAGCTGTGCAGGGTTGGGTAGACTGTTTTCCCCGCTGTGCGCTGGTTGGCACAGTGTTTGCAGGCGGCGTAAACGGCGTGGGAGAGATTGCAGGTCATATTGCACTGGAGCAAGCTTATCAGATGGGCAAGGAGGTGTGAGCCATGGCAGTTAAACAAACGGCAGGCAGAGAGACTTTGGGGGAATTTGCTCCCAAATTTGCGGAATTGAATGATGATGTGCTGTTCGGACAGGTGTGGAGCAGGGAAGACAAGCTTTCCCTGCGAGACCGCAGTATTGTAACAGTGGTGGCGCTGATGGCGCAGGGACTGACGGATTCGTCCTTTCAGTACCATCTGACAACTGCAAAGAACAACGGTGTGACCAAAACGGAAATTGCGGAGATTCTGACTCATGCGGCATTTTATGCGGGCTGGCCCAAGGCGTGGGCGGCTTTCCGTATGGCAAAGGAGGTATGGGCAGAGAACGATGCCACCGATGCAAAAGCCAAGCATCAGAATGAAATGGTCTTTCCCATCGGTGCACCCAATGACGCCTTTGCGAAATATTTTATCGGGCAAAGCTATCTCGCACCTCTTTCTACGCAGCAGGTTGGCATTTACAATGTGACCTTTGAACCCGGTTGCCGTAACAATTGGCACATTCATCACGCCAAAAGCGGCGGCGGACAGATCCTCGTCTGTGTGGCTGGTCGAGGTTACTATCAGGAATGGGGCAAACCGGCACAGGAGCTCCGTCCCGGCGATGTGGTAAATATTCCTGTTGGCATAAAGCACTGGCACGGCGCAGCACCGGATAGCTGGTTCTCTCATCTGGCAGTAGAGGTTCCAGGGGATGAAACCTCCAATGAATGGTTGGAAGCCGTGGACAACACAGTATATTTTAAGGCAACAGGCAAGGAGGTCTGAATATGGAAAAACGGAATCTGACACAGGAATGGGACAAAGTGTTCCCGAAAAGCGACAAGGTGGATCACAAGAAAGTAACCTTTCATAACCGCTACGGCATCATATTGGCGGCGGATATGTATACACCAAAGAGTGTGGTGGACAAGCTGCCCGCTATTGCCGTCAGGGGTCCGTTCGGTGCGGTAAAGGAGCAGTCCTCCGGTCTGTATGCGCAGAAAATGGCAGAGCTTGGCTTCTTGACGATTGTCTTCGATCCGTCCTACACCGGCGAGAGCGGCGGTACACCCCGCTATGTCGCTTCGCCGGATATCAACACCGAGGATTTCTGCGCAGCGGTAGACTTCCTTTCCGTGCAGGAGAATGTTGATCCGGAGCGCATCGGTATCATCGGTATCTGTGGTTGGGGCGGCATGGCGATCAACGCTGCTGCCATTGACACCCGCATCAAGGCGACTGCGGCTATGACCATGTACGACTTGACCCGCGCGACTGCCAACGGCTACTTTGACAGTGAGGATTCCGAGCAGGCACGCTTTGAAAAGCGAAAAGCGCTGAACAAGCAGCGCACGGAAGATTACAGGAGTGGTACTTATGCATTGGCAGGCGGTGTGGTCGATCCGCTGCCGGAGGACGCACCGCAGTTTGTAAAGGACTATTATGCCTACTATAAGACTCCGCGAGGCTACCATCCCCGCAGCCTGAATTCCAACGGCGGCTGGAATGTGACCTCCTCGCTGTCGTTCCTGAATATGCCGATCTTGCAATACAGCAGCGAAATCCGCTCTGCCATGCTGCTGGTGCACGGAGAGAAAGCGCACTCCCGCTATTTCAGCGAGACGGCTTACAGCAAGCTGACCGGCGATAACAAGGAATTGCTCGTTATCCCCGGCGCAAACCACACCGACCTTTACGATCAGATGGACGTCATTCCGTTTGAAAAGCTGAAAACGTTCTTTGAGGAATATCTGAAATGAGGCGCACCTTGGTTTTTACCTAAACTTATGAAGTTGATTTCATTGCCGGGGTATTCCTTTGTGCAATGATTTTATTTGGCAACATAGGTGCTCAACTTGCCGCTTCCTTTTTGCTCAAGTTTGCCATCTTCGCAAAGTTCTTTAAGCAACCGGAAAGCCTTTGTTGTTCCTGCGCTAATCAAATCCTTGACTTCTTTTCTTGTAACACTGCCGTTTTCCCGTGCATATTGAAGAATGAGTGACTTCTGTTCATTTAGTGATACATCTTTGTCCGCTTTATCAGATACCCGGACATCCATTTCCGACTGCTCATTCCTATTGGGAAGTGTTACGCGGAAAACACCTTTTGCCGTTTCAAACTCTGGCTGGGATGGGCAAGTCTTATATGCACGTTCAATTTTTCCAATTCCTGTGCCATAACTTTCAATCAATCTCATTCGGTAGAAAACAGCCGCAAGGTTCGGATTTCTCGATTGTGAAACACCTAAGAAAATGGATTTCAGTTCCAGACCGGATACAAGATCTCCAAGAGAGACAAATTCGATTCTATCCTCATAGACATTGACCAGATTGCTTCCGCTAAAGGAGTAATCACGGTGAACCATGCTGTTCAATAAAGATTCCTTTCTTGTTCTTTCTCATTATACGAGAGAAAGAAAGGTCAAGAGGTGTTGAAAGAGGGAGGGACGAAAATGGAAACTGAAAAAGTATATGCCATGCCATTTGCAAAAATATATCCCCTGCTGGTGGCAAAGGCAGTCCGCAAGGGACGGACGCAGGCAGAAGTAGATGAAATTATTGGGTGGCTGACGGGTTACGGTGCCCCGCAAATTGAGGCTGCGGTGCAGAATGGAACGCTGTATGGAGATTTCTTTCGGGATGCTCCGCAGCTCAATCCGGACCGGGTGCTCATAAAGGGCAGCATCTGCGGCGTAAAGCTGGAGAGTATCGAAGAGCCGCTGATGAAGGAGATCCGCTATCTGGACAAGCTGGCTAAGGGCAAAGTGATGGAGAAGATCAAGCGGACAAACAAATGAGGACGGGAAAAGCAGTCTATTACACACCGACAGAGAATGTGGTATAATCCTTGAGAAAACATTGTATGGAAAGGACAAACACGATGAACGCTCTGGATATTATGAAAAGCCCTGCCGCCTACGTCAGCGGCTATGAAAACACCCCAACGGAGGAACAGAACCGTGCAAAGCAACTGTGCTGGGAGTACAACCGCACCGCTCCCAACGAACAGGAAAAGCGGCGCAGCATCCTGCAGACCCTGCTGGGCACCTGCTCTCCCATGACCGGCATTCAGCCGGATTTCCACTGTGACTATGGCTTCAACATCCATACCCACGGCTTGGCGGTCATCAACTATAACTGTGTCATTCTGGATACCTCTCCGGTAAACATCGGAGCAGGTGCCTTTATTGCCCCCGGCGTATGCCTTGCCTGCTCCGGTCATGCCATCGACCCGGAGCAGCGCAGCCACGGCATTGGCACCTCGGCACCCATTACGCTGGAGGAAAACGTCTGGATCGGCGCAAATTCCACCGTCTGCGGCGGCGTTACCATCGGGACAGGCTCGGTTATCGGAGCGGGAAGCGTCGTCATCCATGACATTCCCGCCGGTGTCATCGCTGCAGGGGTGCCCTGCAAGGTGATCCGACCCATTACCGAAAAAGATAAGTTCAAACCGGAAGATATTCTGTTCTGAGAAATTTAGATCGGAAACGCTGAAAAAACATACGCACAAGCCCTCCGGGGACATTTTTGTTTTTCGCTATGCTTTTCTGCGGGGAGAAGGCATGGTATACTGAGAGCGACAACTCGGAATTTTGGGAGGTAAAAAACATGTATAGAATATATATTGCACTTATCGAAATTGTTGCTGCTGCAGTTTTTATAATTCCTATCTGGTGTGTATATAACAAATTGTATTTTCGTAGCTGGAAAATAACCATTCTTTATATGGTTTTTGGATTCTATTTAACTGCTGTTTTAGCATTGGTAGGCTTTCCGAATATAATGTCATTAAAAGTTGAATTGACGGTAAATATAATTCCTTTTGTATATATGATAGATGATTTTGCTAATGCGTGCTTGAATGTGTTATTGTTTGTTCCCTTTGGCTTCTTCCTGCCGGTGTTATGGAAAGAATTCAGAAATGCAAAAAAAATATTTATAGCAGGATTTGCAATGACATCATTTATCGAAATAGCTCAAATTTTTACAGGACGAACAACAGATATAAATGACATTATTACTAACATTGCAGGAACTTTAATTGGGTATTTTATTGCATACTGGTTTACAGGTGTCTTTACAAGAAGAATAGTGAAAAACTCAAAAAAGAACGACTTTTACATAATATGTGCATCTGTAGTATTTATTATGTTTTTCTTTCAACCATTTATTTCATCTTTGTTATGGGAAATGGTTCTGTAAATTCTAATTTGTAGACCAAAAACAGAATACCGTTCCTTACATAGCAGTCATGCGCTTCGGTGTCTGGCTGCTAATTTTTTGCGAAAGGAGCAGTATCGAATGAAGCTTGTATTAGCGGAAATGCTCTCGGTTGCCATGAGTCTCTCGAAAGTGATCGGGGCAAATCAGCGCGGGAATGGTTATATGGAGGGTAATGGCTACCTTGTCAGCTGGTGTGTGGGGCATCTGGTGGAACTTTCCCAGCCGGAAGCCTACGATGAAAAGTATGCCAGGCTGCGCCGGACGTACCTGATGAACCATCGTTCGGTGCTGTACAACACGATGCTCCTGAACGGGAGCCTGTACCCAAACCTGATGGAAGTGAAGCAGACGGCAGAGAATGCAGCCATAGAAGCGGAGAGCGAAAAGCCCTCCGCTTTTGTCATTTTGAGGATGAAATCGACCGGATGCTGCGGACAGGCTCTAATTTTGAGGGTGGAAAAATCCTAATTTGTGGATGTGTGGCGTTGCTTGGCAGGTGATTGCTTTCATGGCGCGTCAGTTATCCTTGGGGGAATTGGTTCAGCCGTCTGGCACTTGGCTGAAGAAGTAGACAGGATCAGCTCACCATTATCTGATGGCAGGCGGTGGGAGTTATCAACTCTCATGAATCAGGTTGATTCCTGAATCCTTCGCAGCAGTAGAAAATGCAGAAAATAAAACGCCGGGAAGCTGGTTTATACGATGGACTTCAAGGTGACTCCGCACATGCTGCGGCATACTCGGTTTCACTGACGATTTTGCGTAGGTCGCTTCCATGGCGTTCCAGGTATTTCATGCGGTGGAACAGGTCAGAAATCACAGGGTTTCGCCGCATGGAACGGATACTGTAAATATCATATTCTTGAACTGATCCGCCGCCAGACATACCGCCCGGAGATGTGATTTCCACCTGATCATCAAACATATCAATATAAACTTCGCTGTCGCTTTTCAGTAAATAAATCAGGTTTCCCTCCTGTATTGCATATGGTAATATAAGTCATAGGTAACAAACGATATTTGAAATTTCTAAGAGCTTTAAAAAGTTGAAAAATGCAGAATTGGGGAGAATAAGGAATGAAGTGGGCAGACGGAAAGATACGGTGTTGCTGGGCAAATCCGAAAAATGAACGATACATCCGTTATCATGACGAGGAATGGGGCGTACCGGTGCATGATGACCGGAAGCTTTTTGAAATGCTGATATTGGAGTGCTTTCAGGCCGGCCTGTCCTGGGAATGTGTTCTGAATAAGCAAGCTGCGTTTCGTGAAGCCTTTGATGGCTTTGATGTAGAGAAAGTTTGCGCTTATAATGAGGAAAAGCTGGAAGCACTGAGGAACAATTCCCATATCATACGCAACCGCCTGAAAATACAGGCGGCCGTTACCAATGCACAGGTATTCCACGAAATCCAGAAAGAATACGGCAGCTTTTCAGATTATCTCTGGCATTGGACAGACGGCAGGGTGATTCAGGAAACGGGAAAAACAAGCTCGGAATTGTCCGATGTAATTTCCAAAGACTTAAAGAAGCGAGGCATGAAATTTGTGGGCACCACAGTGGTTTATGCATATCTGCAGGCCATCGGTGTGATCTGGTCGCATGAGGATGAGTGTTTTTTCAGGAATCTGCTGGACAGCACAGATCATTCAGCATGAAGTAGATCACTGCCGGGGCATTGTGATATGACGAAAGACGAATGGTCGATGTAAACTCACTCCTGTCTGCAAATATTTTCTTAACATTATCATAAATGAGAATATAATATATTTAGAGAATAATGTGATGGAGATGGAAACGCAGTACAGATGTCACTGTTGAGTATTTGTACATCCTTTGCAAAATACTTTTCCACCGGCAATGCCAATCCGAAAAAGGACATGTTACTGTTTACAAATTGTATGCTGATGCTGACAGATGAGGAGTTTTCGGAATATCTTTCGGAAATCAATCAGGTTACGGTTAAGTACATGAAGCAGGCGACCTCAGAAGGCAGCAAAACGCGGAGAATCACATTGATTTCTGCTCCAACGAACGAGTAGGTGATGGTTATGGAGAAACAAGGTCAATGGCTTTTACTGCCATGTAATCGTGGAAACGTATATTGACTTATTTTATGATTTTCGTAAATACGTAGAAAAATTATTACATGAGATATAACTTTCGGTTGTTGGACTGAAAACATAAAAGGATGTGTCGTGGAGGTGCCGAGCTATGAATTATATCCATATCACAAAGGAAAACATCGACAGAGAGCACATCTGCTGCGCCATGTCCGGCAAGCAGAGTGTTGCAAAAAAGGAATGGCTGAGACAACGCTTTGATGATGGACTTGTTTTCTATCGCAGCGAGGAGCGCGGCAAATGCTTTATCGAATACATTCCGGCTGAAAACGCCTGGGTGCCAATTGAGGCGGATGGCTGGATCTACATCAATTGTCTGTGGGTCTCTGGTTCTATGAAGGGACATGGGTATTCTAATGATCTGCTGGAGGCGTGCATCCGTGATGCCAGGGCGCAGGGAAAGAAAGGTATTTGCATTCTGTGTGCAGAAGGCCGCAAGCGGGAATTTCTCGCTGACCCGAAATTCCTTACTTACAAGGGGTTCCATGTGGCAGATATATCCGACTGCGGAATCAATCTTATGTACCTGCCTCTTATAGAGGGTGCAGAGCTGCCAAAATTTAAGGACTGTGCCAAGACCCCCAAGGCAGACGAAAAAGGCTTTGTCCTCTACTACACCGACCAGTGCCCTTACACTTACTATTGGGTACCGAAGGTGCAGGAAGTGGCGAAGGAACATGGCATCCCGTTCAAGGCCATTCATATCACTGACAAAGAATCGGCACAGAAGGTACCTGCACCAGTCACGACCTATGCTCTGTTTCGGAACGGCCAGTTCCTGACACAGAGTATTCAGTCAGATAAAAAATTCCTGGCCTATTCCATAAACGAGGAGGATATAGGGTGAAGCAGAAAACGGAAATCATTTATGAGAATACGGTTGCAGGGACATTCGTCCGCAGAATCAATCGCTTTACAGCGGAGGTTCTGATTGACGGAGAGACGGAGCTTGTTCATGTGAAAAATACGGGGCGTTTGCAGGAACTTCTGTTGCCGGAAGCAAAGGTGACGCTGCAGAAGAAATTGAATGAGAATCGAAAAACAGCATATGATCTGATTTCTGTATATAAGCCAAAACTAAAATGGGTGAATATTGACAGCCTGGCGCCAAATGCTTTGATGAAACAGCAGTTAACAAGCCTGAATTACGATCTGGTGAAGCCAGAATACACTTATGGAAATTCCAGAATTGATTTTTACATGGAACGCAATGGCGAAAAATTCCTGACGGAAGTGAAAGGCTGCACTCTGGCGGATGATTTGCATCCGGGTACAGGATTGTTCCCGGATGCACCAACAGAGCGAGGCGTAAAACATTTGTACGAACTGGCAAAGGCGGCAAAGGAAGGCTACCATTGTACAATCGCCTTTGTGATTCAGATGAATGGAATTCATCGGGTGATTCCAAACGAGGCGAAACAGCCAGAGTTTAAGGAGGCCCTTGTGAAAGCTGCGAAGGCAGGTGTTCAGATTGTTTGTTATAGTTGTCATGTTGAAGCCGAAAGCATAAAGATCACAGCAGTAACCGGATGTATGTAACCATTACGGCCAATACCGGAAGAGATAAGGAACCTAAAAAGATAAACAAAATCAAGAAAATGTTTTCATCGTATGAAATCATAAGCCAGAGCATCAGAACACTCAAAAACAGTATTGTAAAAGCAAGGACAGCGAGCAGGATCATCCCTCCCCATAACTGTTTTCTGGTTGGAAGAATGATCTGAGAGGTAACATTTTCTTCCGCATCATCTGAATGCTTTCTCTGAAGTTTGTTCTGAATTGCCCTATAGCGCTTGATATTGCGAAGCACGACAGGCAGATTCAGAACAAACAGGAGAAGACAGATTCGACTGGACAGATCTGGATGAGCATGGGCGGCTAATGTAATCACAAATCCAAGGAAAAGTGAAAGTGATATGCTGACGGCGGCAAAAGTACCGGTCATTACCCCTAATTTCGAGTATATATTGATGTAATCATATTTCGTGTAAACTTTTTTCATATGAATTCTCCAATCTCTATGTCTATTTTTATTTCTTTAATTCTTCCCAGTCCGGACCAAGCTGCAGACTGCCGTCCGCACTGGCTACAAAGGTATTTCCATTTTTATAGATATGATCATATTTCACGTCTGCCTGATAGGCATTTCCATAGGAATCACGGTAATGCTCTACGCCACGGATACCGTCGGTGGAGTGGTCATAGATGTGATCCATCTGGCGGCTGTGATCCTGGCAGGCCTGGTTTACGATATCCGAGGTCTGGGAAAGTGTGTGGGAAAGGTTTTGGGAAGCATGGATCGCATTCTGCTGTCTGATCATGGCCCCCTGAAGCTGTATCTGCCGGGCGCGCTGGAGTTCCTCATCCTGAAGGGCAAAGTAGAGAGGGCCGTACTTCAGCTCCTTCAGGAAACGGTCAAAGACAGCTTCACAGGAGGAAGTGGCAGAGGCGGAGGAATGACAGAGAATCAGGGCGTCGAAGGCGCGCCCCCAATTGGATGTATCCAGACCGCCAATGCCGTACATGGCACCCATAAAGGCGGTCCCTTTTTTCAGAAAATCCGTAATCCGGTCTGTGGAAGACGCAGAAGAATTTTTGGGAACCCGTGCAAGTATCGTGGCAAAATAGCCCTCATAAAGCTGCCCGCCTGCTGAGACGCGAAAAGCGAACTTGCCGGGAAATACGTTTGCCTGTTTCTGAAGTTTCTGAGATGCCGTCTGCTGAAACCGAAGAGCCTTTGTCTGAAGGGTTTCTGCAGGCAGCGGATAAAGCTCCGGTTCAGAGAGGGAACCCGGAAGAATCCGGGAGGTGATACCTGTAATCCGCCGTCGGGCATACTGGGGAAGTTCGAGCCACCGGCAGTTGCAGGCCATGGACATGGGATCCAGCTGATACTCACCTCCCGAGGAAAGTCCAAGAATCCCCATAGAGGAAAAAATAGAGGCTTTCGGCGCGGAATCTTTGTAGAAGGCGAAAGGATAGAACAGAAGCTGGGCAGACATATCCTGTGGAAAAAGCTGTAGTCCCTTGCAGACGGTGGCCAGTGTGGAGATGGAATCATTGTCATCAAAGATGCGGTAATCCCACCCGGAAGGAAGGTAGGACTGAAACAGCGCACCTCGTCCGCCATAGTTGATGACATGGACGGAATTTTCCTGCCTGTTGCGAGAATTCAGAATGTATTCGGTGCCGCAATAGGGGCAGCGGATTCGTTCGGCGCCTTCTGCAACATGCATTGGACTTCCGCAGTTTCTGCATTTTACTTCCTGATATTCCATAGAATGATGCTCCTTTCGGTGGTGATTATGACCGGGTGTGATACTTTTGTCTGTAGTCTAACATAAGTGAAAAAGGTCTTGCAGTTGACAAATGTTTCATTCCTGATCTGAAAATAAAAAATTGAAAAAGCAGAAAAAAGAAGCAAGGAAAAAGATTGAGACGAATGTCACCTTGTCTGCATGAGACTTTTGTTTATAATAAAATTATCAGAAAGAAGGTAATTCAAAAGATAAACGGAGTGAAGATAGATGAAATGGTGCAGATCAAATGGAAGGGTGCTGACGCTGATGCTGGCCCTTGCTTTTTTCAATTTTATTTTTCTGGGGATCGAATATCAGTTTGATAATATGATGGCACTGGTTACTGGACCGGAACAGGTGGTGACGGCTCAGGGCTATGTGCTGGGAGCCAGCGTGCTGGGCTTTTTGCTTTACCCGGCTGCTGCTTCCTGTATAAAAGAAAAATTTGGGCAGATTGTTGTGTTTGCAGGAGCACTGGCAGGGGTGATTTGTATTTTTGTAATCTGGCAGCATAACTCCTATGGTACGATTCTGGCGGCGGGCTGTATCTGTTTTATTCTGATGGGTATGGCAGGCAGCGCGGTACATTATTATCTCCCCAGGGAGGCGGAGCCTGAGCATCTGGCGAAGGCTGTCGGCATATCTTATGCGGTAGGAATCCTTCTTCAGTTTCTTAATAATAATCTCATAAAAAATGATACGGCAGAGTCTGTGGTTCTGGCTGTCTCAGCAGCGGTGTTTTCTGTATTGCTGTTAAACGCGGAGAATGGAATGTCAGAAGCAGAAAGTGCATCGGAAAGCACATCGAAAAGCTCCGGGCATGCGGGTCTCTGGCTGATTCTTCTTGTGATATTGATCACCTGTATTTTTTCTACGCTGGATGCAGCAGTGACACTGGGACACGTATCTGGCAGTGCAGATGTGGGACAATGGCCAAGACTGCTGCTTGCAGGAAGCGGTCTTCTGGCGGGTGTTTTCTTTGACGGCCGGGAACGCCGGTATGGAAATATACTGATGTATTGTGTGACGGTTTTGTCGGTGCTCTGTATTGTGGTACTGGAAAATGGCGGCCCTTTTTTTGCAGGACTGGTTGTGTTTTATCTGTCGGCCGGGTTCTTTGTTGTATTTTTTACGGTAAGCTTTATGCGGCTTTCGACCCGGATGAAGTGTCCGAAGCTCTGGGCAGGTCTTGGAAGGGCTGTGAACAATATCTGCGCTTTTGCTACAGGATCACTGTCACTTCGGCTCATACGGTCAGAAAACCAGATGCTGCGGGATGGTATGCTGCTGGTGCTATTTGTTTTGATCAGCATTGCATTTTTTATTTACAGTAATGCTATGTACATGCAGGAAAAGAAAGAACCGGAGAGCAGCGGGACAAAGCCTGGAGAGGAAGAAAGTCTGGAAATGTTTGCTGTGTCGTTTTCTCTGACAGAGCGGGAAAAAGAGGTGCTGGAGGTGCTGCTGGTATCTGATGAAAACGTTCAGGACATTGCGGAGACACTGATGATTTCCAGAGCAGCACTGTATCGGCATATTGCCAGCCTTAATGAGAAAACCGGAACAAAGTCCAGAATCGGACTGGTTCAGTTTTACTATCGATATCACAGGAGGAATGGAGGATGAAAAAGAAACATCATTACAGAATGCTTTTCGTTCTGCTGGCAGCAGGACTGCTTTGCAGTTGCGGAATCGCCGCAAAAAAGGAAGCTCCCCGGCTGGAAGCCTATAACGGCTTTGCTTACACCGAAGAGAACGGACAGAAAAAATACATTCTGGAAACTCGGAATGATATTCGGCTTCATTGCTTTTTTCAGTCGGGGTCTGAAGAATATGAGGAAGTAATTTACGATCTGGAGCTTTCAGAAGAGGAAGGAGCTTCCGAGAAAGTTACCCGTGTGATGCAGGAACAGGGAGAAGATCTGACACCGTCCTTTACGAAATTTGACTTCGTTTTTTATCCGGAAAAGGTGGTTATGACGGTAGAACGAAACACTGATCTGATGGCCGGAGGTGATTCGGACAACATTCAGACAGGAACCTATACCCTGTTTGCTTCCGACTGGATGCCGGATACTTCTGCAACAATGGAAAAGCAGGACATTCTGGCACCCTATCAGAGTGTCGAACTGGCGGCTATGGCCCGTGCTTATTATTTGAAGGAAAGTAATTTTCTGGCGCCGGAGGTGGAATGTGTGAAGAATGACGATGGCACGACCACCATTCACCTTTATGAGATTTTGGAGGACGATGAGGAGACCAGCCATACTGGTACTTCTGCCTGGTATACAGTGGACGGATATGGAAAGGGAAAGGATGATGTAATGGGAAATACGGTGGAGTTTCCGGCCATGTCCCTGGGTGAGATCGCAGAATATGTGAAAACTCCCATAGCACTTACCTACAGTGAGGAGGGTGAGGCTCATAATGAATGGCAGATTACCGATGCAGCTACCATCGATGCCTGTATGAAGGCTCTGAAGCAGCTTGTCGTCGGGGAGGAGACAGAGCTTCGCACCATGGACGCCGGAGAGACTCTTGCTTTCCAAATGGAGGACGGAAATGTCTGGATACTGGATTTTGAA
This sequence comes from Clostridiaceae bacterium Marseille-Q4145, assembly GCA_018223365.1. GTDB lineage: Bacteria > Bacillota > Clostridia > Lachnospirales > Lachnospiraceae > Hominiventricola. Next base: position 1,472,232 of record JAGTTP010000001.1, read on the forward strand.
GCCGGAAACCTGCTGAGAAATAACACTTGTTATGAGACAGAGGGCTGGAAGAATGTTCAGAATGTGATACGGGATGATCTTACGGAGGAGGGACTGCGATGAGATTACGAGATGGAAAGAAGGCAGGAGCATTGCTGCTTGCGGCGCTTTTACTGACCGGCTGTGGCGGAGCAGCAGACACAGCATCAAATGTGGGAACGGATGCCGCAGTGGATACTGTAACGACTGCTGCCGCAGACACTGCGGCAGGAACATGGGAGCTTGTGAGCATGACCTATAACGGTAGGACTGTCGGCAAGGAGGATCTGGAAGAGATGGGAACTGCCATGACTCTGGATCTCCTGGAGGACGGTACCGGAACCATGGATTATGACGGGACGGTCTATGATCTGACCTGGGATGACAGCAGTATTACCATGGAGGATGTGGCAGATTCTTATACGCTGGAGGATGGTGTGCTGATTCTGGCAAATGACGATACAGAGATGGTCTTTGGGCGGCCGGGAAGCGTGGCAGCTGTGACTGCACCGGATGAAGAAGAGGGGGAAGAAACCTTGCCGGATGGAGAAGAGGGACAGGCAGCTGCGGCAGATTCGAAGACTGAGACCGCTGTCGAGGACAACTGGACAGTCGTTTCGCTGGCATCTGCTCAGGAACTGGTGCCTTATAGTTGCACGGAATTCAGTATGAATATTCCGGAAGGCTGGAGCGTGAAATCTTCTGCCATGTACACCGGTATGTTTCATGCGATTCACGTTTTTGATCCGGAAAATCCGGTGAATCAGATTTTCTTTATGCTGAAAATGGAGCCAATGTTTCCGGATGAGAATTCCCGGGCGATGATGGCGCTTTCCAGTGATTTGTTTGGAAAATATCCCATTCTTACGAATGTATCGACACAGGGAGTCTTTGAAATATTCCCACAGTTTGCAGACGCAATGAATGCAACTGCTGATTATGCGGATATTCAGACACCGTACATTGCAGATTTTTCTGTGACAGAGAGCTTTGAAAGTACTCAGGGAATGAGTAGCGTTGCTATTTCCCCCTCCATTCTTCGGGCTGATTTTACGCAGGATGGCACGGCGGGAGAGGGAATGTTCACGGCGGATGTGGTTCCCTTTGCCATGGGCACGGGAATGGGATATTATTCTGTCTATAATCTGACAGTCCTCAGTGCAGAAAAGGGAACCTTTCAGGACTGGCAGCCTACTTTGAATAAAGTTCTCAGCAGTCTTAATTATACGCCGGAGTTCCAGAGCTTTGCCATGTCCCAGAGCAATCAGGCGGCCTCTACCTCCCAGTCTCTCAGCCAGTCAGCCAGTGAGATGTCCGACAGCATCATGTCTTCCTGGGAAAACCGGAACCGGAGTCAGGATATTATGAGCCAGAAGCAGAGTGACGCCACCCTGGGTTACGAGCGCATCGTGGACACTGAAACTGGAAATATTTACAAAATTGACAACGGTTTCACCGACTGGTATGACGGCTCCCGTTACAAGTCCATCACTGATGATCAGTATACGGATTCGGTGGAAGCAGTGATTCACTGGAAGTAGAGTCATTGATTTTTTAAGGCATTTGCGGTATCATGGCATGGTATAGTTTGGGATAAATAAAAGGGGTAGAGAGGGATTAAGAAATGGAAAAAAGAAACGCAAAAGCCTTATTGCCTATCGCGGTGTTTGTGGTTTTATATCTGGGACTGGGGATTCTGTTTGAATATGGCCTGAATATCGAGATGGGATTTTACAAAATTCCTGTTGTGATTATATTTTTGCTTGCACTGCTTGTTGCATGTCTGCAAAACCGGAAATTAAGCCTGAATGATAAACTGAAAATAATGGGAGTTGGAATCAGCGATCCGAACATTATTACCATGATCATTATATTTATGCTGGCTGGAATTTTTGTGGGTGTTGTTGGAAGAACATCAGCAAACAGTGTGGCATATTTTATTCTGTCACTGATACCGCCTCAGTTTGCGGTTGTGGTGCTTTTTGTAGTAAGTTGTTTTGTATCACTTGCAATGGGGACTTCCGTAGGAACCATTACTTTAATTACTCCGATTGGAATAGCCGTGTCGCGAGCATCGGGGTTTGACCTGCCGCTTTGTATTGCGACAGTCATGGGTGGTGCAATGTTTGGGGATAATCTGTCCTTTATATCTGATACGACAATTGCCGCATGTAATGGACAGGGTTGTAAGATGACAGATAAATTTAAGGAAAACTTTTTCATTGCACTTCCGGCAGCAATTGTCAGTCTGGTGATTATTTACAGTCTGTCTGTGAAAAATTACAGTGGCGGAGTTGTGCAGGAAGAATATCATCTGATACAGGCTATTCCTTATATACTGGTGCTGGCGGGAGGTATTCTTGGCTTAAATGTGTTCCTGGTACTGATTACAGGAATCATAAGCGGATCCATCATCATGATTGCGACAGGGATGATCGTGCCGACGGATTTGCTTGGAAATATGGGAGACGGGGCAGCAGGCATGTTTGAAACCAGCATGGTTGCCATTCTGGTAGCGTCTATCTGTGCACTGATCAAAGAATATGGTGGATTTGCTGCTCTGCTATACTGGATAAAGAAAGTGTTTAAAGGGAGAAAAGGCGGACTCCTTGGCATGGGTCTGCTGGTAGGTCTGATGGATATTGCAACCGCGAATAATACAGTCGCAATTGTTATGGCAAATCCAATTGCAAAAGAAATGTCGGGAAACTATGGGATCAGCAATAAGAAAGCAGCATCTATTCTGGATACATTTTCCTGTATCTTTCAGGGAATTCTTCCTTATGGAGCACAGATGCTGGTTGCCATCTCAGCGGCTTCCGGCCTGGGTGAGACAGTCAGTGCATTTGATATTCTGCCAATGTTGTTTTACCCGTATATGTTGTTCATCAGTTCCCTTGTCTTTATTTCTTTTGAAAAAAATGCATAACTGGAAAAACAGATAGAAAAAGAAGGCGAAAGCAATGTTCGGAGAATGTCATGCCCATGTAATCATGGACGGAATCAATTATAAAGCAGCAGTGGCACTTCATAAAGACGGTGTCTGCGAGGCAGCAGTCCGCGCCCATCTTAAGGAATGGAAAGACGCTGGAATAACCTTTGTGCGGGATGGCGGAGATGCGCGTGGAGCGTCCAAAAAAGCAAAAGAACTGGCGCCGGAGTATGGGATTGATTACCGTACTCCGGTGTTTGCCATTCATAAACGTCATCATTACGGTGGTATTGTGGGATTGCCCTTTGATACGTGGACGGAGTATGAGGCACTGGTCCTAAGAGCGAAAGAAGAAGGCGCTGACTTTATCAAGATTATGGTCAGTGGGATTCTGGATTTTGCCCACGCGGGAACATTGACAGAAGATGGTCTTGACCGGGAATCAATTCGCAGAATGATCGGTACGGCACATGATGCTGGGATGGCAGTCATGGCTCATTGCAATGGCAATCAGACCTGTTATGAGACACTGGAAGCGGGCGTTGATAGTCTGGAACATGGATTTTTCATGGAAGAAGAGACATTGCATCTGCTGGCAGAAAAAGGAACAGCCTGGATGCCGACCTTCGCGCCGGTGGGGAATCTGCTTGGATGCGGACGCTTCCCGGATGAGGAAGTACAGAAGAATCTGGAACGGCAGATGGAAAATGTGCGGAAGGCGATGAGGATGGGTGCGCATATTGGACTCGGCAGTGACGCCGGAGCTTACCTGGTTCCCCATGGACAGGGAACCGTGGATGAACTCCATTACCTTACAAAGGCTGGTGTGACGGAAGAAGTGCTGCAGCAGACCGAGCAGCAAGTAAAAACCTTATTCAAATAACGTCATCAGATCCGAAAACTCTTTAATGACATAATCTTTTCTTTCTACTTTCCCGAATCCATAGGAGGCGTGGCAGAATTTCACACCGGCTTCTTCGGAAGCCTGGCGGTCGCCGTCAATGTCGCCTACATAGACAGGGTTCTGCAGATGATTCCGGTCAGCGACAAGACGGATATTGGGACCTTTAGGAAGGCCGGTGCCGCCGGGGCATTCAGAATCGGTAATGCAGTCGGTAAGGCCGGTTTTCTCCAGGAAGAGTTCAATGTAGCCAGACTGGCAGTTACTCACAATAAAGAGCGGGATTTTTTTACACAGAGCTTTCATGGTCTCGGCCACGCCCGGATAGAGGATGTTCTGCGTGGATGCGCGGAGAAGTTCATGCTCGCGCTCGCAGCACTCGTTGATCAGGTCATAGCGCTCTTTCTCTTCCAGAAATGGAAATACCATATCGGCAATGACCGGCAGCGGGCGGCCAAAAAGCTGTGTCAGCTGCTTCGCGGTAAAACGGAACGGGATATCATCCCGCTTTTCAATAATCTCATTCCACGCCTCTGCGACAATGGGGGTGGAATTCCATAAGGTTCCATCAATATCTAAAATAATACCATCGGTTTTCATATAAATCTCCTTCATTCAGGTTTTCTTAAGAATTTGTACTATTTTCCATAATATAAAATTAAGTAGGAGAAATCAAGGTTTTATGTTATACTAACCTTTATGAAATACGAAAAAACAGAAGAATTACGGGAAGCAAAGCGGGAAGCTGTTCACGCTATGACAGAAGAGACATCATTGGAACAGATTGTAATGCCGCTGCTTTCATGGTATGATGGGCATGCACGTGTGCTGCCCTGGAGAGAAAATACAGCGCCTTATCGGGTGTGGGTATCTGAGATTATGTTGCAGCAGACCCGTGTGGAGGCTGTGAAGCCGTTTTTTGAGCGTTTTATGAAAGCACTGCCGGATGTGTCAGCACTGGCAGCGTGTCCGGAGAACGAGCTTCTGAAACTTTGGGAGGGGCTTGGCTACTATAACCGGGTGCGGAATATGCAGAAGGCTGCGCAGATCATTATGACAGAATACAGCGGAGAATTTCCGGCAGATTTTGAAAAGCTTCTGGCATTGCCGGGGATCGGCAGTTATACAGCAGGAGCAATCTCTTCCATTGCCTTTGGCATTCCCATGCCTGCCGTGGACGGAAATGTGCTGCGTGTCATTTCCAGAGTGAAGGCAAGCTATGAGGATGTGCTGAAGCAGTCAGTAAAAAATGCCATGGAAGCGGAGATCCGGGAGCTGATTCCCAAAGAGCGGGCGGGTGATTTTAATCAGGCGCTCATTGAGATCGGAGCCATTGTCTGCGTGCCAAACGGAAAGGCGAAGTGTGAAGAATGTCCACTGGCATTCTGCTGCCGGGCAAGAGCGGAAGGAATCGTAGACGAGCTTCCGAAGAAAAAGGCAAAGAAAGAACGTCGGATCGAAGACCGGACGGTGCTGATTTTAAAAGACGGAGACCGGGTAGCGATCAGGAAACGGCCGGCAAAAGGACTGCTGGCAGGACTTTATGAACTTCCAAATCTGGATGGAAACTTAAGTGAGCAGCAGGTGCTGGAGCAGGTGAAAGAATGGGGATTATCGCCCCTTCGAATCTTGCCGCTTGCGGGAGCAAAACACATTTTCAGTCATGTGGAATGGCATATGACGGGGTATGCTGTGAGTCTGGAAGAAACAGATCATATGGAAAATTCCGGATTCTTATTTATAGAAACAAAAGAAACTGAGAGCAGTTATCCGATTCCGGCGGCATTTGCGGCCTATGCAGAGTATCTGGATATTGCACTGGGAGAAGAAAAATACAGGAAAGGTAAAGAAGTATAAAATGAAGTTATTATCAATCGCAGTTCCTTGTTACAATTCGGAAGGTTATATGAGAAATTGCATCGAATCTCTGCTTCCGGGCGGAGAAGAGGTGGAGATTATCATTGTGGATGATGGTTCTACCAAAGACAGAACCGCAGAGATTGCAGATGAGTATGCTGCCAAATATCCGACCATTGTCAAAGCGGTACATCAGGAAAACGGTGGTCACGGACAGGCTGTCAATACCGGTCTGAAAAATGCTACCGGTCTCTATTTCAAAGTCGTGGACAGTGATGACTGGCTGGATAAGGATAATTATCCGAAGGTGCTGGCGAAGCTGGCAGAACTGGTACATCAGGGAAATGCACCGGATATGATGATCTGCAACTATATTTATGACAAGCAGGGAGCAAAACATAAAAAAGCAGTGCGCTATGCATCGGCATTCCCGTTAGATGAGGTATTTACCTGGAGAGATGTAAAACATTTCCGTCTGGGACAGTACATTCTTATGCACTCTGTGATTTACCGTACCCATATGTTGAAAGAATGTGGACTGGAGCTGCCGAAACATACCTTCTATGTGGATAACATTTTCGTATATTATCCGCTGCCCTATGTGAAGACGCTTTATTATATGGATATTGATTTGTATCATTACTTCATTGGCAGAGCAGATCAGTCAGTCAATGAGCAGGTTATGATTGGTCGTGTGGATCAGCAGATCAAAGTCAACAGGATTATGATTGATCAGTATGACATGAAAACGATTCAGCCAGTAAAGCTGAGAAAATATATGACCAGCTATCTGGATATTATGATGACGGTATCCTCTATTATGCTGATTCGTTCCGGTACGGAAGAAAGTCTTACAAAGAAAAAAGACCTGTGGCAGTACCTTAAGAAAAAGGATGCAGGTCTTTACTACAAATTATATTTCGGTATCTTTGGCCGTGCTATGAATCTCCCGGGCAAGGGTGGACGAAAAGTTTCCGTGATCGCCTATAAGCTTGCGAATAAAGTCATGGGCTTTAACTAAAACGTTTGTATGGTAAACGATGTGGTTCATAATAATACCAAATAAAATACCAAGAATCACATCAATGCAGGAATGCTGTTTAATAAACATCGTGGACAGGATGATGGACACGCACAGGATGCGTGAAAGTCGGACGGTCCACTTTTTTTGCAGCAACTCCGGGCTGTGCATAACAGCCATATGTGCCCCTATGGAGTTGAATACATGGATGCTGGGAAGAATGTTCGTAGATGTATCTGCCCAGTAAATAAAACACACCAGTTTGATGAAAATATTGTCCCGGTCAAATTCCAGCGGACGGAGCAGATGTCCGTTAGGGTAAATGGTGGAAATGATGAGAAACAGTGTCATTCCTGTATAAATAAAAGAAATATAGCGGAAAAACTGTTTTCGGTCATGTAAGAACATCCACACGTACACAGCTGCAATATATGCAAACCACAGCAGGTAAGGAATAATAAAATATTCACAGAACGGAATATAATCATCCAGCGGAAAATGAATCACGTGGTAAGGTTCGTTTGCCCGGCTTTCCAGCCAGACAAACCAGATCATATAAATAATAAAATAAGAAACAGCCCATATATAAGGATATTTCTTAACAAAGTCCTTTAATTTAACAGACATGAAAGACCTCCTCTGATGTAAAAAAGCTTTCTGTTCACGGTATGATAGCATATGAAAAAGAAGAACTCAAGAGGGGAAAGCTGAATAATTCTGAAGAAATACGGAAAATCGAGGGCTTTTTACAAGAAAAGGTCCGGTCTTGACAAATTGAGGGTGTATATGGTATTCTATGAGCCGTTGTAAAGCCCATAAAAACAAGGTCGTACAGGGCTTTCAAGGCGGTCACCGCCTTAAAATGTGCCGAGTGTTCGTGACCTTCCACTCGTAAAACAAAACTAAAGGAGAAAACAGAATATGAAAACAAACAACAAGGTACTTTTTATGACCCAGGCTGCTATGATTGCAGCAATCTACGTGGTGCTCTGTCTGGTATTTGAGCCGATCAGCTACGGTGCAATTCAGACCCGTGTGGCAGAGGCACTGACGGTGCTGCCCTTCTTCACTCCGGCAGCCATTCCGGGACTCTTTATTGGATGCCTCATTGCCAATGGGCTCGGCGGTGGTATTCTGCTGGATGTGGTGGCAGGAAGTCTGACCACTCTTGCAGCGGCATATCTTACCTGGATGCTTCGCGGAAAGAGCAAATTCCTAGCAAGCGTTCCGCCGGTTGTTCTCAACGCCATTGTTATTCCGTGGGTGCTGAAATTCGGATATGGCGAACCCCTTCCGATTCCGTTCCTGATGGTGACGGTAGGTCTTGGTGAGATCCTGACAGCAAGCATTATGGGAACCGTACTGCTGTGTGTACTGGCACGGTATAAAGGTGTGATTTTCAAAAATACAACGTCAGCAGCATAAAAAGGCGAAATAGAAAAAAGCTGTGAAATCCGAAAAGGTTTCGCAGCTTTTGTTTTTGTAAAAATGGAAAAAGACAAAAAGAAAACTGTGTATGAAATCATACACAGTTCATAAAGCAGTGGATAGGGGAATCGAACCCCTGTTTCCGCCGTGAGAGGGCGGCGTCTTAACCGCTTGACCAATCCACCATACGGTTTTAACAAATATTCGATATAAAGCAGTGGATAGGGGAATCGAACCCCTGTTTCCGCCGTGAGAGGGCGGCGTCTTAACCGCTTGACCAATCCACCATTTTTAATGCCGCATTTCGTCGACTTGCTTACTTTAACACAATCAAAACAAAAATGCAAGCATTATTTTTGGAAAATTACATATTTTTTGAAAAGTCTCTCATACTGTTAGAAAGGAGTGGTTTTTCATGGATTATATCAATGCATTCTGGGTCGGTGGGGTGATCTGCGCCCTGACACAGATTCTGATGGAGAAGACAAAACTTATGCCGGGGCGGATTATGGTACTTTTGGTATGTACAGGCGCTGTGCTTGGGGCAGTCGGACTATACGAGCCATTTCAAAAATATGCCGGTGCAGGAGCCAGTGTACCATTGCTGGGATTTGGCAATGTGCTGTGGAAAGGGGTTAAAGAAGCGGTCATGGAAGAAGGACTTCTGGGAATCTTCAAGGGCGGACTTACCGCCGGCTCCGCCGGCACCTGTGCGGCGCTGGTATTTGGCTATTTCGCAAGTCTGATATTTGATTCTAAAATGAAAAAGTGAAAAAATCGAAAGAATGGCAGAAACCTGTAAAAAGGCTTCTGCCATTCTTGTTTTCTGGAATGGCTTTTGCTATAATAAACCAAAGTATGGGTTTTTATGCTCAGAGAGCCAGGAGGAAATGATATGGAAATAATTATCACCGTTGTGATATTTTTTATTCTTTCTAGAATTGGAAAGCAGAACAGGCTCGCAAAGGGACAGAATCATTCGGAAGAAAGAGTGCCGGAGAGAAGAACACCGACGCCGAACAAGCCAGTCTGTCCCATGGTCGAAAAATTAAAACCTACAGCAAAACCCAATCAGCCGCGTCCAAAGGAGAGAAAGATGGATCGACAGGCAGCCAGAGACAATTGTCACTATGAAGCTGCCTATTCGAAAGGAAAGCCGGACAGAATCGGACGTCGAGGTGATTACGAGCCTGGAATTCCTTCTGGAATGGAGCGGATCAAATGTGCTTACTGCGGAGCGGAAAATTTTATTCCGGCAGGAAGCCGCCAGCATTATCATTGTTATTTCTGCTGGGAAAAATTATAGAAGAGGATAATAATCGTATGAGTAAAATAGCAATTGTAACCGACAGCAACAGTGGAATCAGCCAGAAAGAAGCAAAGGAGATGGGAATTTTTGTCCTTCCGATGCCCTTTTTGATTAACGGAAAGGAATATCTGGACGGAGTGGATCTCCTTCCAGAGAAGTTCTATGAGTTTTTAAAAGAAGATGCTGATGTAGCTACCTCTCAGCCATCTCCAGCTTCAGTCATGAAACTGTGGGAGGAGGTTTTGAAAGAGTATGATGAGATTGTGCATATTCCCATGTCCAGTGGTTTAAGCGGAAGCTGCCAGACAGCCATGATGCTGGCAGATGATTATGATGGAAAAGTACAGGTGGTTAATAACCAGCGTGTTTCCATTACCCAGATTGCTTCTATAGCAGATGCACAGAAATTAATTGCAGCAGGAAAGACGGCTGCTGAGGTAAAGGAAGTACTGGAAAAAGAAGCACTACGGTCCAGTATTTATGTTACGGTAACAACTTTAAAATATCTGAAAAAAGGCGGCAGAATCACACCAGCAGCTGCAGCCCTTGGTACGATGCTCAGATTGAAACCGGTACTTCAGATTCATGGTGAAAAGCTGGATGCTTTTGCAAAAGTACGTACTATGAATGCGGCAAAGCGTACCATGATTGACGCCATTCGCAGTGACCTGGAAAATCGTTTTGCAGGACAACAGATGCGGCTTGATGTTGCTCATACGAATAATAAAGAAGCCGCGCTGGAATTTGTAAAAGAGTTAGAAGCAGAATTCCCAGGATATCAAGTTCAGAGAGTAGATGAGCTGTCATTGAGCGTAGCATGCCATATTGGAGATGGCTGTCTGGCTGTAGCTTGTTCCAGAGTGGTAGAAGTATAGGAAAAGAGGGCGTCCAACATTGGATAAGTATGAGTATCGCCTGAAGGCGGAACAGATAGAAAAGCTGGCAGGCAAAAAGGACTATGAGACGGCTGCCAAGATTGCTGACACCATTGACTGGCGGCGGGTAAAGAATCTGAATATGTTGTATATTGTAAGTGATGTATATGAAGCCATGGAACGTTATGAAGACTGCATGGAGATTTTGAATATTGCTTATGATAAGGCATCTGTAGGCCGGATGCTGCTGTATAAGATGACAGAGATCGCGACAAAGATGCATCAGTTTCCGGAAGCAATTTCCCTGTATCGGGAATTTGTAAAGGTTGCTCCCCATGATCAGAGCCGCTATATTTTGAAATATCAGATCTACCGGGAACGGGGCTCTGCCATAGAAGATCAGATCCGGATTCTGAAAGATTATAAAGCTCATGAATATCAGGAAAAATGGGCATATGAACTGGCCTCCCTCTATGCACAGGCAGGGATGACAGACGAGTGTGTCCGGGAGTGCGATGAACTGATTCTCTGGTTCAGTGAAGGCGAGTATGTTAGAAAAGCCATGGAATTGAAAATGCAGTATGTACCACTTACTGCTGCACAGCAGGAAAAGTATGAGCATTCTGATAAACCGATGGTATCGGAAGATGATTTTGAAGGAACAGAAGTTGATTTCAATGCAGATAAATTCAGCACCATGAATCTCCAGGCAGAACTGGCAGCAAATCTGGACGAAATTTTGCAGCCAGGAGAAGAAATTGAAGTTCCGGATCTGGATCTTGATGCAAACAAAGAGAAAACCATAGAAGAAACGGATGTGGAAGAAGTGGATCTGCCGGAACTGGAAGATGACTTACCGGAACTGGAAACTCTGGAGATTGACGATCTGCCGGAACTGGAAACCCCGGAGATTGATGATCTGCCGGAACCAGAAATCCCGGAGATTGATGATCTGCCGGAACTGGAAACTCCAGAGGTTGATGATCTGCCGGAACCGGAAACTCAGGAGATTGACGATCTGCCGGAACTGGAAGATGACCTGCCGGAACTGGAATCTCTTGAGGATGTATTACCGGAGGAAGAAGAGCCAGCTGATGAGCTTCTGACAATCCCGGATGTGCTCGCTGAATGGGAACAGAAAAAAGCAGAGACGGAGGCAAGACTGGAAGCCACTGCAAAGCAGGAAGAAGAGCGTAAAGCACAGGTAATGCAGAGAACCGCGGAACTGATGAAACTGATTTCGGGAGAGTCCGAAGAAATTCCGCAGGATGTGCGGGATCTTCTCAATGAGATCGAAAAAGAGAAGAAGGAACAATCTGTTCCGATGATGACCGAAGATGAGGTCTCCTCTGATATCGAACATCCGCAAGTGCCGGGGGAAGAGGGCGAGGCGCTGGAAGACCTCACAGAGCAGATTCAGGAGCAACAGGCGCCTGTAACGGAAGTGAAACCAGAACCTGAGAAAGTGTCTTCTGAAACGGCTTCTCTCAATATGATTCAGGATCTGCAAAATACCATGTCCCTGAAAGTGGCGGAATTGGCAGTGCGTGCAGGTCATCTTTCCAGAGAACAGGCCAGAGTATTTTCTTATTTTGCAACAGTAAAAGGAATGGGCAAGCAGCTATCCGGACTTCTGAAAGGAGAGGCGCCATCAGCCAGGAATAATTCTTCTAAAGGGAATGTGGTAATTACCGGTTCCAAAGGAAATGGAAAGACGACGCTGGCAATCGACATTGTAAAGGCATTTCAGAAAGAAAATCGGCTGGAGGGACATAAACTGGCAAAAATCAGTGGCTCCAAGCTGAATTCCAAGGATATTCAGGAAGTGCTTTCCAAGTTGAAGGGTGGAGCACTGATTATTGAGAATGCAGGTGGTCTGGAGAGCAGCACACTTATGGCGCTCAGCCTTGCCATGGAAGGTGACACCGGAGGACTGCTAATTATTTTAGAAGGAACAGAGGAAGATATTCAGAAGATTTTCCTGAAAAACAAGAATTTTGCCTCCAAATTTGACTACAGGGTGGAAGTCCCAGTGTTTTCCAATGAGGAACTGGTGAACTTTGCAAAATCTTATGCAACGGAAAATGGATATTCACTGGATGAATTTGCGGTACTGGCATTATATGACAGGATTGGATCACGCCAGACACTGGATAATAATGTGACAGTCACCGAAGTAAAGGAAATTTTGGACGAAGCCATGGAACATTCAGAGAAAGGCGGTATGAAGCGTTTCTTTGCGAAGATGACAAAAAAGAATATGGACGAAGATGGAAATACCATTTTACGTGAAGAAGACTTTGAAGAAGTATAGAGTATGAAAAGGCCGGATATGCATAAAACTGCATATCCGGCTGTTTTATTATGCAAAGAGTGAGGCAATCACCTCTGGTACAGTGCTGATGTGATCAAGATATGCGGCATTATCTCCACAGAAAATGAGACCATGTTCCACATCTCCCCGGACAGCACGGATCAATGCCTGAGTGATACAGTAAGGTGTTTCTTTTGGATTACATTTTTCCAGACAGCGGTAGCATTTTGTGATGGTTTCTTTGCCAAGGGCAATCTTCTCAAGGAAAGGATTATGAATGGCTCTTGCCGGCATGCCGACCGGACTTGTGACGATCTCAATATCTTTCGGGCGGGCATTTACGTAAGCCTGTTTAAATGCATCTGCGGCATCGCATTCCTCGGTGGCGACGAAGGGCGTAGCCACCTGGATTCCGGCAGCGCCAAGCTCCAGCATGTGGCGCGTCTGACGGCCATTCATGATACCGCCTGCCATGATAACCGGGATGGAGGTGTCGTATTTCGCTGCGTATTCGTTGGCACAGGCGATAATATTCCGGATTTCTTCCTCATACTGTCGATCATAGTCGGGTTCATAGAGGTGCGTGAGCTGCTCTCTGGAAAAACCCAGATGACCTCCGGCGTGGGCTCCTTCAATGACAAGAAAATCTGCGGTACGGTGAAAACGTTTATCCCACCGTTTCAGAATAATCCGTGCTGCTTTTTCAGAGGAGACAATGGGGGCAATTTTAGTATCAGTCCCTTCTACATAAGCAGGCATATCCACCGGGAGACCTGCTCCGGAAATGATTACATCGGCTCCGGCCTCGGCGGCGGTTCTCACATAATCTTCATAATCACGGGTGGCGACCATAATGTTGAATCCCACCAGTCCCGGACAGCTGCCGTCTATATCCTGTGCGATGGTTCTTGCCTTTTCCAGTTCCTGTCTCATGGCACGCAGGTTGGCGGTTTTGGAATCTTCTGCGAAATCCGGTTCCTCAAATCCAATCTGTGCGGTGGAGATAATGCCGACTCCACCGGCTTTTGCCACAGCGCCTGCCAGTCTGGACAGGCTGACACCAACGCCCATGCCGCCCTGAATCAGTGGAAGCTTTGCGACTTTATTTCCAATTTGTAACGGTTTAATGTTCATAAGTACTCTTTTCCGGGCGCTTGCCCTTTGTATAATGTTTTGATTATCAAAATAATTATAATAGATACGGAAAAGAAAGTCAAGTGATATGGTTATTAAAACTACATGAAAATCCAAACAGAGAAAACATCAAGCTTGGATCAGCATTTTGGAAGATTAGTGGGCGGATTTAGAAGCTTCTGCAGCAAAGGTAGTGATTACCAAATCTTCATAAGGTGTCCATGCAGGCAGTTCCCCTGCTTCTTTTAGAATATTTTGAAGAAGATCAAAGCTGCTCTGCTCAAAGATCAGATCTTTTTTCCAGGTATCCTGTTCATAATACCGGGTGACGATAGCTGTGATGGTATCAAGATCAGTCTCTGCGAACTGAGGCTGGATGACTTTCGCGATTTCCTCGGGAGTATGGGTCTGGACATAATCCATTCCTTTCTGCAGTGCATTGGTGAAGGCCTGCAGAATGTCGGGATGAGCAGATAAATAGCTCTGTTTCACACTGTAAGCTGTGTAAGGCACATAGCCGGAGGCTTCGCCGAGAGAAGCAACGACATAGCCTTTTCCTTCCTGCTCCAGTGTAGTGGCAGCAGGCTCAAATTCGACTGTATAATCAGCCGGAGAACCATTTCCGGTAAAGGCAGCAGCGGTAGAACCAAAATCAATACTCTGATCGATGGTTAGATCAACAGCCGGATCAATTCCATTCTTTTTAAGAATGTATTCAAATACCATTTCCGGCATTCCACCTGCCCGACCGCCATACACATAGGTTCCTTTCAAATCAGTCCATTGGAAGGTGTCTGAATTAGTTCTGGCAACGAGAAAATTTCCGGCCCGCTGGGTCAGCTGAGCAAAATTCACCAGATAATCGTCGGGATTTTGATTGTAAATGTAAATAGAAGATTCGCTTCCCATAAAACCAATATCCGCTTCGCCAGATACAACGGCGGTGGCAGTCTTATCAGCGCCAAAACCGGTGACCAGGGTCAGATCGATTCCCTCGTCCTTGAAATAACCGTTTTCGATTGCTACGTACTGGGGAGCATAGAAAATAGAATGTGCCACTTCATTTAACGTGACCGGGGTAAGAGAAGAAGTCTGTGAGGTCTTCTGCCCGCCGCAGGCCGTAAGACTCAGTACAGCCAATGCGGACAGAAAGACAGAAATCCATTTTTTCATAGTCTCATTCCTTTTGCAGAAATTTATAGTGTAATATATGCAAAAGCAATGTTTGTGTGCGGCGGCTTATTTTTCCGGATCGTCCTGATCCTTGTTATCACCTTTGAAGAGACGGAACAGCCACAGATAGATGTAGAGAAGTACCGGGATAACTACAGTAGCTACGATGGACACCATGAGAAGATCTTTCGCCCGATCGCCCGGAAGCAGGGAAAGTACAAAGGTGGCTGCATATAAGAGTAAAATAATAATGACGGCTCCAAGAGCCAGAATTCGTTTGAGCTTCTGATACATATGGGAAAATCCTTTCTGAAAACTACTTTTTATTATAGAGGCTTTGCCAGGGGAAAGCAATTGTCAAACACCTGTTCTTATGCTATAGTTATGAAAAAAGTAGACGGACAAAGGAGGATCCCATATGAGTGATCCGGGAACATTAAATAAAGAACAACAGGAGGCGGTTCAGTGTACGGAAGGTCCGCTTCTGATTCTGGCAGGTGCAGGATCGGGAAAGACAAGGGTCCTGACCTACAGAATTGCTCATTTGATTGAAGACTGCGGAGTGAATCCGTGGAATATTCTTGCCATTACCTTTACGAATAAGGCGGCGGGGGAGATGCGGGAACGTGTGGATCGTATTGTGGGATATGGTTCCGAGAGTGTGTGGGTCAGTACCTTCCATTCTGCCTGCGTACGGATATTACGCCGGTATATTGACCGACTGGGATATGACACCAATTTTACGATTTATGATACGGAGGATCAGAAGACGGTAATGAAGGACGTTTGCAGACGTCTGGAGCTGGATCCGAAGCTTTATAAGGAACGGGCGGTACTAAGTGTCATTTCCAACGCAAAGAATGAATATATTTCGCCTAATGAGTTTCAGCTGCAGGTCAGAGGCGATTTTCGGATGGAGAAGATGGCTCAGGCTTATCTGGAATATCAGAAAGAACTGAAGAAAAATAACGCATTGGATTTTGATGACCTGCTGGTAAAAACGGTAGAGCTTTTCCAGAGCTGCCCGGATGTGCTGGAATCTTATCAGGAACGTTTTCGCTATATCATGGTGGATGAGTATCAGGATACCAATACGGTACAGTTTAAGCTGATCAGTATTCTGGCAAAGAAATATCACAATCTTTGCGTAGTAGGTGATGATGACCAGTCCATTTACAAATTCCGCGGGGCAAATATTAAAAATATTCTGGATTTCGAAGAGGTATTTCCCGATGCGAGGGTGGTAAAACTGGAGCAGAATTACCGTTCTACCAAACACATTCTGGATACGGCCAATGCAGTGATTGCCCATAACCGTGGACGAAAGGAGAAGGCGCTCTGGACAGAGAACGGAGAAGGAGAGCCGGTATTTTTCCAGCAGTTCCAGACTGGTTATGATGAGGCTGAATATGTGGCGGGGGAGATCCGTAAAAAAGTGAGAAATGGGGAAGGGGAGTACAAAGACTTTGCAGTATTGTACCGTACCAATGCCCAGTCCCGTCTTTTTGAGGAAAAATTTTTATATGCCAATATTCCATATAAACTCATTGGAGGAGTGAATTTCTATTCCCGGAAAGAGATTAAGGATATATTGGCTTATCTGAAAACCATCGATAACGGAAAAGATGACCTGGCTGTCCGCAGAATTATCAATGTGCCGAAGCGTGGTATTGGAAATGTGTCACTGAATAAGGTGCAGAGTTATGCGGAAGACATGGGTATGAGTTTCTTTGAGGCGTTGGAAGATGCAGAGCATGTTCCAGGGCTTGGAAGGGCATCCATAAAAATACAGCCTTTTGTGACACTGATTCATGAGCTGCGTCTCCGTCTGGCTGATATGAGCCTGGAAGAACTGATTGAAGAGATTCTGGACCGGACCGGATACAGCCAGGAACTGAAAGAGGAAGATACGGATGAGGCAAAGGCGCGTCTGGAAAATATTGACGAGTTTATCAGCAAGGCGGTTTCTTACGAAGAAGGAGAGGAGCATCCGACCTTAAGTGGATTTCTGGAGGAAGTAGCGCTGGTGGCAGATATTGACAGCCTGGAAGAGAGCGATAACCGGGTACTGCTCATGACGCTCCACAGTGCAAAAGGACTGGAATTCCCCTATGTATTTCTGGCAGGCATGGAGGACGGCCTGTTCCCCAGCTATATGTCCATTGCGGCGGACAATCCTACGGAGGAGATTGAAGAAGAACGAAGACTCTGTTATGTGGGAATTACCCGTGCCATGAAAGAACTAACCCTTACCTGTGCCAGAGTCCGGATGATCCGGGGCGAGAATCAGTATAACAATATTTCACGTTTTATTCGGGAGATTCCGCCAGAACTCCTTGGTAAGAAGAGCGTTGTACCTCCGGCTCCCAAGGTGCAGGTACCACCAAAGGATACACCGTATCAGAAAGCAAAGGAAGCATTTAAGACAAAGACCTTTGATCCCAGTCAGTTTAAGGTTGTGAAGGCAGACAGTCTGGATTATACGGTAGGTGACCGGGTATCCCATATCAAATTCGGACAGGGAACGGTGCTGGAAATTGCTGATGGCGGCAGAGATTTTGAGGTAAAAGTAGAGTTTGACAATTATGGTGTCAAACGAATGTTTGCATCTTTCGCGAAACTGAAAAAAGTGTAATGCATATCATAAGTGAAAATTGCAAATGATACAAAAATATGATATACTGGATAATAATTAAGAAGAAAAGAGGGATCCGCCATGAACCGTGTAGAGGATTTAATTAATTCAGCAAAAACGAATGAACTGTTGGGGGAACTGCTTCACATTAAGAAGGAAGAAGAGAAGAAAAGCAACATTCTGATGTGGGTAGGAATTACCATTGCTGCCGTACTTGCAGTGGCGGGTATTGCTTATGCAGTATACCGTTTCTTTACACCGGATTATCTGGAAGATTTTGATGAGGACTTCGACGACGATTTTGACGATGATTACTTTGATGATGAGGACGACGAAGAGGAAGAAGACGGAGACGATACGGAAGAGTAAGAATTCGGCATGACTTATAAGTGATGTACAGATAAGCTCCTTCTGTCCGATTAGCACGTTCAGGTGCGTGCAGTGGTTGGGTGGAAGGGGCTTATTTTGTGAATAGAACTTGGGATGGAAGCACAGGAAAGAAAGGAATGCAAAGATGAAAAAAGGACAGATTTACGAAGGAACCATTGAAAAAGTAGCGTTTCCGAATAAATGTCATATTCAGGTGGATGGAAAAACAGTTGTAGTAAAAAACGGAGTGCCGGGTCAGAAGGTGCGATTCTCTGTAAATAAAGTGAGAAGCGGAAAGGCAGAAGGCCGTATCCTGGAGGTCCTGGAAAAATCTTCTCTGGAATGTGAGCCGGTATGTCCTCATTTTGCAGACTGCGGCGGATGTACTTATCAGAATCTGCCCTATGAGACACAGCTGGATCTGAAGAAAAACCAGGTAAAGGAACTGTTGGATCAGGCAGTGGCGCCCTTTGGCTATGAATATGAGTTTGAAGGGATCAAGGAAAGTCCCAGTCATTACGATTACCGGAACAAGATGGAGTTCTCCTTCGGAGATGAAGTAAAAGACGGACCACTGGCTCTTGGTATGCACAAAAGAGGCAGTTTTTATGACATTGTGACGGTAGATGGCTGCCGGATTGCAGATGAAGATTTCAGGGCAGTATTAAAAGAGACCCTTGCTTATTTTACGGAAAAAGAAATTCCGTTCTACCATAAATTGTCTCATCAGGGATATCTTCGCCATCTGCTGGTGAGAAAAGCCGTGAAGACCGGAGAAATGCTTCTGTCCCTGGTGACGACCTCCCAGATGGAGCCGGATCTGAATGAATGGAAAGAGCGCCTGTTGGCACTTCCGCTGAAAGGAAAATTTGCAGGAATTCTTCATACGTTCAATGACAGTCTGGCAGATGTGGTACAGAGTGATCGGACAGACATCCTCTATGGACAGGATTATTTTTATGAGGAACTGCTGGGACTGAAATTCCGTATTTCTACCTTCTCCTTCTTCCAGACCAATTCGCTGGGAGCGGAGGTGCTCTATGATGCGGCAAGATCTTATGTGGGCGAGACGAAGGATCAGGTTATTTTCGATCTTTATAGTGGAACTGGTACGATTGCACAGATTCTTGCTCCGGTGGCAAAGAAAGTGATCGGCGTGGAAATAGTCGAAGAAGCGGTAAAGGCGGCAGGAGAAAATGCAAAGCTTAATGGGCTTACCAACTGTGAATTCCTGGCAGGTGATGTGCTGAAGATGCTGGATAGCATCGAAGAACGTCCGGATTTTATCGTGCTGGACCCGCCGCGAGATGGCATCAACCCAAAAGCACTGAGAAAGATTATCAATTATGGTGTGGAGCGTATGGTCTACATCTCCTGCAAACCTACCAGTCTGGCAAGAGATCTGGAGATGCTGCAGGAGAGTGGTTACCATTTGGTGAAAGCTTGCTGCGTGGATATGTTCCCGTGGTCAGCCAATGTAGAGACGGTTGTCTTGCTTTCCAAGGGTGAGGTCGACTCGAAAAAGATTCGGGTTGAGTTCTCTTTGGAAGATATGGATATGTCCGAATTTCAAGATGGGGCAACCTACACCCAGATTAAGGACTATGTGC
>JAGTTP010000001.1:1507909-1585409 GCA_018223365.1 Clostridiaceae bacterium Marseille-Q4145
AGATGTTCCCGGAAAAGAGAAAAGACGGAAGCTGGATAAAGAAGATTGTATTCAATTTCCCTGTGCCTATTGATGGCGAGGAAGTGAAAGAACTTCCCTTGGAAACTGAAACAACAGTCGAGACGGTGGTCCTCTTGTCACGGGAAACAAATCCACTGACGGTTGAGGTCAGAATGGAAGTGGAAACCGGCGAGGTCAAGCGTATGGTCGGACTGGATATGCACAAAGCGCCGAACGCAGTGGAGTAGAGAAAACATGAGTATCATTCCTGCCCGCCTGAGAAGGTCAAGGCGATCAAGGATGCGTTGCGGCACTTTGGTTTAATTGTTGAGTGAATTGACTATGAGGCAGTAAAAACGCCGTGCTAAAATCGGGCGTAGTAAAAACAGCACATTGCTTCACCCGCTGAAAATCGCTGTAATCAGAAAAAGCCCAGCACCACGCCATTAAAGTGGTACGGGGCTTCTTTATTGTCATGTTTCGGTGCTTTTTTTGAGGATAAAACCGCCTGATAGAAAATGGACACTTTTCTTTGTATAGGGAGAAATCCGGAGAGGAAAAAAGGGAGAGGTGGGTTTCATAACACTCTGTCGTTCTATTTTCCAATCAGTACGTTACAGAGATATCCGTATGCAGAAGTGTTAGATGAACGCTGCAACCAACCATAGAATCCTGGAAGCAGTGTTCTGTCTGGCGCTTATGTCATGGGGATGACCTCGAATTCCTGATTCAGTAAGTCAAAAAAATACAGTGTTCCGGTTCTGACGGGGCGGTCGGTGAGAAACTTTACGCACAGGGAAACCTGCATAGAGGCGCACAGGGCGGGAGTGAAGCTCAGAACGCTCTTATTTTTGAGTGCAGCCCCGTCGGGGTACAGTAAGTCTATCAAATGATCGCCGGGGCAGGAGATTGCGGCCTGGGCGACCCAGCCGTTGACGGCACCGTAGATCAGGGGAATTCCAGCACGTTCACAGGCATTCGCGAGGATTTGCCGTGACTGGATATTGTCCAGACCGTCCAGAACCGCATCACAGTCTGTAAGAAGGGCGGCTGCGTTTTCTTCCGTAAGAAATTCCCCCACGGCATGAACCGCAACATTGGGATTCACACGCCGGACTCTTTCCGCGGCGGTCTGTGCTTTCCCAACGCCCAGCAAGGAAACTTCGGACAACAGCTGACGGTTCAGATTGGAGGGCTCAAATGCATCACCGTCCACCACCCGCAGAGAGCCTATGCCAATGCGGGCAAGCATATCGATGAGATGCCCGCCCAGACCGCCGCAGCCAACCACCAGAACACGTTTGCGCCGAAGCAGCTCGCATTCCGCTTCGCTCAGGGCGGGGACATTGCGCGCATATCTGGGATCCATCGTTCAGCCACCTCCCACCGGGGGAAACAGAGCCACGATGTCCCCGTCCTTCACTTCCGATTCCGGCTTGTGATGAAAACCGTTGATGAGCAGAATAGACACTTCTTCTTGGGGAATGTTCATCCGGTCAAGAATATCTCCAGCACAGGCGATACCCTCCGGCGATAGCAGCGTGACTTTATCCCTGCCTTGGCGCAAGGTTGCAAAAACGCGAACTTCAATCATGAAAATTCTCCTTTGCAAAAGAAATCGGGGAGGGGACTTGCCCCTCCCCATTAATTATATAGTATCATTTGCCAACACACTCGTCCAGACCCAGTTTCTTCAGGGTTTCATCGGTGGGGAATGCGTTGACCCAGCCACGAGCTTCGTAGTATTCGGGCAGAGTCAGAGGCAGCTTGGAGGTCATACCGGTGGATGGGCCGTTTACAACGGGCTCTTCCAGCAGCCGCTTGGGCAGACGATCGTCCTCAGGCTTCATACCGGCAGCCTTGTTGAACATTCTCTCGATGTTGTAGATACGGTCGCCAATCTCCAGAACCTGTTCGATGGTCCAGTTGGTGCCGGTGGCGGCGTTCAGCAGGTCGGTGTACTCCTTGGCGCCCATGGCGAAGGAGGTAAACAGACAGTGACCCATGGAGTCGATGACAGCTGTCAGATCCTGGAAGGTCTTGGCCCAAGCTGCCTTTTCGTTGGTAACGGTACGATCCAGCTGCTGGGGCAGACCCAGAACTTCGGGAGAGATCATGTAGCCACGGACATGGCAGCCGCCACGGTTAGAGGTGGCGTAGGTAATGCCGATGCCCTGAATGGCACGGGCGTCGTAAGCGGGCATTTCCTGCTTCTTAACGCTCATGGAGTATTCGGGATGGCCATAGTGCTCACACAGGCGGGCGGAGCCGGAGCTCATCAGCCAGTCAAGCTCGGTTTCAGGATTGCCCATACGCTTGGTCCACTCCACCAATGCCCTGGTGGAACCCCATTCCAGAGGTACATCGGCGCACTCTTCCTCCTTGATGTAGCCTCTCTGGTACAGCTCCATGGCAGCGGCGATGGTGCAGGGGACGGAAATAGCATCCAGACCATACTCGTTGCAGAGCATATTGCACTCATCGATGACGTTCAGATCATTGTTGCCGCAGTTGCCGCCATAGGCCCACAGGGGCTCGTATTCAGGACCGCCGACGACCTTGCCATTGACATTGACCACGCGGCCGCAAGCGATGGGGCAGCGATGGCAGGCACCGGGCTTGACCAGGTATTTCTCAGCCAGAGTTTCGCCGGAGATATCGTCACCCTTGTCGTAATAGCTTTCCTGCCAGTTCTTGGTGGGGAAAGCACCGATGTTGTTGACAATGTTCACGAGAACAGCGGTACCCAGTTGCCGCAGGCCGGAACCGGTAACGGGGTTGGCCTTCAGAACATCCATAGCGTTTTTGGCTGCCACCTTCAGGGCATCCAGGTCTGCAATGTTGTCCAGTTTTTTGCGGGTTGCCTTGACCACGATGGCTTTCAGCTTCTTGCTGCCCATGACAGCACCGACACCGGAACGACCGGCGGCACGGTCCTTATCGTTCATAATGGCGGCAAGCAGCACCTTCTTCTCACCGGCGGGGCCGATGTTCAGAACGGAAACGTCAGCACCGTGCTTTGCCTTGAGCTGCTCGTCAATGGCTTCGCTCATGACACCTACATATTCCCGGGCATCCAGCAGCTCAATCTTATCGTCGTCAATGTTGATGTAGGTCCAGTCGGGAGCTTCACCTTCCACAATGATGGCATCCCAACCGGCGTACTTCAGCTTGGCACCCCAGATACCGCCGGAGTTGGAGCAGGCAATCATGCCGGTAAGGGGGGACTTTGTGCAGACCATGTAGCGGCCTGTGGAAGGGGCGGCAGCGCCGGTCATAGGACCGGTGATGTAGATCAGCTTGTTTTCCGGGGACAAGGGATCGACGGTGGCAATGCCCTCGTCATAGAGCATCTTGGTGCCAAGACCACGGCCGCCAATGAACTTGTGGGCAAGTTCCAGATCCAGAGGTTCCACTTTGATCTTGCCGGTGGTCAGATTGATGCGGGCAATTTTTTCGTAGTATGCGCCAGTCATATGCAATACCTCCATAAAAATTTGAAATTGAGCTTATAATTTGTATATATTTATTATAGTGGAAATAACAGGGGTATCAAGAGCGGATGTGCATTTTTGTGTGAAACCGCATGAAACTGTATCATTTTATGCGAAGAGATTTTAGTACTTCGACGAGATGACGTACAAAATGACGTGAAATCGCACAAAATACTTGAAATATTGCGCCAAGCGATTGTGCAATTTGGAAAGATGAAGTATAATCAATAGAAAACGATTGCAAGGAGGCGGCAGTATGGCGCAGAATCAGTCCCTGTCTACCCAGGAGGTTGCAGACATTCTCCATGTCAGCAAGTCCACCATTTACGACCTGATTCGCAAGGGAGAAATCCATTCCTATAAAATCGGGCGAAAGGTTCGTTTTACGCAGGAGGATGTGGATGCCTATATTGCCCGCTCCCGGCATGAGCATTCCACTGCCCCGGTGCAGCGCATCGATACCCACTCCACGTTGCTGACACCTGCTGAGGAAAAGGCGCCGGAGATGATCATCTCCGGGCAGGATGTTGTGCTGGACATTTTGGCAAATTATCTTCATCAGGAGGATATCAACGCCGGTCGTACATATCTGTCTAGCTTTGAAGGTCTGCTGGCACTGTATCAGGGAAAGGTGGACGCTGCGGCCTGCCATCTGTATGATGGAAAAGAGTGCAATGCCTCCTTTGTGCGAAGCCTGATGCCCGGGGTGTCCGCAGTGCTGGTGAACCTGTCCTACCGCACCCAGGGCTTTTATGTTCGCAAAAGCAATCCCAAGCACATAACTGGGTGGGAGGATCTGCGCCGGGCTGACATCTCCATCCTCAACCGCCGGGTTGGTTCCTCATCCAGGATCCTGCTGGATACCCAGCTAAAAAAACTGGAAATCCCCTCCGGACAGCTAAAGGGCTACGACAAGATTATGAGTTCTCACCTTACGATGGCATCTGCCATTGCCGCAGGGGATGCGGATCTTGCCATTGGCACGGAGCGGATAACGCATCAGCTGGAGGGGCTTGACTTCATCCCACTGCTGGAGGAACGGTTCGATCTTGTTTTGCAGAAGGAATCGCTGGAAAATCCGGCTGTAGTCAAAATGCTTGCAATTCTGTCCTCACCTGTGTTCCGCAGGGAGGTGACCCACTTCTCCGGCAATGACTACCGGGACCTGGGTAAGATTATTATGGAGGTCTAGTATGCTGTATGTAAAAACGCCGGAAGAAGTTCTTGCGCTGATAGAATCGGAGTTTTCCCCGCTTGAACAGGCAGAATTTGTAGCACTGTCTGAGGCTGTGGGCAGAGTTCTGGCGGAGGATATTGTGGCGCGGGAATATGTGCCGGATTTTGACCGCTCCACAGTGGATGGCTTTGCGGTTCGCGCCAGTGACACCTTTGGCTGCAGCGATGCCATCCCGGCGATCCTGCCCCTGCAGGCCACGGTGCTGATGGGCGAAGGCGCCGACTATCTGCTGAATGAGGGGGAATGTGTAGCCGTTCCCACCGGCGGCGCAGTGCCCAGGGGTACTGACGGTGTGGTGATGGTGGAATATACGGAGGACTACGGCGACGGCACCATCGGTGTTGCCAAACCTGCGGCGCCGGGCATGAATCTGATTTTCCGGGGGGATGATGTGTATCCCGGAAAGGTGATTCTGCACAAAGGCCGCTCCCTGTCTTCTGCCGACATTGGTGCGCTGGCTGCCATTGGCCGGGTGCAGGTGCCGGTGGTGAAAAAAGTGACCGTGGGCGTCATTTCTACCGGTGACGAGCTGGTTCCTCCGGAGGCGCAGCCCGGCCCTGGACAGGTGCGGGACGTGAACAGTCCCATGCTGGAGGCAATGCTCTCCACATTTGGGTGCCATGTTGTCAACTATGGGATTGTGGTGGATGATGAGGCACTGCTTTCTCAAAAGGTCAATCAGGCCATTGCGGAATGTGATGCCGTGCTGCTGTCCGGAGGCAGCAGTGTCGGAGTGAAGGATGCCGCCTGCCGCATCATTGAATCCGCAGGCCAGCTTCTACTTCACGGCATTGCCATTAAGCCCGGAAAACCAACCATTCTGGGAAAAGCCGGGAAAAAGCCCATTGTGGGTCTGCCCGGGCATCCGGTGGCGGCCTACTTTATCACAAAACTTTTTGTACAGCCCCTGCTGGGACGGCTGATGGATCGGGACATGACTGCCTATACCGTTACTGCCAGGGTTACAGAGAGCATCAGTGCCAACCATGGCAGAGCCCAGTATCACTGCTGCCGGCTGACAGGAACAGGCGGCGAGCTTTATGCCCAACCCATTCGGGGAAAATCCGGCCTTATCACCACTTTGGCAGGGACCGACGGCTATTTCTGCATCAGTCGGGATTGTGAAGGCTTACCCCAGGGAGCGGAAATTCAGGTAACGATTACTTCAGGAGTGTAATTTTATGGGATTTGAATATTT
This sequence comes from Clostridiaceae bacterium Marseille-Q4145, assembly GCA_018223365.1. GTDB lineage: Bacteria > Bacillota > Clostridia > Lachnospirales > Lachnospiraceae > Hominiventricola. The sequence goes on from JAGTTP010000001.1 coordinate 1,513,839, forward strand.
GACCAATGTGCCGCTTGAGCAGGCACGGAAGGAATATCTGGAGCGGCTGGTAAGCGGCGGTTTTGGGTCAAAGACAGAAACCATTCCTGTCTTTGAAAGCTGCGGTAGGGTGACGGCAAAGGCAGTCTATGCCCACATCTGCGCTCCGCACTATGCTGCCAGTGCCATGGATGGTGTGGCGGTTTCCGCAAAAGAAACCTTCGGCGCGACGGAAACGACCCCTGTTACTCTAAAGCCGGACCAGTTTCTTGTGCTGGACACCGGCGACCCGATTCCGGAGGACAAGGATGCAGTCATCATGGTGGAGGACATTGTGAAGAATGGAGATGGTTCCATCACCATTCACGCAGCCGCAGCCCCGTGGCAGCATATCCGCCAGATCGGCGAGGATGTATGCGCCGGGGAAATGATTTTGCCCAGCCATATGACCGTTTCCCCGGCTGCCATTGGTGCGATGATTGCCGGCGGTGTGCTGGAAATTGAAGTGATTCGCAAACCTGTGGTGGGCATCATCCCCACAGGGGACGAGATTATCCCGCCCTGTACAGACCCGAAGCCCGGGGATATTCTGGAATTCAATGGATCCATTTTTTCCGCAATGGTGCGTTCCTGGGGCGCAGAGGCGGTGGTCTATCCCATTGTTCCGGATAAATTTGACCAGATCAAAGAAATGGTTGCCAAAGCGGCAGACGAGTGCGATATGGTAATTCTCAATGCCGGTTCTTCTGCAGGACGGGAGGATTTCTCGGCTCGGGTCATCCGGGAACTGGGTGAGGTGCTGTACCATGGCATCGCCATCAAGCCCGGCAAGCCTGCCATTCTGGGCTGCCGGGGAGAGAAGGTCATTCTTGGAGTGCCCGGTTATCCGGTGTCCGGCATCATCGTCATTGAGCAGCTGCTGAAGCCCCTGATTGACCACTGGCTGAAAGCACCGGCAGCCACTGACAAATATGTGAACGCAACCCTTACCCGGCCTGTTGTCAGTGGTCTGAAATATCAGGAGTTTGTCCGTGTTCGCATGGGCTGCGTAGGCGGCAGGCTGATGGCCAGCCCCCTGAGCCGGGGCAGCGGCGTGGTTTCTTCTTTTATGAAGGCCGATGGCATTCTGGAAGTACCCCAGGGACTGGAGGGCTACGAGGCGGGAGAGGAAGTGAGTGTCCGCCTGCTGAGCCCTTTAGAAAAGCTGCACAATACGCTGGTGGTTATCGGCAGCCATGATCCGCTGCTGGACGAGCTGGCAGATATGCTCCATTTGGAGGACTCTGCCTTGTATATCAGCTCCTCCCATGTGGGTTCCATGGGCGGTATAATGGCAATCCGCCGTGGTGAGGCGCACATGGCTGGCTGCCACCTGCTGGATACGGCTGACGGCAGCTATAACAAGGCATTTATTCGCAAGTATTTCCCCAAAGGCGGTGTGAAGCTGGTTTCCTGTGTCGGTCGTCAGCAGGGATTGATGGTGGCAAAGGGCAATCCCCTCCAGATCCGGAAATTCGCAGATATTGCAAAGGATGGCGTGCGTTATGTAAATCGCCAGAAGGGATCCGGCACCCGGATCCTTGCGGACTATTTGTGTATGCGGGAGAATGTGGATACTGCTTCTGTCTACGGCTACGATCGGGAAGAACTGACCCACACTTCTGTTGCTGCCCAGATCGCCAGCGGCAGTGCTGATGTCGGTATGGGCATCTACTCCGCGGCAAAGCTCTATGATCTGGACTTTATCCCCATCTGTATTGAGGAGTATGACCTCATTGTCCCTGACCATGCTTGGGATACCCCTATGGTTCAGGCGCTTTTGCACATCCTGAAGAGCGATGCGTTCCGGAAAAAAATCCTGTCCCTCGGCGGCTATACCGTGGATAACCCCGGACAGATTATCCCCCTATGAAAAGCGTAGATGTTGCGGTTATTGGAGGAGGGATTCTGGGCTGCTTTGCGGCCCGGAATCTGATGCGCTGGAATTTGTCTGTCGTGCTGATTGAAAAGGAATTGGATATCTGTACAGGCATTACCCGGGCAAACTCTGCCATCGTCTATGCGGGATATGACAACAAAACCGGTTCCCGGAAGGCGGAATTGACGGTTCGTGGAAATGCCTCTTTTGATGATTTGTGCCGTAAACTGGAAGTTCCCTTTTCCCGCTGCGGCTCCTTGCTGGTGACCTATGACAAGGAGAGCCTGGCCCAGCTCCGGAGAAAATGGGAGCAGGGTATCCGCAATGGCGTGCCGGGTCTGGAGCTTCTGACCGGGGGAGAGGCAGAGGCAATGGAGCCTATGCTGGCACCGGGTGTGGCAGGCGCGCTCTATGCCCCGACCACCGGAACGGTGAACCCCTGGCAATTGGGCATTGCCGCCTTTGAAAACGCTGCTGCCAATGGGATGGAACCCATGCTGGGAACCACTGTGGTGGGAATCCGGAAAACCAAGTTTGGCTATCTGGTGGAAACAGATCGCAGCGAACTGCGCTGCAGGGCTGTCATCAACTGTGCAGGACTTTCCGCGGATCGGATACAGGAGCTGTGCTTTCCCTCCGACACGCATCTTCTGATAGATGGAGCAGAATACCTGGTCCTGGACAAACAGGCGCGGAAGCCGAAGCGGGTCATCTTTCAGCAGGCACAGTCCTGCGGAAAAGGCATCACCGCTATCCCGTGTGTGGAAGGGAATCTGCTGCTCAGCGGGGTACGCAAGCCCGTTGGAGAACCCTTTGCCACAACAAAAGAGGGAATATCGGAGTTGAAGACAAGTGCGGTATCGCTGTTTCCGAATCTGAATATGCAGCAGGTAATCCGCTCATTCGCTGCCGCACGGCCAAATCCTCAGCGGGATGACGGCGAGAGCATTCACGATTTCTCCATTGAGTACCCGGCTCCTGGATTTTTCAGTCTGATCGGAATCAAAACCCCGGGGCTGACCTGTGCCAACGAACTGGGCAGGTACCTTGCGGAGAAAACGGCGGCGTTTCTGGATGCACACCCGAATCCACGCTTCACGCCCCACAGGCAGGCCATTGCCAAAACAAATGACCCCGAAATCATTTGCCTGTGCGAAGGCATCAGCCGCGGAGAGATTCTGGAAGCAATCCGAAGGGGAGCTTCCACGGTGGATGGGGTCAAGCGGAGAGTGGGAAGCGGTATGGGCGTCTGCCAGGGCAGCCGATGCAGCTTTGCCATCGAGCAGATACTCCGGGAGGTCAGGCATGGGGCACTTTGATATCCTGATTATCGGCGGTGGTGCAGCGGGAATTGCTGCAGCCAGAGCCGCTGCGGATGCCGGATGCAAAAGCATTGCGCTGGTGGAGAGAAAACAAAAGCTGGGCGGCATTCTCCTGCAATGCAGCCATCCCGGTTTTGGCGCCGGACTTACCGGAGGGGAATACACCGCTGCGCTTGTGCAGGATTTCCCGGAAACGGTTACTCTGTTTTTTGGGACAACGGTGCTTTCGGTAGAACCCAATAAAACGGCGCATCTGTCCGGTGACCGGCAGATCTCGTTTTCTCAGCTGATTCTGGCAACGGGCAGCCGGGAGATTCCACTGGGGGCGCTGCCGATTGCGGGAACCCGTCCAAAGGGTGTCTATACAGCCGGTCAGATGCAGGAGATGATGAACCTCCATGGCTTTGTTCCCCAAGGTCCGGTGGTCATTTTGGGCAGTGGTGACATTGGCCTTATCATGGCATCCCAGATTGCGGCAATGGGGATTTCTGTTACTCTGGTGGAGCAGAAGGAAAACTGCGGCGGCTTGGCGAGAAACCGGCGCTGCCTGAAAGATAATTCCATCCGCCTTATTTGCAGCCAGACCATTGACGCCGTTGAGGGCTCTCCCGCACTCACAGGCTGCTGCCTGTCCGGCGGAAAGAAGATAGCCTGCAGAACGCTTCTGATTGCCGCGGGACTTGTCCCGGAGCGTGGGCTGCTGGCGGAATTGGGAATGCCGTCTTGGCTTCAGATGTGCGGCAACTGCAACACGGTGTACCCCATGGCAGAGGGCGTGACAGCCGACGGAAGAAAAGCGGGCATTGCCGCATTTCAAAAGATACGAGGTAAACTATGATTGATACATTTGGACGCAGCATCACCTATTTGCGTGTTTCTGTGACGGAATTGTGCAATCTTCGCTGCCGGTACTGTATGCCGGAGGATGGTGTCTGCAAGAAAGAGCATGCCGACATGCTCACGGAAGATGAGCTTATTCAGGCCGTGGAAGCAGCCGCGGCTCTGGGCATTATCAAGTTGCGCATTACAGGTGGAGAACCACTTGTTAAAAAGAATATCGTGTCTATCTGCCGCAGAGCATCCAGAGTTCCTGGAATTCGGGAGGTCTGCCTGACAACAAATGGCATCCTGCTCCCGGAGTTGGCAAGGCCCCTCAAGGAGGCGGGGGTCAGCCGGTTAAACCTGAGCCTGGATACCCTGGATCCTCAGAAGTATGCCCACATTACCCGCAGAGGCAGTCTGGATGACTTCTGGAAGGGGTTTCATGCGGCCTTGGATGCTGACTTTCAGAAGATCAAACTCAATGCCGTGCTCATTGGCGGATTTAACGATGATGAGATCCTTCCGCTGGCGGAGCTTACCCGGAAGTATCCTGTGGATGTGCGTTTTATTGAAATGATGCCCATGTGCGACAGCTCCGGCTTTGGCCCGGAAGCGTATATTCCATTTACAAGGGTTTTGGAGGCTCTGCCGGAAGCGGTACCGGCTGCCAAAGATGGCGGTGTTGCCAAACTCTTCCACCTGCCTGGCGCACTGGGCAATATTGGCCTTATCAGCCCGGTGAGCGCCCATTTTTGCGGGGAGTGCAACCGCATCCGACTGACTGCAGACGGAAAAGTGAAGCCCTGTCTGCATTCCAATGCGGAGTATCCCCTGAAAGGGCTGGATTTCGATGGCATGAAAGCACAGCTGGAAGCAGCGATTTTGGGAAAACCCCAATGGCATGGGGATCTGGATGTTGCGCACAAATCGGGCGCCGGTCGGAATATGAATCAAATCGGAGGTTGAGTATGGCAGATTTTACCCATTTTAATGACCAGGGACGGGCCAAAATGGTAGATGTGGGGGGAAAGCCCATTTCTCAGCGCGTGGCTGTTGCGGCAGGCCGGGTGTTGGTGAATGAACACACATTCGCGCTCATTCAAAGCGGCGGCATGAAAAAAGGAGATGTGCTGACCGTTGCCCAGATTGCGGGGGTCATGGGTGCCAAGCGCACACCGGATATCATTCCCATGTGTCACCCCATTTTGATGGATGGCATCAACCTGGAGCTTTCTCTGGATGAACACAGATCCAGCGTAGAAATCAAGGCCACCGTTTCCTGTGACGGAAGAACCGGCGTGGAAATGGAGGCACTTACCGCTGTCAGCACCGCCGCTCTGACAGTGTACGATATGTGCAAAGCGGTGCAAAAGGATATGACGATCACGGACATCCGCCTGCTTTCCAAAACCGGCGGAATCCACGGCGATTACAAACGGGAGGACGAATCATGGCGTATACAGCAGCAGTGATTACCATCAGCGATAAGGGATATCGGGGCGAGCGGGAGGACACCAGCGGCCCCAACCTGGTGAAGATTCTGACGGAGAAGGGGTTCGACGTGACCTATACCGCCATCGTTCCCGATGAGGCGGAGATGATCCAATCGGAGCTTTTGAAGTGTACAGATGAAAAGAAGATTGCCCTGGTGCTCACTACCGGCGGCACCGGCTTCTCACCCCGGGATATTACCCCGGAAGCCGCTATGGAGGTAATCCAGCGTCCGACTCCCGGTATCCCGGAGGCTATGCGGGCAGAATCCATGAAGATCACACCCAAAGGCTGCCTGAGCCGCAGTGTTGCGGGCATTCGGGCACGCACCCTGATCATTACCCTGCCAGGCAGCCAAAAGGCATCGGCAGAGAATATTCTGGCGGTCATCGACCCGGTGGCCCATGGCCTGGATATGCTCTACAGCGAGGGCAGTGCGGACTGTGCAAAATAAAAGGAAATCCCATTTCCGAGCAGGAAATGGGATTTTTTATACATCGAAAAGGTTACATGAAATTCCGCACATTTTTCCGGATTTCTCGTATCAGTAAAGCTCTATTTCCGTGACACACTCGTTTTTGATGCGACCCACCAGATATTGCAGAGCATCCACCACATGGGGGCGGATATCGCCGCCGATGAGCACATACATGATGTCGTCACCAACGCTCAGTTCCCCTTCGTTCAGCCAGACCTTGATGTAGGAAATGCCGTCCAACTTATAGGTTTCTGCGATGATGGCATCCACAGCCTCCTGATTGTAGGAAAACTGCATCCCCACAACGGGCCTGGTATCGGCGGCACCCTGGCGTACTTTTGCCTTGGCACTTTCCCGGACAATGCCGTTATGGGTCAGATACATGCCAATCTTAGGGGCGCTTTCGTGGGCCTTGGCCTCTTTCAGCCAGGAATCCATGGAAGGACTTGTTTTCTTGCTCATATTATAAACCTCCAATTCTTATCCGCCTGCGGATAGAAATCGTAATTGAAACTGCCTGTAAATCAGAAGCGCGGAATCATCGGAACCTTCAAAGATGACTCTGGTCTGAGGCAGTGCCAAACCGGCGATCCTGCGGGGTGGGAGGACGGCCACGGTAATCCGGCAATCACGGAACCGGTAACCATCCGCAGTGGCATGAACCTCCCTATGATGAAGGAAAAAGGTTTCTATACGCTCTGGTTCCAAAGCCCACACTTCTTCTTTGAACATGCGATCCCCTCCTGTTGCATCTTATCATACTATGGAGAATAGTGAAAGAGCTGTTTTGAATCATTTCATATCATTTCGCACAGTCTCTGAAAAGGGTGACTTGTATTATTTGTTCAAATGTGATATAGTATCATAAATTGATTGGTCAGTTTTCGTGAAATTGACTGATTTCCAAAGTTTGCAAAGCGGTGGACGAGCCTCTTTCCAGACGCCATGATCGGGTGCAGCTTTCGGCTGTGCTTTTGGTGTTGCGGAAACTGGCTGGTCTTTTTTATATTTCTTTATATTTAGGAGGTAAGACAATGAAAAAGATTCTGTCCATGCTGCTGGTTTTTGCCATGATGTTTGGTCTTCTTGCCTGCGGCGCAAGCAAGCCTGCTGAGACGCAGGCTTCCACTGAGGCTTCCACTGAGGCTTCCACTGAGGCTCCCGCCACAACGGCTGTCCCGACGGAAGCCGCCGCTGAGGTTCCCACCCAGGCCGGTCTTGTGGTGGATACCTGCATTCTGAAGGAAGCCGACGACAAGATGCTCAACACCTACACCGTTATCGCCGTAAATCCCGAGGCGCCTTTTGTGGATGCTGACGGCAACTCTGTCGCTGACGTTGCGGTGAATACCGCCGGTGCGGATGCCCTCATCCAGTGGTTCCTGACCCAGGAAACGTTGGACCTGGCCGCAAACTATGGCTTTAAAGAGTACGGTGAGTCTCTGTTCTACGTCAAGGACGGTGCCCCTGTTTATACAGGTGAGATTGCGCCCGCTACCGAAGAGACAAAGGTCATCCGCCTTTCCACCACCACTTCTGTGAAAGACTCTGGTTTGCTGGGCTATCTGCTGCCCATCTTCGAAAGCACCTATGGCTACACTGTGGAAGTCCAGTCTGCCGGTACCGGCAAGGCAATCTCTGCCGCCAAGTTCGGCAATGCCGACCTGATTCTGGTCCATGCCAAGAGCCAGGAAGAAGCCTTTGTTGAAGAGGGCTTCGCCCGCACTGTAGATGGCTTCGAAGCAGAGCGCATTTCCTTCCTGTATAACTATTTCGTCCTGTGCGGACCTTCTGCGGACCCTGCCGGTGTTAAGGAGGCAGCTTCCGTTCTGGATGCGTTTGCAGCCATTGCGGAGGGCGAGTATCCCTTCATCTCCCGTGGCGACGGTTCCGGCACCCACACCAAGGAGCTGTCCCTGTGGCCTGAGACTCTGGGTATCACGCAGGAGGCAGAGTCCTTCGCTCCCTACACGCAGTGGTACACCTCTGCAAACGCCGGTATGGGCGCATGTCTGGTGATGGCAGAGCAGATGCATGCTTACATCCTGACCGATAAGGCAACCTTCTTGACTTTCGTTGCCAACGATGGCATCATAAACTGAGGAAACTTTGGGTTCATTTGCTGCGGCTGACGCTATATGTACAGTTTCCAAAAACTTGCTTTTTTGAAAAAATCTGCGTAAACTGTATCCCGTGGGGAATTTCCCCACGGGATTTTACAAAAAGAAAGGAGGCTGCACCGTGGGAACGGCCCTTCAAAAGGCGATTTCTCTTATCCTGTCTTCCGATGCAGAACTTCTGAACATTTTGAAAGTCACAGCGCAAATGAGCCTCAAAAGCTCTTTGCTTGCACTGCTGCTGGGTGTTCCGTTGGGAATCTGGCTGGGCAATAGCAAATTCCCCGGGAGAGGGCTTCTGATTATCCTGAACCGAACGCTTATGGGGATGCCCCCTGTGGTATGCGGCCTACTGTTTTACATCCTTTTCTCCGGGGTCGGCCCTCTGCGACACATGAAGCTGCTGTTCACGGTTAAAATCATGATTCTTGCCCAGGTGGCGCTGATCACCCCCATTGTTGTGGGGGCTATGGAGACTTATGTGGCGGGAGTGTCTCCGGCGATTCGGGAAACAGCCAGGGGCTTGGGGCTGGGAAGCGGAAGGACGTTTTTGCTGCTGTGCAATGAGTGCCAGTACTGTATCATCTCTTCCTATCTGCTGGCGTTTTCCAGATCTATTGCAGAGGTCGGGGCAGTGTCCATGGTGGGCGGTGCCATTGCCTGGAAAACGAATGTGATGACCACAGCCATTATGCAGTACACCAATCAGGGAAATTTCTCTCTGGGCATTGCCCTGGGCATGATTCTGCTGGCGGTTTCCCTGCTGGTGAATGTTGTGATATCTCTGCTGCAAAGGAGGCTCAGCCAATGATAATTCCCGCCTTTTCCAAAACCTATGGGCAGAAAAAAGTGCTGGATTTTCCGGGAATGGAATTGCAGCCTGGAAACATATATGCGATTCTCGGAGCAAACGGAAGCGGAAAATCCACATTTTCAAAGATTCTGGCAGATGTCCTTCCGGCAGACCGGAAAATCCGCTTGGAACCAAGCATTGGCTATCTTCCCCAGAAGCCCTATGCCTTTCGTATGTCTGTCAGAAAAAACATCCTGCTGGGCGGCAGGGATATCCAGAAAGCGGAGTCCCTCGCGAAAGCACTGTCTCTGACAGAACTGGAACATAAACGGGCGGATCGTCTCTCCGGCGGTGAGACGGCACGCATGGCGATGGCAAGATTGATGATGGGAACATACGATGTGGTGATTCTCGATGAACCAACGGCTGCCATGGATATGGAAACCACCGCTGCCGCGGAAACTTTGATTCAGTCCTATGTGCGCCAGACCAATTGTATTTTGATTTTGGTCACCCACTCCCTGCAGCAGGCAAGGCGAATCGCTGATGAAGCGATGTTTTTTCAAAAAGGAGAAGTACTGGAGTATGGTCCTGCAGAAAGTCTGCTGTATTCCCCCACACGTGTGGAATTGAAGAGATTCCTGGAGTTTTACGGAAACTGATGACACTCCGAAAACAGCTGTCTTCGTTGCTTTTGTGCTGAAGATGGCTGTTTTGTTCTTTATAATAGTAGCCGCAAGCAGTGTTAACTTGGACAGGCTCACGCAATTTGATGAATGCGGGGCATCTGTCGAGACAGTGGCACTGCTGGAGAAGTAAAATTTTACTTCTCCAGATGCCAGATATCACGATTGTATTCAGCAATGGTACGATCACTTGAGAACATGCCGGCTTTTGCAATATTGATCAGACATTTACGGCGCCATCCCATAGGATCGCAGGCGTAATCTTTCAGAGCCTGTTCTTTTCGAACCACATATGCGTTGAAATCAGGAAGGGTCTGGAACCAGTCTTTGTGGATCAGTTCATGATACAGGCGGCTCAGATTTTCTTCATGACCTGCAGCCAGCATTTCCGGACCGGTAAGGAAGTCAATGGCACGACGGATATTTGGGTCACCTTCATACCACTGGATTGCCTGATAATCTCCGGCTGCATAGCGGTGGATAACCTGATCAGAAGTCTGCCCGAAGATATAAATATTATCTTCACCAGCCTGCTCACTGATTTCCACATTTGCACCATCCATGGTGCCGAGGGTCAGTGCACCGTTTAACATGAATTTCATGTTGCCGGTACCGGAAGCTTCTTTGGATGCCAGACTGATCTGCTCAGACAGGTCGCAGGCAGGAATCAGTTTTTCAGCGGCTGTGACATTATAATTTTCAATGAAGACAATCTGCAGCCATTTGGAAACTTCAGGATCCGCAGCAACTACTTTGGACAGCGTCAACAGAGCGTGAATAATGTCTTTTGCAATGATATAGGCAGGCGCTGCTTTTGCACCGAAAATGCTTACCAGCGGGACAGCAGGCAGATGACCGGCTTTGATTTCATAATAAGTATGAATCAGATAGAGCAGATTCAGCTGCTGACGTTTGTATTCATGCAGACGTTTGGACTGAATATCAAATACAGCATTGGTATTTAAAACAACATTCTGGGTACGAAGAAGCCAGTCTGCAAGAGCTTCTTTATTTGCCTTCTTCACATCCGTTAATTCATTGAGAACCGCAGTATCATCTGCAAAATTCATCAATTTTTCCAGCTTGGAAGCATCTTTCCGGAAACCGGATCCGATATGTTTTTCCAGTACAGCAGTAAGTCTGGGATCACACTCTAACAGCCAGCGGCGGAAAGTAATGCCGTTGGTTTTGTTGTTAAATTTTTCAGGATAAAGCTCATAAAAACCATGCAGCTCAGAATTTTTCAAAATTTCTGTATGGAGAGCTGCCACACCATTGGTAGAATGGGTAAAATGGATATCCATGTGTGCCATATGGACAAGATCGTCAGTGTCAATGACAGCAAGCGTCTCATCTTCTGTGCGGGTGCGTGCAAGTTTATCCAGTTTTTCGATAATCGGCATCAACTGCGGGACAATGGAATCCAGGTAAGCACGCGGCCATTTTTCCAGTGCTTCTGCCAGAATTGTGTGGTTGGTGTAGGCACAGGTTTTTGTCACAATGTCGACTGCTTCTTCAAATGCAATTCCTTTTTCTTCAAGAAGGCGGATGAGCTCCGGGATCACCATGCTCGGATGGGTATCATTAATCTGGATTGCAGCATAATCTGCCAGATCATGATAATTACAGCCGCGTGCTGCACTTTCTGCGAGAATCAGCTGGGCTCCGGCAGAAACCATCAGATACTGCTGGAAGACGCGAAGACGCCGGCCGGCCTCATCAGAATCATCCGGATAGAGGAAAAGGGTCAGATTCTTGGCAATTTCTGTTTTATCAAAGGAAATACCCTCTTTAACAATTGTCTCATCGATGGTATCCAGGTCGAAAAGGTTCAGCGTGTTGGTACGACCCTCGTAGCCGGTAACTGCCAGTTTGTACAGGCGGGCAGTATAAATTTTTCCAGCCAGCTCAACCGGGTAAGTAATATCGGTTTTTTCAGCCCAGCTGTGGGCGGTCAGCCACGGATCTGGTTTCTCGTTCTGAAGTCCGTTTTCGAAAGACTGATGGAACAGACCAAAATGATACCGCAGACCGACACCGTCTCCAGGCAGATTTAAGGTCGCCAGAGAATCCAGGAAGCAGGCTGCCAGACGTCCGAGGCCGCCGTTTCCAAGGGACGGTTCCGGCTCGACTTCTTCAATGTCGGACAGATTCTTGCCGGCAGCAGCCAGAGCATCGCGGGCTTCCTCGTACAGACCAAGGTTGATCAGGTTGTTGGATAACAGTTTTCCAATCAGAAATTCTGCACTGATATAGTACAGCTTCCTTCCGGTAACAGGCTGGATGCGGTCAGCACTTTTCTGACGCACAATTTCGAGAAGTGCCAGATACAGTTCCTGATTACTGCAATCGGACAAAGATTTTTTGGTAATGTTTTGTAATGTTTCAGTGAAATTCATAAAAACCTCCTTAATATGAAAACACGATTAATACCTATGTCTTAGATATATCACACAAAACGAGCAAAATCTTATACAAAGAGCGCAAAATATGATACAATTCTATCATTAAGGAGGAAAAATATGAAGAATCCACTTTCATTGCAGGAAAAGAAAAAACATGGGGAGATACGTTTCCCGTTTAATATTTATCCATGCACGATTCCGGGGGATTTTCCGCAGGTGGCACTGCACTGGCACGACAGTATGGAACTTGTTTTTGTGAAAAGAGGACATGGATTTATCCAGATGGGGGTTACGGTCTGCCGGGCACAGGAAGGAGATATTTTTATTTTTTCGCCTGGAACGCTGCATGCATTCCGCCAGGAAAAGGGAAGTTCTATGGAGTATGAGAACATTATTTTCGATCTTGAACTTCTGGGAGGAGCCGGAGATCTCTGTGCGGAAAAATATCTGCTTCCTCTGCAGAGCGGTCGATTGGAGCTTTCCGGAATTTTGAATAAGAAGGATGGATGTTATCAGGAGGCAGCGGCCTGTCTGCGTGAGGCAGAGGATGCCAATCGGACAAAGCTGCCGGGATATGAACTCCTGATCAAAGGAGCATTATTTCGGTTTCTGGCAATTCTTATGGCACAGGGAAAACAGCTTCCCTCGTCGGAAACAGCAGATACGATGCGTCTGAAACAGGTCCTGCAGTGGATTTCCGTGCACTATGGAACGAAGCTGCACGTGGCTGATGCTGCCAACATCTGCCAGTGCAGTTCCAGTCATTTTATGCGGTGGTTTAAAAAGATGACTGGCCAGAGATTTACGGCTTTTCTCAATGAATATCGTCTGAACGCAGCAGCGGAAGCGCTGCGTACGACGGAAGATACCATATTGTCCATTTCGGAACAGTGCGGCTTTGATAATCTGTCATATTTCAATCGTGCATTTAAAACCCGATATCTGATGACACCCCGTGAATACCGACGGAAATGATAATGTAGAAAATAAGGACTATAAATTTTTGGCAAAAATCTTGTGCAGACACATAAAAAACTTGCACATTTATGTACGAAGGATTATAATGTATGAAGTTTTTATAAACTTTATAAAGAAATTATACATTTCAGGCAGATATGTTTGATTAGATAGAAACAGATTGGAAGAAACGGAATGCAGTATACAAGAGAGTCAGCAATCGAGCGGTTACTGAAAAACTATGGGCCATATTATAATATTCATATGATCGAAGATGATCAGACCCCGATCACAGCCCGCTGTGATTTTTTTGAGCATTCCGGTCAGTATGTAATCTCCAAAAAAGCAGAATTATGGTCTGCGGAAAATGAGGAATTTCTCTATCTGCTGAACATTCCCCATCTGACACTGCCGCTTTTTGAGCAGTGGAGAGATTACATCCATGAGGATGGCATGAAACGGATTCATGTGGGTCCGGGACATATGGCCTCCTATATTACGGCAGTCTTTGTGTGCGATACCTGTGATGAGGATGCGCTGAAGGCACTGAAAAAATGCCGTATTTACAAAAGTTTTCATTTTTCACTGCATGGCTGGATGAATTTTCATGCAGCGCTGGTGCGTGTGGCAGACTGCCGTATTGATGCTAACCGCAGCGGTCATCATGTAGCGAAAATTTTGAAAAAAGTACTATATTCGCAAACACGGAAGGGAGTAAGTAAACAATGAATTCATTAGTACTTCTCATCATCTGCGTCGCTATCCTGGTAGCTGGATACGTCTGTTACGGCGGCTGGCTGTGCAAACAGTGGGGCGTAGGTGAAAACAAAACGGAAACACCGGCTCATACCATGGAAGATGGTGTTGACTACGTACCGGCAAAAGCTCCGGTTCTGATGGGACATCATTTCTCATCCATCGCAGGTGCAGGCCCGATTACCGGACCGATTGGAGCAGCCATGTTCGGATGGCTTCCTGTAACTCTTTGGATCCTTGTTGGAGGTATCTTCTTCGGCGGCGTGCATGACTTTGGTGCACTGTTCGCATCTGTCCGCAATAAAGGACAGTCCATCGGAGAGATCATTTCCGCTAATATGAGCAAACGTGCAAAACAGCTGTTTATCATCTTCTCTTATCTGACGCTGATCCTGGTAGTAGCAGCCTTTGCTTCTATCGTAGCATCTACTTTCGGTGCTGTTTATGATGAGAGTGGAGCTCTTGATATGGCTAAATCTGCTACTCCGGCTACGGTAGCAATGATTTCCATTCTGTTCATTTTCATTGCTATCGTATTTGGTTTCTGCGTATATCGCCGTAATATGCCGATGAGTATCGCATCTGTAGTAGGTGTACTTGCAATCGTTGTTATTATGGCAATTGGTATGAATTTCCATCCGCTGTATCTGTCTACCAAGACCTGGATGTGGATTGTAGGTCTTTACATTGCAATCGCCTCTGTAACACCGGTATGGATTCTGCTTCAGCCGCGTGATTACCTGAGTTCTTTCCTGCTGTACGCTATGCTTGCAGTAGCAGCTTTTGGTGTTATTGTTGCTCATCCGACCTTTGACAGCACGTTCCCGGCAGTAACAAGCTTTGCAGTAGACAATGGAAACGGTATCCAGTTCATGTTCCCGGTACTGTTTACAACTGTAGCATGTGGTGCAATCTCCGGATTCCATTCACTGGTATCATCAGGAACCACTTCCAAACAGCTGGACAAAGAGACGGATGCAAAACCGATCGCTTACGGCGGAATGCTTCTGGAGTGCGTACTTGCAGTACTGACCCTGTGTGCAATCGGATATGCTTACAAATGGAATGCAGCTAACCCGGACAACGCGCTGGTTGGTGCAACTGCTATCTTCGGTGGTGGTATTGCTCATATGATCGATGACATCATTCCGGGAAGCTACAGCATTCTGAACTCTTTACTGGTACTGACTTACTCTGCATTCTGTCTGACCTCTCTGGATACTGCAACCCGTCTTGCACGTTTCATGTTCCAGGAGTTCTGGCTGGAGCCGGGTGAAACTGCTGCAGATGTAAAAGAAGGCTGGAAGAAAGTGATGGTTAATCCGTACTTTGCAACCATCCTGACGGTTGTTCTTGGTATCCTGCTTGGTATGAACGGATACGGTAAGATCTGGGGTCTGTTCGGAGCTGCAAACCAGCTGCTTGCAGGTATCGGTCTTCTGGCTGTTGCTACCTGGCTTGGCAACCTTGGAAAGAACAATAAGATGTTCCTGCTTCCGATGGGATTCATGATCATCGTTACCATCTCTTCCCTGTGTCTGACTGTAAAGAATCAGGTTGGTATGATCATGGCTGGCGGAGCAGACTGGGGTCCCTGGGCACAGTCCATTCTTGGAGTTCTGCTGATCGTCCTTGCTATTGTCCTTGTTATTGAGGGTGTTCAGACTCTGAAAAACCCGAAAAAAGCAAACGCTTAATCAACAGGGATTTAGCAAACATATTGAAATACGGCATGAAATGAGGCGTCCTTCGGGGCGCCTTTTTCGATGAATAAAAGGAAACATATTAATGAAAAAAATTCATGTTTTATTTCATAAACAAAAAATATTTTCTCATTTTCAAAAAATGTTGACATTTGAAAAAAGCGGACTATAATCATAAGCGTTTCATAGATCAAATGCAGTGAACAGGATACGGATTGTTTCCGCAATGCTTATCAGAGAGTTTTCGGCTGGTGTGAGAAAACAGGCATGGAAAGAATTCATCCCCTGCCAGCAGTCTGGGTGAAAGGAAATGCAAGTAATTCAGAACGGGCAGTCCACCGTTATGAGGACGCATATTCATTGACAGAAAAGACTGTCGAGGATGTGGCAGAGAGGCCGGAAGTTTCCGGCAAGAGAAGTGGTAACGCGGAGGAATCTACAGACCTTCGTCTTCTTCAGAATCCATCTGGAGGAGACGAAGGTTTTTTTGATCTGAAACATAAAAACAATAAGATGAGGAGAGAGAAGAAATGAATACGTTAGTGATCGTAGCAATCGCAGCTGTCTGCCTGCTGGCAGGCTATACTTTATACGGACGCTGGCTGGCGAACAAATGGGGCATCGACCCGAAGGCAAAGACGCCGGCTTATACAAAAGAAGATGGAAAAGATTATGTACCGACAGATGGATGGGTGGTATTTGCCCATCAGTTTTCTTCCATCGCAGGTGCAGGCCCTGTGACGGGAGCTATTCAGGCGGCAGCATTTGGCTGGCTGCCGGTACTGCTCTGGATTCTCCTGGGAGGCATTTTCTTCGGAGCTGTTACCGATTTCGGAGCACTGTATGCCAGTGTAAAGAATGAAGGAAAATCCATGGGACTTCTGATCGAGAAATACATCGGCAAGACCGGAAGAAAATTATTCCTTCTGTTCTGTTGGCTGTTTACCCTGATTGTGATTGCCGCATTTGCCGATATGGTAGCCGGTACTTTTAATGCTTATACCGTTACCGACGGAGTTGCTTCCCTTGCCGAAAATGCACAGGTCAACGGAGCAGCCGGAACCATTTCCATTCTGTTCATGGTATTTGCAGTTGTCTTCGGACTGATCCAGAAACAATGCAAAGTAAGCGGCTGGAAAGAAGTAGTACTTGGTCTGGTATGTACCGTAGCTGCTCTTGGAATCGGTATGAACCTTCCGATGGTGGCAGATAAAGCAACCTGGTCCTACATCACATTTGCTTATATTTTCCTGGCATCGGTTCTTCCGATGTGGCTGATGAAACAGCCTCGTGATTATATGACTACCTTCATGTTTGCAGGCATGATCATCGGAGCAACTCTTGGACTTGTGGTTGCACATCCGAACATGAATCTGCCGGTATACACCGGATTCCATAATGACAATCTTGGAAATCTGTTCCCGATTTTGTTTGTTACCGTTGCATGCGGAGCTGTTTCCGGATTCCACAGCCTGGTATCTTCCGGTACTTCTTCCAAGACTGTAGCAAATGAGAAAGATATGCTGAAAGTCGGATATGGAGCCATGGTTCTGGAAAGTCTTCTGGCAGTGCTGGCACTCTGCGTGGCAGGTGCAGCCGCCGCAGCAGACGGAACTGCCGCAGCAGGAACTCCGTTCCAGGTCTTTTCCGGCGGAGTTGCAGGGCTTCTGGAAATGTTCGGTGTTCCGGTCTATGTGGCATCCTGCTTCATGACCATGTGTGTATCCGCTCTGGCGCTGACCAGTCTGGATGCTGTTGCAAGAATCGGACGTATGTCCTTCCAGGAACTGTTTAGTGTGGATGATATGGAACATGCAGAGGGCTGGAGAAAACTGTTCTGTAATACCTACTTCTCCACCATTGTGACACTGGCATTCGGCTATATCCTGACACAGGTTGGATACTCCAACATCTGGCCGCTGTTCGGAAGTGCCAATCAGCTGTTGAGCGCACTGGTACTCATTACCCTGTGCGTATTCCTGAAAGTCACCGGCCGTGAGAATAAGACCCTGTTCCCGCCTCTGATCATTATGCTTTGCGTCACCTTCACCGCACTGGTTCAGAGAACCATCGGCCTGGTCAAAGCATTCAACGCAGGAACCGCAGTCTTCATGGTAGAGGGTCTGCAGCTGATCATTGCCATTCTGTTAATGGTGCTTGGCGTGGTTATCGTGGTAAACTCCGGAAAAGAGTTATTTAATAAGAAAAAAGAGTCCGCAAAACAGGCGGCATAAAAGAATATGGCAGCCGGGCAGGTGGTTTATCTGCCCGGCTGTTTGCTTTGCCATAACGGCTTCCTGAGGATATTAATTATGTGAAGTTTTATGCCAGAGCGAGTTGCTTTGTACTTAATTGGGTGTATGCATTAAAGAAACAGTTTGACACCCAAATGGGTTGTGCCATTACTCGTTAAAATAAGAGTTTAAAAGTATTTTGGGCGTATAGCTATGAAATTGTTTCATATATCCAATAATTTTAAATATTATGGGTGTAGAGTCGTAGCAGAGAGACATCTGCCCAGATATTATTTTGTGTGACTCTAAAACAGGAAAAAATCTAATACATCTTAATGATTTTGGCTGTACAGGTTAGCACGGAGTACATATACCCAATCAGGCTGGTCAGTGCCGCGAACAAGCTGTCACATATATAACAAATTACTAAATATTAATGTCACACAATACTTATAAAGTATCGCAACATGATTACTATATGTATTTCACATTTATGCACAGCTGTGGTACATTATACTCAACAAAAGGAAATCAGATCTGAAAATCCAATCGTAACTGAACATGCTGTGGAAGAAAACACAGTGCACAAGAAAGGCAAGGTGTCTGTTATGAGAAAAATTTTAAGTATGCTGAATGAATTCTTTAAGGAGTATTACAACAGTTTTTCAACTGTATGTGCTTAATGTGAATTTAACCTATATTTGTAGAGTGTTTGCGAATAAATAACAGAAGGTCCGGGAAGCGTAAAGCTTTCCGGACTTTTTGTATTTCTGAAAAAAAGCACTATTCCAGAGAACAATCACCTGTGATAAAATTGAAAAAAAGAACAGGAGTGCCGATAAGATGAGAATAGAAAAATTGTTAACTGCTATGATGGAATATGATCATAGAGATGTGCCGCGAATCCAACACTTTGTGAAAGTATATGAATTTGCCAGAATGATCGGACTCATGGAAGGGCTGGATTCGAAGACCCAGTTTACGCTGGAGAGTGCGGCAGTGGTTCATGATATTGGAATCCATATTTCTGAGCAGAAATATGGAAGCAGCAGCGGAAAATATCAGGAGCTGGAAGGCCCGGCGGAGGCGAAAAAACTGTTGGACGGATTAGAATGGCCGGCAGATGTGACAGAGCGGGTCTGCTATCTGGTGGGCCATCACCATACCTATCATGATATGGACGGAATGGATTATCAGATTCTGGTGGAAGTGGATTTTCTGGTCAATCTTTTTGAAGATAAAGTGTCCCCGGACGGATGCAGAAATGCATACCACAAAATATTCCGGACGGAAAGCGGAAAACGGCTGTATCGGACCATGTATCCGACAGTATAACACCCTCTCCTCGACGAAATGCCCTCTTTCGTGTTATAATAATTAAATTATGACACGAGGGGGCATTTTGCATTGAAACATCTTTGTATAGCAGTTTTGGCACATGTGGATGCGGGAAAGACAACGTTATCGGAAGCGATGCTGTATGAAAGCGGCACCATCCGGAAGCTGGGAAGAGTAGATAATAAAGACGCATTTCTGGACACCCACGAGCTGGAGCGGGCGAGAGGAATTACCATATTCTCAAAACAGGCAGAATTCACCCTTGGAGACTGGAAAGTAACATTGCTGGACACACCGGGCCATGCGGATTTTTCCGCAGAGATGGAGCGGACACTGCAGGTGCTGGACTATGCCGTACTGGTCATCAGCGGAGCAGATGGAGTACAGGGACATACGAGAACACTCTGGCGGCTGCTCAAACGCTATGGTGTTCCGGTGCTCCTGTTTGTGAATAAGATGGACCAGAATGGGACCGATAAAGAACTGCTCATGGCGCAACTGAAGAAGGAACTGGATGACCGGTGCGTGGACTTTGACTGTGATCAGACATCCGGAGAGTTTCTGGAAAATGTGGCGGTCTGTGAGGAACAGGCGCTGGAACATTATCTTGAGCAGGGAACAGTTTCCGAGCAGACAATCCGGGAACTGATTCGTGACCGCCATGTATTTCCGTGCTATTTCGGATCAGCGCTGAAGCTCGACCGGGTGGATGAATTTCTGAGAGGTCTGGAGAAGTATGCTTATGTAGAAGAGCCTGAGCAGGAATTCGGCGCGCGGGTTTTTAAGATCAGCCGGGATGAGCAGGGAGGAAGATTGACCTGGCTTCGGGTGACCGGAGGAACGCTCAAAGTAAAAGATACCTTGAGTGGAACGGCGGAGGAAGAAGAGTGGCAGGAAAAAGTAAATCAGATCCGTGTCTATTCCGGAACCAAATATGAGACGGTGAATGAGGCAGAAGCGGGAATGGTCTGCGCGGTAACAGGACTTACGAAGACGCGGGCCGGAGAAGGGCTTGGAACCGAGCATCACACCAACCTCCCGGTGCTGGAGCCGGTACTGAATTATAAACTGACGCTGCCAAGAGACTGTGATCCGGTGCAGCTGCTTGGAAAATTGCGTCTTCTGGAAGACGAGGAACCGGAACTTCATATTCGATGGAATGAGAAACTACGGGAGATCGAAGTGCAGCTCATGGGCGAGGTGCAGATTGAGATTCTGAAAAAACTGATTCTGGATCGTTTTGGGGTGTCCGTGGATTTTGATGAAGGAAATATTGTATATAAGGAAACCATTGCCAATACGGTAGAAGGGGTGGGACACTTCGAACCGCTGCGCCACTATGCGGAAGTACATCTTCTCATGGAACCGGGGGAGCAGGGAAGCGGACTTCAGTTTGCGGCGGATTGCAGCGAAGATCTGCTGGACCGCAACTGGCAGCGACTGGTATTAACGCATCTGGAAGAACGGCAGCATAAAGGCGTGCTTACAGGCTCGGATATTACAGATATGCGGATTACTCTGGTGGCAGGCCGTGCCCACCAGAAACATACAGAGGGCGGCGACTTCCGGCAGGCAACCTACCGGGCTGTCCGGCAGGGACTGATGCAGGCGGAAAGTGTATTGCTGGAGCCATGGTATGATTTTCGTCTGGAGGTGCCATCTGAGACACTGGGACATGCCATGATGGATTTGGAACGTATGGGTGCGGAGATGGGACTTCCGGAGCAGGAGGGTGATATGTCTGTGCTCGCTGGAGGTGTGGCAGTAGCCTGTATTAAGAATTATCAGAAAGAGATTAATTCTTATACAAAAGGAAGAGGCAGGCTGACCTGCATTTTCCGTGGCTATGGACGCTGCCACAACCCGGAGGAAGTGCGGGAAGAGACCTGCTATGATCCGGAAGCAGACCTTCGGAATCCGTCGTCTTCGGTATTCTGCTATCATGGGGCAGGAACCATTGTACCCTGGTATGAAGTACCGCAGCATATGCATCTGGAAAGCGTACTGCAGAAAAACGGCAGTCTGAGAGCATCTGCGATCCGGGAAAATCCGTTGGGAAATTTGAATGAGCCGGAAGAGAGACGCCGCCCGGCTGTGCCTTTGGGAAGCGTGGAGGACGAAGAAGAACTGCAGGCTATTATGCAACGGACCTTTGGAGAAGAAAAGCTCCGCCGTTATAACGACCATCCCGCTTCCAGAACTTATGGAACGGAAAAGCCGGAGAAAGCAAAACCCTACAAACCAAAAGAAAAATTGCCGGAATATTTTCTGGTGGATGGTTATAATGTCATTTTTGCATGGGAAGAATTAAGTGATCTGGCAAAAGTGAGCATTGCGGGAGCCAGAGAAAAGCTGCAGGATATCATGTGCAATTATCAGGGCTTCCGAAAGTGCAATCTCATTCTTGTCTTCGATGCCTACCGGGTAGAAGGCCATGAAGAGGAGATCGTTCCTTATCACAATATCCACGTTGTCTACACCAAAGAAGCAGAGACGGCAGACAGTTATATAGAAAGAACAGCTCACCAGATTGGACGGAAATATCAGGTGACGGTGGCAACCTCCGACGGTCTGGAACAGATCATTATCCGTGGACAGGGCTGTGCCATGATGTCAGCGCGGGAGCTGAAAGAAGAGATCAACCGAATCAATCAGGAAATCCGCCGGGACTACGTAGAACAATTTCCGGGCAGTAAAAATTATCTCTTTGATTACCTGCCGGAAGATCTGCAGAAACATCTGCAGGATGTACGGATGGGAAATGCAGAGTTTGGAAGTCATCAGAAGAAGCAAGAGGAATAACTATGGAACGAAATATTGACATGAAGGAAGTGTCAGATGGAAAATTATATACCTCCAACGACATGGTGAAGGCAGACTGCGGCGGCTGTGAGGGCTGTTCTGTCTGCTGCCGTGGAATGGGAGAATCCATTGTGCTGGACCCTCTGGATATCCACCGTTTATGTTGTGGATTAGGGACCGATTTTAACGGACTCATGGTGGATAAGATCGAATTAAACATTGTGGACTGCCTGATTCTGCCAAATCTTAAGATGGCAGGGGAGAAGGAAGCCTGTTCCTTTTTAAATAAGGATGGGCGCTGCTCGATTCACGGATTCCGCCCGGGTATCTGCAGATTATTTCCGCTGGGGAGAATCTACGAAGATGGTTCTTTTAAATACTTTCTTCAGGTTCATGAATGTCCCAAGCCGGACAAATCAAAAGTAAAGGTGAAGAAATGGCTGGATACGCCGGATCTGAAGCAGTACGAAGCCTTTGTCAGGGACTGGCACTATTACTTGAAAGATCTGGAAACCCAGGTGAAGAAAGCACCGGATCAGATGAAGCAGATCAGTATGGGCGTGCTGCAGAAATTTTACCTGACACCCTATACTCCGGATGGAAATTTCTATGAGGAATTCAATAAACGGCTGCAGACAGCAAAAAATACTTGACCTTATAGTTACTATATCCCTTAGTATCAAAGAAAAATAGATGGAGGTTATTATGGTAACGATTAAGGAAGCGGAGATGCAGACAGGGATTACAAAGCAGAATATACGGTATTATGAAAAGATAGGTTTATTGCAGCCGTCGAGGGAACAGGAAAATAAGTACCGGAATTACAGAGAGGAAGATATCAGAAGACTGAAACTGATCTTTCTCTTTCGGAAGCTTGATATGCCGCTGGAGGAAATCCGGCAGCTCCTTGAGGGAACCATAGAATTGCAGGATGCACTTCAGATGCAGAAAGAGATGCTTGTGGAAAGACAGCAGAAGCTGCAGGCGGCAATTTCTTTCTGCGGACAGATCGAAGAGAAGGAGCTTACACAGCTGGATGTGGACGGGTATCTGAGTAAAATAAAAACCGAGGAGAAAAACGGACATTATTTTGCAGATATTCTTCAGGATTATAAAAAAGTATTGCAAAGTGAAAGTCTTCGTGAGTTCAGTTTTTCTCCGGAGGATTTTTGTACAACACCCCGGCAGATGACGGAACAGCTCTTCCTGTATGCGGAACAGCATCATTTGAATCTGGTAATTACAAAAGAAGGCATGTATCCGGAATTTACCATTGACGGAAGAGCGTACCGGGCATACCGTGTATGCGGCAGAATGGGAATGGTAATCCACGGAGAACTGCTTCATCCGGAGTTATATAAGCCGGAAAATATCCCGGAGAAACGATATCAGATACTGAGGATGATTTCCAAACTGATGATTCCGGTACTGATATTCCTGCTTGTTTTTCTGCCGCGTATATTGCCATTGTTGAAAGATGATCTGCTAAATGCAGCAGTATCTCTTCTTGGTCTGGCAGGATTTGCAGCATATTTGGTTTATCTGGCAATTTTGTATAAAAATTACGATTCATAAAAAATGCCACAGTCTCATCATTTGGATGATTCTGTGGCATTTTTTGTATATTTAACCAAACAGTTTTTCAAACCGCTTCATAGCTTCTACGGTTTTCTCGTAGTTACCAAAGGAAGTCAGACGGAAGTAGTTCTTACCATTCTCACCGAAGCCTGCGCCCGGGGTTCCTACTACCTGGATGTTCTGAAGCAGGTAGTCGAAGCATTCCCAGGACTCCATACCCTTCGGACACTCGAACCAGATGTAGGGAGAGTTAATGCCGCCGAAGAAGCGGATGCCAAGTTTTGTCATGGTATCAGCAATGACTTTGGCATTTCTCTTATAATAGTTAATATTTTCCTGGCATTCCTTGATGCCTTCCTCGGAGAAGACAACTTCGGCACCTTTCTGCACTATATAGGAGGTGCCGTTGAATTTGGTGCACTGACGGCGGTTCCACATAGCGTTCAGGGACATTTCCTCACCATTGGAAGCTTTGAAGGTCAGTTCCTTCGGAACAACGGTGTAACCACAACGGGTTCCGGTAAATCCTGCGGTTTTGGACAGAGAACAGAATTCAATGGCACATTTCTTTGCTCCCTCGATAGCGAAGATGCTTCTCGGAAGCTCCGGGTCAGAGATAAATGCCTCATAGGCGGAATCAAACAAGATAACAGCGTCGTTAGCCAGCGCATAATCCACCCATTCTTTCAGCTGCGCTTTATTGTAGCAGGCACCGGTCGGATTGTTTGGAGAACACAGATAAATGACGTCCGCATGCTGATCTTTATTTGGCATGGGGAGAAAGCCGTTTTCTGCATTTCCAGCCATGTAGGTGACACTGTTTCCAGCCATGATATTGGTATCCACATAAACCGGATAAACCGGATCAGGAACGAGGACGATGTTGTCATGACCAAACAGATCGGTGATGTTTCCGGTATCACTCTTTGCGCCATCAGATACGAAGATGTCGCCCGGATCTACTTCAACTCCATTTTTCTTATAGTAAGCAGCAATGGCATTTCTGGTCTCTTCATAACCCTGTTCCGGACCGTAGCCTTTAAAGGTTTCGGCACTTGCCATAGCCTCGACTCCTTCATGGAGCGCATCAATTACCACTTTTCCAAGGGGAAGTGTTACATCACCGATTCCAAGACGGATAATCTGTGCTCCTTTTTCCGGGTTGGCTTCTTTGTAAGCAGCGGTACGATGGGCGATTTCGGAGAAGAGATAACTTGCTTTCAGATTCAGATAATTTTCATTTAATTTTGGCATGGCGTATGAATCCTTTCCTAAAATAAATATGACTTATTTGTTGTTTGCTGCCAGTGCAGCTGCCACAAATCCTTTGAACAGCGGATGCGGACGGTTCGGTCTGGATTTCAGCTCCGGATGAGCCTGGGTAGCAATGAAAAACGGATGGTTTGGCAGCTCGATGATTTCTACAATTCTTCCATCCGGTGACAGCCCGGAAAGTGCCATTCCATGATCAACAAGGGTGGAACGGAAATCGTTGTTTACTTCATAGCGATGACGATGACGTTCGTGGATCAGCTCCTCACCATACAGCTCATAAGCTTTGGAGGTTTTGTCCAGTACGCATGGGCAGGAGCCAAGACGTAAGGTTCCGCCGATATCTTCCACACCGTTCTGATCAGGCATCAGTGCAATGACCGGATAAGGGGTATTGGGATCCAGCTCAATACTGTGGGCGCCCTCCAGACCAATGACGTGGCGGGCGAACTCTACGATAGAAAGCTGCATGCCAAGACACAGTCCCAGGAATGGAATATTGTGTTCACGGGCATACTGGATTGCAGTAATTTTTCCTTCGATTCCACGATAGCCAAAACCACCAGGAACCAGGATACCGCTCACATCAGAGAGCAGTTCATTCACATTCTCTGGAGTTACGGTCTCGGAGTCGATCCATTTAATATTGACAACGGCATGATTGTCGATACCGCCGTGTTTCAACGCCTCCACTACGGAAATATAAGCGTCGTGAAGCTGGATGTATTTTCCAACCAGTGCAACCGTAACTTCCGTTGTCGGGTGGCGAAGCTTATTCACCATCTCGGTCCAGTCGGTCAGATCCGGCTCCGGACACGGCAGATTCAGGCACTCGCAGGCTACCTGGGCAAGATGCTCCTGCTCCATGGCAAGGGGTGCTTCATAAAGGTATTCTACATCAAGATTCTGCAGTACATGATCTTTCGGCACATTACAGAACAGAGCAATCTTATCCTTGATTCCCTTTTCCAGTGGAAGCTCTGTACGGCATACAATGATGTCCGGCTGAATTCCCATTCCCTGCAGCTCTTTGACAGAAGCCTGGGTTGGTTTGGTTTTCATTTCACCGGAGGCTTTCAAATAAGGAATCAGAGTTACATGGAGAAGGATGGCATTCTCATGTCCTACTTCATGCTGGAACTGACGAATTGCCTCCAGAAATGGCTGGCTCTCAATGTCACCG
The DNA here is from genome assembly GCA_018223365.1 of Clostridiaceae bacterium Marseille-Q4145. Taxonomy (GTDB): domain Bacteria; phylum Bacillota; class Clostridia; order Lachnospirales; family Lachnospiraceae; genus Hominiventricola. Next base: position 1,539,673 of record JAGTTP010000001.1, read on the forward strand.
ACAGTTCCGCCAATTTCAATGATGGCAATGTGCGTATCATCGGAAGTAAAATTCCGATAGAAACGGCTCTTGATTTCATTGGTGATATGCGGAATAACCTGTACAGTCCCTCCGCCATAGTCACCGCGGCGTTCCTTCTGAAGAACAGACCAGTAAACCTTACCAGTTGTTACATTGGAGTTTTTATCCAGGCTCTCGTCGATGAAGCGCTCATAATGTCCCAGATCAAGGTCGGTCTCGGTACCGTCATCGGTAACAAAAACCTCTCCGTGCTGTACCGGGTTCATAGTACCGGGGTCGATATTGATGTAAGGATCGAATTTCTGCATGGTTACTTTGTATCCACGCGCTTTCAGAAGACGTCCCAGGGATGCGGCGGTAATTCCTTTGCCAAGTCCTGATACAACGCCTCCAGTGACAAATACATACTTTACTGGCATATGACTGATTCCTCCTGAATGTATCTATTTAAAAAATTTACCAAATTAAAAAAAACATTATTTATTATATCTCCGCTAGCCTTAAAAATCCATAAAAACAGACTAAAAATTTTATGGTTTTTAGCTTTATATTAATTTAATAAATAGACACTAAATTTTCGTCGAAGGTGTATTGATTTATAAAAGAAGGTTCACTATAATAAGAAGTGCTACGCGCAAGGAGGAAAGAGATGAACGACAACAACACTCCAAACGGAAATGGAGACAAGAAAAATAATGGAAAATTTCCTAAAAACACCCAGAACATGATGATGTTTCTGGTGTTTCTTATGATAGGATTCCTTCTTTGGGGACTGGTGCGTGATCAGTACAAGGAAGCAACCACACAGGAAATTACATATGATACGTTTGTAGATATGCTGGAATCGGATGAGATTGCCAGTGTGGAAGATACAGGAACTACCTGGAAGATTACGCCGAAGGAGCAGTCTCAGACCGGACTGACTCAGAGCTATTATACCGGTAAGATGAGTGATGACGACCTGCTTCCGCTCATGAAAGAGAAAGGTGTGGAGATCAAACCTTATATTCAGGATACCTGGTCTATGATAATATGGAATATTATTTCCATTCTGGCGCCAATCCTTCTGTTGTGGCTGGCATTCGGCCTGCTTATGCGCCGTATGGGCGGTGGAGGCGGCATGATGGGTGTCGGCAAGAGCAAAGCCAAGGTTTATATTGAAAAAGAGACAGGTGTTACATTTAAGGATGTGGCAGGAGAGGAAGAGGCGAAGGAATCCCTTGTAGAGGTGGTGGATTTCCTTCATAATCCTGCAAAGTACACTGAGATTGGTGCGAAACTGCCGAAAGGAGCTTTGCTTGTAGGCCCTCCGGGAACTGGCAAGACACTTCTTGCAAAAGCCGTGGCAGGAGAGGCCCATGTGCCCTTCTTCTCTCTGGCAGGTTCTGATTTTGTAGAGATGTTCGTAGGTGTGGGTGCATCCCGTGTTCGTGATCTTTTTGAAGAAGCAAAGAAAAATGCTCCCTGTATCGTGTTTATCGATGAGATTGATGCCATTGGAAAAAGCCGTGATTCCCGTCTCGGAGGAAATGATGAACGTGAGCAGACATTGAATCAGCTTTTGGCAGAGATGGATGGATTCGAGAGTAATCAGGCATGCATTATTCTGGCGGCAACCAACCGTCCGGAAGTGCTTGATCAGGCCCTGCTTCGACCGGGCCGTTTTGACCGCAGGATCATCGTGGAGCGTCCGGATCTGAAAGGCCGTGAGGATATTCTGAAAGTACATGCGAAAAATGTAAAGATGGATGAGACAGTGGATCTGGCAGCAGTGGCGTTGGCTACCAGCGGAGCTGTAGGTGCCGACCTGGCAAATATGATCAATGAGGCAGCAATTCTTGCGGTAAAACACGGACGCAAGGCTATCTGCCAGAAAGACCTTTTTGATGCCATGGAAGTTGTACTCATGGGTAAAGAGAAGAAGAACAAGATCCTAAGTGAGGAAGAACGAAAAGTCGTTTCTTACCATGAGGTTGGTCATGCGCTGACCAGTGCATTGCAGAAAGATGCAGAGCCGGTACAGAAGATTACGATTATCCCCCGTACCAATGGTGCCCTTGGTTATGTACTGCAGACGCCGGAAGAGGAAAAATTCCTTCTTTCCAAGAAAGAGATTCTGGCCCGTCTGGTAGTGTGTATGGGAGGCCGTGCAGCGGAGGAAGTGGTATTTGACTCCGTTACTACCGGTGCATCCAACGATATTCAGCAGGCGACGAATCTGGCAAGAGCGATGGTAACCCAGTATGGAATGTCTGAAAAGTTTGGTCTTATGGGGCTGGAATCCAGAGAGAGTATGTATCTTGATAATGGAAGTGTCTTGAATTGCAGTGATGAGACTGCATCCCATGTGGATGAAGAAGTTATGCGGATTCTGAAAGAAGCGTATGAAGAGGCAAAACGGTTACTCACCGAGAACCGGGAATGCCTGGATAAAATTGCAGAGTTCCTGATTGAGAAGGAGACTATCACAGGTAAGGAATTTATGGAGATTTACCACAAAGTCCGCGACGGCAGTGACAAGGAAGACTATCATCAGGAAGAACTGATTTTTGCGGAATAAGAAAATAAGAATCTGAGGAAAAGCCGTCAGAACGCAGTGAATATCCTGTGCTTTGGCGGTTTTCATTATCCGGAAAAAGGAGAAGCAAATGGCAATATTTAATATCGAAGAAGAACTGAAAAAGCTTCCGTCCAAACCGGGCGTCTATCTCATGCACGACGACAAGGATGCCATTATCTATGTGGGAAAGGCCATTTCACTGAAAAACCGGGTACGGCAGTATTTCCAGTCCAGCCGGAATAAGGGTGTGAAAATTGAACAGATGGTGACTCATATTGCCAGGTTTGAGTATATTATCACGGATTCGGAACTGGAAGCGTTGGTGCTGGAGTGTAATCTTATTAAGGAACATCGTCCTAAATACAATACCATGCTGATGGATGACAAGACTTATCCGTTTATCAAGGTGACAGTACAGGAAGATTTTCCGAGGGTATTGTTTGCCCGGCAGATGTACAAAGATAAGGCGAAATACTATGGACCCTATACATCCGCAGGGGCGGTGAAGGACACCATAGATCTTATTCATAAACTGTATGGCATCCGGACCTGCAACAAGCAGCTGCCGAAGATGCAGGGAAAGGAGCGGCCGTGTCTGAATTACCATATCCATCAATGTCCGGCACCCTGCCAGGGATATATTTCAAAGGAAGAATACGCAAAGTCTGTCAAAAAAGTACTGACTTTTCTGAATGGTGATTATACACCGATCCTGAAGGAACTGGAAGAAAAGATGCTGGCAGCGTCAGAGGAGATGGAGTTTGAAAAAGCCATCGAGTACCGGGAACTTTTGAACAGTGTGACCAAGATTGCCCAGAAGCAGAAGATTACCAGCAGCGACATGGAGGATAAGGATGTCATTGCCATGTCTGTGGATCAGCATGATGCGGTGGTGCAGGTGTTTTTTATCCGGGACGGACGCCTCATTGGAAGGGATCATTTTTGTCTGCGGATAGCCAACGGGGACAGCCGGCCGGATGTGCTGTCTGCTTTTATCAAGCAGTTCTACGCGGGGACCCCGTACATTCCCAGAGAAATCATGCTGCAGTATGAGATTGAGGATGCGGCCCTCATTGAAGAGTGGCTGAGCGGCAGAAAAGGCCAAAAGGTGCATATTCAGGTCCCGAAGAAAGGTCAGAAGGAAAAGCTGGTGGAGCTGGCGAAAAAGAATGCGGATATGGTGCTCATGCAGGATCGCGAGCGCATCCGCAGGGAAGAAGGCCGCACCATCGGTGCTATGAAAGAGATTGCAAATCTTCTGGATCTTCCGAAGCTGGAACGGGTAGAGGCCTATGATATTTCCAACATCAGCGGTTTCCAGACGGTTGGCTCCATGGTAGTTTTTGAAAAAGGCCGGCCTAAACGGTCCGATTACCGGAAATTCAGGATTCGCGGCGTGCAGGGGGCGGATGACTATGCCAGTATGGAGGAAGTGCTGACCAGACGGCTATCTCACTATGAAAATTATCCGGATCTTATCATGATGGATGGTGGCCGCGGTCAGGTAAATATTGCGCTGAAAGTCATGCAGCAGCTGAATATCGAGGTGCCAGTCTGCGGTATGGTAAAGGATGACAAGCACCGGACAAGAGGAATCTATTTTCATAATGTAGAACTGCCTATTGACAGGGACAGTGAAGGATTTCGTCTGGTGACAAGAATCCAGGATGAGGCCCACCGGTTTGCTATTGAGTATCACCGGTCACTTCGGAGCAGGGAACAGGTGCATTCGGTGCTGGATGATATTCCGGGCATAGGACCGGCACGGAGAAAGGCACTGATGAAATCCTTCCGGACGCTGGAAGACATCAAGTCTGCCACAGAGGAGGAACTGTCGGAAGTGGAAGGTATGAACAGCCGGGCTGCGCGACAGGTTTTTGAATTCTTTCATATTGCGAAGAATGAATAAAGACGCTATACTGATAACAGTGAAAAGGCTGCAGAAAGCAAATAAAAGAGAACAGGAGACAAGACAATGCCGACAGTATCATTAAATAAGATGATTGAAAAGCTGGAGCTGAAAAACCTGACGCCGGAAGTGTCAACAGAAGGAATTGAGATCAGCAGTCCGGACATTAACCGTCCGGCACTTCAGCTGGCAGGATATTTTGAGCACTTTGCATGTGAGCGTGTACAGATTATCGGATATGTCGAATATACATATCTAAAAAGTCAGAACAGAGAAGAAAAACTGAAAAACTACGAACGGTTTATGTCCAGTAAGATTCCCTGCGTTATTTATGCATCGCGTACGGAACCGGATGAAGACATGTATGAGATGGCACGCAAATATAATAAGCCATTGTTGTTTAGCAACCGTATGACTTCCCCGCTGATGGCAGAAGTTATCCGTTGGCTGAATGTGGAATTGGCTCCCTGCATTTCTATTCACGGTGTATTGGTGGATGTTTATGGTGAGGGTATTCTGATCATGGGCGAGAGCGGCATTGGTAAGAGTGAGGCAGCTCTGGAACTGATTAAACGTGGTCACCGACTGATTACCGATGATGTGGTGGAGATTCACAAAGTCAGCGACGATACGCTGGTGGGCACTTCCCCGGAGATTACCCGTCATTTCATTGAACTTCGCGGCATTGGTATTATTGATGTAAAGACCCTGTATGGTGTAGAGAGTGTCAAAGAGACCCAGAATATCGACCTTGTGATCAAACTGGAAGAGTGGGACAAGGAAAAAGAGTATGATCGTCTGGGTCTGAATGAAGAATACACAGAATTTCTTGGAAATAAAGTGGTATGTCATTCCATTCCGATCCGTCCGGGCCGTAATCTTGCCATTATTGTAGAGTCTGCGGCAGTTAACCACAGGCAGAAGAAGATGGGTTACAATGCGGCTCAGGAACTGTACCGCCGTGTACAGGAGAGTATTAACCGCAATAAGAAATAAAGAAAGAATCAGGGGGAAAAGGAACATGCAGGAATACTGTTTTGGAATTGACGTGGGAGGAACCACGGTAAAGATGGGATTGTTCCGCACAGATGGAGAACTTCTGGAAAAATGGGAGATTCCCAGCCATACGGAAAATGAGGGAGCTGCGATTCTGCCGGATATTGCGAAAGCGGCACTTGGCAAGCTGGAGGAACGAGGAATTGATAAAAAGGATGTAGCGGGTATCGGTATTGGTGTGCCGGGTCCTATTGATGCCAATGGTGTGGTTCCCCATACAGCCAATCTTGGATGGGGTTATAAAGAAGTAACCAAAGAGCTCACTGAATTGACCGGACTGCCCAGCAAGGGCGGCAATGACGCGAATGTAGCAGCATTAGGCGAGATGTGGAAAGGCGCGGCAGCAGGCCATAAGAGCGGTGTTATGGTAACTCTTGGAACAGGAGTTGGCGGTGGTGTGATTATTAATGGAAAAATTGTTACCGGTGCCCACGGAGCAGGTGGCGAGATCGGACACATCCATGTGGATGACGAAGTGCCGGGCACTTGCGGCTGTGGAAATCACGGCTGCCTGGAGCATGTGGCTTCCGCCAACGGTATTGTCCGTCTGGCAAAATGGATGCTGGAACAGAACGCTGTGAAAACGGTTCTGGATCCGGAGACCATGTCGGCGCGGGAGATCTGGGATGCAGTAAAAGCAGGGGATCCATTTGCCTGTGAAGTGGCAGAGCGTTTCGGAAAATATCTGGGACTGGCACTGTCTGCAGTGGCAGGAACCGCAGATCCGGAAGTATTTGTCATCGGCGGAGGTATGTCCAGAGCCGGACAGATCGTCATTGATTACATTCAGAAATATTATATGAAATATGTATTCCGCGGATGCAGGGATGCAGAGTTTATTCTGGCAAGCCTTGGAAATGATGCCGGTATGTATGGCGCAGCCAAGCTGGTGATTGAAGAATAAGAAGGAATATGATATATAACAAAAGGGCATACTGTTCATCGGGTGATGAACGGCATGCCCTTTTTACATAGAACCGTATCCGATTATTTGCGGATAGCAGCTCTCTTTCTCATGGTTGGATCCAGAATCTTTTTACGGATTCTTAAAGATTTCGGGGTGATCTCCAGAAGCTCGTCGGTGTCGATGAACTCCAGAGCCTGTTCCAGACTTAATACTTTCGGCGGAGTCAGCTTCAGAGCCTCATCAGCGCTGGAAGAACGGGTATTAGTCAGTTTCTTGGTCTTGCAGACGTTGATCTCGATATCCTCTGCTTTTCCTGTCTGTCCGATGACCATGCCGGCATATACTTTTACGCCAGGTCCAATGAACAGGGCACCACGCTCCTGGGCATTGAAGAGACCGTAGGTGATGGATTCACCGGACTCGAATGCAATCAGAGATCCCTGCTTGCGATACTGGATGTCGCCCTTGTAGGGTTCATAACCATTGAAGATGGTATTCAGAACACCGGTACCTTTGGTGTCGGTCATGAATTCACCACGGTATCCGATCAGGCCTCTTGCCGGGATGGAAAACTCCAGACGGGTGGAACCGTTGCTGTTGGCATGCATGTTGCGGAGTTCCCCTTTACGCTCACCCAGCTTCTGAATAACGCTTCCGGAGAACTCGTCATCTACATCAATGTAAGCCAGCTCCATCGGCTCCAATTTCTTGCCATTCTCGTCATAGTGATAAAGTACTTCGGCTTTGCTGACAGAGAACTCATAACCTTCACGACGCATGTTTTCGATCAGGACGGACAGATGAAGCTCACCACGTCCGGATACTTTGAAACTGTCAGTACTGTCAGTCTCCTCCACACGAAGGCTGACATCGGTGTTCAGCTCACGGAACAGACGGTCGCGCAGATGACGGGAAGTGACGAATTTTCCTTCTGTACCGGCGAGCGGGCTGTCATTGACATTAAACTGCATGGAGATGGTCGGCTCAGAAATCTTCTGGAACGGAATTGCTTCCGGCGCTTCCGGTGCACACAGAGTATCTCCGATATGCAGATCTGAAATACCGGAAATGGCAACAATGGAACCGATGGTTGCGTTCTGTACTTCTACCTTATTCAGACCGTCGAATTCATAGAGACGGCTGACTTTTACTTTTCGCATCTTATCCGGATCATGATGGTTTACGATAACCACATCCTGGTTCACGGAGATGGTACCGCGGTCTACTTTTCCAACGCCGATACGGCCTACATATTCGTTGTAGTCGATGGTACTGATCAGTACCTGGGTCGGTGCTTCCGGATCACCTTCCGGAGCCGGAATATAATTCAGAATGGTATCGAACAGCGGAGTCATATCCTTGCCCTGTTCGTTCGGATCCAGGGAAGCGTAGCCGCCCTTTGCGGAAGCATAGACAAACGGGCAGTCCAGCTGCTCATCAGTAGCGTCCAGATCCATCAGAAGCTCCAGAACCTCGTCTACGACTTCTTCCGGTCTTGCTTCCGGACGGTCGATTTTGTTGATGCAGACGATTACCGGAAGATTCAGCTCCAGTGCTTTCTTCAGAACGAATTTGGTCTGGGGCATGGAACCTTCGAAAGCATCTACCACAAGGATAACACCGTTTACCATCTTAAGGACACGTTCTACCTCGCCGCCGAAGTCTGCATGTCCGGGAGTATCAATAATATTGATTTTTACATCTTTATAAAAAACAGCTGTATTTTTGGAAAGAATGGTAATACCACGTTCTCTTTCGATGTCATTGGAATCCATGACACGTTCTGCCACTTCCTGATTGGCACGGAACACGCCGCTCTGTTTCAGAAGCTCATCGACCAGGGTGGTTTTGCCGTGGTCTACATGAGCAATGATTGCTATATTTCTTACATCTTCACGTTTCATAATTTAATCCTCTTCTTTGTGACTCTCAAAATATCCTACAAATTTAATAGTGTATCATATTTTGCCCGGAATACAAGCTTTTTTCGCGTGAGAGGAATATTTTTTTGCATTTTTGGAATATTTGGAAGAAGAACGGAATATATTTTACAGATAAAATACAAGAAGAGACACTTCGTCAAAAAGAAGGGAGAACAAAATGATGTCAGATAAGATCATCGAAAACAACCAGGTATCTATTATGGGAGAAGTCGTATCCACGTTCACATTCAGCCATGAAGTCTTTGGGGAAGGCTTTTATATGCTGAACGTATCCGTAAAAAGACTCAGTGAGTCCTGCGATGTGATACCGCTTATGATTTCCGAAAGACTCATTGATGTAAATGAGGATTATCGGGGAACGTACATTCGTGCAACAGGACAGTTCCGTTCCTATAACCGTCATGAAGAAAAGAAGAACCGGCTGGTATTATCTGTCTTTGTGCGGGAACTGGAATTTACAGAAGAAGAACTGGAAAATTCTAAGACCAACCAGATCTTTCTGGACGGTTACATCTGCAAACCGCCTGTTTATCGGAAGACTCCCCTTGGAAGGGAGATTGCGGATATTTTACTGGCTGTCAACCGGCCCTATGGAAAGTCTGATTATATTCCATGTATCTGCTGGGGAAGAAATGCCCGTTTTGCATCTGGTTTTGAAGTAGGGGGACATACACAGATCTGGGGACGGATTCAAAGCAGAGAATATATGAAGAAGATTGATGAGGAGGAAAGTGAGAAAAGAATTGCCTATGAAATATCTGTGAGCAAACTCGAGTATCTTGATTCATAGTATTGTATAATATTTCCTCCGGCTCGCAGATACAGATGTCCGCCGGAGAAAATCTGTGGTGAAAATTTTGAAAAAAAGACAGAAAATAAAAAGTTTTTATGCAGATATGACAAATACACCTTGCTTTGTGACAAAATGTCGAGTATAATATGAGCAAGATCGAAAATAAAATAACGAAGATGAGCAACATGTGAGCAGAGCCCTATGCCATGGGGCTTGCTCATTTAATGTTTATAAAGAAATAAAGAGGAACTACACATTATGGCTGGTTTGAAAATCAGAGTAATGAAAACAGTCTCTGAGGGGACAAAGAAAATTATCATGCGCAGGGCGAGAATGGAAGGGTTAGATATTCTGTTCCATGAGAATGCTGCGCTTGCATTGTGCAATGGAAATGTCTGTGACCTGATTTATGCCAGCGATCTGGCACAGAAGGCTTCCGATGTAGAGGTATTTGAGATCAATGGAAATTGTCCGCAGCATCTGACCTGCCTGGCAATTTTAGGTACGGCAGCTGCTGTAGATGAAGCAGTAAAGAGAATTCAGAGCGAACTTTGATTTATGATGAAAACTGAATAACGAGAACAGATCAGGATCGTTATTGGAGGAAGCGAAAATGAGATGTTTTTTCTCATATGATGAAGATGGCGGAAACAGGAGGAAAAAGCAATGGGAAATTATTATGTGAAGCCAAGAATCTACATGGAGAGAGAAGGTCTGCGTGAAATCCTTAAGGGTGTGACGCGGGCCTTTATTGTAACTGACAAATTCATGCATGAGAGCGGAAAAGTCAGTTACCTGACCGACGTACTGGATCAGATGGGGATTGCTTATGAGATCTTTTCAGAAGTAAAACCGGATCCGGATATTGCCACGGTTACGAAAGGAATCGGTCTTATGACGGATTTCAAGCCACAGGCACTTCTGGCACTGGGCGGAGGATCGCCGATTGACTGTGCAAAAGCCATCAACTATCTGTCGGCCAGAGAAGGATTTTCTGAAAAATGCAAGTTTGTGGCAATTCCGACTACCAGTGGAACCGGAACGGAAGTAAGTCGCTTTTCAGTCATCAGTGACCCGGAAAAGTCCGCAAAATATCCGTTGGTTGCAGATGAACTTCTTCCGGATGATGCAATTCTGGATGCGGAACTTACGAAGACGGTACCGCCATCTATTACAGCAGATACAGGAATTGATGTCCTGACACATGCAATAGAGGCATTTGTATCAAAGAATGCAAACGATTTTACGGATGCAGCAGCAGAAAAAGCCATCAAGCTGGTTCGTAGTAATCTGTTAAAAGCCTATAAGACTCCGGATGACCTGAATGCAAGACAGCATATGCATCATGCCTCCTGTCTGGCAGGAATGGCATTCAGCAACGCAGGACTTGGACTGAATCATGGCATGGCACATACACTGGGAGGACATTTTCACATTCCCCACGGACGTGCCAATGCAATTCTTCTTCCATATGTAATGGCCTATAACTGTGGATGCCATGATAAGCTGACTGTACATGCAAAACGCTATGCGAGGATCGCAAGACTGGCACGGCTCGAGGGCAGCAGTATCCGGCAGAGTGCATTTAATGTCATCCGTTCTACCAAACAGCTTATTAGACAGCTGAATATTCCAACCAGCATTGCTGAGGCAGGAGTCTCCAGGGAAGATTTTATGGCAGCACTGGATGAGATGGTGAATGCGGCCATGAACGATGCATGCACCGCAACGAATCCAAGAGACTGTACGCCAGAGGAGGTCAGAGACCTGTTCCTGGCTGCCTATGAAGGCAGAAGAATTTAGAGACAGGCAAAGGAGGAAATCCAATGTTTGAGGAATCCCATAAAGAACGAATCATACAGGAGTTTGTTCCTGGCAAACAGGTAACACTGGCTCATGTGATTCCCCATCCGGTAGAAGCCCTGTATGCGAAAATGGGTCTGATTGATGCAGAAGGAGCAATCGGAATCTTTACCATTACTCCCAGTGAGGCAGCTATTATTGCGGCAGATGTAGCCAGCAAGGCAGCCGGCATCCAGATTGGATTTGTGGATCGGTTTAATGGATCCCTGATCATCACAGGTGATGTGGCAGATGTGGAGGCAGCACTTCACGATGTTATGCATGTGCTGTGTGACAAGATGGGATTTGCAGGAACAACGATCACAAGATCGTAGAAAGACAGGCTCTGCGATGGATCAGAAGATGAAAAGACGAATTATTATGATTGGCCGTTCCATGGCAGGGAAGACAACTCTTTGTCAATATTTAAGCGACCAGCAGCTGAAATACAAGAAAACGCAGGCAGTTGAGATCATTAATAAAAATATGATTGACACACCGGGAGAATATCTGGAACGTACCTATATGCGTGGTGCACTGATGGTATCAGCAGCGGATGCAGACACCATTGTCCTTGTGCAGGATGCGACGGAAAACGGTACCATGTTTCCACCTGGATATTCCAGCAGTTTTGCAAAGCCCTGCATCGGGGTGGTTACCAAAAGTGACAAGGCAACTGAAAAACAGCTGGAGGATGCACAGAAGTATCTGAAGATTGCAGGAGCAAAAGAAATCTTTGTTACCAGCAGTTATGAAGGTACCGGATTTGAACCATTCCTGAAATATTTTGAAGACAAGTGATTTGTGATGGAAGGAGATCCCCATGAAAGAAACCATATTAAGTGTTGGAATTGATATTGGGACATCCACGACGCAGCTGATTTTCAGTAAACTGACGATCGAGAATGAAGCCAGCAGCTATGTGGTACCCCGGATCAATATCGTGGATAAGGAAGTTACCTACCGGAGCAAGATTTATTTTACACCGCTTCTTTCCCAGACCGAGATTGATGCGGAAAAGGTGAAAAAGATCATCGAAGCGGAATATAAGGCCGCCGGAATGAAACCGGAAGACCTGCAGACCGGAGCGGTGATCATTACCGGAGAGACTGCCAGAAAGCACAATGCCAATACGGTACTTGCTTCTTTAAGCAGCATGGCAGGTGATTTTGTAGTAGCAACTGCAGGACCGGATTTGGAATCTGTTCTTTCTGCAAAAGGAGCAGGGGCAGATGCATTTTCCGAAGAACACCGGCAGGCAGTAGCGAATATTGATATCGGAGGCGGAACCAGTAATATTGCATTGTTCCAGAAGGGAAACCTGAAGGGAACGAGTTGCCTCGATATCGGAGGAAGACTGATTAAGATTGAAAATGGTCGGATCAGTTATATTTTCCCGAAGATTCAGAAACTTGCAGAAGCCCATGGCATTCACATCGCAGTGGGTGACCGGGCAGAGGAAACCGTTCTCTATAAGATCTGCGAATATATGGCAGATCAGCTGGCCATGGCAATTCATGCCAGAGAAGCAGACAGTCTTCACGCAGGGCTTTATACAAATGACGGAAAACCACTGACCAGTGAGCCTAAAATTGACGCCATTACTTATTCAGGCGGAGTGGCGAGCTGTTATTATAACGGAGAACCTGCCAATGTGTTCGAATATGGAGATGTTGGAGTACTTCTTGCCAGAGCAGTGAAAAATAATGCGGCTCTGAAACAGGTTCTTACATATCCCGCGGCTGAGACGATCCGTGCAACGGTAGTCGGAGCGGGAACCCATACTACAAATGTTAGTGGCAGCACCATCAGCTACAGTGATGGACAACTGCCCATAAAAAACATTCCGGTTCTGAAACTTACGGAGGATGAGGAACAGAACCCGGTTATGTTCAAGGAATCCTTACGTCGGAAGCTGAAGCTTTACGAAACGGAAGGTGCGCTTGAACAGGTTGCCATTGTTTTTTCAGGCAGATATCATACCAGTTTTCTGGAGATTCAGGAACTGGCACAGATGGTTGTCGATGGGGCGGAAGAGGTAATTGCCGGACCACACCCCCTCATCCTGGTCATCGAAAATGATATTGCCAAGGTGCTTGGAAACGCCATTAATGTACTCCTGAAGCGCCAGAAAAAATTTATCTGCATTGATGGGATCTTTGCAAATGATGGTGACTACATCGACATCGGAGAACCGGTAGCGCAGGGGCGCGTCGTTCCCGTTGTCACAAAAACTCTAATCTTCAATACATGATAAAGGAGAGTGAACAGGTTGATTTTAAAAACAAAATTATTCGGCAAAGTGTACGAATTCAAATCTCTTCGCGAAGTCATGGCGAAAGCCAATGAAGAGAAGTCCGGTGACAAACTGGCAGGTATCGCAGCAGAGTCCGCAGAGGAAAGAGTAGCTGCGAAAGTAGTACTTTCCCATATCACCCTGGAAGACCTTCGCAACAATCCGGCAGTTCCTTACGAGGAAGACGAAGTAACCAGAATCATTCAGGACGGTGTCAACGAGGCAATCTACAAAGAGATTAAGGGTATGACGGTTGCTGAATTCCGTGAGTGGATCTTGAGCGAGACCACCACAACGGACATGATCAAACGTGCATCCAGAGGTCTTACCAGTGAGATGGTAGCCGCTGTATGTAAGCTGATGACCAACCTGGATCTGATCTATGCGGCAAAGAAGATCCGTGTATCCGCACATTGCAACACCACCATCGGCCTTCCGGGAACATTCTCATCCCGTCTGCAGCCGAACCACACGACAGATGATCCGAAGGGTATCATGGCATCCGTAATGGAAGGCTTAAGCCTTGGCTGCGGTGACGCAGTTATCGGTCTGAACCCGGTAGATGATTCTGTAGAGAGTGTTGCGAGAATTTTAAGAAGCTTTGATGAGTTTAAGAACAAATGGGAAGTTCCGACTCAGATCTGCGTACTTGCACATGTAACCACCCAGATGGAAGCTATGGATAAATTAGGAGCACCGATTGACCTGATGTTCCAGTCTATTGCAGGTTCTCAGAAGGGTAATGAAGCATTTGGCCTGAATGGATCTATGCTTGATGAAGGACATGATATGATGCTTCACGAAGCAACCAGTACCGGCCCGAACGTTATGTATTTCGAGACTGGACAGGGTTCCGAGCTTTCCTCCGATGCACATCATGGATGGGATCAGGTAACCATGGAGGCTCGTTGTTATGGATTTGCTAAGAAATACAGTCCGTTCCTTGTAAATACTGTAGTTGGTTTCATCGGACCAGAGTATCTGTATGATTCCAAGCAGGTTACCCGTGCAGGTCTTGAGGATCACTTCATGGGCAAACTGACCGGTATCCCGATGGGATGTGACGCATGCTACACCAACCATATGAAAGCTGACCAGAACGATATCGAGAACCTGGCAACCCTTCTGGTAGCCGCAGGCTGCAACTACATCATGGGTGTACCGCAGGGTGATGACTGTATGCTGATGTATCAGTGTACCGGATATCATGAAGCAGCAAGCTTAAGAGAGGTCTTCGGTCTCCGTCCGATCAAGGAATTCGATCAGTGGCTGGAGAAGATGGGATTCTCAGAGAACGGAAAACTGACACCGCTTGCAGGTGATGCATCCGTTTTCTTAAAATAAGCAGGAGGTGAAAAACTTTGGTGAGCGAGAAAGATTTAAGAGATATCATTGCACAGGTGCTTACAGAGATGAATGTGAGCGATGGCGCAACTGCTTCTGCAGTGGAAGCTGCTGTGGCAGGAAAAGCCTCCCCACAGAATGGCACTGAAATTGAGGACGGCTGTTGGGACGATGTAGCAGCTATCGATCTGAGAACACAGTATCTGGTAGAAAACCCGGTAGCAAAGGAAGCATACTATGATCTGAAACAGTACGCTCCCTGCCGTCTGGGTATTGGCAAAGCTGGTGCCCGTTATAAGACACTTCCGGTACTGGAATTCCGTGCAGCACATTCTGCAGCACAGGACGCTGTATTTAATGATGTAGATCAGGATTTTATTGATAAAATGGGTCTGTTTACCGTGCAGACCAAATGTGACAGCAAAGATACTTATCTGACCCGTCCGGATCTGGGACGTGCGTTAAGCGATGAGGCAGTTGCCACAATCAAAGAAAAATGCAAGATGCATCCGACCGTACAGATCTATGTATCTGACGGCTTAAGCTCCGCAGCAATCGCAGCCAATGTAGGTGATGTACTGCCGGCTATTGAGCAGGGACTTAAGAGCTACGGCATCGATTACGGTACTCCGTTCTTCGTAAAATATGGTCGTGTAGGAGCAATGGACCAGATCTCTGAGATTACAGGTGCGGATGTTACCTGTGTACTGATCGGTGAGAGACCTGGACTGATTACCGCAGAGTCCATGTCCGCATATATTGCCTACAAAGCAACTGTTGGAATGCCGGAGGCAAGAAGAACCGTTGTATCCAACATCCATAAAGACGGAACCATTCCGGCAGAGGCCGGAGCACATATTGCTGATATCATCAAGAAGATTCTTGATGCAAAAGCAAGTGGTACAGATCTGAAACTTTAAGTCGAACGGAGGGAATAAAATGAAACGCGATCCATTGAAAGCATCAGTGCTTGCAACCAAACTCATCCCGAATGTAAGTCCGGGAATGGCAAAAGAATTAAATCTGACACCGGAGCAGAGATCCCTTGCACTGCTCACTGCAGACTGTGATGATGTTACGTATACTGCACTGGATGAGGCTACCAAAAAAGCGGATGTTCAGGTTGTATACGCAAAGAGCTTCTACGGTGGTGCTGCTAATGCAAACACCAAGCTGGCAGGAGAAATTATTGGTATTCTGGCAGGACCGAATCCGGCAGAAGTAAAGAGTGGTCTTGAAGCAGCTGTTGATGTCATTGAGAACCAGGCTCATTTCGTATCTGCAAACGATGACGATACCATCTGCTACTATGCACACTGCATTTCCAGAACAGGTTCTTACCTTTCTGAGGGCGCAGGTATCAAAGAGGGCGAGGCTATTGCATATCTGATCGCACCGCCTCTTGAGGCTATGTATGGTGTGGATGCAGCTCTGAAAGCAGCAGACGTAAAAATGTGTGTTCTGTATGCTCCGCCTTCAGAGACCAACTTCGGTGGCGCACTGCTGACCGGAAGCCAGTCTGCATGCAAGGCAGCATGTGATGCATTTGCAGCAGCTGTAGAGTTTGTAGCAGACAATCCTATCGCATAAAATCAGAGCATAAGATTTAGTTCCCGCGGAGCAACAGCCGCGGGAAAGACAAGAGGTACGAATATATGCAGGCATTGGGAATGATTGAAGTATATGGTTACCTTACAGCAGTCGAAGCTCTGGACAGCGCACTGAAAGCAGCGAATGTTTCCAGACTAGGTGTGGAAAAAGTAAGAGGCGGACTGGTGACAGTATTAGTGGAAGGGGATGTGGGAGCCGTAAAGGCAGCTATGGATGCTTCCGCAGCAGCGGCTGAGAGAGTCGGCACCGTCATCAGTGTTCATGTCATTCCGCGTCCGGCGGATGATGTGACCAGAATGCTCAAAGGTGGAAAAGAACCGGAGGAGCCAACTCCGCCAGAGCCGGAAAAGCCATCTGAACCGGAAATATCGTTAGAACCGGATACACTGTCAGAACCGGAAGAACCTGAATCTGAAGCCGTGAAAGCGGAAGAAGGGGAGAAAGCTCCTCAGGATGTGACGGTGGAAGAGATGCAGACCATGGGGGTGGATGCGCTCCGAAGGCTGGCAAGGGCACTTGAGATCAAGAACATGACCCGCGCTGAGATCCGTTTCGCGAAGAAACAGGAGCTGATTCAGAAGATAACAGAGTTTAAAGAATCATAGTATATAGGAGAAGTTGCTTATGCAGTTATATGATAAAGACCTGTTGTCAGTGCAGGAAGTGCGTGAGTTGGTAGAGAAAGCCAAAGCGGCTCAGGAGGAGTTAAGCCAGAAGTCGCAGGCAGAGGTAGATGCCATCGTAAAATCTATCGCTTATGCAGGTGTGCGCAATGCAAAGCGTCTGGCAAAACTGGCTCATGAGGAAACCGGTTTTGGTATTGAGGCTGACAAGGTAATTAAGAATATATTTGGTAGCCGTGATGTGTATGAGCATATCAAGGATATGAAAACCATTGGAGAACTTGGATATGATGAAGAGAAGAAAGTCCGCACGATAGCAGTTCCGGTAGGTGTGATTGCCGGACTGATTCCATCCACGAACCCGACTTCTACTGCATTTTATAAATCTGAGATTTCCATAAAAGCAGGAAATGCGATTGTATTTTCACCGCATCCGAATGCAAGAAACTGTATTCTGGAGGCAGTAAAAGTAATTCGTCAGGCAATTGCTGAAGCAGGAGGCAATGAAAATCTTGTATCCTGCATCACCATTCCGACTATTCAGGCAACAGATAACCTGATGAAACATCCGGATGTGGCACTGATCCTTGCTACTGGCGGAAGTGCCATGGTAAGAGCCGCTTATTCATCCGGAACACCGGCGATTGGAGTAGGTCCCGGAAACGGACCGGCATACATTGAAAAGACCGCAGATCTGCCGCTGGCAGTAAAACGGATTATGGACTCCAAAACCTTTGATAACGGCACGATCTGCGCATCTGAACAGTCCGTTGTATGTGATAAGGATATGGAAGATGCTGTAAGGGCAGAGATGGAGAAACAGGGAGCCTATTTCCTGACAGACGAGCAGATTGCAAAACTCGGAAAATTCATCTTAAGAGCAAACGGCACTATGAATCCTATGATTGTAGGAAAGAGTGCACAGGTCATTGCAGATCTGGCAGGTATTGATATTCCGGCAGGAACTAAAGTACTGGTAGCAAAAGAAACCGGTATCGGACGTGGTCATCCATATTCCAATGAGAAACTGGCACCGATTCTGGCATTCTATACCGCAGATGATTATAAAGAGATCTGCAGACTGGTGCAGGATATTCTGCATTATGAGGGAGCAGGACATACGTTTAGTATGCATACCAAGGATCCGGAAATGGTAAACTATTTTGCCATGAGAGTTCCGGCATCCCGTATCATTGTCAATACACCGAGTGCCCTTGGAGGTATCGGCGGCACTACCGGATTGATGCCGGCCCTGACACTTGGCTGCGGAGCCATTGGCGGAAGTGCTACCTCCGAAAATGTAGGACCGATGAATCTGCTGAACAAACGTCATGTGGCAGAAGGACTTCTGGAGCTTGATGAGATCAAAGCAGGACTTCCGACCTGTACGGATGGCATGTGCAGCGGACCGAAGGCAGAAGATGTTGATATTGATGCAGTAGTGAATGAGATCGTAAAAAGACTTCGTTCTATGTAGATAAGAAAAGGAGAATGAAAAATGGCAGTAACACAGGCATTAGGAATGATTGAAACAAAAGGACTTGTAGCTTCTATCGAGGCAGCAGATGCAATGGTAAAGGCAGCAAACGTAACTCTGATCGGTAAGGAGCATGTAGGCGGCGGACTGGTAACCGTTATGGTACGCGGCGATGTAGGAGCTGTAAAAGCAGCAACAGATGCAGGCGCAGCAGCAGCTGAGCGTGTTGGCGAACTGATTTCCATCCATGTAATCCCGAGACCGCATGAGGAAGTAGAGGCAATTCTTCCGCATCTCGGCTAAGAGATTCGCTGTCACAGACAGAACATACAGATCAAGGAGGAATGAGAAATGGCAGTAACACAGGCATTAGGAATGATTGAAACAAAAGGACTTGTAGCTTCTATCGAGGCAGCAGATGCAATGGTAAAGGCAGCAAACGTAACTCTGATCGGTAAAGTGCATGTAGGCGGCGGACTGGTAACTGTTATGGTACGCGGCGATGTGGGAGCTGTGAAGGCAGCAACAGATGCAGGCGCAGCGGCAGCTGAGCGTGTTGGCGAACTGATCTCTATTCATGTAATTCCGAGACCGCATGAGGAAGTTGAGGCTATTTTACCCTCCTTATCATAAGTGAGTAAGTACCGGCCGCCCGTGTATTCGGACGGCCGGACAGTATAGGAGATAAGGAGGTGGCTTGACTGCGATGAAGGTAATTACAGAAGCAATTCTGCGGGATGAGTTACGGGCATCCAAGCCGGAGACTTATGTCATACCGGAGGGACAGATCCTCTCACCGGCAGCAAGAGAATATCTGCAGCAGTTAAAGATCAAGATTATCAAAGAAAAAGATAAGCCGCTCCCGAAAGAAAAAGTGGAGATCACGGCTACAGAGGTTCCGGGAATCCCGGAAAGTGCAGTCGTCACTCCGGCACCGCCGAAACCCAAATATGTGGATGACGCGACAGGTGCTTTCTATTATGAGAAGCCGGAGCATATGACCCAGCTTGTCAGAAATGTTCTGGTGAACAAGGATGACAAACGGATTGTATTCCGTGGAAAACTGGACAGTCTGGAAGCTCTTTTTGTGCTGAATCAGACGATTCTGCTGGAAATGCAGGAAGATCAGGAATTTATCGATGATCTGGAGGATATTCTGGTAAGTCTGCGTGAGATGATGCGTTGTGATGTACTGGATGAACCATTTACCAGAGAGACGATTATCGGACTGACTCATGAGGAGCTGCGGGCACATTCCCACAATCCTATGAAATATTATAAAGTAAAGCAGATGGTTCTGCCGAGTTATAAGCTTGGAAAGACCTATGCACTTCTGAATCAGCTCAGAACGGCAGTCCGCGAAACCGAAGTAGCGGCCGCAGCCGCGTTCCATAATGGAAAGAGTTATGACAGGGCAGATATCATAGAAGAACTGAACCGAATGTCCAGTGCCGTACACATCATCATGTGTAAATATCTGGCAAAGATCCAGAATCAGGAGACGTCATGAAGCAGTTTATTGAATCGGTAGTGGATTCTATCGTACAGAGTGGACTGGTAGAAGTAGAAGTATCTGCCAGACATGTGCATTTGACGCAGGAGGATGTGGAACTGTTATTCGGAAAAGGGGCAGTGCTTCATCCGAAACGTCCGCTGTCTCAGCCGGGACAGTTTTTAAGTGAAGAACGCGTGACGCTCATCGGACCGAAAGGGAAGAAGGAACGCGTGGCAGTATTAGGACCAGTGCGGAAAGCAACACAGGTGGAACTTTCCATCAGTGACTGCGTGGCACTGGGAATAAAAGCTCCGGTAAGAGAATCCGGAGATTTAAGAGATGCAGGACCGGTGGTCATTGAAGGACCGAAGGGTACACTTGACGCATCTTCTGCTGTAATCGTGGCAAGAGCCCACGTACATGTTCCGCCGCAGGTAGCCGCAAAGCTTGACCTTCAGGATAAGGAACGTGTCAGCGTACAGATTATGACTGAGAGACCAGTGACTTTTGATAACGTTGTCATTCGTGTCAGCGATCAGTTCCGTTACAAAATGCACATTGATTTCGATGAGGCAAATGCGGCGCAGGTCAGTGGATTTACTCTCGGAAAAATATTAAAGCAGTAAAGGAACACAGATGGATATTCAACGGGTAGAGACATACATGAAACGGGTAGCTGAATCCGAGACAAAGACCTTCACTCCGGTAGGAGACAAACTGAAAGTCGGTCTGGATCTGGGTACCGCATACATCGTAATGGTGGTGCTGGATGAGGAAAACAATCCCATTGCCTGTGAGAAACAGGCGGCAGATGTACTTCGGGACGGCGTAGTCGTCGATTATCTCGGAGCACTGAACATTGTAAAAGCTCTGAAGGCAAAACTGGAGCAGCGAATTGGAAAAGAACTGGTAAACTGTGCTATTGCCATGCCGGCAGGAACCGACGACAGCGTCAAGACACATACCTATGTGGCGGAAGGTGCGGAGCTGGAAGTGACTGCAGTTCTGGATGAGCCGAGTGCAGCCAATGCTATTTACCAGATATCGGACGGCGTGATTGTGGATATCGGAGGCGGTACTACAGGACTTGCGCTCTTAAAAGATGGCAAGGTTGTGGAGATCGCAGACGAACCGACAGGTGGTACGCACCTGACTTTGGTGCTTTCCGGAAATTACCATATTCCGTTTGCAGAAGCAGAAGCCATCAAACAGGATTATTCCAGACATCGGGAGATCCTTCCGATTCTGAAACCGGTTATTGAGAAAATGGCAACGATCGTAAAGAAAAACATCGTTTCAAAAAATGTGGATACCATTTATCTGTGTGGAGGTACCTGCTGTCTGACCGGTATGGAAAAGATTATTGAAAAGGAGACGGGAATCCAGACGATCAAGCCGGCAGATCCGTTCCTTGTCACACCGACAGGCATTGCCATGAACTGTAAAGTGTAATGAGTATAAAAAATGGAAAGGAGGGGAGCGCGTGGAACTGGATGCTATGATCAGTGAGATCTGCAGAAAAGTACAGGAGCGTGTGGCAGAGCTGGAAAAAGAAGAAGCATCGGCAGAACCGGCGGCAGTGCCGTCTGAAGATAACAGGCCGGCACTTCTGATTCTGGCGGAAGACCATGGAATGCGGTGCCATCCGGTGCTGGAAAGCAAAAAACTTGCAGAATGCTACCGGGTAGAATGTGCTTTGCTGAAAGAAGAAGACTGCGATGTGGCTTCCTATGAAGGCGTGATCGCATTTACACTGACCAATGAAGCCCTTGGAAAGATTGCCAACGGAATCTTCGATACCGATTACACCAGAAGATTCGGAACCGCACTTCTCCTTGGAAAAAGGATATTTATTGCGGAGGAAGAAGTGGAACTGTATCGCTATAAGGATACCGCGCCGGCCGGCTACTACAGCCGTCTGGAGGAAAACTTAAAATTCCTTCAGCAGAACGGAGTGACCATTGTTCCCTTAGATCAACTGGAAGCGGTTGTTCTGGGAGAAAACGTTCCGGAAGAAACAGAGGCTGCTCCGAAGAAAGAAGAATCCACCGGAGAAAAAGAACAGCCAGTCTCCGGAGCAACCCTACGGCTGGAGAAACGCATCATTACAGAGAGAGATGTGATCAGTGCACGGGAAGGAAAGGCTGCCTGCATTCTGGTAGGAAAGAAGGCAATTCTGTCAGATCTTGCTAAAGAGTATGCGAAGAAATATGGAATCAGCATTGCTCGTGACGAAGGCGAGACTGGCGGGAAAGGAAGCCGAGTATGAAAATAGGACGTGTAATTGGAAACATCTGGGCAACACGGAAAGATGAGAATCTCTCCGGATTAAAGCTCCTGGTGGTGCAGCCACTGAATCTTCTGAACGATCAGCCCATTGATACGCCCATTGTAGCGGCAGATATTATCGGTGCTGGTGTGGGAGAGAAGGTTCTCTATGTAGGCGGAAGCTCAGCGCGTGGTGCAGCAGGAGGTCCCCATATTCCGGTGGATGCAACGATCGTCGGAATCGTGGATGACCAGGAAGTTGACGAAGCGCTGATATAAGACAGGCGGTGATCAAGTATGGAAATGGTGGAAGCCATTCAGAAAGCGGGAGTAGTGGGAGCCGGAGGAGCCGGCTTCCCGACCCACGTAAAACTGAATGCGAAGGCAGAGTATTTTATCGTCAATGCAGCGGAATGTGAACCGCTGATCGAGACAGACAAATATCTGTGCCGTACCTATGCAGAAAGAATTGTAGCGACAGTAGAGAAGATTGCCGCACATCTGGAAGCAGCGCATGCAGTGATTGCATTAAAAGCAAAATATGTAAGAGAGACAGAAGCTCTTCAGAACGCAGTAAAAGCACTGGGAGCCAATGTAGAGATCTTTACCATGCGGACCTACTATCCGGCCGGTGACGAGCAGGTGCTGGTCAATCAGGTAACCGGACGGGTGGTTCCGGAAAGGGGACTTCCTCTGAATGTAGGATGCGTGGTAGAAAATGTCGGCACAGTTCTCAATATTGCCGATGCACTGGAAGGAAAACCTGTGGACGAGAAGTTTCTCTCCATTACAGGTGCGGTGGAGACTCCGGTGATGTGTCACGCACCAATTGGTACGCCGATTACGGAAGTCCTGAAAAAAGCAAAACTTCTGGTAAATGATTATGTGGTGATTCTGGGAGGTCCCATGATGGGAAAAATGCAGAAGACCAGAGAAGAGATTGAAAATGCGGTTGTTACCAAGACCACAGGCAATCTTCTGGTGCTTCCGAAGAATCATTATCTTGTAAAACGTGCTGCCATGAGTGTGGAACGTATGGCACGTCAGGCGGCAACAGCCTGTCTTCAGTGCAGAGCCTGTACAGATCTGTGTCCGAGGCATCTGCTGGGACACAATGTGCAGCCCCATATGATTATGAGAACCATTTGGAGACAGAAATCTATTACGGATCCGGCAGAATTTGAGCGGGCTTTCGGCAGTGCGGCAAACTGCAGCAGCTGCGGTACCTGTGAGATGTTCTCCTGTCCGATGGGACTGTCACCGAGGAAGATGAACGATTATGCGAAAGGACTTTTGAGAGAGAGAGGAATTCAGCCGGAGAAGAACCAGCATCCGCAGGCGAGCGACATGTTGGAGCACAGGAGAATTCCTACCGGACGCCTGATCGCCCGTCTTGGATTGGACGAATATGTATTCCACGGTCTGCCGGAGCTTTTTGAAGTAGAACCGGAAGAGGTATTCATTCCATTATCACAGCATATTGGCAAACCGGCAGTTCCGGTAGTGACTGCAGGGGATGCTGTAAAAAAGGATGACCTGGTTGCAGGCAGTGCAGAGGGATTATCCGCAAACATTCATACAGGCTTTGATGGAGTTGTAAAAGAAGTGACTCCGAAAGGCATTCGGATCAGTAGAAGGGAGGCGTAAGAGATGGGAAGAGCGATCGGCATGGTAGAGCTGTCCAGTATTGCCAGAGGCATTGAGACCAGTGATTCTATGTTAAAAGCCGCGCAAGTGGAACTTTTACGTTCTGTCACTGTCTGTCCGGGAAAATATATGGTGATTGTAGGCGGTGATACCGGTGCTGTCAGAGCATCTTTGGAAGCAGGAAAAGCAGCAGGTGGAGAATTTGTAGTGGACACTTTGCTGATTCCAAGCGTACATGAACAGGTCTTTCCGGCAATTTCCGGCACAGTAGAAGTGACGGATCCTCAGGCTGTTGGCGTGATTGAGTACTATTCCATTGCTTCAGCCATTGAAGCAGCGGATGCAGCAGCGAAAGCGGCTCAGATTACTTTAATCGAAGTTCGGACCGGCTATGCCATCGGCGGAAAGGGATTTGTAGTCCTGACCGGAGATGTAGGAGCTGTCCGTGCAGCTATTGATGCAGCAAAACAGGTAAGCGAGCTGTATGTGGAGAGCACGGTTATTCCGCGTCCCGCACCGCAGCTTTTGGAATCTCTGTTATAGGCTGCGTTTCGGCATAAGTCTGGGGGAGCAGAGCATAAGCTTTAAAGAAACACAAAAAAAGGAGGAACGGGTATGTTTCAGGAGTTACTTGACAACCTTACAAATGTAGGGGTATTTACAAGCAGCGTACAGGAATGGGTCAGCACTCTTTCCATCAACAAGGTGATCATCTTTATCATGATGATTTTCATGATCGTTGGTGCGATTGACAAGATCCGCGGTAACAAATTAGGATATGGCGAGCAGTTTGATGAGGGATTTAACGCAATGGGTCCTCTGGCAGCAGCCATGGCAGGTGTTGTAGCAGCGGCTCCGGTACTTGCAATCATTTTGAAACCGATTATTGTTCCGATCTACACCTTGCTGGGCGCCGATCCGTCCATGTTTGCGACCACGCTTCTGGCATGCGATATGGGTGGATATCCACTGGCAATGCAGATGGCAGGAAGCGAAGCTGTTGGTAACTTCTCAGGTCTGATCCTGGGAACCATGATGGGACCGACCATCGTATTTACCATCCCGGTTGCACTGTCCATTATTAAAAAATCTGACCGTCCGTATCTGGGAGCAGGTATCCTGGCAGGTCTCATTACCGTACCGATTGGCTGTATCGTAGGTGGTCTTGTTATGAACATGACCCAGTATAAGATCGACATTATTACGATCGTAAGAAACCTGATTCCGGTTATCATTATTGCAGGTCTCATCGTAGCAGGTCTGTGGTTCATGCCGGATAAGATGATCAACGGATTCAACAAATTCGGAACCGCTGTTACCGTAGTTATTACCTTCTTTACCGCAGTTGCAGTATTTGAGTATCAGACAGGTATCAAATTCCCGCTCATGAATATCATGGTTGAGCCGGATGCTGATGGCGTGATTCCTCTGGAGTCCGGACTTCTGGTTTGTGGACAGATTGCAGTTGTATTAATCGGTGCATTCCCGATGGTTCTGTGGATTACCCGTACCTTTGGTAAAGCACTGAGTGCTATCGGAGAGAAACTGGGTATGGACGAGAATGGTTCTGCAGGACTGGTAGCTACTCTGGCTAACAATATTGCAATGTTCAATATTATGGATAAGATGAACCCGAAGGGCAAACTCTTAAACGTTGCATTTGCAGTATCCGCAGCATTCGTATTCGGCGATCATCTTGGATTTACCGCTGGTGTAAACTCCGATATGATTTTCCCGGTTATCGTTGGTAAGCTGGTTGCAGGTATCACTGCCCTGATTCTTGCCAATGCACTGGCTCCGATGCTTCTTTCTAAAGTAGAAGCTTCTGTTGCAAAAGCAAAAGCAGAAGAGGAAGCTGAGCAGTAAAATTCCGCTTCATGAAAATGAAAGGATGGACACCGTATGAACGTAAGTGAAGAACTGATCCGCGAGATCGTGCAGAAAGTTCTGGCGGAAGCCAAACAGCAGGAGAGCGGAGAGGATTTTGTAAAAGAAAAAGATCCAAGTGGTATTATCAAGATCGCGACAGAGACCGTCAAATGCGAGCGTTTTGAGCAGGACGGTGTGGCACTGAAAGATGTGGTAACCCTTGAGGAAGCGCCGAGAATGGGCTGCGGAATCATGGAGCTTGACCACACCAGCTTTGAGTGGACACTGACCTATGATGAATATGATCTCGTGCTGGAAGGTACTCTGGAGATCGAGATTGACGGACGCGTGGTAACGGCAGGACCGGGACAGATCATCTACATCCCGAAGAACAGCCATATCCATTTCCAGACCCCGGATAAGACCAGATATGCATATTTTGTATATCCGGCAAACTGGGCAGATCTGGCATAAGAGAGAGAAAAGAGGTGGCTGCCGTGGAACAGATCCCATATGATCTGGAAGTTCAGGTCAGAAAAATCAGTGTTGAACGGCTGCTTACCCAGTATTGGAATCCGGAGCCAGTGAGGGAGGCCTGCAAACTTTGTCCTGATTATGGAAAGGTGTGGTCCTGCCCTCCAGGGGTTCCGGAAGCAGATGCATATTTGAAAAAATTTTCAGAAGGATTTCTGATTGGAGTAAAAGTAAAATATCCAGAAGAAATCAGAAAGAATGTCAGCACTCCGGAGGAGGCACAGCAGCTGAGAAATCAGACATATGAGAGGGTGAAACGAAATCTTCTTCTTATACTGCTGGAGTTGGAAAAAGAATTCCCGGAAGGAACCTGTATTGGAGCAGGAAGGTGTATCCTTTGCAGGAAATGTGCGCGAGCAGAGGGGAAAGCATGCCGCTATCCGCAGTTGAGGCGCTATTCTATTACCGCATTTGGATTTGATTTTTCCAGAATGGTGAAGGACAATCTTGGAATGGAACTTCTCTGGAGTTCCAATGGAGTACCGGAATATGATGTAGCAGTAGCAGCATTGTTTCATGCGTAGAAGAGAAGCTTCCTGTCTGGCTGGAGGAGATAAGCCAGACATGGAAGCTCTTTTTTCGCCTTGCATTTGCAGGCTGGCTAGTGTAAGATAAAAAAATATACGAATTCTATTTCACGTTCAGAAATGTGAGGATGCTATGGAAGAGGGAAAACTGCAAATTTATTGCGGAAGCGGCAAGGGAAAGACAACTGCAGCCATTGGACTGGCAATCAGAGAAGCAAGCAGAGGCCGTTCCGTATTTGTTGTACAGTTTCTGAAGGGAAAGTATCCGGAGGAGATCAGCTTTATTCAGCGTCTTGAGCCGGAGATTAAGATGTTCCGTTTTCAGAAAAGAGAAGATTCTTTTGAAGATCTGACTCCACAGGAAAAAGAAGAAGAGATTCCGAATCTGCGTAATGGATTAAATTTTGCCAAGAAAGTTCTGGCAACCGGAGAATGCGATGTGCTGATTCTGGATGAAGTTCTGGGACTGGTGGAACAGGGAATTGCTACACTGGATGAGATTCATGGATTGCTGGACAGCGCAGAGGATACGGAACTGATTTTTACTGGAATCAAATTGTGTCCGGAGATGCTTGAGTGGGCGGATGAGGTATATCAAATTACTGCGTTGAAGGAAACCGATTCCGCGTGTTGACAAAGAAATAGATAGATGCTATATTGAAGTCAATGAATAAAGAGATAGAGGTCGCGCGAATCAAGAGTATGTCGTTGGATGTGTGCAGGCACAGGCGAATGCGGCGGAAAGGGACGAGCGCCGAAAGGCCGGTAAGCCTGTAAATCTGGTTCTTGGGCATAGGGTAAAGAATCCTATGACTGTCATCGTGCACAGATGAAGCGCTATCCGGACAGATATAAAAGAGAAGGGAGAATTTCCCGAACTAGTATTCTGCAGAGGCGTCCACTGGTACGCCTCTTTTTTTATCATAATCTAATTATAACCAAAGAGCAGGAGGGGAAGAAAATGTCAATTTTTACAGGTGCAGGTGTTGCAATTGTTACACCTATGACAGAGACAGGAGCGGTAAACTATCCGAAGCTGGAGGAACTTATTGAATATCAGATTGCCAATGGAACCGATGCGATTATTATCTGCGGAACCACGGGCGAGTCATCCACGCTGACCCATGAGGAGCATCTGGAGGCAATTCGTTTTACGGCGGAGAAAGTAGCAGGAAGAATTCCGGTCGTAGCAGGTACCGGCTCTAATTGTACGGAGACAGCGGTATATCTTTCACAGGAAGCAGAAAAATATGGTGTGGATGGTGTACTTCTGGTGAGCCCATATTACAATAAGGCAACCCAGAAAGGTCTGATTGCACATTTTACAAAGATCGCAAATTCTATTAAGATTCCGGTAGTCCTTTACAATATCCAGAGCCGTACCGGCGTGAATATGACCCCGGAGACGATTGCATATCTGGCAAAGAATGTGGAGAATATCGTGGCTGTTAAAGAGGCAAGCGGAAATATCTCCCAGATTGCAAAAGTAGCACAGCTTTGCGGAGATTCTATTGATATTTATTCCGGAAATGATGACCAGATCGTACCGATTCTGTCCCTGGGCGGAAAAGGTGTTATTTCCGTACTTTCTAATGTGGCTCCGAAAGAGACTCATGATATTGTTGCAAAATTCCTGGATGGCGATGTGGCAGGCAGCTTGGAACTTCAGCTTCGCGCTATTCCGCTTGTCGAGAAGCTGTTTTGCGAAGTAAATCCGATTCCGGTAAAAGCAGCTTTGAACATGTTGGGATGGGAAGTGGGTCCTCTTCGTATGCCTTTGTCTGAGATGGAAGAGGAACATCAGAAAGAACTGAAGGCAGCAATGGATGCATTCGGTGTAAAGGCAAAAGGAGAGAACTAATGGTAAAGGCAATTATGCATGGCTGTAATGGCCATATGGGACAGGTGATCACTGGCCTGATCAAAGACGATCCGGAGATTGAGATTGTAGCGGGGATTGATCCGGTGGATTGCCGTGATAACGGATATCCGGTGTTTCCGAATCTTGAGGCCTGTACAGTGGATGCGGATGTGATTATTGATTTCACTTCCGCAAAGGCAGCAGATGGACTGCTTAAATACTGTGTAGAAAAGAAGATACCGGTGGTGCTTTGTTCTACAGGACTTTCAGAAGAACAGCTGACAGCAGTGGAAGAAGCAAGCAAACAGGTAGCGGTACTGAAATCTGCTAATATGTCCCTGGGAATCAACATGCTTATGAAGATTCTGCAGGATGCGGCAAAGATTCTTGTTCCGGCTGGATTTGATATTGAGATTGTGGAAAAACATCACAACAGAAAGCTGGATGCACCGAGCGGAACTGCACTGGCACTGGCAGATGCCATAAATGATGGAGTTTTGAACAGTGAGTATGCATATAAATATGACCGCAGTCAGGATCATAAGAAACGGGAAAAGAAAGAGATTGGGATTTCCGCAGTTCGCGGAGGCACCATCGTGGGAGATCATGATGTGATTTTTGCAGGAACTGACGAAGTTGTGACATTCAGCCACACTGCTTATTCCCGTGCCATTTTTGGAAAAGGAGCAATCCAGGCAGCCAAATTCCTGGCAGGCAAACCAGCAGGATATTACAACATGAGCGATGTGATTGATGCACAGGCATAACTCCTGATTTTATGGGAAAACGTGCATAAAAACAAAATAGTTGTCCATATTAGTAACAGCAATGTTAAGGAAAAGGAGAGACTTTTTATGAAACAGTTAAAGAGACACTGCCTGATGATGCTGTTACTGGCAACGCTCTGGATGACCGCAGCCTGTGGCAGAGACAATGGTGCAACCAATGACAGCAACGATAATGCCAACAGCGGCGCCGGCATGGAAGAGGCTGGTGAAGCAGAGACCGGCAACGGTAATGAGAGTATTGATGGAAGACCTTTTGATGAGATTATTTTTGACACGGATGGAGATGGCATTTACGACCATACGGATGTGGACGGGGACGGGCTTCTGGAAGAGATCGGAAGAGATGCCGATGACGTGGTGGATGATTTAGTAAATGGCGTGACAGAGGCTGGAGATACATTGATGGATGGATCAGATGATGTGGAAAACAGTAGCGGAACCGACAAAAATATGACTGATACAGAATAAACAAGTGCATATGCAGATAAAAATCCGCCGGCAGAGTTTCTGACCGGCGGAAGTTATATCCGGAAAGGAACAGGTATAAGAGAAAAGATGGAATTTCGACCCTGTATTGACATACATAATGGACAGGTAAAACAAATTGTGGGTGGCAGCCTGAAAGATGAAGGAAATCAGGCCAGCGAGAATTATGTGTCGGAGCAGGATGCGGCATTTTATGCCAGACTGTATCAGAAGCAGGGGATCCGTGGCGGACATGTGATTCTGCTCAATAAAGAAGGCAGTGAGTATTATGAGGCCACCAGACAGCAGGCCCTTGGAGCCCTTCGGACCTACCCGGGAGGCCTGCAGATCGGAGGAGGCATTCATCCGGAAAATGCAGCGGAGTATCTGGATGCAGGAGCCAGCCATGTGATCGTGACTTCCTATGTATTTCGTGATGGAAAGATGGATCGGGACCATCTGAAACAAATGATAGATGCCGTGGGAGCGGAGCATCTGGTGCTGGATTTGAGCTGCAGGAAAAAAGAAAATGATTATTATATTGTCACGGATCGATGGCAGAAGTTTACGGAGGTGGTACTGAATACTGCGGTACTTGATGAATTGTCCGAATTCTGTGCGGAGTTTCTGATTCATGCGGTAGATGTGGAAGGGAAAGCAAGAGGGATTGAAAAACCGTTGGCTGAGATGCTGGGAGACTGGAACGGCATTCCTGTTACTTATGCGGGAGGCATCGGAAGCTTTGAGGATCTGCGGGAATTAAAGATGCTTGGAAGAAATCATTTGAACGTGACCATCGGCAGTGCACTGGACCTGTTCGGCGGTCCTATGAATTATGAAGAGACTGTGAAATTCATTGCGCAATAGGACGAAAAATGCTATAATATAAGCAACATCAAAAAGAAAAGGAGTGATTTTATGCGTTATATCATTAGCGGCAAAAATCTGGATATTACTGAGGGGCTTCGCTCAGCAGTGATGGAGAAGCTGGGAAAGCTGGAACGGTATTTTACTCCTGATACCGAAGTCCATGTAACCTTAAGCGTTGAGAAGGAACGCCAGAAGATCGAGGTCACCATCCCGGTAAAAGGCAATATTATTCGTTCGGAACAGTCCAGTACGGACATGTATGTATCGATTGATCTGGTAGAGGAAGTCATTGAGCGTCAGCTTCGCAAGTATAAGAATAAACTTGTGGCAAGACAGCAGGGTGGCGGAAATTTCCAGAAAGAGTTCCTGGAGAAGGAAGTAGACGATCAGGAAGTAAAGATCATCCGTACCAAAAAGTTTGATATTAAGCCTATGTATCCGGAAGATGCATGTGTGCAGATGGAACTTCTGGGACATAATTTCTTTGCATTTGTCAATGCAGAAACCGATGACATTAGTGTTGTGTACAAGCGGAAAGGCGGTACCTACGGCATTATGGAACCGGACAGATAAAAGAAAAAGAAACGTAAAGATGCAGGACCGGCAGGAATTTCCCCGCCGGTCCTGTTTTGTCGACGTAGTTCACAATTATTTACTTTGAATATTCACAAAGCTATGCTATAATGTCCTTTGTGTAAGTAGAATGTCCGGCAAGTACGGACATGTGAATAGGAGAGCAGTATGAATATTATTGACAAATTGTTTGGAACTCACAGCGAGCGTGAGCTTAAGCTGATTATGCCTACCATCGACAAAATTGAGGCTCTGCGCCCTACCATGCAGGCTTTGAGCGATGAAGAGCTGAGGGACAAGACAAAAGAATACAAGCAAAGACTGGCAGAGGGGGAGACACTGGATGACATTCTTCCGGAGGCATTTGCCACTGTCCGTGAGGCTGCAAAGCGTGTGCTTGGAATGGAACACTACAGGGTACAGCTGATTGGTGGATTAATTCTTCATCAGGGACGTATTGCAGAGATGAAAACCGGTGAAGGTAAAACCCTTGTATCCACCCTCCCGGCATATTTAAATGCACTGGATGGAAAGGGTGTTCATGTCGTAACTGTTAATGACTATCTGGCAAGCCGTGATGCCGGCTGGATGGGAAAGGTACATGAATTCCTTGGACTGACCGTTGGTGTGGTACTGAATGCTTCTACCAAAGAGGAACGCCGTGCCGCATATAACTGCGATATTACCTATGTTACCAATAACGAGCTAGGTTTCGATTATCTGCGTGATAATATGGTGATTTATAAAGAGCAGTTGGTACAGAGAGAATTGCATTACGCCATCATCGATGAGATTGACTCTATTTTGATTGATGAGGCGAGAACACCGTTGATTATTTCCGGACAGAGTGGAAAATCCACAAAGCTCTATGAGCTGTGTGATTATGTGGCACATACGCTGAAAAGAGGAGAGGCAAGTAAGGAATTTTCCAAGATGGATGCTATCATGGGTGAGGAAATTGAGGAAACCGGAGATTTCATCGTCAATGAGAAAGATAAGATTGTTCATCTGACATCTGATGGAATTAAGAAAGTAGAACAGTTCTTCAAGATCGAGAACCTGGCTGATCCGGAAAATCTGGAGATCCAGCATAACATGGAGTTGGCGCTGCGTGCCAATAATCTCATGTTCCGTGATCAGGACTACGTAGTAAAAGACGATCAGATCTTTATTGTCGATGAGTTTACCGGACGTATCATGCCGGGCCGGCGTTATTCTGATGGTCTTCATCAGGCTATAGAAGCAAAAGAGCATGTAAAAGTAAAACGCGAGAGTAAGACGCTTGCAAATATTACGTTCCAGAACTTCTTTAACAAATATGATAAGAAATCCGGTATGACCGGTACTGCTCAGACTGAGGAAAAAGAGTTCCGCGCGATCTACGGTATGGATGTTGTAGAGATTCCGACGAACAAGCCAGTGATTCGTAAAGATTTACAGGATGCTGTCTACAAGACCAAAAAAGAAAAATTTCATGCAGTCTGTGAAGAAATTGAGAAAGCCCATGCAACCGGTCAGCCGGTACTGGTAGGTACCATTACCATTGAGACTTCTGAAGAACTGAGCAGAATGCTGCAGAAACGCGGCATTAAACATGAAGTGCTGAATGCAAAATTCCATGAGCGTGAGGCAGAAATTGTTGCTTTGGCAGGACAGCATGGAGCAGTTACCATTGCAACCAATATGGCAGGTCGTGGTACCGACATTAAACTGGATGATGAGGCAAAGGCAGCAGGTGGTTTAAAGATCATCGGTACGGAACGCCATGAGTCCAGACGTATTGATAATCAGCTGCGTGGACGTTCCGGACGTCAGGGAGACCCGGGTGAGTCCCGCTTCTATATTTCGTTGGAAGATGATCTGATGAGACTGTTTGGTTCCGAACGGCTGATGAGTGCATTTAATGCACTGGGTGTTCCGGAAAATGAGCAGATTGAGCATAAGATGCTGACCAGTGCCATCGAGAAAGCCCAGATGAAGATCGAGAACAACAACTTTGGTATTCGTAAAAATCTTCTGGAATATGACCAGGTCATGAATGAGCAGAGAGAGATTATCTATGCAGAGCGCCGCCGGGTTCTGGATGGCGAGAGTATGAGAGATTCTATCTACAAGATGATTGCAGATGTTGTAGAAAATGCAGTTGATACTTTTATCGGAGATGATCAGGAACCGGAAGAGTGGGATCTGTCAGGACTTAATGAGACTCTGCTTCCGATTATTCCTTTTGAGCCGATCAGCGCAGAACGCCTGGAATGTAAAAATAAAGCGGAACTGAAACATGCATTGAAACAGGAAGGAACCCGTCTGTATGAAGCAAAAGAGGCGGAATTCCCCAACCCGGAGATGATTCGTGAGCTGGAGCGTGTCTTCCTCTTGAAAGTAATTGACCGGAAATGGATGAATCATATCGATGATATGGAGCAGTTAAGACAGGGTATTGGTCTGCAGGCGTATGGACAGAGAGATCCGTTGGTAGAATATAAGATGAGCGGTTATGAGATGTTTGAGGCTATGACAGCAGGCATTCAGGAAGATACCGTTCGACTGCTTATGCATGTAAAGATTGAAGAAAAAGCAGAACGTGAGGAAGTGGCTCAGGTAACGGGAACTAATAAGGATGATTCCCTTGGAAAGAAACCGGTACAGAGAGCTGCTCAGAAAGTTTATCCGAACGATCCTTGTCCGTGCGGCAGCGGCAAGAAATATAAACAGTGCTGCGGACGTGCAAAATAAGAAATATGAATATAAAAAAAGAAAGAAGGTGTGGTTATGGTAGAACTTGATCAGTTTAAATATACGCTGAACAGCTACGCAAAACCAATGACAGAACTGAGGGATTCACTTTGACCTGGCTTCAAAGACGCTCAGGATCGAAGAATTAGAAAGAGAAATGGAGGCTCCGGGCTACTGGGATCAGGTAGAACAATCTCAGGCAGGAATGAGAGAGCTGAATACTCTGAAAGAAGAAAAAGAAAAATTTGAAAGTCTCCAGGAACAGTATGAGGATATCGAGACCTTGCTGGAGATGGGATATGAAGAAAATGACGAGTCATTGATTCCGGAGATTCAGGAAGAACTGGATCAGTTTACCGAGCGGTTTGAGGCCATGCGGATTAAGACACTCCTGTCCGGTGAGTATGACAGCAGTAATGCCATTCTGAAACTCAATGCGGGAGCAGGCGGTACCGAGAGTTGTGACTGGGCAGGTATGCTGTACCGAATGTATACCCGATGGGCAGAGAGAAAAGGATTTTCTGTAGAAGTTCTTGATTATCTGGAGGGAGATGAAGCCGGCATCAAATCCGTTACATTCCAGGTAAATGGAGAAAATGCTTACGGCTATCTCAAATCCGAGAAGGGTGTACACCGTCTGGTACGGATTTCCCCGTTTAATGCACAGGGAAAACGTCAGACTTCTTTTGTATCCTGCGATGTCATGCCGGATATTGAGGATGAGATCGATATCGAGATTAATCCGGAAGATCTGAGGGTAGATACCTACCGTTCCAGTGGTGCCGGTGGACAGCACATTAACAAAACATCATCTGCCATTCGTATTACTCATTTGCCGACCGGTATTGTGGTACAGTGTCAGAATGAACGTTCCCAGCATCAGAACAAGGATAAAGCCATGCAGATGCTGAAGGCAAAACTGTATCTTCTGGAACAGCAGAAACAGGCAGAAAAGCTTTCCGGTATTCGTGGTGAAGTCAGCGATATTGCCTGGGGAAATCAGATTCGTTCTTATGTCATGCAGCCATATACCATGGTAAAAGACCATCGGACCGGTGCAGAGGTAAGCAATGTGGATGCGGTGATGGATGGAAAAATTGACCCATTTATTAATGCATATTTAAAATGGATCAACCTGACCCCGGAGGAACAGGAATGAAAGAAAAAGGCAAATATTTTGTATTAAAGCAAAAAGCAGTGCCGGAAGTACTCTTGAAAGTAGTAGAAGCAAAGAGAATGTTGGACAGTGATCCATCTATGACTGTACAGGAGGCAACGGATCAGTTAGGAATCAGCAGAAGCTCTTTCTATAAATACAAAGATGATATTTTCCCATTTCATGACGAGGCCAAAGGCAAAACAGTTACATTTGTATTGCAGATGGAGGATGAACCCGGACTGTTGTCCACGGTACTGAATACGATCGCAGAGTTTGGTGCGAATATTTTGACCATTCATCAGACAATTCCGATTAATGGTGTGGCATCACTGACGCTGAGCGTGGAGGTCCTGCCAACAGCAGGTGATGCATCTGCTATGATCGAGAAAATCGAAGAACAGCAGGGAATCCGTTATCTGAAAATATTAGGCAGGGAGTAAAGAACGAATGATTAAAGTCGCAATTATGGGATACGGCACCGTTGGATCAGGTGTATATGAAGTATTCAGAACCAATCAGAAAAGCATTGATAACAAAATAGGACAGGAACTGAGGGTGCAGTATGTCCTGGATTTAAGAGAATTCCCGGGTGATCCGGTGATGGAAGTCCTGACGCATGATTTTGAAGATATTATCAATGATGATGAAGTAAAGATCGTTGCAGAGGTTATGGGTGGACTGCATCCGGCTTATGAGTTTACCAGACGCTGTCTTGAGGCGGGAAAGAGCGTGTGTACCTCCAACAAGGAGCTGGTAGCAGAGCATGGTGCGGAATTGATTCAGATTGCAAAAGACCATCAGGTAAACTATTTGTTTGAGGCGAGTGTAGGAGGCGGTATTCCGATTATCCGCCCGCTGAATTCTTCTCTGACTGCAGATGTGATTCTGGAGATTTCAGGCATTTTAAATGGAACTACGAACTACATGCTGACCAAGATGTCCCGTGAAGGACTGAATTACGATGATGTGTTAAAAGAGGCACAGGCAAAAGGCTATGCAGAACTTCATCCGGAAGCGGATGTAGAAGGCTGGGATGCCTGCCGCAAGATTGCCATTCTGACTTCTCTGGCCAGTGGTAATCAGGTGGATTTTCATGATATTTATACGGAAGGTATCACGAAACTTACCAAAGAAGATTTTTTGTATGCAAAAAAAATGAAGTGTGCCATTAAACTGCTGGCAGTAAGCAAAAAGGTGGGCGATAGCTACTGTGCTATGGTCAGCCCATCCCTGGTTCGCAAAGAGCATCCACTTTATATGGTGAATGATGTTTTCAATGCGGTATGTGTGGAAGGAAATATGCTGGGAGCATCTATGTTTTATGGAAGCGGAGCAGGAAAGCTTCCGACTGCCAGTGCGGTAGCAGGAGATATGGTAGATGCGGCCAGACATTTGGGCAAAGTAGTGACTATTTTCTGGAATCCGGAGAAATTGGAGTTAGTTCCGGTAAGTGAGATGACTCATCGGTTCTTTGTACGTGCGGCAGCAGATGCGGATGCAGCAAAGGCGTTTGGCGATGTAGAGATGATAGATGCCGGAATCAGAGGAGAGATCGGATTCATTACTCCGATTATGACGGAAGGCGAATATGCAGAAAAGGCAAAAAATCTGGATATAATCAGCATGATCCGGATGGATGCATAAGACAGGAGGAGAAGTATCATGGATATTGTGTGTTTGGATCTGGAAGGCGTATTAGTACCGGAAATTTGGATCGCATTTGCAGAAGCAAGCGGTATTCCGGAACTGAAGAGAACCACTCGTGATGAGCCGGATTATGATAAACTCATGAACTGGCGTCTGGGAATTTTGAAGGAACATGGACTGGGACTGAAAGAAATTCAGGAAACCATCGCAAAGATCGATCCACTTCCAGGTGCAAAAAAATTTCTGGATGAGCTTCGCAGTATTACCCAGGTGATCATTATCAGTGATACTTTTACGCAGTTTGCAAAACCATTGATGGAGAAGCTGGGATGGCCAACGCTGTTTTGCAATAGTCTAGAAGTGGCAGAGAATGGAGAAATTACCGGATTTAAAATGAGAATTGAAAATTCTAAGCTGACAACGGTAAAAGCGCTGCAATCTGCAGGATTTGAGACGATTGCTGCAGGTGACAGCTTTAATGACCTCGGCATGATCAAAGCTAGTAAAGCAGGATTTTTGTTCCGAACCACCGATCAGATCAAGAAGGATTATCCGAAATTTCAGGCATTTGAAGAATATGATGATTTCCTCGCAGCCATCAAAGGAGCTTTGAATTAGTATGCATATGATAGAGTTATATCCGGACAGACTGGAAATGTCTGTTCTGGATATGGACTGGGATGCCCTGGCAAAACATTACCAGGGCGTTATTTTTGATATTGACAATACACTGGTACCCCATGGGGCGCCGGCAGATGAGAAAATTATAAAGTTATTTGAAAAAATTCATGCTCTGGGTATGAAGACCATGTTGGTATCCAATAATGGAGAAGAACGGGTACGGTCTTTTGCAGAACAGGTAAACAGCGGATTTATCTCCAAAGCGGGAAAACCAAGGACGGGCGGATATAAGAAGGCCATGCAGGTGATGAATACAGATCCGAAGCACACCCTGTTTGTGGGAGATCAGATTTTCACAGATATTTGGGGAGCTAATCGGGCAGGCATGGATACGGTACTCATGGAACCGGTTGATAAGTCTACGGATGAGATTCAGATTGTCATTAAACGCTGGCTGGAAAAACCATTTCGGAGGACAAGAGCGTAAAACGTAAGAACTTTGTAACAGATATTCAATATTTCCCTGTTATAATAATAAACTACAGAAGTACATATACTAACAGCAGGGGAAGTGATGATCATGACAGAGAGAAGAAAGTGGCTGGTACTGGTATTTTTGCTCGGCATTTGTATGACCGGATGCGGAAGGAAAGAGACGGGATCAGATTTGCTCACGGATACAAAAGAAGCAATTGTGCCGGTAAAGGAAGTGGTGGTACCGGCAGTGGAAGAAACTCCGGAGGGCATTGCGCTTCATGTTTATTGCGGAGATGAGCAGGCTGAAAATATTGTACAGAAAACCGTATACGTAGAAGAAGTGACAGAACAGAGCATTATGGAAGAACTGGGAAGTGCGCTGAATCTGGATCCGCAGGCAGGCTTGAAAGACATTTCCTTTGGAACCTATGGCGGGGACAAAGTGGTGATGCTGGATTTTAATCAGGCATTCGCAGATTATCTGAAAAAATTAAGTCAGCAGGGTGAAATGATTGTGATGGGAAGTATTACCAACACTTTCCTTGAGGCATATCAAAGTGAACTGCTTCTAGTGACAGTGGAAGGAAAAGTGCTGGATACGGGAAGGAATATTTATGAGGAATATCTGGAAACCTATCCCTTTGTGGAATCTTCCTATCAGGTGACAGATGTAGTGCTGGAAGAAGAACCGGGGCTTCATATTACTTATCCACAGATTGAAAATCTGGGAGATCCGGCAATTCAGGAAAAATGGAATGCCATTATCCGTGGAACAGAAGAGCGGGCAGTAGAAGGATGGCTGTCAGTGGAAGAGAGCCAGGGCAGTTCCTACGAAGTTTCCTATATGGTGAAGACTATGACGCCGGATACCTTGTCTATCCTGATGAATGGGCGGATTGAGGAAGAGGATGCAGCACATCCATACAGCTTTAAGTACACTTATAATATTGATCTGAATACAGGGGACAGCATCCGGCTGAAGGATCACGTAAATGTGGAAAAGCTGGCAGAAAATCTGTTTGCAGGGACCGGATATTATGTGGAAGAATCCCTGGCTCCCTACTTTCAGGAACGCCTGGAAAGCATTTATGAGACGCCGGATAGTCTTGCAAGATCGTTAGAGGGTTATGATTACGCAGAAGATGGAAGCGCACCCTATGGATATTCCTATCTGGCGGATGGAAAGGTCTGGATCTGTATGGAAGTACCCCACGCACTGGGGGATTATATCGAGATTGAACTGGATGCCCAGATGAACTGAAAAAAAACATGGTATTTTCCTTCAGGTATGGTATAATATTGATAATATGCAGTAAAGGAGACGCAATCAATGAGTCAGGAAAAAGTTGATCGCTATAAAGAGAGAAAAAGAAACAGAAAGGCTATTGAGGCAAAGAAAAAACGCGAGGTACTGCTTACAAAGCTCTGTGCAGGACTGTTGGTGCTGGCACTGGTAGGATGGCTTGGATATTCTGTTGTATATAAATATGAGCAGAAACAGAACAGTGGTGCCGTATCAGCTGATATTGATGCGCTGAATGATTATGTATCTTCTCTTAGCACAGGCGAATAAAAAGAAGTTGCATAAGAGCGCAGATGGCGTTATACTGTATAAGACAAATAAAGAGAGATTCTTCGGGGCGGGGCGTAATTCCCCACCGGCGGTGTAGAGCAGAACAAGATTCTGCACAGAAGTCCGCGACCCGCAGTGATGCGGCTGAACCGGTGTGATTCCGGTACCGACAGTTAAAGTCTGGATGAGAGAAGAAAATATAGCATATGCACACGCGTATCAGTACCCCCGGATTAGAAGTAATCCGGGGGTTTGTTTTCTCCGGCTGGATCTCTTGAGAATTGGAAGGAGAACATTAAGATGAAAGCAACAACGACAACCGTAACAAAAACGAACACAACATCCGCTACCAGAACGATGGTAAGCGTAGGAATGCTGGGAGCTATTTCCGTAGTTCTTATGCTCGTGGAATTTCCGCTGCCCTTTATCGCACCGGGATTTTATAAGCTTGATTTCAGTGAAGTGCCGATTCTGGTAGGAGCATTTGCTCTCGGACCAGTGGCAGGTGTGATGACCGAACTTATCAAGATACTTCTGAATCTGGTGATTAATGGAACAGATACAGCGTTTGTAGGTGAGTTTGCTAATTTTGTCATGGGATGTGCCTTTGTAATTCCGGCGGCTTTGATTTATAAGAAAAAGAAAAGCCGGAAACATGCCATCGTGGGATTGGTGGCAGGAACCCTGATTATGTCTGCAGCAGCTGTATTTATCAATGCACTGGTACTGCTTCCTGCTTATGCAAAGGCATTCGGAATGCCCATTGATGCCTTCGTGCAGATGGGAGCGGCTATCAATCCGGCGATCAACGGAATCTGGACTTTTGTACTTCTGGCAGTTGCACCGTTCAATTTGATCAAGGGAATTCTGGTTTCTGTGATTACAGTACTGCTGTACAAACATATCAGCCCGATTCTTAAGGGAGTAAGATAATTATTTGTGTTTGGAAAAAAATTGTGCTACAATCGTACTACGTATGGTTGCAGCACATTTTTTATGCGGGAAATCCGCAGTTGGAGAGATGACATGAGCATAACGATAGAAAGCAACAGTGCAGAGGAAACCTTTGCACTGGGACAAAAGATCGGAGAGCGGGTCAAACCGGGCACGATCATTTCCTTGACCGGAGATCTGGGGGTTGGAAAGACCGTGTTTACCCAGGGACTGGCAAAAGGACTAGGAATTATGGAACCGGTAAATAGTCCGACCTTTACCATTGTTCAGGTATATGAGGGCGGACGTCTGCCATTTTATCATTTTGATGTATACCGTATCGGTGATATTGAAGAGATGGATGAGATTGGTTATGAGGATTATTTCTATGGCAATGGGGTATGCCTGATTGAATGGGCAGATCTGATTCGGGAACTTCTTCCGGAGGAGACTGGCCGCATCACCATTGAAAAAGACTTGGAAAAAGGATTTGATTACCGGAAAATTCA
Organism: Clostridiaceae bacterium Marseille-Q4145; assembly: GCA_018223365.1. Lineage (GTDB taxonomy): Bacteria > Bacillota > Clostridia > Lachnospirales > Lachnospiraceae > Hominiventricola. The sequence goes on from JAGTTP010000001.1 coordinate 1,580,607, forward strand.
GATCGACGGAATTGAAGGATGGGAGGCATAAGAATGGAAAAAGCTTATAAAAAAGTACTGGCGCTGGACAGTTCCGGACTGGTAGCCAGTGTGGCTGTGGTGGAAGGAGATGCTTCAGGCAGCAACCTTCTGGCAGAATATACAATTAATTATAAGAAGACGCATTCTCAGACTCTTCTTCCTATGCTGGACGCCATTGTGAAAATGATTGATTTAGACCTGGAGAGTATTGATGCCATTGCTGTGGCAGCAGGACCGGGATCTTTTACTGGATTGCGTATAGGATCTGCCACTGCAAAAGGACTGGGTTTGGCACTTGATAAACCGCTGGTTGCCATTCCTACGGTGGATGGACTGGCTTATAATCTGTTCGGAACGGAGCGCCTGATCTGCCCATTAATGGATGCCCGCCGGAATCAGGTTTATACAGGAATTTATGAATTTGACGGAGACAGACTAAAGGTGCTGGAACCGCAGATGGCAGTGGATATTCAGGTGATTGCACAGAAACTTTGTGAACGGAAACAAGATGTGGTTTTCCTGGGAGATGGGGTTCCGGTATTCCGGGAACGATTGGAAGGCGGACTTCTGGAAGAGCTGACGAGCGCAGGAAAAAAGTTTTCTTTTGCGCCGGCACATGTGAACAAACAGCGTGCAGGAGCAGTTGGAGCTCTGGCACTTACGTATCTCTGGGAAGGTAAAATGGAATCAGCAGACGAGCATCAGCCGGAGTATCTGCGTATGGCACAGGCAGAAAGAGAACGTATGGAAAAAGAGCGTGCAGAAGCGGAAGCAGCTGCAAAAAAAGACGGAGAAAAGCAGGCATGATCCGTCTGATGAAAGAAGAAGATCTGGGAGCGGTGGTACAGCTGGAGCAGACCGTTTTTTCTGTGCCGTGGTCAGAATGTAATCTGCGTGAAAGTCTTTTGCGACCGGAATATCTTTTTCTTGTGTCAGAGGATGAAGGAAAGATTACAGGATATGCGGGACTTCTCATGATTGCGGGAGAAGGTGATGTGACCAATATTGCCGTATTTCCAGAATATAGAGGCCGGGGAATTGGGGCAGCCCTTACAAAAGCGTTGCTTGTGGAGGGCAGAAAAAGAGGCATGAATGCGTTTACCCTGGAAGTTCGTGTTGGCAACCAGGCAGCAATTCATATCTATGAAAAACTTGGATTCCGGTCAGAAGGAGTCCGGAAAGGTTTTTATGAAAAACCGAAAGAAGATGCCCTGATCATGTGGCGGCGGGATGTCTGACCAGTAATCTCCTATTTTCGATCAGGTTTCAGAAAATTATAATGGAACCATACCAGAGAAAAGGAGGAGGACAGCATGCGTCAATATACAGGCAGGGAAAGAAAACAGTTGACGAAAATTGTCTGTAACCAGTGTGGAAGAATATTGAAAATCCAGAATGGAATACTTCAGGAAGGAGTGTTCCGAGGAATGGCGGATTGGGGATTTTTCTCAGAAAAGGATGGAGAAATTCACTCTTTCGATCTGTGCGAAAAGTGTTATGACCGATTGATATCCGGATTTTCCATTCCGGTGGAGACAGAGGAGCAGACAGAACTTTTATAGGAGAAATGATGTTAGATGTGTGTTTGCTTGGAAGCGGCGGAATGATGCCGCTTCCCTACCGTTGGTTGACTTCGCTGATGGTACGTTATAATGGAAGCAGTCTTCTGATTGACTGCGGAGAAGGAACCCAGATTGCGATCAAGGAAAAGGGCTGGAGCTTTAAACCCATTGATGTAATTTGCTTTACTCATTACCATGGGGATCATATCAGTGGCCTTCCTGGACTTTTGCTGACTATGGGAAATGCGGACAGAAAGGAACCGTTGACCCTGATCGGACCGAAAGGCTTGGAGAGAGTGGTGAATGCTCTGCGTGTTATTGCACCGGAGCTGCCGTTTCCGATTATTTACAGAGAAATCAATGGACCGGAAGAGACTTTCGAAATTAACGGATATCGGTTGACAGCGTTTCGTGTGAATCACAATGTAACCTGTTATGGATATACGTTGGAACTTGACCGGGCAGGTAAATTTCAGCTGGAGAGGGCGCTGGCATTAAATATTCCAAAGCAGTACTGGAATCGTCTCCAGAAAGGCGAGACCATAGAGGAAGATGGAAAAACCTATGTCCCGGAGATGGTCATGGGAGCACAGCGAAAAGGAATTAAACTTACGTATTGCACGGACACCAGGCCGACCCAGTCTATTGTCGATCATGCAGACCACTCAGATCTGTTTATCTGCGAAGGTATGTACGGAGAGAAGGACAAAGAGGCGAAAGCAAGAGAATATAAACACATGACATTTTATGAGGCGGCCAGGCTTGCGAAGACCGCACAGGTAAAAGAAATGTGGCTGACCCATTACAGTCCGTCTCTGACCAGACCGGAAGAATATATGGATGAAGTGAGAAAGATATTCCCGGCGGCAAAAGCCGGAAAAGACAAAAAATCCGTGGAACTGGATTTTGAAAAGGAGGAGTAGAGCATGGAAAAGAAAAAGGATGTTTATATTCTTGCCATCGAAAGCTCCTGTGACGAGACCGCCGCTGCAGTTGTTAAGAATGGACGGGAAGTGCTGTCCAATATTATTTCTTCTCAGATTGCCTTGCATACCCTGTATGGAGGCGTTGTGCCGGAGATTGCATCACGGAAGCATATTGAAAAGATCAATTACGTGATTAAAGAAGCGCTTGCCGAAGCCGGCATGGGCTTAAAAGATATGGATGCCATCGGCGTGACCTATGGTCCGGGACTGGTAGGTGCGCTGTTAGTAGGAGTGGCAGAGGCGAAAGCGATCAGCTACGCATCTGGCGTACCGTTGGTAGGAGTCCATCATATCGAAGGTCATATTTCTGCCAATTACATAGAAAATAAAGAACTGGAGCCGCCGTTTATCTGTCTGGTGGTATCAGGAGGACATACCCATCTGGTAGTGGTAAAGGATTATGGAAAATATGAGATCATCGGACACACCAGAGATGACGCGGCAGGAGAAGCATTTGACAAGGTAGCCCGTGCCATCGGACTTGGTTATCCGGGAGGACCGAAGATTGACAAGCTGGCAAAAGAGGGAAATCCGGATGCTATCCATTTCCCACGTGCGAAAGTGGAAGATTCTCCGTATGATTTCAGCTTTAGTGGTGTGAAATCTGCGGTACTCAATCACCTGAATGGCTGTAAAATGAAAGGGGAACCTATTGTGGAGGCAGATATTGCAGCATCCTTCCAGAAAGCAGTATGCGACGTGCTGGTAGGACATGCCATTCAGGCAGTAAAAGACTACAAGATTCCGAAGCTTGCCATGGCAGGCGGTGTGGCATCCAATTCCGCGCTTCGCGCAGCTATGAAAGAGGCATGCGATAAGCAGGGAATTCCGCTGTACTATCCGTCACCGATTCTCTGTACGGATAATGCGGCTATGATTGGAGCAGCGGCATATTATGAGTATATGGCAGGAACCAGATCAGGTCTTGATCTGAATGCAGTTCCGAATCTGAAACTGGGCGAGAGGTAACAGCATGTCCAAAGAAAAGAAGAGCACGGCAATTGTGCTGGCAGCAGGCCAGGGAAAACGGATGGGAACAAAGATTCAGAAGCAGTTTCTGGATCTGAAGGGAAAACCGGTTCTCTGGTATTCCCTTCATGCATTTGAAATGTCAGAATGGATCGATGAAATTATTCTGGTAACCGGAGAAGATCTGATTTCCTATTGCAAAGAAGAAATTGTAGAGAGATACGGTTTTCAGAAAGTGCATGCAGTGGTGGCAGGCGGAGCGGAACGTTATCATTCTGTCTATCGGGGACTGCAGGCAATCTCAGATGTGGAACAGCGGATTGTCTTTATCCATGATGGGGCAAGACCGTTCCTGACGGAAGATATGATTGAACGGGTATATAAAGAGACACTGGATCATGGTGCCTGTGTAGTTGGCATGCCTGTAAAAGATACGATTAAGATTGCGGATGAGAATGGATTTATCAGGGAAACTCCAAAGCGGAGCCTGGTATGGCAGATCCAGACCCCGCAGGTGTTTGATGCAGAACTGATTGTGCCGGCGTATCGTCAGGTGATCGAACGGGAACAGGAACTGCTGGACAAAGGGGTACAGATTACAGATGATGCCATGGTAGTGGAGACCATGTGCGCGCATCCGGTAAAACTGGTGCAGGGTTCTTATGAGAATATGAAACTAACCACTCCGGAAGATCTGAAAGTGGCAGAAGCATTTTTAGACAGATAGAAAAGCCTGGAAATACAGGCTTTTTAAAGCAATGTAAAATAAAAATGAAAAAAATCGAAAAAAATTGAAAAAGATAGTTGACAAACTGGGCGTATACTGCTAGAATAACAAAGTCGCTTGTGGAGAGCGCTCATGGAGAGATATCGAAGTGGTCATAACGAGGCGGTCTTGAAAACCGTTTGTCCGCAAGGGCGCGTGGGTTCGAATCCCACTCTCTCCGTTTCACACGAGAGAGTGTGTGAGAACAACAATTTTATAAAACTGTCATGGACAGGCATTTTGGAGAAATACCCAAGTGGCTGAAGGGGCTCCCCTGGAAAGGGAGTAGGTCGTTAGTAGCGGCGCGAGGGTTCAAATCCCTCTTTCTCCGCTCTCTTTTGAAAGAACAGCTTTTGAAAATAAATAAAAAGTTGTTGACAATGAAAAAGAGATGTGATAATATATCAGAGTTGCTGCTGAGGCAACGAGATAAACAATGAACCTTGATAATTAAATAGTGCTTTAAAGATCTTCGAAAATTCTTTTTGAAAATTTTTAA
>JAGTTP010000001.1:1587909-1825409 GCA_018223365.1 Clostridiaceae bacterium Marseille-Q4145
TGATTCAGAGATTCTAATGGAAAGGTTTTGGGAAAGCCTGCCACAGAGGGTGAAAGCCCCGTACATGAAAGGAAATCTGACATGGCGGTATCCAGAGTACCACGAGACACGAGAAACCTTGTGGGAACGCGCGGGGACCACCCCGTAAGCCTAAATACTACTTAGTGACCGATAGCGCATAGTACTGTGAAGGAACGGTGAAAAGAACCCCGGGAGGGGAGTGAAAGAGAACCTGAAACCCTGTGTTTACAAGCTGTGGAAGTACTATATATGTACAACCGCGTACTTTTTGTAGAACGGTCCGGCGAGTTACGCTGGCTGGCGAGGTTAAGGACTAAAGGTCCGGAGCCGAAGGGAAACCAAGTCTTAATAGGGCGCATATAGTCAGTCAGAGTAGACCCGAAACCGGGTGATCTACCCATGTCCAGGTTGAAGTTGCCGTAAAAGGCAATGGAGGACCGAACGCACATCCGTTGAAAAGGGTGGCGATGAGGTGTGGGTAGGGGAGAAATTCCAATCGAACCCGGAGATAGCTGGTTCTCCTCGAAATAGCTTTAGGGCTAGCCTCGGTTTAGTCTGCTGGAGGTAGAGCACTGAATTTCCTAGGGGGCGTCAAAGCTTACCGAAGAATATCAAACTCCGAATGCCAGCCAGATGATGACCGGGAGTCAGACTGCACGAGATAAGTTGGGTAGTCAAAAGGGAAAGAGCCCAGACCACCAGCTAAGGTCCCAAAGTGCGTGTTAAGTGGAAAAGGATGTGGGATTTCAAAGACAACCAGGATGTTGGCTCAGAAGCAGCCATACATTCAAAGAGTGCGTAATAGCTCACTGGTCGAGAGGTCCTGCGCCGAAAATGTCCGGGGCTAAAACACGACACCGAAGCTGTGGAATTAACTGATGTTAATTGGTAGAGGAGCATTCTTAAAGGGATGAAGCAGTACCGTAAGGAGCTGTGGACTGATAAGAAGAGAGAATGCCGGAATGAGTAGCGAGAGAGAGGTGAGAATCCTCTCGGCCGAATATCTAAGGTTTCCAGAGTAAAGCTGATCTGCTCTGGGTAAGTCGGGGCCTAAGGCGAGGTCGAAAGACGTAGTCGATGGATAACAGGTTGAGATTCCTGTACTGCTGTATAACAGAACTGTGGGGACACAGAGGGAGAGCACATCCCGGGAATGGAAATACCGGGGCAAGCGAGGTAGGAGCTGCAATGGCAAATCCGTGTAGCAATCCGAAGGCGTGATGCATAGTGAAACTTAGTAGCGAATTGTGTGAGCCAGCTGTCAAGAAAAGCCGCTATTGTTTGTACAGTACCCGTACCGTAAACCGACACAGGTGGATGAGGAGAGAATCCTAAGGCCGACGGAAGAAGCATTGTTAAGGAACTCGGCAAAATGACCCCGTAACTTCGGGAGAAGGGGTGCCCTGTGAAAGCAGGGCCGCAGTGAAATGGCTCAAGCAACTGTTTAGCAAAAACACAGGTCTATGCAAAACCGAAAGGTGAAGTATATGGGCTGACGCCTGCCCGGTGCTGGAAGGTTAAGAGGAGAGGTTAGCGCAAGCGAAGCTTTGAATTTAAGCCCCAGTAAACGGCGGCCGTAACTATAACGGTCCTAAGGTAGCGAAATTCCTTGTCGGGTAAGTTCCGACCCGCACGAAAGGCGTAATGATTTGAGCACTGTCTCGACAATGCATCCGGTGAAATTGAAGTACCAGTGAAGATGCTGGTTACCCGCGCCAGGACGGAAAGACCCCATGGAGCTTTACTCCAGCTTGGTACTGGGATTCGGTATTGCATGTACAGGATAGGTGGGAGACTGAGAGATGGTGACGCCAGTTGCCATGGAGTCAATGTTGGGATACCACCCTTGCAGTATTGGATTTCTAACATGTGCCCGTGATCCGGGCAGTGGACAATGCCAGGCGGGGAGTTTGACTGGGGCGGTCGCCTCCGAAAGGGTATCGGAGGCGCCCAAAGGTTCCCTCAGAATGGTTGGAAACCATTCGCAGAGTGCAAAGGCAGAAGGGAGCTTGACTGTGACACCGACGGGTGGAGCAGGTACGAAAGTAGGGCTTAGTGATCCGGTGGTATTAAGTGGGAATGCCATCGCTCAACGGATAAAAGCTACCCTGGGGATAACAGGCTTATCACTCCCAAGAGTTCACATCGACGGAGTGGTTTGGCACCTCGATGTCGGCTCATCGCATCCTGGGGCTGTAGTAGGTCCCAAGGGTTGGGCTGTTCGCCCATTAAAGCGGTACGCGAGCTGGGTTCAGAACGTCGTGAGACAGTTCGGTCCCTATCCGGCGTGGGCGTAGGATATTTGAGAGGAGCTGTCCTTAGTACGAGAGGACCGGGATGGACTGACCTCTGGTGTATCGGTTGTTCCGCCAGGAGCATGGCCGAGTAGCCAAGTCGGGAAGGGATAAACGCTGAAGGCATCTAAGCGTGAAGCCCCCCTCAAGATGAGATATCCCATAGCACAAGCTAGTAAGACCCCTTGAAGACGACGAGGTAGATAGGGCAGAGGTGGAAGCGCAGTAATGCGTGAAGCTGACTGTTACTAATAGGTCGAGGGCTTAACCAAGAGGTTTAAGGTAAAGGTTTTGGAAAGAAAAAAGTATTGACTGTATGCAGTTTTGAAGGTACAATATCTTCATATTCCTCGATAGCTCAATGGTAGAGCACACGGCTGTTAACCGTGGTGTTGTAGGTTCGAGCCCTACTCGGGGAGTTGGTTTAGAAAACCATTGCATAATTTTATATTCGGCTCCATGGTCAAGCGGTTAAGACACCGCCCTTTCACGGCGGTAACAGGGGTTCAAATCCCCTTGGAGTCATTGCCTATAATAAGGGCTGAAATATGCCGATGTGGCTCAATTGGCAGAGCAGCTGATTTGTAATCAGCAGGTTATCGGTTCGAGTCCGATCATCGGCTTCTTGGACCCATAGCTCAGTTGGTTAGAGCTTCCGGCTCATAACCGGATGGTCCCGGGTTCGAGTCCCTGTGGGTCCACTTATAATGAACCTGTAAGAACTTGAAGAGCATATTTTATATGGCCTGGTGGCTCAGCTGGTTAGAGCGCCGCCCTGTCACGGCGGAGGTCGTGGGTTCGAACCCCATCCGGGTCGTTGAAGCGATTGCTTCGCTTAATTAAATATGGGATCTTAGCTCAGCTGGGAGAGCATCTGCCTTACAAGCAGAGGGTCATAGGTTCGAGCCCTATAGGTCCCATTTTACAGAGTAATCTGTAGATGCCGGCGTGGCGGAACTGGCAGACGCACAGGACTTAAAATCCTGCGGGACTTACCTCCCGTACCGGTTCGATCCCGGTCGCCGGCATTTGCGTGAGTTTCCATCATGCAGATATCTACTTATTCAATTATATATGTGCGCGTAGCTCAGCTGGATAGAGCGTCTGACTACGGATCAGAAGGCCGGGAGTTCGAATCTTCTCGCGCACGTTTAAGACCATTTGGAATTGACCAGATGGTCTTTTTTCTGTATAATCGGTCTATATAAAGGAGACGATGATGAATAAAGAAGCATTTATTGATACGTTGAGAAGAGCGTTGTATGGAAAAGTCAGTGATTATGAGTTGACAGACCATATGCGTTACTATGAAGATTATATTCGCCAGGAGATGAATAGAGGAAGATCTGAGCAGGAGGTACTGGAAGAACTGGGAGATCCAAGACTGATTGCCAGAACGATTCTGGAAACTTCTGGTATGAAGGCTCCAGAGGTGGAGTATACCATTGATGAGGAACCGGCAGATCATGAAGAGGGAGGCGTGAAAGTGCATACATTCAGTGGATGGAAGGCAACGCTGATGATGGCACTTATTGCGGCGGCTGTTATTGCAATGATAGTGTTAGTGCTCGGACTTGCCATTTATCTGTTGCCGGTGATCATTGCTGTTATGCTGATTTCCTGGCTGCTCAGAAAAATTTTGCGATAATATGGCGGTATGCATAATTTTTGCGTGGAAGGATCATACTACTCCTGTAAACATTCAATACAGGAGGCAATGATCATGAGCAATAACAATATGAATCGATCAGGCAACACAACCAGTTCAGAGAATGGCAGCTATGACAGCAGTGATTCTAAAAACAGAACTACCAATTCCAGGAACTCTTCCAAAAATAAGAGCAACAATTCTTCCAAAAACAAAGCAGATGATTGCAATTATTAGGAAGAGCAAAAGAAGGGGATACAGCGAAAGCTGTGTCCCTTTTTTGTGTTTGTATGCATATTCTATTATAAGAGAAGAAAAGGAATCATAAATGGATGGAAACGATTTCAGCAAAGGAAATAGACCGTTATGTATTTGACAAAAGATACCTTCTGGTGGATGTAAGACAGCCTGCAGAATATCGGCTGCAGCATATTCGCGGTGCAGTGTGTATTCCTTATGAGAGGCTCTCAGAGAGGATCAGAGGACTTGGAAATACTATTCCCGTTCTTTATTGCGACAGAGGCGGATTGAGCATGCAGGCAGCGCGTGAGCTGGAGGAACAGGGATATCAGGTAATTTCTGTGGTAGGCGGTATACAGGCTTATCGCGGAAAACAGTTGGAGGGTAATTTTCACTGAGAAAAGATTGACAGGCAGAGACCATACAGATAAGATAGAAAAGAAGTACGGAACAGAAAGGATGAAACATGAACAGAATTGAACTGGTGGCACCCTGTCATTTTGGACTGGAGGCTGTCCTGAAAAAAGAGATCCAGGATCTTGGTTATGAGATTGTACAGGTAGAAGATGGGAAAGTTACATTTGCGGGAGATGAAAATGCCATCTGCAGAGCAAATATCTTTTTGCGCACGGCAGAACGTGTCCTGTTGAAAGTTGGAAAATTTAAAGCAGTCACTTTTGATCAGCTTTTTGAAGAAATAAAAGCGCTGCCTTGGGAAAACTATATCCCGGCAGACGGTAAATTCTGGGTGGCAAAGGCTTCCTCTGTGAAGAGTAAGCTTTTCAGTCCATCCGATATTCAGTCTATCGTGAAAAAAGCCATAGTGGAACGATTAAAAAAAATCTATTCGATGGAATGGTTTCCGGAAACTGGAGCAGAATATCCCATCAGAATCTCCTTCATGAAAGATGAGGCACTGATATGTCTGGATACTTCCGGATTGTCCCTTCATAAGCGAGGTTACCGTACAATGGTCAGTAAGGCACCCATCAAGGAAACGCTGGCTGCAGCATTAATCATGTTGACCCCATGGAAGAAGGACCGGATTTTGGTAGACCCGTTCTGTGGCAGTGGCACGTTTCCGATTGAGGCGGCTATGATTGCGGCTAATATTGCACCGGGGATGAACCGTTCCTTCTTGGCAGAAAAATGGACAAACTTCCTGCCACGGAAAAACTGGTATGAATCCGTAGACGAGGCCATGGATTTGATGAATGATCAGATCGAGACCGATATTCAGGGATATGACTTGGATGGAGATATTATTCGTGCTGCCAGACAGAATGCAGAGGCCGCGGGTGTGGATCACCTGATTCATTTTCAGCAGCGCCCGGTCAGCGAACTGTCCCATCCGAAGAAATATGGTTTTATTATCAGTAATCCGCCCTATGGGGAACGTCTGGAAGAGAAAGAAGCATTACCGGCTCTCTATAGCCAGATCGGAGAACGGTTTCATGCGCTGGACAGCTGGTCCATGTATCTGATTACCAGTTATGAAGATACGGAGAAGTACATTGGAAGAAAAGCGGACAAAAACCGAAAGATCTATAATGGAATGCTGAAGACATATTATTATCAGTTCCTTGGCCCCAAACCGCCCAAAGGAAATCATCAGGAGAGAAAAGAATGAAGATAGAGAAGATCATTTTTGCCACAGGAAACGAAGGAAAGATGAGAGAAGTGCGAATGATTCTCGGTGACCTGGGAATTCAGGTTATTTCCATGAAAGAAGCAGGTGTAACGGCAGAAGCCGATGAGAATGGAACAACCTTTGAAGAGAATGCAATTATTAAAGCAAAAGAGATCATGGAAAAGACTGGAGAAATTGTTCTTGCGGATGATTCCGGACTGGAAGTAGATGCCCTTGGCGGTGAGCCGGGGATTTATTCTGCCCGCTATATGGGATATGATACTTCCTATCATATTAAAAATAACAGCTTGATTGAGCGGCTGGAAGGAAAAACAGGGGAAGAGAGGAGTGCCCGTTTTGTTTGCGCGATCGCGGCATGCTTTCCGGATGGCCGTGTGCTGACCACCAGAGGAACTATGGAAGGGCAGATCGGTTACGAAGAGAAGGGCGAGAATGGATTTGGTTATGACCCGGTATTCTATCTGCCGGAATATCAGTGCTATTCTGCAGAACTTCCATTGGAAGAGAAGAACAAATTAAGCCACCGTGGGAAAGCTCTGCGACTTATGAAAGAAGCGCTTCAGAGAGAACAGGAAGATGCAAAGGCATGAAAATACTGATTGTGAGTGACACCCATGGACGGGAATATACGTTGGAAAAAGCCTTGAAGAAAACGGGGCCAATCGATCAGCTCATACATTTAGGAGATGTGGAGGGCGGTGAAGAAAGAATCCGGATGCTGGCGGGAAATGCACCTGCGGCGATCATTGCCGGAAATAATGATTTTTTTTGTGACCTTCCGGATGAAAGAATGTTTACGCTGGAAGGATATCGAATCTGGATGACCCATGGTCATCGTTATTTTGTCCATTCTGGTATTTTGTATCTGGAGCGGGAAGCGCGAAAAAAAGGTGCAGATATTGTCATGTATGGTCATACGCATAAGCCGATGATTCAGCAGGAAGAGAAACTTCTGGTGCTGAATCCAGGCAGTCTTTCTTTGCCGAGACAGGAAGGGCATCGCCCGACTTATATCTTGCTGGAACTGGAAAAGGGAAAGCTTGCTAAATGTGAAATCTGTAGTTTGTAGATGGCTGAAAAAGTACACTGTAAATTTTTAAAAAAAATGTAAAAAACCTGTTGACATTAGTGGGGCACATGTGTATAATACAACATGTGTCCAAACGACGGGCATAGGAAACGGGGTGTGGCTCAGCTTGGCTAGAGCGCCTGGTTTGGGACCAGGAGGCCGCAGGTTCGAATCCTGTCACCCCGATTTGAATATGATTCATAAACACCGTGCGGGTGTAGTTCAATGGTAGAACACTAGCCTTCCAAGCTAGATACGTGGGTTCGATTCCCATCACCCGCTTTGGATAGCAACTATCCACAAAATGTGTCCGTAGCTCAGCTGGATAGAGCAACGGCCTTCTAAGCCGTGGGTCGGGGGTTCGAATCCCTTCGGGCACATTTGAAGCTTTGCTTCATGAAAAAGTTGATATGGTGGGTATAGCGCAGTTGGTTAGCGCGCCAGATTGTGGCTCTGGAGGCCTAGGGTTCGAATCCCTATATCCACCCTGAATCAAAGATAATGGGCTATCGCCAAGCGGCTAAGGCACAGGACTTTGACTCCTGCATTTCGCTGGTTCGAATCCAGCTAGCCCAGTTGGCTAGAAGAAATGCTACATAAGAATGGGATATTAGCTCAGTTGGTAGAGCACTTGACTTTTAATCAAGTTGTCCGGGGTTCGAATCCCCGATGTCTCATTAATCAGACACTGGTTATCCAGTGTCTTTTTTGTTTTTGTCAGGATAACGAAAAATGTCGGATCAGGAGAACTGTCTATTGACAGATGAAGAAGATATTTGGATCTTTTGTTTGGAAAAAAGTCTAAAAAAGTCAAAAATTTATGTGTTTTGTCAATGTACATATGCCCGTGTGGGACGTATAATAGTTGCAACAAGTGAGAACGAAACACAAAACGGTTTCCTTTCTTACCTGTTCAATTGAATATTTATGGATGGTACCGTACCCCCCCTAATCCCCCTTAATGAATAAACCCTCCCTTTTTTGATTATTCTTTAAAAGCGGTGTCATCATAAATGTACGAAAAGTTGTTTCAGAAAGACCAGAGGTCCCCCGCCTCTGGTCTTTCTGCGTCTGCCTCAAATTTTACATAAATTTTACATACATGTCTTTCGGACTTTACAATCCCCTCATAATATGTTAATAGATAAACTAGGTTTATAAGGTAGATGAAAGGCAGAGGTTCGTTGTATGGCATTGATTTATATTGTGGAGGATGACCAGAACATCCGGGAGATTGAAAGTTTTGCTTTGAAAAACAGTGGTTATACGATAATGGATTTTGAATGTGCGAAAGATTTTTACCATCAGCTGGCAGAAAAAGTTCCGGATTGTATTTTGCTGGACATCATGCTTCCTGATGAAGATGGTCTGGAGATACTGAAAAAGATAAGATCGATTCCGGATACCAGAAAGGTTCCGATTATGATGATTACGGCCAAGACCGCAGAGCTTGACAAGGTCAAAGGACTGGATCTGGGAGCAGATGATTATATTACCAAGCCCTTTGGAATTATGGAGTTGATTTCCCGTGTAAAGGCACTTCTGCGCCGCAGCATGAATATGGAAGATGAGAAGTTCCTTTCTGCAGGAGATATTTTTCTGGACGGTGAGAAGCATATGGTATATGTGAAGGATGAGCCGATAGATCTCACATTTAAAGAATATGAGCTTCTGAAGCTGCTTATTCAGAATCAGGGAATTGTTATGTCCAGAGATGTAATCATGGAGCGAATCTGGGGAATTGATTTTGAAGGAGAGTCAAGAACTCTGGATGTACATATCAAGACATTGCGCCAGAAGCTGAAAAATGCAGGTACACTGATTAAAACCGTGAGAAATGTGGGGTATATGATCGAGTGAAAAAGAAGATACGCCGGGAATTTATATTAGTTGCTCTCTTTACGATTACACTGACTACCCTGTTGGTAACAGCGGTCTTCTATGAATTCTTTAAAAAAGAAGTGATGGATGAGCTGGATATCGATATACAGGTGCTGCAGGAAACAGGAGTTTTTGAAATGGAAGACATAGAAACTGGTCTTCGGGAAATGCCTCTGGATGATTTGAGAATTTCATTAATTGCCCAGGATGGTTCTGTCCTTTATGATAATGATGCGAATGTAGGAAATCTTGGTAATCACGGAGACCGCCCGGAAGTATCGCAGGCCTTACAGAGTGGAAAAGGACAGTCCGTCAGACGTTCAGATACCATGGATGAGAGCGCCTTTTATTATGCAGTCCGGCAGGAGGATGGAACCATTCTTCGTGTAGCCAGAGAGACTTCCAGTATCTGGAGAATGTTTAAAGATGCCTTTCCGATTGTGTGTGTGATGGCACTGGCTATGTTTGGCATGTGTTATGTGCTGGCGACCCGTGCAACAAAAACCTTGATGAAACCGATTGACTATCTGGGCTGCCATCTGGATGAATGTGGCGAGATAGAGACCTACGAAGAACTGGTGCCCTTTGTGCAGACCATTAAGAAACAGCATGATGACATTATGAAAAATGCTCAGATGAGGCAGGATTTTACAGCAAATGTTTCTCATGAGTTGAAAACACCCCTGACATCTATCTCGGGTTATGCAGAACTGATTGAGCACCATATGGCTTCTGCTCAGGATGTGCCGCGTTTTGCGGGGGAGATTCACAGAAGTGCCAATCGGCTTCTGAGCATGATTAATGATATTATCCGGCTGTCAGAGTTGGATGTGATGGAGACAGAGGATATGGTATTTGAGAGGGTGCCGCTTTATGTTCTGGCAGAAAGCTGTGTGGACATGCTGCAGTTAAAGGCGGAAAAACATAATGTAACGCTGGAATTGAAAGGTACGCCCTGTTATGTGGCCGGAAATCGGGAAATGGTGGAGGAGATTCTCTATAACTTATGTGATAATGCCATTCGTTATAATAATCCTGGTGGAAGTGTGACTGTGACTGCGGAACCAAAAGGGGAAAAGGTAATGCTTCAGGTGGCAGATACAGGAATCGGTATCTCCAAAGAGCATCAGCAGAGAGTTTTTGAACGCTTTTACCGAGTGGACAAGAGCCGTTCCAAAGCGACCGGAGGTACCGGGCTTGGACTTGCCATCGTAAAACATATGGTAGCGCAGCATCATGCGAATCTTACATTAGAGAGTGAAAAAGGAAAAGGAACAACCATCACGATTCTGTTTGAAAAAGCAGATGAGTCTGCTATAATGGAACACAAGTAGATACAGACCGAATGTGAGGAAAAGATTATGAACTATATCCATCAGGCACAGTATTATGAAACAGACCAGATGGGCATCATCCATCACTCCAATTATATCCGATGGATGGAGGAAGCTAGGATTGCCTATATGGATGAACTGGGATTTCCGTATAAAAAGGTAGAGGAAGCTGGCATTATCAGCCCGGTTTTAAGCGTGCAGTGCGATTACAAAGCCATGACATATTTTGGTGACCGGGTGTGTATTGATGTAAAATTATCGTCTTTCCGCGGAGTAAAATATGAGATTTCCTATGAAATGAGGGATGAGAAGACCGGTGAACTGCGGGCATCTGCTACATCTGCTCATTGCTATCTTGGCAAAAATGGAAGACCATCTAACATTAAGAAAGAGCTTCCGGAACTGTATGCAAAAATGATGGAAGAATTGCAGAAGGTGGAAAAGAAATAGTGAAAGAACGATATGTCCTTCTGGACAGTATCAGGGGGATCACTCTGCTCAGTATGATTTTGTATCATGGCATGTTTGATCTGGTAGAGATTTATGGACTGCATGTTCCATGGTTTGGGGACAGACCGGGATATGTCTGGCAGCAGAGTATCTGTTGGATTTTTATTCTGCTGTCCGGCTTTTGTTGGAATCTTGGAAAAAGGCATCTGAAACGGGGGCTTGTGATTTCAGCGTGGGGTCTTCTGATCACGGGGGTGACGTATGCGTTTATGCCATCGGAAAAGATTCTGTTTGGAATCCTGACTTTTACCGGAACGGCTATGCTGCTTCTGATCCCGCTGTCAAAAGTGTTGGAACGGATTCCGGCATGGGCGGGATTCGCAGGAAGCTTCCTGCTTTTTGGACTGACAAGAAATGTGAACAGAGGAGTCTTTGGCTTTGAATTACTTCATTTTGGAAGGGTGCCGAAAGTCCTGTATCGGGGACTCTTTATGACGTTTCTTGGTTTCCCGGATCCTGGATTTTTTTCCGGAGATTACTTTCCTTTGTTTCCATGGATTTTTCTTTATCTGACCGGATATTTCCTGTATGGAATGTTTATGAAGTTTCCGAAAGTGAAGAAGGCTCTGGCGATACATTTGCCGGCTCCTTTTTTGGAGGCAGCAGGCAGGCACAGTCTGCTTTTGTATCTTTTGCACCAGCCATTGCTTATGCTGGTATTTACGGCGGCAGATGTGTTGAAAATTCTGTAATTGACTTTTTGGAGTGCAGATGATAACATATGGGACATGAGCGGAACTGATGGAATTGGCAGACATGCAAGATTTAGGTTCTTGTGCCGTGAGGCGTGTGGGTTCAAGTCCCACGTTCCGCACTGAAAATTAAGCAAAGAAAAGGAGAATCCCAATTTCGGATTCTCCTTTTTGCAATCATGATTCTTCCATCAACCCTTTTTGTTTCAGGTACAGTTTGATCTGTTCAGCAGCTTCCTCGATGGTCATGTCACCGGTATTCAGGCACAGATCATAATTGGATGCGGCATCCCAGGTTTTTCCGGTATAGTAGTTGTAATATTTATGACGCTGTTTATCTGTCTCACGGATCCTCTCCTCGGCCACCTCTTTTTCCAGAGAAAATGTCCACATCATTCGATGAATTTTACTCTCCATATCACCACATACAAAAATATTCACCACATTATCGTAATCCTTCAGTACATAATCGGCACAGCGTCCAATGATGATGCAGGATTCATTTTCTGCCAGTTCTTTGATCAATTCAGATTGAAAACGGAAGAGGTTATCCGGAGAGACGATATCTTTTCCGAGAGATGGTTTCTGACTGGCCGGTTTCAATTCTTTAATCAGTTTGTACAGCAGGTTGTTTCCGGGGCGCTCATCATTTACATGAAAAAATTCTTCCAGAACGCCACTTTTGTCAGAGACCATGCGGAACATGTCTTTGTCATAGTAAGGAATGTTAAGTTCCTTGGACAGAAGTTTTGCAATATTGGTTGCCCCTGCACCGCATTCACGATTTAAAGTAATGATAAATTTTTTTGACATGGATATCACTCCTTCTGGTTGTGCAAATAATCTAGTTTTTTCTTTATTATATCATAGAATATGTGCAGAAACAACAAATGAAATGGGAAAATGAATTATTAGCACTCGATTTAAATGAGTGCTAAAAAGTTCTTGACTTTTAAGAAAGAGGGGATTATATTACATAGTGATGAAATTATTTGAAAGAAAGGCAGTGTATATTATGAGCGAAAAACATGGATCACTTTCCATTAACAGCGACAATATTTTCCCGATTATTAAAAAATGGTTGTATTCTGACCACGATATTTTCTTCCGTGAACTGATTTCCAACGGATGCGATGCCATCACCAAGCTGAAGAAGCTGGATATGATGGGTGAGTATACACTTCCGGAGAAATATAAACCGCAGGTACAGGTTCTGGTGAACCCGGATGAGAAGACTTTGAAGTTCATCGATAACGGACTTGGTATGACGGCAGATGAAGTGGAAGAGTATATCAACCAGATTGCATTTTCCGGCGCAACGGATTTCCTGGCACAGTATAAGGACAAGACAAATGAGGATCAGATCATCGGTCATTTTGGACTGGGATTCTATTCCGCATTCATGGTAGCAGATGAGGTGCATATTGATACTCTTTCCTATAAAGAGGGAGCAGAGCCGGTACACTGGGAGTGTGATGGCGGTACGGAGTTCTCCATGGTAACCGGCGAGAAGAAGACCGTTGGTACCGAGATTACCCTGTTCCTGAATGAGGAGAGCCTGGAGTTTGCCAATGAGTACCGTGCCCGTGAGGTGATTAGTAAATACTGTTCCTTTATGCCGGTCAACATTTATCTTGCAAAAGAGAATGGGGAGCAGGAATATGAGACGATCGATGAGAATGAGCTGACGGAGGATGATGTAGTTGTAGAGCATATCCATGAGGAGGCTAAGACAGAAGAAGTAGAGAAAGAGGACGGTACCAAGGAAACGAAAGAAGTTTCTCCGGCCAAAGAACTGGTGAAGATTAACAAACGTCCGGTTTCCTTAAGTGACCCGCAGCCGTTGTGGACGAAACATCCCAATGAGTGTACCGAAGAAGAATATAAAGAGTTCTATCGTAAGGTATTCAATGACTATAAGGAGCCGCTGTTCTGGATTCACCTGAACATGGACTACCCGTTCAACCTGAAGGGAATTCTGTATTTCCCGAAGATCAATATGGAGTATGAGTCCATTGAGGGAACCATCAAACTGTATAACAATCAGGTATTTATCGCTGATAATATCAAAGAAGTCATTCCGGAATTCCTGATGCTCTTAAAAGGTGTCATCGACTGTCCGGATCTGCCGCTGAATGTATCCAGAAGTGCGCTGCAGAACGACGGTTTTGTAAAGAAGATTTCTGATTACATTACTAAGAAAGTAGCGGATAAGTTAAGCGGTATGTGTAAGACAGACCGTGAGAATTATGAGAAATACTGGGACGATATCAGTCCGTTTATCAAATTCGGCTGCATCAAGGACGAAAAATTCTGTGAGCGTATGATGGAGTATGTACTGTTCAAGGATCTGGATGGTAAATATACGACCATGAACGAGTATCTGGAAGCAGAGAATCCGACTGATGGTGATGCTGACAAGGTGGAAGAAAAGACCGAAGAGAAGGCTGACAGCGATGAGAAGGAAACTCCGAAGACCACCATCTACTATGTAACGGATGAGATCCAGCAGAGCCAGTACATCAACATGTTCCGTGAGCAGAAGATGAATGCAGTCATCCTGAAAGACAACATTGATAATCCGTTTATCAGCCATCTGGAAGCAAAGAATGAGAAAGTCAAATTCCAGCGTATCGATGCAGATGTGACCGATTCCATGAAGGAAGAGGTATCTGAGGAAGAGCTGAAAGGGGAAACCGATGCATTGACTGCACTGTTCCGTAAAGCACTGAACAATGACAAACTGGAAGTCAAAGTGGAAAAACTGAAAAATGAAAAGGTTTCTTCTATGATTACGCTTTCAGAGGAGAATCGCAGAATGCAGGAAATGATGAAGATGTATAATATGTATGGAATGGATCCGTCCATGTTCGGTACAACGACTACCCTGGTTCTGAATGCCAACAATGCTCTGGTGAAATATCTGTTCCAGAATCCGGAGGGTGAGCACAGCAATATGATCTGTGAGCAGCTCTACGATCTGGCCATGATCAGCCATCAGCCTCTGAATCCGGAAGCCATGACCAGATTTGTGAACCGCAGCAATGAGATTATGATGCTTCTGACAAAATAAAAATCTTACATCTGCTGGAAAGGAATTTCCTGCTGATGAAAATATTTCCGGACCATGTCATCCCAGGCATGGTCCAGTTTTTTGTCCAGAGTAAAGACAGCAAGAGACGTACCGGTGGTACAGGTAAGGGTATGCCCGTCATAACGAAGATTCATGAGCAGACCGCGGATCTGCTCAGGCGGAAGGTCAATCCCTGTCTGGGCAAGCAGACGGATTACGTTGGAAGGGGCCAGCTGAAAGGTGAAATGAAACGCGAGGGGTGTCTTCTTACCTTTGATGAGTTCAAAGCAGAAAGGGCGTACTTCACTCCAGAGAGAAAGAGAGCGGTCTCCTATCTGGTCCTGTTCCTCGGCAGAATAGTATGCTTTTTGAAAGGTACCGTCTATTTCAAATGTATTAAAAGTAGTAATGCTGCCTTCCAGAAGAAGGAAACGGTCAAAGGTTTCACTGAGCAGCAGTTTTTTCATAAAGACCCGGATATCGGCAATCTGAAGTGCAATCATGCAAGTTCCTCCATGAATATGATAGGTTTATTATAGAAGAAACAGGCAGGATTTGCTATACTGAATTTGAAAATTACTTCAAGGAGAAAACATAGAATGAAAAAGAGAGATTGTGCAGAAGAATTATGTAGTCTGATCAGGGAGGGAACTTCTCCATTCCATGCAGTATCGGTGGCAGAAAGACGATTGAGAGAGCAGAGATTTGAGTCTTTGTCCCTGAAACGGTCATGGCAGTTGGAAAAGGGTGGACGTTATTATGTGTCTGTGGGGGAATCCACCTTGTTTGCATTTACTGTTGGGGACAGCTGGAATGGGCAGGAAGGGTTCCGAATTGCAGCGGCCCATACAGATTTTCCAGGGCTTCGTGTGAAGCAGCATGCAGAAATGATTCGTGGAAACTATGGACAGCTGAATGTGGAAGTCTATGGAGGTGCTATCTTGAATACGTGGCTGGATCGTCCCTTGTCAGTATCCGGAAGGGTAGCATTAAAGAGTGATGATGTGTTCCGGCCGCAGACCAGACTGGTGGATTTGAAAAAACCCTATTTTATTATTCCCAATCTGGCCATCCATCTGAATCGGGAAGTGAACAAGGGAACGGAATTAAACCGGCAGAAGGAATTACTTCCTATCGCAGTGGTGGGAAAGGAAGGGCTGACAGATCACTTTTTCCGAAAACTTCTGGCAGAGAAGCTGGAAGTGGAACCGGATGAGATTCTGGATTATGAGATGGGCCTCTATAATGCAGACCAGCCTCAGTATGTAGGAATTGGAGAGGATCTTTTGAGCGCACCGCGTATTGACAATCTATCCGGAGTGCAGGCTGTTCTGACGGGAATTACAGAAGGCAGCAGGGATGGCATTAATGTAGCAGCATTTTTTGATCACGAGGAAATTGGCAGTAGAACCAAGCAGGGTGCAGGTTCCACATTGCTCACCATGGTGCTGGAGAAATTGTTTCAGGGTCTTGGTATGGACCGACTGGAATATTTGCAGCAGATGACGGAGAGCATGCTGCTGTCCGTGGATGTGGGACATGCCTATCATCCGAACTATGTGGACAAGATGGATCCCACCAATCAGAGTCCTTTGAATACCGGATTCTGTATCAAAGAGGCAAGCTCTCAGTCTTATGCAACAGACTGCCGTGCGATAGCCATTGTGGAGCAGATTTGCCGCCAGGAGGAAATTTCATACACAAAATTTTTCAACCGTTCTGACGGAACCGGTGGAAGCACGTTAGGATCCATTGCATCCAGTTTTCTTCCGATTCCGACCGTAGATGTGGCAGTGCCTTTACTTGCTATGCATTCTTCCCGGGAGCTTATGGGGGTGAAGGATATCAGGGCGCTGGCCGATATGATTCGTGCCTACTATACTTTGTAAATTCAGGGGATATTACTTGCATATGTCTATAGGTTGTGGTAATATTATGTGGTATTAAAAACTACATAAAAACAAGACGGATATTTTTATCATGCCGTTTTTGAATCGATAGATAGAATAAAAGGTGGTATTAGATATGGGTTATCGAATTGTAGTAGATAGTTGTGGAGAATTTACGGAGGAGATGCAGCAGGATCCTCATTTTACGCATGCAGCACTTCATTTGGAAATAGACGGGGAACAGTTCATAGATGATGAGACATTTGACAGAGTGGATTTTCTCAAAAAAGCGAAGGCAAGTCTGAATTGTCCAAAGTCCAGCTGTCCATCTCCGGAAGTATATCGGGCAGCATTTGATTGCGGGGAAGAACATCTCTATGCGGTGACCCTTTCAGCGGAGTTGAGCGGTTCTTATAATAGTGCAGTATTGGGACAAAACCTTTATCTGGAAGAGCATCCGGATGCGAAGATTCATGTGTTTAATTCCTGCTCCGCATCTGTAGGAGAGACCTTGGTGGCAAAGAAAATTCAGGAATGTGAAGAAGCCGGAATGGAGTTTGAAGAAACGATCAAAACGGTGGAAGCATTTATTGATGAGATGTGTACTTATTTTGTGCTGGAGGATCTGGACCATTTAAGAAAGAACGGACGTCTCAGCACGGTGAAAGCGTTTGTGGCATCTGCGCTGAATATTAAGCCAGTGATGGAAGGCGTAAAGGGTGTGATCCAACAGGCAGGTCAGGCAAGAGGAATGCAAAAAGCACTCCGTCTGATGGTGGAACTTCTGAAGAATCATGCGAAGAATCCGGAAGAAAAAGTGGCTGGTCTCGTACACTGCAATAATGCAGAGCGTGCAGAAGCAGTAAAAGCAGAGATCCTGAAGACCATGAAGGTAAAAGATGTGGTGATTCTGGAAAGCTCCGGTGTCAGTACCTTGTATGCGGACCAGGGCGGTATCATATTAGTCCTGTAAGGAAATATGAATAATATGTTAAAATTCAAAGAGAAGCGGACCAAACGCTTCTCTTTTATGCTATAATAAGCAGCAAAATGAGATAAGAAAAAAACGGAGGTAAATGACAGTGATCAGTGAAAAGGTAATCATTAAAAATGAGAGCGGAATTCATTTGCATCCGGCAGGGATGCTGGTAGGCGAGGCAAATAAATTCCGTTGCCATGTGATGATGCATTATGGAGAACGGAAAATGAATTGTAAGAGTCTGATGAGTCTTCTGGCCTTTCCGGTCTGCCCGGGAGAAGAAGTAACCATTGAGTGTGAAGGTGAAGATGAAGAAGAGGCCTGCAGACATATTGTGAATTTTCTTAATAATATGAAGGATCAAAAATGACACATCAATCTGATGTGCCTTTTTTGATTGACAAGTTTCTGAAACTTCTGTATTGTATAAATGTCTTAAAAAATAATTTCAATGATTGCAAGTCTGCATTACGATTTCCCAACTTTGATACAGCTAGAGGTATATATGACGTTGTTAAGTATGAGGGAGGAATACTCACATGATTGATAAAGAGGATCCGTGGATCCTACAGGAAATTTTTCAATTGTCCGACCATGCATTGGTTCGGCTGTTGAATCGGCTTTTTGATACCCATTATACGGAAAAGAACCAGATATGGAAGGAATGGCAGAATGAAGACCGCTTGACAGTAACTTTGCGGGTGGATGGAGTGAATCGTTACGAATTTCGATTGAGAAGGCTGGATGGCTGTTTGCAGATTTGTGCACAGGATAAAGGGTATGTGTATTATTATGAAAATATGACCGCAGGAAATGTGCTCCAGATTAAGGAACCACAGATTTTCTATTTTGGAAAAAATCGCCAGGAAAAATATAGTACGACATTGGAATTTCCGGGACATGAGCGGGTGATACTGCCTTTTCGGGTGATTACGCTGGCGGATTATTCTGCAAAGCAGCTGGAGGAGCAAGGACTGATTCTTTTTCTCCCATTTTTATTTTATTGTTTTGAAAATCTGAAGGGAAGCGAAGAGGAAAAAGAGAAGGCCTGGAAAAATTTTATTGTAAGGGATATTGCGGACGCATTAGAATTAAGTTTTCACAAGGGTAATTTGACAGCATATGATGTGCAGCGTATGAAACAATTGTGCCGCCATATGGCATGGCAGGTCATGAGCAGGGAGCCATGGATGCAGGAACTGGAAGGCCAGAAACTGGTGCTGGATTCCCTGGAAGCGGACTTGAAATTTTTAAAAAGGCTGGATTCCACATATAAAAAGGAGTAGGTTCACCTACTCCTCGATGTGTTCCAGTCCCTGATTCAAAATGGTAACTACGTGATCATCGGCCAGGGAATAGCAGATGGTCTTTCCGTCCCGGCGGTATTTCACCAGACGATGCTGCTTCAGGATGCGAAGCTGATGGGAAATAGAACTTGGGGTCATGGACAGCTCTGCAGCAATGTCATTGACGCACAGTTCCTGCTGCCGCAGTACATACAGGATTTTGATACGGGTGGAATCTCCGAATACTTTGTAAAACTCAGAGAGATCGTAAATCTCTTCCTCTGCGGGAATCATAATAGTATTTGACATGGCGTGTCCTTTCTGAAAGAAGGAAAGCGAATCAGAGATGGCTGCCTGATCCGTTTTCTTTTTTATAGTATAGCAGAACATCTGAATAAAATCAATGACTGTTCATATATTCATAGATAAATAGAAAGTAAGTTCACGAATTAAACACAGATTAAACACAAGTTAATCAAGTTTTTAACACAAATTTCCAGTATGATAATTTCGAGAGTAAATGTGGCTTTGATAGGGAAAGAGAGCCCAGTGAGGAGGAAATTTGTGAACGTACCAAAATTACCGAATGCGGTGCAAAAATTAGGAAGCAAGAAAAAGGTGCTGATTCCGGCAGTCATTGTACTGGTTCTGGCTGGAGGATTTGGTGTACATGGGTTGAACCGGCATAAGGCGAGAAAGGCCATGGCGGAACAGATGAGCCAGGTGGAAACGACGACTGTGACAAAGCAGAATCTGGTGGATTCTATCAGCGTGACCGGAACCGTTAACAGCGCTGATGCAAGAGATGTGTCTGCTATCGCTTCCAATGTGGAAGTGGAAACTGTTAATTATAAAGTCGGTGATTACGTCAATGAAGGGGATGTAGTGGTCGTTCTGGATAGCTCCGAGCTGGAGCGGAAGCTGAAAGAGGCACAGAACAGTCAGGCCCTCAGTGAGTATAATGAGAACAAGTCTATTGAGACAGCTTCTGAGAGTTATACTCAGGCTGTGGAGGATGGTACGGATGATTATAACAAAGCGGTAAAAAGTGAATCACAGGCAAAAGAAGATCTGCAGGATGCGGAGGATGATGCAAGCAGTGCAGCCAGTACTCTGAAGAAACGGGAGAAAAGTCTGAGCGCAGCAAAAGAGGCGTTGAATGCATTGACAGATCCGACAGAAAGCTACACTGCGGCAGCAAACGCACTGGAGAGTGCGAAGAGTACACTGGCAGATGCACAGGCTGCACTGGCAAAACTGGAGGAGACGGATCCAGGTTATGCAGATGCGAAAGCAGTTGTGGATACCGCACAGCAGGAAACAGATGCCGCTCAGGCAACCTATGATTCGGTATCAGCAGAAAAAGCCACTTATGATGCCGCTGTGCAGGCAGTAAATGAAGCTCAGGCATCTTATACAGAAGCGCATCAGGCTTACACCGCGGCAGCCGACGCAGAAGAAAAAGCGTCCGATGCTTACGAAACTGCATCCGACAATCTGACCGATGCGTCTAAGAATAATGACCGCAATATTTCCAATGCGGCGGATTCCCTGGAAAAGGCGCAGAAACAGAAAGAATATTCCAATGACAGCAGTGCTCAGACGATTGAGGACTATCAGGAACAGATCACAGCCTGCACGGTAACGGCACCGATCTCCGGAGTCATTACGGCTATGGAAGTAGAGGAAGGGGATACCTATCTGGGAGAAGGAAAGACTCTGTTCAGTATTGCCAACAGTCAGAATTTTATTGTATCTGCCAGTGTGGATGAGTATGATGTAAGCAGTATCAGCAAAGATATGACAGCGGCAGTTATCGTGGAAGCACTTGGGGACGATGAACTTCCGGCAAAAGTGTCTTATATTGCACCGACGGCAACGACATCCACATCCGGAAACAGTGCAGGAAGCGCCAGCTATGATCTGGAAATTGCATTGGATGATGAAAATGCAGATCTGCGTATCGGTATGACAGCCAAGGCAAGTATTGTAAAAGAAGCGGTATATGATGTCCTTACTGTGCCCTATGACTGTGTGACAACAGACGAAGATGGAAATTCTTCTGTTACGATTGATAAAGATGGAGAAAAGGTTCAGGTACCGGTAACTGTCGGTATGCAGAGTGATTATTATGTAGAAATCTCAGGAGATGATATCGAAGAAGGCACTGTGGTATACTACAGTACACCTATGGTAAATAATCCGTCTTCGGGTGACAGCTCCTCTGACAGTTCTCAGGACGGCGTTATTTTTGATATGGGTGGAGGCAGCATGGGCGGCGGCCCTGGCGGCGGTGGTAATCCCGGCGGCGGTAGAGCGTCTGGCGGCGGCCCTGGTGGATTTTAGACCGGGAGGCAGCTATGGAAGAACAACACAGTATGATTGAATTGCAGGGAATTATTAAAAGATTCTATATCGGGCAGCCCAATGAGCTGGAAATTCTGCATGGAATTGATCTGAAAGTAAACAGAGGTGAATTTGTCTCTATTGTAGGTTCTTCTGGTTCAGGAAAAACGACCATGATGAATATTATCGGTATTCTGGACCGGCCTACGGAAGGGGAATATATGCTGGACGGAGTGGATGTAGCCCATGCAAAGGACCGGGATCTGTCCATGATCCGGAATAAAAAGATCGGATTCGTTTTTCAGACTTACAATCTAATCAGCCGGACCAGTGCCCTGAAAAATGTAGAACTGCCCATGCTCTATGCAGGACTCGGCAAAAAGGAGCGTACAGAACGGGCAAAGGAACTTTTAAATATGGTAGGAATGGGAGAACGTATGACCCATACGCCGGATGAACTTTCTGGTGGACAAAAGCAGCGTGTAGCGATTGCAAGAGCTATGGCCAATAATCCGTCCATCATTCTGGCTGATGAGCCTACTGGAGCGTTAGATTCCAAGACCGGCCGGATGATCATGGATATTTTCCATCGGCTCAATGAAGAACAAGGGAAAACCATTGTGCTTATCACCCACTCTCAGGAGCTGGCGGAGGAAACTACAAGAATCGTGACATTAAAAGATGGTATGATTATCGGTGAAAGGAGAGGAAACGGATGTTAATAGGTGAAAATATACTGCTGGCATTGAACGGTCTTCGTGCCAACAAAATGCGTTCTCTTCTGACCATGTTGGGTATTATCATCGGCATCGCATCGGTCATTGCCATCATGACACTGGGAGATTCCATCAGCAGTTCCGTTACGGACTCTATGGCATCCATGGGTGCCAACAACATCACCGTGGGTGTATCTCAGAAAAGTACGTCACAGGAGACGACATCCAGCGGAATGACTTTTTCCATGGGCCCCAGATTCACGAAGATGACCGAGGATGATTATATCTCAGATGAGATGCTGGATAGTCTGGAAGAACGATATGGAGATTCTATCCAGGGATTTTCGCTTACGGAATCTGTGGGCAGTGGAACTGCACAGCTTGGCAGTCTGTATGCTTATGTAAATGCAACGGGAGTGAATGAGGCAAATCTGGAGAATACAGATCTGACACTTCTGGCAGGAAGAACGCTGACAGAGCGTGATCAGATAGAAGCGAAAAAAGTATGTCTGGTATCCGATTATCTGGTTAACAACCTTTTTAATGGAAATAATATGGCTGCAGTAGGACAGACGGTGAATGTACTGTTCAATAGCAGGTATTATACCTATACCATTGTCGGTGTCTATAAATACGAAGAATCTGATATGGAATTTTCCAGCAGTTCGGAGGAAGACACGGAGACAACTCTCTATCTGCCTTTACAGACAGCAAAAAATCAGACCCATAATATCAATGGCTACAGCCAGTTTACCATTCTGACGGCATCAGGCGTGAGCGCCACCAGTTTTTGCGATACGGTGGAGAATTACATGAATGAGCGTTACTATCAGGATAATGAAAGCTTTGAGATCAGTGCCATGAGCATGGAATCTATCGTGGAGAGCATGACTTCCATGCTGTCTACCATTTCGTTGGCCATTGCAGCCATCGGCGGCATTTCCCTTTTGGTAGGCGGTATCGGCGTTATGAATATTATGCTGGTATCTATCACGGAACGTACCAGAGAAATCGGCACCAGAAAAGCACTGGGAGCAACCAATGGCTCCATCCGTCTTCAGTTCATCACTGAATCTATCGTGATCTGTATCGTGGGCGGTATGCTTGGAATGATTCTCGGAATGATCATAGCGACAGTGGCCACTAATATGATGGGATATGCGGTCAGTCCGTCCGTTACGGGAATTGTGGTATCTGTAAGCTTCTCCATTTTGATCGGTGTTTTCTTCGGCTATTATCCAGCGAATAAAGCAGCCAAATTAAATCCGATCGAGGCACTCAGATACGAATAGGAAACTGTTTCCAGACCGGAGAAGGCGGTTGAAAAACGACAGGTGCTGTGCTATGCTGTATGAGGAGGATTTTACATATGAACCGTAAAAGATTATGCAGTATGGTGCTGGCACTGGCTATTGTGGTAACGGGAATTCCGGTCTCTGCCACCAGCATCAAGAATATACAGAGTGAGAAAGCAAAAAACGAAAGTGAACTGAAAAATATTCAGTCCAAGATCAGCGGTATTGAAAGCCAGAAGAGCGCATTGAGCAGCGAAGTCAGCAGTTTGAATGATGACCTGACAGATACGCTTTTGAATATTGAAGTGTTGGAAAGCGATCTGGCCGACAAAGAAGCGGAGATTGAGCAGGCCGAGAAGGATTATGAGGCAGCAAAAGCGACTGAGGAGCAGCAGTATGATTCTATGAAGAAACGAATCCAGTACCTGTATGAGACAGGACAGGAGAGTTACCTGGAGATGCTGCTCACATCTGACAGCGTGGCAGATTTGGTAAATAAGGTAGATTATGCAGAAGAGCTGCAGGAATATGACCGGAGGCTCCTGGATGAGTATAAAGCAGCCAAGCAGGCAGTGATTGATCTGCAGGCACAGCTGGAAGAAGAAAAACAGGAACTCCTGGAGATGGAAGAACAGCTGAAACAGGAAAAGGCAAATCTGGAGAGTGTGATTGCACAGAAGAAGAGTCAGATTGCCGATTTTGACAGCCAGTTAAGTGCAGCCAAAGCGAAGGTCAGTGAATATCAGAAGAAGATCAAGGAGCAGAATGCTCAGATCAAACAGCTTCAGAAGGAAGAAGAAGCAAAGCGAAAAGCGGCAGCAGCGCAGAGCAGCACTTCTTCTGCCGGAAGCAGCACGGCTTCTTCCGGCAGTACGTCGGGATATTCTTCTAAGAGTTCCGGTAAGACAGCAACGGTATCAGGAGGAGGCGGTGGTTCTTCCATCGCATCCACAGGACTCCGTTATGTCGGCAATCCTTATGTATATGGAGGAAACAGCCTGACCAACGGAACGGACTGTTCCGGTTTTGTCCATCTGATCTATGCGGCATGTGGTATTTCCACACCCCGTGATTCCAACTCCCTGGCAGGAGGCGGACGTGCAGTCAGCGAGTCGGAGATGCTCCCGGGGGATGTGGTCTGTTATTACGGTCATGTGGGTATTTATATCGGTAACGGACAGATTGTGCATGCAAGCACACCGAGCAGTGGTATTAAAGTAAGCAATATGTATTACCGTAGTATACGCTGTGTCAGAAGATACTGGTAATGAAAAAATTGAAAAAATGAATTGACAAATCATAGTTGAAAGATTATCATGATAACCGATACAGAAATTCATGTATCGGTTATTTTTTCATTTTGAGGAGGAAACAATTATGAAAAAGTTAGTAAGTCTTGCTTTGGCAGCAGTTCTTGCACTTTCTGTTGTTGCCTGTGGCAGCAGTGATACTGCAGCATCCACAACAGAGTCCACTTCTGAAAGCTCTGATGCGGCTGCATCTGCAGACGGAGCCTTCAAGATCGGCGGAATCGGACCGATCACCGGTGGAGCAGCAATTTATGGCCAGGCTGTTATGAATGCAGCTCAGATGGCAACGGATGAGATTAACGCAGCAGGCGGAATCAACGGATATCAGGTAGACTTCCGTTTTGAGGATGACGAGCATGATGCAGAGAAGTCTGTCAATGCTTATAACACTTTGAAAGACTGGGGTATGCAGATGCTTATGGGTACTGTAACCTCTACACCGTGTACTGCAGTTGTAGCAAAGACTGCAGAGGATAATATGTTCCAGCTGACCCCTTCAGGATCTGCTGTAGAGAGTATTGCACAGCCGAATGCTTTCCGTGTATGCTTCTCTGATCCGAACCAGGGTCTTGCATCTGCACAGTACATTGGAGAAAATCACCTGGCAACCAAAGTTGCTGTTATTTACAACAGTTCTGATGTATATTCCAGCGGTATTTATCAGAAGTTTGCTGAGGAAGCTCCGAATCAGGGTATTGAAGTAGTATCCGCTGAGGCATTTACTGAAGACAGCAAAACTGATTTCTCCGTACAGCTTCAGAAAGCAAAAGAAGCAGGCGCTGAGCTGGTATTCCTTCCGATCTATTATACCGAGGCTTCCATTATCCTGACTCAGGCAAACAGCATGGGTTATGCACCGATGTTCTTCGGATGCGATGGTCTCGACGGTATTCTTGGTGTTGAGAACTTTGATACTTCTCTTACAGAGGATGTTATGCTTCTGACTCCGTTCGTAGCTGATGCACAGGACGAGAAGACACAGGCATTTGTATCTGCTTACGAAGAGAAATTCGGTGAGACTCCGAACCAGTTCGCAGCAGATACATATGACGCAATGTACATCATCAAAACTGCAGCTGAGAAGGCTGGTGTGACTCCGGATATGAGTGCATCTGATATCTGCGAGGCAATGAAGACTGCTATGACAGAGATTACTTTCGATGGTCTGACCGGCGAAGGAATGACCTGGGATGCTGATGGTGAGCCTACCAAAGCTCCGAAGGCAATGAAGATCGTAGATGGTGCTTACACCGCTATGTAATTAGAACTACACGATAGTTCCGGCCAAGAGCCGATTGGAACAGAGACGTTCTGATAAAGGGCGTCTCTGTATTTTTTACAGTCAGGTTTATCCACTGTAAACACAATAACGATTAAGAGGAGTTGAATGAGTATGAGTTTTGTATCCTACATATTAAATGGCATCAGCCTTGGCAGTGTGTATGCGATCATTGCACTGGGATATACGATGGTATACGGTATTGCCAAGATGCTGAACTTCGCTCATGGTGATATCATCATGGTAGGAAGCTATGTGGCATTTATAGCCATTAACAGCATGGGGCTTCCGGTTCCGGTATCTATCCTGCTTTCCGTTGTAGTCTGCACGGTGCTTGGTATGGTAATTGAGAGGGTGGCATATAAACCACTTCGTCATGCCTCCAAACTGGCAGTACTGATTACAGCAATCGGTGCCAGCTACTTTCTCCAGAATGTAGCACTTCTTATTTTTGGTGCAAACACAAAATCTTTCACTTCCATCGTAGGAAATGGTTCTGTTCAACTGGCAGGAGGAGCACTTTCGGTTACTATGGTGACGATTGTTACGGTGATTGCCTGCGTCGTGATCATGATCGGCTTGATGGCATTTATGAAATATTCCAAAGCAGGTCATGCAATGCTGGCAGTATCTGAGGATGACGGCGCTGCACAGCTGATGGGTATCAATGTCAATGCGACGATTGCACTGACCTTTGCCATTGGTTCCGGACTGGCAGCCATTGCAGGCGTTCTGCTCTGTTCGGCCTATCCGTCTCTTACTCCCTATACTGGTTCCATGCCTGGTATCAAAGCATTCGTAGCAGCAGTATTTGGTGGTATCGGATCTATTCCGGGAGCATTTATCGGCGGTATTCTTCTGGGAGTCATTGAGATCCTTGGAAAAGCTTATATTTCTTCACAGCTGGCAGATGCCATCGTATTTGCTGTGCTGATTGTAGTACTGGTAGTAAAGCCGACAGGACTTCTTGGAAAACAGATCCAGGAAAAGGTATAAAGGAGGCTGCGGAACATGAAGAATTTATCAAAGAATACAAAGAGCAGTCTGACAACCTATGGAATGGTTGTTGCAGCTTATATCATATGTGAACTTTTCCTTCGGACCGGTCATATGACCAGTCTTCTGAAAGGACTTTTAGTACCACTTTGCGTCTATGCAATTCTGGCCGTGTCCCTGAACCTGACGGTTGGTGTCTTAGGAGAGTTAAGCCTTGGCCATGCGGGATTCATGTGTGTGGGCGCGTTTACCAGCGCGGTATTTTCCAAATGTGTCATGAATACGGT
Source organism: Clostridiaceae bacterium Marseille-Q4145 (assembly GCA_018223365.1). GTDB lineage: Bacteria > Bacillota > Clostridia > Lachnospirales > Lachnospiraceae > Hominiventricola. The sequence goes on from JAGTTP010000001.1 coordinate 1,614,706, forward strand.
TACGGTTCCGACGGTGCGTTTCCTTCTGGCACTGCTGGTAGGAGTTGTCTGTGCAGGTATCTGTGGTGTACTGATTGGTATTCCGGTACTTCGCCTGAGAGGAGATTATCTGGCCATCGTAACCCTGGCATTTGGTGAAATCATTAAGAACCTGGTCAATGTTATTTATCTTGGAAAAGACAGTGCAGGATTCCACTTCTCCATGAAGGATATTATGTCCCTGAATATGGAAGCAGATGGTGACGTGATCATCAAGGGAGCGCAGGGAATTACCGGTGCGCCGACGGATTCCAACTTTACCATTGGTATTATTCTTCTGCTGATCACTCTGTTTGTAGTTATGAATCTGGTAAATTCCAGATCCGGACGCGCCATCATGGCCATTCGTGACAATCGTATCGCAGCAGAATCCATCGGTATCAATATTACAAAATACAAAATTCTTGCATTCAGTATTTCCGCAGCTCTGGCCGGAGCCGCAGGTGTGCTGTATGCCCATAATCTGTCTACTTTGACAGCTTTGCCGAAGAACTTCGGTTACAACATGTCCATCACCATCCTGGTATTCGTCGTACTGGGAGGTATCGGAAATATCCGCGGATCTGTGATCGCAGCCGTTGTTCTGACACTGCTTCCGGAACTCTTACGTTTCTTAAGTGACTACCGTATGCTGATCTATGCAGTTGTCCTGATTGTAACCATGATTCTGGTATGGAGTCCGGGCGGTATTGCATTCAGAGAGCGTCTGGAGAACATGAATCCGTTTCGTAAAAAAGAAAAGGAGGTACAGTAGTGATGGCAGCATCTGAAAACACACCTATGCTGGAAGTCAAGAATCTGGGTATTTCCTTTGGAGGACTTCGTGCAGTAGATAACTTTAATATGACCATCGAAAAGGGACAGCTTTACGGTTTGATCGGTCCGAACGGTGCCGGAAAAACAACTATTTTCAATATGTTAACTGGAGTTTACAAACCGACCGATGGAAAGATCTGTCTGGACGGTGAAGATATTACCGGAAAGAGTACGATGGAGATCAATAAGGAAGGAATTGCAAGAACCTTCCAGAACATTCGTCTGTTCTCTGACCTGACCGTGCTGGATAATGTAAAAGCAGGGCTGCATAATCAGAAAGAATATATTTATTCAACTTTGTCAGGAATTCTTCGTCTGCCGTCTTATCACAAAGCAGAGAAAGCCATGGACGAGCGTGCCATGGAACTTTTAAAAGTATTTGACCTGGAGAAAGAGGCAGATTATAAAGCATCCAATCTTCCTTACGGAAAACAGAGAAAGCTGGAAATTGCCAGGGCACTGGCTACGAATCCGAAGCTTCTTCTGCTGGATGAGCCGGCAGCCGGCATGAACCCTAATGAGACTCAGGAACTGATGAATACCATTCATTTCGTAAGAGATGAGTTCCATATGACGATTCTTCTGATCGAGCATGATATGAAACTGGTATCCGGTATTTGTGAGAAACTGACGGTACTGAACTTTGGTCAGGAGCTGGCCAGCGGAGATACCTCCACCGTTCTGAACGATCCGAAGGTTATCACGGCATATCTTGGTGAGTAGAGGAGGAACGACAATGGCAATGCTTGAGATTAAAGACCTGGAAGTATATTACGGAATGATCCAGGCAATCAAAGGAATCTCTTTTGAGGTAAATGAAGGAGAGGTTATCGCCCTGATCGGTGCCAACGGAGCAGGAAAGACGACCATTCTTCACACCATTTCCGGACTGATCGCTCCAAAGAAAGGAAGCATCACTTTTGAAGGACAGGAGATCACAAAGATCCCGGCTCACAAGATCGTAGAAAACGGACTGGCACAGGTACCGGAGGGCCGCCGTGTATTCCCGTCCTTAAGTGTCCTGCAGAACCTGAAGCTGGGTGCCTATACAAGAAAAGATAAAAAAGAGATTGACGATACACTGAAGATGATCTATGAGCGTTTTCCGCGTCTGGAAGAACGTAAAAACCAGCCGGCAGGAACTCTCTCCGGAGGTGAGCAGCAGATGCTTGCCATGGGACGTGCCCTCATGTCCAAGCCACGGATCATCCTCATGGATGAGCCCTCCATGGGTCTCTCCCCGATCTTCGTAAACGAGATTTTCGACATTATCAAACAGGTCAGCGCCAGCGGAACCACCGTTCTTCTGGTAGAGCAGAACGCAAAGAAAGCTCTGTCCATCGCAGACAGAGGTTATGTTCTGGAGACCGGCAAGATTGTAAAAGAAGGAAAAGCTTCCGACCTTCTGAATGATGAGGCTGTGAAGAAAGCTTATCTGGGAGAATAAAACAGATATACGAAAAGAGACCACAATCAAGAGCTTGATTGTGGTCTCTTTTTGTGTGCCGGAAGAATCCATGAAAACAGTTGCCAATATTGTAAAAAGAATCGTATAATAGCCTTTGTAGTAATATGCAATAAACGTTGAGAAGAGGATTCCACGTAGATATGTCGGGGGATAGAAAATAGATGATTATCGACAGTGTATTTCAGGAATTTGTGAAAGTGGTACAGGAAAACAAAAATTATACCATTGGACTTTTGAACGGCGATGGAATTGTGACAGCCTGCAGCGACAAAGAGCAGGTAGGATCGATCCACAATATTTACGGAAGGGATGCCAACAATTTGTTTTATCCCATACGTGTAAAAAATATAGAGTATGGATGGCTGTGGATTTACGGCAAGGATGAAAATCTGGAAATGATGGGAAATCTCATCAATGATTCCTTGAATATCCGGATGAACTATGAGGTCACCCAGAACATGATGCGGGAGAATGCTACAGAGGATGACCATCTCATGAAGCTTCTGCTGGATGATGAATTTGACAGGGATGAAGTGCTGCAGATTGCGGATCGGATGAAGTTTGACAGGCAGCAGTCCCGGGTGGCAATTTATCTTTATAATGAAAAGGGATATGACAGCGCCAGGACTATGCGGCTGAAGATGCTTCCGGAAGGGAAGAATCTTTTATGCTCGCTTCTCGATAAATATGTGCTTCTGATCTTTTATCCCATTTCGGATGAGCTGGACAATGAGCAGATGAAGGCGGAAATCCGGAGAGTGCTGATCACACTGGAAAACATGGAGCTGACCGGCAGTGGCTGTTGGGTTGGCTCTGTTCAGAAAAAATTAAAAAATTACAAAGAAAGTTATAACCATTGTCTGTGGCTGAAAGATAATACCAAAAAACAGAAAGGAGAAATTACCTTTTTCTGCGACTACGTATATGAATTTTTCCAGTCACGGATTCATTTAAATGACATCAAAGGGGTATTTGATTATTACTGGGAGAGCAGTAAAGGGGTGGACATCGACGAGCTGGTTCGTATTGCCAATGCCATGTTTGAAAATAATTTTAATATTTCACAGGCGGCGGACAGCATGTCTCTGCACAAAAACACATTACTTTATAAACTGAAAAAGTATGAGACGGCATTTCATATTGAAATCAGGGGAGATTTTAAAGGCGGGTTTTTATTTGTACTGATTGCTTCTTTAATGAAAGAATATCAGAAGAGACGACAGATAGGGGAGAAATTATGAGTAAAAAGGTGTCTCTGGCACGTGTTGATAAAGAGTTGCTGCGTGCGACGACAAATATGAACTGGAATTTAACTGCAGTGGATTATGTGGCAGTGGTAGGTGCGGATTATGTGAATGATCCGTTTACGGAGAGTATTATGCAGCTGTGTCTGCCTAACATTATTCGGGTCAAAATCCTGCGGGAAGAGGATTTGTCTGCATTTTTACAGAAGGATGAAGGACGCAAAGAAGCCCGGGTTATGATTATTTTCAAAGATCTGGCTACGGCGGAACAGTGTATCCGAAGGGGATGTCCGTTGGAGGAACTGCAGGTTCCCTATCCACCGGTGGAAGTGGGGGGAAAGAAAAAGCTTTCGGCCTACTTTAATGAGGAGGAAATAGAATGTATTCGCAGAATTCAGGGCTGTGGAACCAAACTGTATTTTCAGACGCTGCCCTATCAGGCGAAGGATTATGGCAGTTTTGTATAAAATTACTATAAAAGTGAAAGTTTTGCTGTGAAAATACAGCAGAATGTGATAGAATGATGCTATCATAGAAAATTGGACAGAACTGTCCACAGAGGGGAAGACATATGGGTAAGAATTCAACGAGCAAAGACACCGTGAAGCGTCCGTGGTGTGCCATAACGGATATGGATCAGTATCTTTTCGGAGAAGGCACGCATTATGAACTTTACAAAAAACTTGGCGCACATCCGGCGGAATACGAAGGAGAGCAGGGGGTATATTTTGCAGTCTGGGCACCTCATGCAAAAGGTGTCAGAGTCATTGGAGAATTTAATTGCTGGGGAAGTGACGGATACCGCATGAACCGGCTGGAGCCGTTGGGAATTTATGAAGCATTTGTTCCTGGTCTGAGGGAAGGCTGCATGTATAAATATCTGATCGAGACGGAGAGCGGAGAGTATCTCTATAAAGCTGATCCCTTTGCATTTTATGCTGAGAAGCGTCCGGGAACGGCGTCCCGTGTAACGGATATTGATCATTTTACCTGGCATGATGAGCGGTGGATGGAAAAAAGAAAGAGCTGGAATGCAGCGGAAGAAGCCCTTTCTATTTATGAAGTACACCCAGGTTCCTGGAGGCGCCATCCCCATGATGAGGATGAGGATGGTTTTTACAATTACAGAGAATTTGCAGAAGAATTGACAGAATATGTAAAAGATATGGGGTACACCCATGTGGAACTTATGGGGATTGCAGAGCATCCTTTTGATGGCTCTTGGGGATATCAGGTGACCGGATATTTTGCACCTACCTCCCGTTACGGAACACCGGAAGATTTTCAGTATATGATGGATTATTTCCATAAGCATGGCATTGGTGTTATTCTGGATTGGGTTCCTGCTCATTTCCCAAAAGATGCCCATGGACTTGCCAACTTTGACGGGCAGCCCCTCTTTGAGCATCCGGACAGCAGAAAAGGTGAGCATCCGGATTGGGGAACTAAGATCTTTAATTATGAAAAATCAGAAGTGCGTAATTTTCTCATTGCCAATGCGTTATTCTGGTTCAATGAATACCATGTAGATGGACTCCGCGTGGATGCAGTGGCATCCATGTTGTATCTGGACTATGGAAAACAGGATGGTCAATGGGTTGCCAATAAATACGGCGGCAATCAGAATCTGGAGGCTATCTGGTTCTTTAAACATCTCAATTCTCTGATTCGGGGAAGAAATGACGGAGCCATGATGATCGCGGAGGAATCCACTGCATGGCCTAATGTGACCAAAGACGTGAAGGATGATGGTCTTGGATTTACCTTCAAATGGAATATGGGCTGGATGAATGATTTTCTGGAATATATGAAGTTGGATCCATATTTCAGGAAGGACAACCATAACAAGATGACCTTTGCCATGAGTTATGCATGCAGTGAGAATTATATTCTGGTGTTGTCCCATGATGAGGTAGTACATCTGAAGTGCTCCATGCTTAACAAGATGCCGGGGTATCCGGACGATAAATATGCGAACCTGAAGGCTGGTTATGCTTTCATGTTCGGTCACTCCGGTAAGAAGCTTTTGTTTATGGGCAATGAGTTCGCGCAGCTGCAGGAATGGAGCGAAGCGAGAGAATTGGACTGGTTCCTGTTGAAGGAAGACCGCCACAAAGAGATGCAGAATTTTGTAAAGGCACTGCTTCATATGTATCGCAAGTACAAATGCCTTTATGAGCTGGATGACAGCTGGGACGGATTCCAGTGGATCAATGCAGATGACTGCTACCGAAGCATTTTCAGCTTTGTGAGATACAGCAAGAGCAAACGTAAGAATCTGCTTTTTGTTGTAAACTTTACACCGATAGAGCGCCAGGATTATCGGGTAGGGGTGCCAAAAAAGAAGAAATACAAACTGATTCTGGACGGCGACGCAGAAGAGTTCGGAGGCAATGGAAGAAAGCGTCCGGAGATTTATGAAGCGCGGAAGGGAGACTGCGATAATCAGAAATATTATGTAGAGTATCCATTGAGTGCATATGGAATTGCAGTCTTTGAGTTTTAATTTTTTCGAAAATCTTAAAGAAATCCTAATTTTTTGGACACAAAATGGACACAAAGATTCGGTATCCTGTCACACGTAGTAAAAAATAAGCCTAACGAGGAGGAAAAGACTATGAAAAAGAAATGGCTTGTATTATGCTGCGTAGGAATGTTAAGTGCATTTGCTATGACTGGATGCGGATCTTCCGCAGATACCACTGCTCCGGCTGAGGAGACCCAGGAGGTAGAAGATACCACAGAGGCAGAGGACACTACAGAAGCAGAAGATGCAACTGAGGAAGAGACTGCTGTAGAGGAGGAAACTCCGGTAGCAGGTGAGGAGACCGAGGAAGCAGCAGAGGACGCTGATGCAGCAGATGCAGAAGCAGAGGATGCAACCGAGGAAAATGCAGCAGCTGATGATGCACAGGAAGAAGTTCCGGCAGAGGATGCTGAGGCAGCTCAGGAATAATAGAAAGAATAAGAAAGGGACCGCTTCGTATGGAGCGGTCCTTTTTCAATATGTGTGATTATTTACTGAGGATTTCTTCTTTTCTTTCCAGTAGTTCATTGGAGAGCAGTTGTTTTTCTACGTTATCGAATCCAAGACGGTCGATGGTGCATGCAAAACGCTCTCCCGGTTTTCCCTGTTCACGGAATAGAAGGATGGCTTTCTCAATCACATCGAGAGCCTCCGCTTTGGAGGTAAACACTTTGTGGAGTGCTTTTCCGTGGGAAATCTGTTTGCCCCAACGTCCGCCGATATAGATTTTAAATCCATATTCGCCGTCTACGATGGAGTCAAAGCGGCAGTGGCCGACACAGCGGCCGCAGTTTTTACAGATATCCTTGTCAATCTGCATAACGCCGTCGACTAATTTCGGGGCGCCGTTGGGACAGGCTTCAGCGACAGAACATTTCTTACATCCTTTACAGCGGGATGCGTCATAGGTCGGAATTCTCTGACCGATAATACCCAGGTCGTTCAAGTTTGGTTTTACACAGTTATTGGGACATCCGCCCACTGCAATTTTAAATTTGTGCGGAAGTTTGTAAGCGCGGTATCCTTTGTAGAAACGTTTGTGGATTTCCTCGGAGAGTGCAAAGGAATCCAGCAGTCCGTACTGGCAGGTGGTTCCTTTACAGGATACGACCGGACGGATTAACGGGCCGGTTCCTCCGGTTTCCAGACCTTCTTTTGCCAGATATTCCTGGAATGCATCAATATTTTCATAAGGAATGCCCTGTACCTCTACGGTCTGACGGGTGGTGAACGTAAGAATGCCGTTGCCGAATTTTTCAGCGGCTTCTGCAAGACAGCGCTGCTGGGCAGCAGTTACTTTTCCATTGACAGTGATGACACGGGCTGAGAAATTATCGGTTCCTTTATTGCTCAGGAAACCCATGCCTTTTAAACGTTTTTCTTCGTCTTTGCTGACAGTTAATGTTGCCACGATGGTTCCTCCTTTTTTGTAGTTATCTTCACTATAGCACTTGCTGGTGTATTTGAAAAATGATATTATTTGATAGAAACAATAGGTTTTACCTATGGATAAGAGTGAGGAAATACATATGACTATTCGGCATCTGAATATATTTTTAGCCGTGGCAGAGCATGGCACCATGAGCGCGGCGGCGGAGCATCTTTATCTATCCCAACCGACGGTGAGCCAGGCGGTTCGTGAGCTGGAGCAGCACTATCACTGTCTGCTGTTTGAGCGTCTGGGAAAAAAACTGTATCTGACCGATCAGGGAAGACTGCTGCTTGACAAATCCCAGGAGGTGGTCATGCAGTTCCGGGAGCTGGAAGAACTCATGTGGAATCAGGGCCAGATACCGGTGATGAAACTGGGAAGTACTCTGACGGTGGGAACCTGCCTGACGCCGAAGATCATTCTGGAGCTGGAGCAGGCAGTGCCGGGACTGGAAGTTTATTCCTTTGTGAGCAATACAGAGGAAATTGAGCAGAAGCTTCTGAAAGCGGAACTGGATGCAGCAGTCGTGGAAGGAGAGATTACTTCTCCGGATCTCATTGTGATTCCCATTATCGATGATATGCTGGTATTGACAGCGGGAATCCATCATCCATTTTATGAGAAGAAACAATTGCGTACAGAGGAGTTGAATGGCGAGCGGTTTGCCATGAGAGAGCAGGGAAGCGGAACGAGAAAACTGTTTGAAGAATACGCGGAGCACCACGGCCTTTCTATCAAGGTAACCTGGGAGGCAAACTGTCCCAGGACCATCATCAATGCGGTGCTTTATCATAAAGTATTGTCAGTGATGTCTCTGCGTCTTTTAAAACATGAGATCCGGCATCAGCGCGTCCGGATCTTTTATAACGAACATAAAGAATGGGACCGGAAGTTCAAGCTGGTCTATCATAAAAATAAATTCCTGACGCCGGCTATTTATGAATTAGAAAAACTCCTCTGGCAGTATAAAACCATGGAACTGCCGGAGAAGTGGGGGGTGCTGCATTAAATTTACTCTCCCGCAATCACCTTCGGGATATGGTGCATATCCGCTGCGATGTCCGTAAAAGAACTGAAAAAGCTTCCGATGATTTTTCGAGTGGAAGCAAGGCAGTAGAGGTCAAGCAGGGCGTCGTGCATGCCATCTACGCTGTCGCGGCGGAGGCAGCGGTTCTCATTGGAGAGAATCCGTCCTGGGAATGCTTCCCGAAGCCGTTTCTCTTCTTCCATATCGTCGGTGGCCAGATAGAACATCGTCGCCGGGTCAGCCTCCAGTTCCTGCTTCATGGAATGGATAAAGGCATCCGTGGAGCTTTTGCCGATGGCAGGCTGGTTGTCTGTGCGGCGGATGTGCACGCCGACGCAGGAAGAACCGAAGCGGGAAGTGATGCTGTCGATCCGTTTCTGAAGCCGCTCGGTAGGAACGAAGAGGTGATAGTCTTCGGAGGGATAAAACCATTCCCAGGTAAAAATATATGTTTTTCCGGTAAGAGATGCCACATAATCTGGATCCAGACATCCATCGGAATTCCGGTGTGCCAGAATGGTTTCGTTGGTCAGATAATTTTTTGCCGTCTTCTGGTGAAAGAGCTTTCGCGGATCGGCCACGGAATGAATGCTGGTGATCTTAAATTCGGTCACTGGCTGAAATAATGACTCAAAGGGGCAGTTCAGCTCTGCATTGCAGTTCCACAGAATCTGAAGCTTTTCTTTCCGTTCCCGGGCCAGTTTCCATCCGGAATTAATCACCCGCATTCTATTGCATAAACCGCCGGAAGGTTGTATGATTATCATTGAATTACCTCGCTTATACTAAAGTTAAAAAGAGTATAGCACAGAAAGGTCAGGAATGAAAGTTTTACAGATCAGCACCGTATGCGGCTGCGGCAGCGTAGGGCGCATTACTGTGGATATTTATCATACATTGGAAAAACAGGGAGATGACTGTCTCATTGCCTATGGCAGAAGAACCGCGCCGGAAGGCATACATGCATTTCGCTTTGGCTCCCCTGTCAGCATGGGGCTTCATGTGCTGTCTACGTTTTTTAAGGGCGAGCATGGATTCGCATCGGCATCAGCTACCAGAAAACTGATCCGTAAGATCGAGGAATGGAATCCGGACGTGATTCAGCTTCACAACATTCATGGATTTGTCCTGCAGACGGAACGCTTATTTGACTATCTGAAAAAAGCGGGAAAGCCGGTGGTGTGGACCCTTCACGACTGCTGGCCTTACACCGGGCACTGTGCGTTCTATGATTATAACAACTGTGGACAGTGGCGGGATGGATGCAAAGACTGTAAAGAGTATCGAAATACTTATCCTTATGCATTATTTAAAAATAATACGGCGAACAATTATAAAAGAAAAAAGGCGGCCTTTACCGGTGTGGCGAACCTTACCATTGTGACGCCCTCCCGATGGCTGGCGGACGAAGTGAAACAGTCTTTCTTAAAAGACTATCCAGTACAGGTCATTCCTAATGGGGTAGATCAGACGATTTTCCGGCCAACAGAAAATGATCTCCGGAAAAAACTGGGGTTGGAGCATAGTTTTGTGATTCTCGGTGTAGCCAATGTGTGGGAGCGGCGGAAAGGACTATCTTATTTCTGCGGGCTTGCGAAAAAACTGCCGGAAGACTGTAAGATCATTTTGATTGGATTAAACGAAAAGCAGATCAGGGAACTGCCAGAAGAGATCATTGGCATCACCCGGACGGAAAATGCGGAAGAACTGGCTGGATACTATTCCATGGCAGATGTGTTTGTCAATGCCACGCTGGAGGATAATTTTCCGACCACCAATCTGGAGGCATTATCCTGCGGAACGCCGGTCATTACCTTTGAGACCGGAGGAAGCCCGGAGAGTCTCGATAAGACCTGTGGCCGGGTGGTGAGAAAAGGAGATGCAGAGGCATTGCGGCAGGCAATCCTTGCCGAACGGGAGCATCCCATGAGAAAAGAAGACTGCCTTACGAGGGCGGTACAATATGAGAAAAATGACCGTTTTATGGAATATGCAGTGCTGTATCACAGACTGTGGGGTCAGGGAGAATAGATGAATACATTTCCAAAAGTATCGGTAGTAACCACTACCTATAATGATATTGAAAATCTGAAGCGGATTCTCGCAGAGGTGAAAAAACAGACCTATCCGAATATCGAGCACATTATTGTGGACGGCGGGTCCACGGACGGCACGGTGGATCTTTTAAAAGAACTGGAAGAAAAAGAGCCGGGCCGCATTTCCTGGATGTCGGAAAAGGACAATGGTATCTACGATGCCATCAATAAAGGCATCTGCATGGCAACAGGTGAGATTGTGGGCTGCTGTTTTGACCGGTATGCAGACGAGGGCGTACTTATGCGCATGGTGGAGATCATGGAAAAAGAGGGTACGGATGGCGTGCATGGAGATCTCTGCTATATGGATGGTGACCGGATCGTCCGGAAATGGCATCAGGGCCAGGGTGTAATTCGAAGCGGCTGGATGCCGGGACATCCGACTTTGTATCTGAAAAAAGAGGTTTACGACAGGTTCGGTCTGTACCGGACAGATTACCGGATTTCCGGGGATTATGAGTTTATGGTCCGCATTTTATACCGGAAAGAGGTAACACTTTCTTATTTACCGGAAATACTGATTTATATGTCCCATGGAGGTACCAGCACCAACAGTCTGGGGGCCTATGTGGAATCTATGATGGAAGGACACCGGGCGCTGGTGGAAAATCATGTTCCTTTTGCATGGGTAACGGATCTGTGCAGGGTAGTGCGGGTGCTGTCACAGTTTGTCATTCGGTAAGATCTGTGGTACAATAAAGAATAGTGAACCTAATCAGGAGAAGAAAAAAGTATGAAAAAACTTGTAATTATTCCGGCTTTCAATGAGAGTGGGAGTATTTTGCGGGCAGTACAGGATATAAAAGAACACGCGCCGGGTTTTGATTATGTGGTCATCAACGACTGTTCTACAGATGATACGCTGCAGGTATGCCAGAAAAACGGATTGAATCATGTGAATCTTTCCGTGAATCTTGGCATTGGCGGAGCGGTGCAGACAGGATACCTTTACGGCTGTCAGAACCATTATGATGTGGCAGTGCAGTTTGATGGGGATGGACAGCACGATGCGGCTTATCTCGAGCAGATGGCGGAAGAACTGGTGCGAACAGGCAGTGATATGGTCATCGGCTCCCGCTTTATTGAAAAAGAAGGATTCCAGTCTTCCGGATTGCGGAGAGTGGGCATCCGGTATTTTTCCACCCTGATCCGTCTGGTGACCGGGGCGAGAGTGACAGATCCCACATCCGGCATGCGGATGGTGAACCGGGATGTCATGAAGATTTATGCGGAGAATTATCCGAAAGACTATCCGGAACCGGAGAGTGTGGTGGCGATTCTTCGGAAAAAGAAGAAAGTAACGGAGCTTCCGGTGATTATGAGGGAGAGAGAAGAGGGAACTTCCTCTATTGCAGGACCGAAATCCGCTTATTATATGATAAAAGTAACCCTTGCAATTTTTATGGAAACCTTAAGACGCTAGAGAGGAGAGTGGGATTATGATGACACTGAAACTTCAGATCGTCATTGCAATTGCCATTCTGGCGATTCTGGCGGTTCTGGTTAATATGATACGGAAACGGAGCCTGGAGCTGAAATACGCACTGGTCTGGATGATGGTGCTGGCGGCACTGTTGATCTTTGACTGTGCTCCGGTGCTTTTAAATATCGTATCGAACTTTCTTGGAATTTATGCACCGGTAAACATGATCTTCTTTCTGGGATTTTGTTTTTCGCTGTTGATTATATTTTCGCTGACAGTAGCGCTGTCCCGTCTGTCCAACAGTGTGCGGACACTGGATCAGATGGTGGCACTGAATGAAAAAAGACTGCAGGACCTGGAGCAGGAACTGAAAAAGGAGAAGGAAAAAAATGAAGAAAAAACTGATCATCACAGGATGTAACGGACAGCTTGGAAGAGCAATCAATAAGGAACTGGCGCCCCACAGCGAGTATGAACTGGTGAATACCGATGTGGCAGAACTTGACATCACCGATATTGACAAAGTTATGGAGCTGGCAAGAGAGGTAAAACCCTATGCAATCCTGAACTGTGCTGCATTTACCAATGTAAACGGATGCGAGACTGCCGGTGACATCGTATGGAAAATCAATGCATTAGGACCGAGAAACTTAAGTATCGCAGCAACGGAAGTCGGCGCAAAGATGCTTCATATTTCTACGGACTATGTCTTCGACGGACACGGAACCAGACCCTACACCGAATTCGATACTCCGGATCCCCAGAGTGCTTACGGTGTGACAAAACTGGCCGGTGAGAAATTCGTACAGCAGTTTGCAAAAGAGTTCTTCATCATCCGTACTGCATGGCTCTACGGCGATGGCAATAACTTTGTAAAAACCATGCTGAAACTGTCCGAAAACCATGACGTGGTCCGCGTGGTGAAAGATCAGCTGGGAACTCCGACCAGTGCAGCAGAGCTGGCAAAGGCTATGGCTTATCTGCTTCCGGCGGAGAACTACGGCATTTTCCACGGTACCTGTGAAGGAGATACCAACTGGGCAGATTTCACGGACGAGATTTTCCGCCTGGCAGGAAAGAGCACCAAAGTTGACCATATTACCACGGAAGAGTATGTAAAGGACAACCCGGCATCTGCCAATCGTCCGGCTTACTCGATTCTTGATAATTTCATGTTCCGTCTGACCGGAGATTTCCGTTTTGCAGACTGGCATGATGCCATTGAGGAATACATCCGCGGACTGTAAGGAAGAGAATGATGGAAAGAGAAAAGAATGATATTTTGTATCTGGTAGTGCCCTGCTATAACGAGCAGGAAGTGCTTCCGGAGACTTCCAAAAGGCTGAAAGAAAAGATGGAAAGTCTCATGGAACGGAATCTGATCTCCAGAGACAGCCGGATTATGTTTGTAAATGATGGTTCCAAAGACCGTACCTGGTCCATGATCGAAGAGCTTCATGAGCAGGACCCAATCTTTGCAGGAGTCAAGCTTTCCAGAAACAGAGGGCATCAGAATGCGCTGCTTGGAGGATTGATGACTGCCAAAGAGTATGCGGATATGACCATTTCCCTGGATGCAGATCTGCAGGATGATATCGACGTTATCGATCAGATGGTGGAAAAATATTATGATGGCTGTGAGATTGTCTATGGTGTGCGTTCCGCGCGTACGACAGATACCTTTTTCAAACGGTTCACAGCAGAGAGTTTCTATCATATGATCAGTATGATGGGCGGAGAGATCGTTTTCAATCATGCAGATTATCGTCTCATGAGCAAACGTGCGCTGGAAGAGATGGCGAAGTATAAAGAAGTGAACCTGTTCCTCCGCGGTATCGTTCCCATGATCGGATTCAAGACGGATGTGGTGACTTATGAGCGCCATGAGCGTATGGCAGGAGAGTCCAAGTATCCGCTGAAGAAGATGCTGGCACTGGCTATTGATGGTATTACATCCCTGTCCACGAAGCCGATCCGGTTTATTGTATTTCTGGGATTGTTTATCTTCCTGTGCAGCATCGGTATGCTGATCTATTCTCTGGTACAGCATTTTCTTGGACATACCAGTATCGGATGGACGTCCCTCATTGTATCCATCTGGGCTATCGGAGGTCTACAGCTTCTGGCCATCGGTGTGATTGGTGAGTATATCGGCAAGATCTACCTGGAGACCAAAGCACGTCCGAGATATATTATTGAAAAAGTACTGAATTAGTAAATGGTCGCCGGCAGGCGGAAAGAGGATTGCGTCTTTCGTCTGCCGGCTTTGTATACAGGAGTTTATTTTATGAATCAGGAGAAAAAAACAAAAAAATCGGACCTTTTGTTTCTGGTACTGATTACCATACTGGCGGTGGCAGTCCGGTTGGCGGTCCGCACCTTTGTGGCGGAGGACTGGAGTGTCTACTGGAGTGACTGGCTGGCCCGGCTTTCCGAAGGGGGATTCAGGGCACTGGCAGATGATTTTTACGACTATGCGCCGCCGGTTATGTATATTTTGTATTTCATCACACTGCTCCCGGTCAATGCCATGACTGCTTTTAAAGGACTCTGCTGTCTGCTGGATTTTGTGGGAGCAGCCCTTATCGGACGGATGGTGACAGAGTGCAGCGGCAGCAGAAAGCGGGGATATCTGGCTTATGGCGTGTTCCTGTTCCTTCCAACGGTGATTTTAAATGCAGCAGTCTGGTCTCAGTGCGATATTATATACACGCTGCTTATTCTGGCCAGTGTATATTATCTCATGAATAACCGGACCTGGATGGGGATGTGGTTCTACGGAGCGGCTTTTGCGGTAAAATTACAGACGCTGTTTATTTTTCCGTTTCTGGTGATTCTCTGGGTGAGGAAAAAGGTGGATCTAAAACATTTTATCACGATTCCGGTTATGTATTTTGTGGGCATTCTTCCGGCATGGATTGCCGGACGTCCTTTTAAGGAACTGATCGGCATTTATGCATTTCAGGGGGGAAAGGACCGATGGTCTCTGTCCATCAAGTTCCCGAACATTTATCAGATCATAGGAAATAATTTCTTCCTGGATGAGTATGTGAAAGCAGGTATGCTGCTGATCCTTGGAATTCTCATGATGGTCATGTTCTATCTGGCCTATCAGAAGGTGCAGGTCACAAGGGAATATGTGATTTTGATAGTTATCTTTTTCGGTATGCTGACTACGTATTTCATTCCCCATATGCATGAGCGGTATCTTTATGTGACGGATGCATTTTTACTGATCTATACGCTGCTACGACCGAAGCGTTTTCCACTGTTTGTCACGGCCTCCTTTCTGACGGTAGTGGGCTATGCCCAGTATCTGACCAAACAGCTGCCTCTGGTATCCTACGGAGCGCTGGCATTTATCCAGCTGTTTCTTCTGGTGCGGATCGGTCTTGATCTGTGGGAATATATCCACGACCCGGGGAATATTCTTGCAGACAATGTGGAAGAAGGGAGGGAGATTCTTCGATGAAGGTGGATAACTTCTTAAGAGAGCTGCTATTTCGGAAATTCCGGATTGCAGGAATGACCTTTGATTTTCTGGAAGCATTATTGGCGGTCTGCATCACGGGCGTGGGACTGGTGCTTCGCACTTCGTTCCCGGACAGCGGTATGCCGCATCCCCTTTATCTGCTGGCAGAATGGTATCTGGCGGTGGCAGGTGCCGTGCTTATTTACCGGATGACAGGAAATGAACGGAAGAGTCTTCTGACCTACAGTGTGCTTGTAATTCTTCCGACCATCATTGCGGATGGGACGATCATGAGAAATAATGCCTGTGTGGGAACCCTCCTGGTGATAAGTGCGCTGCTTTTTCTGGAAAATGGCTGCGGATGGCTGTTCTCGGTGGTATTGTCAGCGGCATTGCTCCTGCATGTGCGGTATGTGGGACTGCTGGCAGTCGGCATACTGCTGTGGCAGATGAGAAAACTGAACCATCTGCAGCTGGTGCTGCCGGTTATGGCGGCTGCAGCGCGTTTTGTCTATAGTTACCGGGCATGGATGGGAGCTGGATATACGCTGACCACCTTCCACTGGCCCAATATCTATGAGATCATTGGAAATACGTCCATGCAGGGGCAGTCCTTCGAACCGCTTGCCACGGTAGGTCTTTTCCTGACTTTTGGACTTCTGGTGATCGGTGTGTGGGTATTTTCCCAGAGCAAATGGGAAGAACAGAAGTCTCCCATGATTCTGGAACTGATGTTGTTCTTTGGCCTTGCTGCCGCATATTTCCTGCCCTATATGGATCAGACCGCAGGTTATCTGTTCTGTGTGCTGGCGGTGATGTTTGCATTTACAGAGCCAAAATGGTTCCTGGTGCCGGTATTTTTACAGATCGTAACCTTTGCCGGATACCAGGAGGCGGTGAATGGGGAATCCATGATGCCTATGTGGGTATTTGCAGTGATTCAGCTTGGAATTCTGGCATTGTTCGCAGTGCATCTTCTGAAAAAAGCGAAAGTGGTGGATCTATGCAGCAGAATAAATTAGTCTACCTGGACGGACTGAAGGGGTTTGGATGCGTGTGCGTGTTCCTGACCCATTTTGTCTTTGCCTTTTATTACGGGATGTATCACTATCAGCCGGAAGCCTGTCATTTGCCGGACAATCTGGATATTGTGATTGGAAAATCACCGCTCAATCTTCTCTTTAACGGAAATACAGCGGTACGGCTGTTTCTTGTGATCAGTGGCTTTGTATTGTGCAGAAGTTTTTTCGCGACCGGGGATAAGAACCGGTTAAAAAGAAGCGCGGCAAAACGGTATTTCCGGCTGATGCCGACGGTACTGGTGGTAAATGTAGTGATCTGGTTTGCCATGGTGCTGGGACTCTATCGGAATGGCCCGGCAGCGGTGTTGGCCGGTTCCGAAGAGTGGTTTGCAGGATTCAATGCCTTTGCGCCGTCCTTTGTGGGAATGCTCAAGGAATCCTTGTATGGCTGCTTCTTATTTGGAACAAACAAATATAATGGGGTGCTGTGGACCCTGCAGATGTTGTTTCTTGGTGCCTACCTTGACTATGCCTGTGCAGCCCTCCTTAGTAGAAGAAAATGGCGCTGGATCGTTTACGGATTACTGGCAGTGGTGCTGCTTCGGACGGATTTTATCGGCATTTTCGCAGGGTATGTCCTCTGCGATTTTATGTATACGGACTGGAATGTGAAAGAAAAAATATGCAGCAGCAAAGTGCTGAACTGGGTGTTTTTCGCAGTAGGACTTTACTTCATGTGCTACCCTTCTGCAGGATTTGGCTACGAGGGAACGATCTGGGGAATTCTGCCTTTTGTATTTGTCAATTACTATCACCTGTTTGGGGTATTGTTGTTTGTGTTTTCTGTGCTTAATCTGGAGCCGGTGCAGCAGTTTTTCTCTTTGGGAGTATTTCAGTATCTGGGACGAATTTCCTATTCCCTGTATCTGATTCATTTTCTGGTCATTGCCACGTTGGGGTCCTGGTTTTTCCTGATGGCCGAGCCGCTGTATGGTTATAATCTGACCTGTTTCCTGAATCTGATTCTGATCAGTGCAGTTACCGGGCTGCTATCGGAATTATCTGTACGATATGTGGAACCGTTGGGAAAGAAAGGAGAAGCCTTCATTGAAGAACGGATGTTTAGAAAACACGAATAATGCCCATCCTAAGAACTTTGGGCCGAATTCTTCCGGACGGCTGGAATGGCTGGATTTTGGAAAAGCCATGGGCATCCTGGTGGTGCTGCTGGTGCATGCTGGCTGCAGACTTGGACTTGTCACTTACTATGGCGGCATGTTCTATATGCCTATTTTCTTTGTGGCAGCCGGTTATACCTTTCGGGTAAAAGAAGGAGAATCCTATGGAACGTTTCTTCTGAAAAAAGCAAAACGCCTCCTCATTCCCTACTTTGGAACCAGTGCCTTTCTCTGGGTGTTTTTCTGGGTAAAGGATTGCGTGCTGGGCGGAATACCGGGAGATTTAAAACTTGCTTCTCTGTTCGGAATCCTCTATTCCCGGAACCAGATGTGGAGAGTCGGTGATGCCAGCTCCAATCCGGTGCTGATGGATCTTTTAAATTCCCCGCTCTGGTTTCTGACAGCGTTGTTCCTTGTCTATGCCTGGTACGGACTCATCAGCAAAGTTAAGAAAAAATACTGGCTGCTGGGAGGAGGTCTTGCTGTATCAGTGATCTGGCATTATGTGACACCGCTGTTATTGCCCTGGAGCCTGGAAGCAGTACCGTACTTTGCCGTATTCTTTGCAGCTGGTGAAAAACTGAAAGAGTGGGGCGGCGTGAAGGTATTGACCGATGATATCCGTTTAGGAATTGCCTGCCTGAATTTCTTTTTGCTGCTTGCTTTTCTAAATGGCAGCGTAAACCTGTCCTGTGGAAATTATGGACTGAGCATGCTTTTGTATCTGTCGGTGGGGATCCTTGGCGCCTATACGATTTTTGTGATCGGGGAACGGCTGGAAGCGCGGTGCCCGAAGCTCATGCAGGTATGTGGTATGATTGGCCGGCAGACTCTGCCGATTTTGTGCCTTCACATGTTCCTCTATATGTTCCTCCAGACCGGAGCAGGTGTGCTGGGGCTGGGAGACGGACTGACCAAAACAGTGATGGTGGTGGGAAGTCTGGTGGTGCTGACTGCAGTTGGATACGGATGGGAATATGTGAACAAAAGAAAAAGGCCCTTGCGGCCTTGATTTTCGAGGGAGTGGAGGATTCTTTCGAATCCTCCAAGTGTTATGAATGAAATACGGATATGTCGTCCTTACAAACATTACTATACCAATGAATTGTGTCTAAAGTATGGAAAGGTTCTAAAAGAATTCTAAAGTAAATAAAGAATTCTGGAACCATTTCTTAAAGGGAATTTAAAAGGTTTTCCACACATATACTGAAATGATGGAAGATTCCGGGGTTTAGGATGAAACGATGGAGCTTGGGAATCCTGCTGGTAATGGCAGTGGTGTGGATATGGGCAGCAAAGAAAGATGAGAGAGCAGGAGTGGAACCGGAGGAGATCATTCCAGTGGAACAGCTGGTGCTGCCAGAAGAGAAAAAAACAGAAAAGAAGCGGATTGCGCTGACCTTTGATGATGGTCCGCATCCTATTTACACGCCGCAGATGCTGGAACTTCTGAAAGAAGAACAGGTGCCTGCGACGTTTTTTCTTCTGGGGGAAAATGTGGAACTATATGGGGATGTGGTAAAAGAGATTGCTAAAGAAGGACATCTGATTGGGAATCACACCTACCATCATGTGCAGATCACGTCCCTTTCGCTGGAGGAGGCGTGCAAAGAAATCCAGGAGACTAGCGATCTCATCGAAGAATTGACCGGAACCGGGACCGAATATGTGCGTCCCCCTTTTGGAACATGGAATGAGGAACTGGAAGAGCGCCTGAATCTGATTCCGGTCATGTGGAGCATTGACACGAAAGACTGGACTACCCAGAATGTGGACTGGATTGTCCGGGAAACAGTGAAGCATGCGGAGGATCATGACATTATCCTCATGCATGACAGTTATCAGAGCACGGTAGATGCAGTGAAGCGGGTCATTGAGCAGCTGGAGGCGGAAGGTTTTGAGTTTGTGACTGTGGATGAGATTATTATGGATTAAAAAATTTGCCAGCGGAAGAGCAAGAGACTATAATAGGACTGTAGCAGAAAAAAGATAACAGAGGAATTTACCTATGGATTTATTTGATTATATGAGAACGAACACTATGAAATCCGAGGCACCGCTGGCATCAAGGATGCGGCCGGTGACATTGGATGAGATCGTGGGACAGCAGCATATTATCGGTCATGACAAACTGCTCTATCGGGCGATCAAGGCGGATAAACTGCGTTCGGTAATCTTCTACGGACCGCCAGGAACAGGAAAGACCACCATTGCCAAAGTGATTGCCCATACCACAAGTGCGGAGTTTACACAGATTAATGCCACGGTGGCAGGAAAGAAAGATATGGAGGAGGTAGTCCGGCAGGCGAAGGATAATCTCGGCATGTACGGTAAGAGGACGATCCTTTTTGTGGATGAGATTCACCGTTTTAATAAAGGACAGCAGGATTACCTTCTTCCGTTTGTGGAGGATGGAACGCTGATCCTTATCGGAGCAACCACGGAAAATCCTTATTTTGAGGTGAATGGAGCTCTTCTCTCCCGATCCATCATTTTTGAACTGAAAGCGCTGGAGAAAGAGGATATTAAGAAGCTTTTACACCGTGCACTTACCGATATGGAAAAGGGAATGGGGGCCTATGATGCAGTGGCGGATGAAGATGCCCTGGAATTCCTGGCGGATATTGCAGGTGGTGATGCCAGAAATGCACTGAATGCTCTGGAACTGGGGATTCTCACGACAGAGCGGTCGGTGGATGGAAAGATCCACATTACGCTTCCGGTGGCTTCTGAGTGTATTCAGAAGAAGACGGTGCGCTACGATAAAGGCGGAGACAATCATTATGACACCATCTCGGCATTTATTAAGAGTATGCGGGGAACTGATCCGGATGCAGCGGTATTTTATTTGGCAAAAATGCTGTACGCAGGGGAAGATATTAAATTCATTGCCAGAAGAATCATGATCTGCGCATCAGAAGATGTGGGGAATGCAGATCCTCAGGCGCTGCAGGTGGCCGTAGCGGCGGCCCAGGCAGTAGAACGGGTAGGAATGCCAGAGGCACAGATCATTCTGTCCCAGGCAGCTTCTTACGTGGCTTCTGCGCCGAAGAGCAATGCGGCCTGCAATGCGGTATTTGACGCTATGGAAGTGGTAAAGACAACGACTACCACGGTTCCGGTGCATTTGCAGGACAAACACTATGGCGGAGCGGAGAAGCTGGGCCATGGGGTAGGTTATCTGTATGCTCATGATTTCCCGGAGCACTATGTAAAACAGCAGTACCTGCCGGACGAACTGGTGGGACGTATCTTCTATCATCCATCGGAAAATGGATATGAGAAGCAGATTGGAGAACGATTAAGACGGCTGAGAAGCCGGGAAGAATAAGACAAAGTCCGGAGTGTATTTTAACTCCGGACTTTTGCGTGAATATTATTCTGTCACAATCCATGTATTATATCCCATGCGCTTCAGCTCTTGTTCCAGATCTACCGCATTCTGCAGTTGGTAGAATGAACCAACCTGTACACGATACAGTGGGTGATGGGCGGAAGCGGGTGTTTCTTCAGGACTATCCTTCAAAGTATCCATGATACCGTCTGCAATGGCCTGGGCAATTTCTTCAAAATGGGTGTCGAAGCGTTCGTTATCGGCTGTACTGTCAAGAAATCCGACTTCCAGGAGCAAAGCAGGCATGGTGGTGTGCCTGAGAACAGCCAGATTCGGACGTGCTTCCACACTGATATTTCGGAAACCGATGCCTTCCAGATTCTGATTGATATTTTCTGCCATGGTAAGCTTCAGACCGCTCAAATCGTACAGTAGTGTCTGTACACCCTCGTACTGTCCTGGATAGGATCCCATGTTCCTGTGGAAAGAGACAAAGAGACCTGCGCCGGACTGATTGGCAATTTGGGCTTTTTGCGTCACAGACTGCGCCACATTTCCCGTGCGGGTATATTCTACATCGTAACCGCTCTGGGATAAAATATTTCCAACGGCCATTGCAAGGTGCAGCACGTCATCACTCTCCCGCCTTCCTTCGTACACGGCACCGGGATCGGTCATCCCATTGTGCCCTGGGTCCAGCATGATTTTTGTTGCCATAACTGTCATGGCCCCCTACCGTCTTTTTTTATTTATACGGGAAAAATTGAATTTCGTGACAGGGAATTCCTCGTTGAAACTGGATTTTTTTCCCTGAATGGGGTATGATAACCTTGAAAAACTATTGGAGAAATAATGAAAATGAACACAGAAAAAGACAAAAAGATACGGGGAGTTGTATTGACGTTACTGGGAGGAATTCTGTGGGGGTTTTGCGGAAGCTGCGGACAGTTTCTGTTTCAGTTTAAGGAGGTAAATTCGGACTGGCTGGTTCCTATCCGGCTTACAGGAGCCGGACTTCTGATTTTGATCGTATTGTGGATAAAAGAGAAAAAAAAGATATTTGAAGTATGGAAGAATCCGGCAGGGAGAAGGGATATTCTTATTTTTTCCCTGTTTGGCATGATGCTTTGCCAGTATGCGTATTTTACGACGATTCAATATTCTAATGCGGGGACGGCGACCGTATTGCAATATACCGGACCTGCCATGATTCTTGTGTGGATCTGTCTGCGGATGAGAAGAAAACCGAAATTGTATGAGATCATTGCACTGCTTTGCTCCATGACAGGAACGTTCATTTTGGCAACTCATGGAAATGTATCACAGCTGGCAATTCCGGCAAAAGCATTGCTCTGGGGACTTCTGGCAGCAGTAGCCTTGGTGGTTTATACGCTTCAGCCGGCTGAACTTATGAAAAAATATACGACGATCCAGACATTGGGGTGGGGAATGTTCGTCGGTGGAGGTGTGCTGATGCTGCTTCGCCGTCCGTGGAATGTGCATCCGGTGATAGATGGTCAGACGGTTCTGGCTATGACAGGGATCATTTTGCTTGGAACTATTTGTGCGTTTTACTTTTATCTGCAGGGAGTACAGCTGGTGGGAGCATCCAATGCCAGCATGCTTGCCTGCGTGGAACCGGTGGCAGCTACGGTTATTTCTGTTGTATGGCTGCATGTGGAATTTCAAATGATGGACCTTCTGGGATTTATCTTTGTACTTTCCACGGTATTTATTGTATCTCTTAACCAGAAAAAAGAAGAGGAGGGTGTCCGCAGTAATGGACGATAAATTAAAATTTCAGGAAGCGCTGGTATCATTGCAGAACCGCGCGGAGGAGCAAGGAGGCGTGCTCACTATAGAAGAAATGCAGGACTGCCTGAAAAATATGAATTTTAATCAGGAACAATTGGGAATGATTTCTGCATATCTGACTGGAAAGGGAATTCACGTAGAAGGGGCAGAACTTCCGGAAGAAGAGCAGAAACCCTATACGGAAGAGGAAGAAGAGTTTCTTGTCCAGTACAGAAAAGAATTAAAATCTGCCCGCCGCCAGCCGGAAGATCGATTGGAAATATTATGGCAGAAGGTAAAGCAGGGAGAGGGAGCTGCAAGAGAACTGCTGGCTGAACATTATATGGAAAAGGTACTTGCTGTGGCAGAGGAATATGCTCATCAGGGAATTCTGATTCAGGATCTGGTACAGGAAGGAAGTCTGGGACTTCTTATGGGATTGAACAGTTTTGGACAGCCAGAAGATCTGGAACCGGAAGAACATCTGGAACGGGAGATCCGTAAGAGTATCCGTCAGGCTATGGAAGAGCAGAATGGTGAGAGCAGTGTTGGCGAGGAAGTGACCAGAAAGCTGAACCGGCTTGCAGATTCTATTACGGAGCTTACCGAAGATCTTGGACGGCAGATTACACCGGATGAACTGTCGGTTTATCTGGAAATGCCGCTGGAAGAGATTGAAGACCTTCTTCGTATTGCAGGTGACACCATCGAGATGGCAGACACAGGCAGTCAGAAGGAGTCCTAGATGGAGATGGAAGAAAAACTGCAGTTCGCTGTACTTATTGATGCGGAAAATATCAGTGCCCGCTATGCACAGATGATTTTTGATGAGCTGGAGAAGTATGGATTTGCTTCCTGCAGACGCATTTACGGAAACTGGTCTAAGGAAAACGGATGGAAAGAAAATATTTTACTGGAATATTCCGTAACGCCTATCCAGCAGTTCTCCTATACCACAGGAAAAAACAGCACGGACATGGCGATGGTCATTGATGCCATGGATCTTTTGTATCAGAATAAAGTAGATGGCTTTTGCTTGGTTACTAGTGACAGTGATTTTACGAGGCTGGCCATGCGGCTTCGTGAAGAAAAAAAGTTTGTGCTTGGCATGGGGGAATCCAAGACACCACTGGCTCTGACCAGAGCCTGCAACAAATTCGTTCATCTGGATCTTATCGGGGAAGCCAGAGGAGCAGGTATGAGTGAGGACAGTGCAGAAAATAGTGTGACCAGTATAGAGACGGTAGTGAGCGCCATCACCGGAATGATGAATGAAGGCGGTGGAGAAGAACTGGAGCTGAGCCTGGTGGGTCAGCGTTTGTCCGATAAATTTCCGGATTTTGATGTTCGAAATTACGGCTACTCCAAGTTGAGTGTATTTCTCACGGAGGAGATTCCCATGCTGCGGGTACATCGTGAAAACGGGCATTACCGGGTGGGCAAAAGCGAGGAGATTTCCCGTGAACAGATTGAACGGGAAGTGATTTCCATTATAAAAGAAAATGGCGGTACGGTTGACAATCTGGCAATGATCAATGAAGAACTGAAAACCCGTTACAGCGGTTTTGATCAGAAAGATTATGGGTACAGCCGGATTTCCGGATTTTTGAGAAGTATCCGGGGATTAAGCGTAGACGGCAATGTGGTGAGACTGAAGAAAAAATAAGAACGATGAAAGGGAAGGTTATGAACAGGACATCATGCATTGTGAACATTCAGAGTAAAATGAAAGTTCTGACAGGCTCAGAAAAAAAAGTTGCAGAATACGTATTGAAAAACTATATGAGGGTATTGGATTTTACGGTGACAGAGCTGGCTGAGAAAGCCGGTGTCAGTGATGCCACGGTGGTGCGTTTCTGCCGCAGCGTCGGATACAAAGGATATCAGGACATGAAAATCAATTTGGCACAGGATGCCATTGTGCCCTACAAACATTTGAATAATTCGCTGGAAGAAAGGGATACACCGGAACAGATCGTAACGAAGGTGATCCGCTCTGAGATCGAGACGCTGGAAGAAACGATCCATATTCTTGATATGGATGAACTGGAACAGGCTGCTAAGGCTATCAAAAATGCAGATAAAGTAGTATTTTTTGGCTCCGGCGGCAGTATCATGGTAGCCCATGACGCTCTCCACAAGTTGTTGAAAATAGGAATCTGCTGTATCGTAGAGGAGGATGCAGATGTGCAGGCGATGGAATCTGCGCTTTTGAAAAAGGGAGATGTGGCCGTTGGTATTTCCCATTCCGGAACCAATAAAGGAGTTCTGGAATGCTTGCGGAATGCCAAGGCCAATGGGGCAACGACGGTCGGGCTGACTACTTACGGCAAATCACCCATGCAGCGTCTGTGCGACTACGTGCTCATGACTTCCACGAAGGAAACTGTTTTCAAGTCTGAGTCCGTAACCGCAAGAATCGCCCAACTGGCAGTCATCGATTCTCTGGTGGCGGTCATTTCCTTCATGAATTATGATGCAGCATACGCAGCTATTCAGAAGACGAGAAATGCAACGTCGTCCCATAAGTTTTAATTTTATATTTTTTGAACATGAAAAAAGTGTCGCAAAATCACTGTAGTGAGTGGTTTGGCGGCTCTTTTTTTGGAAAAAGAAAATGAGGTTTGTGTAGTATGCATAAATGAATTGCTGAAAGTTGAAAGTAATATACAAAAATGCAAAAAACTGTTGAAATAAAATTACAAATATGATAATGTTAAAAGCATAATAAAGAAAAAAAATTTCAGAATAGAGGGTATAGACTAGTATTCTTTTGAACCAATATTCGGAATGGATACATTCTATCAGTATATTGCAATTGGTTTAATTATTCTGGTAGCAACTTACATTGAGAATCTCCAGGTAATCGTGGTGAAACTGTTTAAAAAAATTTTTCATAAGAAGGTAGAAAAATAAGACAGATAAAATCCAGGAGACAACCGTCTTCTGGATTTTCTTCATTTCCTGACCTTGAAAAATAAAAATATGAGGAGAATTTTATGAATCGGACACCAAGTGTTGTAAACATACAAAGTAAAATGAAGGCATTGACAGGGTCAGAAAAGAAAGTAGCTGACTATGTGTTGAACAATTATATGAAGGTTCTGGACTGCACAGTCACGGAACTGGCAGAAAAGGCGGGAGTCAGCGATGCTACGGTGGTGCGTTTTTGCAGGAGTGCAGGATATAAAGGATATCAGGAACTGAAGATTAATCTGGCACAGGATGCCATCGTTCCTTATAAGCATCTAAATAACGCATTGGAAGAACAGGATACCCCGGAGCAGATCGTGACAAAGGTAATCCGGTCTGAGATGGATACGCTGGAAGAGACCATTCATATTTTAGACATGAAAGAAGTTGAGCAGGCAGCCAGAGCAATTAAAAATGCACAACGGGTCGTATTTTTCGGCGCAGGAGGGAGTATTATGGTAGCCCATGATGCGATGCACAAATTCCTGAAAATCGGAATTCGATGCATTGTGGAAGAAGATGCGGATGTACAGGCTATGGAGTCCGGACTTTTGCGGGAAGGAGATGTGGCCATTGCTATTTCTCATTCCGGAACCAATAAAGGTGTTCTGGAGTGTCTGCGAAATGCCAAAGAGAACGGAGCGGTTACGATAGGCTTAACGACCTATGGAAAATCACCCATGCAGCGGCAGTGTGATTATGTGCTGATGACATCCACAAAAGAGACAGTGTTCAAATCAGAATCCGTAACTGCCCGGATTGCTCAGCTGGCCGTGATTGATTCCCTGGTGGCAGTCATTTCCTTTATGGATTATGACAAAGCATATGGTGCCATTCAGAAAACAAGAAATGCAACAGCGTCGAATAAATTTTAAATGGTGGAAAATGAAAGCCAGGGGCGGTTCGTCGGAACTGCCCCTGGCTTATTTTGGCAGAGACCCACACAATGCAGGTCAGGCTGTAGAAAAATTTCTATAGAAACAAGTTGCAAAAAACATAACTATATGTTACTATAAAACAAACAGCGGATGTGAAATTAACAATATCTGCTATCACACAACATTTCTCGTTTTCGGAAGCTCAGTTCGAGCAACATTCCCGATGATGAATTAACTGGATATGGAAACTGAAGGGAATAGATGCTTCCGAAACTGGGGAAAATGCCCATGATAGGACTCTTTTTTTCGCAGTAAAATATCCGAAGGAAGGAGTATTTATGGGCCAAAAAGAAGAATCGATGATTGCGTACTATAATAATCCAGAGCATTTTGCGGATCTTATGAACGGTTGGATTTATCGAGGAGAAAAACAGCTGACGGCGGCGCAAATTCAGGAGATGGACACACGATATACTGCGCGGACCGGGAAGAATTATCGAACCAGGTACCGGGATATTGCCAAACGGGTGAAAAATGTCAGAATTGTACTAATTGTAGGAACGGAAATTCAGACATACGTGGATTATTCCATGCCTGTCCGTGGAATGGATTATGATGCGATCGAGTATAAGCGTCAGATATCTGAGATCAAGAGAATGCAGAAGTCAACAAAGCCTGTCAGTGTGAATATGTCGCCTATGTCTAAAACGGATCGGCTGATTCCGGCTGTTACACTTGTATTATATATGGGAGAAGAACCATGGGATGCAGCGGATAATCTTTATGAAATACTGGATTTTTCAGATGTTACGGACGAATGGAAGAAATATATTCAGAATTATAAAGTACATGTGTTGGATATCGGCCATACACCAGATGAACGTTTAATGGAATTTCCAGATGACATTGCCTGCATGTTTCTTTCGATCAAGTATGCCAAAGATAAGAAAAATTTGGCGGAACTGGCGAAGAAATTGCCACAGTTTATGGAGATGGGAAAAGATACATATGAAACAGTTTGGAATTACATTGGAAATCAGCAGATGCTGGAGATAAAGAAAGCATGGGAAACGGAAGGAGGAAAGGTTAATATGAGATGTGCAATTGATGAAATTTACGAGGATGGAATTGCAGAAGGCGAGAAACGTGGTGAGAAACGTGGTGAGAAACGTGGTGAAGAGAGAGGCATTTCCTGTATGTTGGAATTATTAAAGGAATTTGGCTGCACGGAAGATAATGCCAGATTCCATCTGGAAATGAAGTTTCACTTGTCAGAGAAAGAAGCCGATGTGTATATGAAGAAATATTGGGGAATATAGAGAAGTCTCAAAGTCAGGGGTGGTTCATTGGAACTGCCCCTGGCTTATTTTGGCAGAGACCCACGTATTTGACGAATGACAGGGATTTTTCATTAACAAATTTGATATACGCCCACGGCCTATTGAAAAATTGTATTTTGAGCAGGCAGACAGGAACTTTCGCAGTGTATTTTTGAAATAGGCCCAGGAAAACTGGGAGTAATCGGTGGTGCGGGCTGGGCGCACCAGGAAAACCAGGTGTGCGGGAAAAACGGCCGACCAGGCCGATCGGGGAGCGACAAAACCTGACCAGTAAAGCGACACAAAACTGTAATAAATTTCCATAAAATTTCCAACTCATGAAAATTCTGAAATGATATTTCAAATCATCTGAAATGAAAAAACACAAAAAACTGGTCAAAAAAGGTGCTAAAAAACCGCAAAACAAAGAAAAACAAGTAAAAGTGCACAAAAATAGAATATATTTTTGAATGAAATTTACAAAGTTAAAAATAAGTATTGAAATAAAATTACAGAAGTGGTATAGTACAACCATGGAACAGGAAATAGAAAGGAGAGGCTGTTATGAAAATGAGAGCTGTGGTTCTGGAAGGACCTAATAAATTTCACGCAGTGACTGATTATCCGAAGCCGGAGATCAAAGCTGGCGAGATGCTGATGAAGATGGAGCGTGCCGCAATCTGCGGAACTGACATCCGTATCCTGGAGGGTACAAAGACAAAGGATGTTCGTTATCCGTCCGTTATCGGTCATGAAATGTGCGGAACGATCGTAGAGATCGGCGACGGAGTAGAGGGCTTCGAACTGGGAGATAAAGTTGCAGTAGCAAACGTAATTCCCTGTGGATGCTGCCCGATGTGCAGAAGAGGAATGGAAAATGTCTGCATGAACCGTCAGGCAATCGGCTATGAGTTCGACGGAGGATTTGCAGAGTATGTAAGACTTCCGGAAGTTGCAATTCGCAAAGGCAATATCGTGAAACTGCCGGAGCATGTGTCTTTCGCAGAGGGAGCAGTCATTGAGCCGCTTTCCTGCTGTCTGAGAGGACAGAGAAACGTAGATCTGAAGTTCAACGACAATGTACTGATCATTGGTGCAGGCCCCATCGGACTGATGCATGTACTTCTTGCAAAAGCAGCAGGTGCCCGCAGAGTTATCGTAAGTGAGCTGAACGAGTACAGAAGAAACAAAGCACTTGAGTGCGGCGCTGATATCGTTGTTGATTCCACGAAAGAAGATCTCGAAGCAATCGTGAAACGCGAGACCAACGGACTGGGAATGGATGTCATCATCATGGCAATCGGTGTACCGGCACTGATTACCCCGACCATCAAACTTGCCCGTAAGGGTGGAGCAGTCAGCCTGTTTGCAGGATTTGTAAAAGGTGTGATGGCAGATCTTGATCCGAATATCATTCATTACAACGAGCTGAAAGTAACCGGATCCAGTGCATACAAACGTCAGGATTACCTGGATGCAGCAGAGATGGTAATCAACGGATATCTTGACCTGAAACCGATCATTACTCATACATACAAGATCGAAGATTTCCAGGCAGCATATGAGATGAACAAGAGCGGTGCTGGACTGAAGATTGAGATCGAACCGTAATCAGCAACTAATTATTTCTTATTTAATAAAGAATAAAGAGGAGAATAAAACAATGGCACTTTTAGGAAAAGAAGTAAGAATGAGCAGACTCGTAAACCCGAAGAGCAACAAGATGATGGCAATCACTGTTGACCATGCAATTTCCAGAGGAATCGCTCCGATGACTGGTATTCAGGATATCCAGGGCGCTATCGACAAAATCGTAGCTGGTAGACCGGATGCAATGACCATGACTGGTCCGATCGCTGAGAGATGTCTCGAAAAACATGCAGGAAAAGTTTCCCTGCTTTGCAAGATTTCCAGCTACTCTCCGGTATCCCCGACTCAGGACGCTGTATTCGGAACCGTTGATTCCGCAATCGCTCTTGGCGCAGATGCAGTATCCATGGGATGCATGACTCTTGGTGATTTCCAGAACGAGCAGTTCGAGGCAATTGGTAAAGTTGCTCAGGAGTGCCGCCTGAAAGGAATGCCGCTCATCGGACATGTATATCCGAAGGGAGAGAGTGTACCGGTTGACCAGAGAGCATCCTGGGAAAACATTGCATACTGTGTACGTAGCGCATGTGAGCTTGGCATGGATATCGTAAAAACTACTTATACCGGAGATCCGGAATCCATGGCAAAAGCAATCTCCTGCGTACCGAGCAGCTTCCGTGTAGTAATTCAGGGTGGTGACGCTTGCAAGACTCTGGATGATTACCTGAACATGACCTACGATGCAATGCAGTGTGGTGTAGGCGGAGTTACCATGGGACGTTTCGTATGGGATTACAAAGATGTAACCGCTCTGGTTATCGCTCTTCGTTACATCATCCATGAGGGATATACTCCGAAGCAGGCAAAAGAGCTGCTTGCACAGCTGGAGAACGATAAGAACTACGATCAGTTCTAATAAGACAAAAGAAGTAAAGAAGCAGGTGTCTGGAATGGATAAGAAGTATTTATTGGGAGTCGATGTAGGAACGACCAGTATTAAGGTAGTGGTAATTGATGAAAATGCAAAGCCGCTGGGAATCAGCAGCAGCTCCTATCGTTTGATTACACCGGATCAGAACTCCGTTCAGATCGACATGGAAGATATGTGGAATGCATATTTAAAATGTATCCGTCTTCTTCAGGAAGGAAAGAAACTGGATCTGTCCAAGGTGGCTGGCATCAGTATTTCCAGTCTTTGCCCGGGGCTTGTAGCTATGGGCGAGAATGGAGAGGTTCTGGTAGATGCGATTATTTATTCCGACAGACGCAGTACCGAGGAGGCAGAGATGATCCTGGATGCGGTTGGAAAGGACAGATTGTTCGAACTTACAGCCAATACTGCCATGGCTGGAGCAACGTCCGGAACATCCATGCTCTGGATCAAACGCCACCTTCCGGAACAATATGAAAAAACAAAATATTTTGGCCATCTGAATACCTTTATGGCACATCGGATGTGCGGTAATTTTGCTATTGACTATTCTAATGCTTCTTATACGAATCTCTTCGAGACTACCGGAGGATTCCGGTGGTCGGAAGAGCTTTGTGAGAAGATTGGAATTGACATCGAGAAGCTGCCTCCGCTTCATAAATCCACAGATGTGGTGGGAGGTCTGATCAACGAAGAGTTGATCGCACTTGGAATTCCGCAGGGAACGCCGATTGTAATCGGAGGAGGAGATACTGCATGTGCAACGCTGGCTGCCGGAGTAACCAAAGCCGGAGACGTATGTGAATCAGTTGGAACCACCAACGTACTTACGATTTGCGTGGATCAGCCGAAATTCGACCGGGGATTCATCAACAGATGTCATGTGGTAGATGGTACCTGGATTTACCAGGGGGCTTTGTCCACAACAGGTGCAGCTTACCAGTGGTTTCGCGACAATTTCTGCCAGGACTTAATAGAGAAAGCATCTGGTAGCAGTAAAAATGCATTTGCCTACATGAACGAAGAAGCAGATGAAGCAGAACCGGGATGCGGTGGATTGGTATTCCTTCCCTATATGTTAGGTGAGAGAAGCCCGATCTGGGATCCGTATGCAAGAGGTGTATTTTTTGGACTTTCACTGCAGACGAAACGAAAAGATATGAACAGGGCAGTCATGGAGGGCTGTGGATATGGACTTCGTCAGTTGTCCGAGATCGCAGAAAGAGTGACTGGTAAGAAAATGACAGAATTTGTTTCCATCGGTGGTGGAGCAAAGAGTGAGACCTGGGCACAGATTAAGGCAGACATTACCGGAAAAGATATTATCATTCTGGATCTGAATGATATGGCTCCGGTAGGTGCAGCACTTCTGGCCGGTGTCGGAGCAGGGGTATTCAAAGATATATATGAAGCATCCGACAAGGTCGACAAACATGTTTATAAAGTGGTGAAGAGCAGTGACAAGCACAAAGATGTCTACGAGAAGAGATATCAGGTGTATACAAAGCTATACCCACAGATAAAAGAACTATATAAAATAGGTAGTGACTTACACTGATATTGAAAGGGGAAAAAAGGAATGAAAAAGAAAGTATTATCATTAGTACTGGCACTCAGTATGGTAGGCGCAAGCCTCGCAGGATGCGGCAGCTCTAACGACACTGCAGCAGCTGACACCAAGACAGACGCAGCAGCAGAGGAGACCGCTGATGCAGCAGCAACTACCGAGGAGACCAAAGAGATCACAATCGCAGTTCCGGACCCGGAAGCTTCTTACATCTATCAGGCAGCTCAGGAGTTTGCTAACCGCGCAGAAGAGTATTCAGGCGGAAGCTTAAAATTCACCGTCTCCGGTAACGGTTCTCTGTATGGTGGAGATACCGCAGCTGGTATCAAACAGCTGTCTGCTGGTTCTCTTCAGATGCTGATCCTTTCTACCTCCGTATATGCAAGCTTTGAGTCAGGATACAATGTAATCTCTGTTCCGTATATGTTTGATGATCAGCAGCAGCTGCTGGATTACCTAAACAGCGATGTAGGACAGGAACTGATGAACCGCGTATCTTCTATGGGTATCAAGACTGTAGGAAGCTGGACCCGTTCCTTCCGTGAAGTAACCAACTCCAAAAACCCGGTTAACACTCCGGATGACCTGAAGGGTATGGTTCTTCGTGTACCGAACAACTCTCTGTATGTTGAGTTCTTCAGCGCTTGTGGAGCAGTTACTACTCCGATGAACTTCTCTGAGGTTTACAATGCACTGCAGCTGAACACTCTGGACGGACAGGAGAACCCGGTTGACGTACCGTTCTCCAACAAATTCTACGAGGTTCAGAAATACATCTCCGGCACCAACCATATGGCAGATGCATGGCTTGTAGGTATGAACAGTGCGCTGTTCGACAGCCTGTCTGCAAACCAGCAGGAAGCAATCACCAAAGCTGGCCAGGAAGTACAGCAGTGGAACGTAGAGTTCATGGATAAAGAGAATGAGACCGCGCTTCAGACTCTGATCGACAACGGTATGGAGTACAATGATATCACGGAAGAAGGACGTGAAGCATTCGTTAAAGTATCTCAGTCCTGCTATCCGAAATTCAAAGAGCTGATCGCTGATGATGATCTGTTCAATGCAACAGCAGAGTTCTGCGGAAAAGCTGAGTAATCAGAACTAAATAAAAAT
This sequence comes from Clostridiaceae bacterium Marseille-Q4145, assembly GCA_018223365.1. Lineage (GTDB taxonomy): Bacteria > Bacillota > Clostridia > Lachnospirales > Lachnospiraceae > Hominiventricola. The sequence goes on from JAGTTP010000001.1 coordinate 1,647,952, forward strand.
TGCTAGTTAAAAGGGGAGAGGGATCGATTCCCTCTCCCCCTCAAAATAAATGGAGGTTTTTACATATGGAGCGTAAAAAATCCGCCTTATCTGGATTGTTTAACGCAGTCAATGCGTTGGAAAATGTACTCCTTGCTGTTATGGTAATCGGAATGATTGTTACCATTCTGCTTCAGATCGGAGGACGTCTGATCGGTCATCCATTCCCATGGACAGAGGAGACAAGCCGTTATCTTTTCCTTTGGATGATGTTTGTGGCATTGGCTGCAGGATTTAATCAGGCAGAATCTTCACGAGTTACCCTTTTATTACAGATTGGTCCTAAGTGGCTGAAAAAGGCCAGCGAGGTACTGTATGCGGTCATGGTAATCGGAATCTTCGTATTCATGATTGTCTATGGAGCAGAAGTAGTAAAACAGCAGATTATGTTCCGTGAGATGGGAACTGCACTGATGATCCCGATGTATCTCATCGGTATCTGCCAGCCGATAGCAGGCGTACTTGGTATTATTGGAACTTTACAGAGCTTCCTTGAGTTCCATGGCAAAGTTGCCATCGGTGACAAGGAACAGGAAAAAGAAAAAATGCTGGAGCAGGGGTGAGTAGACAATGAGCGTGAGTTTGGCATTAATGTTAATTTTCTTGGTACTGATGTTTTTAGGAGTGCCCATTGCCGTATCTCTGGGTATGGCATCCATTATTTGTATCGCAACCATGACAAGCCTTCCGCTTTCCATGGCGGCGCAGTCCATGTTTACCGCAATGAACAGTTTCATCATGGTAGCTGTTCCGCTGTTCATCCTTTGTGGATCCTTAATGGACGAGGGCGGTGTTGCAGATAAGATTTACAACCTGGCTGAGGCAATGGTTGGCTGGATCTTCGGTGGACTTGGTCATGTATCTGTAGTAGTAAACATGCTGTTCGCAGGTATGTCCGGATCTTCCGTAGCTGCTATTGCATCCATTGGTAAAATGAGTATCAACGCACTGGAGAAAAAAGGCTATCCGAAGGATTACGCGACGGCAATCAACCTTTCCGGTTCCATGCTGGCATCTGTAATTCCTCCCAGTATCCTGATGATCAATGCAGCAGCAACTGCCAATGTATCCATCGGACAGGCTCTGCTTGCAGGTATGATTCCCGGAATCCTCATTGGTCTGATATTCATGGTTTACAACTATTTCTACTGCAAGAAACATAATATCGGTGACAGAATTCCATTCTCCGCACCGAAACTTGGAAAAGCATTCGTAGAGGCAATTCCGGCACTGTTAACTCCGGTTATTCTGCTGGGTGGTGTTTACACTGGTTTCTATACACCGACCGAGGGTGCTGCAATCGCAGTAGTGTATACCGTTCTGGTATCTATCTACGTTTACAAAAACCTGAAATGGACTGACCTTCCGAGAATCATCTGCAAGAATGCAAGATCTACCGGAACGATCCTCTTTGTAGCAATTGCTGCAAAACCGGCTTCTCTGTTATTTGAGCTGGACGGACTTCCCAGCAAGGTTGCAAGCCTGATCGCTGGAATCTCCGATAACCGTATTATCATTCTGTTTGTACTGTATGCATTCCTGATTGTTGTTGGTATGTTCATGGATGCAACGGCAGCTATCTTCATCCTGGTGCCGATTCTGCTTCCTGCTGTACAGGCAGTTGGAGTATCTCCGCTGTTCTTCGTAGTATTCCTGGTAATCACTCTTTCCTTCGGCCTGATTACACCGCCTGTAGGTGTATGTCTGTACGCGGCGGAAAATGTAACAGGGCTACCACTGGAGAAGATTATCAAAGCAAGTGTTCCGTGGATCGCACTGATTGCAATTTCTCTGTGTGTATTCATTTTATTCCCGGGCATCATTGAAGCACCGGTAGCACTGGTATTTGGATCATAAGATCTTCCAAATAAACTTTTCCTATTCATAGAGTTTCTCTGAAAGAGGTTCGGAGCCGAAAGGTTCCGAACCTTTTTCGTATTGAGGAGAAAAGTTCACGGCATAAAATAAGGGCGGGAGTTTGGCTCCCGCCCTTGTGTTTTTTTATGAAATCTGTGGTACGGTAATCTTACCTGCCACTGCACAGGCGGCAGCGGTGGCCGGGGAGGCAAGGAAGATCTCTACTTTGGAGGTTCCCATACGTCCCAGGAAATTCCGGTTGTTGGTGGCAACGACGCGTTCACCGTCAGTCAGAATACCACCGGTACGGCCGCAGCAGAGGCCGCAGCTGGGATGAGTGATCATGGCACCGGCTTCTGCCAGAATGGCAAGGGTACCGTCCTCAAGAGCCTGCTCATAGATCTTGCGGCTGGCCGGAGTGACAATCAGTTTTACAAATGGAGCCACTTTTTTTCCTTTTAGAATGGAAGCGGCTTTCTGCAGATCCTCCAGGCGGCCGTTGGTACAGGAGCCGATGAAGACCTGGTCAATCGGAGTTCCTTCCCATTCGCTGACCGGATGAATGTTGTCTACCTGAGATGGGCAGGCAAGTACCGGCACGAAGTCTTCGGCTTTGTAGTGGATCTCACGGATATAGCGGGCGTCAGCATCGCCTTTCAGAGAAGTTTCTTTCTCTGTCAGTTCGATCTCGCAGTACTCTGCGGTCTTCTCATCCGGTGTGAACAGAGCACATTTGGCACCTGCTTCGATGGCCATGTTGGACATGGTCATACGGCTTGCCACACTCATGTTCTCGATGGTGTCGCCGGAGAACTCAAGCGCCTGATAAGTAGCGCCGTCTGCCCGGAGATCTCCGATAAGACGGAGAATGATATCCTTGGAAGTAACATTAGATGGCAGTGTACCTTCGACGACGACTTTAATGGTCTCCGGTACTTTGATCCACATGGTACCGGTTCCGAGAATACTTGCCATCTCCGTATAACCAATGCCGGAAGAAAATGCACCGACACAACCATAGGTAGTGGTATGGCTGTCCGTACCAAATACAATGTTTCCAGGTTTTACATAGAGGGCTTCGGTCATCAGCTGATGGCAGATACCGTCACTTCTGTGGACATTTTTCATGCCGTATTTTTCTGCAAATGCATTTCCAACATGGAAATGACGGGTGTCATCCACCTGGCTTGCCGGAACAAGGTGGTCATAGATCAGAACCACTTTATCCGGATCCCACAGTTTCTGAAATCCCATTTCTTCAAATTTTTCTGCCACAAACGGGATAAAAATATCGTGGATCATGACGCGGTCCACATTGACCGTTACGATATCTCCCGGATGTACGTCATGACCTACATTGCGGCTTACAATTTTCTCAATGATTGTCTGTCCCATAATCAGTCCTCCAGTCCGTTCAGACGGCGCATGGCTTTTACCAGCCCGCCGGCATTGATAATATCCATCAGATTCTGCGGAAGAGAGGCAATGGGAAATTCCTGGCCTTTTAAGACGATCTTTTCTCCGGTTGTCACTTCGATGGTGTCACCCTCTTCAACGTGATCGCGGAGAGTCGGATTTTCAATGAGCAGAAGACCGTTATTGATGGAGTTGCGGAAAAAGATCCGCGCAAAGGAACGGGCAATCACGCAGCGGATGCCCAGTGCCTTGATAATCTCCGGAGCCTGCTCTCTGGAGGAGCCGCAGCCGAAGTTTTTGCCTGCAACGATGATGTCTCCCGGCTTAATCTGGGAAGCCAGTTCCGGCCGAAGGGGAGAAAATGCGTAGGGAGCCATGTCCTGAACGGTTTTCAGGGCAAGGTATTCTGTAGGAATAATAATATCGGTGTCAATGTCGTCTCCGAGCACCCACACCTTTCCGGTAAATGTTTCACTCATGGTAGGTTTTTGTCTCCTTAGTGTGTTTATAAGCAACTATTCAGAGCCACATTCGCAAAACCGCTGCTTCGCAGCTTTACTTTTGCTCATGTATGGCTTCTTGCCATATACATGCTCCGAAGTTACAACATATCTGCTGTTGCGATCTCACCTTTGATGGCAGAGGCGGTAACGGTAGCGGCACTTGCCAGATAAACGAAGGAATCCCGATGACCGGCTCTTCCTTTGAAATTACGGGTTCCGGTACTGATGAGGGTCTCTCCTTCACCGATGACGCCCTGACAGCTTCCCCAGCAGACGCTGCAGTTGGGGTTCATGACGATGGCTCCGGCTTCCATGAAGATCTTCAGAAGACCTTCTTTTAATGCCTGCTGATAGACTGCCTGGCTGGCCGGTACCACCAGAAAACGAACCAGCGGATGTACTTTGCGGCCCTTTAAAAGCTCTGCGCCCACACGGAGATCTTCAATTCTTCCGTTGTTGCAGGAACCAAGGAATGCTTCGTCAATCTTTACCCCTGCGGCTTCTTTTGCCGGGCAGACATTGTCTACGAAATGCGGTTTCGCAACGATGGGAGTGATGGTGCTTAAGTCGATGTCGTAGACAGCGGCAAAATGTGCATCTGCATCGCTGGCAAAGCATGCCTTTGGCTCACGGCCATGCTCATGAAGGTAATGAAGGGCAATGTCGTCTACCTCCATGAGAGCAGTCTTGGCACCTGCCTCTACGCAGAGGTTGCAGATGGCAATACGGTCACTCATGGTCAGGTTCTTCATACCGTCGCCTGCAAATTCCATGGCTTTGTAGTTGGCTCCGTTGGCACCGATCTTGCCGATGATGGTCAGAATCAGGTCACGGGCATAAACACCTTCCGGAAGCTTACCGGTCAGATTGAAGCGGAGTGTCTCCGGAACCAGAACCCAGGATTTACCGGTTACCATGGCATAGAGATAGTCCGTACATCCTACACCGGTACCGAAGGCACCGAGAGCTCCGTAGGCACAGGTATGGCTGTCCGCACCGAAGATCAGTTCACCCGGGCAGACATGGTTTTCCATCATGATCTGATGGCAGACACCCTGTCCCTCATAAAATTTGATGCCGTGCTCTTTTGCAAAATCACGCATTTTCTTCTGGGAAGCAGCGGTCTTCGGACTGTCGGAGGGAACGTTGTGGTCCACGATCCACACCAGTTTATTCACATCTGCGATGTGGGGATGTTTTAATTTGTTGTGATACATATCAATGGTCAGATGAGTGGTTCCGTCGTTACTCATGAGGCGGTCCACCTCTACGGTATGAATATCGCCGGGGCGGACTTCACTGACGCCTGCCGCACGGGCAATGATTTTTTCAGCAATGGTCATTCCCATAATCTTATGCTTCCTCCTTATTTAATGATGCGATCAGGCCGCCCTGATCCAGAATATTCTGCATGTAAGGCGGAAGCTTGGTGCAGGTAAAGGTCTGTCCGTTTACGGAAGCAGTTCCGTCGGTCAGAGAAAGTTCCATCTCATCACCGTCAGATACATGATCATAGAGATCCTTGCAGACGATAACAGGGAGACCGATGTTGATGGCATTGCGATAGAAGATGCGGGCAAAAGATTTTGCCACAACTGCTTTGACCCCAAGTGCTTTTAAGACGCTGGGTGCCTGCTCTCTGGAAGAACCGCAGCCAAAGTTCTCTGCTGCAACTACATAATCACCTGGCTTCACACGATCTGCAAACGTGGGATCCAGAGATTCAAAGGTATGTGCTTTCATCTCATCAATGGTAGGAAAAAGCAGATACTGGGATGCGATAATCTGATCGGTATCTACATCCGTATGAAACTTGAATATTTTTCCCATGGGGAAATCCTCCTTCAACACATATAGAATATAAAAAGGCAGCCGGAATGATTCCGACTGCCCATTTTTGTTAATTTTCCGGCAGCTCCTCCGGTTTTTCAGGAGATGGCAGGTAAATATGTACCTGGCCGATCCGGTTTTTCTCTACGGATTCCACCACCAGGCGGATACCGTTCTCGGTAGTCACTTCGTCTCCGACCTCCGGGAGACGGTCAAGAAGTTCAATGACGATTCCGCCAACAGAATCGAAGTCTTCAGATTCCAGAAGCAGACCTTTCTCTTCCAGATCCAGATAATCATTCAGGTCATCAAGACTCATGGTACCTTCTACGATATATTCCAGATCAGAGATTTTACGAATCTGTTCTTCCTCGTCCTCGTCGTACTCATCACGGATGTCACCGACGATTTCTTCCAGAAGATCTTCCATGGTAACCATACCGGATGTCACACCGTACTCGTCCAGAACGATGGCCATGTTGGTGGAACTCTTTCTCATTTCAAACAGAAGATCAGAGGTCTTCTTGTGTTCATGAGTAAACAGAACTCCTCGCAATATATTACGGATATTGAAATGTTCCTTGTCTTCGTAGACCAGCAGATCCTTCACATTCAGCATGCCGATGACATTGTCGGTGCTTTCTTCATAGACAGGATAGCGGGTGTACCGGCATTCCCGGTAGACATCCATGGTCTGCCCATAGGATGCATTGACATCCAGGAAACTCATGTCGACTTTCGGCACCATAATATCCTTTGCGGTGGCATCTCCGAAATCGAACACATTGTTGATCATTTCTTTTTCTTCCTGTTCAATGACACCATCTTCATGGCTCACATCGACAATGGAACGAATATCTTCCTCAGTGTAGGAATCATTTCTTGCCTGTGGATCCACCCGCATGAGAAACATCAGTCCCATGGTCAGATGATTGACAATAAAGATCAGCGGTGTAGCAATCTGCGTCCAGATATAAATGATCTGTGCGCTTCTTAAAGACTGTTTTTCCGGATCAATGGTGGCACAGGTTTTGGGAGTTACCTCTCCAAATACCAGAACGATCAGGGTCAGGGCACCGGTAGATATACCGGCTCCGGCACTTCCCAGCCATTTGGTGGCGAGAATAGTAGCTAATGAGGAAGCGGAAATATTGACAATGTTGTTTCCGATAAGAATTGCGCTTAACATCTTTCCGGGCTCCTCAATTAACCGGGAAAGAAGAATGGCGCGGCGATCCCCTCCTTCGGCCAGATTCCGCACCCGGATTTTACTCACGGTTGTCATTGCGGTTTCCGAAGAAGAAAAGAATGCCGAACAGGCAATGAGGAAAATTAAAATCAGTACCTGTATGGCGTCAGATGCGTCCAACGTAGTTCACTCCTTTTTTCTAATTGATAAATATGTATGATTAGAGTCTAATATACGCTATATTCCTGATGATTGCAAGAAAAAAAGCATAATTGCAGGGGGCAGGCGCATATAAATAGCAGCAGAAGCATGAAAGGAGGCGGGATGGAGAGAATGAAATATCCCATGGCTTATATCGGACAGGTGCTTAGAATGATGAAGGCACTGTTAGTGGCATATGTAATGACGGGATTTTTTCTGCTGATTACGGCAGGGTTGATGTATCGATTTGAACTCAGCGAAGGAAAAGTGAAAATTGCGGTAATCGGGATTTATGTGCTTTCCTGCTTTACAGGAGGCTTTCTGGCAGGAAGGATGATGAAAAACAGAAAGTTTTTGTGGGGAAGTCTGCTGGGATTTTTATATTTTGCAGTGATGTTGACAGTTTCGGTGGCAGTCGGCAGGGAGCTTAAGGAGGCTGTTATGGGGATTAGTACAACATTTTTTATCTGCATTATTTCCGGTATGATTGGTGGAATTGCAGCGTAAACACTGCTTGACGCATTTAGGAGCCATGTGTTATACTCATATCAGTTATGTAGTATAATCAATAGGAGGACGAGACGATGAAACATATCAAAACTTTAAATACTCAGACCTTACAGAATACCATGAAAAAAGGCGGATGCGGCGAGTGCCAGACTTCCTGCCAGTCTGCATGTAAGACTTCCTGCACTGTAGGAAATCAGACCTGTGAGAATCACAAATAAGGAAATTTAGAGTTTACGAGTAAGCAGCGGCTCCCGTCGCTGCTTATTTTACGTATGGAATTTGAATTAGAAAGAGGAACTGAAAAACAATGGTTCACCAGTATAAAAATAATGGTTATAACATCCTTCTGGATGTGAACAGCGGATCTGTCCATGTGGTGGATGATCTGATTTATGATATGATCCCTTATTATAAGGAAAAGGGACTGGAGGAGACCGTGAATCTCCTGAAGGACAAGTACCCGGAGCAGGATATCCGGGAAGCAGCTGAGGATCTTGACGAGTTGATCAAGGAAGGAAAGCTGTATACAGAGGATATTTATGAAAACTATATTCACGATATTGTAGCTGCCAAGAAACCGGTCGTGAAGGCGCTGTGTCTGCACATTGCCCATGACTGCAACCTGGCCTGTCGCTACTGCTTTGCAGAGGAGGGCGAGTACCATGGACGCCGTGCCCTCATGAGCTATGAGGTAGGAAAGAAAGCACTGGATTTCCTCATTGCGAACTCCGGTAACAGACGAAACCTGGAAGTGGATTTCTTCGGCGGCGAGCCCCTTATGAACTGGCAGGTAGTAAAGGATCTGGTTGCTTACGGACGTGAGCAGGAGAAGATCCACAACAAGAATTTCCGTTTTACACTGACAACCAACGGTGTGCTTCTGAATGATGAGGTACAGGAGTTTGTGAACAAAGAGATGAGCAACGTAGTGCTCAGTATTGACGGAAGAAAAGAAGTGCATGACTACATGAGACCGTTCCGCAATGGCCGCGGCAGCTATGATCTGATACTTCCGAAATTTGAGAAGCTGGCAGAAAGCCGGAATCAGGAGAAATATTATGTCCGTGGAACCTTTACCCGGAATAACAAGGATTTCTCCAACGACGTCCTGCATCTGGCAGATCTGGGATTCAAACAGATCTCCGTGGAACCGGTAGTCGGAAGCGACGAAGAAGAGTACGCACTGCGGGAGGAAGATCTTCCGGAAATCTTTGCTGAATATGATAAACTGGCAGCAGAGATAGTAAAGCGTTATCATACGGATAAAGAATTTAATTTCTTCCATTTTATGCTGGATCTGACCGGCGGCCCCTGTGTGGCAAAACGTCTGTCAGGATGTGGTTCAGGCACAGAGTATCTGGCAGTCACTCCATGGGGAGATCTGTATCCCTGCCATCAGTTCGTAGGCGAGGAAAAATACCTCATGGGAAATGTGGACGAGGGACTGAAACGTACAGACATCCGTGATGAGTTCAAAGAATGTAATGTGTACTCTAAGGAAAAATGCCGGAACTGCTTCGCAAAATTCTACTGCAGCGGCGGATGTGCGGCAAACTCCTATAAATTCCACGGCTCCATTAATGACGCTTACGATATCAGCTGTGAACTGGAACGCAAGCGTGTGGAGTGCGCAATCATGATCAAGGCCGCAGAGGCGGAGAAAGATGAGGCAAGAAATGAAGAAAAGTAGAGCAGTTGTCACTTTGCTGGTGACCATTGCCATTACGGCAATTCTGTTGTTCACCTCAGTAGCAGGCTGGGGCGCTGACGGAGCAGGTTCAGCAAAAGACATCAAACTGGGACTCGACCTGGCAGGTGGTGTCAGCATTACTTATCAGGCCGTTGGTGACGAAGCACCGTCTGCAGAAGATATGGCAGATACGGTGTATAAACTTCAGAAGCGTGTAGAAGGCTACAGTACTGAGGCTGAGGTTTACCAGGAAGGTTCCGACCGTATCAATATTGAGATTCCGGGTGTCAGTGATGCAAATGCAATTCTGGCAGAGCTTGGAAAACCAGGTTCTCTGCAGTTCACGACTTCTGACGGAACGGTAGTTCTGGAAGGAACCGATGTAGCAGATGCACAGGCTGGTTCCACTTCTGACCAGATGACACAGGCAAGAAAGTATATTGTAGAACTTACCCTGACGGATGACGGTGCAAAGAAATTTGCCGAGGCAACCCAGGCAAATCTCGGAAAGCAGATTGCCATTGTCTATGACGGCGATGTTATCAGTGCTCCGACCGTACAGTCTGCAATTACAGATGGCAGATGCCAGATCACCGGAGATTTTACTTACGAAGAAGCCGATCAGCTGGCTTCCACCATCCGTATCGGTTCCCTTTCCCTGGAACTGCAGGAGCTGCGTTCTAATGTGGTAGGAGCAAAGCTGGGAGCAGAAGCAATTCATACCAGTTTAATTGCAGGTGTGATCGGATTTGCACTGGTTGTTCTGTTCATGATTGCCATTTACAGAATTATGGGACTTGCATCCGGCATAGCACTGACTTCTTATGTAGGTATCGTTCTGGTACTGTTGAATGGATTCCAGATGACCCTGACCCTGCCGGGTATTGCAGGTATCATCCTTTCCATCGGTATGGCGGTGGATGCCAATGTTATTATCTTTACACGTATTCGTGAGGAGATTGCAGCAGGCAAGACCGTCAAATCCGCTATGAAGATCGGTTACCAGAAAGCCCTTTCCGCAATTGTGGATGGTAACATTACCACCCTGATTGCAGCAGCGGTACTGGCAATCAAAGGTTCCGGAAGTGTGAAGGGATTTGCACAGACTCTGGCACTTGGTATTGTTGTGTCCATGTTTACCGCACTAGTAGTATCCAAGCTGGTGATGAATGCACTGTATGCCCTTGGTATGAAAGATGTAAAATGGTACGGCACCTTCAAAGAGAGACAGCCGATCAATTTTGTTGGCAAGAAAAAGATCTGGTTCTCTGTATCTGTTCTGGTCATTGTAGCCGGACTGGCTTATATGGGAATCAATGCAGGCTCCGGCAAAGGCGCGCTGGCATACAGCCTGGAGTTCAAGGGTGGTACTTCCACAACGGTAGAGTTTAACGATGACATGACCATCCAGGAGATTGAACAGAATGTAGTTCCGGTTGTGGCAGAAGTTACCGGAGACAATGATATTCAGACCCAGAAGGTGGCAGGAACCACTCAGGTGGTTATCAAGACCAAAGAGCTGGATCTTGACAAACGTACGGAACTGGATGAGAAGCTGACCGAGGCATTTGATCTGAGCGATACAGCAATCACCGCAGAGAATATCAGCGGGGCCATCAGTCAGGAAGTAAAACATGATGCGATTATTTCCGTGATCATCGCAACGATCTTTATGCTGATCTATATCTGGATCCGGTTTAAGGATGTAAGATTCGCAACCAGTGCAGTTGCTGCACTGCTGCATGATGTTCTGGTAGTACTTGTATTTTACGGAGCAGCCAGAATCTCTGTTGGAAATACCTTCATTGCCTGCATGCTGACTATTGTTGGTTATTCCATCAATGCAACCATCGTTATTTTTGACCGTATCCGTGAGAACCTGGCAGAGATGAAACGGAAAGATACGCTGGAGGATGTGGTAAATAACAGTATTACCCAGACACTGACCAGAAGTATTTTCACTTCCCTGACCACCTTTATCATGGTAGCGGTTCTCTATGTCATGGGAGTTGCTTCCGTGAAAGAGTTCGCACTGCCGCTGATGGTAGGTATTGCCTGCGGAGCTTATTCTTCCGTATGCATCACCGGTCCGCTGTGGTATGTCATGAAAACAAAACTGGTAAAGAAACAGTAACAGAAATGTAGATGAGGCAGGAGCTTTGGCTCCTGCCTTTTTTGCTCCTGGCATTTGAAATATTAAGATTAATTAAGAATTTCAAAATCAAAAATATGGTATACTTTATATATTAAAATGCGCTCAAAAAAGAATAAAAGGAGGGCCTCGGGTGGAAGAAAAAAGGCAGCCTGTGATTCAGGTAAAAAACCTCTATAAAATATTCCGGGTGGGGGACGAGAAGGTCCGGGCACTAAACGGTGTGGATCTGACCATCTATAAAGGAGAGTTCTGTGCCATCGTCGGTACATCCGGTTCCGGAAAATCCACTATGCTGAATATGCTGGCGGGGTTGGAAAAACCGACCAAAGGAGAAGTCGTCGTGGCGGGACAGCATCTGGAAAATATGACGGAAAACCAGCTGGTCAAGTTCCGGAGAGAAAAGGTGGGATTTATTTTTCAGTCTTTTAATCTTCTGGGAACCATGAATGCCATTGAAAATGTGGCATTGCCGTTGACCTTCCGGGGAGTGGATAAGAAGGTCAGGGAAGCTAAGGCAGTGAAGATGCTGAAGCTGGTAGGACTGTCCAAACATATGCTGCACCGGCCAAACGAGATGTCCGGTGGACAGCAGCAAAGAGTCGGTGTGGCAAGAGCCCTTGTGCTGGATCCGGAGATTATCTTCGCGGATGAACCGACCGGCAATCTGGATTCCCATACATCCGCAGAAGTACTGGGACTGATGAGAAAAGTGGTACAGGAAAAGAATCAGACCATGGTGATGGTAACTCATGATAACCATCTGGCAGGATTTGCGGATCGGATATTCCATATCATAGATGGAAAAATTGTGAAAATCGAGACACGGAGTGAATATAAGGAGGACGAGCAATGAAGAAGTGGTGGATGAAAGGACTTGCAGTGGCCCTGTGTGCAGGAATGCTGGCACCGGCAGCAGCGGTGAGCGTGCCGGGAATAGGGATGACGGTGTATGCGGAGGAACCGACGACTCCAACGCCCGGAACGGATAATAATGATAATAAGAATAATGACGTAGATCCGGAAGCAGAACTTCAGAAAGCAAAAGGCGGTGCTATGAATCAGCTTCAGGACTATCAGCGACTGATCGATCCGGATGGTAAAAAAGAAACCAAGCTTAATGTGATTGTGACGAACGCATTGGAGCAGATAAAAAAAATGACGACTAAGGATGGTGTTGACGCTTATATTACCAAGGCAAAAGGGGACATGGATAAAGTGGTCAACCCACCCAAAGATGACAGCAATGACGACGATGATAACGATGAAGATACCGTTCCGGTAAATGCGGATCATTTTCTCATGGTAGGCGGTACTTGGGTAACTCCGGTAGCCAATGCAGGGCAGGAAGTCAGCATTGTTCTTCCGGTTGTCAATATGGGCAAGACCAATGTGACCAATGCCGTGGTTACACCGGTATTAAGCACCGATACAGCAACCTGGCCATTTGAGATCACCCAATCCAGTTATTCCCAGAACATTGCGGATCTTCCCGGCACTGACACCGGAATGTCTGATATGGACCGGAGACGGGAACTTACTTGGAACCTGAAAACCAGAAGTGATGTGGGAAATGGCTATCAGAAGATTTCTTTCAATGTGCGGTATTTTGCATCTGATGGAAGCAGCCAGACGACCACCCTTGATACTTACATCCAGACCAGTGGTACAGCCGGTGTCAGCGCGGATGGAAAATCATCTGTGCCGCGGGTGATTGTAACCGGATTTGAGACCAATCCGGAGACGGTACATGCAGGTGAAAGTTTTATGCTGACCCTGCATCTGAAAAATACTTCCACAGCAACCAGTGTCAGCAATATGCTGTTTGAGTTTGATGCAGCAGTAGAGGGCAAGGATTCCGAGACGACCTATGAATCTTTCCTGCCGACCGCAGGTTCCAACACGATCTTTGTAGATAAGATGGCAAAAAATGGAACCAAAGATATCCAGATTGAAATGGAAGCAAGAGCCGATCTGGCACAGAAACCATATGCTATCGACGTTAACATGAGCTATGAGGATGAGCATGTCAACGCTTACACTAACAAAGCGAGTGTATCCATTCCAGTGAAACAGGCAGCCCGGGTTGACATGAGTGAGCCGGAGGTGAATCCTTCCAGTATTGAAGTGGGCAGTGAAGCAAATATTATGTTCAGTATCTACAATCTGGGAAAGACCAAGCTTTACAATGTGAAAGTGTCTGCAGACAGTGAATTCGTGAGCAGCGGTGATGCTTTTGTAGGTAATCTGGATTCCGGAGCAACCGGTTCCGTAGATATGTATGTGAATGGTCTGGCACCTACGACAGACGATGGAACGGTAAAACTTAATATTTCTTATGAGGATGAGACCGGAGAGGCAACTGTGATTGAGAAGACCGTTTCCTTATATGTCAGCGAACCTATGATGGATGACAGTATGGGAATGGACGATATGCCTGCGGACGATCAGACCGGAACCGGCGGCAGCGTTGGAAAGGCAGTTCCTGTGATTGTTGTCTTCCTGATTGCAGCAGGTGGTATTGCCATCATCATCAGTCTGAAGAAAAAGAAACTGAAAGAACAGAAAAAACTGGAAGAAGACCTCATTGATCTGGATGAAGAGGATGACGAGAAGGAGTAAAGCATGAAATTTCTGGATTTACTTCGAATGAGCAGTTCAAATCTGCTCAGAAGAAAGCTTCGTACGGCATTGACCGTACTTGGCGTTGTCATAGGAACGGCATCCATTGTAGTCATGATTTCTCTGGGCTTGGGACTTCAGAAAAGTTCGCTTGAGCAGATAGAGCAGTATGGAGGGCTGACCACCATCAATGTCAATACATGGGGCAACTGGGACAGCTCTTCCTCAAATACGGAAGAACTCCGGATTGATGATGCATTGGTGGAAAAAATCGCAGCCATGCCTCATGTGGAAATTGCCTCGCCGATGCTGTCTGTTAATGTACTGGCGAAACAAGGGGCGTATATGGGAAACCTGCAGGTATATGGAATGACCCAGGAAGCTATGAAGTCCATGAATATGGAGGTGGGAGAAGGAACGCTTCCTCCTGCCAATGGAGGTCTGCAGTTTTTCTATGGCAATCAGGTCATTACGAATTTTTACAATGCCAAGACCAATGAATACTACTGGGATACAATGACAGTGCCGGATGTAGATCTGATGAAGGATCCAGTGTTTGTGATCTTTGACACGGATGCTTATTATAATTCCACCAGCGGTGGAGATAGCAGCGGTCAGGTGACGGCACCTCCGAAGAAGTATATTATTCCCACCAGCGGATTGATGGCGGGAACGGTAGATGATTACAGCGAGAACAGCTACAATGTGTATGCAGACATTGATCAGCTGAAGGCAATGCTGAAGAAGATTTTCAAGGGAAAAGCCATTCCCGGACAGCCGACGAACAAAGCGGGGAAACCCTATAAAGAGATCTATTATGATCAGGTCTATGTAAAAGTAGACAGCATGGAAAATGTACAGGAGATCCAGAAAGCAATTCAGGACATGGGATATGGGGCAAGCAGTAATGCAGAATGGATGCAGCAGACGAAAGACCAGATGAAAATGATTCAGCTGGTGCTGGGAGGAATTGGTGCCGTATCCCTGTTTGTAGCAGCCATCGGTATTGCCAATACCATGATGATGTCCATTTATGAACGGACGAAGGAGATTGGTATTATTAAGGTACTGGGATGCGACATGAACAATATCCGTACGATGTTTTTGCTGGAGGCCGGATTTATTGGATTTTTCGGCGGACTGATCGGACTGATACTCAGTGAAACGATATCTTTTGTTATTAATATGGTGGCAGCCGGGGCAGACGGAAGTGGATATTATTCCGGCATTTCCTATATACCTGTATGGCTTGTTCTGGCAGCACTGGTATTTGCCGTACTGGTCGGTATGGTGGCTGGTTTCTTCCCGGCACTTCGTGCCATGAAATTAAGCCCGCTGGCGGCCATTCGAAATGAATAAAGAAACAGGAAAAACGAGACAAAGCCCAGAGAAATGAGTTCTGTCTCGTTTTTTTAAAAAGGACATTGACTTCCTGAAAACCTGTGTTACGATAAAGAAAGCGAGGAAGTTAATGATGACAGACAGAAAATTGAACACAAGAGAAGAAGCCGATGCCCGCTACAAATGGGCCATCGAAGATTTATATAAGGATGATGAAGACTGGAAGAGAGATTATGAACTTCTGAAAAGCCGGATCCCAGAACTTACAAAGTTCCGTGGACGGCTTGGCGAGAGCGCAGAAGTTCTCTTATCCATGCAGAAATTAAGTGACGAACTGAACCAACTGCTGGAGAAAGTATATGTTTATGCAAATCAGCGCCTTCATGAAAATACAGATAACAGCACGTACCAGAATCTGGCAAGTCAGGCCCAGGGATTGTTAGTGGAACTCTCCGAGAGCCTGTCTTTTGTGGAGCCAGAGCTCATGGAGCTGCCGGACGGAATCATTGAGACATTCCTGGATGAAAATGAAGAGCTTTTGGTATACCGCCAGTATTTTGAAAATATAATAAGACAGAAAAAACATGTCCTGCCCACAGAACAGGAACAGCTTTTGGCGGCTATGGGAGAGGTGGCAGAAAGCCCGAAGGATATTTTCTCCATGTTTAATAATGCGGATATTCGTTTTCCGGAGATTACCGGGGAAGATGGGCATCCGGTGCAGGTGACCCATGGACGTTATATGTCTCTCATGCAGAGCCGGAACCGTCAGGTGCGAAAAGATGCCTTTGAAGCTATGTATGGAGTCTATGGTGACTGGAGAAATACGCTGGCTGCCATGTATCGTGCCAATGTGAAGCAGGAGGCATTTCTGGCGAAGGCACATAAGTATACATCTGACCTGGAAGCAGCTCTGGATGGAAGCCATATTCCGGTGAAAGTCTATGAGCAGCTTATTGAAGCAGTGCATGAATCCATGCCGCTGATGTACCGCTATATGAAGCTGCGGAAAAAACTTCTTGGCGTGGAAGAACTTCATATGTATGATCTCTATGTGCCTGTGACAGAACAGGATCACAGTGAGATTCCATTTGAGCAGGCGAAGAAAACTGTATTAGAAGGGCTCGCTCCCATGGGCGAAGAATATTTACATCTGCTCAGAGAAGGATTTGATCACGGATGGATAGATGTCTACGAGAATCAGGGCAAACGGACAGGTGCGTATTCCTGGGGAGCCTACGGAACCCATCCTTATGTACTGCTCAACTATCAGGGAACACTGCACGATGTCTTTACACTTGCCCATGAGATGGGGCATGCTCTGCATTCCTGGTATTCTGATGAGCATCAGCCCTATATTTATGCAGGCTATCGGATCTTCGTGGCAGAGGTGGCATCTACCTGCAACGAGGCATTGCTCATTCATTATCTGATGGAACAGAGTAAAAAGGCCGGAGACCGGAAGAAGACCATGTATCTTATGAACTATTTTCTGGAACAGTTCCGGACCACATTGTTCCGGCAGACGATGTTTGCAGAATTTGAGAAGATTACCCACGGACTGCAGGAACAGGGAGAAACATTGACGGCAGACCGGTTATGTGAGATTTATTATGATCTGAATAAGCTGTATTTTGGGGAAGAGATCTGTGTGGATCAGGAGATTGCCATGGAATGGGCCAGGATTCCACATTTCTATACACCATTTTATGTTTATCAGTATGCGACCGGATTTTCGGCAGCCATTGCTCTGTCCAAACAGATTCTGGAACAGGGAGCGCCTGCGGTGGAACAGTATAAGAAATTCCTGAAGGGAGGAAGTTCCATGTATCCGCTGGAACTTCTGAAGATGGCAGGAGTGGATATGGAGCAGAAAGCTCCGGTACAGGATGCACTTGCGGTATTTGCACAATATCTCGATGAGATGGAAAGGCTTGCAGACCATGACACTGTATGAAGCAATTTTTCGGAGAAAATCAATCAGAAAATACAGGGATACAGAGATTGATCCCAAACTGTTGGAGAAGATCGAACAGTATGGAGAGGATGCAGTCGGCATCCGCCCGGAGATCCGGACGAAATGGAAAATTTTAAAAGGCTCTGACAAACGTCTGGCAGGACTTTTTCTGGTGAAAGCACCCTATTATGTGGTGCTTTATTCGGAGATCTGTGAGGACTACCGGAAAAATGCAGGATGTCTTATGGAACAGCTGGTGCTGTATCTGCATACAAAGGGCATCGGCAGCTGTTATCAGGGCGGTGCCCGCGTGAAGCATGAGGATGAAAAAGAACTGGAGCCGGTCATGATCATGGCATTTGGTTACCCGGCAGAACCATTGGAGCGGGATCGGGAAGCATTCAAGCGGATGGAACTGAATCGGTTTGTGAAAGTCCATGGAAATTTTGGCAAAGTGCAGCGAAAACTTCTGGAAGCAGCAAGGGTGGCTCCTTCCGCCATGAACCTGCAACCCTGGCGTTTTGTAGTGACCGATGGCAAAATTCATATGTTTGTGAAGAAGCCGGGAAAGATCGGCTATCAGATGCAGCAGGATTTTAATCTCTTTGATGCAGGTATTGCACTGGCACATATGCTGGTGACCGCAGAAGAGCAGTGGTTTGACCTGGAATACCAGAAACTGGACAGCATTCTGGAAAAAGATTTCCCAAACAATATGTATGTGGGCAGCCTGCTGATCCTGAATGAAAGTGAAAAGATCTGAAAGATAAAAAATATCTGTTGACAAATGTACCGTTTTCCGGTATCATATGTTTTGTCGCTGATACAGTGACAGCACAACAGATTTTGCACGAGTGGCTCAGTGGTGGAGTATCGCCTTGCCAAGGCGAGGGTCGCGGGTTCGAATCCCGTCTCGTGCTCTTAAAGGATTCAGAATTTATCTGGATCCTTTTTCTTTGTTTGCGCGCCATGGGCGCGCTCTAACGGGTGTAAGTCCCGAACATGCCCGGGTAGTGGGAAATGTATAGCCAAACAGCAAGGGTGTCTACCGTGAGGTGGAATCTGAAGGAAGCTGTAGGCGAATCTCTGGTCCGACGGACAGAAATCGCATATAAGGCTAGGCTTCGAGTGATAAGCTGGCAAAGAACAGCGAAGTCTAATAACTACCACGTTTGTAGAAGCAGAGTAAATGCGGCGGATATATGGAGAGAAAGAGCGTGCACCTTAAGCGTGGAGGTCTCACAGAGGTTTCATTAGCCTAGTAACAACGAACTGTGAGAAGTCAGCCGAGCCCATAGTAGCGAAGAAGTCTCTGTAATGGGGATGGAGCGAAGGGGCGAACAATCAATCAGTTTGAGTATGTCTCGTATTGCAGAAATGACAACATCTGCCGTAACCAATCGGGTAAAAGGTGGTCAAATCAAGCGAGACGGAAAGGAAAGAACGCATGGACACAAGTAATCTAATGGAGCAGATATTATCTAGTGATAATCTCAACAGAGCATATCTGCAAGTCGTACGAAACAAAGGTGCTGAGGGAGTGGACGGAATGAAGTACACAGAATTGAAGGAACACCTTGCAAAGAACGGCGAAACCATCAAGGGACAGTTGAGGACAAGAAAATATAAGCCTCAGCCAGTACGAAGAGTGGAGATACCAAAGCCTGATGGCGGTGTCAGAAACCTGGGAGTACCAACAGTAACAGACAGATTCATACAACAAGCCATCGCACAGGTGTTAACACCAATCTATGAGGAACAGTTCCATGACCACAGTTACGGATTCAGACCTAATAGATGTGCACAGCAGGCAATTCTAACGGCACTCGATATAATGAATGACGGAAATGACTGGATTGTAGACATCGACTTGGAAAAGTTCTTTGACACAGTAAACCATGATAAGCTAATGACTTTAATTGGAGTAACAATTAAGGACGGAGATATCATCTCTATTGTAAGGAAGTATCTAGTGAGCGGAATTATGATAGACGATGAGTATGAGGATTCCATTGTAGGAACTCCACAAGGAGGAAACCTTTCTCCGTTGTTGGCAAACATCATGCTCAATGAACTTGATAAGGAAATGGAAAAGAGAGGGCTTAACTTTGTACGATATGCAGATGACTGTATTATCATGGTCGGAAGTGAAATGTCCGCGAATAGAGTTATGAGAAATATCTCACGATTCATCGAAGAAAAGCTAGGGCTCAAGGTCAACATGACTAAGAGTAAAGTAGACAGACCAAGCGGACTTAAATACCTTGGATTTGGGTTCTACTTTGATTCAAGAGCACATCAGTTTAAGGCAAAACCACATGCTAAATCAGTAACGAAGTTTAAGAAGAGAATGAAAGAACTCACATGCCGTAGTTGGGGTGTTAGCAACAGCTATAAAGTGGAGAAGCTTAATCAGCTCATAAGAGGTTGGATTAACTACTTCAAGATAGGCAGTATGAAAACACTATGCAAGGAATTAGATTCAAGAATCCGTTATCGGCTTCGCATGTGCATTTGGAAACAATGGAAAACACCACAGAATCGAGAGAAGAACCTTGTAAAACTTGGAATAGACAGAAACACAGCTAGACGAGTTGCATACACAGGTAAAAGAATAGCTTATGTATGTAACAAAGGCGCAGTAAATGCTGCTATAAGTAACAAAAGATTAGCCTCATTTGGACTAATTTCAATGTTAGATTACTACACCGAAAAGTGTGTTACTTGTTAAGTTGATTGAACCGCCGTATACGGAACCGTACGTACGGTGGTGTGAGAGGTCGGAATTTCTCATTTAAGAGAAATTCCTCCTACTCGATTGTCGGTCTTCTTATATTTATTAGTATAATTTATAACATAATTAACATATATTAAATTTACTAATCAGAAAAAGTGTGATATGATAACCTTAACAATGTGAACAACGGGGCAGGATTGTGGCTCCGTAAGATAGAACCATATGAGCTGATGGAGGTAGAGAAGCATGGTAAGACGCGTCTTTGTGGAAAAGAAACCTGAGTTTGCAGTAAAGGCAAAAGAGCTGCAGGAGGAGATCAGAAGTTATCTTGGTATCCAGACCGTGACAGGTGTCCGTGTCCTGATCCGTTATGACGTAGAGAATATTTCTGATGAGACTTTTGAAGAAGCATGCCATACGGTATTTGCAGAGCCGCCGGTAGATACTCTTTATCAGGAAAGCTTTGAGACCGCCAAAGGAGCCGCAGTATTCGGTGTTGAGTTCCTTCCGGGACAGTTCGATCAGAGAGCAGATTCCGCTGTACAGTGCGTACAGTTCTTGAATTCCGCTGAAAAGCCGGTGATCCGTACCGCTGTCATCTATGTGATTGAAGGAAATACGACAGAGGCAGAGCTTGCTTCCATCAAGGCATTCTGTATCAACCCGGTAGATTCCCGTGAAACTGCCATGGAGAAACCGGAGACTCTGGTAACTGTATTTGAGGATCCGGCTGATGTAAAGATTTTTGATGGATTTAAAAATATGCCGGAAGAAGAGCTGAAAGAACTTTACAGCTCCTTAAATCTGGCTATGACCTTCAAGGATTTCCAGCATATCCAGAACTACTTCAGAGGTGAGGAGAACCGTGACCCGTCCATGACCGAGATTCGCGTGCTGGATACGTATTGGTCCGATCACTGCCGTCATACCACCTTCTCTACGGAGCTTAAGGATGTAAAATTCGAAGACGGATATTATCGTGCACCCATTGAGAAGACCTATGAGCAGTACGTAGCTGACCATAAAGAGATTTTCAAAGGAAGAGACGATAAGTTCATCTGTCTTATGGATCTGGCGCTGATGGCTATGAGAAAGCTGAAAAAAGAAGGAAAACTCAAGGATCAGGAGGAATCTGACGAGATCAATGCCTGCTCCATCGTAGTTCCGGTCGAAATCGATGGGGAGACCGAGGAGTGGCTGGTTAATTTCAAGAATGAAACCCACAATCATCCGACAGAGATCGAGCCCTTCGGTGGTGCTGCTACCTGTCTTGGCGGAGCTATCCGTGACCCGCTGTCAGGCCGTACCTATGTATATCAGGCAATGCGTGTAACCGGCGCAGCTGATCCGACCGTTCCGGTATCTGAGACTCTGAAGGGCAAACTGCCCCAGAAAAAACTGGTGCGCGGTGCAGCCAGCGGCTACAGCTCTTATGGTAACCAGATCGGACTGGCTACCGGTTATGTAAAAGAGATTTATCATCCGAACTATGTGGCAAAACGTATGGAGATCGGTGCCGTTATGGGTGCTGCTCCGAGAAAAGATGTCATCCGTGAGACTTCTGATCCGGGGGATATCATCATTCTGCTGGGTGGCCGTACCGGACGTGACGGCTGCGGTGGTGCGACTGGTTCTTCCAAAGTACATACCGAGGCTTCCATTGAGACCTGCGGTGCTGAGGTGCAGAAAGGTAATGCTCCGACAGAGCGTAAGATCCAGAGACTGTTCCGCCGTCCGGAAGTAACCCGTCTCATTAAAAAATGTAATGACTTCGGTGCAGGCGGTGTGTCTGTAGCCATCGGTGAGCTGGCAGACGGTCTGGTCGTAGATCTGGACAAGGTGCCGAAGAAATATGAAGGTCTTGATGGAACTGAGCTTGCCATCTCCGAATCTCAGGAGCGTATGGCGGTGGTTGTTGATCCGAAAGACGTCAAAGAATTTATGGGATATGCAGCAGAGGAGAATCTGGAATCTGTCTGCGTAGCTGAAGTGACCGAATCTCCGAGACTGGTGCTCACCTGGAGAGGAAAGAAGATCGTGGATATTTCCAGAGCCTTCCTCGATACTAACGGTGCTCATCAGGAGACTTCTGTCGCAGTGGACATGCCGTCCGAGACAGAGAAATATTTTGAAAGAAAAGAAGTCGGTGATATCCGTGAAAAATGGCTGGATACCCTGAAAGATTTAAATGTTTGCTCCCAGAAGGGCCTGGT
The DNA here is from genome assembly GCA_018223365.1 of Clostridiaceae bacterium Marseille-Q4145. Lineage (GTDB taxonomy): Bacteria > Bacillota > Clostridia > Lachnospirales > Lachnospiraceae > Hominiventricola. Next base: position 1,670,209 of record JAGTTP010000001.1, read on the forward strand.
GGAGATGTTCGACGGCTCCATCGGAGCAGGCAGCGTGCTGATGCCTTATGGCGGAAAATATCAGCTGACCGAGACCCAGGCAATGGTAGCCAAACTTCCGGTACTCAAAGGAAATACGGATACCGTTACTATGATGAGTTATGGATTTGATCCCTATCTGTCCAGCTGGTCTCCGTATCATGGTGCTGTTTACGCAGTGCTGGAGTCTGTGGCAAGAATCGTGGCAACCGGTGGTGATTACAGCAAGATCCGTTTCACCTTCCAGGAGTACTTCCGCAGAATGACTGAGGATCCCCATCGTTGGAGCCAGCCCTTCGCAGCCCTCCTCGGTGCTTACAGCGCACAGCTGGGATTCGGACTGCCGTCCATCGGAGGAAAAGACAGTATGTCCGGTACCTTCAATGATATTGATGTACCGCCGACACTGGTATCTTTCGCAGTGGATATTGCAAGTTACAAACATATCATCACTCCGGAATTTAAGAAAGCCGGTAACAAGCTGGTTCTCTTAAAAGTCGACAGAGACGCTTACGATCTGCCGGATTATGAAAAGATCATGGATCAGTACGGCAAGTTCTTTGAGGATGTAAAGGCCGGAAAGATCGTTTCTGCTTATGCCCTGGATGGCAAGGGTGTGATTCCGGCAGTCAGCAAGATGGCATTTGGTAATAAACTCGGTGTCAAACTGGAGCACAATCTGGATCCGAGAGATGCATTTGCACCTGGATTCGGTTCTATCGTGGCAGAGGTTCCGGCAGGCAAAGTTGGCGAGCTTTCCATCACTTATACCGAGATCGGTGAAGTGACGGTAAGCGGCTTCTCCTACGGCAATGTTTCCATTAGTACCGAGGAAGCACTGGATGCATGGAAAGGAACACTGGAGAAAGTATTCCCGACCGTGGCAGAGAAGAATAAAGAAGTACTGGATACACCGATCTACAAGGCAGACAGCATTTATGTATGCAAACATCAGGTGGCAAAACCGACCGTATTTATCCCGGTATTCCCGGGTACCAACTGCGAGTACGACAGTACGAAAGCATTTGAGCGCGCAGGTGCGAATGTAGTAACCAAGGTATTTAAAAACTTAAGCGAAAGCGATATCAAAGAATCCGTGGACGCTTTTGAGAAAGCCATCAGCCAGGCACAGATCATCATGTTCCCGGGCGGCTTCTCCGCAGGTGACGAGCCGGATGGATCTGCGAAATTCTTTGCAACCGCATTTGAAAATGAGAAGATCAAGGAAGCAGTAACAAAGCTTCTGAATGAGAGAGACGGACTGGCACTGGGTATCTGCAACGGTTTCCAGGCACTGATCAAGCTGGGACTGGTTCCCTACGGTGAGATCACTGGACAGCAGCCGGATTCCCCGACTCTGACTTTCAACACCATTAACCGTCATATCTCCAAGATGGTCTACACCAAGGTGGTCAGCAACAAGTCCCCGTGGCTGGCAGGTGCAGAGCTGGGCGGCGTCTATGTAAACCCGGCATCCCATGGTGAGGGACGTTTTGTAGCACCGAAGGAGTGGATTGACAAACTGTTTGCGAATGGACAGGTGGCAACCCAGTATGTAGATCTGGCAGGCAACCCGACCATGGATGAAGAATGGAACGTCAATGGTTCCTACGCTTCCATCGAAGGTATCACAAGCCCGGACGGACGTGTCTTCGGTAAGATGGCACATTCCGAGAGACGCGGCACCGCAGTAGCGATCAATATCTACGGTGAGCAGGATCTGAAGATCTTTGAGTCCGGAGTGAAATATTTCAAATAAAAAAATAGGGAAAAGGTGGAATGCAGTACATGTGTTCCACCTTTTTTGCGTGCATATTTTTAAATGGTTTTTCCCATACTAAGGTGGTAATCATCAAAAGGAGGGAAAACCATGACAAGATTAGACTGTTCTGTTGTAAACTGTACCTACAATAAGGATGATTCCTGCTGCAAGGACAACATTCATGTGGGTGGAAAAAATGCGAAGGTGACGGATGAGACCAGCTGCGAGAGCTTCCGCGAGCGCAAATACGACGGCGCCAGCAATGCGGACAGCATTCCCAGCAAACCCACCGAGATTTCCTGTGATGCGGAATCCTGCTGCTACAACCATGCCTGTAAGTGCGCGGCTGATCAGGTGCGCGTAAGCGGAAGCAATGCCTGCAGCTGCAAGAATACGGAGTGTACAACTTTCGATTGCAAATGTTAATTGAATTTCTGATGTAAAAAGACCGCCCTGTCTGGAGCAAATGTTCTGAACAGGGCGGTTTTCTTTTTTATTTTTCTAACAGCAGATACTGCCCGTTATCCGCCAGTATCTGACAGTTTTTCAGTTCCGGATGATCTGCAAGGAAGGGTACCGACAGAATGAGAAGCGCATCATCGGAATCAGCAAGGAAGCCTTCCGTGCCGCCATCCTGGCAGGTGAGATCGCCTTCCATCATGCCAAGGAGCTGCATGTTCTGCTCCCATTTGGTTGTATTTGCATAGAGGAAGGGGTCATAGGCATCGAGATAAACGGTTGAGCCGGTGTGAAGCCCGTTCCGGTCAAACTGTTCCATGACAAAGGTCTGCAGGTCGTTGCTTCTGGCACCGCGGACGTTGTCCATGTAATTGTTTCGAATAAACCATCCAGTTCCGACAGCGGTCACGCACAGACCGAGGCAGAGAATAAACCAGGGCAGTTTTTTGTTTTGGAGAAAGGCACTCAGAAAAATAGCGGCCAACAGGCACAGGGGTACGATACAGGGGTAGACATACCACATGAGCTTGGTGGACACGGCGGAAAATCCAAGAAACGGCACCAGAAACCACAGAAGCAGTCCGGTGAGATCCATGTTGGAAAGGGGAAAATCTTTCACGCGGAATGGCCGGATCCACAGGCAGATCAGTCCCACAATCACAAGCAGGGTCAGCCAGCCGTAGATATAGTCAAAGTTCCAGAAGATGGAGGTCCAGTAGAAAGAAAATGGAAATCCATGGCCTTCCAGTCCTCCGGCAGCAGTTCGTCCTGCGATGTCGGCTTCGTACATATTCCGGAAGAAGGTAAAGCCGTCGTACTGGAAACGGCAGACTGCCCACAGGGCAGCAGGCAGCAGGGCGGAGCCAAGGAAGAGAAGAAATCTTCCCGGCTTCATTTTTCTTAATTCTCCGGTCAGCAGAAGAAAGAGTCCGCCGATGGCAGCGATCATGCCTGCGTGGAAACTCTTGGTCAGAAACGCAAGAGAAAAATACAAGCCGCATACATAAAGCATACGTCCGTTTTCACGGATCTTTAACATGGCCAGCATGGCCAGCGTGAAGAACAGAAGATAGAGGCTGTCTGCGTCTCCGGCGCGGACCAGATGCGCCTTAAAGGGAAAATAGTTGGCGCACAGGAATGCCATAACCAGCAGAGAGGTGAGCTTTCCATATCTGCGGGCAAAGAGTCCGGTCACGACCGTGGTAATCAGATAGGCAAGGGCAGAGAAGAACCGAAGCCCCACTGATGTATAGCCAAACAGGGTGAAACCAGCCACAATGCTCCAGAAAGAAACGGGAGGTTTCACATTCCAGTAATCGGGTTCATTCAGGTAGGTATTTACCAGAAAATTTCCATTCTTCAACATTTCATAGGCGGAAATACCATGGCGGGCCTCGTCCCAGGAGTCAATCGCCTTGATACCAAGACAGCGGAAGCAAAGAAAGGCGGTCATCAGTGCCAGAAATGCGAAAAAAACCGGATAGAGACGGTCAATCAGACGTAGAAGCCGTGTATAAAATGATTTCATAAAATAAATCCTCATAATCTAAATAGTTACAAAAAATATAGCATGGTCACGAAAAAAAGTAAACGCTTTATAAAGGCTTTACAAAGCTTCTGTATGATTGATAATATTGTACCGGAACTCTTTCTGTGGCAGCCGGAGACGATGCGCTGGAGGCAGAGGCACTGGTACGAATCAGTGGAGGATCCGTGTTTCTGGATGCAGAAGACTATCTGATTCACTGTGACGGAGAGCAGGAATTGGCCCGGGACTGTGTTTTTTATGAAAAACAGTGACAGACCAGGAAAATCATGCTATAATCAAGCCAAATGCAGTGAGCTCAAAGGGGATATTCTGCCCTGACGGCTGCTGAAGAAAGAATAAACAGATTTTACATGATGGAGGAAATTTCATGAGGACTTATCTCGTAACAGGCGGTGCCGGATTTATCGGCTCCAATTACATTCATTATATGTTCCGCAAATACGGCGAGGAGATCCGTATTATCAATGTGGACGTGCTGACCTATGCAGGCAATCTGGAGAACTTAAAAGATGTAGAGAACTATCCGAACTACACCTTCGTAAGAGCAGACATCTGTGACAGTGAGGCAATTACCAGAATTTTCGAGGAGAATGATATTGACCGTGTGGTTCACTTCGCAGCAGAGAGCCATGTAGACCGCAGTATCAAGAATCCGGAAGTATTTGTTAAGACCAATGTACTGGGTACTCTGGTCATGCTGAATGCAGCAAAAGCAGCATGGGAGCTGCCGGACGGAAGCTTTAAGGAGAATAAGAAATTCCTGTATGTTTCCACTGACGAAGTATACGGTTCTCTGGATGACGGAGATAATTATTTCTATGAGACAACTCCGTTCTCCCCCCACAGCCCCTACTCTGCAAGCAAGGCAAGTGGAGACATGCTGACCAAGGCATATTTTGATACTTATAAATTCCCGTGCAACATTACCAGCTGCAGCAACAACTATGGCCCGTATCAGTTCCCGGAGAAACTGATCCCGCTGGTCATCAACAACGCACTGCAGGGCAAAGCGCTGCCGGTATATGGTGATGGTAAGAACGTTCGTGACTGGCTCTATGTAGATGACCATGCAAAGGCAATCGACATGGTTCAGGAAAAAGGAAAACTGGGCGAGCGTTACAACATCGGCGGACACAACGAGAAGCAGAACATCGAGATCATCCATATTATTCTGGATACTCTGCAGGAGATGCTTCCGGACAGCGATCCGAGAAAAGCACTGGTAAGCGAGAATCTGATTACCTACGTAACTGACCGTAAGGGACATGACCGTCGTTATGCCATTGCACCGGATAAGATCAAAGCAGAGATCGGCTGGTATCCGGAGACTATGTTCGCCGAGGGTATCAAGAAGACCATTCAGTGGTTCTTCGAGCATGAGGACTGGATGAAGAATGTGACCAGCGGTGACTATCAGAAATACTATGAAGAAATGTACAAAAATAAATAAAAACTGGCTGGTACCGGCGCTGGGAGTGTTGCTCGCAGCGCTGGCTCTGGTATTTGGAAAGACCGGTATTCCCCAGAATGGATTTACGCTGAATCAGTACCACAATGCGGATGCCAAATTCATCGGTGATCACATTATCACCAGCGTGGATGAAGGAATCCGGATTCTGGATCTGGAAGGAAAGACGGTGGCTTCCTATGACGGTCTGGCTGCTTCCTGGATGTATGTGATGGAAGACGATGTGGAGGCGAGAGGGCCGGAAGATCACTGGTTCATCGCTTACAGTAATCATGCGGATGAAACCCATATTCTGGAGCTGACCACTGATTTTCAGCTGGTGGAAGACCGGATTGCGGTGACCACCGATACGCTGGCTATTGATCCGATTCTGGTGAAGTTGGAAGATGGCTGGCTCCTCACCAATACAGAGATTGACGGAACGATCAACAATCCGTCACCGGACGGGGACAACGGAATCTATTCTGTACAGCTCTACAGCTCCGCAGACCTGAAGACATGGGAACCGCTGACCACCATCATCAGTAAAAAGCAGAATCTGGAAGACGGAGATATCCGGTATCTTGACGGGACACTCTACTATTTCTTTGAGATGGAAGACTATGATAAAGGTCCTTCTAAGATCTGTGTCATGACGTCTGATGATCAGGGGGGAAGCTGGAGTGATCCGACAGTACTCCTGCCCAATGTGGCGGACAACGAGATGGCTTCCTGTGAACAGACCGACTATGGTTGGCGGCTCTATGTGAGCAGTGACTATGCCTGTGTGGGAGAAAGCTATCAGGGTGCCAGTGTCTATTACAACGATTATAAAGAGGATTTTACTCCGATCAGCACCTATCAGCGGTCGGAGATGCCGGACAATGAAGCTGTCCGGTTATATGAGGCAAAAGAGATGGATGGTCAGATGAATTTCCTGTTTGCAAGGAATTTTCTGACGGACTGTGATCTTCTGCTTCGCACTATGGAAAAGGGGGATGAGATGCAATGAAAGGAATTATTTTAGCAGGAGGTTCCGGAACCAGACTGTATCCGCTGACCAAGGCAGTGTCCAAGCAGATTATGCCGGTATATGACAAACCGATGATCTACTATCCGCTGTCCATTCTTATGCTGGCAGGAATCCGGGAGGTGCTGATCATCTCCACACCGAGAGATCTTCCGGTATTTGAAGAGCTTTTAGGAGACGGAAGCCAGCTGGGCATGCGTTTTGAGTATGCGGTACAGGAGCAGCCAAGAGGACTGGCCGACGCCTTTATCATCGGCGCGGATTTTATCGGGAAAGACAGCGTAGCACTGATTCTCGGCGATAATATTTTCTATGGACAGAGTTTCTCTCAGGTCCTCAGAAGAGTAGCGGCTCAGGAGAGCGGAGCCACCATCTTCGGTTACTACGTAAGAGATCCGAGAGAGTACGGTGTGGTTGAGTTTGACGAAAAGGGTATGGCGATCTCCATCGAGGAGAAACCGGAGCATCCGAAGTCAAATTATGCGGTACCGGGACTCTATTTCTATGACAATGATGTAGTGGAGATAGCAAAGAACGTAAAACCGTCTGCAAGAGGCGAGATTGAGATTACCAGCATCAACAACGAGTATCTGCGCAGAGGAACCCTTCATGTGGAGACACTGGGCAGAGGATTTGCATGGCTGGATACGGGCAATCATGATGCACTGCTGGATGCGGCTGACTTTGTGGCAGCATTCCAGAAACGCCAGGGACTTTACATTTCCTGTATTGAGGAAATTGCGTTCCGGAGAGGATTTATTGATAAAGAACAGCTGCTGAAGCTGGCAGAGCCGCTGATGAAGACCGCCTATGGCCGTTATCTGACGGAAGTAGCCGAAGGGCTGTAAATGAAAAATTCAGGCCCCGGAAGAGCGCATACCTGCGAAGTTCCGGGGTTTATCAGATTTAAAAGAAGGATGGAGAAAAGAAATGGGAAAGATTACTGTAGAAACCTGTGATATTGAAGGACTGAAGATCATTACACCGACTGTATTCGGAGACGAGCGCGGATATTTTATGGAGACTTATAATTATAATGATTATAAGGCAGCAGGTATTGACATGGAGTTTGTACAGGACAACCAGTCCGCATCCAAGAAGGGCGTGTTAAGAGGTCTGCATTTCCAGATCAATTACCCCCAGGACAAGCTGGTCCGTGTGGTAAGCGGAGAAGTATTTGACGTAGCGGTTGACCTGCGTCCGGGTTCTGAGACCTACGGAAAATGGTTCGGTGTACTGCTTTCCGCAGAGAATAAAAAGCAGTTCTTTATTCCGAAGAACTTTGCACACGGATTCATCGTACTGTCTGATTACGCAGAGTTCGCTTACAAATGTACCGATTTCTATCATCCGAATGATGAGGGCGGTCTGGCATGGAACGACCCGGATATCGGAGTAGAATGGCCGATCCCGGAAGGCATGGAGCTGACAATTTCTGAGAAGGATCAGAAGTGGGGCGGCATTAAAGAACTGAAGAAATAAGGAGAGACCCTATGGTCCGTATGTGGAAAGATTTTTGGGCGAGCCGGAAACTGATCTGGAAGCTTGCCAGAAATGATTTTAAGACCCGTTACGCCGGCTCTTATTTTGGCGTTCTGTGGGCAATGGTACAGCCGGTTATCATTGTACTGGTGTACTGGTTTGTATTCCAGATCGGTTTAAACAATGCGACGGCAGAGTTAAAGCAGGGAATCAGCGTTCCCTTTGTGCTTTGGCTGGTCAGCGGTATTGTGCCGTGGTTCTATTTTTCCGAGAGCTTAAGCAACGGAACCAATGCGCTTCTGGAATATAATTATCTGGTAAAGAAAGTGGTCTTCAACATTGACATTCTGCCGTTGGTGAAGACGATTGCAGCACTGTTTATTCATGTATTTTTTGTGCTGTTCATGTTGTTTTTATTTGCACTGTATGGCTATTATCCGGGACTGCACACGCTGTGGGTCGTGTACTTCAGCGCATGTCTTCTGATCTTTGTGACCGGAGTCTGCATGCTGACCAGTTCTCTGGTGATTTTCTTCCGGGATCTGACCCAGATTATCAATATTTTTCTGCAGGTCGGCATCTGGATGACACCGATTATGTGGAGTCTGGAAGATCTGCTTGCAAAATATCCGATTCTTATGGTGCTGAAGCTGAATCCCCTCTGCTATATCGTCTATGGCTATCGTGCGGTACTGTTTCAGACCGGTTCTGTGGCAAGCCTTGGCTGGATGAATATTTATTTCTGGGCAGTGACCATTCTGGTATGGCTGCTGGGAAGTCATGTGTTCCGGAAACTGAAAGTGCATTTTGCAGACGTACTGTAAAGGAGAACTATGAGCAGCGAAGCAATTAAACTTGAGCATATTACTAAAATTTATAAATTATACGGCCGGAACAGAGACCGCCTGAAGGATTCCCTGGGGCTTACGAAGAAGAAATGCTATACGGAGCATTATGCCCTCCGGGATGTGAGCATGGAGATTCATCAGGGCGAGACGGTGGGAATTATCGGTGTCAATGGATCCGGTAAATCTACGATTCTGAAGATTATCACCGGTGTTTTAAGCGCCACCAGCGGCACGATGGAGATTAATGGAAGAATCTCTGCCCTTCTGGAACTGGGAGCCGGATTTAATATGGAATACACCGGGCTTGAGAATGTGTACTTAAACGGTACCATGCTGGGATTTTCCGAGGAGGAGATCAATGAACGTCTGCAGGATATACTGGATTTTGCAGATATCGGAGAATTTATCCATCAGCCGGTGAAGACCTATTCCAGCGGTATGTTTGTGCGGCTGGCTTTTGCCGTGGCCATCAACATTGACCCGGAGATCCTTATTGTAGATGAGGCTCTGTCTGTGGGAGACGTGTTCTTCCAGGCAAAGTGTTATCATAAATTTGAAGAGTTCAAAAAGCTTGGTAAGACCATTCTGTTCGTCAGCCATGATCTGACCAGCATTGCAAAATACTGTGACCGTGTGATTCTGCTGAACAAGGGCGTGAAGCTGGCAGAGGGAACACCAAAGGACATGGTCAATATGTATAAGAAGCTTCTGGTGCATCAGCTGGATGAGGAAACACTGGAAGATGTCTGCGAGAAAAGTGATATTGTGGAGCACACGGCAGACGGAAAAGCATGGAAAGACCATTTTGAAACGAATCCGAAGCTTCTGGACTATGGCGAGAAGCAGGCGGAGATTGTGGATTTTGCCATCATTGACCAATATGGACAGTATTCCAGTATTATTGAGAAGGGTTCCACCTGTCAGGTCAAGGCGAAGCTTACATTCCACAGTCAGGTGAAGAATCCTATCTTCACTATTACCATCCGGAACAAGCAAGGAACGGATATTACGGGAACCAACACTATGTTTGAGCGTGTGGAGACCGGAATCGTGGAAGCGGGAGAGACAAGAATCGTCACCTATACCCAGCGGATTGACCTGCAGGGTGGAGATTATCTCATTTCCCTTGGATGCACCGGATATGTGGGAGATGAATTTAAAGTGTACCACAGACTCTATGATCTGGTGGGAATGACCGTACTTTCTGATAAGGATACGGTGGGCTTTTATGATATGAACTCCGTCATTACCGTGGAGAACCCGGCAGAGCGCCAGGGCTGATTCGGAAAAAATTTTGCAGCAGGCAGGAAGGAATGCATATGCAGGAACAGTTTGGCCATGTAACAGTGACATATGATGAGGAGACTGCTTTACTGCAGCAGCCCCGCCCGGAAGATCTTCTGGTGGAGCAGCTGCTGGAGGAAGGCTTTGACTGTAAGAGGGCACAGGCACTGTCCTTCCCTGTTCTTTATCATTTATCTCATCTTCGCGGAAATCTGACAGAATGGCTGCCGGTGAAAATGACAGATACAGTGCTGGAATTTGGCGCCGACAGCGGACAGCTGACGGGGGGACTTGCAAAGAAGGCAGAGAAAGTCATCTGTCTGGAGGAAAGTGTGAGCCGGTGCAGACTGTTGGCAAAACGGTGGCAGACGGTGGATAACATCTCCGTATTCGGCGGAAGTGTGTGGACAACGCTGGAAACCCTTCCGAGATTCGACTGGATTGTGGCCCCGGGTGTGCTGACGGAAGCACATCGATATTTTACCGGAGAATATCCGGAACAACAGGCGCTGAACATTCTGAAACAGCATCTGAAGCCGGACGGTCATCTGGTGCTGGCGGCAGACAACCGGTTTGGTCTCAAATACTGGGCCGGGGCAAAGGAACCCCATACAGGTCAGTATTTTGACAGTCTGGAAGGAAAAGCCACTTCTTTTTCAAAGCGGGAGCTGGAAACGATTCTGACTGACAGCGGTCTTACGGATTATCAATTTTATTATCCCTATCCGGAACGATGGTTTCCTATGAGCATCTATTCAGATCAGTGGCTTCCGAAGAAAGGGGAATTAAATCAGAATCTCCGGAATTTTGAAGGGGAACGCATGGTACTCTTTGATGAGGAACAAGTCTATGATGAACTGATCAAGGATGGGAGGTTCCCGGAGTTTTCCAATACCTATCTGATGATTGCAGGACCGGAAAGAAAGGACTGCCCGGTCTATGTAAAATATTCCAATGACCGTGCAGAGCGGTTCATGATTCGGACGGATATTCTGGGAGATGCTGCTCATCGGCAGGTACGGAAGGTGCCGGTGTCTGCAGAGGCAGTGTCTCATGTGAAGGAACTAAAACACTGGGAAGAGGTGCTGGATGTGCAGTACCGGGAGGCGGGACTTCGCGCCAACCGATGTGAATTAAAAGATGGTGCAGCCTATTTTGAATTCCTGCGTGGGCGGACTTTTGAGGAGTTGCTGGATGAAAAGCGGCAGGAAAAAGATTATGCAGGGCTTGCAGCAGAGCTGCAGCGTTACCGGAAACTTCTGACAGTGGCACTTGCAAAAGAAATAAAGCCATTTGCAAAAAGCCAGAAATTCATAGAGATGTTCGGTAACCCTGACTTTACAAAAGCATACAGCGGTGCATCCATCAATAATCTGGACTGGATTTTCGGAAATCTCATGGAGACAAAGGATGGTACCCAGATCATTGATTATGAGTGGACATTCCCGGTACAGGTACCGGTGGAATATCTGATCTGGAGAGCAGTCTCTCTTTATCTAAACAGCCGGGAAGATGTAAAGCATCTGGGACTTATGGCGCAGATGGGAATCTCTGAGGCGGAAGAAGCGGTCTTTACAGAGATGGAACATCATTTCCAGTTGTGGCTCCTGGATGGAACGGTGACTATCGGGGCACAGTATCTCCATACGGCAGGACGGACGATTACGCGGGAAGAACTGTTACGTCAGGTGAAGAAGAACCGGATTCAGATTTATCCTGACTGCGGCAGCGGATTTTCGGAAGGCACCAGTTACTGGGTGGAGACGGAAGCTGACAAGGAAGGAAATGTCCGGCTGGAGCTTCTGCTTCCGGCGGATATCCGCAGACTGAGACTTGATCCGGCAGAGGCACCCTGTCTGGTAAAGATAAAGCGTATTCTGGGAGAACTGGGCGGCAGTTACGATCCAGGCTGGAGCCATAATGGACGGGAACTGGAGCAGCAGGGAATCCTGTATACGACCACGGATCCGCAGATCGTGATCTCCGGTCTCGTGGAGGGAACCGGACGGCTCTATGTGGAACTGACCATTCAGGAACTGTATCCGGATACGGCCTATGCCTGCATGCATCTTCTGAACCGGGTGAGGGCAGCAGAACGGCTTACCAACAGCATGCCATTTAAGTTTCTTAAGAAACTTAAAAATATATTAAAGAGCAGATAAGTTTCAATAGAAGGAAATTTGTATGAGTAAAGAAAACAAGCAGGCAGATCTGCCTGAACACAGAGACAAACGATTTGATGCAGTGAGAGATACCTGGTACTGGAAACTATCCAAGCCAGTCCGCGTGGTGGTTCATTTTGTGATCCGTACCCGCAATGCTTACATCCATTATGGCGGCATCAAGGGAATGTACAAACGCTGGAAACAGAAAAAAGGTGAGGCAGCCAAACGGGTGGATTTTGGAACAAAGAGCTTTCCGAATGCAGAAGAGCGCCGGAGAGAAGAAGAGACGGTATTTCCAAGAGAGATCAAGATCAGCGTGCTGGTACCTCTTTACAATACCCCGGAAAAATTCCTGCGGGAGATGATCGAGTCCGTGCAGGCACAGACCTACAAAAACTGGGAACTCTGTCTGGTAGATGGCAGTGATGACAAACATCAGGATGTGGGTGAAATTTGTCTGGATTATCAGAAAAAGGACCAGAGAATTGTCTACAAAAAGATTGAGAAGAATCTGGGAATTTCCGGAAATACCAATGTATGCTTTTCCATGGCAACGGGTAATTTCATTGGACTTTTTGACCATGATGATGTGATGCATCCGAGCCTGCTCTTTGAATGTGTGAAGACAGTCTGTGAGAAGGATGCTGATTATGTCTATACAGATGAGGCAACCTTTACCTCCCCGAATCTTGACGATCTGATTGTCCTGCATTTTAAACCGGATTATTCCCCGGACAACCTGCGGGCCAACAACTATATCTGCCACTTCTCCATGTTTGATGCGGATCTTCTGAAGAAGACCGGGCTGTTCCGCTCCGAGTACGACGGAAGCCAGGATCATGATATGATCTTACGTCTGACGGAAGAGGCAAAGAATGTACAGCATATTCCGAAGATTCTCTACTACTGGAGATCTCATCCCCAGTCGGTGGCGGCAGATATCGGAGCAAAGACCTATGCGATTGATGCGGCAAAACGTGCGGTGCATGATCATATGCGGGATTACTATGGCATTGAAGTGGAAGTGGAGAGCACAAGAGCATTCCCGACTATTTTCCAGATCAAATATCCCATTACCGGAACGCCCCTTGTAAGCATTGTGATTCCCAACAAGGATCATGTGGAAGACTTAAGAAGATGTATTCAGTCCATCGTGAACAAATCTACCTGGACCAATTACGAGATCGTGGTTGTGGAGAATAACAGCAAGGAACAGAGCATCTTTGACTATTATAAAGAACTGGAAGCACTGCCTCAGGTACAGGTAGTGACCTACGAAGGTGAGTTTAACTACTCCAGGATCAACAACTTTGGTGTAAGTAAGACCAGGGGAGAGTATCTGCTTCTGTTAAATAATGATACAGAAGTCATTACTCCCGACTGGATGGAGCAGCTTCTTATGTATGCACAGCGAAAAGACGTGGGTGCAGCCGGGGCAAAGCTCTATTATGGAGATGATACGATCCAGCATGCGGGTGTGGTCATCGGTCTTGGAGCCCATCGTTCTGCAGGACATACCCATTATAAGATGCCAAGACAGCATCTGGGTTATATGGGACGCCTTTGTTATGCACAGGATGTGACAGCTGTCACGGGTGCATGCCTCATGGTGAGCAGAGCTGCTTACGATCAGGTGGGCGGCCTGGATGAAAGTTTTACGATTTCTCTCAACGACGTGGACTTCTGCTTGAAGCTCAGAGAAGCAGGATATTTAAATATTTTCACTCCATTTGCAGAGCTTTATCACTATGAATCCAAGACAAGAGGAATGGAAGAAGGCGAGAAGCTTCGCCGTTATGAAAGAGAATGCGCGCATTTCCGTGAAAAATGGAAAGCACAGCTGGATGCCGGAGATCCCTATTATAATCCGAACTTTTCACTGGATTATTCTGATTTTACCCTGCGCTTTTAGAGGTTGAGACATGAAAAGAATTGAACGGGAAAAAGTCATCAGAAATGCATACCGAAGCATCATTCTGGCTTTGACGGCCTGCTGTATTTTTCTTGGAGTAGTGCTGGTTGTCCATGAACTTGCCAGAGAATATGAAGTGGAAAAACTGAATCAGAAGCTCAATGCCAAAGGAGTTGTGGAAAATCAGGAAGGACAGTATGTCGGTGTGGAACTGTTCCTCCCGGAGGAAATCTATGTGGCAGAGGGTGTGACACTGGAGCTTTACAATGCCCAGGTCTCTTCTCTGGGAACAAAGATTGCAAATTATAATGTGAAATGGACCTGTGCGATAGGAAAGAATATGCAGAGAAAATTCTCCATCACCGGGACCAGTGATCTTGTCGGAGAATATCCTCTGTTTTTCACAATCTTTGATGATAATGGTGCACAGGTAGCGACAGCTTCCACCAGGCTGAAAGTGGTAAAAGACTTAAGTGAGGAACAGAAACACTTTTCTCTGCTGACGATTGGTGACAGTTTGTCCTGCAATACTGCTACCTATGAACAGTTGAATCTCCGTACAGACAATCAGATTGTCTATATGGGGACCAGAGGTGTAGGCGGTTCCCTGACCGAGGCAAGGCGCGGATTTTCCGCAGCCAATTATCTGACGGATGCGCCCTACACCATGGAAGATCCCCATGAGGATGTGCAGCCCTTCTATGATAAAGAAACCGATAGCTTCAGTTGGAGGCATTATAAAGAAAAGACAGGATTTCATCCGGATGCCATCGAACTGTTCCTGGGTACCAATGGACTGGATGTGGATCCAACGGAAAATGGAGATAACATTGCGGCTATCGTGAAGAATATCCATGAAGAAGATCCGGATCTGCCCATTTATCTGGTGCACACCATTTATCCTGCGAATCAGGATGGTATTGGTTCCTGGAACAACAAAGGTTATGCCCTTTATGGTGACCGCTACAAATATGAGGAAGACCAGAAGGTGTTTCACCTGATGACCTATCTGGAGGATATTCTTGCAGACGAGCCGTATCTGTATTTTGTACCTGCATCCATCTGCGTGGACAGTGCCAATAATTTTGATATGACAGAGGAACCGGTGAATCCGTATTCCGATGAAATGCAGGAAGTGCCGACAGATGCGGTTCATCCGGGCAGAGCGGCCTATGAGCAGATTGCGGACTGTCTATACAGTGTGATCTGTGGAACAGAATCAGAATGGGAGTAAACAATGGTAAAATTAATTCAACAGATGATTAAATTTGGTTTTGTGGGAGTTTTATGTTTCTTTATTGATTATGGAATCATGGTCTTCCTGACGGAAGTGTTTGGAATCAATTATATGGTTTCCAGTACGGTTTCCTTTTCCGTATCCGTAACCGTCAACTACATCTTAAGTGTGGCCTTTGTTTTTGAAACTGACAAAGATAAAAATAAGATAAAAGAATTTATTGTGTTTGTTTTGCTGAGTATTGTAGGTCTTGGCGTCAACGAGCTCTGCATGTGGCTGGGAACAGATCTCATGGGCATCCATTATATGATTACCAAGATCGGTGCGACGGCCATCGTAATGGTTTACAATTTTGTGACCAGAAAGATGTTTATTGAAAAGAAAAATTAAAAAGAATACAAAAACGGCTGTGCCACCTCGATGCTGGCGCAGCCGTTTTTTGTAGTGCCGGAAAGTTATCCGACACTCTTATCAATTTCATAGGTATCAATGATTTCCCAGGTCTCTGCATCATAAGTCGTGAAAGTCAGGGAGTCAGGAGAAACCTGCACACCAGTCACCTGGGGGCTTTTCTGCTTTTCGTTGACAGCCGCTTCGTCCTGGGCAGAAGGTCTGTGATAAAGACTTCCGCTGGAAGAGCCAAGGGTCAGATATAGGGTGCCCTCCGGATCAACAGCAGGACTTTCGTAATCCTGCCAGGTTCCGTCTCCATTGATAAAATAACTTCTCATATAGCAGTGATTATGTCCGCAAAGCACAGCATCGATATCATAGTCATCTGCAAATTTCAGAAAATAGGGACGCATCTCCTGGCCTTTTTCCATATATTCCTCATAAGAATTATAGGGAGAATAGTGGGAAAAGACCAGCTTCCAGCGGACTTCCGGGTTGGCTTCGCAGGCAGCCGCGATAAATTCTTCATGGTCACTCCATTTGTTTTCGTCCATTACGTTCAGCACCATGAAAAGAGCATTTCCGCGCACAAACCAGTAATCTCCGTCACCTTCGTCATCACAGGTACCGATGTCTGACTGATTCGGAAGAGTGAAATGCTCGGAATACTCCGGACCGCCCATATCGTGGTTCCCCTTTACCGGAGCCAGGGAAAGACTGTAGAGAGCCGCCTGGTTTAAGAAGGCATCATACTGTTCTGTGTCATTGTAATCGTTGACCTGATCTCCCAGAGAGAGCAGAAAACTGGAATCCGGGAAATGGTATTTGATCTTATTCAGTACTTTCTTGAAAGTAGTTTTCTGGTTGTCCAGTTCATCCACTGGCTTTCCAAGCTGGGGATCTCCGATGGCGGTAAAACGGAAGGTATCGGAGAATGTCGGAGTGGTGTAGGAGTAGACCGGAGAATATCCTTCTTCATTTCCTACTTTATAAATATACTCTGTTTCCGGTGAAAGACCGCTTACCGCAGCGCAGTTTACATAATATCCGGAAGTGATCTCCGAAGCAGTGGGATCTGATGCCGGAAAGGACTGGGCATTTGCAAAGTCCGTGTCATCGGCAGTGGTAAGAAGTATCTCACCCGGGGTCTCTGAAGGAGAGTACCAGGTCATATTTACATCAGATTCCGTTGCTCCCACAGTAACGGAAAGATATCGGATCGGTGTGGATGTGATCAAGGTGGCAGAGTAGGAAGGTGCAGTGCTCCAGGTTTCCTCACCGGGGGCCGGAGGGGTTACTTCTTCCTGGACAGTTTCCTCTGTGGCCGGCTGTTCTGTATTTTCTGAATCTGCTTTACCGCAGCCTGCCGCTGTAATCATCAGCAAGGCTGCAAGAAGCAATACTCTTTTTTTCATCATTGCAGGGTCTCCTTAATAGTTACTTAATATATTGAGTTTACCATAACACAGATTACCCGGAAAAGTAAAGGGATACGGACTTGCGGAAAAGTGAACAATTTCTTAATTTCTGTAACGCTTCGACCGTGAAACCGTGATTTGCCTTTGTAAAAGAAAAGTAAAGTTGCGTATCTTCTTCAAAGCTGATATAATAAACTCTAAATAAAGTTGCGAAAAGATTTCGTATAAAATAGACAGGAGAGACAGAGTGGTAAAAAAGATGGCGCTGCTTTTCAGCGTACTGCTATTCATTGGCTCCCTCTTTTTTTTCGTGTATGAATCTGAACATGCCGAAATTCAGGACACTTATGAGAGCGGTGCTCTGAAAGGTGAGGTTCATGAAGCGCGTAAGCTGCAGAAACGCCTGGCGAAGACTCTTGACGGAACTTCCGTACAGCTGTGTTTTAAAGGCGAACTGTTGGCATGTGACAGGGAAAGTCTGACATTTTATCTTCCGGTAGATATGGAAACGGATGCATGGGAAGCAGGAACCTTTGCCGACCAGAGTGGGGAATTTGGAATCCTTCCATTGGAAGATTATACGCGTCTTGAAAAAAAGGAGACGGTTTCATCCGGTTATGCAGTGCCGTTTCTGGCATGGAATGAAAAGGAAGGAACCTGTACGACAATCTATGTGGTATTCACCGGTCTGCCGGTGGTACGTATGGAGACAGATGCGAGCCTTGATGTGGATACGGTATTTGCCGGAAGCGTCGAGTTCTATGAAAACTGTGGAAAGGAAGACTGGACACTCAAATCAGTTTTTCAGGCACACGAGAGAGGTCAGACGACCAGAGCTTACCCGAAGAAGGGTTACCGGGTGGATCTGATCTCTGTCACATCCACAGGTGTAATCAATAAAAACAAAGAAAAGGTTCTGGGAATGAGGAAGTCCGATTCCTGGATCTTTTATGCCATATACAGTGACGGCACGAAAGTGCGGGATCAGTTCAACACCCGGATCTGGGACAGGCTTGGAGCATGGGATACACCTTATGACACCCGGTTTGGCACCAGCATGAAATATGTGGAGTTGGTGGTGAACGGAGAGTACAGAGGTCTTTACGGGATCTTTGAACCGGTAGACAGCATGCAGCTGGAAATTTCAGATCAGGAATATCTCTATAAGAGGACTTACGGAAGAGAACTTCTGGCGGAGACCATGGATTCTGTTGCTCCGTCTGAATACCTGACAGTTCTCGGAATGGAACTGAAAGGACGAAATGGTCAGGGAAATGGAGAGGACTGGAAATGTTTCCGGACATTTGTGGAAATGTGCCAGTCTGACGATGAAACGTTTCGGGCAGAAGCGGAAAAGCTGCTTAATATGGACAACGTTGCAGACATCTGGCTGTATCTGCAGATGATGTATGCAGAAGACAATATTTATAAAAACATGTTCTTTGCTTTCAAAAAGGAATCCGACGGTTACCGGATGTATCTGGTGCCATGGGATACAGACCTGACCTGGGGAAATACCTATGTGGATGATGGGGAACAACTGTATGTGCAGTGGTCGCCGGAACATGTGCAGGATTATCTGGAATGGCCGTTTCTGGATCGGCTTTTAAAACTGGATGTGGGAAATATCCGGGAAAAAGTGGCAGCCAGATGGCAGAAACTCCGACAGGATGAGCTGTCAGATGAAAATCTTAAGAATATGCTGGATGACTGCATTCATGAGGTACAGGATTCTGGTGCATTTGCGAGAGACGCAGCACGTTGGCCGGACAGCCGGCATGACGGTGATTATGAGGGCATGCAGTCTTATATGAAGGAACGGCTTGCTTATCTTGATAAAAATTTTAAAAATATGGATGAATGGATACAGGATTGAAACAATAATAAGTAAAAGAAATGAGAGTGAAATCATGGAACCAAAAGTATTTGATCCGTCTTTGATGGAGAACAGGTTTCGTCATGAGTTCAAGTATATCTGCTCCTACGGTCAGCTGCGAAATCTGCAGTGCCGGCTGTCAGGACTGATTCCGCTGGATCCTCATGCGGGGGTGGATGGCATTTATAACATCCGAAGCCTGTATTTTGATGACTACTATGACCGCTGTTTTATGGAAAACGAAGCGGGAACTGACCCAAGAGAAAAATTCCGAATCCGCATCTACAATCACAGTGCAGAACGGATTTCACTGGAACTGAAACGGAAGGTCAGGGGAAAGACACAGAAACTATCCTGCCCCCTTACCGAGGAACAGTGCAGAACTCTGATGGCAGGGGAAACTCCGGAGGTTACCCCAGATACACCGGCGCTTCTAAACAAACTGATACTTCTTATGAAAACTTCATTGATGAGACCCAAAGTAATTGTGGAGTATGATCGTGTGCCCTATATTTATCCGCTGGGAAATGTCCGTATAACACTGGATGAGGATATCCGCGGTTCCAGCAGGGTGGATTTGTTTTTGGAGGACCAGATTCCTCTCAGACTGATTATGCCGGCAGGACAGCATATTCTGGAAGTCAAGTATGACGAATATCTTCCGGATTTCATTTATCAGACGGCGCAGCTTGACAACCTGCGGACAACTGCATTTTCAAAGTATTATTTATGCAGAAAATATAACCTGTAAAAAATAAAGAAATGTAAGAAAAGGAGATTACATAAGATGGGATTCAAAGACGTATTTAAAAAATCATTTCTCGAGGGATTTACGAGCATGGACATTACCACCGCAAAGATTGTGGCAACTCTGTTCGTGTCTGCACTTCTGGCACTGTATGTGTTCGCAATTTACCGACTGGTAACGAGAAAAGTATTCTATTCTAAAAATTTTAATATTTCGCTGGCAGCCATGTCTATTATCACCGCAGCCATTATTCTGGCCATGCAGTCCAACCTGGTTATTTCCCTTGGTATGGTCGGCGCTCTTTCTATCGTGCGTTTCCGTACCGCTATCAAAGATCCGATGGATCTGGTATTTATGTTCTGGTCTATCAGTATTGGAATTATTTGCGGTGCAGGTCTCTATGAAGTAGCGCTGGTTACCTCTGTGGCTGTTACTGTATTTATCCTGGTTCTGGATATGATTCCGGTAAGCAAAGCACCGATGATGCTGGTCATCAACAGCTCTCAGATGGACGGTGAGCAGCAGATCCTTGATATTGTAGGAAAATATAGCAAATCCTATAAAGTAAAATCCAGAAACCTGTCCAAAGGCCGTCTGGATATGGTAGTAGAGCTTCGGGTCAAAGATGAGAGTGCACTGGTATCTGAAGTGGCAGCTTTAGAAGGAATGATCGGGGCATCCCTGATTGCACATGATGGTGAGGTTACCTTTTAATATATGAAAGCAGATTATGCGAAACGTGGTTATCACTATGTGAAGAACTACGGACTTTCTAAATTATATCTGAAAGCAAAAGAACGTCTGGAACGGGATATTCTGGAACGGGATTATCAACAGTGGATGATTTCTGAGCGGCCTGCTGACAGCGAAAAGGAGCTGCAGCGGGAGCATCATTTTGCATATGCACCAAGGATCAGTGTGGTAGTTCCGGTTTACAAAACGCCGGAGACTTTCCTGCGTGAGATGGTGGATTCCGTACTGAACCAGACCTATGGAAATGTGGAGCTTTGCCTGGCAGACGGAAGTGAGGAAGACCATGGACCACAGAAGATTCTGGAAGCGTATGCAGCGCAGGATCCCCGGATCCGCTATGAAAAGCTTCCAAAGAATCTTGGTATTGCGGGAAATACCAATGCGGCATTGGATCTTGCCACAGGAGAGTATGTGGCGCTTCTGGATCATGATGATTTTCTGGAAGAACATGCACTGTTTGAGTTGGTCAAATGGCTGCAGACCCATCCGGAAGCAGATATGATCTACACGGATGAAGATAAGGTAAGCTTCGACTCTGCTACCTTTTTCCAGCCCCATTTTAAACCGGATTTTAACCCGGATCTTTTACGTACCAACAATTATATTTGCCATTTCCTGATGGTAAAACGGACATTGATGGAGCAGGCGGGCAAATACCGGGAGTCTTTTGACGGGGCGCAGGATTATGATTTTATTCTCCGATGCAGTGAACTGGCACAGGAGATTGACCATATTCCACGGGTACTCTATCACTGGAGATGTCATCCGACTTCTACGGCAGGAAACCCGGAGAGTAAGATGTATGCATATGAGGCAGGAAGACGTGCGCTGGAAGAACATCTGAAGCGGACTAGTATGAGGGCTGCCGTACAGTGCATGGATAATCCGGGATTCTACAGAGTCTGCTATATGCCTGCAGAGACGCCAAAAGTCACTATTGTACTTCTCAATGTGCGGGATGCAGGCACGTTAAAGCGCCTTGCAAGGATGACTTCCAGGCAGGCTGGTTACTCGAATTATGAAATCCTGGTGCTTTTAGAGAATCCGAAGAAAAACAAAATAATTCTGAATTTTATAAAAGAACATAGACAAACACCCATAAAAGTAGTATATTGTAATAGCGCTTGTAATAAATTTGTAACATTTTCCAGCCTGGCAGAGAAAATGGACAGTGATTATCTGTTATTCCTGGATGGAAGAACAGGCAATATTACGCGTGGTTTTATGGATTTGTTTCTGGGAAGCGCACAGCGGGCAGATATTGGCGCCGTGGGTGGACGTGTGTATGATGACAGGCGAAGACTTTGGTATGGAATCAAAGTGCTGGGTCTGAAAGGAACTGTCGGAGATGCTTTTGAAGGTCTGAAGGCGGGATATACAGGATATTTCCATAAAGCAATTTTGCAGCAAAACTGTCATGCAGTTTCAGGAAAAGCCATGATGCTCAGAAGAGAACTGTTTTTGAAGGCAGGCGGCTTTTCAGAAGATGTGGAAGATCGCATGAAGGATGTGGATCTGTGCCTGAAGCTGGAAAAGCTGGGTTACAGAAATGTTTACGAGCCGGGAATTGCTGTGATTCTTCAGGACCATCAGAGAGGAAGAAAGCAGGGCGCAAGACCGGCTGCTCAGTTTGCAAAGAAGTGGAAAAGTCTGCTTCAGATGCCGGACAGATTTTACAACAGCAATCTGTCACTGGACAATACGGATTTCAGAATCCGTGATTATCACCGGAAAGAGGATTGACAGATGCCGGATGTGAGTATCGTAATTCCTAATTATAATGGGATATCGTATCTGGAAGGATGTCTGAAATCCATACAGGAGCAGAAGAACATTCATCCGGAAGTAATGGTGGTGGATAATGGTTCCACTGATGGAAGCCAGGACTATATCAAAAAAGAATTTCCTTTCTGCAAGTTGATTTGTCTGGATCAGAACTATGGATTTTGCCGGGCGGTCAATGAAGGATTTCAGGCTGCAGAGAGTGAATATGTCATACTTTTGAATAATGATACGGAAGTAAAGCCGGATTTTTCAAGAAAGCTATTGGATGCCATTTGTGCAGACCAGAGGAGATTTTCCTGCCAGGCCTGCATGCTCCAGTATCAGAATCCGGAGCTTACGGATGATGCGGGAGATTTTTTCTGTGGGCTGGGCTGGGCATTTGCCAGAGGAAAGGGAAAACCGGCATCGGAGTATCAGAAGAGTGGCAGGATCTTTTCATCCTGCGCAGGTGCCGCGATTTACCGGAAAAGCCTGGTATTGAAGCTGGGCGGGTTTGACGAGGCGCATTTTGCTTACCTGGAAGATCTGGATATTTCTTACAGGGCAAAGCTTGCCGGTTATGTGAACTGGTATGAGCCGAGGGCCCGGGTTCTCCATGTGGGGAGTGGGACCAGCGGGTCAAGATACAATCATTTTAAAGTAATACATGCAGCGGGAAATAATGTATATCTTCTATACAAAAATATGCCGCTGCTTCAGCTTGTTGTGAATGCTCCGCTTTTATTGGCGGGTTTTCTGATAAAGTATCTTTTTTTCGTGAAAAAAGGTCTGGGCAGGGATTACCGGGAAGGTTTCGTAAGAGGCATCCGGCTGTGCAGAGCGAATCCGGGGCGAAGAGTTGTCTTTGGAGCCAGACATATTTCCATATGTTTTGGCATTCAACTAGAGTTATGGAGAAATATTTTCCGTCTGGTGTAGGGAAACATCTGTAAGAGTTTCGGATAGAGCGAAGGGGGAAACATAGGTGAGAGTTTGTGATTAAGGATAACCAGCGGTACTTTAACCGGCTTCATGTGGTGATTGATGCCGCCGTCATTTGCATATCATATATTCTGGCCTGGGTCTACAAGTTTCTGATTCTGAAGGATCCGCCAGGACTGGGCTTTGCCCTGTATATGGTGGCATTATTTGGAATTGTTCCGTTATATCTGATGCTCTATCTGGCATTTAACATGTATACCGCCAAGCGGGTACAGGGTCGGAGACTGGAGTCAGGAAATATATGTAAAGCCAACACGGTGGGACTTCTGATCGTCATGGCTGTATTCTTCCTGTTGAGAGAATATAATGGATATGCCTATGAGTATTCCAGAACCATGTTGTTCTATTTTTATGTGGTCAACATTGTGATGGAACTGCTGGTCCGGAATGCAATCCGGATCGTGCTGAAGAAGATCCGACGCAGCGGATTTAATTTACGGCATATTATTTTTGTGGGGTACAGCAGTGCGGCTGAGTCCTTTATTGACCGCATTTATGCCAACCCTCAGTGGGGTTACCGGGTCTGCGGAATTCTGGATGACAATAAGGAATCCGGTTACACCTATAAAGGGGTACCAGTATTGGGACCTACGGATGAACTGGAAACGATTCTGGAGAACAACCGGCTGGATGAAATTGCTCTTACGCTGGCGCTCCGGGAATACTATAAATTGAAGCGGATCGTAGCGATCTGCGAAAAATCCGGTGTGCATACAAAATTTGTTCCGGATTATAATGATATCATACCGACGAGACCATATACGGAAGATCTTCTGGGCCTTCCGGTGATCAATATCCGGCACGTGCCGCTGACTAATACCTTTAATATGGTATGTAAGCGGACAGTGGACATTGTTGGAGCCATTGTTGCTATCATCATTTTTTCGCCGGTTATGCTGGTTACGGCCATTTTGGTAAAAATAACATCCAAAGGGCCGCTCATATATAAGCAGGAGCGGGTAGGACTCCATAACCAGACATTTCAGATGTATAAGTTCCGTTCCATGGAAGTACAGTCTGAAAAAAGTGAAAAGCGGGCATGGACTGTCCGGAATGATCCTCGCGTGACAACCGTGGGAAAAATCATCCGGAAGACCAGTATCGATGAACTGCCGCAGTTGTTCAATATCCTGAAGGGTGACATGAGCCTGGTGGGACCAAGACCGGAGCGTCCTTTTTTCGTGGAAAAGTTCCGGGAGGAGATTCCAAGGTATATGATCAAGCATCAGGTGCGTCCGGGACTGACCGGATGGGCACAGGTCAACGGCTACCGGGGGGACACATCGATCAAAAAGCGTATTGAATACGACCTGTACTATATTGAGAACTGGACCATGGGACTGGATTTTAAGATCCTGTTTCTA
Source organism: Clostridiaceae bacterium Marseille-Q4145 (assembly GCA_018223365.1). GTDB lineage: Bacteria > Bacillota > Clostridia > Lachnospirales > Lachnospiraceae > Hominiventricola. The sequence continues at coordinate 1,694,720 of JAGTTP010000001.1, forward strand.
ACGTTCTTCAAAGGCTTTGTAAATAAGAATGCTTATTAGCAGGCGTAGAAAGGATGAATTATGGCAAAAGAAACTTTGAAAAAGACGACTTCGAAAAAAAATGCATCTCATCAGAAAACGTCTTCTGCAAAATCTGCATCAGGCAGAAGCAGAGGAGGTTCTAAGAAGAGAGCATCCAAAAAGAAAAAGCGGATGATGATTTTCGGCATTGAGATTGCAGTGATTCTGATTCTTGTGCTGGGATTCTGGGTAGTAAGCAAACTGGATAAGATTCAGAAGCCGAAGGTAGAGCAGGATCAGATTGAAGTAAATGAATCTCTGCAGGAATCCACGATGGAAACCATGAAAGGTTACACTACCGTCGCACTGTTTGGCCTTGATACCCGTGAAGCGGGACAGCTTGGAAGTGGAAATCGAAGCGATACCATTATTATTGCGAGCATTAACAATGATACCAAGGAAGTAAAACTGGTCAGTGTATATCGTGATACTTATCTGAATCTGACCAATGGTAAATATAATAAATGTAACAGCGCATATTCCTCTGGCGGTCCGGCACAGGCCATCAGTATGCTGAACACGAACCTGGACCTGGATATTGAGTACTATGTCAGCGTAGACTTCGCTGCACTGACCAAGACAGTAGATCTGCTGGGTGGTATCGACATCGATGTAGATGATGCCGAGATTGAACATCTGAACAACTATATTGTTGAGACATCCAAGGTAACAGGTATCCAGACGCAGCCGCTGACCAGTACAGGACTTCAGACACTGGATGGCGTACAGGCGACTTCCTACTGCCGTATCCGTTACACTGCAGGAGACGATTTCAAACGTACGGAGCGTCAGCGCGAAGTGATCATGCAGCTGGTAAGCAAGGCAAAGAAGATGGATATCAGCAAAGTTAATGATATCATTGATGCTGTATTCCCGCTGATTGCAACCAACTATACCAACGATGAGCTGGTAGCCATGGCTCCGCAGCTTTTGACCTACGATATTGTGGACACCACCGGATTCCCGTTTGATAAAGCAAATGCAACCGTCAAAGGAAAAGGTTCCTGTGTTGTTCCGGTAAATCTGGAAGAGAACGTAAAACAGCTTCATGAGTATCTCTTTGGCAACGCTGATTATCAGCCATCCAATGAGGTAACAGAGATCTCTTCAAAGATCAATTCTGAGACAGGATATTAAAAAATAGTGAATGAATAGAAGCGAGGGATTCGTGAAGTTCCCTCGCTTTGTTTCTAATATAGAAAATTGCAGAAAACAGGAGAAACTGATGACAGCGGATATTGTAATTCCGGTTTATCGTCCGGGGGCAGAGTTAGGAGAACTGCTGAGCCGTCTGGCTGACCAGACGATACTGGCAGGGAAGATCATTCTGATGAATACAGAGGAAGCACATTTCCCGGCAGAGCTTCCGGAAAGATACGAAAATGTGGAAGTTCATCATGTGACAAAGCAGGAATTTGATCATGGCGGTACCAGAGATCAGGGCATTCGCCTCTCGGAGGCAGACGTAGTGATCTGTCTTACGCAGGATGCTATGCCGGCGGATGAACATCTGGTGGAAGAATTGCTGAAACCATTTGCAGATCCTTCCGTATGGGCGGCCTATGGAAGGCAGCTGCCGAAGGAAAATTGCAGGGAAGTGGAAAAATACACCCGCAGTTTTAATTACCCTGATGAAAGCAAGATCAAAGGAAAAGAGGATCTTCCGGTATTGGGGATTAAGACTTTTTTCTGCTCTAATGTCTGTGCTGCGTGGAGACGGGAAAAATACAAAGAACTGGGTGGATTTGTCAAACGGACTATTTTTAATGAAGATATGATTTATGCAGGAACCATTATAAAGGCAGGTGGTCGAATTGCCTACTGTGCAGATGCACAGGTGGTGCATTCTCACAATTACAGTGCCCTGCAGCAGTTTCACCGGAATTTTGATCTGGCAGTATCCCAGACTATGCATCCGGAAATCTTTGGCGGCATTCGTTCGGAATCTGAAGGCATACGTCTGGTAAAAAGGAGTCTTTCTTATTGTATTAAAATCAGAAAACCGTGGTTGATGATCCAGGTGGTGACCCAGAGCGCAGGAAAGCTCCTGGGCTACAAACTGGGACAGCGTTATGAACGGCTTCCAAGAAAACTGGTTCTGGCGTGTACCATGAACCGGGAATTCTGGGATAAGGAGGAGCTATGAAAGGAAAAAAGATAAAGCGGACTATGCTGGCAGTGACTGTTCTGTGTATGGGGCTTCTGATTGGCTGCGGTACGAATAAAAAGACAGAAGAACAGCAGCTGGCTTTACGAACCCAGGGCATGGAACAGGCGCGGGAAGGCAGCTATGAAGACGCCATCGCTTCCTATAATGAGGCCCTGGAACTTGCCGATATGCATGCAGGCAGTCTGGAACTGGATATTGCGGCATATAAAGCATCGGCACAGTATTATGCAGGAAATACAGAGGATGCCATTGCCACCTGCAGTGCCATTCTGGACCTGAAGGAGAGTGCGGAGATTTATACAACCAGAGGACTTCTCTATCGGGAGGCAGGAAATGCAGAAGCCGCAAAAGCAGATTTTACCAAGGCGATGAGTCTTACCTCTAAGAAGAATAAAGTAATGCTGGGAAGACTTTCTTATTATATGGAAGATGATACAAATGCCAAGACCTATCTGGAGGCAGCTTCCAAGGAAGGTAATCCGGAAGGCATTTATTGGCAGGCAGAGCTGTACCGGGAGATGGGAAATACAGACTATGCCATTACCCTCTATCAGAGTTATCTGGATGGTGAAGAAGTTACGCATCAGGAAGCTTATGAACGGGTGGCGGCTTATCAGCTGGCACAGGGTGATTACACTGGTGCACTGGACACCCTGCAGGCGGGAATTTCCATGGGAAACGGCGGATGTCTGCAAAAACTGATGGCATCGGAGATCACTGTCTATGAACAGCAGGGAGATTTTGATACCGCCCTTCAGAAGATGGAGATCTATCTGGAAAGCTATCCGGATGATGCGGATGCACAGAGAGAATATACCTTCCTGAAAACACGCTCCCAGGACGGTCAGGCCGGAACGGATACGGAAGCGGAAGAGGATACAGAAGATACAGAAGAATAAAAATCAGAACCACGTGGATTTTATAATTTTCCGCGTGGTTTTTTGTTTATAGATATGCTGGGCAGGCTGTCACTTCGACCTGATTGTCTGTTCACAAATTCTTCATAAAAAAATATAAAATACACTTGACAAAGCACTATAGAGAGTGCTATCTTAAGTTACAGGAAATGTTAGCACTCTTACATGTCGAGTGCTAACAAGCAGAGGAAAGGAGCATAACCCATGGAACTGGATGAGAGAAAGAAAAAAATCTTAAATGTGATTATCCGGAATTACATGGAGACCGGAGAACCGGTAGGATCGAGAACCATATCGAAGGATCCGGATCTGAAGCTTTCCTCTGCTACCATCCGCAATGAGATGTCGGATCTGGAAGAGATGGGTTATATCATTCAACCCCACACTTCCGCCGGAAGAATTCCTTCCGATAAAGGATACCGGCTGTATGTGGATTACCTGATGCAGGAAAAAGACCGGGAAGTGACGGAACTTCAGGAACTGATGGTTCAGCGTACCGACCGGCTGGAAAGTGTGCTGAAGCAGGTGGTAAAGATCCTGGCAAATGATACCAATTATGCCACGATGGTTTCCACTCCACAGTATCATCAGAACAAACTGAAATTCATTCAGTTGTCCCGTGTGGATGCCAATCAGATCCTGGCGGTGATTGTAGCGGAAGGAAATGTGATCCGCAACAAACTCTTACCGGTCTGTGAGAAACTGAGTGATGAAAGTATTCTGAAGCTTAATATCCTGCTGAATACCATGCTGAATGGAAAGACCATTCAGGAAATCAATCTTCAGATGATTTCCAGCATGAAAGAACAGGCCGGTATTCACAGCAACATCGTCAGTGATGTGGTGGATGCAGTCGCCGAAGCGATTCATTCCGATGAGGGAATGGAGATCTACACCGGCGGGGCCACAAACATTTTCCGTTATCCGGAATTAAGTGAGAACGGAAAGGCCAGTGAACTGATACAGACACTGGAGGAGAAGCAGAACCTGGTAGATCTGGTTACAGACACACTGAACAAAGACGAAAAAGGAATTCAGGTATATATCGGTAATGAGACACCGGTAAAATCCATGAAGGACTGCAGTGTTGTCACGGCAACCTACGAACTGGGCGAAGGGCTTCAGGGTACCATTGGAATCATTGGTCCCAAGAGAATGGATTACGAGAACGTTATGGGTAAGCTGAAAGCCATGATGGATCAGCTGGATGATGTTTTTCATAAATAGAAAGGCGGAACAACGGTGGAAGAAAACAAGACAATGGAACAGGAACCGGAGATTCAGGAGGAAGAAGTAAAAGCAGAAGATACTGCTGAAGCAGAAGCCACTGAGACGGCCGAGACAGAAGAAACAAAAGCCGATGCGGAACCTGACAAAAAAGGATTCTTCGGAAAGAAGAAAGAGAAAAAAGACAAGAAAGATGAACAGATCGCAGAACTGACCGATAAAGTAAAACGTCAGCTTGCAGAGTTTGAAAACTTCAGAAACCGTACAGAAAAGGAGAAATCCCAGATGTACATGGTGGGAGCAAGAGATGTGATCGAGAAACTGCTTCCGGTAGTAGATAACTTTGAGCGAGGCTTGAAGAGTATTCCGGAAGATCAGAAAGATGGACCGGTAGCCAGCGGAATGGAAATGATTTATAAACAGCTGATCACGGTTCTTACAGATTTGGGCGTAACCCCCATCGAAGCGGTGGGCCAGGAATTTGATCCGAATTTCCATAATGCAGTGATGCATGCGGAGGATGAGGAACTTGGAGAAAATACAGTATCTGAGGAATTCCAGAAGGGTTATAAATATAAAGATGCAGTGCTTCGTCACAGCATGGTTAAAGTTGTAAACTGACGCGTAAGCAATGAGCAGCGAGCTAACGCGCTGTGGTCTATAAGATTTAGTATTTTCAGGAGGAAAAAGAAATGAGCAAGATTATTGGTATTGACTTAGGAACAACGAACTCTTGTGTAGCCGTAATGGAAGGTGGAAAACCTACGGTTGTTGCAAATACAGAAGGAGCAAGAACAACACCGTCTATCGTAGCATTTACAAAGACTGGTGAGCGTCTGGTAGGAGAGCCGGCAAAACGTCAGGCAGTTACCAACTCCGAGAAAACCATCTCTTCCATCAAGAGACATATGGGAACTGATTATAAAGTAGACATCGAAGGAAAGAAATATTCTCCGCAGGAGATTTCCGCTATGATCCTGCAGAAGCTGAAAGCAGATGCAGAGAACTATCTGGGCGAGAAAGTAACCGAGGCAGTTATCACTGTTCCGGCATACTTCAATGACGCACAGAGACAGGCAACCAAAGATGCAGGTAAGATCGCAGGACTGGATGTAAAACGTATCATCAATGAGCCGACCGCTGCAGCACTGGCATACGGCCTTGACAATGAGAAAGAGCAGAAGATCATGGTATACGACCTTGGCGGCGGTACCTTCGATGTTTCCATCATCGAGATCGGTGACGGCGTTATCGAGGTTCTGGCTACTGCAGGTGACAACCATCTGGGTGGTGATGACTTCGACCAGAAGATCACAGATTATATGATCTCTGAATTCAAGAAACAGTACGGTGTAGATCTTGGCAACGACAAGATGGCACTGCAGAGACTGAAAGAAGCAGCTGAGAAGGCTAAGAAGGAGCTGTCCGCTTCCACAACAACCAACATCAACCTTCCGTTCATCAGCATGAACGCAGACGGCCCGCTTCACTTTGATATGAACCTGACCAGAGCAAAATTTGATGAGCTGACTCACGATCTGGTAGAGCGTACTGCTAACCCGGTACAGGCAGCTCTCCGTGATGCAGGTATCAGCCCGTCTGAACTTGGTAAAGTCCTGCTGGTAGGTGGTTCCACACGTATCCCGGCAGTACAGGATAAAGTAAAACAGTTGACCGGACATGAGCCGAGCAAATCTCTGAACCCGGATGAGTGTGTGGCAATCGGTGCTTCCATTCAGGGTGGTAAACTTGCAGGAGATGCAGGTGCCGGTGATATCCTTCTTCTGGATGTTACTCCGCTGTCCCTGTCCATCGAGACCATGGGAGGTATTGCAACCCGTCTGATCGAGAGAAATACCACGATCCCGACTAAGAAGAGCCAGATCTTCTCCACCGCAGCTGATAACCAGACCGCTGTAGACATCAACGTTGTACAGGGTGAGAGACAGTTTGCGAAAGACAACAAATCCCTCGGCCAGTTCCGTCTGGATGGAATCCCGCCTGCAAGACGTGGAGTTCCGCAGATCGAGGTTACCTTTGATATTGATGCCAACGGTATCGTAAATGTATCCGCTAAGGATCTGGGTACCGGAAAAGAGCAACACATCACCATTACCGCTGGTTCCAACATGTCTGATTCCGATATCGACAAGGCAGTCAAAGAAGCTGCTGAGTTCGAGGCACAGGATAAGAAACGGAAAGAGGCCATTGATGCAAGAAATGATGCAGATGCAATGGTATTCCAGACTGAGAAGGCAATGGAGGAAGCAGGAGATAAGATCGACGCTTCTGAGAAAGCAGCTGTTCAGGATAAGATCAATGCCCTGAAAGCAGTTGTAGACAGAACTGCAAACCAGACTGACATTTCCGATGCAGACATCGATGCACTGAAATCCGGTAAAGAGGATCTGATGAATGCAGCACAGAAACTGTTCCAGAAGATGTATGAGCAGACCGCAGGTGCACAGGGTGCAGGTCCGCAGGGCGCAGGTCCGGATATGGGCGGCGCAGGACAGAGTACTTCCGGTCCGGCAGATGACGTGGTAGACGGAGATTACCGCGAGGTTTAATCCGGAACAGGATGAAAATAAAAATAAAGCAGTGGGGGAGCGATAAACTCCCCACTGTTTTTTGCGTGTGCGGATGAATTTCAGCTCACAGCAATTCGAAAGGGAAAAGTTATGGCAGAGACGAAGAGAGATTATTATGAGGTTCTTGGCGTAGACCGGAATGCGGATGACGCAGCCATCAAGAGCGCATATCGAAAACTGGCAAAGAAATATCATCCGGATATGAATCCAGGAGATAAAGAAGCAGAGCAGAAATTCAAAGAGGCTTCCGAGGCATATGCCGTATTAAGTGACGCAGACAAGAGAAGAAAGTACGATCAATTTGGCCACGCAGCCTTTGAGCAGGGAGGCGGCGGAGCCGGTGGTTACGGCGGATTCGACTTTAACGGCGCCGATATGGGCGATATTTTTGGTGATATCTTCGGCGATATTTTTGGCGGCGGCGGACGCAGCCGCAGAAACAGCAATGGCCCCATGAGAGGTGCGGATCTGCGTGCCAGTGTGCGGATTACCTTTGATGAAGCGGTGAAAGGCTGTGACAAAGAGCTGGAGCTGACTTTGAAAGATGAGTGCGAGAATTGTCATGGTACCGGTGCAAAACCGGGCACTACCCCCCAGACCTGCCCGAAATGTGGCGGAAAAGGACAGGTGGTCTACACCCAGCAGTCTCTCTTTGGTATGGTGCAGAATGTACGTCCCTGCCCGGACTGTAACGGAACCGGTAAGATTATCAAAGACAAATGTCCGAACTGCTACGGAACCGGCTATACGTCCAGTAAAAAGAAGATTGCTGTTACGATTCCGGCAGGTATTGACAATGGTCAGAGCATCCGTATCAGAGGAAAGGGAGAACCGGGCACCAACGGCGGTCCGAGAGGTGATCTTCTGGTAGAGGTAATCGTATCCCGGCATCCGATTTTCCAGAGACAGGATATGGATATATTCTCTACGGTACCTATTAGTTTCCCGGTAGCAGCTCTTGGAGGAACGATTCGTATTAAGACCGTAGACGGTGAAGTAGAGTATGATGTGAAACCGGGTACCCAGACCGATACCCGTATCCGTCTGCGCGGAAAAGGCATGCCGTCTCTTAGAAATAAGAGTACCAGAGGAGATCATTATGTCACCCTGGTAGTGGAAGTTCCGACTACCTTAAGCCATGGGGCAAAAGAGGCATTGAAAGAGTATGACCGCGAGAATGGCAATACGCTGAATCAGAAAGCAGAGAACGGAGCAAAGCCGAAGAAAAAAGGCTTTATGGATAAATTAAAAGAAAATCTGGAAGATCTGTAAGGAGAAGATATGGAACGTAAAAACGCATGGAATACCTATGATGAGAAAGCACTGGAGGAACTGGGACAGGTAACAGAGCAGTATCGCAGATTTATCTCCGAAGGAAAGACGGAGCGTGAGTGTGCGCAGCTGACGGTAGAAATGGCAAAGGAACACGGCTATATTTCTCTGGAGGAAGCAGTTGCATCTGGCAGGCAGCTGAAGGCCGGAGACAAAATATATGCTGTACACAAGAAAAAACTGGTGGTACTTTTCGAGATCGGTACAGAGCCAATGGAGAAAGGTATGAATATTCTGGGCGCCCATATTGATTCCCCGCGTCTGGATCTGAAACAGAATCCGTTATACGAGGATGGAGAGATGGCACTTCTGGATACCCATTACTATGGTGGCATCAAGAAATATCAGTGGGCATCCATTCCGCTGGCACTCCATGGTGTAGTGGTAAAGAAAGACGGAACTGTCATTGAACTTGCCATTGGCGAGAAGGCAGAAGATCCGGTTCTTGGAATTTCTGATCTTCTGATTCATCTGTCCGGTGAGCAGATGCAGAAGAAAGCGGCTGTTGTGGTAGAAGGCGAGAACCTTAACATCATCGTCGGAAGCCGTCCATGGAAAGATCCGGAAGAAAAAGATGAGGAGAAGAAAGAACTTATCAAAAAGACGCTGCTGGAGTATCTGAAGAAAGAATACGGCATGGAAGAAGAGGATTTTCTCTCTGCAGAGCTGGAGGCCGTTCCGGCAGGTCAGGCAAGAGATTTTGGTTTGGATCGCAGTATGATTATGGGTTATGGACAGGATGACAGAATCTGTGGGTTTACGTCTCTCCTGGCACAGCTGCATGCGGACAAACCGGCTTACACGGCAGTATGCCTGCTGACTGACAAGGAAGAGATCGGCAGCATGGGTGCCACCGGCATGCAGTCCCGTTATTTTGAAAATGTAGTGGCAGAGGTACTGAATCTGACCGGACAGTATTCCGATCTGGCACTGAGAAGGTGTCTGCAGCATTCTCATATGCTGTCTTCTGATGTAAGTGCGGCATTTGATCCGAACTATGCGTCTGCATTTGAAAAGAAAAATATCGCTTACCTGGGAAGAGGTATGGTATTCAACAAATATACTGGTTCCAGAGGAAAATCCGGTTCCAATGATGCCTGCGCAGAATATATCGGCGAACTGCGGAAAGTGATGGACGACAGTAATGTCTGCTGGCAGACTGCGGAGCTTGGAAAAGTGGATCAGGGCGGCGGAGGAACTATCGCCTATATTACTGCCAACTACGGTATGGATGTCATTGACAGCGGCGTGGCTCTCCTGAGCATGCACAGTCCGTGGGAGATCTCCAGCAAAGCAGATATTTATGAGGCATACAAAGGATATAAGGCATTCCAGAAAGCGGACTGGGAGAGGTAAAGCATATGACGGTCAAAGAGCGTGTACAGGCATTAAGAGAGAAAATGAAAGCATCCGGCGTGGCAATGTATGTGGTGCCGTCCACAGACTGCCATGAGTCGGAGTATGTCAGTGAGCATTTCCGGGCAAGAGCCTTTATTACCGGTTTTACCGGATCTGCCGGTACGGCAGTGATTGCACAGGATGATGCGGGGCTGTGGACTGACGGACGATATTTCCTGCAGGCAGAGGCACAGCTTCAGGGGACGGGGATCCGCCTGTTCCGTATGGGAGAGCCGAGCGTGCCGACCGTAGAAGAATATATACAGGAACACCTGGAAAAAGGCGAGAAGCTGGGATTTGACGGAAGAGTCATGGGTGCATCCCGTGCCTTGGCATTTGCAAAGGCAGCAGAAGAAAATGGAGCTTCTCTTTTCACAGAAGAAGACCTGATCGGGGAGATCTGGGCGGACCGCCCGGAAGTACCAGATGCAGATCTCTTTGTGCTGGAAGAAAAATGGAGCGGAGAGACTACTGATAAGAAACTGGCTTGTGTACGGAAAGCCATGGAAGAGAAAGAAGCCGATCTTCATGTGCTGGCATCTTTGTGCGATATTGCATGGCTTCTCAACATCCGCGGCGGGGACATTCCCTGCGTTCCGGTTGTATTATCCTTCCTGACCGTGACGAAGAAAGAATGCACCTGGTATGTGCGTCCGTCCGTCATTACCGAGAAAATCAGAAATTATGTGGCAGACTTTGGTATTGCCATCAAAGGATATGATGAGATCTATGGGGATCTCAAAAAAGTTCCGGCCGGCAGTAAAGTACTGTTGGATCAGGGAAATGTGAACTACCGTCTGCTCACCAGCATTCCGGAGGGAGCGGAGGTTCTGAACTGTCCGAATCCGACGGAGCTTATGAAGGCTGTGAAAAATGAGACGGAGCAGAAGAATCTTCGTCAGTCCCATTTAAAGGAAGGTGTGGCATTTACACGTTTCATGTATTGGCTGAAGACGAAAGTTGGCAAGGAGAAGATCACAGAGATTTCCGCAGCTGAACATCTGGCCGCTTTAAGAAGTGAGCAGAAAGATCTGGTGGAATTAAGCTTCTCACCGATCTGTGGATACGGTGAGCATGGGGCAATCGTTCACTATTCTGCGACAGAGGAATCCGATGTGGAGCTGAAGCCGGAGAGCTTCTTCCTGGTGGATGCAGGCGGACATTATCTGGACGGCACCACCGATACCACCCGTACCTTTGCCATGGGACCGCTGACGGATGAGCAGAAGAAGATGTATACGGCAGTGTTAAGAGGTAATCTGAATCTGTCCCATGCCAGATTTCTGAAAGGATGCTCTGGTTATAATCTGGATGTGATCTGCCGGACACCGCTGTGGCAGATGGGCATGGATTACAAACACGGTACCGGCCATGGCGTAGGTTATCTTCTCAATGTTCATGAAGGACCTAACACATTCCGCTGGAAACTTCCGGAGGGAGCCAATGCGGCGGAACTGGAGCCGGGTATGGTAACTACCGACGAACCGGGTATTTATCTGGAAGGAAAGTACGGTATCCGTCTGGAAAATGAACTTCTCTGTGTGGAAGGTCCGAAGAACGAGTATGGCCAGTTCCTGGAGTTTGAGATCCTGACCCTGATCCCGTGGGATCTGGATGCAGTGGACCCGGCCCGGATGACCGAACAGGAGCGCACATGGCTCAATGAATATCATCACACCGTCTATGAGGCAATCGCGCCCCATCTTCCGAAGGAAGAGCAGGAGTGGCTGGCTCATGCGACGAGAGCAATCTAAATAAAATAACTAGAATTCCCTGTTAGTTTGTTGACTGACAGGGAATTTTTGCATGGTCAGATTCAGTTCACTGGTGATAAACAGGTACTGCAGTCAGGCGTGAGAAGCTGACAGCCTGTGAAAGGAACGTCCGCAGTCCCGGTACTTCACGAAAACGAGCGGTCAGCGACGTTTGAGTGTTAGTACCGCTGGATCGAGGACTTAGCGCGAGCGGTTCCGCTCACAGACTGTCACTTCTCATCGCCTGTTTGTTGGCAGATTCTCTCAACCTTGAACTGCAATTTTTTCACACCAATTCACTATGAAATGAATCAATTTCTCTTGACAGTAAGTATCAGATTTGCTAATATGTAGAAAATTAATTGAATGAAGTATCACTTTAAACCGATGAAGCGGAGATAACGGTGATGATGGACGCACAGAGAGCCCGGGAAGCTGAGAGCCGGACCGAACCCACATAATCAAATGGACCGCCGAGGGCGCAGGGAAAGGAATGGATTTCCGAGTATTCTGCGACGTGAGGGCATACGTCAGTTGCCGGGAATATGTTGGTATTCCGTAAGAGTGCGGAGATTTTTTAAGATCCGCAAAGCAAGGTGGCACCGCGGGAAATGTAGATGACTCGTCCTTGACAGATTTTACCAGAGATCTGTCAGGGACTTTTTTATTGTGTGAAAGGAGAACACCATGAATATCAGACCGAATTTTCAGGAAGCTTCTGTATTGGCGGCACAGGGCCTTTACAAATGTATTCCGGTCAGCACGGAGCTGTACTCGGATCTTTATACTCCCATTGAAGTATTACGAAAACTGAAACGGGTCAGCAGACACTGCTATATGCTGGAATCCATTGAGGACAATGAAAAGTGGGGACGCTACACATTTCTTGGATATGACCCGAAGCTGGAGCTAACCTGTACGGATGGAAGGCTGACTGTCAAAAATGGAACGTCCATGGTGTTCGAGACAAAGCATCCCGGCGAGTACATCCGGCAGATTGTAAAAGAAAACAAAAGTTCAAGGATTGAGGGGTTGCCGACCTTCACCGGCGGACTGGTAGGATATTTCTCCTACGATTACATGAAATATGCAGAACCGGCGCTGAAGCTTACCGCGAAGGATGAAGAAGGGTTTAAAGACGTGGAGCTGATGCTGTTCGACAAGGTCATTGCCTTTGATCACTTCCGTCAGAAAGTGAACCTCATCGTCAACATCCGCTGCGAGAATCTGGAGACAGAGTATCACAAGGCAGAGGTGGAGCTGGAGACCATGAGACGGCTCCTCTCCGATGGGGAGATGGCTCCTCTGGAACCGGGCCGCTGCACTTCCGATTTCCGGGCACTGTTCGACAAAGAGCGGTATTGCAGCATGGTGGAGAAAGCCAAGTACTACATCCGTGAGGGGGATATTTTCCAGGTGGTACTGTCAAACCGGCTGGAAGCAGACTATGAAGGAAGCCTTCTCAATACATACCGGGTCTTAAGAACGCTGAATCCTTCCCCCTATATGTTTTATTTCTCCAGTGACGATATGGAAATTGCCGGAGCTTCCCCGGAGACACTGGTGAAGCTGGAGAACCGGACTCTTCATACCTTTCCGTTGGCGGGCACCCGGCCGCGAGGAGCCACCGAGGAGGAAGATCAAAAACTGGAAGAAGAGCTGCTGGCAGATGAAAAAGAGCGGGCAGAGCACAATATGCTGGTGGATCTGGGAAGAAATGACATCGGAAAGATCAGTGAGTTTGGTTCTGTCAAAGTAGAAAAATATATGAGTATGGAACGATTCTCCCATGTCATGCATATTGGTTCCACAGTGGCAGGCACCATTCGGGAAGACCTGGATGCAGCAGATGCCGTGGACGCCATCCTTCCTGCAGGGACCCTTTCCGGGGCACCGAAGATCCGGGCATGTGAGATCATCAATGAACTGGAAGACAATAAGAGAGGTATCTATGGGGGAGCCGTGGGATACATTGATTTCACCGGAAACCTGGACACCTGCATCGCCATCCGGCTGGCTTATAAGAAAAACGGAAAAGTTTTCGTGCGAAGCGGAGCCGGCATCGTGGCGGACAGTGTTCCGGAAAAAGAGTATGAAGAGTGTATCAACAAGGCAAAAGCCGTACGAAGAGCATTGGAGATGGCACAGGAGGACATGGACTTATGATTTTACTCATTGATAATTACGACAGCTTTTCCTATAACCTGTATCAGCTCATCGGCTCTATTAACCCGGATATCAAAGTGGTAAGAAATGATCAGATGACGATAGAGGAGATCCGGGCATTAAAGCCGGAGCGTATTATTTTATCACCGGGTCCCGGATTTCCAAAGGACGCAGGCATCTGCATCGAAGCGGCAAAGGAACTGGGAAAAGAGATTCCCGTCTTTGGCGTCTGCCTTGGTCATCAGGCCATCTGTGAAGCCTTTGGCGCGACGGTCTCCTATGCATCGCAGCTCATGCACGGCAAGCAATCCATGGTGACGCTGGATACAGACTGTTCCATTTTTAAAGGGATGAAAAAGACCATTCCGGCAGCCAGATATCATTCCTTGGCAGCTGTTCGGGAGACCATGCCGGAAGAACTGAAAATCACGGCGGAGACCGAAGATGGCGAGATCATGGGAGTCATGCATCGGGATTATCCCATCTACGGCGTCCAGTTTCATCCGGAATCCATTCTGACACCGGACGGATATGAAATACTGAAAAATTTTTGTGATGGAGGATTAAAGAAATGATCAAAGAAGCAACTTCAGCACTCATTGACCATAATAATCTGACCTATGAACAGGCCAACGCAGTCGTAAACGAGATTATGAACGGAGAGACCTCCCAGGTACAGACCGCTGCATTCTTAGCAGCTTTGTCCGCGAAAGGAGAGACCATTGAAGAGATCAGCGCATGTGCGGCTGCCATGAGAGATCATGCACTTCCGGTAGAGTATGACGGAGATCTTCTGGAAATTGTGGGAACCGGTGGAGATGGCGCCGGATCCTTCAATATTTCCACTACCGCTTCTCTGGTCATTGCCGCAGGCGGAATCCCGGTGGCAAAGCATGGAAACCGGGCGGCATCCTCCAAAAGCGGTGCGGCAGACTGTCTGGAAGCACTGGGGGTCAACATCGATCTTTCCCCGGAGAAATGTGTGGAGCTTTTGAAAAAAATAGGCATCTGTTTCTTCTTCGCACAGAAATACCATACGTCCATGAGATACGTAGGACCGGTGAGAAAAGAGCTGGGGGTACGGACGGTCTTTAATCTGTTAGGACCGCTGACCAATCCGGGACACGCCAATCTGCAGGTATTGGGAGTTTATTCCGAAGCACTGCTGGAGCCTATGGCAAAAGTACTGTACCAGCTGGGTGTGAAAAAAGGTATGGTAGTCTATGGACAGGATAAGCTGGATGAGATTTCCGCCTGTGCGCCGACTTCCATCTGTGAATTTCAGGATGGTACATACCGTACCTATGTGATTCAGCCGGAAGATTTCGGTATGAAGACTGCAACCAGGGATGCATTGAAGGGCGGAACCCCGCAGGAAAATGCACAGATTACCAGAGACATTCTGAATGGAGAGCAGGGAGCAAAACGAAATGCCGTTCTCTTAAATGCAGGCGCAGGTCTCTACATCGGCGGTAAGGCAGATACCTTCCGTGAGGGTGTGGAACTGGCCGCATCCCTCATTGACGGCGGTCAGGCAAAACAGAAGCTGGAAGATTTTATAAAAGAATCCAACAAATAAGGAGCTGCAAGATGATATTAGACGAACTGGCTGCCTATGCAGCGTACCGGGTAGAGGAGGCCAAAAAGAAACTTTCACCGGAAGAAATCCGTACACAGGCGGAGCATCTTCCCAAAGAAGATTTCCGGTTTGAAAAGGCTTTGAAAAAGAAAGGCATGTCTTTTATCTGTGAGGTAAAGAAAGCATCCCCATCCAAGGGCGTGATTGCGGAAGAGTTCCCTTATACAGAGATTGCCAGAGCCTATGAAGCAGCAGGTGCGGACTGTGTGTCCGTACTTACGGAGCCAAAGTGGTTTTTGGGATCCGATGATATTTTCCGGGAAATCAGGGAGGCGATTTCCATTCCCATGATTCGGAAGGATTTTACCGTAGATCCCTATCAGATTTATGAGGCAAAGCTTATGGGAGCGGACGCGGTGCTTCTGATCTGTGCACTGCTTCCTACAGAGAGGCTGAAGGAATACCTAGCCATCTGCGAGAAACTGGGACTGACGGCACTGGTGGAGACCCATGACGAGGCGGAGATTGCATCGGCGGTGGAGGCGGGAGCGAGAGTCATCGGCGTTAATAACCGGAACCTGAAGAATTTTACCGTAGATTTTTCCAATTCCGCAAAACTTCGTTCCCTGATTCCGGAGGAGGCTGTCTTCGTGGCAGAATCCGGGGTGAAAGATGCATCGGATGTGGGAGCTCTTTCCGCCATCGGGGCAGATGCGGTACTGGTAGGAGAAGCGCTCATGAGGGCAGCAGATAAGCAGACAGAACTGGCACGGTTCCGGGAGGCAGCAGATGAGCAGAACCAGGATTAAGATCTGCGGATTATACAGGGAACAGCATGTGGATTATGTAAATACTGCAGGACCGGATTATGCAGGGTTTGTCTTTTATCCACCCAGTCACCGTTATGTGGACAGAGAAATGATGAAGCGGCTGCGGGAAAAGCTGAGCCATAAGATCCCGGCGGTGGGCGTCTTTGTCAATGTTCCCATGGAGGAGGTCGCTTCTTATATAGAAGAAGGACTGATTGAGATCGCACAGCTTCACGGGGCGGAGACCGAAGAAGACATCCGAAAACTTCGGGTACTGGCACCGAAAGCCGAGATATGGAAAGCCTTTAAAATCCGGGATACGAAAACGCTGGCGAAGGCCCAGAGCAGTGGGGCAGACCGGATCCTTCTTGATAATGGTTACGGCACCGGCAGCTGCTTTGACTGGCAGCTTTTAAAAGAACAGGTTCCCGCAAGACCCTATCTTCTGGCAGGGGGATTACGGGCGGAAAATATAGAAGAAGCACTGGAACGGTTTGTTCCCTGGGGAGTGGATGTAAGTTCCGGTGTAGAGACAGAGAAAGAAAAGGATTTTGGCAAAATCCGGGATATCATAGAAATCATAAGGAGCAGATAAGATGGAAAAGAATACACCCAGAGGACGTTTTGGAATTCACGGCGGACAGTATATCCCCGAAACCCTCATGAATGCAGTCATTGAGCTGGAAGAAGCCTATAATCATTATAAAGAGGATCCGCAGTTTCAGGCAGAGCTTAACGATCTTTTAAATAACTATGCAGGCAGACCGTCAAGACTTTACTATGCAAAGAAAATGACGGAAGATCTGGGCGGCGCGAAGATCTATTTAAAGAGGGAGGATCTCAATCACACCGGCGCCCACAAGATCAACAATGTACTGGGACAGGTGCTGCTGGCAAAGAAAATGGGCAAGACCAGAGTCATTGCAGAGACCGGAGCAGGACAGCACGGTGTGGCAACCGCCACAGCAGCAGCCCTCATGGGCATGGAATGCGAAGTGTTCATGGGGAAAGAAGACACGGAGCGCCAGGCACTGAACGTGTATAAAATGCGGCTGCTGGGTGCCAAAGTACACCCGGTATCCTCAGGAACGGGAACCTTAAAAGATGCGGTATCCGAGACGATGAGAGAGTGGACCAACCGGGTATCCGATACCCATTATGTGCTTGGGTCTGTCATGGGCCCTCATCCCTTCCCTACCATTGTCCGTGATTTTCAGGCAGTCATTTCCAAAGAAATCAAGGAACAGTGTCTGGAAGCAGAAGGAAAACTTCCGGATGCAGTGCTGGCCTGTGTGGGCGGCGGCTCCAATGCGATTGGAACCTTTTATCA
This sequence comes from Clostridiaceae bacterium Marseille-Q4145, assembly GCA_018223365.1. Taxonomy (GTDB): domain Bacteria; phylum Bacillota; class Clostridia; order Lachnospirales; family Lachnospiraceae; genus Hominiventricola. The sequence goes on from JAGTTP010000001.1 coordinate 1,712,053, forward strand.
TTTTATTGAGGATCAAGATGTGCGTCTTATTGGCTGCGAGGCAGCAGGCCGGGGAATCGATACTTTCGAGACGGCAGCTACGATTGCTACTGGAAAACTCGGTATTTTCCACGGTATGAAATCCTATTTCTGTCAGGACAAATACGGTCAGATTGCACCGGTATATTCCATTTCAGCGGGACTTGATTATCCGGGTATCGGACCGGAACATGCATGGCTTCATGACACAGGAAGGGCAGAATACGTAGCCATCACCGACGATCAGGCAGTGGATGCCTTTGAATATTTAAGCAGAATGGAAGGGATTATTCCGGCCATTGAAAGTGCCCATGCAGTTGCCTATGCAAGAGAGCTGGCGCCGAAGATGGACAAAGACCAGGTGATGGTCATCACTATTTCCGGAAGAGGAGACAAAGACTGTGCGGCTATTGCCCGTTACAGAGGGGAGGATATCCATGAGTAGAATCAAAGAAGCGTTTCAGAACGGAAAAGCATTTATCCCGTTTATCACCTGCGGAGACCCGGATCTGGGGACAACGAAGGAAATTGTAAAAGTCATGGTGGATAACGGAGCCGATCTTGTGGAACTTGGAATTCCATTTTCGGATCCGACGGCAGAAGGACCGGTGATCCAGGGAGCAAATTTACGTGCCTTGAAAGGCGGCGTGACCACCGATAAAATCTTTGATATGGTAGCAGAACTTCGAAAAGAAGTGACCGTTCCCATGGTATTTATGACCTATGCAAATGTCGTGTACTCTTATGGCATCGAGCGATTCGCAAAGCGGGCAGCGGAAGTGGGGATGGATGGTCTCATCCTGCCGGATGTGCCCTTTGAAGAAAAAGAAGAATTTGCTCCGGCATTCCGTGAGCAGGGTATGGATCTCATCTCCCTCATTGCGCCTACTTCCCATGAGCGCATTGCCATGATTGCCAAAGAAGCGGAGGGTTTTGTTTACTGCGTCTCCTCGCTGGGAGTTACCGGTATGCGAAACGTCATCACTACCGATGTAGGAGCCATGGTAAAGCTGGTAAAAGAAGCCTCCGACATCCCGGCTGCCATTGGTTTTGGTATCTCCAACCCGGAGCAGGCAGCGAATATGGCCGAGAAATCAGATGGTGTCATCGTAGGTTCCGCCATTGTTAAGTTAGTGGAAAAATACGGCAAAGAGGCGCCTTCCCATGTAGCAGAGTTTGTAAAAAGCATGAAGGATGCGGTTCGCGAATCATGATTCAGAGCCACATTCGCAAAACCGCCTCTATGAGGCTTTCCTTTTGCTCATGTAGGGCTGCTCGCCCTATACATGCACCGAAATATGTCCCTGTATGCAAGCATACGGTACATATTTACGGGCATGTGCATGGCTCTGAATCATAAACAAAAGCTGAAAAATCTGTGAAACCGGTTGACTTTCTCGCCGTCAGGCTATATCTTTATAAGAAATACGAAATCTGGAAAGAGAGAGTTTATATGAATCATAATAAAAAATTTTCATTTGGAAAGACAGGCTGTCTGCTGCTTATGTTGCTTTGGTGTTTTGGCATGACGGCATTTGCGGCGCCTTCTGTGGATGGTGATACAGATCTGACGATCAAAAAGGATAAAAGTGTATCAGCAACCTACACGATAACATCGGATGATACCATTGATTCCGTGAAACTGATATTGTCCTATGACAAAGACCAGGTAACTTACATGTCAGGAAGCGGCGGAAACAATTTTGCCGGAAACGGCGGAAACGGTACAGTGGAGTTATCCAGCAAGCCAGGTACCGACAGCGCTTCCTTTGAAGTGATTTTCCGCGGAAATGAGGACGGTGATACGACTGTTACTATCAGCTCCTGTATCATTGAAAGCAATGGAGAGCAGATCGATGCGCTGACCGGGGAGAGCGTGAGCAGCGAGCAGAATTCTTCTGATTCTGAGGAGGAGAGCGAAGAAGACGAAGGAAAAGCGAGCTTTGTCATTGACAACCGTACGTTTTACGTGCGCCGTCCGGATGATGTCGAGGGATTTACAGTACAGCATATGACCATCCAGGGCTATGACTGCAGAGTATTGAAGAGTGATACACTGGATCTTTATGTGGTCAGGCTGAGAAGTGATAATGGAACCTATCGTGATGATTTTGTTTATAATCCGGAGAATGACAGCGTGATCCCCTTTGTGCAGATGCAGAGCGGAAATGATACGGTCATCTTTATTGAACCGGATGAAAATGAAGTTCCAAACCGTTATACCTATGTGGATCTGGGATGGGGACCGAAATATACGATTCCGGCTTACAAGCATTATAATCTGGATGGAGTAGATGAGATTCAGGATGATTCCAACCGTTATCTGGTCTATGGCATCAACCAGGATGGAGAGAAAAACTGGTATAACTTTGACTATGATAAGAATTCCCTGCAGCTCTTTGACAGCGTTGCCTATCAGGGGGAGCAGGATTATATTACCGAGCTGGAGACCAAGGAAGACGGACTTCGCGAGGAACTGACCTGGCAGGCACAGAGATATAATCAGGATATGGGCCGCCGTCTGGTGATCATTCTGGTGCTGACCCTGCTGGTCATTGTCTTTGGAAACGTGGCAGTGTTCCAGCATATGCGTATGAAGAAAATGCAGCTGGTGGATCCGGAAGAGGATGCGGATGATGAGGAACTTTCCGGAAAAGAAAACGAGACGGGTTCTCTGATCGTGGGAAATCTGGAGGAAAACGAGACGGATTTCACTGATCCGGGAGAGGAAGATGATGATCTGGAGATCATTGACCTGGACGATACGGACGACGAAGAATAGAAAACAAATGAGAACTGCCATCAGAAAATCAGATTCTGATGGCAATTTTTTGTCCGTGGAAAAATAAAGACGGTGGGTTGACCGGAAATGATAATGCTGTTATACTGTTTGTATAACAATATGATATACAAAGGACAGGTGATACCATGTATCTGGAAATTGATTTTAACAGTGATGAGGCATTTTATGTACAGCTCTGTAATCAGATTATTATCGGAATAGCCACATCCCGCCTGCAGGAAGGGGATCCGCTTCCAAGTGTACGCCAGCTGGCAGACCAGATTGGCATTAATATGCATACGGTCAACAAAGCCTATTCCATTTTGCGGCAGGAGGGGTATATTCGCCTGGACCGGAGAACCGGAGCTGTTATTGCTGTGGATGCGGATAAGATCAAGGCGCTGGAAGATATGAAGAAAGAGCTTCTGATGACATTAGCAAAAGGAAGCTGCAGAAATATTACAAGAGAAGAAGTGCATCAGCTGATCGACGAGATTTATGAAGAGTATGCGGGATAAGGAGGATTGCTGATACGATGGGAATGTATACAGAACAGGCAGAATCAGCCCTGAAGCGGGCACAGAAGCTTTCTGCCAGAATGCGGCATCCCTATACGGGAACAGAACATATTCTGCTGGGACTTCTGGATGAGAAGGACAGTACAGCAGGACAGGTGCTTGCCAGTGCAGGGGTGACCCGCAAGGGATTGGAGGAGATGATTGACCAGCTGATCGCGCCGGAAGGCGGAATGGTGCTGGAAGAGAGAAGTGGATTTACACCCCGCGCGAAAAAAATTCTGGACGACGCGGTGGCAGAAGCAAAGCGGTTTCATGAGGAACAGGCGGGAACGGAGCATATTCTGATTGCCATATTAGAGGATGGAGAATGTGTGGGTTACCGTCTGCTAAATACGATGAATGTCCGTCTGAGGGAGCTTTATACGGCTCTGATTTCTTCCATGGGAGAGAAAGCTTCTGAATATAAGGAAGACGCAAAATATGCAGGAACCCAGACACTGGAACAATTCAGCCGGGATCTGACCGCACTGGCGGAGGAGGGAAAGCTGGATCCGGTGATCGGACGGGAAGAGGAGATAAAGAGAGTCATTCAGGTATTAAGCCGGAGGACCAAGAATAATCCCTGTCTCATTGGTGAACCAGGGGTTGGAAAAACGGCCATCGTGGAAGGACTTGCGGCAAGAATCGCCGATGGAAGCGTTCCGGAGACCATCCGGGACAAACGACTCTGCATCCTGGATCTGACTGCCATGGTGGCAGGATCCAAATATCGTGGTGAATTTGAGGAACGAATTAAAAATGTTATTGATGAAGTGCGTCGTGATGGTCAGGTGCTGCTGTTTATAGATGAGCTGCACACCATTATTGGAGCCGGCGGTGCGGAGGGTGCCATGGATGCATCCAATATTTTAAAGCCTGCCATGGCCAGAGGTGAGATCCAGATTATCGGTGCCACTACATTGGAAGAATATCGAAAACATATTGAAAAGGATGCGGCATTGGAGCGGAGATTCCAGCCGGTCATGGTAGAAGAAGCTGGCGTGGAGCAGACCATTGAGATTTTAAAAGGACTGCGTCCTTATTATGAAAAGCATCATCAGGTAACCATTACAGATGAGGCACTGGAGGCAGCGGCCAGACTTTCTGAGCGATATGTGAATGACCGTTTCCTTCCGGATAAAGCCATCGATCTGATGGATGAGGCGGCGGCCGGTCTGAAGATTGGCCGTTATGATACAGCAGAAAACCAGGCAGAAAAGAACAGAGAACTACCGAAGGTGCGTCAGGAACTGGAACAGGCGCTGATCCGGGGCAATCTGGAAGCGGCAAGAGACTGCCGGATCCGTCTGGAAGAGCTGGAAAAATCAGAGGAACGTAAGATGTCCCGCAGAAGCAGAAAGATGCCGGTGCTTACGGAAGCACAGATTGCGGATACGGTTTCCAAATGGACGAAGATTCCGGTACAGCGGCTGGCGGAGGCTGAATCCCAGCGGTTACGGCGGCTGGAACAGACCCTTCATAAACGGGTAGTTGGTCAGGAAGAAGCAGTGTCTGCAGTGGCAAAGGCGGTAAAACGAGGCCGTGTGGGCTTAAAAGATCCCAAGCGTCCCATTGGTTCTTTCCTGTTTTTGGGACCTACCGGTGTTGGAAAGACGGAACTTTCCAAAGCTTTGGCGGAAGTATTATTTGGAAAAGAAGACGCGCTTATCCGGGTTGATATGTCCGAATATATGGAGAAGCACAGCGTGGCGAAGATCATCGGTTCTCCGCCTGGATATGTGGGTCACGATGACGGCGGTCAGTTAAGTGAAAAGGTACGGAGAAATCCTTATGCAGTCATTCTCTTTGATGAGATTGAGAAAGCACATCCGGACGTATTTAATATTCTGCTGCAGGTACTGGATGACGGACATATTACAGATTCCCAGGGCCGGAAAGTGGATTTCAAAAATACAGTTATTATTATGACATCCAATGCAGGGGCAGGAGCCATTGTGTCTCCAAAGAAGCTGGGCTTTGCTTCCGCTGAAAATGCAAAACAGGATTACGAATTCATGAAGAACAGTGTCATGAACGAAGTAAAGCAGATTTTTAAACCGGAGTTTTTGAACCGTATTGACGAAACGCTGGTATTCCATACTCTTCAGAAAGAGGAGATTGCGAAGATTGCAGGACTTCTGCTGGAGGAACTGACCAAACGGTGTAAGGAGCAGCTTTCTATTGATGTTTCTTTCAAGGATTCTGTCCGGAAATGGCTGGCGGACACCGGTTATGATGCCAAATACGGTGCACGCCCGCTGAAGCGCGTGATTCAGAATAAGTTGGAAGATCCCATGGCAGATGAGATTCTGGCAGGAAAGATCAAAAATGGAGATCATGTGGATGTAAAAGTAGTAAATGGTAAGGTAAAGATTTCTGTCAGGGAAGAGGGCTGAACATGAAAAAGAATGCAACCGTTTTCTTCTGTCAGGAGTGCGGCTACGAATCGGCAAAATGGCTGGGACAGTGTCCGGCATGTCATGAATGGAACACCTTTGCGGAAGAGCCGAAAGCTCCTTCCTCCAGAGGAAGGAGCACAGGGAGAAGTTCCGGAAAAGAAGGAAGGAAAGAACCTGTTTTATTAAAGCATATTGATTCTGACAGCCAGTCCAGAATTTCTACAGGCATGGCAGAGCTTGATCAGGTGCTGGGAGGAGGCATTGTGCCGGGATCCCTGGTACTGGTAGGGGGAGATCCCGGTATTGGTAAATCCACGCTGCTTTTGCAGGTGTGCCGGAATTTGGCAGAGAGACTTGATCAGGTGCTGTATATTTCCGGAGAGGAATCTTTGCAGCAAATCAAGCTTCGCGCCATGCGGATCGGAGAATTTACGGATTCCATGAAGCTTCTGTGTGAGACCAATCTTGCAGATATTGAAGATGTGGTTTTGGAGAAAAAGCCGGATGTGGTCATTATTGACTCTATCCAGACTATGTTTCAGGAGAATATTTCTTCAGCGCCGGGCAGTGTGTCCCAGGTAAGGGAAGCTACCGGTGTGCTGATGCGTCTGGCTAAGGAGCAGGACATTGCCATTTTCATCGTGGGTCACGTAACGAAGGAAGGAACCGTGGCAGGACCGAGAGTGCTGGAACATATGGTGGATACGGTGCTCTATTTTGAGGGAGACCGGCATGCATCTTACCGTATCCTGCGGGGTGTGAAAAACCGTTTTGGATCGACCAACGAGATTGGCGTTTTTGAAATGACGGACAAAGGTCTCAGGGAAGTGGCGAATCCGTCAGAATATATGCTGAGCGGAAAACCGGAAGGAGCAACTGGTTCTGTAGTGGTATGTACCATGGAGGGAACCCGCCCCATGTTACTGGAAGTGCAGGCGCTGGTCTGCAGAACCAATTTTGGACTGCCGAGGAGAACAGCAGCAGGAATGGATTACAATCGTCTGAACCTTCTCATGGCGGTACTGGAAAAAAGGCTGAATCTTCCACTATCCGGCTATGATGCCTATGTGAACATTGCAGGCGGCGTGAAACTCAATGAACCGGCTATGGATCTGGGGCTGGTATTGGCTGTTATTTCCAGTTATCGGGATGTGCCCATTCCGGATAAGACACTGGTATTTGGGGAAGTGGGATTAAGCGGTGAAGTCCGGGCTGTCAGTATGGCAGCTCAACGTGTCCAGGAGGCGAGACGGTTAGGATTTGACCGGATTATTCTTCCACGGGCCTGCATGGAACAGATAAAGCAGCCGGAAGGCGTACGTCTGGTGGGGGTATCCACGGTCAGGGATGCTATGGAGGTTCTTGGATAACGAAAAAAATTCGATTTTCCGAATTTTATCATTGACACGGTCGTGGGGTTGTGATAAACTAGCGTAGTGTCAGTGATACATAGGGATATAGTTCAGTTGGTAGAACGTTGGTCTCCAAAACCAAATGTCGAGGGTTCGAGTCCTTCTGTCCCTGTTGAGGCTTCGGAATTTTAGTTTCCGGAGCTTTTTTTTACTCTGCAAAGAGCAATGTTTGGCAAGATGGAAAGGAATAGGATACATGAAACGGGCATTGGTATGGATGTTGACCGGTATGATGTTTTTGTCGGTGGGATGCGCTCAGACATTATCTGCGGAGAAAACGGCATCGGAAGAACCAAAAGTGATCGATATGGAAACAGGAGAAACGGATAAGGCGCCGGAAAAAGAGCTTCCGAAACGCACAAAAGCAGGAGAACGGCTGGAGGAGATTCAGAAGTCCGGAGTGCTTCTCATTGGTATTTCACCGGATTATGCGCCATTTGCATTTGAAACGACGGACGAAGAAGGAAATACGATCTGCGCAGGGTCTGACGTGGAGCTGGGAAAGTATCTTGCGGAAGAACTTGACGTGCAGGCAGAATTTGTGAAAATGGAATTCGATGACTGCCTGAAGGCGGCAAAGGAAGGAACCGTAGATCTGGTGCTGTTGGGCATGCTGCCGGAGAAAGACCGGACTGCTTATGTGGATTTTACAGTCAGTTACTATGAGCCGGGAGAGCAGGTGCTACTGGTACGGAAGACCCAGGCAGAGAAGTTTAAAACACTGGATGATTTTGCAGGAAAGACCGTGGAAGCACAATATGGATCCCTGCAGGCGCAGCTGGTAACAGAGCAGCTGCCGGAAAGCTACATGGAACTGTCTGATACAGCGGAAGATGCCGTGTTCCAGGTGCGGATCGGAAAGGCTGATGCGGCAGCGCTGGACCAGAATCTGGCAGAAGATGTTCTGGCAGAAAATGAAGAACTTGACCTGGCAAAAGCCGCCTTTAGTTACGAATCAGAAGGCGTTGTGGCCGGTGTGGTCAAGGGCGAGAAGGGATTGCTTGAGAAAATCAATGAGCTGATTGAAAATGCAGCAGGAGAAAAGCTGTATCTTCAGTGGCTGGATGAGGCCACAGCACAGGCAAGACCATAAAATTTACATTTGCGGGTAAACATGCTATAGTAGAAGAGAAGTTTGGGAAGGAAGTGAAGGCCATGAGAGAGATCAGGGCTGGACAATTTTACAGACATTTTAAAGGCGGACTGTATCAGGTAGCAGCCATTGCGACTCATACAGAGAGCGGAGAGAAGCTGGTGATTTATCAGGCATTATATGGAGACTATGGGGTATATGCAAGACCCTATGAGATGTTTATCAGTGAAGTGGATCGGGTCAAATATCCGGATGCAGGGCAGACTTACCGGTTTGAGCTTGTGGAGCCGGGAAGGAAAGAACCAGAAAGAAAAGAACCGGAAAAAGAAGCGGAACTTTTGAAAGACGCAGTGGATGAGCAGCAGCTTGCAGATTCCAGCGATGGAGGAGTGAACCCTATTCTTCTGGAATTTCTGGATGCAGACACACTGGAACAGAAGCTTCATATTCTGACGGTTTACCGGAACCGGATGGATGAATCTCTGCTCAACAGCATTGCCATTTCTTTGGATCTGGTAGTGGAGAAAAAAGGACTGCAGGAGATGTATGACGAGATCATCAACTGCCTGTCCATGATGAAACATTTTGAATGCAACCGTTTACGGTAAAATATGCAGTAGAAAAAGGAGATAGAAAAATGGCAGAAAATGCATGCAGCAGCGCCGGATCCTGTTCCAGAGAGAGCTGTGAAGGATGTCCAAGCGCAGCAAAGGGGGCACAGCAGCCACAGAGTATGCTGGCGCCGGCGAATCCAAAATCCCATGTACACAAGGTAATCGGTGTGGTCAGCGGCAAAGGTGGCGTTGGTAAATCCATGGTAACCGCATCTTTGGCAAATCAGATGGCAGCCCAGGGATACAAAGTAGGAATTCTGGACGCTGATATTACAGGACCATCCATTCCTAAGATGTATGGTGTTCACGGTCCGGCAGAGATGGATGGGGATTTTATCAAGCCGGTGATGACTGCGAATGGAATTGAGGTTATGTCCATTAACCTGCTTCTTCCTGATGAAGAGTCCCCGGTGATCTGGAGAGGGCCGATTCTCGCTAACATGGTAAAACAGTTCTGGAGTGACGTAGTATGGGGAGAATTGGATTTTCTGTTTGTAGATATGCCGCCAGGAACCGGCGATGTTCCGCTGACAGTGTTCCAGTCCATTCCGGTAGATGGCATTGTAATGGTGACTTCTCCGCAGCAGCTGGTAAGCCTCATTGTAAAAAAAGCGCTGAACATGGCAGAAAGCATGCACATTCCGGTGCTTGGTCTGGTAGAAAACTACAGTTATGTGGTTTGTCCGGACTGCGGAAAAGAATTTAAGATTTTCGGTGACAGTGGACTGGATGGACTGGCAGAGGAGCTGGATCTTCCGATTCTTGGACGGATGCCCATTGAACCGAAGCTGGCAGAATTGGCAGATGGTCATTTTGATCAGGCTGAGAATCAATATCTGTCTATGGCAGAAGGGCTTCTGATGGCACTGGAAGGATAAAAAACTGCCGCACTGATTTCATCAGCGCAGCAGCCAGAAATCTTTGACAACAGCAAAAAATTCCCGCAGCAGGTTGGCTGGCTGGGTGATGAGATCACCTTTTGCCGGAATGCCTGCTGCATTTTTATATCCGAGAGTTTTAGAAAGATGCAGGGCCCTGCAGATATGAAAACCGTTGCTCACAATGCCGACGGAAGCGTGTTCAGGGAGAAATGACTTGGAAAAAATCAGGTTTTCCCGGGTATTGACAGACTGATCTTCCATGAGAATCCGGCTTTCAGGAAGCCCTTTTTTCAGAAGATAGTCTCTCATGGCTGAGGCTTCCGTGCAGGGTTCGTTGCTTCCCTTTCCGCCGGAGACAATAAGGAGCGTATCCGAATTTTCAGAAGCATAGTCATAAGCGCGGTCAAGACGAAGGATCAGTGCGCGGCTGGGGCCAGTAGAACGGACGTGGGCACCGAGGACGATCACATAGTCAAGACCGGCAGGCGGTGTCTGTATGGCACCTTTTAAAATCATGCCTTCCACACCTGTGAACAGGAGAAGACAAACCGCAGAGAAGGTGAGCAGCAGTACCCGGATAATGGCGGGCAGATGAGTGAAAAATCCAACATGGAAAAGCCAGGAAATCAAAAAGCAGCCCAAGGCTATCATTGGCCAGATCAGATAAAATGCAGAGGTAAATCCGCTGTAAAAAAGCAATATGATAAAATACAGCAGACAGCATCCGCCAGCAGTGAGAAAAAAGAGGGTCATGATCATCCATTCCTTTTGTTTATTTAAGGATAGTCTATCACAGAATGAACGGGTGTGCATCTGGGATTTTCTGAAGTTTTCATAAGGAAAGTGTACCTCGACAAGAAACCGGGAAAATGTTAAAATAAAAAATTGAACAAGTGCATTATTTATCAGGAGGATTCCGATTCATGAAAGCGTTAATTTTAAATTCCGGTCTGGGAAGGCGGATGGGAGTGCTGACATCTGAGCATCCCAAATGTATGACGGAGGTTTCCGCTCAGGAGACTATTTTAAGTCGTCAGCTGCGCCAGATTGCAGAGGCAGGAATTGAGGAAGTGGTTATGACCACAGGACTCTTTGATCAGGTGTTGGAACAGTACTGCAAGAGCCTGGATCTGCCCCTTGCCTATACATTTGTAAAAAATCCGGTCTATGATAAGACCAACTATATTTATTCCATCTACTGTGCAAGAGAGAAACTGAAAGATGACGATCTTCTGCTTATGCATGGAGATTTGGTCTTTGAAAATAGGGTTCTTGACCAGGTACTGGCAAGTGAGGACAGCTGCATGACCGTCAGCTCTACGGTTCCGCTGCCGGAGAAAGATTTCAAAGCTGTCATTCATGACAACCGCATTGAAAAAGTCGGCATTGAGTTTTTTGAGGATGCGATGGCAGCCCAGCCCCTCTATAAGCTGAAAAAAAAGGACTGGAAAATCTGGCTTGACCGGATTGAAACGTTTTGCGAGCGGGAGGAAACTTCCTGTTATGCAGAAAATGCGTTCAATGAAGTATCTGATCAGTGTCTGATCCGTCCGCTGGATGTAGAGGACAGCCTCTGTGCAGAGATTGATAATCCGGATGATCTGAAACATGTATCTGCCAGACTGAAAGAGGTGGAGAACCGCATGGTATATATGTGCTTCTCTGCGGATATGATCCATAGCGGACATATTGCCATTATTCGTAAGGCAGCACGTCTTGGAAAGCTGATCATCGGTGTGCTTTCAGATGAGGCAGTCATCAGTTATAAACGCTATCCACTGCTTCCCTACACAGAGCGCAAGGCTTTATTTGAAAACATCCGCGGAGTCAGCTGTGTGGTCGAGCAGAAAACTTTAAGCTACAGAGAAAACCTGGAGAAATACAAACCGGATTATGTGGTACACGGTGATGACTGGGTGACTGGATTCCAGAAACCGGTTCGTGAGGAAGTGCTGGAGATCCTGAAAACTTATGGCGGTAAACTGGTGGAATTCCCGTATTCCAGAGATGAGAAATACAAAGCACTGGAAAATCGTGCAAGAGCTGATCTTTCCCTGCCGGATGTACGCCGGGCACGTTTGAGAAAAGCCATTGCCATGAAAGGCACGATCAGTGCACTGGAGGCCCACAGTGGTCTTACAGGACTCATTGTAGAAAATACGGTAGTTTATCAGAATGGAGAAGCAAGACAGTTTGATGCCATGTGGATCAGCTCCCTGTGCGACTCTACCGCAAAAGGGAAACCGGATATTGAGCTGGTGGACATGACATCCCGTTTCCGTACCATTGACGATATTATGGAAGTGACTACAAAACCGATTATTTTCGACGGAGATACCGGCGGAATGATTGAGCATTTTGTTTATACTGTCCGCACTTTGGAACGGATGGGTGTGTCGGCTGTTATTATTGAGGATAAGACAGGTCTTAAGAAAAATTCCCTGTTTGGAACGGAAGTGAAACAGACCCAGGATTCCATCGAACATTTCTGTGAGAAAATCAAGGCAGGAAAGCGTACGCAGAAGAGCAGTGAATTTATGATCATTGCCCGGATTGAAAGTCTGATCCTGGAGCAGGGAATGGAAGACGCATTGACCAGGGCCTTTGCATTCACGGAAGCCGGAGCAGACGGTATTATGATTCACAGCCGCAGACCGGAACCGGATGAGATCTTTGAATTTGTGGAAAAATTCAGATGTCGTGATAAAGTGACGCCCATTGTCGTCGTGCCCACGTCCTTTAATCAGGTTACGGAGGAAGAATTTAAAAAGCGTGGTGTGAATATTGTAATTTATGCGAACCAGCTGACCAGAACCGGATTCCCGGCCATGCAGAATGCAGCAAAAACCATTCTGGAGCATCATCGTGCCAAAGAGTGCGATGCTTTGTGCATGCCGTTTAAAGACATTATCCGGCTGATTCCGGAGGAGGAGTAAGAGCCATGGGACAGAAAATTTTCCGGGAGCAGGAGCTTAAGGAGGTGCTCTCTGAAATTCAGAAAGAAAGAGACGTCCATCAGGTACTTCTGGTGTGCGGGGAATCTTTCCGGAGGCAGAAGCTTTATGAAACACTATACAGTACGTTGAAAGAACTGGGAATCATTCTGACAGAGTTTTCCGACTTTTCGCCGAATCCAAAATACGAATCAGTGATTGCCGGAATCGAAGCTTACAGACAGCATCATTGCGACATGATTGTGGCAGCGGGTGGTGGAAGTGCCATGGACGTGGCAAAATGTATCAAGCTGTTTGCATTTATGGACCTGTCGCAAAACTGCCTGACCCAGGAGATTGTGGCAAATGACATTCCGTTGCTGGCCATTCCCACCACAGCGGGAACCGGAAGTGAAGCTACTCGTTTTGCAGTTATCTATTATCAGGGAAATAAGCAGTCGGTCAATCATACCAGCTGTATTCCGGAATATGTGCTGATGGATCCTGGACTTCTTATCACTCTTCCTATGTATCAGAGAAAGGCTACCATGCTGGATGCCCTCTGTCATGCCGTGGAATCCTTCTGGTCGGTCAATGCTACAGAAGAAAGTCAGAAATATGCGGCGGAAGCCATTCGACTGGTATTAAAAGAAGAACGGGCTTATCTTGCCAACACGCCGGAAGGAAATGAAGAGATGTTGCTGGCCGCCAATCTGGCAGGAAAAGCCATCAATCTCACCCAGACGACGGCGGGACATGCCATGGCTTATAAGCTGACCACCCTTTATGGGATGGCTCATGGTCATGCTGTGGCCCTTTGTGTAGAGAAACTCTGGCCCTATATGGTACGTCATACGGAAGACTGTATGGATAAAAGAGGAACGGCATATCTTAATGAAATGTTTCGGAAACTGGCAGATGTCATGGACTGTGGCAGCCCAGAAGCAGCGGCAGAAGCTTATGGACGGTTTTTCCGGGAGCTTTCTCTGGAACGCCCAACCCTTCAGCATCCGGAAGAACTGGACGTGCTGGCGGGATCAGTAAACCCGGTACGTTTGAAAAATAACCCGGTACGTCTGGATGCAGAAACGCTGCGGGCATTATATGAGGAAATTTTAAAAGAAAAATAATAGAGGAGAGTATATGCAGGCAGAAACATTTGTGAAAGTGCTGGGTGCGGATTTCTATACAGGAGTTCCGGACTCCCAACTGAAAGCACTGTGCAACTATCTCATGAATACTTACGGCATTGATCCGAAACATCATGTGATCGGTGCCAATGAAGGAAACTGTGCCGCATTGGCAGCAGGTTATCATCTGGCAACCGGAAAAGTACCGGTGGTCTATATGCAGAATTCAGGTGAAGGAAATATCATCAATCCGGCGGCATCTTTGCTCAATGACAAAGTATATGCCATTCCGGTGATCTTTGTGGTAGGCTGGAGAGGCGAACCTGGCATTCATGATGAACCTCAGCATATTTATCAGGGAAAAGTAACCATAAAATTGCTGGAAGATATGGATATCCGGACTTTCGTGGTTGGAAAAGAAACTACGGAAGAAGAACTGGCAGGGACCATGGCAGAGTTTAAAAAGGTACTTGCTGAAGGAAAAGATGTGGCATTTGTGATCCGCAAAGGAGCTCTTTCCTATGATGGAAAGGTGGTTTACGAAAATGACTGCACCATGAAGCGGGAAGAGATTATTCACCATATTATCTCTGTGTCAGGGGATGATCCGGTGGTTTCCACCACAGGAAAGGCCAGCCGGGAGCTGTTTGAATTAAGAGCGGCAGCAGGACAGGACCACGGGCATGATTTCCTGACGGTGGGTTCCATGGGACACAGTTCTTCCATTGCCCTGGGAATCGCTTCCCAGAAGTCGGAGAAGAAGATCTGGTGCATCGATGGTGACGGTGCTGTGCTGATGCATATGGGAGCCATGGCGGTGCTCGGAGCGGAGCATCCGGAAAATATGGTACATGTGGTCATCAATAATGGTGCCCATGAGACGGTAGGCGGTATGCCCACCGTAGCAGCAAAGATTGACCTTCCGGCTATCGCAAAAGGCTGCGGGTATCCTTATGCAGTGAGGGTGGACACTTTTGAACAGCTGGATCAGGAACTGAAAGCAGCGAAGGAGCGGAAAGCTTTAAGTCTTATTGAAGTAAAATGTGCCATCGGAGCCAGAGAAGATCTTGGGCGTCCGACTACAACAGCGAGGGAAAATAAAGAGAACTTTATGGCATTTCTGAAAAACGAATAAAAACAAAAAGCACCTCTTTACAAACGAACAGATGTTTGCTATGATGACAAAAGACAAACATTTGTTCGGAAATGTAAAGGGGTGTTTTTGTATGCTTACCACAATAGAACAACCAATGGACCTGATGAGAAAACTGGAGATTCTGGCGGATGCGGCAAAATATGATGTGGCCTGCACATCCAGCGGTGTGGACCGGAAAAATGACGGTACCGGTATCGGAAACTGTGTGAAAGCCGGAATCTGTCACAGCTTTAGTGCGGATGGGCGTTGTATTTCTCTGCTGAAGATTCTGCTGACCAACGAATGCATTTACGACTGCAAATATTGTGTCAATCGCAGAAGTAATGATGTGCCGCGGGCCTCTTTTACGCCCCGGGAAGTCTGTGATCTGACCATTGGATTTTACCGGAGAAATTATATAGAAGGTCTGTTCTTGAGTTCTGGCATAGTGGGGAATCCGGATCTGACCATGGAGCTTTTGTATCAGACATTGTATATATTGCGGACGGAGTATCACTTTCAAGGTTATATCCATGTGAAAGCCATTCCGGGTGCTTCTCCGGAGCTCATTGAAAAGACAGGGTATCTGGCAGATCGTATGAGTGTGAATCTGGAGCTTCCTACAGACGAGGCGTTGAAAGTACTGGCACCCCAGAAGAAGCGGGAGCGGATGCTGACGCCCATCCGGCAGGTACAGACCATGCGGAAAAATAATAAGGAAGAACTGATTTTATATCGGCATGCGCCAAAGTTTGTTCCGGCGGGACAGTCCACCCAGATGATTATTGGAGCCGGTGGAGAGACAGATTATCAGATTATGAAGATGGCAGAGGGCATGTACCGGAATTATGAGATGAAGCGGGTGTTCTATTCTGCCTTTGTGCGTGTCAATGATGACAGCCATCTTCCGGCACTTCCGGGCGGACCTCCGCTTCTGCGGGAGCATCGTCTCTATCAGGCAGACTGGCTTTTACGATATTATGGGTTTGAGACAAAGGAATTATTATCTGAGGATAAGCCGGATTTTAATGTATTTCTGGATCCTAAATGTGACTGGGCGCTTCGGCATCTGGATCTGTTTCCGGTGGAGATTATGAGAGCAGATTATCAGGAACTCCTGCGAGTTCCAGGCATCGGCTATAAATCAGCCCAGCGGATTGTGCGGGCCAGAAGACAGGGAAGTCTTGACTACGAGGCGCTCAAAAAAATGGGCGTAGTCTTAAAAAGAGCGGTCTACTTTATTACCTGCAAGGGGAAACAGATGTATCCGACGAAATTGGAGGAAGACTACATCCTGCGAAATATTCTGGACAGAAGGGAGAGGCTGCGGTTGGACATTCCACAGAACGTCATGTATCAGCAGCTGTCATTATTTGATGATCCGCGTTTTTCAGTGTGAAGAAAGTTTAACAGGAATTTTGACAGGGGTATATGATGCGTGGGGCAGCCGCCTGGGACATGCCAATGTGCGGCTTATAGCAGGAATTGAAAATCCGCAGCTGTTCTGCGAATACGAGGATGTGAGTCCGGATGTGGAGAAGGCCGGGAAAGTTATGCGGACGATAAAGAACCGCATGGGGGAAGATGCGTTTCGTATGATTGCCCAGGCAGCCGCTGCTACGGAACCGGAACGGGCGGATGTGATCTACCGAACCATTGTGCTGGGGCTTCACCTGCCGGATGGACGGTGCGCAGTGGAGATGCTGTCCCAGCCGGAGATTATGAAGCTGTTTAGCCTTAGCAGGAAGGCAGGAAATCTGGCAGCCAGGTATATTGAATTTCTGCGATTCCGGGAATTGCAAAATGGTATTCTCCTGGGAGAAATGGATCCGGAGGGAGATGTGCTGGATCTGGTTGCATCACATTTTTCAGATCGGTTTCCGTTGGAAAACTGGATGATTTACGACTACCGAAGAAGGAAGACGGCGGTGCACCCCTCCGGAAAGACCTGGTACGTGGTGGAAGAAGTAGAAGAGAAAACCATTTCCGAATTAAAGGAATCAGAGGTGGAAGCAGAATTTTCAGATCTTTGGAAATGCTTTTTTGAGACCATTGCCATTGAGGCACGGAAGAATGCAAAGCTTCAGAACCAGTTGGCACCGCTAAAGTACCGTGCTTATATGACCGAATACAAAAATAATGAAGGTTTGCACTTTTGTAAAAAATGATTGATTTTATGGGCTTTTTGGGGGGGTTGAAAAGAAAGTTGGAAATGGTATGACCAATAAAAGAACTGGACAGTCTTTAATTGGCATAAAAAAGAGGTAAAGATTAAGGTGGAATCCATAAAAATAGACAAAAAAAATGTCGAAAAAAGCAGGACAGTACATTTGACAGTGGTTCGGCTTTGTGTATAATAGTCCAAGAAGTAAAGGAGACGAAGATTATGAAAGAAACAAAGATTAAACTGGGTCTCGGAGATGTGAAAGAATTCGTGACAGCCGCAGCAAAATGTGACTTTGATATAGACGTAAATTATAATCGAGTGCTTGTAGATGGAAAATCCATCCTTGGCGTACTGGCATTGGATCTTGGAAAAGTTCTGACTGTGAAATGTCATGGTGAAGATGCAGCATTTGAAGATTTTCTTCAGAAATACGCCGTTGCTTAAGTTTATCCCTTTTATTTTTTATACCCCCTTTTTTGAGGCAGTTTCTTAGGAAACTGTCTTTTTTTATGGTATAATACCTGAAACGAGGTGCAAAAATGGAGTACATGGAAACCAGGATTTCAGTGAGAGAGCTGGTAGAATTTCTGGAAAAGAGCGGAGATCTGGACGGCCGCTATACAGGACGAAGAGAGACAAAAGCCATGCAAGCGGGGATCCGGCTTCATCGGAAGATTCAGGGACGGATGGGATCCGGTTATCATGCGGAGGTGCCGTTAAAGCTTCTGCAGGACCTTGGTGATGTGGTGCTGATCTTAGAAGGCCGGGCAGATGGCATCTGGACTGATGAGGATGTGACGGTAGTGGATGAGATTAAGGGAACCTATCGGAATATCTGGCAGATGGAATGTCCGGAGCGGGTGCATCTGGCCCAGGCAAAGTGTTATGCCTATGTTTACGCGCTGCAAAATCATCTGCCAAGAATTCGTACCCGGATGGTGTATGCCGATCTGGAGACAGAAGAACTGCGCTTTTTTGCAGAAGAATATGAATGGGAGGTTCTGAAAGACTGGTTTAGCGATCTGGTGGAACGGTATCATAAGTGGCTTTCTTTTCAGTCGGAATGGAAAGAACATCGGGAGACATCTTTAAAAATGCTGCAGTTTCCCTATCCATACCGTGAGGGGCAAAAAGATCTGGCAGCAAGCGTGTACCGGAGTATTTTGCGGAAGAAGCGGCTTTTCATTCAGGCACCCACAGGAGTTGGCAAGACCTTATCTACCCTGTTTCCGGCACTGAAAGCCGTGGGGGAAGGACTGGGGGATAAGATTTTTTATCTGACCGCAAGAACCATTACCCGTACCGTAGCGGCAGATACACTGGATCTGCTCCGGAAACAGGGAATGCGGGTAAAATCCGTGGTGCTGACAGCAAAGGAAAAGCTCTGCGTCTGTGAGGAGGTACAGTGTGATCCTGAACATTGTCCAAGAGCAAAAGGCCATATGAACCGGATCAATGATGCGGTCTTTGAATTGTGGACCAAAGGTCCGGATGCCTGTACCAGAGAGGTGATTCTTGCCCATGCAGAAAAATGGCAGGTATGCCCCTTTGAAATGAGCCTGGATCTGGCCATCTGGATGGATGTGATTATCTGCGATTACAATTATGTGTTTGATCCAAGAGTCTGTCTGAAGCGTTTTTTTGCAGACGGGGTGAAAGGGGATTATCTTTTTTTGGTGGATGAAGCCCATAATCTGGTGGAGCGGGGAAGAGAGATGTATAGCGCTTCTCTTTGTAAGGAAGATTTTCTGGATGTGAAAAAACTGGTGAGAGGAAAAAGCCAGGCGCTGACGAAAGCACTGGATCGCTGTAACCGGTATCTCTTGACACTAAAGAGGGAGTGTGAGGAAGGCTGGAAGTGTCTGGAAGGTGTGGATGGCTTCACGATCCCCCTTATGCAGCTCACAGAGGAGTTGAACCATATACTGGAACAGTCCATAGAAGAAAATTTAAGAAAGACACTGACAGATTTCTGGTTTCAGATGCAGCGCTTTCTGGATACCTGTGACCGGCTGGATGAAAATTATGAAATTTATATGGAAATTCAGGAAGATGGGAGATTTGTGCTTCATCTCTACTGTGTGTGCCCTTCTGAAAATTTGAAAAACTGTCTGGATCGGGGAAACAGTACAGTTTTCTTTTCCGCTACGCTGCTTCCGGTGAATTACTATAAAGCCCTGCTTACGGGAGATCAGGAGGATTATGCGGTCTATGCCCAGTCTCCTTTTGAGCAGGCGCAGAGGCTTTTGCTCATCGGAATGGATGTGAGCAGCCGGTATACCAGGCGAGGGGAACAGGAATATGTAAGAATGGCAGACTATATCTGTCAGACGGCGGAGAATCATAAAGGAAATTATCTGGTGTTCTTTCCCTCTTATCGGCTGATGGAAGCTGTTTATGAAAAATGTAAGCAGCGGGGAAATTTTCGGTGTGAGAGACAGAGTGGGGATATGAAAGAAGAAGAGCGGGAAGCATTTCTGAGGCTTTTTGAGGAAGAGCGGGAGGAGAGCCTGGCGGCATTCTGTGTTATGGGTGGTATTTTTTCAGAGGGGATTGATCTGACAGGAGAACGTCTGGTAGGAGCCATGATTATCGGAACCGGGCTTCCCCAGGTGTGCCGGGAAAGGGAAATTCTGAAACAATATTTTGATCGCAGGGGAATGGATGGATTTGCTTATGCATACCAATATCCAGGAATGAACAAAGTATTGCAGGCAGCGGGAAGAGTGATCAGAACCACAGAAGACCGGGGAGTGATTCTTCTGCTGGACGAACGATTTGGAAATACTTCCTATCAGAATCTTTTCCCAAGAGAGTGGTCAGAGCATGCCCGCTGCAGGCTGCAGGAGCTGAGCGGGTATCTGACAGAGTTCTGGAATGGCCTGAATCAGGACTGAGGTTTTTCGAAGTAGCTCATAAACTGTCTGGCTGCATTGCTGACAGGCATTTGTTCGTTATGAATAATTGCCAGCTGCCGGACAGGAAGTTCGGTTTTCAGTGGAATCTGGAACAAATCGCCGGCATTATGCTGGACACAGAAGTCCGGTACAAAAGCAATGCCAAGACCGATGGTGGCAAGGTCGATGAGCAGATCGTTGGAGCTAAGTTCAATTTCAGGTACCAGATCCAGCTGCTGCTGCTGGAACAAAGAATGCAGAAACTCACTGGTGGTACTGTTCCGGTTCAGCATGAGAATGGGATAAGTCAGCAGTTCTTTTAAAGAGAGGGTCTGATGCTCCAATTCTCCATAATATTTCCGGCTGGCCACAAAGCAGTCGTGGAAATCTTTGATAAACTGAATATGGCATCCATGTCCCAGGCGGGAGTTCGGATAGTTGGTGAAAATCAGGTCCACGGTACCGCTTTCCAGCAGATCCACACATCCAATGGAGGTCTGATTGGTGACTTTAATGTGAATGTTGGGGTATTCTTTATGAAACCGGCTTAAATAGGGGACCAGAAAATAGCGGCAGATGGTGTCACTGGCACCGATGCGGAGTTGTCCTCCTCCCAGGGAGCCGGTTTCAAGAATCTGCATTTCACCGCGCTTGATGAGATTCATGGCAGGTTCAATGTGACGCAGCAGAATCTCGCCTTCCGGGGTCAGCTGTACCTTTTTGGTACTGCGGATGAAAAGGGGCTGGTTCAGCTTTTTCTCCAACACTTTGATGGACTGGCTGACTGCTGACTGGGAGATAAAAAGTTTCCGGGAAGCTTCGGAGAAGCTTAAGGAAATAGCGACATAGTAAAATACTTTATAAAGTTCGTAATTGATATCCATTATTAGTACCTCTTATGAAACGTGTGTATTTATAATGATAATAATAGATACATCTACATTTTTCAAGAGAAAACTGTGGCCGGAGATCATTTATTTTAAGAAAAACCAGCATCCAAGGGATATTTGAATCACGAGAATCAGCGGCATGCCTGCGACGAAATACCAGTGTTTCGTCTTGTGATGAAACGTGTACATGCCAAGAATGGCACCAGCAGAACCACCGATGATGGCAGAAAGAAAGAGGGTTTTCTCCGGAATCCTCCAGCGATGGTGTTTTGCTTTGGATTTGTCAACACCCATCAGCAAAAATGCCAGTATATTGACAACAATCAGATAATAGTAAAAAATCATAAAAAACTCCTCCATGTAATTATGATTTTTATCATACTCCATTTTGGAAAGAAAAAGCAAGTATGACAAAATATCCGCTTTGCATGTAAAACTGAATGCGGTATAATAAAATTTCAGGGAGGTTTTATGGAAGTGATCAGAGAAGAATTTATAAACGGCTTCTGCCGGACCACCAATGAGACGAGAACCGTCTGCTGTGAATATGAGCAATTGTCGGACGGAACATGGAAATTGACAGATTATGAATGCAATGTAGACAGCTGCCCTAACAGTGCAGCCTGTCAGATCTATAAAGAAGCGAGAGAAAAAGGAGGAACTTTCTAATGGGAAAAAGACTTCTGGACTGCACGGCGTCGGATGTGAAAGCCTTTACAAAGGAAGACTGGCTGTACAGCATCGGAGCCAATGAAGGAAGAACGTTGGCCTGCGAGACGATCGGTACGGTATTGCCGCTGTTTGGAGATGTGACCAATGCGGAAGTAGCCGCTTCTCTTGGGGCAGATATTCTGCTTTTAAATATTTTTGATGTAGAGAACCCGATCATTCAGGGATTGCCGGATGTGAAACCGGAAGAACGGGTGCGGGAATTAAAGCGCCTTACCGGGCGGATGATTGGTATCAACCTGGAGCCGGTAGAAAGTGGATATGAAGGAGAAGATCCGGATAATATGTGGAAAATGTCTCCGGGACGGATGGCGACATTGAAAAATGCTGTAAAAGCCTGTGAAATGGGCGTGGATATGGTACTTCTTACCGGAAATCCCGGTAACGGTGTTTCCAATCAGGCCATTACCGATACATTGAAAACACTGAAATGTGAGCTGGGAGACAAACTGATTCTGGCAGCGGGTAAGATGCATGCATCCGGCATTTTAAGTGAAGCCGGAGAGCATATTATCACGGAAAAAGATGTGGAGGAATTTATCGGAGCAGGAGCGGATATTGTGCTGTTTCCGGCACCTGGAACGGTTCCCGGCATTACGATGGAATACATAAGGAGCCTGGCAGCCGTGGCCCACAGTCATAATGTGCTGACCATGACCAGTATCGGAACATCCCAGGAGGGGGCGGATGCAGAGACGATCCGGCAGATAGCCCTCATGTGTAAGATGGCGGGAACAGATATCCATCATCTGGGAGATTCCGGTTATACGGGTATTGCCATTCCGGAAAATATTACCGCTTATTCCAAAGTCATCCGTGGAGCGAGACATACCTATCGTCGTATGGCGCTTTCCGTGAACAGATAAAAAAGAAGAAAAGGAGATAAGCTATAATGGCTTGCAAATATAAAATCAACAGAATTGAGGATATTTCATGAGCTACGCAGATCAGTTATTTATTCATATGTGCCAGGATATTCTGGAGAACGGCACCAGTACGGAAGGAGAAAAAGTCCGTCCTCACTGGGAGGATGGAAGCTCTGCTTATACCATCAAGCGGTTCGGTGTGGTAAACCGCTATGATTTAAGAAAAGAATTTCCGGCAATCACTCTGAGAAAGACAGCCCTGAAAAGCTGCATGGATGAGATTTTGTGGATTTATCAGAAAAAATCCGCTAATATTCATGATCTGAACAGTCATGTGTGGGACGAGTGGGCTGACGAGACCGGTTCCATTGGAAAGGCCTATGGCTATCAGATCGGAGTAAAGAGCCGGTATAAGGAAGGCATGATGGATCAGATGGATCGGGTGCTGTATGACCTGAAGAACAATCCTTTCAGCCGTAGAATTATCACCAATACGTATGTACATGAGGATTTGAGTGAAATGCATCTCTACCCCTGTGCCTACAGTACTACCTGGAATGTGACCGAGGAAAAAGGGTCCGATAAACTGGTACTGAACATGGTGCTCAATCAGCGTTCCCAGGATGTACTGGCGGCCAATAACTGGAACGTATGCCAGTATGCGATTTTGCTGATGATGGTGGCTCAGGTCTGTGATATGGTACCGGGAGAACTTCTGCATGTGATTGCGGACGCTCATATTTACGACCGCCATGTGGATGTGATTAAGGAACTGATCGGAAGAGAGACTTATCCGGCTCCGAAGGTACGTCTGAATCAGGAAGTGAAAGATTTCTATCAGTTTACTACCTCAGATCTTCTGGTGGAGGATTACCAGGCAGGACCCCAGGTGAAAAATATTCCCATTGCCGTATAAATAAGGAGGACGAACAACATGAATCTGATTGTAAATGTGGACCAGAACTGGGCCATTGGAGATAAAGGAAAGCTTCTGGTGAGTATTCCGGAGGATATGAAATTTTTCCGTTCCGAGACCAGCGGTAAAGTCGTGGTTCTTGGAAGAAAGACACTGGCTACGTTTCCGGGAGGAATGCCATTAAAGAACCGGACCAACATTATTCTGACCAGAAACCCTGACTATCAGGTGAAGGACGCCATTGTCTGCCACAGTGTGGAGGAAGTGCTGGAAGAAGTGAAAAAGTATAATAGTGAAGATGTCTATATCATAGGAGGAGATACTATTTACAAAGAGTTTCTGCCCTATTGTGATGTGGCCCATGTGACCCGGACGGATCATGCCTATGAGGCAGATGCCTGGTTCCCGAATTTGGAAGAAGATCCGGAATGGGAGCTGACCGGGGAGAGCGATGAGAAGACCTACTTTGATCTGGAATTTCGTTTCTGCCGTTACGAGAGACGGAGGGCATAAAGGATGGCAAAGAGGGAAAGGATGTTTCAGCCGGGACTTCGAGGGCTGGATACGAACCTTCTGGTGGTGCTGTCTTTCATTATGATTTTCGGATTTGTCATGATTTACAGTGCCAGCTATTACACGGCGGGATTAAGTAAAGCATACAATTATGATCCTATGTATCTTCTGAAAAATCAGATCGTATATACAGTTCTTGGCGTGATTGCCATGCTGGTGGTGGCGTCTGTGAACTACCATATATGGAGTGCATTTGTCATTCCCGGATATGTACTGTGTATCGGATTAATTCTGCTTCTGAAAACACCTCTTGGAGTTACGGTAAAGGGAGCAACCCGGTGGATTCGTCTGGGGGGCATTCAGTTCCAGGTAGCAGAGCCGATAAAGCTCATTATGATTGTCTTTATGGCCACATTGATCGTGATGAAAGGACGGCATTTGAAGAGCTGGCTGTCCATGATCAAGATTATGATTCCCAGCGGAATTATTGCGGTGCTGATCTGGAAAATCAGTGATAACATGAGTACGGCAACGATTCTACTGGGAACGGCGGTCTTTATGATGTATGTGGTACATCCGGAACAATGGAAATTCATGCTCTGTGCGGCAGGAGTGGTAATATTTGTCGCAGTGATGGTCTACTATGTGAAGCATCTGGATCCGTCGGCACTGGAGGCAAACTTCCGTTTTGCCCGTATCCGTGCCTGGCTGGAGCCCTATGAATATGAAAAAGATACGGCATTTCAGTCCCTGCAAGGGCTTTATGCCATTGGTTCCGGCGGCCTCTTTGGAAAGGGCCTTGGCAACAGTATTCAGAAGCTGGGTAAAATCCCGGAACCCTACAACGATTATATTTTTGCAATTATCTGTGAGGAACTGGGCATCTTCGGAGCAGGTCTGATTATTCTTCTATTTATTTACCTGCTATACCGGATTTTTATTATCTCCCAGACGGCGGAAGATCTGCTGGGCAGAATGATTTCCATCGGCGTGTTTTCCCACATTGCCCTGCAGGTGATTTTAAACCTGCTGGTAGTAACGAATCTGTTTCCAACTACCGGGGTTACCCTGCCGTTTTTCAGTTACGGAGGTACCGCGACGGTGTTTCTTCTGATGGAGATCGGTTTGGTTCTGAACGTTAATAAATACAGTATACAAAAACGCCTGGATGCGATCCGGGAAGAAAAATTATAACAGGAGGGTGTTATGTATCGAGATCATACAAAAGTGGTAAAAATCGGTGACCGGGTTATCGGTGGGGGGAATCCCATCCTGATCCAGTCCATGACCAATACAAGAACGGAGAATGTGGAGGCAACCGTTTCCCAGATCCGTCGTCTGACTGCAGCCGGATGTGAGATTATCCGCTGTACCGTTCCAACTATGGAAGCGGCGCTGGCATTAAAGGAAATTAAGAAGCAGATCTCCATTCCGCTGGTGGCAGATATTCATTTTGACTATAAGATGGCCATTGCAGCCATGGAAAACGGCGCAGACAAAATCCGTATCAATCCGGGAAATATCGGAAGCTATGAGCGTATCAAGGCAGTTGTAGATACGGCAAAAGAAAGAAATATTCCCATTCGCGTGGGGGTGAACAGCGGTTCCCTGGAAAAAGAACTGGTGGAAAAATACCACGGTGTCACCGCAGAGGGAATTGTGGAGAGTGCCCTTGATAAAGTAAAAATCATCGAGGATATGGGGTATGACAATCTGGTCATTAGTATCAAATCTTCCAACGTACTTATGTGCGCAAAAGCCCATGAACTGATAGCTCAGAAGACAGATCATCCGTTGCATGTGGGAATTACAGAGGCGGGAACTCTTTATTCCGGAAATATCAAATCCGCAGTTGGTCTTGGCGTGATCCTCTATCAGGGCATCGGCGATACGATCCGTGTTTCCCTGACCGGTGATCCGGCAGAAGAGGTGAAATCTGCACGTCTGATTTTAAAGACCCTGGGACTCAGAAAAGGCGGTGTGGAAGTTGTTTCCTGTCCGACCTGCGGAAGAACCAAGATTGACCTTATCGGTCTGGCAAATAAAGTAGAAGCCATGGTAGCCAACTATCCACTGGATATCCGCGTAGCTGTTATGGGCTGCGTGGTGAACGGACCTGGTGAGGCAAGAGAAGCGGACATTGGAATCGCAGGCGGCGACGGCATCGGTCTTCTGATCAAACATGGTGAGATTGTTCAGAAGCTTCCGGAGGATCAGCTCCTGGATGCTCTTCGTACAGAACTGGAGAACTGGAATGAATGAAAAACCGTTTTTTGAAGTGTTTCGCACACTGCAGGTAGACGGACAATTACATAGTCTCTTTGAGCAGGTTATGGTAACCCGGGTATCAACGAACCCGAAACGTGATGTGCTCAGAGTGTACATTGTGAGCAAAAAGCTGATTGCAAAAGATCAGCTTTTTCATATTGCAAAGCAGATTCAGCGGCAGATTTTCGGCAGCAGGAGGACACAGGTCTATTTTTTTGAAAAATTCCAGTTGTCTGAGCAGTATACGCCGGAGAAATTGTGGGACCTCTATGAGGACAGTGTGCTCACAGAACTGGAAGCCTACAGCCCCTACAAAAGAAGCATTATGAAAAATGCGAAGGTGGAGTTTCCGGATGAACACAACTTGCGGGTGACGGTTTCCGATCAAGTCTATGACAAGGAAGCAGTGGATGATATTTTACGGATTCTGGACCGGGTGTTTAATGAGCGCTGCGGCTTTCAGGTGAAGGTGGATGTGAACTACGTCGATCTGAAAGAACACAAGAGCCTGGAGAAGAGCGAGGCGCAGATGCGCCAGCGGATCAGCTTTCTGACGGAAAGTCTTATGAAGGAAAAGGAAGCCAAAGCTGAGGCGAAGGCGGAGCGGAAAGCAGCCAGGGAAGAGGCAAAGGCAGCAGGCGCTTCCGGTGGGAAATCATCGGGAAATGGTACCGGAGCGGCAGCAGCCGGTGCCGGTGAAAATGCACCTAAATCTTTTGGCGGCGGACGGTTCGGCGGAGAAGGCCGCAGCGGCAGTATCCGGAGAAGTGATAACCCGGATGTGCTTTATGGACGTGATTTTGAGGATGAGCCGATTCCGTTGGAGCAGATCGTCGAGGAGATGGGAGAGGTAACCGTTCGCGGCAAAATCTTCAATATGGAGGAGCGGGAGATCCGCGGGGAGCGCACCATTGTTACCTTGACAGTATCGGACTTTACCGATACCATCCATGTAAAAATGTTTACCAGAAATGAGCAGCTGGAAGAGCTGCGGAGTAAGATTTCTGCGGGCAATTTTGTAAAACTCAAGGGTATGACGACTCTGGACCGTTTCGATCACGAGCTGACTATCAGTTCCGTGGTTGGTATTAAGAAGATCGCAGACTTTACCACTTCCCGTATGGATTATTCCTACAAGAAGCGTGTGGAGCTGCACTGCCATACGAAGATGAGCGATATGGACGGCGTTACCGATGCATCAGTTCTTCTGAAGCGTGCCAAAGCATGGGGAATGCCGGCTCTTGCTATCACGGATCATGGCTGCGTGCAGGCATTTACGGAGGCCAGCCATACGATTTCCAAGGATGAAGAGTTTAAAGTTATTTATGGAGTGGAAGGTTATCTGGTGGATGACCTGAAGGAATTGGTAGAAAATTCCAAGGGGCAAAGCCTCGATGATCCCTATGTAGTATTTGACCTTGAGACCACCGGACTTTCCGCAGTCAACAATAAGATTATTGAGATCGGTGCGGTCAAGGTGGAAAATGGAAAGATCACGGATCGGTTCAGTACTTTTGTCAATCCGAAGGAGCCAATTCCCTTTGCGATCGAAGAACTGACCAGTATCAGTGATGAGATGGTCATCGGCGCACCGACCATCGAAGAAATTTTGCCGGATTTCCTGAAGTTCTGTGAGGGCTGTGGGCTGATTGCCCACAATGCCTCTTTTGATGCGGGATTTATCGAGGAAAACTGCCGTCGTATGAATATTCCTACGGACTTTACGGTAGGAGATACGGTGGCTATGGCAAGACTCCTTCTTCCGGCTCTTAATAAATTTAAACTGGACACAGTTGCCAAGGCATTGAATGTGTCTCTTGACCATCATCACCGTGCGGTGGATGACGCAGCCTGCACAGCGGAGATCTTTGTGAAATTTATTGAGATGTTCAAAGCAAGAGATGTTCGGAATCTCGATCAGGTCAATGAGATGGGGCGGACGAATGAGGATGCCATTCGAAAGCTTCCTACTTATCATATCATTATATTAGCGAAAAATGACATTGGACGGGTGAACCTTTACCGTCTGGTATCCTGGTCACATCTTAAATACTTTGCCAGAAGACCGCGGATTCCAAAGAGTCTTCTGAATGAATACCGGGAAGGTCTGATCGTAGGTTCTGCCTGCGAGGCGGGGGAACTGTATCAGGCAATTCTTAGAGGAGCGCCCAGCCAGGAAGTGGCAAGAATCGTGAATTTTTACGATTACCTGGAGATCCAGCCCCTGGGCAATAACGGATTTATGCTGCGAGATTCCAAGAATCCGGTAAACTCGGAGGAAGATCTCCGGGAAAATGTCCGGAAGATCGTGCGCCTTGGTGAAGAATTTAAGAAGCCGGTCGTTGCCACCTGCGATGTGCATTTCATTGACCCGGAGGATGAAGTATACCGAAGAATCATCATGGCGGGAAAGGGCTTTAATGATGCTGATGAACAGGCCCCGCTTTATCTTCGTACTACGGAGGAGATGCTGGCGGAATTTGAATTTCTTGGTGCGGAGAAGGCGGAAGAGGTGGTCATCACTAACACGAATATGATTTCCGATATGTGCGAGCATCTGTCACCGGTGCGTCCGGATAAATGCCCGCCGGTCATCCCGAATTCTGACAAAACGCTGCGAGAGATCTGTTACAACAAAGCCCACGAGATTTACGGAGATGATCTGCCGGAAGTGGTAACGGAGCGTCTGGAGAGGGAACTGAAGTCCATTATTGGAAATGGATTCGCCGTGATGTACATTATCGCCCAGAAGCTGGTATGGAAATCCAATGACGACGGTTATCTGGTAGGCTCCCGTGGATCTGTAGGTTCTTCTTTTGTCGCTACCATGGCGGGAATCACGGAAGTAAATCCGCTGCGTCCTCACTATATCTGTCCCCAGTGTCATTATAGTGACTTTGACTCGGATGATGTGAAAGCTTATGCAGGAATGGCGGGCTGCGATATGCCGGACAAGGACTGCCCGGTGTGTGGTCATAAGTTATTAAAAGAGGGATTTGACATTCCCTTCGAGACCTTCCTTGGTTTCAAGGGAAACAAGGAACCGGATATCGACCTGAATTTCTCCGGTGATTATCAGTCCAAGGCGCACAAATATACAGAAGTTATCTTCGGTGCAGGTCAGACCTTCCGGGCGGGAACCATCGGTACGCTGGCAGATAAGACAGCATTTGGCTATGTAAAAAAATACTATGAAGAGCGCGGCACCAGCAAGCGGAACTGTGAGATCGACCGGATCGTGCAAGGCTGTACAGGTGTCCGCCGAACCACAGGACAGCACCCGGGCGGTATCATTGTACTTCCCTTGGGCGAAACGATCTATTCCTTTACTCCAGTGCAGCATCCGGCCAACGATATGACGACGGATACGGTAACGACTCATTTCGATTACCATTCCATCGACCATAACCTGTTGAAACTGGATATTCTGGGACATGATGATCCCACCATGATCCGTATGCTGGAGGATTTGACCGGTGTGGATGCAAAGACCATTCCGCTGGATGACCCGGAAGTTATGACCCTGTTCCAGAGTACGGAAGCTCTGGGCGTGAAGCCGGAGGATATCGGAGGTACCAGGCTTGGCTCTTTGGGAATTCCGGAGTTTGGTACCGAGTTTGCAATGCAGATGTTAATCGATACCCACCCGACCCACTTTTCTGATCTGGTCCGCATTGCCGGACTGGCCCACGGAACGGACGTGTGGCTGGGCAACGCCCAGACGCTGATTCAGGAAGGAAAGGCGACCATTTCTACGGCCATCTGTACGCGAGACGATATTATGACGTATCTCATTGGTATGGGACTGGACAGTGAGATGTCCTTCAAGATTATGGAGGCCGTCCGGAAAGGAACCGTTGCAAAAGGAAAATGTGACAACTGGCCGAAATGGAAGGAAGAGATGATTGCCCACAACGTACCGGACTGGTATATCTGGTCCTGTGAGAAGATCAAGTATATGTTCCCAAAAGCCCATGCGGCAGCTTATGTTATGATGGCATGGCGAATTGCCTGGTGCAAGATCAATTATCCGCTGGCTTACTATGCGGCATATTTCAGTATCCGCGCGGATGCATTTAATTATGAGATCATGTGTCAGGGCCGGGACCGTCTGGAATACTATATGGCGGATTATAAGAGAAGAAGTGATTCCCTGTCCCAGAAAGAGCAGGAGACCCTGAAGGATATGAAGAGCGTACAGGAAATGTATGCCCGTGGTTTTGAATTTATGAAGATCGATATCTACCGGGCCAATGCCCATGAGTTCCAGATCATTGATGGAAAACTCATGCCCTCCCTGTCGACCATCGACGGACTGGGTGATAAGGCAGCGGATGCCTTCGTGGAAGCCGCGGCTCAGGGACCGTTCCTTTCCAAAGACGATCTCCGCCAGCGCAGCAAGCTCAGCAAGACCGTCATCGACCTGATGGCAGATCTGGGACTTCTGGAGGGGCTGCCCGAATCCAACCAGTTGTCGCTGTTTGATTTTGGGTAACATCAAAAAGAACTTTACTTATTAACATTTATAAGATATACTAAGTTGTGTATGCGGTCAATTTTAACCTGGGACCGCAGTTGTTTATACAGGACAGGTAAAGAGAAACCTGTGAAATGGAGGAAGTTATCTATGGTAAGAGCAGTTGTAGGAGCAAACTGGGGTGATGAAGGAAAAGGCAAGATCACCGATATGCTCGGCCAGGAGTCCGATATTATTGTAAGATTCCAGGGAGGAGCCAATGCGGGTCATACCATCGTCAATGATTATGGAAAGTTTGCATTACACACCCTGCCGTCCGGAATTTTCTATGGTCATACGACCAGCATTATCGGAAACGGCGTGGCACTGAATATCCCGGTATTTTTTAAGGAGCTTCAGAGCGTTGTGGATCAGAATGTTCCAATGCCGAAGATTCTGGTATCTGACCGTGCGCAGATGGTAATGTCTTATCATATTCTTTTTGATAAACTGGAAGAGGAGCGTCTGGCAGGAAAGTCCTTTGGATCTACCAAATCCGGTATCGCACCGTTCTATTCAGACAAATATGCAAAGATCGGTTTCCAGGTCAGCGACCTGTTTGCCGATGAGAAAGAATTAAGAGAAAGAATTGCTAATGTAATTCTGAAGAAAAATGTTCTCCTTGAGAA
Source organism: Clostridiaceae bacterium Marseille-Q4145 (assembly GCA_018223365.1). Lineage (GTDB taxonomy): Bacteria > Bacillota > Clostridia > Lachnospirales > Lachnospiraceae > Hominiventricola. Next base: position 1,743,398 of record JAGTTP010000001.1, read on the forward strand.
TCTGTATCATGCAGAACCCCTCAAAGAGGACGATATCTACGAAGAGCTGATGGGCTACAAGAAGATGGTAGAGCCCTATGTGTGCGACGTATCCGCATATCTGTGGGAAGCTATCAAAGAAGGAAAGAACATCCTGCTGGAAGGTCAGCTGGGAACCCTGAAGGATCCGGATCATGGAATTTACCCGATGGTTACCTCTTCTTCCACACTGGCAGCTTACGGTGCCATCGGAGCAGGTATTCCGCCTTATGAGATCAAACAGGTTATCACTGTATGTAAGGCATACTCCAGTGCAGTAGGAGCAGGTGCATTTGTCAGCGAGATTTTCGGTGAGGAAGCAGACGAGCTCAGAAGACGCGGCGGAGACGGCGGAGAGTATGGTGCAACTACCGGACGTCCGAGAAGAATGGGATGGTTCGACTGTGTGGCTTCCAAATACGGATGCCGTCTGCAGGGTGCTACTGATGTGGCATTTACCGTACTTGACGTACTTGGCTATCTGGATGAGATTCCGGTATGCGTAGGCTACGACATTGACGGAAAAGTAACGACTGATTTCCCGACCACTCATCTGCTGGAGAAAGCAAAACCGGTATACGAGGTTCTTCCGGGATGGAAATGTGATATCCGCGGTATCAAGAATTACGAAGAGCTGCCGGAGAACTGCCGCAAATACATCGAGTTCATTGAGAAACAGATTGGATTCCCGATTACCATGATTTCCAACGGACCGGGAAGAAACGACATCATCCACAGAAATGTGAAATAAGAAAATCATGATCAGAAATATTGTATTTGACATCGGAAATGTACTGGTAGATTATTGCTGGCAGGATCACATTGCACATTATGGATTTAAGGGTGAGAAGGCAGACCGGATTGCTCATGCCATGATGCTGGGGCCCGATTGGAAAGAGCTGGATCGGGGTGTGCTAAGGGGCGAAGAATTTCGTCGTCTGCTTATCAGCAAAGCACCGGAGCTTGAGCAGGAGATTCTACTGCTCATGTCGGATTTAAGTACGCTGGTGCGGAGACGGGAAGGCAGTATTCCGTGGATTCAGGATCTGAAAGCAAGAGGATACCATACCTACTATCTTTCCAATTATGGAGAGCAGGTGCGCTATGATACAGCGGCTTCTCTGGATTTTATGAAAGAGATGGATGGTGGTATTATGTCCTATGAGGTGCATCAGATTAAGCCGGATGAGAAGATTTACCGTATGCTGCTTGACAGGTATCACCTGAAAGCAGAGGAAAGCATTTTTCTGGATGATACAAACATCAATGTGGACGGAGCAATAAAGGTAGGAATGCAGGGACTTCTGGTGGAAAACCAGGAGCAGGCAGTCCGTGATCTGAATGCGCTTCTGAAGCAGCAGGACTGATAAATCAAAGGAGCAGGAGGGGAGACTTTTCTGCTCCTTGTCTTATTTCATGAATATGACAGAAAGGACGACGGAAAATGAGAGATATACTGGATGTACATACCCATACCATTGCCAGTGGGCATGCGTATAACACCATGATGGAGATGATTCATGCAGCCCAGGAGAAGGGACTGGAAGTATATGGAATTACGGAGCATGCACCGAAAATGCCGGGTACCTGTGGAGAGTTCTATTTTCACAATTTGAAAGTGGTACCAAGACAGCATGGGAATCTGGAACTATTGTTAGGGGCGGAGATGAACATTCTGGACGAGAATGGAACTGTGGATTTTGGGGAACCCTATCTTGGTAAGATGGATGTGACGGTTGCAAGTCTCCATACTCCCTGTATCAAGCCGGGCAGCCGGGATTGGAATACATCCTGCATCATCAATGCCATGAAAAATCCACATATCAATATCATCGGTCATCCGGATGACGGTCGCTATTCATTGGATTATGAAGCAATTGTACAGGCGGCAAAGGAGACTCACACACTTCTGGAGATTAATAACAATTCCCTGAATCCAAGAGGGTTTCGTCAGAATGCGCGGGAAAATGATTTGACCATGCTCCGACTCTGCAAAAAATACGGGGTGTCTGTCATTATGGGAAGTGATGCACATTATTATGAGGATATTCTCAATCACAGCCGTTCTCTGGAACTTATTGAGGAAGTGGATTTCCCAGAGGAATTGGTAGCAAATTCCCAAAAGGAACGGCTCTATCCATTTATCAATAAATATCTTCAGAATGGCTGGACTTTATGATTTTAGTGTGTTAAAATGTTGAAATCAGGAGTAGAAAACCAGGGGGTAAGACATGAGCAAAAGAATTCGCAATGAGGCTACCGACGGACTGTTCCACGCGATCCTCAGTCTGCAAAGTATGGAAGAATGCTATACATTTTTTGAAGACGTCTGCACCATCAACGAGATCCAGTCTCTGTCCCAGCGCTTTGAAGTTGCAAAACTCTTGCGGGAGAAACAGACTTATCTGGAGATAGCAGAGAAAACAGGAGCATCCACCGCGACCATCAGCCGCGTAAACCGTTCTTTGAATTATGGAAATGACGGATACGATATGGTATTCCGTCGTCTGGAAAAAGAAGAGGAAGAAAAAGGAAAAGAGTAAGCCGCATAAAACGGTTTACTCTTTTTCTTTGTGTTTCTTTCCGGTTTCCTTTTTGGGAAGGCCGTCGATGAGCTTTTCGATCACTTGTTTTTTTACATATACATCAAAACTTAAGAGACAGATAAAAGAGAAGGTCTGTAAAAACTGCCGATCCTCTTCCTCCGCGTCAGGAAAAATCTCAGAAGCAATGTGATATTTGTCGATTACATCCTGTTTCATCTTCTCCACTTCCTGCCGCTCCAGGCTGAAGACTTCCTCGTAGATGGACTGCATATTAAAATCGCCCTCGCTGTGGAAATACCGCTCGGTCAGCGGCTCCAGAAGGCTTTGAATATCTCCGATGGAAAGGATAGATTTATAATAGTAAATATAGATCAGAAGCAGCATGTGCTCCTTTGAATATTTTTTCTTATCAGGAGAAGGCAGAAGCCGGTTCTTCGCATAGTTGTTGATCATGGTCTTGGTGAGGATCTTGTCCTCGGGGTACCGTTTGGAGGAACTTAAGTGCTCTTCCATAAAGGTTGTTACCTGATCCATGTAGAGATCAATATTCGGAATCTCCTTTGGCTTGATATAGTCAATTCGGTCAAGACTTTCCAGAATACTGTTAAGGATGTCCTGCTGGTTAATTGTCATACGTAATCACCTCGTTTGTTTATTATATAGTATTTAAAACTACATAACAAGTCCTTTTATACAAAAAATTTTGAGAGATTTGCGTATAAGAAGAGCCAGGAAGGGTATACTGTAAATGTACGGAAGAGAAATTGAATACTTATCCTCCCCTTTGAAGATCCGTCTGTTATGGAATGCCATGGCAGACGGATTTTTGTTTGACATTGCCCGGGCACAATGTTAGAGTGATAAGCGGAGGATCAGGTCATGAACAAAGAAAAGATAAAGATTGCCATAGCCGGAACTGGTTATGTGGGGCTGTCCAATGCGGTGCTGTTATCCCAGCATCATGAAGTGTGGGCAGTAGATATTATACAGGAAAAAACAGATCTTATTAACAGTGGGAAGTCCCCCATTGTGGACAAAGAGATTGAAGAATATCTGGCAGGTGGAAAACTTCATCTGACTGCGACAACAAACGGAGAAGAGGCATACCGCCAGGCAGATTATGTTATCATCTCTACACCAACGAATTATGATCCGGTGAAGAACTACTTTGATACCAGTTCCGTGGAAGCGGTCATTCAGCTGGTGCAGAAATGTCATCCGGAAGCGGTGATGGTCGTGAAATCCACGGTTCCCGTAGGCTTTACGCAGCATATGTATGAAAAATATAACTGCAGAAACTTACTGTTCTCCCCGGAATTCTTAAGAGAAGGAAGAGCACTTTATGATAATCTCTACCCATCCCGGATTATTGTAGGTGTGCCGGAAGGAAGAGAAGATCTTCAGAAAGAGGCAGAGGTCTTTGCAGGGCTTCTGAAGGAAGGTGCGATTAAGGAAGAGATTCCGACCCTCTTCATGGGTACGACAGAAGCGGAAGCTGTGAAGCTTTTTGCAAACACTTATCTGGCACTGCGAGTTTCTTATTTTAATGAACTGGACACTTATGCAGAGATACGTGGACTGAATACGAAGCACATCATCGACGGTGTCTGCCTGGATCCGCGAATTGGAAGTCATTACAATAATCCGTCATTTGGTTACGGTGGTTACTGTCTTCCAAAAGATACGAAGCAGCTGCTGGCCAATTATCAGGATGTGCCGGAGAATCTCATTGAGGCCATCGTGGAAGCCAACCGGACGAGAAAAGATTTCATTGCAGAAAGGGTACTGGAGCGGGCAGGATACTATGAGGGTGAGAATGGAAGAAATGGTCTTCCAGGACGGCAGGTGACGGTAGGGGTTTACCGTCTGACCATGAAAGCCAACAGTGACAATTTCCGTCAGAGTTCCATTCAGGGAATTATGAAGCGGATCAAGGCGAAAGGTGCGGAAGTCATTATCTATGAACCGACTTTGGAAGATGGAAGCCGTTTCTTCGGAAGCCTGGTGGTTAACGATCTGGGCCGTTTCAAACAGGAGAGTCAGGCCATTGTTGCCAACCGCTACAGTGCGGAACTGGATGATGTACAGGAAAAGGTTTACACGAGGGATATCTTTAAAAGGGATTAATTTTCAATAAATCATTGACATTTTTCTCAATATCGAATACTATTCTACTTAGTGATATTGGCACAGGAACGAAAGGCAGTGACGTCAAGAAACGAAAGGCATCTTGACATTACTGCCTTATTTTTATGCGTTCCTGTGTACAAATCTGTAATCCACGTAACGAAGGAAAGGAGCTGGGAGCCGTACCATGTCAGTTGAACATATTATTGAACTGAAAGGAATTAAAAAGCGCTTCGAGGATAATTTTGAAGCGGTGAAGGATTTTAATCTCCAGGTTAAAAAAGGAGAATTTGTGACGTTCCTGGGGCCGTCAGGCTGTGGCAAGACCACGACTTTGCGTATGATAGCCGGATTTGACATCCCAACAGAAGGACAGATTTTGTTAAATGGGGAGGACATCAGTAAACTTCCTCCTAATAAGCGACCGATTAATACGGTATTTCAGAGATATGCGTTATTTCCGCATCTGAATATTTTTGATAACATTGCTTTCGGTCTGAAGCTGAAAACAAAAAATGTAACTTATAAAAATGCGGCAGGAGAGACCGTCACCCGTCAGGAAAAACTGACGAAGGAGGAGATCCGTGCCAAAGTAAGCCGTGCGCTGGAAATTGTAGACCTGGAAGGCTTTGAAAAGAGAAGTATTTCCACCCTGTCCGGCGGTCAGCAGCAGCGTATTGCCATTGCCAGAGCCATTGTCAATGAGCCGGAGATTCTGCTTCTTGATGAGCCACTGGGGGCGCTGGATTTAAAGATGCGAAAAGAGATGCAGCTGGAGCTGATGGCCATGCACAAAGAGCTGGGTATCACCTTCATCTACGTTACCCATGACCAGGAAGAAGCCCTGACCATGTCTGATAAGGTTGTGGTTATGTCTGACGGTAAGATTCAGCAGATCGGTACGCCGGAGGAGATTTATAATGAGCCGCATACCGTATTTGTTGCGGACTTTATCGGTGAAAGCAACATTTACACCGGTCATATGTGCGGTATCCGCGAAGTGGATTTCTGCGGTGCGAAGTTTGCATGTCTTGATGATCTTCCGGTGGGAGCAAAAGTCGATGTCATCGTGCGCCCGGAGGATGTGATCATGACGGCACCGGAAGACGGTACGATTACGGGTGTGGTACAGTCCGTGATTTTCAAGGGTATGCATTATGAGATTATCGTGGAGTCAGGAGATAACGAGGTTGTGATCCAGAGCACCAGAAGTGCAAAAGAGGGCGACACCATTGGTATGTGTCTGGAGCCGGACGGCATCCATGTAATTTTGGCCGATACCAACCAGAATATTTTCGAGGGCGAGCTGACGAAACATTATACGGTGGAATTTGCAGGCGGTGAGTATGCCTGTGATGTGACGCAGCTGTATGCGGGATCTTCCATCAATGGAGACGGCGTCCTGGTGGATGCAGAGGGGCAGGAGATCGAGACTGCAGGCGTGAAGGTCAAAGTCAAGGTTCCGGTAGAATCCATCGACATGAGCGACGATACAGAAAATGGAGACGGTGTCTGCGGTCATATCATTTCTCTTATTTACAAAGGTGACCATTACCATTACGTGGTCAGAACGAAGGACGATTATGACTTCCATCTTCATGACGAATATCTGTGGAATGAGAACGACTATGTACGTCTTATCATTCCGAAGGAGAGCATTGAGATGTCCCTGTTGGGAGAAAACTGAAAGGAGACCGAAGAATGAACCTGCGTTTTTCAAGAAAACAGCTGGGTATCCCCTATGCGGTATTTTTGATCTGCTTTGTTGTTGCTCCGCTTCTGGTGGTACTCTACTATGCATTTACTAACGGCTCCGGACAGTTTACTGCCGGTAATTTCATCAATTTCTTTACCGATGAAAATACCATCGGAACCTTGTGCTACAGTCTGGTGGTAGCGGCAACCGTCACAGTATGCTGCATGCTGGTGGCTTATCCGGTGGCCTATATTCTGGCGCGGAGTGATATTAAGAAAAAAAATGTTCTGCTGGTGCTCTTTATTGCACCCATGTGGATTAACTTTACGCTCCGTGTGGTAGCTTTAAAAGAAGTGCTGACCATGATGGAAGGCAATCTGGCCTATCATCCGTTCCTCAACACGGTGATCGGTATGACCTATGATTTCCTGCCTTTTATGATTCTGCCCCTTTATACAACTCTTGGAAAGCTGGATAATTCCTTCCTGGAGGCAGCGGCTGACCTGGGAGCAGATCCGGTGCGGACTTTCCTGAAGGTAACACTTCCCTTAAGTGTACCGGGACTGATCAGCGGTGTAACCATGGTATTCCTGCCCTCCATGACGAACTATGTCATTCTGGATATGCTCTATAACAGCACTTACATCATGGGAAGTCTGATCGGAAGTTACTTTAATGCCTATGACTGGCACAATGGTTCCATGATATCCATCGTGCTGCTGGCAATTATCTTCCTTGTGACCTGGGCAACCAATGGCTTCAGTGAAGAGGAGACAGGACGGGGGACAATCTTATGATAAAAAAGACGATGAGATCTGCCTGGCTTGGCATTGTATTATTATTTATGTATCTTCCGGTACTGATTCTGGCTGTATACAGCTTTACGGATACGGCAACCATCGGAACCCATGGAAATTTTTCCCTGCAGAATTATAAAACCCTGTTTACGACAGGCGAGCTGCTGGGAATGATTGGTGGTACCTTTGCGCTGGCTATTGGGTCTGCCTGCATTGCGACGATTCTGGGAACCATCGGAGCCATCGGAGCCTTTTACAGTAAAAAAGGAACCAGAGGAGCCATTGATTTTGTCAATCAGGTTCCGGTAGTGAATGCGGAAGTGGTAACCGGATTTTCTATCTGTGTCCTGCTCATTGTAGTTCTGGGACTCAGCAAGGATTCCTTTTTCCCGTTGATCGTGGGGCATGTGGTACTGGAAGCGCCCTTTGTGTATTTGTCTGTTCTGCCAAAATTAAAACAGATGGATAACAGCATTTATGAGGCAGCGCTGGATCTGGGAGCAAATGCCAGTGTGGCATTGCGGAAGGTAGTTATTCCTCAGCTGATTCCGGGCATTGTATCCGGTTTTATGTTGTCCGTGACTCTGTCACTGGATGATTATTTTATTACGACTTATACGAAACCGGCCACCTTTGATACCATCAGTACTTATGTGGTCAATGCCACCAAGGGATCCCATACGGAGATCAAGACCGCACTCTGGGCGCTGTCGACTCTGATTTTTGTGATTATCGTGGCAGGTGTGCTGGTATGGAACCTTCTTAGTGAGAAAAAAGGAGGTGCGGATAATGAATAAGAGAATTTCAGCAGCAGTTATGGCAGCAGTCATGGGCGCGTCTGTCGTGTCTGCCATTCCGGTACAGGCAACAGGCGGTCAGACGGAAAATGACACCATTGTCCTGCGGGTCTGCAACTGGGAGGAATATATCGACGAAGGCGGCTGGGAGGATGACGAGGTCATCAATCTGGACAGCGGCGATATCTTTGGAGAGAATTCCATGATTCAGGATTTTGAACAATGGTATCAGGATACTTATGGAAAAAAAGTGAGAGTGGAATATTCCACTTTTGGAACCAACGAGGAACTGTACAGCCAGCTGAATCTGGGAAATGTCTATGACCTGGTGTGTCCTTCTGACTACATGATCATGAAGCTCCTGAAAGAAAATAAACTGGAGCCTCTGTCCAAAGATTTCTTTGATACGGAAAATGAGAACAACTACTACGTAAAAGGAGTATCTCCTTATATCAACGGCGTATTTGAAGAAAATCAGATTGACGGAAAACCATGGGTGGATTATGCAGCAGGTTATATGTGGGGCATTACCGGTATGGTCTACAATCCGGAAGAGGTAACAGAGGAAGAAGCTTCCACCTGGACGATCCTGGAAAATCCGAAATTCTACCGTCAGGTTACCATTAAGGACAATGTGCGTGATGCTTATTTTCCGACACTGGCGATTCTGAACCGGGATCAGCTTCTGGATCCTTCTTTTAGAAACAGTGCAAATTATGAAGCTCAGCTCTCTGCCATCATGAATGATACAAGAAAAGAGACCATTGATGAGGCAGAAGAAAAGTTAAAAGAGATCCGCGCCAATGTCTACTCCTTTGAGACGGACAGCGGCAAAGCAGATATGGTCAGTGGAAAGGTAGTTGCCAATCTGCAGTGGTCCGGAGATGGTGTCTATGCACTGGATCAGGCAGAGGAGGACGGCTTTTATCTGGATTGGGCGGTACCGGAAGAATGTACCAACCTGTGGTTTGACGGGTGGGTCATGTTAAAGAACGGCATCGGTCAGGATGCAGCAAAGAAACAGGCTGCTGAGGCATTTATCAACTTCCTGTCAAGACCGGATAATGCTGTCCGCAATATGTATTACATTGGATACACTTCTGCCATCGCAGGCGGTGACAGCGATGTGATATTTGACTATCTGGACTGGACTTACGGTGCGGAAGAGGATGAGGAAGATACCATCGAATATCCGGTAGGATATTTCTTTTCCGGTGACAACAGTGATGAGGACTATGTCATCACCGCACCGGCTGAGCAGGCGCACCGCCAGCTTTCTGCCCAGTATCCCAGTGAGGAAGAGATCAGCCGGAGTGCGGTCATGCTGTATTTTGACGACGAGGGTAATAAGAACATCAATCAGATGTGGATCAATGTGAGATGCTTTAATTTAAGTATGCTCAGCACCACCCAGTGGACGGTCATTGTCCTGATTGCGCTGGCAGCTGTGCTGTTGGTGTTGGGAGTGAAGTATGGGGACGATGTGTTCCGCAGAAAAGCGCCGAAGGGATATGAGAAGGACGACCATAAAAATTAAAGAAACTTCTGAATAAAATGAAAATATTATGGAAGTGACAGGATTCCGTTGACAATAGGAAAAAATACGTTATAATACAAATCATCAGAAGGAAAAAACCTTCTGATCCCGGAAAAGCGGAAACCAGTTATCAAAGGAGATAGCACTGTAGAACCAGTTCTGTCTCCTTCTTTGTTTGCTTTTCTCTATCCCCTTAGTAGTTATATATATTTCAACGCAGAAGAATCCAGGTTTGTCCGGCCTGGGTTCTTTTGCGTTGACACAGAACCTGGATGCCCGTATACTGATAAGGTATCTGAAAATTATACAAAAGAGAGGAAATCAAAATGATGAATGTAGCAGCATTGATGGGAATGGGAATGGCAATTATTGCGATTGTGGGAATTGTTGTGATCGCATGCTATGTGATTTTTTCCGTGTCTCATATGAAAGCACTGAAAGCAATGGGATATGATAAAGCATGGCTTGCATGGATTCCATACGGCGTATGGTATGCTTGTGCAGATGCAGCGGCGGGATATGAAGATCCGGTTCGGCTGTTTGACAGCTTTGAAGTACCGGCAACTGTATTCAAGCTGTGGTGGATTGTGCCGTTGGTACTGAATTTTATATCTTTTAACTCCGGTCTGGAGACTATGATTAATTTTGCGCTGAATCTGGTATTCTTAGGAAGCACCTATGCAAAGATGTATGCGATTCTGGACCATAAGACAGAAAAAGAAACCCAGACGATTGGAGCAGTATCCGGTATTGTACCTATTGTGGCAGTTGTAAAATTTTTGATGAAATAACAGGAGAGAGACAGTTAGATGGACATCATACAGAAACTGACAGAGGAGCTTCAGGTAAAACGTGGCCAGGTAGAGGCGGCGGTGAAGCTTATTGACGAAGGTAACACCATCCCGTTCATTTCTCGTTACCGGAAAGAGGCCACCGGTGCGCTGAACGATGAACAGCTCCGTAATCTGGACGAGCGGCTGACTTATTTACGGAATCTGGAAGAAAAAAAAGCACAGGTAATTTCCAGCATTGAAGAGCAGGGAAAACTGACAGATGAGCTGAAAAAAGCCATTGAGGCAGCACAGACCCAGGTAGCTGTAGACGACCTGTACCGCCCATATCGTCCGAAACGCCGTACCCGTGCGATCATTGCAAAGGAAAAAGGACTGGAAGGGCTGGCAAATGTGATTCTTCTGCAGATGACCAGCCAGCCGCTGGAGGAAGAGGCAAAGAACTATCTTTCCGAAGAGAAAGGGGTTTCTACGACAGAGGAGGCCATTGCAGGAGCAATGGATATTATTGCAGAGAGCATTTCCGATGAAGCAGACTACCGTACCTGGATTCGTAATAAGACCATGAAGGAAGGAATGATTACTTCCGAGGCTAAGGATGATCAGGCACAGTCGGTTTATGAGACTTATTATCATTTCTGCCAGCCATTAAATAAGATGGCAGGACACCGGACGCTGGCGTTGAACCGCGGAGAATCCGAGAAGATTTTGACGGTGAAGATTGAAGCACCGGAGGCAGAGATTTTAAGTTATCTGGAGAGCCGGGTTGTCAGCCGGGATAATGCGTATACCACTCCGATACTGGAAGCAACCGTGAAGGACAGCTATCAGAGACTGATTGCGCCGGCTATTGAACGTGAGATTCGAAATGTGCTGACCGAGCAGGCAGAAGAAGGTGCAATCCGAGTATTTGGTAAAAACCTGGAACAACTGCTTATGCAGCCCCCTATTGCAGGACAGACTGTCCTTGGCTGGGATCCGGCATTTCGTACCGGTTGTAAGCTGGCAGTAGTAGACCCTACCGGAAAAGTACTGGATACGGTGGTTATTTATCCGACTGCGCCTCAGAATAAAGTGAAAGAGGCCAAAGAAGTACTGAAGAAGCTCATCAGCAAATACCATATCACACTTATTTCTCTCGGAAACGGAACTGCTTCCAGAGAGTCTGAGCAGGTGATTGTGGAACTCCTGAAAGAAATACCTGAAAAAGTACAGTATGTGATCGTTAGTGAGTCTGGTGCATCCGTCTATTCTGCCAGCAAACTGGCAACAGAAGAATTTCCGAATTTCGATGTGGGACAGCGAAGTGCAGCATCCATTGCAAGGCGTCTGCAGGATCCCCTGGCAGAGCTGGTGAAGATTGATCCGAAAGCCATCGGTGTAGGTCAGTATCAGCACGATATGAATCAGAAGCGCCTGAGCGAAGCGCTGGGCGGCGTCGTTGAGGATTCCGTAAATAAGGTTGGTGTGGACCTGAACACCGCATCAGCCCCGCTTCTGGAGTATATTTCCGGCATCACCAAGACGCTGGCGAAAAATATTGTGGCTTACCGTGAGGCAAACGGTCGTTTCGCAGACCGCCGCCAGCTTCTGAAAGTATCAAAACTAGGGCCCAAGGCATTTGAGCAGTGTGCAGGGTTTCTGCGTATCATGAACGGAGACAATCCGTTGGATACCACCAGTGTGCATCCGGAGAGCTATGAGGCAGCCATGAAGCTTCTCACCTCCCTAGGGTATTCTCCGGAGGACATTGCCGGAGGCGGTCTGAAAGGGATTTCCAAGAAAGTACTGCATCTGAAAGAAACGGCAGAGGAACTGGGCATTGGCGAGCTGACCCTCAAAGATATCGTGCAGGAACTGGAAAAACCGGCCCGCGATCCCCGTGATGAGATGCCAAAACCAGTGCTTCGAAGTGATGTACTGGATATGAAGGATCTGACACCGGGCATGGTGCTCAAGGGAACCGTCCGCAATATTATGGATTTTGGAGTTTTTGTGGACATCGGCGTTCATCAGGATGGTCTGGTACACATTTCCCAGATGTCCGATAAATACATTAAGCATCCACTGGATCTGGTGAAAGTCGGAGATATCGTGGAAGTGAAGGTATTATCAGTGGATCTGCAGAAGAAACGGATTTCATTGACTATGAAGCTGTAAAATAGAATTTTTTAAAGAGGCTGCTGCTTGGTAGATGGTTGCTCATCTATGGGCAGTAGCTTTTTTATGCGTAAAAAGAAATCCCGGGCCGGGCTGTGGGTCTATATCAGAAAATCTGCCTTCGAGTTCCTGCATGGGAGGGGCACAAGATGCTTTGTATAAAGAATACGGCCTGTAAACCAAATAAACAGAACTGCCGCTTCATGGACATTGATTTGTCCGTGAAGCGGCAGTTCTGTTTTATAGGTGGTGAAATTAGAAAGTGAAAGCAATTTTCAGATCGCCGTATTTACCGGTAGCATAATCAAATGCTTTTTCCCAATCTTCCAGTTTAAAACAGTGTCCAACGACGCCGTCTGTCTTTAAAATACCGTTTGCAATATTTTCAATTACATAGGGATAGCAATAAGGACTCAGATGGGAACCGAGCACATTTAATTCTTTGTTATCACCGATCAGGGTCCAGTCTACGGTAGTGGACTGGGCAAAAACACCAAATTCCACAAAAGTACCGAGTTTACGAACCATCTGGAGACCCTGTACAACGCTGGACGGATGACCGGTAGCTTCGATATAAATGTCACAGCCATATCCATCTGTAAGATCCATGATTTTCTGGATTGCATCTTCCTTCCCTGGATTAATTACAATATCTGCGCCGAATTCCAGGGCTTTTTCCAGACGTTCGTCCATCATATCAAGCACAATTAATTTTGCAGGATTCATCTGATGTGCATAGGTAATCATTCCAAGTCCGAGAGTTCCGGCACCGGAGATAACGACAATATCCTCGATATGGATATCTGCACGGTCAACGGCATGCTTGGAACAACTGTAGGGCTCGATCAGAAGTGCTTTTTCAAGAGGCATATCTTCTGGTACACGATGCAGAACAGCAGTCTTAGGGTAACGGACATATTCTGCCATGCCGCCGTTATTTTCTTTCTGGAATCCAAAAGTTGCATGAGGCTGACACATCCAATAACGGCCGGATTTGCAGAATTTACATTTACCGCACGGAACAATCTGGTCAGCGATCAGGCGATCTCCAACTTTGTATTCTGTTACGTTGACACCTGTTTTAACAACATGTCCAAGAAATTCGTGTCCTGGAATAAAAGGAGGACGAACCCATTTTGCGTGTGTTTCATCTCCCCAGGTTGAGTTTCCATGGTAGCATTTCAGATCACCTGCACAGATTCCGCAGCCTTCTGTTTTGATAATGATATCGTCCGGGCCGCACTCCGGAACCGGATAAGCCGGTTCAAAACGATAATCCCCTTTATCATATGCGACCAGTGCTTTCATGGTTTTTGGTAATTCTGACAATGTAAAACCCTCCTTTTGAATAGTTAAAATAGATTTATAAAACAGATTATAACATCTGTTTTATAAAATGACAAGTAAAAAAGAAGGAAAATAAAAAGATGGAGATGTAACATCCGAGAAATACGGGCATTACATCTCCATCTGCTGTAAATAGAAATATATAAGCAATTTTAAAGTGCTTTGGTAAACGCGTCGACAAAATAGAGGGCAGCTCCAGCGGCAATGGATTCCTTTTTGTAGGAGCAGATTTTTAAATATTCTGCATCATCGGAGAAGGTATTTAACCGAGCAGCTCTCTTTTTTAACTCTTCCATATAGGGTTCCAGATATTCTCCCACATATCCACCGAGAATGACATTGCAGTCAAGAAGCATGCGGAGAATATTAACGGTTGCAGCCAGATAATCGAGGTAGGTATCCCAGACTCTGACAATAGCGGGATCATCGTTTTCGAGATCCCGGAAAAAAGCCTGAAGGTTTCCGTCGGTCATATTAGAAAGATTAGTTGCTGCCAGATAAGCGTCTACACAACCCGACTGTCCACAATAGCATTTTTTCCCATTATGGATGAGGGGAACATGGCCGATTTCTCCGCTGCGCTGGGCATCACCGCTGTAAACATTTCCGTCAATAATCATGGAACCGCCGATGTTGTTGCTGAGCATCAGGTAAAATGCATTTTTCATGTTGTGATTGGTCCAGGTCTCCGTAAAAACAGCGGCATTGGCATCATTATATAGTTCGATGGGATAAGGAATGTAGCGGGCAAAATCTTCAAGTGTAGTACTGCTTAAATTAATAATTTTGCTGAAAAAGATGCTTTTTTTATCAGCATCTACAAGTGCAGGGAGTCCGATTCCCACTCCCAGAATCTGGTCTGGCTGAAATCCTGCATCGAGAATGAATGTATCCAGGGTGGAGCCTACATAGCTGTAATAATCATCGGTGGGCTCGAAATGGCGGCGGGAACGATTGGAGGAAATGATAGATCCCGTCAGATCTAATGCAACGATGGTTACATGATTCTGGGTGATATCAATTCCAAGTGCTACTCTGGCATTTTTGATCAGTGAGTAAGTGATAGCTCTGCGTCCGCCAGTATGTCCAAGAGAACCGGATTTTTCAATCAAGCCATCAGCTACCAGGTCGTCAATATTCTTAGTGACAGTAGGCAGACATAGCTGTAGGTCATTTACTAACTGTTGCTTGGTTAGAAACTGGTTTTCGAGAAAATGATGATAAATATTTGATCGGTTAATCTTTTTGATTTCTACATTAATGGGTTTCTTTGTATTTGACATAAATGAAATCTTCTCCCTGCTTGTTTTTTAAAATAGATTTAATTAACTATACTTACCATAATACAGATTACCATATTTTGCAAGAAGAATTCTGTATGCTAAAGGTATATAATAAAAATAGATAATGAAAAATTTGGTAAAATCAATGGAAGTATACAATATGACTGAAAAGATGGTTTTAATAGAGAAAAAAATAAAAGGAATATACAAAAACGGTGTTGACAAACCTAAAAAACATGATATACTTTGATCAAAGCTGTTTCATAAAACCATTTTATAAAACGGTAAACAAAAACAAAACCACAAGGAGGGTAAAAAATGGTAACTGGCGGACTTGTTGTTGTTATTTTTGTGGTAATTGCGGCTTTGATGATTTCAAAGAAATTACCAACAGTGTTGGCACTTCCGTTAATGGCAGTTCTGATTGCAATTGTAGCAGGACTTCCGTTAAAAGGGGATGAGGGAATTCTGACATTTGTAATCTCGCAGGGGTCTTTGAAACTTGCGGGTACATATGTGGCAATCCTCTTTAGCTGCTGGCTTTCCAGAATTTTGTATCGAACAGGCGTATCGGCAACGATTATTAAGAAGGCGGCGGAACTTGGAGGGGACAAACCGTTTATTGTTTCACTGCTTCTTTGCGTAGCCAGTGTATTTCTTTTCACAGTATTGTATGGAACCGGAGCAGTTGCAATGGTTGGAGCAATTGTGCTTCCGATCATGTTATCAGTGGGAGTTGCTCCTACCATCGCCTGCAACTCATTTCTGGCAGCCATGACGGCGGGCTATATGATTAATCCGGCAAATATTGCGGCAATTACCAATATTACAGGTGTTGAGCAGAGTGATATGTATACCGCAGCAATTATCCTGACGGTTATGAGCTGTATTTTCTGTGTTGGTATTCTTGTATGGGGATTCAAAAAGGGTGGAACAAAATATGCATTTGCATCTGAAATTTCCACAGATGACAGTGAAGAGATCGAGCCGGTAAAAGGATTTCGTGGATTTTTGGCCTGTATGACACCGTTTGTAGTCGTATTGATTATGTTGGTTTTCAAACTGGATGCCATTACCGTATTCCTGATTGGTATTGTCTGGCTGATGGTGATGACTGTAAAAGGAAACTGGTCAAAATATTGCAGCATGATTGTCCAGAGCTGTTATGAAGGATTTAAAGAGGGCGCTCCGACCGTAGCACTGATGTTTGGAATTGGTATGTTGATCAATGCAATGACGGCACCGACAACCCAGGCTGCAATTCAGCCGTTTATGCAGATGATCACACCGACCACGGCAATCGGACTGATTCTCTTTGTATGTATTCTTTCACCGGGAAGCCTTTATAGAGGACCGTTTAATATTCTTGGTCTGGGTGCCGGACTTGCTGTCAGCATGATGGCGGTAGATGCGGTTCCGATCCTGGCGTTATCTGTAGCATTTTATGCGACTATGCGCTGGCCTACCCAGGCTTGCCCAACCTCTACGCAGGTGGTATGGTGTTCTAATTTTGTTGGTTATGAGCCGACAGCAGTGGCCATGAAGGTGTTCTGGCCGAACTGGATTGTAACGGCGTTGTCAGTCGTGATTCTGGTTATGATGTATATGTAATAAATCAGGTAAAGCAGGCTTCAACACCTGCTTTATCTTTCAGAACTGATAAAGTTCTTATAATAAGTGCCGAAAGTGCCGAAAAGAGAGCGAGGATTTGTATATGAAAGTAAGAATTGGAATTGATGTTGGCGGTACATTCACCGATGCGGTAGTTATTGACAATGACACCTTTGAGCTGATTGGAAGTGCGAAAACACCTACTACTCATGAGGCAAAAGAGGGGGTGGCGGCAGGTATTATCCAGGTACTTCATAAAGCAATGGAAGAATGCCATGTAAGGCCAGAGGATGTCATGTTTATCGCCCACGGAACAACGCAGGCTACCAATGCATTGCTGGAAGGAGACGTTGCCAAGGTCGGAATTCTGACTCTGGGAAGCGGAATTCAGGGAGCAAAATCAAAAGCAGATACCAATATTGGAAATATTGAGTTGGCACCCGGAAAACTTCTGTTTACTGAAAATGAATATGTGAATACGGGCAATTCGGATTCGCTGAAAGAAAATGCTTCTGAGGCATTGAAGAAACTGAAGGAGAAAGGAGCCGTATCCATGGTTGTTACGGAAGCCTTCAGCGTGGATGATCCAACGAATGAAAATGCTGTGGTGGAATTGTGCAACGAACAAGGACTGCCTGCAACAGCCGGCAATGATGTGTCTAAACTATATGGATTAAAGGTTCGTACGAGAACAGCAGT
The DNA here is from genome assembly GCA_018223365.1 of Clostridiaceae bacterium Marseille-Q4145. Classification (GTDB taxonomy): domain Bacteria; phylum Bacillota; class Clostridia; order Lachnospirales; family Lachnospiraceae; genus Hominiventricola. The sequence goes on from JAGTTP010000001.1 coordinate 1,760,807, forward strand.
TATTAACGGAAGTATTTTACCAAAGATGCTGGAAGTGGCGAATATGACAGAGGATTCCATTAAGAACGCAGATATTAAAGCACCGTTGATGGTTATGCGTTGTGATGGTGGTGTCATGACGGTGGATGAAGTCAGGAGCCGTCCAATTCTGACGATTCTGTCTGGACCTGCAGCTGGAGTTGCGGGTGCGCTCATGTACGAAAAATTAACGGATGGATTATTTATGGAAGTCGGCGGAACCAGTACGGATATTTCCTGTGTGAAAGACGGAAATGTAGTTGTAAAATATGCAGAAGTTGGTGGACATAAGACCTATGTTAGCTCGCTGGATGTGCGGACTGTGGGTATTGGCGGCGGAAGTATGATCGAAATTAAAGATGGAAAGATGGTAGATGTTGGCCCGAGAAGTTCTCATATTGCTAATCTTGAATATGAAGTATACACAGCGACAGAGGATATGGTTGATCCAGTTTTGAAAGAAGTGCATCCGAAAGAAGGAGATCCGGCGTATGCTTATGTGGAATGCAGTAATGGAAAGAAATTTGCACTGACACTTTCAGGAGCTGCGAATATTGCTGGTTATGTAAAAGAGGACAATTATGCTTATGGAAATGTGGAGGCAGCAAAAAAAGCATGGGCTCCTCTTGCGAAAAATATGGGCGTATCCGTGGAAGAAGCAGCAAAACAGGCACTTCATCTGTCTGCAAAGAAAAATGGAAAAGTAGTGGAAAGCTTTATCAAAGACTATGGACTGGATCGGAAGACACTGACATTTGTGGGCGGTGGCGGCGGTGCAGCAAGCGTTGTTCCACATATTGCAGAAGAATTTGGAGTGAAATATAAAATTGCAAGAAATGCATCTGTAATCTCGCCGATCGGTGTTGCGCTGGCAATGGTGCGGGATATGGTAGAACGTACCATTCAGAATCCGACAGAAAAAGATATTCTGGCGCTTCGCTATGAGGCAATCCAGAAAGCAGTAAAATCAGGAGCTAATCCGGATTCAGTGGAAGTAAAGATTGAAGTGGATACGCAGCAGAACAAAGTACGGGCCATTGCAATCGGAACCACAGAACTTCGTACAAAAGAGCTTGCCGGTTCTGGAAAAAGTGAAGAAGAACTGAAAGAAATTGCAGCAAAATCTGTGGGAGCAGATACGAATGACGTGGAAAAGGTCGCCGATAATGGCATGATGAAAGTTTATATTTACCATACCGTTACGAAGTCCTTTGTATTCTTTAAGAAAAAGGTCGATATGCTTCGTCTGGTAGACAAAGATGGTGTCATCCGACTTCAGAGAAAGAATGCGGCTGTGGTGGAATGCCAGGCAGGTGAATGGAAAGCAAAAGTAAAATATCTGCTCAATGAGTATACCGTGCATGCAGATGGCGGTGCGGAGATCCCGAATATTTACATTATATTGGGCAAGCGGATTATTGATTTTGCCGGAATGCAGAGTAATGAGCAGATTCTTTCCTTATGTGAAGTGGAGCTGGCCAATGTGCCTGCAGATGAAAAACTGATCATGATCTGTACCCGTACAACGGAGAATGCGAGGGGATAAATGAAAGAGTATCCATTTCCGGATGAGGTATCGGCGAGAGAAGAGTTAAAACGGGATGTCCTCTATCATTGTATTCCGGAAGAGGACAGGCTAAAAATCTGTGCACAGGCCTGGAATCGCGGAAAAGAGTTTGCAAGGAAAATCATGTGCATGGCACCGGAAAAGAGTATCAGGGAGATTGCGGAGGCAGAAGGGGTTCGGGTGATAATCTCTGAAAAGGATCAGGTGAACGGAGCAATCCGCACTTATGGAGAGTATAAAGCCGAAAAAAATGAAATGATCCTCTATACCGGTTCCATTGTCAGATGGGCTAGGGCAAACCATATGGAAGAACAGCAGGCCATGGAACTGGTGATGGCACATGAGTTTTATCATTATGCGGAATGCAGGAAAATCGGATTTACATCAGATCTGTATATCATTCCGGTACTGAAAATCGGGAAAAAGGTATTGCGAAAATCAGGAATCAGGGCGTTGTCGGAGATAGGTGCCCATGGATTTGCCTGTACATACATGGAAAGGAGACTGGGGAAGACATGGAACAGATAAAAAAAGATGTAGTAGTAATTGGTGGAGGTCCGGGAGGACTTGCTGCAGCAGTGACAGCAGCGAGAGCCGGAGCGAAAGTACTTCTTGTGGAACGAAATGGATATCTGGGAGGACAGCTTGGAAGCGGACTTCCGTTTCTGGCTTTTTTGGACAGAAAACAAAGACAGGTGATTGGTGGAATTGCCCAAGAGTTTGTGGATCGTCTGAAAGAAGTAGGCGGAACTTATGGTCATGCCTATTGTCCGTTCCATCTTTCCACGACGTTGATTCATCCCTTTTATTCCAGAATTATCGCATTTCAGATGGTAAAAGAGGCTGGTGTAGAACTGCTTTTACACTCAGAATTGACGGACGTAAAAGTAGAAGACGGTATGATTTCCTCTGTCACGGTGACTGGAAAGGGAACTTCGGTAGAATTGTCCGCAAATATTTTTATTGATGGAACCGGCGATGGAGATCTTGGTTATTTGGCGGGTGCAGAGTGCGAGAAGGGACAGAAAGATACTCATGTACTTCAGCCGCCGACCCTTATGTTTAATATGGCTGGTGTCAATATTGATGAATTTTGTGATTTTATTGAGAAACATCCGGAGGAACTTCCGTATGGATTGAAAATGCATAATCTGAGAGAAGGCTATAATGCAGATTTCTTCCGTCATAATTCAAGCTTTACTTTCTTTGGCATGCAGAATCTATTGAAACGTCTGAAAGCAGAAGGAAAGTGCCCAATAGCAAGAGATACGATTATTTTTATCCGTCAGTCTATACCAGGAGAAGTGGCAGTCAATACCATCCGATTATTAAATTTTGATGGCTCCAATGTACATGATTTGAGCCAGGGAGAAATGGAAGCGCATCTGCAGATCCCAGTTTTGATTGATTTCTTCCGGACATATGTGCCTGGGTTTGAAAATTGCTATCTTACATCAATTAATGCAAGCATTGGTGTTCGGGAGAGCAGAAGAATTGTCGGTGAAAAAATGCTGGATTATCATGACTGTCTGGATGGAAAGAAACCAGAGGACACGGTTGCTTTGTGTAGTTATTTTCTTGATATCCATAACGGTGCAGGAGATGATACTACAGGTATCAGCATAGAAGAACCGTTTGGAATCCCATATGGCTGTCTGGTGTCAAAAGATATTAAGAATCTGATGATGGCGGGCCGGGATATCAGTGTGGACCCGGTTACATTCGGTGCAACAAGAATTATGAATGTATGCATGGCAGTGGGACAGGCAGCTGGCGAGGCTGCAGCTATGTGTGTTGCGGGAAATAAGATTCCAAAGAATGTAGATGTAAAAGAACTACGGAAACATTTGCTTGAACAGAAGGCAATTTTAGACGTTTAATGGAGGATTCGTGATGGAGCAGATAAGGAAAGATGTTGTAGTAGTAGGAGGAGGTCCGGGCGGGTTTGCAGCTGCTGTGACTGCAGCAAGAGCCGGCGCAAAGGTGCTGTTGGTTGAACGCAACGGATATCTGGGAGGACAGCTTGGGAGCGGACTTCCGTTTTTGGCTTTCTGGGATTTGAAAAAACGTCAGGTAATTGCGGGAATTGCAGAAGAATATGTAGAACGGCTGGAAAAGGCAAAGGCATCCTATGGGCATGAATATTGTCCTCATCATCAGTCTGTGACATTAGTCCATCCGTTCTATTCCAGAATTTTGTGTTTTGAAATGATCAAGGAGGCAGGTGTGGATTTGCTGATGCACTGTGAATTAAGCAGCGCAACGGTAAAGGATGGAAAGATAGAATCCATTATTGTTTCAGGAAAAGGTCAGCATTTTGAAATTTTTGCAGATGTTTTTATTGATGGAACCGGAGATGGCGACCTGGCAGTGCTGAGCGGAGCAGAAACAGAGAAAGGAAATCAAGAACATGTTATGCAGCCGCCGACGCTGATGTTTAATCTTGGAGGAGTAGACTTTGATGAATTCTGTGATTTTATTGAAGCACATCCAGAGGAGCTTCCCTATGATGTGCTTGATAATATTGCAGAAGGCTACAATGCAGATTTTTTCAGAAAAACAAAAAGTTTTATTTTCCTTGGAATGCATCACCTTCTGGAAGAACTTAGAAAGAAAGGGGAATGTCCGGTTGACAGAGAGACCGTTATTTTTATCCGGCAGCCCATTCCAGGACAAGTTGCAGTGAATACCATCCGGTTGCTGAACTTTGATGGCTCCAATATCCATGATCTGAGTAATGGAGAAATGGAGGCACATCTGCAGATCCCGAAGCTGATGGAGATGTTTAAGAAACATGTGCCAGGATTTGAAAACTGTCATCTGTCTTCCATCAATGCAAGCATTGGAGTTCGGGAAAGCCGGAGAGTAAAAGGTCTGAAGATGCTGGATTACCATGATGCTGTAGCAGGAAAGAAACCGGAAGATACCATTGCTCTGTGTGGATATTTCATTGATATTCATAATGGTGCCGGAGAGGGAACTTACCGGGTTTCCATTGAAGAGCCATTTGGAATCCCGTATGGATGTCTGGTATCAAAAGATATTAAGAACCTGATGATGGCGGGGCGTGATATCAGTGTTGATTCCGTTACATTTGGGTCTACAAGAATTATGAATGTTTGTATGGCGGTGGGGCAGGCAGCTGGCGAGGCAGCTTCCATGTGTATAAAGAAAAAACAGTTGCCAGAACAGGTAGATGTATCAGAACTGAGAGAGCATTTACTGGAACAGAAAGCGATTTTGACATTATAGAATGGATGGGAGGACGAAAATGGAAATTCCAAAAACGATGAAGGCTTTGGTAGCATATAGCAAGGATGATTACAGGTTGGTTAATGACTTCCCGGTTCCGGAATGCGGGGATGATGATATTCTCATAAAGACAGAAGCCTGCGGTATCTGTGCTGGAGACTTGAAATGTATGCATGGGGCAGAGCGATTCTGGGGAAATGAAGAAGAACCTTCATGGGTGCGGCCGCCGTTTATTCCGGGGCATGAGTTCCTTGGATTTATTGTGAAAATGGGAAAGAATGTAAGGGGATATGAGATCGGAGACCGGATTACGGCAGATCAGATTGTTCCCTGCGGAGAATGTAAATTCTGTAAATCAGGCCGGTATTGGATGTGTGAGCCCCATGCTACATTTGGGTTCCAGAAGGAAAATAACGGGGGGATGGCAGAATACGTAAGATATCCAAAGACAGCAGTGCTTCATAAAGTGCCAAAGGATATGCCGTTGGAGAGAGCACTTCTTATTGAACCGTTTTCCTGCTCCAAACATTGTGTGGACCGTGCCCAGATTAAAAGTGATGATGTTGTGGTTATTTCCGGTGCTGGAACGCTAGGACTTGGGATGATTACCTATGCAAGCAGGCTGAACCCGGAAAAACTTATTGTACTAGATATGAAGGATGAACGTCTGGAAAAAGCAAAGAAATTTGGCACTGACTTGGTAATGAACCCGGGAAAAGAGGATGTGGTTGCCAGAATAAAAGAATTAACTGATGGATATGGCTGTGATATTTACATTGAAGCAACAGGGCATCCTTCCAGCGTGGAACAGGGGCTGAAAATGATCCGAAAACTGGGTAGGTTTGTGGAATTCAGTGTATTTGGAAGCCCGGCTTCCATTGACTGGAGCATCATTGGAGATGGAAAGGAACTGGATGTGTTAGGCGCTCATTTATCTCCTTATTGTTTTCCGTATGTCATTGAGCATCTTGCCAATGGAGATCTGAAGAGTGATGGAGTGGTATCAGCGATTTACAGGCTGGATGACTGGAAAGAAGCGTTTGACAAGGCAACTGGAAAAGACGGAGATTTTAAAGTGGCATTCAAATTTTAAGAGGTGGTCACATGAAATATGGAATTTATTATGCCTATTGGGAAAAGGAATGGGCGGCAGATTACACACAATATGTGAAAAAGGCGGAAAAACTTGGATTTGATATTCTTGAAATAGGTGCTTCTCCACTCCCGGATTATAGTCAGGAGCAGATACGGTTGCTGCGTCAGTGCGCCAAAGATAGTGGAGTGACGCTGACAGCAGGATATGGTCCTACATTTGAGCATAATATGGGCTCTTCTGATCCGGCTATCAGAGAAAAGGCATCGGAATGGTTTAAAAGATTGTTTGAGGTGATGGGGCAGCTGGAGATCTCCAAGATTGGTGGCGCTTTGTATTCCTACTGGCCTGTAGATTTTTCCAAACCAGTTCATAAAGAGGATGACTGGAAATATAGCGTGGAGGGAATGAAAAAGCTGTCAGAGCTGGCTAAACCCTATCAGATTACCTTGAATCTGGAAGTCCTGAATCGCTTTGAAAATCCTATTTTGAATACGGCAGAAGAAGGTGTTCAGTTTGTAACGGAGGTTGACCGGGATAACGTAAAGGTCATGCTGGATACATTTCATATGAATATTGAAGAAACAAGTATTTCAGCTGCAATCCGGACAGCAGGGAATCTTTTGGGACATTTCCATACAGGAGAATGTAATCGTATGGTTCCTGGACAGGGACGGATGCCCTGGCGTGAAATAGCGGAAGCATTGCATGAAATTCAGTATGATGGCAGTGTTGTCATGGAACCTTTTGTACGAAGAGGCGGACAGATTGAAAAGGATATTCATATTTGGAGAAATATGAAGACTGATATCTCAGAAGAAATTCTTGATCGGGATGCGCGAAATGCGCTTTTATTTGAAAAATATTTATTTGAACAGTAAGAAAAACTGCTGTGGATGGTTGATGTTTCAATCCAGCCACAGCAGTTTTTGCATACATATTTATTTCTGATTCTCTTTTGCTTCCATGAGCTTCATAGCACGAACCTTCAGCGGCAGTCCGAACAGGGTGATGAATCCGCTTGCGTCGTGGTGGTCATACATATCACCGGTGGTGAAGGATGCCAGAGACTCGTTGTAGAGGCTGTAAGGAGATGTGGTTCCGGCTTTGATGATGTTACCTTTGTAAAGTTTGAATTTTACTTCGCCAGTTACATATTCCTGCGTGCTTGCTACAAATGCGCGGATAGCATCACACAGAGGAGTGAACCATTTTCCTTCGTATACAACCTGGGACAGCTTGTTGCCCATGTCTTTCTTCGCTTCCATGGTAGCACGGTCAAGTACCAGCTCTTCCAGCTGCTTGTGAGCTTCCATCAGGATAGTTCCGCCAGGAGTCTCATAAACACCGCGGGATTTCATACCAACAACACGGTTCTCTACGATATCTACGATACCGATACCATGTTTTCCTCCCAGTTTGTTCAGCTCTCTGATGATGTCAGCAACCTTCATCTTCTTGCCGTTTACGGAAGTCGGAACACCTTTTTCAAAGGTCATGGTTACATATTCATCCTGATCCGGTGCTTTCTCCGGAGTTACGCCAAGAACCAGCATGTGATCATAGTTCGGCTCATTTGCCGGATCTTCCAGTTCCAGTCCTTCGTGGCTGATGTGCCACAGGTTGCGGTCACGGCTGTAGCTGTGGCTGTGATCGAAGGGCAGGTCAATGCCGTGTTTTTTACAGTATTCGATCTCGTCATCACGGGACTGCATGGTCCAGACGTCGGTCATTCTCCACGGAGCAATGATCTTCAGGTCCGGAGCCAGAGCTTTGATTGCCAGTTCAAAACGGATCTGGTCATTTCCTTTACCGGTAGCACCATGGCAGATAGCGGAAGCGCCTTCTTTTCTTGCGATCTCTACCAGTTTCTTTGCGATAACCGGACGAGCCATGGAAGTTCCGAGAAGATATTTGTTCTCGTATACAGCACCTGCCTGTACGCACGGCATGATGTAGTCCTCAGCGAACTCGTCAACGATGTCTTCAATATATAATTTAGCAGCGCCGGATGCTTTCGCTCTCTCCTCCAGGCCATCCAGCTCGTTTCCCTGACCGCAGTCTACACAGCAGCAGATAACGTCATAACCAAAATTCTCTTTCAGCCACGGAATAATAGCGGTAGTATCCAGACCACCGGAATATGCAAGAACAACTTTTTCTTTCATATTATAAATCCTCCTCGTATTGTAAAATCATGTGTTTATTCAGAGCCACATTCGCAAAACCGCTGCTTCGCAGCTTTACTTTTGCTCATGTATGGCGTCTCGCCATATACATGCACCTGAATATGTTCCCGTATGCAAGCATACGTCACATATTTACGCGCATGTGCATGGCTCTGAATAGTTACAATATACAACATCCTATTGAAAACTGCAAGCGAAATTTTATACATAAAAACAGGAATTATGTGCATAAACTTGATATATATGCATATAAAGTTCAAAATATACATATATAATGAATAAAAATGCATAAAAAATCAGAAAAGGACTTGCAAAGCAGATAAAACGGGGTTACAATACATCTATTGTAAATTCGCAACACATTTATTTTATATGAACAACGGGGAGAATGAGAATATGGTCAGAGTAGGAATCATCGGAGCAACCGGATATGCAGGCGGCGAACTGGTACGCCTTTTACTTGGTCATAAGGATGTAGAGATCAAATGGTACGGATCCAGAAGCTATGTGGATCAGGCCTACGCATCCGTATATCAGAATATGTTCCAGTTGGTAGATGCAAAATGTCTGGACGATAATATGGAAGCAATGGCAGATCAGGTGGATGTGATCTTCACAGCAACACCCCAGGGGCTGTGTGCATCCCTGGTAAATGAAGAGATTTTAAAAAAAGTAAAGATTATCGATTTAAGTGCGGACTTCCGTATTAAAGATGTATCTGTCTATGAAAAATGGTATGGGATCGAGCACAAAGCTCCCCAGTATATTGAAGAGGCAGTCTACGGACTGTGTGAGGTGAACCGGGAAAAAGTGAAGAAAGCAAGACTGGTAGCCAATCCGGGATGCTATCCGACTTGTAGTTTCCTTTCTGTTTATCCCTGTGTGAAAGAGGGACTCATTGATCCGAATACCATTATCATTGATGCGAAATCCGGAACTTCCGGAGCAGGAAGAGGTGCCAAGGTGGACAATCTGTTCTGTGAGGTCAATGAAAATATCAAGGCCTACGGCGTGGCAGGACACCGCCACACACCGGAGATCGAGGAGCAGTTAGGGTATGCGGCAGGTGAGCCGGTGCTCATCAACTTTACACCGCATCTGGTACCCATGCAGAGAGGTATTCTGGTAACCGCCTATGCATCTCTGAAAAAAGACGTTATCTATGAAGAGGTAAAGGCAGTTTATGATAAATACTACAACGACGAGTTCTTCGTCCGTGTATTAAATAAGGATGTCTGCCCGCAGACCCGCTGGGTGGAAGGCAGCAACTTTGTAGATGTGAACTTCAAGATTGATCCGAGAACCAAGCGTATCATTATGATGGGCGCTATGGACAATCTGGTAAAAGGTGCAGCTGGACAGGCAGTACAGAATATGAATCTCATGTTTGGATTTGAGGAAGCGGAAGGCCTTCGCATGGCTCCGGTCTTTCCGTAAATATAGAAAAGGCAGGAAAATACAATGGAAATCCGGGTAATGAAAGCGGAAGATTACGATAAATTATATGAACTGTGGATGACGATCAAGGGCTTCGGCATCCGAAGCATCGACGATTCCAGAGAAGGAGTTGCCCGCTTTCTGAAGAGAAATCCTACCACCAGCATGACTGCCTGGGACGGGGATACCCTGATTGGTGCCATTCTCTGTGGACATGACGGAAGACGGGGGTGTCTTTATCATGTATGCGTGAGAAAAGGCTATCGCCGCCATGGCGTAGGAAAGGCCATGGTAGTTGCCTGCATGGAAGCGCTTCGGAAGGAAGAGATCAATAAAGTCACCCTGATCGCATTTACGAAAAATGATATTGGAAATGCATTTTGGAACAAGATCGGCTGGACGGAGCGTGAAGACCTGAACTATTATGATTTCACATTAAATGAAGCAAACATTACCGCATTTATCGAGGAGGATTGAAGAAACCATGAAGATCATTACAGGCGGAGTTACCGCAGCAAAAGGATTTGAAGCGGCATCTGTGGAAGCACAGATCAAATACAAAAACCGGAAAGATATGGCGCTGGTTTACAGCGAAGTTCCCTGTGTGGCAGCCGGAACCTTCACGACCAATGTGGTAAAGGCAGCCCCGGTAAAATGGGATCAGGAGGTCGTATACCATTCACCGGCAGCACAGGCGGTCATCATTAATTCCGGTATCGCCAATGCCTGCACCGGAGCAGAAGGTTATGGTTATTGTAAAGAGACTGCAGAGGCAGCAGCCAAAGCACTGGATGTACCGGAGGATTCCGTACTGGTAGCATCTACCGGAGTCATCGGCATGCAGCTTCCCATGGACCGTATTGCAGCAGGGGTGGAGAAATTGGCAGCTGCAAAGGACGGCAGCGAAAAGGAAGGTCTGGAGGCAGCCAAAGCCATCATGACCACTGATACGAAGCCGAAATATGTGGGCGCACAGATTGAGATTGGCGGTAAGACAGTCACTATCGGCGGTATGTGCAAAGGTTCCGGCATGATCCATCCGAATATGTGTACCATGCTTGGATTTGTCACTACCGATGCAGCTATCACCAAAGAACTGCTGCAGAAAGCCCTTTCTGATGATATCAAAGATACCTTCAATATGATTTCCGTGGATGGAGACACTTCCACCAATGATACGGTGCTTTTGCTGGCCAATGGTATGGCAGAAAACCCGGTCATCGATGACGAGAACAGTTCGGAATATGCAGAGTTTAAGAAAGCCCTCAACTATGTAAATACAGAACTCTCCAAGAAGATTGCCGGAGACGGCGAGGGTGCAACCTGTCTCTTTGAAGTAAAAGTGGTCGGTGCAGAGAGCAAGGAACAGGCTGTGACCTTAAGCAAATCCGTTGTCATGTCTACCCTGACCAAAGCAGCTATCTATGGACATGATGCGAACTGGGGGAGAATTCTCTGCGCTATGGGATATTCCGGTGCTCAGTTTGACCCGGAGAAAGTAGATCTCTATTTTGAGAGCAAAGCCGGCAAGCTGAAGATCATTGAGAATGGCGTATCTACCGGATACAGCGAGGAAGTGGCAACAAAGATTCTTTCAGAGGATCATGTAACAGCCATTGCTGATGTGAAGATGGGTGACTGCACAGCCACTGCATGGGGCTGTGACCTGACCCATGAGTATGTGAACATCAATGCAGACTACAGAAGCTAGAGCCTGACAGAACGGATACGTGAAAAGAGGAGTAGAGAACATGAGAAAAGATGATGAGAAATATCTGGAGAAAGCGGCCGTCCTGGTGGAAGCTCTTCCCTATATTCAGAAATTTAACCGGAAAGTAATTGTTGTCAAATACGGCGGAAGCGCCATGGTGGATGAGAACCTGAAGAAGAGTGTGATCAGTGACGTTACCCTTCTGAAACTGGTTGGATTCAAGCCGATCATCGTACATGGCGGCGGCAAGGAGATCAGTAAATGGGTCGGAAAAGTCGGAAAAGAGCCGGAATTCATCAACGGACTTCGTGTGACTGACGAGGAGACCATGGAGATTGCCGAGATGGTACTTGGCCGTGTGAATAAGAGTCTGGTCAGTATGGTAGAATCTTTAGGTGTGAAGGCCATCGGTATCAGCGGAAAAGACGGCGGACTCTTGAAAGTAAAGAAGAAATATTCTGACGGTAAGGATATTGGTTATGTGGGTGAAATCAGCGAGGTAGACCCGCAGATTTTGTTTGATATGATGGAGAAGGATTTTCTTCCGATTATCTGTCCGGTTGGTCTGGATGATGAGTTCAACACTTACAATATCAATGCGGATGACGCAGCCTGCGCGGTAGCCCGTGCGGTAGGAGCAAATAAACTGGCATTCCTGACGGATATTGAAGGACTGTACAGAGATTTCAATGACAAGAGTTCCCTGATCTCCGAGATCAAGGTAAGTGAAGCAAAAGAACTGATTGCAGGCGGCACCATCGGCGGCGGTATGCTTCCGAAACTGTCCAACTGTATTGATGCCATCGAGGCAGGTGTATCCAGAGTCCACATTATCGACGGAAGAATCCCTCACAGTATTCTGATGGAGATCTTCTCTGACCGTGGTGTGGGAACTGCTATTTTGGGAGATACGGAGGAAAAATTCTATCATGAGTAATCCATATATTGAAGAAGCAGAAGAGGCCATTCTTCATACCTATAACCGGTATCAGATCGTACTGGATCGTGGAGAGGGTGTACATCTTTATGATGTAAATGGAAAAGAGTATCTGGACTTTGCAGCAGGTATCGCAGTTCAGTCTCTGGGATATAACAATAAGGAATATACTCAGGCGCTGAAAGACCAGATCGACAAATTGACCCATATTTCCAATCTCTACTATTCTGTTCCTATGGCAGAAGCGGCAGAGAAGGTAAAAAAAGCCAGCAGACTGGAAAAAGTATTTTTTACCAACAGCGGCACCGAAGCCATTGAGGGTGCGCTCAAAGTGGCAAGAAAATATTCCTATGCAAAATACGGTGAGGACCGCTATGAGATCGTTGCCATGAATCATTCCTTCCACGGAAGAAGCCTTGGTGCTCTGTCCGTAACCGGAAATGAGAAATACAGAAAACCCTTTGAACCGCTGATCGGCGGCGTGCGTTTTGCAGATTACAATGATCTGGAGAGCGTGAAAAGCCAGGTCAATGAGAAGACCTGTGCGATCATTCTGGAGACGGTTCAGGGTGAGGGCGGCATTTATCCGGCAACGGAGGAGTTCTTAAAAGGCGTGAAAGCACTCTGCGAGGAGAAAGATCTGATCCTGATTCTTGATGAGATTCAGTGTGGTATGGGAAGAACCGGATACATGTTCGCATGGCAGGAGTACGGTGTGGAGCCGGATGTCATGACCTGTGCAAAGGCACTGGGATGCGGTGTTCCGGTCGGCGCATTTGTTCTTGGCAAAAAAGTGGCAGACGCTTCCCTTGCACCGGGAGACCATGGAACCACTTACGGCGGAAATCCCTTTGTCTGCGCGGCAGTCAGCAAAGTATTTGACCTTTATGAGAAGGAACAGATTGTGGACCATGTGAAGAAGGTCGGTGGATATCTGGAGCAGAAATTAAACGCACTGGTGGAAAAGTATGATTTTCTGAAAGAACGCCGCGGAAAAGGCCTGATCCAGGGACTGGAAGTAGAAGGAAGACCCATTGGTGAGATCGTAAACCGTGGACTGGAAGAAGGACTCATCATTATTACTGCAGGCAGCAACGTGCTGCGTTTTGTTCCGCCTCTGGTTGTCACGGAAGCAGATGTGGATGAAATGATTGCCAAATTGGAGAAATGTTTTTAGAAAGGGGACGGTATGCCAAAAAAGTTTCTTGGAATCCTGGTGATTCTGGCAGTGCTGGTGCTGGGCGCGGAGATTGTCTATGTCAGTAAGCAGAATCAGAAGCCGCAGGTAGAGCTTGAAGAGACAAGACCGATCCTTGTCTGGTACACGGATCCGGATATTCAGACTTATATGGAAGAGACGGCAGCCCAGGCTGCTGCTGCCTATGGAGTGGAGATTCAGACGGAACTGGTGTCTGATGTGGATTATATTGAAAATATCAGTGAAAAATCCATTGCAGAAACCATGTCCGGACCAGATCTCTACATTACATCCAGTTCCCTTCTGGAAAAAGCAGCGTTGGCAGGTCTGACCACTACGCTGGATGGAAGCCGGTTTGCAGATTCCTATGGGGAAAAAGCACTCCATGCAGTGACCTATGGTGGAAAAGTCATTGCAAAACCATTTTATATTGATACAAGTTTCCTTGTGTATAATAAAAACGTAACCGATCAGATACCTGAAACCATCGATGATATTTTAACCTATGCGGAGAATTTCGAGATGGATGATACCACAGCAGATGTAGAGACTATCTTTGAGTGGAACGTGGCAGATGTACTGGAGAACTTCATGTTTATGGGTGCATACACCAACCTGGGTGGAGACGATGGGGATGATAAGAGCCAGGTGTCTCTGGATCTTGATAAAATTGGTGAATGTATGGCCTACTATCAGAACCTGAACAGTTTCTTTGCGATTGATGCGGATACCATCAGTTCCCAGGATATTATGCAGAAATTTGTGGATGGAAAGACGGTCTATGCGGTGGTTAATGTGCCTATGCTGGCCCAAATTGATAAGGCTGTAGACAGTGATTTCTATGGAACAGCAGCATTACCGGATCTGACGCCGGATCTGCAGGCAAGAGGATTGTCTGTGACCAATTCGATTGTGGTCAATCCTTATTCTGTCAATGTGAGTGCGGCAGAGGCGATTGCGTCGTATATGACGGAAAATGCGGCAGGTTCCCTTTATGAGATGGCAGGAAAGCTGCCAGCCTATCGGAAACTCTCCGAAGCTCCCACACCTGCATGGCAGACGGTATGCGAGGCTTATGATGAGGCGCAGGAGACGCCGAAGATTATGGAGCTTTCCGATATGTGGCTGAATCTGGAGGTGACCCTTGCCGATATCTGGAGAGGGGAAGATGCTTCCGGAAAGATGCAGGCATTCTCGGAACTTCTGTCAACCAGACTGGATTAGTATAAAATTCCAATCATGAGGATATACTTTCAAAGAAAAGGAGGTAGTTCTTGTGATTGGATTTTTTATTGCCCTTTTATCAGGTGCGCTTATGAGTATTCAGGGAGTATTTAATACAGAAGTGACCAGACAAAGCAGTGTCTGGGTGTCAGCTTCCTGGGTGCAGTTCTCGGCACTGCTGACCTGTCTTATTATCTGGAGTTGTTTTGACCGGCAGAATCTTCTGGCAGCGGTGCAGGTGACGCCCAAATATATGCTGTTGGGCGGTGTGATCGGCGCTTTTATTACTTATACAGTGATTCAGGGAATGTCGGCATTGGGACCGGCCAAAGCGACCATGCTTATTGTCATTGCGCAGCTGACAGTCTCCTGGGTCATTGAACTTTTGGGAATGTTTGGCGTGGAAAAGGCAGATTTTTCCCTTCGTAAGCTCATCGGTCTTCTCATTGCAGTGGCAGGCGTGGTGGTTTTTGAATGGGAGAGTTAACCTGATTCATTTTTTGAGGCTTCTGCAGGAAGATGGTACTTGTTTTTCCGAGATAAGTCCGCTACAATAAAGAAAGGACATAATAGGCTTTTTCCAGATGGGAGAAGCGTATGAGATGCATAAATAAAATGCGCCCTGGAATGGTGGGGCTGCTTGTTTTACTCTGCGGCTGTCTGACCGGCTGCAGTGTTTCTTTCTGCGGTTTTCGCGGAAAGGGAGAAGAATTTGTGTTCGTCTGCCAGGAGGAAACTGCCGGGCAGGAGAAGACTGTGCCGGAAGTTGTATCGCAGGCAGCTGCAGATCCACAGACGGAATCTGAAACTCCGGAGGCCGAGGAATCAAAGCCTGCGACAGAGGCGGTTTCCGCGGATGGCCGGATTAATATCAACACTGCAGGAGTGGAGGAACTGACCACCTTAAAAGGAGTGGGTGAGAGCCGGGCCAATGCGATTATTGCATTCCGGGAGGAGCATGGTTCTTTTGAAAATCCGGAAGATATTATGCAGATTGCGGGCATCAAAGAAGGTATTTATGCAAAGATCAAAGACCAGATAAAAGTTCGTTGAGGAGACAGAGATGGCACAGAGAGTATTAGTGGTGGATGATGAAAAGCTGATCGTGAAAGGAATCCGTTTCAGTCTGGAGCAGGACGGCATGGAAGTGGACTGCGCCTATGACGGAGAAGAAGCAGTAGAGAAGATACGGGCGAATGAATATGATATTATTTTACTGGATGTGATGCTGCCTAAACTGGACGGCTTTGAAGTCTGCCAGCAGATCCGGGAATTTTCCGCAGTTCCGGTCATTATGCTTACGGCTAAAGGTGACGATATGGATAAGATTCTGGGTCTGGAGTACGGTGCTGATGATTACATTACCAAGCCTTTTAATATTTTGGAAGTAAAGGCAAGAATCAAGGCCATTATCCGCAGAACCAGGAAGAAGACTCCGGAGAAAGAAAACCCGAAGGTGGTGGACAAAGGTGATCTCCATATGGACTGTGACAGCCGCAGACTTTCCATTGAGGGACGGGAGATTAACCTGACGGCTAAAGAATTTGACCTTCTCGAGCTGATGGCTTTGAATCCCAATAAAGTATACAGCCGGGATCATCTGCTGAATGCTGTATGGGGGTATGATTATCCTGGTGATGTCAGAACCGTAGATGTGCATATCCGTAGATTGCGCGAGAAGATTGAGAAAAATCCAAGCGAACCCAAATATGTACATACAAAATGGGGAGTAGGATATTATTTTAATGTTTAAGACAAAAGGTAAATTTTTCAGAAGTCTGAATTTCAGAATTATGGTTTTTTTGTTTTTGTTCAGTGTGCTGTCAGCTGTTTTTATGGCGGAAATCTTTTTGGTTTCCTATGAAAAACAGTCCATGACGCAGCTGGCCAATGATGTGAAAAACCAGTGTCAGATTTTGGCTAATCAGGTGGTCAGTGCAGACTATTTACATAACAATAGTAATGAAGCACTGGAAAACGACCTGGCGCAGGTGGCAACCCTGTATGATGGCCGGATTATTCTCATTGATGATAATTTTAATATTGTAAAAGACACCTATGGACTGGAGGAAGACCGTACTATTGTGGCGGAAGAAGTGGTAAAGTGCTTTAAAGGGGACACCACCAGCCATTATGTGAGCGGACGTTTTATTGAACTGACGGTGCCCATTATGACAGGAACGGATGTAGATAAGAAGATCACCGGAGTGATTCTTGCCAGTGCTTCTACGGACAGTATTCATGCCAGACTGGACGGATTCAGACATTCGGCGGAGATCTGGGTATCTGTGATCTGTATGATTGCGCTGGCACTTGCCATTCTTCTTGCAAACTGGCTGGTACGGCCGCTGAAACATATGAATCAGTATATTGGTGATCTGGCAGAAGGTGCGTTGGACGGAGATCTGGATATTCACGACTGCACGGAGACGGAGAATATTTCCAATACATTTAATATTATGCTGGCAAAGCTTCGGCTTATCGAGGAGTCCCGTCAGGAATTTGTTGCCAATGTGTCCCATGAATTGAAGACGCCCCTTACTTCCATGAAGGTGTTGGCGGATTCCCTGCTCATGCAGGAGGGCACACCGGTGGAACTCTACCAGGAGTTTATGCAGGATATTGCTAATGAAATTGACCGTGAAAATTCTGTCATCTCCGATCTGCTGACACTGGTGAAGATGGACCGGAAGACCACGGAATTAAATGTGGTGTCTACGGATATCAATGATTTTCTGGAACAAATCCTGAAGCGGGTCCGTCCCATTGCAGAAAAGGCCGATATTGAAGTGGTGTTTGAAAGTAACCGGAGTGTGACAGCGGAGATTGATTCCACCAAGCTGTCACTGGCTTTTACCAATCTGGTAGAAAATGCCATTAAGTATAACCGTGAAAATGGATGGGTACGTGTAACCCTGGATGCAGACCACAAGTTTTTTTATGTAAAAGTCAGTGATTCCGGAATTGGTATTCCACAGGAATCGCTGGATTATATATTTGAACGGTTTTACCGGGTAGACAAATCTCATTCCAGGGAGATTGGAGGCACCGGTCTGGGTTTGGCAATTACCAAAAGTGCGATTGTTGCCCATCGCGGAGCCATCAAAGTGCAGAGTACCCTGGATGAGGGAACCACATTTACCGTGCGGATTCCGCTTCGGTACATTGTGTAGGAAGGAAAACAGCATGAAAAAATGGATGAGAGTTTTTCTCCTTTTGCTGGGCATTCTGGGGTTGACCGGATGCAGACAGCGTACCCAGGAAGAAGAAAGTGGATATAAGATATGGTATATAAACCAGGATGAAAGCAAACTGGATTATGAGTACCGGGAACTGCAGGCTGCGAATACAGACGGTCAGATCAGGGAGCTTTTGGAGCTGGTCAGGGAAGCTCCGGAAAGTGAAAAGTTAAAACCGGTTCTTCCAGAGGATGTCCGGGTGGAAGGCTGTGATCTGGAAAATCAGCAGTTGTCACTGAATTTTTCCACAGAGTATCAGAATATGCAGAAAGTCTGCGAAGTACTCTGCCGGGCAGCATTGGTGCGGACATTTTGTCAGCTTCCCGATGTAGAATATGTAGAATTCAAGATTGAAGGGGAGCCGCTTATGGATACCTATGGGCGGAATATAGGAATGATGAATGAAGATCAGTTCATTGAGAATCCCGGAGAAGAAATAAATTCTTATAAGACAGCGGATCTGACTCTTTATTATACCAACGAGACCGGAGATAAACTGGTAGCCCAGCGGGTTGCCATGGATTACAACAGTAATATTTCTCTGGAAAAGCTCATTGTGGAGCGACTCATTGCAGGGCCGCCATTTGAGGGAGCCTATCCGGTGATTCCCGCAGAGACCAAGCTGGTGAGTATTTCCATCAAGGACAAGATCTGTTATGTCAACCTGGATGAAGGCTTCCTGGAGACTGGATATAATGTTGCCGAGAGCATTCCTGTTTACTCCATTGTCAATTCCATTATTGACAACACAGAGGCACGGAGAGTGCAGATCAGCATTAATGGCGAGACCAACAGGGTTTATCGGGAAAGTATTAATTTTAATACGATTTTTGAGAAAAATGAGGAGCTGATAGAAGAATGAGAAAACGTCCCATCGCCTGGGCAGCTCTTCTGATGTTCCTGCTTTTGCAGTTGATTCCTGCGGTTTCCCTTTATCGGGAGCCGCAGATCACGGAAAAATGTAAAGGGCAGGTAACAGGGCGGGTCATCCGGCGAACGCGAAAAAAAGAACAGTTACAGCTGGATCTGGCAGACTGCCTGATCCAAAATGATACGAATACCATAGAAGCATCACACATTCTGGTGTATCTGACCGACGAAGCCGAATATCCGGTGGGCGCGGATCTTTCCCTTTCGGGAACCATTTATCCAATCGAAACACCAACCAATCCGGGGCAGTTTGACAGCCGCTTATATTATGAAGGACAGGGAGTTGACTGCACCGTTTATGCGGAGAAGGCGCAGATTTTGAAGGTACATTCTGCACCAATTCGGGAAGGCCTAACCTGTCTTAGAGAGCGCATGGAACATGTCTATGAGAAGACCTTTGACGAGCAGGAGAGCGGCATGATGAAAGCCATGATACTGGGGCAGAAAGGAAGCCTTGATAAAGAAATGAAAGAGCTTTACCAGAGAAATGGCATTGCCCATCTGTTGGCAATCTCAGGTCTTCATATTTCCCTTGTGGGAATGGGACTGTACCGGATATTACGGAGGTTGACAGGAAATGCCTGGGTATCGGGTATTCCGGTGGTGCTTCTGACCATAGCTTACGGATGGATGAGTGGGGCATCACTATCAGCCTTTCGGGCTGTGTTTATGTGTGGACTGATGATCACAGCAGAGCTTATAGGAAGAACTTATGACCTGCTGACTGCACTGGGAGCGTCAGCCCTTGTGTTCCTTTTGACAATGCCTCTGAACAGCCATCAAAGTACTTTTTGGTTATCTTTTGGGGCAGTGCTGGCCATCGGAGTGCTTACGCCCATCTGGAAGCTGTATTTTCCCAAACAGGGAAAACTGCTGTCATCGGTCAGTGTCAGCCTGTCAGTAACAGCAGTGACCTTTCCGGCGCTGCTTACCTCTTTTTATGAATATCCCTTGTATGCCACATTTCTAAATCTGCTGGTAATTCCTCTTATGAGCATTCTTATGGTCTGCGGCCTGCTCTGCGGTGTGACGGGACTTTTATGGCTTCCCGGGGCGGGCCTGTTTGCCCTGCCCTGCCAATGGATTCTGAAGCTATATGAATGGGCAGGAAATATATGTCTGAATCTTCCGGCAGCCGTCCTGCGGACCGGAAGCCCGGCTGCCTGGAAATTGAGGGTGTATTATTTCGTACTGTCAGCAGGCGTTTTTTTCCTTTACCGGGAGAAGCAGAAGAAAAAGTACAGTAAGAGACCGGACCAGTACATACCGAACCGTAGAAAAGCAATGCTTTGCAGTGGGAGTCTTTTTTTTGCAGCCATCCTGCTCTGCGTCCGGATACATACGGGACTGGAGATTACCATGCTGGATGTGGGACAGGGGGATGGCATCTTTTTCCGGAGCCCAAATGGAACGACATTTCTGTCGGATGGAGGAAGTACAAATGTGTCGGCAGTGGGAACTTATCGGCTGCTGCCTTTTCTGAAGTTCGAGGGAGAGGGAACGATCGATTATCTTCTCATTTCCCATATGGATCAGGATCATATAAATGGTGTGGCAGAGCTTCTTAAGGATAGCCAAAAACCGGGAGGAATTTCTATCAGGAACGCGGTATTGCCGGATGTGGGACAAAAGGATGAGGCTTATGTGGATATGGAGCAGGCGCTTCAGGAGGCAGGAGTAGAAATTCTCTATATGGGAAAGGGAGATGTGCTGAAGTCAGATACGCTGCTCCTGACCTGTCTGTGGCCGGAAAGAGGTCTTACCTCTGATGACCGGAATGAGCAGTCTTTGGTGCTGCTGGCAGAATACGGAAAATTCCAGATGCTGCTTACCGGAGACATTGGAGCCCAGACAGAAAAAGAACTGGCTGCATCCGGCATGCTTCGCCAGGTGGAACTCTTGAAAGTAGCCCACCATGGATCCCGTCATTCTTCTACGGAAGCTTTTCTTTCACAGGTGCAGCCGGAATTGAGTTTTATTTCCTGCAGCAGTACCAACCGATATGGACATCCTGGAGAAGAAACATTAGAACGATTGAAACAGACGGGAAGTCGGATACTTATCACGAAAGACCGGGGAGCCATAGGGGTATGCACAGATGGAAAGAAGGTGTGGGTAAAGACCTGGAAGTAAGCTAAGGTTTGTAATTTGACAGGCAGTAGGGTATAATGAAGACATGAAAATGTTAATGGAAGATATCAAGAACAGACAATTTAAAAAGATTTATCTGCTGACAGGAGAAGAAGTGTATCTGCGGAACCAGTACCGGAAGCGGCTGCGGGAGGCGCTGATTGACCCGGAAGATACCATGAATTGCAGTGTGTTTGAGGGAAAAAACGTAAATCCGAGGGAGGTAATTGACCTGGCGGAGACGATGCCTTTTTTCGCAGAACGCAGGGTGATTCTCATTGATGATAGTGGATTTGCCAAGAATGCCTGCCCGGAACTGGCAGATTATGTGCCGGAGATTCCGGAGAGCACCTGTATTATTCTTACCGAGGCAGAAGTGGACAAAAGAGGAAGACTTTATAAGGCCATTAAAACCCATGGAAGAATTGTAGAGTTCAAGCGGCAGGATGAAAAGACATTGGCCCGCTGGGTGCTGGGGATGCTAAAAAGAGAAGAAAAGCAGATTACGGAGGAGACCCTTCGGGCTTTCCTCGGAAGAACCGGATCTGATATGCAGAATATTGAGAGAGAATTGGAGAAGTTGTTGTGCTACACCATGAATCGCCCGGTGATCCGTACAGAAGATGTGGAAGCAGTTTGTACGGAACAGACGGAAAACCGGATTTTTGATATGGTGCAGGCTATTACGGAACAGAACCAGAGAAAGGCGCTGGATCTTTACAGTGACCTGCTGGCCATGAAGGAACCGCCCATGCGAATCTTATTTCTTATTACCAGACAGTTTCATCAGCTGCTGCAGTTAAAAGGACTGGCAGCGGAAGGACTGGACCGGGGGGAAATAGCAAAGAAAGCAGGCATTCCGCCCTTTGCTCTTGGAAAATACCAGGCGCAGGCAAAAAGATTTACCAGAGCGCAGCTTCGTCAGGCAGTAGAAGACTGTGTGAGTACGGAAGAACAGGTGAAGACCGGACAGATCGGTGATCAGATCAGCGTGGAACTTCTGATTGTGAAATACAGCACAAAAAAAGGACTGGCATGACGGTACCAGTCCTTTTTATTATGTTTTTATAAAAAGATCCGAATCCCGGATTAAGCCATTGCGTTAACGGCTTTCTGCATACGGGAAATTTTTCTGGAAGTAGTGTTTTTGTGATATACACCCTTGGTAGTAGCTTTGTCCAGAGTAGAGATAGCAGCTTTCAGAGCAGCTTTAGCAGCTTCCTGATCTTTGGAATCGATAGCAGCGTATACTTTCTTTACCATGGTCTTAACTTCGGATTTGATTGCTTTGTTTCTTGCAGTTCTGGTCTCGGTTACCAGAATTCTTTTTTTAGCGGATTTAATATTAGCCATTTTGTGCACCTCCAAATAACTTGTACAGCCCGACCTCAAAGGGGCATGGGCAATTATCATTGAATTTTTGATACATGTTTCATGAAAGCGAGACACGGTGGCTTTACATAGAAACACACATGAATATATTCTAGTCGAAAGGGGCATAACTGTCAATATCTAAAATCGAATTTTTTAAATCTTTTTCAGAAATTTAGGACAAGAGGTTACAGTGCACGGGCGATGAATGGTTAACGTGTTTTGGCACTTGTGAACTGCAACGTAAAAAGGAGGTAGAACAGATGGACCGGATGCGGGTGCGTACAGATCTGGCACTGGAGGCACGGGAGAGCTTTGATGGAAGTGATACGGAGGTTCATGGCGTTGTCGTGGAAGAAGAGTATGAAGAAGCGCTGGATCTGAAAATCACCAGGGTGAAGATTCTTTCAGAGCGGGGCGCCAGAGAGATGGGAAAACCGGTGGGTACGTACCTGACAATGGAAGCGCCAGGGATGGCTGTTCCTGACGAGGATTATCACAGAGAGATTTCGGAAGCGCTGGCAGGATGTCTCAAAGAACTGACCGGGGAGAATCGTGACCGGTCAGTTCTGGTAGCGGGACTTGGAAACAGGGATGTGACACCGGATGCACTGGGACCGAAAACGGTGTCCAATCTTATGATCACCCGACATCTTTTCCGGGAATATGGGAAGGAAACCATGGGAATGGAGCAGGCCAGTGCCGTCAGCGGAATTGCGCCAGGGGTGATGGCCCAGACTGGAATGGAGACGTCAGAAATTCTGCAGGGGATCATTGATCAGACATCTCCCGATATTCTGTTGGTCATTGATGCATTGGCGGCAAGAAGCACCAGGAGGCTTGGAAGAACCATTCAACTGACAGATACAGGTATTCAGCCAGGCTCCGGTGTAGGCAATCATAGAGGAAGCCTGACCAAAGAAAGTCTTGGAATTCCGGTTATTGCCATTGGTGTTCCTACAGTGGTGGAAGCAGCAGCCATTATCTATGATGCCCAGGGCAGTTGTGAACGGATGCCGCCCCATCTGAACGGCATGTTCGTGACACCAAAAAATATTGATGAGATCATCAAACAGCTGAGCTTTACCTTATCGGAGGCCCTGAATATAGCTTTTCAGATTTCCGAAAAAGCATAGACAGACGAAATTTCCCATATATATAAACGGGTGAGAAAGCAATGAAGCAATATCTGGGGAAAATTTCAGGAAAGCTGCTCGGTTGTCTCTTTTTCATAGGCAGTTTTTATATTATATTTACGGGTGGCAGGAGGTTCTGTCCCGAGCATCCGTCGACGCTTCTGGCGGAAGCAGCGGCTATGGGGCAGCAGTCCATCCAGCGGATGGCAGCCAGGATGTTGTATCCGGGATTAATGCTGGAAATCCGAGAGGAGGAAGCAGATTCTCTGGAGGAATGGTATGTAAACTGGGCTATGACCATGCATCCGCTGAAAAAGCTGGAGGTATGTGCGGTACATAGAGAAGAGGCAGAAAATACGGCTACCTATGAAATGCTGGTGACCGGAGGCGTCCATGATGAAAATGAGACAGATGAGGAAGGAAAAGCCTACGATCTGGCGTCCCTGACCCGGCAGGAAAATGAACATGCGCTGGAACAGGAAAAAGAACAGGAGGATCAGGAACAGACAGAGATGCCGGAACCAGAGGTGACAACAGAGCAGGAAGAGGCACAGCCGGAAGAAGGGACAAAAACAGCCTCTGTCGGGACTCTTTATAACCTGGAGGAATTGTCGGATTTTGGTTATTTGACCAGTCATTTTTATACGATCGAACCGAATACCTATATTACGCCGGAGGAACTGGATGCGGAGACCTTATTATCTGAAGACATGGGAATTGACAAAAGTGTGGATGGCCCGCAGATTCTCATTTACCATACCCATTCCCAGGAAGGTTTTGTGGATTCTGTGCCGGGGGATAATTCTACGACGATTGTAGGTGCGGGAGAGGTGCTGACACAGTATCTGACGGAGCGGGGATATCAGGTACTCCATGTAACCAGCGTCTATGATCTCATCGATGGAAAGCTGGACCGAAGCGAAGCCTACAGCCGGGCGCAGGAGGAGATTAGTGGAATTTTGGAAACCTATCCTTCCATCCAGTCAGTCATTGATCTGCACCGGGATGGTGTGGCAGAAGGAACTCGTCTGGTAACGGAGATCAATGGAAAGACCATGGCACGTTTTATGTTTTTTAATGGATTGAGCAGAACGAGAAAAAACGGATCCATTGATTATCTTTACAATCCTTATCGGCAGGATAATCTGGCTCTTACCCTGCAGCTAAAGCTGCTCTGCGAACAGTATTATCCGGGACTGGCCCGGAATATTTATCTGAAAAGTCTCCGCTATAACCTTCATCTGTCAAAAAAAGCGCTGCTCATCGAGGTGGGCGCCCAGACCAACACAGTAGAAGAGATCATGAATACCATGGAACCACTGGCAGATTTGCTTGATAAGGTTTTTGGAACATGATATGATGTAAGATACGGAGGAAAAGAAGTATGTCAGAAATCGATCAGAGCAAAATTCGTAATTTTTGCATTGTAGCCCATATAGACCATGGAAAATCAACCCTTGCAGACCGGATTATCGAGAAGACCGGACTGCTCACCAGCCGGGAGATGCAGGCTCAGGTGCTGGATAATATGGACCTGGAAAGAGAACGTGGAATTACCATCAAAGCTCAGACCGTCCGTACTGTTTATAAAGCAAAGAATGGGGAGGAGTATATTTTTAATCTGATAGACACTCCCGGACATGTAGACTTTAACTATGAGGTATCCCGAAGCCTTGCAGCCTGTGACGGTGCCATTCTGGTGGTGGATGCAGCCCAGGGAATTGAGGCCCAGACGCTGGCCAATGTATATCTGGCACTGGATCATGACCTGGATGTGATGCCGGTTATTAATAAAATTGATCTGCCGAGTGCAGATCCGGACCGTGTGGTGGAGGAGATCGAAGATGTTATCGGTATCGAAGCCCATGACGCCCCTCGGATTTCTGCGAAGACAGGTCTGAATGTAGAAGAAGTGCTGGAGCAGATCGTGACGAAGATTCCGGCTCCAAAGGGAGATCCGAATGCACCGCTGCAGGCGCTGATTTTCGACTCTCTTTATGATTCTTACAAAGGAGTTATTATTTTCTGCCGGATCAAAGAAGGAACCGTCCGTAAAGGAACGCCGATCAAAATGATGGCGACCGGAGCGGAAGCCGATGTGGTGGAAGTGGGATATTTCGGAGCAGGTCAGTTTATTCCTTGTGACGAGCTAAGCGCCGGCATGGTAGGTTATATTACCGGAAGTATTAAAAATGTAAAAGATACCCGCGTGGGTGATACCGTCACTGACCGGGACAACCCCTGTGCAGAACCACTGCCAGGTTATAAAAAGGTACAGTCCATGGTATACTGTGGACTCTATCCGGCCGACGGTGCCAAATATCCGGATCTTCGGGATGCGTTGGAGAAGCTTCAGCTGAATGATGCGTCCCTGCAGTTTGAGCCGGAGACTTCCATTGCCCTTGGCTTTGGTTTCCGTTGCGGATTCTTAGGGTTACTGCACCTGGAAATCATTCAGGAGCGTCTGGAGAGAGAATATAACCTTGATCTGGTGACCACAGCACCGGGCGTTATTTACCGGGTGCATAAGACGAATGGGGAGATGATTGAACTGACCAACCCGTCCAACTTGCCGGATCCATCCGAGATCGAATATATGGAAGAGCCGATGGTCAGTGCGGAGATTATGGTAACGACGGAATTTATCGGTTCTATTATGGATCTTTGCCAGGAACGCCGCGGAATTTATCTTGGTATGGAATATATTGAGGAGACCCGTGCCCTTCTGAAATATGATCTTCCCCTCAATGAGATCATTTATGATTTCTTCGATGCGCTGAAGTCCCGTTCCAGAGGCTATGCATCCTTTGACTATGAATTCAAGGGATACGTACAGTCTGAGCTGGTGAAACTGGATATCCTTATTAACAAAGAGGAAGTGGATGCTCTTTCCTTCATCGTACACAGTGCATCTGCCTATGAGAGGGGTCGCAGAATGTGTGAGAAGCTGAAAGACGAGATTCCGCGTCATCTTTTTGAAATTCCGATTCAGGCAGCCGTTGGCGGAAAGATCATTGCCCGTGAGACCGTCAGAGCCATGAGAAAAGACGTTCTGGCAAAATGTTACGGCGGAGATATTTCCCGAAAGAAGAAGCTTCTGGAAAAACAGAAGGAAGGCAAGAAGCGGATGCGTCAGGTAGGAAATGTGGAGATCCCGCAGAAAGCATTCATGAGTGTATTAAAACTGGATGACAAATAAGATGAAAAAGGAACTGGAACTATATATTCACATTCCATTTTGTGTCCGAAAATGTGCATACTGTGATTTCCGGTCGGCTCCGGCCGGCCGGGAAGTGCAGGCACAGTATGTAGATCGTCTGCTGGAGGAAATCCAGAAGGCGGCCCCACTGGCAGAAGACTATGAGGTGGTATCCGCATTCTTTGGAGGCGGTACCCCCAGTATCCTTCCGGAAGAAGAGATCGGGCGTGTGATGGATCTTCTGCATCGGCAGTTTGACTGGAAAGCGGATGCAGAGGTGACCATAGAAGCCAATCCGGGAACGGTAGACGGAAGAAAACTTGACGCCTACCGTTCTTTTGGTATAAACAGGATCAGTTTTGGACTTCAATCGGCAGATAATGAAGAATTACAGAAACTGGGGAGAATCCATACCTGGGAGCAGTTTCTGAAAAGCTATGAGGCAGCGAGAACTGCCGGATTTACCAATATCAATGTGGATCTCATGTCTGCGCTCCCTGGACAGACCCGGAAGAGCTGGCAGGAAACATTGCAGAAAGTGCTGGTTCTTAATCCGGAGCATATTTCAGCATACAGTCTGATCATTGAGGAAGGAACACCTTTCTATGAGAAGTATGCAGACCATCCGGAACTCCTGCCTCCGGAAGACGAAGAACGGCAGATGTATTATGACACGAAGCGGATTCTGGCAGAGCAAGGATATGAACGGTATGAGATTTCCAATTATGCCAGAAAAGGCTATGCCTGCCGTCATAATCTGGGGTATTGGAGCAGAAGGGATTACAAAGGATTCGGTCTGGGGGCATCCTCTCTGCTAAATAGTGTCAGAAGTACCGTGCAGGAAGATCTGACCGAATATCTCAGGGGAAATTTTGCAGGAAGCAATGAGCATTTAAGTGAGCAGGATATCCGGGAGGAATATTTCTTTCTGGGCCTTCGAAAGATGGAGGGCGTGGATCCTGGACCTTACCGGGAACATTATGAGAAGTTACTGGAAGAGTTGCAGAAACAACAGCTTTTACAGGAAAAGAATGGTAAAATCTGTCTGACAGATTATGGAATTGATGTGAGCAACTATGTGCTGGCACAGTTTCTGGAGGATTAATGAGGAGAGAAAGATGCAGAAAGAATTACAGTTTTTAGAGGAACAGGAAGTATCCCCGGTGCTCATCGGGCAGGTGGAAGCATTCCGAAAAGAGTATCCTGTTCACGAGGCAGTAAGAAACCGGATCTCGGAACCGAAGATTCCTTTCTATGGGAAAGAAATTCTGGAGATGGCCATGGCGGCGCTGCTCCAAGGGTCTAATCTGCTGCTCACAGGAGGAAAGGCTACCGGTAAAAATATCCTGGCGGAAAATCTGGCCTGGATGTTTGGAAGACCCTCCTATAATATTTCTTTTAATGTAAATACCGACAGCAGTTCCCTGATTGGAACGGACACCTTCAGAAATAATGAAGTACAGCTCAGAAAAGGAAGTGTGTACCGCTGTGCGGAAGAAGGCGGATTTGGTGTCTTCGATGAGATCAATATGGCAAAAAATGATGCAGCCAGTGTGCTTCATGCCACCCTCGACTATCGACGGATGATCGATGTGCCGGGATATGAGAGGATTGAGCTTCATCCGGCTACCCGCTTTATCGGAACCATGAACTACGGATATGCAGGAACAAGAGAGTTAAATGAAGCGCTGGTGTCCCGGTTTCTCGTCATTGATATGCCGGAGCTTTCGGAAGAAAATTTAAGAAAGATTATTCGGCATGATTATCCGGGAATCAAGGAAGCGGCTGAAGATGCCTTCTGCGGATTGTTTCTGGATTTGCAGACAAAGGCCCAGAACAGTGAGATTTCTACCAAAGCACTGGATCTGAGAGGACTTCTTGGTTCCCTTGGTGCGGTGGAGATCGGTCTTTCTCCTTATCAGGCAGTGCAGATGGGAATTACCAACAAAGCATTTGATATTTTTGAAAAGGAAATTGTGTCAGATATGGTCATGACACGCATTCCGGAAGACTGGACGAAGGAGAATGTATTCTGATGCCGGATGAAGAATACCGTTATGAACTGGAAAACCGCATGAAAAACCTGCTCTGGACCGTCAGTGGGGATTATGCTCTGGAAGTGAGTCTGGATATTGATTCTTTTCAGCGTTCTAAATATATATCCCTCTATGACGCGGTGAAACAGGGAGCTTTTGCGCGTTTCTTTTCTAAAGATGCTTTCGGCATGTACCTGGTGAAAAAGCTGTATATGGGAGCAGAGGAAGCTTCTCTTATGGGATTGGCGCAGATGTGCGTAGATCAGGCGGTGTCAGAAAAAATCTGTGAGGAGAGGGCAGGAGTCCGGACACTCCGGAAAAGAGCTTTTGAAGATCTGCTGGATCGGGATTTTGACCGATTGGCCCGGTACAACAATCCGGTGGGCCGTATGAAGATTGCCATGCTGCAGGAAGGACTGAATGGAACTTACGCGGCAGAGCGAAGAGTGCGTGAGCAGGTAGATCAGCTGCTGGCTCTCCGAAAAGCAGAGACCACTGAGGAAGTCATTCGAAAAGTAGACGATTTTTATAATCGACTGGTAGATCCG
The DNA here is from genome assembly GCA_018223365.1 of Clostridiaceae bacterium Marseille-Q4145. Taxonomy (GTDB): domain Bacteria; phylum Bacillota; class Clostridia; order Lachnospirales; family Lachnospiraceae; genus Hominiventricola. Next base: position 1,790,022 of record JAGTTP010000001.1, read on the forward strand.
GAATTTGAGCAGGAACACGGCACATTGGAGCAGGTACTTGCTGTCAGTGCAGAGGACTTAAAGAAATTCAACTGGCAGGATTTTCTGGATGAGACAGCGGAAGAAGCTACCCTGGAGGAAATGATGCGTCAGGTGGACAGCAGTGTCATTCCGCCGGAGATGGAGGAGCAGGAACGGAAGAGCAGGGCAAAGAAGCTTCTGGTGACAGAAGAGGCAGCCCGGAAAATGTACTCTTATATTGAACTGAATTTTGGACGGTCTTATATGGACGAACGGGAGCAGGAACGGATGAACCGCAGAATCTGCCGCGGTGTCCATGGGGACTGTCGTCTTTATTATACAGATGGCATTATCGAAAATTACGTTCGGGAAAATAATACCTATGTGCTGGCATGCCAGACACTGGAGCTGAACCGAAGATATTACCGGCAGCATCAGCGGATGGCAAGGCAGAACATTACGCAGCTTGGAAATCTCCTAAAACGGTCTTTGCAGGCAAGAAATGAAGCAGAGCAGACACGGAGTACTTTCGGGACAGTCATTCCTTCAAAACTGTGGAAGGTGGGGCGGACGGAGGATGCCCGGCTCTTCTTAAGGACTTCGAAGAAGCTTAATTCCGATTTTGTAGTAGACATTCTCATGGATGGAAGCGGTTCTCAGAGGGGACGGCAGCAGGATGTGGCACTGCAGGGCTTTATCTTATCGGCGGCCCTGTCAAAAGCGGGGATTCCCCATCGGGTGTTCAGCTTTTGCAGCTTTTGGAGCTATACAGTGATGCGCAGATTCCGGGAATATGACGAGAAGGCAGAAGCAGACTGGCGGATTCTGGAGTTTACCTCATCATCCAGCAATCGGGACGGTCTGGCGATCCGAGCAGCAGCCGACGGACTTCTCCACCGGCCGGAGGAGAACAAAATCCTCATTATGCTCAGTGACGGCCGCCCAAACGATGTGGTGCTTAACCGTCCCAATGTTAAGAATCCGGCTGTCTACACCGGAGAATATGCGGTGAAGGATACAGCGGCAGAAGTGCGCCGCCTTCGTTCCCAGGGGATTTCTGTACTGGGTGTCTTTGCCGGAGAAGAACAGGATCTATCTGCGGAGCGGAGAATTTTTGGAAAAGATTTTGCCTATATCAGGACGTTATCTACCTTTGCCCATGTGGTAGGACGGTATCTGAAAAAACAGGTGGATGAGCAGGACTAGTATTATACCGGAAGAATCAGGAGGAATGAATCATGAAAGAATATGAGATCGTACATGAGATTTTCAATGAATGTGCCAATAATCAGATGCGGGATGTGTTCTTTGAGGAGGCAGAAGTGGAAGATCCGGAAGCCTATGTCCGTGCCCGCCATAAAGATAAGGAACTCCATCTGGAGAAAACCCTGCAGGCAGATGGATCTGTTGTCATTGATATTGAGTCGGCAGGATTGCTGCAGAGGTACTCTTTTACGGAGATTTAACAATAGGAAACTCCCTGAAATCCAAGGCATAGATTTCAGGGAGTTTTTTTATTAGTGTGAAGCTGTTGGGATCCACAGTGGATGCAGTGAAGGGAGTCATTGAGCAGTCAGAACCTCGACGAGATTTTGTACCAACTTCAATTCATCCTTTGAGACGGCACTGTCGGTAATCAGAAGATCAATGGCAGACCAGGGAGCGTATTGAAGAATGGCATTGGAACTGAATTTGGTATGGTCAGCCAGCACAATCGTTTTGCTTGTAGCATGGATGACTTCATTTTTCACTAAGGTATCGCTGCCAATCTTGGTACAAGGTCCATGATGAGATGAAAATCCGCTGCTTCCTAAAAATGCAACGTCAATATGGAGGGAGCGGAGTTCATTGGAGGCCCAGAAACCGTTGGTGGACTGGGTGGTCATATTGATCTCACCACCAATAAAGTAAATAGCGTTTTTAATTCCGTTCAATGCCTGTACCACAGAAAAAGAGTTGGTAATAATGGTCAGACTGGAAAGGGCAGGCGTATCCTCGATGTGCATTTTTAAATATTTTGCGAATTCGTAGGTTGTAGATCCTGCATCAATAAAAATAACAGTGCAATTGGTCAGCTGCTGAAATGCAGCTTGGGCAATGGCATATTTGGAAGATTGCTCTTCTGCAATACGAAATTCAAATGCATGCTCGGAAGCTTCTGTAGCAGGTTTCACATATCCATGGAACTTGTGCAGGAGCTTTTTTTTGTCTAGATAAATGAGGTCTTTTCGAATGGTCTCTGTAGTAACGCTTAAACGTTCGGCTAGTTCAGAAGATTTGATCCCTTCGGTTTGATTCACTAACGATAATATTTTTTCACGGCGCTCTGAAGCAGTCATAGTAAAGTCCTTTCTTAAAAATTGGAAAATTTATCCGTTTCCAATGTATGGTTTTATTCTAAAGGATGGTATTGCAAAATGTCAAGTTATTCTGTTGCAAATTGCGAATACAATTGCGAAAAATAAAAAATTGCGAAATATATTGACAAACACAGATGGAAATGCAATAATATAGCCACAAACACAAAACGAAAAACAAAAACACAATAAAATAAGTGGGGAGGAATAACATTGAAATTACAGTTAGCCTTGGATTTTGATTTATCCATGCAGGATGCGGTGGAAATGGTTAAAAAGACAGAAAAAGATGTTGATATTATAGAAGCGGGCACACCTTATTTGATGGATCATGGTCTGGAAGGAGCAACTGTTCTGAAAAAGAAATTTCCAGATAAGCTAGTTCTGGCAGATTTGAAAATTGCGGATGCAGGATACAGAGAGGCAGAAAATGCATTTCTCGCGGGGGCAGATATTGTAACTGTATTATCCGTTACCGATGACAGTACCATCGAAAATGTCATAAAAGCTGCAAGAGATCAGGGAAAACAGGTGATGGTTGATATGCTGGCATCCCCGAATCTGGAAAAACGACTTCAGGAAATTGATCAGATGGGTGCTGATTATATTTGCCTTCATACGAGTAAGGATTTACAGAAATTAAATAATGATGTTTCAGAAGCATTTGCAATTTTGAAAAAATATGTGAAAAAATCAAAAGTTGCCATTGCAGGAGGCATTAACAAGGAAAGTGCAGCAAAATATGCAGCAATCAATCCGGACGTTATGGTAGTAGGAGAAGGCATTACCAAATCTGAAGCACCGGGTGAGACAACTGCTTGCATAAAGAAAGCGATGATGGAGGCATAAGAATATGAGCGATATCAAAGTGATTATTGATGAATTATCCAGAACGCTATCTGGAATTGATCGGAAGCAGCAGGAACAGATGGCGGATGAGATCTTAAAAGCAAAACACATTTTTGTGGCAGGTGCAGGAAGAAGCGGAATGATGGCAAGATGCTTCGCTATGCGACTGATGCATATGGGAATGAAAGCATACATGGTAGGAGAAGTAGTGACTCCTTCCATGCAGGAAGGCGATCTACTAATCATCACCAGTGGATCCGGAACCACTGGTTCTCTTGTGAAGATGGCAGAGAAGGCCAAAGCGCTGAACGGAAGAGTTGGATTGATTACCATTTATCCGGAGTCCACCATTGGAAAGATGGCAGATGTGGTGGTGCAGATTAATGCACCGACTTCCAAATCGGAAATTGATACGGGAGTAACTTCCATTCAGCCTATGGGAAGTCTTTTTGAGCAGAGCTTATTGATCTGTCTGGACTTTATCATACGAATCTTAATGGACAAGACAGGAATCACAGGCGAAGAGATGTTTAAACGCCATGCGAACTTAGAGTAGAGAGGCAGATATGGATAAGACAATTTCCCCATCATTGATATGTATGGATATGTGCAATCTGGTAACTTCAGTGAAGGAACTGGAACGGATTGGATGTGAAATGCTCCATGTGGATTTGTTGGATGGATACTTTAGTCCAAGCATGCCGATTGGTTTGGATACCATTCGAGCATTGAGAAAGAAAACAAACCTGTATTTTGATGCACATGTCATGGCAATGGACAACACATTTTTTATGGAGCAGTTGGTGGACATCGGAGTAGGAAGAATGTGTTTCCAGATTGAAACAGAGCGACACATTAGCAGAAAGTTAAGTTGGCTGAAAAGCTGTGGAGTGGAAGCAGGAGTAGCGTTGGCGCCGGGAACTTCCATCAGCTGTTTGGAATATGTATTGGAACAGTGCGATTTTGTTCTGCTCATGATGATCAATCCGGGCTATGCATCAGATAAGAGTGAAAAGATGCTGGAAAGCCTAAAGGATAAGATTTCAGATTTGAAAGCAATGATTGACAGAAAAGGATTACATACAACGATTACCATCGATGGAAGAACGTACTTATCTGTCATTCCGGATTATATTCACAGAGGAGCAACCACATTTGTGGCTGGAACTTCCGGTCTTTTCTTACAGAATGGCCGAACGCTGGAAGATAATTATGGAGCCTTAAAGAAAGTGATTCAACAGGAGATGAAATAACATGCAGGAGACAATTGAAAAAAAGAGTCTTATGATAGCAGAAGAGTGTCAGAGAGCATTGCAGAAAATTGACGAAGAGCAGAGCCAGCAACTGGTAGAGGCAATTTTAAATGCAGACGAGGTATTCTTCATTGGCGTAGGCAGAGTGATGCTTTCCCTGCAGGCAATCTGCAAACGATTTGCACATTTTGGAATCAAGGCACACTGTGTAGGTGAGATTACAGAGCCGGCCATTACTGACAAAGATCTTCTGATTGTTGGTTCCGGAAGCGGGGAGACCTTGTTCCCAGTTGCCATTGCACAGAAAGCAAAAAAGATTGGTACAAAAGTGGCATGGATTGGTTCCAACCAGGAAAGTACCATTGCAAAACTTGCAGATTATAAAGTTCGGATTCCGGTACAGTCCAAGCTGAACAAACCGGATGAACTGCACTCCCAGCAGCCAATGACCAGTTTATTTGAGCAGACGCTGCTACTGTATGGGGATTCTCTGGCAATGGAAATTATGGAACGAAAAGGTTTACAGTTTGAAAATCTGTGGAAATATCACGCAAACCTGGAGTAAGGGAAAGACTTAAATGGAGGTGCTTGAAGAATGGAAACTATGAAACATGCAAGACTGATATCGTACAAAAATATCCAGATCGAGGAAGTGGAAAAACCGAAGCCGAAGGCAGGAGAAGTCCTGATTAAGGTAAAAAAATGTGGTGTGTGCGGATCGGATGTTTCTGCTTATTACGGAAAACATACATACATTCCGTTCCCGATTGTACTTGGACATGAATTTTCCGGCGATATTGCAGAGATTGGTGAAGGGGTAGACCAGTTCAAAGCAGGAGACAGAGTTACCGTACTGCCGCATATCGGATGTGGAAAATGCCCGGCATGCCGCGCAGGAAAATATAATTTATGCAATGACCTGGTAGTAATTGGATGCCAGACCACCGGAGCTTATGCAGAATATGTGATTGCACCTGCAAAAGTAACCTTCCATATTCCAGACAGCATGACCTATGAGCAGGGAGCTTGTGTAGAGCCTGCATCTGTTGGCTATCACGGCGCACGCAGAGGCGTTTCCAAAGGAGATACCGTTGTAGTCATGGGCGCTGGAACGATCGGATTCTTTGCAATGCAGGGTGCAAAAGCATTCGGAGCAGAGAAAGTCATTATGTGTGACTACAACAAAGAACGTCTGGCACTTGCAAAAGAATGCGGCGCTTTTGAGACCATCAATTTAGGAGATGAGGGACTCAAAGCAGGAGTGGAACGGATTCTTGGAGATGCAAGAGAAGTGGACTGCTTCATGGATTGCGTAGGATTTAACGGAAGCGCTATGACCGCAATTATTGAGACCGCAAGGAGAGGCGCTACGGTAGTATCCATCGGTATTATCGCGAAAGAACATGAAGTGCCGAATTTACCGGATGTAACGGAGCACGAATTAAATTATCTGGGATCCTCCATGTTCTGGCCGGAAGATTTCCATGATGTCATTGCATCCATTTCCGAAGGAAAAATCATTACCGACAAGATTATCACCCATCATTATAAGATGGCAGATATTCAGGAAATGTACGATATGGTAGATGCACACAAAGAGAGCTATATGAAGATTATGCTCGATGCAGAATTCTAATTCACGTATATTGCAGCGGGGGCTGTTATATAAAAATCAAACTTAGGAGGAACAAAAATGAAGAGAAGAGTATTGGCAGGTTTTATGGTTGCAGCAATGGCAATGGGGTTAGCTGCTTGTGGAAGTAGCTCTACACAAGATACCGCAGCAGCAGATACCACTGCAGAGGCAGAAGAGACGACAGATTCTGCAGATACTGCGGATGATGCTGCAGTAGACACATCCAAAGGCGGTCTTAAAATCGGCTGTGCAATTCAGACTCTGAGCAATCAGGTATGGGCACAGGAGATGGAAGCAATGGAGAAGGATGCAAAGGCAGACGGAAATGAGCTGACCGTTGTAGACTGTGACGAGAACGCAAATACGCAGATCGACCAGATTGAGAACTTCATTACTTCTGGAATGGATGCCATCGTAGTAAATCCGGTAGATCCGGATGCAATTGAGGAAGTTTGTAAACAGGCTAGAGATGCTGGAATCCTCGTATTCTCTTGGGATGAGGAGATGGAAAACTCCGATATCAACTGGCTGATCGAGAACTATGATCTGGGTGCAGAGATTGGTACACAGGCAGCAGAGTGGATCAATGACAAATTTGATGACGGCAAATGCGAAGTAGTTGTACTTGGATATCCGCAGACTCCGATCCTGTTACAGAGAGAGAACGGAATCATTGACAAACTGAATGAGCTGGCTCCGAATGCAGAGATTGTAGCAAATCAGCCGGCAATTGATACGACCGAAGGTCTGAACGCAATGGAGACCATTTTACAGGCTCATCCGGATGTAAAAGTTGTTTGCTGTATCGGTGGTGGCGGAGCTGCTGGCGCAAATGAGGCATTAAAAGGCTTCTATGGCGACACCATTCCGGAAGATGTTGGAATCTTCTCTACTGACCTGACTGATGAGACCATCGCTTCCATGCAGAATGGTGAGTACAACAAAATGTGTGTAGCAATTACCGGAAACGCATATGTTTGTGGTGATGTAGCATATGATCTTGTAGTAAGAAAAGCTTCTGGCGAAGAGATGGACAAAAATATCTACAGAGATCTGATCCCGGTTACCATTGACAACTTAGATGAGATGATTGCTCAGTAAATATTTCGTGAATTTTTGGAAAGGAGCCGACTCAAATCCGGCTCCTTTCTTGAATAAAGAGATAGGAAGGCATACGGTGTTTCATGGAAAATATATTAGAGTTCAAGCAAATTTCCAAGTATTATCCTGGTGTCACAGCGTTGAATCATGTATCGCTTGAGATAAAAAAAGGTGAAGTCCATGCACTGGTAGGAGAAAATGGAGCAGGAAAGTCAACGCTTATAAAGACCTGCAGTGGAGCAATACAGCCTTCAGAAGGTGAAATTGTTATCAATGGAAAAACATTTAAAAGCTTGACACCGAGATTATCGGAAGAAAATGGAATAGGGGTCATTTACCAGGAATTCAATCTGGTAGGAGAGCTTTCGGTAGCAGAAAATATTTTTCTGGGAAGAGCCATTCGTAAGGGTGTGATTGTTGACCAGAAAGCGATGGAAACGGAAGCAGAGAAGATTTTGGGAGCACTGCAGATCAACATCAGTCCCAAAAGCCTGGTAAAAGATTTGAGCGTAGGTTATCAGCAGATGGTGGAAATTGCAAAGGCCATGTCCCAGAATGCGAAACTGCTCATTATGGATGAACCGTCCGCCCCACTGACCAATGTGGAAGTGGAAAATATGTTTGCAGTTGTCAATTTGTTAAAACAAAATGGGGTTACGATTATCTATATTTCGCATCGTTTGGAGGAAATTTTTGAGTTATCCGACCGGGTTACGGTACTTCGAGATGGTGAATATGTGACTACTTTGAATACAGCGGAAACCAATAAAGATGAACTCGTAAAATATATGGTTGGTCGACAGCTGACAGAAATCTATCCGGAGAGAAGCAAAGATTGCATCAAGGAAGAGGTGGTATTTGAAGCTTCTGGTGTCTGTGGAAATGGGGATCAGGATATTTCTCTTCAGATCCATAAAGGCGAGGTGCTAGGCATTGGCGGACTGGTTGGAGCTGGTCGCACCGAATTTTCGGAAATGGTTTTTGGAATGGTGCCAAAGACCGCAGGAAAATTTTATTTCAAAGGAAAAGAGATTAATCCGAAATCTCCGCGGGATGCAATCAATATTGGAATTGGACTGGTTCCGGAGGATCGAAAAGCGAAAGGTGCCCTTCTGGGATTAAGCATCAAAGAAAATATTAATATGCCCATTTACCCGAGAATCTCCAAAGGAAGTGTGATTAACACCAGGGTAGAGCAGGAGACGGCGGAAAAATATAAAGAAGAAATTTCAATTAAAGCGCCAAGTCTGATGCAGTTGGTAAAGAATTTAAGCGGTGGAAATCAGCAGAAAGTAATTCTGGCAAAATGGCTGGCAGCAGATTCTGAACTGTTAATTTTCGATGAGCCTACACGAGGAATTGATGTAGGTGCAAAACAAGAGATTTATACGTTGATCAATTCTCTGGTGGAGCAGGGCAAATCGGTTCTTATGATTTCCTCGGAAATGGAAGAACTGATGGGAATGTCTGACCGAATCATGATCCTTGCAGAAGGGGGCGTGAGCGGAGAATTATATAGAAATGAATTTGATCAGGAAGTGATTATGAAATACGCTTCAAAAGAGAGAAAGGGATAGAAAACATGAAGAATCTAATGATAGTGCTCAAGCGGAGAGCAATCTGGGTATTTCTTTTGCTGATGATTGTGTTCTTTTCTGTGATGAGTGGTAATTTCCTTACCATGCGAAATTTGCTGAATGTAGTAAAACAGGTATCTATTTACGGAATTGCATCGGTTGGAATGACTTATGTTATTTTGCTTGGTGGTATTGACCTTGCCACAGGCTCGATTATTTCTTTTATTAACATTTTGGCAGCATATCTGATGGTTAATATGGGATGGAATCCAATACTGGCAGTGATATGTTCCCTAGTGGCAAGCACGGTTATTGGTTTCTTGAATGGTATTATTATTGCTGAGATTAAAATGCCGGCTCTGATTGTTACCTTTGCTTCTCAAACTATTTTTGCAGGTATTGCATATATTATCTGTAATGGTACTCCGATTTCTAGATTTCCAGAATCTTTTCTGGTCATTGGACAGGGATATGTGGGACCGATCCCAGTTCCAGTAATCATTATGATTATTTGTTTTGCAGTGGGTGCATTTATCCTGGTAAAAACATATTTTGGCCGGTATTTCTACGCGCTGGGTGGAAATGAGGAAGCAGCGGAATTATCTGGTATTCATGTAAAGAAAGTAAAATGTCTGGTGTATTCCTTATCAGGTCTTTTTGCAGGAATTGCAGGATTGGTTATGTTGGCAAGGGCCAATACGGGACAGCCGAATGCTGGTGTTGGATATGAATTTGATGTTATCACTTGTGTTGTTTTAGGTGGTGTCAGTGTTAATGGTGGCTCAGGTAAAATCTCCAATGTTATTGCAGGCGTACTGATTATCGGCGTGCTGAGCAATGGTATGGTACTTTTGAATATTAGTTCCTATATGCAGATGGTAATTAAAGGAATTATTCTTCTGTTGGCAGTTGGTTCTGATTGTATTCAGCAGCAGAATCTGTTGAAAGTAAAAAAGGCATAACGGTTAAATTTTGATACATGTTACAAGGGCATCCAAAAGTAAGAAATTGCTTTTGGGTGCCCTTCCTCCTTTTGAAGAATGTTTACAAGTATTATACGAAAATCAACTAAAACACTTGACGTTTTTCAGTTCATTGTCTATACTGAAATTAACTTATTAAAATACTTTAAAAAAGAGGTATTATCAATGAGAGAAAAGTATACAATTGGGCTGGATTATGGAACGTTATCTGGAAGAGGGGTGCTTGCGCGGTGCAGTGATGGAGAAATTTTGACCAGCGCAGTTAAAGAATATACACATGGAGTGATGGATCAGACGCTTCCAGATGGAGAGACAAAGCTGCCGCCAGCCTGGTGTCTGGAATACCCGGCAGATTATATAGAGGTGCTGGATACAGTTATCCCAAAACTGTTAAAAGATAGTGGAGTTGCGAAGGAAGATATTATCGGAATAGGAATCGATTTTACATCTTGTACTATGCTGCCTGTTGATATGGATGCGGTGCCGCTTTGTGAAAAGCCGGAATTTGCCGGACGGAGAAATGCCTATGTGAAATTATGGAAACATCATGGAGCACAGAAACAGGCCGATCAGATTAATGAATTGCTGGAACGGGACGGACTGACGGAAGATCCGCGGTTTGGCGGAAAAGTTTCACCGGAGCTGTTGGTTCCTAAGGTGATGGAGATCCTGGAGGAAGATCCGGAAATTTATGAAGCGGCAGATGAAATTCTGGAAGCAGGAGACTGGCTGACCAGATTGCTTACTGGGTCTCATAACAGAAGCTGTTCTATGGCGGGTTATAAAGCTTGGTGGAATGAACGAGATGGATATCCGAAACATGAATTTTATAAAAAATTGAATTCAGCTTTGGAAACTTTTGCGGAGGATAAAATGCCTGGAGAGGTGTGCCCTGTTGGAAAAGCCATTGGAACCCTGACAGAAGAATGGGCAAATCGTCTGGGGCTGCAGAAGGGAATTGCGGTTGCTCCTACATTGATTGATTCTCATGCGGGATTTCCGGGAAGCGGTATTTATAGTGATCGTCAGATGATGTTGGTGCTGGGAACTTCAAGTGTCATGGCAGCACTCAACAAAAAGCCTTATGCAGAAAAAGGAATTTGTGGTGCAGTACGGGATGCGTTGGTTCCCGGATATTATGCATTAGAATCTGGACTGGCAGCAGTAGGAGATCTTTTTGGCTGGTTTGTGGATGAGATGACACCGGCATCTTATAAAGAAGAAGCGGGGAAAGAAGGATTGAATCTCCATGCTTTTTTGAGCAAAAAAGCGGAGCAGTTGAAACCTGGACAGAGCGGTGTGATTGCATTGGACTGGTGGAATGGAAATAAAACGCCTTTTGTAAATGGAGAACTTTCCGGTGTTTTGTTAGGAATGACCCTTCATACCAAACCAGAAGAAATTTACCGGGCACTTATTGAGGCAACTGCATTTGGAACAAAAAGAATTCTGGATCTTTATGAGACGAATGGAGCTTCTGTAGAGGAGATTGTTGTGAGCGGTGGAATTGCTTTAAAGAATCCCTTGCTTATGCAGATTTATGCGGATGTGCTTGGGAAAACGTTGAAGATCGCAGCCAGCGATCAGGCAGCAGCCCTTGGCTCGGCGGTCTATGCAGCCATTGCAGCAGGAACGAAGGCAGGAGGATATGATGCATATCCGGATGCAGTACAACATATGAGCCGGGTAAGAAAAGAATGTTATGTACCACAGAAAGAGAATTCTGCTATTTATAAAAAGATATATTCCATTTATTGCCAATTTGGTGATATGATGGGACAGGATGGAAAACATCTGTTTGATGAATTGACCGTTTTAAAGACGGAAATGAATAAGTAACTTCAGCAGGAGAACAAAACATGGGACTGAGTAATATAGAAGTAAAACGTATGAATCGAAATAATATTCTGCGTTATATGCTGGCAAATGGAAGCAATGCAAAAAATACCATTGCGGCAGCATTGGATCTAAGTATTCCGACGGTAGCACAATGTCTGAAAGAACTTCAGGAACAGGGGCTGGTAGAGGAAGAAGGAACGATGAAATCCATAGGAGGCCGGAAGGCCATGGCGTTTCGAGCAATTCCGGATGCGAAGATTGCAGTAGGTGTGGATATTACCAGAAACCATGCAAACATTGTGGTGACAGATCTGGCTATGAATGTGATTCATTTCTCAAGAAAGAAAATCCGTCTGTATGATGAAGCGGAGTCCTATGAACAGCTGCATGCATTGATAGATGCAGTCATTCAAGAGAGTGGTGTGAAAATAGATCGAATTCTCGGAATGGGTGTTTCCCTTCCGGCAATTATTGATGAAACTGGCACAAAAATCTATGCGATGCACGAACAGATGCAGATCAGCTATCATCTTTATGAAATCATAAAGAATTGGTTTCCTTTCCCGGTATCTTTGGGAAATGATGCGGATAGTGCTGGACGGGCAGAATTGATTGATCGAGGAGTGACAGATAATCGACTCTTTTTCTTTGTGAGTCCTTCTGTAGGTGGATCAGTATTTATCAATGGAGAAACTTTTTATGGACATAACCGACGGGCAGGAGAGTTTGGTCATATGACGCTGGTGCCAGATGGTAAGAAATGCTACTGTGGGAGAGCTGGTTGTGTAAACAGTTATTGTTCCACGGAAAATTTATCTGATTTAACGGATGGAGATTTGGGAGAGTTTTTTGAACGTCTGAAAAAGCAGGATGAGATCTGTTTGAAAACCTGGGATAAGTATCTGGATTATCTGGTTCTTGCCATTCATAACCTAATGACCTCGTTTGATATGGATATGGTCATTGGCGGTTACCTTGGCCAGTATCTGGGAGATTATATGGATGATCTGAAGAACCGTGTCCGAAAATTTAACAGCTATCTGACAGGTTCGGATTTTGTCCAGCCTGCCAGATTGAAGTATGAGGCTTCTGCGCTTGGAGCGGCGAATATATTTCTGGAGCGTTATATTTCTGAAGTCTAGATCTTTATACAGTAATGATGGTTATATTTTTTGCGGAGAAACGTTCCAGGGTTTGTTCATCCAGTCCGTTATCTGTAATAATGCAGTCGATATTACTCAAGGGAGCAATGCGATAGAGAAAAGCGTGATTGAATTTGGAACTATCGGCAACACAGATCACCTTTCTCGCATGCTCCATGAGAGACTGTTTCGTTGTCCCATCTAGAAAATCTGGGACGGAAAGCCCTTTTTCAAGATCAATTCCATCTAAGGCTAAAAACAAGGTGTCGATGGTAAACTGGGATACAAAGGATGCGGTAAGTGGTCCTAAGTATGCCATGGAGAGCTCACGGAATTCTCCTGGACACATGATAATTTTGGAATCGCGCATTTCAATCATAGAATTAGCGGCTAAAAGGGAGTTGGTCATGACAACTAGATTTTTCCGGACAGACAGAAGTCTGGCTAGTTCATTGGTGGTAGTGCCTGCATCCAGAAAGATGGAGTCTCCTTCCTTGATAAAATCGAGACATTTCTGTGCAATCCGTACCTTCTCATCGAACATAATACCGGATTTAATTGTCATGTTATGTTCGTATAAAGTGCTGCTGTTGAGCAAAGCTCCACCAGATTCCATGCGAACCAGGCCTTGATCTGCAAAACGGTTAAGGTCCCGGCGGATAGTCATACTGGATACTTGCAGTTCATCAGCAAGTGATTGAATGGAAACCATACCATTTGTCTGCAGTCTTTTTAAAATTTCTTGTCTTCTTTCAATACTATTCATAAATACCCCTGATTATTTTTATAGAATATATAAAGTATATCATAGAATGATAAAAAATGTTACATAAAATTATATAAGAACAAAATATAACATATATAGTCACAAAATCTAACAATTATGTTGACTACGATGAAAATTATTGTTAAAATGTGTTACAAAAAGTAAAATTACAAAAAAGGAGGGAAAAACCATGGAACTTTTTATGGGTGTTGATATTGGCGGAACTGAGACAAAGATGGGACTGTTTTCCAAAGAAGGAGAGCTGCAGGAAAAATGGGCGTTTCCTACGAATCTTCAAGATGCAGGAAGCCATATTATTCCGGACGTGGCAAAGAAAGTCCGGGAAGGAATGAGGCGACTTCATTATAAAGAAGCGGACCTGAAAGGAATTGGTCTTGGTATTCCGGGGCCAGTGGCAAAAGATGGTTATGTGAAAACTTGCGTGAATCTGAACTGGCATGAGTTTCATCCGGTCAAAGAACTACAGACCTATTTCCCAGAGCTGGAGGTGGCAGCAGGGAACGATGCCAATGTGGCGGCACTGGGTGAATATCATAAGGGCGCAGGAAAGAAATATTCCAGCATGATGTTGGTAACATTGGGAACTGGTGTTGGCGGCGGTATCATTTTAGATGGAAAAATTCTTCTGGGTGCTCATGGAATTGCAGGAGAAATCGGTCATATCGGCACTGGAAAAAGCAAAAAGAATCGGTGCAACTGTGGAAATGAGGGTTGTGTGGATCAGTGGGCTTCTGCAACGGGAATTGTAAACCGGGCCAAAGAATTATTGAGGGAGAACAGCGAACCGTCGTTACTTAGAGGCAAAGAGCCATTGACAGCCAAGGAGATTTGCGACAGCGCAAAAGAAGGAGACAAACTGGCACTGCAATGCCTGGAAGATTGTATGGAACCGCTGGGAAAAGCGCTGGCATATTTTTCTCACTCCTTTGATCCGGACGGATATGTCATTGGAGGCGGAGTTTCCCGTGCCGGGGAAATCTTAATTGAACAGATCAAAAAGAGTTATGAAAAGTATATTTATCTAGTGCCTGAGGCTGCAGAGATTGTACAGGCAGAGCTTGGAAATGATGCAGGTATTACAGGTGCTTGCATGTTAGCTATTACTGCATGGAAGGAGAAAGGAGAGAAGTCATGCTGATCAGAGCAGAGAACATTGGATATGAAAAGGTAAAAAAGCCAACGTACAAGTTTAAACCACATCCTGTAGATTTGACGGATGCGACAATGGCGGAACGTTGTCAGAAAGTGTTGAAAAAATTGGAGGAAGAACAGCTGGATCTTATGGTAATCTATGCAGATCGGGAGCATGGAGCTAATTTTTCCTATCTGACAGGCTTTGAACCGCGATTTGAGGAAGCAATGCTGGTGCTACACCGGGATGGAACTGCATTTTTACTGTTGGGAAATGAATCCATGAAAATGGAAAAATACAGTAGAATCAAAGCAAAAGCCATCCATACACCCTATTTTTCATTGCCCAATCAGCCCATGGAAGGTGAAAGAGACTTAAAAGAAGTGTTGGAACAGGCAGGTGTGACATCTGGCAAAAAGGTGGGAGTAGTCGGTTGGAAAATGTTTACCAGCCGGACAGAGGATAATACACAGCTGTTTGATGTCCCCTATTTTATAGTACAGAAATTAAAAGAGGCCGTTGGATCGGAAGGGAAAGTGAGCAATCGAGCAGATCTCTTCATTTCGCCGGAATATGGCGTGAGAATTCGGATGAATGCCAATGAAATTGCTCATTATGAATTTCGGGCGATGCTGGCATCTGACTGTATCTTAGAGACGATGGAGTATATCGAACCAGGAATCAGTGAAATGGAGTTGGCGAACAGTCTTCAGAAATATGGACAGCCTATTAGCGTGCAGACCATCTGTGCGGCGGGAGAACGGTTTACCAACGCAGTGGTAGAGCCAAGAGCAAAGAAGCTGGCATTAGGGGAAGCGTTTTCTTCCACGGTCGGATACAAAGGAGGACTTACCAGCCGTTCGGGTTATGTGGCAGCGGAGGAAGAAGAGTTGCCAGAAGGCCAGAAGGATTATCTGGATCGTGCAGCGAAGCCTTATTACGCAGCAACTGCTACCTGGTATAGCACCATTCACATTGGCCTCACAGGAGGAGAACTCTATGATGCAGTAAAGACAGTATTTCCAAGAGAAACCTATGGATGGATGTTAAATCCGGGACATCTGACCGCAACGGAAGAATGGATGTCCTCTCCAATTAGCGAAGGCTCTAAGATTCCATTTCAGAGTGGTATGCTTTTACAAATGGATATTGTTATGGGTGTGAAAGGTTATGCGGGTGCAAATGCGGAAGACGGCATTGCATTAGCGGATCAGGCACTACGAAAAGAATTGGAAGAGCAGTATCCGGATGTATGGGAACGAATGCAGAGAAGACGTACCTATATGATCGAAGAATTAGGAATGGAGCTGTCAGAAGAGGTATTGCCGTTGTCTGATAGTGAAGGATATTTCCGGCCATATCTTTTGAACCGGGAGAAAGCATTGAAAGTCATTAGAAAAGGAGTGAATTAGCATGACAGATCACAGTACTTTGAAAATGCACAGAGAAGAAGTCAGGGTGTCCGACAAAGAGATGCTGAAAGCGATCCTGGACAGATGTCATACGGTCGTGGTTGGACTCCACGATGAACCGTATCCTTATGTAGTGCCTATGAATTATGGCTATGAATGGGATGACAAACTGACATTCTATTTCCACATGGCAATTGAGGGACATCGAATTGAATTGATGAAAAAAAATCCCAAAGTTGCGTTGAGCATCAGTGAATTTCTAGACCGCCAGGGATACAAGCCCTATCGACATGAAACTCACGATTATCGAAGCGTGACCGCTTATGGAACGGCGACGATTATCAAACCGGAGCAGGAGGAAGAGTTTTTGCACGGCATGACTGTATTGAATGTACATAACAATCGTCCACCTGTCAGAAGAATCACGGAAGAGATGAGAACTCGTCTATTTGTATTAAAAATAGAAGTGGATCATGTGATGGGAAAAGCTCAGTATCCTATTTCTAGCCTAGAAGAAGTTGCAATTCCGTCCAATCAGGCGCGTTAATCGTTTTATGAATAGAAGAATTGCACAAAAAGGAAAACGGAAAATGGTGAATATCCATAAAAAATATTTTCTAACTGAAAAATTATTGACAGTAAGCACAAAGGAAGTTATAATAAAATCACTTTATAAAACAGATTTAAAAAGTTATTTCAGCCGGTGCTTGGAAAGGAGAAAAAAGACGGTGGCAACAATGAGAAGTGCAGTTTTTCACGGAAGACATGATATTCGGGTAGAAGAACGTGAGATTCCGAAGATCGGTTCCGAGGAAGTGTTGATTAAGGTAATGGCATGTGGCGTATGTGGATCGGACCTCCATATTTATGAAGGTGATCAGGGATCTACAACAACAGTTCCGCCGCTGATTCAGGGACATGAGTTTTCCGGCATTATTACAGAAGTTGGAAACAATGTAAAGAACTGCAAGGTTGGCGATAGAGTCTGTGTGGATCCGGCAGATAACTGTAACGAATGTTATTACTGCGCATCTGGTATGATGAGCCATTGTGAACATATGGGAGCCATCGGAACCAACATCGATGGAGGATTCTCCCAGTACTGTAAAGTAAAGGCGAAACTGGTTCATCATCTGGCCGATGATGTGACTTTTGTACAGGGAGCCATGGCAGAACCGCTTGCCTGCTGTATCAACGGTGCAGACAGAAGTGATATCAAAGTTGGAGATAATGTTGTAGTTTACGGCGGTGGAATGATAGGTCTTCTGCTTCTTCAGCTGGCAATTTTAAAAGGAGCCAGCAGAGTTGCACTGATAGAGCCGGTGGAGGAGAAGAGACAGGTAGCAGAAAAGCTTGGTGCATGCCTGACTATCAATCCCATCGAGCAGGATGTAAAGAAAACCTTACAGGAACATGGATTTGAACATATTCAGGTAGTCATCGAGACCTGCGGCCGCAAGAACACTTCAGAGGAAGCCCTTGATATTGTAGACCGTCAGGGAACGGTAGTTCTCTTCGCAGTATCTGCAGTAGAGGCAGCCATTGATCTGAAGACTTATCAGCTGTTCCAGAAAGAGTTGACTGTCAAAGGTTCTTTCTGTAGTCCGTATGATATGGGAAGAGCGGTAGAACTTCTGAATGCGCACAGAATTGATGTAACCACTATGCTTGGAGGCATGGAACCGTTGGAAGGACTTGCAGAGGTACTTAGCAGTCCGGCAAAACGTGCAAAAGGAAAATTTGTAATTTTACCGAACGGAACACCGGAGGAATAAAAGAACATGTAAATTGCAGAGGAATCTGTAATCATAAAAAAGGAGGAATTGTAACATGAAGAAAAAGGTATTGGCAGGTATGCTGGCAGCAATGATGGTAGTAGGACTTACCGCATGTGGAGGAAGTCAGGAAGCAGCTTCCACTGACAGCCAGGAGACCACCGAAGCAACTGACACCGCTGATGATGCAGCAGCAGAGGATACCGCAAAAGAGGATACCGCAAAAGAGGGTGGTATTCACATCGGATGTGCAGTACAGACCTTAAGCAATCAGGTTTGGGCACAGCAGATGGAGGAGATTACTTCCAGAGCAAAAGCAGACGGAAATGAAGTTACTGTTGTTGACTGTGACGAGAATGCAAATACCCAGATTGACCAGATCGAGAACTTCATTACTTCTGGTGTAGATGCTATCATTGTACAGCCGGTTGATGCGGATGCACTTGAGGATATCTGTAAAGAAGCATTGGATCAGGGTATTACAGTTGTATGTTGGGATGAGGAGATGGAGAACTCCAGCTTTAACTGGGTAATCGAGAACTATGATCTTGGTAAAGAGATCGGAAGCCAGGCAGCTGATTGGATCAATGAGAAATTTGACAATGGCGAAGTTGAAGTAGCCGTACTTGGTTATCCGCAGACTCCGATCCTTCTTGAAAGAGAGAATGGTATTCTGGATGCACTGAAAGAGAAGGCTCCGAACGCAACGGTAGTTGCTAACCAGCCGGCAATTGATACAACCGAAGGTCTGAACGCTATGGAGACTATTCTTCAGGCTAACCCGGATGTAAAAGTTGTTTGTACCATCGGTGGTGGTGGAGCAGCAGGTGCTAACGAGGCATTCAAAGGCTTCTATGGAAGCGAAGTTCCGGATGAAGTAGGTATCTTCTCTACTGACCTGACTGACGAGGCAGTTGCTTCTATGCAGAACGGCGAGTTCAACCGTATGGTAGTTGCTATCACTGGTAACTCTTACAAATGTGGTGACACTGTATATGATCTGACCATCAGCTATGAAAATGGTGAGCAGCTGGATCACAACGTTTACAGAGATCTGATTCCGGTAACTATCGACAACCTGGATGAAATGATTGCAAAATAAAGACTGACCAGAAGGATGCGCATGATGTGCAAAAAGCCAGGTGCGCATCCTTTTTATAAAAAGGAAAGAGGTGCGAATATGAGCTCGATTGACAATGTCCTGGAGTTTCGTCATATCACGAAATATTATCCCGGAGTTACCGCACTGAATGATGTATCACTGGAGGTCCGCAGAGGCGAAATCCATGCTCTGGTGGGGGAAAATGGTGCCGGAAAATCGACACTGATCAAGACCTGCAGTGGAGCAATTGAACCATCGGAAGGCGAAATTGTAGTAAACGGAAAGACTTTTAAAAGTTTAACACCTAAAGTATCAGAAGAAAATGGAATCGGTGTCATTTATCAGGAGTTTAACCTGGTAGGCGATTTATCTGTAGCAGAAAATATCTTTCTGGGTAGAGCAATTCGGAAGGGCATCGTAGTAGATCAGAAAGCAATGGAGCAGGAATCAAAAAAGATTCTTGATTCTCTTCATATACATATCAACCCGAAAGAACTTGTAAAGAACTTAAGCGTTGGATATCAGCAGATGGTAGAGATTGCAAAGGCAATGTCTCAGAATGCACAGATGTTGATTATGGACGAGCCGTCAGCGCCGCTGACCAATGCAGAAGTTGAGAGCATGTTCGCGGTAGTGGACCTCCTGAAAGAAAAAGGAGTTTCTATTATCTATATTTCCCATCGTTTGGATGAGATTTTCCGGTTATCCGACAGAGTTACGGTACTGCGGGATGGACAGTATGTCATCACCATGAATACCGCAGAAACCAATAAGGACGAACTGGTAAAATACATGGTAGGACGCCAGCTGACAGAGATTTATCCGGCAAGAAAAACGGATTGTATTAAAGACGAAGTGTTGTTTGAGGCAGTGGATGTCTGTGGTAACGGTGATAAGGATATATCTCTGAAAATACATAGAGGTGAGGTGCTGGGACTTGGTGGTCTGGTGGGCGCAGGCCGTACAGAATTTTCAGAGCTGATGTTCGGAATGAGAGATAAAACATCTGGAAAATTCTATTTCAAGGGAAAAGAAATCAATCCAAAATCACCGAGAGAAGCCATTGATATTGGAATTGGACTGGTTCCGGAGGATAGAAAAGCAAAAGGAGCACTTCTTGGATTAAGTATCCGGGAAAACATCAATATGCCGATATATCCCAGAATTTCCAAGGTCAGCGTGATTGATGAAAAACAGGAAAAGAAGAATGCAGAACAGTATCGGGAAGAGATTACCATAAAGACGCCGAGTGTAGAGCAGCTTGTAAAGAACCTAAGTGGTGGTAACCAGCAGAAAGTAATCCTTGCCAAATGGCTGGCAGCAGATTCGGAACTTCTAATTTTTGATGAACCGACCAGAGGTATTGATGTAGGTGCAAAACAGGAGATCTACACCTTGATCAATGGCCTGGTAGAACAGGGAAAATCTGTACTCATGATTTCATCCGAAATGGAAGAGCTAATGGGTATGTCTGACAGAATTATGATATTGGCAGAGGGTGTTGTCAGTGGCGAACTGGAAAAAGAAGAGTTCGATCAGGAAATGATTATGCGTTACGCTTCAAAAGAAAGGAAGGAATAAATCAGTATGAATAAAGCAAAGACTTTGGTAAAACAAAGAGCAATTTGGGCCTTTCTGGTTCTGATGCTTATCTTTTTCTCAATAATGAGTAAGAACTTCTTATCTGTAAGAAACCTATTAAATGTAGTAAAGCAGGTTTCTATTTACGGAATTGCATCCGTTGGTATGACCTATGTTATTTTACTTGGTGGGATCGACCTGGCAACGGGTTCTATCATTTCCTTTGTTAATATTCTGGCCGCATATCTGATGGTAAATATGGGAGTGAATCCGATTCTTGCAGTACTGATTTCTCTGGTTGCCAGCACCCTTATTGGTTTCCTGAATGGTATTATCATTGCAGAAATCAAGATGCCGGCATTGATTGTTACTTTCGCATCCCAGACCATTTTTGCAGGACTTGCTTATATTATCTGTAATGGTACTCCAATCTCCAGATTCCCGGATAGTTTTTTGATGCTTGGACAGGGATATGTAGGACCGATTCCGATTCCTGTTATTCTGATGGTGATCTGTTTTGCGATTGGTGCATTTATTCTGATTAAAACTTATTTTGGACGTTACTTCTACGCATTAGGCGGAAACGAGGAGGCTGCAGAGCTTTCTGGTATCCATGTAAAGAAAGTGAAATGTCTTGTATATTCTCTGTCTGGATTGTTTGCAGGAATTGCCGGTCTGGTTATGCTGGCAAGAGCAAATACCGGTCAGCCGAATGCAGGAGTTGGATATGAGTTCGATGTTATCACTTGTGTTGTATTAGGTGGTGTCAGTGTAAACGGTGGATCTGGTAAGATCTCCAATGTAATCGCAGGTGTCCTGATCATTGGTGTTCTCAGCAATGGTATGGTACTTCTGAACGTAAGTTCTTACATGCAGATGGTAATCAAAGGAATTATCCTTCTTCTGGCGGTTGGATCTGATTGTATCCAGCAGCAGAATTTACTGAAGGCAAAATAAGATCATAAGTAAAGAGAGGCGGATTTGACATGGAAGGTAAAATGAAAGTTGCTATTATGACAGATGTGGCAAAAGTAGAATTGACCGAGAGAGAGATTCCGAAGCCAAAAGATGATGAAGTACTGGTAAAAGTAGAATATGTAGGTGTATGCGGCTCTGACCTTCATTATTATGAAGCAGGCGGAATTGGACCCAATATTGTAAAACCACCGTTTGTGCTGGGACATGAGGCAGGAGGAACAGTTGTAGAGGTAGGCGCCGATGTGAAACATCTGAAAGTCGGTGACCGTGTGGCACTGGAGCCTGGAAAAACTTGCGGAAAGTGCATTTTCTGTAAAACAGGCCGTTACAATCTTTGCCCGGATGTTATTTTCTTCGCTACCCCGCCAGTAGATGGTGTATTCCAGGAATATGTAGCACATGAAGCAGACCTTTGTTTCAAGATCCCGGATAATATGGATACCATGGAAGCTGCGCTGATCGAACCGTTGGCAGTTGGATTCCATGCTGCAAGACAGGGTGGTGCGCAGATGGGTATGACCGCAGTCGTTACTGGAGCAGGATGTATTGGACTGGTATCTATGATGGCTTTGAAGGCTATGGGTGTTACCAAGATTATCGCTGTGGATGTGATGCAGAAACGTCTGGATAAAGCGCTGGAACTGGCCGCTACCGATATCGTAAATGGAAAAGAGCAGGACACCGTAGAAGAAATCCTGAAGCTGACCGATGGCATGGGACCGGATCTGGTAATCGAGACAGCAGGTACTGAGATCACCACGAGGCAGGCAATCAAATTTGTTAAGAAAGGTGGTACCATTGTTCTGGTAGGATATTCCGCATCTGGCGAGGAAACACTTCCGATGAGTCTTGCATTAGACAAAGAGATTACCTTTAAGACCGTATTCCGTTATCGCCATATTTATCCGATGGCAATCGAGGCAGTTGCTTCCGGCAGAGTGAATCTGAAGGGAATTGTTACCGATGTCTTCCCTCTTTCTGATATTCAGAATGCGATGGATAAGAGCGTAAAGGATAAGGCGAATATTGTAAAATCCGTAATCAAAGTTATTGAAGATTAGAAAATAAAGAAAACCCACCTAAAGAAAAGAAGTCATCAGCCGGAAGGCTGGTGACTTCTTTTTCTACAACTTCAAAATATAATCCACCACCGCTTCTGCCGCGTGACCATCATCGTAATAATCCATTTTTTTCATGAAAGTCTTTCTTTTTTTCTCGTATTCTTCCCATGAGAAATCCAGAATGTTTTTCAACATCTGTCCGTTATTGAAGGCAATCGGAGACGGAAGCTCAGAGAGTTCCATATAATATCCTTTGTCCCGTTTCATCTGATCATAGTCCTCTGCATAGAAGAAGGACAGGCGGTCCAGCTGCAGATAATCAAATCCGCAGGAGGAGTAGTCTGTGATGACAGCGTCTCCAGCAGCCAGAAGTTCCTGACTGTTAGGGTATGGAGAAGCGTTGATGATCCGGTCCGTGTAGTGAATGTCGAAGTCTGCTGCATTTACGTTAGGATGCATGCGGACCAGCATGGCCCATTTGCCGCCGAAGCGTTCCTCGAAGGCCTTGATACATCCGTCAAAATCCAGATGATAAGCATTGAGCTTCCGGTTCTCACGCCAGGTCGGTACATAGAGCACCAGATTTATATCCTGAGGAAGATGGTAGTAGTCACGGATCATGCTGCGAAGAGGAGTCTGATCCTGAAAATACAGATCATTTTTGGGAAGTCCCTTTTCCATAATTGGACCATCATACCAGAAGCAGCTTTTAAAACACTGGGTCCAGAATCTGCAGTTGGACAGAAGCAGGTCGATAGCCTTGGAATCCTTTTTCGCATAGGAGATGTACTCTTTGGAAAGTCCGCTGCCTGCGTCGCGCTCGATCCGTTTCAAACCGGGACCTGCATGCCAGGTATGGATGTAAGTCTGCCTTTTTTTCTTTTTGAAATAATAAAGCTTTCTCGTATTGTCCACCCAGACACCGGCGGTTGCCATGTGATAGACAAAAGCTGCAGTGTTGGGCCGGATGATGGTTAGTTCCGGTGGAAATGTGCAGCCAGGCTTTTCACAGACCCAATACATTTTATAAGGAATCTTCCGGCGGATGCATTCCTCCGCAATGTAGCGGGTATTGTCGCCAAAGCCGCCGCCGTTAAAGTTGCTGAAGACGATTTTTTTATGCTCTACCGGAAGCAGGTAACAAATCTGCCATACCAGCCAGATGTAGACCTTGTGAAACCGTGGGTAAATTCCTGCCAACACTGGGTAGAGCGGTGTCTTTTTGATTTTTTCTATCATAGTGTGTTCTCTCCATGTGAATGTGTTAAACTTTGAATAGTCTAACACATTTATTGCTCCTCGGCAATCACTGTGATAAACTGATATATAGGAATGTTAATGCGAGTGAAGGTGACAGTCTGTGAAAGGAACGTCCGCAGTCCCGCTCACAGACTGTTACAGATACTCGCTTAGCTGACTGTAGTCTGTAATAATGAGGTATCTACATGAAAGAACGGAACGAATCCCTGGACTGTCTGAAAGGAATTGCCATTTTGTTGGTCATGTTCGGACACGTACAGGTCCATAATCATATGACGGATCCCTATCTCTATGATGTGATCAAATCCATCCAGATGCCATTATTTTTTCTGGTCAGTGGATATCTGACAGGAAAAGGGACGAAAATACAGAGTGTAGAACAATTTAGCGTGCGCATGAAAAAGCGGGCAGTGGCATATCTTCTCCCATTCTTTTCCTGGTTGGTGGTGCAGCATCTGACCTATGTGCCGCGGGCATTGAAGACGGTATTGTTTCAGCTGGACTATGGTTTATGGTTTTTGATGACATTATTTTTATTTACGCTGCTTGCTTATGTAGCGCAACTGCTCCAGAATCTGTGGGGCAGAGGCAAAGAAATGGTGTTCTGGGTGATCTGGTTCTTGGGATGCGGCGGGATTCTGGCAGCATATCTGGCAGGTGTGACGTTCTTAAGTCCGTCCATACTGGTAATTTATCTCTCCTATTACACCGTGGCATATTTTGTGGGAATGCATGAGAAGTTGGTGGAAAAGTATGTACCGGTGCGGCTGCAGCGGTGGACAGCCTGGATTGGCGGCATTGTATTTCTAATGATGGTCGTGAAACTGGATCTGGTGACGGTGACTGGCATTGTGATGCTTGGGGTACAGACCATTGCATCCTTCCTTGGATGTTTCTGGCTAATCCGGATCGTGCTGGACTGGAAAGACTGCCGGGCAAAACAGAAACTTGCACAGCTGGGACTTTATACGCTGGAAATCTATGTCCTTCATTACCAGTTTGCAAAAGTGCTGAATCCGGAGGGAATTGCCTACACCTTCTGGAGTGCGGAGGGACTGCTCTACGCAGGAGCAGCATTTGTGGTCATGAGTGCCATCACGGCAGCGCTTATCTACATCATTGACCATGCGGGGATTTTACGATTGTTTTTGTTTGGAAAATATAAAAAATAGAATGGTTCAGGGGGTACACATATGCTGAGAGAATGGAAAGCTGCAGAGAAACCGGAGGAAGAGGAACTGAAAAAACGTCTTACTGCAGCGAGGGAGAAGCTGGCGCGGCAGCAGATGCTCATTAAAGAAAAGAAGGTTCCGGTGCTGGTGCTTATGGAGGGCTGGGGAACAGCTGGAAAGGGAAGCTGCATCGGAGAGATTATCCAAAACATTGATCCGCGTTTCTTTAAGGTAGAATCTATGGAGAAGAAGAGCGAGGAAGAGGAGCGGCATCCGTTCCTGTACCGGTATTTTGCAAAGATTCCGGAAGCAGGAAAATTTGTATTTCTGGATTCTGGCTGGATGGGTGAGACGGTGGGTGATTATCTGCGCGGAGAACTGAAGGAATCAGAATATACCAGACGGATCGAGAGCATTCGCCGGTTTGAACGTCAGCTGACGGATAATGGATATCTGGTTATGAAATTTTTTCTGCACATTTCAGAAAAAGAGCAGAAGAAACGGATCAAACATCTGACAGAAGAGAAGGATACCATGTGGCGTGTCAATAGAAATGACATGTGGCAGAATCATCATTATGAGAAATGTGTGGATGCGTTTTCTTCCTACATGAAAGACACCAGTATGCCATCGGCACCCTGGTACATCATTGACGCCAAATCAAAGAAATGGACGGAATTGCAGGTGTTGGAGACGCTGACTCAGGGAATTGACATTGCGTTTCATAACCGGAATATGGCGGCGCCGCTTCTGCAAAATGTTTTTCCGTTGGAAAAGATGCCGCTGCTCTCCGAGATCCCGTTGGACAAAGAGCTGGCAGATGAAGAATATCAGGAAGAATTAAAGCAGCTGCAGACCCGTCTGGGAGACCTTCACAATCGCCTGTACCGGAAGAAAGTGCCGGTGATTATCGCCTATGAAGGCTGGGATGCAGCAGGAAAGGGCGGTAATATTAAGCGGATTACAGGAGCACTGGATCCGAGAGGCTACGAAGTACATCCGATTGCCAGTCCGGAGCCTCATGAGAAGGCAAGGCATTATCTGTGGCGGTTCTGGACCAGACTTCCCAAGACCGGGCATATAGCTATCTTTGACCGAACCTGGTATGGAAGAGTTATGGTGGAGCGCCTGGAAGGCTTCTGCAGTGAAAATGACTGGAAACGCGCCTATAATGAGATTAATGAATTTGAAAAGGAACTCCACGACTGGGGTGCTGTGATTATTAAATTCTGGGTACAGATTGACAAAGTGACCCAACTGCGCCGTTTTACGGACCGTCAGAATACGCCGGAAAAGCAGTGGAAAATTACGGATGAGGATTGGAGAAACCGGGAAAAGTGGGATCAGTATGAAATCGCGGTCAATGAAATGATTGCCAGAACCAGTACCACCTATGCTCCATGGCATATACTGGAATCTGTGGATAAAAAATATGCGAGAATCAAAGCATTGAAGATTGTGGTGGAAGAACTGGAAAAGGTGTTGGATACGCATTGAAATCACGGAACAGTTATGCTACACTAGAACGCAGAAAAATCAAGACAGACAAAGGAGATTTCCATGATTAACAAACTGATCAATAAGATCCAGAAAACAAAGGCACCTATCGTGGTAGGACTTGATCCGATGCTTTCTTATGTACCGGAGCATATTCAGAAAAAAGCGTTTGACGAGTTTGGAGAAACTCTGGAGGGAGCGGCAGAAGCAATCTGGCAGTTCAACAAAGAGATCGTAGACAAGACCTATGATCTGATTCCGGCAGTCAAACCGCAGATTGCCATGTATGAGCAGTTCGGCATCGAGGGCCTGAAAGCATATAAGAAAACCGTAGATTACTGCAAATCCAAAGATCTGGTAGTGATCGGTGATATTAAACGTGGTGATATCGGTTCCACTTCTGCGGCCTATGCGACCGGTCATCTTGGAAAGGTGCAGGTGGGAAGTAAAACCTATGCAGGTTTTGATGAGGATTTTGCTACGGTCAATCCGTATCTTGGATCTGACGGCGTGAAACCCTTCATTGATGTCTGCAAAGAGGAAAAGAAAGGTCTCTTTATCCTTGTAAAAACATCCAACCCGTCCAGCGGTGAATTTCAGGACCAGCTGATCAACGGAAAACCGCTGTATGAACTGGTAGGCGAGAAGGTAGCTCAGTGGGGCGAAGATCACATGGGTGATGGCTACAGCTACATCGGAGCCGTAGTAGGTGCCACCTATCCGGAGCAGGGAGAGATTCTTCGTAAAGTAATGCCGAAATCCTTCATTCTGGTACCGGGATACGGAGCACAGGGCGGAAAAGGAAAAGACCTGGTTCATTTCTTTAATGAAGACGGTCTTGGTGCGATTGTCAATTCTTCCAGAGGTATTATTGCCGCTTACAAACAGGAAGCATATGCAAAATTTGGAGCAGAGAACTTTGGAGAGGCATCCCGTGCAGCAGTAGAGGCTATGATTGCAGACATTCAGGGAGCTTTGGAGGCAGCACTTTAATAGATGATAATACGGGCGGAATGCGTAGGACGTGTTCCGCCTGCGTCGAAGAATGGAGAAAATAAAGACATGAAGAGCAGAGAATTTGCCACCGTTCTGGAACAAAAAGAGATTGCTTCCGGAATTTTCAGCCTGTGGCTTCAGACAGAACAGATTGCAAAAGACGCCGTGCCGGGACAGTTTGTGTCTGTATACTGCAGTGACGGAAGTCATATGCTGCCGCGTCCCATCAGTATCTGCGAAATCAATGCAGAGGAAGGAAAGCTTCGCCTTGTATATCGGGTAGTCGGAGAAGGAACTGCAGAATTTTCCGGACGGAAAGCCGGAGATAAACTGGAGATCTTAGGACCTCTGGGAAATGGATTCCCGTTAAAAGGAAAGAAGCCGCTTCTGATGGGCGGAGGTATCGGCGTGCCGCCGATGGTACAGCTGGGAGCTGCATTGAAGGCACAGGGCTGTACGGGAGTGCAGACAGTAGCCGGATACCGGGATGAACTGTTCCTGACAGAAGAACTGTCCGCATCCGGAGACTTCTATATCGCAACGGAAGATGGAAGTGCAGGAACGAAGGGAAATGTCATGGATGCTGTCCGTGAGCATGGAATCGAAGCAGATGTCATCTATGCCTGCGGTCCGAAACCGATGCTCCGTGCCATCAAGGCTTATGCGGAGGAAAAAGGCATCGAGTGTTACATTTCCATGGAAGAGCGCATGGCCTGCGGCATCGGAGCCTGTCTTGCCTGTGTCTGCCAGTCAAAAGAGGTGGACGGACATTCCCATGTGCACAATAAGAGAGTCTGCAAGGATGGACCGGTATTTTTAAGTACGGAGGTGGAACTGTAATGAATACAAAAGTAACCATCGCAGGTGTGGAGCTTAAAAATCCAGTCATGACTGCATCCGGAACCTTTGGATCCGGTGCTGAGTACAGTGAATTTTATGATCTGGGAGCATTGGGTGCCGTAGTGACCAAGGGTGTGGCAAATGTGCCGTGGCCGGGCAATCCGACACCTCGAATCGCAGAGACCAGAAGCGGCATGCTCAATGCCATTGGCCTGCAGAACCCGGGAATTGATGTATTTGTAAAAAGAGATATTCCGTTCCTGAAGCAGTATGATACGAAGATCATCGTCAATGTCTGCGGAAAGAGTGAAGAAGATTACTGTGAGGTGGTAGAGCGTCTGGCGGAGGAGCCGGTGGATCTGCTGGAGATCAATGTTTCCTGCCCAAATGTAAAGGAAGGCGGCATTGCCTTCGGACAGGATCCGAAAGCACTGCAGCATATTACTGAGCAGGTAAAAAAACGGGCAAAACAGCCGGTCATCATGAAATTAAGTCCCAATGTGACGGACATTACTGTCATGGCAAAAGCCGCAGAGGCAGGCGGAGCAGACGCCCTGTCCATGATCAATACCCTGACCGGTATGAAGATTGACATCAACAGAAGAACCTTTGCTCTGGCAAATAAGACCGGAGGTATGTCCGGTCCGGCTGTGAAACCGGTGGCAGTCCGGATGGTATATCAGGCAGCCAACGCGGTGAAGATTCCGATCATCGGCATGGGCGGTATCACGAACGCAGATGATGCATTGGAATTTATCCTGGCAGGAGCAACCGCGGTTTCTGTGGGAACTGCGAATTTTGCCAATCCCTATGCCGCAAAAGAAGTGGCAGAAGGTATTGAAGCTTATATGAAAAAATACCAGGTAGAAGATATCAAAGATCTGGTCGGCGCAGTGCGCTAAAGGACACGGACATAACATAGGAGGATGAAAGAATGGAACAGTATAAACAGGAATTTATAGAATTTATGGTAGATTGTGATGTGCTGAAATTCGGCGAGTTCACATTAAAGAGTGGCAGAAAATCCCCGTTTTTTATGAATGCAGGTGCATATGTAACGGGCTCCCAGTTAAAGAAGCTGGGTGAGTATTATGCGAAAGCCATTCATGATAAATATGGGGATGATTTTGATGTACTTTTCGGACCGGCATACAAGGGCATTCCGCTGAGTGTAGTCACTGCGATTGCATACAGTGAACTGTTTGGCAAAGAGATTCGTTACTGTTCCGATCGGAAAGAGGAGAAGGATCATGGCGCTGACAAGGGAAGTTTTCTGGGAAGCAAATTAAAAGACGGTGACCGCGTTGTCATGATCGAGGATGTTACCACTTCCGGAAAATCCATGGAGGAGACCGTGCCAAAGGTAAAAGGAGCAGCCGATGTAGAAATCGTGGGACTCATGGTATCCCTGGACCGTATGGAAGTTGGAAAGGGCGGCGTAAAATGTGCACTTGATGAGGTAAAAGATCTCTACGGATTCCCAACCAATGCTATCGTAACCATGGCAGATGTGGTAGAATATCTGTATAACCGTCCGTACAAGGGCAAAGTCATCATCGACGACACATTAAAAGCTGCCATCGATGCATACTATGAACAGTACGGAGCAAAATAAGGGAGGTAACTTCTGCATGAACAATGAGAAAACCTATAAATTAATGGGACGTGTAGGCGGCGGTACGCTGGCGCTCGGCATTATTGTGCTGGTAACAGGTGTAGTCACCGGAATTCTGACGATTGTAAATGGCGCACGCCTTTTAAAAGGAAAATCTGATTTGATGTTTTAGGCTGGGAGGGGCATGATGCGCCCCTCCTTTTGACGCCTTGTAAAGGAGATTTGGTGAAAGAAAAAACGGAGAAAAAAATCCGGTTCTGGTGCAGAATTTTTCTCGGTGTCTATCTGGTTTTGCTGGTCTATTTTCTCATTTTTTCAGAAGAATGGGGGCGTACGTTCCTGGAAGGGGAGTATCGGTATAATCTGGTTCCATTTCAGGAAATCAGCCGATATCTTCGGTATCGGGAACAGATCGGTATTGGATATGTATTTTTGAATCTGGGCGGAAATGTCATTGGATTTATTCCCTTTGGTGCTTTACTGCCGTCGATTGGCCGGAAACCGTCCGGATTCTTGAGAACGACATTTATTGGATTTGAGTTAAGTCTGATGGTGGAATTATCACAGCTGGTACTGAAGGTGGGAAGCTGTGATGTGGATGATGTCCTGTTAAATACATGGGGGTGCTGTCTGGGATATGGATTGTACCGCCTGATAAAATGGCATCGGAGGAAAGAAAGACATGTGGAATAAGAAAAAAATCCGGTTCACGGATAAAAAGCATTCCCGTCAGGGAATCATATCCAGTGGACTTGGTGGAGCTGCGCTGCTGCTTTTTGTGGCATCTGTTGCGGCAGCTTATATACGAAGCGGTCAGGCAGGAAGAATCATTGCAGTGACCGGATTCCTGGCCATGCTGTGCGCCTGCGCCGGATTATATTATGGAATCCTTGGATACCGGGAGGAAGGAACCTACCGGTTATTTCCGCGGCTTGGCTGCGGGCTGAATTTTCTGCTGCTGGCAGGTTTTGTATCAATTTATATACTCGGATGGTGAGAAAATGGAAGAAAGAGAAGATTTAAAGGAACGCATGGATCTGGCGGTGGAGCGTATCCACCAGATTGCCGCAAATCCGGAAGTGGAAGGTCCGGCAGGAGATTATTTTAAAAGAACAGCACAGTTTATGGAACTGGTGCTGGAGAAAAAAGACTGGAAACATGCCTCTCTTGCAGAACTTCAGAAATGGAACAGAGAGCTGTATGAGGATATTGAGGGCGAGGCATATGAAAAGAGCTTTGCCAATCCGTCTTATGCCGTGCAGATGTTGGGCGAAGGTGTGGGACAGATTCTGTCCTTTATTTATACCGAGATTCGCGGGATGATCGTCTATGCATTTGAGGGAAGAGAAGAGGAACTGCTCATTCATATGGAACTGTTCCTGCAGATTCACAGCGAATACGCAGATGGTGAGCAGCCAGAGGAAGAGCGTCTTCGCAAGGATGTATACTGGTTTATGAGTGATTATAGTGACGTGATGGTGGCATACCGGGTTCGTGAGCAGGTAGATCCGTCCCTGTCTTTTGCAAGAGACATTATCATGGGAGAGGATTTATCAGATCCGCGTTATCTCTATCAATTCGGCGAGTACATCAGTGAGACAGAGCTGAAGACCAGCACCTTTTTAAATACCCTTCCGGAGGAGGAGATCCGGAAGCTGGCGTCCGTATTCACAGAAGGTTATCGGATTGGATTTGTGGCCAACGGCAAAGACCTGTCAAAGAAAAAGACTGTGAATATCCGTTACTGTCTGGGATTTGAGCGTATCATCCGTCAGGCAGTGAAGAATTTTGCGGATATGGGTCTTGAGAGTATTATTTACCGGGCGGCTGTGAGCAGAGTCAACATGCGGGAAAATAACAAGATCGGTTATTATGCAAGTTCTCCTAACCGGCAGTATGATTATGATCATAAAGGTGATGCAGCCCTCTTTATGGACAAGGCTTTCGTGGAGCGGAAGCTGGGAGTAATGAAGACCACCTTTGAAGAATATAAAGAACTGTCCAAAGGTCATGCAGGTCCTGCTGTTATGGAGATTTTCGGAGAGAAACCCTTTGAGCCGAAAGGAAAGGAAGAAGCACTGAAGCTGAACGAAAAACAGCAGAAAAATCAGGTGCTCTTAAACAGTAAGGCAGGCCAGATGACCAATGAATATATTCCGGGTGAGGAGCGGAGCTTTACCATTATTGCCTTCCCAGTACCGGATATTGGCGAACATTTTGAGGAGATCTTTACGGAGACTGTGAAGATCAATACACTGGACTATCACACCTATCAGAGAATCCAGCAGACGATCATCGATGCGCTGGATAAAGGAACTTCTGTCCACATTCAGGGAGCTGGTGCCAACCGGACTGATCTGACTGTGGCGTTGGCAGAGAAGCAGGATTCAGAGAAGGAGACTGTTTTTGAAAACTGTGTGGCAGACGTTAATATTCCGGTAGGAGAAGTATTTACCTCTCCGAAACTGACCGGAACGGAAGGACTTCTCCATGTGACAGGGGTCTATCTCAACGAATTATTTTACCGGGATCTGACCCTCACCTTCAGGAATGGCATGATCCGGGATTACACCTGCGGCAACTATGAGAAGGAAGAGGAAAACCGCCGTTACATTCAGGAAAATGTGCTGTTCCATCATGATACCCTCCCGATGGGAGAATTTGCCATCGGAACCAATACTACGGCCTATGTCATGGCAAGAAAATACGGCATCGAGGCATGCATGCCGATTCTCATTGCAGAGAAGACCGGCCCCCATTTCGCAGTGGGTGACACCTGCTACTCCTGGGAGGAAGATACAGACACCTTCAATCCGGATGGCAAACGGATTGTGGCAAAGGAAAATGAGTGTTCTGTGCTTCGAAAGGAAGATCCGGGCAAGGCATATTTTAATTGTCACACGGACATTACTATTCCTTATGATGAACTGGAGTCCATCGCGGTTATCCACGCTGATGGCAGCACTGAGGATATCATCCGGGACGGAAGATTCGTCCTGCCGGGAACGGAGGAATTAAATGTGCCGTTGGATGCGTACAAG
Source organism: Clostridiaceae bacterium Marseille-Q4145 (assembly GCA_018223365.1). GTDB lineage: Bacteria > Bacillota > Clostridia > Lachnospirales > Lachnospiraceae > Hominiventricola. Next base: position 1,823,008 of record JAGTTP010000001.1, read on the forward strand.
TCTTGACAATTATAGAAAGTCCCTGTAATATAACTTATAAGTAGAGACAATATTATTAATATGACTTATAAAAGAAACTAATAAAAGTTCCACGAGTCCATGGGACGGAAGTGGGAAATGTTTCATTACATGGAGGAGATTTACGATGGCAAAAGTAGGAATTGTCATGGGCAGCGATTCAGATATGCCCATCATGAGCAAAGCAGCAGATGTACTTGCAAAACTGGGTGTGGAGTTTGAGATGACGATCATCTCCGCTCACAGAGAGCCGGACGTATTCTTTGAATATGCGAAAAGCGCAGAGAACAAAGGCTTCAAGGTGATTATCGCAGGCGCTGGAAAAGCGGCTCACCTTCCGGGTATGTGTGCGGCAATTTTCCCGCTTCCGGTTATCGGAATTCCAATGAAGACTTCTGACCTGGGCGGTGTGGATTCTCTTTATTCCATCGTGCAGATGCCGACCGGTATTCCGGTAGCAACCGTAGCCATTAACGGCGGAGCCAATGCAGGTATTCTGGCAGCAAAGATTCTGGCAGCTTCTGATCCGGAGCTTCTGGAGCGTCTGAAAAAATATTCAGAAGATATGAAAGAAGAAGTAGAAGGTAAGGCAAAGAAACTGGACGAGATCGGATATAAAGAATATCTGAAACAGATGTAGAACGTGTACAGGGAAAAGGAGGACTACAGAATGGATTACAAAAACGCAGGTGTGGATATTGAGGCTGGTTACAAATCAGTAGAGCTTATGAAAGAGCATGTAAAGGCAACCATGAGACCGGAAGTCCTTGGCGGACTGGGAGGCTTCTCCGGTGCATTTTCCTTAAATGCCATCAAAGATATGGAAGACCCGGTGCTCCTGTCCGGAACCGACGGATGCGGAACCAAAGTAAAGCTGGCATTTCTCATGGACAAACATGATACCATCGGTATCGACGCAGTTGCCATGTGCGTCAACGATGTGGCGTGTGCAGGCGGTGAGCCGCTGTTCTTCCTCGACTATATTGCCTGCGGCAAGAACTATCCGGAGAAAATCGCAGAGATCGTAAAAGGTGTGGCAGAGGGCTGCAAACAGGCTGGCGCTGCATTGATCGGCGGTGAGACTGCAGAGCATCCGGGACTGATGCCGGAAGACGAGTACGATCTGGCAGGATTTGCAGTTGGCGCTGTTGATAAAAAAGATCTGATCACCGGAGAGACCATTAAACCGGGCGATACCCTCATCGGTATTGCATCTTCCGGAATCCACAGCAACGGATTCTCTTTGGTAAGAAAAGTGTTCCGTATGAGCGAAGAAGCACTGAATACATATTATGACAATCTGGGCGCTACCCTGGGTGAGACGCTGATCACTCCGACCAGAATCTATGTGAAAGCATTAAAGAGTGTCAAAGAAGCAGGCGTGACTGTGAAAGGCTGCAGTCATATCACCGGCGGCGGATTCTATGAGAACATTCCGAGAATGCTTCCGGACGGCGTGCGTGCGGTTGTGAAGAAAGACAGTTATCCGGTACTTCCGATCTTCAAGATGCTGCAGGAAGAGGGAAATATTACCGAAGAAATGATGTACAACACCTTCAACATGGGACTTGGCATGATTCTGGCTGTTGATCCGGCAGATGTGGACAAGACGATGGAGGCACTGAAGGCAGCAGGGGAGACCCCGTACGTGGTTGGCTCTGCAGAAGCAGGCGAGAAGGGTGTGACCTTATGTTAAAACTGGCAGTTCTGGTATCCGGCGGAGGAACCAATCTGCAGTCGATTATCGATTCCATTGCAGACGGACGGATTACCAATGCGGAGATCAAAGTGGTCATCAGCAATAATAAAAATGCCTATGCGCTGGAGCGGGCTGCCAAAACAGGAATTCCGGCAAAGGCATTAAGCCCGAAGGATTTTACGGACAGGGAAGCTTTTAACGATGCGCTTCTTCAGGCACTTATTGACTCAGAAGCAGATCTTGTAGTGCTGGCAGGCTGTCTGGTTGTCATTCCGCCGAAGATTGTGGAATATTTTAAAAATCGGATCATTAATATTCATCCGTCTCTGATTCCTTCTTTCTGTGGAAAAGATTATTACGGACTGAAGGTACATGAAGGAGTATTGAACCGAGGCGTGAAAGTGACCGGAGCCACCGTACATTTTGTGGACGACGGAACGGATACAGGACCAATCATTCTGCAGAAAGCAGTGGAGGTGCATCAGGATGATACACCGAAGTCCCTGCAGCTGCGGGTAATGGAAGAGGCAGAATGGGTGATCATGCCCAGGGCCATTGATCTGATAGCAAACGGTAAAGTGAAAGTAGAGGGCGGCAAAGCTCTGATTGAACAATAAGAGAGGCATTCATATGAAAATTTTGATTGTTGGAAGCGGCGGAAGAGAACATGCACTGGCATGGAAGA
>JAGTTP010000001.1:1830409-2174814 GCA_018223365.1 Clostridiaceae bacterium Marseille-Q4145
CATTCTTAAAGGGACGAAGCAGTACCGTAAGGAGCTGTGGACTGATAAGAAGAGAGAATGCCGGAATGAGTAGCGAGAGAGAGGTGAGAATCCTCTCGGCCGAATATCTAAGGTTTCCAGAGTAAAGCTGATCTGCTCTGGGTAAGTCGGGGCCTAAGGCGAGGTCGAAAGACGTAGTCGATGGATAACAGGTTGAGATTCCTGTACTGCTGTATAACAGAACTGTGGGGACACAGAGGGAGAGCACATCCCGGGAATGGAAATACCGGGGCAAGCGAGGTAGGAGCTGCAATGGCAAATCCGTGTAGCAATCCGAAGGCGTGATGCATAACGAAATTTAGTAGTGAATTGTGTGAGCCAGCTGTCAAGAAAAGCCGCTATTGTTTGTACAGTACCCGTACCGTAAACCGACACAGGTGGATGAGGAGAGAATCCTAAGGCCGACGGAAGAAGCATTGTTAAGGAACTCGGCAAAATGACCCCGTAACTTCGGGAGAAGGGGTGCCCTGTGAAAGCAGGGCCGCAGTGAAATGGCTCAAGCAACTGTTTAGCAAAAACACAGGTCTATGCAAAACCGAAAGGTGAAGTATATGGGCTGACGCCTGCCCGGTGCTGGAAGGTTAAGAGGAGAGGTTAGCGCAAGCGAAGCTTTGAATTTAAGCCCCAGTAAACGGCGGCCGTAACTATAACGGTCCTAAGGTAGCGAAATTCCTTGTCGGGTAAGTTCCGACCCGCACGAAAGGCGTAATGATTTGAGCACTGTCTCGACAATGCATCCGGTGAAATTGAAGTACCAGTGAAGATGCTGGTTACCCGCGCCAGGACGGAAAGACCCCATGGAGCTTTACTCCAGCTTGGTACTGGGATTCGGTATTGCATGTACAGGATAGGTGGTAGACTGAGAGATGGTGACGCCAGTTGTCATGGAGTCAATGCTGGGATACCACCCGTGCAGTATTGGATTTCTAACATGTGCCCGTGATCCGGGCAGTGGACAATGCCAGGCGGGGAGTTTGACTGGGGCGGTCGCCTCCGAAAGGGTATCGGAGGCGCCCAAAGGTTCCCTCAGAATGGTTGGAAACCATTCGCAGAGTGCAAAGGCAGAAGGGAGCTTGACTGTGACACCGACGGGTGGAGCAGGTACGAAAGTAGGGCTTAGTGATCCGGTGGTATTAAGTGGGAATGCCATCGCTCAACGGATAAAAGCTACCCTGGGGATAACAGGCTTATCACTCCCAAGAGTTCACATCGACGGAGTGGTTTGGCACCTCGATGTCGGCTCATCGCATCCTGGGGCTGTAGTAGGTCCCAAGGGTTGGGCTGTTCGCCCATTAAAGCGGTACGCGAGCTGGGTTCAGAACGTCGTGAGACAGTTCGGTCCCTATCCGGCGTGGGCGTAGGATATTTGAGAGGAGCTGTCCTTAGTACGAGAGGACCGGGATGGACTGACCTCTGGTGTATCGGTTGTTCCGCCAGGAGCATGGCCGAGTAGCCAAGTCGGGAAGGGATAAACGCTGAAGGCATCTAAGCGTGAAGCCCCCCTCAAGATGAGATATCCCATAGCACAAGCTAGTAAGACCCCTTGAAGACGACGAGGTAGATAGGGCAGAGGTGGAAGCGCAGTAATGCGTGAAGCTGACTGTTACTAATAGGTCGAGGGCTTAACCAAGAGGTTTAGGTGTAAGGTTTTGGAAAGAAAAAAGTATTGACTGTATGCAGTTTTGAAGGTACACGACAGAGACCATCACGAAAGTGATGGTCTTTTTTGTGCATAAGATACTACTTGACACTCATTCGCCCCTGCTCTATACTAATATGGATTATGCATTGACAGAGGATTCAATAGCTGGAAAGATAGAAAGTCCGGCAAGCAGGAGGAATGATACGTGGCAGATTTACGTAAAGAGATAGAGAAGCGGAGAACATTTGCAATTATCTCCCACCCGGATGCGGGTAAAACAACACTGACAGAGAAGTTCCTTTTATATGGAGGAGCCATCAACCTGGCAGGTTCTGTAAAAGGAAAAGCAACTGCGAGACATGCAGTCTCCGACTGGATGGAAATTGAGAAGGAGAGAGGTATTTCCGTTACCTCTTCGGTATTGCAGTTTAACTATGACAATTACTGCATTAATATTCTGGATACCCCGGGACATCAGGATTTCTCCGAGGATACTTATCGTACCTTGATGGCTGCAGACTCTGCGGTTATGGTCATTGATGGATCTAAGGGGGTTGAGGCCCAGACAAGAAAACTGTTCAAAGTCTGTGTCATGAGACATATCCCGATCTTTACTTTTATTAATAAAATGGACCGCGATGCCATGGATACCTTTGAACTGCTGGATGATATCGAGAAAGAGCTTGGTATTGCAACCTGTCCCATTAACTGGCCCATTGGTTCCGGTAAAGAATTTAAAGGTGTTTATGATCGTGCCACTGAGAAGATCCATGTATTCTCCGATACGGAGAAGGGCACCAAAGAGGGAGAGGATCAGGTGCTGACTCTGGATGAAGCAGAAAGTGTACTGCTTCCGGGACAGAGAGACCAGCTGGCAGACGAGATTGATCTTCTGGATGGTGCAAGTGCAGAGTTTGATCAGGAACTGGTAGACAAAGGAGAGCTTTCTCCGGTATTCTTCGGTTCCGCACTGACCAATTTTGGAGTGGAGATTTTCCTGAAACATTTCCTGAAGATGACTACTCCACCTTTGCCGAGAAAAGCAGATGTGGGACTCATTGACCCGGTAGAAGAAGGATTTTCTGGATTTATTTTCAAAATCCAGGCAAATATGAACAAGGCACACAGAGACCGTATCGCATTCATGCGTATCTGTTCTGGAAAATTTGAGGCTGGCATGGAAGTGCTCCATGTACAGGAAGGTAAGAAGATCCGTTTGTCTCAACCGCAGCAGATGATGGCACAGGATCGTAAGATTGTGGAAGAAGCCTATGCAGGTGATATTATCGGACTCTTCGACCCGGGTATTTTCTCCATTGGAGATACCGTTTGTATGTCCAGCCGCAAGATTCAGTATGAAGGTATTCCGACCTTCGCCCCGGAACATTTTGCACGTGTTCGTCAGGTGGATACTATGAAGAGAAAGCAGTTCGTCAAAGGAATTGAACAGATTGCCCAGGAAGGTGCCATCCAGATTTTCCAGGAGTACAACACTGGTATGGAAGAGATTATCGTCGGTGTGGTTGGTGTACTGCAGTTTGATGTACTAAAATATCGCCTGAATAACGAATATAATGTAGAAATTCGTCTGGAAAATCTGCCCTATGAGCATATTCGCTGGATTGAGAATCAGGAGATTGATCTGGATAAGATCAGTGGTACTTCTGATATGAAGAAGATCAAGGATCTGAAGGGTCGTCCGCTTCTTCTGTGGGTCAACAGCTGGAGTATCGGCATGACTCTGGACCGGAATCCGGGATTGGAATTATCCGAGTTCGGACGATAATTTCCCCTTTTCAAAGAGGGTAAGTTTTGGTATACTTGTTAATAAGCGGGACTGTGCAGGTACGAAGATGCACAGGGTAGAATAGATGCAGGAGGTATCGGTATGGAAAAATTAGACAGAGCCACACATGTTCTCCAGGAGGACAGTGAGAAGGGCGCAGTGCAGATCGCAGATGAGGTTGTAGCGATTATTGCAGGAATGGCAGCTACCGAAGTCAAGGGTGTTGCATCCATGGCCGGTAATATTAAGAATGAACTGGTAGCAAAGATGGGCATGAAATCTTTGTCCAAGGGCGTAAAGGTAGAAGTGACTGATACAGATGTGAAGGTGGATCTTGCACTGAATCTGAAGTTTGAGGCGAATATCCTTGCAGTGTCTGGTGCAGTTCAGGATAAAGTAAAATCAGCCATCGAGAGTATGACCGGCATGGAAGTGTCTGAGGTAAATGTTCGCGTAGCCGGCGTAGAGCTGGAATAGGAGAACTTTTGAAAAAAAGGGACTGCTGCGGGGAAACCATATTCCGCGGCGGTCCCTTATGTCATGGAGGATATAAATGAAAAGAAGAGAGCAGAGAGAACAGATTTTTGCACTGCTGTTCCGTGTGGAGTTCAATACACCGGAAGAGATGGATGAGCAGGTTAGTATGTATGTGGATGAGATGAAAGAGGTGGAACCCCTTTCTGAAAAGGATGAGGAGTATATCATTGGTAAATATAAGAAGATTTTAGAACGGATAGAAGAAATTGACGGAATCTTGAATGAGGCATCCAAAACATGGAAAACATCCAGAATGAGCAGAGTGGACTTAACGGTTCTCCGCCTGGCTGTCTATGAGATGAAATTTGATGAGGACATTCCGGAGAAAGTAGCCATCAACGAGGCAGTGGAACTGGCGAAAAAATATGGCGGAGACGAGTCTCCGGCATTTGTAAACGGAGTACTGGCACACGTGGCCGGAAAGTAAAACAGCATGGCAAAAAATGTATATTCGGTGGCTCAGGTCAACCGGTATATTAAAAATATGTTTACCCAGGATTTTATGCTGAACCGGATTTATGTGAAGGGTGAGGTGTCCAATTGCAAGTATCATACATCCGGGCACATTTATTTTTCCTTGAAGGATGAGAGTGGTGCCATTGCCTGCGTCATGTTTGCAGGAGACCGGAGAAGCGGTCTTGCCTTTCGGATGCAGGAAGGACAGAAAGTCATTGTCCTGGGTAGTGTCAGTGTCTATGAGCGTGATGGCAGATATCAGCTGTATGCCAGAGAGATTATGCCGGATGGAGAGGGAGATCTTTACCGTCAGTTTGAGCTGCTGAAAAAGGACCTGGAAGAGATGGGAATGTTTGCCCAGGAGTTTAAGCAGCCCATTCCATTTTACAGCAGAACCATCGGTATTGTGACGGCTCCTACCGGAGCAGCCATCCGGGATATTATGAATATTTCCAGGCGCAGAAATCCTTATGTGCAGTTGGTGCTCTATCCGGCACTGGTGCAGGGAGAACAGGCAGCGGACAGCATCGTCCGGGGAATCCGTACATTGGATCAGTATGGCGTGGATGTAATCATTGCAGGCCGCGGAGGCGGTTCCATGGAAGATCTGTGGGCATTCAATGAGGAAAAAGTGGCGAGGGCTATTTTTGAATGCCGGACGCCGATTATCTCTGCGGTAGGACATGAGACGGATACCACCATTGCGGATTATGTGGCAGATTTACGGGCGCCAACTCCGTCAGCAGCGGCAGAACTGGCGGTGACAGATTACTGGCAATTGATGAGCGGATTGGAATTATACCGGAATCAGTTGGCAGATCGGCTGGAGCAGAAGATTCATAATGACAGACAAAGGGCAGAATACTTGAGGCTGAGGCTGTTACAGGCAAGCCCTGAGTATCAGCTCAGAGAAAAAAAACAATATGCAGCTGATCTGGAGGAACGTCTGAAACGTTCCATGGATCAGAAGCTTACAGACCGGAAGCATAAAATAGCATTGTATGCGGAACGGTTAGATGGAGTGTCCCCGCTGAAGAAATTGCAGCAGGGATATTCGTATACAGAAGCATCAGATGGAAAAGCGCTTCGCAGTGTATCCCAGGTAGCACCTTCCGATCTGTTGTTGATTCATGTAACTGATGGAACCATTCAGGCAGAAGTAAAGGAGTGGACGGAATATGGCAAATAAAGAAGCAGGACAGATGGAACCATTCCGTCTGGAGACAGCTTTTGACCAGATAGAGCAGTTATTACAGAAACTTCAGGAAGGGGAGGTTTCTCTGGAAGAATCTTTTCGGCTTTATGAGCAGGGAATGAAGCTATTGCAGAAATGTAATGAAAATATTGACCATGTAGAGAAGCAGATGCTTCAGATTGACGAGGAGGGACATACCCATGAATTTTCCTGAGGAACTTGCAAATAGAATACAGTGGACGGAAGGAGTTGTAAAAAGCTTCCTTCCGGAAGAAACCGGAAATCAGAAAGAAATTATGGAGGCCATGAATTACAGTGTGACAGCCGGAGGAAAACGGCTTCGCCCATTGCTGATGCATGAGACCTACCGGATGTTTGGCGGTACCGGAAGAGTGATTCAGCCGTTGATGGCAGCTATTGAGATGGTACACACCTATTCTCTGGTGCATGATGATCTTCCGGCCATGGATAATGACCAGTATCGTAGAGGAAAACTGACAACCCATGCAAAATACGGACATGCCATGGGCGTACTGGCGGGTGACGGACTTCTGAACTATGCCTTTGAGACGGCTATGACCGCTTTTGACTGCGGAGAGGATGTAGAGCGGGTTGCAAAAGCACTGAAAATCCTTGGCCGTAAGGCTGGTATTTACGGAATGATCGGCGGACAGGTGGTGGATGTACAATCGACTGGAAAAGCTGTTGATCAGGAAACCCTTGATTTTATTTACGAACTGAAGACAGGAGCTCTTCTGGAAGCTTCCATGATGGTAGGAGCTGTACTGGCAGGGGCAACAGAAGAGGAAGTTGCTGTCATTGAGCAGATTGCTTCCGATGTAGGACTTGCATTCCAGATCCGCGATGATATTCTGGATGAAACCAGTACGCTGGAGACCTTAGGCAAACCGATTCACAGTGATGAGCGGAATGAGAAGACTACTTATGTAACATTAAAAGGGCTGGAACAGGCAACAAAAGATGTGGAGGAGATTTCTGACCGGGGACTTAAGCGTCTGGCAGAACTTCCTTATGAGAATGAATTTCTTACCGAATTGATAAAGGCATTGGTATACAGGGAAAAGTAGAGGTTATGAATTATGGTGCTGGAGAAGATTAATCAGGTCAACGATATCAAGAAAATCCCGCCGGAGGAATATGATACGCTTGCCGAGGAAATCCGTCAGTTTCTGATTACAAAGATCAGTCAGACGGGGGGGCATCTGGCTTCCAATCTGGGGGTGGTGGAGCTTACCATGGCGCTTCATCTTTGCTTTGATTTTCCGAAGGATAAGGTAGTATGGGACGTGGGACATCAGTCTTATACCCATAAGCTTTTGACCGGACGAAAAGCTGGTTTTGATGAACTCCGTAAATACGGCGGCATGAGTGGATTTCCCAAAAGAAAGGAAAGCGACTGTGACAGTTTTGACACGGGACATAGTTCTACTTCCATTTCCGCGGGAATTGGTCTGGTGGCAGCACGGGATCTCCGCGGCGGTGATGAGCATGTGATTTCTGTGATTGGTGACGGCGCACTGACTGGAGGAATGGCATATGAGGCGCTGAATAATGCTTCCAGGCTGAAGAAGAATTTTATTATTATTCTGAATGACAACAACATGTCCATTGCTGAGAATGTGGGCGGTGTGTCAGAATATCTGAATGGACTTAGAACCAACGAAGCCTATACAAATTTTAAGACAGGTGTGGAGCAGTCTCTGAACCGGATTCCGGGCGGTACTCATCTGGCAAATCAGTTAAAGAAAACAAAGAGCGGTATTAAGCAGCTGTTCATTCCGGGTATGTTCTTCGAAGACATGGGTGTCACCTATTTAGGACCGGTGGACGGTCATGATATCGGAAAACTTCAGGAGGTACTGAAGAAAGCGAAAAAAGTCAAAGGTGCAGTTCTGGTGCATGTACTGACCAAAAAGGGAAAAGGATACCTTCCGGCAGAACGCCATCCGTCCCGATTCCACGGGGCAGAACCCTTTGATATTGAGACAGGACTTCCCAGCAAGAAGAGAAAGAAAGCCAACTATCAGGATGTATTTTCTACCTGTATGGTGAAGCTGGGTCAGAGAAATAAAAATGTTGTGGCCATTACGGCAGCTATGCCGGATGGTACCGGATTAAAACGTTTTAAAAATATTTATCCAGAGCGTTTTTTTGATGTGGGAATTGCAGAAGAACATGCAGTAACCTTTGCAGCCGGATTGGCAGCAGGCGGTATGCGGCCGATCTTTGCGGTTTATTCTTCATTTCTGCAGAGGGCTTACGATCAGGTACTTCATGATGTCTGCATTCAGAATCTGCCAGTGGTATTTGCCATTGACCGTGCAGGTTTGGTAGGAAGTGATGGAGAGACTCATCAGGGAATCTTTGACCTGTCTTATCTGTCCAGTATTCCGAATATGCACATTATGGCCCCGAAGAATAAGTGGGAATTGTCAGATATGCTGAAATTTGCCGTGGAATTTGACGGTCCGATTGCGCTTCGTTATCCGCGGGGTGAGGCTTATGATGGCTTGAAGGATTTCCGGAAACCCATTGAATATGGTAAGAGCGAGTTCCTCTATGAAGAGGAGGATATTGCGATTCTGGCGGTAGGCAGCATGGTAAAGACGGCGGAGGAAGTACGTCATAAGCTGAAAGACATGGGATATAACTGCAGTCTTGTGAACGCCAGATTTGTAAAACCAATTGATACAGAGATTATCAAAGAACTTTCCAAAGAACACAGATTACTTGTGACGATGGAAGAAAATGTAAGAAGCGGCGGTTATGGTGAGAAAGTCCGTGATTTTGTAGAGGATCATGAGATTCCGGTGCATCTTCTGACCATTGCACTGCCGGATGAGTACGTGGAGCATGGCAATGTGGCATTGCTGTATGAAGAAGTGGGAATTGATGCAGAATCGGTAACGAAGCGGATTGTCAGCCGTTACGCTGCCTGTCCGAAGGAGGATGACAGAGCATGAAAACAAGGCTGGATGTGCTTATGGTAGAGCGGGGACTGGCAGAGTCCCGTGAAAAAGCAAAAGCCATTATTATGTCCGGAAATGTATTTGTAGACGGACAGAGAGAAGATAAAGCAGGGACTTCTTTTTCAGAGAAGGTAGTGATTGAAGTGAAAGGTTCTCCGTTAAAATATGTGAGCCGCGGCGGACTGAAGCTTGAGAAAGCCATGACCCATTTTGATGTGACATTGGAAGGAAAGATCTGCATGGATGTCGGCTCCTCCACAGGAGGATTTACGGATTGCATGCTGCAGAACGGTGCAGTGAAAGTTTATGCGGTGGATGTGGGAAACGGACAGCTGGCATGGAAACTGCGTCAGGATGAGCGAGTGGTTTGCATGGAAAAGACCAATATCCGCTATGTGACCAGAGATCAGATTGCAGATCCGATAGAGTTTGCATCAATTGACGTGGCATTTATTTCTCTGACTAAAGTATTGGAACCGGTAAAAGAGCTGCTCACACCGGACGGCGAGATTGTGGCGCTTATCAAACCGCAGTTTGAGGCGGGGCGTGAGCAGGTAGGAAAAAAAGGTGTGGTTCGCGACAAGGCGGTTCATCTGGAAGTAGTAGAGAAAATTCTGGACTATGCGGCAGGCATTGGTTTCCAGATTTTAAATCTGGAGTTTTCGCCGATTAAAGGGCCGGAAGGAAATATTGAATATCTGGTTCATTTAAAGAACCATGAGGAAGGAACCGTCTGCGACCATGCTCAGGTAGATCCGAAAGACATTGTGGAGCAGGCGCATCAGGCATTATAGACGTACCGATGAAAACATTTTATATTATTGCGAACAGTGGGAAAGCAGAGTGCCTCCGCCTGGCTTCAGAGATTGCGGAGTATCTGACGGAACACGGACAGAACTGTCTCATCCGCAATGGTGGAGGAAATGCAGACAGAGAAGAGAAAGCCTACGATCCGGAAGTGGGAAAAGACGTGGACGGTATTCTGGTGTTGGGGGGAGACGGAACGCTTCTCAGAGCTGCCAGGGATCTGGCAGGAAGAAATATCCCGTTTCTGGGCATTAATCTTGGACATCTGGGATATCTGGCCGAGATCGAGGAACAGAATGTGTATAGTGCACTGGATCGACTGATCGAGGGCTCTTACTCTGTGGAAAATCGGATGATGCTGGAAGGAACCGTTCATGTAGATGGACAGGATGTGGCGAAAGATCTGGCACTCAATGACATCGTACTGGATCGAAGCGGCAGCCTTCGAGTGGTCAATTATGACGTTTATGTCAATGATCAGTATCTGAATTCCTTTACGGCAGATGGTATGATCGTCTCCACACCTACAGGCTCTACCGGTTACAGCCTGTCGGCTGGCGGACCGATTATTTCTCCAACAGCATCCATGCTGGTGCTGACACCCATCTGCCCCCACACACTGAATTCCAGAAGCATTGTCTTTTCCGGCGATGACCGGATCCGGATTCAGATCGGAGAGGGAAGACGGGGAGGACCGGATCAGGCATGCGTTACTTTTGACGGAGATACCAGTGTGGAATTGAAGACCGGTGACTATGTGGAGATAGTAAGATCCGGTGAAGTGACGCCGATTTTAAAGATTAATCAGATCAGCTTTCTGGAAGTATTGAGGGATAAGCTGAGCCGCAGATAAAAAAGGACAAGGGTGAGGCGCTGTGAAAGAGAAAAGACATGAGAAGATCATAGAACTGATTGAACAGTATGATATTGAGACCCAGGATGAACTGGCAGACCGACTGCGGGCAGCAGGCTTTCAGGTGACGCAGGCCACCGTGTCCCGTGATATTCGGAAATTGAAGCTTTCCAAAGTGCCGGGCAAAAATGGCAGACAGAAATATGCACTGCTCACTGGACAGAATCATCAGATGTCAGAAAAATATGTGGGAATTCTCAGGGAAGCATTTGTTTCCATGGACGCCGCACAGAATATTCTGGTGATCAAGACCGTGTCTGGCATGGCTATGGCACTGGCAACTGCCCTTGACAACATTGACTGGAAGGAGATCCTCGGCTGCGTGGCAGGAGACGACACCGTGATGTGTGTCATCCGGACCCAGGCAGATACTGCTGCAGTAATGGGGGAACTGAAGAAAATTGTGGAGGGTCAGTCATAAGGAGGGAAGCAAATGCTGCTGCATCTGCATGTGAAAAATCTTGCCCTGATTCGGGAGACCGAGATTGATTTTACAGAAGGGCTGAATATACTGACAGGAGAGACCGGAGCAGGAAAATCCATTCTCATTGGTTCTATGACCATGGCACTGGGAGGAAAAGTTTCCAGGGAAATGGTACGGGAAGATGCGGATTATGCGTTGGTGGAGCTTGTCTTTGCCACGGACCGTCCGGAGATCCGGAAAAAATTAAGAGAATTGGACATTCCTATGGAGGATGATCAGATTATTTTGTCCCGGAAGATTTCCGGCAGCAGAAGTATCTGCAGACTCAATGGGGAGACTGTGAGCACGGCGGTATTAAGAGAAGTGTCCGGTATGCTCATCGATATTCATGGGCAGCATGAACATCAGTCATTACTCAGCAAACGAAAACATCTGGAAATTTTGGATTCTTATGCCCATGAGCAGTTGGATCCGGTTTTGAAAGAATTAAAAGAATACTATCAGCAATGCAGAAAACTGCAGGAGGAACTGCAGGACATCTGTATGGATGAAGCAGAACGGCTGAGGGAACAGTCATTACTGGAATTCGAATTAAATGAAATTGAAGAAGCAAGGCTTCAGGACGGCGAGGATGAGCGTCTGGAGCAGGATTACAGGAAAATGGTGAACAGCCGCCGCATCATGGAAGTGCTGGGAACCGTACGGACTCTTTGCGTAGGGGAGGAGACATCCGCATCCGATCTGACAGGAAGATCCTGCAGAGAATTAAGCGGCATCACCCATTTCGATGAGGCACTGGAATCCTTATCCGAGCAGCTGCAGCAGATCGACAGTATGCTGGCGGATTTTAGCCGGGAACTGGATGATTATATGGAAGACCTGGATTTCTCAGAACAGGATTTTATAGAGACGGAAGAACGTCTGAATTTGGTCAATCATCTGAAATCGAAGTACGGCTCCACTTTGGAGGAGATTCAAAGTTATGCGGAACAGCAGCAGGAACGGCTGGATCTGTTGGTACATCTGGAACAGCGGAGAGATGTGCTTCAGAGGGAATACGAAAAGGCAGAGCAGCAGTTAAAGGGACAATGTAAAAAAGTACATGAGATCCGTGCGGCAGCTGCAAAGGTGCTGGAACAGCGGATGCAGAAGGAATTGTCAGAGCTTAATTTTCTGGACGTCCGGTTTGGCATACGTGTGGAAGAAGGAGAAAATCCGGGAGTAGACGGCTGGGATGATGTGGAGTTCCTGATATCCACTAATCCGGGTGAGCCTGTGAAGCCTCTTGGCAAAATAGCATCCGGTGGTGAATTATCGAGAGTCATGCTGGCTATCAAGACGGTGCTGGCAGATCAGGATTCCATTGATACGGTGATTTTTGATGAGATTGATACGGGAATCAGCGGTAGAACCGCCCAGAGAGTATCGGAGAAACTGGCTCTTATTGGCAGGAGCAGGCAGGTCATCTGCATCACCCATCTGGCCCAGCTGGCAGCCATGGCTGACAGTCATTATTGTATTGAAAAACAGGCGGTGAATGGGGAAACCCAGACCAGAATCCGGAGACTGACCGAGGAGGAAGTTCCCATGGAGCTGGCAAGAATTCTAGGCGGCGCGGAGATTACTGACGCGGTGCTTGACAATGCCAGAGAAATGAAACGGCTGGCGGTTCAATATAAAGGAAATATTTGACAGGAAAAAGAGACGGTTTTATGCAGACACTAATGTGAGAACATGAGAAAGGTGTGGCTGCATGAATCGTCTTAAATTTTACCGAATATCCCTGTGGATTGCGCTGTTTTCAGCGGTAGCAGCATTAGGAATCTACGGATATTGGTATATGAAAACACAGGTGCCGGATCAGATTCGAGTCAGTGAAGACGAGAATCAGACGCTGTATCTGGGAGTAAAAGAAGTCTCGGTCCGGGTAGTGAAACGGCAGCGGGTGATTCCAGGAGGAATTCCCGTAGGTCTTTATCTGGAAACACAGGGTGTTTATGTGGTAGGAACAGATAAAATAGAAGCATCCGATGGACTCTTCTATGAGCCGGCAGAACAGGTGGTTTATCCGGGGGATTATATTCTGGCAGTGAATGGCAGAAAAATTACAGATAAAAAAGAACTGATTGCCTGTGTGCAGGCAAATAGGAGCGACATCATGATTTTGAAACTCCGCCGAAATAAGGAGGAAATTCAGGTGCGGCTACAGGCAGTGAAGTCAGAAGATCAGGAGTATAAACTGGGGATCTGGGTAAAAGATGATATCCAGGGGATTGGAACCTTGACTTATATGACACAGGATGATCAGTTTGGAGCTTTGGGACATGGTATCACGGACAGTGATACCGGGGAATTACTGACAATTTCCGGAGGGAGCCTTTACGATACGGAAATTTTAAGGATCGAGAAGGGAAGAAGAGGAACACCGGGGGAAGTGAGCGGTATGATTACTTATGCAGAGAGGTATCGCGAAGGAACCATCCTGAAAAATACAAAAGTCGGGGTATTTGGACAGATGAACGGTACCCTGGTAAGAAAATTTTCAGAGGAACCGGTGGAAGTTGCCTTCCGGCAGGAGATTAAGACGGGACCTGCAGTGATCAGGAGTGCTGTCTCTGGAGAAATGGAAGAGTATGCAGTTCAGATCCAGGAAATCCGTATCAATGAATCCGACGTCAACAAAGGTATGATTTTAAAAGTGACGGATCCGGAACTGCTGGAATTGACCGGTGGAATCGTACAGGGAATGTCTGGTTCTCCGATTCTCCAAAATGGACGGCTCATCGGAGCCGTGACTCATGTGTTTGTCAATGACCCCACAAAAGGTTATGGGGGATTTGCGGAGAGCATGCTGGAGGCGGGGGAATAAAGAAATTCCGTTTTGCAAACAGATCAGGATATGCTATACTAAGGACGGAAGTCCATTCGAAAATATGTGAAATACAGGAGAAGATTTTATGAAATATGACGTAGTAATTATCGGAGCAGGACCGGCTGGTATTTTTACCGCACTGGAACTGGTACGAAACGGATCAGATAAGAAAATCCTTATGGTGGAAAAGGGAAAACCGGTGGACAAACGTCACTGCCCGAAAGCAGAGACCGGAAAATGTATGAATTGCAAGCCGAACTGCATGATCACTACCGGATTTTCCGGAGCAGGTGCATTTTCTGATGGAAAGTTAAGCCTTTCCTGCGAGGTAGGAGGAGAACTGCCGAATCTGATCGGTTCTGAATTTGCGCAGGAACTCATTGATTATACAGATAAGATCTATCTGGAGTTTGGTGCTGACGAGCATGTGGAAGGCGTATATGAGGGCGAGGAGATCAAAGAAATCCGTAAACGTGCCATTCGTGCAGGCCTTCAGCTGGTAAACTGCCCGATCCGTCATCTGGGAACGGAGAAAGCTCAGCAGCTGTATCTGAATATCCAGAATTATCTGCAGGAAAAAGGCGTGGAGATGCGTTTTAACACGGAGTGTGACAATATTATTCTCAAAGAGGATGTCTGTCAGGGCGTTCGTCTGGAAGATAAGGCAGGCAGTGAGGAAATCTACGCTGACAATGTCATTATTGCTACCGGAAGAAGAGGTGCTGACTGGCTGGAAAAAGTCTGCGAGGAGAATGGAATTGCCCATAAGCCGGGGACCGTTGATATCGGTGTCCGTGTCGAGTGCCGCAACGAGGTCATGGAGATGATCAACAAGGTACTTTACGAAGGAAAACTCATTGGTTATCCGAAGCCGTGGAAGAATAAAGTGCGTACTTTCTGTCAGAATCCGGGCGGATTTGTAGCCCAGGAGAACTACGACAATAATCTGGCCGTTGTAAACGGACACAGCTTCAAAGATTTAAAGAGTGACAATACCAACCTGTCCATTCTTGTAAGCCATAACTTTACAGAGCCGTTTAATCAGCCGATTGCCTATGCGCAGAAGGTAGGAGAACTGACCAACATGCTGGGCGCAGGCCATATTCTGGTACAGCGATATGGTGATATACTGGATGGAAAAAGAACCTGGCAGAAGGAGCTGGCTCAGTCCAATGTGCGCCCGACTCTGAAAGATGCGGTAGCAGGTGATATCACGGCAGCTATGCCTTACCGTGCCATGACCAATATCATCGAGTTTATCCGGATGCTGGATGAGGTTGTTCCTGGATTTGCCAGCGGTGAAACTCTGCTGTACAGTCCGGAGCTGAAGTTCTATTCCAATAAAGTAAAGATGGATACGGACCTGAACACCAATATTCAGGGACTTCACTGTCTGGGAGATTCTTCCGGATGGACCAGAGGGCTGATGATGGCTTCTGCCATGGGTGTGCTGATGGGACGCAAACTTCTGGAAAAGGAGAGTTAATCATTATGAGAAAAATTATTACCATTGCCCGTGAATTTGGCGCAGGGGGTGGAGAAATCGGAAGAAGAGTTGCCAAAGAGCTGGGCATCGAATATTATGACAAGGATATTATATTAAGAACTGCACTGGCAAACCCGAAACTGACGCCGGAAGAAGTGCGCAAATGGGATGAGAGGGTACCTAATACATTTGGATTTGCACAGAGTCTCTTTGATTTCTATAACAAACCGTTGGATGAAGAACTCTGGCAGGCACAGATGGACGCGATCCGTGAGATGGCCAGCCATGAAAGCTGCGTGATTGTAGGACGGAACAGTGAATACATATTAAGAGAGTTTGATCATTGTCTGCGGGTATTTGCCCATGCAGGATTCCAGTGGAGAGTCAACCGTATGGCAGGAAAGATGCCTGGGGTTCCGCTTGAACAGGTGGCATCTGACGTGCGTCAGGCAGACAAAGCGCGAAAGAAGAGCTGTGAACATTACACCAAGACCAGATACCGGGATGCGGTCAACTACGACCTGTGCCTGAATACGGAAAAGCTGGGAATTGACTGTGCGGTGAAGTTTGTATTGGAGGCAGCAGAAAATCTGTAGCACAGATAAAGCCTTGACAGAATTTTCCCTTGACAATACGGACAGAAAAAATTATACTGTTTTCAAATGCGAGGCATTGTATACAATAATACAAATGCCTTTCTGCATAAATAGGGCCGGTATATTTGCCGGAGAAAAGGAGCGTACATATTATGAAAAAATTAATTGCACTGTCTCTCATTGCGTGCATGGCAGTATCCACTGCAGCATGTGGATCATCATCTAAAGATACTGCAGCAGCTGAAACTACAGATGCAGCAGAAGAGACTACGGACACAGCAGAGGAGACTGCTGATGCAGCTGATACTGAAGCATCTGACAAAACATGGGTGATCGCAATGGATACCGTATTCAGACCATTCGAGTATACCGATGAAGACAACGATTTTGTTGGAATTGATGTTGATATCATCAAAGCAATTGCACAGGATCAGAACTTTAAAATTGATATTCAGAGCCTTGGATGGGATGCAGCTGTAGCAGCGGTACAGTCCGGTCAGGCAGATGGTCTGATTGCAGGCGCAAGTATTACAGAAGAGCGTCAGGCAAACGGATGGATCTTCTCTGACTCTTATTTTGATTCCTGCCAGATTTTTGCAGTAGCAGCTGGCAGTGATATCGATTCCTTTGAGGATCTTGCAGGAAAGAATGTAGCAGTGAAAAATGGTACCCAGGGTGCTGCATTTGCAGAGAGCCTGAAAGATCAGTACGGATTCACCACCACTGTATTTGAAGATTCACCGACTATGTATCAGGATGTTGTAGCCGGCAATAGCGTTGCATGTGTAGAGGATAAGCCGATTATTCAGGACTGGATTGCAAACAAAGGTCTGGGACTGAAAGTGGTTGACTCTATGGAGAGTGATCCGGCTCCTTACGGATTTGCAATCATGAACGAGGCAAATCAGGAACTGCTTGACATGTTCAATGCAGGACTGGCTGATATCAAAGCAAACGGAACTTATGATGAGATCCTTGCAAAATATCTTGGAGAGTAATCAGTAAAATAATTCTGGTGACGGGAAAGCAGCTGCAGAATATGCGGCTGCTTCCTGCACTGTGAAAACCCCTGTGTGAGAGGCTTTCACAGTGTAAGAAGTATTTTCGGGAACCAGAAGAGAAAAAGGAGACGAGAGACTATGATGAGTATTATTGAAGTTTACGGCGGTATGCTGCTTCGCGCGCTCGGCCAGACTTTGCTGCTGACATTGTTGTCGCTGTTGTTTGCGATGATCATTGGTATGATTTTCGGACTGATGAATGTAGGGCATAACCGGGTGCTGAATCTGATCGGAACGATTTATGTAGATGCCGTCCGTGGTGTGCCGCTGATCGTACTGGCATATTTCATTTATTTTGGTGTACCGGCTGGTATGCAGGGCCTGGGATTTTCCAGTTTCCGTCTGAATGCATTGCAGGCAGGTACCGCAGCACTTTCCATGAACTGTGGTGCGTATATGGCAGAGATTATCCGTGCCGGTATTGAGAGTGTCGACAGAGGACAGATGGAAGCATCACGAAGTCTGGGACTTTCCTACAGTGCCTCCATGGCACTGGTTGTTGTACCCCAGGCAGTACGAACCATGATCCCGTCTATTATTAATCAGTTTATCATTACCTTGAAGGATACCTCTATCCTGTCCATTATCGGATTCCCGGAACTTACGAATGTAGGAAAGACGATTGTGGGAAATACCCTGAAGAGTCTTCAGACCTGGGCAATCGTTGGTATCATGTACATGGTTGTTATCGTTACCCTGAGTAAGATTGCCAAGAGAATTGAGAGGAGGGTAAACCGTGGAAGATAAGCAGCTGAAGATTCATGTTACGAATCTGAAAAAGAATTTTGGAAAACTGGAAGTATTAAAAGATATCAGCATGGATGTCCACGAGGGTGAGGTTGTCGTTCTCTTAGGACCGTCCGGAAGTGGAAAATCTACTTTGTTAAGATGTCTGAACCAGCTGGAAACCGCTACCGCAGGCCAGATTATTATCGACGGACACGATGTGACGGACAAACATACAGATATCAACAAAGTGCGTGAGAATATCGGAATGGTATTCCAGCATTTCAATTTGTTTAACCATCTGACCGTGCTGGATAACATGACCCTTGCTCCAGTACACTTAAAACTCATGAGCAAGGAAGAGGCAAAGGCCGAGGCCATGAGACTTCTGGAAAGAGTCGGACTGGCAGATAAGGCAGATGCATTCCCAAGCCAGTTGTCCGGTGGACAGAAACAGCGTGTAGCGATCGCTCGTGCCCTGGAAATGAAGCCGGATATCATGCTCTTTGATGAACCAACCAGTGCTCTGGACCCGGAGATGGTCGGTGAAGTACTGGCTGTTATGAAAGAGTTGGCTCATGATGGCATGACCATGGTGGTTGTTACCCATGAGATCGGCTTCGCCCGCGAAGTAGCCAGCCGCGTTGTTTTCATGGAAGGTGGCTATATCGTGGAAGAAGGAACGCCGGATGAAGTCATCCTGAATCCAAAAGAGCCGCGTACCATCGACTTCCTGAGCAAAGTATTATAAAAAACTATCTTGAGAGATGCCTATGTTCAGCCACATATGCATCTCTTATTTATTAAATAAAATAAATTTGTGAAACCATATGAATGTGTACATACAACCTCCCTCCTGTGGAAGGAACGTCCACAGCCCCGGTACTTCGCGAGAACAAGTCAAAGACGTTGTTCGAGTGTTAGTACCGCTGGGCGAGGACTTAGCGCGAGCGGTTCCTTTCCACAGGAGGGAGGTTGCTTTGTTGTAACGGTTCCTTTCCACAGCAGGAGGCTGCTTCTTTGTACTGTCTTACATTTTTTTATAAATCCCATTGACTTTTGCGCGTTGAAGTGCTATATTGATTAAGTCTAAAAGCTTCAATGCATTAAAGCATTGAAAGCCAATTCGGAAAAGACGGAGGAAACGGATTATGAAAAAGATGATAGCTCTGGCTATGGCAATGACCATGGGACTTAGTCTGGTCGCATGCGGAAGCAGCGATACCGCAGCATCCACAGATACTGCAGCTGAGACAACTGAGGCAGCTGATACAGCTGATACAGCAGAGGAGACGGAAGTACCGTCTGCAGGCGGATCCTACACGATCGGTATCTGCCAGCTGGTACAGCATGAAGCACTGGATGCAGCTACCCAGGGATTTAAGGATGCCATCGTAGAGGCACTCGGTGAGGATGCGGTAACTTTCGATGAGCAGAATGCACAGGGCGATTCCAATACATGCGCAACCATTATTAACGGCTTCGTGGCTGAGGATGCAGATCTGATTCTTGCAAATGCAACTCCTGCACTGCAGGCAGCACAGGCTGGAACTAGTGAGATCCCGATTCTTGGTACTTCAGTAACGGAGTATGGTGTAGCTCTTGGTATTGATGGTTTTGATGGAACTGTTGGTGGAAATATTTCCGGTACGTCTGATCTTGCACCGCTGACTGAGCAGGCAGCTATGCTGAATGAGCTGTTCCCGGATGCTAAGAATGTAGGTCTTCTGTACTGTACTGCAGAGGCAAACTCCCAGTATCAGGTAGACGAGGTGCAGAAAGCACTGGAAGGAATGGGATATACCTGCAAACAGTATGGTTTCTCTGATTCCAATGACCTTTCTTCTGTAACAACTACCGCAGCAGATGAGAGTGATGTTATTTATGTACCGACCGATAACACCGTAGCAAACAATACAGAGATCGTAAACAATATCTGCCAGCCTGCAGGTGTTCCGATTATTGCAGGTGAGGAAGGTATCTGCAAAGGATGCGGAGTTGCAACTCTTTCCATCAGCTACTATGATCTTGGTGTAGCAACCGGTAAGATGGCAGTGAAGATTCTGACAGGCGAAGCTGATATCTCTGAGATGCCGATTGAGTATGCTCCGCAGTTTACCAAAGAGTACAACCCGACACTGTGTGAGGCTCTTGAAGTAGCTGTTCCGGATGATTACACTGCAATTGCAGAATAAATAAGAAGAAACCAAAAAGTTCATACAAATTTGACTTACTATGATGGCAGCGAGAAGGGCTATTCCACTCTCGCTGCCGTCGTCGTGAAATAAAAAGCAATAAGAATTACGAGGTGATTGGGAACATGAACATTATGAGTTTACTGAATGCCTTGCCGGGAGCAGTGGCGCAGGGTTTGATCTGGGGAATTATGGCGATTGGTGTCTATATCACCTTCCGTATTCTTGACATCGCAGATCTGACCGTAGACGGCAGCCTTTGTACAGGCGCAGCAGTCTGCATTATGATGATCCAGGGAGGAAGCAATGTATGGGTTGCCCTTCTCTGTGCATTTTTAGCCGGTATGCTGGCAGGATTTGCAACCGGACTTTTCCATACTTTTATGGGAATCCCGGCAATCCTAGCCGGAATTCTGACACAGCTTGGACTGTATTCCGTGAATCTGAAAATTATGGGTAAATCCAATCAGGCCATCAATGTTGATAAATTTGACCTGCTGGTATCCCTTCGTTATATTAAGAATGTTGCCATTTATAAAAATACCATTCTGATCGTAGCCGTTCTGATTATACTTCTGGTAGCAGTACTGTACTGGTTCTTTGGTACAGAACTTGGATGTTCCTTACGTGCAACCGGATGTAATGACAAGATGGCAAGAGCACAGGGAATCAACACGGATTTTAACCGGGTACTTGGCCTTATGATCTCTAACGGACTGGTTGCTTTTTCCGGTGCACTGCTGGGACAGTATCAGGGATTCTCCGATATCAATATGGGCCGTGGTGCCATTGTTATCGGACTGGCAGCCGTCATTATCGGTGAGGCTATCTTCGGAAAGATTTTCCGCAACTTCGGATTGAAACTGATCGCAGTAGCCATTGGTTCTATTATTTATTATTTTGTACTTCAGATCGTCATCTGGTTCGGTATCGACACAGATCTTCTGAAGCTTCTGTCTGCACTGGTAGTTGCCATATTCCTGGCAATTCCGACCTGGAAGAGCAGATATTTTTCCAAACCGGTTAGAAAGGGAGGAAACCACTGATGCTGGAACTGAAGAATATTTATAAAACATTTAATGCCGGAACAGTAAATGAAAAACAGGCACTGAAAGGAATTGACCTGACGCTGGAGGATGGTGATTTTGTAACGGTCATCGGAGGAAACGGTGCAGGAAAATCCACCATGCTGAATGCAATTGCAGGTGTATGGCCGGTAGATGAAGGACAGATCATCATTGACGGAAAGGATGTAACCAAACTTCCGGAGCATAAAAGAGCTGCTTTTCTGGGACGTGTGTTCCAGGATCCGATGAATGGAACTGCAGCCACTATGGGAATTGAGGAGAATCTTGCACTGGCACTTCGGCGTGGGCAGTCCAGAACCCTCCGCGCAGGAATCAAATCCAGTGAGAGAGAAGTGTATAAACGGCTTCTATCAACTCTTGGTCTTGGCCTGGAAGACCGTCTGACTTCTAAAGTTGGGCTTCTTTCAGGAGGACAGAGACAGGCACTGACCCTTTTGATGGCAACCTTAAAGAAACCGAAGCTTCTTCTGCTGGATGAGCATACGGCAGCTCTGGATCCGAAGACAGCAGCAAAAGTACTGGAAACCACCGAGATGATTGTCAACCGTGACCATTTGACTACGCTGATGATCACTCACAACATGAAGGATGCCATTACTCATGGAAACCGTCTGATCATGATGATGGAAGGAAAGATTATTCTTGACATCCGTGGCGAGGAGAAGAAGAAACTGACCGTGGAAGATCTCCTTCACAAATTTGAAGAGGTCAGCGGGGAAGAGTTCACCAATGACAAGGCGATTCTTGGATAATCAGATCATAAAAAAAGAATCGGGAGCCAAAATGGCTTTCCGATTCTTTTTTACTCAGCAACAGATGAGAGTTTGTCTAAACTAACCAAAAACAAGAGCTTAATGAGAAAAAATTATGGAAAAAATTAAGTATAGAAATGGACAACCTTCGACAGATGTGCTAGAATGAATCCGTATGATAAGAGCTATTTTTACAAAGTAATAAAGAGTCTTATTGATTCAAATAAGGAGGAATAATAAAAATGGCCAGAAAAATGAAAACCATGGATGGAAACCATGCAGCCGCTCATGTATCTTATGCATACTCTGATGTAGCTGCTATCTATCCGATCACCCCGTCATCTGTAATGGCAGAAGCAACTGATGAATGGGCAACTCAGGGAAGAACCAATATCTTCGGACATACCGTACAGGTAACCGAGATGCAGTCTGAGGCAGGTGCAGCAGGTGCTGTACACGGTTCTCTGGCAGCAGGTGCTCTGACTACCACTTTTACCGCTTCTCAGGGTCTTCTTCTGATGATCCCGAACCTGTACAAAGTAGCAGGTGAGAGACTTCCGGGTGTATTTAACGTATCCGCTCGTGCACTGGCAAGCCATGCACTGTCTATCTTCGGAGATCACTCCGACGTATATGCCTGTCGTCAGACCGGAGTAGCAATGCTCTGTGAGTCCAGCGTACAGGAGGTTATGGACCTGACTCCGGTTGCACACTGTGCAGCAATCAAAGGACGTCTGCCGTTCATCAACTTCTTCGACGGATTCCGTACATCTCATGAGATCCAGAAGATCGAGCAGTGGGATTACGAAGATCTGAAAGATATGGTAGATATGGATGCAATCGAGGCTTACAGACAGGACGCTCTGAACCCGAATCATCCGTGCCAGAGAGGTTCCGCTCAGAACCCGGATATCTTCTTCCAGGCTCGTGAGGCATGTAACCCGTACTACGATGCTCTTCCGGCAATCGTACAGGAGTACATGGACAAAGTAAACGCTAAGATCGGTACCGATTACAAGCTGTTCAACTACTACGGTGCTCCGGATGCTGAAAAAGTTATCATCGCTATGGGATCTGTATGTGATACCATCGAGGAGACCATCGATTACCTGACCGCTGCAGGAGAGAAAGTCGGCGTTGTTAAAGTTCGTCTTTACAGACCGTTCTGCGCAGATGCTCTGGTAGAGACTATTCCGGATACTGCAAAACTGATCACTGTACTTGACAGAACTAAAGAGCCGGGTGCTCTTGGCGAGCCGCTGTACCTTGATGTTGTTGCAGCTCTTAAAGGAACCAAATTCAATGATACTCCGGTATTTACCGGCCGTTACGGACTGGGCTCCAAAGACACCACTCCGGCACAGATCGTTGCAGTATATCACAACACCGAGAAGGCTAAATTCACCATCGGTATCGTTGATGATGTAACACATCTGTCTCTGGAAACCGGTGCTCCGCTGGTAACCACTCCGGAAGGAACCATCAACTGTAAGTTCTGGGGTCTTGGCGCAGACGGTACTGTAGGTGCTAACAAGAACTCCATTAAGATTATCGGTGATAACACTGATATGTATGCTCAGGCATATTTTGATTATGACTCCAAAAAATCCGGTGGTGTGACCATGTCTCACCTTCGTTTTGGTAAGAAACCGATCAAATCTACATACCTGATCCACAAAGCTAACTTTGTAGCTTGCCACAATCCGTCCTATGTACGTAAGTACAACATGGTACAGGAGCTGGTAGACGGCGGTACCTTCCTGCTGAACTGCCCGTGGGATATGGAAGGTCTTGAGAAACATCTTCCGGGACAGGTAAAAGCATTCATCGCTAACCACAACATCAAATTCTATGTAATCGATGGTGTTAAGATCGGTATCGAGACTGGTATGGGACCGACCCGTATCAATACCATTCTCCAGTCCGCATTCTTCAAACTGGCTGCAATCATTCCGGAGGAGCAGGCAATCGATCTTATGAAAGCTGCTGCAAAGGCTACTTACGGACGTAAGGGTGATGATGTCGTTGCTAAGAACTGGGCTGCTATCGATGAGGGAGCAAAACAGGTTGTAGAGATCAAAGTTCCGGAAAGCTGGAAGAATGCAGCTGATGAAGGACTTGTAACTACTCATGCAGAGAGCGGAAGACAGGCTGCTGTTGACTTCGTTAACAATATCCAGGCTAAAGTATCTGCTCAGGAAGGTAACTCCCTGCCGGTATCTGCATTCAAGGATTATGTAGATGGAACTACTCCGTCCGGAACTTCTGCATACGAGAAACGTGGTATTGCAGTTAATATCCCGGTATGGAATGCTGAAAACTGTATCCAGTGTAATAGATGTTCTTATGTCTGCCCGCACGCTGCAATTCGTCCGGTTGCTATGACCGAGGCTGAGGCTGCTGCTGCACCGGCTGAGATGAAGACTCTGGCTATGACTGGTATGGCTGATAAGAAGTTTGCAATCGTTGTATCCGCTCTTGACTGTACCGGATGCGGTTCCTGTGCAAACGTATGCCCGGGCAAGAAGGGTGCAAAAGCTCTCGATATGGCAAATATGGAAGCAAATGCAGCTTGCCAGAGCGCATTCGATTATGCTGTTACTCTTCCGGAGAAAGCAGATGTTATCGAGAAATTCAAAGAGGCTACCGTAAAAGGATCTCAGTTCAAGACTCCGCTGCTTGAGTTCTCAGGCGCATGCGCAGGTTGTGGTGAGACTCCGTACGCTAAACTGATTACCCAGCTGTTCGGTGACAGAATGTACATTGCAAACGCAACTGGATGCTCCTCTATCTGGGGTAACTCTTCACCGTCCACTCCGTATACTGTAAACGAGAAAGGTCAGGGACCGGCATGGTCTAACTCCCTGTTCGAGGATGCAGCAGAGTTTGGTTATGGTATGTTACTTGCTCAGAACGCTATCCGTGGCGGACTGAAAGCAAAAGTTGAGGATATCGTTGCTAACGGCAAGAATGCAGATGTCAAAGCTGCAGCTCAGGAATGGCTTGATACTTATGGAGTTGGAGCAACCAACGGTGCTGCAACTGATAAGCTGGTAGCTGCTCTGGAAGCTTGCGGATGCGACAAGGGCAAAGAGATCCTTGCACAGAAAGACTTCCTCGCTAAGAAATCCCAGTGGATCTTCGGTGGTGACGGATGGGCTTACGATATCGGATTCGGCGGCGTTGACCATGTACTTGCTTCCGGCAAAGACATCAACGTTATGGTATTCGATACCGAGGTTTACTCCAATACCGGTGGACAGTCTTCCAAAGCTACCCCGACTGGTGCTGTAGCACAGTTCGCAGCTGGTGGTAAAGAGACCAAGAAGAAAGACCTGGCTTCTATCGCAATGAGCTATGGTTATGTATATGTAGCACAGATCTCCATGGGTGCTGACTTCAATCAGTGCGTAAAAGCAATCGCAGAGGCAGAGGCATATCCGGGACCGTCCCTGATCATCGCTTACGCTCCGTGTATCAACCATGGTATCAAGAAAGGTATGAGCAAAGCTCAGACCGAGGAGCAGCTGGCTGTAGAGGCTGGTTACTGGCATTGCTTCCGCTTCAACCCGGCTCTGGCAGCAGAGGGCAAGGACGCATTCGCTCTGGATTCCAAAGCACCGACCGGCGACTTCCAGGCATTCCTGGACGGCGAGGTTCGTTACAACTCTCTGAAGAGAGCAAATCCGGAGAGAGCACAGGCTCTGTTCACCAGATCCGAAGAGGAGTACAAAGCAAGATTTGCTTACCTGAACAAACTGAAAACTCTTTACGGAGCAGATGCAGAGTAATCTGTAGAATCCATAAGACTTTCGAAGAGGTGTACCTTTTGGTACACCTCTTTTTTCGTCAAAAACTTGTAAAATACCGGACTTATGAGTATATTAGTAATAAGTGGAATTTTCGTACAGGAGGAGAGAGAAGCATGAAAAAACCAACATTAGTCATTATGGCGGCAGGAATGGGAAGTCGTTACGGCGGATTGAAACAGATCGATCCCATTGATCCCCAGGGACATATTATTATGGACTATTCTATCTACGATGCAGTACAGGCGGGATTTGGAAAAGTCGTATTTATTATCAAGAAGGAGAATGAAGCAGATTTCCGTGAGAGCATTGGAAACCGTATGGAGAAACGGATTCCGGTGGAGTATGTATTTCAGGATCTTCACAACCTGCCAGAAGGCTTTGAGGTGCCGGAAGGCCGTGTAAAACCGTGGGGAACCGGACATGCTGTCCTGTCCTGTCTGCCGGTTGTGGACGGACCTTTTGCGGTGATCAATGCAGACGATTATTACGGACAGGAAGCGTTTCAGCTGATTCATGATTTCCTGGTTAATACGAAAGATGGAGAGAAATATCAGTATGCCATGGTAGGTTATCTGCTGAAAAATACATTGACCGAGAATGGACATGTGGCCAGAGGTGTCTGCGAGACTGACGCACATCAGAAGCTGACCGCTATCACAGAAAGAACACGAATTGAGCGCCGTCCGGAAGGACCGGCTTATACTGAGGATGATGGGGTTACCTGGCATGCACTGCCGGAGGATGCACCGGTTTCCA
Organism: Clostridiaceae bacterium Marseille-Q4145; assembly: GCA_018223365.1. Taxonomy (GTDB): domain Bacteria; phylum Bacillota; class Clostridia; order Lachnospirales; family Lachnospiraceae; genus Hominiventricola. The sequence goes on from JAGTTP010000001.1 coordinate 1,856,543, forward strand.
TGAATCTGTGGGGATTTTCTGAAAGTATTTTAAAAGAATTAAAAGACCGTTTCCCGAAATTCTTAAAAGAAAGTATCCCGGAAAATCCGCTGAAATGTGAGTATTTCCTGCCGTTTGTTGTGGATGAGCTGATTCGCGAGGGCAAGGCAGAAGTAACTGTATTGAAATCTCATGATCGCTGGCATGGTGTTACCTACAAAGAGGACAAGCCGGTTGTTATGAAGGCTATGCAGGATCTGAAAGATGCGGGCAAATATCCGCAGAGTCTGTGGGAGGATTAATATGTGTACAGCAGCAACCTATCAGACAAAAGATTTTTATATGGGACGTACTCTGGATTATGAATTTTCTTATGGAGAAGAGATTGCAGTGATGCCGCGGAACTATCCCATTCACTTTCATTATGCCGGTGTGATGGAGCAGCATTATGCAATGATCGGTATGGCACATATGGCGGGCGGATATCCGCTTTACTATGATGCAGCCAATGAAAAAGGTCTTGGTATGGCTGGTCTGAATTTTGTGGGAAATGCAGCTTATGCAGAGGAAACAAAAGAGAAAGAGAATGTAGCCCAGTATGAGTTTATCCCCTGGATCCTTTCCAGATGTGCGACTGTGGAAGAGGCAAAAGCAGCACTTGGGAAAATGAATCTGACAGGAATCCCATTCAGTGATCAGCTTCCTTCTGCACAGCTTCACTGGATCATTGCGGATAAAAATGGCTGTATTGTGGTGGAATCTATGAAGGATGGATTCCATGTCTATGATAATCCGGCAGGGGTGCTTACCAATAATCCTCCATTCCCGCAGCAGATGTTTTTGCTGAATCAGTATAGAAATCTTTCTCCGAAGCAGCCGGAAAATCAGTTTTCCAAAGAGCTGCCGCTTGATATGTACAGCAGAGGCATGGAAGCACTGGGACTTCCGGGAGATTTGTCTTCCACATCCCGCTTTGCAAGAGTGGCATTTACGAGACTTAATTCCAGGTCAGGAGATACGGAGGAAGAGAGCGTCAGCCAGTTTTTCCATATCCTTGGTTCTGTAGACCAGCAGAGAGGCTGCTGCGAAGTGGCGGAAGGAAAGTATGAAATTACGATTTATACTTCCTGCTGCAATACCAGCAAAGGTATTTACTATTATACCACCTATGAGAATCCGCAGATCACGGCAGTCAGCATGCATGCAGAGGATCTTGAAGGAACGGAAGTGGTCAGTTATCCTATGTTGCAGAAGACAGAGATCCGGTATCAAAATTAAGAAATCTTAAGTGGACAAAAACCTCCCATGTAGTAAAATGAGGATACCAAAAGTGAACTTGTTTTCATGAAGGAGGAGCTTATGAAAAAGAGAATTATAATTTTATGTGCACTGATGGTTGGAATGTCCATGCTGACAGCATGTGGAAACAATACAGATCAGACAGCGCAGGATACAGAAAATGCAGGGGATACCACGGAAAATACAGAACCGGAAGAAGCAAAACCGGAAGTGACGGATGATGGTATGACGGAAGCCTACGAAGGGATTATCGACGACTATCGGTCACTGATAGAGGAACAGTGGGATTATGACCAGATCTATGAGCATAATTACAGTAATCTGGCCACTATGGTGTCAGTAGGTTATACGTTATACGATCTTGATCAGGACGGACAACTGGAATTACTGATTGGTGAAACAGATACGGAAGAACCGGTGAACCGGATGATTCTGGATGCTTATACTATGGACGGAGATGCGGCAAAGCAGCTGTTTACCAGTCAGGAGAGAAACCGATATTATCTGGTGGAAGATGAGGCAGGTGCTGTGATCATTGCCAATGAAGGTTCCAACGGTGCAGCAAGTTCCGGATGGCTGTATTATATCGTAGAAAATGGAGAACTTTCTATTCAGCAGTCGGTCATTTATGACGCAGGAGCAGATGAGCAGAATCCATGGTTTACTTCCGTGGATGATGACTGGGATGTGAGCAATGATACGCCGACGGATGAAGAGACCGCGCAGGCAATGATTGATTCTTATATGGAGCAGTATGCCGTCCTTGACTGGACCCCGCTTATGGACGCTATCGGTACTCCGGCTACGATGGATTCCAATGTGACGAAGCTGGAAGCCAATACTCCGGTGGAGATTGACGGCCAGGAATTTACATTGGTAACATCCGATCCCAAAGAAAATGATGATATGATCAGCGTAACCGCCCAGTATGGCTCTAACAGTTTTGAACTGGATGCAGAGACGCTGGCCGTGGGAGATATCTATGCATTGAAGCTGAATGGACAGTACTATGTACTGGCGGAAACACGTACCTATAATGATTATGCGACAACCTATCTGGTGAAAATGGATGGGGAAAAGTTCGCGGTTTCCCAGCAGGACGGAAGCATTGAAAAAGTTCCTTCCAATCCGGCAGACGGTATCGAGATTACATCCAAGGTGGATGTGCTGGGCACTTACGGCGGCACCAGAACTTATCATATTGTAGATGACAAACTGACGCCGGATGGAGATACGTATCTCTTCAATCATGCATCGGATGTGAAACTAAGCGTTAAAGGTTCTGTGTCCTGCAGACTGGAAGGCTCCAATGCCACCTTAAATGCAGGAGATGTGATTACCCCGACCAGTTACTCTGAAGACGGTACCTTTGGCTTTGAACTGGAGGATGGAACGGCAGGAAACCTGATCGTAGACCTGAATGCAGACGGTATTTATGCAGGCACCATTGGAGGTGTGTCGGAGAATGATCTGTTTGAAGCGCTGCCCTATGCAGGGTAAGAAAAATGAATAGGACTTGCATTTCCTACTGTACAGAGGTAAAATAGACAGCAGAAAGAGAACAGGGGAGCTTGTGTGACAGGCTGAGAGGAAGGAATGACCTTCGACCCTTTAACCTGATACGGATAATGCCGTCGTAGGAAGTCATCGAATATGATTTTACAGGAGGCACCGATACAGGAGCCTCCTTTTTTGTCAGTAAAAAGTCAGGTGTTGGTCATCAGGTTTCCCTTGTTTGAGCAAAAGAGGAGTGAATGAATATGCAGAAAAATGTAACTAAAAAAATGGCACTGACTGCCATGCTGGCCTGTCTGGCCTTCGTCCTGAACACCTTTGTCTATTTCCCGGCCATGGCACCGTTCCAGCACTGCGTGGATGTCATTGCAGCGGTTCTGGTAGGCCCTTGGTATGGATTCGCGGCAGCCCTTTTATGCGGCATTATGAGAATGTTGTCCGGCCGTACCATTCAGGCAGTTACCGGAGCAATCTATGGACCGATTCTGGGAGGCCTGATTTATAAGAAGACGAAAAATATTTATCTGGTATGGATTGGAGAAGTCATCGGAACCGGATTTTTCGGAGCCATGTCTTCTTATCCGTTGATGAAAATGTTCTACGGACTGGATGCCCAGTCCCCGTTTTACTATATTCCGTTCTATACCCCGTCTGCAGTGGTAGGAGCAGCTATGGGTGTGGCAATCCTGGTGATCTTAAAGAAAACGGCTGTGCTTGGACGGATGCAGAATGAGCTGGCGTAAGGAGACAAAGGTTTTATGAACAAGTATGCAGAGGCATTACATCTGGTGCGGGAAAAGGAACCGCTGGTGCAGTGCATTACCAATTTTGTGACGGTCAATGACTGTGCCAATATCATTCTGGCAGCAGGCGGCTCTCCGTCTATGGCGCATGACGTCCGGGAGGCGGCAGAGGCAGCCAGAAATGCCCGGGCACTGGTCTGCAATATGGGAGCCATTGAAGATGCCCCGTCCATGATTCTGGCCGGAAAAGAGATGAACAAGCTTGGTCGTCCGGTTGTTCTGGATCCGGTAGCAGCAGGCGGAACGAGCCTTCGAAGAGAAGTGGCAGCAGAATTGTTAAAAGAAGTGAAGTTCAGCTCCATTCGTGGAAATGCGTCAGAGATCCGTTATCTGGCAGGACAGCAGACCGCCGGAAGTGGTGTGGATGTAAGCGCCCTTGATAAGATTATGGAAGAGAATCTCAAAGAAGCAGCAGAGATGGTGCGGGCACTTGCGGAACGCACGGGAAGTGTCATTGCTGTTTCAGGAAAGCTGGATCTGGTATCCGATGGGAAAGAAACGGCAGTCCTCAGAAATGGATGTGCAACTATGGCGCGGATTACGGGCAGCGGTTGTATGCTGACTTCCATGATCGGTGCATTTTGCGGAGCCATGCCGGAAGACTGCTTTACGGCAACAGTGGCAGCCATGAGCGTGATGGGAATCAGCGGAGAGGTGGCAGAGGCACGCCGTATCAAAAACGGAACAGGCAATGCTACATTCCGGACAGATTTGATTGATGCTGTATTTAATATGACAGAAGAACAATTGGTGGAGGGAATGCAATATGAAATACTCTAAAGAAGAGATCCGGAAATCCATGCTGCTTTATGCAGTAACCGACCGGATGTGGTTAAAGGAAGGCGAAAAATTGACAGATGTATGCAAAAATGTGCTGGAGCATGGGGCAACATTTCTGCAGATCCGGGAGAAAGACCTGGATGAGGGAACCTTTGAGCAGGAAGCAGAGGAACTGAAAGGTCTGTGTGCCCAGTATCATGTGCCTTTTGTGGTAAATGACAGCGTGGAGATTGCCATCGACATTGATGCAGATGGCGTCCATGTGGGCCAGTCCGATATTAAAGGAAGAGATATCCGTGCCATGATCGGTCCGGATAAAATTCTGGGAATTTCCGCCGGAACCGTAGAAGAAGCACAGGCTGCAGAAAAAGCAGGTGCAGACTATATTGGTGTCGGTGCTGTGTTTGGAACCAGTACCAAGAAAAATGCAAGAAATCTTTCCAAAGAAAAGTTAAAAGAGATCAGCAGCTCTGTATCCATTCCGGTGGTAGCCATCGGCGGCATTAACGCTTCCAATGTGGAAGAACTCTCCGGATGTGGCGTGGACGGAGTTGCAGTAGTATCTGCCATTTTTGCAGCGAAGGATCCGGGAGCAGCTACAGAGCATCTGAAAACACTGGCAGCAGAGATGGTGAGCCATGAATAAGCCGTATGCAATTTTTGATATGGACGGAACCTTGGTAGATTCCATGGGATTCTGGAAGCGTCTGGCTTTTGAATATCTGGAAAGCCATGGGGTGAAAAAAGTGTCAGCAGAGATTCTGGAACGTATCAAGCCTATGACGATGACAGAGTCAGCAGCACTTTTTATCAGCGAATATGGTCTTTTGGGAACACCGGAGAGCGTGGCAGCGGATATGAATACCATGATGGATGAACATTACCGGAATGACATCCCGCTGAAACCAGGAGTAAAGGAATATTTAACAAAATTAAAGGCAGCGGGAGTCCGTATGTGCGTGGCATCAGCCACAGCAGAACCACTCATGAAAGCCTGTCTGGAACGTCTTGATGTTCTTGCTGATTTTGAATTTCTGCTCTCCTGCGAGACTGTAGGGGCAGGAAAGAAGCAGCCGGATGTCTATCTGGAATCCATAAGACGGATGGGTGCAAAAGCGGCAGAGACGGCTGTTTATGAAGATGCCATCTATGCGGCAGAGACGGCAAAACGGGCAGGATTTTATGTGGCAGGTGTTCAGGATGAGAGTAACACAGACTGCTGGGAGAAGATGAAACAGCTGGCAGATGAAGTGATAGAAGACTGGAAGTCTGCGGCAGCGGATTTGTAAAAGGAGAAGAAAGATATGACAAGTGTAGCAATTCAGGTACTGCCATCGGCAGAAAATGATCAGGAGCTTTGCAGAATCGTAGATGAGGTCATTGCTTATATTGCAGGCACTGGTCTTCGCTATGAAGTGGGTCCCTTTGAAACCACCATCGAGGGAGATGATTATGACCAGTTGATGGATATTGTCAAGGAATGCCAGCACGTGGCAGTCCGCGCAGGGGCGAAGAAGGTGTCCGCTTACGTAAAAGTGGTATATCGCCCGGAGGGTGAAATCCTTTCTATTGACCAGAAGATCGGCAAATATAAGAAAAACAAATAGGGTTTGAAGTATGCATGCATTTATTATGACCGCCGACAAGGCGCTGAAGAAATTAAAAGAGGGAAATGCAAAATACCTGAATGCGGAGACCAGCCGGGGAAATATTTCCCGTATGCTCCGAAAATATACGCATGAAAATGGACAGCATCCTTATGCGATTATCATTACCTGTTCGGATTCCCGTGTGATTCCGGAGAGTATTTTTTCGGCAGGCCTGGGAGATCTCTTTGTGATTCGTGTGGCGGGAAATGTGATCGATGACCATCAGCTGGGAAGCATCGAGTATGCGGCGGACCATCTGGGAAGCCCGCTTATCGTAGTGCTTGGACATACGTTCTGCGGTGCGGTGGATGCGGCCATCAACCATGACCCGCAGGGATATATCAAATACATTACTGATGAGATTAAGCTGGCCATCGGGGATGAGACGGATGATTTCAAAGCCTGCTGTCTCAATGTGCAGCGCAGTATCGATATGATTGAACACAGTCTGGAAATCCATCAGATTGAGGAAGAAGGACTGCGGGTTGTCGGGGCCGTCTATCATATCGAGGATGGAAGGGTAGAATTCATCTGACAGGAGAAGGGGTATGATATAAAAATGGTTCCGGAGATTATCTCCGGAACCATTTTTTCATGACGTCATAAATCTGTATTAGTTCATCTTCTTTGATGATATAAGGCATCATCGTATACATACAGGTCAGGAACGGACGGCTGAAGACCCCGTGTTCATAGGCGAACTGCTGGAATCCGTCCAGAGTGGCAGGATCGTAGACATCCACACAGGTGCAGCCACCCATAATGCGGATCTCACGGATTCTGGGATCGGTAAATCCGTCCATTTCCCGGTGGGAGATCTCCGTGATCCGGTGGATTTTGCTCATGTAATCTTCCCGCTCAAAGATCTCAATGCCTTTCAAGGCGACTGCGCAGGCAAGAGGATTTCCCATAAAAGTAGGGCCGTGCATCAGTGCTTTCCGGTCGTCATCACTGTAAAACGCTTCAAAGACTTTATGGTTGGCAACTGTTACGGCATGACCGATATAGCCGCCGGTCAGTGCCTTGCCTAAGACTAGAATGTCCGGAAGTACCTCGTCAGCCACAAAACGATAGCCGGTGCGGCCGAATCCGGTGGCTACCTCGTCAAAAATCAGCAGTACATCATATTCTGTACAGAGCTCTCTGGCACGTTTCAGGAATGCAAGATCATACATCCGCATACCTCCTGCACCTTGCAGAAGAGGTTCCACGATAAAGGAATTCAGCTGATCGTGGTAACGGGCAAAGGCTTCTTCCAGAGCCGCGATCTCAGTGGGAATATGGATGACGCCTTCTTTTTTATCAAAAGCGAAATGATAGTCTTCATCATCACCGACTTCCATGGCTTTAAATGTATCTCCATGGTAAGCATGGGTAAGAGCCAGTACCAGCGGGCGTTTCCGGCCCTGATTGGTATTGTACTGAAGTGCCATTTTCAGGGAAACTTCTACAGCTACACTGCCGGAATCAGAGAAGAAGCAGTAGTCAAGATCACCGGGGAGGAAGCTTTCCAGTTTGTCAGAGAGCTTCTGTACCGGATCATGGGTCAGACCACCCAGCATGACATGGCAGAAGTGATCAGCCTGTTCTTTGATGGCGGCAGTCAGTTCCGGATGTTTGTAACCGTGGATCATGCACCACCAGGAAGAAACAGAATCAATGAGCTTCTGATCCTCTGTATAGAGATAGACTCCGTCTGCATCCACGATTTTGTAAGGTTCCCGCATGGTTTTCATTTGTTCATAAGGATACCAGATCATTTATTTCACCTCGTCATAAAGCGCACAGAGTGCGTCGATATTCATATCAAGTTCCGTGTCACCGTCCTGCACCTTTGCCAGTGTCGGCAGTCCTGTCATATGTTCGCACATGAAAATATTGTCGTCCTCCATCACATCGCCCGGATGGTAATGATTGAAAATAATTCCTTTCAGCGGCAATCCGTGGGTTTTCATGTATTCTGCGGTCAGTACTACGCTGTTGATGGTGCCAAGTCCGGCATCTGCTATGAGAATACTGGAAAGATGGAGCTCTTTCACCACATCTTCCAACTGAATTCTCGCCTCGTCAAAGCAGATGGGGCAGAGAATGCCACCGCTTCCTTCTACCGTTACATAGTCGTAGACTGCTGTTACATCTGCAAATCCATGCGTTACTACATCCATCACCACCGGATTTCCCTCCAGGCGGGATGCCAGGTGCGGAGAATAAGCATGCTCATAGACATAGGGACACATGGAAGTAAGAGACTGATCGATGCCGCTCATGGTCTGAACTGCCAGGGCGTCTCCCGGGATTAAGGTACCGTCAGGACGTCTGTCATTACCGCTCATGGCTGCTTTATAATAGGCAGGATTTTTTTGGGCTTCCTGAAGCTTTTTAACAATCAGACCGGTAATATACGTTTTCCCGGTATCTGTGCCGGTACCGGTGACAAAAAGTGCTTTGCTCATGGCATTATGCCTCCTTCCAGTAGTCCGGAGTTACATCACGGCCCAGATTTGTCAGCATCTGACGGTCGCTCCGGATCGTGGCACAGGCAGCCGTGGTCAGCATATTTCCGGTAATAGTAGCAGATGCTCCAGCCTGAAAGGCTTTTTCTCCATCGTTGGTCAGAAGTGCACGTCCGGCAGCCAGACGAATATTGGCGTCCGGATTGATGTAGCGGAAGAAAGCAATGGTTCTCAGGATATCTTCTTCGGAAAGTTCCTTAAGATGTTCGAGAGGTGTCCCAGGAATGGGCATCAGAGCATTGATGGGAATGGAATCAATTCCCAGTTCAGCCAGACTGACAGCCATGTCGAGACGGTCTTCCCAAGTCTCGCCCATGCCGATGATACCTCCGGAACAGGCACACATGCCTTCTGCTTTTACTTTTTTCAGAGTCTCAATTTTCATGTCATAGGTATGGGTAGTGCAGATATTCGGGAAATTTCTCCGGGAGGTCTCGATGTTATGGTGATAGCTGGTCACGCCTGCTTCGTGGAGACGGTGCAGCTGCTCAGCAGAGAGAAATCCCATGGAAGCACAAAGGTCAATCTTACATTCCCGGTGCATGGTCTCATATGCGTGGATGGCTTTATCAAATTCTTTTCCAGTCAGTGCTTTTCCGGCGGTGACAATGGAGAAGCGGTTCACACCTTCAGATTCATTGAGTTTGCAGAGCTCAACGATTTTTTCTTCCGGCAGAAAATCGTAGATTTCACAGTTGGTATGATGATGTGCGGACTGGGCACAGTATTTGCAGTCTTCCGGGCAGCGTCCGCTTCGTCCGTTGATGATGGAACAAAGATCCACCTTATCACCGATGCGTGCTTCGCGGATCTGGTCTGCTCCTTTACAAAGATCGTCAAGATCGCAGGTAAGGAAGAAGGAAAGATCATCTTCTCTGGTCAGTCTTCTCCCGTCAATAATTTCTTTTGCAAGTGCAAGTACATCCATGTTGTGTCTCCTCGTAGATTCAGGTTTTATAATTTTGCAGTTGTTTTTGCCGGGTACAGGGCGTGAAGGCCGATGACCGGACGCACCCGTTTGGCAATGACAGCTCCTAAGATACTTAAAGCGATATCTCCCGGTACGGCCAGCAGGAAGCAATAGAGAAACAGCGGCCATACACCGATTGGAGTGTTGATCACATAATTACAGATAATGTAGTAATATATCATACCGAAAGCATAGACTACCATCAGTCCGGCAAGATTTGCGAAAAGATAACGAAGGATCGTCTTTTTCTTCATATGCTCAGCAATCCATCCGGTAACGAAGGTACCGACTACAAAGCCGATGATATAACCGAAGCTTGGTTTCAATACATACCAGAGACCGCCGCCTTCGGTAAAGATAGGAAGTCCTGCAAGACCAAGCACCATGTAAGCGAAAACCGACAGGGAACCAAGGCGTGCGCCCAGGAGCAGTCCAGCCAGCATGGTAAAGAGATATTGTAACGTAAAGGGAACCACCGGGACAGGAATTTTAATAAAAGCGCCCACGGCAATGAGTGCGGTAAAGAGTCCGCAGTAGATAATAGATTTTGTCTTTGTCATTTGTAAACCTCCATAATCATTTCGGTTCACAATTATAAAAGCGGGAAAACAAATTGTCAACTAAAAATAATTAGGAGGTTAACAAATGAACTTATAACTCGTGGTAGTAAGGACAGATGTCCTCATAATGACCGTCTTTCATCCGGAAACCACCGGGAATCACGCCCAGCTGGATAAAGCCAAGACGTTCATAGAGATGTCTCGCGTGAATATTGCTGGCAACAACAGCATTAAACTGCAGGATGCGGAAGCCATGGAGTTTTCCCTGAATAAGACAGTCGGAGACCAGTTTCTCTCCGATATGAAGTCCCCTTGCCTGGGAGCTGACTGCATAGCTGGCATTGCAGATATGACCGCACCGGCCGATATTATTAGGATGAAGAATGTAAAGTCCCAGAACATTCCCAGTGTCCGTATCCTCTGCTACAGCAGTGTATGTCTGCTCAGCAAAAAATGCTTTGCCGGTTTCCGCATTCAGAAAATCTTCCTGGGGGAAAGCAACTCCGTCCTCCACGACCTCGTTCCAGATCTGATTCATAGCAGGAAGATCTGTGTTCTGATATGCTCTGATGATAATATTCATGATGGTATCCCTCCGAATTGTAGGTGATAGTTCCGTGCAGCCCTTTCGGAAGAGACAGGCTGTGAGCGGAACCGCTCGCGCTAAGTCCTCGATCCAGCGGTACTAACATTCGAACATCGCAGAGCGCTCGTTCTCATGAAGTACCGGGACTGCGGACGTTCCTTTCACAGCCTGTCTCTTCCATCGGGTCTGCACACCGACAAACTATAGTCGTATTATAAAACCACGAAAAAAATTTGCCAAGTGCTTGCTGAAAGAAAAGATTGACCTTACAATAGTTATAAGGTTTAAGATAAAGGGCAGTTCAGGAAAAGGAGTTACGAAAGAAATGGAAAAAAATCTGACTTCAGGAAGTGTTTTTCAGAATATTGTGTGGTTCTCCCTGCCGTATCTGTTGTCGTATTTTCTGCAGACATTGTACGGCATGGCGGATCTTTTTATTATTGGACAGTTTGAGGGAGTAGCCGGAACGACGGCAGTCTCTATAGGAAGTCAGGTCATGCATATGATTACGGTTATGATCGTAGGACTTGCCATGGGATCGACGGTGAGCATTGCTCAGGCAGTAGGAGCAAATAATAAAAAGCAGGCATCTTTGTTAGTGGGAAATACGGTCACATTGTTTATGGGATTATCTGTGGTGCTGTCAGCAGTGCTGCTTCTGTTTGTGCGTTCCATTGTGACAGTCATGTCCACACCGGAGGAGGCAGTGAGCGGAACGGTGCTTTATCTGATCATCTGCTTTCTGGGGATTCCTTTTATTACGGCCTATAACATCATCAGTTCTATCTTTCGGGGACTGGGGGATTCCAGAAGTCCCATGTACTTTATCGCAGTAGCCTGTGTGGCAAATATTGTACTGGATTATCTCTTTATCGGTTATTTTCATCTGGGGCCGGCAGGTGCGGCCCTGGGTACCACACTTGCCCAGGCAGTCAGTGTGGTGATTGCCCTGGTCACCATCTTGAAACAGAGATCCGGCATTACCCTTGGAAAAAGTGATTTCCGGCCAAGAAGGCCGGTTATGGGACAGCTTCTGCAGATCGGTATTCCAGTGGCACTGCAGGACGGATTTATTCAGATTGCGTTCATTGTTATCACCATTATCGCCAACCGGCGTGGATTAAGCGCGGCGGCTGCGGTAGGAATTGTGGAAAAAATGATCAGCTTCCTGTTCCTGGTACCATCTTCCATGCTGTCCACGGTATCGGCGCTTTGCGCCCAGAATATTGGTGCAGGCAAAGAGGACAGGGCAAGAGAGACCCTTCGCTATGCTATCATGATTGCGGCAGGATTTGGTATTCTGGTATCCATTCTTATTCAATTCATTGCAGAACCGGCAGTGGGGCTCTTTACTACAGATGCCACGGTGCGGATGATGGGTGGACAGTATATCCGGGGGTATATTTTTGACTGTATCTTTGCGGGCATTCATTTTAGCTTCAGTGGTTATTTCTGTGCCTGCGGGCGGTCAGAATTTTCCTTCCTCCACAATATCATTGCCATCCTGCTGGTGAGAATTCCGGGAGTGTACCTCACATCCAAGCTCTTTCCGGCTACATTGCTGCCAATGGGAATAGCCACAGCCTGTGGGTCACTGCTGTCGGTAGGTATTTGTGTGATCGTTTATTTGTGGCTTCGGGAACATGGTGTTGAAAGGAAAAAGAGTCATGGATGATAAGAAATTATTCCGGATCAGCGATGTAGCAAAGATGTTCCGTGTGAGCACGGGAACGCTCCGCCATTATGAGAAAGCGGGATTATTGTGCCCGGAACATACAGATCAGGAGACCGGGTATCGCTATTATAGTGTACGGCAATTTGAGGTGCTGAACACAATCCGGTATTTGCGGGCACTTGATCTGCCTCTTGATGAAATTGCGGAATTTCTTCATAATCGGGATATTGAAGTCATCGAGGAAAAACTGGAACGGCAGAAAGAACTCATTGCCCGGAAAAAAAGGGAACTGGAGATTATCGAGCGAAAGATTGATCACCGTATTTGGCAGATCCGGGATGCCAGCCAGTCAGAACTTGACGTGATCCGGAAAATCAGACTTCCGGGATGCCGCATGGTGCGGATGCAGGATTCTCTGCGTCCCAAATCCTATCTTGATCTGGAATTTTCAATTCGACAGCTGCAGAAAGACCAACCGGAGACAAGTGTATTTTTGGGAAAAGTGGGAATTGGAATCACCCTGGAACATCTTCTGGAAGGAAAATTTGATACCTACGATCTGGTATTCCTAATTTTAGATGAGGAAGACAGCTATCAGGGGACAACAGAAGAACTGCAGGAGCAGATGTATGTGACCATCCGTTTCTGCGGAGGACACACAGAAGCGCCTGATTATTATCGGAAAATTCTCGCATACATCAATGCAGAACATCTGACGATCACAGGTTTTTCTCAGGAGATCACCATGATAGATGATGGTATCACCAGCGATCCTGAGAAGTTTGTGACGGAGATCAGGATTCCGGTAGATGAAAAAAGATTATCATAAATAGTTGTCATTCTGTATTCAACTGAGCATACAGGCTGTTACCAATTCCAAAAGTGAGTTTCCGGGAATGAGAGTTAACAGAACAGTACGTACTGGGTCTATATCACTTTCGACCCCACTTTAGTTCCTGTTTTCCTCTGCCACAACAAGCTTTTTTACCTGAAATGGGTCCGAAATGCAGATTGCTGGCCGCGAGTTCCCCAGTTTTCAAAAAAGCAGGAACTTTTGTAAGCAAGATGGGCGCTGTGCCCACGCCCCGGCCGCGGGCAGAAAAACAAAAGCCCATGCCCCGGCCGCGGGCAGAAAAATATGCCTTCCAACCGAAGTTGAAAGGCATAAAAAAACGGAAATTGACCGCTATCTGGCACATATTTACAGATTTATCCCCTTTTTATTTTAACAACTCTTTCAGATCTTCTTCCGGTGTGGTAATCGGAGCGATTCCAAAATTCTCTACCAGGTAATTCAGAACATTGGGAGAGAGGAATGCCGGAAGGGAAGGGCCGAGGCGGATGTTTTTGATCCCTAAGTGGAGCAGGGTGAGCAGGATGCAGACGGCTTTCTGCTCATACCAGGACAGTACCATGGACAGGGGCAGTTCGTTGACATCGCATCCGAAGGCTTCGGAGAGTGCCACAGCTACTTTGATAGCGCCGTAGGCATCGTTACACTGGCCCATATCCATGATGCGGGGGAAAGCGCCGATGGTTCCAAGATCCAGATCGTTAAAACGATATTTTCCACAGGCCAGGGTAAGGATGATGGTATCAGCAGGTGTCTGCTTTACAAAATCCGTATAGTAATTACGTCCCGGGCGGGCACCGTCGCAGCCAGCTACCAGGAAGAAGTGACGGATAGCACCGCTCTTTACGGCATCGATTACCTGATCAGCTACACTGAGCACGGTTCCATGGGAGAATCCGGTCATGACAGTAGAGCCGCCGTTGATTCCGGTAAATGCCTGATCTTCGGTATATCCACCGAGTTCCAGTGCTTTTTCAATCACCGGAGTGAAATCTTTTTCTTCATCAATGTGGACGGTTCCTGGGAAAGCAACTTCTCCGGTGGTGAAGACGCGATCCGCATAGGATGCCTTCGGCGGCATCAGGCAGTTGGTGGTGAAGAGAATCGGTGCCGGGATGGAAGCAAATTCTTTCTGCTGATTCTGCCATGCGGTTCCGAAGTTTCCCTTCAGATGCGCATATTTTTTCAATTCCGGATAACCATGGGCAGGGAGCATTTCACCGTGTGTATAGATGTTAACTCCTTTTCCGTCTGTCTGCTCAAGCAGCAGCTGCAGATCTTTTAAGTCATGTCCGGTGACAACGATAAATGGTCCTTTTTCCACAGTCAACGGAACTGTGGTGGGAACCGGTGTGCCGTAGGAGTCGGTATTGGCTTTATCAAGCAGTTCCATGCACAGTAAATTATATTTTCCAACTTCCATGACAATAGGAAGAAGCAGTTCCATATCCCAGTCCTCACCGAGGGCAAACAGCGCTTTGCTGAAGAACCGGTTCACTTCTGCATTTTCATATCCAAGTACCATGGCATGGTAAGCATAGGCGGCCATTCCGCGAATACCGAATAAAATCAGGGATTTCAGGGAACGGATATCTTCATCGGCCTCCCAGATCCGCATCATGTCATAATCATCATTGTGACCGCAGGAAGACATGCAGCTGCCGCAGCCAGGAACCAGTTCTGCTTTTTTTTCATGAACCCGAGCTAGCAGTGCTTTTAATGCATCATCGTCAAAATTCACATTGGTAAGAGTAGCAAAAAGACTTTCAATCATTACCTTTTCAATAGGCTGTCCCTCTGGAAGAGTGCCGTTTGCCGCATGAGCAAGACCGATCAATGCTCCGGTCAGTTGATCCTGAATTTGAGCAGTCTGAGCAGATTTTCCACAGACGCCGGTCTTTCCGGTACATCCGCTGCATCCAGCGGTCTGCTCACATTGAAAACAAAACATATTTGTATCCATAAGAAATTCTCCTTTTTTTTGATTTGATGAGTGGAGTATACTATAGTGTGAACAACAAATCGGTTGAAAATACAACGAGGTAAGAAAATGAAAGAAATGTTATCCGTTTTGCGGACATCAGGAATTTTTTCCGGAATTTCTGAGGAAGAGACAGAAAAAATGCTTCATTGCCTGGAAGTGCGTCCAGAAACTTTTCAAAAAGATGAATATATTTTGCGGGCAGGGGACCGGGTAGAAGCTTTTGGCCTGGTAATCACAGGGAAAGTGCTGATCATTCAGGAAGATTTCTGGGGAAACCGGAATATTCTTGCTGCAGTGGGAGCGGGACATTGTTTTGCAGAAACCTTTGCCTGCTCCCCGGGTGCTGTACTGAATGTAAGTGTCATGGCACAGACCAATGTGCAGGTGCTTTTTTTGAGTGTAAAGAGGATTCTTACTACCTGTCCATCCACCTGCAGTCATCACAGCCGGATGATCCGCAATCTGTTATCTGAATTGGCCGAGAAAAATCTGCGCCTTAATGAAAAAATTACCCACCTTGGACAGCGAAGCCGCCGGGCAAAGATTTTATCCTATCTTTCAGCAGAAGCGCAACGCCATGGCAGTGCAGAATTTGACATCGCATTTTCACGCCAGCAGCTGGCAGATTATCTGTCCGTGGACCGGAGCGGCCTTTCCATGGAACTAAGCCGGATGCAGGAAGAAGGATTATTGGAATATCGGAAGAATCATTTTGTACTGAAATCTTGACACTGGTTTTTGAAAAGCGTATCATAAAGCAAGATAAGTCATCGCAGACATCATCTATATACATAGGAAAGGAAGTAAAGTGTGATGGAAAAGAAAAACATTGACTGGGGCAACCTTGGTTTTGGATATATGCCAACTGATAAGAGATTTGTTGCCAACTATAAAAATGGAGCATGGGATGAAGGTGCTCTGATTGACGATCCAATGATTACCATGAGTGAATGTGCCTGTGTACTTCAGTATGCACAGACCTGCTTTGAGGGAATTAAAGCTTATACAACCGAGCAGGGTAAAATCGTTACCTTCCGCCCGGATCTGAACGCAAAACGTATGGCAGATTCTGAGAGAAGACTGCAGATGCCGGTATTTCCGGAAGATCGTTTTGTACAGGCAGTTGTAGATGTTGTAAAAGCAAATGCAGCATATGTACCGCCTTATGGAAGCGGAGCAACGCTGTATATTCGTCCGTATATGTTCGGTATTGATTCTGTTATCGGTGTGAAACCGGCAACTGAGTATCAGTTCCGTATCTTTACTACTCCGGTAGGTCCGTACTTCAAGGGTGGCGCTAAGCCGATCACCATCCGCGTATCTGATGTGGACCGTGCAGCACCTCATGGAACCGGCGATATCAAGGCTGGTCTGAACTACGCAATGAGCCTTTACAATATCGTAGATGCTCACAACAAAGGATTTGATGAGAATATGTACCTTGATCCGGCTACCAGAACTTATGTTGAGGAGACCGGTGGTGCCAACTTCATCTTTGTAACCAAAGACAATAAAGTCGTAACTCCGAAGTCCAACAGTATCTTACCGTCTGTTACCCGTCGTTCTCTGATGGTAGTAGCAAAAGATTATCTGGGACTGGAAGTAGAAGAGCGTCCGGTTGCAAAAGAAGAGCTGAAAGATTTCGCAGAGGCTGGTCTGTGCGGAACTGCAGCAGTTATCTCCCCAATCGGAAAGATCGTAGACCACGGAACCGAGATCTGCCTGCCGAGCGGTATGGAAGAGATGGGACCGGTTACCAAGAAACTTTATGATACTCTGACCGGAATCCAGATGGGCCGCATCGAGGCACCGGAAGGCTGGATCAAAGAGATTATGTAATTTTAACCGAAATGTTAAAAACTGCCATTATGCGGGAAAATTCCTGTGTAATGGCAGTTTTTTGTGAAGATAAAATTGTACGTTATGTAATATTATGATATACTATTTGCATGAGAAGCAAATGTACATAAATATTGCTAGGTTAGATTAGGTGGAAACCTCCCATACTTGAAAAGAGGGGAGGTGGTGCGAATGGATACATATGAAGTATTAAGCCTGTTGTTTTTGGGCGGTTCATTTCTGCTTGCGCTGCTTGCCTACATAGATAGGATTAACAAGCGAAAATAAATAAGCCACCTACGTCTTGACCGGACAGGTGACTTATTTTATCAACCTTGGAGGCAACCACAATGTGTGCAGTTGCTTCTCTTTATTTGTATTATAATATGAGTTACTTAAACTTTCAAGCGTCCCTTGCAAAAATCTTTATTTATGAGATAATATACGTTGCAGTTTACAGGTGATTACGTGGATGAAAGTGACAGCCTGTGAAAGGAACGTCCGCAGTCCCGGTACTTCATGAGAACGAGCGGCAGCGATGTTTGAATGTTAGTACCGCTGGATCGAGGACTTAGCGCGAGCGGTTCCGCTCACAGGCTGTCACTTTCATCCGCTTAGTCACGATATCTATAAAGAAACAGTAGGAATACAGTATGGAAGAAAAGAAAAACAGCCATCTTTTACGGACGTTATTTTTATCAACATTTTATTTGAGTGCCTTCACCTTCGGAGGCGGCTATGTGATTGTGACATTGATGAAACAGAAGTTTGTGGATGAGCTTCACTGGATAGATGAGGATGAAATGCTGGATCTGGTAGCTATTGCCCAGTCGGCACCGGGGGCCATTGCGGTGAATGGAGCCATTGTGGTGGGCTACAAGCTGGCCGGAGTGACGGGACTTCTGACAGCAGTGCTGGGGACGGTGCTTCCGCCGTTTTTAATTCTGTCAGTGATCTCAGTCTGCTATGAAGCATTTCGTTCCATGACACTGATTGCCCTCATGCTGGAAGGCATGCAGGCAGGTGTGGGAGCTGTTATCGCATCCGTAGTCTGGGATATGGGAAGCGGCATTACAAAGGAAAAGGACACGGTCAGTATACTGGTCATGATTGCTGCATTTGCCGTTTCCATGATTTTTAACATTAACGTGATCTTTATCATTCTGGCAGCGGGAATTTTAGGATTTGTCAGAACCATGCTGCAAAGAAGGAGGGGACAGGTATGATTTATTTACGTTTATTTTTAAGCTTTCTCCAGATTGGGGCATTCAGTTTTGGAGGCGGTTATGCGGCACTTCCTCTCATTCGTCATCAGGTGGTGGAGGCAAATGGCTGGCTTCAGTTGTCAGAATTTACGGATCTCATTACCATTTCCCAGATGACACCTGGTCCCATTGCCGTCAATTCAGCTACCTTCGTAGGGTTAAAAGTGGCAGGAATTCCGGGAGCAGTGATATGTACGCTGGGATGTGTGCTTCCGTCCTGTATTCTGGTATCATTGATTGCAAAGTTATATCTCAAATATCGTTCCATGGATCTGCTGCAGGGCGTGTTAAAAGGTCTTCGCCCGGCAGTCGTGGCACTCATTGCATCTGCAGGTGTGGATATCATGGTGTCTGCGCTGAACATCGGTGGAGAAGGCAGAATAAAACTGCAGATGGCAGTGATTTTTGCCATCTGTCTGGTATTGCTCAGGAAGAAATGGAACCCCATTCTGGTGATGGTACTGGCAGGTGTCATGCAGGTGATTTATGGAACAGTAAGTGGTTTGATCGGAATATAGACAGGCAGTAAGGAGGAGTCGAATATGAAAACAGGACTGGTACTGGAAGGCGGCGCCATGCGCGGCATCTATACGGCAGGCGTGCTGGATGCATTTCTGGAGCAGGACATCAAAGTGGATGGCGTGATCGGCGTATCCGCAGGTGCGGTTCATGGATGCTCTTATGTATCCGGACAGCACGGGCGCAGCATCCGTTATTATTTGAAATATATGAAAGATCCCCGGTTTATGAGTTTCCGGTCACTTCTGAAGACGGGTAATCTGGTAGAGACAGAGTTCTGCTATCATGAACTTCCGGATAAGCTGGATATCTTTGACCGGAAGGCTTTTGAAGAGTCACCGATCACCTTTTATGTGACCTGTACCAATGTGGAGACTGGAAAAGCAGAATATATCCGTATGGACAACATGGATGAGATTGATTATATGCGGGCATCTGCTTCCATGCCGCTGGTGTCCCAGATTGTGGAAGTGGGCGGCATGAAGCTTCTGGATGGCGGTGTGGCAGACAGCGTGCCTCTCGATGCGTTCCGAAAACTTGGCTATGAGAAAAATATCGTGGTACTGACCCGGCAGAAAGGCTATCGGAAGAAACCCTCTTCCATGGCATTGGCAGGAAGAATTTACCGGAAGTATCCGGCTTTTGTGGAAGCTATGAATGAGCGTTATCAACATTATAATGATACGATGGATGAGATTGACCGCCTGGAAGAGGTGGGGGAGATTCTGGTCATCCGGCCAAGCAGTGATCCGGACATTGGACGAATGGACAAACGTCCGGAGAAAGTTATGAGTGTCTATCAGTTGGGATATGCGGACGCACAGGCAAAGATGGAAGCGGTCCGAGAGTTTTTGACAGGGAGTTTTTAAAGCTACAGTTCATAGATATGAATTGGGCAGTTGGAAGTGATAGTCTGCGAAAGGAACGTCCGCAGTCCCGGTACTTGCTGAGAACAAGTCAAAGACGATGTTCGAAGCTTAGTACCGCTGGATCGAGGACTTAGCGCGAGCGGTTCCGCTCGCAGACTATCACTTCCAACTGACTGATTTAGACTTGTGAACTGCAACTCTTTAGAAAATTTCATAATTTTTTCATTGTTTTTTCACGACCTTCGTTTACAATAGATTCATATGTGTGTTGTAAATAGAAAAGATAACAACATTTACCGTATAGAAGGAGTCTGGAATGAGAGAAAAATTTTATCGTTTTATGCAGGGAAGATATGGCGTGGATGATCTGTATCGTTTCCTTGTCTGTCTGGCATTGCTTGGAATGGTACTGAACTGGCTTTTTAGAAGTCAGTTGCTGAGCTTTGCGGTAACATTGATCCTGATATATGCCGTGTACCGCGTACTGTCCAGAAATCACAGTGCCCGTTATACAGAGAACCAGAAATATCTGAATGCCACGGCAAAATTCCGTTATTGGTTTGATCAGCAGAAAAAGCTCATGGAAGAGCGGAAATATCATCATATTTATACCTGTCCGAAATGCAGACAGAAGATCCGGATTCCCAAAGGTAAAGGAAAGATTATGGTGCGCTGCCCTAAATGTCATCATGAATTTCAGAAGAGGAGCTGACAGATGTTCGGATATATTGTGGTACATAAGCCGGAACTGAAGGTGCGGGAGTATGAGACCTATCGCGCCAGCTATTGCGGACTCTGCCACAGCCTGAAGAAAAGGTACGGCAGGATCGGTCAGCTGACCTTGAGCTTTGACATGACATTTCTGGCATTGCTTCTGACAGGACTGTATGAGCCGGAAACAATTTCCGGACAGGGGCGGTGTCTGGCACATCCTATGCAGAAGCACTGTTATCGCCAAAATCCATATTTTGATTATGCAGCGGATATGAACATTCTGCTTACTTATTATAAATGCCTGGATGACTGGAATGACGAGAAGAAAGCCAGCGCCAGGCTCTTGTCATTCCTTCTGAAAGGAAAAATGAGGAAGCTTTCGGTGACGAAACAGGAGAAATCCAGGAAGATCAAGGAACTTTTGGATCAGCTTTCTTCATGCGAGAAGGAAAATATCCAGGATATTGATAAAACTGCTGGATTTTTTGGGGCAATTATGGCAGAATTGTTCGTGTACGCGGAAGATGAGTGGGCGGACAAATTACGTCGGATGGGATTTTTCTTCGGAAAATTCATTTATCTTATGGACGCGTATGAGGATATTGAGGAAGACCTGAAACAGGGAAGATACAATCCTTTGGCAGATTTATATAAGAAAGACACCTTTGAACAGGAATGCCAGCAGATTCTGAAAATGATGATGGCGGAGACATCCAGGGTATTTGAACAGCTTCCGATTCTGGAAGATGTGGAGATTTTGAGAAATATATTATATGCGGGCGTCTGGAGCCGTTACGGTCAGATCCGGTGCAGTAGAAAGGAAACAGAGAAAGAAGCATGATGACAGATCCATATGAAGTGCTGGGACTGAAAAGAGGCGCTTCGGATGAGGAGATAAAGAAGGCATATCGGACATTGAGCAGAAAGTATCATCCGGATGCCAATATTAATAATCCCAATGCCGCACAGGCAGAGGAAAAGTTTAAACAGGTACAGGCAGCCTATGACCAGATTATGAAGGAGAAGGAACAGGGCTATTCCGGATACGGAAGTACCAATGGTTATGGTGGTTATGGTTATGGCGACTATGGAAATTATGGCGGCCGCGGCTATGGAAACAGTTATGGAACCGGACAGACGGATGAGGAGACGAATTATCTGAATGCGGCCATGAATTACATCCGCGCGGGAAAATATAATGAAGCATTAAACGTACTTTCCGGAATTTCCCGGAAATCTGCCCAGTGGTACTATTTGAGTGCCATTGCAAATAATGGCCTTGGAAACAATGTGGTGGCACTGGATCATGCCCAGCGTGCCGTATCCATGGAACCGGGCAGAATGGAGTACCGTGCATTGTTGCAGCAGCTGCAGGGCGGTAATGGATGGTATGATCAGATGAGCACACCATACGGAGGAATGCAGGTCATGGGAAATGATTTCTGCTGTAAGCTCTGTCTGGCAAATATGTTCTGTAATCTCTGCTGCCTGGGTGGCAGAGGCGGAATGCTTTGCTGTTAGAAAAGAAAGTACGAAGGAATAGATAGGAACGATAGAGAATGAAGAAGGGAAGAGGATATCGAAGCGCTGCGGGGTTATTGATCGCAGCGTTTCTATTGACTACAAACGGTCAGATCAGTTTTGCAGCAGAGGCGCAGGCAGCAGCGGAAGCTCAGGCGGCAGCGGAGGCCCAGGCAGCGGCGGAAGCCCAGGCAGCGGCAGAAGCCCAGGCAGCGGCGGAAGCCCAAGCGGCAGCGGAAGCCCAGGCAGCGGCAGAGGCGCAGGCGGCAGCGGAAGCCCAGGCAGCGGCAGAAGCCCAAGCGGCAGCGGAAGCCCAGGCGGCAGCAGAGGCCCAGGCGGCAGCAGAAGCCCAGGCAGCAGCAGAGGCCCAGGCAGCGGCGGCAGCCAATGGAACACAGCCAGATGCGGCAGTTGATCCGAATACACAGCCAGCCAATGCACAACCGGCCCAGGTTCAGCCGAAAACTTCCAATAAGAAAAAAATCAATGAGCAGGTGAAAAAAGATATTGCCGATTCGCTGGATGCGAATGTGAAAGATGCGATCATCAATGGCTACTTAAGTCTGCTGAACAAAGATTATATTTTAAAGGATGAGCTGGATCTTGACCTGACCAGTATTGGCGGCGGACATCAGCTGGAGAGAAGAGCAGCAAAAGAGATTACCAGAATGGTAAAGGATGCGAAGAAGGATGGTGTGAACATTAATATTACTTCTTCTTACCGTACTTATGCCAAACAGGTGACGTTATTTGAAAATAAAATCAGTCGTCTGGAAGCAGCCGGCAAAGCACATACTGCGGCGGTAAAGGAAGCAGGAACAGTGGTTGCCGTTCCAGGCACCAGTGAACATCAGTTGGGGCTGACTGTGGACTTTGTGACGAATGGTTACAAAAAACTGGATGAAGGTATCCGGAATACGAAAGAATACCAGTGGGTGGCAGAGCATGGCTGGGAATATGGATATGTGATCCGCTATCCGAAAGATAAGTCGGATATTACGGGAATTATTTCTGAACCGTGGCATCTCCGTTATGTGGGGATTCCAGCGGCAAAGCTGATGACAGAGCAGGGAGTCTGCCTGGAAGAATTTTTGGGGGTGGCATACGATGGCCAGAAAGATGGAATTTCGAATGGAGCGGGATGGGCTAATACAGGTCGGTAACACCGTAGCCTTGAAAGAAGATACGGCAAATACGATGGCAGGTGTTATGTTCTATTATACAATTAAAGATGCCATTGCCATGTCCAATAACACGAAGAAGCCATTAAAGAAGCTGGAAGGAACCGTAACGTCCATAGAAGCCAACGAAAGTTACTGGACTGTAACCGTAGAGATCGAAGAATAATCTCGCATGGATGCGGGATGTGTGTTATGATAGAAAGATTAAAAGAGAAGAGGAATTAAGAACATGCCAATCAGAATACAGAATGATTTGCCGGCAAAAGAAATACTGGAGAAGGAAAACATCTTTGTGATGGACGAGAGCAGAGCTCTGACACAGGAAATCCGTCCGTTGAAGGTGGGAATCCTGAACCTGATGCCGCTGAAAGAAGATACAGAGCTTCAGCTTTTAAGGAGCTTTTCCAATACACCGCTGCAGGTGGATGTGACCTTTATTACCGTAAAAACTCATGAATCCAAAAATACGGACAAGAGCCACTTGAACAAATTTTATCAGACTTTTGAAGAGGTGCGGAAAAAGAGATTTGACGGACTTATTATTACCGGAGCACCGGTAGAACAGATGGAATTTGAAGAGGTAGATTACTGGACGGAGCTTCGCGAGATTTTTGCCTGGTGCGAGTCTCATGTGACGTCTACTTTATATATTTGCTGGGGAGCCCAGGCGGCACTTCATTATTATTATGGACTGGATAAAGTGCTGCTTCCGCAGAAGCTGTTTGGACTTTATACGCATCGTGTGATGAATCGGAAAGAGCCGTTAGTCAGAGGCTTTGATGATTATTTTGTGGCACCCCATTCTCGCCATACCACGATTCCCAAAGAAGCCATTGAGGCATGCGAAGATCTGAAGATTATGGCAGAATCCGACGAGGCAGGAGTCTTTCTTTGCATGGCCGAGAACGGCAAGAAGATTTTTGTTATGGGACATCCGGAATATGACCGGGTAACCCTGGGAAAAGAATATAAAAGAGATAAGGATAAAGGATTGGATATCCAAGTTCCGAAAAATTATTTTCCCAATGATGATGACATGGAACGTCCGTCGCTGATGTGGAGGGCGCACGCCAATACACTTTATACAAACTGGTTAAATTATTACGTATATCAGCTGACTCCGTACATCTGGGAGGATGATAAGGAGTAAAAGGAGGATCTGCCATGGAGGAAGAAAGACCGGACAGAAAGCGGGGCATGTCGGCCGGTGGAAAAGCAGTGCTGGCCATCTGCATTGTTCTGGCAGTACTTTTTATTTTGTTTTTTGTCCTTTTGATTTTTTCGATTTTCAGAACTACCGCATCTGTAGTCAGGGACAACAGCAGTCTGACACAGGATTATTTTGACTATTACAATGGATATGAAAATGAGAATCCGGACTACGATGATCATAGTTCCTATGTGCCGAATCCGGAAGATGATTATTATAAAGAACTGGCAGATGCGACGGCGGAAGATCTGAGTTATCAGGTCGAATGGCATCAGGAAAGCCGGTATCCGGATGCTTCCGATGATACGGCTTACTTTTCCATGAATTATCCGGTATTTACCGGAGAACGGCAGGAAGAGCTGGATCGAATCAATAGCCAGGTGAAAAGCATGGCAGAGCAATATGTGAACTATTACGAGTCGGAGAGGGAAGTAGTCAGTGTCATGTCCTATGTGACGCTCATGCAGGAAGACCGCCTGAGTGTCGTATGCCGTTATGAAGTAACTGGGAAAACGAAGATTTACCGGGTAGAAGCGTTGAATTTTGACTGTGCTACCGGAGAAGAGATTACGAATGATCAGCTGATCGAAGTGGATGACAGTTTGCCGGCCAGATTTCGCGCCCAGAATGAAAAGCAGAACGGAAACATTGATTTTCTGGATCAGTTATCGGATGAAGAGCTGATCGGATATCTGACGGATGATGACAGACGGTTTGCATTTCTGACTCCTGTGGGAACGGAGATCGGATTTAATTATGATGAGGGCTGGATTACCGTTACCATGAAGGAAAATATATTGTAGAGGCGATAGAAAAATGATAGAACGAATTGACCTGTTTCATCTCCCCTTCTATAAAAAAGAAGCTTTTACCGGTTCTGACAGAGGCATACGTTTCTGGATTGGAAAGACGGAGCTTCCGGTTGAAAAGGAAGAGGAAGAAAGTGAAACTGTATTGCGGGTCGTTTTGTGGCCGGAGCCCTTTGCGCTGCAATATACGGCAGATGAGAAAAAAATGAATAAAGATTTTCCCTTTTCGGAAGAAGGACTGGATCAGATTTACGAGTGGATTCTGGGAGAGGGACGGAATCTGCTGGCAGAGAAAGAAAATTGAGCAGAAAAGAAGAAAAATGGAAGGCAGATGCCTTCCATTTTTCTTCGCAAACACATTTATACAACAAAAGGATATTTCCGCTGTTGACTTTATGCTCTTATTTTATTATAGTTTTGTAGATAAGTAAAATTCATTATTTTCATTTTTGAAATGAAAATCATTCAAGGAGAGGACTATGACGTTACTTTCATATCAGGTATTTATGGCAGTAGTAGAACAGGAGAGTTTTCAGAAAGCAGCGCAGGCATTACAGCTGACGCCATCGGCAATCAGTCATGCGGTAGCAGGCATGGAAGCAGAGCTTGGATCGCCGCTTTTCATCAGAAGCAAGCAGGGAGTGTACCTGACCAATTATGGAAAAGAATTATTTCCCTATATTAAAAGTGTACTGAACAGTGATGAATATTTACATCAGGCAATTGCACAGTTCAACGGACTTCAGAAGGGTGTGGTAAGGATAGGGACCTTCAGCAGTGCCTGCGTGGAATGGATGCCGAGTCTTTTGAAAAATTTTGAGCAGGAATATCCGAATGTAAAACTTGATATTTATCAGGGAACCTATAATGATGTCTACCAATGGCTGAAGGACGGCGTAGTGGATCTGGGATTTTTATCAGAGTCCAGTGTGGGAGAACTGGCCTGGGATCCCATTTATAAAGATCGGATTGTCTGCGCGGTGCCCAAAGGATATCAGACAGAGAAGCCAGGCTGTGTAACGATTGAAGAACTGAAACATCAGCGCTTCGTGGTACAGCGGGAAGGCTGTGATGCAGATGTCAATAATTTGATTACAAAATATGAGATCCCGGCGGACGGAGGAAGCAGGATTGTGGACGATATCTCAGCCATTGCACTGGTAATGGGCGGCTATGGTGTTTATATGGTGCCGGAACTGGTCACGAGAAATATTCCGTTCCCAGTAGATGTTTATCCGCTGGAAGTAGAGGAGTCCAGAACGATTGTGCTGGCCTATGCAAGATCGGACGTACAGGCTCCAGCCGTCAGCCGCGTAAGAGAATATATTCTGGAACAATTCCGGAATGGAATGAAACAAGGAGAGTAGAAACGATATGCAGTATCGATATTTGTTTTTTGATTTAGATGGTACTCTGTGGGATTCCAGGGAAGGAATTACCAAAGCGGTTCGTTATGCTCTGGAGCAGATGGGATATGGATCTCCGGCGCCGGAGGATCTTTATAAATTCATCGGACCGCCGCTGACGGAATCTTTTCCGGAGTTTTATGGGATGACCATGGAACAGGCCAGAGAAGGTGTTCAATATTTTCGGGAATATTTTACGAAGCAGGGAATTTTTGAAAATCGCCTGTTTGATGGCGTACCGGAGATGCTGAAAACTTTAAAAGAGGCGGGCAGAATTCTTTGTACGGCATCCTCCAAACCAGAGCTGCATGTAAGAACTACCTTGGATTATTTTCATATTACGGATTATTTTGATCACATTTGCGGTGCGACGCTGGATGAAAGCAGAAGCGGCAAGAAGGAAGTGCTGGGGGAGCTGATCCGCAGGATTGGTCTGACAGAAGAGCAGCTGCACGAAGAAGTGCTTATGATCGGCGATCGGAAACATGACGTGGAAGGAGCGGCAGTCTTTGGCATTCCATGTCTGGGAACCTCTATGGGGTTTGCCGTGGAGGGAGAGCTTAAGTCAGCAGGAGCGCTGGCAGTTGTCAACAGTCTGCAGGAGATGACCGATTACATTCTGAATCATTGAATGATGAACGGAAAATACCGGAAGAACCCGGTCGAATATTGAAATTCAAAAAAGTTTATGTTAAGATAATAAGTCGGATTGACGCTTGAAGTCAGCCGGAAAGAAGGAGGAAGGATCCATGAGATGGAATAAATATACACTGACCACAACCGCAGAGGCGGAAGATATGATCAGCAGCATGATGATGGAAGCAGGGATCGAAGGAATCGAGATTGAAGACAAGGTACCTTTGAGTGAGAGCGATAAGTCTCAGATGTTTGTGGACATTCTTCCGGAAGGTCCGGCAGATGACGGAGTCGCAAGAATCAGTTTTTATCTGGAACCGGATCAGGATAATGCAGCCATTCTGGCAGCTGTGGAAGAAGGTCTGGAAGAGATCAGAAGCTGGGGTGTAGATGTGGGAACCGGAACCATCGAGGCATCCCAGACTGAGGACAAAGACTGGATTAATAACTGGAAACAGTATTTTCATCAGTTCTATGTGGATGATATCCTGATCAAACCTTCATGGGAAGAAGTAAAACCGGAAGACCGTGAGAAACTTCTTATCCAGATTGATCCGGGTACGGCATTTGGAACTGGTATGCATGAAACAACACAGCTTTGCATTCGTCAGATTAAGAAGTATGTAAAACCAGATACCGTACTGCTGGATGTGGGAACCGGAAGTGGCATTCTCTCTATTGCAGCACTGAAGCTGGGGGCAAAATTTGCGTGCGGAACAGATCTGGATCCATGTGCGATCACAGCCGTGAAAGAGAACATGGAAGTGAACGGCGTGGAAGAGGATAAGTATACAGTAATGCTGGGAAATATCATTGATGATAAAGCAGTACAGGAGGCAGTCGGCTATGAAAAATACGATATGGTCGTAGCCAACATTCTGGCAGAGGTGCTGGTGCCGCTGACTCCGGTTATTCTGGCACAGATGAAGCCTGGTGCCCTTTACATTACATCGGGCATCATTGATGATAAGGAAGAAACGGTTGTGAAGGCAGTGAAGGATGCAGGACTGGAAGTACTGGAAGTAAATCATCAGGGCGAATGGGTATCCGTAACTGCCCGTAAGAGACAGGATTAAGAATATGTATCATTTTTTTGTGGAACCGGGTCAGGTGCACGAAGACTATGTGGAGATTCTGGGCGGCGATGTGAATCATATGAAAAATGTACTCCGTATGAAGCCGGGAGAAGAGATCACGGTCAGTGACGGATTCGGTCATGAATATGGCTGTAAAGTAGCACTTCTGGAAGAAGATGCGGTCCGGGCGGAGATTCTGGAGCGCAGGGAAGTATCCGTAGAGCTGCCGTCGGAGCTGGTGCTTTATCAGTGTCTTCCCAAGGGAGATAAAATGGAGCTGATTATCCAGAAAGCAGTAGAACTGGGAGCTGCCCGGGTGGTTCCGGTGGCGTCCAGACGCTGCGTGGTGAAGCTGGACCAGAAGAAGGCAGAGAGTAAGCGAAAACGATGGCAGGCCATTGCAGAGAGTGCGGCCAAACAGTCCGGAAGAGCAGTGATCCCGGAAGTGGGACCGGTGGTATCCTTTAAAGAGGCTTTAAAAGATGCGGAGCGTCTGGATATAAGGCTTATTCCCTATGAATGCGCAGACGAACTTCTGACAAAGGAAGGACAGACACCGATGGAACAGACTCGTAGGCTGCTGATGGACATGAAAAGAGGACAGTCAGTCGGTATTTTTATCGGACCGGAGGGGGGACTGGAAAAAGAAGAAGTGGCGACAGCCATGGAAGCAGGTACCCGTCCTATTACATTGGGAAAAAGAATTTTAAGAACAGAGACAGCAGGACTTTGCATTTTATCTGTGCTTATGTTTCAGCTGGAGGTATAGAAGAAAATGGAAGCGTATTTGGATAATTCCGCCACCACCCGTTGCTCGGAAGGGGCAGCAGCCATGGTTATGAAGGCCATGCGGGAAGATTTTGGAAACCCTTCCTCCATGCACACCAAGGGCGTGGAAGCGGAACATTATATCAGGGAGGCAAAAGATTTTTTTGCAAAAAACCTGAAAGTAGATGAAAAAGAGATTTATTTTACATCCGGCGGAACAGAGTCCAACAATCTGGCGCTGATCGGAAGTGCCATGGCTAACAAAAGAAGTGGAAATCATCTGATTACTACTTCTGTGGAACATGCATCCGTAGACAATCCCATGAAATATCTGGAGGAGCAGGGCTTTGAAGTGACCTATCTTCCGGTGGATCAGGACGGCATTGTTTCGTTGGAAGCATTAAAAGAAGCACTTCGCCCGGAGACGATTCTGGTTTCCGTTATGTATGTGAATAATGAAGTGGGAGCGGTCCAGCCGGTGGACGAAATTGCGAAGCTGGTAAAGGATTATGATTCCAAAATTATTTTTCATGTAGATGCCATTCAGGCTTATGGAAAATACCGGATCTGGCCCAAAAAAGAAGGCATTGATTTGTTATCTGTCAGTGGACACAAGATTCATGGACCGAAAGGAACAGGAATTCTCTATGTGAACAGTAAATTAAAGATCCATCCCATGATTCTGGGCGGCGGTCAGCAGAAAGGTATGCGTTCAGGGACGGAAAATGTGCCGGGAATTGCAGGAATTGCCGAGGCTGCCAAAGAATGCTATGAAAATCTGGATGAAAAAATAGACCGGCTATATGCACTGAAGGAGCGGTTTGTAAAACAGATAGAAGAACTGGATGATGTGAAAGTGAATGGACGGACCGGCAGGGACAGTGCGCCCCATATTGTCAGTGTCAGTTTCAGAGATGTGAGAAGTGAAGTGCTGTTACATGCGTTGGAGGAAAAAGGCATTTATGTATCTGCAGGTTCTGCCTGCTCATCCAACAAACCGGCAGTCAGCCATACACTGAAAAGTATGGGCGTTGAAAAAGATCTGCTGGGAAGCACCATTCGGTTCAGTTTCTGCTTTGAAACTACCGAAGAAGAGACAGACTATTGTGTAAGGGAACTGCGGGAGCTGCTTCCCATGCTGCGGCGTTATGTCCGCCGATAAAGGAGAAAAATATGTTTCAGGCATTTTTGATTAAATATGGTGAGATCGGTGTCAAGGGAAAGAACCGGTATGTCTTTGAGGACGCTCTGGTAGATCGTATCAAACAGGTACTGGAGAATGTAGAAGGCAGCTTTGTTGTCACCAAAGAAAAAGGAAGAATCTATGTGGAGGCCCACGGTGTCTTTGATTATGAAGAGGCAGTGGAGGCTCTTCAGAGAGTATTTGGAATTGTGGGTATCTGCCCGGTAGTCATTGTTGAAAGAGAAGGATTTGAAGAACTTTCCGAACATGTATTACATTATGTCAGAGAAATGTATGCAGGTCAGAAGAAGACTTTTAAAGTCCATACCAGAAGAGCACACAAAGGATTTCCGATGGAGTCCATGGCTATCAATGCTGAGCTTGGTGGCCGGATACTGGATGCGTTTCCGGAAATGTCCGTTGACGTACACAAACCGGATGTGACCATTCATATTGAGATCCGTGGAAGAATTTATATTTATTCCGAGATCCTTCCGGGAACCGGCGGTATGCCGCTGGGAACCAATGGTCGTTCCATGCTGCTGTTATCCGGTGGAATTGACAGCCCGGTAGCAGGTTACATGGTGGCAAAGCGTGGTGTTTATATTGATGCGGTTTATTTTCATGCACCGCCATATACCAGTGAACGGGCAAAGCAGAAGGTGGTAGACCTGGCAAAGAAAGTGGCAGCTTACTCAGGACCGATCAAACTGCATGTCATTAATTTTACGGATATTCAGATGTATATTTACGATCAGTGTCCCCATGACGAGCTGACCATTATCATGAGACGCTACATGATGCGGATTGCACAGACGCTGGCAGAAAATACCGGATGTCTGGCCCTGATCACCGGAGAAAGCATCGGACAGGTAGCAAGCCAGACCGTTCCGAGCCTTGCAGCGACCAACGATGTATGTACTTTGCCGGTATTTCGCCCCCTCATTGCCTTTGATAAAGAAGATATTGTGACGATTGCTAAGAAGATTGATACTTATGAGACTTCCATTCTTCCTTACGAAGACTGCTGTACGACATTCGTTGCCAAACATCCGGTAACCAAACCGAGAGTGGACATCATCCGTAAGTCTGAACATGCGCTGGCAGAGAAGATCGACGAGATGGTAGCCCACGCACTGGAAACAGAAGAAATTATTGAAATTCAGTAATAAAAATGCCGCAGGGATGATCATTCCTGCGGCATCATGAAATAACAAAGATTAATCTACGATGTAGGGAGTAAGTGCTTCCAAAATCTCATCGACATTACTTTCTGAATGAATATTCAGCTCGATCGGTTTGGAAAGATCCAGACTGAAGATACCCATGATAGATTTTGCATCAATGACATAACGACCGGATACCAGGTCGAAATCATTGTCGAACTTCGTGATTTCATTTACGAAAGCTTTAACTTTATCAATAGAATTTAATGAAATATGAACTGTTTTCATTGAACGTTCCTCCTTCAAATGTATTTTTTCTTCTATCATATTAAAGACTTGTGGAGTGAAAGTCAATGGGAAAGTGAAAAATTTTTTTCGGAGGAAAATATGAAGAAAATAGCATTGCATAACCTTGGATGTAAGGTAAATGCCTATGAGACAGAGGCAATGCAGGAAATTCTGGAACAATGCGGATATGAAATTGTTCCCTTTGATGAGAAGGCAGATGCGTATATTGTAAATACCTGCAGCGTTACCAACATGGCAGATCGAAAATCCCGTCAGATGCTTCATCGTGCAAAAAAAATGAATCCGGACGCAGTGGTTATTGCGGCAGGCTGCTATGTGCAGGCAGCAGGGGAAGAGCTCCTTAAGGATGCAGCTGTGGATATATTGATTGGAAATAATGAGAAGACCAGACTGCCGGAGATTCTGGAAAATTGGGAGAAAGAACATACGGCATCTTATGTTCATGATCTGGCCAGAGAGCATACGTATGAAGAGCTGTCTTTAAGCCGGACAGCCGGACATACCCGCGCATTCATGAAAATTCAGGATGGATGCAACCAGTTCTGCAGCTACTGTATTATCCCCTACACCAGAGGACGTGTGAGAAGCAGAAAACTTGCAGATGTAGTGGCAGAAGCAAAGCGGCTGGCAGAAAATGGTTATCAGGAAGTGGTCCTGACAGGGATTCATCTGGATTCCTATGGCGTGGATCTGGAGAAAGAAACGCTGCTATCTGTGATTCAGGAAATCGGAAAGATTGAGGGAATTCAGAGAATTCGTCTCGGTTCGCTGGAACCACGGATTATGTCAGAAGAGTTTGTAAAAGGCTTATCGGAAGAACCGAAACTGTGCCCTCATTTTCATCTGTCTCTGCAGAGCGGATGCGATGCGACGTTGAAACGGATGAATCGCAAGTACAATACGGAAGAATTCCGCCAGTGCTGTAAGAGACTGAGACAGTATTTTGATGAACCGGCTCTGACGACCGATGTGATTGTAGGATTTCCAGGTGAGACGGAGGAAGAATTTGCTGAAACGCTCACATTTTTGAAGGAAATCCGTTTCTATGAAACCCATGTGTTCAAGTATTCCAGAAGAAAAGGAACGAAGGCCGACCGGATGCCGGATCAGATTCCGGAGCAGGTGAAGACGGCCAGAAGTGATGTGCTGTTGGAGCTGTCAGAACAGAATAGTACCATTTACCGGAAACGTCTGGTGGGAAGGAACCAGGAGATTCTGGTGGAAGAAGAGCACAAGATGAGCGGGCAGACCTTTATGGTGGGACATACGAAGGAATATGTGAAAATTGTTGTGCCGGAGGGCAGTGTATCTGCAGGAGAAATCGTTACGGTCCATGTGGAAAAACTAATGGAAAAAGAAGGAATTCTGCAGGGAAAGCGGATTTGACGGCGAAGTCTGTCGGAAAATATCCATTGAATTTTACACAATAGTATAGTAAACTAAGTAGAGACTACAGTTGAGGACGTGGGACTATGAAGAAACTGGACAATACACAGTATTTTAAAATTCAGTCCGATCAGGAATTAAAGGTTGGAGAGATTCTTCAGCTGGTATACCAGGCCATGACCGAGAAGGGTTATGATCCTGTGAACCAGATTGTAGGATATATTATGTCAGGAGACCCAACTTACATTACCAGTCATAAGGGAGCCAGAAGCCTGATTATGAAGGTGGAACGGGATGAATTGGTGGAAGAGTTATTGAGAGTATATATTGATAAGACAGTAAAGGGATAGGCAGAAGATGAGAATAATGGGACTTGACTACGGCTCCAAAACAGTAGGAGTCGCAGTTAGTGATGCTCTTTTACTGACCGCTCAGGCGGTGGAGACTATCAGCAGACCGCAGGAGACGAAACTGCGCCGGACGCTGGCCAGAATTGAGGAATTGTGCAGGGAGTATGAGATAGAGAAAATCATACTTGGTTTTCCGAAAAATATGAATAATACCATTGGCGACAGGGCTGAAAAATCTCTGGAATTTGCAGAAATGCTGAAACGGAGAACAGGTCTGCCTGTTGTTATGTGGGATGAGCGGCTTACGACGGTAGCAGCGGAACGAACGCTGATGGAAAGCGGTGTACGCAGGGAGCATAGAAAAGAGCATATAGATCAGATTGCAGCCGTATTCATCCTTCAGGGATATCTGGATGCGGAGAGCAACAGGAGAGAATAATGGAAAAATTGACCTTTCAGGGAAAAGACGGAGAACAGGCAGAGTTTTATGTATTGGAACAGACCCGTGTGAACGGAGTGAATTATCTTTTAGTAGCAGATTCAGAAGAGGATGACGGAGAGTGCCTGATACTCAAAGATATGGCATCTGAAGAAGAGCAGGAGAGCCTCTATGAAATTGTGGAGGATGAACAGGAACTGAGTGCGGTTCTGACTGTATTTGAGCAGCTTCTGGATGATGTGGAGATCGAACGATAGGACAGCGTGTGACTGTTCTGAAATATAAAAGTAAATACAAGAATATAAACAGGAGGTTACTTTTTTGAAAAATGTGAACAATTCAAAATTGCGTATCATTCCGTTGGGCGGACTTGAGCAGATCGGAATGAATATAACTGCCTTTGAATTTGAAGACAGTATTGTTGTTGTGGACTGCGGTCTGGCATTTCCGGAGGACGATATGCTGGGAATTGACCTGGTCATTCCGGATGTGAGCTATCTGAAGCAGAATATCAGCAAAGTAAAGGGATTCGTGATCACTCATGGACATGAGGATCACATCGGCGCACTGCCATATATTCTGAAGGATATCAATGTGCCGGTATATTCCACCAAACTGACCATTGCCCTTATTGAAAACAAATTAAAAGAGCATAATATGCTCCGCACCACGAAGAGGAAAGTGGTACGTCACGGTCAGTCTATTAATCTTGGAAAATTCCGCGTGGAGTTTATTAAGACCAACCACAGCATCGCGGATGCCTCCGCACTGGCAATCTATTCCCCGGCAGGAACCGTGGTGCATACAGGAGACTTTAAAGTAGATTATACGCCGGTATACGGAGACAGTATTGATCTGCAGCGTTTCGGGGAGATTGGTAAGAAAGGTGTGCTGGCACTGATGTGCGACAGTACGAATGCAGAGCGCCC
Source organism: Clostridiaceae bacterium Marseille-Q4145 (assembly GCA_018223365.1). Classification (GTDB taxonomy): domain Bacteria; phylum Bacillota; class Clostridia; order Lachnospirales; family Lachnospiraceae; genus Hominiventricola. Next base: position 1,891,284 of record JAGTTP010000001.1, read on the forward strand.
GGGCATTACCCAGTCTGAAAAGACCGTAGGAAGAACCATGGACACTCTGTTTGCAGAACACTGTAATTCCAGAATTATCGTGGCAACCTTTGCATCTAATGTAGACCGTGTACAGCAGATTATCAATTCTGCTTATAAATACAATAAAAAAGTAGTCATTGAAGGACGCAGCATGGTAAATGTCATTACCACGGCTGCAGAACTTGGATATATCAATGTGCCGGATAATACGTTGATTGATATTGAACAGCTGAACAATTATCCGCCGGAGGCAACCGTACTGATTACCACCGGAAGCCAGGGAGAGTCCATGGCGGCTCTGTCCAGAATGGCGCAGAATCTGCACCGCAAAGTGCATATTATGCCGGGAGATACGGTTATTTTTAGTTCCAATCCAATTCCGGGAAATGAAAAGGCAGTGTCCAAGGTGATTAATGAATTGTCTGCAAAGGGTGCCAATGTTATTTTCCAGGATGCCCATGTATCCGGACATGCCTGTCAGGAGGAGATCAAACTAATTTATTCCCTGGTACATCCGAAATATGCCATTCCGGTACATGGTGAGTACCGCCATCTGAAAGCACAGGCTTCGATTGCTGCACAACTGGGCATTGAGAAGGAAAATATTTTTGTCCTTCGTTCCGGTGATGTCATTGAGATGGATGCAGAGTCTGCAAAAGTGGTAGACAAAGTACACACAGGAGCCATCTTTGTAGACGGACTTGGTGTCGGTGATGTGGGCAGTATTGTCATGCGTGACCGCCAGCACCTGGCAGAAGATGGTATCATGATTATTGTCCTGACCTTGGATAAGGGAAGCAACACGCTGCTGTCCGGACCGGACATTGTATCCAGAGGTTTTGTTTACGTAAGAGAATCAGAAGATCTGATGGAGCAGGCAAGAGCTGTTGTTTATGATGCAGTGGAGAAATGTCTTGATCGTCATATTACCGACTGGGGTAAGATGAAGAACGTGATGAAGGATGCACTGGGAGACTATATTAGAAAGAAGACGAAGAGAAATCCCATGATTCTTCCGATCATCATGGAGGTATAAGAGAGGAAGTTTACGAAACATGAAGGAAGGAAACTGGATGCTGTCGCTGGGACTGTTCTTTTTACGGCTGGCGATACTGATTCTTGTGGTAGCAGCAATTTTCAGAATAGGACAGACCACCTATAATTACTGCTATGGTGTCGTATCGGATACGGCGGTAGATCCGGAACCTGGCCGGGATGTGAGTGTAACGATTACCAAAGATATGTCTGCGGGAAAGGTAGCAAAGCTCCTGGAACGCAAAGGTTTGGTGGAAAGTGCGGATGTATTTAAGGTCCAGCTGAAAGTAACCAAATATGGGGATAAGCTGAAGGAAGGCACCTATGTGCTGAATACATCCATGACTCCGCGGGAGATGATGAAAATTATGGCAGGAGAAGTCGATGACTCAGGAGATAACACATGATCGTAGATGAGAGAATAACGGCATATATCAATTCCCTGAGTCTGGAGGAAATTCCGTTTCTGGAAGAACTGGAGCAGACGGCTCTTAAAAACCGGGTGCCGATTATCCGGAAGGAGACCCAGAGCCTTTTGAAAATGTTAGTGCAGATGAAATGTCCGACACAGATTCTGGAAATCGGAACTGCGGTGGGATTTTCAGCACTTCTCATGAGTGAATATGTGGATCCCGCCTGTAAAATTACCACGATTGAGAATTATGAGAAGCGGATTCCTATTGCCAGGGAAAATTTTCAGAAAGCAGGAAAAGAGGAGCAGATTACGCTTCTGCCCGGAGATGCAATGGAATTGTTAAAGGGGCTTTCGGGCCCCTATGATTTTATGTTTCTGGATGCCGCCAAGGCACAGTATATTTACTATCTTCCGGAGCTGCTCCGAATGCTGCCGGAAGGAGGAATTCTGGTAACGGACAATGTATTGCAGGATGGAAATATAGTACAGTCCCGGTTTGCAGTAGAGAGAAGAGACCGCACCATTCATGCCAGAATGAGGGAGTATCTGTATACCATTACCCACTGTGAGGAACTGGCCACATCCATTCTTCCGCTGGGAGATGGCGTGACAGTCAGTGTGAAGAAGCGGAAACTGCAGGAAAGAAAGGAAGAACAATGATGAAAAAAATGCCGGAACTGCTGGTGCCGGCCAGCAGCCTTGAAGTTCTGAAGGTAGCAGTTACTTTCGGCGCGGACGCGGTATATATCGGCGGGGAGGCATTTGGACTCCGTGCAAAAGCGAAGAATTTTTCCATGGAGGATATGGCGGAGGGAATCTGTTATGCCCATGACCATGGAGTGAAAGTATATGTGACGGCTAATATTCTGGCCCATAATGAAGATCTGGAAGGTGCAAGAGCGTATTTCGAGGAGCTGAAAGCTATCAGACCGGATGCGCTGATTATTTCTGATCCGGGTATGTTTACCATTGCAAAAGAAGTCTGCCCGGAGATTGATATTCATATCTCCACCCAGGCAAATAATGTCAACTATATGACGTTTCTATTCTGGCATCGACAGGGTGCCACCCGAGTAGTAACCGGACGTGAGTTATCCTTGAAAGAGATTAAGGAAATCCGGAATCATATTCCAAACAGCCTGGAGATAGAGACCTTTGTACATGGAGCTATGTGCATTTCTTATTCCGGAAGATGTCTTCTGAGTAACTTCTTTACCGGTCGGGATGCTAACCGTGGATCCTGTACCCATCCCTGCCGCTGGAAATATTCTGTGGTGGAAGAGACAAGACCGGGTGAGTATATGCCGGTTTATGAAAATGAGAGAGGAACCTATATTTTCAACTCCAGAGATCTGTGTATGATCGATCATCTGCCGGATCTGGTGGATGCCGGAATTGACAGTCTGAAAATCGAAGGACGTATGAAGACGGCCCTCTATGTAGCAACGGTAGCACGTACCTATAGGAAAGCTTTGGACGATCTGGCACAGGGCAGGGATGTTTATGAGAAGAACATGTCCTGGTATGAACAGCAGATTACCGGATGTACCTATCGGAGATTTACCACCGGATTTTTCTATGGAAAGCCAGATGAAAACTCTCAGATTTATGACAGCAATACCTATGACAAGGATTACGTTTATCTGGGTATTGCCGGAGAGGCAGATGCTGAGGGACGGTTTGCACTGGAACAGCGCAACAAATTTTCCGTTGGAGAGACCGTTGAAATCATGAAACCGGATGGTCGGAATGTGTTGACCAAGGTGGAAGGAATCTGGGATCTGGATGGAAATGCCCAGGAGAGTGCACCGCATGCAAAACAGGCATTGCGGGTAAAACTCACACAGATACCGGACCAGATGGATATTTTGCGGAGAAAGGATGACTCTGCCAACTAAAAACATAAGATAAAAAAGGAAAGGCACTTCTTGCGGATTTACTACATAAGATGTAATAAATCCGCGCTGAGGTGTCTTTTTTTGAGGACTTTTCCGAAACCCCTTACGGCAGAAGAGGAACGATATTATCTGCACAGACTGCGGCAGGGAGACAGAGAGGCGCGCCGTATCCTGATCGAGTATAACCTGCGGCTGGTAGCGCATATTACAAAAAAATACCAGTCAGCGGAAGATGATATGGAAGAACTGATCTCCATCGGAACCATTGGTCTTATCAAGGCTGTGGATACCTTCAATCATGAAAAGGCAAGCAAACTGGCAACTTATGCAGCGCGGTGTGTGGAAAATGAACTGCTCATGTACCTGCGGGCGAAGAAAAAATATATGAAAGAGTCGTCTTATTATGAACCCATTGGGACGGACAAAGAGGGCAATGAGATCCAACTTCTGGATGTCATCGAGAGTGGGGCTCCAGAGGCACTGGAACAGATTGGTCTAAAAGATGATACCGCCAAAATGTACCGGCTTCTGGAGGAGGTGCTGACGCCAAGGGAGCGGCAGGTGCTGATTATGAGGTATGGACTTTATCACGGAAGGGAATATACACAACGGGAAATTGCCCAAAAACTAGGAATTTCCAGATCCTATATCAGCCGGATTGAGAAAAATGCCCTGACCCATTTGCGAGCTTGTTTTGAAGATTGAGTTCCGGGGAGAACTGTGTTATACTTACCATGTCTAAATTCTGAAATGCAAATCGCAGATTTTTCCAGTTTACAATTGATGGAGGAACCACACAATGTTCAGTATGATATTGTCAGCTGCGGTGCTGGGGGTAGAAGCGCGTCCGGTACAGGTGGAAGCAGATGTTTGCGACGGTCTGCCCATGTTCTGTATGGTAGGAGACCTGTCACCGGAAGTAAGAGAAGCAGCCGACCGTGTACGCACGGCGCTGAAAAATACAGGGATTCAGATCCCTCCAAAAAGAATTACGGTGAATCTTTCGCCGGCGGATATCAGAAAACAGGGAACCCGGTATGATCTCCCGGTAGCAGCAGCCCTCCTGGCGGCGTTTGGAATTCTGCCGGAAGAATTTGTCAGAAATGTTATGATAGTAGGAGAACTGGGATTAAATGGCCAGGTGTATCCGGTGGGAGGAGTGCTGCAAACGGTGCTTTTAGCAAAAAAACTGGGATGCAGGTGCTGTCTGGTTCCGAAGAAAAATGCAGGGGAAGGTTCCTGGATAAGGGGCATTGATGTTGTGGGAATTGGAAGTATGAAAGATCTGCTGGAGTGTCTTCTGTCAGAATATGTCTGCCGGGAGCGGACAGAAAAAGTGCAGACCTGGGTACCGGGGAAAGTGCTGCCGGGGGAGGACTTCAGAGAGGTAAACGGACAGGCGGGAGTTCGACGTGCTGCGGAAATTGCGGCGGCGGGCATGCATAATTTCCTGATGATTGGAAGTCCGGGAGCTGGAAAAACGATGATTGCCAGGCGGATGCCGTCCATTATGCCAGAACTATCCCTGGAAGAAAGTATGGAGATTTCCCAGGTTTACAGCGCCTGCGGCCTGCTGGCAGAGCAGGGAGGTCTAATTACCAGAAGACCTTTCCGTTCTCCTCACCACACTATTTCTGCAAATGCACTGGCAGGCGGTGGGCGAAGAATTCATCCAGGTGAGATCAGTCTGGCCACCGGAGGTGTGTTATTTTTGGATGAGCTGCCAGAATTTTCGAGAAATGCACTGGAAGTGCTCCGGCAGCCCATGGAGGAAGGACAGATTACCATCAGCCGAACAGAGGGAAAGTATAGTTTGCCGGCAAGGTTTCAACTGGTAGCGGCGATGAACCCCTGTAAGTGCGGTTACTATCCAGATCGCAGCAGGTGTCATTGTCTGCCAGGTGAGGTAAATCGATATCTCAGGAAAATTTCACGCCCCTTACTGGATCGGATTGATATCTGCATGGAGACGCCCAAGGTGGAATATCGGGATATTTCCACAACAGCGGAAAATGAAAGTTCGGCAGCAATCCGGGAGCGGGTGGAGGCTGCCAGACGGATTCAAAAAAAGCGCTATGAACATTGTACCTGGCAATATAATTCTCATCTGAAGGCTGCAGCGCTCCGGGAATTCTGCAGCTTGGAAACAAGAGAGCAGCGAATTATGGAACTGGCTTTTGAACGGATGAATTTAAGTGCCAGAGGGTATCACCGGATCATTAAAGTGGCCAGAACCATTGCGGATCTGGAGGGGGAAGAAAATATCCGGGAACCCCATCTTCTGGAAGCCATTGGTTATCGGTCTGCAGATCAGAAAATCTGGGAGTAACGAGGGGGTGGACATCATATATAATAGAAGAAACAGCATTTTCCGGATCTGCCGGGAGGAAGAATATTATCCGGAACGTATGCGGAAACTAAAAGGCATGCCGCCGGTGCTGTGGGGAATCGGGAGACTTCCGGAAGAACATCGGCCGACGGTGGCTATTGTGGGAGCCAGAAGGTCCACTGTCTATGGAAATGAGACTGCAAGGTATTTTGCACGGGAACTGGCAGGCGCCGGCGTGCAGATTATCAGTGGGTTGGCCTGGGGAATTGATGGCATGGCTCATGAAGGCGCACTGGAAGCAGGAGGAGACACCTTTGCTGTGGAAGGCTGTGGTGTGGATATCTGCTATCCATCCGGGCATCAGGCATTGTATGAAAAAATCTGTGAGACCGGAGGAGTTCTTTCGGAACAGCCGCCCGGGAAGCCGCCGCTGGCATATCATTTTCCGGCACGCAACAGAATGATTAGTGCATTATCAGATCTGGTACTGGTGGTAGAAGCCAGAGAAAAAAGCGGTTCGTTGATTACCGCGGACTTTGCGCTGGAACAGGGAAAGGATGTATGGGCAGTCCCGGGACGGATAACGGATGAGTTAAGCCGGGGGTGTTTAGATCTTATCCGGCAGGGTGCCGGGGTGGCAGAAAGTCCGGAAACGATTCTGGAAGCCCTTGGAATTTCTGAAAAAGAGGCAGCTCTTCCCGAAAAAAACACAAAAATTTTACTTGCAAAGGAAGAAAATATCGTGTATAGTTGGATACGTTTACAACCGGCGAGTCTGGAAGAACTGGTTCGAAGAACAGGTTTTCCCGCTTCCAGAGTGCTCGCAGTTCTTACAGGACTGGAGCTTAGAGGACTTATCAGGGAAATTCAGAAGAATCATTATGTAAGGACGGATTTAAAAATTACAGATGGCAAAGTATTTAGTGATTGTGGAGTCACCGGCGAAGGTGAAAACAATTAAAAAATTTCTGGGAGCCCAGTATGAGGTTGTGGCTTCCAACGGACATGTGAGGGATTTCCCCAAGAGTCAGTTTGGAATTGATGTGGATCATGATTATGAACCCAAGTATATTACCATCCGGGGCAAGGGGGATATCCTTGCAAAACTTCGGAAGGAAGCAAAAAAAGCAGATAAAGTATATCTCGCAACTGACCCTGACCGTGAGGGAGAGGCGATTTCCTGGCATCTTTCAAAAGCGTTGGGACTGGAAGACAAGAAGATGTACCGGATTACCTTTAATGAGATCACCAAGAGTGCAGTGAAGGAATCCATCAAACATGCCCGTGAAATTGATATGGATCTGGTGGATGCCCAGCAGGCAAGACGAATGGTCGACCGTATGGTAGGTTACCGGATCAGCCCGATTCTCTGGGCGAAGGTGAAGAGAGGTTTGAGTGCAGGCCGTGTACAGTCTGTGGCTCTGCGCCTGATTGCGGACCGGGAAGAAGAGATCAATGCATTTGTACCCGAAGAATACTGGAGCCTGGATGCAGAGTTTCAGGTCAAAGGTGAGAAAAAGCCATTGACGGCTAAATTCTATGGAACTCCGGAGGAAAAGAAGGAGATTCATTCCAGAGAAGAGATGGATCAGGTACTGAAAGCTCTGGATGGTGCAGAGTTTTCCGTAACTGATGTGAAGAAGGGAGAACGTACTAAGAAGGCACCGCTGCCGTTTACCACCAGTACTCTGCAGCAGGAAGCATCCAAAGTGCTGAACTTTTCCACTTCCAAGACCATGCGTCTGGCACAGCAGTTATACGAGGGAATTGACATTGAAGGACAGGGAACCGTAGGTATTATCACCTATCTTCGTACGGATTCGACGCGTATTTCCGATGAGGCAGCCCACATGGCAGAGTCCTATATCGGGGAACAGTATGGAGAAAATTATCTGCGCCATGGAGAGACAAAAAAGGCAACAGGCAAGAAGATCCAGGATGCCCATGAGGCGATTCGTCCTACCGATATCAGCAGACTGCCGATTTCTATCAAGGAGTCTCTTTCCAGAGACCAGTATCGTCTGTATCAGCTGATCTGGAAACGGTTTACAGCCAGTTGTATGGCAGATGCCAGATACAATACGATGGCGGTGAAGATCGATGGAGGCGGCTATCGCTTTACCGTATCTGCATCTTCTGTCGCTTTTGATGGATTTATGTCTGTCTATACGCAGGAGGATGATGAAAAGGGTGGAAGCCTGAATCTTTTAAAGGAGCTGGGACCGGATTCAGAACTGACGCTGAAGGAACTGGAAGATAAACAGCATTTTACACAGCCACCGGCACACTATACAGAGGCGGCACTGGTCAAGACACTGGAGGAACTGGGCATTGGACGTCCAAGTACTTATGCGCCTACCATCAGTACCATTATTGCCCGCCGCTATGTGGCAAAAGAAGGACGGAACCTATATCTGACCGAGCTGGGTGAAGTGGTCAACAATATGATGAAGCAGGCTTTCCCGAGTATTGTGGAACCGGATTTCACTGCAAATGTGGAGTCTCTTCTTGATATGGTAGAAGAAGGAAAGGTCAGCTGGAAGACTGTGGTCAGTAATTTCTATCCGGATCTGGCAGCAGCTGTGGAGAAGGCAGAAGCGGATCTGGAAAAAGTGAAGATTCAGGATGAAGTGTCTGATGTGGTCTGTGAGCAGTGCGGACGGAACATGGTGGTGAAATATGGCCCCCATGGAAAATTCCTGGCCTGCCCTGGTTTTCCGGAATGCAGGAATACCAAGCCTTATCTGGAAAAGATTGGCGTAAAATGTCCGAAGTGTGGAAAAGAAGTTGTACTCAGACGGTCTTCCAAAGGACGGAAGTTTTATAGCTGTGAGGGGTATCCAGATTGTGATTACGTATCATGGAAACGCCCGGAAGCACCGAAGGAAGAGACCGGAGAAAAAGAAAACAAATAATTTTCAGAATTGATTGAAATATACAGACAAATATGCTAATATGCAAAGTGCAGCCGCGTGGGGTGGCTGCACTTTGTGCGTTTATAGAGCCAGTTAGCGCCGTAAAAAGGTGATTTTCTGAATGGGGCGCTGAATATTACATGGATATGGGAGAGAAAAATGAGTGTACAATTATTAGACAAAACAAGAAAAATCAACAAGCTTCTGCATAATAACAATTCCAGCAAAGTGGTCTTCAATGATATCTGCCGGGTTCTGTCAGATATTTTGAATTCCAATGTTCTGGTTATCAGTAAAAAAGGAAAAGTTCTGGGCATCAGCAGCTTCGAAGGCGTAGAGGAGATTCATGAACTGATCGTAGATAAAGTAGGTGGTCTTATTGATCCGCTTCTGAATGAGCGCCTTCTGGGAATTCTTTCCACAAAAGAAAATGTGAATCTGCAGACACTGGGATTTGCTGTGGAGAATATTAAAAAGTATCACGCACTGGTGACGCCCATTGATATTGCAGGAGAACGTCTGGGAACACTGTTCCTTTATAAATACGAAAATGATTACGATATCGATGATATTATTTTAAGTGAATACGGCACGACGGTTGTTGGTCTGGAGATGATGCGTGCCGTTCACGAAGAAAATGCGGAGGAAATCCGCAGACAGCACATTGTACAGTCTGCCATCAGCACGCTGTCTGTAACAGAGCTGGAAGCGATTCTTCTGATTTTTAAAGAGATGAAAGGTGACGAATGTACACTGGTGGCCAGCCGTATTGCTGATAAAGCAGGTATCACCCGTTCTGTAATTGTCAATGCTCTCCGCAAATTTGAGAGTGCAGGAGTCATTGAGTCCCGTTCCTCCGGAATGAAGGGAACCAATATCAAGGTCATCAATGAGTGTGTGTTTGAAGAGCTGGAAAAAGTAGAAAAGAACCGGATGCCCGGTAAAAATTATTAAAATTTTGAAAAATTAAAAATTCCCCATTGACATTTTACTACAACCATACTAATATAATGACTAAAGGTTAGCACTCGACTTAAGTGAGTGCTAATAAAATGAAATGGAAGTATGACAGGAGGAATTATCATGAAGTTAGTACCTTTGGGTGACAGAGTTGTATTAAAGCAGACAGAGAAAGAGGAGACCACCAAATCCGGAATTATCCTTGCAGCAAAATCTCAGGAGAAACCGGTAACAGCAGAAGTTGTTGCAGTAGGACCTGGTGGAATGGTTGACGGAAAAGAAGTTACCATGCAGGTAAAGGTTGGCGATCAGGTAATCTATTCCAAGTTTGCAGGTAATGAAGTAAAACTTGACGAGGAAGAGTACGTTATCGTAAGACAGAATGATATTCTTGCAATTGTAGAATAATCAAAAATATAATGTCAGTATGACAGGAGGAATTGAATCATGGCTAAAGATTTGAAATATGGCGTTGATGCCAGAAAAGCACTGGAAGCCGGTGTTAATAAACTTGCAGATACTGTCCGCGTAACCATCGGACCGAAAGGAAGAAACGTAGTTCTTGACAAACAGTTTGGCGCTCCGCTGATCACGAACGATGGTGTTACCATTGCAAAAGAGATTGAGCTGGAAGATCCGTTCGAGAATATGGGTGCACAGCTGGTAAAAGAAGTAGCTACCAAGACCAACGATGTAGCCGGTGACGGTACTACGACCGCTACTGTTCTTGCTCAGGCAATGATCCACGAAGGAATGAAGAACCTGGAAGCAGGTGCTAACCCGATTGTCCTGAGAAAAGGTATGAAGAAAGCAACTGACAAAGCTGTAGAAGCAATCGCAGCTATGAGCAGCAAAGTATCCGGAAAACATCAGATGGCAAGAGTTGCAGCAATCTCTGCCGGAGATGACAAAGTAGGTGATATGGTTGCAGACGCTATGGAGAAAGTAGCAAACGACGGTGTTATTACCATCGAAGAGTCCAAGACCATGCAGACCGAGCTGGATGTAGTAGAAGGTATGCAGTTCGACCGTGGATACATTTCCGCATACATGGCAACTGATACTGAGAAGATGGAAGCAGTTCTGGATGATCCGTACATCCTGATTACTGATAAGAAGATTTCTAATATCCAGGAGATCCTCCCGGTACTGGAGCAGCTGGTACAGTCCGGTAAGAAACTGCTCATCATCGCAGAGGATATCGAGGGCGAAGCTCTGACCACTCTGGTACTGAACAAACTGCGTGGAACCTTCACTGCTGTAGGAGTAAAAGCTCCGGGCTATGGTGACAGAAGAAAAGCAATGCTGCAGGATATCGCAATCCTGACCGGTGGTACTGTAATCTCCGAGGAGATTGGTCTTGAACTGAAAGATGCTACCATTGATATGCTTGGACGTGCAAAATCTGTAAAAGTACAGAAAGAATCTACCGTTATTGTAGATGGTCTTGGCGACAAAGAGGCAATTGCTGATCGTGTTAAGACAATTAAAGCTGAGATTGAGAACACCAAATCTGAATTTGATAAAGAAAAACTTCAGGAGCGTTTTGCAAAACTGTCCGGTGGGGTTGCTGTTATCCGCGTAGGTGCTGCTACCGAGACCGAGATGAAAGAAGCAAAACTTCGTATGGAAGATGCACTGGCAGCTACCAGAGCAGCAGTTGAAGAAGGTATTATCTGCGGTGGAGGATCTGCTTACATCCATGCTTCCAAAGAGGTTGCAAAACTGGTTGATACGCTGGAAGGTGATGAGAAGACCGGCGGTAAGGTGATCCTGAAAGCACTGGAAGCTCCGCTGTTCCACATCGCTGTAAATGCAGGACTGGAAGGCGCTGTTATCATCAACAAGGTACGTGAGTCTGAGGTTGGTGTTGGCTTCGATGCTTACAATGAGCAGTATGTCAACATGGTAGAGGCAGGTATTCTGGATCCGGCTAAGGTTACCAGAACTGCACTGCAGAATGCTACCAGTGTAGCATCCACATTCCTGACCACTGAGGCATGCGTTGCAAATATCAAAGAGCCTGCTCCGGCAGCAGCTCCGGCTGGCGGCGGAATGGGAATGATGTAATTTCCGAATTTTCAAAAGGCTGCGGGTTTTCCCGCAGTCTTTTTTGCGTTCTGCAAGAAAACCCATTGACATTACTTAAGTGATCTGTTAGACTGTTTTAAAACTTAATTAATTATTATTTTTTTTACTGAGTTTAGTTATACTTATTAGAATATCTAATAACAAAAAATACGATAAGAAAGAGAGGAAGCGAGATGGGTAAAATTATCGGTGAGAGCATTACATTTGATGATGTTCTTCTTGTTCCGGCCTACTCGGAAGTGATCCCGAATCAGGTATGTCTGGAGACACAGCTTACCAAGACAGTAAAACTGAATATTCCGCTGATGAGTGCAGGAATGGACACGGTAACAGAAAGCCGCATGGCAATTGCAATGGCCAGACAGGGTGGTATTGGTATCATCCATAAAAATATGTCAATTGAGGAGCAGGCAGAAGAGGTAGATAAAGTAAAACGTTCCGAAAACGGCGTTATCACAGATCCCTTCTTTCTGAGTCCGGAGCATACACTGGCAGATGCTAATGAACTGATGGCAAAATACCGGATTTCCGGTGTGCCGATTACTGAGGGGAAAAAACTGGTCGGTATTATTACCAACCGTGACCTGAAATTTGAAACTGATTTTTCCAAGAAGATCAAAGAGTCCATGACTTCTGAGAATCTGGTAACTGCACCGGTAGGCATTACGCTGGAAGAAGCAAAAATTATTCTTGGAAAAGCAAGAAAAGAAAAACTTCCGATCGTAGATAAGGATTTCAACCTGAAAGGTCTTATTACCATTAAAGATATTGAGAAACAGATCAAATATCCGTTGGCAGCAAAAGACGCACAGGGACGTCTTCTCTGCGGCGCAGGTATTGGTATCACCGCGAATGTTCTGGATCGTGCCAAAGCACTGATTGAGGCTCATGTTGACGTGTTGGTACTGGACTCTTCCCACGGCCATTCTGCAAATGTTATCCGCTGCCTGGATATGCTGAAGAATGCGTACCCGGATGTGCCTGTTATCGCAGGAAATGTGGCAACCGGAGCAGGAACCGAAGCTCTGATCAAAGCTGGTGCAGATGCTGTCAAGGTGGGTATCGGACCTGGTTCTATCTGTACTACCCGTGTGGTATCTGGTGTGGGTGTTCCGCAGATCAGCGCTGTTATGGACAGCTACGAAGTAGCTGACAAATATGGTATTCCGATTATCGCAGATGGCGGTATCAAATATTCCGGAGATATCACGAAAGCTCTGGCGGCAGGTGCCAATGTCTGCATGATGGGAAGTATCTTTGCAGGCTGCGATGAGAGTCCGGGATCTTTTGAATTATATCAGGGAAGAAAATACAAAGTATATCGTGGTATGGGTTCTATTTCCGCTATGGAGAATGGTTCCAAAGACCGGTATTTCCAGAGCGATGCGAAGAAGCTGGTTCCGGAAGGTGTAGAAGGACGAGTTGCCTACAAGGGTTATGTAGAGGATACCATCTTCCAGCTGCTTGGTGGAGTTCGTTCCGGTATGGGACTGTGCGGAGCACCGGATATTGAGACTCTGAAAACCAAGGCACAGTTTGTAAAGATTTCCGCTGCATCCTTAAAAGAGAGTCATCCCCATGACATCCATATTACCAAGGAAGCACCGAACTACAGTGTAAATGAATAATCGCTGAAACAGTAATGAAAACTCCGATAAGAGATGGTTCTTATCGGAGTTTTTTACACAATATTAGCAAATTTTTAACACTCTTTTCAGTTGCAAAAAGGGTAATCGAATGTTACATTAAGATTGTTCAGATAGAAGTATGAGGGAAAGGAATATATGGAAGATGAGAAAAACGAAGATTGTATGTACCTTGGGACCATCTACGGATGATGAGAATGTACTGCGCCAGCTGATGCTGGAAGGAATGTCCGTGGCGCGAATGAATTTTTCCCATGGAAGCCATGAGGAACAGAAAAAAAGACTGGATATGGTGAAAAAACTTCGGGAAGAACTGGAACTCCCGGTGGCAGCACTTCTGGATACCAAGGGACCAGAGATCCGGATTGGAGATATTGAGGGCGGAAAAGCCGAACTGAAAAAAGGACAGACTTTCGTTCTTACTACGGAAGATATCGTTGGAAATGCAGAGATCGTAAGCATTACTTATAAGCAGCTTTATAAAGACGTAAAACCGGGAGATTCCATTCTGATTGATGATGGACTCATCGGCATGGAAGTGCAGAAAATCGAAGGTGAGGAGATTGTCTGTCAGGTGAAAAACGGTGGTTTCATCTCCAATCATAAGGGTGTGAATGTTCCGGGAGTAGAACTGAAGATGCCCTTTGTCAGCCAGAAGGACTATGAGGATATCGTGTTTGCAGCTGAGCAGGATTATGATTTTATTGCAGCTTCCTTTACAAGAACTGCCAATGACATTCTGGAAATTCGTAAGATTCTGGAAGAAAAAGGCGGACAGTATATCCATATTATTGCGAAAATTGAAAATATGCAGGGAGTGGAGAACTGTGAGGAGATTCTCCGTGTGGCAGACGGTATCATGATTGCCCGTGGTGACATGGGTGTGGAGATTCCGCTGGAGGAAGTGCCGGTCATCCAGAAAAAACTGATCCGGATGGCACTGAAAGCGAGTAAGCCGGTGATTACTGCGACCCAGATGCTGGATTCCATGATCAAGAATCCGCGTCCGACCCGTGCGGAGACCTCTGACGTGGCAAATGCCATCTATCAGGGAACCGGAGCAATTATGCTGTCCGGTGAGACAGCTGCAGGTGCTTATCCGGTAGAGGCAGTCCGCACCATGGCGAGAATTGCAGAACGTACCGAGAAGGATATTGATTATTCCCGAGAGTTTAAACCAAGACGTCTGGCAGAACGCCCGGATGTGACCAATGCCATCTCCCATGCAACCTGTACGACTGCCATGGATCTGAATGCAGCAGCGATTGTTGCCGTAACCAAATCTGGTCGTACTGTTGGTCGAATTGCAAAATACCGTCCATCCTGTCCGGTTATCGGATGTGCAACCCATTCAAGAGTATGCCGCCAGCTGAGCCTGATGTGGGGTGTTATTCCAGTAGAAATGCAGGAAGAGGAGACGGCAGATGAGCTGTTTGACCATGCAGTGAAGCTGACGGAGGATAAGGGATTGATTTCCAGAGGCGATCTGGTAGTCATAACCGCAGGTGTACCGCTTGGATTGTCCGGTACAACCAATATGTTGAAGGTCCAGGTGGCTGGAAATACACTGCTCACCGGAAGAGGGTGTAATGCACTGAAAGCTTCCGGAAATGTATGTGTCTGCAATTCCGCAGAAGACCTGGCAAAGACATTTAGACCAGGAGATATCGTGGTTGTATCTGCAACCAATAATGATATGATGCCGCAGCTCAAAGATGCCGCAGGTATCATTACCGAACAGGGAGACCGGTATTCCCATGCCGCCATTGTTGGTATTGCCCTGGATATTCCGGTTATTACCGAGGCAAAGAATGCAACCAGAATTCTGAAATCCGGTACGTTTGTAACCATGGATTCCGAGCAGGGTCTGGTATACAGAGGACGATAAGGACTACGGAATAATAGGAATTTTTATGACTTCACATAAATACAGGCGCCTTATGTTGAAAGCGCTGAAAATAGCGGCTGGAAGTGGTATTGCGATTGTAGCAGCAGAGTTTTTACAGCTCTCATATGCTACATCAGCAGGGATCATTACCCTTCTGACCGTGCAGGACACGAGACAGGATACGATTCAGCTGACGGTTGACAGGATTATGTCCTTCCTCCTGTGCGTGGGATTAATCTATGTATGTTTTCATTTTCCACCGGCAGGGTGGGTGAACTATATCGTATATATCTTGTTGATGGTAGTATGCTGTTGTCTTCTTGGCTGGCAGAACACGATTTCGGTCAATGCGGTAATGGGTACACATTATCTGATGACACCGGATTATAGTCTGAATTTTGCTCTGAATGAGCTGACTCTGATCCTGATCGGAACCGGTCTGGCACTGGGAATGAACTGTTTTATGTCTTTTATGAGAAAATATTGGCTCGAAATGAGCCTTGAAAAGATTAAAATAGATTAAATTTTGATAGATTTTTCTTATTTATGGGAGCCGGAACCTCTTTCGATGGTTCCAAGCTCCGGTATTGGTTTTAAATTGAAATGAATTTCCATTGTAACCGTTTCAGGAGTACGGCGGTAATTTTCTTTTCCGTCTTTCTCCTGCGGTTCTGAGATAATGATTTTACTGATCAGCCGGTTCAGAAGATTGGCATCCAGTTCTTTGATATCCGCATACTCGCTGATATCGTCAATCCACTGTTGGGACTGTGCATCCAGTTTTTCTTCTGTATTCAGCACACTCTCATTCTGGGAAAGTTCCTTTTTGATATCTGCCTGCTCTTTCTGTGTCTTCTCCAACATCTTATCAAAAACAGATTCTGTAATCTTGTCATTGATGAGGTCGTCATACAGTTTTGCAATCAGCCGGTCTAACGTCTCCAGACGGTCTTTCTGCTTTGATACCAGCTTCTCCAGACTGTCTCTGTGTCCCTGCGTATCTTCCTCACACAACTCTTTTACCCTGTCTTCCAGTTCTGTTCCATCTCCGGTGACTGCTTTTGCACATTCCTGGATTCTGGTAAGGACTGCATCATACAGATCATCAGCGTCCACCCGGTGCTGAGTGCAGTGTGATTTCCCCTTATGGATATAAGTGGAACAGGTATAAACTTCATGTTGGTCTTTGGTGTGTGTCTTCTTTAATGTTAATGCACCGCCACACTCTGCACAGCGGAGTAAACCGGCAAACATACTGTATTCTCCCTGTTCTGTCTGGCGTTTCCTGCCTTTCATCTTCGCCTGTACCAGAGCAAATACATCCTGTGGAATGATTGCTTCATGGGTATCCCTGACTGTGATCCAGTCCTCCGGAGCTTTATCTCCCTGATTGCCAATCTTAAAACGATAGTACCTCTTCTGGGAAGCCATGTCACCACAGTAAACGGGATTCATCAGCAGGGATTTCAGATAGGATTCATCCCATACATATTTCCCATTTTCAGGGTCTTTCTTTTCCCATTTTGTGTAATAGGTACGGAGCCCCCGTTTCCGGTGCCACCATGATGGGCAGGGAATCTGCTGTCGTTCCAGTTCTCTGGATATGAAGTTAATCCCATGACCATCCACCGCCCACTGGAAGATTTTCCGGACAATCGGTGCTGTCTCATCGTCAATCAGGAGATGTCCCTTTTCCTCCGGGTCTTTCTGATATCCCAGTGGTGGAACAACGCCTGTAAACTTGCCCTTGGTTGCCTGCAGGTGATAGGACGCATGGACTTTCTTGGAAATGTCTCTGGAATACATCTCATTCAGTACATTCTTAAACGGAGCAATCTCATTGTCCCCGTCAAAGGTATCCACATTGTCGTATAATGCGATATACCTTACTCCATGCTTCGGAAAAAACTCTTCCATCAGAAATCCTGTCTGTACATGGTTTCGTCCCAGTCGGCTCTGATCTTTGGTGATTACAAGATTCACCAGTCCTTTTTCACAGGCTTTGAGAAGTCTCTGTAAGTCCGGTCGGTCTGTGTTCAGTCCTGTATAACCATCGTCTTGAAACACATCCACCACCTGCCAGCCCTGTGACTGACAGTAATTCACCAGAATGTCCCTTTGGTTGGAGATGCTGGCACTCTCTCCGGTCAGTTCGTCATCTTTGGAAAGTCGGCAATATACGCCAACTCTCCATGTTGCATTTCTGTCTGTATTGTTACTCATATTTCTGTTGTTCATCTGATACCTCCGTTACGTTGCACATCCTACGCAGATTTCAGATTACTGAACTCATAATCATTATACTGCTTATCTTTCATTATTGCAAGTTTATCTTTTGTTTTCGTGCCACGTATTTTCTGTGCGATCACTTCGGCAAATACTTCTTTTGCGTCCTGATCACCGTCAAAATATACTCTGATATTGATGATTTTCTTCTTCGCTGCCATTGTAAAACCTCCATTTTTTGCAAAAAAAGAACAGCTAATCCATTTTTCAGATTAACTGCCCAGACTGTTGGTTGCATTTTTTTATTTTCGTATGGATACCTACTATTTTCGTTCGATTGCCTTGCACTGGCAGACGGCAGGCGGCAAATAGGGTATCTATAAAGCCTGCCGTCCACTCCAAAATCCTGCCGTCACCCATTCTCTTTTATTTTTTTAATCGAATGGTATTTTCCTGTTTTTCATTCATCTGATAATCCAGTTCTTCTTTCATCCGGCTTCTGGCTTCACGCATGGTTCTCTGGGAGATCCCCTGTGATTTTGCCTTTTCATCCAGTTCCCGGATTGTGACTGCATTTCCGTCTGCAAGCAGTTCATAGATCAGTTTCGTTCCCCGCTGCAGCTTTGTTTCTGTCGGCTTTCCTTCCTTTCCGTCCAGAAGATCATCTGCGGAAATCTCATAAGCTCCCACCCAGCGGAACCCTTCTTCATCTCCAAGTTTAAATGCCATCGTCTCACCCGGAGGTGCAAGGGAACTTTTCTCATGGATCAGTACTCTTGTTGTCGGGTCTTTCTTTACTTTCCCGATAAAAAGCAGGCTCCTCACTGCCGCCATGATATCAATAGAGCCAAGTCCCCGGTAAGTACTCTGCGTACCCGAAGATTTATTCAGATGTCCGATCAACACAATCGCACAGCCGGTCTTCTCAGCGATCATTCCCAGTTTTCGAAATACCGGACGGACTTCATTTGCCCGGTTCATATCCACATCGGCACCGATAAATGCCTGTACCGGATCAATGATTAAAAGTCTGACCTGATTCTGACAGATAGCCTTTTCAATACGGTCATCAGATAATGTCAGTGCTTCTTCTGTATCATCAATGACCATTACCCGGCTCAGATCAGCACCGGCTTCTACCAGTCTCGGCTTGATTGTGTCTCCCATACCGTCTTCTGCAGTCTGGTATATTACATTGAACGGTTCAATCTCTTCCATATTTGGGAAAGTCTTCCGGTTCGTGCAGGCTGCTGTCAACATCATGGCAAAATAAGTTTTTCCTTCTCCCGGATTGCCCTGAATGATTGTCAGTTTTCCAAATGGAAGATAGGGGAACCACAGCCATTCTACGCTGGTCTGCTCAATATCTTCATAGCACAGCATCGGCACCAGTTCTTCCTTCTCCAGTACTTTCATTGTAACTGTTTCGATGATTGCTTTCTTCCTGTCAGCATTTTTATCACAGAGGATTTCATTCCAGTCTTTCTGGGACGGTTTCAGACGGATGACACTGTATCCATCCGGGATTTCTTCTACCATTTTCTCACAGGCTTCATTCCCTGCCTGGTCATTATCCAGACACAGGAAAACCGAAGTAATCTGAGGGCGTTCAGAAAGAAAAGCCATCAGTGCCGCACTGGAAGTGCCACCCAGACTCAGGTAGCTCCGCTTTTTCCAGTCTTTTGGAAATAATTGGATAAAAGAGAGCAGATCAATGGCTGCCTCAAACACAAACAACTGATTATCCGTCCCTCTGTGACTGAATCCGCAAGATTTATCAGATCCAGCCACATCTCCCCGGTATTTTATCTCACCTGTCCCCCTGCAATGGGCATATCTTGGAATACCATCTGCATCTCTGCCGACAAACACCACATTATGGTGCTTCTTTTCTTCATAAATATCCCCACTGCTGATCCATTTCTCCACCAGATTTTTTTCAATCCCTCTGTTTTCTGTCAGATATCTGATGATTCTATCATTATTTTCCTCTTTCTCTGGTAACCGGAAATCAGGGGACGGGGCGGGGCAGGCACTGTTCCTGCCTTCGCCTTCCTCCCCGGTCAGCATCTTGACAGCTTCCGGAAATGTGGCATTATAAAATTCCATCACAAAATCCACCGGATAGCCGCCCCTTCCCTGACTATGCCTGTACCACCGGTTTGCGGACACTGTCACACTGTCATGCTTTTTCCAGCGGTATTCTCTGCCACTTTTCACCAACTGTTCTCCCTGTGCGTTCAGAAAAGAAACAAGGTCTGTCTGATTTGCTCTTGTAATCTGTTCTTCTGTATACTGCATTTTTTATCATCCTTTCCCGTCTGTCCTACTGACAGACTATTATAAACTCATCTCATGGTTTCGTTTTTTCTTCACTTCCTGTTGCTTTGCATCACGCTCTGCACACTCTTTCTTCTTTTCATCCAGTTTTCTCAGAAGAGAAGTCTTCTTTTCTGGCTTCTGCTCCGACTGGTTCACCGGCTGTTGCTCTGCTTTAACGTTTTCTTCAAAAATCTCTTCCACCTGGACTGCACTAAATGCCGGAAGCTTTGTCTGCTTCTCCCTTTTTTCTTCTGAACGCCCGGAAGTATCTGTTTCTGCCATTTCCCGGTCACGTCTGGCAGTATCCGCACAGCTCTGTACCTTTTTTACAAATGCAAGTTCCTCCTGATACGGCTGATTGTCTGCTTTCAGCTCTTCGATCACTGACTGGAGTTCTTCTTTCTCCCGTTTCCATCTGGCAGTTGGGACTTTCCCATTTTGATCCAGATGCTGTTTTAGTTCCCGTTCACATTTACGGTAATAATTGATTTCTTTTTTGTGCTGCTGGTAATATTTCTCCCGTTTTTTCTGGAAAAAGAAACGGTTATACTCATCAATCAATGGCTGGTTTGTTTTAATCACCTCTGCCATCTTTTCCAGATTCTCCAGTTCCTTTAACTGTTTCCGCTTTTCGGAAATTTCTTTTTTGCTGACAGAAACAACACCGTTCAATTCCTCAATCCGTTCCTGCAAGTCATCCATCGTTTCTATCTGATGTGTCTGAAGATAACTGATGGCTTTTGCAAACTCCTGTAAGTCGGAGAGATTCTTCCCTTTTCGTTTCATTTCCGCATAGAAATTAGGAAGTAGCGGTCTGCCCTGTGTCTTTTTATCATAATAGTCCTGCAGGCTTTCCAGGAGTGTCGGGTTCTGCCTGCGATCCAGCTCTGCTTTCATTTCTTCATAAGCTGTCTTCATCCACTGAATAGATTCTTTCAGGGAAATGAACATCTGGTTGAACTGCCGGATTGCCCGGTTCAATTCTCCGATCACCGTTTTGATTCCCTTTTTCTCCATTGCACGGACTTCATATCCCTCATGGATAGTCGGGATCAGGTCAATCCCCTGTTCTTTGTAGGAACGGTGGTCGATTCTGGCTGCCATGTGGCACTCTCGAAATTTCCCATTTACTTTCTCTGTCCATGCCCTCCGCCACTCCTTTAAAAGTTCCGGGTCATTCCAACCGGTAGTGGAAACAGCGTTGAATATCTCCTTTCCTTTAGCATCCTTCACCCGGTTTCCATCCTCATCAAGAATATATTCCCTCCTTTGCTTATTGCCCCAGATTCCCTCCTCCGTAAAAGGACGGATTGGGACAAGTACATGGAAATGGGGATTATCCGCTTCTTCTTCATTGTCCGATTTTCCCTCATGGACTGCCAGATCTACAATCATGCCACGTGCCACAAACTGCTCCTGGCAGAACTCTTTCGCCAGTCTGATGTTTTCCTCAAGTGTCAGTTCATTCTGCAGGGCAATGTCAAACGAATAGGCAAGCTGCGCCTTGTTGTTCCTTTCCACATGCTCCACCTCGTTCCAGAGGGTTTCCCTGTCAGTCAGACGCTCCGGCACATACTCCGGTGTCAGAATTTCTGTAAATACCACACCCGACTTGCTTGTATAATCGTGTATCTTGTTGTAATAACTGTCAAAAATCCTCTGCCCGGAAATATAGGCTGCGGAAGCGACCACCATCTGTCCTTTCCCTCTGGATACATGTCTTACTGAAAAATGATACAGTGCCATTAGCTGTCATCTCCCTTCTCTGTTTTTTTTACTGCTTCGGCAATCTCTTGTCTGTCTTTTTGTGAAGCAGCTATATAATTCTGCCGCACAACACTCTTGTTGTAACTGCTGTTACGCATCTGGTTCATTACCTCCTGAAATTCTTCCTGTTCCAGATCCCTTGACAATGGAAACGCTTTCTCAAACTCTGCCCCTTTGACAATCAGCCGGTGGGAACGTTCTCTACGTTCCACCAGTTTCTTTCTCTGTTCCAGAAGATTTTTATTGTGGATTGCCGCCTCCAGTTCCTGTCTGCTCTTTTCCATATTTGCCTTCAATTCTTCCAGCGACATGGATTCGTATTTCGGATTTTTTGCTCTGCTCACTCTGTCGTCCTCCTTCTTTTATGTAAATAAAAAGAACCGGTTCATTCATAAATGCCGATTCCTGGGTATAAAAAAACTGAGGTCGTTGTTCCATAATTAGGAAATGCTGACCTCAGTAACTTTTGAAATATTTAATTGTCACAACGATATAACAGCGGAAGTTTTCACGCCATCCGGATATGCATTCATCTCAAATCTGATATCCGGATTTCTTTAACTCTTCCCTATACAATTCAGCAATATATGCTGGACCATTGCACCACAGCTTTGTGTTCTCATCATACAGTGCTTTTCCTGTCTTTGAACAAAGAAAATCTGTCAATATCTCTTTTCTGTCCTTGCCCGTTTCTTCTGCAATCTCATCTGTCACCATAGTGATAAGAAGATCGATTGTATAATTCATTTTTTCTTTTGGAATTGTTACTTCAGCCATATCTTCTCACCTTTCACAAATTTCAGACACTCAATAGCTGCTTCTGTTTTAAAACAATATTGATCTTTTAGTTTATTGGGCAACAACTGTCTGATGCAGAAATCGTCTGCCTCCTTATCGCCTGCTGTCCCGAAAGCCCCGGCGAGATAAGCAGTAAGGGTAGCGTTTGTTGCATCATCCGCAATCTTTCCTGCAATGATATCATACCTTGCCATTTCACGTTCCACTTCGATAAACATTTTTTTCTTTCGATGAGCTGCAATGCAATGTAACCAGTCTACATCTGCCTTTTCAAAAATATGCGTTTCAAGATTTCCTGAAAGGTTGAATTCAAAAGTTGAAATATATCCAAACTTCTGTCCTTCTTCAATTGTTCCGGTTGCGATTGCTTTGGCTATTGAGGTTCTCAGAAAACTTTCTGCCTGCTCCTTGGATGTAGTTAAATAGAATCCCTGCCCAAAATCTTTTCTCTTTGCACATTTGGCAAGATCTGGCTCTTTTACCTCACAATAACTTCCATGATAGAGAACAAATCCATCTTTTAACTCAAGCACTAATCTTTATCCCCTTTCCTTCCAGAAATTCTGTAATGTCTTCAAGCACAGCTTCATCACCCTCACAATGAAAAATCCCATAGCATTTTTCTATATATCCAAGAACATCAGCTTCTTTAAACAAGTGGATAATCTGTTCAACAGGTAAATGCCATTCTTCTGAAGCAAGCCGGATTAGTCTTGTTTGCATGAAAGTAATCTCTGTTTTCTCACTCATAATGAATCCTCCTAATTTCTTGGTCAATAAAATTTTTGCTTACAACTCTTTTTCACTGGCTCTCCATTCTCATTAATTTCTCCTTCAAGCCATGCCATAATACCAAAGTTACAAAACGGACAAGTTATTGCATCCTTATAGACTTCTTTCTCGCAGCGAGGGCATGTAACATATTCTTCATTTTTTATATCTTGCATATGATTATTCTCCTTGATCAGTTCCGATTTTCTTGATTCTGCAAATCAGAAGTTATAGTGCTATTTTTTTCCATTTTCTAATCTTAGTTCTAAATGTTCCGAATGGAGCAACTGTGTTAACATGTATGAACTTGTATACTTCCCAGACAGCTGTCTTAGTTGCTTCGTCAGCCCATTTTCTCATATGTGGTTTAAATAATTCTTCCTCACTTAGCGAATCAATCATTGCATAAATAGAATTAATATTATCATTCAACATATCTTTCAACTTCTGCAGTGACAGGTACGCATATGTATCAGTGAACCATTGATATAATTCACCAAGCTGATTCCATTTAAAATCGTCTGAAGGAGTTTTGACATGAAGACCTTTTCTTTCCTCTGCTTCCCATTTAAGGACGAGCGTTGTCCATCCAACCTGGTAAGCAAGATTTTCTGCCGGAGTTCGGTCAACTTCATCAACCCTCTTATCCTTTAAAGATTCTGGAATATCATTAAACTCCGAAATATACTTTGCAAAGCTTTTATTTATCTCATTTTTTAGTTCGTCTTTATTCTTGTATGTTCTCAATAGTCTATCTCCATAAGTCGAGTAGACTTACACCTCACAATGTAAGCCCCTCACAGAACCGTACGTGCGGCTTTCCCGCATACGGCTCTTCATAATAATATTTACAGTATCAAAACAAGCTGACATATATCTTTGGCGTTGCCAATGGATAGTATTTCAGCATTTCAATGAATCCTTCTCTTGTGTAACTCTTTCTGTCACTTCGTCTGTTCAGCACCTTAAACAGAAGCTCTCTGACTTGCTGCTTGTAGTTTGAAATCATTCTGCCATTAAAGCTAATGCCATAGTACCTATAGTGACCGACTATCTTCAGATTAAGCATTCCCATTAGTTTCTTCAACGATTGGTCTCTATTCGCATATAACCATACTTTAATGTCTCGGATTTTCTGTCTGAATTTCTTAGAACTTGTCTTTGGCATTATGTACGGCATGCCTTTGCGTGAACGTCCGCAGTAGAATGTGAATCCCAAGAAGTCGAATGTCTCTAATCTGGTAGACTCACCGCTCTTTTGCTTCGCCCTCGCAATGTAAGCACCACTTTGCAATAGACGGCTTTTGCTTTCCTCTAATTGCAAACCGAACTTTTCCATTCGTTCTTTTAGAAGCTTATAATAGTTTTCTGCTTCCCACTTGTATTGGAATCCTGCAACAAAATCATCTGCATAGACAATCAAAAAGTTATCTCCTTTGCACTCCTTGGTAATGATAAACTTATACCAAAGTGTCAATACATTATGCATGTAAATATTTGCAAGGATTGGACTTATGATATTCCCCTGTGCCGAGCCTTCTTCATTCATCATCAGTACTCCAGCATCTAACACTCCAACTTTTAGGTACTTCTTGACGAGACTGATAATGTTAGGGTCTTTGATGTAGAGATTAAGGAACTTGATAATCCATTCATGTTTCATGTGGTCGAAGAAGCCTTTTATATCAGCATCCACGATATAACAGATTTTAGTGTTGTTTAGTCTCTTGTATAGTTCTTTTATTGCATCATGACATCCTCGATTAGGTCTGAATCCGTACATGCAGTTCAGAAATCTCGGTTCATAGATAGCTTCCAATATCTTCTTTAATGCTAATTGAACTATTTTGTCCTCATAGCACGCAATTCCTAATGGTCGAAGTTTTCCATTGCTTTTAGGGATGTATACCCTAATTGATGGCTGTGGCTTGTATGATTTTCTTTTCAGTCTCTCCACCAAGTCATCTATGTTTTGTTCCAGATTTCTCTCGTACTCTTTCTTAGTAATCTCATCAATGCCGACTGCTTTGTTACCGTCTAATTCTTTATGACATTGTAGAAGCATGTCTTTATTGATTAAATGATACAACGATGTGAACTCTGGTCTCGGCGTACTTGCCGATATTTCTGCTATTCTTTCTAATTTTGTTTCCATCAATACCTCCGTCCCTGAGTACGGTTGATGTGTCCTCAGAAAGACCATTATTATGTAGCTCCCTTTCCTCCCTTGGCATTACCCAATTTCCTCGGTACTATGAAGCTATCCGACTGCCTATAGTTCATTTGACATTCTTCTGTTTTGCAGTTGTTTGCCATACTTGCCTAGGCAAGAAACCATAGGCTCTCCCCAGTTGGCTGAATAGTCACTATGTGAAACATAAAGTGCTCTTTGACCCCGCAGAAGTAAACCACTTCTTACCATAATGACTTGGTTTATGTTGCTTTCCGCTGGAATTAAAGCGTCAGCCTTCTAGATGTCAAAATTTCGAGGCTCAATCACACTCTCTATTTCCTCGCTGTCTACGCTTAGCAACTGCCATTACTGACAGCCACCCAAGACTCACTACTAGTGGTTGGTTAGACCTTACCAGACAGGCTTTCCACCTGCTAGACTATTCGCCCTTCGTCTGGGCGCACAATTCCGATTTCACACTTTCTTTCATTTTATATATCTGCATCTGAAATATTCAGTCACAAACTTTATTGGGGATAGGCATCTGTGCCGCAAGGGGAAACTCCCCTTGTCCGAAATCTCTGATTTCGCTATATTTCCCGGATTGAGATTTCTCAAAACCGGGAATGGCACCGCAGGTCGCACGATACAGGCAGATGGAATTGCCTGTATAGAAGTGCGCTCTTAGCGTTGCTAAGAGATTTATGCCGTATCCGGCGTGTTATCTTTTTTCGATTTCTTCTACTTTCTTCTGATAGAGTTTCATCAATTCTGCAACACAAGCTGCTTCACTTTTGTAGGCTTCACTGCCTTTTGTAAATCCGTATGCCTGCATGACTGCCATATCATTCTGGTGATGCGCCTTTCGCAGTTCCGGCGGCATAGTCAGTTCATCATAAAGGTCTGCAAGGCTGCTGTCCGGATATAAGGCCCTGGCATCAAGGATTGCCTGTGCAGTCTGTTCGATTTTTTGTCGTTGTTGAGCGGTCGGCTCTGGCCATGGAAATGTATTATATACCACATTACTTGCATAACTATAGTCGCTCTTTAATCTGCCACAAACTGTTCGCATCCACGCCATATGAACATTTGATGTCAATACACCAAAATGATACAGAGAAATGTCCGGTATCAAAAACAATTTACTTCCAGCAATAACATCGGCATCAATTACCTCCATCGGAATATATCTTCGATTTTGTGAAGATACTTTCGGCAATGCTAACGCCGGATTTATTCTATCTTCGCTATAATATCGGAGTCGAACTGGAAATGTTGGCTTGTCAGCATAATGGTTAGTATCAGGACTTGGACAACTTAACCGAAATTCACGAACGTTCTTTACCCGTTCCATAATTTTAGGATATTTTTTTAACTCCGATGGCAATATATCTTTCAGCCAAAGACAATATCTCGATTTTCTCGCAATAAAATCTTTTCCCATCATATAGGGATGTATATATTTTTCTGCCTGCGGCTCGTTTTGTAGAAATATATTTTTTTCATCTTCCGTCATAACATAGTTTCCATCGTCTTTCATTTCACATCCAATATACATTTTAGGTACATCAGAAATTGGCGTTTTTCTACTTACAATGAAAACGTTATCCGCATCAACAAGATATGGATTTATATTTTTTGCTAATGTCATTCTCCCATCAGAGAATATTTTCTTTGCATTTCCACCCACCTGGCTAAATCCAACTATTACGCAATGTACATGTGCCTTTAAACTAGCTTCGCTATCCCACTGAAAAGTTCTATGTGCAAAATCAATTTGCACACCTGCTTTAAAAAGAGGTTCCCATAAATTTGCAACTTGTTCACCCTGACATATTGAATTGGTAGAAACATAGGCACAATGTATCAACGTATTATCAATAAAATCTGCGGCTTTCTTATACCAGCAAGAAACATAGTCCAAGGTTCCATAGTTTTTCCAATCTGATAAAACTAATTTTGCATCCTTTTTCTGCTCAGTATTCATGTTTTTAGTTCCTACAAATGGTGGGTTACCCATGATATAAGATAACTGCATTTTAGGAACAATACTTTCCCAATCCAGTTTTAATGCATTGCCTTCCACAATAAACGCATTTGTTGTCAATGGCAGAAAATCCAAATTCATGTGAACGATGTCTTCTGTTTCTTTCATCATCTGTGATTCTGCGATCCACAACGCTGTCTTTGCAACGGTGACAGCAAAATCATTAATTTCTATTCCATAAAACTGATCAATAGAAACATGAATCGGGGAAGATTCATCAAAGCCAAAAGTAATCTGTCCCCTTTGTAATTCTTTTATGACTTCATTCTCCAATCGCCGTATACTGATATATGTCTCCGTAAGGAAATTTCCACTACCAGATGCCGGATCAAGCCACCGGAGATTTGACAGCTTCGTTTGGAAGTCTCTCAACTTTTTATCTTTTGTTCTCTGAACGGTTATTTGCTGAATTTCTTTCAGCTCATTTTTCAGATCGTCCAAGAACAGCGGATCAATGACTTTATGAATATTTTCAATGCTGGTGTAGTGCATACCGCCGGAGCGTCTTGTTTCAGGATTCAGTGTACTCTCAAATACCGCACCAAATATAGTCGGACTGATTTCTGACCAGTCAAAATCTGCTGAGGCTTTTTCCAGTAAAAGGTTTCTGATTTCATCCGTAAACTGTGGAATTTCAATATCCTCATTTGCAAACAGCCCACCATTTACATATGGGAACTGTGCCAGAGATTCTTCCATGTATGGATCTCTGTCTTCTGGTTTTGTATCAAGCACCTGGAACAGCTCAATTACAGCTTTTCTCATATGCCTTGTATCAAATTCTTCCAGATAATCATGGAACATGCCATGCTGTCCAAAAATGCCGGCATCCTCTGCATACAGGCAAAATACCATTCTGACACATAGGATATTCAGGCTTTTCATTGCACGCTCTGTTGTCGGATCAACATATTGTTTTGCCAGTGCATCATACAGCAACCCTACAATTTCACCTGCAGCAATAGAAACTTCCATTTCTCTCTGAAGATTTGTGTTTCCCTCGTCCACAAGAAACTGTAACCGATAGTATTCTTTTTCAAGGTCTTCCAACCGAATGATCTCCGGATCACCACCCGGCTTTTCCATATCATAAATATAAAATGACTGAAAATTGCTGGTAACAATCCATCTTGGTCTTTTTGAATAAGGCAATTCAGAAGAATATCTTTTTGCCTGTTCAAATGGTGTCAGCATAGAACCGTCAGACTGCCGGATAGCAGCCGTCAGGCTCTTATTGATACTTTTCTGTTCAATCATGACATGGGTTTTCTCAATATACCCATCAATAAAACTGGTGTGGTCAAGATGTACCTGATCCTCAAAAGAAATAAACTGTGATATTTCCGTCACACCAAATACCGTTGTCAGAAGCTCCACCCAGAAGATCTGACTGTCGCCTTTTTCATATCCACGGTCTTTCCAGTTTTTCGCAAATGCTTTCGCCGCTGCTCTTTGCTGTGTGTCTGTCATTGCAGCAACCTCCTGTTATTCATCATCTGTAAATTCCATCATCTCATCAACGGTGCAGTCCAGCTTCTTGCAGATCTTCTCAATCGTCTCCATTGATACATACTGGTTTTTCCCCATCCGGGCAAGAATATTCCCACTGATCCCGGTGAGATACTGCATCTCTATCCGCTTCATATTTTTATCTATGAGCATTTTCCATAATCTGTTATAACTTACGCCCATAAGCTACCTCCATATTTCTCATTCAAATACATTTTGATTATATCACGATTTCGTTAGGTTGAATACCTGTAATTTTGATATCTTCTGTAAAATGGAAAAGAGGATGCCCCGGCAAAGGGCAACCTCTCCAATCATTTACTCTGAATTAGTCAAATGGAATCTCACCATCTGGTGCTTCCATGAATCCGTCCTTATCTGTTTTTGATGTTTCCGACGAATCCACTCCGATACCGTTATCCTTGTTCTGGGCAAATTCATGTTCTTCCACAATCACATCTGTGGTATAAATTGTCTTCCCGTCCTTATCCTTATAATTACCAGTGCTGATGCGACCACCAATTACAATCCTCATTCCCTTATGAAGATATTTCTGTGCAAACTCTGCACTCTTTCCAAATGTGACACAGGAAATAAAATCCGCTTCCTGTTCACCGTCACGTTTATATCTTCTGTTTACCGCCAGTGTGTATCTCGCCACTGCCATGTCATTGTCTTTCCCAGCATATTTAATCTCTGGATTCTTTGTCAGTCTTCCCATTAAAATCACTTTATTCATAATCGTTACTGTCCTTCCCGCAGCTACGCTGCCATTACATATTCTTCATCATCAGTTTCATTATCCGGCATAAACATTGCACATGCTTCCGGTGGATTGGTATCGTCCGGTGAAAACATTTTTCGGATCATTTCATACATGATCGGATACCGGTATGCAATTTCTTCTCTTGCAAGGAATCTGCATACCCTGTAAAGATTCTTTTTCATTTCTTCATCTGTTGTAAGCATGGCAACCAGATGGATTCTCTCCCTTGTATAAATCAGATTCGGGCATCCAAACCAGTTGATCAACTGCATTTCTTTCATTTTCAGTTCTGTCATAAACTGCTCCTTTCTGGGCATTTTGCCCAATAAACATTGTCATAAGTTTCATTCGTCCGGCGGTCTGGCGTGCGTTTCCCTGTCACCTGCAGCCGTCTCAGACTGCCTCTGCCTGCATAGCAGGTCACTGACCATAAGGCTCCAATCAGCCGCCCATCATCGGGAGTGTCATTATGATTCCGCTCGCTCTCAGAAAAAGAAAGGTCATGGCAGAACTCCTGTTAGGCTTTCAGGGTGCACTTATCGGTTGTCAAGGTTCAGCGAAGGAACATTCCAAAACGTCCTCTGATTACTAAAGTCAAATGACTTTGCAGAATGCAAAAAATTCGTGATATTTTTTTGCATTTTTACCATTTTTTCTTTTAATTTCATTAGCCCCTTCACATACTCTGTACTGGGACAGGCAAAAGCGGACATGATTTGGGGGATTTTTGAAAAATAATTATTCCTCTACCTATAAAGCGTTGGAAATGGTATTTACCAACCCCCTTTTGCAGATTTTTTTCGCATAAATGAAATATTCCCTCACTAATTGCAAGTTTCAGAGGGCGTTTGGACGGTACTTTCGCAGAAAAATTTATTTTTCTACTAATCACATGTGGGAAAGCAGAGAAGGTCAGATGATTTTGAAAAAAATCAAAAAAGAAGCACCGACCGTTTTTAGCCAGTGCTTAGTACGAATTATTCTGCAAAGCTTTCATAAAGATTCTACAGGACTTTTTACTTTTCATTTATATTTTGTGCAAAATCCCTATGACATCAAACTCCAATACCTGATAAAATGAAAATGACATAAAATGTCGCTTATCCATTGTCAGACGGATAGGCGACATTTTTGTGTTTATATGAAATTTTTATTATTTTTATAAGGAGGGCTTACTATGCCAAAGACAAAATTTCAGGAATTCATTTTCACTCTTATCACATCCGGTTGCATGATTTTTATCATGGGTGTTTATAATGTCGCCATCCACACCGGCGGACTTCAGGCTGCTACCTTCGAACACGCACTACATTCTTTCCCACTGGAATGGTTCATCGGGCTTCTCTGTGCATTCTTCATCGCCAGCAAAACATCCAAATACTTCGCATTCCGCGTAGCAAAACCAACTGACCGACCAATCTTCATCATCCTCTGCATCCAGACCTTCACAGTCTGCACAATGGTGCCGCTTATGAGCCTGCTTGGAACCATAAAATCATCAGGAATCACTTCAAACCTGATTTTTATCTGGCTCCAGACCATCTGTCTGAACTTCATTATGGCTTACCCACTGCAGCTCTTGGTTGTTGGTCCATTCAGCCGCTTCATATTCCGTCACCTGTTCGCCTCCACAAACCGTGGAAATGAATCTAAAGTAGAAAACGAAATGGAACAGCAGGGATTTGCAGAATAATCTATTGATAATACCGTATACTATAGTGCCTCCTGTGAGTTATCTATTTCCACACAGGAGGTCTTATCATTTATTCTTCCATATTTCTATTTTCAAATGTAACTATCTTTCTCACACACCAGCCTTTCATAATCCAGGAATCCACGAATATACATTTCTTTTGCCACATGTCCTTCCATGGCATTCTTCGCTGAGATAATTCTGTCCAATGCCTGCCACATCTCCTGTCCGGCATCTCTGAGGACTGGTTCCAGTATTTCTATGTAATGATGAATTTCTGCTTCCAGAGAGAACATCTCCGGATCAGATTCAAGAAACCTTTCCAACTCCCTCTGATATTCTTCATAATAGCTTTCGATCAATTCTCTTCTCATATCTGGAATCCCCCTTATACATGGATCAGTTCCTGCTTGATGATTTCAGCAGCCCGGTTGCGGATATTGTTACAGTGACGTACCCATTCCATAAGATTCTGTCTCTTCAGTTCCTCGGTAACTCCCTCTGAACTTCTCATTTGTGCTTCGATCAGCTCAAAGCGTTCCTGTGCCTGTTCATTCAGATCTGCCAGATAGCTGTCCAGTCTGGCAGTCAGAAGAAGATATGTATAAGTTCCAGATTTATGTTCTTTCAGATATTCCTTCCGAAGCATTCCCCAGAACCCAATCGGTCTGGTTTCCTCCGGATAATAAAGATTCGGTAAATAATAGTCTCCCACTTTTATGTATTCAATTTTCATGGTGTCTCCTTTCGCTTTGCATGAAATTGTCATGTTATCTGCGTAGGATGTGCATTTTTCCTTTAAAATCTTTTCACATAGAAGACATTAAGTGGCTGATGCCAAGCTACCGGAAGAAGATTCTGGAAGATGTAAAGACGGCAGAGCAGGCCATGAAAAAGGTTCTGACTGAGATGACAGAGTATTTGGAGGAGAAGAAAACTTCTGAGGACGTTTGGATGGACCTTGATGAGCTGGAAGAGATTCTTCATGAGGGTCTGAAGAATGCCCATGAGCAGGTAAATAATACCCTGGGGGAACAGGATTACTACTATGCAGATTATCTGGAGATGAGACTTCAGCAGTGCTCCATGCTGCAGACCCTCAGAAACAGTGTGACCAGAATCCGGAAGGTACCAAAGCAGGCAGTCTATGTAGCCCGGTATCTGGAGTATCTGTCAGAAAGCTCTGCGGAGAAGGATTCTCCGGAAGAGCAGCTCTGGAAACTGGAAGAGTTACTTGATCAGATGAATCTGGAAGCATTGCCAAGAACCAGGGAGGAATTTGAAAACCGGGCAATTCTGTTCCATGTGCTGATGGATCTGAGAGAATTTCTGGAAATGAAACAGCATTTCCTGGAGACTCACCCGAGACATCCGGATACCATGAGATAAAATACAAAAAATGCATGCAGACAAAAAGACTGCATGCATTATTTGCGTATGAAAGGAAAGTATGATATAATGGGCGATAGCCATGGGCAGCACCTGAATGAAATGTATTTTTATATGTGCTGCAGGAGTGAGATACCGGCGGGCATATATGCCAACGGACACGCCGGTAATTTTTATGAACAGAAGGGGATATAGAAATGAAACTGATAACCGTTCGTGAATTATATAAGAACAGAGATGCTTATCTTGACAAAGAGATTACCGTAGGCGGATGGGTGCGCAGTATCAGAGATTCCAAGAGCTTTGGTTTCCTGGTGCTTCATGACGGTACTTTTTTTGAAACGCTGCAGGTGGTATATCATGATACCATGGAGAATTTTGCACAGATCGGCAAGCTGAACGTGGGCGCAGCCGT
The DNA here is from genome assembly GCA_018223365.1 of Clostridiaceae bacterium Marseille-Q4145. Lineage (GTDB taxonomy): Bacteria > Bacillota > Clostridia > Lachnospirales > Lachnospiraceae > Hominiventricola. The sequence goes on from JAGTTP010000001.1 coordinate 1,924,358, forward strand.
TATTGTGAAAGGAACACTGGTGGCTACCCCTCAGGCAAAACAGCCTTTTGAGATTCAGGCAGCAGAGGTAACGGTAGAGGGTGCTTCCGCACCGGATTATCCGCTGCAGAAAAAACGCCATACCCTTGAATATCTGCGTACCATGACCCATTTAAGACCGAGAACCAACACGTTCCAGGCTGTCTTCCGGGTAAGATCTCTGACCGCATATGCCATTCATAAATTTTTCCAGGAGCAGGGCTTTGTCTATGTACACACGCCACTGATCACTGGAAGTGACTGCGAAGGTGCAGGAGAGATGTTCCAGGTAACTACCATGGATCTTAACAACATTCCGAAAACAGAGGATGGAAAAGTAGATTACAGCAAAGACTTCTTCTGCAAGCCGACGAACCTGACTGTCAGCGGACAGTTAAACGGTGAGACTTATGCACAGGCATTCCGCAATATCTATACATTTGGGCCGACCTTCCGCGCAGAGAATTCCAACACTACCCGTCATGCGGCTGAGTTCTGGATGATTGAGCCGGAGATGGCATTTGCAGATCTTGATGATAATATGGAGATGGCAGAGGCAATGCTCAAATATGTCATCCGTTATGTGCTGGAGAATGCCCCGGAGGAGATGAATTTCTTCAATTCCTTCGTAGACAAGGGACTTCTTGACCGTCTGAATCATGTGCTGAACTCTGAGTTCGGACATGTAACCTATACAGAGGCTGTGAAGATTCTGGAAGAGAACAATGATAAATTTGATTATAAAGTATCCTGGGGATGCGATCTGCAGACTGAGCATGAGCGTTATCTGACGGAGCAGGTATTCAAACGCCCGGTATTTGTAACCGATTATCCGAAAGAGATCAAGGCATTCTACATGAAAGCAAATGAAGATGGAAAGACGGTAGCTGCCATGGACTGCCTGGTTCCGGGTATCGGCGAGATCATCGGCGGAAGCCAGAGAGAGGACGACTACGACAAACTGGCAGCACGTATGGACGAGCTGGGACTTGATAAAGAGCAGTATGGTTTTTATCTGGATCTGCGTAAATATGGTTCCACCCATCATTCCGGATTCGGTCTGGGATTCGAGCGCTGCGTGATGTATCTGACTGGTATGGGAAATATCAGAGATGTGATCCCGTTCCCGAGAACCGTAAAGAATTGTGACTTATAATCCATAAGGAGGAGACAGGCATGTCAGAAGAGCATACACATACTCATGTTGCTCCAGACGGCACAGTGTATGAGCACATTCATACCCACGAGCACGAGGAGCAGGGCCATGATCATCATGAGCAGGGACATACCCATGAGCATGAACATTCGCATGCTCACGGACATACCCACACGCATGCGAATACAAAAGCAGTGCTGAACCGGCTGTCCCGTGCTATCGGGCATCTGGAATCCATCCGGAGAATGGTGGAAGAAGGAAGGGACTGCAGCGAAGTATTGATTCAGCTTTCTGCGGTAAAATCGGCGATCAATAACACCGGAAAGGTCATTTTAAAAGACCATATTGAACATTGTCTGGTGGAGGCGGTGGAATGTGGAGACATGGAAGCCATTGCCGATCTGACTGAGGCAATTGACCGGTTTATGAAATAACCGGATGCGAAAGATAAGGCGCAGCTCTCTTTGTCAAGGGGGCAGCGCTTTCTTTTTCAAGTTTGTGAAATATAGCAGAATTTCGAAAAAGATTCTTGTAGAGTTTTCAGCGTCATTGCGACTTGCATATTCGATGTGGTTGGTATATACTTTTAATCAACATATCGATTTGATAGAGAGAAAAAACACAAGATATAGTAGGGGTGAGCGGATGTTATACGTAGTCAAAAAAGACGGGACAAGAGAGATTTTTAACGTCGAAAAGATTGTGAATGCAGTGAATAAGTCTGCAGCACGTATATTATATAAATTTTCAAGAGCAGAGATTCAGTTTATCTGTGAATTTGCCCAGGAACAGGCAGAATCGCTGGGCAAGGAAAATATTGATATTCAGGATATGCACAATATCGTGGAGGGTGCTCTCGACCGTGTAAACCCGGCGGTGGCAAAGAGCTACCGGGATTACCGGAATTATAAAAAAGACTTTGTCCATATGATGGATGACGTTTATACCAAGAGCCAGTCTATTCGCTACATTGGAGATAAAAGTAATGCCAATACGGACAGTGCTCTGGTAGCTACCAAGAGAAGCCTGATCTTCAATGAGCTGAACAAGGAACTGTACCGGAAGTTTTTCATGAACCGGAACGAGCTGCAGGCCTGCAGAGACGGTTATATCTATATTCATGACCAGTCTGCACGTCTGGATACCATGAACTGCTGTCTCTTTGATATTGCAAGCGTGCTTACTGGCGGTTTTGAGATGGGTAATGTGTGGTACAACGAGCCAAAGACCCTGGATACCGCATTCGATGTCATGGGAGACATTATTTTAAGTACCGCAGCCCAGCAGTACGGCGGATTTACCGTGCCGGAAGTGGATAAGGTGCTGGCACCCTATGCAGAGAAGAGCTATAAGAAATACAGGGAAGAATTCCTGAAATATACCGATCCGTCATGGGAAGGCACAGAGGAAAAGGCAGAAGAATATGCCATGAACAAAGTCCGCCGTGATTTTGATCAGGGATGGCAGGGAATTGAATACAAACTGAACACTGTTGGTTCTTCCAGAGGAGATTATCCCTTCGTGACCGTGACCATGGGTCTTGGACAGGAACGATTCGCAAAAATGTGTAATATTTCCCTCCTTCAGGTGCATCAGGGAGGACAGGGCAAACCGGGCAATAAAAAACCGGTATTGTTCCCGAAGATCGTATTCCTCTATGATGAGGCTATTCACGGAAAAGGCGGATGCTGCGAAGACGTCTTTGAAGCAGGACTGGAGTGTTCCTCTAAGACCATGTACCCGGACTGGCTGTCCATGAGCGGAGAGGGTTATATCTCTGAAATGTACCAGAAATACGGCAGAGTCATCAGTCCTATGGGATGCCGTGCATTCTTAAGTCCCTGGTACGAGAGAGGCGGCATGAAGCCAGCGGATGAAAATGATAAGCCGATTTTCGTGGGACGTTTCAATATTGGTGCAGTCAGCCTTCATTTGCCGATGATTTTGGCTCAGTCCCGCTCTGAAAACCGGGATTTCTATGAAGTGCTGGACTACTATCTGGAGATGATCCGAAATCTTCATATCCGCACCTATGATTACCTGGGTGAGATGAGAGCATCCACCAACCCGCTGGCTTACTGCGAGGGTGGTTTCTATGGCGGACACTTAAAGCCGAGTGATAAGATTAAGCCTCTTCTGAAACCTATGACCGCTTCCTTTGGTATCACAGCCCTCAACGAGCTGCAGGAGCTGTACAATGGCAAATCCATCCGTGAGGATGGAGAGTTTGCTCTGGAGGTTATGAGATACATTAACAAGAAGGTCAATGAGTACAAGGAAGAGGACGGTATTCTCTATGCGATCTACGGAACCCCGGCAGAGAGCCTGTGTGGCCTGCAGATTGAACAATTCCGTAAGAAATACGGTATCGTGGAAAATGTATCTGACCGCCCGTATGTGAGCAACAGTTTCCACTGCCATGTAACGGAAAATATGACACCTATCGAGAAACAGGACAAAGAAGGACGGTTCTGGGAGCTGTGCAATGGCGGAAAGATCCAGTATGTCCGTTATCCGGTAGGATATAATAAAGAAGCCATCCGTACTCTGGTGCGGAGAGCCATGAAGAAAGGGTTTTATGAAGGCGTGAACCTGTCTCTGGCCTACTGCGATGACTGTGGGTATCAGGAACTGGATATGGAGGTCTGCCCGAAATGCGGAAGCAGGAATCTGACCAAGATCGACCGCATGAACGGATATCTGTCCTATTCCAGAGTAAAAGGTGACACCCGCCTCAACAAAGCGAAGATGGCGGAAATCGCAGAACGTGTTTCCATGTAAATAATGTAAAATTTCAGTAACTGCCGCAGATCGATATCCTTCTGCGGCTCTGCTGTGTTATAAAGGAGTAGAAAAATATGGCAAAAAGCAGCACCTATGATGCGGACAGTATCTCTGTCCTGGAGGGACTGGAAGCAGTTCGGAAGCGTCCCGGTATGTACATCGGAAGTGTTTCTACCAAAGGCTTGAATCATCTCATTTACGAGATTGTAGATAATTCAGTGGATGAACATCTGGCAGGTTTTTGCAGCCAGATCGAGGTGTATCTGGAAAAGGATGGTTCCTGCACGGTGGCAGATAACGGCCGGGGAATTCCGGTAGGCATGCATGCGAAGGGAATGTCAGCAGAACGTCTGGTATTTACGACACTTCATGCAGGCGGAAAATTTGATGATTCCGTATATAAGACCAGCGGTGGACTTCATGGAGTAGGTTCTTCGGTGGTCAATGCTCTGTCCACCTATCTGGATATTGAAGTATCCAGGGACGGTTATATCCATCATGACCATTATGAAAGAGGAAATCCAACGATTGAACTGATCGATGGTCTTCTTCCGACCATCGGAAAGACAAGAAAGACCGGAACAAAGATTAACTTTCTGCCGGATCCGGAGATTTTTGAAAAAACTCGTTTTAAGGCAGAGGAAGTCAAGAGCCGCATGCATGAGACGGCCTATTTGAATCCGGAACTGACCATCATTTTCGAAGACCGGAGAGGTTCGGAAGTAGAACATATCGTATACCATGAGCCGGACGGGCTGGTAGGATTTGTAAAGGATCTGAATAAATCTCAGGAAGTACTTCATGATGTGGTCTATTTCAAGGGGGAGAGTGACGGCATCACTGTGGAAGCAGCATTTCAGTATGTGAATGAGTTCCATGAAAATGTTCTTGGCTTCTGCAACAATATTTACAATGCAGAGGGCGGCACCCATATTACGGGATTTAAGACGGTCTTTACCACTGTGATCAACTCCTATGCCAGAGAACTGGGGGTCTTGAAAGACAAAGATGTGAACTTTACCGGAGCAGACGTCAGAAATGGTATGACGGCAGTCATCTCCATCAAGCATCCGGCACCTAGGTTTGAGGGACAGACCAAAACCAAACTTGACAATCAGGATGCATCCAAGGCCACTGCGAAGGTGACGGGAGAAGAGATTCAGCGGTATTTTGACCGGAATCTGGAGACCTTAAAGACGGTCATTGGCTGCGCTGAGAAAGCGGCGAAGATCCGAAAAACAGAGGAACGTGCAAAAACCAACCTTCTGACGAAACAGAAATTTTCCTTTGATTCCAATGGAAAGCTGGCCAACTGTGAGAGCCGGGATGCTTCCAAATGCGAGATTTTTATCGTGGAGGGAGATTCGGCAGGCGGTTCTGCCAAGACGGCAAGAAACCGGACCTATCAGGCCATTCTTCCCATTCGCGGTAAGATTCTGAACGTGGAGAAGGCAAGTATCGACAAGGTGTTGGCCAATGCGGAGATCAAGACCATGATCAATGCCTTTGGCTGCGGATTTTCCGAGGGATACGGAAATGACTTCGACATTACGAAGCTTCGTTACGACAAAATTATTATTATGGCCGATGCGGACGTGGATGGCGCCCATATCAGTACGCTGCTTTTAACCTTGTTCTACCGCTTTATGCCGGAATTGATCTATGAGGGACATGTGTACATTGCCATGCCGCCCCTTTATAAAGCCATGCCATCGAGAGGCAAGGAAGAATACCTCTATGATGACAAGGCCCTGGAAAAATACAGAAAGAAACATACCGGTGCGTTTACCCTGCAGCGATACAAAGGTCTCGGTGAGATGGACGCTTCCCAGCTGTGGGAGACGACCATGGATCCGGAGCACAGAAGACTCCGCTTGGTGGAGATTGAGGATGCCAGACTGGCTGCCTCTGTAACAGAGATGCTGATGGGAACTGAAGTGCCGCCAAGACGTAAATTTATTTATGATAATGCGGTTGACGCAGAGCTGGATGTGTAAGGAGGACTTTTCATGAGTGAAGAAATGATTATCAAAACAGAATATTCAGATATCATGCAGAAGTCCTATATCGACTATGCCATGAGTGTGATTGTATCCCGTGCTCTGCCGGATGTGCGGGACGGTTTAAAACCGGTACAAAGAAGAACTCTCTACGATATGCATGAGCTTGGCATCCGCAGTGACCGCCCCTACCGTAAATGTGCCCGTATTGTCGGCGATACGATGGGTAAATACCATCCCCATGGAGACAGTTCCATCTATGAAGCGTTAGTTGTGATGAGCCAGGATTTCAAGAAAGGACTGCCTCTCATTGACGGCCATGGAAATTTTGGTTCCATCGAGGGAGATGGTGCCGCAGCAATGCGATATACAGAAGCACGTCTTCAGAAAGTCAGCGAGGAAGCCCTGCTGGCAGATCTTGATAAAGATATTGTGGATTTTGTGCCGAACTTTGATGAAACAGAGAAAGAGCCAGGTGTCCTTCCGGCGAGAATTCCCCATCTTCTCATCAATGGAGCCGAGGGAATCGCAGTTGGTATGTCCACCAGCATCCCGCCTCATAATTTGAGAGAAACTATTGACGCTATGGAAGCCTATATGAAGAATCCGGAACTGACTGTGGAACAGCTGCTCACGATCATGCCGGGACCGGATTTTCCTACAGGCGGCATCGTGGTAAATAAAGACGAGCTTCCGGAGATTTACCGGACCGGTGCAGGAAAAATCAAGATCCGCGGACGTGTTGAAGTGGAAAAACTAAAAGGCGGGAAAGAGCAGCTGGTGATTACGGAAATTCCCTATACGATGATTGGAGCTAATATCGGAAAGTTCTTAAACGATATCGGAAGCCTTGTGGAGAGCAAGACGACTACAGACATCGTGGATATTACCAACCAGTCTTCCAAGGAAGGTATCCGGATTGTTCTGGAACTGAAAAAGGGTGCGGACACGGAGCAGCTCACGAACATGCTCTATAAGAAAACCAGACTGGAAGATACGTTTGGTGTGAATATGCTGGCAGTTGCAGACGGAAGACCGGAAACTCTGGGTCTAAAACAGATCTTCGATCAAGTCATTGATTTCCAGTTTGAACTGAACACGAGAAAATACAAAACTCTGTTAAATAAAGAACTGGATAAGAAAGAAATCCAGGAAGGCCTTATCAAAGCCTGTGATGTGATTGATCTGATTATAGAAATTTTAAGAGGCAGCCGGGATCTGAAAATGGCAAAAGGCTGTCTCATGAGTGGTGCGACGGAAGGAATCCGTTTTAAATCAGAGCAGTCAAAAGCGCAGGCAGAGAAACTTCGTTTCACGGAACGTCAGGCAACGGCGATTCTGGAAATGCGGCTCTATAAGCTTATTGGTCTGGAGATCGAGGCTCTCATGAAAGAACACGATCAGACCATGAAAAATATTGCCCGCTATTCCGAGATTCTTAACAATTATGATGAGATGCAGAAAGTGATCATTGCGGATCTGGAACGTTATAAGAAATCCTATGGAGAAGAGCGGAAGACAGACATTGTCAACGCCCAGGCAGCGGTCTATGTGGAGAAGAAGATCGAGGAGATGCCGGTGGTATTTCTTATGGACCGTTTTGGTTACTGCAGAACAGTGGATACAGCTACCTATGAGAGAAATAAGGAGGCTGCTGACAGCGAAAGCCGTTATGTGCTTACCTGCCGCAATACGGACCGACTTTGTCTCTTCACGGACACCGGAAAAATGTACACGGCAAAAGTACAGGAGCTGCCCTATGGAAAATTCCGTGACAAGGCATTTCCGATTGATAATTACAGTAATTTTGACAGTGCACAGGAACGGATTGTCTGCGTGAGCAGCATGGAAGACCTGATTCTTGGCACCATGCTCTTTGTGACCAAATACGGCATGACCAAGACTGTCAGCGGTTATGAATATGACGTGCGTACCAGAACCAGTATGGCGACCAAGTTAAATGAAGGAGACGAGGTGCTCTATGCCGGACTGGTGGGAGATCACACCCAGCTGGTGCTCCAGTCTGCGGAAGGATTTTTCCTGCGGTTCCCTGTAGAAGAAATCCCGGAGAAGAAGAAGGCAGCCATCGGCGTACGTGCCATGAAGCTGTCTGCCAAAGATCATCTGGAAGAGGTGTATGCACTGGCAGATGGAGAAGAACGGAATATTCTTTATAAAGAAAAAGAAGTGGCATTGCAGAAACTGAAAAATGGAAGCCGGGATCAGAAAGGAACAAAGATCCGGGTATAAGCTTCCAGAAGGAGAAAAAGAGTGGGAACATACAGAACCTATGAGAATATCAAAGCAGTCATTCTGGATATGGACGGAACATTACTGGATACGGTGCTGGATATGCTGGAAGCCGTTAACCATGCCATGGATATGGCCGGACATCCCAGAATTACGTATGAGGAGTTTCAGCCGCTGATCGGCGGCGGAGTCCGTGATATTTACAAAGCGCTTCTGGCGGACCGGACACCCAAAATGCGTGAGCAGGCGGTGCAGACTCATCTGACCTGGTACCGTGCTCACTGCGCAGATAAAACCTGCTTTTATCCAGGAATGAAAGAGATGCTGATGGAATTGAGCAGACGTGGCCTGAAGCTTGCTATTATTACTAATAAAGTGGAGCGAAATGCATTGAAGATCGCTGATCATTTCTGCTCAGATATTCCCTTTGCAGAAGTATGGGGAAATAATGATGTCCGTCCATTAAAGCCAGACCCGCAGGTAGGCTATATGGCCTGCGAAGCACTTCAGGTAAAACCGGAGGAAGTGCTTTACGTGGGAGATGGTGATACGGACATGAAATTTGCAAAAGCCATGGGCTTTGGCGCTGTTGCAGCCTGCTGGGGTTACACAGACCGGGAGATCCTTCAGAAAAATGGCGCGGAAGTATTGCTGGAAAAACCATTGGATTTATTAGAACTTTTAGCTTAAATACTGATATAGCAAAATCAAAATGTTCGGATTTTTTAGGAAAGAAAAATCCGGGCATTTTTTATAAAACTTTGAAACTTTTCTCAACCAGATGTGGTCTAATAGATAAAAGAAAATGAAAGGAGGAGATAAATATGAAAGCTTCAGAAAAAGAGGCTCTTGTGCATGAGTGTCTGATAAAGAATTATGAAAAATATTATAGAATGGCTTACAGCTATGTATTCTGTGAGCAGGATGCGATGGACATCGTTCAGGAAGGCGCTTATCGGGCAATCCTGAAAAGTGATCTTTTAAAACAGCCGGAATATGTGGATACCTGGATTTGTAAAATTGTGATAAATGAGGCATTGCGCTTCTTAAAGAAAAATAAACTGGCATCCGTAGATATGGAAAGTTTACCGGAACAGGGTCAGGAAGACCAGGTGGAAGATATTGATCTTCAGAGAGCTCTTGATAAACTGGATGAGCAGGAAAGAGCGATTGTAGTGCTTCGGTATTTTGAAGAAGAGAAGATCGATAACATTGGAAAAATCATGGAACTTAATGTAAACACAGTGAAAAGCAGGCTCTACCGGGCTATGGATAAATTAAAAAAATATATGGAAACAGGAGGGGTGGAATATGGGAAACTGGAAAAAGGAGTATGAGGAAATTAAAGTGCCTGAGAATATGAAGGAACGGATGGAAGCATCTATAGAGAGAGCCAAAATGGAAAAGAGAAAAGTAAAAAAAGTAAAATTGTGGAAAACATGTGCAAGTGCAGCAGCGGTACTGGCCATTGTGCTGGTTCTTCCTAATACGAGCCAGACAGCAGCGGCAGCCATGCAGCAGATTCCGCTTCTGGGAAATCTGTTCAAAATCACAACCGTAAGAGAATATCAGGTGGATGAAGAGCGGAATATGGCCAATGTAAAAGTGCCGCAGGTGGAAGTGCAGGATGCCACAGAGGGGAATACTGATGCCGATAGGGCAGCACAGGCAAAGGAATCCGCCGATGCCATCAATTTTGATATCGAAGAAGAAACCAACAAGCTTATTGACGAGTTCAAAGAGAGTATGAAAAATGAAGAAGGTTATCAGGATATTTATATCGACAGCAAGGTTCTGACAGACAATGACAGACTTTTCTCTCTGGAACTCATTCTCTACCAGGGAGCTGGCAGCGGTTATGAGCAGCACAAACATTATACGGTAGATAAACGGACCGGAAAAGAGCTGACCCTCAAAGATCTGTGCGGAGACGATTATGTGAATACTATCAGCGAAGAAGTAAAGGAGCAGATGAGAGCGCAGATGGCAGCAGACGAAACCGTGAAGTACTGGCTGGATGATCCGGATGTACCGGAGTGGAATTTCGATAAGATCGCAGAAGATCAGGATTTCTACGTAAATGCAGAAGGCCATGTGGTAATCTGCTTCAACGAGTATGACGTAGCACCGGGTTCCATGGGATGTGTGGAATTTATCATGCCCCAGACGGTAACTTTGGATTAAAAATGAATCAACATGTTGTGAAAGCCGGGTTTTTGAAAAAAGAACCCGGCTTTAGGAATATTTAAGAGAAATTCAGAAGATTTTCCGGAAGAAGTGTAGTAAAATAAAAAATAATTACGTTTCTATTTATGTAAATGCATTTACCGGAGGATACGATATGTTTTTCTTTCTGACACTTCTGGAAGATCCGGAGGAACAACAGAAATTTACAGAGATTTATTACCAGTACCGGCATTTTCTGTGGTATGTGGCAAATCAGAAGCTGCAGGATGCCCATCTCGCAGAGGACGCGGTGCAGGAGACTTTTCTGGCGTTGACCAGGCATCTTGACAAAGTAGAGGAAGTTCACAGTGACCGAACCCGGAATTTTCTGGCAACCATTGTGCGAAGTAAAGCAGTGGATATTCTGCGGAAGAAGCTGCCGGAGGCGGAACTTCCGGAAGCATATGGAGAAAAGCAGAGCGGCGGCGATATGCTGGATCAGTATCTGACGAAGGAAAATTATCACCGGCTGGTATCCTGTGTCCTGGAACTGGACGATACATACCGTACTGTATTTGAATACAAATTTATGTACCAGATGTCGGATGCAGAGATTGGGGATGTGCTGGGAATCTCAGCGAAAAATGTGAATATCCGATATTTCCGGGCAAGGAAAAAATTGCAGGACATGATCAGAAAGGAGGTGCAGAAAGCTTGAGCAGGCAGGAAGAGAAGAAAGCAGAGGCAGAAAAATTACTGACCCGTGTACTGGAAGAATGCCTGGATGAAGATTTAAGTTTTGTGCCTCCGGAACGGGAAATTGCAAGAAGCCATGCCTTTTCAGAATCGTTTGAAGAAAAGATGGATCAGCTGTTGAATGACGGGGAAGAGGCGGTGAGAAAAGGAAAAGAAAGGGAGATCCGCAGACATTTCTCACCGCGGTATGGACAGATGGCAGCAACCGTACTGATTTTTCTGGTGGCAGGATTCCTGGTATGGAACGTAAAAGATCTGTTTCATTCGGAAATTGCTTCGGAAAGTGCGAAGACGGAAACCGCTATGGATACTTCTGCTTATGATGATGCTATGTTAGAAGAGAGTGCAGCAGAAGATGGGGAAGAAGTCATGACAACGGCAGAAAGTGCAGAAGCGGCGGCGCAGGAAGAAGCGGCAGCGGATCAGGTGGATGCCGGAGCAAAAGAGATTTCTCCGCTGGAAGAAGAGTGGAGTAAAGGAGAGATTAATGATCCGTCTCAGGAAGGTGTGTCTTACTGCGGTAAGCTGATTTATCCGGCAGTGCAGCAGGACGTTCCGGAACATCTGGAGGAAGTGACCACGCTTGTCAACTGTCCGGTACAGGATGAAGAGAATACGACGATGGTACTGACCATTGGAAATACCAGAGAAAATGCGGTGCGTTATCTGGATGGTTATGACATCGAAGTGCAGGTTGGATCTACCTGGTATGTCATTCCACACAAACAGTATGAACAGCGAATCTGGAAAAATCTGGAAGGAAAAATGGCGATCGATATGGAAATCAATCTGTCAGATTTTGATATTGACTATGGCGCGCAGGAATACCGGGTGATTGCTTATGTAGATGGTCAGCAGGTAAGTGCAGAATTTACATTTGAAGAAGTATTTGCAGAAAAAATGGAAGAACAGGAGGCAGCGGAAGCCTCCGGACAGTAAAGGAGGGATTGTATGAAGAAGAGAGTATTGGCGTTTTTACTGGCAGGCATGATGTTATTAGCGGCAGGCTGTGGCAGCAAGTCCATGATGACGACGGAAAATGCTGTTTCGAAAAGCAGTGCTGCCATGGACACGGCTTATGCGGGCAGTCAGTATGATGCGAGTATGACAGAAGATGCCTATGAAGAAACTGCCATGGACAGTGGAAGTGGTGTTACCTCGGAAAATGGACTGGAGTCTACGGTTGAGAACGGACGGAAACTGATTCGTACCATTTATCTGTCCTTACAGACCACGGAATTTGATTCGGTATTAAGCGATTTAAGCGCAAAAACTACAGAGCTGGGCGGTTATATTGAAAATTCCTCGATCAGCGGAAACAGTTACTATTATCAGAGTACCCGGTATGCAAGCTATACCATCCGAATCCCATCAGATCAGTTGGATCAGTTTGTGGGTATCGTGGGTGAACTCGGAAATGTAACCCAGAAAAATGAATCTGTAGAGGATGTAACTCTCCAGTATGTGGATGTGGAAAGCCGTAAGAAAGCATTGGAGACCGAGCAGGAGCGACTGCTGGAACTACTTTCCCAGGCAGAAAATATGGAAGATCTGCTGGCCATTGAGAGCAAGCTTTCTGATGTCCGGTATGAACTGGAAAATTACGGAAGTCAGCTTCGGATGTTGGATAACCAGATTGATTACAGTACTGTCAATGTGGATGTGGACGAAGTGGAGCGGGTTACCGATACCGGAGAAAAGAGTTTCTTTGGTGAGATTAAAGAACGGTTTGGCGACAGTCTTTATACCGTAGGAAGAGATATGCGGGGATTTGTTATCCTAGTACTTGGTTCCCTGCCAATCCTCATAGTCTGGGCGGTGATCATTATAGTAGTGGTACTGGCAGTGAAGAAGATCCGGAAGAGCCGGAATCAGAAGAAGGAAGAACAGAAAAAAGAAGAATAGACAGGAATAATAGAAATGGGGGCTGCGGCTTAAAACCGCAGTCCTTTTTGCATTTGCAAACCATGCCCTTCAATGGTATAATACTTATAATTGGGTAAAATGGCGATTGCTGAGAGGACAGGATAAGAACATGTGGAAGAATCGCATCAGACCCGGCAACCCGGAAAAACTTGGGGTTACCAGGGCAGGAAGAGAACTTAATTTTGCGGTGGCGGTGCAGGATGAAAAGGACTGCAGCCTGCTGTTGTATCGGAAAGGCATGGATGAACCGGAACTGGAATTTCCGTTTACGGATGATATGAGATTCGGAGAGATCTGTGCCATGGGCCTGGATGGGCTGCCGGTGCAGGAATATGAATACAATTACCGGATAAACGGAAAGATCGTTCAGGATCCCTATGCGGCATCCATATGGGGAAGAGAGATCTGGGGAAAAGAGGTGGAAGAAGAAGAGCTTCGCTGCCAGACCCGGTTTGAATCTTTTTCGTGGGGAGAGGATCATCCTCTGACATTGCCAGTGGAACAGTGTGTGCTGTACAAAACTCATGTCCGGGGATTTACTATGGATCCAAGTTCTGGTGTCCGTCATCCGGGAACCTTTGCTGGCATCCGGGAAAAGATTCCCTACCTGAAAAAACTGGGTATTACACAGCTTTTGTTGATGCCGGTATATGAATTTGCCGAGATCAGGGAAGAACATGCGGCGAAAAAGCATATGCCGGTCCGTAAAGGCATGGGCGAGCGGATCAACTACTGGGGATATGGAAAAGCATATTATTTTGCGCCGAAAGCATCTTACAGCGCAACCGGGGATCCGGTGAAGGAATTGAAAATGTTGGTGCGGGAACTGCACAAAAATGGCATCGAACTGATTCTGGAGTTCTATTTTCCGGAACGGACGAGAGTTGGTCTTGTGATGGATTGTATCCGTCATTGGGTAAGGGAATATCACATTGACGGTGTGCAGATTAATAGTGACGCAGCGTTTACAACGGCGTTGGCGGCAGACCCGCTGCTGGCGAAGACGAAGATCTTAAGCGAATATTTTGACACCGGACATATTTATGACCAGGAAGATCAGCCGAAATTCCGTCATTTGGGCGAGTGCAATGATGATTTTATGATGAGGCTGCGCCGGTTCCTGAAAGGGGACGAAGGGGCGCTGCAGCAGTTAATGGAAAAAATGCATCAGAATCTCCAGCAGACCGTGTCGGTGAATTATGCGGCAGGACATAATGGATTTACCCTGGCGGATGCAGTGGCCTATGAGAGCAAGCACAACGAGGCCAATGGAGAGGACAACCGGGATGGCAGTGATTATAATTGCAGCTGCAACTATGGAGAGGAAGGCCCTACTGCAGTCCGCAGGTTAAAGAAACTGCGGGAGCGGCAGATGCGGAATGCCCTGCTTCTCACCCTGCTGTCACAAGGGATTCCGGCCCTTTATGGTGGCGATGAGATGGAGAATTCCCAGCAGGGAAATAACAACGTCTATTGTCAGGACAATGAATTGTCATGGGTACAGTGGCCGAAGAGCAGAAGCGGCAGAAACTTGCAGAAATTTACAAAAGATGCAATAGAGTTTCGTAAGATGCATGCAGCTTTCGGAAGAAAGAAAGCATATACCATGCATGACATCGGAGCCAGGGGTATGCCGGATCTTTCTTATCATGGCAGAAAGGCCTGGTACGGAGATTTTGAAGGCGGCAGCCGCCATGTGGGAATCCTCTATGCAGGTTGTCATACCGGTGGAGAAACTCTGTATGTAATCTGCAATATGCATACTACCTCCCAGGAACTGGCTTTGCCGACTCTTCCCTCCGGAGAATTCTGGAGGGTCATTGCGGATACCGGATGCGAGGGGCAGTGCTTTTTCCCGGAAGGCAGGGAGCCGGAGCTGGCAGGGGAAAAGACTGTGAAGGTGGCTCCCCGGACAATTGTGATAATGGCAGGTAAGAAACATGAGACTGATTAATATATGGCAACATTTTCACACGATTACAGAACATAAGATTATGGTTGCCAGACATTGTTTTAAAGTAGGCATGTACTGGCAGGGACTGACTCATGATCTGTCCAAATATTCCCCATCAGAGTTCTGGCAGGGAGTAAAGTATTATCAGGGATATCGCAGTCCTAATAATGCAGAACGTGAAGACAAAGGGTATTCGGCAGCGTGGCTTCATCATAAAGGGAGGAACAAGCATCACTACGAATATTGGATTGATTACAGTACTGGTCCGGTGAAAGGCATGACGGGCATGAAAATGCCGTTAAAATATGTCAATGAAATGGTAATGGACCGGATTGCAGCCTCCAAGGTGTATGAAGGAAAAAAATACACACAGCATTCACCGTTGGCCTATTATGAAATGGGAAAGGATGCTTATATGATACATCCGGAGACGAGGGCTCTTCTGGAGTATATTTTGAAAATGCTCGATACGCAGGGGGAGGAAAAAACATTTGCGTATATGAGAAAATACATGGTGGGGAAAAAGAATTATCCAAAAATAAAATAAAACAAAAGAGACAGGAGGATCAGCCGGATTGCAAAAAGCGGGGGAGATAGAGAACCCGGCACATAAGTTATGAAATACGCATATCAGGTAATGATTATCGGTGGAATTTCTTTCGCGGGAGAGATTCTGAACAAATTACTTCCACTTCCGGTACCGGCCAGTGTCTATGGCATGGTATTATTGCTTGTTTGTCTTTGTACAAAGGTGATAAAGCTGGATCAGATACAGGAGACTGCAGATTTTATGCTGGCAGCGATGCCGCTGGTGTTTGTAGGACCTGGAGTGGCTTTGATGGAGTCATTTGGATTGATGAAAGATTCTTTACTGGGAATTCTGGTGATTTCCGTATTCAGTACCATGCTGGTTATGGTATTGACAGGTATGCTTGCACAGATTCTGGTAAGAAGAAAAAGAGACCGGGAGGATGAAATCGATGGATAGTATTGTACAGAGCTCTGCTTATTTTGGATTTTTTATTACCTTATTTGGATACTGGGTATCCACACAGATTGCAAAGAGAATGAGAAGTACCCTTTGCAATCCGCTGCTTTTAACGATTATTTTTATTATTGCTTTTCTGAAGCTGGCAGATATCAGCTACGCTTCCTATGATAATGGAGCAAAATATATTAATTATTTTCTGACACCGTCTACGGTCTGCCTGGCAGTGCCGTTGTATCGTCAGCTGAAACTGTTAAAAGAATACGCAGGAGCAATCCTTATCAGCATTATGTCCGGAACGGCAGCATGTGCTATTATGATTTTTGGTCTGGCAAAATTATTTCTGCTGGAGAATAGTATCTATGCATCCCTTGTGCCGAAGTCCATTACTACAGCCATTGCCCTTGGCATGAGTGAGGAGCTGGGCGGATTGTCTGCAGTTACGGTTATGGCCGTATTTGTTACCGGAATTCTTGGTGCGGTGATTGCGAATACCGTATTTAAGATTTTTAAAATCGAGGATCCCGTGGCCCAGGGACTGGCCATGGGAACGGCATCTCATGCGATCGGTACCAGTAAAGCACTGGAGCTGGGCGAGATTCAGGCAGCCATGAGCAGTCTTGCGATTGCTGTTACTGGTATTTTGACAGTGATTGTGGGACCGATTGTGGCAGGATTTTATTAAAATCGAAAAAAATAAAAAAATTTTGAAAAAAAAGAAGGATTTTTGAGTTCAACGCAGTAGTTATATATATAGAAGGATATTTTTAGTGTTTTTGCTTTATCGAAGGAGGGATAAGAATGACGATTCGTGAGAGCACGGAACAATGGGAGAGCCAGTGGCTAAGCCCTTACGCTTCTTTGAGCAGAAATTCCAGAGGACGTGAGAAGGAAGAACCTGAATGTGACATCCGTCCGGTGTATCAGAGGGACAGAGACCGCATTCTTCATTGCAAATCGTTCCGGAGATTAAAGCATAAAACGCAGGTATTTCTTACGCCTCAGGGAGATCATTACCGGACGCGTCTGACACATACGCTGGAGGTTGCACAGACCGCTAGGACCATTGCCAGAGCTTTGCGCCTGAACGAAGATCTGACGGAGGCCATTGCCTTGGGACATGATCTGGGGCATACGCCTTTTGGCCATGCAGGTGAGAGGGCGTTAAATCAGGTCTGCAGCGAAGGCTTTGCCCATCATCAACAAAGCGTACGCATTGTAGAACGACTGGAAAAAGGCGGAAAAGGACTGAACCTTACATGGGAAGTTCGGGATGGCATCTCAAATCATCAGATGTCAGGAAAACCGTCGACACTGGAAGGCAAGATTGTCCGGTATTCTGACAAGATTGCCTATATCAATCATGATGTGGATGATGCCATTCGGGCGGGGGTAATCCGGGAAAATGAAATTCCGCGTACTTACACGGATATTCTGGGACATTCCACCAGAGAGCGGCTGAACACTATGATTCATGACATTGTCAACAACAGTCTGGAAAAACCGGATATCCGGATGTCCGAAGATGTGGAATTTGCGTTCCGGGGCATGCGGAAATATATGTTTGAGAATGTTTATACGAACCCCAAGGCAAAGGGAGAAGAGGAAAAAGCGGAAAATATACTGAAAGAACTGTTCCGTTATTATATGGATCACCCGGAACGGTTGTCTAACGAGTATATTGAACGCATGTGGCAGACGGGGGAGACCCAGGAACGAAGCGTGTGCGATTATATCGCAGGTATGACAGATCAGTATGCCATCGCAAAGTTCCAGGAGTTCTTTGTCCCGGTCTCCTGGAGGTATTGACCATGAGTTTTTATTCACAGGAGCTGGTAGAGGAAATACGCTCCAGAAATGATATTGTGGATGTGGTCAGCAGTTATGTGAAGCTGCAGAGAAAAGGCAGTAATTATGTAGGTGTCTGCCCGTTCCATAATGATCACAGCCCGTCCATGTCTGTCAATCAGCCAAGGCAGATTTACCATTGCTTCAGCTGTGGTGCAGGCGGGGATGTATTTAAATTTGTAATGGAATATGAAAATCTGACCTTTCCGGAAGCTATGAAGGTACTGGCAGACCGGGCAGGCATTGACCTGCCGGAGCAGGACAATGTAAAACGGGACCGGGAGCAGGAGGATTTAAAAAGCAAAATTCTGGAAATGAACAAACTGGCGGCCAGCTATTATTACTATCTGCTGCGACAGCCGGAAGGAAAGCAGGGACTTGATTACCTGACCGGAAGGCAGCTTTCCAAAGAAACGATTCAGAAGTTTGGACTGGGATATTCCAGTAAGCATGGAAATGCCCTGTATAAGTATCTAAAAAGCAAAGGCTATTCCGATACCCTGTTAAAAGAGTCCGGTCTTATGCAGGTGGACGAAAAAAGGGGCATGTATGATAAGTTCTGGAACCGTGTCATGTTTCCGATTATGGATAACAGGAAGCGGGTCATCGGATTTGGTGGCCGTGTCATGGGAGACGGAAAACCCAAGTACCTGAATTCACCGGAAACGCCAGTCTTTGACAAGAGCCGGAACCTCTACGGGCTTCATCTGGCAAGAACAAGCCGGAAGCCTAACATCATTCTGTGCGAGGGTTATATGGACGTGATTGCCATGCATCAGGCGGGATTTAATCAGGCAGTAGCTTCGCTGGGAACTGCATTTACCCAGCAGCAGTCCACAATCCTGAAGCGGTACACAGATGAAGTGCTTCTGACCTACGACAGTGATGATGCCGGTATTAAGGCCGCTATGCGGGCTATTCCCATTTTGAAGGATGCAGGTATCCGAGCCAGAGTCATCAATATGGAGCCATACAAGGATCCGGATGAATTTATCAAGGTGTTGGGTGCCGAGGAGTTCCAGAAGCGGATTGATGAAGCAGAAAGCAGTTTCTTTTTTGAATTGCGTGTGCTTCAGAGAAATTATAATTTCCGGGAACCGGAAAGCAAAACCGCCTTTTTCCGCGAGGTGGCAAAGAAGCTGTTGGAATTTGACGCAGGAATCGAGAGAAATAATTATATAGAAGCAACCGCATCCCGTTACCATCTGACCTATGAGCAGCTGCTAAAGCTGGTGCGTCAGACAGGAGAACAGATGGGCGGTATGACAAAAGCGGCAGCCCCCAACGTTTCCCGTTCCGTAAGGAAGAAAGCGGAGGATGGCAGCCTGAAATCACAGAAACTTCTGATTACCTGGATGAGCTCGGATGAGCGTATGTTCCGGAATATTTCCAAATATGTGGAACCGGAGGAATTCACGGATCCCCTTTGCAGAAAGGTCTGCGAGCTCTTAACGGAGCAGGTGAAGAATGGGCAGCTGAATCCGGCCTCTTTGTTCCAGTATTTTACGGAAGATGAGGAACAGCAGAAAGTCGCGGCCATGTGCAGTGATACCATACCAAAGCTCTCAGGAAAGGAAGCGGAGGAAAAAGCATTACAGGAAACAATCCTCAGAGTAAAGCAGAACAGTATTGCCTGGCAGACAGAGCATATGGATCCCGGTGATATGGATGCCCTGCAGAAACTGATCCGCAGGCGCCGGGATATTGAGAAATTGCATATTTCTTTGGATTAAGGATAAAATATGAACAATTATGGAAGGAAGAACCAAGATGGACGAAAATGTAGCAAAATTCAGTGAGAAGATGAAAGAGCTGCTGGCACTTGCCAAGAAAAAGAAAAATGTACTGGAGTATCAGGAAATCAGCGACTTTTTCAGCGACATGGAGCTGGATGCTGAACAGTTTGATAAGATTCTGGAATTTCTGGAGCATAACAATGTAGATGTGCTTCGGATTACTGACGATGATGATGACAGTAACATCATCTTAAGTGATGAAGATGAAGTTGATATGGAGCAGATTGACCTGTCTGTTCCGGATGGTGTCAGCATCGAGGATCCGGTCCGTATGTACTTAAAAGAGATCGGTAAAGTTCCGCTGTTAAGCGCAGAGGAAGAGATTGAACTGGCAAAGAGAATGGAAGAAGGAGATGAAGATGCCAAGAAACGTCTGGCAGAGGCGAACCTTCGTCTGGTAGTCAGCATAGCAAAACGTTATGTAGGCCGCGGTATGCTGTTCCTGGATCTGATTCAGGAAGGCAACTTAGGTCTTATTAAAGCAGTTGAAAAATTCGACTATCGCAAGGGCTATAAATTCAGTACCTATGCAACCTGGTGGATCCGTCAGGCTATCACCAGAGCCATTGCAGATCAGGCGAGAACCATCCGTATCCCGGTGCATATGGTAGAGACCATCAACAAGCTGATCCGTGTATCCCGTCAGCTTCTGCAGGAGCTGGGAAGAGAGCCGCAGCCGGAGGAGATCGCAGCAGAGATGAACATGCCGGTAGAGCGTGTGCGTGAGATTCTGAAGATTTCCCAGGAGCCGGTATCTCTGGAAACTCCGATTGGCGAGGAGGAAGACAGCCACTTAGGAGACTTCATTCAGGATGATAACGTGCCGGTGCCTGCAGAGGCAGCCGCATTTACTCTGTTAAAAGAGCAGCTGGTAGAGGTACTTGGTACTTTGACCGAGAGAGAACAGAAAGTGCTCCGTCTTCGTTTTGGACTGGATGACGGCCGTGCGCGTACACTGGAAGAGGTTGGTAAGGAATTCAACGTTACCCGTGAGCGTATCCGCCAGATCGAGGCAAAAGCATTAAGAAAGCTTCGTCATCCGAGCCGCAGCCGCAAGCTGAAGGATTTCCTGGAGTAAGAGTGATCTATGCAGTTATCAAAGAGAATGGACAGGCTGGCCTCTATGGTTACGGAGGGCAGCTCACTGGCAGATGTGGGAACGGATCATGGATATATTCCGATTGCTCTGGTACAGACAGGGAAAGTTTCGCGTGCCATTGCCATGGATATTAATAAAGGACCGCTGGAGCGCGCTGCGTTACATATCAGGGAACAGCAACTGGAAGACAGGATTACCACACGACTTTCTGACGGAATGACAGCTCTGAAAGAAGGAGAGGCAGATACAGTACTCATTGCCGGAATGGGAGGAGCGCTGACAGTGCATATCCTGGAAGGCGGCGCTCATTGCCTTGCATCGGTAAAAGAGCTGATTCTTCAGCCCCAGTCCGAGATCTGGCTGGTGAGGGAATGGCTCTGTGAACATGGCTATAAAATCACGGATGAAGATATTGTACTGGATGAGGGAAAATATTATCCTATGATGCGTGTTGAGCATGGTTCCATGAAGCTTCCGGCAAGAGGTGAACTGGAATATGGAAATCCCGCTTTGCAGCGTTCCATCGGTGTATGGAGTGCATATCTTCGTGCAGAGCAGGGGAAAACAGACGTGATTTTAAAAACTCTTGTGGATAACGGTCAGGAAAAATCCGATCGCTATGTGGAACTTCTGGATAAAAGAAGCCGGATGGTGGATATGTTAAACAGAATTCCAGCCGGATGTGGACAGGAGATGAAAGAATATGAAATGCAGTGAGATTATAACGCTTCTGGAGCAGGAATATGGAAAAGAATATGCCTGTGACTGGGACAATGTGGGACTGCTGGCAGGACGCCGGGATAAAGAGGTAAAGAAAATTCTGCTGGCACTGGATGCCACGGATGAAGTGGTAGAGCAGGCGGCAGAAGGTGCTTATGATATGCTCATTACCCATCATCCTATGATTTTCGGGGCGATTAAAAGGGTAACGGATGAAGATATGGTGGGAAGACGGCTTTTAAGTCTGATCCGAAGTGATATTTCCTACTATGCCATGCATACAAATTATGATACGAGAGGCATGGCAGATCTGACTGCCCGGTTATTGAACCTGCAGGAATGTACGGTTCTGGAAGAAGTAAAGGATGGCGAAGGCATTGGCCGGGTCGGCGTCCTTCCGGAAAAAATGACTCTGCGGGAATGTGCAGAGCTGGTGAAACGGGCCTATGATATTCCCAATGTGAAGATTTTTGGAAATCTGGATCAGAAGGTGCATCTGGCGGCGCTCTGCCCAGGTGCAGGAAAGAGTACCATGCACAATGCACTGCAGTTTGGTTGTGACGTGTATATTACAGGAGATATTGACCACCATACGGGGATTGATGCCGTCGACCAGGGACTCTGCATTATTGATGCGGGTCATTATGGAATCGAGCATGTATTTACCGAAGACGTAAAAGCGTATCTGGAGAAAGTGCTGACGGGAGTGCATATGGACTGTGTGCCGGTGAAACATCCGTTTGCAGTGATCTGAAGACGTGAAGTAAGTCATATAAGACGGAGAGGGGTGTGCCGTATATGAGACAGATTACCGTAGAAGGGCAGACTTTAAATATAAAGGATGGAACCACCTACCTGGAGTTGGCGAAAAATTTTCAGAAGAAATATGATCATGATATTGTATTGGTTCTGGAAAATAATAAAATGCGGGAGCTGTTCCGGAAAGTAAAGGACGGAGCAGCTGTTACATTTCTGACAACAGGACAGATCGATGGATATAATACATATAGAAGAAGCGCAACGCTACTGCTTTTGAAAGCAATTTATGATGTGGAAGGCATGGATGCGGTCCGCGGCATGAAAGTGGAGTTTTCTGCCGGTGAAGGCTATTATGTAAGCAGCAGAAAGATGCCGGTCAATGAGGAGACCTTAGCAAGGATCGAGAACCGGATGAAAGAGCTGGTGGGTCAGAATCTGCCCATTGAGAAACGCAGCATTCCGGTGGAAGAAGCCATTGAACATTTCACCAGACATGGAATGACTGATAAAGCAAGATTGTTCCGTTTTCGCAGAAGCTCCAGTGTCAATGTCTATCTTCTGGATGGCTTTGAAGACTATTATTATGGATATATGGTACCCAGTACCGGGTATTTGAAATATTTTAAACTGATACCCTATGATGAGGGATTTGTGTTGGAGTTTCCCCCGCGAAAGACACCGGAGACCTTTGGACCCTTCCGTGAGCAGCCGAAAGTATTCCAGACATTAAAGAACTCAACAAAATGGGGAGAAATTCTGAATGTGGGAACCGTAGGTGCGCTGAATGAACAGATTTCGGAAGGAAATGTAGGAAATATCATTCTGGCTCAGGAAGCAATTATGGAAAAAGGTCTGGGAGATATTGCGGCGGAGATCGCATCCAGACCGGATAAAAAGCTGATTATGATTGCCGGACCTTCTTCCTCCGGTAAGACCACATTTTCCCACAGACTTTCCATTCAGCTTATGGCTCATGGATTAAAACCGCATCCGATCGCGGTGGATAATTATTTTGTGGAGCGGGTGAATACGCCGAAGGATGAGAACGGACAATATAATTTCGAATGTCTGGAAGCCATGGACATTGAACTGTTCAATCAGCAGATGAGTGCTCTCCTTCGCGGGGAAAAAGTATTCATGCCGACATTTAATTTTATTACCGGTATGAAGGAATATAAGGGGAACAGTCTGAAGCTTGGTCCGGAAGATGTGTTGGTCATCGAAGGAATTCACTGTCTTAATGATGCCCTTTCCTATTCCCTTCCGGCAGAAAATAAGTTCAAGATCTACGTGAGCGCTTTGACACAGATGAATATTGATGAACACAACCGGATTCCGACCACGGACGGCCGTCTGATCCGTCGTATGGTGAGAGACGCCAGAACTCGCGGGGCAAGTGCGCAGAAGACTATTTCCATGTGGCCTTCCGTCCGCCGCGGTGAAGATGAGAACATCTTCCCCTATCAGGAATCTGCGGATGTAGTATTCAATTCCGCACTGATCTATGAACTGGCAGTATTAAAACAGTATGCAGAACCGCTGCTTTTCGGCATCCGACCGGAAGACCCGGAATATCTGGAAGCAAAACGGCTGCTCAAATTCCTCAACTATTTCCAGGGAATTGACAGTAACCTGATTCCGGGAAATTCCATATTACGAGAATTTATCGGGGGAAGTTTCTTCCCGGTATAAAATACAGGGGGAGAGCGGATTGGGCTCGTAGGAGCATCCGCTCTCCCTGTATGATTATAGAAAGTGATTACATAATAATGAAAGAACTGATCAAAAAACGACATCTCATTCCGATTGCGGTCTGGTTTGTTATTTACATGGGATTATTTGGATTTCTGGAGATCGTACCGCCGAAGGATGTGCATCTGATCCATTGTGCGCTGGATGACAGAATTCCTAATATGGCAGTCTTTATTTATCCATATGTGAGCTGGTTTCCGTACATCGTAGTGTGTGCAGCACTGGCAATTAAAAATCTGGATGACAGACAATTTAAAAAAGCGGTTCTGGTTCTGACCACGGGGATGAATATTTTCCTGTTTATCTCCTATGTGTGGCCTACAGGACTTGATTTTCGCGAG
This sequence comes from Clostridiaceae bacterium Marseille-Q4145, assembly GCA_018223365.1. Lineage (GTDB taxonomy): Bacteria > Bacillota > Clostridia > Lachnospirales > Lachnospiraceae > Hominiventricola. The sequence goes on from JAGTTP010000001.1 coordinate 1,948,671, forward strand.
AGCATTGTCTATGATCTTCATACCTTGAGTGGAAATCTGCTGAAGTTCGTACAGACCGTGGATACGCCGAAAAGTGTATTTCCAAGCATGCATGTTTATGTGACGCTGGTGCTTCAGTATACGCTGGAAATGCAGAAAAAACTGGTTCCTGCGTGGGAAATATGGGTTGGCCGGGTGCTGGCGGTATTGATTGTACTGTCCACCATGTTTACCAAACAGCATTCCGCAGTGGATGTGACTGCTGCAATCGTTATGTTCGCAGTGCTGGCACTGGCGGCAGAGAAAATTGTGAAGAAATAAACTTCCTTTTGCTGGCATGTAAAGATTCTTGGCGTGACAACTTTCCGCCAACAAGGTATGATAAAGCTACCAGAACAGGGAAGGGGAGTGGCATATGGGTCGAATCGGGAAGAATATCAAAAAGGCGCGTTCGGAAAAAGGGTATACCCAGGAACAGCTGGCACAGAAATTAAGTGTGACGCGAAATACGATTTCTAATTATGAGACAGGACATTCCAATCCGGATATTGAGATGCTTCGGATGCTGGCAGAAGCACTGGAAACAGATCCCAATACACTGATCTACGGTGAGAAGAAAAACCAGTCAGTGGATCAGATCTGGAGAAAAGAGATTTTAAAAAGAATTGCATGGCTTGTAATTGCAGGACTGATCATGATGGTATCTTCCTATCTCATTAAATATGGAAATGAAATAGCAAAAGATACATTTAGGGTTCCAGTTTGGGTGTACTGGTTGATTCTGGCAGCATGTCCATTGGCGTTTATTATAATTGGCACTCAGCTTATGGCATTAGCCTGGCGTGCATGTGGAAAAACAATCGCGGATCAACAATGGACAAAGGTTGTGTTCTGGATTCTGATTGCGGCAATCATCCTTTGGATAGCTGCTGTTACCGTAGACTGCATACGGTATGAATATGCACGGTGGCTATATAAAGAGGCAGTAAAAAATCTCAGCGAAGATGAATCTTTGATGTTCAGTTTTACTTCTCGCATTTGGGGGATCGGATTTCATATTTATGTATTTTACAAATGGCTGTGGGTTCTTGGCTGGGGTGCCTGCGGAATGGCGCTGGCAATCCTGTGGCCTGAGAAAAAACAGCAGACACTGTAAAAATTACAATTCCCCATAGACAATCGTTTAAAATTACGCTACAATAGAACATACGGCAAGTAAGACAGACAATCGCGGCTGATTTTATCAGGTGAGGAAAGTCCGGGCTTCACAGGGCAGGATGCCGGATAACGTCCGGTGGAGGTGACTCCAAGGCCAGTGCAACAGAGATATACCGCCAGCACCGCAAGGAGCTGGTAAGGGTGGAAAGGCAGTGTAAGAGACTACCGCCCGACTGGTAACAGGCGGGGCACATGTAAACCCCATCCGAAGCAAGACCAAGCAGAAGCATATGGTGGCCCGCCAGCTTCAGGTAGGTTGCTTGAACGTGCCGGTAACGGTACGTCTAGATAGATGATTGTCCAACGACATAACCCGGCTTATCGTTTTGCTTGCTGTAAAAATAAGATTGATAAAGACGCAGGGCGGCTTCTACAAAAGGAAGTTCCCTGCGTTTTTTATATCAGGAGAGGAAGAATATCCATGGTACGATTACGTCCATATAAGAAATGTGATGCGGCCACGATTGTGGGATGGCTTAGCGATGAAGCCGGATTCTGGAAATGGTGTGCTGGAAGATATGATCACTATCCGATTACAGCAGAGGATATGAATGCTTTTTACAACCAGTTTGAACAGAATCCCCGCCATTTTCAGATGACGATGCTGGATGGAACAGAAGTAAAGGGGCATCTCATCATGCAGTTCCTCGATGAGGAGATGAAAGACCTGAAATTTGGCTGTATTATCGTGGATTCTGCAGTCCGTGGAAAAGGGTATGGTTACCGGATGCTGGCACAGGCACTTGATTATGCATTTGGAATTCTGAAAGTGGATCGGGTATCACTGGGTGTCTTTGAAAATAATCCGGCGGCAAGGCGGTGCTATGAGAGACTGGGACTTACTGCAACCGGAAAATATGAAGTGTATCATCTGATGGGAGAGGACTGGAACTTTCATGAGATGGAAATCAGCAGAGAAAAGTGGACAGGGGGAGAACAGTGATGACAAAATTATATTCCTGGAATGTAAATGGCCTGCGTGCCTGTATGGAAAAAGGTTTTCGGGAGTTTTTAGAGAGGGAACAGCCGGATGTGCTGTGCCTGCAGGAAACCAAGATGCAGCCGCATCAGGCAGAGTTTGAGTTTCCGGGCTATGAGATCTACTGGAACAGTGCAGTAAAAAAAGGATATTCCGGAACAGCAGTGCTTACAAAAGAAAAGCCGGTAAGTGTCTCCTATGACCTTGGATTTGAAGACAGGCATAACACGGAAGGACGTGCCATTACAGTAGAGTACCCGGATTATTATCTGGTGTGTGTCTATGTTCCAAATGCCCAGGACGGATTAAAGAGAATTGACTACCGGATGGAATGGGAAGATGATTTCCGCGCCTACGTGGGTGGCCTGAAAGAAAAGAAGCCGGTCATCATTACCGGTGACATGAACGTGGCAAAGGAAGAGATCGATCTGAAAAACCCCAAGAGTAATCGTGGAAATGCAGGATTTTCCGATCAGGAGCGGGATAAAATGAGGGAGCTTCTGGCATCCGGTTTTGTGGATTCTTTCCGCTATCTCTATCCGGATCTGAAAGATGCCTACAGCTGGTGGTCTTACCGTTTTAAGGCAAGAGAGCGGAACGCAGGCTGGCGGATTGACTATTTTTTAGTATCTGAGGGAATGGAAGAAAGAATCGAAGACAGCAAAATTCTTTCCGAGCAACTAGGCAGTGACCATTGTCCGGTGGAACTGATTTTAAAATCATAAAGCAATGGAACGATTGATTTTTCATGTGGATGTAAATAGTGCCTTCCTGTCCTGGGAGGCGGCAAGACGTGTGAAGGAGGGTCTGCCGGATCTTCGGGAGATTCCCTCCTGTATTGGCGGAGATCCGAAATCCCGCCGGGGAATTGTGGTGGCAAAATCCATTCCTGCGAAAAAATACGGAGTTACCACAGGAGAACCCGTATCTATGGCACTTCGAAAATGTCCGGAACTGATATGTGTCCCGGGGGATTTTGCGCTGTTTGAAACCTGTTCCCGGGCATTTAAAAAGATATGTGCATCCTATGCGCCGGTTATGGAGTCTTTCTCCATTGATGAAGTTTTTCTTGATATGAGCGGCACAGAGAAAATTTATCCGGATCCTGTAAAGCTGGCTCACGAGATCAAGGATCGAATCCGGGAGGAACTGGGCTTTACCGTCAATATCGGAATTGGGACCAACAAGCTTCTGGCAAAGATGGCATCAGATTTCGAGAAACCGGATAAAGTCCATACGCTGTTTCCGGCGGAAATTCCAACCAAAATGTGGCCGCTTCCGGTGAGGGATCTCCTGTTTCTCGGAAAAGCATCGGAACAGAAGCTGATAAAGGCGGGGATTAAGACCATAGGAGAGATGGCACGTTATCCGGAAACGGAGATTCAGCGGCTGCTGGGAGAAAAGACAGGACATCAGTTATATGAGTACGCCAACGGCAGAGATGATTCTCCGGTGCGGGGAGAACGGGAAGAAGCAAAAGGATACAGTGCGGAGACCACGACGGAAGAAGATATTGTGACCTATGAGCAGGCATTTTCCCTGTTGCTGGCACAGTGTGATGTGGTAGCAGCCAGAATGCGGAAAGATGGTAAGAAATGCAGCTGTATATCGGTCACTTACCGGATGCTGGATTTCAGAACCAGGTCTCATCAGAAGAAGCTGGAAAATCCGACGGATGTGACGGAAGAAATTTTTGCCCAGATAAAGAATCTGCTGCGTGAATGCTGGCAGTGCCAGCCGCTGCGCCTGATTGGTGTGGCGTTGACAGATCTGACGTCAGATGATTTCCGACAGATGTCTCTTTTTGAAAATACAGAGAACCATGAGAAACAGAAAAAAGTGGACGGAGTGGTGGATGATATCCGCAAGCGTTTTGGAAATGGAATGATTGTGCGGGGAAGTACCATGAAGACAGCAGATAAAGTGGCGCGAAAAGCAAAGGCGCAGATGGATTTGCATTAAAAAAAGCCTGTCACCGGTTTTACAACCGGGGCAGGCTTTCGATATGTCAGAGTTTATTTAATAATAGTTCCGGCTTTCTCTTCCAGTGCTTCTTTTGCATCATCGAGATCAGCAATGACGGTAACGCGGCCCGGTTTTCCGGATACAAAGGAAACAGCAGCAACGACTTTCGGAAGGATGGATTTCTCAGCGAACTGTCCGTCTGCAATATAGCTGCGGGCTTTCTCCACGCTGATGGTGTCAAGAGGTTCGCAGTTATCCTTGCCGTAGTTCAGGTAAAGCTTCTTCTCGCCGGTGAGCAGGAGCAGCATATCGGCATCCAGAAGTTCTGCCAGCTTGCCGCTTGCAAGGTCTTTTTCGATCACGGCGCTGGCACCTTTGAGGCGGTTGGCCTGTTTCAGTACCGGGATTCCGCCGCCGCCGCAGGCAATGACAACCTGTCCTGCATCGGAAAGGGTGCGGATGGCATCGATCTCAACAATGTCTTCCGGCTTCGGAGCGGAGACGATTCGTCTGTATCCGCCTTCGACTTTCGTTACATAATTTCCTTTTTCTTCTTCGGCATCTGCCTCTTCACGGGTCATAACACGTCCAATGACTTTAACCGGTTTGTAGAAGGAGTCATCGTAAGGATTTACCACAACCTGAGTCAGAATGGTGGTAACCGGGCGTCCGATACCGCGGTTTAACAGTTCCTCACGAATGGCATTCTGCAGGTCATAGCCGATGTATCCCTGGCTCATGGCAGAGCAGACAGACATAGGTGCGAAGGTGTAATCCGGATGCTGTTTTCCAAACTCGTTCATGGCGGTATGGATCATGCCCACCTGGGGTGCGTTGCTGTGGGAGATAACAACCTGGCAGTCAGCCTCCACAAGATCAGCAATTGCCTTTGCGGCATTTTTTACAGCGGTCTGCTGTTGGGGAAGCGTAGCTCCCAGCGCTTTGTGCCCTAAGGCAACGACAACTTTCTTTTTGCTCATAGATGGGTCCTCGTTTCTGTCAGAATTTACTCAGGAACTTCTGTCCTGAATGGTTTCTTTAATTATAATTGCATTACAGGAAAATTGCAAGGGCGTGACAAATATGTTATACTATTTAAAGCTATGCACATGCCAGTGATGGTGTGCCCATACTTGCAGGGTGCACATTGTTACTGGCATGCATATGGCGAACAGCCATACAGGAGTAATAATCAGCGAAGAAGGAGGTTCTTCATGAAAACAATTACCGGATTACTGGAGAAATTAAATTACAGAGTGATAGATGGTGCCTTGGACGGAGAGGTCAGCGCACTGGTATACGATTCCAGAAAAGTAACAAAGGACTGTATGTTTGTCTGCATCAAAGGTGCGGTATATGACAGCCATGAGCACACGGAGGAGATTGCGGCAGCAGGCGCGAAAGTCATTGTGGCAGAGCGACCGGTGAAAGTGCCGGAAGGTGTGACACTGGTTCTGGTGGACGACAGCCGTTATGCACTGGCGCTTCTGTCAGCGGCATGGTTTGATTATCCGGCAGAGAAAATGAAAGTCATCGGTATCACCGGAACCAAGGGAAAGACGACCACCACCTTCATGGTGAAGGGCATTCTGGAGCATGCAGGCTACAAAGTAGGTCTTATGGGCACCATTGAAACGATTATTGGAGAGAAACATATTCCGGCATGCAATACCACACCGGAATCCTATCTCATTCAGGAATATTTTGCACAGATGGTAGAGGCAGGCTGTGAGATCTGCGTCATGGAAGTGTCCTCCCAGGGACTTATGATGCACCGGACTGCCGGTATTCCGTTTGAAATCGGCATTTTTACCAACCTGGCACCGGATCATATCGGTCCTAACGAGCATGCCAGTTTCGAAGAATATGCAGCTTGTAAAGGGATGCTGTTCAAACAGTGTCGTCTGGGTATCGCAAATATTGATGATGAGCATTTTCAGATGGTGCTGGAAGGTCATACCTGCAAGTTGGAAACGATTGGATTTTCGGAAAATGCAGACTATCGCGCTTCCAATGTGGAACTGATCGGCAGACCGGGATATCTGGGAGTAAAATACCATGTGTCCGGCAAACTCGACATGGATGTGGAGATCGACATTCCGGGACGGTTCAGCGTGTATAATTCTCTGGTGGCTATTGCCGTATGTGAGCATTTTAAAGTGTCCGAGGAGGATTTGAAAGCAGCGCTCAAAATCGTAAAGACCAAGGGAAGAATTGAACTGGTCAAAGTATCCGATGATTTTATCCTGATGATCGATTATGCACACAATGCCATGGCACTGGAAAGCCTTCTTTCTACTCTGCGGGAGTATCATCCGCAGCGTCTGGTATGTGTCTTCGGATGCGGCGGCAACCGTTCCAAGCTTCGCCGTTATGAGATGGGTGAAGTATCCGGAAAGCTGGCGGATTTGACTGTGATTACCTCTGACAATCCGCGTTTTGAGGAGCCCCAGGATATTATCAATGATATTAAGATCGGTATGGAAAAGACCGATGGAAAATATATCGAAATCTGTGACCGTAAAGAAGCCATCCGTTATGTAATCGAGCATGGTCAGAAAGGCGACGTTATCGTTCTGGCAGGAAAAGGTCATGAAGATTATCAGGAGATCAAAGGGGTAAAATATCCCATGGATGAGAGAGTGCTGATTCAGGAAGTGCTGAAGGAGCTGTCGGAGAAATAGATGGAGTATGCCAATGTGATCGTGGATATTTCCCACGAGAAACTGGATAAAATTTTTCAGTACCGGATTCCGGAACATATGAAAAGCACACTGCAGACCGGCATGCAGGTAACATTTCCCTTTGGAAACGGTAACCGGCCGATGAAGGGCTATGTGGTGGGATTTGCAGAGACACCGGATTATCCGCCGGAGCGGGTGAAAGAATTGACCGGAGTGGCAGAGGGCGGTGTACGTGCAGAATCCCAACTGATTGCTATTGCATCATGGATGCGGAATATGTATGGATCCACCATGAATCAGGCATTAAAGACGGTGCTCCCGGTCAGACAACAGGTGGCAGAAAAAAGAGAAGTAACCCTGCAGCTTCATGTGAGCAGTGAGCAGGCAAAAACGTTATTAGAAGAAGCACTTCATAAAAATTACCGGGCAAAAGCAAGACTTCTGGCAGCGCTTCTTGATCATGGAGGAAGTCTTGATAAGCGGGAAGCGATGGACCGGTACCAGATTACTGCCCCGGTTATTAAAAAATTTGAAGAGGATGGGGTACTCCTTCAGGAGACAAAGACACGTTACCGGAATCCTTTCGAGGGACATTTTCAAAGGATGCATGAACATCCGCCGCTGACGATGGAGCAGCAGCAAGTGGTAGATGGTATCTGGCAGGAATACGAGCAGGGGATTCGTAAGACCTATCTTCTGCAGGGGGTAACCGGCAGTGGTAAGACGGAAGTGTATATGGAGCTCATTTCCCGGGTGATTGCAAAAGGAAAGCAGGCCATTGTGCTGATTCCGGAGATTGCCCTGACAATCCAGACGGTGCGCCGGTTCTATGAACGCTTTGGTGACCGGGTATCGGTTATGCATTCCCGATTGTCGGAAGGCGAGAAATATGACCAGTTTGTCCGGGCAAAAGAAGGCCGGATCGATGTGATGATTGGACCAAGATCTGCGTTATTTACACCATTTTCACAAATAGGTGTTATGATTATCGATGAGGAACACGAAGGGGCATACAAAAGTGAGACGGTGCCGCGGTATGATGCCAGAGAAGCGGCAATTTACCGGGCGTCTCTGAGTGGAGCTTCTGTTATTCTTGGAAGCGCAACTCCATCTCTGGAGAGCAGTTATCGCGCCAGAAAGGGTATGTATGGCTGGTATCGGCTGGATCACCGGATTGGAACGGCTATGCTTCCGGAAGTATCAGTGGTGGATTTGAGGGAAGAGCTGAAAGCAGGAAACAGGAGCATTTTCAGCAGACGACTGTATTCTGCCATGGATGACCGACTGAAAAAAAGAGAACAGATCATGCTGTTCCTGAATCGAAGAGGATTGTCCGGATTTGTGTCCTGCCGCTCCTGCGGTAAAGCGGTACGGTGTCCTCATTGTGATGTGACGTTGTCCTTACATCAGGATGGATGGCTTCGTTGTCATTACTGTGGTTATCAGATCCGGATGCCGGAACAATGTCCGTCCTGCGGGTCTCCTTATATTTCCGGATTCCGGGCAGGAACCCAGCAGATTGAACGGGAAGTGAAAAAATATTTTCCGGGAGCACGGGTTCTGAGGATGGATTATGATACTACCCGAACAAAGGAAAGTTATGAGAAGATTCTGACCGCATTTGGAAAAGGGGAAGCCGATGTGCTGGTAGGAACCCAGATGATTGTAAAAGGACATGATTTTCCAAATGTGACACTGGTGGGTGTCATTGCTGCAGATATTTCCCTGTATGCACCGGATTACCGGGCATCGGAGCGGACATTCCAGCTTCTGACTCAGGCGGTGGGAAGAGCCGGCCGCGGGAAAAAAGCAGGTGAGGCAGTGATTCAGACCTATATGCCGGAACATTACAGTATTGAGACAGCAGCTAAGCAGGACTATGAAGCCTTTTACCGGCAGGAAATTTCTTACCGGAGTCTCATGGGGTACCCACCCGTGGAAAATATGATGGGTATTTACTTATCCTGTGAAGCACCGGAACTTTTAGAACAGCAAGCAGAGGTTATAGGAGAACGAATCCGGGCGGCGGGCAGGCAGCAGCTACAGATGATTGGTCCGGCAGATGCAGCGCTGGCAAAGAAAAATGACCGTTATCGCAAAGTAATTTATATCAAACACAGAGATACAGAACAATTATTATATATCAAAGAGCAGCTGGAACAGCAGATAGAAAAGGAAACGGTCTGGGAAAAGGTCCGGATCCAGTTTGACCTGAATCCGTTCCAGGCTTATTAAGGAGGAAATTATGGCAATTCGTAATCTGAGAATTGAAGGAGATCCCATTCTTCGAAAAACAAGCAAAGAGGTAAAGGAGATTACTCCGAAAATTGTGGAACTGGTAGATGACATGCTGGAGACCATGTATGAAGCAAATGGCGTGGGACTGGCAGCACCTCAGGTAGGGGTTTTAAAAAGAATCGTTGTGATTGATGTGGGAGAGGGACCGATTGTTCTCATCAACCCGGAGATTACCAGAACGGAAGGCAGCCAGACCGGAGATGAGGGATGTTTAAGTGTGCCGGGAAAGGCAGGCACCGTAACCAGACCGAATGAAGTGACGGTCCGCTTTATGGGCGAAGACGGAGAGTGGTATGAACTGGAGGGAACCGAACTTCTGGCAAGAGCCATCTGCCATGAGTGTGACCATCTGGATGGAAAGCTTTATGTGGATCTGGTAGAAGGAGATCTCCATGACGTGACCTATACGGATGATGAGGAGGAATAAGATTCATGAAAATTATTTTTATGGGAACGCCGGATTTTGCGGTGGGAACACTGGAAGCACTTCATGAGGCAGGACATGAGGTTACGCTTGTGGTCAGTCAGCCGGATAAACCCAAAGGACGTGGCCATGAACTTCAGCCAACTCCGGTGAAAGCAGCAGCAGAACGTTTGGGACTGCCGGTATTTCAGCCGGTAAAAGTACGGGAAGCGACAGAAGTTCTGGAACAGACAGAAGCTGATGTGATGGTGGTGGCTGCTTTTGGACAGCTGATTCCTTCAGGCATTCTTCATATGAAAAAATACGGGTGTATCAATGTGCATGCCTCTTTGCTGCCTAAATATCGTGGAGCAGCACCGATTCAGTGGGCGGTTATTGATGGAGAAAAAGAATCCGGTGTGACGATCATGCAGATGGACGAGGGACTGGATACAGGTGATATGCTGGCGAAGGCGGTCGTTCCACTGGATGAAAAAGAGACAGGCGGCAGCCTTTTTGACAAATTAAGCATTGCAGGAGCAAAGCTTTGCGTGGAAACACTTGCAAAACTGGAGAAGGGTGAGATCACAGCAGAAAGACAGGGAGAATCCCCGACCGCTTATGCTTCCATGCTGAAAAAGAGTATGGGAAATATTGACTGGACAAAAGATGCAGTGTCTATCGAGCGTCTGGTCAGAGGTCTGAACCCGTGGCCCAGTGCCTATACCACATTGAACGGAAAGACTATGAAGATCTGGCAGTGTGATGTACTGCCGGATGAAGAGGGAGCATCAAAAGGAACCTGTGGTGAAATACTGGAAGTAACAAAGAAAGCCATGATTGTTAAGACCGGTGATGGAAGACTGGCGCTGACAGAGATTCAGCTGGCAGGCAAAGCGCGGATGGATGCAGGTGCATTTTTACGCGGTTACAAGGTAGAACCGGGCACAATGCTGAAGGTAGAACAGGAGTAAATGATGTTTGGTTATTATTATGATCCTACGTACATTCTGGTACTGATTGGAGCGCTGTTGTCCCTTTGGGCATCAGCAAGAGTGAACAGTACCTACAACAGATATGCAAAAGTATACAGCCGTTCCGGGCTGACCGGTGCCGAGGCAGCCCAGCAGATTTTGAAAAATGCCGGGATTTACGGTGTCCGGGTGGAACATGTCAGTGGAAATCTTACTGACCACTATGATCCGAAAGCGAAAGTTCTTCGCCTTTCCGACAGTGTTTATGGCTCCCGTTCTGTAGCAGCGGTCGGTGTGGCAGCCCATGAGTGCGGTCATGCCATTCAGGATGATGTGGATTATGTGCCGCTTCGTTTCCGCAGTGCCTTTGTACCGGTTGCCAATATCGGAACCCAGATTGCATGGCCGATTCTGCTGATCGGACTTTTATTTACAAAGTCTTATCTGTTAATTCAGATCGGATTGTTGTGCTTCTTCTTTGGCGTACTGTTCCAGCTCATTACCCTTCCGGTAGAGTTTAACGCTTCCGCAAGAGCGGTACGGATTCTGGAGAATACCGGAATGCTGGATCAGGAGGAATTAAGAGGTACCAGAAAAGTGCTCTCTGCAGCAGCTATGACTTACGTGGCAGCAGCGGCTGCTTCTATCCTGTCCATGCTGCGTCTGATTCTTCTTTTCGGAGGTAACAGAAGACGTGACTGATCAGGGAACAAAGGTAAATACCAGGGCACTGGCACTGGATTTTTTGCTGGAAACAGCGGAAAAAGGCGGCTACAGCCATGTGGTGATGAGAGGCATGCTGGAAAAATACCAGTATCTCGACAAAAAAGAACGGGCATTTCTGACCAGGCTTAGCGAAGGAACTCTGGAGCGGATGCTGGAGCTGGATGCCATTATCGACAAATTTTCCAAAGTTCCTGTGAAGAAAATGAAACCGGTGATTCGGAACCTGTTAAGACTATCGGTTTATCAGCTGAAATACATGGATCAGATTCCGGATTCTGCTGTCTGTAATGAGGCAGTGAAGCTGGCACAGAAGAAAGGCTTTTCCAGCCTGAAAGGCTTTGTCAACGGCGTGCTTCGGAATATTGCAAGAGAACTTCCGAATGTAAAGTTTGAGGACTTATCCATTCAGTATTCCACACCCCGGTGGATTGTGGATCAGTGGATTTCCGAATATGGGGAAGAAAAAGCAGCCCGGATGCTGGCAGACCAGTATCAGGAGAAGCCAACGACCATCCGGGTCAATCTGTCAAAAATCAGCCGGGAGGCGCTGACAGAGCGCCTGAAAAAAGAGGGAGTGCAGGTGCAGGCGGTAGAGGATGTAGACTGTGCACTGGCCATCAGCGGATATGATTATCTGCGGGCATTGACTTCTTTTCGCGAAGGTCTGTTTCAGGTGCAGGATGTAAGCTCCATGAAAGCAGCATTGGCAGCAGATCCAAAGGAGGGAGACAACTGTATTGATGTCTGCGCAGCGCCGGGAGGCAAGAGTCTTCATTTGGCAGAACTTCTTCACGGTACAGGAATGGTAGAAGCAAGAGATCTGACTGAATATAAAGTAGGATTGATTCAGGATAATATTGACCGGACAGGAGCGAAAAATATCCAGGCGGTGCAGATGGATGCCACGGTACTGGATGAGGCATCTGTCAAAAAAGCGGATGTGGTGCTGGCAGATCTTCCGTGTTCAGGACTTGGTGTGCTCAGTAAGAAGACCGATCTCAAATACCGGATGACACCGGAGCAGCAGGAAGAATTAGTGGATTTGCAGCAGCGGATTTTGTCGGTTGTGTGGCAGTATGTAAAACCGGGCGGTACGTTGGTCTATAGTACCTGTACCGTGCATAAAGAAGAAAATGAAGGAAATGTGGATTGGTTCCTTGAGAACTATCCGTTTACATTAAAAGAACAGATACAGATGCTTCCGGGTGTGGATGCCTGGGATGGCTTCTTTATCGCAAAACTGGAGAGAAAGAGAAATGACTGATATCAAATCTCTGACGCTGGATGAGCTGACAAAGGAAATGGAAGCCATCGGCGAGAAAAAGTTCCGTGCAGCACAGATTTACAGCTGGATGCACGAGCGTCTCGCAGACGATTTTGATCAGATGACCAATCTGTCAAAGAACTTAAGAGAAAAGTTAAAAGAAAATTATGAGCTGACCCGCCTGGAGCTGGTACGGGTGCAGACTTCCAAAATCGATGGAACCAGCAAATTTTTGTTCCGTCTGTCTGATGGCAATGTTATCGAGAGTGTTTTGATGAAGTATCACCATGGCAATTCTGTCTGCATCTCTTCTCAGGTAGGATGCCGTATGGGATGCCGCTTCTGTGCATCTACTCTGGATGGGTTGGAGCGCGGCTTAAAGCCTTCTGAAATGCTGGATCAGATTTATCAGATTCAGAAATGGTCCCAGGAGCGCGTTCACAATGTAGTAGTCATGGGGACGGGAGAACCGTTGGACAACTATGATTCCCTGCTCCGTTTTATTCATCTTCTGACCTGCGAGGGAGGACTTCATATCAGTCAGAGAAACCTGACGGTATCTACCTGCGGTATTGTACCGAATATGAGACGGCTGGCAGATGAAAAACTGCAGATTACCCTGGCACTTTCCCTGCATGCCTCCAGTCAGGAGAAGAGAAAGACATTGATGCCTGTGGCGAATAAATATGCCCTGGATGATGTATTGGATGCCTGCCGGTACTATTTTGAGCAGACGGGCAGACGGATTACTTTTGAGTACAGCCTGGTAGGAGGTGTCAACGACAGTGCGGAGGATGCCAGAGAACTGGCAGCACTGGTACATGATATAAACTGCCATATTAATCTGATTCCGGTCAATCCCATCAAAGAACGGGATTATGTCCAGTCAGATAACAGTGCCATTCAGAGCTTTAAAAATAAACTTGAAAAATCAGGGATAAATGTTACCATTAGAAGAGAAATGGGACGAGATATTGACGGCGCATGCGGACAGCTGCGCAAGAGTTATATGGATACGGAAAAAGAGAGAGGTGAGTAGAAGGTGCAGACATCGGTTGCAATGACGGATATCGGCCGGGTGAGAGTGGTAAATCAGGATTATGTATATGCTTCAGATCTTCCGGTCGGAAATCTCCCGAATCTGTACATCGTTGCGGATGGAATGGGAGGACATAGAGCCGGAGATCTGGCATCCTCCTACGCGGTGCAGACCATTGTGGAAGCGGTACAGAGGAGCACGGAGAGCCGCCCGGCACTGATTCTGCAGAAAGCAGTCCGGTATGCTAATTACCGGCTGTATGAAAAATCCGGGGAACGGGAGGAATATAACGGCATGGGAACCACATTGGTGGTTCTGACTGTATGCGGAGAGGAAGCGTTGGCTGTGAATGTAGGCGACAGCCGCCTCTATGAGATTGCAGAGGGCAGCATCGTACAGATTTCCGAGGATCACTCTCTGGTGGCAGAACTGGTGCGAAAAGGAGAACTGACCCAGGGAGAAGCCAGAAAACATCCGGATAAAAATATTATTACAAGAGCGCTGGGTATTCAGGAAGAAACGCAGATGGATCTGTTTCCTTTTCATGTGGAGCCGGGAAACCGGTATCTGCTCTGCTCAGACGGACTGAGCAATATGGTGGAGGATGAAGATCTCTGCCGGATTATCAGTGAGAAAGCAGATCTTGCAGAGATTGGAAGCAGACTGATCAGGGAAGCCAACACGAATGGCGGACTGGATAATATAGCGGTCGTACTGGTAGAAATTGGACAGCGTGAGGTAGGATTATGATAAAAGTTGGAACAATTGTGGGAGACCGCTATGAGATTCTGGAGAAGATCGGAGTCGGCGGTATGGCGGAGGTCTTTAAAGGAAAAGACCATAAACTCAACCGTTTTGTTGCAGTAAAAGTTTTGAAAGAAGAGTTCCGCGGGAATGAAGGCTTTGTAAAAAAATTCAAAGAAGAAGCTCAGGCGGCTGCAAGGCTTGCCCATCCCAATATTGTCAACGTCTATGATGTCGGCGATGAAAATGGAATTTACTATATTGTCATGGAGCTGGTAGAGGGTATCACCCTGAAAAATTATATTGAGCGGAAGGGAAACCTGACGATTAAGGAAGCAACCAGCATTGCTATCCAGGTCTGTGCAGGACTGGAAGTGGCCCATAATAACAACATCGTACACAGAGATATTAAACCTCAGAATATTATTATTTCCAGAGAAGGAAAAGTGAAGGTGACGGACTTTGGAATTGCCAAGGCAACCACATCCCAGACTACCACAGCCAATGCCATGGGTTCTGTGCATTATGCATCCCCGGAACAGGCACGAGGCGGCTATGTGGACGGCAGAAGCGACATCTATTCTCTGGGTATTGTGTTATATGAAATGGTAACCGGACGGGTTCCCTTTGACGGCGAGACAGCAGTGACAGTAGCAGTGAAACATTTGCAGGAAGAAATGGTTCCGCCTAGCGTATACTGCAAAAATATTCCCTTCAGCCTGGAGCAGATCATTAAGAAATGTACCCAGAAGAGTCCGGACCGCAGATATCAGGATATCGGAGATCTGCTGGCAGATCTGAAACAGTCCCTGATGGATCCGGAGGGGGACTTTGTCCAGATGGTAAATGTGGATGAGCAGGCCCGCACGGTTGTCATGACAAAAGGAACAGCCTCTAAAATCAAAGAATCCAGAAAGATAGACATTCCGGTGATGAACCTGGATGAGGAAGAAGAGGATGAAGATGATGAGGACGAATACGACGAAGATGAAGATGATGAGGACGACGAGGATGATGAAGAACTGAGTCCGGCAGTGGAAAAAGCGATGACGATTGCAGGTGTGGTACTGGCGATTATCATTGCGCTGATTGTTGTTCTTCTCGTATTTAAGACCTTGGGACTTGGAAAGAATCATTCCGATGATACGTCTGATGTTCAGCAGACAGAGCAGACAGCGGATACAGATGCGGACAATAGCTCTGACAGTACTTCCTCTGACAGCACGGAAAATACGGTGGTGATGCCGAATCTTCTGGGCAAGACCATGACGGAAGCAAAGATTGAACTGAAAGATCTGAGCATCAGCATTACATTAAAAGGCAGTGAGAACTCCAGCCAGTATGCAGCCGGACAGATTATCAGCCAGAGCGTGGACAGCGGTACCCGCGTGGCAGTCGGAAGCTCTGTGGAGGTAACCATTGCAGGAAGCGGATCCACAGGAACCTCTTCTTCTGACAGCAGCTCCAGTACCAGCAGTACCACTACGACTACGGACAGTGAGGTGACCGTTCCCAATGTAGTAGGAAAAGATGAGGCTACAGCGAAGAGTGCCATCACGGCAGCGGGACTTACCGTTGGAACGGTATCAGAATCAGCCAGTGATACAGTGACGGCCGGTCTGGTTATCAGCCAGACAGTGGCAGCCAACACAAAAGTAGCAAAAGGAACTACCGTGAGTATTGTGCTCAGCAGTGGTCCCAGCAGTGTGAAAGTAACGGATGTCGTCGGTCATGAGCAGAGCCGTGCAGAACAGGAGCTTGCAGCCGCAGGATTTCAAGTGTCAGTGAAGGAAGCCTATTCTTCCGATGTCCGTTCGGGCCTGGTCATCAGTACGACGCCGGACAGAGGAACCCCTGCAAAGCCGGGAAGCACCGTAACCATGACCGTCAGCCAGGGAAAAGAAAAAGTGACGATTCCTTCGGTCAGCGTAGGTATGACCTATGAAGCAGCGGCAGAAAAGCTGGAAGACGCAGGATTTACCGGAACCATCAGTGAGGCAACGGAATCCAGCAATTCTGTGGGAAGCGGATTTGTCACCCGGTACAGCCCAAGCGGAGCCGTAGATCCGGATGGAACAGTAACGATCTATGTGAGCACTGGTTCTGCATCTGGTACGGGAACAGACGGAACTGAAGGAATGCCGGCGAATTAAACTATGACAGGAAGAATTATAAAAGGAATTGCAGGCTTCTACTATGTGTATGTGGAAGGCTGCGGAGTATACGAATGTAAGGCAAAAGGCGTATTCCGGAACCGCAAGGTAAAGCCATTGGTTGGTGACCGGGTGGAAATCCAGGTGATCGATGAGGCGGAACACAAGGGCAATATGGAAGAAATTCTTCCAAGAACCAGTGAGCTGATCCGTCCTGCAGTGGCAAATGTAGATCAGGCCATGGTCATTTTTGCAGCGGCAAAACCAAAGCCAAACCTGTCTCTTCTGGATCGTTTCCTGATCTCCATGGAACAAAAAGAGGTTCCTTCCATCATCTGCTTTAACAAAATCGATGAAGCGTCCGAAGAAGAACTTCAGCGATTAAAAGAGATTTATGGTGGATGCGGCAGCAGGCTTTTGTTCATCAGCGCCAGATATGAGCAGGGAGTAGAGGAAATCCGGGACCTGCTTCGGGGAAAGACCACGACAGTGGCAGGCCCATCAGGTGTTGGAAAATCAACACTTATCAATCTGCTGGTGCCGGACGCAGAGATGGAGACGGGACAGATCAGCCAGAAGATTGACAGAGGAAAACATACCACACGGCACAGTGAATTGTTCCGCGTGGAAGAAGACAGCTATATTTTTGATACTCCGGGCTTCAGTTCACTGGAACTGATGGGGATGGAAAAAGAAGAATTACGGTATTATTTTCCTGAATTTACGCCCTATGAGGGCAGCTGCCGGTTTCAGGGCTGCGTCCACGGACAGGAGCCGGGCTGTGCGGTAAAGGAAGCAGTGGAGCAGGGGAAGATTAACAGGGAACGGTATGAAAGTTACCGTCTGCTCTTTGGAGAGCTTCAGGAAAAAGAGAAGAGGAGATACAATTAGATTATGAAAAGATATTTATCACCATCCATTTTATCAGCAGATTTCGCGCATCTGGGAGAGGATATTCAGCATGCGGCAGCAGCAGGTACCCAGTATCTGCACTATGATGTCATGGACGGTATGTTTGTACCAAGTATTTCTTTCGGAATGCCGGTACTGGAATCCGTCAGAAAAGTAACAGATCTGGTGCTGGATGTACATCTGATGATCGAAGATCCGGATCGTTATATTGATGATTTTGTAAAATGCGGTGCCGATATCATTACCGTACATTATGAGGCATGCAAGGATGTGAAGAAAACGCTGGAGCTCATTAAAAGCAAAGGGGTGAAAGCAGGTGTAACCATCAAACCAAAGACCCCAAACAGTGTTTTGACCGACGTACTGGATATGGCAGATATGATCCTTCTCATGACGGTAGAACCGGGCTTCGGCGGACAGGCTTATATTCCCGAATCCACCGGGAAGATCAAAGAGCTTCGTCAGATGCTGAATGAGAAAGGGCTGGATACCGATATCGAGGTAGACGGCGGCATCAAGAAGGATAATCTCCAGATGGTTCTGGATGCAGGCGCGAACGTCATCGTAGCCGGAAGTGCCATCTTTAAAGGTGACATTGAGCAGAATGTCAAAGATTTCCTGCACATTATGGGAGAATAATACATTGCATACACTGATTATCAGCGGGGGCACAATCGATACCGATTTTGCCCTCGATTTATTAAAAAAAGAGAAATATGATCACATTATCGGCGTGGATGGTGCGCTGAAATTCTGTAAAGAGCAGAATATTGTCCCTACCCGTATTGTGGGAGATTTTGATACCCTGGATCCGGAGATTCTGACCTGGTATCAGACCCATACCCAGATCGAGATCCGGCAGTTTAATCCGGTGAAAGATGCTACCGACACCCAGATTGCCATCGAACTTGCCATGGAGCTGGGCAGTAGGAAAATCACCCTGGTCGGCGGTACCGGAACCCGGCTTGACCATGTGCTGGGAAATATTCAGACCCTGTATCTGCCTTTCGCAAAAGGCATCGACTGCCGAATCGTGGATGCTCATAACCGGATCCGCCTGGTATCAGGGGAACTGCATCTGAAGATGACAGAACAGTGGGGCAAATATGTGTCCCTGATCCCGTTCACAACGGATGTGGAAGGTGTGGATCTGATTGGTTTTAAATACCCGTTGGAAAAATTTAGTTTTACCGTTCTTGGTACCGGCAGCAGAGGTGTTTCCAACGAGATTGCGGAAGAAGAAGCGGTGATCCGGATTGAAAAAGGAATTATGATATTGGTGGAGTCGAAAGACTAAAATAATCAAAAAATGCAAAATTTTCCTTGACTTCTCAGCTTTTTCTATGCTATATTAGATAAGGCTTTTTGCGGGCAAAGTATGTCCAATGAGCCGGGTGTGTCAGATAACTGACGACCCGTTACGCAAAAATCACGCGGACGGATTCCGGAAGCGGTGCCTGTATACAGGTCCTTCTGGGAGTAGAAGGTCACGCGGAAGAAAAAAACCAAAACGGAGGAAGAACAATGAGCGTAATTTCAATGAAACAGTTACTGGAAGCCGGCGTACACTTCGGTCATCAGACCAGAAGATGGAACCCGAAAATGGCAGAGTACATCTACACCGAGAGAAACGGTATCTACATCATCGACCTGCAGAAATCTGTAGGAAAAGTTGATGAGGCTTACAAAGCAGTTGCAGACATCGCAGCTGAGGGTGGAAAGATCCTTTTCGTTGGTACTAAGAAACAGGCTCAGGATGCTATCGCAGTAGAGGCAGAGCGTTGCGGAATGTACTATGTAAACGAGAGATGGCTCGGTGGTATGCTGACCAACTTCAAGACTATCCAGGGACGTATTGCAAGACTGAAAGCAATCGAGACCATGGAGGAAGACGGAACCTTCGACGTACTGCCGAAGAAAGAAGTCATCGCTCTGAGAAAAGAGATGGATAAACTTCAGAAGAACCTTGGCGGTATCAAAGAGATGAAGACCCTTCCGGATGCTATCTTTGTAGTAGATCCGAAGAAAGAGAAGATCTGTGTACAGGAAGCTCATACTCTGGGAATTCCGCTGATCGGTATCTGCGATACCAACTGCGATCCGGAAGAGCTTGACTACGTAATCCCGGGTAACGATGACGCTATCCGTGCCGTAAAACTGATCGTTTCCAAGATGGCAGATGCTGTTATCGAGGCAAATCAGGGCGAGGCTGAGGAGTATGCTGAGGAAGCATATGAGGAGCAGCCGGTAGAAGAGTAATTTACAGGTAAAGGCCGTCCGGGACAGTATTGTTCCGGACGTGCTGTAAACACACATCCCACAGGAGGAATCAGATCATGGCTATTACAGCATCTATGGTAAAAGAGTTAAGAGAGATGACCGGTGCAGGAATGATGGATTGTAAGAAAGCACTTGCAGCTACCGAGGGTAACATGGAAGCAGCAGTGGATTTCCTGCGTGAGAAAGGTCTTGCTACCGCACAGAAGAAAGCAAGCCGTATTGCAGCAGAGGGTATCGTAGCTACCGCTCTGTCTGAGGACGGAAAGAAAGCAGTTGCTGTCGAAGTAAATGCAGAGACTGACTTCGTTGCTAAGAACGAGAAATTCCGCAACTACGTTGCAGATGTTGCTGCACAGGCACTGAACACTACTGCAGCAGATATCGACGCATTCCTGGCAGAGCCGTGGGCACAGGATACCACCAAGACTGTAAAAGAGGCTCTTGCAGCTCAGATCGCAGTGATCGGTGAGAACATGAACATTCGTCGTTTCAAACAGGTTGAGGAGCAGAACGGATTTGTAGCTTCTTACATCCATGCAGAAGGAAAGATCGGTGTTCTCGTTGACGTTGAGACCGATGTAGTAAACGATGAGATCAAAGAGATGGCTAAAAACATCGCTATGCAGATCACCGCTATGAAACCGGTATACACCAACGACAGCGAAGTTGATGAAGAGTACAAGGCTCATGAGCTTGAGATCATCAAATCTCAGATCGAGAACGATCCGAAGATGGCAGGAAAGCCGGAGAAAGTTATCAACGGCGCTATCATGGGACGTCTGAACAAACAGCTCAAAGAAATCTGCCTGCTTGATCAGGTATATGTAAAAGCAGAAGACGGAAAACAGAGCGTAGCAGCTTATGTAGCTCAGGTTGCAAAAGCTAACGGCGCTAACGTTACTGTTAAAGGATTTGTTCGTTTCGAGACCGGTGAAGGTATGGAGAAAAAGAACGAGGATTTCGCAGCAGAGGTTGCAGCTCAGCTTGGTAAATAAGCCGTTTGTAAATAACGCAGATAAAGGGACATGGAAACGATTGGTTTTCGTGTCTCTTTTTTTTATAAACTTTTTACCTTTCGGAAATAATAAAATCATTGACAAATCAGAATAATAGATTTATTATCGAAACATATTACATGTAGTATTTAATACTACGTCAAACAGTAATAAAAAGAAAGGTAAAGAAAATATGGGAAAATCAAAGTGGAAAGTGGGAATGGCATCTGCGCTGGCTGTAGGGGCAGGAGCTGCGGCTGTCGTGGCAGGCAGAAAGAAGAAGTCTAAGACGCTTAAAGAGAGCAATTATCGGAATACGGAGCGTGGAAAACAGGCGAAGAACAGCAAGGGGATCTATTATTCCAGCGGAAACTATGAAGCTTTTGCGCGGCCGGAGAAGCCGGAAGGTATTGAAGGAAAATCTGCATACCTGGTTGGAAGTGGTTTGGCTTCATTAGCAGCAGCCTGTTTTCTGGTAAGAGATGCCAGAATGCCGGGAGAAAATATTCATATATTAGAGGCCATGGACATTGCGGGAGGTGCATGTGACGGTATTAACGACCCTTCCAGGGGCTATGTCATGCGTGGCGGCCGCGAGATGGAGGATCATTTTGAATGTCTGTGGGACCTGTTCCGAAGTATTCCGTCTCTGGAAGTACCGGATGCATCGGTGCTGGATGAATATTATTGGCTGAACAAACATGATCCTAACTATTCTCTGTGCCGTGCAACAGTGAACCGTGGAGAGGATGCCCATACCGATGGCAAATTCCGTCTGAGTCAGAAGGGCAGCATGGAGATCATGAAACTGTTCTTTATGAAAGACGAAGATCTTTATGATAAGACGATTGAGGATGTCTTTGATGACGAAGTATTTCGTTCGGATTTCTGGCTCTACTGGCGTACGATGTTTGCATTTGAAAACTGGCACAGTGCCTTAGAGATGAAGCGATATTTCCAGAGATTTATTCACCATATCGGTGGACTGCCGGATTTTTCTGCATTGAAATTTACCAGGTATAATCAGTATGAATCTCTCATTCTTCCTATGCAGAAATATCTGGAAGAGGCAGGTGTGCAGTTTCAGTTCGGAACGGAAGTGACCAATGTCCGTTTTGAGATGGAGGGCGAGAAGAAGACAGCCAGAGCCATTGAATGCAAGGTGCATGGTGAGGCACAGGAAATTCCTCTGACGGAAGATGATTTTGTATTTATTACCAATGGAAGCTGTACAGAAGGAACGATTTACGGCGATCAGAATCATGCCCCGACAGGAGATGCGGAAGTTAGAAACAGCGGATGCTGGTCTCTCTGGAAAAATATTGCCCGTCAGGATCCGGCATTTGGACATCCGGAGAAATTCTGCTCCAATATTGAAAAGACCAACTGGGAATCCGCCACAGTGACCACTTCCAATGAGAAAATCATTTCCTATATCACAAAGATCTGCAAACGTGATCCGAGAACAGGAAAAGTCGTGACCGGTGGTATTGTCAGCTGCAGAGATTCCAGCTGGCTCTTAAGCTGGACGATCAACCGGCAGGGACAGTTCAAAGGGCAGAAGAAAGATGAGATCTGTGTATGGGTTTACAGCCTCTTTACAGACGTACCGGGCAATTATGTGAAGAAACCTATGAAAGAGTGTACGGGTAAGGAAATTACGGAAGAATGGCTCTATCATTTGGGCATCCCGGTAGAAGAAATCCCGGAACTGGCAGAACATCATGCGAACTGTACACCGACCATGATGCCTTATATTACGGCATTCTTTATGCCGAGAAGCGCCGGAGACCGGCCGGATGTCATTCCGGATGGCTGTGTCAACGCAGCGTTCTTAGGACAGTTTGCTGAAACCCCGCGGGATACCATTTTCACCACGGAATATTCTGTGCGGACAGCTATGGAGGCGGTCTATGGCCTCTGTGGTGTGGATCGTGGTGTTCCGGAGGTATGGGGCAGTGTCTATGACGTAAGGGAACTGTTGGACAGCACCGTAAAACTCATGGATGGCAAATCCCCATTGGAGATGCCGCTGCCCAAACCATTGGAAATGCTGAAAAAACCATTATTAAAGAAAGCAGACAAAACGATCATCGGGAAATTATTACGCGATCATGGCGTTCTGAAAGATGGCATGATCTAGAAATAGAATTTTAGCCGTTACGTAAAAAAGACAACCGACAACCTGTGAGCGGTTCCTCTCACAGTTTGCCGGTTGTCGGTTTTATGCCATAGAATGGCTTACAGCTTAATATTTTTCAGAAGAGAACCAAGACTGGTAGCAATATTCTCAGACTTCGGAATCTCATAATGCTCGTTAGCTTCCTCTTCCTGGGCACTTTCCAGAAGTGCTTTCATACTGAGGGAAAGCTTACCGTCTTTGATAGCGGTAACTTTCACTTTTACTTCCTGACCTTCTTTGAGTACTTTGTCAGGGCTTACCACGCGTTTGTCAGAGATCTGGGATACGTGAACCAGACCGGAGAGACCGTTGGACAGGCGTACAAATGCGCCATAATCTTTCAGAGTCTCTACGGTGCCGTCCATGACGTCACCTACATGTACCTGCTCAAAAGCAGCTCTCTTTTTCTCGTCTTCTGCGGCTCTTGCTTCTGCTCTCAAAATCTCTCTTGCGGAGAGAACCAGACGTTTTTTCTCGGGATCTACTGTGATGACGCGAACGCGTACTTTTTTGTTCAGCCACTCGTTCAGGTCGTCTACATGCTCCAGAGAAAGACGGGATGCCGGGATAAATCCGCGGATACCCTCTACATATGCGATAACACCACCGTTTACCACACCGCCGATTTTAACAGTCAGGACGGTTTTGTCATCCATCTGCTGTTTTAACTCTGCCCATACCGGATCTGCTTCGTCGTCTGCTTCCGGAGCAGCCTCCTCAGCAGCTTTGTAGGATGCTTCCAGCTCCTCTGCAAAGTCATCCATGGTTTTCTTTTCTTCTTCCATTGTGTAAATACCTCCCGTAAAGATTTAAGTCCATATGTCCTTATTATATGGGAATTCGTCGGTAAAATCAATTATTTACTGTAGGTTTTACAGATCTTTGCAACAACTCCGCTCAAAGCAAGCAGTGCCAGTGCATTCGGGATAACCATCAGTCCGTTGAAGAAATCAGCCAGGGACCATACCAGGTCTACTTTCAGTGTAGAACCAACGATGATGAAGATGACAACAATCAGTGAATAGATTTTTGTCGCTTTTACACCGAAGAGATGCTTTACATTGATAGAACCGAAGAAATGCCAGCCCAGAATGGTGGAGAAAGCAAAAAACAGAAGGCAGACAGCAATGAAAATATCACCGAAGCTTCCGAATACGGTAGAAAATGCATACTGGGTCAGTGCGGTGCCGTTCTTTCCGCTGCTCATAGCGCCGGTGGTCAGAACGGAGAAGACGGTAAGGTTCAGAATAATAAAAGTATCAATGAAAACGCTGATCATAGCAGTCAGACCTTGCTGATGCGGATTCTCAGCGGTTGCACGTGCATGTGCATGGGGGGTGGAACCCATACCCGCTTCATTGGAAAAGAGTCCTCTTGCAACACCATAGCGGATCGCTTCTCTTACAGTGATACCTGCAGCACCACCCATGATAGCAGACGGCTGGAATGCGCCTACCAGAATCTGGCGGAATGCTTCCGGGATCATGGTGAAGTTGCATCCGATTACAATCAGGCTGCCGATGATATAGATGCAGGCCATGAAGGGTACCAGTTTTTCAACAACAGCTGCCAGACGATCGGTTCCGCCGATGAAAATGAAGGCTGCAAACACAGCAAGGATAATACCCACAGCTACCGGCGGTACGTTGATATTTCTGGATGCGAATACTTCAGAGAAGGCAGCGCCGATGGAATTGGACTGCACCATATTTCCCATAAAGCCAAGGGCCAGGATGATAAATACAGAGAACAGGCCTCCCAGAACTTTACCAAAGGTTCCTTTAAATGCTGCGTGGATATAGTAAACCGGACCTCCGGTTACCTCTCCGTGTTTTACAACTTTATATTCCTGTGCAAGGGTAGCCTCGGCATAGATGGTAGCCATTCCGAAGAATGCGCTGAGCCACATCCAGAAGATGGCTCCGGGGCCGCCGCCGAAAAGTGCAGTTGCAGCACCGGCCAGATTACCGGTACCTACCTGAGCGGCAATTGCGGTTGCAACAGACTGGAAGGGGGTCATTTCGCCCGCTTTCTTCTCACCCTTGTGACCAAGGTTACCAAAGAGAAGCTTGAAGCCCTCTCCAAATTTTCTTACCTGAATGAACTTGAGTTTTATGGTGTAGAAGATACCCGTACCACATAATAGTACGATCAGTACCACATTCCATAAAAATCCATTTGCGTTGTCCACCAGTTGTAACAGTGATTCCATTTCTTAGTTCCTCCTACTCGTTATATGCTTGAACATAAAAATAAGAGCTGATAAACTATCAGCCCTCCAAAGAGTAGAACAATCTGCATGTAAAATATGCCCTGTCCTTTTGCCTGAGAGATTGGCGGAAGATATGTTTCCGCTGTACACCTTCGGCGCTCGTCCATCGAGACTCTCCAGAGTGCCTGTCGGGTGTCCGGCCCGACAAGACGTAGAAGACTATATCATATCTCTGGAGTAAATACAATAGTCCGCGTGGAAAAAACAGAAAAATTTTTAGTCGGCGGTTTACTTCGTCCTTCCGGAACCGGATACCCAGTCATCGGAGGGGCTGGTATTCCAGGTGAGGGTGGAACCATCGGAGGTGACGGTAATGGTACCCTGGTCGTCGGTACGGAAAAGCTGCACACCTGCCGCGCGAAGTTTGTTCAGAGTCTCTGCATGGGGATGTCCGTAGGAATTGCCGGTTTCACAGCTGATGACGGCATAGGTGGGAGAGACCGCATCAAGAAATGCATCACTGGTGGAAGTGTGGCTTCCGTGATGACCGACTTTCAGCACATCCGCAGACAGGTCCATGCCGGAAGCAAGCATATCATTTTCGGCTTCTTCCTCAGCATCTCCTGTAAAGAGGAAGGTATTGCTGCCGTGGGTCAGGCGCAGGACAATAGAACAGTCATTGCTGTCTTCATAATTTCTTGCAGGAGAGAGAATCGTAAAGGAAGATTCTCCAAAGGCATAATTGTCACCCGCTTCCGGGTGAATAGCTGTGTAATCCTTGGATTTCATAGCCTGAATGACATCGTCGTAAGTTCTGGTATCGGCTTTTCGTTCCGGCATGAGAATGGTATTGCAGTCAAATTTATAGATTACCACATCTGCACCACCGATATGATCAGCGTCAGGATGGGTCAGCACCAGATAGTCAAGGGAAGAAATACCAAGATATTCCAGATAGGACTGTACTTTTGTACCCTGGTCATTGTCTCCGGCGTCGATCAGCATGGCGTGTTCGCCCTGGGTCAGAAGGGTACAGTCACCCTGGCCAATGTCGAGAAAATGAACGGTCAGATCTTCTGTAACGTCCGAAGGTGCGTAGGCAGTCTGTATTTCTGCACCGGAGGCAAGGTCAGAAGCGGCGGTAAGGATGGTGTTCAGTGCGGATGATATGGAATCAGCCTGCCCATTTCCATATCCGGCAATACCAAGGATCAGCACAACCAGTGCGAGGAGCACCGGGAGAGTCCGTTTTCTTCGTTTTCTGCGGTAATAATGTTTTTTTCTGCTCATAAAATGTCTCCAGTCTGTCATTGTAGTTTTCGAACATACGATCTATCTTAGCACAGCCGGAGAAAAAAGAAAAGCGATAAAAAGGAGACATTATGCACAAAACTTATTTTACAAAGTTGGAAAAAATATGATATAATATACAAAAGAAATGGAGGTGTTTCTATGAGTAAACGTATTATCACAATTAGCCGTGAGTTTGGAAGCGGTGGAAGAACCATTGGTAAGATGGTGGCAGAGAAACTCGGGATCGCTTTCTATGACAAGGAACTGATTGAGAAGATCGCGGAGGAGACCGGATTTTCCCAAAAGTTTATTGAAGAATACGGCGAGCATGCACCGGGAACCAACGTATTTTCTTATTCTTTTCTTGGAAGAGATGCCAATGGAATTTCCATGCAGGATAAGATCTGGATGCAGCAGAGAAAGCTGATTCTGGATCTGGCAGAAAAAGAGCCCTGCGTGATTGTCGGACGGTGTGCAGACTATATCTTACGTGACCGGACAGACTGTCTGAATGTATTTATCCATGCATCCACGGAAAAGAAAGTAGAGCGAATCGTGAAACTCTATGGAGAGACTGCAGACAAACCGGAAAAGCGTCTGGCAGATAAGGATAAGAAGCGTCGTGTAAATTATCGGTATTATACAGACCGGGAATGGGGAGCAGCACAGAATTATCATCTCTGCCTGGACAGCGGTGAGTTTGGAATTGAGGGCTGCGCAGATCTCATCGCGGATCTGGCAAAATAAAATGGACTTGAAGGAGTTTTAGAAAAACCATGGCGAAGTATATAATGGCATTGGATGCCGGTACCACCAGTAACCGCTGTATCCTTTTTGACAAACAGGGCCATATCGTAAGTATGGCTCAGAAGGAATTTACCCAGTATTTCCCGAAGCCAGGCTGGGTGGAGCATGATGCCAATGAAATCTGGTCCACTCAGCTGGGAGTTGCGGTGGAAGCCATGCAGAAGGCAGGTGCATCCGCGGCAGATATTGCGGCCATCGGAATTACCAATCAAAGAGAAACGGTGGTAGTGTGGGATAAGAAGACCGGAGAACCGGTGTATCATGCCATTGTCTGGCAATGCCGCAGAACTTCTGCCTATTGTGATGAACTGAAAAGACAGGGGCTGGCGGGAATGATCCGGGAGAAGACAGGTCTTATGGTGGATGCTTATTTCTCGGGTACTAAATTAAAGTGGATTCTGGATCATGTAGAAGGTGCGAGAACACGGGCAGAAAGGGGAGAACTTCTCTTTGGAACCATTGAGACCTGGCTCATCTGGAAACTGACCAAAGGAACAGTCCATGTGACGGACTATTCCAATGCATCCCGCACCATGCTTTTTGATATTCAGACATTACAGTGGGATCCGGACATTCTGGAACTTCTTCAGATTCCGGCTTCCATGCTGCCCATGCCTGTTCCATCAAGCGGTGTTTGCGGAATGACGGATCCCAGCTATCTTGGCGGAGCAATTCCCATTGCGGGTGCGGCTGGTGACCAGCAGGCGGCACTGTTCGGACAGACATGTTTTGAGGCGGGAGAGGCAAAAAATACTTATGGAACCGGCTGTTTCCTTCTTATGAATACAGGGGAAAAGCCTGTCTTTTCGGAAAATGGACTGGTTACTACCATTGCCTGGGGACTTGATGGAAAAGTAAACTATGCATTGGAGGGCTCCATCTTCGTGGCAGGAGCCGCTATCCAGTGGTTAAGAGATGAATTGAAGATCATTGATTCTTCTGCGGATTCCGAATATATGGCACAGAAAGTCAAAGACACCAATGGATGCTACGTAGTACCGGCCTTTACCGGACTGGGAGCACCCTACTGGGATCAGTATGCCCGCGGTACCATCGTAGGACTTACCCGTGGCGTAAACAAATGCCATATCATCCGGGCAACGCTGGAATCCATTGCCTGCCAGGTGCACGATGTATTGGAAGCCATGGAAGCAGATTCCGGCATCCAGCTGTCTGCACTGAAAGTAGACGGCGGTGCCAGTGCCAATAATTTTCTTATGCAGACTCAGGCGGATCTCATTGATGCACCGGTCAACCGTCCATGTTGTGTAGAATCTACAGCTATGGGTGCAGCTTATCTGGCAGGACTGGCAGTCCGCTACTGGAAAGATGTGGACGAAGTTCGCAAAAACTGGGCTATTGATCGGACCTTCTACCCGCAGATGAGCATGGAAGACCGTAAGAAAAAATTTTCCGGCTGGAAGAAAGCTGTGAAATACGCTTGTGGCTGGGCGAAAGAAGAATAACCCAATAAAATAAAGCAGATAAGCTGTGAAAAGGAACCGCTCGCGCTAAGTCCTCGATCCAGCGGTACTAACATTCGAACGTCGCTGATTGCTCGTTCGCATGAAGTACCGGGACTGCGGACGTTCCTTTCACAGGTTATCTGCTTTTTTGCTGTCTGCTTCACAAACACCGGTGTCTATTGTCAGTGTCAGCTATTAATTTTCCAGCGCCAGCTTTGTAAACACATCGCCGCGTTCTTCAAAATTCTTAAAAATTCCATAACTTGCAGCGGCCGGTGACAGGACGCAGGCGTAACCTGCAGGAGTCACTTCTTTTGCAAATGCAACCGCTTCTTCCAGCGTATCCACCAGATGAAGCCGTTCCGGCTGATGGAAATCCGGGTGGGAAGCATGAATCTCTTCATAAATCCTTTTTCCGGTGGCAGCCATAAGAATAATATGGGGTACCGGGTCAACGGACAGGTAGGAGATCAGATCCTGGTAGTCAATGCCCCGGTCCATGCCGCCGATGAGGACGGAGCCGACGGAAGAGACGCTTTTTAATGCCTGAATGGTCGTATCACAAATCGTGGAGATAGAGTCATCATAAAAGCGGATACTGTTCTTTTCACCGACCAAGCGCAGACGGTGGGGAAGTGGTTCATAACTGATCAGTCCCTGCTCGATCTGGCGGTCACTGATGCCCAGTGTGCGGCAGATTGCATATACAAATGCAATATCCAGATGGTTGTGGTGCCCCAGCAGCGGAATTTTATCTGTGGGAATCTGATAATCATGGTCTTCAAAATGAATGCGGCTTCCGGATAACAAGACGTCTGCCTCGAAATTCTGGTCAGATACAGAATAAATCCGGGAACGGCAGGTTCCAGCTGCCGGAATCACATCCGTGCCGCAAAACAGAAGATCCTGCGGTTTCTGGTGCAGGTAAATCTGTTGTTTGGAGTGGATGTATTTTTCCATGGTGCCATAATGATCCAGATGTTCTTCATGAATGTTCAGAAGCACGCCAATATGTGGGGATACGTGAGTGTATTCCAGCTGATGGCAGGACAGCTCACAGACCAGACGGGTATCCGGATGAATTTCTTCCAGAATATCAAAGGCCGGTATACCGATATTTCCGGCAAGCACGGTGTCTTGACCGGATTTCTTCAAAATATGATAGAGAAGAGTGGTGGTCGTGCTCTTTCCCTTGGTTCCCGTAATTCCGATGATCCGGTCACGGTAAGCTTCAAAGAATACTTCCATCTGTGAAGTGAAGCGGCAGGAATACTGTTCCGGGTCTTTGGGCAGGACTACACCGGGACTTTTGAAAATCAGGTCATAATCATCCAGCGTGTCCATATAATGCTCGCCGCATAATGCTTTGACAGAATCCGGAAGCTGAACCTGGTTCTTATCTGCAACCGTGACGGAAGCAAATCCTCCCACTTCCAGAATTCGATGGAGAGTAGAATGTCCTTCTCTGCCATATCCTAGGATCAGGATATGGTTGTCTTTTATCTGTTCTTTTAAAATATTCAGCATATTTGATCTCCTTGTATAGGATGCATAAATGTCATTCTGTGGTTATTTTATCACAGACCTTTTTAAATGGAAAGGGGATTTCCCCCTTCCCATCAGTCACAGTCCTTTTTTAGCTGTTCTTCGCACCGGGGAGGACCAAGCTCTAATGGCTTAATATTCAGGTTCAGAAGATCTCCGTTGACGAAGTTCAGGCACAGACTGTCATCGGTGGTTTCAAGGCTTCCCTTCGGTACCCGTACCTTGCCCTGGTGAGGAATCAGATACTGGGAGAAGAATACACTGCTGACAATCAGTGTCAGTCCCACGGTGATTTCACGATTTGCCACATTAAGATTCAATACTTTTGGGTAAGCAATGGCATTTAATCCCTGGTTCATGGAAAGATTCCCGGAAGTGAAACCAAGATAGGAAATAAGAGGTGTAACGCCGGTTCCGGCCTCATTCAGTGTATAGGAAATACCATAAGGGGTGAAAAGTTCCAGCGTGACGGAGCTGGGATTGGTATCCTCGTTGTAGCCTGCGTCCGTGGTCGGCGGCAGATAAGTGGATGTCTGTACAAAGGTACCGAGCAGCTGGTCTGAGCAGCTGTAAAGCTGGATGAGCAGCGTGACGGCAATGTTCTGCAGGGTAATTTCTGTACAGTTGGGACGTCCATTAATGGGCGTGATTTCACTGTTGGCAAAGCTGATGTTGAGCACCTGAACAACGGCTTTTTCAGCAGTGGTAAGCGTCGGAAATGTGGTGTCGTCTACAGTGAGGGTCTGGCAAATATTAATGCCGATCTCATCGTAGACTACAGGCGTATAGATGGATAACAGATTTGGATCTCCGCATAATGGGGACGAACATAGATCTGTACAGGGATCATCCAGATGGCAGGAGATGTTTTTACGACAACATTTTGGCATGAAAAAGGCTCCTTTCTGTAAAGATATTCTCCTTATAGAGTATGTATCTGGTTCATTTTTGCTTTTCTCAATCATATATATGGGTAGGAAAAGGAGGAGATCCGGATGAATGAAGTCTTTGAGCAGGGAGCGCAGCAGAAACTGGTGCTGTACACAGAAGGAAATGAGATTATTGCGGTCCGGCTGCCCCTGCGGACAGGTGGTGAATATGTGCTGCGAGATGGGTACCTGGCAGATCTGACTGCAGTTGTTTTGGAAAATACCATCCGTTTTGCCTGGCATTCACTGGAGCATCGGATTATACTGTCGGATATTCATGGAAGACGGGATCAGGTAGTGTTAAGCGACGCTATGAATGCAAGCCAGTATGGAGGACTGCGGCTTGTGAACCGGGAAGGAAAACTCTGGCTGTTCTATACAGCGAAGGAACCTGCAGAATCTGTCTGGAAAGGGTATCTGTTCCAGCCAGAGAAGGAAGAGGCTGCCCGGGAACTTCCGGGAGTTTATGATAAACGACCGGTGTTGGAGATTCACAGGCTGGGTGTATGGTGGATTCTGGAAATGGGATTGCCCGGAAAGTTTTCTTATTTTATATGGGAAGAAAACGGAAAAATAGTGTCCGCCAGAGAGCAGGCAGTGCGGGAAGAGCAGAAGAAAATAAAAGAGCAGGAGCAGCAGATTGCCTATATTTCTGAGCAATATGAGCAGCTACGGAAAATTACGATAGAGCTTCAGGAGGATGGAAGACGGATGATGGATTATATTCGGCAGAAAAAAAGCGGGCACCCTCCGAAAAAGGTGCCCTGAAAAGGTTTAATATAATTTTTTTGCATGAACGACGAAACGTTTTGCACCCTTGTTGGTACAGGTGGAAAGGGTGAGGACAGAATCATTGGTTCCCACAGACACGTCTGTATTATAGAGAGAGGAAGCAGTCAGTTCATCCAGAAAAGCAGCATAGGTATCGTCGGAATGATATCCGATAGTGTAAGTAATATCGGTTACATCTGCCTCATGGCAGGAAAAGATCTGATAGCAGTGTGTGCCATCTTCCTGATCCAGGTAAATGTACGGATGTGCTTCATAATAATTTTTCTTTCCGTAATTCTTCAGACCTGCAAACATGGAGCCATTCTTCATATTGTGACCGTAAACAATGGTGTGAAGATCTGAGAAATCTCCGGCATTGCTTGCTTCCACAAAGATGGCACCGGATTTATTCTCCTGACGGCGGAAGGTGTGGGTCAGATAGTAGATATTATCGGTAGTATGAACCACCGGATAACTGATTTCGGTTCCTGGAATCTCAATCCAGCCAACTGCCTCTTCATTGATCTTTTTCAGAGAAGCAAAATCAATACGCTCTTCTTTTGAGGAAGCGGCTTCGGGCGCTTCTTCTGCTGTATCATCAGAAGTGTTATCAGAAGAGGAAGAAGCCTGATCCGGTGTTTCCGGCTCTGAGAGCACATACTGCTGCAGGTCTTTGTATTCCTTATCACCGGAACTGTATCCGATGAAAATAGTTGCTAATTTCCAGATGCTGAAGGCCAGCAGGCAAATACAAAATCCAAGAAACAGTCCCTGGAGCAGAGACTGAAGGGGAGTGCTTCTGCGGCGTCCGTGTTTTTTCTGTTTTCTTTTCTTGTTGTGCATAGTTTTTACCGTCCCATATCATGATTGATTTTTGATATACATTAACCATATTTTATCAGATTCCAGGAATAAATACCAGAGGAATAAAATATATCGCCAATCATCGGATTTTTGTTGCCTGTCCGGAAAATATGGATATAATAATGAATAGAAAACAAAGGAGAAAAGAAATGATTCAGGATATTGCACCAAAGAAATATGTCAATCACTATGAAGAGCAGAGTCCGACAGCAGAAGACTGGATGCTGATATACCGGGACGGCAAAGTGCTCTGTCGGTTTGACAATGAGAAAATGTATTTTCCAAAAGTAAAAGAAATTACCCAGGAAGAGCAGGATGTGACCTATCTTTTCACCATCAGTGACGAGCGTTTCTTCCTTCTGAAAAATAGACTTGATGGGGAATTGGAAGGCTATGGCTGGGAGAAACCGGTGATTTTCAGAAATGCCAGACCTCAATATCGTGGATTTGCGGGAATTACGGGCATGCAGCTTTTTGACTGGTATCGTTCCAATAAGTTCTGTGGCCGCTGCGGTAAATCTATGGTTCCGGATCATAAAGAGAGAATGGTTCATTGTGAATGCTGCGGTAATATGGTGTATCCGAAGATCTGCCCGGGAGTTATTGTAGCTGTAACCAATGGAAATAAAATTCTGCTTACGAAATATGCACCGACACCGGGAAGGACTGCCAGTTATGCACTGATTGCCGGATTTACGGAGATCGGTGAGACTCTGGAAGAGACGGTACAGCGGGAAGTCATGGAAGAAGTTGGTCTCAAAGTCAAAAATATTCGTTATTACAAGAGCCAGCCCTGGTCCTTCTCCTCTACTCTGCTCTGCGGATTTTTCTGTGAAGTGGATGGGGATACGGATATCACGCTGGATACAGAGGAACTTGCAGTGGGAGAATGGTTTGACCGTGACAACATTCCGGTAGAGGATGACGGTGTCAGCCTGACCAGAGAGATGATAGGCGTTTTTAAGGCCGGAGGCCCGGAGAATCTTTTATAAGTTATATAAAAACCTTGTTATTTTCAACTACGAAAATAACAAGGTTTTATTTAAAAAGAAATTTATAGTTTTATATTTTGGGAAGAAAATTGCATATCTGGATTGTCTGTTCTGCCAAGGAGATAATCTAAAGATACCTGGAAATAATCAGCAATTAGAATAAGTGTTTCATAACCGGCTTCTCTTTCAAGATTTTCATATCG
Organism: Clostridiaceae bacterium Marseille-Q4145; assembly: GCA_018223365.1. Classification (GTDB taxonomy): domain Bacteria; phylum Bacillota; class Clostridia; order Lachnospirales; family Lachnospiraceae; genus Hominiventricola. The sequence continues at coordinate 1,982,548 of JAGTTP010000001.1, forward strand.
ACTAATGCTGTTCTGGCTTAAGTGTAAATCCATTGCTAGTTTTAACTGTGATAAATGTTTTGCTTCTCGTAGTTCTTTTAGACGAAAAATCATATTTTAATCCTCTTGACTGGAATATACCATTTTGGTATATTTAAAATATCCCAAGTTGGGATATCTTATTAAAATTACAGGAGGAAGAGAAAATGATTAGAAAATTATTTGGAGAAACTGATGAGGAACAGTTTGCGTATTTAAAACCAAGAATTACTGCATTAGGAGTAGCAGCAATATGTGTTTTAATTGGAGTTTTGCTAACAGTTGTTGGTGTAGGAATTGGACAAACCATAATGGGAATTGGACAGTTTATTTGGGTAATTCTTTCATTCAATTTTGGATGGGCTATTTTCAAAGGATTATTTGGAATTGCATCATTTGGTGTATGTTTTTCCAATAATGTTATTTTTGGGTGTGCAATAATTATGTTATATTTTATGTTAGGCGCTATAGGTGGCGTTATTGTCTCTATTATAGGATTATGCAGATTTCTATTCTTGTTAAAAAAGAGGAAATAGAAGAGTATGGGGTTTTATGATGCAAAGGGATATTGGAGAGAATATGGCGAGGGCTTCTATGATTTCAATGGTGATTGGGTAAGTCCTGGGGGTGTATATCATGATGCCAAAGGATATCTTAGAAGCCCAGGTGACGGCTTTTATGATGCTAAAGGAAATTATGTATTACCGGGAGAACCATTCTATGATATTAAAGGAGAGCGTCATTCACCGATTTTGGAATCAGAAATTCGAAAATCGTTTGCTGAGTATGAATTTGGAATCGCTTATTGTTTTTTGCTGTTATTACCATTTGCTATTTTGTGGTTGCTCACGTCCTTTTTTATTCAGAAAATAGAAGGTCATTTATTCTTATCTTTTGGAGTATACGCCTTTCTAGATATGGTGGTGTGTATAGCGGTGACTAGATTAAAAAAGCATAGAGGTCTAAAATCCTTTTTCAGTTTTGCAGGAAATTATATGTGTATTTTGTCATATGCATATATAGTTTTGGGATATGCGGTTCCATATATGGAAAAAAATAAGAGAGATTTTAGTAGTTTCCTGAATTTTGTATTGTTTTCAATTCTTGGAATTGGGGCTGTTGCCATATTGCAATTTTTTAATTATTATCATGAAATTGCTTTTGTGGAGTTCGTATCGGGAATTGCTTTTTTTATAACTGTGATTGTTATATTAAAATATGCATCAGGAGATACAAATACTTTAGAAAATCTCGCCGAAATATATCATGTAAAACCAACAATGATGTTTCGGTTGATATTCCAGATTATGAAGTAAAATGAAGATTCAAAAGATATACAAAGTTTTCGTTATTGTATTTATTATATTATTGATAGTCATAGGAAGTTTATACAGTAAATCACAGAATCCCTTTGATATCTATAAAACATATGGGATTGTTTACGATGAAAAGACAGGAAAACTTCTATACAAAGGCAATAAAGTGTTTGAATTTTATGATAGAATTACTGATGATATAAGTTGTTTTTACTTAGATGAAAATGGAACTGTTATGGTTGAGGTGATGCGCAATAAAAAGGGAATGTTGACAGGAATAACAGCAGAAATGGTGAAATAGATATACAGGTTTGAATATAGTAACCAGCTGAAGCAGTGATGAATATTTATCTTTGCTTCAGCTGGTTTTTAATTAAAGTTATTTATGGACTTATTTCTTATATAATACCCGGATGGAGTTCAGTACGCACAGCATGGCCACACCGGTGTCTGCGAACACAGCCATCCACATGGAAGCGAATCCACACAGACCAAGGATCATAACCAGGATCTTAATGGCAAGTGCAAACACGATGTTCTGCCAGGAGATGCTGACAGCAGATTTTGCGATACGCATGGAATCCGGGATCGCAGTCATGCTGGAAGTCATATAAACAACGTCAGCTGCTTCAATGGCTGCATCAGCGCCGCTTCCCATAGCAGCACCGACATCAGCGCCTGCCAGTACAGGGGCATCGTTGATACCATCGCCGACGAACATCACATGCTCATGCTGGGAACGGATTTTCTGAAGTTCCTTTAACTTATCCTGAGGAAGCAGTTTTGCGTGTACTTCGTCGATGCCGGTTTCTTTTGCAACAGCCTCTGCACTGTTCTGCGCGTCACCGGTCAGCATGGCGGTGATGATTCCCTGTTTTTTCAGTGCGGCGATAGCAGATTTGGCATCTGCTTTGATCGTATCGGAGATGGTCAGATATCCAGCATAGTTACCTTCCACAGCAACCAGAACTTCGGTTCCGAATACATCATTTTTGTAAGCAGAGAGGTTGACACCGTGATGTTCCATGAGCTTTCTGTTGCCACAGAGAACTACATCTCCATCAATAATGGCCAAAATTCCCTCGCCTGCGATTTCTTTTAAAGTAGAAGGTTTGCTTAACTGCAGACCTTTTTCTTTTGCTGCGGTTACAATGCTGACTGCAATCGGGTGAGTAGAGTTCTGTTCACAGCTTGCAGTGATCTGAAGAAGTTCATCCTCGGAAAGTTTTCCTGCGGATATGGTTTTCTGGAGAACGAAGTTTCCTTCGGTAATGGTTCCGGTCTTATCCATAACGACTGCTTTGACATCAGCCAGAGCTTCCAGAGCAACGCCGCCTTTAAACAGGATACCTTTCTTGGAACCGGCACCGATACCGGAGAAGAATGCCAGCGGTACACTTAATACCAGCGCACATGGACAGCTCATAACCAGGAAGGACAGTGCGGTGTAAATCCAGTAATGCCAGTCACCGCCGCCAACCAGCGGAGGAAGCAGGGCAGTACCAAGTGCCAGAAATACAACAATCGGGGTGTACACTCTGGAAAATTTGGTAATAAAACGGTCTACCTTCGGCTTGCTTGCTGCTGCATTTTCTACGGAATCCAGAATTCTGGTAACCATGGATTCGCCAAGAGGTTTTGCGACACGAACGGTCAGCTGACCGGAAGTATTGACACAGCCGGAAGTGACTTCGTCGTTTGCTGCTACATGAACCGGTACCGGTTCACCGGTGATCGGTGAAGTGTCGATACGGCTGTCACCGTCGATGACAATGCCATCCAGCGGGATACGGTCACCAGGACGAACCAGGATGATGTCACCCGGAACAGCATCTTCTGCAGGAATCACTTTTGTTTCGCCATTCTCTACAAGGTTTACCGTCTCCGGACGAAGGTCAACGGCCTCCATGATCTGTCCGCGGCTTCTCTCAACGGCTTTTTCCTCGAAGAACTCACCGATCCGGTAGAACAGCATAACGCCGACCGCTTCCGGATAGGACTTGATTGCGAAAGCACCAAGGGTTGCAATACTCATAAGGAAGTTCTCGTCGAAGATCTGGCCTTTTCCCATGTTGCGGACAGCAGTCAGAACAACTCTCCATCCAAGAACTGCGTAAGCGATCACATAGAACGGAAGCAGAACTGTCGTATCCATGTTCATATGCTCCAGAACTTCCATCAAAATGAAGAGAATGGCACCGACAGCAATGCTGACAACGGTACGCTGTTCCGCGGTCATGCCGAATTTCTTCTCTTCCTCTTTTTTCACGGAAGGTTTGCGCTCCATCTCTTTGATCACTGCATCCGGCTCTACAATGGCGCAGACTTCTTTGATCTTCGGAAGAATGCGATCCGGGTTGGCGGCGGTAATACGAAGCTGCTGCGTTGTATAGGTAAGAACTGCTTCACTTACTTCATCCAGCTCATTGATCTTACGTTCGATCTTTGCTGCACAGTTTGCGCAGTCCAGATTTTCCACGATATAGACTTTGGTCTTCAATCCGTTGGAAGTTTCCTTCGGAACAACCTTTACTTCAGATTCAATGGAAGAACAGATATCCTGAATCTGCGGAAGGAGTGCATCGTAGTTCTCAGCGGTAATACGAAGCTGTTTGGTAGCGTAGGTGATGGTTGCCTCTGCAACGCCCGGCAGTTCATTGATGCGTTTTTCCATCTTTGCGGCACAGTTTGCGCATCCCAGATTCTCCAGAATATAAACACGTTTTCCATGGGCATTGACGCCTTCGTGATGATGTCCGCATCCACACTCATCGCCGTGTTCGTGATGGTGATGCTCGTGCTCGTGATCATGTCCGTGGTCATGACCGCATCCGCAGCAGTCGCCGTGTTCGTGATGGTGATGCTCATGCTCCTCATGCTCGTGACCTTCGTGATCATGACCGCATCCGCATTCATCGTCGTGCTGGTGCTCTAATAACATCAGAAATTCTTTTTTCATAACTTTATAACCTCCAGAAATCATGGTAGTGATGATTTGGTTCATTTAAACGTATGAACATTTGCTCATATGAAGACTATAGCATACAAGTCAAGAAAGCGCAAGAGTTTTGTGATGATGTTGTACAATAAAAATTGACAGCCAATTCTCAAGGATTTTGATATAATCATCATCAATACGAGAAGAGGAGAAAATCAATATGGCACGCAATCAAAGAATCTATGACAACGAATACAAAGCACAGGCAGTTAAGCTTGCACAGGAAATGGGTGGAGCTAAGGCGGCTAAAGAGTTAAATATACCAGATGGCACTATTTACTGCTGGATAAAGGCATTTAAAGAGGGACGCCTTAGTGCCGCTGAGGCCTCACATACTCCTAATAATGCGTTATCCCTTAATGACGAACTTATTGAACTTCGAAAGCGTGTTAAGGAGCAGGATAAGGAGATTCGCCGTTTGAAAGAAGAAAATGAATTTCTTGAAGAGGCGAGTGCTTTTTTCGCAGCCAGCCGTCGGAAGTCAGCAAAAAATAGAGACTGATGTTCATTTCTCTAAAAACGGATGACGGCAGAATGAAAGGAAAAATTTCTTTTTATTGCAGAGTGCTTCATGTTTCCAGACAGGCATTCAATAAATATTTAAAAACGAAAGATACTCCCTGGAAATATCAATCTTTAGCTGATGCAATGATGGATATCTGTAACGAGGATGAATGCAATGATACTTATGGGAGAATCCGTATGTATCAGGCATTGCAACTCAAGCAGCCAGAAGGAATATCCATTCCGGGAGAGAGGACTGTTTATCGTGTCATGAAAGAAATAGGACTTAATCACAAGCCAAAACGTAGACCTAAGCTATCACTCATAGATGATCTATGAATGATAGCTTATAACTTATTTATTCAGATTGGGTACATATCTTAAGATGGTGATGGTTCCATCCGTATTCAGAGTATAAGTCTCCACAAAAGCATCCTCCATAGAGGTGCCGGATCTGGTCATCCATTCACTCATACCGGTTCCATCTGGAAAGTATTCTTTTAGTATGAGAGAGCCGGTATCGGAATCATCGGATCCATCGTTCCCTGTATATTGGAAAAATTCGTCTGTGCTGACGGTTTTTCGACTGCTTTCCAGCGGTACGGCATTTTCGCCAATGGTTTCAGGGGTAATGCTGTTCAGCCAGCGGTCTGCTTCTGATAAGATTATGGTGGATTCTCCGCCGGACTCATAGTGATCCATCGCGTCTATAAGATTGGTTGCCTTTTCAGAATCTCCCATAGTTGGATCAACCGGGAGCGTAAAGAGTGCATTTACACCGTTAAAGGATTCATTTCTGGTCAGAGTTCCGCTGACAGAATCATACAGGTAAGCATTAGCATTGTAATTGCTGCCTTCGGACACTCCAAGGTAGATACCCTGACCGGCAAAAGCTGCGATCGAATCCATTTCAAGCAATTGATACTGGATTCCATCTGAAAGGAAAACAGTGTTGTTGACTCCCAAAACGGATACATTATATTTGGCAGGATCCAGTCCCTTTATATAAGGTGATACATAAAACTGTACCGAATCAGACCCTGCATTCAGAGGATCTGGCATGGAACTACCATCTGAATGGGAGATTGCCACTGCCACATAAGTTTTATCTCCATCAATATTTCCTGAATCATCTTTGGACAGATGGGAAGAGATTTCGTTTCCAGAGACGATTCCTAAGAGCGTAACATTATAATCTCCATAAATCTGTGTCTCACATCCATCGATCCAGTTATTCTGTTCAAATTCCTGTGCAAGATGTGGATCAGCTGCTTCACTGGCTACATCTTTTGCTGAAAGATAGTGCCATGCAGCATAGACCATCATGGAAGACAGTGCGAGAACAGCAACAGAAGCGGCAGCAGCAGGGAAATGTTTCCAATATTTCCAAGAGGGTGTGTTTCTATCTGATTTTATTTTTGCAGCATCAATTTGAATATCATGGTCAGCAATCTCCAGATTGAGAGCCTGTCTTAAGAGCAGGTCCAGTTTTTTATCTGTCATATCCTATTTCCTCCAGTTCTTTTTTTAGTAACTGTCTTGCCTTATTCAAGCGACTTTTCACGGTTCCTTCCGGTATTTTTAAGGTTTCTGCGATTTCCTGTATGGACAGATCAGCAGAATAGTATAAATGGATCGGGATTCTGAATTTTTCAGGCAGATCAGCGACAATCTTCTGGATCATTTTCTTTTCGTCTGCCTGCAAAATACATGTTTCCAAAGATGGAGCGGATTCTTCTTTTAATTCATAAATCTTGTCATGCTCCATGGCATTCATGCTTTCCATTGGTATAAGCCGGTTCCGGTTTGCATATTTTTTCTTTTTGTTTTTCCATAGCAAGATGGATATGGACAGCGCGTAGCTTTGTACATTCTGCTGGCTGTCCAATTGCTGCCGTTTGTCCAGCAGCTTGAGCATGGTATCCTGGTATAACTCGTCTCCTGATTCGGTATCCTGACAGGTCAATCTGCAGAATCGCAGAATATTTTTTCCGTTTTCCAGGACAAACTGCTCGAATTCATGTTGGTCCATCACAAATTCTCCTTTGTCTGTTTTCTTTTTCGCCGGCCATAAGGTTTTGCCCTTACACTGATATATTGTAGTATTCTAGGAAAAGGTTCAAAGAATAATTTCACAAATTCTGTCGTCTTGACAAAAAAATCATTTCGTTATATATCCTGACTTTTGCAGCTAAATAGATATAAAATACCCGTCAAACTCAGTAAATACAGGGCTTGGCGGGTTTTCTGCTTTGTCAGATTTTCATGGTGTTTTTTTGAGGTACATAGCAAGCATTCCGTTTCGTATAATATTTATGATGCTATAAAACGCTAGTAAAACATGACAAATTTCGGAAATAAAAAAGCCTGAAAGCAAGGAAACAAAGGGCTTTCAAGCGATAAGTGCACATATGTTACTGCAAAACTGTGGTGATAGTAATTGTTTTGTTTATTTAAACATCTGAACATTTGCTCATATGAAAACTATAGTATACAAGTCAAGAAAGCGCAAGAGTTTTGTGATAACTTTTTCGGCTTCTTGACATCCCCATCAAGGTATATTATTGTTAGTCTTAAATGACTGGAAATCTAAGACATACGATTGCAGAACAGGAGAATGTAACATGGGAGAAACAGAAAAAACACTGAAAAAAAATACCTTGACGAAAGAGTGTATTTTTACAGCGCTTCTGATCCTGATGGAAAAGAAACCATACGAAGAGATTACGATTACGGACATTGCAAAGAAGGCAGGCGTATCCAGGATGTCCTACTATCGGCTATATAAATCGAAGGATGACATTCTTATCCAATATTTTAATGAAGTCTTTGAAGAATTGCTGGAACAGGCAAAAGCGATAGGCAGTATTACCCGATATCAGTTTGGACTGATGATTTTCCAGACGACGAAGGAAAATGATCGTCTCCTGAAGGCAGTGTTGAAAGCACAGCTTTATGAACTGGTACTTCGCCGGCTCATTAAGTTCTGTTATTATCTGGCAGAACATATTGTACAGATGGATATGAGCGACAAGAGAACAGATTATTGGGTCTATGAGGAGGCAGGGCGGTTCAGTCTTTTGCTGGTCTGCTGGATTGAACGGGATCTGAAGGAATCTCCGGAGGAGATGGCGCATATTCTGTTTGAAAACCCATTGCGTTATACGGAATCCAGGGCACTGGAAAGCGGACTGAGAACAGAAAAAACAAAATTGTCACATTAAATAAGAGAATTCTTGTGATTTTCGAATTCCTATATTATGATACGATACAGCATAAAATGAAGTTACATATGTAACATTTAAATAAGGAGGAAGAGACTTGAGAAAACTGGCAGAGTTTATCGTGGACAAAAGAAAGCTCCTGCTGATCATTTTCATTGCTACGGCGATTGGCAGTGTGATCATGTCCAGCCATATTAATGTCATTCAGGAATTGACAGATTACCTTCCGGATGACACGGAAACCAGCATCGGACTGGATGTAATGGACGAACAGTTCACCACCTTTGGCACAGCAAAGGTAATGATACAGAACGTTACCTATGAACAGGCGAGAGTACTTGCAGATCAGCTGAAAGACATCAAGGGTGTATCTGCCGTGGACTTTTATGAAGAAGACGAGGATGATGAAAACAACGACACCGAGGAAAAAGAGTTCACAAACAGTGAGGATATGAGGGACTCTTATCAGAATCTGGCAGCTCTTTATTCTATTTCCTTTGAGACACCGGAAGATGACAGTCTGGCCCAGGCAGCGATCGCAGATGTAAGAACTGCGTTGAAAGATTATGATGCCTGGTTCTATACAACAGTCGATAAAGATGATGCAGCGGATCTGCAGGATGATATGAAAGTCATTCTGGTGATTGCGGTCATCATTATTGTGGGTGTTTTGTTGTTTACGTCCGGTACTTATATGGAGATTGCCATCTTCATGCTGGTATTTGGTATGGCAGCACTCCTGAATATGGGAACAAACTTTATCTTCTATAATATATCTTTCGTGACGAATGCGGTGGCAACGGTGCTGCAGCTGGCGATGGCCATTGACTATGCGATTATTCTGTTTCACCGTTTTATGGAAGAAAAAGGAAAGGTAAACACCAGAGAGGCACTGGTACGTGCCCTGGAAAAAGGTATTCCGGAGATTTCTTCCAGTTCCCTGACCACCATGGCAGGTATGGTGGCCCTGATGTTTATGCAGTTTGGTATCGGTCTTGATCTGGGACGTGTCATGATTAAGGCAATTCTTTTGAGTATGCTTTCTGTATTTGGCTTCATGCCGGGCCTGATTATGCTGTGGGAGAAACAGATTGACAGAACGTTACATAAGAGCTTTGTACCAAACATTGAATTCTGGGGAAAAATCGTTCTGGCCATACGGCATGTAACGCTGCCTGCTTTTGCGGTTATCATGGTAGTGGCATGTTTCCTTTCGGTTAACTGTAATTATGTTTATGATAATAGCTCTGTAGAATCAGCGAAGATGAACGAATATATGACGGCCAAGAGGGAAATTTCCAAAGTCTTTGACCTTGATAATACGCTGGCGGTTGTTGTCCCGAAGGGTGACTACGACAGTGAAGCACGGATTATGGAAGAAGTAGAAAGCCTTCCTATGGTGGATTCTACACTGGGACTTGCCAACGTAACGGTGGATGATGATGAACAGTATGTATTAACGGATTCTCTGACGCCCCAGGAACTGGCAGATATTACGGATATGGATATTGATACGATCCGTCTGCTGTATCGTTTTTATGCATGGAAAGAGGAGAAATATGGCGCGTTCCTCAATTCCATTGATGATTTTGAAATTCCGCTGCTCTCCATGATTGATTTTATTTATGGAGAGGAAGAAAATGAGACCTTTGATTTTTCTGCGGATTTCTCCCAGGATATCCAGGATATGCATAAGACAGTATCGGATGCCAGAGAGCAGCTGGAGGGAGACGAATACTCCCGTATGCTGGTCATGACCACCGGACCCATTGAGGGAGACGAAATATTTCATACGATTGATCAGATCCGTGATATTGCATATAAGTACTACCATGAAGTCTATGTGGTCGGTGATTCTACCAGTGATTATGACTTAAGCAAATCCTTTACCCAGGATAACCTGATGGTAAGTATTATGACTGCTGTTTTTGTAGCAATCATCCTGTTATTTACTTTTACCAATTACAGCATCCCGCTGATTCTGGTAGCAACGATTCAGACCAGTATCTGGATTAACTTTTCCATCCCGGCAGTGACCGGAACGGGCATGTTTTTCCTGAGTTATCTGATTGTCAGCTCCATTCAGATGGGCGCGACCATTGACTACGCGATTGTTATTACCAGTCGTTACACAGCATACCGGAAAGAAAATGTAGATAAGAGAACGGCAATTATTAAAACCTTGAATGAAAGTTTTCCGACGATTATTACGTCCGGATCAATCATGACCTCTGCCGGGTTTGTGATCGGACAGATTACCTCTAACCCGGTTATTGCCTCCCTTGGAACGACTCTGGGAACTGGCACTCTGACTTCGATTATACTGGTTATGCTGATTCTGCCGCAGCTTCTGTACGCATTTGACGGAGTCATTAATAAGACCTATCGCAAGAGAAGAATTAATATCGGCGGTGGAGAAACACAGACGAATGGAGGGGCAGAATAATGAGAAGAAACAGAAATTTACCATGGCGTATCATCGATTCCTGCCTTATTGTATCCCTGCTGGCTGCTCAGCCGAATGTTGCCGCATATGCGGCAGAAGGATCTGATCCTGGTATCGTTTCTATTACCAGTGAAGATGATTTTGTCCTGTTGACAGAGAACTGTAAGACAGAATCCTTCTCTACCGGGAAGACGTTCCGGCTGGATGCAGATCTTGATTTGTCCAATTACGAAAATCTGTTTCTTCCGGTAATGGACGGTACTTTTGATGGAAATGGTCATCAGATTATTGGGGTGACATTGAGTGAGGAAATGTCCGACTATGGACTGTTCCGTTACGTAACGGCAAACGGAGTGGTTAAGAACCTGACCGTAGAAGGAGAAATTCTTGGCGGAGATGAGCAGGAAAATATCGGAATCCTGGCAGGAAGCAATGCCGGAGCTATTGAAAATTGTATCACACGCGGTACTTTGAACGCAGAGACAGCCGTTGGCGGTATTACGGGAAAAAATGAGGAGACAGGATCTGTTTCCCGTTCTGAAAATGAGGCGGCGATTGACGGTAAGATGCAGACCGGAGGAATTGCCGGATTAAACGAAGGAAGCATCAGCGACTGTGTCAACAGCGGTAAAATTAATACCAACCAGAAAATAAAGAAACAGGCAGAGGGAGACGGAAGCAGTGTCAATATTTCCATTCCCAATGCAGTGACAGGTCTTACGGCAGATGAAAGAGCCAATGAGACCGGAGGAATTGCCGGAAATTCATCCGGAGATATCTCCTATTGTACCAATACAGCTACCATTGGATTCGAGCGTCTGGGAAGCTCTACCGGTGGTATCGTAGGAAGACAGCTTGGCAGTCTTAGTTACTGCGCTAATAAGGGTGTGGTTTACGGGCACAAAAATGTCGGCGGTATTTCCGGTGTACTGGAACCTTATGAGGAATCTTCCTATGACAGAGATTATCGCCAGGAGCTCTCTGATGAGCTGGACCGTCTGGGCGATCTCATCGATGATGTGTCCAATCAGGGTGAAAAACTGGGAGATAACCTGTCCGACAATGCAGATCTTCTGTCCGATCAGCTGAAAACCCTTCGAAATTCGCTTCGTGGTTACATGGATGATTACAGTGATATGGCAAGTGACGGAAAAGATGCCATCCACGACAATGTAAAATCCATGAAGAAGACGATCGATGGCATGCAGTATGATGTGAAGATCAAACAGCTGAATACGGCAATCGAGCAGATTTCCAATGATATTGCTCAGATGGAAAAGATCATGGAACAGTTGAAACCCTATGTGGATCAGGGAAATGCAAAACTGGATGGGCTGTTCAAACAATATGAAGAGAAAATTCAGGGATGGATTGACTCAATTGACGATCTGAAGCAATATCAGGAGAATCTGCCTGAGGAGGCACCGGATGAGGTCACACCGGCAGCACCATCCCAGAATGAGATCGTGACTGGAGGCAGTACCACAGATGAAGCGCAGAAAAATACGGATGCAGACAGCGATACCACTGAAGATACAACGGGATCTGGCAGCCAGGCTTCATCCACCGATACCGGCAGTTCTGATAATGGGGATGCTTCTGATACCGGAGATTCCGGTAAAAACAGTGACAGCACAGATGAAACTACTTCAACCGATGCTGCAGTAGACAATACGACCAATGATCAGGCAGGAAGCAATTCTGATGAGAGCACTTCCGACAGTGATAACAGCGTTGGCAGCGACGATAGTTCTGAGCAGGGAACATCCGGTGACAGCAATTCCGGCAGCGATAGCAGCCCGGACAGTAAGAGCAGTTCCGAGAGCGATGGCAATGATCAGGCAAGTACCGGAAGAATGATACCGGTTGCTTACCGGGTAGTCACTTCCACAACTCTGCCGGATGGAACCCAGCTGCCAGATGTGAATATTCCGGATGTGCAGGTTCCGTCAGAACTGACAGCAGCATTACAGCAGCTGCAGGCACTCAGCAAGGATGTACGTACCCAGATGAGCACCATTGCAGGTCTGTTGGGCGAAATGCCGGGTCAGACCAATCAGCTGATGTCGGATATTAAATCCATCACCGGAAGTATGGATAAGATGACAGACGAACTGGATGACATTCTGGATGATTTCGATGATGAAATGGATACCATGAGGGATGATCTGCGTCAGAAAGGAAACAATATTTCTGATACATTGGACAATACATCCGATACCCTTCATGCCGACTTCGATGGAGTCAGAGATTCCCTTGACCGGGTGAAAGACCAGTTTGATGTAATCCGCGGCACCGTTTCTGATGCACTGGATGAACTGAAGAACCGGATTGATGACAAATCTGTTTATGTCGATGTATCTGAACTGACGGATGCTACATCAGGGGATGGAAAGATTATTTCCAGTACCAACTCCGGAGAGGTGTATGCAGATACCCAGGGAGGCGGTATTGCGGGAGCCATTGTGAAGACAAATCCGCAGAAAGCAGCTGCCTGGTTCTTCCAGGATAAGAACGATGACGAGGATGATGACGAGGATGAGAGCGACGGCATTACCCGTCATCTGCTGGCAGCTGTTTTCTCCAGTTCCAATACAGCGGACATTACGGTAAAAGGTGATTATGCCGGTGGAATTGTGGGGAAAGCCGACTATGGAATCATTGTGGCCGGGGAAAATTATGGAGATATTCTGGCCGACGGTGGAAAATATGCCGGAGGAATTGCCGGAAGATGCGATAATACGATCCGCGACAGCTATGTATTAAGTGGAGTCAGTGGAGATGGTTATGTAGGCGGTGTGGCCGGAAGAGGAGAGGATATCAGCGGCAACTATGTATGCTCTTATCTTGACATGGACAGCTATGTAAAATCCAGCGGTGCAGTCGTAGGAAAAGCGGACGGAGTTGTAAAGGATAATTATTTTGTAGATAACGGTTATGGTGCTGTGGATGGCGTGACCAGAAGCAGTGAGGCAGAGAGCATGGACTATGATTCTCTGATTCAGCTTGGAAATATGCCACTTAATTTCACTCAGTTTACCGTTCGTTTCATGAACGGAGAGCAGGTAGTCTGGCAGAATACATTTGCTTATGGAGAGGAACTTCCGGAGGAAAACTATCCTGACCTCCCGAAATCGAAAGACGGATATGTGTACTGGGAAGAAAAGGATGTGAGTCCCATTCACAGAAATGTAACGGTTCATGCGGTATATCGTGCTTATATGCCGGCATTGACAGCTGATGCAGAAGCAGAGAAGTCTCCGGTACTTATGGGTGGCGAATTCTATCCGGATACGAAGATTTCCGTGAGAGAAGCAACGGATGAAGAACTGGCACAGGTAAAAGCCAATATTGATAATGACAGTCCGTTCTATAAATATTATCTGAAGAAGGTATACTATTATGAAGTATCCCAGGCACAGCCTCTGCGGACAAACGCAATTGTGCGGGTGCTGAACGATACCCGTCTGGCAGACAGTCTGATGACCATGGATGCAGAATACCAGACCGTGGGAGAAGCACAGAAAGCAGACACCATTGGAAGTTATCTTTCATCTGATACGCAGATCAGTTCTGCCGGATATATCGTAGTACTGAACCGCATGGATATCTGGGTGGAGATCCTGATCTCAGCAGCAGTGCTTGCACTGGCAATTCTGGTTGTCGTAGGACTTCATATCAGAAGACAGAAACGAAGAAATGCAGCAAAAGCAGCAGCGGAGGCGGCAGTAACCAAAGAAACAGATGATGAAACGGTAAAACCAGAAGAATAAGCAGTAAATAATTGCAGCAGCGGAGGAGATTCTGCTGCTGTTTTTGTTTCAAAAAATAACCCCCCACCCGGCTTGTGAAGAAATTAACCATGTGCTAATCTGATATCATGAGTGGTCGGAAAGCAGGTAAAAATCCGGCTGTATTTTGAAGAGACCCACAGGAGGATATGGGGATGATATTATCACAGATTGAACAGTACTGGACAGGAAGAGCAGAAGGCTATTCCCAGGTGAACCAGCATGAGCTGGCAACCGGGCAGGACCGGGTATGGCTTGTCGAGATCCGTCGTCATCTGCCGGAAGGGGCGCTGAAGATTCTGGATGTTGGAACTGGTCCTGGATTTTTTGCCATTCTGCTCACCAAAGCAGGATATGATGTGACGGCAGTAGATTATACAGAAGCTATGCTGGAGGAGGCAAAGAAAAATGCGGGGGCACTTGCCTCCAGCATCCATTTTCAGAGAATGGATGCGCAGAAACTGGATTTTCCGGATGGATACTTTGATGTAGTCATTTCCAGAAATCTGACCTGGAACCTGGAAGAGCCGGGAAAAGCTTATGCAGAATGGATGCGCGTGCTGAAAAAAGGCGGCCGCCTTCTGAATTTTGATGCTAACTGGTATCATCATCTCTTCGACGAGGAGAAGAGAAAAGAATACGAAGAGGACCGGAAACGGGTAGAGAATCTTCATCTGGATGACCATTATACCTGTACGGATATCGATGCCATGGAGGATATTGCAAGACAGATTCCCATGAGCAGAACCATGCGTCCGGCATGGGATGTACAGGTGTTAAGAGACCGCCTTGGAAATGAAGTGGAAGCGGATGAAAAGGTCTGGGAGAGAGTCTGGGACTCAACGGAAAAAGCAAACTATGGGTCTACACCGATGTTTCTCGTCAGCGCTGTAAAAATGGGCGGAACAAAAGCTGTCTGTCCTAATAAGGAAGGATATACTTCATGATAGAAACCAAGCAGCTGCAGTACCTGGTAGTCTGCGCCCAGCTTCGGTCATTCAGTAAGGCAGCAGAAGCACTGTATACGACGCAGCCCAATGTGAGCAAAGTGATTCGTATGCTGGAAGAAGAGCTGGGATTTCCCGTATTTGTCCGTCAGAGCAGAGGAATTACGCTTACGGCCAGAGGACAGCGCGTCTATGAATATGCAAGCCGGGCCGTAGAAAATATAGAACAGTTAAAATCATTTTCCCGGATGGACAAGGGAGAAGAACTGCTGGCATCCTGGAATCCCAGTTCCTGGATGGCCTCCTGTTTTGCTGCCTTTTATCAGAAACATCGGCAGGAAGATGTCTGTTATCATGTAATGACGGCGGGAACGGAAGAAATACTGGAACGGTGCCAGACTGGGAAAGACGATATTGGATTTGTCTATGTATTAGATGAGCAGATGCCATCCTTTCAGTACCGACTGGAATGTGCCGGACTTGTTTTTCAGGAACTGAAACAGACGAAAGAATATCTTTATTTTGGAAAAGATCATCCGTTGGCTGGTAAATCCGGTATTGAGGAAATTGCACTGGATGAGGTGCGCCTGGTGCAGTGTTATGAAGATGAGTATACATTAGGTCGCAGGATGACGGAGGAAACAGACCGGATCTCACCGGCAGACCGTATGAAGATCTCGGTTATTACCAACAGTGACTATGTTATGAATGAACTGCTTGGAAAGACAGACCTTGGCAATGTGAGTGGTGGTTATCTGAGCCGCGAAAAAGAATCCCGGGGATATCCCGGATACTCACTTTACGGAGAAAAAGAACCGATTCTGTTTGGCTGCGTCAGCCGTCAGGGAGAGACACTGGATGGATGGGCAGAACACTATCTGGAGTTTGTGCGAAGCAGATTACAAGAATAATGCATAACAGATAACATAAAATATATTCTAAAATGGAATATCTCCATACTCTTGCAGAGAAATGGGGATATTTTTTATTTTCAAATTTTTCGGAATGACGAAAATGAAGAGAAATAAGAGGGAGAATCAGATGAAATCGAAGCAAAATTGCAGAAGAGATGGATAAGATATAACGAAAAAGAATGTAAGCTTCGTTGACAAAAAGTTAAGAAAGTGTGAATATGAAAATACATGTTCATATGGTCGGCAATCGAGCCGCAAAAAATAAGTTCGAAGATGGATTCGATGAAAAGGGAATCCGGTGAGAGTCCGGAACGATCCCGTCACTGTAATAGTTGAGCCTGGAGCAGATGCCACTGGGGAGATGATTCCTGGGAAGGTGCTCTGGGTGTGGAAGCTAAAGTCAGGAGACCTGCTTGTTTTTTGTCAGAAAGAGTTCTTGCGGAAGACGAGATAATTCTTACCTGGAAAATCCATGTTTTAAGGGGATAGTGCGTAAAAGGGTGAGGGTAAAGTCGGATGTAGATCCGGCTTTTTTTATGCGTAATTTTTAAGTGGGAGACGAATTGATAGTGCAGACAGCGCTGGCAGATGAATGAAATAAGAAAGGATAGAGAATATGAAAAACACCAAGAAATGTATCAGTTTAACTCTGGCAGCAGCTTTGCTGCTGACTGGCTGCGGCGGTGGAGCATCCGATAACAGCGGAAGCACTTCTGCTGCGAATGATGGAGATAAGAAAGTACTTACTTTCGGATGCCAGATGTATACCGATGGTATTGTAAATAGCGTTACCGATGAGAACGGTGGATGGAACGCCATGCGTTACGGTATCACCGAGGGACTGTTCAAGTTCAACGACAGCATGGAAGTAGAGCCGTGGCTTGCTGACAGCTACACCGTAAATGATGAGCATACCGAGTGGGTCATCACCCTGAAAGACGGAATCAAATTCTCTGACGGCTGTGATCTGACTCCGACCAAAGTAAAGGAGTGCTTTGAATATCTGAAAGAGATGGGACCGAGCGGCTCTGCAAAACCGCAGAAATATCTGGAGTTCGAGGCAACCATTACTGCAGATGATGCAGCAAATACCCTGACCATCCAGACAACTCAGCCCTATGCCAACCTTCCGGGACAGCTGGCACATCCGACCATGGCAATTGTTGACGTGGCAGATACGGAGAACTTTGACAATGGCACCATCGGAACCGGCCCGTATATGATTGAGACTTTTAATGGTGTAGGTGTAGGCTATGATTTGGCAGCAAACCCGAACTACCGTGAGGAAGTTCCCTATGACGAAGTAAAGCTGATGTACATGGGTGATGCTTCTGCCAAGACTATGGCGCTGCAGAGTGGACAGGTTGATCTGGTAGAGAACATTACCAATGTATCTGATATCCAGGATTTCAAAGATAATCCTGATTTCACGGTAGATATTGCTTCTGGTGTTCGCTGCGGTTTCAGCTGGATGAACTTTGACGGCATCCTTGGCAACAAGACTCTGCGTCAGGCAATCCTGATGGGCATTGACTATGATACCATCTGCAACTCCAAGACTATTGGAGGCCTGTATACTCCTGGATTCTCCATACTGCCGTCTACCTTAAGCTATGGGTATGACAAACTGACCAACCCCTATACCTATGATCCGGAAGGTGCAAAGAAGCTCCTTGACGATGCAGGAATTGTGGATACTGACGGAGACGGAATCCGTGAACTGGATGGACAGAATATCAATCTGCACTACGTTTCCTATGAGAACCGTCTGCTGAACGATTTCTCTAATGCACATATTCAGTATCTGGCAGAGATCGGTATCGGATGCACCGCAGACTATGGCAGCTCTGATGACCAGTGGAGCAAACTTGCTGCCGGAGACTATGATATCAACAACAATAACTGGATCACCGTAGGTACCGGAGATCCCTATGCCTTTATGGCAAACTGGGCAACCGATACGACTTACTGCGGATACTCCAATCCGGAATATGATGCACTGTTCGAGCAGCTGAAGAGTGAGATGGATGGGGACAAACGTGCAGACCTGATCTTCCAGATGCAGCAGATTCTGGTAGATGATGCAGCAGTTCTGATCGACGGTTACTACAACTCTTCCATGATTTACTCCAAGAATGTAGGAAATGCACATATCCATACGGCAGACTACTACTGGCTGACCACCGAGATTACCCCGGCTGAGTAAGATTAAGTATTTATTACCCCCATCCGTGCCCCTTGCGGCGGCCAGGGTGGGGGTTCTTTCGCTTTTTTATTTTGATAGAAAGGAGCCATTGCCTTGAATAAGAAACAGATTCTTCGTCGAATCTTACAGATTGCAATTGTATTGATTGGTATCAGTTTCGTAACATTTTTACTGACCTACCTGTCTCCTGGAGATCCGGTCCGTAACATGTTCTCCGCTACCGGCGTGATGCCGACGGAAGAACTGGTACAGCAGACCAGGGATGAGATGGGACTGAATGACCCGTTTTTCACCCAGTATTTCCGCTGGCTGTTTAACTGCCTGCATGGTGATTTTGGAAAATCCTACAGCCTCAACAAACCAGTAGTGGAGCTTCTGGCAGCCCGTGTACTGCCGACTTTGAAGCTGACCCTCATGTCACTGATTCTGATGTTGATAATAGCAGTGCCGCTGGGGGTTGCTTCTGCATTACATAAAGACGGTATCATCGACTATATTTGCCGTGCAGTGACCTTTGTCGGATGTGCGATGCCGAACTTCTGGGTAGGACTTCTCCTGATGATGCTGCTGTGTGTACAGATTCAGGTTTTCCCTGTTATCGCTTCCGGCGGTGACTTTAAGAGTCTGTTTTTGCCGGCACTGACGCTGGCCATTGCAATGGCATCCAAATATACCAGACAGGTCCGGACTGCAGTTCTGGAGGAATTAAGTCAGGATTATGTGATCGGAGCAGAAGCCAGAGGTGTGAAACGTTCCACGATTATCTGGAAAAATGTATTTCCGAATGCATTGCTTCCGCTGATTACCATGCTGGGACTTTCCGTCGGAAGCCTTCTTGGTGGTACCAGCGTTGTAGAGGTGATCTTCTCTTATCCTGGACTTGGTAACCTGGCCGTTACTGCGATTACTTCCAGCGACTACAACCTGATTCAGGGGTATGTACTCTGGATGGCGCTGATTTATATGGTCATTAACCTGATTGTGGATGCATCCTATGTCTATATTGATCCCCGGATGCGCTTGAAGAGGTAAGAAGATGAAGAAGACGTTAAAATTTGTGAAAGAACATAAGCAGTTTACCTTTTTTGGAATTCTTGCCATTTTGATCATTCTGGCAGCTGTTTTTGCACCGGTACTTACCGGAGGTGTTGACCCGCTGAAAGGTTCTCTGACAGAGGCCCTGGAGGCACCGAGCAAAGCTCATATTTTCGGTACTGATAAAATGGGACGTGATATTTATGCCCGTGTGATTTACGGAGCCCGTGCATCCCTCACTTCTACCTTTGGTGTGGTTGTTCTTATTTTTCTGGTGGGAAGTGTAGTAGGTGTCATTGCCGGTTATTTCGGCGGAGCCGTTGATGCGGTTCTTATGCGTATTGCAGATATGATGCTGGCTTTCCCAGGCCTGGTTCTGGCACTGGCTGTGGCAGGTATCATGGGTGCAAGTATCCGTAATGCCATCATCGCAATTGTAGCTGTCAACTGGACCAAATATGCCCGTCTGGCGCGAAGTCTGGTTATGAAGATCCGTGACCGTGACTATGTATCCGCAGCCATTGTGACCGGTTCAAAAACGCCCTACATGCTGCTTCGTTATATGCTGCCCAATGCATTGCCGACGCTGATTATCACAGCAGCTACGGATGTAGGCGGTATGATGCTGGAGATCGCAGCCTTGTCCTTCCTGGGATTTGGTGCAAAGCCGCCGACACCGGAATGGGGCTATATGCTGAATGAAGGTCGTGCCTGTATGCAGTCCGCACCCTGGATGATGCTGTATCCGGGCCTTGCAATTTTCTTTGTCGTTGTTGTATTTAACATGTTGGGAGATTCCATTCGGGATATCCTGGATCCGAGAGCAGAGTAAGGAGGTAGGAATATGCTGAAAATTGATAATATTACGATTGCGTATAAAGATGTTCCTACCGTTGTAGATTTCAGTCTCGATATGGCTCCGGGTCAGATTGTCAGTCTGGTAGGAGAGAGCGGAAGCGGTAAGACTACCGTGATTCGTGCGGTCTTAGGACTGCTTGCAGGCGGCGGTAAAGTAACCAAGGGGGATATTCTTTTTCATGGTACTTCTCTTCTTAAGAATACTCCGGAGCAGTGGAGAAAACTGCGCGGCAGTGAGATTTCCATGATTTTCCAGGACAGCGGTGCCATGATGAACCCGACCCGGAAGATTGGCTCTGTATTTACAGAGTATCTGCAGACCCATGAAAAGATTTCCAAAAAGGATGCATGGGCAAAAGGGGAAGAGATGCTTGGAAAAATGCGTCTTCCGAGCCCGGATAATATCATGCGTTCCTATCCGTTCCAGTTATCCGGCGGTATGCGTCAGCGTGTCGGTATTGCCATGGGTATGACGTATCAACCGAAACTTCTGTTGGCAGATGAGCCGACGAGTGCACTGGATGTAACTACCCAGGCACAGATTGTTCGCCAGATGATGGAATTAAGAGATGAATATGGAACCGGTATTATTGTTGTTACCCATAACCTGGGTGTGGCAGCCTATATGTCCGACTATGTTGTGGTCATGAAAGATGGTCATATAGAAGATCAGGGAGACCGTGATCATATCCTGCATCATTCGGAAAATGAATACACCCGCAGACTGTTAAGCGCGGTACCTTCGATGGGAGGGGAATCTTATGTTTGAACATGATGAAGTTGTTTTGGAAGCAAAGCACATTACCCGGCGTTTCCCAGCGTCTGACGGACGGACTTTGGTTGCCAATGATGATATTAACCTGAAATTTTATAAAGGAAAGACATTAGGATTGGTAGGAGAATCCGGCTGCGGAAAATCCACCTTCATGCGCTTTCTGGTGTCTCTGGACACCCCTTCTGAAGGAGAAATTCTTTATCGGGGCAAAGATATTACGAAACTGAAGGGAGAGGAACTGCGTCAGAACCGACAGAATATCCAGATGGTATTCCAGGATCCGACTTCTTCCTTTAACCCGAAGATGAAGATCCGGGATATCGTATGCGAACCCCTTCTGAATTTTGACCGGATTAAGAAGAACGAAAAGGATGCAGCCTGCCGCCGTCTTCTGGAAATGGTAGAGCTGCCGGGAGATTTCGCAGACCGCTATCCCCACAATATGTCCGGCGGACAGCGGCAGCGTGTGGCAATTGCCCGTGCGCTGGCTCTGGAACCGGAGATCCTGATTCTGGATGAGGCAACTTCTGCACTGGATGTGTCCGTACAGAAGACAATTATTGAACTGATTGTAAAGCTTCAGAAAGAGAAGAATATTACCATCGGATTTATCTGCCATGATATTTCCCTGATTCAGTCCTGCGCTCATGAGGTGGCAGTGATGTATCTTGGAAATGTAGTGGAGGTATTGCCTGCCGAGGATCTGGCAGAGCATGCAGTGCATCCCTATACGAGGGCACTGATTGGCTCTATTTTTGATATTGGAATGGATTTCTCCAAACCGATTGAGGAGATCAAAGGAGAAGCTCCCAGTCCGCTGGATGTGCCGGCAGGATGCCCCTTCCGGGGACGCTGTCCGAAGGCAACGGAGCGGTGTGCAGTAGAAAAACCGAAACTCCATCAGATCGGAGCAGATCATGAAGTGGCCTGCCATCTGTTTGACAAGGAGGAGCAATAAAATTGAAAAAACTGAAGAAAATCACAGCATTTTTGCTGGCACTGACTATGGTGTTAGCTATGACTTCCTGCGCAAAAAAAACAGAAGAAACGCACATCCATAAGATCGGTGTTCTTGTCTATGATCTGAAGGATGAGCAGGTACAGGCGTTCCGCGAGTATATGGAAGGCTATATTGGAGAAAACTTTTCCGATGTGGATTTCCTGTATTCCGCCGGGGTAACCACAGATGCAGAGGAGATGGAATTCCTGAATAATGCTATTGCAGCAGGCGTGGAAGGAATTATTGCATTTAACAGTTTTGATATTGAGAAGGAAGTATCACTTTGTGCATCCCATGGAGTGTATTATCTCCGTCCCTCCAGTACGACAGATCCGGAAGACTTTGCGAAAGTGGAAGATAATCCGTATTTTCTGGGATATTTTGGACCGGGAAATGAGATGGAATATGAGGCGGGGTATGATATGGGTGCTTATTTCGCCAAAGAGCAGATCTCTGACAGCTATTTTCTCTTAAGCGGAGGTGCGGGCACCAATGTGATGCATGAACAGCGTGCAGAAGGAATGCTTGATGCCCTGCAGGAAGCCTACGGTGTTCAGTTCGATCAGAGCAGCATGGAGCTTGCATCAGCTTCTGAACCGGTCAGCGTGGAAGCAGGAACCTTAAAAGTAACCGTATTTCCGGGGTATATCGGTGTGCCGGATGTGGGTGAGAAGGCTGTTGCAGCCTTTGAAAAAGAGCCTGCAGGTGTGGTTATGAGTACGATTCCGGTACAGGCCATTGCAGATTCTCTGGGAGATGCAAGTCTTGGAACGGTTGACTGTTATACGGAAACCAATGGAGAACTCTTTAAAAACGGTCACTTGAAATATCTGTGCGGTAAATATGAGTCCATCATTGGACCGGCCTTTGCAGCCATGTACAATGCGGTAACCGGATACAGTGAGGATTTCCGGGAAGATGGAAAAGCATTTGCTATTCAGCAGGGCTTCTGGACTTCCACCGATTATCAGGATTTCCAGGAAAAATATGAGCTGTCTTCCGGCATTACTTTAAATGCCTACAGCTATGAAGACCTTCTGGAAGTGTGCAAAGCACATAATCCGAATGCAACCTTAAATGATCTGAAGGAACTTGCAGGTGCGTGGGACTTTGATTCCGCAGTACAGAGAAGGAAATAAAGATGAAGGAACACACACTCACGAAGGGCAGCGTTGGAAGAGGGATTTTGCTGTTTGTACTGCCGATTATTGTGGGCAGTCTGATTCAGCAGCTTTATGTGACGATTGATGCGGTCGTGGTAGGCCAGTTTACCGGAAAACTGGGACTGGCAGCCATCGACTCTGTGCATACGCTGTTTAAATTTCCATTGAATTTTATGAACGGCCTGGCATCTGGTGCCACGATCCTCATTTCCGGACATTGTGGATCCGGAGATGAGCGGCAGATGCACTGCTCCATCCGTACAGCCTGTACGGTGGCAGTAATTCTGGGTGTGGTCTGCTCCATCGGAGGTGTCATTCTGACTCCGTGGATGTTACATATCATGGCTGTGCCGGAGGAAGTCTACGGACGGGCGCTTGCCTATACCTGTATTTATTTTGGCGGTATCTGGTCCATGGTGCTCTATAATATGGCGGCAGGCATCCTGCGTGCATACGGAGATTCCAAACGGCCGCTGTATGTGCTGATCTGCTGTGCAGCCATTAATATTGTGGGTGACCTTTTGTTGGTGGGTGTGCTGCATCTGGGAGTGGCAGGTGCGGCACTGGCTACGGTGGCTTCGCAGATTGTCAGTGTGGTTCTTACCTTCACCATGCTCCGCAAAACACTGAAAATCAACAAGGATGAGCGGCCGCTCTGGTGGCCCCATTTCTGTGCAGAGCATATGAGCCAGATGATCAGGCTGGGATTTCCGCTGGCACTCCAGGCCATGTTGTTCCCCATTGCCAACAGCGTTGTACAGGCCGGTGTCAACACCATGGGTACGGATCAGATTGCAGCCTGGGGAATTTGTGATAAACTGAATATGTTGATCTGGCTTATGTCAGATTCCATGGGACCGGCCCTTACTACTTTTACGGCGCAGAATCTGGGAGCGAAGAATCCGGAGAGAATCCGGAAAGGAATTGCGGTGGGAACTTCCATGTCTGCAGGTGCAGTGGCTCTGATCAGTGTGGGACTGTTCTTCTTCGCCCGGATACTGACACCGCTTTTTGTATCTTCACAGGATGCAGCCTCCCTTGGGGTTCTGGTTGGAACTTACAGCCGGATGATGGCACCGTTCTTTTTCTTTTATGCCATTGCAGAAGCACTTTCCGGTGCCTGCTGTGGTACAGGAGATACCATGCGGCCTATGATTACCACGCTGCTGACCATTTGTCTGCTGCGAGTGATTGGTATTCTGGCAGTTCTCCCGATGTATGGAACGATGGAGTGTATTGTAATGATTTATATTGCGTCATGGATTGCGGCGGGGATTTCCTTCCTGCTTCTCTGGCGCTTTGACGTATCACATATTTCTAAATAGCAGAAGTGCTGAAAGGTGGGGCATATGGATCTGAAACAGTTGCAGTATTTTGTAGTGAGTGTGGAGAGCGGCAGTTTTAAAAAAGCGGCAGAGATGCTTTATACGACACAGCCGCATATCAGTAAATCCATTAAGGCACTGGAAATGGAACTGGATGTACAGCTTCTGGAACGAAAATCGAGAGGTGTGGAAGCGACAGAAGCCGGGAAGAAGATCTATGAATATGCCTGCAATATGCTGGTAGATGCGGCTAAGATTCATGCAGTAGAGGAAGAAGAGGAGAAGGTACTGCATGTGGCTTCTGCTGTCGGAGACCGGTTTGCCGCACTGGCAGGCTGTTACTGTGAGATGCATCTGGAAGACGGACTGAAGGTCTGGTACCAGGACAGCACGGTGGAAGAGCTGTTCCCGGCGCTTCACCACCATACGATCGATGTGGGATTCTTCTATGCAGATCAGCGGCGGATGACCTCTTATCTGCAGATGATCGAACGGAAACACCTGAAATTTACTGCTATCTGCCAGACAGAGCCAGTTCTCTATGTGGGTCCGAAAAATCCACTTTATCATGCAGAAATTGTGACAGAGAGAGATCTTCGAACCCTGCAGTATGTGCAAAGCCAGAATGCCTATGTCATGCCGGAAATGCACCTGATGGAAGGCGGTATGGACTCGCTTTACTATCAGAATCAAGGACAGATTGTGGTGACCAATAACCGAAGTCTTCTGACCCATATGCTTCGCACGACCGCGCTTGTCAATGTCAGCAGCGGCCTGTTCCCGGACATTCTGACCGGGCAGGGGGATATTCATGCAATTCCCATCCAGGGCATGAAAGACAGTATTACCTTCGGGTATGTAAAACGGCTTCGCGGTGATCTGCCGGAGGAAGCAGTGAAGTTTGTGGAATATGTGAAAGAACATTTGAAATGATATAACCAATAGAAGAATAACCATAACAAGACGGTATGTTTATATATCCCCTACGGTGGGTTGTGAAGGATACGCTCCCTCTGATATCATAAAAAAGATCTTTATGATATCGGAGGGAGCGTATTTTTATGAATTATTTGAAAAAATCATTCAATCGTGAGAAACCCAATATGCCGGTCATTATCATCTTTCTGGCAGTATTGTCGTTGATTACGATTCTCCTCGCTACAGGGCTTGGCCCGGTATCGGTGGAGCCGGGAACAACGGCGAAAATCCTGTTAAGCCGGATTCCGGGTATTGGAAACAGTGTTTCACATACATGGGAACAGCTGGATCAGAATATTGTGCTGGGATTAAGACTTCCGAGAGTCTGTCTTGGCATGGTAGTGGGAGCATCTTTGGCAGTGTGTGGTGTCACCATGCAGGCACTGGTACGGAATAATCTGGCAGATCCTTTTATTCTTGGCGTTTCATCGGGAGCTGCCGCATTTGCCACCCTTGGTATGCTGTTTGGTGTGTTTTCTTTTCTGGGCACCTATTCCCTGTCCATCAGTGCATTTATCGGATCTGCCATCACAATTATCTTTGTGTATATGATTTCCAGAGTACGGGGCAGAATCAATATTACGCAGCTTCTGTTGTCCGGTGTCGCCATCTCCATGATCATGGACGGTGTGACCAGTATCATTAAGCTGGGAGCACCCAATGCACTGGGACTTCACAATGCAGAGTTCTGGATGTCAGGAAGCCTGGCGGGCGCAAAATGGGCATATCTGAAACTGCCTTTTCTGGTATTGGTTCTTTGTATGGCATTTCTGCTTCTGAACAACCGAGGGTTAAATCTTCTGCTGCTGGGAGATGAAAGTGCAGGAGCACTGGGGGTGAATGTTCGAAGACTGCAGAAAGAACTGGTGCTGGTGGCCTCCTTGATGGCAGGTGTTACCATTGCCGTCAGCGGAACCATTGGTTTCGTAGGACTGATGGTGCCGCATTTTACCAGACTGCTGGTAGGGGGAGATCACAAAAAGGTATTACCGATCTCGGCGCTGCTGGGTGGAATTTTGGTGGTGTGGGTGGATGTGGCAGCCAGAATGCTCATTGCCCCGGAAGAACTTCCGGTTGGAATTCTGACAGCTGTCATCGGAGGTCCGATCTTTATCTGGATGTTGAAGAAAAATAACAGAGAAAAGAAGTAGGAGGGAACAGGGATGAGATTACAAGTAGAGGGCCTGACTTATTCTTACGGAGAAAAGGATGCAGTGGATCAGATATCACTGCAGGTGGACAGAGGAGAATTTGTAGGTCTGATTGGACCCAATGGCAGTGGAAAATCAACGGTGCTAAAAAACATTTATCGGGGTCTGACACCTGATCGGGGAAGCATCAAACTGGATGGAGAAAATCTGCTGACCATGCCCTATAAAAAATCTGCATTAAAGATGGCAGTGGTAGGGCAGGAAAACGAAGTTCCTTTTGATTTTATGGTGGAAGAGATCGTTGCCATGGGAAGAAGCCCTCATAAGAAATTGTTTGATGTTGACAATGCCCACGATAAAGAGATCGTACATCATGCGTTGGAACATATGGGGATGGCACATATGGCGAAGAGAAGTTATCTGAATCTGTCAGGCGGAGAGAAACAAAGAGTCCTCATTGCCAGAGCCATTGCCCAGGAAAGTGATTTACTGATTCTGGATGAACCAACCAATCATCTGGATATCAGTTATCAGATGCAGATCTTTGATTTCATTAAGAGATTGAATGTGACGGTACTGTCTGCGATTCATGACCTGAATCTGGCGGCGCTGTATTGTGACAGATTGTATGTACTGAAAAATGGAAAAATTGTATTACAGGGAACTCCGGAGGAGGTACTGACAGCAGAACATATTTATGAGGTATATGGAGTAAAAAGCTCCGTATCGATACATCCGGTTACCGGGAAACTGGCAATTACTTATTTGCCGGAAGAATTACAGAATATCGCATAGAGGGAGAACTATTTTATGAACAAGAGAGTAGTAGCAGTATTATTGACAGGGGTTATGGCAGTATCCATGCTTACGGCATGTGGAGCACAGAAAACGGAGGAGACGGCAGCTCCGGCAGAACCACAGGTGGAAAATGATGGGCAGGAAACATCGGACAGTGCCTATCCTATGACATTTGATAATTATGGGAGAGAAGTAACGATTACACAGAAACCACAGAAGGTGCTGACACTGGGACCAAACTGTACGGAACTGTTTGCGGCACTTGGACTGGGAGATGATGTAGTAGGACGATCACTGATCAATCATAGCCGCGGTCCTCTTCCGGAATATGCAGATGTGGTAGATAACATTCCGGAACTGAATTATTCTTCGGCAACCAGAGAAGCAATTTTGACCAGTGGAGCTGACTTCATCTATGCGCTGGACTGGGAGATTAGTGACGAAGGCTGTAATATTGAGGAAGTGGAAAGCTATGGAATGAATGTCTATGTGAATTCTGCGACTACGCTGGAAGAGCAGTACCAGGAAATTCGGGACATTGGAAAAATCTTCGGTGTGGAAGAGACAGCAGAGGCATTTGTGGAAGATCAGAAGACAAGAATCGCAGCAGTCCAGGAGAAGGTCAAAAATCAGGAACCGGTGAAAGTGCTGGTTTATGACAGTGGAAATGACGGTGTCTTTACCTGCTCCGGCACCAATTTTGAATCTCTGTTAGTTGGATTTGCAGGAGGAGACAATATTTTCAAAGATCTGAATGAAAAACAGTGGATAACGGTCAGCTACGAAGAAGTGCTGGCGAGAGATCCGGATGTCATCCTGATTCATGATTACGATTCTCCGTCTGTGGAAGAAAAGATTCAGGAGATTAAATCTAATCCGACATTGTCACAGCTTGACTGCGTAAAAAATGAACGGTTCGCAACCATCACACTGGAGAGTGTGCTTGCAGGAGATCGGATGGCCTATGCAGTAGAAAACATGGCGGCAGATTTTTATCCAGAAGTATTTGCGGAATAAGAAAGTTTCCATATATAAATCTCAAATAAATACTCTATCAACGAACTAGCTGCCTGATGTTGGGGCAGCTAGTTTCGTTTTGGTCTGTCTGTTCAAAGGCTTATTTTGCATCATTTGCAGAGCATACTATTTAATATTTGATTTTGGGCGGAGACCCATCACCTGTATTCTCTCCACCCACAAAATCTTGCATGGACAGCTATTTTCTCGTATTTTCCTTCATTTCCGCGGTCGATTTCATGGCTGATGGGCAGATAGCCGTGGGATAGCTCCATACACCCAACAATTCTTGTCTTCGTGGGTGCTAGAGCCATGGTCGTGAGTTATATGTCCAATGACACTGTTATATTGGCGAAAAGAGGAGAGTTTTCAAGGAAATGGAGGATGAATTTGGGCAGAGAGGTAGACTAAAGTTCCATACACCCAGGCACTTCCACACAACTTGCAGGCAACCATCGTGGTTGACAATTTTGTAAAAGAGACATAACAAAATGGAATGGATTATCAGAAAAACGGAATGGATGCAGAACCCCCGCCCGGGGTTCTGCCGACGGTGAAAAACTGTTATACTCATTGTATTTGAAAGAAATAGAGGACAGTGTGCGAATGAAAAAATATATAGGGAGACGTTTACTGCAGTTGATTCCCATTCTGCTGGCCATTACATTTTTGTCTTTTGGCATGATGCGGATTGCCGGAAGTGATGTGGTGGAGCAGAAGATGGAGAATACGGGCAGTGATATTTCCCAGGAGGTAGTCGATGCAGCCAGAGAAGAACTGGGACTTGATAACCCTTTTCTGACCCAGTATGTGGTCTGGCTGGGTGGTTTGCTTCATGGAGACATGGGAACCAGTTATGTGTCTGGAAAATCTGTATTCAGCACGTTTATTTCCAAACTTCCGGCGACGCTGCTTTTGACCGCAGTGTCCATTTTATTAACAATTATCATATCGGTTCCTCTTGGAATTCTGGCAGCGGTTCATCAGAACCGCTTTTCAGATTATCTGATCCGAATTTTGAGTTTCATCGGTAACAGTCTGCCGAATTTTTTCGTATCTTTGCTTTTGATGTATCTCTTTGCGATCCGTCTGGGATGGTTCCCGGTTATAGCAACAGGTATTGGTTTTAAAAGTGTTGCCATGCCGGCTATTACACTGGCCATTGCCATGAGTGCAAAATATGTACGACAGGTAAGGGCTGCTGTTTTAGAGGAATTAAGTCAGGATTATGTCGTTGGTGCAAAAGCAAGAGGTGTCAGATTTTCCACCATTTTGTGGGGAAGCGTGATGAGAGCTTCACTGGTAACGATCATTACGTTATTGATGTTGTCAGTAGGAAGCCTTTTAGGCGGTACAGCTATTGTAGAGTCGATCTTTATGTGGGATGGCGTAGGAAAGATGGCGGTGGATGCCATCAGTATGAGAGATTATCCCATGATTCAGGCCTATGTTATGTGGATGGCCATTATTTATGTGGCAGTCAATCTTCTGACAGATATTTCTTATCGTTTCCTGGATCCCAGGATCCGTCTGGGAGGTGAGGAAGGATGATGGAGGAAGGCAAGGTGACTGTCAGAATCCAGAAGGTGAAAAAGAACCGGATCCGGCTGAAACTATTCTTTTTTGCAGCACTTGCGGTATTGCTTCTGCTGGCTACGATATTTGCAAAACAGTTGTGTCCCTATGATCCCTATGCTCAGGATCTGACGCAGGCTATGCAGCCGCCGAGTGCAGCGCATTTTATGGGAACAGATACTTATGGAAGGGATATGTTTTCAAGGGTACTCATTGGAGCGCAGACCAGCATTTCTTCTACCTTTGCACTGGTAGCGCTGATTACCGTTTTCGGCACCTTTGTTGGTGTCTTTTGCGGCTATCATGGAGGCAGTGTGGATGGGGTTATGATGAGGATTTCGGATCTTTGTCTGGCCTTCCCGGGACTGGTATTTGCCATGGCGGTAGCTGCTATTTTGAATGGTGGTGTGCAGAATGCAGTCATTGCGCTGGCTCTGATCAGTTGGCCCAAATATGCCAGAATTGCCAGAAGCCAGACCCTTTCCATAAAGGAACTGCCCTATATCCAGGCATCAAGACTGGCGGGAGATACTACGATTCAGATGATTTTCCGGCATGTTCTGCCGAACATCATCGGACCGGTTCTTGTCACTTCCATGCTGGACATAGGAACGATGATGATGGAGATTGCAGGACTTTCCTTTCTGGGACTGGGAGCACAGCCTCCGGTTGCAGAATGGGGAAGCATGATGAGCAGCGGCCGGAGCATGCTGCAGACTTATCCGTGGATTGTCCTGTCCCCAGGACTGGCAATTTTTGTATCTGTTGTGATATTTAACCTGCTCGGTGATACGATCCGTGATTACATGGATCCCAGGAACAGCCGTTCCAGGTAGATATAATATAGAAAAGGGAGTATAAATACATGAAAAAAAGAACAGGTAAAATTTTTGCATTATTGCTGTCATTGACGATGGCAGCCGGCATGCTGGCAGGATGCGGTTCAGACAAAACAGAGAGTACAGATGCTGCCGCAAAGACAGAGGCAGCCCAGGAAGGTAAGAAGACGTTTGTCTTTGGTGATACCACATTTAATGCGGAAAATGAGGAATCCAATATCAATCCCCACAGTGCTTACTGCGGATGGGCATGTATCCGTTATGGTGTCGGAGAGACATTGATGAAAATCAATGATTCCATGGAACTGGAGCCATGGCTTGCTGAAAGTTATGAGCTGCTGGATGATCTTACATGGAAAATTACTTTGAAAGAGGGAATCTGCTTCTCTAATGGAAAAGTATGTGATGCAGAGGCGGTAAAGAAATGCCTGGAAGATTTGGTAGCAGTTCATGAACGTGCAGCAGGAGACCTGAAAATTGCTTCTATGGAGGCAGATGGCCTTGTGCTGACGATTCATACGACAGAAGCCTGCCCGAGTCTGATGAACTATCTGTCTGAACCCTATGGATGCATTATTGATATGGATGAAGGTGTGTCGGATGACGGAATCGTAGTGGGAACCGGCCCCTATGTGGCAACGGAACTGGTGACAGATGATCATCTGAATCTGGTAAAAAATGAAAATTACTGGGATGGAGATGTCAATATCGATGAGATTACCGTTCGTACTATTTCTGACGGAGATACTTTGGCACTGGCACTTCAGTCCGGGGAGATTAATGCGGCATATGGTATGGCTTATGCAAGCTATCCGATCTTTGAAAATGACAATTTTAATTTCACCAGTGTACAGACCAGCCGTTCCTTCTATGTACAGATGAACTATGCTTCTCCGGTTGTAAAGGACGATGCAGTCCGTGAAGCCATTGCCATGGGAATTGATAAAGAGTCTTTTGTCAATGTGCTTCTGAACGGATATGGATATGTGGCGACTGGTGCATTCCCGGATACGGTAGAATTCGGTGGATCGACACTGAATGCGAAGACTTATGATCCGGAAGGCGCAAAAGCAGTTCTGGAAGAGGCTGGCTGGACAGACAGTGATGGAGATGGGATCCGTGAAAAAGATGGTCAGAAGCTGACTGTTCGATGGCTGACTTACCCGAGCCGTCAGGAGCTCCCGCTGCTGGCGGAATCTGCCCAGAGCACCTTGAAAGACATCGGAATGGATGTACAGATCAATGCAACGGCTGATCATAACACGATTGTGAAAGACACTTCTGCCTGGGATGTCTATGTAGGAGCCAATGTCAACTGCGGTCTCGGAGATCCGACGAACTTCTTCTCCACACATTGTCTGGATGCATCCACCAAGAATCGTGGACAGTATCACAGCGATAAACTGGAAGAACTGGCAGTACAGTTAAACAGTACATTTGACAAAACAGAAAGAGATCAGATTGCCATTGAGATGCAGCAGCAGCTTCTGGATGACAATGCATTTGTATTCTGTTCTTTCCTGAAAATGAGCATGATCAGCCAGGCAAATGTGAGTGGTCTTACGGCCCATGCAAGTGATTATTATGAACTGACAGCAGATCTGGATATAAACTGATGGAAAAAACATTGTTGAATTACGATTCTGTGGAGATTTCTTTTGACGGAACCCCGGTGGTTCACGACATTTCCTTTTCCCTGCAGCCCGGAGAAGTCCTCGGGCTGGTAGGGGAATCAGGAAGCGGAAAAAGCACGTTAATAAAAGCGGCTATGGGGCTGCTTGGAGACAATGGTCTGGTTACCAGAGGAGATATTACATTCAGAGGAAAAAATCTTGTGGATATGCCGGAATCAGAACTTCGGGCTGTACGGGGTGCTAAGATTGGCATGATTTTTCAGGATGTCGGTGCCTCTCTTTGCCCGATTCGAACCATTGGTGAGCAGATTTATGAGAGTATGCGTGCCCATGGAAAGATTGTGAACGAAGAAGCAAAAGAACATGCACTTGATCTTTTTGCAAAACTGAATTTTAAAGAACCGGAACGGATCTGGGAGAGTTATCCTTTTGAAATGTCCGGAGGTATGAATCAGAGAGCGGGAATTGCCATCTCTATGCTCATGAATCCGCCGGTACTTTTTGCGGATGAACCGACCAGTGCCCTCGATGTGGCAGTACAACGGCAGTTAGTACAGGAAATGCTTCATGTCCGCGATTTGTTTGGAACCGCCATTATTATTGTTACGCATGATATTGGCGTGGTATCCGCTATGGCAGATACGGTTCTGGTATTGAAAGACGGCAGAAAGATGGAATATGGTCCTGCGAAAGAAGTACTGGAACATCCACAGAATCTATATACGAAAGAATTGCTCTCGGCAGTGCCGAAGCTTAGGAGGAGCTGGAACTAAGATGGAATCGATTTTGCAGGTCAATCATTTGAAAAAAGTATTTCATCAACGGGGAAAAGGGGATATCCCGGCAGTGAATGATGTAAGCTTCTGTCTGTATCCGGGAGAAATTCTGGGAATTGTGGGAGAATCCGGAAGCGGAAAAAGTACAGTTGCAAAACTTATCACGCGGCTTGTGGATCCAACAGAAGGAGAAATTATTCTTGATGGACAGGATATCACGCATCTGAAAGGGACTGCACTGAAAGATGCCTACGGAAAGCTGCAGATGGTGTTCCAGAATCCGGTTGGTTCCTTTGATCCCAGAAGAACACTGGGAGATGGAATTGGAGAAAGTCTCCGCAACAAAGGAATGTCAAAGGTGGAGAGAAGAAAGAAAGCAGCAGAATTGCTGGAACAATGCGGGCTGAATGCTTCTTATGCAGACCGCTATCCCCATCAGGTCAGTGGAGGACAGTGCCAGCGGGCTGCCATTGCCAGAGCACTGGCAGTGGATCCCAAGATGCTGATCTGTGATGAAGCCACCAGCGCATTGGATGTAACGGTGCAGAAACGGATCATTGAACTGTTGCGTAGGCTGAAAGAGGAGAAGAATCTTTCATATCTCTTTATCTGTCATAATCTGGCTCTGGTACAGGAATTCTGTGATCGGGTATTGGTCATGAAAGACGGACGAATTGTGGAGGAGGGTACACCGGATGACGTGATCTGTAATCCGCAGGATGAATATACAAAGATGCTGGTGGAGGCAGTGCTGTAATGGGGCTGTCGGAAAATAGATAGTTCCAAAGCAGGGAGGGTATGACTCACAACGAGTCATACCCTCCCTGAATTTATCTGAAAAAAGAAAAAAAGATGGCTAACGACAACCATCTTTCTCTCCGTTACATGTTATAATGTAACTATGCTAACCAATAATTATTATAATGATTTTTTTTGAATTAGGGCAACAGAAAATTAACTTTAGTTTCTTCGAATTGAGTTTACCTGACGACGATCCAGTCTATACCCTAAAAAAGTGATGGAGGAATTAGATTTTTCTGGCTTGTTAGCCAATTGTTCAGATAAGGAAAGAACCGGGTACAATCCAATCATGATGTATGCTGTAGTTACCTATGCAAATATGCGGGGAATACGTTCTGCTGACCGTATTGTTGATCTGTGTGAAAGAGACCTTTATAATTCTTTCACTCTCCACTAAGTCCATGTACTCGACTTATTTTTTCTATATTTTAACGGAGATACCCCATATGTTTTTTTGAAACTTCTGATAAAATAACTTACATTCTGATAGCCACTGAGCATTGCAACTTCTGTAACCGAAATATCCGTATTTTGTAACAACTGTTTTGCATGCTCCAACCGCAAATATGTAATATATTTTGAAAGCGTAATATGAAAATGTTCTTTAAAATATCGCGATACATATTTTTCTGAAAGATGAAACTGTTCCCCGAATTCCCTTAATGATATCTCCCCTGCAAAACTCTGCTGTATGTATGAAATCATCTCTTTTTCTACAGTATTTCTTCCACTTTTATCATTTTCGACTATAAATCCATTCTCCCACATGTGAAGAATAAATTGTAAAAGAATTATTTTTATCTTTATCTGAACAGCTATTTCCAACTTCTTTTCATCATTTTTTGCCATATGTATTTCGGCCAACTGCTCACACAACTCTTTTTCTGTATCCTTGATTCTTGGCCTTATCATCAAATGACCATTTTTTAATGGAGTAAGCAACTTATCATCTAACATATCATCTGTGCAAAAAGAGATATATTTTAGCGGAAAAAGGAAAGTAAAATAATCCACGTCACCAGACTGTGAACCCATGAAATGCAGATTACCCGGTGACACCACAAAGGCATCCCCGGGGGTTCCGATATAGTTTTCTCCTGAAATACTTACAGTCAAGGTTCCACTTTTTACATATATAATTTCAAGTTCGTCATGCCAATGTACCGGTATCTGAAATGATCGTCCCTCATTTCTTATATGATATGTACTAAACGGATTCTCCTTTGTTCCATGCGGTTTATTTTCCTTTAATTCAAAGTACACAATCTCTCCCTAAAATTCTATAAGACTCTTGTTTTTCCATTTTCCACTTTTCCATCTAAGTACCATTCCCACAGCCCTCGCGCATTCATCACTTGCCATAGCAATATATGCCCCCACTGCCAGAAGTCCCATATGTACTCCGAGAAAATACGTGCCACCGACCGCGAACAGATACATAAAAATTGCACCTAATATAACCGGAAAAAGTGCATCTCCACTCGTTTTTAATGCCTGACCATATACAAGGTTTGTTATCCTTCCAAATTCAAGAAAGACATCTACTATTAACAACTTTACCACAAGATTTATCATCTGTATATCATCAGTAAATATATGCACGATAAAATGTCCGGACAATGCAAATGTCACTGAAAAGCATGTTGCTGTTATAATACCATATATCGCAGCTTTTCTCGTACCTTTGTCACATTCTTCAAATTCCTTTGCACCAATTCTCCAACCGGTCATGATTGCATTCGCCTGTGCAAGTGCAGCTCCCACACAATACGAAAAATTAGCAATCTGCACAGTATACGAACGTGCTGTAACATTCATTCCATCTGCATCCATCTGATTCATAAAACGAACTATAAGTGTCATTGCTATGTTATAAAGTGCCGTTTCAAATGCAGAAGGAAAACCGATCTTAACAATCTGCGCAAGTATCTTTCTTGATAACATTCGCTCAGGGCTCTGCTTTGCTTTTATAAGCACAGCTCCCATTCCGGCTACAATAATAAGATTCACAATTCTTGAGATAACTGTGGCAACAGCAACGCCCATTACGCCCCAGTTAAACATAAATAAGAATACTGAATTAAGTATTATATTAATCACATTTCCAACGACAGTTCCTATCAAAGAATGCTTTGTATATCCAAACACCCTCAAATAACTGGAGAAAATAGGGATCAGTGCATTCAAAAAACAGGTTCCCCCAACAATTTTAAGGTATGTTTCAGCCGGAGCAAGCAAAGCCGGAGCAATACTTACGATTCTAAGTATTCCACCAGAAAAAACAGCTAGAATAACCGACATCAAGATACCTATCATTGCATTAAACATAAGTCCAAGCTGTCTTGCCTGATATGCAATCCCAGGTCTTCCGGCTCCGATATTTTGTGACATAACAGCTACCATCCCCGATGATATCACCCCAAACATGATAATAAAAACACTTATATAGGTATTAGCTGTTCCCACTGCTCCTACAGCCTGGTCACTTACAGACGATAGCATAAGCGTATCGACCATACCCGAAAGCATATAGAATAAAGTCTCTAAGCATATTGGCACAGATAGCTGTGTTAATGTTTTTCTTTCCGCTGCCATGGTTTTCTCCTCACATACAAATATATCATACCTTATCAATAATACGATATCTTTCTATGTAATTCTTGTATAATATCATACAAAAATTGCACTATTTCTACTTTTATAGTTCTTTCTCTTCACTTGTCTGTATGCAAAGTCACCACTTACTTTTAATTTGTAAAATACTCCGGATATTGTTTCATAATTTCATTTTTTTCCGTCTGATAGCGAGTCAGATGGCGCGCCATTAACATTTCAGCCATTTCCACATCTTTTCGCTTTCATGCATATAATATATCTTCATGATCTGGAATCGTTGATGTTGCCTGTCCTGTTTTAGCAGCAAGTGCACGAAATCGATCAAAGTGAACCATTTGTTCTTCGATAAAATCGATAGGACCACATTTTACCGGCACATTCAAAGATCAGGCGATGAAATTCATTGTCAATTTCAATAAAACGGTCACCATCTTTAGAAATCAGACAAAGTTTTTGCTGTGCAATATTTTGCTCCAGTGCAAGCAGATAAGCGTCAGTGATAGATTCACAGGCACGTTTAACTACTGCTGTTTCCATGACAAAACGTACAAAACCAGATTCTTCAACAATTGCATAATCAATTTTGGAAATGTAACTTCCTCTTTGTGGACGGATTTCTACCAGTCCGATACGATTTAATTCAATACTAGTATAGATGATGAGATTGTAAGAAGTGTGAACGGAGCCAATAAAAGCAGCGGAATTAAGAATATAATTCTGTATAAGGTTGCGGGAACAGAACAAGGAAAAAGCTTACCAGTCAGCGAATGCTATTAACATTATTCCATACGTCCATAGATAGAGGGGCATATTGAATATTGGGGCATCAGGAAATTCAAGAATTTAGGACATAAGATATTATGAAACAAAATGCAGGGATTTAAATTACAAAGATATAGATCCCTGCATCTGTTTTGAGAGATAATCACCAAACCGAAATCTATTTATCCATACATCTTATAATATGATTGAGTGTAACACTTTCTGTTTTCACACATTCATTGTAATCTAATTCTGTTAAATTACTTATTATATTAATAACGCAGTTTTTAAATTTTTAAGGAGAGACACAAGGCCAGAAAAGTGGTTTTGCAATGCCAGTCAGGCGAGTTGGTTCTCCGTAAGATACGCCAAAGGTTTCAATCTGAATCTGTTCGATGAAGACAGGATAAACAGGGGTGTTGATCTTAACATTCGGTTCACCTGGATATGGAACAGGATAAGTTTCCAATTGTTCAAGACGTCGAATCTCTTCCATGCCATTTACAATTTTTCCGAAAATAGGATAAACGCCAGTGATTGCCGGGCAATCCGCAAGTGGAAAGAAAAATTCTCCGCCTGCAATCTCTGGTGCGCCATAACCGCCAAGTCCAATTGTACCTGGAACAGCTTCCAGATATTTTCCGGATTTTACATCATTGGGAATGAAATAGCAGGCTTTGGGATTATGAAAAGCATGGTAACTCATATCAAGAACCCAGCCTGGGACGATTCTCTCAATTGGGTAATGATCATAGACACCTTGTTTTGCAAGATATATAAAACTGGTAACTGCATTGGGGGCAATATCAGGGTAAAGCTCAATCTGAATAACACTGCCGTTTGAAAAAGTTATTGTGGCAACTGGATTTTTTTTCATAAAGCTCTTCTTTCTTAGTCAATCACTGTCAGTTCTTTTGAAAAATGATTCAATATTTCATGCCCATGGTCTGTAACAAGAACCAGATCCTCCACTCGAACTCCCATATCATTTTCAAGATATACACCCGGCTCAATCGAAAAAATATTTCCGGGGACAGCTTTGTCGGCAGAAGCAGAAGAAACATCTCCAAATTCGTGATCTTCAAGTCCGATGAAATGTCCGAGGCGATGGGTAAAAGCAGAACCATATCCCTTGTCTGTGATGATTCCACGTGCAATCTGATCCAGAGAAGAAAGAGGAATTCCAGGAGTCACAGCTTTTTCAGCTTCTTCGTTTGCTTTTAATACCGTATGATAAACTTCTTGTTGATGTTGTGTTACGTTTTTGTAAAAGAAGGTTCTGGTCATATCAGAACAATATCCTTCCCATGTACAGCCAATATCGACCAGAATACAATCTCCGGGTTTTAATCGGGTGTCATCCGGCCAGTGATGTCCGCTTGCAGCATTGCTTCCAAATGCAAACAGAGGTTCAAAGCTTAAGCCGTCAGCACCAAGATCACGGTAGATTTTTTTCAATTGTTCTGCAAGATCTGTTTCGGTAACTCCTTCTTTGAAAAAGTGTGTGATTTCTGCCATAGCCATATCGTTAAGGTGGGATGCTTTGCGCATAAGTTCCTGTTCCTGAATATCTTTGACTGCACGTGCCTGATCAAGTGCCAGAGAGGCATTTACAAAACCGGAGGCAGCTTTTTGGTCGATAAGCGGAAGAAGAAATCTTGCAGGCATATTTTTATCAATTCCCAGCGGTTCCGTATGATCAGTTGTTTTTATTACAAGATCCATATAGGAATCAGAGTCAGTAAAACGTACTTTTTCCACACCAAGATCTTCAGGTACCGTTTCTAGCTGATTGATAAAAATTTTATGGTTTCCATTTTGATTTAAGTAGAGTGCATAAAATCGTTCAAATGGTTTTATCATGCGTCCTGTCAGATAAAAAATAGCTAGTGGGTCTGCAATCAGAATCTGTGACAGATTCAGGGATTCCATATTTTTCAATACAGCTTCAACGCGATTTTGTTTCATTTTTTTGCCTTTCTGTAAATAGAAGATATCATTTATTGCCTGTTTTGCTTCATAGTAACACATTTCTTTTTCCAAATCTATATAGACTCAATAGATATTCTGCACTTTATTACCATAACAGATTGCTTTGGTAAAGTATATATGATACACTGATACGCAAGAATGGAAAGAATTGCAGTAGTGGATTTTGTACATTTGACAATAACATACGAGGAGGAACCTAATATGAAAGTTGCAACTGACATTGGCGGCACCTTTACTGATCTGGTAGCGATTGATGAAAATGGATCGCTGATTCTGGAAAAGGCACATACCACACCGCCGAATTTTGATCAGGGTGTTATGGACGTTCTGAAAAAAAGTGGTGTAGATATGAAAAGCATTGAGGCTTTTTTCCATGGAACCACAACGATCATTAATGCACTGACAGAAAGAAAAGGTGCAAAAACAGCCTTGATCACAACAAAGGGTTTCCGGGATATTCTGGAACTGGCGAGAGGTAATCGTCCGGATTTGTTTAACATGGTATTTGAAAAACCAACACCGTTTGTTCCGCGTTATTTACGCCGTGAAGTGACAGAACGTATCAGCTATAAAGGTGAAATTCTGACACCATTAAGTGAAGAAGATATTCGCACGGCAGTGGAATATCTGAAAAAGGAACAGGTGGAGGCTATTGCTGTCTGCTACATCAATTCTTATGCAAATGAAGAACATGAACGTAAAACAGTTGAAAAAATCAAAGAATTATGGCCGGAAGTATATGTATGCCCGTCTGTTGATATCACGAGAGAATGGCGTGAATATGAAAGAACCTCAACAGCTGTTCTGAATGCATACGTTATGCCGGTGGCATCCTCTTATCTGAATCGTCTGGGACAGAGACTTACAGATGCCGGAATGCCGGAAAACCGTTACATCATGCAGAGTAATGGCGGAACTACAACATTTGAACAGGCAAAACTGACTCCTGTTAATATTGTAGAATCAGGTCCTGTAGCCGGTGTGTTTGGTTCTTCTATTCTTGGAAAAATCATTGGCGAACCGAATATTATCGCATTTGATGTGGGTGGAACAACAGCGAAATGTTCTCTGATCGATCAGGGAGCAGTAAAAGTAACTACTTCTTACTATATCGAAAAAGACGAAAGACATGCAGGCTATCCGATCATGGCACCTGTTGTCGATATTGTAGAGATCGGAAATGGTGGAGGATCCATCGCATGGATCGATGAAGGAGGATCTCTGAAAGTTGGACCAAAGAGTGCAGGTGCGCTTCCGGGACCTGTTGCTTATGGAAAGAACGGAACAGAACCCACCACCACAGATGCCAATCTGATTGCAGGACGTCTTTCTGCGAAGAATTTCGACATGGAAGTCTCTCTTGACAATGTGAAGAATGCTTTGGTGGAAAAAGTCGGAAAACATTTTAATATTTCTGCGGAAGAATCAGCAGAGAGCATTATTCGTGTGGCAGATTCTAATATGAATAATGCGTTAAAGCTGATTTCTGTACGGCGTGGATATGACCCTCGTGATTTTGCGATGGTTGCATTTGGAGGAGGAGGCCCGATGCATGGACCGACACTCGCCAAAGAACTGAATATTCGTAAGGTCATTATTCCGGTAGCAGCTTCTGTATTTTCAGCATGGGGTATGCTGATGAGTGATATTCGTCATGACTTTATTCAGACAAAGATTCTTTCATTCCAGAATGCTTCTATGGATGAACTGAATGCGATGTGGAAATCACAGATTGATGAGGCACATAAGATACTGGCATCAGAGGGACTTAAGGAAGATCAGGCTGTATTTACTTTTATTGCAGATATGCGTTATGCGGGACAGGAACATACGGTACAGGTACAGGCTCCGGCTTATCCATGGAAAGAGGAAGATCGTGCTGAAATCATGAATCGTTTCCACAAAACACATGAGCATTTCTATACCTTCTCATTGCCAGATACACCGGCAGAGATTGTAAATCTTCATCTTGTGGCATATGGTCAGTTGAACAAACCTGCATTACAGAAGATTGCACCTCAAAAAGATGATATTTCCAGCGCATTGAAGGAAACACGTCCTGTATTCTTTAACGGTGATGGCTGGCTGGATACACCAATCTATGATCGGAGCAAGCTTGGATTCGGTGCAAAAGCACAGGGTCCATTGGTTGTAGAAGAGCCTACTACCGCAACTGTAGTTTGCCCGGGACAAAGCTTAAGTGTAGATGAATACGGTAACCTGATCGTAGAAATGGAGGTGGAATAATGGCTGAGAAAGAAAAGATTAATCCGGTCACACTGGATATTGTAAAAGACTCTTTGATTGCAGTAAGTAACGAAATTTTCTATGCATTTGCACAGACTTCCATGAGCCCGATTATTTATGAAACACTGGATTATGCCAGCGGTATTGCAGATGCTGAAGGTCGACTGCTTACCCAGGGAAATGGTGTTACCGGATTTATCGGTATGATTTCACCCATGATTTGTGCAGTTGTGGAGAAACATGGAAAGGAAAATCTTCATCCGGGTGATGTATATATTATCAACGATCCGTTTATGGGCGGAGGAACCCATATGTCCGATGTTGGAATGGTAATGCCTATATTCTATCATGACGAGCTGATTGCTTTTGCTGGTAACAAAGCTCATTGGAGTGATATCGGAGGCATGGCACCAGGATCCTTTACGACTGATGCAACAAACCTTTATCAGGAAGGTATGTGTTTCTCTGGTACAAAACTGGTGGATCGCGGAGAACTGGTGGAACCTGTATGGGATCTGATGCGCAGCAATATGCGTTATCCGCAGATCTCACAGGGAGATATGTGGGGTCAGATATCCTCTCTTCGTACAGGTGAAAAACGTATTTGTGAATTATGCGATAAATATGGGGCAGACGTTGTAAAAGGATCTATGGAACGTCTGGTATCCCAGGGCGAAAAAGTAGCCCGCCGCCGTCTAGCTGAGATGCCAAAAGGCACATGGGAAATGGATGAATACATGGACAACGATGGACATGGCAATCCAGTTCATTTACAGGTAAAAGTTACCATTACCGATGATGAATTTATTGCTGATTTCACGGGTAGTGATCCGCAGGTAGTAGGATGCGTGAATTCCGGAGCAACGGCAGCATATGCAGGTGTAAAAGTAGTCTTTATGTCTGTGGTAGGACCAGAGTTGGCCGTAAATGATGGTGTATTTGCACCGCTGCGGACAATCTGTGAACCTGGCAGTGTATTGAAAGCGAATCGTCCGGCAGCAACCTCCTGTTATTATGAAAGCATGATTTACGTTATTGACTTGGTATGGAAAGCACTTGCACCGGTTTTCCCGGAATCTCTTGGTGCAGGACATTTACTTTCTGTATGTACCGTATTGATGGCCGGAAAACATCAGGACTTTGGAAATGATTATCTGATTATTGAGCCAACTGTTGGCGGATGGGGAGCTTGCAAAGGCCATGATGGTCAGGTAGGACTTTTCTGTGTTGGCGATGGAGAAACTTATAATGTGCCGGTAGAGATGGCTGAGACTCGTTATGGAATTCGTGTAGATGAGCACAGTCTGCATACTGATGGGGCAGGTGCAGGAGAATACCGTGGCGGAAGTGGTGCGGTTCGTGTATACCGTTCTATGAATGAGAATCAGACCTTTACAGCATCTTTTGGTCGA
Source organism: Clostridiaceae bacterium Marseille-Q4145 (assembly GCA_018223365.1). GTDB lineage: Bacteria > Bacillota > Clostridia > Lachnospirales > Lachnospiraceae > Hominiventricola. The sequence goes on from JAGTTP010000001.1 coordinate 2,025,666, forward strand.
AATAAATGGCCGGTATGGGGTGCAGCTGGTGGAAAAGACGGTTCTGTAAATTATTTCCAGTTTATTGATGCAGATGGAACCGTAAGCGAACCAATGGGAATTGCAGCACGCCGTGTTATGAATACCAATGATGTTGTGCGTATGGTTACAGCAACTGGTGGTGGATATGGTAATCCGTTTAAGCGTCCTGCTGAAAAAGTAGCTATGGATGTTAAGAATGAATATATCACTGTGGAACAGGCCAAGGCTGACTATGGTGTTTTGGTTGATCCTGAAACATTCAAAGTGCTTGGATTGACAGAAGAACGTCAGAAAGCTGAAAAATAATATCATATTCAATGTATAAAGTAGATGCCGCAAAATCACTGAGATAAGGAATTTTGCGGCCAAAAACAGAAAGTACTTATTAAAATAAAAATATCCTGAACAAGTTGCAGAGCCAGAAAGCCTTGTAACTGTCAGGATATTTTTGTTTGGTGCTGTCAGCGCTAAAAAACGTTATTTACCGACAGTCCCATTCATTTTAAGCTGGATTCTTTTCAGAAAAGCGGGTCTGTGATAAAATGAAATAAAACAGCAGGAGAGATACGATTATGAAAAAACCGGAAATAGATGCACAGGCAGTGGTTGCCACAGGCGCAGTTGTCCTGGGTGATGTGACGATAAAAAAGGATGCCAGCATCTGGTATAATGCAGTAGTGCGTGGGGATTCAAGTGAGATTCAGATAGGGGAAGGAACCAATATACAGGATTTGTGTGTGCTTCATGTGGATGAGAATTGTCCTCTGAACATTGGCAGAAATGTGACGGTAGGACATGCTGCGATTCTTCACGGATGCACCATTGGAGACGGCGCTTTGATCGGTATGGGAGCTATTATTCTGAACGGGGCAGTAGTCGGAAAGAACAGTATGGTGGCAGCAGGAGCATTGGTCACATCGAATACAGTGATCCCGGATGGGGCACTTTATATGGGAAATCCTGCAAAATTCAGGAGAATGCTGTCAGATGAAGAAATTGCAGCAAACAGGGAAAATGCGAAGCATTATGTGAAAGAAAGTAAATGCATATGAAAATCGGTCAAAATGAACAGAACTGGGATAGGCTTCTGCATGTTCATACTACGGGACGGGATGATTCGAGATCGGATCAATACCGATATCCATATGAGCCGACGCCGTATTCCGTGCTGGAGCGGCTGGTGAATACGGGCATGATAAGAAAAGAAAATACATTATTAGATTATGGCTGTGGAAAAGGAAGAGTGGATTTCTTCCTGACTTATCAGACACGGTGCCATTCCATTGGGGTGGAATATGATGATCGAATCTACGAAAAAGCTATGGAAAATAAGCAATCTGCAGTGTCTGGTGAGAGAATTTCTTTTGTACTTGTTAATGCGGAAGAATATAAAGTGCCGGAAGCTGTGGATCGGGTTTATTTCTTTAATCCATTTTCTTTGGAAATTCTCCGGAAAACGGTTGCGCGGATTATCGATTCCTATTATGAACATCCAAGAGAAATTCAATTGTTTTTTTATTATCCGTCCGATGAATATATTTCTTACCTGATGACGGTAGATGAATTTTCATTTTTGGATGAGATCAGCTGCCAGGATCTTTTTGAGGGAAATGATCCAAGGGAAAGGATGGTTGTATTTATTACAGTTTGTAGGTGATACATGGCGGGGACGCGGGACCATCATTAAAAAGGGCACTTGAAAATACAAGCGCCCTGATGTATAATCTATTCAGAAAGTGAATCGGATATGACTCCGATTTGCCCTCAGTTGAAAAATTAGAAGAATAGCATCCTAAACTTTGGGCGGTTGGGGATGCTATTTCTTTTTGCCAAAATGATTATCTATGTAAGACAGAGCTGCGAAAATTACTAACAGCAAAGTCAAGACTTAGAAAACTGAAAATAGATACACAGGCAGAGGATTATGTGAAAGAAAGTAAATGCATATGAAAACGAAAATGGAAAAATTTGCGATTCTTTCTCTGTCATGGATGTTGATTTCTACCTATTCGGTATCGACAGCCCTTCCGGCAATGAAAGAATACTATATAGAATACAGCGGAAGTCAGGTGGAGTTTCTGGTGTCGGCAGCGGCGCTTGGAATTACCTTTACCATTCTTTTTAATACGGTGATTGCAAAATATCTGAGAGAACGGCAGATGGTGACAGGTGGGCTTCTCCTCTTGTCTGTAAGCGGGATTGTTCCGGTATTTACGGATATCTATCCGGTGATTCTCGGATCCCGTTTTCTGCTTGGCATCGGAATTGGTCTGGTCAATGTAAAGGCGATCAGCATGATCAGTGAACGTTATAGCGGAAGAGAACAGGAGACGCTGCTTGGGTTTCGAAGCTCTTTTGAAATGTTGGGAAATGCAGTGCTGACATTGATAGCCGGACAGCTTCTGGTCTTTGGATGGCAGAAAGCGTTCAGCGTTTATGCACTGGGATTTCTCGTACTGGCATTGTACCTTCTGTTTGTGCCGGAAAAAGAAGGAAATGTTTCAGATACAGCTGCGGCTGGCGTTTTAAAAGAAAAATTTGAACGTAAAAATGCAGAAACCGCAATTTTTTATACAATCTGTGGTTTCTTACTGGTGGTAGCAAACGCCGCCTGCTCGTTAAGAATTCCGGTACTGGTAGAAGAACGCGGCTTTGGAACAGCATCAACAGCCAGTATTGTGCTGAGCATTTTGATGATCGTGGGGATTCTGGCGGGATTTCTCTATGGAAATCTGCTGAAAATTTGTCGGAAAAAAATATTTTTATTCTGTCTGGCAGGATATTGTGCAGGAATGGTTCTGATGGCGGCAGCAGGATCCTTTCTTTTGTTTATGGCAGGAGTTGTGATTACGGGATTTGCGCATACGACTGGGATTACCTGCGTATTTAACGGTGCAGCGGCTGATGAGCCAGGAGAACTGCTGTCTGTTGTAAATTCCATTGTACTGGTGGGATGCAATCTGGGATCTGCATGTGCACCGTTTCTGATCGGGGGAATCGAACTGGTATGGCCGGTTTCTTTTGCAGCATTTCCGGTCATTGGAATTGTATTATTACTAATTGGATGGATGAGGGGAAGGGATTAAGTGTCTGAAGGAAAGATCAAAAACAAATACGAAATTGATATGTGCAACGGGACGATCATGGATAAGCTGATCACATTTTCTGTCCCACTGATGTTATCCAGTGTTTTACAGTTAATGTTCAATGCAGTGGATATCATTGTAGTCGGTCGATTCAGCGGCAGCCAGGCGCTGGCGGCAGTTGGCTCTACAACGGCGTTGATTAATATTTTTGTAAATCTGTTTATCGGTATTTCTCTGGGAGCCAATGTGCTTGCAGCCAGATTTTATGCACTGGAGCTGAAAAAAGAAATGTCAGAAACCGTGCATACAGCCATTACCTTTGCGCTGATCAGCGGAATTGTGGTGGCGGTACTGGGTGTGACTCTGGCAAGATTTGCACTGGAAATCATGGCAACTCCGGAAGATGTCATCAATAAGTCCGTGCTTTACATGCGGATTTATTTCTGCGGAATGCCATTTTTTATGCTGTACAATTATGGGGCTGCCGTGCTGAGAGCAGTGGGAGATACGAAAAGACCGCTGTTGTTTCTGATTATATCGGGTGTAGTCAATGCGGTTCTGAACCTGTTTCTTGTGATTGTATTTCACCTGGACGTAGCGGGTGTGGGAATTGCGACGGTGATCTCCCAGTGCATTTCCTGCATTCTGGTTTTGCGGTGCCTGTATCACACGGAAAGCAGCTATCAGCTAAGATTTTCGAAACTTTGTCTGAACACAAAATATCTGCGTCAGATCTTTGCCGTGGGAGTGCCGGCCGGAATTCAGAGCACGGTTATCAATCTGTCAAATGCCATGCTGCAGTCATCCGTCAATTCCTTTGGTTCTATTGCCATGGCAGGTTATACGGCAGCCAACAATATTCTTGGATTCCTGTATGTATCCATCAACTCCGTGACACAGGCATGTATGAGCTTTACCAGCCAGAACTATGGTGTAAAAAAATGGAAACGAATGGACAAGGTGTTGATTGACTGTATTATCCTTTCCGTGATAGTTGCACTGACTCTTGGAAACGGTGCATATCTGCTTGGTCCTAAACTACTGCGGATCTACAGTGAGCAGGCAGATGTAGTTGCCTGTGGGATGGAGATTCTGGCCTATACGACCATTACTTATTTTCTGTGTGGACTGATGGACCTGTTTCCCGGAGCGCTTCGAGGCATGGGGTATTCGACCGTTCCCATGCTCCTGTCCATTATTGGTACCGTAGGTATGCGGATTATCTGGATCTGCCTGTTATTCCCGACACACCGGTCGCTGACATTTTTGTTTCTGTCTTATCCGGCATCCTGGGCTGCCACTGTTGTGATGCAGGTGATCTGTTTCTGGTTTGTGAGTAAGAAGATACGTAACACCCGTCCGGGCATATAGCCATAGAATGCAGATTGGTCAATTTAAAGGAACGAAAAGAAATGTAAAAGTTTCTTTTCGCTCTTTCTTTTTGAATGAAAATTATTTTTAAAACACTGCGACCAAATGGAGATTGCATGCATCTAATCTATGTAAATACAAAAAAGCCGGCGGGAAGGATACTATGAAAAGAGAACAACTTGGTCAACTGATTCTGGCATCGGAGGACAGCATGTATCATGTGGCGAAATCATTACTCTATAATGATGCAGACTGTCAGGATGCCATTCAGGAGGCCATCGCAAAAGCATTTGACAAGATTGGAACGTTAAAACAGGACACTTATGCAAAGACCTGGCTGCTCCGTATTCTGATCAATGAATGTTATGGAATCATGCGTAAGGAAAAGAAGATCATATCATTGGAGACTTGTGAGCAGGAAGAACCGTGGATGGAGAGACAGGATTATTCGGATCTGTATGAAGCGTTGATGGGGCTTACAGAGGAAGCAAGACTGGCAGTGACTCTGTATTATATGGAAGGATACAATATTCGGGAGATTGCCAGAATGACAAAAGTGACAGAAAGTGCGGTCAAGAGCCGACTTGCCAGGGCGCGGACAAAGCTGAAGGAAGAATTATCCAAAGAAGGTTAAAGGGGAGGATGAACGATGAAGCTGGAAAATATGAATCAGGAATTTCCGAAGATGCCGGATGCTATGCGGAAGATGATAGAGCAGGAAGTAGAACAGCAGTTACAGAAAAAGACAAGTAAATTCACAGGCCGCCGAGTGATGATCGCTGTGCTGGCAGCAACTCTGGCGCTGGGAACCACCGCATTTGCAGGTGTTTTATATCGAATGAAAAGTAAGCAGGTGGGAACCTATGCAGTGAAAACAACGCAGGAAAAAGAAGCAGGAACAGAAAACGAAACGATGCAGCCGACAGGAGAGAACCATTATGTGAAGCTGACTGCGGAGTGGCTGCCGGACGGAATGGTGCAGACAGAAGAAGGAAAATATAGCTTTGAAGATACTTATGCGCAGGGTGGCGTGAGCATGCTCTGTTACTATATGGATACGGGAGACTCCGCTTTTGAAATGCTGACACAGCAGGTGGTAGAGAGTGAAACATTGAATATTGATGGCAGAGAAGGGATATACCTGGGACAGCAGGCACTGAGCAATGAACTTACATTTAACCAGCAGCTCTATGTGGCGTACCCGGATCTTCATCTGGTACTGGAAATAACAGCGGCATCAGATGTGTCAAAAGAGGATGCCATCCAGATAGCGGAGCATGTGACATTGACACTCGCGGAACAGTCCGATGATAAAGATGTGATGATGTGCTATAACTGGAGCAGTTATCTGACTGCGGATGAAGGACAGGAGATGATAGATGAATCGAACCTTCCTGTCACATCAGTATCCATGGAGCACCTAGAAAAAGCACATCCAATGGGAGAAGTATTGGATATATCTGAAAACGATCTGGAAAAACATCCAGGACTGACAGCAAAAGTAACGGATGTCCAGATTGGGGATAATCGCTCCATGTTGTCGGATTCCATGCTGGGAGAGGATGATAAGCAGGCTTTTGCATCAGATGGAACGCTGCTTCCAGTCACACTTACCTATGTGAAAGAAGGAGATGGAGTCAATACGCTGGATCAGGTGATCCGGACGGAAGAAGAGCCGCAGAAGCTGGTCTGCGTGACCGTGGATTATACGAATACCGGTGCAGAAACATGGAAAGATATTATGTTCAATGGAACGATCAACATTCTGGAACCGGCTGGAGCTGAGGCAAAGATCTGGAGAGCGGATACCCAGATTCCGTCAGAGAATGATGCATGGACCTATGTGGCTGTGGCCAGCCATTCTTTCAATACGGAGGTAGGACTGTATGATGTGAAAGGTGGGGAACGTTCGAATAACTATATTGATTCTCTTGCACCGGGAGAGACAGTAACGGTACATTGGGCATTTGCTGTACCAGAAGAAAAACTTGGGGAAATATATTTTGACTTAGGAAATACCTGCAATCTAACATCTGATCTTACGGATGGATACGTGACAGACATTAGACAGCAGGTACAATAGTTACCCTGTTCATTGTAAAATATCCTTGACAATCTTTCGCACTTGAAGCGAAAAAGTAGTGCTAAGCCATAGGATAAAACCTATGACTCAGCACTTTTTTAATATCGGTATTACCAAGAAATCATGCGATCGTCAACTTCAATTACAGGACAACAACAAAAATCTCTGTTATGGTGTGATAGACCGAGTTGGGGGGAGTGTCTGTTAATCTTTATTGCTTGTTTACTTCCTAAAAATTCTATGACAATATAGTTGTAATTTATTTATCTATATGTTACAATCAAAACAAATAGATAGTCTGGCTAATTCACAATTCATTCTCGGAGCTCTGATCGAGCAAGATTCCCGAATGATTCAATTTCATACAGAACAGATGCGGGAAGAAGCTTCTTTCAGAAACTGAGGATCCATGGTAAAATAGTAAAAACAGAAGTATACAGACCTGATGGAAATTTATGTATTGGAATTGAAAAAACTTCCATTGGAACAAAAGAATGAACCGCTGGTGGTTAAGTGGATGTGGTTCCTGGCTGCAGAGAGAAGGGAGGATTTTGAAAAAATGGCAGAAGAAGATACCTATATCAATGAAGCCTACGAAGTTCTACAAAAACTCAGTGCCGATGAGCGGAAACGTCTTGAATACGAGGCGCGTCAAAAGGCTATCCTTGACTATAATTCACAGATGAGTAGTTCCAGAGAAGAAGGAATTCGGATTGGAGAAAAGCGTGGTGTTAAGAGGGGAGAAAACAGGCTAAATGAATTAAACGAATGTCTGGTAAAAGATGGACGTATAGACGACTTGAAAAAAGCAATTGTAGATGAAATATACAGGGAAGAACTGTACGAAGAATATCATTTATCACTGTAATATAACAGATCTGATTTGCAGAAAGAATCAAAACAGATGATGTCAGCGAAAAGGAGAATCTATGGTAAAAAGGGATTTTATGGGTCTATTACTTGCCGGTATATTGTTTCTGACAGGCTGTGCTTCTAAATCACTTACATATAATGCGAATCTTGGATGTGATTTCAGCAAGATGGAATACAGCGAACTTGTTTTCAAAGTATATCATTCCAACACGGAGAATCACAGGTGGGAAAAGATTGCGGAAATGCCGTGCACTCCTCCAGAAAGCCACTCTGCAGATATAAGAGTGGAAGGTGCGCAGGACCGGGTAACGGTTATTCTGGAAGATAATTTCTGCGAAAAGGACGAGTACAGCGCATCTTATTTTACCAATGATGAAATGACTTACGAATTTGCTGTGGAAGGATTTGAGGGAAATCTATCGTTATATCAAATTTTTGAAATAAAGGACAGCAGTGAAGAACAGTTTTACAGATTATATCCGATAGCGAATGGAGATGGAACTATATTTACGGCGTTGAATTTGAATGAGCCATATGATGTTGACCATGTAAATCTTGATAATTTGCTGGTTACCCTGACTATTGTAAAATAAAATATCCTTGACAACCTCTGAAAACTAGTGTTAAGATAAAGTTCCTAAACCCGGTAAGGGTGTGGATTTTACCAGAGAGATCTGATTTTCGCCACACAGTTGTTTTGCGAAGCAGCTGTATGGCGATTTTTTATGTCTTTTTTCAGAACCATTCGTAGAAGCGATTTTACGAATGGTTCTGAAAAAAGATAGAGAACCATGAATTTCAAGCAAGGAGGATACAACAATGAATGATACTTTTATGAAAGAAAAGCCGGTATTTGGTCTTGTACTTTCTATGTCATTACCCATGGTGCTTTCCATGATGGTAAATGCGCTATATAACATTGTAGACAGTTATTTTGTAGCGAGAATCAGCGAAGATGCCATGACAGCACTTTCCCTGGTCTATCCGGTGCAGAACCTGATCAGCGCGACGGCCATCGGTTTTGGCGTGGGAATCAATGCGGTCATTGCCTTTTTTCTGGGAGCAGGAGATAAGAAAAAAGCGAACCAGGCGGCCACGATGGGAATGTTCTGGAGTCTGGTGCAGGGACTGACATTATCTATCGTCTGCATCTTGATTATGCCGAAATTTCTGACCTTATTTACAGATGATGCAACAGTTATTGATTATGCTATCCGCTATTCCAGGATTGCTTTTCTCTTTGGAATGATTATTTCCAGTGGTCTTTCCTTTGAGAAAACGTTCCAGGCAGTGGGGCGGATGAAAGTATCCATGCTCAGCATGATGGCCGGATGTATTTCCAATATTGTTCTGGATCCGATTCTGATCTTTGGTCTTGGCCCGTTCCCGGCCATGGGCATTGAAGGGGCAGCACTGGCGACCGGAGCCGGACAGGTGATTACACTTGTAATTTACATTATTATCTATATGGTAAAACCGATTCCGGTAAAGATTTGTATTTCCGGAGTTAGCTTTAAAGGCGGTATCAGCAGAAGACTTTACTCTATCGGCGTTCCGGCTATCCTGAATATGGCGCTGCCGTCCCTGCTGATCTCTGCACTGAATGGTATTCTGGCAGAGTTTTCTCAGAGCTATGTGTTGGTTTTGGGGGCTTATTACAAACTGCAGACCTTCCTGTATCTGACGAGCAGTGGTATCGTGCAGGGAATTCGTCCATTGATTGGATATAATTATGGTGCGCGGGAATATGATCGCGTTCATAGAATATATCGGACAGCCCTTGGTATGTCATTGGTTGTTATGATTGTGGGAACGGTTCTCTGCCTCTCCATTCCGGGAAGCCTTATTGGAATCTTTACCAGCTCAGCAGAGACTGTAGAGATTGGAAAGACAGCACTTCGGATTATCAGCGGCGGATTTATTATTTCTGCGGTATCTGTCACTTCCTGCGGTGCACTGGAAGGACTGAACATGGGCTTTCCTTCACTGCTGATTTCCATGCTCCGCTACATCCTCATTATTATCCCGGCGGCATTTTTGTTAAGCCGGATACTGGGAGCGAATGGCGTATGGCATGCCTTTTGGGTGACCGAGTGGATTACTGCAGGTGTGGCATGGCTGATTTATAAAAAGAAAACATCCTGGGAAAAATAAAAAAAGCCTGGCATCGATTGTCTCGTTCAAAGGGACGGTTGGTGCCAGGCGTTTTTAATGCTTGTGCGCCCGGCGGCGCACGTTTCTAACGGGTTAAAGTCCCGAATCCGCCCGGTAGTGGGAAGGATATAGCCGAAGGCAAGGGTGTCCATCGTGAGGTGGAATCTAAAGGAAGCCGGATGTGGGAACAGACTAACCACGGGCAAATCTCTGGTCTGACGAACAGAAATCTCATATAAGGTTATGCATGAGGGTAAGGCTACAAGTCAAGTCAAAGCCCAATAACTACACGGAATCATGTATGATAAATGAGGCAGATGGATGGAGAGGAAGAAACGTGTGGTACCCGGGGAGGTCTGTGCGGTATGCCTTGAAAGAGGTAATCATTGCATAAAGCAATGCTGAACGCATAGAAGTCAGCAGAGGTCATAGTAGCCGAGAGGTGAAGGACCGAATCAGTAGGAGTCTTGAGTATGACCGAGAAAGGAGGAATGACCGTCTATGGCAGAAAACATTGAAAACAATGGCTGTTCGCAAAGAGATAATGCGGAACATGAAGGGTATGTGAAAGCGTCTAGGTCATTCAATCGGATATGGAAAGAAAGAGACAGTGCACAGCCGAGACTTTTAGAAGCGATACTGTATAAAGATAACTTTAACAGAGCGTATAAGAGAGTTAAGGCAAACAAGGGAGCGCCAGGAATTGATGGCATGACCATTGAAGAGGCTCTTCCATATCTAAAGGAGCATCAACAAGAGATAACCGACCGCATTTATCGTGGAAAGTATACTCCGTCTCCAGTAAGACGAGTTGAGATTCCCAAACCAGATGGTGGTGTGCGAAAGCTTGGCATACCAACAGTGGTAGACCGTACACTTCAACAGGCAATAACCCAACAGTTAGTGCCAATCTATGAACCGCTGTTTGCAGAGGACAGCTATGGCTATCGTCCGAACAGAAGTGCAAAAGACGCAATACTTAAGGTTAAGGAGTATACCGAACAAGGCTATACATTTGCTGTAGTCCTTGACTTGACAAAGTACTTCGATACTCTTAATCACGAAATTCTCATCAATCTTCTCCGAAAGAATGTAAAAGATGAACGTGTAGTACAGTTGATAAAGCGCTACCTGAAAAGCGGTGTAATGGAAAACGGAGTAGTCATTGACACAGAGGAAGGCTCACCACAAGGTGGGAATCTATCACCATTGTTGGCAAATGTCTACCTCAATGAGTTTGACCAAGAATTCTTGAAAAGAGGTGTTCCATGCATAAGATATGCAGATGACATTGTGCTTCTTGCAAAGAGCAAGCGAGCATCTGAGAGACTCTTGGAAAGCAGTACAAAATATCTTGAGGAGAGGCTGAAACTTATAGTCAACCGAGAAAAGAGTCGTACGGTCAGCGTATTTGCAATCCGAAATTTTAAATTCCTTGGCTTTGCATTGGGAAGGAACGGAAAAGGCATTTATGTCCGAGTTCATCCGAAGTCATGGAAGAAGTTTAAGTCCAGACTGAAGGAGTTGTCTTCCCGTAAACGATGTCAGTCAATCAAACCAAGCCTTGAGAAAATCAAGGTATATGCAAGAGGATGGCTGAACTATTACGGAATAGCAAGTATGAGGAGCAACATTGAAGATATCAACGGATGGCTCTATCACAGAATACGCATGTGTATATGGAAACAGTGGAAACTTCCAAGAACAAAGAAAAGAAATCTGATAAAGATGGGAGTACACGAATACTATGCGAACATGGCAGCAAACTGCCGAAGAGGACAATGGTATTGTGCGAATCTGACAACAGTTAAGAAAGCCATGACAAAAGAAAGACTGATAAACGGTGGCTTCTACGATTTAGCCACAGCTTATCAGTCGGTGCACGTCAACTATTGAAACCGCCGTGTACCGAACGGTACGCACGGTGGTGTGAGAGGACGGGAGCTAATCACTCCCTCCTACTCGATTATTTAAAAAGCTCCTCTTTTCTTGCTAAAATTGCCTCACATGCAGCGCATGCCGGGCAGTCACAGTATTTTGCGCCTGCGGCTTTGATCTCTTTGCCGTGAGCAGCCACATTCTTTGCCATCTCAGCTCCGAATATTTTTGCACCCATATCGGATTCTGCAAAGGCGATGAGTCCGTCTATGGGCATGATATCTGCTTCCAGTTCTGCCACGTATGCTTTGGTCGCTTCTGCCTCTTTGTCAGTGCCGGCAGCTGTCAGCCAGTTGTTTGCAGCTTCTTTTAATTCTGCACAGCAGCTGTGGGCTGCGGTCAGTTCTTTGGTCTTTTCAGTTACAAATGCAAGTGTCTCTTTGGTCATGACAAAGTCCCCTTTCTAAATAGATATATCTATTGTAACACATAAGAAAAACATGTAAATCATGAGAAAATTCAAAAAACAATCCGGAAAACCGCTGTGAAATGAATGAGATTAAATTTTATGGTGAAAAATCCTAATCCAATATCAGGAAAATACTTCAAAATTGTGCGCGAATGAATGAAGAAAATGCGAAAATTTATAAAATAGAGAAAAAATATGACATAAAATTTTCTGTTTACAAATAATCTGACGATTCCATAAAAATTTCTTGTTTACATCTTAAAAAAATGGGTGTAAACTTTTAGAAAACTTGCAGGTTACATGAAATGTCAACGATTCAGGAAAGAAAGGTACAGCTTATGAACGAACAGAGAAATCAGGAATGTCCCAGACCGGGAATGTATGACCCGAGCTTTGAACATGACAACTGCGGTATCGGCGCTGTCGTAAATATTAAAGGCGTCAAATCGCACAAGACGGTAGAAGATGCACTGAGCATTGTAGAGAATCTGGAACACCGCGCCGGCAAGGATGCGGAAGGCAAGACCGGAGACGGTGTTGGTATCATGGTTCAGATTTCCCATAAATTTTTCTCTAAAGAGTGTGCGAAGCTTGGTATTGAGCTTGGAGGGGAGAGAGAATACGGTATCGGAATGTTTTTCCTTCCTCAGGATGAGCTGAAGCGCAACCAGGCGAAGAAAATGTTCGAGATCATCGTAGAGAAGGAAGGCATGAACTTCCTTGGATGGAGAGAGGTAACCACCAATCCGAAGGTACTGGGAAGTAAAGCACTGGAGAAGATGCCGAGTATTATGCAGGCATTTATTCAGAAACCGGAGGATGTGGAAAAAGGACTGGATTTCGACCGGAAGCTTTACATCGCAAGACGTGTGTTCGAACAGTCCATCGAGGACACTTATGTGGTATCCTGTTCCAGCCGTACCCTGATTTATAAAGGTATGTTTCTGGTAGGACAGCTTCGTTCCTTCTTCCTGGATCTGCAGAGTCAGGACTACGAGAGTGCCATCGCACTGGTTCACTCCCGTTTCTCGACGAACACCATGCCCAGCTGGGAGCGTGCACATCCCTACCGTTTCCTGGTACATAACGGTGAGATCAATACGATCAAAGGTAATGCCGACAAGATGCTGGCCCGCGAGGAGACGGTAGAGTCCGAGCATCTGAAGGGAGAATTCCATAAGATTCTTCCGGTTATCAGTGCATCTGGTTCCGACTCCGCCATGCTGGACAACACACTGGAATTCCTGGTGATGAGCGGTATGGATCTGGCGCTGGCAGTGATGATCCTTATTCCGGAGCCGTGGCTTAACAACCGCACGATGTCCCAGAAGAAGAAAGATTTCTATCAGTACTATGCGACCATGATGGAGCCGTGGGATGGACCGGCATCAATCCTTTTCACCGACGGAGATGTGATGGGAGCAGTTCTGGACCGTAACGGACTTCGTCCTTCCAGATACTATGTAACCACGGATGATCAGCTGATCCTTTCTTCCGAGGTTGGTGTGCTGGATATTGATCCTTCCAGAATTGTGGAAAAAGAAAGACTTCATCCAGGTAAAATGCTACTGGTAGATACCAAACAGGGACGGATTATCGATGACGATGAACTGAAAGAATCCTATGCAAACCGTCAGCCCTATGGCGAGTGGCTGGATCACAATCTGGTCAATCTGTCTGAGCTGAAGATTCCGAACCAGAGAGTGGAAGAGTATACACCGGAAGAACGGGCAAAACTACAGAAGGCATTCGGCTATAATTATGAAGATGTGAGAAATTCCATCATGAGTATGGCTGCCAACGGAAGCGAAGCAATTTCTGCCATGGGTATTGACGTACCACTGGCTGTTTTATCAGAGCATCATCAGCCGCTGTTTAATTATTTCAAACAGCTGTTTGCACAGGTTACTAACCCGCCTATTGATGCCATCCGTGAGAAGATCGTAACCTCTACCACGATTTATGTTGGAAAGGCCGGCAACCTTCTGGAAGCAAAACAAGAGAACTGCTGCGTTATGAGGATTAACAATCCGATTCTGACAGAGACCGACCTTCTGAAGATTAAAAATATGAAGGAGCCGGGATTCAAAGTAGAAGTGCTCCCGATTACTTATTATAAGAATACCAGCCTGGAGAAGGCCATTGACCGTCTGTTTGTAGAAGCAGACCGTGCTTACCGTGATGGTGTCAACATCCTGATTCTGTCTGACCGTGGCGTGGATGAGAACCATGTGGCAATCCCGTCTCTTCTGGCAGTATCCGCACTGCAGCAGCATCTGGTACGGACGAAGAAGAGAACTTCTGTTTCTATTATTCTGGAGTCCGGTGAGCCAAGAGAAGTACATCATTTCGCTACGCTCCTTGGCTATGGCGCCTGTGCAGTGAACCCTTATCTTGCACATGAGAGTATCCATGAGCTGATTGATAAGAAGATTCTGAATAAGGATTATTATGCGGCAGTGGCTGACTATGATCAGGCAGTTATTAATGGCATTGTAAAGATTGCTTCCAAGATGGGCATTTCCACCATCCAGTCTTACCTGGGTTCCAAGATTTTTGAGGCAATCGGTATTAATAAAGAAGTCGTTGATAAATATTTTACCAATACCGTCAGCAGAATCGGCGGTATCGGCCTAAAAGAGATTGGCGAGCAGGTAGAACTCATGCATTCTTCTGCTTTCGATCCGCTGGGACTGACCACCAGTCTGGCACTGAACAGCCTGGGACTTCACAAAGAAAGAAGTGCAGGAGAGGAACATCTCTACAATCCGAGAACCATTTCTCTCTTACAGCAGTCCACAAGAGAAGGCAATTATCAGCTGTTTAAACAGTACACTTCTCTGGTAGATGGCGAAAATAACCATGGACAGTTGAGAACACTACTGGATTTCAAATATCCGAAGAAAGGCATTCCGCTGGATGAGGTGGAAAGCGTGGATTCCATTGTGACCCGCTTCAAGACCGGTGCCATGTCCTATGGTTCCATTTCCCAGGAAGCCCATGAGTGTCTGGCTATTGCCATGAACCAGTTACATGGTAAATCCAATACCGGTGAGGGCGGTGAAAGTATTGAGCGACTGACTATCGGACCGGATGGACTGAATAAATGCTCTGCCATTAAACAGGTGGCAAGCGGACGTTTTGGCGTGACCTCCAGATATCTGGTCAGTGCCCAGGAGATTCAGATCAAGATGGCACAGGGCGCAAAACCTGGCGAGGGTGGTCATCTGCCGGGAGGAAAAGTATATCCGTGGATTGCAAAGACCCGTCTTTCTACTCCGGGTGTAAGTTTGATCTCCCCGCCGCCTCATCATGATATTTACTCCATTGAGGACCTGGCACAGCTGATCTATGATCTGAAAAATGCGAACCCGGCAGCCAGAATTTCTGTGAAACTGGTATCCGAGGCAGGTGTTGGTACCGTCGCAGCCGGTGTTGCCAAAGCAGGCGCACAGGTCATTCTCATATCAGGTTATGATGGAGGCACCGGAGCAGCTCCGGCAAGTTCCATCCATAATGCAGGACTTCCATGGGAGCTTGGTCTTACCGAGACCCATCAGACTCTGATTATGAACGGTCTGAGAAATAAAGTCCGTATTGAGACAGACGGCAAGCTTATGAGTGGCCGTGATGTGGCAATTGCTGCCATGCTGGGTGCCGAGGAGTATGGATTTGCAACGGCTCCGCTGGTAACTATGGGATGCGTGATGATGCGTGTCTGCAATCTGGATACCTGCCCGGTAGGCGTAGCTACCCAGAATCCGGAACTGAGAAAACGGTTCCGCGGCAAACCGGAATATGTCGTAAACTTCATGAGATTCATCGCAGAAGAGCTGCGTGAATATATGGCAAAACTTGGCATTCGCACGATCGATGAGCTGGTAGGACGTTCCGATATGCTCTGCGTCAAAGAGGGCAGAACCGGAAGACAGGCTACTATTGATTTCGCGAAGATTCTGGACAATCCCTATGCCGGAAAAGGTCAGAAAGTTATTTTCGATCCGAAGCATGTTTACAACTTTGAGTTGGAAAAGACACTGGATGAGAAGGTGCTCATGAAAGAATTCAAGTCTGCCCTGGCAACCGGACAGAAGAGAAGTATTGAGCTGGATGTGAGAAATACCAACCGTGCATTCGGTACCATGTTCGGTTCTGAGATCACCAAACGTTATCCGGAAGGGCTGCCGGAAGATACCTTTACCGTAAAATGTACCGGTGCAGGCGGACAGAGTTTCGGTGCCTTCATTCCGAAAGGACTGACGCTGGAGCTGGTTGGAGATTCCAATGACTACTTTGGAAAGGGACTTTCTGGTGGAAAACTGATTGTTTATCCGCCGAAGGGTGTGAACTTCAAAGAGGACGAAAATATCATTATCGGTAACGTAGCCCTTTACGGAGCTACCAGTGGTGAAGCTTACATCAACGGTGTGGCAGGAGAACGTTTCTGCGTCAGAAACTCCGGTGCACGTACTGTTGTAGAGGGAACCGGAGATCATGGCTGTGAGTACATGACCGGTGGCTGCGCAGTCATCCTTGGAAAAGTCGGTAAAAACTTCGCAGCAGGTATGAGCGGCGGTATTGCTTATGTACTGGACGAAGACAGCGACCTCTATATGAAAGTCAACAAAGCGATGGTAACGCTGGAAGAAGTTACTAACAAATATGATGTGCAGGAACTGAAAGACATGATTCAGGAGCATGTCGCTTACACCAATTCCGAAAGAGGAAAACAGATCCTTGATAACTTTGAGCAGTACCTGCCGAAATTTAAAAAGATCATCCCGAATGATTACAAGAAGATGCTCAGCATGATTGTCCAGATGGAAGAAAAAGGCATGAACACGGAGCAGGCGCAGATCGAAGCATTTTATGCTATCAAGAGAGGATAGGAGGTACGAACGGAAATGGGAAAACCAACAGGCTTTTTGGATTATGAACGTAAAAATGCAAAGGCAGAAGCGCCTTTGGAGAGAATTAAACATTTCAACGAGTTCCACACACCCCTGTCCAGAGAAGAACAGGAGAAACAGGGAGCCAGATGTATGGCATGCGGCGTGCCCTTCTGCCAGGCAGGACAGATGCTGGGCGGTATGATGTCCGGCTGTCCGCTGCAGAACATGGTGCCGGAGTGGAACGACATGCTCTATATGGGAAACTGGGAGGAGGCGTATTACCGCCTCTCCAAAACCAGCAACTTCCCGGAGTTTACAGGACGTGTATGTCCCGGACTCTGTGAGGCAGCATGTACCTGCAACTTAAACGGAGATCCGGTAGGAAGCAAGGGCAATGAGCTTGCCATTATTGAAAATGCATACAAGAAAGGCTATGCCCATGCAAGACCTCCGAAAGTACGTACAGGTAAGAAAGTAGCTGTCATCGGAAGCGGTCCTTCCGGACTGGCGACTGCAGACCAGTTAAATCACCGCGGACATTCCGTAACTGTCTATGAACGCCGTGACCGTGTGGGAGGGCTTCTGATGTACGGAATCCCGAATATGAAGCTGGAAAAGCACATTGTAGAGCGTAAGATCAAGATTATGAAGGAAGAAGGCGTTACCTTCATCACCAACTGCAATGTAGGGGTGGATGTAAAGCCGGAGCAGCTTTTGAAAGAATATGACCGCGTCGTACTCTGTTGTGGTGCTGCCAATCCCCGTGATATCAAAGCACCTGGAAGAGATGCCAAAGGAATCTATTTTGCAGTGGATTTCCTGACGGCTACCACGAAGAGTCTCTTGGATTCCAACTTCGCTGATAAGAAATTTATTCCGGCAGAGGGCAAGAATGTGCTGGTTATTGGCGGTGGAGATACGGGAAATGACTGTGTCGGTACTTCCATCCGCCTGGGCTGCAAATCTGTCACCCAGCTGGAAATGATGCCGAAGCTTCCGGATACGAGAGCGGAAAATAATCCGTGGCCGATCTGGCCCAGAATCTGCAAGACGGATTACGGTCAGCAGGAAGCCATTGCCAAATTCGGACATGATCCTCGAATCTATCAGACCACGGTTCAGGAGTTCATCAAGGACAAGAACGGCAATGTTAAACAGGCAAAGATTGTCAAACTGGAAAGCAAGAAGGACGAGAAGACCGGACGTATGATGATGGTTCCGGTAGAAGGCAGTGAATTTGTACTGGATGTAGAACTGGTACTCATCGCAGCCGGATTCCTTGGAAGTCAGGATTATGTGACCAAAGCCTTCGGAGTCAATGTGGACGGCCGTACCAATGTGGCAACGGAGCCAGGCAAACATGCCACCAACATACCAAATGTCTTTACCGCAGGTGATATGCACATCGGCCAGTCGCTGGTGGTACGTGCCATCCGCGAGGGAAGAGATGTGGCAAAAGAAGTGGATGAATCTCTTATGGGTTATACGAACCTTTAAGCTTTGTGAAAAGTGAATCATTACCAGACACTGGATTTGTGTATTTTGTACAGAGATCCGGTGCCTGGTAATTTTTTTTGCATATTTTCATCAAAAACTATTGACAATTAGTAAAAGGGATGTATCATGTAGATATAAAGTAAAAGCGTTGTACTAATGAGCAGGAGCAAAAGCAGATGCCGAAAACAGGAGTGAATAACAAACTTTTAAAACAAAAAAACCGTGGTCTGCTGTTGAAGCTGATTGCTACCGGAGAATGCAGCTCCCGTATTGAACTGGCACAGAAGACAGGACTTGCCAAGATGACGGTCTCGAACATCGTCAATGAATTTCTGGAGAACGGCATGCTGGAAGAACGGGAAAAGGTACAGACAGAAGGAAAAGGGCGGAATCCCATTCTTCTCAGTATTTCTCCCAGGGCACCGAAACTGATCGGTGTCCATCTGTATCGGGAAGGCTGTAATGTGATTTTATGTGATTTGCAGCTGAATATCCTGAAGAGGATCAACTTTCCGGTAACTGAAACGAATGCAGGAAATCTGATGGAACAGATTTTGGATGCGATTGGGCAGATTTTTGCGGAAGCAAAGGGTGAACGGATCTGGGGGATCAGCATTGCGGCACTGGGACCTTCGGACATTCTCAGAGGGAAGATTTTGAAGCCTACCAATTTCTTTGGAATTCAGGATCTGGAGCTGAAGAAGGAGATTGAGCTTCGCTATCATATGCCAGTCTACTTTGACAGTGAGAGCAATGGGGCTGCCATTGTGGAAAAATATTATGGAAATGGAAGTGACTGTGAAGATTTCATTTACGTGGTACTGGCTAATGGTGTCGGAAGCGGTCTGGTAGTCGGCGGAAAACTTTATACCAGTACCAATGGCATGACCTGTGAATTTGGACATGTGAGCATTGACTGGAAAGGACGGATCTGCAACTGTGGAAGCAGGGGATGTCTGGAAACTTATATTTCCAGCAAAGTGCTGGAGGAAAAGCTGCAGAAGCTGACCGGAGAAATGAAAAGCTTCCGGGAATTCTGCCAGGAAATGAATCTGGCTCTGGACAGAAGAGAGAGAGGAGGAACCGCTCTTTCAGAGAAAGAGGAACAGATTGATCTGGTGCTCCGGGAAATGGCGGAATATTTATCCTGCGGCATTACAAATTTTTCCAATGGACTGAATCCGCAGAAAGTAATTATCGGTTATGATGGTTACTGGGTTCCGGACATGTATCTGCGGCTTGCGGAAGAAGCAGCGAATGGACGGCTCCTGACCAGAAGGTATCGGAGAATTCAGGTGATGAAGTCTCATTTTAAGGCGGATGGCACAGTATTTGGCTGTGCAGGCGCACTTTTGACTGCCATTTTTGAAGGAAAACTGTTTGAATAGTGATTCACAAGGTTCGCAATGGACAGAGGTCCACGAAAATATACCATGATAGACCAAAAATAAGAAGGAGGAATTTTATCATGTTGGTAACATTAAAGGAAGTTCTGAAAGTAGCAGAGGAGAAAGAGATTGCCATTGGTGCATTCAACGCACCGAATCTTGAGAGCCTGCAGGCTGTTATGGCAGCTGCGGAGGAGATGGATCTGCCGGTGATCATTCAGTTTGCACCGGTGCATGAGGTACATAACCCGCTGGCATTGATGGGACCGCTGATGGTAGATTTTGCAAAGAAAGCAAAAGTTCCGGTATGTGTACATCTGGATCATGGCGACAGCATTGACCGCGTGAAATTTGCACTGAGCATGGGATTCACTTCTGTTATGTATGACGGATCCACTCTTCCTTATGAGGAGAATGTGGCAAATACCAAACTGGCAGCAGAGCTGGCACATGCACAGGGCGCTGACATCGAGGCAGAGCTTGGAAGCATGGGCAAAACCGAGTCCGGCGAAGGTGTAGGCAGCGGTGAAGATGATGAGACCAAGATTTACACCGATCCGGTACAGGCAAAAGATTTCGTCGCAAGAACCGGCGTTGACGCACTGGCATGCTCCTTCGGAACCACCCATGGTATTTATCTGAAGAAACCGCGCCTTGACTTCTCTGTCGTAGAGAATGTCCGCAAAGAGACCAACGGCATTCCGGTTGTTATGCACGGCGGCTCCGGAGTCAGCAAAGAAGATTTTCATGCAGCCATTAAGGCAGGTGTTCGTAAGATCAACTACTTTACTTATATGGACCGCGCAGCAGGAATCGCTGTACAGAAGTGGGCAGCAGAGCTCAAAGAAGGAGTTCCGCCATTCTACACCAGCGTAACTGCAGTGGCAAAAGAAGCCATGAAAGAAAATGTAAAAGAAGCAATGCGTACTTTTGCACGTCAGGACTAAGGGTGAAAAAGGGGGATTTATCACAATGAAACGTTCCAGAATCAATCAGGTTATTAAGGATATGGAAGCTCTGGCAAAAGAAAATGGATTTCATCTGCCGCCCTTCTGCAGCTGGACGCCGGAAGAGTGGAATGAAAAAGGTCATGAGTGTGACGAGATCCGTGACAATAAATTAGGATGGGATATTACAGATTATGGCCTTGGCAGATTCGATGAGCTGGGATTTGCACTGGTCACCATCCGTAATGGTAATTTGAAAGACCCGAAATATAAAAAACCATATGCAGAAAAACTGCTGATGCTCTATCCGGGACAGGATTCTCCGCTTCATTATCATTGGAGCAAGATGGAAGATATTATCAACCGCGGTGGAAATGATCTCTATATTACCGTATTTAACGGAGCAGAAGGCAACAAAAAACTGGATACAGATGTAACAGTTGTTACAGATGGCGTTAAGAGAACCGTTCCTGCAGGAACCAGAATCAAACTGACTCCGGGCGAGAGCATTACGATTACCCAGTATCTGTACCATGATTTCGTTATGCCGAAAGAGGGCGGCCCGGTTCTGTTGGGTGAGGTTTCCATGTGTAACGATGATGAGAATGATAACTGCTTCTATGAGCAGATGGGACGGTTCCCGGAGATTGAAGAGGATGAGCCGCCTTACCGCTATCTGTGTACCGAATATCCGGCAGCAAAAGACTGATGGAGGATATCTCT
This sequence comes from Clostridiaceae bacterium Marseille-Q4145, assembly GCA_018223365.1. Classification (GTDB taxonomy): domain Bacteria; phylum Bacillota; class Clostridia; order Lachnospirales; family Lachnospiraceae; genus Hominiventricola. The sequence continues at coordinate 2,047,048 of JAGTTP010000001.1, forward strand.
ATGGAAAAGAAAATCGTAGTGGCCGGACATATCAGTGTGGATATTACACCGGTATTTCAGAGCAGTAAAAAGAAAAGTATTTCCCAGGTATTGTGTCCGGGCAAACTGATCCGTACCGGTGAAGCGGTTGTCTACACAGGAGGTGTCGTGTCAAATACAGGTCTTGCCCTTCATAAGATGGGAGCCAATGTCCGCCTGGCAGGAAAGATCGGAAAAGATGCCCTGGGTGAGATGATGCTGGCCATGATGAAACAGCATGGGACAGAAAAAGACCTCATCATCGATGAAAATGTGGACACTTCCTACACGGTTGTCATTGCACCGCCGGGAATTGACCGGATTTTCCTTCATGGACCGGGGGCCAATGATACCTTCGTGGCAGATGATCTGTCCGATGATCTGATTGACGGAGCGGCACTGGTGCATTTCGGATATCCGCCTCTTATGAGAAAGATGTATGAAAATGACGGAGCAGAGCTGGTAAAACTCTGTAATAAAGTACACGCAAAGGGTGCCGCTATGTCACTGGATCTGGCGGCTGTTGATCCGGAATCTCCGGAGGGACTGGTGGACTGGAGAGAATTCCTTTCCAATGTACTGCCTCATGTGGATTTTTTTGTGCCTAGTATTGAAGAACTGTGCTTTATGCTGGATCGCCCGCGCTATGATGCATGGATGGAACGGGCTGGCGAAGAGGATGTAACAGAGATTCTTGATCTTGAAAAAGATATCCGTCCGCTGGCTGCACAGGCCATGGAGCTGGGCGTGAAAGTACTCATGCTCAAATGTGGAGCCAGAGGCATGTATTATCAGACCGCCGGAGCAGATCTGATCGGAAAAATTCCGGAAGCGGTGGAACTCAAGGTAGAAGACTGGACGGAAAAATCCGGATTTCAGAAGAGCTTCATTCCGGAAAAAGTGCTTTCCGGCACCGGAGCAGGAGATTCCAGTATTGGATGTTTTCTTTACTCCATGCTGAAAGGTTATCCGGTAGAACGCTGCATTCAGCTGGCGGCGGCCCAGGGGGCATCCTGCGTGGAGGCTGTGGATACTTTAAGCGGACTTCATACCCTTCCGGAGCTGGAAGAGAAGATCGCGGCAGGATGGAAGACCGCAGAATAAAAAAAGCGACAGGAACCGTGTTCATGCGACAAACCGCATGACATGGTTCCTTTTTGTTGTGACAACCGCCATATGGGATATGACAAATGTCATGAAAAAGTTGTTACATTGTACAGGTGTACAAAGACAGGAAATCATTTATGATACAAACATCACAAAACAAAATCATTTTAGGGGAGGAAAACCAAAATGAAAAAGAAAGTTTTTTGTGCACTTCTGTGTACAGCAATGGTAGCATCTTTAACCGCTTGCGGCGGCAGCTCATCTTCTACAGCAGCAGATACTTCTTCTGATGCAGCAGCTGAGGAAACCACCGAAGCAGCAGATGATACCGCAGAAGCAGATACTGCTGATGCAGCAGCATCTGAGGGAGGAAAAATCTTCGGTTACACCTGTATGGACGGAACCAACCCGTTCTTCGTAACTCTGGAAGGTGCAATCCGTGAAGTGGTTGAGAGCCACGGTGATCAGCTGATCTCCATGGACCCGGCAAACGATTCCAATACTCAGGTTAACCAGATCGAGGATATGATCTCCAGAGGCGTTGAGGTCATGTTCGTAAACCCGGTTGATGCTGATGGTATCATCCCGGGACTGGATATGCTGAAAGATGCAGGTATCCCGATGTTTGGTTTTGATACTCAGGTTGGTGACATGAGCTACCTTACTTCCTATGCAGGATCTGATAACTACAATGCAGGTTATGTTTGTGGTGAAGACCTGGCTAAGAAAGTTCCGGACGGAGGAGATATCCTTGTACTGGATTCCCCGACCATGCAGTCTGTAACAGACAGAACCAACGGATTCCTGGACGCAATCAAAGAGTCCGGTGTTACCTTTAATGTAGTTGGACAGCAGGATGCTCAGGGTAACCAGCAGGTTGCTAACGAAAAGGCACAGGATTTATTAACTGCACATCCAGATGTAGTTGCTATCTTCGGTGGAAATGACCCGACCGCTCTTGGTGCTTATGCAGCAGCTGACGCAGCTGGCGTAACTCCGCTGATCTACGGCGTTGACGGTTCTCCGGACGTAAAAGCTCTTCTGAAAGATACCATCCTTGAAGGAACTGGTGCCCAGTCCCCGATCACCATTGGTCAGACCATTGCAAACACTGCATATGACTGGTTAGATGGTAAAGAAGTTGAGAAAGAGATTCCGATCGATACTTTCCTGGTAACTGCAGACAATGTAGACCAGTACGGAACTGACGGATGGCAGTAAGTAATTAACAGAACAGAATAACTGGGGGCTTTGCTTCGGGAGCGGAGCAAAGCCTCTTTCTGAGATGAGACAGGTGGTGGCGATTGGTGAGTGAACAGTACTTACTTGAGATGAAAGGAATCTGTAAATCCTTCCCCGGTGTAAAGGCACTGCAGAATGTAGATCTTCAGCTGAAAGCCGGTGAGGTACACGCTCTCCTTGGGGAGAACGGAGCGGGTAAATCCACTTTGATTAAGGTACTGGGTGGAATCTACCATGCAGAAGAGGGAGAAATTATCATTGACGGGCAGAAAGTGAATATTGACGGCGTCGTGGCAGCCCGCCATGCTGGTATATCCATTGTGCACCAGGAGCTGGTGCTGGTTCCCTATATGACAGTTGCGGAGAATATCTTTCTGGGCAGAGAGCCGGGAACCAAGATGAACGTAGACCGCAGAAAGATGGTAGAAGAAGCACAGAAGCTTCTGGATACCTATCAAATGCATATCGACGCAAATATGCTGGTTGAACATCTGACCATTGCACAGCAGCAGATGGTGGAGATTGTGAAAGCAATTTCCTTTAATTCCAAGATTCTGGTTTTGGATGAGCCGACTTCTTCCATTTCCGATAAAGAGGTTGGTTTCCTGTTTAATACTATGAGAAACCTGACAAAAGCAGGTGTAGGTATTATTTACATTTCTCATAAAATGAGTGAGCTGGCTGAGATCTGTGACCGTGTAACGGTTATGCGAGATGGTCAGACCGTAGGAACAAAAGTAGTAAAAGAGACAACAACGGACGATCTGATCGCCCTGATGGTTGGCCGTGAGCTGACTAATTATTACACCCGTGACTATCTGGAGCCGGGAGAAGTGATCTTAAAATGTGAGCATATCTCCGATGGTAAGATGGCCAAAGATGCAAGCTTTGAATTACATAAGGGTGAGATTATCGGTTTTGCAGGTCTGGTAGGTGCCGGACGAAGCGAGGCCATGAAAGCGATTTTCGGACTGGCACCCCATGCAACCGGAGACGTCTATGTGAAGGGACAGAAAGTAAAGATCAAATCCCCCATCGATGCGCTCAAATATGGCATTGCGCTGGTACCTGAGAACCGTAAGGAAGAGGGACTCTACAAAGTACAGAGTGTCCGCTTCAATTCCACCATTGAGGTGCTTGGAAGCTTTATCAGACATCTCCATGTAGATGGTAAGAAAGAAGAAGAAATTACACAGAAATATATTGACATGATGAAGACAAAGACTCCGAGTCAGGATCAGATCATCGGCAACCTGTCCGGTGGTAACCAGCAGAAAGTAATAATTGGCCGCTGGCTTGCTACCAATCCGGAAGTTCTGATTCTGGATGAGCCGACCCGAGGTGTTGACGTCGGTGCAAAAGCAGAGATCTATGCCATCATGAATGAGCTGGTGAAGCAGGGCATGTCAATTATCATGATATCCTCTGAGCTTCCGGAGATCATTAACATGAGCGACCGTATCTATGTCATGAATGAGGGACGTGTAACCGGATGTCTGGATCACGACACCGTTACCCAGGAAAGCATCATGACACTGGCGGCGAAATAGTGTAAGCGAAGGAGGAGAAGACATTATGGCAACCAGATTCAAAAATGGAGTTGTAAAATATTTTAAAGACAATATTGGTATTATCATTGCATTACTGGCAATGTTCATTTTCCTGACCGTATTCCCGACCACGAGAAGCACCTTCCTGACCCCGAAGAACATGTTTAACATTCTTCGTCAGAACGCTTCCAACCTGTTCCTGGCAACCGGTATGACCATGGTTATTATCCTTGGCGGTATCGACCTTTCCGTAGGTTCTGTTATCGCTCTGTCCGGTGTTGTGGCAGCAGGATGCGTGGTAAACTTCGGACTTCCGGAGGCTGTTGGATTTATCGCAGCAATCGCAGTTGGTGCAGCAGTAGGTCTGTTCAATGGTTTCATCATCTGTAAGACCGACATCCCGCCTTTCATTGTAACGCTGGCATCCATGAACATTACAAAGGGTATTGCACTGGTACTGACTGGCGGTGCTCCAATTCGTTGTATGACGGATGCATTCAAATTCCCGGGTGCCGGTTATGTAGGACCGGTTCCGACTCCGGTTATTTTGATGTTTATCATATTTATTCTTGCGGCACTTATGATCAACAAAACCCAGCTGGGACGTCACATCTACGCAGTAGGTGGTAATGTACAGGCAGCAAAGTTTTCAGGAATCAGTGTTCAGAAAGTAAAATTTATTGTATATGCATATACCGGTGTTATGGCTGGTATTGCAGGTGTTGTCATCGCATCCCGTCTGTATTCCGGGCAGCCGACAGCCGGCGACGGAGCTGAGATGGATGCCATTGCATCTGTAGTAGTTGGTGGAACTTCCATGAGTGGTGGTTCCGGACGTATCGGCGGTACTTTAATCGGTGTCCTGATCATCGGTGTTCTGAACAACGGACTGAACCTGATGGGAGTGGATTCCAACTTCCAGTATATCGTAAAAGGTCTTGTAATCCTGCTGGCTGTATACGTAGACTTCCTGCGTAATAAGAAAGCCGGTCGTTAATGACAGAAATATCCATATAATGGAACATAAAAGCAGAGTCCTCTGTACTTTCTGGTACAGAGGCTCTTTTTTTTCGCCAAATTTATGGAAGGTTTAGAATTTGGGTGTTATAATGAAACACATGAGGGAGGATGGCCAGAGAATGAAAAAATATAGACTGACTGCATGGATCCTGATCTGTATTTTGACGCTGTCAGGATGCGGTATGGTGGGAGATACAAAAAGTGAGCATGAGCCAAAGATCTTTGGTGCTACCTATATGACCCGGAATAATCCGTATTTTGATGTGCTCCATGAAGCCATTGAAGAAGTGGTGGAGGCAAACGGAGATATTCTCATTTCTAGAGATCCCAGCCAGGATCAGGAAAAACAGAATGACCAGATTCAGGAAATGATTGATGAAGGAATCGAAGTTCTGTTTTTGAACCCGGTGGATCTGGAAAAAGTGCGCCCGGCACTGGAAGCCTGTCAGAAAGCAGGAGTAGTGGTGATCGATATTGATACCATGGTAAAGGACATGGAATATGTGACGGCGGCCATTGAGACGGATAATTATCAGGCGGGGGTACTCTGTGCTCAGGACATGATGAAACGGGTAAGTCAGGCGAAGATTGTGGTAATCAACAATCCCATTCAGGCATCCATCAATAACCGTATTAAAGGATTTATGGACACGGTGGCAGACAACCCCAATTATGAGATTGTGGCTCAGGCTGTGGGGGCCGGCGAATTTGAGATTTCCGCAGATGCCATGGCGACGATTCTGAAAACCAATGTGGAATTTGATGTGGTGATGGGAGGAAATGATCCGACGGCTCTTGGCGCACTGGCATCCCTGCAGCAGTATCACCGGGAGGATGGAGTGCTGATCTACGGCATTGACGGATCTCCGGATTTCAAATCCATGCTGAAATTAGGTTATGTGACAGGAACCAGTATCCAGAGTCCAAAGACCATCGGAAGAGTAGCCGCAGAGACAGCTTATCAGTATCTGGATGGAGAGGAAGTGGAACCTTATATTAGCATTGAACCGGAGATGCTGACCAGAGAAAATCTGGGAGATTACGAGATTAACGGCTGGCAATAAGGAGTAACTAGAATTATGAACGATAAAAAAGACCAGTATGTCACGAGTTTTCAGGCGGCCATGCTGATATTGAATATCATTGCGGTAGGACTTATCTGTGGTTTTATTTATGTGACCACGAACCGGATCCTGGCTCATTATGATGCGAGAACTTTTTTGGACAATGTTGTGACCATTCCGGTGAACCCCAGGGAAAATCTCATAGTCTGCATGGGAATGATGCTGGTGCTGGTGGTGACCTTTGCCGTGCGGCAGGTGTGTCAGCAGGAGCATAGCCGGTTGACGGTATGTACTCTGGCGGTGGATGCTTTTGTTTGTGTCAGTCTGGTAGTACAGATGGATTTTAATTATAATGGACTGCTGCTTCTGGTATTTGCCAATGTCATTGCCTATGTCAAGGATGGAAAGGTGAAGATTTTTTTCGTGGCTATGGCAATTGCAGGGTATCTGGTAGCGGACTATGAATTGTTATCCATCTATAAACCTCTTTACAGTGTATCGGATTATATCCGGTATTATCCCTCCAACACCCAGCAGTATCTGTTCAGTATTTATAATGTTATTATTTCATTGAATATTATTCTGTTCATTGTCTATTGTGTCTATGTTATTAATGCGCAGCGAGGCACCATTGAAGAAGTCAATCAGCTCTATCATGAGCTGCAGACGGCCAATGAGCAGCTGAAGGAGTATGCGGATATGTCCGAGCGGATGGCCCAGACAAGAGAGCGGAACCGTCTGGCCAGAGAGATTCATGATACGCTGGGGCACACCCTGACCGGTATTACGGCAGGTCTGGATGCCTGTCTTGCCATGATTGATATGGCTCCGGACCAGACGAAGAAACAGCTGGAGATGCTGTCACAGGTCAGCAGGGACGGCATTAAGGAAATCCGGCGTTCTGTGAATGAGCTGCGGCCCGATGCATTGGATCGTTTGAGTCTGGAGGTCGCTATCCGGAAAATGGTCATGGATATGAGTAAAGTATCCGATGTGGAGATTTATTTTGAGACTGAGGAAAAACATCTGAAGTTCGATGAAGATGAAGAAAATGCCATTTACCGGGTGATTCAGGAGAGTATTACCAATGCGGTTCGTCACGGACAGGCGAAAAAGATCTGGATTACCCTGAAGAAAATTGACGGTGAGATTCTGCTGGTTATCAAAGATAATGGAATTGGTTGTGAAAAAGTGAAGAGTGGTTTTGGAACCAAGCATATAAAAGAAAGAATTGAAATGTTAAAAGGAACGGTGTCCTTTGACGGCAGAGATGGATTTACGGTGACTGCCCGGATTCCGATCCGATGGGGGGAGACATATGATTAAAGTATTGATAGCGGATGATCAGGAACTGATCCGGCAGAGTCTGCAGATTGTATTGAACAGTAAGGCCGACATTGAGGTGTGTGATGTGGCGGCAGACGGACAGGAAGTGATCCGCAGTATCCGGAAGGAGAAGCCGGATGTGATTCTTATGGATATCCGGATGCCAAAGATGGACGGGGTACAGTGCACCAAGATCATTAAAGAAAATTATCCGCAGATCAAGATTATTATTCTGACAACCTTTGATGATGATGAGTATGTCTACAACGCATTGAAGTTCGGAGCCAGCGGTTATCTCCTGAAAGGTGTTTCCATGGATGAACTGGAGAATGCCATTAAAACCGTCTACAGTGGCCGGGCGATGATCAATCCGGATATAGCCACCAAGGTATTTAAGCTGTTTTCACAGATGGCACAGGCTGATTATTCCATTACTGTTGGAAATAAAGCGGCAGAAGAGCTGACCAGGACGGAGTGGAAGATTATCGTGCAGGTTGGAAAAGGTGCTTCTAATAAAGAAATCGCAGAGACTCTGGGACTTTCTGATGGCACGGTGAGAAATTATTTAAGCAGTATTCTGAATAAATTAGACTTAAGAGACCGGACACAGCTGGCTATCTGGGCGGTTCAGACCAATGCGGCCAGCAAACTGGCAGAGCTGGAAGAGTAGGAGGCGCGGATGAAAGGACAGAAAAAAGCCTTTGCCTGTCTGGCAGTGCTTGGAACGGCGCTTCTTTTGTGCGGTGCGGCCTGGGCTGGAAGACAGAAGGAGACCATTCTGGAATTCGGGATGATTACTGGAAGTAACTGGGATGTGGCCAATGCCAATAGTTTTGTCATCATTGATCAGGCGATTGAACGGTTCGAGACAGAGCATCCAGGTGTGAAGATTCATTACTACAGTGGTGTCCGGAAGGATGATTATTCCGAGTGGTTCTCCAGAAAACTGCTGGCAGGCAAGGAACCGGATGTGTTCATGGTGCTGGGGACGGATTTTAATCAGTTTTCTTCCATGGGTGTTATGAAGAATCTGGAGCCTCTTATGGAAAAAGATCCGGATTTTGATGAAGAAAAATATTTCAGCAGCTCGCTTCGCTCCGGACAGTATGGAGAGGTACAGTATGCGCTTCCCTATGAGACGGTGCCTACTCTGATGTTTGTAAATAAAACGCTTTTGGCAAAGGAAGGCATTGCCATGCCGAACCCGGACTGGAACTGGGACACGATGTACAGCATCTGCCAGAAAACCACCAAGGATTTAGACGGAGACGGTGTCCTGGATCAGTTTGGCTGCTATAATTTTGGCTGGATGGATGCAGTCTATTCCAATGGTGGAGAGATTTTTGAAGCAGACGGCAAAGAAAGCAATTTCACGGATGAGAAAGTAGTGGAATCTATTCAGTTTGTACGGAGACTAAATGATCTTTATCAGGGACAGAAAGTAACCCAGGAAGATTTCAATGCCGGTAACGTGGTATTTATGCCTCTGACCTTTGCAGAATACCGTACATATAAAACATATCCTTACAAGATCAAGCGTTATGCCAATTTCCAGTGGGACTGTATTACCATGCCGGCTGGCTATCAGGGCGGCAATTTGTCACAGGTAGACAGTCTTCTTATTGGAATCAGCGCTCATACAAAACATGAGCAGCTGGCATGGGAATTTTTAAAGCTTTTGACGTATGATGAGAAAATTCAAACAGAGATTTTCCGAAGTTCCCAGGGTGCATCGGTACTGAAGAAAGTAACAGAGTCTAAAGAGATGGAGAGCATCGTGCAGGAGGATATGGAAGAGAGTGATACGGTTATCAGCGGCAGACTTCTGGGAAGAATTATAGAAGAAGGTCAGATTGAACCGCAGTTTAAACGTTACGAACAGGCTTTGGCTTTGGCGGACAGTGAGATTGGTCAGATTCTGGAAAATGATGAGACCATCGACAGCAGTCTGAAGATTCTGCAGAGAAGCGTCAACAGCTATCTTCAGCAGTAAAAGAGAAAGGATAAATATGAACGAAAAGTGGAAGGATTATTATTATAAAGGGTTGGCTGTATTTTTGACAGTGGCCATGTGTATTCTTTTCTTCTTTGCAGTGTTTCGGTTAGAGGAGCTGGGACATTATGTGAAGATGGTCGTTAATATTCTGATGCCCTTTATCTATGGAGCAGTAATTGCGTATCTTCTGACTCCGGTATGCAAAGTGATCCAAACCTATCTGGAAGACAAAACGCAGCTGCAGCGCCGTCCGCCGGAAAAGGCAAAGAAACTCAAAAGTCTCTTTAAGGGAATTTCTATTCTGCTGAGTATTCTGCTGTTCTGTCTGATTATCTATGCATTGATCGCCATGCTGGTACCACAGCTGGTCAACAGTGTGCTTCTTCTGGTAGATGCCATGCCGGGGTACATTCAGACAGCCAGTATCTGGCTGGAAAAGCTGGTGGAAGATAATCCGGTCATGCTAAGCTATGTGGAGCAGTATTCTACGGACATCATGGATTATGTGCAGAATTTTGCGAAAACCAGCCTGCTTCCTAATATTAATAATATCATTACAGGTGTATCGGCAAGCCTTCTGACCATGATCGGTGTGGCAAAAAACCTGATTATTGGTCTTATTGTGGCAGTTTATTTTCTGAACAGCCGGGAACTGTTCTGTTGTCAGGCCCGTCTGATGACCCATGCTATTTTCCGCGACCGGGAAATGACGGAGGAAGAAAAAGCATCCGGAAAAGAACAGAAGGCAGAATGGATTATTCGGGAGACGAACGTACTGAACGAATATCTGGGGGGATTTGTAAAAGGAAAACTTCTGGATTCTCTGATTATCGGTTTGATTTGTATGATCTTCACGGCGGTTGTCAAGATGCCTTATGCGGTGCTGGTCAGCGTGATCATTGGCGTGACGAATATTATTCCCTTCTTTGGACCGTTTATCGGAGCAATTCCAACTGCATTGCTTATTTTAATGGTAAGCCCCATTCAGTGTGTGTATTTTGTGGTATTTATCATTGTGCTCCAGCAGTTTGACGGAAATATCCTGGGGCCGAAGATTCTGGGAAATACGACTCAGCTCAGCAGTTTCTGGGTGTTGTTCGCTATTTTGTTGTTCGGCGGTGTCTTTGGCATTGTGGGCATGATTGTCGGAGTACCGATTTTTGGATTTGTCTATCATCTGATCCGGGACTGGATGCATGATCGTCTTGGAATCAGGAAAGTAACAAAAGAATAAAAAATGATAAAAAAGGCATGATCGGAAATTCCGGTCATGCCTCTTTTAGACATCTGAAGTGTTGCTATGCGTTCTTCTTGTGAGTGTATTTCTCTTCGCAATATTTGCAGCGGTAAATGCCCTTCTTCGGATCGGTCAAAAGGAAGATCTGCTCAAGCTCCTGCTCGATGGAGGTGATGCAGCGTGGGTTCTTGCATTTTACTACGTTGTGAATTTCCTTCGGAAGAGAAAGGGTTTTCTTCTCCACGATCTTATCATTTTTGATAATATTGACGGTGATATTGTGATCAATAAAACCAAGGGCGTCAAGGTCAATTTCGTCAATCGGGCACTCAATTTTGATAATGTCTTTTTTGCCCATTTTGTTGCTCTTTGCATTTTTGATGATGGCAACGGTGCAGTCGAATTTATCGAGTCCCAGGTATTTATAGATTTCCATGCTCTTGCCGGCTTCGATATGGTCCAGTACGAAACCTTCGTGAAGTCCACCAATATTTAACATACTTTTACCTCCAGAAGTGTGAGAATCAGAGCCATACGGACGTAGACGCCATACTGCACCTGACGGAAATAAGCAGCTCTCGGATCTTTGTCCACTTCGACAGCAATCTCATTGACTCTGGGAAGCGGATGCATGACGATCATGTCTTCTTTTGCCAATTCCATTTTCTGATTGTTCAGGATATAGAAGTCCTTCAGACGTACATAATCCTCTTCGTTGAAGAAGCGTTCTTTCTGCACACGGGTCATGTAGAGCACATCCAGATCCGGCATCACATCTTCCAGACGTTCTACTTCACGATAGGGAATATTGTTGGCTTCCAGAACTTCTTCTTTAATATAACTTGGCATCTTCAGTTCTTCCGGAGAGATGAAGATAAAGTTGACACCCTCATAACGTGCCAGTGCACGTACCAGAGAATGAACGGTGCGGCCGAATTTTAAGTCTCCACACAGACCGATGGTAAAATGATCCAGTCGTCCCTTTAAAGAACGAATTGTTAAAAGATCAGTTAATGTCTGGCTTGGATGCTGATGACCGCCGTCACCTGCGTTGATCACCGGAATGGAAGAAGCAGCGCTGGCTACCATGGGTGCACCTTCTTTTGGATGACGCATGGCACATATATCGGCGAAACAGGAAATCATACGAATGGTATCAGAAACGCTCTCACCTTTGGAAGCGGAGCTGCTTGCTGCAGAAGAAAAACCTAAAACATTACCGCCAAGATTTAACATGGCAGCTTCAAAACTAAGACGGGTACGAGTACTTGGCTCATAGAAAATAGTTGCAAGTTTTTTGCCTTCACAGGCGTGTGCGTACTTTTCCGGATGCAGTTCAATGTCATGGGCAAGATCCAGAAGATGGTCAAGCTCTTCGACACTGAAATCCAGGGGACTCATCAGATGTCTCATAGATACCTCCTAATATGTCGATGTTTTTAAAACTCTCTAACCCAAGAGAATACACCATTCTATATAAAAATGCAAGATCTTTTTTGAAGAAAATTATCCCCCAGGGAGGCTTGTTTGGAATACCTGCAGACGATATACTGGTCTGAAGAGTAAAAAGGGAGATATAGAGTAACATGAGTCAGACATTGGAAGAAATCCGCCAGTACTGGAACAGTCGGGCGGAAGGATATACATTGAGCAACCGGGAGGAGCTGGAGGATACATCTCATCTGGCAGTCTGGAAAGAACGGATTCAGAAGGCGCTGGAGGGGCATCCCTGCCATTCTGTGCTGGATGTGGGATGCGGACCAGGATTTTTCTCGATTCTGCTGGCAAAGATGGGGTATGAAGTAACGGCCATTGATTATACAGAAAATATGCTTGGAGAGGCGAGAAAGAATGCTGCGGACTTTGGGGTGAATGTAACATTTCTCCGGATGGATGCCCAGAATCTGGATTTTGAAGATGAGCGCTTTGATCTGGTCATCAGCCGGAATGTATTGTGGAATTTGGAAGCACCGGAGCAGGCCTACAGGGAATGGATGAGGGTACTGAAAAAAGATGGTACACTCATGAATTTTGACGGAAATTTCTATTATTATGTAACAGATGAGGAATACGGCGACCGTACCCGTTGGGAGCATAAACATATGCAGGAAGTCAGCGCCAATCCCATTGACCGGATCGGTGAGCAATTACCGTTGGCGAGAAAATTCCGACCGGAATGGGATATGAGCGTGCTCAAAGCACTGGAACCGAAGAAACTCGTATCAGAGGTGACCAACGACAAAATCCTGCAGGACGGACATCGCCTGGTATTGAATTTTTTTGTGACAGCTGTCAAATAACGAATATGAATATGGATATAACAAAGTGACAGTTGCGTGAGTCTTCCTGCTCATGCTACAATAATCGGCAGCGAAAAAACGAACAGAAAGGAAAGAGCAGAGTATGAGAGGACTTTATTCATCAAAGACAAAAATCCGTCATCAGATTTTTACGGAGATTGCCCGCATGGCTTATGAAGGTGGTGATTGTAGTAAACTGGAAGAACTTCCCTATAAAATAGTACCCGGAGAGGTAGCATCTTACAGAGAGAGCATTTTTCTGGAGAGAGCTGTCGTGGGAGAACGTCTTCGTGTGGCGATGGGACTTTCCCTTCGGAAGATTTCTGAGCATTCTCTGATTTCCCAGGGAGTGGAGGCCAGTGTTGTAGAGGAAAAATATTATGAACCGCCTCTTATTAACATTATCAAATTCGCCTGCCATTCCTGCCCGGAGAACCGTGTGATCGTAACGGAAGGATGTCAGGGATGTCTGGAGCATCCTTGTAAGGAAGTCTGTCCCAAGGGGGCCATCTCAATGGTAAATGGCAAGTCCCATATTGATCCGGAAAAATGTATCAAGTGTGGAAGATGTGTGGATGCCTGTCCCTATAATGCGATCATCCATCAGGAACGCCCCTGTGCCAAAGCCTGCGGTATGAATGCGATCCACTCCGATGAGCACGGAAGAGCAGAAATCGATCAGGATAAGTGCGTTTCCTGTGGTATGTGTCTGGTAAGCTGTCCCTTCAGTGCAATTGTGGACAAGGGTCAGATTTTCCAGACCATTCTGGCAATCAAGAGTGAGACGCCGGTATATGCCATCGTGGCACCGGCTGTGGCAGGTCAGTTTGGTCCGGATATGAAGCCGGAGAAAATCCGTCCAGCCTTCCAGGCGCTGGGCTTCAAGGATGTGGTAGAGGTAGCGGTAGGCGCGGATCTTTGTACCATTGAAGAGGCAAAGGATTTCATGGAGGAAGTACCGGAGAAACTGCCGTTTATGGGAACGTCCTGCTGTCCGGCATGGTCTGTGATGGCGAAAAAGCTGTTCCCGGAATATGCGAACTGTATTTCCATGGCATTGACACCTATGGTACTGACAGCCCGCATGATCAAACAGAAGGAACCGGACTGCAAGGTAGTCTTTGTGGGACCCTGTGCGGCAAAGAAGCTGGAAGCAAGCCGAAGAACTGTCCGCAGCTATGTGGATTTTGTTCTGACTTTTGAGGAATTACAGGGCATGTTTGATGCAAAGAATGTGAATTTTAAAGAATTGCCGGACGGAGAACCCCTTATGCAGGCAAGTGCTGACGGACGCGGATTCGCAGCCAGTGGCGGTGTGGCAGCGGCAGTTGTCAAAGCGGTGAAACGGATGGATCCGGATCGTGAAGTGAAGGTGGTCAGTGCAGAAGGCCTGGCAAACTGCAAGAAGATGATGCAGCTTGCAAAAGCCGGAAAATATAATGGATATCTGCTGGAGGGAATGGCTTGTCCGGGCGGCTGTATTGCCGGAGCAGGAACGATCCAGCCCATTAAGAAGACCAATGCTTCTCTGGAACTTATGAAGAAGCAGGCAGCATTTACAGATTGCATGGATACAGCATATGAGAATCTTCTTCCGCAGCTGGAAGAATTATAAGAGAACAATAAAAAAGCCGGAGCACGTTAAATGCTCCGGCTTTCTCTCACATAACTGTATGCAGGTGTGAGCTCTTACACAGTATGGGAAGTGAGGGAGATGCCTCCTTTTGCCAGGGTTTTCTTCAGAATGATGGATACTACCATCGCCCCCGCTACGGAAAGGATATCTTTCGGCAGATAAGGTACGGATACCAGTAAAAATGAGGGGATAAAGTCCATCTGTGCGATGATGGAATAATGAAAAGCTCCCAGCACATGACAGATCATAAGTCCTGCCAGACCGAGAATGCCGCCGGTCACATGGTTTTTCATTTCTCCACCCATGCCGCAGAAGAATGCCTGGAATAAGAATCCATACAGGAAACCTCCGGTGTAACCGAACAGTTTGCCGATGCCTGCGGTCATGCCGGTAAAGACTGGAACTCCGATGAAACCGAGAATCAGATATAACAGGACACAGAGGGTACCGCGTCTGCGTCCCAGGCTGAAGCCGCACAATGCAACTGCAAAAGTCTGAAGCGTGATCGGAACGCCGGAAGGCATGGGAATCTGAAGAATGGAGAGAACTGCGAGGACCGCAGTGAACATACCCACCATGGCGATGGTCTGGGTGGAAGTGTTTGAATTTTTCATAACAGTCAACCTCTTTTCGTAAATTAATAACTATTATATCGAGGCAGTTAACTGTAGTCAATAAAAAACTCTGCGGAATCCTTGTCCGGATTCCACAGAGTCGTAAATTATCGGGAAATCAATTTGATTCGTTCAAAACTTTCATCACTGATGACATGTTCCATACGGCAGGCATCTTTTTTTGCGGTTTCTTCACTGACCCCAATGGATACGAGAAACTGCTGAATGACCAGATGCTTTTCATATATTTTCAAAGCAATGGAAAGACCTGCGCCGGTTAATACCAGATTACCATGATCGTCCAGTGCAACGAATCCATTTTCGCGGAGACGTTTCATGGCAACACTGATGCTTGGCTTACTGTAACCAAGATAGTTGGCTACATCAATGGAACGGACATTTCCCAACTCCTTAGAGAGTACCAGAATGGCTTCCAGGTAATCCTCAGGAGATTCCTGCATTTTCATAGTTCGCTTTTCCCCCTTCACTTCCCGAATCCAAGGAAAAAGTTCCTTTAGACATGGTATTTTATATCCATAGCATACCACATGAGGAGGTGGATTGCAATTGAAAAACAGGAAGGAACATCGTATAATGTTAACTATTCAGAGTAAATCGTTACGAGTAATGACGCAGGATGAGGAGACGATATGAAAGAAGAAAGAAGTCAGGAGCTTGCAGAAAAGGCGGTAAAACTGGCGGATCTGTGGATTCGAAAACGGCTGCCCTGGCTTGGAGGTGCTCTGATGGTGCCGGTAAATGAATGGCTGGAAAGTGACGTATCCGGGACAGATGGAGTACGGATTTTCTGGAACCCGGATGAAGTCTGTAGATTTTTTGAGGAGAGTACAGCAAAACTGGCCCGCAGATATCTGCATCTTCTGCTTCATGGGTTATATCTTCACCCTCTGCGGGAAGAAAAAGGGGAAGAAGAACTCTGGTGGCTGGCATGTGATCTGATGACGGAATATCGAATTGACAGAATAGATGTACCGGGATTCCTTCGTCCGGTACCAGCCGAGAGGAGCCGCAGCTACCGGAAAATCCAGGAAGCAGGGGCGGAATTGACGGAACAGGGTGTCGCAGAGTGGCTTTTGCATCTTAATAAGGAGCAGATCCGGGAACTGGAGCAGACTTTCCGGTGGGATGACCATAACTGCTGGAGGAAAGACGATGAACCGGAGCATCATATGGAACGGATTTCGGAGCGGGTGGAAGAACTGAAGCTCTGTACAGAAGCGGTTCACCGGTGGAGGACAGTCTGGATGCAGGCATCCGTGCAGCGTCAGGAGCATAAGCGGCAGGCAGGCGGCAGCGCCGGAGGACAGAGCCAAATGATCAGACTGAAAGAAGACCGGCAGTATGATTATCGGGAATTTTTGAGAAAATATGCCGTCTGGGGTGAGACTCTCAGCCTTGATACAGACAGTTTTGACTATCTTCCTTATGATTACAGCCGCAGAATGTATGAAAATCTGCTGCTGCTGGAACCTTTGGAATATAAGGAAGTGCGGCGATTACGGGAATTTGTCATTGCTATTGATACGTCCGGATCCTGTTCAGGAAAAGTGGTGCGGCAGTTTCTCACGGAGACCTGGGAAATCTTTCGGGAACGGGAAAATTTTTTTGAACACATGAATATCCACATCCTTCAGTGTGACTGCGCGATTCAGGAGCATGTGCGAATCACATGTCAGGAAGAATGGCAGGAGTATGTGGATCATGTGGAAGTGAAAGGACACGGGGACACAGATTTTACTCCGGTATTCCGGCTGGTGGATAAGATGATCCGTGAAAAGGAACTGACAAATCTGAAAGGACTTTTGTATTTTACGGATGGGGATGGGATTTATCCGGATTGGATTCCTTCCTATGAGACAGCGTTCGTATTTTTAAACCAGGAACTGAAAAAGGGAAAGGCGCCGGATTGGGCGGAAGACCTGACCCTTGGATTGGAGATATAGTATGAATATACAGGAAGCCAGAGAGGAGATCATCGAGACTCTGCGGGCATATACAGCCAGGGACGAAGCCGGATGTTTCCGTATTCCGACGGTGCGGCAGCGGCCGCTTCTCATTATGGGACCGCCCGGTATCGGTAAGACGGCTGTGGTGGAGCAGGCAGCCAGAATCTGCGGTGTGGGACTGGTATCCTATGCCATGACCCATCATACCAGGCAGAGTGCGGTCGGTCTGCCTCAGTTGGTCCAGCACAAATATGGAGAAAAAAGCTGTACAGTGACGGAATACACCATGAGTGAGATCGTGGCGTCCATTTATGATTATATGGAAGCAACCGGATTCCGGGAGGGCATTCTTTTCCTGGATGAGATCAATTGTGTGTCGGAGACACTGGCGCCTACCATGCTGCAGCTTCTACAGTTTAAGATGTTCGGAACCCATCGGGTGCCGGAGGGCTGGATCATAGTGGCGGCCGGAAATCCGCCGGAATTTAATCACGCAGTGCGGGAATTGGATATGGCGGCACTGGATCGGGTGCGGACGCTGGAAGTAGAGGCAGACGTGCGGATATGGCAGTCCTATGCAGTGGAGAGGGGCATACATCCGGCGGTGCTTTCTTATCTGGAAATGAAGCCGGAACAGTTCTATCAGGTAACGGAGACCCGGAAGAAGAAAGAGTTTGTCACGGCCAGAGGATGGGAAGATCTATCTGCGGTTTTAAAAGAGTATGAACGACAGGGATTGGCAGTAGGAACCTCTTTTATGTCAGAATTTTTAAGCAATCCGGAGGTGGCGGCAGATTTTGATACCTATTACCGGATGGACCGGAAGTTCCAGGGACGGTACAGGCTGCCGGAACTTCTGGACGGAAAACTGCCGGAATCAGAAGAAACAGAACTGATGCAGAATCTGCAGCAGGAAGGAAAAGATGCGGCATGTATGTGTGTGCACCATCTGCTGGCAGCTGTATCAGAGCGGATGACTTCTTATGGAATCCATGTGCGGCAGCAGAAGCGTCTTCAGGAGGTGCTGTCCTACCGGGATCGCTATTTCACGGAACACGGAGGAGGAACCCTGCGGGAATTTTTGGAACAACGGAAGAAAGAACTTCGCGTCCGCAAAGAACATGGTCTCTTAAAGGATCAGGAAGAACGGCTGGAACAATGGGTAGACCGGCAGCTTCTGGATGGCATGGATGACAGCTTGCCGGGAAAACATTCCATGGAAGAAGAAAAGAAGGCTGTTTTAGCGGCTATGAACCGGGGAACGGATTTCCTGGTACATGCATTTGGGACAGATCTGGAACTGTCAGACTGGCTCTGGGGACTGAAACATCACGGGGATTACCGGCTCTTTGGATTCCAGAGACCGGAATATGACCATATTACAGAAGAAAAAGATCTGGAGAAGAAACTTCGGGATCAGTTAAAAGAAATGGAGGAACAATATGAAACTTGTAATCGCATCTGACATTCATGGTTCTGCATACTATTGCAGAAAACTACTGGAGCGTGTGGAGAAGGAACAACCGGACCGGCTGGTATTTTTGGGAGATATTCTTTACCACGGTCCGAGAAATGATCTTCCGAAAGATTATGCACCGAAGGAAGTTATTGCGATGCTGAATCCTTTGAAGGAGAAAATCCTCTGTGTCCGCGGGAACTGCGATACGGAAGTGGATCAGATGGTACTGGAATTCCCGATTTTGGCGGATTATGGATTTTTATACGAAAAAGGGCGCATGATTTTCCTGACCCACGGACATGTATTCAATGAAAAGAATCTGCCGATGCTGGGAAAAGGAGACATTTTACTTCATGGACATACTCATGTGCCGGTATGCAGAGAGCATGAGACCTATATTTATATGAATCCGGGCTCTGTCTCTATTCCGAAAGAAGAAAGTGCCCACAGTTATATGACTTATGAGGACGGACTGTTCCAGTGGAAGGATCTGGATGGACAGGTATATATGGAATATCGGATCTAAAATATTTATATTTATTCACAAAAAAGCTTGCAATCGTGAATAAATGCATTATAATTAGTCAATGATAAAAGTTTATGATACTTTTTATGAGGAGGAAACTATTATGAAAAAGAAAATCGTAAGCGTAATGCTGACAGCAGCTATGGCAGCTACTCTTCTTGCAGGATGCGGAAGCAGCAGTGCAGCAACTGATACTGCAGCAGATGAGACCACTGAGGCAGCTGATGAGACTGAAGAAGATGCAGAAGCAGCTGAGGATACCGAGGCAGCAGCAGAGGACGCAGCAGAAGTAACGACTGTAGAGCCGGGTGTTCTGACCATGGGTACTAACGCAACATTCCCGCCATATGAGTACAAAGATGGAGATGACATCGTAGGTATCGATGCTGAGATCGCACAGGCAATGGCTGACAAACTTGGCTTGAAGCTTGAGATCGTTGATATGGACTTTGATTCTCTGATCGCTTCTATCCAGTCCGGCAAGATTGACATGAGCCTCGCTGGCATGACGGTAACCGAGGAGAGAAAACAGAACGTAGATTTTACTGATTCTTATGCAACAGGTGTTCAGGTTATCATCGTAAAAGATGATTCTGACATCGCTTCCGTAGATGATCTGCAGGATAAACTGATCGGTGTTCAGCAGGGAACTACCGGACATCTGTACTGCGCTGATGACTTTGGCGAGGATCATGTAAATGCACTTCCGAATGGTGCTACTGCTGTACAGGCACTGCTTCAGGGCAAGGTTGACTGTGTAGTTATCGACCAGGAGCCGGCAAAAGCATTTGTAGAGGCTAACGAGGGACTGAAGATCCTTGATACTGCATACACCACAGAGGATTATGCAGCAGCTGTATCCAAAGACAACCCGGCACTGACTGCAGCACTGAACAAAGCGCTTCAGGAGCTGAAGGATGATGGAACCATTCAGGGAATTCTTGATAAATACATCAAAGCAGAATAAGTTCTGAATCTGAAAAGAACAGAGGCGGAGGTGTTCCGTATTGAACACCTCCGTTTTTCCTGTATAGAAGCCCAAAACATCCGGAAAAAACCGCATGGATATATAAGAAGCAATCTGAGACTTGCTTTTTATATATCCATACTGTAAAATAAATGCATATTTATGCGTAAGAGCAAAGTTTATTTGCACAAAGATACGAAACGAGGGAAATGAAAGGAGCCATAATTATGTGGGAAAGTCTTAAGATGGGATTCTATCAGACATTTATACTGGAAGATAATTACCAGTATTTCGTAAAAGGTCTGGGAACCACGCTGACGGTAACTATTTTTGCATTGATCATCGGTGTGATCATCGGTGTACTGGTGGCAATCATCCGTTCTGCACATGACCAGCAGCCGGAGAAAAAGAAAGGACTGCCGCTTAAAATTCTCAATGGAATTTGTAAAGTGTATCTGACGGTGATCCGTGGAACGCCTATGATGGTACAGCTTCTGATCATGTGGTTTGTAGTGTGGGCAAGCGCCAGATCCACAGACAGCAATATGATGAAATGTGCGATTCTGGCATTTGGAATTAACTCAGGCGCATATGTGGCTGAGATCTTCCGTTCCGGCATCATGTCCATCGACAAAGGGCAGATGGAGGCAGGCCGTTCCGTTGGTCTGACCTATGCAACGACCATGCGTTATATCATTATTCCGCAGGCATTCAAAAATGTACTGCCGGCACTGGGTAATGAGCTGATTACCCTTGTAAAGGAAACATCCGTTGTAACCGTTATCGGTCTTCGCGATCTGACCAAAGGAGCTATGATCGTCCAGGCTAAGACTTATCAGGCGCTGGTTCCCTACGTTGCGATTGCAGCAATCTATCTGGTGATAGTAATGTTCCTGACATGGATCATGGGAAAAATGGAAAGGAGACTGAGACAGAGTGATTTACGTTAAAGGATTATCCAAATCATACGGTGACAATCAGGTTATCAAAAATATTGACATGCATATTGCTCCCGGGGAGAAAGTCGTTATCATCGGACCGTCGGGTTCCGGAAAATCTACCTTCCTACGCTGCCTGAATCTCCTGGAGCAGCCGACTTCCGGAAGTATCGTATTTGACGGACAGGAGATTACCGATCCGAAGGCAGACATTAATGAGATCCGCCGTCATATGGGAATGGTATTCCAGCATTTTAATTTGTTCAACAACCTGACGGTGCTGGACAATATTACACTGGCTCCTATCAAATTAAAGATCATGACGAAGAAAGAGGCAGAGGCAGAGGCCATGCGTCTTTTAAAACTGGTCAACCTGGAAGAAAAGGCAAATGCTTACCCAGCACAGTTGTCCGGAGGACAGAAACAGCGTATTGCCATTGTACGTTCCCTTGCCATGAAGCCGAAGGTAATGCTCTTTGACGAGCCAACTTCCGCACTGGATCCGGAGATGGTTGGTGAGGTTCTGGATCTGATGAAGAAACTGGCTGACGACGGTATGACCATGGCAGTGGTCACCCATGAGATGGGATTTGCAAGAGAAGTGGCTACCAGAGTAGTATTCATGGATGAAGGCATTATTATGGAAGAAAACAATCCGAAGGATTTCTTTGGTAATCCGCAGAATGAACGACTGAAAAGTTTTCTCGCAAAAGTGTTGTGATTTCTTGCTTTCTATGATAGAATGAATCTGTTTAACACGTAGGAGGTGTGAAAATGGAGATTTTAAGATATATCCTCATGGGGATGTTCGTGTTAGTATGTATCGTAGCTACCGTATTGGTACTGCTTCAGGAGGGCAGATCTCAGGGACTTGGCGCCATCGCTGGTGCAGCAGAGAGTTACTGGGGTAAGAATAAAGGACGTTCCATGGAAGGAAATCTGGAGAAATGGACCAAGATTCTGATGGTTGTATTCTTTGTTCTGGCAGTTATCCTGAATCTGAGTATTTTCTAATATTGAAATGAGAACATGATAAGCACTCCGGCGGACAGGAGTGCTTATTTTCGTATAGGATGAGGAATCATGAAAGAGAGGTGAGATGATGACAGAAGAACAGATGAAAGAGAGAAAGAAGATGCTCTGTGATCTTATGGATAATGACCTTTATGTACCCATGAAGATCAAGGAGCTGGCAATCCTTCTTGACATTCCCAAAGAAAAGCGGTCTGATCTGCAGGAAGTGTTGGATCAGCTCATGCTGGAGGGAAAGGTGGAAGTTTCCCAGAAGGGTAAATACAGTAAAGGCAAAGGAAAGCTTCTGGCAGGTGTATTTACTGCTCATGCCAAGGGCTTTGGATTTGTGACTGTAGAGGGCATGGATGAGGATCTCTTTATTGGAGAGGATAATACCCATGGGGCCATGCATCAGGACACGGTGCAGGTAATGGTGAAGCCGGGCATCAGCGGAAAGCGCCGGGAGGGCGTGGTGACAAAAATTCTGTCCCGAGGCACAGTGAAGCTGGTGGGAATTTATCAGGAGAGCAAGAATTACGGTTTTGTGATTCCTGATAATGAACGGTTTATCCGGGATATTTTTATTCCGAAAGAAGAGTCAAAAGGTGCCATGAACGGTCATAAAGTAGTGGTGGAACTGACAGATTATGGCACGGAGCGGAAGAACCCGGAAGGAAAAGTGGTGGAGATCTTAGGCCATATCAGTGACCCGGGTACGGATGTCCTCTCTATCGTAAAAGGCTATGACCTGCCTACAGAATTCCCGGAGAAGGTGATGAACCAGGCGGAGAAGGTGCCGGATGCCATCAGTGAGGCGGATATGGCAGGCCGGATGGACTTAAGAAACCTGCAGATGGTGACCATCGACGGTGAAGATGCCAAAGATCTGGACGATGCGGTTTCGCTGACAAGAGAAAGTGAAAATTATGTACTGGGTGTACACATTGCGGATGTAGCCAACTATGTACAGGAGAGAAGTGCTCTTGACCGGGAAGCTTTGAACCGCGGCACCAGTGTCTATCTGGTAGACCGGGTGATTCCTATGCTTCCAAGAAGATTATCCAATGGAATCTGCTCCCTGAATGCAGGAGAAGACCGTCTGGCCATGAGCTGCATCATGACAGTGGATAAAAAAGGAACGGTGATAGATCATGTGATCACGGAATCTGTCATTCATGTAGATCAAAGGATGAGTTACACCGGCGTACAGAAGATCCTGGACGGAGATGAAGCTGCTCTGGCAGAATACGAAGTACTGATTCCCATGATTCGTGATATGAAAGAACTGGCGGATCTCCTGCGTGCAAAGAGAAAGAAGAGAGGTTCCATCGACTTTGATTTTCCAGAGACGAAGGTGATCCTGGATGAGCAGGGCAAACCGGTAGATATCCGCCCCTATGACCGGAATGCAGCAACAAAAATCATCGAGGATTTCATGCTCATTGCCAATGAGACCGTGGCAGAGGATTATTTCTGGCAGGAAGTTCCCTTCCTTTATCGAACCCATGATAATCCGGATCCGGACCGGATGCGGAAACTTGCTACCTTTATCAATAACTTTGGATACAGCATCCGTCTGAAAGATGATGAAGTCCATCCGAAGGAACTGCAGAAACTGCTGGCAAAGCTTGACGGCACACCGGAAGAAGACCTTATCAGCCGGCTGACCTTACGTTCCATGAAGAGGGCAAGATATACGACAGACTGTACCGGACATTTTGGCCTGGCAGCCAAGTATTACTGCCATTTTACTTCGCCTATCCGCCGGTATCCGGATCTTCAGATTCATCGGATCATCAAGGACTGTCTCCGGGGACGGATGAACGAGGAAAAACGGCAGCATTATGAAGCTATTCTGACAGAGGTGGCAAAGCAGTCCAGTGAGCGGGAACGGAAAGCTGATGAAGCGGAGCGGGAGACCATTAAGCTCAAGAAGGTAGAGTATATGAGCCAGCATCTGTGGGAAGTGTACGAAGGGGTTATTTCCGGTGTCACTGCCTGGGGTATTTACGTGGAACTGCCGAATACCGTCGAAGGTCTGGTGCGCGCTGCCTCTTTACAGGGGGATTATTTTGAGTATAATGAAAATGAGTATGCCATGGTCGGAACCCATACCGGAAAAGCTTACAAATTAGGTGAGAAAATCCGAGTGCAGGTCGTGGCAGCAGATAAAATGACCAGAACCATTGACTTTGAACTGGCAGAAGACGAAGAAGAGTGAGGAAGGCATGGCAAAGGATAGTATTAAACTTATTGCAAATAATAAGAAAGCATATCATGACTATTTTATAGAGGAGACTTATGAGGCGGGCATTGCCCTCCATGGAACAGAGGTAAAATCTCTCCGTATGGGAAAATGCAGTATCAAGGAGTCCTTCGTTCGCATCGAGAAGGGTGAAGTCTTTATCTATGGCATGCATGTAAGCCCCTACGAGAAGGGAAATATTTTCAACCGGGATCCGCTGAGAGTGAAAAAACTTCTCCTTCACAAAGGCGAGATTAACAAGCTGGTGGGAAAGATAGCGGAGAAAGGTTTTACATTGGTTCCTTTGAAAGTGTATTTTAAGGGAAGTCTCGTGAAAGTTGAGATCGGTCTTGCCAAAGGTAAGAAACTCTATGATAAGCGTGCGGATATTGCAAAGAAAGATATGCGGCGGGAAGCGGAGAAAGAATTCAAGGTTAGAAACCTGTAATTAGTGCTTTACAAATATCTTAGGGTATGGTAAAGTAATCGAGTATGAGTTTAGCCGTCATTCAGAGCCCGGACAACTCCGACCGACCCTTAATGACAGGCGATTAATAGAACAGGAGGAAATATCATGATTTCAAAGGAAAAGAAACAGGCAATTATCGCTGAGTACGGACGCTGTGAGGGAGACACCGGTTCACCGGAGGTTCAGGTAGCTATCCTGACCGCAAGAATCCAGGAGCTCACTGAGCATCTGAAAGAGAACCAGAAGGATCATCATTCCAGAAGAGGTCTGCTGAAAATGGTTGGACAGAGACGTGGAATGCTTGCATACCTGAAAGAAAAAGATATCGAGAGATATCGTGCTCTGATCGCAAAATTAGGTCTGAGAAAATAATCAACCATCATAGGGCGGAGATTTCTCCGCCCTGTTTTTGAAGATGGGTACTTGCCTGGTAGTGGAAGATAAGTTCCGAGACCACTGAAAAGGACAGAAAAAATGAGACAAGGGTCTGTATTTTTCAGTAGTTTCGGTATCTTCCGCTATGAAACTTATGTAAGAAATGGAAAGGAGATACAAGAGTATGTACAAAAGTTATACCATGGAGCTTGCCGGCAGAACCTTAAGAGTAGATGTGGGCCGCGTGGCAGCTCAGGCAAATGGTGCAGCATTTATGCACTACGGAGACACCGTTGTTCTCTCCACTGCAACTGCATCTGACAAACCGCGTGATGGAATTGATTTCTTCCCGCTGAGTGTTGAGTATGAAGAGAAATTATATTCTGTAGGAAAAATCCCGGGAGGATTCAATAAGAGAGAGGGAAAAGCATCTGAGAATGCCATCCTGACTTCCCGTGTTATTGACCGTCCGATGCGTCCTCTGTTCCCGAAGGATTACAGAAATGACGTTACCCTGAACAATATGGTTATGAGCGTAGATCCGACCTGCCGTCCGGAACTTGTTGCCATGCTTGGTGCTGCAATCGCAACCAGCATTTCTGACATTCCCTTTGCAGGACCTTGTGCCATGACTCAGGTGGGCATGATTGATGGAGAGTTTATCATCAACCCGACCCAGGAGCAGTGGAAGAAAGGCGACCTGAACCTGACCGTTGCTTCTACCCGTGAGAAAGTGATCATGATTGAGGCCGGAGCAAATGAGATTCCGGAAGCAAAAATGATTGAGGCTATTTACAAAGCTCATGAAGTAAACCAGACTATCATCAAATTCATCGATGAGATCGTAGCAGAGGTTGGCAAAGAAAAACATGCTTACACCAGCTGTGCAGTTCCGGAAGAGCTGTTTGCAGCCATCAAAGAGATCATTCCGCAGGAAGAGATGGAGAAGGCTGTATTTACCGATGACAAGCAGACCCGTGAGGAAAATATCCGTGTTCTGACTGAGAAGCTGGAAGAGGCTTTTGCAGAAAATGAGGAGTGGCTTGCTGTTCTTGGTGAAGCGGTATATCAGTATGAGAAGAAGACTGTCCGCAAGATGATCCTGAAAGATCACAAACGTCCGGATGGACGTGAGATCACCCAGATTCGTCCGCTGGCAGCTGAAGTAGATATTATCCCGAGAGTACACGGTTCCGCTATGTTCACCCGTGGACAGACTCAGATCTGTGACGTATGTACACTGGCTCCGCTGTCTGAGCAGCAGAAGCTGGATGGACTGGATGAGCATGAAGTAAGCAAGAGATACATGCATCATTACAACTTCCCGAGCTACTCTGTAGGAGAGACCAAACCCTCCAGAGGACCGGGACGTCGTGAGATCGGTCATGGTGCACTGGCTGAGAGAGCTCTGGTTCCGGTATTGCCGAGTGAGGAAGAGTTCCCTTATACGATCCGCTGTGTATCCGAGACCTTTGAGTCCAACGGTTCCACTTCCATGGCTTCTACCTGTGCATCCTGTATGTCCCTGATGGCAGCAGGTGTGCCGATCAAGAAGATGGTAGCAGGTATTTCCTGCGGTCTGGTAACTGGTGAGACTGACGATGATTTCGTACTTCTGACCGATATCCAGGGTCTGGAAGACTTCTTCGGCGACATGGACTTCAAGGTAACCGGTACGACTGACGGTATCACGGCTATCCAGATGGATATTAAGATCCATGGACTGACCAGACCGATCGTAGAGGGTGCTATTGCAAGATGCCGTGAGGCAAGACTCTTCATCATGGATAACTGCATGAAGCCGTGCATCGCTGAGCCGAGAAAAGAGGTAGGCGAGTACGCTCCGAAGATCATCCAGATGAGCATTGACCCGCAGAAGATCGGTGATGTAGTTGGCCAGAGAGGTAAGACCATCAACGCAATCATCGAGCAGACCGGCGTGAAGATCGATATTACTGATGACGGTTCTGTATCTATCTGCGGTACTGATAAGACAATGATGGATAAGGCTAAAGAGCTGATTAATATCATTGTAAGCGAGTTCGAAGAAGGACAGATTTACGTAGGTAAGGTTGTCAGCATCAAAGAGTTTGGTGCATTCCTTGAGTTTGCTCCGGGCAAAGAGGGCATGGTTCATATCTCCAAGATCGCAAAAGAGCGGATCAATCATGTAGAAGATGTTCTGACTCTCGGTGATGTTGTGAAGGTTGTTTGCCTTGGCAAAGACAAGATGGGACGAATCAGCTTCTCTATCAAAGATGTGAAAGAAGA
Source organism: Clostridiaceae bacterium Marseille-Q4145 (assembly GCA_018223365.1). Classification (GTDB taxonomy): domain Bacteria; phylum Bacillota; class Clostridia; order Lachnospirales; family Lachnospiraceae; genus Hominiventricola. The sequence goes on from JAGTTP010000001.1 coordinate 2,074,389, forward strand.
TTAAGCAGTTATCTTCTAAAAAATAAGAAATAAAGTGACTCCGCAGATGAGTAACCATCTGCGGAGTCTTTTTTTTCGACATTTCTAAAAACTGGCAAATTTTGACATCCCGTTTGTGTTACTCTGTTTCCACTGAAAAATGTTATCAAAAAACTGTACAGCTGGGAATACATAATGTTAAGACAACAGTTTATCCTAACATAACAGGAATGATACAAAATCAGAAGAGAGGGACAAATATATGGATCATATCATCAGGATGACATTATTGGATACATTTAAAAGGGAGTTAATCAATGAAGAAAAGAGTGATCTGACGATTGAAAAATATATCAGGGATGTAGGTGCATTTTTTCGCACTATGGAAGAGGGGACTGTAGTGACGAAAGAAAAGGTGATTCAGTACAAACGTAAGTTGATGGAGCGATATACACCGTCCAGTGTAAACTCCATGCTTGCATCCATCAACCGTTTCTTTAAGATGATGGAGTGGTACGACTGTACTGTCCGCAGCCTGAAGATCCAAAGGAGTAGTTTCCGGTCAGAAAAACAGGAACTGACCATTGGAGAGTACAAAAAGCTTTTGAAAACAGCAAAAGATCATAAGGATGAGAGAATGTATCTTTTGATCGAAACGCTGGGGGCAACCGGAATCCGGATCAGTGAGCTGCCGTTTATTACAGTGGAAGCTGTGATGCAGAGAAGGGCTACTGTGTCACTGAAAGGAAAGACGAGAATCGTCTTGCTTCCGATGGAACTGAGAAGAAAACTGCGTGCATATGCCGGTCAGAAGAATATCAGTACAGGAAGTCTTTTTGTCACGCGGTCAGGGAGACAGATGGACCGCAGTAATGTGCTGCATGCAATGAAGAAGCTTGCTTTAGAAGCGGGCGTTGCACCTGAGAAAGTCTATCCCCATAATTTCAGACATCTCTTTGCGTGTACGTATTATCAGAAAGAAAAAGACCTGTCCCATCTGGCGGATCTGCTGGGACATTCCAATATTAATACCACACGAATCTACACATGTATCAGTGGGGAAGCACAGGAGGTGAAGCTGAAAAATCTTGGACTGGTCATATAGACAGAAAATAAAAATACCACATAATATCCATTATGCGGTAAAACCTTCATTGACTACATAGAAATTGCTATCATTTGATTATAATATAGCACATTTTTCTGATAATTACAATATCTATTGCTGTTAAAATTTCGACAAGAAAATGATAGTATGCACTCTTTTTAAAATTGGGCACACAAAGCAGACGAGTCAGCTGTTTAAAGGCTGTTCCGTCTGTTTTGTGTGCTTTTTAGTTCGGAAAATCATGGAAATTCAGGACTTTTTTACACATCCCGATACCTCATAATGGATATTATGCGGTACTGGAATTCGGCTGCTATTGCAATCATGGAGGGTACAACATACTCCAAATAAGAAAAAGGATGGGAGAATGCGGGATGAAAAGGAAAGTGAAAGCATTACTGGCACTGGCACTGACGTTGGCACTTGTCTCCACGACGCTTGGGGACAACTGGCTCTACGTATCCGCAGAGAATGCAGCAGAGACAGAAGAACAGACTGATGAGCTGGCAGCTGCAGCAGAAGAGGAGACAGAAGAGAAGCCAGCAGCACCAGAAGAAGCAGCGCCTGAAGAAACAGTGTCAGAAGAGACAACACCAGTGGAGGAGACAGCTGCAGTCGAAGAAGAGACAGCTCTGGTAGAGACAGTTCCGGAAGAAAAACAGACAGAAGAACAAAAACCGGAAGCAGCAGAGGCTCCGGCTGAACAGCCGACAGGAGCTCCGACAGAAAGTCCTGCTCCGGCAGATGAACAGAAGCAGCCAGTAGAGACCCCGGCTGAGCAGCCAGCAGACAACCCTGCCCTAGCAGATGATCAGAAGCAGGCAGCAGAAAGCCCCGCTCCGGCAGATGATGATCAGCTGCAGTCAGCAGAGACAGAAGTGAAAGAGGCAGAGAAGGCTCCGGAGGCAGAAGTACCGGGAGCAGATGAAAAAGATACTGAGACAGTGGAGGAAGAAACCGGTCTGACAGAACAGACGATAGAAGCTTCTGTGGACACGGAGGAAAAAGATGTTGTAATTACCCTGACAGGTGAAATGCCGGAAGAAGCAACGGCAAGTGCCTGTCCAGTGGATATTTCCATGGATGGTGTGAATATCATCTCTGCTTATGATATCACCATCTATGATGCAGATGGCCAGGAATTCCAACCGTCTGAGGAAAAACCGCTTCAGGTGAAGATTGAGGACGACGCAGTACGGAAAGCACTGGAAGAAAATACAAAACTGGAAGTATATCATCTTGAGGATGCAGAGGCTGAACCTGAGCAGGTACAGGATGTGAACCTGAAACCAGCAGCAGTTGAGTTCCAGGCTCCAAGTTTTTCCATCTATGCAGTAGTAACACCAGAACAGCATTTTACACATACGTATCAGTTTGTGGATGAGGATGGAAGTCCAATAGCGGGTATTCAGGAACAGATCTTATCTGCAAATGAGACACTTACAGAACCGAAAAGTCCGACAAAAGATCATGCGGTATTTGAAGGCTGGTATACGGCACAAAATGGCGGAGAGAAATTTAACAAATTCGGGCAGCAAGAGCCGGAATTGAAAGCAAGCGTAACAACAACGTTATATGCACGGTTTACCACGGTGTATTACGTGTACTATAAAGCTGGAAGTCAGGCAGACAGTAAAGTATTGTTTACACAGACATATCATGACGGAGCAGCTACGATAGTTACCGGTGATATTCCATTTACTCCGGAGAGTACGGAAGAGGCCTTAGTTGGATGGACGACTGTAGCAGGAGGGACGGAGCCGGAAACTTCTCTTGTTATAAAGGATGATGATGTAACTCTTTATCCTGTTGTAAAAAAAGCACATTGGCTGAATTATCATTCTATGGGTGGAACATCTGTAGAACCCGTATATGTATTGGCAGGAAATACGACGCAGGATGACCAGGTCCCAGAAAGAAAGGGATATACGTTTGAGGGATGGTATACAGATCAGTCGTATAGTCAGAAGTTTGAATTTGGTAAAATTCTTGATCAGGATCAGGATCTTTATGCAAAATGGAATCCTGCAATGGTAGAGTATACTGTCGCGTATTGGCAGGAGAATGCAGATAATGATGACTATAGTTATGTGGAATTCGAAAAGAAGCAAGGACTAACCGGAACGGAAGCAGGTTATGACAAGGTGGAGAAGTATGATAATTTCGCCCTGGACACTGCAAAAACGGATATAGAGAAAGTTATTATTTCCGCAGATGGAAGCAGTATTAAGAATGTATATTACAAGAGAAATATTTATACGATCAATTTTGTAAAAGAAAGCAATAATAGACCTACATGTGGAAAAGAAGAGCATACCCATACACATGGATTTTTGGGAATTGGAAGCTGTTATGACAGATCCGGAAATTTGAAGTGTGGAAAAGAAGAGCATAAACATGACGCCAGCTGTTATGCGGGAGGAGCTATTTTAACAATTAGTCAGAAGTATGATTCTGATATTAGTAAATATTGGGAAGAAGATCCTATTAAGGCGTTGTTAGATGAGGGATATGTCTGGAAATCAAGTTTGACAGGAAAATATTATACATTTCTGCAGAAAATGCCAGAAAATAATATTATCATGACACAAACTGAATGGAATGGACAAAAATACACATGGTATTACTATTTGGAAGCTTTGGATGGAAAGGCACCAAATGGAGAAGAAATAAGAAAAGATGGCGGAAAAACGTATTATTTGTATCATACCACTTCGGTTTATGGAAATAATTTAAGCCTGACATATGATGAAGATTATTTCCCACTTACTGGATTTGAACAAAGAGACAAGAATGTACCTGAATTTAAGTGGAATAAAAGTAAAAAATGTTATGAAGCTTCACTATATTATCTAAGAGAAGCTTATGAAATTGATTTCCATACCAATAATACGAACAGCGATGTGATAAAGAAATCAGAAATTTTATATGAATCTGATTTATCTAATATTGCACCGAAAGGGTATGTGATTGGAGAAACAACAAAAATTTTGAATGGTGTGACCTATTATTTTGATGGATGGTATGACAATCAATATCTTCAAGGCAACGCTTATGTTTTTACTGGCAAAAAGATGCCGGCAAAGAATCTTGCATATTATGCAAAGTGGAGCAGCAGAAAGGTAACTCTTTCTTTTGATAGTGCAGGTGGTACTGAAATTGAAAGTCAGACTCTTGATCAGGGAGCAGCAGGAGTAAAACCTGATAATCCTGTCCGAAATGGATTTAAGTTTGCAGGCTGGGTAAAAGAGGATGGAACACCATTCAGTTTTTCAACTGTGATTATGAATGATACCACGATTCATGCAAAATGGATCAGTAACAGCCAGTATACGCTTACTTACGATCCTGGTGCAGGATCTGGCGATGCAGTTACAGATCTGACTGGCTATGTAAATGGTGCAGAAGTGAAACTGAAAGAAGTACCGGAAGGTTTCCAGCCGCCTGAGGAGCATTATGGATTTGTCTGCTGGAATACAGCAAAAGATGGAAGCGGAACGGATTATTATCCGGGTGCAGGATATGTTATGCCTGAGGAAGATGTCACATTGTATGCAAAGTGGGCACCAATCCGTAAAACGACACTGAGTTATGATTATACTGGCGGTATGTTTGGTGGCAAAGAAAGATCAGATGCCATTGAAATTGCAATTCCTAATTCAGAATATGAAATTGACGATAGAATCCCGACAAGAGAAGGGTATGAATTCCTTGGCTGGAGTATTACAGAAGAGATTGCGGCAGGAGGAACCCTCTTGACTAAGGGTGACAAGATCCAGGTAGACACTTTGGCTGAGGAATCCAATGTAATCTATGCACAGTGGAGAAAGCTGAAAGAAGTTACCTTCACAGTAGAAAAACTAGTGGATGGTAATATGGGAGACCACAACCGGGAATTTGAGTTTAAGTACTCTATTATCGACAAAGAGGGTGCTGAAAAAGACAGTGATACATTTAAACTGAAATCGAGCGTTAGTACGGAACTTCCAAAAGTAGCAGAGGGTTACACTATTGTAATTCAGGAAACTTCGGTAACAGGATATACAACAACGATTGGTGCCACCGTAGATAATGCTTCTTCGGAGGCAGGAAAATTCAGTTATACGGTAACCAAAGATAGTTCAGATTCTATTAAAGTTACGTATACGAACAGTAAGACAATGGTTACTCCGACTGGAGTTACTACAAACGGGATGACCTCTATTCTGATGCTTCTGGCAGGCCTTGGTATGGCAGTGGTGATGCTGCTCACAGGAAAACGCAGAAAGATCTGATCATAAAGAATGAAGGCTGAGAAAAAGAAATGGACGAAGAAGGCGGCTATGGCAGAGGTCAGGTTATTTCTGACACGCCTGACTGCCATGGTACTTCTGATATGGGTACTGTTCGGACTGATCTTCGGTATCTGTCCCATGAAAAATGAGGATATGATGCCGAGAATCAGCTCCGGTGACCTGCTTCTCTACTATCGATTGCAGCAGAACTTTGTATCAGGTGACGTAATCGTCTTACAGAAAGACGGAAAACGATATGTGGGCAGAGTGGCAGCTCATGGCGGAGATACCGTAGAGATTACAGAGGATGCACAGCTCTCCGTAAATGGAAGTACTGTGATCGAAAATGATATTTATTATTCCACACCCAGGTATGAGAGCGAAATTGCCTATCCGGTGACATTGGCAAAAAATGAAGTCTTTGTATTATGTGATTACCGGGAAGGTGCAAAGGACAGCCGGTATTTCGGACCAGTCAGTAAGTACGAGATCAAAGGAAAAGTGATTACGATTGTCCGGCGCTCCAATCTTTAAGTGGTATATTACGGAAACAAAGGACGGGGGAGGCGTGACTGGATGAACATAGAAACATAGACCGTCATAGTTCCGTGATATAGACTGTGCCGAAAGTGCAGCCAAATTATATAACAAAGTCAGGGGAGAAAATCCCGGGAAAGAGAGGTTCATATTATGAAATTTAACAAAATCTCAAAGAAATTGGCAGCCTGTTCACTGGCAGGAGTCATGATGGTATCAATGCTTGGAATGACCGCATTTGCAAAGACTGGTAATACAGAAGCGGTTACTTTCACAAAGACATTGGATATGTCTGCGGCAGTAGGGGCAAGTGTACCGGATGTAGAGTTTGCATATGAGATCACTCCTGGTGCTCATGTTGCAGCAAAAGAAGATTCACCGGAGATTTTAGCTGGAATTGGAAAACCGGAGATTGCAAATGTAGTATTTAGTCATGAGGATACTGCTTTAAATAGTAGTGTTGAAAAGATAGTAACTGTAGATTTCAGTAAAGTAAATTGGACAGCACCGGGTATCTATCGTTATACCATTACTGAGCAGAATAGTAAAAATGCTGATGTCATCAATGATTCAGCTGCTACCAGAACTTTGGATGTGTACGTAGTAAATGATGGTAAAGGTGGATACGAAATTGCGTCCCAGGCTATGATCGAGGGCACTGCAGCACCGACTGGAAAAGATTATGCTACTGAGAGTAAGAGCGATGGATTTACAAATTCTTATAAAACTTATGCACTTAGCCTGAAAAAAGTAGTAGATGGCACGATGGGTGACAAGGGAAGAACTTATAACTTTACCATTAATTTTGAAGGTCCGGCAAATGCTTCCTTCAAAATGGGTGAAGAGACAATTACTTTAAATAATGCTGGAATTGGAAGTACAAACATAGGTCTGACAAATGGCAGTATGAAAACCATTAACGGTATCCCGTCTACTGTTAAATACACTGTAGTTGAGAATATTAATAAGAATGATGGATATACAGTCAGCTATACTGTAGGCGGTACAGATGCAACCAGTGCTACTTATGCAACATCTACTGAGAAGATAATGGATAAGGCTGATAATGTAGTTGTATGTACTAACCTGAAGAACGCAGTTACCCCGACCGGTATTGCCATGACCGTAGCTCCGTACATTCTGATGGTAGCAGTTGCTGGTATCTTTGCAGTTCTGTTCCTTCGCAGAAGACACGAAGAAGCTTAATCAGTGAAGTAAAAGCTTCCCCAGGAGACAGCTTTTTCATGAATGAAGGCGCTCTCCGGGAAACAAAGAAGTTTTCAAAAGGAGGAACCCGTCATGGAGATTGCTGGCACATTAGCCAGGCTGGGAAATCGAATATTGAGCATGATTGCAGCAATTATGATTCTGCTCATGCTGCTCTATGGCGGATACTCCCTCTGGGATACGGTGATGGTGTACCGGGGAGCGTTCCTCTCCAGTGACCTTCTGCAGTTCAAACCAACGGAGGATGCGGTGGAAAGTCCGACGCTTCTGGAGCTGCAGGCTATCAATCCGGATGTACAGGGCTGGCTTACTATAGACGATACACACATAGATTACCCGGTTGTACAGGGGGAGAATGACATGGAATATGTCAACAAAGATGTTTATGGAGAATTTGCACTGTCCGGAGCAATCTTTCTGTCCAGCCTTGATGATCTGGAATTTGATGAGGGATATCATCTGCTGTATGGGCATCATATGGATAACGGCGGAATGTTCGGTGATATCGTGGAATTTTCGCAGGAATCTTATTTTGAAGATCATACATCCGGTGTATTTTATCTGCCGGATGTAGCCTATGATATTACACTGTTTGCATGCCTGGAGGTAGACGCTTATGATCCGGTGGTCTACGATTGTGATTCAGGGGCAGACAGGAAAAAACTGTTAGATTATATTAAGAAAAATGCTGTTCAGTACCGGGAGATCGGAGTGACAGCAGCGGATTCGGTTATGGGATTTTCAACCTGTGCCGAGGCGGAAACAAATGGCCGTGTTGTTGTGTTCGGGCGGCTTACCAAAAGAAGCTAAACACAAGAAGGAGGTTATGAAGCGATGACAAGTAGAAAGAAAGGCATTCCCGGCGGATTGCTGATTCTGCCGTTGCTGTTCCTGTTTCTGATGATGCCCGGACAGGTAAAGGCAGCACAGAACAGCTGCGAGGTGACGATTCCGGTGCAGATTGAAGTATCCGGTGATAAGATCCCGGATGGAGAGACCTATCAGATCACGATGGAAGCAGTGACAAAAGATGCACCTATGCCGGCACAGAATGTTCAGGAACGGAAAAATGCAGGAAGTATTTCCTTTGGACCGATGACGTATACAGTGCCCGGAGATTATCAGTATAAAATCTCCCAGACTGCAGGAAAGACAGATCGTTTTACCTATGATACCAGTACGTATCTCGTGACTGTCAGAGTAGTAAATGCAGAAAATGGTACATTGAAATCAGAAATGTGGGCAGTAAAAGATGGATCAGAGACAAAATCTGGAACCATCTCTTTTGGAAATCATTATGATACCCCGAAATCCGGAGGTTCCAAGAAGCATCATCACTCCAGCAAAACGGAAGAGACTACGGTGACTCCGGTAATGGTGCAGACTCTTCAGACACTGGCTTCACCGAAGACAGGAGATAATGCAAATGTAATTCTTTGGAGTGCATTTGCGGCAGCAGCGCTGCTTGGTGTTGCAGTTATGATTTTGATCACTGTGAGAAATGGAAGGCGGAAAGAAGAATAGCTGTAAACCAGAAATGGAGCATGGGAATGACTGAGAGACTGCGTCCGGGTGCGAGAGTATTCGGACGCAGTTTTTGAAGTATAGCTTCAGGCAGGTACGAAGAGATACAGAGGAGTGATGGTACAAAGATGGCAAGGACGGGAAGAGATCTTACCGGACAGAAATTTGGAAAGCTGACAGTGCTCGGGTTCGGCGGTTATGAACAGAATAAGAGACAGCGTGTGGCGATGTGGAATTGTCATTGTGACTGCGGAAGTGACTGTCAGGTGGAAGGATATTTGCTGGTCAGCGGACGGAGAAAAAGCTGCGGCTGTATCCGGAGGGCAGCAGATCAGATGGAGGGAGAGCGCTTTGGAAAACTGGTGGTTCTGGGAGCAGATCCTGAGAATCATACCACATTGCAGAAAGTGCTTTGCCGCTGCGATTGTGGAAATGTAAGGAGCGTGGCGACAAGAGAACTGAAAAATGGAAAAATCACAAGCTGCGGATGTGATGGAACCAGCCGACGGAGTGCAGAGGATTTTATGGAACGGCAGTATGATGCCGGAATGGAAGTATTGCGTGTGGAGTTTCGTCAAGGAAAATATACACAGATTCACACATTAAAAGAATGGGTTTATGTGTGGATTAGGGAAGTGCTGCAGGGAGTCGTAAAACCGACTACCATACGTATGTATGCAGAAACGATGGAGCATCATATTTTTCCGGCTCTCGGTGAGGAGCAGCTTCAGAAACTTTCCGGAGAGAAGCTGGAAGACTGGCTTGGATTATTGAGCAGACAGTCGGTGACAGGCACCAGGACCGGAAAGATGACAGAGGGGACGGTCAGGAACGTATTGTCAGTCTTAAGCGGAAGTCTCAGGGACGCACAGAAATATGGTCTCATTGATAGTAATCCATGCCTGGACGTGCATTTCTTTGAGAAAAAGGATCAGAGTAGTGATTGCAGGTCATGGCTTCAACCGGAACAGATCCAGAAGCTGGAACCGGTACTTGTCTCTTATAAGGATGAAGATGGTTATCCGCTGGGACTGGGATTTCAGCTGGTGCTTTATACAGGGATTACCTTGAGTGAAGCGACAGCCCTCAGGTGGAAAGATGTGGATTTTCAGGAGAAAATTTTGAATATCCGTTATTTTGTGGCAATGAAAAGAACCCGACCGGAGGACGAACGGGTATATGATCTGGAAAAATTGACTGGGCGCAAGAACCGCCGGGTGCCGGTGCCGGATTTTATGATGCGGACGTTGGAAAAGCTGCAGAAAAGTTATCAGGGCAATCCGGAGGATTTTGTGCTAGGCAATCAGGCAGATGAACCGGTCCGTGTAGACCGGATGCGGGCAGCCCTGCAGCGCCGCTCCCATATGTGCGGCATGGACACGGTAACGCCCCGTATGCTCAGGGACACCTATGCCATGAGAGCAGTGCAGGCAGGAGCCACTTCTGATTTGATCGCACAATTAATGGAATTTGCCTCCTCTCAGCAGGTGATCAGGCGGTACATGCCTGCAAATAAAATGAACGAGAGGGAACTTTTGGACCGCATGTTTGGAAATAGAACCTCTTGATTTTTTCTCTGAAACTGATTAAATTGTAAGGGGCTGTTGCAAAATGGATGAGTACTCATCTGTTTTACAACAGCCCCTTTCTGCTGTAAGCCTATAAACCTTAAGGCATTTTATTTGATATTTATAGATGGGTCTATATTGGATTCTTAGTAAAAAAATTCCTGCGAAATATAATTTAGAAGGAACTTTTTCGTAGTCAGAGTCTGTTGAACCCCTTAACCGCCTGGACAACCCCTAATTTTGCCCCAAAAGTGGAACTTTCACATAAGAAATTAAATATAGACCCATGCACACCCAAAATAGACTGCCCCACGCAGTTGAAAGAGTTCTCCCGCGGCACTAGTGTCCCCAGGTGTAAGCCTTTTCCGCGAACTTGCTTTGGGTGGAGCAGACAGGATATATTCCATATGTCCAGCACTGCCGTCAGGAAAAGTGCCGCTCAATCACCTATTCCGGTGATTTTGCGACACTCCCTTCTTTTTACGCATAAAACCTGTCCCGGCTCATATATTTTGATAAGGGGTTGGGACAATGAAGTGCAATGAAATCATAGAGCTGTTTCCAGATATTTTGAAAAATCCGCTGCAGGCGGCGAAGGTGGATCTGTGGGAGACGGAAGAAATCCGGGTACGGGCAGGGCAGTGTCTTTCCGTCCGGGTGCGGGGCAGAGAATGGAGACTGGAAGTTCGTTATACGGTGGAAGAGATCCGTCAGATTCTTTCTTATCTGGCCAATTATTCTCTCTATGCTTATGAAAGGGAGATCCGTCAGGGCTATCTTACGCTTCCGGGAGGACATCGGCTGGGACTGGTAGGAAGAGCGGTGCTGGAGAGAGACCGGATCACGTCGCTGATGGAGATCTCTGCCCTCAACCTTCGGCTGGCCCATGAGAAGAAGGGCTGCGCGGATTCGGTGATTTCCTGTTTGTGGGAGCAAGACAACCTGTGTGATACGCTGGTGATATCGCCGCCCGGCGGCGGCAAGACGACCCTTCTCAGAGACTGCATCCGTCAGATTTCCGATGGGACAAAGGAACATCCTGGAAGAACGGTAGGGGTCGTGGATGAACGGTCGGAGATTGCAGGATGCTGCAGGGGGGTGCCGGAAAATGATGTAGGGATGAGGACCGATGTGCTGGACGGCTGTCCGAAAACCCTGGGGATGCGGATGCTGCTTCGTTCCATGGCACCGGAAGTATTGGCCGTGGATGAGATTGGAAGTGAGGAAGATGTGCGGGAAATCCAGTATGCGGCAAACTGTGGATGTACGGTCTTTGCCACCGTTCATGGAGACAGTCTGGATGCTCTGCAGAATCAGCCGAATCTTCGGAAATTACTGGAAACAGGAGCATTTCAAAGGTTACTGTTTCTGGAGGGACGGGATGCACCGGGCAGAATCCGGCAGGTGACGGATCACAGAGGAACCGTGTTATGCTGAAATTTCTGGGCATCGCCCTCCTGTTATCAGGTACGGCTGGAATTGGATTTGGAAATGCAAGAGAACTGGATCAGCGAGTGGAAGAGCTTCGAATGCTCCGGCAGTTGATCATGCTGCTGGAAGGGGAGATCCGCTGTACTCATCGGCCGCTCCCGGAGCTGCTGATTTCCCTGGGGGAACGGTTCGGACCTCCTTTTCACTCTTTTTTAGTGGAGACCGGCAAGGAGCTGGAGGCCCATAAGAGTCTTACGGTGCAGGAGGTATGGAAGAAACAGCTGATCCTTAGCAGAAAGAAATTTCATCTGAACAGACAGGAGTATGAAGAACTGTTGGAATTTGGCGGAATGCTGGGATATCTGGATATTCAGATGCAGACGGAACTGTGTCTTTGGTATGAAGAGCGGCTGAAAATATCGGTGCAGACTGCCATGGCAGAGGCAGGAGAAAAACGGCGGCTGTATCGGTGTCTTGGAATTTTAAGCGGCGTTGTGCTGGCGGTATTTATCATATAGGACAGGTGGAATCAAAGTATGAGCGTGACACTGATTTTTAAAATTGCCGCAGTCGGAATCCTGGTATCGGTTCTCTCCCAGGTTCTGAAGCATAGCGGCAGGGAGGAGCAGGCATTTCTTACAAGTCTGGCGGGTCTTCTGCTGGTCCTTTTCTGGATTATTCCTTATGTGTATGAGCTCTTTGTTACGATGGAGAAGCTGTTCACACTGTAAGAAAGAGGGGAAACCATGATAAAAATTGCCCTGATCGGTATTGTGGGAATTCTTCTGGCACTTCAGATAAAAGCGGTAAAGCCGGAATATGCCGTGTATCTGTGTATGGGTGTCAGCCTGCTCATTTTTATGGGAGTGACTGAGCAGCTTCAGATCATTGTGGATGCCATACAGGCCATCGAAACTTACCTGCCGTTAGACCAGAGGTATATAAAAATTCTTCTGAAAATCGTGGGGATTACCTATATTGCGGAATTTTCCTCGGATCTTTGTAAGGATGCGGGATATCAGACCATTGCCGGACAGATTCAGATCTTTGGGAAACTGTCTGTACTGGCAGTCAGTATGCCAGTGCTTCTGGCTCTTTTAGATGTGATTCAGAACTTTCTGGGAGCGTGAGCAGATGGGGGAAATTGATTATGGGGAAATTCAGCAGGTGCTGGATGACCTGCTGGGGCAGAATGTGGATTTTCAGAATATGGCCGAGCAGGGAGCATCCGGAAACAGTCCCATTTCTTTTCAGAATCTGCTTAAGATGGCGGAAGGACTTTTTTTCCGGGAACTGATGGAACAGAAAGAACTGTGGGTGCACATCCTGATACTGGCAATAGCAGCTGCGGTACTGCTTCATTTCGCCGATGTATTTCAAAATAAGGGCGTGTCCCGGATCAGTTTCTGCATGATCTATATGATGTTATTTTTACTGCTCATTACTTCTTTTCAGGGAAGCATGGAAATAACGACAAATGTGCTGGATGCAATGAAAGACTTTATGACGGTACTGGCTCCGGCTTTTTTTCTTGCCATGACGCTGACATCTTACATCAGTTCTGCGGGAATTTATTATGAATTTACGTTATTCCTGATTTCCGGGGTGAGGTGGCTGACCAGTGTATTTTTGCTTCCTTGTATCGAAATCTATATTCTGCTGGTGCTGGTCAATCATCTGTCGGGAGAAAAGCGGCTGGGACATCTGGCGGAACTGATGTCTATGCTGGTGGGATGGAGTCTGAAAGCGCTGCTGGCGTTGGTGTGTGGTTTTCATATGGTCCAGGGGCTCATTTCGCCGGCAGCGGATGCTTTTCGTACCATGTCGGTGAGTAGAGGGATAGAGGCAATTCCAGGTGTGGGGGATGCAGGAAGCTCTGCCACGGAGCTGGTGCTCGGCTCTGCCATGCTCATAAAAAATGGGATCGGTGCGGCGGCTCTGGTGGTACTGATTCTGCTTTGCATGGTGCCACTTATCAAGCTGGCGGTGATTATGCTGGTATATTATGTGCTGGCGGCAATTCTGCAGCCTGTGTCGGATGAACGGATTACGGAATGTCTGCTCGGCATGGGGAATGGTGTGAAGCTTCTGTTTCAAGCGGCATTTACGGTGCTGGCATTATTTTTGCTGACCATTGCACTGACGACGGCAGTGACGGGATGAGGAACAGACAGGGGGAATAAGATTCAGGCAATTCTGGATATGGTGCGGATGATTGCGGTCTTTTATTTGTTGGAACAGATGGTATTGCAGCTGATTCCCGGAGAGAGGTATGAGCGGTATGTACGGTTTTATCTTGGACTGCTGCTGGTATTGCTTTTACTGCAGCCGGTCTTTCAGATTTTCAGATTGTCGGAGCAGCTGGATCAGAAAGTATTTCTGCAGGAAAGGGAGATGGAGGAGATGCCGGAATGAAGGAAAAATGGGAAGCGCTGCGAAAAAAATACTGGCCGCCAGGAAAGGATCAGTTTCTGATTATGGCGCTGTGTGGACTTTTACTGGCAGTGATTGCTGTTCCGGTGGATTCCGGAAAAGAGAAAGGAACACAGGAGAACAATGGGCAGGAAACAGAGACCCCGCAGGAGACAGAAAGCTACGAAGAGCAGATGGAAAAGAAACTGGAAGAGCTGCTTTCAAGAGTGGAGGGCGTCGGACAGGTCCGGGTTATGCTTACCTTTGAAGGAAGCGGGGAGCGGAAAGTAGAGAAGGATAAGCAGGTGGGGACGGGCGGAACAGAGGAGGAGACCGTATATGAGGAGTCAGGGAGCTCAAGCCGCAGGCCTTACGTAACGTCGGAGAGCAATCCGCAGGTGGAGGGAGTTCTGGTCATTGCAGAAGGAGGCGATAAGAGCAGCGTCAAAGAAGAAATTATCGGAGCCGCTCAGGCATTATTTGGCATTGAACCTCATAAAATTAAAATAATGAAAATGGAGGTGGAGGAAACAAAGTGAAGAAGCTTGTGAAAAAGCCTGTATTTAAGAAAAATCAGATGATTATCACTGCGCTGGCGGGCATGATTGCCATAGCAGGATATCTGAACTATGCGGGAACGGATGTAAATCCTTCCCTGTTGAGTGTGGACAGTGAGGCGGTAGAAGATGTGGCTGAGACAGATCTGGCGCAGGATATTTCCGCAGAAGATACCTACGCTTTGACGGGAGAGGTGGATGAAGGAAGTCAGGATATTGCGAGTCTTGATGAAAATGAGGACGGAGATGTGGCAGCCGAAGAAGGTACGGATGCCGGGCAGACCGTGATGGCCAGTACCACTGTGGGTGTCGGACTGGTATCCGAGGCAAAGGTGACCCGGGAACAGAACCGCTCCAGAAATAAAGAAATTCTCATGGAACTTATCAACAGCACGAATATTACAGACGAACAGAAGCAAAGTGCCATTGATGAGATGGTAGCCATGACAGATGCGGCAGAAAAGGAGCTGGCAGCAGAAACCCTCCTGACGGCCCAGGGGTTTGATGAGGTAGTGGTGAGTATCAATGATGCCTGCGCTGACGTGGTGGTGAGCAGCTCGCAGGTCAGTGATGCAGAACGGGCACAGATTGAGGATGTGGTAAAGAGGAAGACAGGAATCGAGGCGGCGAATATCACGATCACACCAGTCACGGCTGAATAATGAATGCTCATATCATCAGGGACAGGATAAAAAACCTCTGGCTTTTATTCTGTCCCTGATTAGAATTATTTAGTTGAGCTGTCAGCATCAATGACCGATTGAATCTGTTTCATCAGAGCATCATAGTTGTCCTGATTGTCAATTCCGCCAAGCAGGGGATCTCCCACAATATTGCCGTTTCTGTCGACCAGTATAGTGGTAGGAAATGCCATAATGTCGGAGGCATATTTACCTGCATCGGAAGCAGAGTCGATGGAAAGGTTGCGGTATTTGGCACCCTGGCTTTCCAGAATTGCGGATGCTTCCTGAATGGCAGCTTCATTTCCGTCAAAGGTTTCTGTGTTGATGCCTACGACCTCGCCGCCCATTGATTTGATTGCATCGTTCAATTCATTAAGCTTAGGTAACTCGGCGACGCAGGGCTTGCATCCGGTAAACCAGAAATTGAGGACAGTGACGGCATTTTCGGAAAAGAGACTTTCATCAACAGAATTACCATCAAAATCCATGCCGGAAAAATTTTTGAAGGGAGATACGTTTTCGGCATTATTTTCCTGACCGGTGGTATCTGATGCCGCATTTTCATTTTCCATTTCTGCTATCTGCTCCTCAAGGTTTCGTATCGTTTCCATATCATCCGTCAGTGTTTTCAGCTCATCATCCGTAAAAGCCTCTTTGCCTGATTCGATGGTGTCAGCCAGATAATCCGCATAATTTCCATTGGGATCGGCAGTGGTTTTATCCATCATGCCAAATACTTTGTTCCATACATCTTCATGATCTGCAAAGACCTGGTTCTCCTGCTGATACAGGTCATCCAGGCTGGTGGCGGAATTGTCCGCAGATTCTTTTGTGCTGCATGCTGTAAGCAATGCCATGCTAAGTATCATAACAGCAATCAATGTTCTTTTTGTTTTCATAAATAATAGCTCCTTTCACTATATCATTTCCTATGATTTTCCCATAAACTGGTAGTGGATTGCATTTTTAGGACAAGCTTTGATACAGGCCCCGCATCGGATACATTCCGGATGATTTGGAGTTTTGCACACATCCACATCCATTTTACATGCCTTTGTACATTGGTTACAACCGACACATTTGTCGGTTTCAATCTTTATATGAAGAAGGCTGACCTTGTTAAACAATGAATAAATTGCACCAAGAGGACAAATCCATTTACAGAAGGGTCTGTAAAATAAAATGCTTAACACCACAACGGTAATTAAAATAAAGCATTTAAAAGAAAACAGCGTTCCCAGTGCAGACCGTATAGATGCATTTCCAAGGGAAAGTGGGATAGCACCCTCTAAAACACCCTGGGGACAAATATATTTACAGAAGAAGGGGTCGCCCATTCCGACTGAGTTCGTTACAAGCATTGGCAGAAGGATAACAAAAACAATAAGAATGAGATATTTCAGGTATCTTAGCGGTTTCAGCCTGGCGGTGGAAAGTTTTTTTCCGGGGATTTTATGAAGTAAATCCTGAAACCATCCAAAGGGACACAGGAAACCACAGATAAATCTTCCAAGGGTCACGCCGAGCAGAATAAAAAAACCGGTTATGTAGTAGGAAAATTTAAAGCGGGATGATCCCACAACTGCTTGAAAGGCGCCAATCGGGCATGCTCCCGAAGCGGCAGGACAGGAATAACAGTTTAATCCTGGTACACAGACTGCTTTCGCCTTGCCCTGATATATTCTGCCTTTCCATAAATTAGGAATATGAATATTGGTAAGCAGCGTTGCGGCTGCCTGTATCCACCCGCGTAGTTGGGCTGTTTTTTCTGACAGTAATTTCTTTTTCTTATCCAATTCCGACACACTCCAGACATAATTTGATTGCTTTACCAAGCACGATAGCTGCTTCTCCTCTGATGACACCATAGCCCATCATGGTAATACCTGCGAGGAGCAGGACGGTCGGAACGATTTTTCCGCACTTCAAGATAGGGTCATTCCTTTCGTTTGTTCTATTTATTGACCAGCTGACTTAGGTATTATACAATAACGGTTGTAAAATCTTTGTTAAGAAATAGGTGAAATCATTTTGAGATTATTAATTGTTGAAGATGAGAAACAAATATGTGACACAGTTGCGAAAAGTCTGTATGGTGCCGGGTACGAGGTGGACACCTGTTATGATGGAGAAGAGGCGCTGGAATGTATTCTGGCGGAGAATTATGATCTGATTGTTCTGGATCTGAATCTGCCCGGTATGGATGGCATGGAGATACTGAAGGAACTCAGGCAGAGAAATGAGGAGACAAAGGTTCTTATATTATCGGCAAGAAGTCAGATTGCGGATAAGGTGGAAGGACTGGATGCAGGGGCAAATGATTATATGGAAAAACCATTCCATCTGCAGGAACTTGAGGCACGGATCAGAAGCCTGACAAGAAGAAAATTTGTGCAGAAGGATGTATGTCTGGAAAGTGGCGGGATAAAGTTCGATACGATCAAACGAGAGGCATATGCAAAGGGAAAAAAAGTTTCCCTGACAAGAAAAGAAAATGGGATTCTGGAATATTTGCTTCTTAATTTAGGCCGACCGGTGAGCCAGGAGGAATTGATGGAACATGTCTGGGATGCATCTGCGGACAGCTTTAGTGGAGCCATCAGAGTACATATGTCTTCCCTCAGAAAAAAGCTTAAGGCGGTGCTTGGATATGATCCGATTTTGAACAAAGTGGGAGAGGGCTATCAAATACGGGAGGTATCTGACAGATGAAAAAAATATCATTGCAGTGGAGACTCACCTGTATCATTACCATCTATATTGCGGTTATATGTGGATGTCTGACGATGTTTGTCTATAAAAACGGGGTATATTACATGGATACTCTGCAGGAAAGGGTGGATGCCCAGGGAGATGACAATGCGGAGGATACAGACGAAATATACATCAGCATTCCGGATGATAAGTGGGATGAGTTTGCAACGGATTTTTCGATTCAGGTATACAATAATAAGGCAGACTACAAAAAAAACAGTCTGCTTATCTCAGCTTTCCTGGCTCTTCTTGGCGGGGTAGCCACATATTTTATAAGCGGACATGCACTCAGACCAATCAAAGAGTTTTCTGATAAAATTGAAAAGGTGCAGGCACAAAATCTGGCAGATTCACGAATAGAAGAAAATCAGGTGAAAGAACTGAACCAGCTTAGTATTTCCTATAATAAGATGCTGGGACGTCTTTCTCATGCATTTGAGACCCAGAGACAATTTACTGCCAATGCGGCACATGAGCTTCGAACCCCATTAGCTTTAATGCAGGTGCAGCTTGATCTATATAATTCCACCCGTCATCCGGACAATGATGCAGAGACTTTGCAGACGATAAATATGGTCACGGAACAGAACGACAGGCTTGGCAAAATGGTAAAGACGCTTCTCGATATGAGTGAGTTTCAGACGGTAAGCCGGGATGAAAAAATTATAGTGGATGCCCTTGTTGATGAGGTGCTGGCAGACCTGGAACCTCTTGCCCAGGAAAAAGATATCACACTTATTGGAAAATGTGAGAGTATTACGATGATGGGAAGTGATGTTCTTATTTACCGACTGGTATACAATCTCGTTGAAAATGCTATAAGATATAATCATCCGGGCGGTCAGGTTACCGTAACTGTCTGCCGTAAGGAACAAAAGGTGTGTCTGTCGGTATCTGATACGGGAAGCGGAATTCCTGAGAATCTCAGGGAGCGGGTGTTTGAACCCTTCTTCCGTGTGGATAAATCCAGAAGCCGGGAGCTTGGTGGTGTAGGACTTGGACTTGCTCTGGCTCGTGAAATTGTGAGAGTGCATGAGGGCAGTATTACGGTCAGACCGAATCCATCAGGAGGAACGATTTTTGATGTGACCTTCACCCAGGGATCAATTTAACTATTATCATAAAGAGGAGATTTACATGGAATATACGATTTATGAACTGCTGTTTTTCTTATTTTGCTACTCGTTTATTGGATGGTGCGGAGAAACGCTTTTTGTTGCCGTGCGCAGAGGCCATTTTCATAATCGCGGTGTGTTTGGTGTTCCCTTCAGCCTTTCTTACGGTATTATGATGGATCTTCTGATTCTGGTACTGCCGACATTGAAAGACCGGTATCTTCTGCAGGTAGTGGCATATATGGTCATTACCTCTGCCTGCGCCCAGCTGGCAGGAGAGTTTTCGAACCGGATGACCAAAGCCGTGCTGTGGGAGCAGGAAGAACATTCGGTCTATGCTGGTAAAGGAAGAGGATTCCTGGATGTGCTGGGCATGAGCGCAGTGGCAGTGGTGGCAATGCTGCTGATTCAGCCTATGCTCTTCTTCCTGACTCAGATCATTCCAGTGCTGGTCCTGAAAATCATTGTATTTGTGCTGATGGCGGTGGTTATTCTTGATTTTATCGCCGTGGAATATGCGGTTCACAGAAAGCCTCTTCCGGAGAAAATGAAGAATCTGGAGCGCGGTATCTGGGAGCGGAAAGTAGGAATTGGTACCTGGATCGCCGATCGTTTCTGGCGGCGTATTCAGCTGGCATATCCAAACCTGAAGGCAGGCGAAGAACCAGTGTCAGAGGCAGAGAAGCAGTATACCTTTGCCAGGGGACTGTGCCTTGATAAAATTATCTGGGTATTTTTTATCTGTGCTCTGGGCGGTGACATCATCGAGACCTTTTATGTGCATTTCACCGCAGGTATCTGGATGAGCCGTTCCAGTGTGCTCTACGGCCCTTTCAGTATTGTGTGGGGATTTGGAGCAGCACTTCTGACCATGCTTTTATATCGTCTTGCAAAGCTGGAAGACCGGTATATTTTCCTTGGAGGATTCTTCCTTGGAGGTACGTATGAATACATGTGCAGTGTCATTTCAGAGAAAGTATTTGGCACAGTATTCTGGGACTACAGCAACATGCCTTTCAATATTGGCGGAAGAACGAACCTTCTGTTCTGCATTTTCTGGGGAATTTTGGCCCTGATCTGGGTGAAAATCATTTATCCGCCCCTCAGCCGTCTGATCGAGAAAATTCCGCCTATTGCCGGAAAAATCATCACCTGGGTGTGTGTGGCGCTGATGGTCTGTGACCTGGCATTATCGGCTTTTGCCATGACGCGGTATGTGGAGCGAAAAGATGGTGTTCCCGCAGAGAATGCAGTGGAAAGCTTCCTGGATGAACAGTATCCCGACGCGTTTGTGGAATTTGTGTGGCCGAATATGAAGATTACGAAATAAGTTTCCCTTGCACAAACGGTAAAGATTAGGTACTCTTATAGGGAATCATTTTGAAAACAACGGAGGATTTATCATGGACAACCTGACAGGACGCAATGTAGGCAAGACCTGCCGTACTCATTACAGAGGAACTTTTAACGATGGAACCCAGTTCGACTCATCCTATGACCGCGGCGAACCGCTGGAGTTTGTATGCGGTGCAGGTCAGATGATCAAAGGTTATGATGCAGCAGTGGCAGATATGGAAGTTGGCGAGGTGAAAGAGATTCACCTGATGCCGGAAGAAGCATATGGAATGCCGAATCCGGATGCCATTTTTGAGATGGAGATCGCAAAGCTTCCGGGCTCCGAAGATCTGGAAGTAGGCCAGCAGGTATATCTGACCAATCAGATGGGCCAGCCGTTCCCGGTAAAAGTAACCGCAAAGGATGAGGTAAACATTACTTTTGATGCCAATCATGAGATGGCTGGAAAAGAGCTGAATTTCAAGATTGAGCTGGTAGAAGTAAAATAAGAAACTTCTCAGAAAGAGATCATTTCAGGAGGAGCAAGACCATGAAAACACAGGAAGAGGTGACACGCATCGGCAATCCGCGCAAGCCGGAGGGCACGGAAGGCGAGGAAATGCTGGAGTGCATGAACCAGAGCCATTATGAGGTGACCGGCTGGGCCCTTTCCTACTGGGAGATGCAGGAGGATGACAGGGTTCTTGATATCGGCTGCGGCGGTGGAGCAACGCTTCACCGGATGGCGGGAAAGGTAACTTCCGGTCATGTGACAGGCGTGGATTATTCGGCGGTATCCGTGGAGACTTCTCGGAAAAATAATGAGGAAAATATCAGAAGTGGCAAGATGGATGTGCTGGAAGGATCGGTGGAAAATCTTCCCTTTGCAGATGATTCCTTTGATAAAATCATCACCGTGGAGAGTTTTTATTTCTGGCCGGATCCACAGGAAAACCTGAAAGAAGTACGGCGTGTGCTGAAAGCAGGCGGAACCTTCCTTCTGGTGGCAGATATTTACCAGAATGGAAATCTGACGGAGCGGGAAAAAGAGAATATCCGGAATTATCATCTCTTTAATCCGACGAGAGAAGAATTTGAGCAGCTGTTCATAAATGCCGGATTCACAGATATTCAGATTCATACCAGGAAGGGCGAGAACTGGATCTGCGTCGAAGGTGGAAAAAGAGCATAAGATAAGAAAAACGAAACCCTGCCGGGAACTAAAAATTCCTGGCAGGGTCGTTTTCGTTTAGAAGGAAGTCTGTACATCTGTACATGGTTCAGCACCATAGTAGGGAAGTCTGCCTTCGCTGTATCCATACGCAAAGTAATGATTCAGGAGTCCTACAGCGTCCGGTCCGATGACAGCGGCTACATCCGGATAGTTATTGTAGTAGTAGATCGGGTCGAATTTCGGAAGGTCGGAATTGGCATTCTCCGGATTGGGGGATGGGATCTGCATCATGAAAGCGGTTCGTTCTTCCTGAGTGGCCACATATCCGGCAGCAGCTTTCCACTCGGATTCCCGGTTCGGAAAACGGCCTTCCTGCATGCCGGCCGTCTGATAATGGTTGAACAGGGCCTGGGTATCGAAGCCGTATTCATTTGCTACATCCACGTATTTCTCAAAATAGTAGCTGGGATCAAAAGCGGTCTTCGCCTCAGAAGGAAATGCCCCAAAGATGGATGCAAGGAACACGGCAGATACTGCACATAAAACAGTTTTCATTTTTGTAAATTTCAATCTGGTCACCTCCGTAGATACGATTATTCTTACAAATAGCTTATCATTAAAATTGTCAAATTTCAACAAAAATTGTCAGAAAAATAAAAAACATGCTGATCATAAAAAAATGAAAAGTATTGAATTACAATTATAATTTATCGTAAAACGATAAAAATGTATTGACAAATATCTTTATACCAACTATACTGCACTTATAAACAAACATAAAGGAGCGAAGTGGTATGGAGCAGCACAGACTGATTAAATGGTTAAAATTTCTGGTGATTTTCGCAGCGGGATGCGGAATGGTGATGGATCTGGGAGTCCTGCCGGGAGTAGGAAGCTGGATGGTGGATCTGGCACCGGAGTTTGGCGGATATTTCTGGCCATGGCTTATATTTTTATGGATTCTGTCCGTGCCCTGTTATATGGCATTATGGATGGCGTGGAAGATTTTTACAGATATTGAGAAGGACAAAGCATTTACCATGGAGAATGCAAAACGTATGGGAAACGTTTCTTTTCTGGCAGCGGCGGATGCGGTACTTCTGGTTGTTGGAAATGTAGTTTACCTGATTCTTCATATGAATCATCCGGGGGTGTTGCTGGCTTCATTTCTTATTGCATTGGTGGGAACTGCCATTGCCATCGCGGCGGCCATGCTGTCCCATCTCATCCGGAAAGCGGCGAGGCTGCAGGATGAGAGCGACTGGACCATATAGGAGGATGCGATCATGTCAATTATTATCAATATCGATGTCATGCTGGCGAAACGGAAGATGAGTGTGACAGAGCTCTCTGAACGGGTCGGTATTACCATGGCAAATATTTCTGTGCTGAAAAATGGCAAGGCGAAGGCTGTTAAGATCAGCACTTTGAACAGTATTTGTAAGGCCCTTGACTGTCAGCCGGGGGATATTCTGGAATATGTGGAAGACGGAGATGATGAAAACGATGAAAACGAAAGATCTTAATCAGATCATGTCAGTTCTTTACCTGGGGCTTGGCTATGGGTTTGTTTATCTGTGGTCTTCCTGGACATCGGAATGGAGACTGACTTTATTTACGGCTGCTTATGCAATCGCAGTGCTGGGGTATTGCTATGGAAGCGGCAGAAAACCGGCCCGTGAGAGCTGGTTCTGGCTGACAGTCTTGTTCGCCATTGCCATACCTATGAATTTCTATCTGACATTTGGTATTTTGCAGATACTGGCGCTTATGATGGCAGCGGCCTACTGGACGGAGTCGGTAGGCGGAAGCCTCCTGGATCACGGAAAGACGTCCCATTTTATTGCATTTGACCTGTGGAATGTATTTGTCCAGGTGCCGTTTCGGAATTTTCCAGCCCAGATCCTGGTGTGGTTCTCGGAAAAAGAAAACGAACAGGAAGAGGGAACAGAGCAGAAGAAAATGAAGATGAGCGGTGTAATGGCAGTAGTTTGCGGGCTGGTGCTGGTCATTCCGGTTCTCTGTATGATTCTTCCCCTTCTGTCCCGGGCAGATGCAGGATTTGCAAGGGCGACGGAAGAAATCACAGAGTATTTGCAGTGGCATTTGGCAACTGTGCTGATGAGGCTTCTGTTTGCCATTCCGGTATCTCTTTATCTGTTTGGACTGGTATACGGGAGTATTTACAAAGTTCACACGGACGACATCAAAGTGGAACAGCTCCGGAAAATGTCTGTACAGGTGAAGAGATTACCGCAGGTGACAGTCTGTACGGTGCTTCTGGTGATCTGTGGGGTCTATGGTTTTTTTATGGGAATTCAGGGAAATTATCTCTTTTCCGCTATTGCCGGGAGATTGCCGGAGACATTTACCTATGCAGAATATGCGAGAAGGGGATTTTTTGAACTGTGCCAGATTGGTATCTGGACGCTGGGCATTCTGTTTCTGGCCAATATGTTTGCCGGACAGACTGCGAAAGCATTGAAATGCTGCAATATACTGCTGGCCGGAGAGACGCTTTTATTGCTTATCACGGCAGCCAGTAAAATGTTTCTCTATATAAGAAGCTACGGACTTACCATCAACCGGATTCTTCCCATGGTGTTTATGATCTGGATGGGAATGGTGCTCATAAGTTTTGTTCTGCGGCAGAGAAAACGGTTTCCTATGGTGCGGATCTGCCTACTGGCCGGAGCAGTGCTGTTTTGTATGCTCTGTGTGCTTCCGGTGCAGCATTTGACCGAACTGTATAATACATGGGCGAGAATGAGTGGACTTATTCCGTAAAAAACAGGCAGGATTTCCAGAAAGAGGAAATCCTGCCTGCGGCGTTAACAGACTTTTATTTCGCCTGCCAGAATCTTCTTGTAATCTTCGTAGTTTTTCTGAAGAAGTTCCGGCGTATTCAGCTGGTAAGGACATTTTTTCATGCATTTGTTGCAATGGAGACATCCTTCGATTTTTTTCATATTTTCCTGCCAGGTCTCATTGAGCCAACGGTCGGAGGGAGCGCGGCGTACCATCAGGGACATACGGGCACAGTTGTTGATGAGAATGCCCGCCGGACATGGCATGCAGTAACCGCATCCGCGGCAGAAATCACCGTCCAGTTCTTTTTTCTCTTTTTCAATGAAGTCTTTGATCTTCTCATCCATAACCGGAGCGTTGTCCATATAGGAAAGCCATTCTTCCAGCTCGCTCATTTTCTGGATTCCCCAGATGGGAAGCACATTGTCAAACTGGGAAATATAAGCATAGGCGGCTCTGGAATTGTTGATGAGTCCGCCTGCCAGTCCTTTCATGGCAATGAATCCTATGTTGTGCTCCTTACACAGACGAACCAGTTCCAGTTCTTTCTCTACGGAGAGATAACTGAAGGGGTATTGCAGTGTCTCATAAAGACCGGATTCAATACATTCCTTTGCAACCGTCAGCTTGTGGGCGGTCACACCGATGTGGCGGATCTTGCCCTGCTCTTTTGCCTCCAGCATACATTCATACATGCCGGTTCCATCACCGGGGCGGTAGCACTGATCCACGCAGTGGAACTGATAGAGATCCAGATAATCTGTTTTCAGAAGCTTTAATGAGGTATCTAATTGTTCTTTGAAATCTTCGGGAGTGCGACCCATGGTCTTGCTGGCGATAAAAATCTTCTCACGCATTCCTTCAAATGCATTTCCGAGTTTTTCCTCACTGTCACTGTAAGCTCTGGCCGTATCGAAGAAACGCATGCCGCCTTCGTAGGCTCTGTGAAGAATCTGTCTGGCAGTTTCCATATCCACACGCTGGATGGGAAGAGCACCGAAGGCGTTCTGGGGTACGGTAATACCGGTTTTTCCTAAAGTTACCATTTTCATAATATCAATACTCCTTTGTAAAAGTAATCTTATTGTAATGCAGCAAAGAGATAGGTGTCAAGAAAGTGCTTTTATTAGCACAAACTAACTGTGGGATTTGTCAAATTCCGTGTTAAAATTCTGTGAAAAATGCAAATTGTGCAAAACGTTAAAAAATGATAGAATTAATTCATCGTATTATGCACAAAATGCATAAAAGAGTATATGGGATAAGGAGGATAACGAAAATGCTTGACCAGTCTTATTACAGTAAGACAGATGAGATCATTGAACATTATGGCAAGGATGCCCGTTCATTGATCCCCATCATGCAGGACATCCAGGCGGAGTACCGCTATCTGCCGGGAGAGCTGCTCAGCTATGTAGCAGAGCAGATTGGAATTACAGAGGCGAAAGCGTACAGTGTAGCAACGTTTTACGAGAATTTTTCCTTTGAAGCAAAGGGAAAATACGTGATCAAAGTCTGTGATGGTACCGCCTGTCATGTGCGGAAGTCCATGCCGGTTCTGGAAGCGCTCTGGAAGGAACTTGGACTCAGTAAGAAAAAGCATACAACGGATGACATGATGTTTACCGTAGAGACGGTGTCCTGTCTTGGAGCATGTGGTCTGGCACCTACCATGATGGTAAATGAAGACGTGCATCCTTCCATGACACCGGAGAAAGCACTGGCGGTGATCGAAGAATTAAGAGGGAGGGGATAAACCATGATGACAAGGGAAGAGCTTCAGCAGGTAAGAGAAGATGCCAGACGGCAGATTGAAGCTTATGATTGCCGGATTCTGGTCTGTTCCGGTACCGGATGTATTGCTACAGGTTCCACAAAGATTTACGAAGAATTTCTGGAACTGGTAAAAAATACACCGGGAATCGTGCTTGATTTTGCACCTCACGATGAAGACGGGGAACATGTAGGTGTTAAGAAAACCGGATGTCAGGGCTTCTGTGAACTTGGACCCCTCGTAAGAATCCAACGCGGGGATGAAGTGATTCAGTATGTAAAGGTACAGCCGGAAGACTGCAGAGAGATTTTTGAAGAGACGGTCGTAAGGGGAGAGATCGTCGATCATCTGCTTTATACGAAGAAAGACGTTCATTATAAGCATCCGGAAGATATTCCGTTCATGGCAAAACAGACACGAATTGTTCTGGAAAACTGCGGTCGTGTGGATGCGGAATCTTTGGATGAGTATATTGCATCCGGCGGCTTTGAGGCACTGAACAAAGCCATGTTCGAGATGTCCAGAGACGAGGTTATTGATGAAGTAGACCGCTCAGGATTAAGAGGACGTGGAGGCGGAGGTTTCCCCTGCGGACGCAAGTGGAAACAGGTAGCACGCCAGAAAGAAACGGTTCGTTACGTGGTATGTAACGGTGACGAGGGTGATCCGGGTGCATTCATGGACGGTTCTGTTATGGAAGGTGACCCCTTCAAATTGATTGAAGGTATGATGATTGCCGCTTATGCAGTAAAAGCAGCTGACGGTTATATCTATGTACGTGCTGAGTATCCCATGTCTGTAGCCAGACTGCGCCATGCCATTGCACAGCTGGAAGAAAGAGGACTGTTAGGAGACAATATCCTCGGAACAGATTTCTCCTTCCGCTTACATATTAACCGCGGTGCCGGTGCATTCGTTTGTGGTGAAGGTTCCGCACTGACGGCTTCCATCGAAGGTAAGAGAGGAATGCCGCGTGTCAAACCGCCGAGAACGGTAGAAAAAGGACTGTGGGAGAAACCGACGGTTCTGAATAATGTAGAAACCTATGCTAACGTTCCGAAGATCATTCTGCAGGGTGCAGACTGGTATCGGACCATTGGTACGGAGGGAAGCCCGGGAACCAAGACCTTCTCACTGACCGGCGCCATCGAAAATACCGGTCTGATCGAAGTTCCGATGGGAAGTACTTTAAGGGAGATTATCTTTGATATTGGCGGCGGCCTGAAGAACGGCGCTCAGTTCAAAGCAGTACAGATCGGTGGACCGTCCGGAGGATGTCTGACTGAGAAACATCTGGATGAGCCCCTTGACTTTGACTCTGTAAAAAAATTCGATGCCATCGTTGGTTCCGGCGGAATGGTAGTTATGGATACCAATACCTGTATGGTAGAGGTTGCCCGTTTTTTCATGAGCTTTACCCAGAGAGAATCCTGTGGTAAATGCGTACCGTGCCGTGAGGGTACCAAGCGTATGCTGGAGATTCTGGAGAGAATTGTAGCCGGAGAAGGCAGGATGGAAGACCTTGATCAGCTGGAAGAGCTTGCAACCATGATTCGGAGCATGGCTCTGTGTGGACTTGGCAAGAGTGCTCCGCTTCCGGTATTAAGTACGCTGAAAACATTCCGTGAGGAATATGAAGAGCATATCCGCGATCATAAGTGCCGTGCAAAAGTCTGTCAGGCAATGCGTCGCTTCATCATCAATCCGGATTACTGTAAGGGCTGCGGAAAATGTGCGAAGAACTGTCCTGTTGGCGCAATCACCGGTGTGCGTAAAGAATGTTACCATATTGATCCGAACCTGTGTATCAAGTGCTCAGCATGTAAAGACAACTGTGCATTTGACGCTGTTTATGTTGAAATGTAGAAAGGGGGAGAAATATGGGAACCATTACAATTGACGGTAGAAAAGTAGAATTTACCGATGAAAAAAATCTCCTGACCATCATTCGTAAGGCAGGTATTGATATTCCTACACTGTGTTATCATTCAGAACTCTCCACCTTTGGAGCATGTCGTCTGTGTACGGTAGAAGATGACCGGGGAAGAACCTTTGCCTCCTGCTCAGAGGAGCCAAGGGATGGTATGGTGATTTACACCAATACCGGAAAACTGAAACGCTACAGAAAGCTGATTATTGAACTTTTACTGGCTGCCCACTGCAGAGACTGTACTACCTGCGTCAAGAGCGGTGATTGTAATCTGCAGACGCTGGCACACCGTTTTGGCGTGACCAGTGTAAGATACAACAACTACAGAGAGCAGAAGCCAATTGATTTCAGTTCTCCGTCCATTGTGCGTGATCCGAATAAATGTATTCTTTGTGGTAACTGTGTACGTGTCTGCAATGAGCTGCAGGGAGTAGGCGCACTTGATTTTGCATTCCGTGGTTCCGAAGCTATGGTGATGCCGGCATTTGACAAAGAGATTGCAAAAACTGATTGTGTCAACTGTGGTCAGTGTCAGATCTTCTGCCCGACCGGTGCCATCAGCATCCGTCATAACAGAGAAGCAGTATGGGAAGCACTGGCTGATCCGAATACCCGTGTGATAGCACAGGTAGCTCCGGCAGTGCGTGTGGCAGTCGGCAGCGCCTTCGGACTTCCGAAGGGTAAGAGCGTGATGGGCAAGATTGTCAATGTGCTTCACCGCATGGGATTTGATGAAGTATACGATACCGCATTCAGTGCGGATCTTACGATTGTAGAAGAATCTGCAGAGTTCCTGGACCGTCTGAAAAATGGCGGAAAACTTCCGCTTCTGACCTCCTGCTGCCCGGCATGGGTAAAATTCGTAGGAGAGCAGTTCCCGGATTACAGGGAGAATGTATCTACCTGCCGTTCTCCGCAGGGTATGATGTCTGCAGTAACCAAGGAATACTTCCGTGATCCGGAGCATAATCAGGGTAAGAAGACTGTTATGGTATCCTTCATGCCGTGTACAGCGAAGAAGATGGAAGCAAAACGTCCCAACAGCTTCACTCATGGAGAGCAGGATACGGATTATGTGATCACAACCACCGAGTTTATCGATATGATCCGCATGACCGGTATTGATTTTGCAGAGCTGGAGCCGGAATCTTCCGATATCCCCTTTGGATTTGGATCCGGCGGTGGTGTGATCTTCGGTGTAACCGGTGGTGTAACCGAGGCAGTCATCCGTCACCTGGTACCGGGACATGACAAAGCAACGCTGGAGAGTATTGCAGAGTGCGGTGTCCGTGGAGAAGATGAAGACGGGTTGATCAGAGAATTTTCTGTTCCGTATGAGGGCACGGAGCTGAATATCTGCGTAGTCAGCGGTCTTGCTAATGCGAGAAAAGTGATGGAGCAGGTACAGAGTGGCGAGAAGAATTATCATCTCATTGAGGTGATGGCATGCCGCAGAGGCTGTATCATGGGTGGTGGACAGCCGCGTCTGGCAGGTGACCGTACCAAGGCAGCACGCCGGGATGGCATCTATCGTGCAGACAATGTAGCCGTTATCAAGAAATGTGATGAGAACCCGATGGTAATGTCACTCTATGAAGGCTTCCTGAAAGGGAAAGAACATGAATTGCTTCACAATCACGAGTTTTGTTCTTCATAAACAGTGAATTTCCTGTGAAAAGGATGGAAGTTTTCTGATGTTGTGGTAAAATAACGTGAGAGTGAAAAGGCGGAGCGCCTGAAGTGCTCCGCCTTTTTAACATGGCGGAACAGGAGAGAACGACAATGTCGGAGAAGAAAAGAAGACCGGGACATATTCATTCCATCAGAGTCCGAATGACGGTGATTTTTTCACTGGTACTGATCGTGGCACTGGCAGCCTGTATGCTGGCGAATATGTTTTTCCTGGAGCGATATTATATTAAGAACAAGATGGAAGCGTTAAAGGAAACCTATCAGTATTTGAATGAGGCTTCTGCGGCGGATGCTATGAGTGGAGATGCGTTCATAACAAAGCTGAATACCATCTGTGAGGTGGACAATGTCAGCCTGTTTGTCATGGGAAGTGACGGACATGCCAAGCTGACAACAGTGCGTGATTCCGCAGAACTGCAGAGAGAATTATATGAGTATGTGCTGGGGGTAGAGCCGGATAAGAAAACAATCTGGGAACAGACGGACAATTATACCATGAGTCTAAGCGGCGGAAAAGCCAGAGGAGGATATCTGAAGATCACAGGTACTCTGGATCAGGGAGAGCTGTTTGTAATCCGGACAGCGGTGGAGCCTTTACGGGAAAGCGTCACGTTGGCTAACAAGTTTCTGTTGGAGGTGGGAATTTTTGTGCTGCTGATTGGAGCAGTTGCCATTCAGTTCTTATCCAGAAGAATTTCCGAGCCGATTTTGGAACTGGCAAAATTGTCCGAACGGATGACGGATCTGGATTTTAATGTAAAGTTTTCCGGCGGCAAGGATGAGGAGATTGTATTTCTCGGCAATCATATGAATCAGCTGTCAGAGAAGCTGGAAAAAACCATTTCCGAATTGAAGACAGCCAATAACGAACTGCAGCGGGATATTGAGCAGAAGGAAAAAAGAGACCAGATGCGGAAGGAATTTCTTTCCAATGTATCCCATGAACTGAAGACACCCATTGCATTGGTGCAGGGGTATGCGGAAGGACTGAAGGAATGTATTAATGATGATGCGGAGAGTCGGGATTTTTACTGTGAAGTCATTATGGATGAGGCATCCAAAATGAACAAGCTGGTGAAAAATCTGCTGACCCTTAATGAACTGGAGTTTGGCAATGAAGTGGTGACCATGGAACGGTTTGACCTGACAGCCATGCTTCACAATATGCTGCAGTCCATGAAGATTCTGTTTGAGCAGAAGGAAGTCCGTCTGGTATTTGACCAGAAGGAGCCGGTCTATGCCTGGGCTAATGAATTTAAGATGGAACAGGTGCTGACCAACTATATCAGCAATGCCCTGAATCACGTGGAAGGGGAAAAGGTTATCAAGATCACGATCCAGAAAGAACCGAATCATGTGCGTGTTGGCGTCTTCAACACGGGGAAACCGATTCCGGAGGAAGATCTGGGACGCATCTGGGATAAGTTCTATAAAGTAGATAAGGCAAGAACCAGGGAATATGGCGGCAGCGGTGTAGGGTTGTCCATTGTAAAAGCGATTATGGAATCCATGCATCAGAGATATGGAGTTATCAATTATGACAATGGAGTAGAATTCTGGTTTGAACTGGATGATAAAAATGAAGTATAGGAAGAAGAAAAAATTAGCATTGAGGGGCTCTTGACAAAAGCAAACACAGAGGCTAAGATATAGATACGCTAAATTTCAGCCACCAGCTTTACATGCAGTAATCGGGCTTGTAAAGGTTTCGACGGGGGTTTTGAAGTTGGGGCAGCCATCCGAAGGTACCGCGTAAGGTGCAAAAATAAATATAAACGCTGAAGATAATTTAGCAATCGCTGCCTAATGGCAGCTGTCTGACTCAGAGCACCCACACTTTGTGACCCAGGCATCGACTATGTGGGAAACGACACACGTTAAGCTTTGCGCGTGTGGGCGTATCATGAAGCTACTGAAGCTGTAAGCCTGCCGGTTGGCGTACAGCAGAGGGAATGTCAAATAAACGGCTGTGATGGGAGATACCGCGATGGATGGGCTTTCGGACAGGGGTTCGATTCCCCTCAGGTCCATAGAAGACAGGTCATTGACCTGTCTTTTTTCGTTGAAATTTAAAATCTTCACAGAATTGTCATATTCCTTTGTTATAATAAAAACTATGAGAAAAGTATATGGAGGCTTGCAGTATGGAAAAGCTGAAAATTTTAGTTGTAGATGATGAGAGTCGTATGCGAAAGCTGGTTCGTGATTTCCTGGTAAAACAGAACTTTGATGTGCTGGAAGCAGGAGACGGAGAGGAAGCAGTTGATATTTTCTTCAAGGAGAAGGACATTGCGCTGATTATTCTGGATGTGATGATGCCGAAGATGGATGGCTGGCAGGTCTGCAGAGAGATCCGGAAATACTCCAAAGTACCGATTATCATGCTGACGGCCAAAGGAGACGAGCGGGACGAACTCCAGGGCTTTGACCTGGGGGTGGATGAATATATTACCAAACCCTTCAGCCCGAAGATTCTGGTGGCGAGAGTGGAAGCGATTTTGAGAAGATCGAACCTTCTGACTAACGATGATGAGATCTCGGTAGGCGGCATTGAACTTAACAAGGCGGCGCATCAGGTGAAGATCGATGGACAGGAGATTGAATTAAGTTATAAGGAATTTGAATTGCTGGCATATTTCCTGGAAAATCAGGGCATTGCCCTTTCCAGAGAGAAAATTCTTAACAACGTATGGAATTATGATTATTTCGGAGATGCCAGAACCATTGATACCCATGTGAAGAAGTTAAGGAGTAAGCTTGGTGAAAAAGGTGAGATGATCAAGACCATCTGGGGTATGGGCTATAAATTTGAAGTATAAGAATTTACGAAAAATACCGTTTTTTATTGCGTCTGAACTATGCATATGCTACAATAAATATGTTGGAATAAGACATTACATTCATAGAGTGTAGTGTCTTTTTTGCTGTAGTGATGAGGCAGCAAAAATACAAACGAGAAAGTGAAGGTGCTAAGAATGGAAGAAAAGAAGAAACTGTCCCTTGCAGCGCAGATTTTTATCGCGTTGGTACTTGCTATTATTGCAGGTCTTTTAATGCAGAATTATGCAGATTTTGCAAATTCCTACATTAAACCATTCGGAACTATTTTCCTGAATCTGGTGAAGTTTATTGTTGTACCGATTGTATTATTCTCCATCATGTGTGGTATCATTTCCATGAGTGATATCAGAAAAGTAGGATCCATTGGTCTGAAAACAGTTGTTTATTATCTTTGTACCACTGCATTTGCGATTGCCTTTGGCCTTTGCGTTGGAAATCTGTTTAAAGGAATGTTCCCGGTAGTTGCAACGACGGATCTGGTATATGAGGCTTCTGAACCGGTTTCCTTTATGGACACGATTGTTAATATTTTCCCGTCTAATTTCTTTGATCCGATGGTAAATGCCAATATGCTGCAGGTCATTGTCATGGCAATTGTCCTTGGATTTGCCATTATTCTGGTCGGAGAAGAGAAGAACAGCCGCGTGATTCAGGGATTCCAGGATCTGAATGACATTTTCATGAAATGTATGGAGCTGATTTTAAGACTTTCTCCTATCGGTGTATTCTGTCTGCTGTGTCCGGTCATTGCAGCCAATGGTCCGGCAGTTATCGGTTCACTGGCTATGGTGCTTCTGGCTGCTTATATTTGCTACATCATTCATATGGCAGTGGTATATTCCCTGACGGTAAAAGCAATCGGCGGTCTGAGTCCGCTTGAGTTCTTTAAAAATATGTTCCCGGCCATGATTTTTGCCTTTTCCAGTTCTTCCTCTGTAGGAACACTTCCCATCAATATGGAGTGTGTGGAGAAGATGGGAGTATCCAAGGAAGTATCTTCTTTTGTACTTCCCCTGGGAGCAACCATTAATATGGATGGAACTGCGATTTATCAGGGCGTCTGTGCCATTTTCATTGCATCCTGCTATGGTATTCAGCTGACACTGCCGCAGATGCTGACCATTATTCTGACTGCAACGCTGGCATCCATCGGTACTGCAGGTGTTCCGGGAGCCGGAATGGTGATGTTGGCCATGGTGCTGACTTCTGTCGGACTTCCGGTGGATGGTATTGCCCTGGTAGCAGGTGTGGATCGTATTTTTGATATGGGACGTACCGTTGTAAATATTACCGGTGACGCTTCCTGCTGTGTAGTTGTACATAACCTGGAAAAGAAAAAAGAAATGAAAAAAAATTAGTTTTATGTTATGATTCCTTTATTGAATGAAATTTGAAAGATAGAGGAGCAGATGTAACATGCCAGTATTTGATTTTAACGACGTATCCGATGAGAGAAATCATGCGGAGTGTACGTATACAACCTTCCGTTCCGATGCAGGAGAGGCAACTCCGGAACAGCCGATCCTTCTTCTGGATAACCACAGTAGACAGTGGAAGCATCATTCCATCGGTGTCTTTACTAACCCGGTGAAACGTTCTTCCTTTGAATTTGAAGAGGAAGACGGCAAGTTCAGCGCAGATATTCTGGAGATTGATGCCAGATTTGTAAGCCTTTTACGCTGGCTTGGTGAGAACCACATCAATGTGCGTCTGTCCGGTAAGAATCGGGAGGATGGATATGCTGTTTACAAGATTCGTGAGATTGCATTTGGCGGCGGCACTAAGTTATCCGCAGAGGATGGATTTCTGCAGTTTATGATGGACCGTCTTTTTGCCAGCCATGCTCCGGAGGAGATCGAAGAGGATGAGGATTACGAGGAAGTAGGAGATGAGATGAAACTCACCAGCCTGCAGAGCATCACAGATTTCATGACCTGCGCCGGAAATACCATGCCAGAAAATATCCGCCTGTGGGCCAGAAGAAACCTGGCTGTGGCCCGTTCCCACGAGGTGTCCCCGGAAGAGAGAAGACATGCACAGAGAGCACTGTCCATTATGATGAATGTACAGTGGAAAAATAATTATTTTGAAGCCATTGATCCGGAAGAAGCCAGAAGAATTCTGGATGAAGAATTATATGGTATGGAGCGGGTAAAACAGAGAATTATCGAGACCATTATTCAGATCAACCGCACCCATACGCTTCCGGCTTATGGGCTTCTGCTGGTGGGACCGGCGGGAACCGGAAAATCCCAGATTGCCTATGCAGTAGCCCGGATTCTGAAACTGCCGTGGACGACCCTGGATATGAGTTCCATCAATGATCCGGAGCAGCTGACCGGAAGCTCCCGTATCTATTCCAATGCAAAGCCCGGTATTATTATGGAAGCCTTTTCGGCAGCAGGAGAGTCCAACCTGGTTTTCATTATCAACGAGCTTGACAAAGCTGCATCAGGA
This sequence comes from Clostridiaceae bacterium Marseille-Q4145, assembly GCA_018223365.1. Lineage (GTDB taxonomy): Bacteria > Bacillota > Clostridia > Lachnospirales > Lachnospiraceae > Hominiventricola. The sequence goes on from JAGTTP010000001.1 coordinate 2,109,569, forward strand.
AAAGGCAATGGAAATCCGGCTGATGTACTCTTAACGCTTCTTGATAACCTTGGATTTACGGACAATTATATGGAATGTATGGTGCCGACAGTCGGTGTGTACCCGATTGCGACTGCCAATGATAAATCCCAGATCAGTGCGCCTCTCATGTCCCGTTTTGCAGTGATTGAGATTCCGGATTATACGAAGGAAGAGAAGAAGATTATTTTTTCCAGATTTGCACTGCCGAAGGTGTTAAAGAGAATGAGCCTGAAGAAAGAGGAATGTATTGTCACGGAGGAAGGGCTGGAAGCAGTCATGGACATTTTCGCCCATACATCCGGTATTCGGGATCTGGAGCAGGCAGCAGAGCATATTGCAGCGAATGCGCTCTATCAGATCGAAGTAAATCATGTAGCTTCTGTCTCCTTTGACGGAACCATGGTAAGAGAATTACTGGCACAGTAAGGGACTGGAAAGGCAAAGACAGATGTTCACAGAAATTCGAAAAGAAAATCCCTTTCAGGAAATTATGGATCAGATTCTTGAAAATGTGCAGTCAGGAAAGCTCCATAAGGGAGATGCGCTTCCGGCAGAGCGGGTTATGGCAGAGGCTCTTGGAATTTCAAGACCTATGCTGCGGGAGGTGCTGCGGGCGCTGAATATTCTCGGCGTGATTACAACGGTACATGGCGGAGCCAATTATATTTCCGAGAATCTGGAAAACAGCATGATCCGGCCCCTCTCTATTCTGTTTCGGCTGAATAACAGCAGCGTTTATCAGAATCAGCAGCTGCGTGCTGCGCTGGAAGTAGAATGTGCCATATTGGCAGCCAGAAACTGTTCTCCGGTGGATGCAGCGGAATTGCAGCTGATTATTGCGAAACTGGATGCTTCTCAGGATGAGAGCGAGCGGGCAGATCTTGACCGACAGCTTCATATCAAGATCGGAGAGATGGCGAAAAATCCCATGATTTTCGGAGTCATGAGTGCTTCTGCCCAGTTGACGGAAAACATTATCACCGGCATCCGGGCTTATATCATGCAGAAGCAGCAGTCGGTGGCTCATGTGGATGAGCAGCACCGGAATCTGGTCAGTGCCATCATCAGCCATGATGAAGAGCTGGCAGAGAACTGTATGAAAGAGCATATGCAGACCATAGAAAATTATATCAAAGAAATCTCTGGTATGTAAAAAATGAGAAAGAGAATGATTTGCGGAGTGCAAAAATTCCGTAAATTATTCTTTTTTTTATTGTATTTTTATATGCGAAATGGTATAATCTGTTCATAAATTGGTAATACCAAAAAGGAGAACGAGTATGGGGTATGTAAAATGGAGTTATCAGGTATTAGAGAAATTTTGTTATGATGCATTTCGTGCTTTCGGGTTCAGTGACGAAGAGAGCAAGGACATTGAAGACGTGCTTCTGATGGCGGATCTTTATGGAATTGAGAGTCACGGTATGCAGCGTATGGTGCGCTATCACAAGGGAATTGAAAAAGGAACCATCCATCCTCAGGCAAAGCCGGAGGTGGTATTTGAAACACCGGTATCTGCAGTGATCGATGGACATAATGGCATGGGACAGCTTATTTCCATCTTTGCCATGAAGAAGGCCATTGAGAAGGCGAAAACTACCGGTATCGGCATGGTAACTGTTCGGGAATCCAACCATTTTGGCATTGCGGGGTATTATGCAAAGATGGCAAGTGATGAAGGTCTTCTTGGAATGGCATGTACCAACTCAGAAGCAATTATGGTACCGACCTTTGGCAAGAAAGCCATGCTTGGCTCCAATCCAATTGCAGTCGCTATGCCTGCAGAACCGTATCCGTTCCTTTTTGACTGTTCTACTACGGTGGTAACCAGAGGAAAGCTGGAGATGTACAACAAGATGGGCAAAGAGCTGCCTCACGGATGGGCACTGGGAAGCGACGGACAGGAAAGTACCAGCGCACCGGATGTGCTGGCAAATATCGTCGGCAAGAAGGGCGGTGGAATCATGCCTCTTGGCGGCGACAGGGAAGTGAGCGGAGGCCATAAAGGTTATGGTTACGGTATGCTCTGTGAGCTGTTCAGTTCTATCCTTTCCATGGGAGTAACTTCTGATAAATGCTGTACCTTCCCGGACAAAACCGGTATCTGTCATGGATTTATTGCAGTGAATCCGGCAGTCTTCGGTGATCCGGAAGCGATCAAAAAGCATTTTTCAGATTATCTGGAAGCATTACGGGAGAGCCCGAAAGCAGACGGAGCAGAGAAAATCTATACTCACGGAGAAAAAGAGGTTCTGGCTCAGAAAGATCGTATGGAACATGGCATTCAGGTCAATGATAATACTATGGCAGAGCTGGCAAATCTCTGCGATTACCTGAAACTTGATTTTTCTTCTTATTTTAAGGATTATCAGTTGCAGCGCGACAGCAAGTTTTTTACCGGAAATTATTAAGCTGCAGAGTTAATCATAAATCCGCAGGAATGCGTGGAAACACGCAGACCTGCGGTTTTTTTATGCCACAACAGCAATGAAAAATATCTGTTTAAGGTTTACGAATTAATCCATAGACCGTAATCAGAATCGCAACCGGGCACATGATCTGCAGCACCGGAAGGGACATAGTAAGGATAAAGTTCAGTCCGGCACTGGAAATGACGAAGCTGGACACTGCAAAAATGATCAGCCATGCCACATAAGAAATCTTCGGAAGCAGCTCATGGAAGAAAGTGGCACAGCAGCAGAGAAGTCCCACGCATACGTTAAAGCAGGCGATGAAGAAAATAGCTCCGATGATCAGCTGCCCATAGATGCCGTAGCATGCTTTGACAGCCCAGGTCAGGATTTCTGCACCGTTCTGTGCGCCCGGAAAATCCACACTGCACACGGCTCCAATATAGGAGGTGGCACCGTAGACGATGATCAGCATGATGCCGGCCATGATGCCGGCGCGAATTGTCTCGGAAGCAACTGCTTTTTTATCCGTAATGCTAAAGGACCCAATGTTCATGGAGATAACTGTGCCGAAGTTGTAGGCGGCCAGAATGTCCATGGTCTGGTAGCCGGTGATAAATCCGCTGCGGATGGGGTGCTCTGCATAGTAGGCATTGGGTGCGGCAAAAAGTGCCGGCAGTTTTACAAGGACGCCGAAAAAGGTTACGGCAATCAACACCAACAGGACCGGCGTCATGATCTTCCCGAGCAGGTCTTTTAAATGGGTTGGTTTCAGCGCAATCACGATAGCTACTGTGAAAAATACAAAGGAGTAAACGCAGCGGATCAGGAATAAAGTCTGATCACTGTTGTGAAGAAACGGAGCCACCGCCATCTCAAAGCTGGTGGATGCGGTTCGCGGAATAGCCACGCAGGGTCCGATCATCAGATGAACAAAGACGGCGAACAGGATAGCCAGTACCGGATGAATACTGCCGACCAGATTGGTGAGTCCATCGTGCCGGGCCACAGCCATGACAGATAGGATCGGCAGCAGGACAGCTGTCAGACCTAATCCTGCCATGGCAATAAGGGTATCTCTTCCCGCCTGTGCCCCCAACAGAGGCGGGAAAATCAGGTTCCCGGCACCAAAAAACATGGAAAATAATGTAAATCCAATGATGCACCGATGTTTCATGGATAAGTTCTGCATAAAATCTCCCTCTTTTCCAATATGTTTCTTTCCAGTATAAACAGAAAATGAAAATAATTCAAGCTGCAATATTTATAAATGAGCTGAATTAATATTGTGTAAGATGCACAGGTATGCGTATAATAGGAGCCATGGAGGAAGAGACATGCTGGATAGAGAAATGTTATATGAGGCTCTTCATAAAGAAATTCCGATTCTGACTACACAGATCAGGAAACTTTATGCAGAGCTGGATCAAAAATTCCATCTGGAAGGGGCGAAGGTGCCGATGACGTTCGGAATGGACCGAGATTGCCTTGGCTCTTATACACAGGCAGGAGGCGGAGAACGGGAACATTTTCATTTTTCCCTGCTGTTTGTGGGATATTCCGTGGAACATCCATTAAGCCGGGACGACCGGATGGATTTATATAAACATGAATATGCCCATTATATGCAGGCACATATGAAGATTCCGGAGAAGTACCAGTGGCAGACGGGAAAGCACGGAAGCGCCTGGAAATACTGCTGTTCTCTGGTTGGAGCGGCACCGACGCCTTATTATAAAGCCGGGGAAGCGCTTATGAACCATGACTATGACAAGGTGCTGAAATCGAAGATTCACGACCACACGGTTCCTATGCGGGATCATTACCGTCGGGAGCAGGAATATAAGAAAACCAGAGACAGCAAGGTGCAGTATCAGGTGGGCGACAGTGTGGAACATCCGAAATTCGGAGCTGGAAGCATCGAGAAAGTGGAGCAGCGGGCCGGTGGTGTCCATCTGCATATCCGGTTTGAGGATGGAGTACGAAAGATGGATCAGAAATGGGTGCTGCAGACCACCCGTTATCGGAAAGCAGGTGACAGATGATGAAACAGAAAATGGTGATGTGCCTGCTGACGGGCGTACTGGTGCTGGGAATAGGCGGCTGCGGAGCGCAGGAGGTGGAGGTGCCGGAAGTGGAAAATGTAGAGACTGCGGAGGAAGAACCTGTGCCGGAGGAGACAGCGGAAGAAGAAGGTGACGAACAGGAGAAGACTGATGCAGAAGATCAGTTGAAAGAAGTCCCAACGGTGGATGATGCAGCAGAATCGGGAAAAACAGAACCGGAAGAAACCGAAGCGGCACCTGCCCCGGTGGTTTATGAGGATGGCGGTCAGATCACCCTTGATCCCTCCTGGACTTACGCGGACCACTCGAAGATCAATTCCGGTGCGGCAGTGCTTTATAAAGCTGCGGAGAACCGAAAAGAAATCGTGGTAGGTGTCAATGCCGGACATGGCACTTCTGGCGGTACAAAAGTGAAGACTCTGTGCCATCCGGACGGTTCCGCTAAAGTGACCGGAGGCACCACCGCAGCCGGAGCGACAGAGGCTGTCGCTGTATCTTCTGGCATGACGTTCAACGATGGCACACCGGAGAGCAGCGTCACTCTGCGGATGGCGCAGATCTTAAAAGAGAAGCTGCTGTCAGCAGGATATGATGTTCTCATGCTTCGTGACGGGGATGATGTACAGCTTGATAATGTGGCACGTACGGTTATCTGCAACAACGCAGCAGACTGCCATATTGCCCTTCACTGGGATGGGGATGGGCTTAATTATGACAAAGGCTGTTTCTACATCTCCGTACCGGACGGTCTCAAATCTATGGAGCCGGTGGCCTCCCACTGGAGCGAACACAATGCATTGGGTTCAGCCCTTGTGGAAGGACTGCGGGCACAGGGCGCGAAGATCAACGGCGGCGGAAGTATGAGCATTGATCTGACCCAGACTTCCTACAGTACGGTGCCGTCCGTGGATATGGAGCTTGGAAATGCCTGCTCTGATCATTCAGACAGCGCGCTGGAACTTTTAGGAGACGGACTGGTACAGGGTGTGAACAGTTATTTTGGACAATCGTAATTTCACTCTTGTATTCAAAAATAAATACTCCTATAATAACAGTTAAAAAGGTCAAATTAACCAAGCCAAAGAGGAAAGGAAAAAGTTATGAATGAGTCCAATGATGTAATTCGTGATGCCAGACAACTGGGTGTGCCTAAAATGCTCATCCTTGGTCTTCAGCACATGTTTGCCATGTTCGGAGCCACCATCCTGGTGCCGATTCTGGTCAACAGCTATTTTGTGGATGCCTGCGGAGAGGGACCAACCCGTGGTCTGACCGTAGCAGTCACTCTGTTCTGTGCCGGATTTGGTACGTTATTGTTCCACGTGTGTGCAAAATTTAAAGTTCCCGCATTTCTGGGTTCTTCCTTTGCATTTTTAAGTGGATTTTCCACCGTTGCCCATCTGGATACCGGCATGTATGCGGGAATGAGTGCGAACGACAAGGCTGCCTATGCCTGCGGCGGTGTGGTAGTGGCAGGTCTTTTGTATCTGGTACTGGCATTGATTATCCGTATGGTAGGTGTAAAACGTGTCATGAGATATCTCCCGCCGGTAGTCACCGGACCGGTTATCATCTGCATCGGTTTAAGCCTTGCATCCTCTGCCATCAACAATGCATCTACCAACTGGTTCCTTGCTTTTGTGGCACTAGCCGTGATTATTGTATTTAATATCTGGGGAAAAGGAATGTTCAAAATCATCCCGATTCTTATGGGTGTTGTCATTTCCTATGCAGTAGCACTGTTTATGAACATGATCGGCATCACCAATCCGGACGGTTCTGCTATCCTTGATTTCTCTGCCATTGCCTCTGCAGGTATTATGGGAATTCCGCCTATTCAGATCTGCAAATTTGACGTGACGGCCATCCTCGTTATGGCACCGATTGCCATCGCAACGATGATGGAGCATGTAGGTGATATGTCCGCAATCTCAGCAACTGTTGGAGAAAACTATCTGGCAGATCCGGGTCTTCACAGAACCCTGCTTGGTGACGGACTTGCGACCTCTCTTGCCGGATTCCTTGGCGGACCTGCCAATACCACTTACGGTGAGAATACCGGCGTTCTGGAGCTGAGCCGTGTGCATGACCCAAGAGTTATCCGAATCGCTGCGGTATTTGCAATTATCATCAGCTTTATTCCGAAGGTATCTGCCATTATCAGTACCATGCCGGCTTCCATCATCGGAGGCGTCAGCTTTATGCTCTATGGTATGATTTCTGCGATCGGTGTCCGCAACGTGGTAGAAAATAAAGTTGATCTGACGAAATCCAGAAACCTGATTATTGCAGGAGTTATCTTTGTGTGTGGTCTTGGATTCAGCAGCGGACTGACCTTCACCATCGGTGGAACTTCCATCACCCTGACTGCTCTGGCTATTGCAGCTATCGCAGGTATTGTTCTGAACATCATTCTTCCGGGTAATGATTATGAATTCGGTGTGAATACTTCCGGTGATGAGAACAGAGGTATTCACGCATAACTTATTTATAAGAAAAACTAATGAACGTTAAGTAGGAAAAATAAGGAAACATGCCATTGACCAGGCCTCCGGAACTTCGTAAAATATTAGTCGGTTTAATATTTTACGAAAGTTTTGGAGGCTTTATTTTATGAAAAAAAATTCTACCCCTTATGATTTTGAAGGAAGAATTCCTCTTTCACAGGCCATTCCGCTGGGATTACAGCATGTAATGGCTATGTTTATTGGAAATCTGACCCCGCTGATTATTGTGATGGGTCTCTGCGGACTGACTGCGGATGCCGGATTTGGTGATCTCCGTACTGCTTTGCTGCAGAATGCCATGGTTATGGCAGGTATCGTAACCCTGGTACAGCTCTTTTCTATCGGACCGGTAGGTGGTAAAGTGCCGATTGTTATGGGAACTTCTTCCGGATTCCTCGGGGTGCTGAATAATACAGTGGCTGCCTGTGGAGGCGGAATCCTTGCATACGGTGCTATTATGGGAGCCTGTATTGTGGGCGGTATTTTCGAGGGCGTTCTCGGAATGTTTTTAAAACCGCTTCGCAAATTTTTCCCGGCCATTGTAACCGGCTCTGTTGTCATTGCCATCGGTCTTTCCCTTCTGGGGGTGGGTATTAACTACTTCTGTGGTGGAAGCGGAAAAGCAGATTATGGCTCTCTGCAGAACCTGTTTCTTGGATTTGTAGTACTGATTGTCATTATTCTGCTGAAGCATTTTGCACCGCAGGACAGCGTGCTTTCTTCTGCAGCCATTCTGTTCGGTATTCTGGCAGGCTATGCAGTGGCAGTCGTTATGACACTGGTACTTCCGACCGTAGGTATCAATGCAGATGGTGCAGAGTATACCTATTCCTGGGTTGTTAATTTTGAGCAGATTAAGAATGCAGCATGGATTGCAGTGCCGAGTTTTATTGGATTCGGTGCCCTGTCTGATCTGCATGTGGTTTTTCAGGCAAATGCCATTATCCCCATTGGCATTATGTTTATTGTAACAGCTATCGAGACGGTAGGTGATATTTCTGCCTGCATCGAGGGTGGTATGGCGCGCGAGGCAACAGATACGGAGTTATCCGGTGGTGTGATCTGCGACGGACTTGGTTCTTCATTTGCGGCACTGTTCGGTGTACTGCCGAATACCTCTTTCTCACAGAACGTAGGTCTGGTATCCATGACGAAGGTTGTCAATCGTTTTGCGATTTCCATGGGCGCTATTTTCCTGATCCTTTGTGGTTTCTGTCCGAAAATCGGAGCCATCATGTCTGTGATGCCCCAGTCTGTACTTGGTGGTGCTGCTGTTATGATGTTTGCATCCATCCTGATCTCCGGTATCCAGCTGATTACCAAGGAACCTATTGGAAGCCGTGAGATTACGATTATTTCGGTAGCCATCGGTCTGGGATATGGTCTGGGTGCAACCAATGGAGCAACCTCCCAGCTGCCCTATTATATTCAGCTGGTATTTGGCGGCTCCGGTATTGTTCCCTGTTCTCTGGCAGCTATTCTGTTAAACATTGTCCTGCCGAAGAATTCAAAACCAGTCCGCAAGATGTGGGATATTGAAGATGAAGAATAAAAAGATTGCAGTTGTTGGTGCGGGTGGGAAAACCACCCTCATCCATCGGCTGGCTGAAGAATATCGCAGGAAAGGTGCTTCCGTGTTGGTAACGACGACCACACATATGCTGGTGGAATCGGACACGGATCTTTCCTGCGATTCTTTTGCTATAAGGGAAAAAATAAAAAGGACCGGATACTGCATGGCGGGAAGTCTGTGTCCTGGGCAGAAGCAGAAAATAGGTTCTTTGCCGGAACCTGTGTTTCGTGACTTGCTGATCGCTGCCGATTATGTTTTAATAGAAGCAGATGGTGCGAAACATTATTCTTTGAAATACCCGGCAGAGCACGAGCCGGTCATTCCGGCAGAAGCGACGGATGTGATTCTGGTGCTTGGAATCTGGGATTTGGGAAAGTCCTGTCAGGATGTAATCTTCCGATTTGATAGGATGGCAGAGCTTACCGGAATTTCCGGTAAAAAAACGGTCGGAATTGCAGAACTTCGTCTGATTCGGAAGGCCTATGAGGAAAAACTCCGGGAAATGAACTTTTCCGGAGAATTTCATGTACTGCTGTCAGAGAAATCAGAGCAGAAGTTTTTGTTTCGCACCTGGCAGGAGGCAGTGGGGGATTATGAATAAAAAAATTTTGATTATCTGCAGGGGAGGCGGAGACCTGGCCACAGGCATTGTGCATCGGCTGTTTCGGGCCGGATTCCCGGTGCTGGTGCTGGAAACCGACAGTCCTGCGGCTATTCGACGGCAGGTATCCTTTTCCGAGGCAGTCTATGATGGAACGGCGACGGTGGAAGGTGTGACGGCAGAGCGGATTGCTTCAGCGGACAGAGCCTCTGTAAACCATGTGCTGGAAGAGGGACGTGTGCCCCTCCTGGTGGATCCGGAGGGCAGTTCCATCCCATTGTTGAAACCGGATATTGTGGTGGACGCCATTATTGCAAAGAAAAATTTGGGGACTGCAAAAGAGATGGCACCGCTGGTTATTGGAGTTGGTCCCGGATTTACCGCAGGTGAGGATGTGGATCTGGTGGTGGAATCCATGCGGGGCCATAATCTGGCGCGCATTTTTACGACCGGGTCGGCATTACCCAATACCGGAATTCCCGGTAACATCGGCGGTTTTACGAAAGAGAGGGTTCTCCATGCGGAGGCAGCCGGTTATATGAAAAATATCCGTCAGATCGGAGATATCGTGGAAAAGGGTAAGGAGATTGCCCGGATTTATGAGAAAATGACAGAGGACGGCACATTTTCCGGTTCTTATGTGTCAGTGGAGGCATCTATTTCAGGCATGATCCGGGGACTCATCCGGGAAGGCTATCATTTTCAGAAAGGATTCAAGATCGCGGACATTGATCCGAGAGAGAGCGAGCTTGCCAACTGCTTTACCATCTCGGATAAAGCGCGGAGCATTGGCGGCAGCGTGCTGGAAGCGGTCTGTGGATATGTAAATGGATAGAACAGATCATTTTTATGCCTCTGTCGGGGCATGGAACAGAGAGAAAGAAGCGTTTCTTGCTACGGTGACAGAGGGATCATCTGCAGGCGAGAAAGTGTTTGTGGAAAACGGTACGATGCAAAGCCGAAAGGGTGCATTTTTTACAGAGTCCCGCATCCGGCAGTTGTGTGGAAAAGGACTTCAGCGGATAGACGGGCAGGAAGTATTTGTGCAGCCCCTGGGAAAGCAGGCAAAGCTTGTGATCTGCGGAGCCGGGCATGTGGCGACTGCGCTGATCCGCATGGCAAAGCTTCTGAATTTTGAGATTGTGGTGTTGGAAGACCGGCCTCTTTTTGCAGAGAGCGCCAGAAGAGAAGGCGCTGATCAGGTGTTCTGTGGCGACTATGCAGAACTTCTGCGGCAGATGACGGGCAGCAGGGATCACTATTTTGTGTGCATGACCAGAGGACATCGGTTTGATCAGGAATGCCTGCTGGAAATTTTTAAGAAATCCCATGCGTATATCGGTATGATGGGATCGAAGAAACGGTCTTTCCTTGTGAAAAAAGACTTGGTGGAAGCCGGATTTGCACCGGAGCTGGTGGAGTCCCTTCATGCACCCATCGGATTGCCTATCGGAGCACAGACACCGGCAGAGATTGCCTTGTCGGTGATGAGTGAAATCGTAAAAGTGAGAAGTGAGCATGCCAAAGAGACAGCCCTTGATGAGCAGGTGCTGGAAGAACTGACAAAAGCGCCGGATGATGGTGAGCAGAAAATGCTCTGTACCATTATTGAAAAACACGGAAGTGCACCGCGAAGCGCAGGCACCCAGATGGTGGTGACCTCTTTGGGACGTGTGGTGGGAACCATCGGTGGAGGATGTGCGGAAGCGGAAGTGATCATGGCATGCAGGAAACATTTTTATAAGATAAGGGAAGGAGTTCCCCATCCGGCCTGTGAAAAAATCAGAATCCGCATGACTACGGATAATGCGGAAGAAGAAGGCATGGTCTGCGGTGGAACGATTCTGGTTTTGCTGGAGGAAACAGATGATCTATCTTGATAATGCGGCGACCACCCTGAGAAAGCCGGAGGCGGTGATTGAAGCGGTGGCAGATGCCATGAGAAATATGGGAAACTCCGGCCGAGGATCAGGAAGCACATCCCTTCGGGCATCCAGGGTGATCTATGAAGCAAGACGGACTCTGACAGAATTTTTCGGTGGAACAGATCCGTCGAGGCTTGTTTTTACCTCTAATTCTACCGAAGGGCTGAACATGGCAATTCGCGGAATCTTTGTACCGGGAGACCATGTGATCACTACGGAACTGGAACATAATTCCGTGCTTCGCCCCCTGTATGCAGAACAGGAACAAAATGGAATCTCTCTTACCATTGTGAAAAGCGGGAAACAGGGAACCGTCGATTATGAGGGGATCGAAGCCGCCATCCGGCCGGAGACAAGGGCTGTCATCTGTACCCATGCCTCCAATCTCACCGGAAATGTGGTGGATCTGTATCGTATGGGACAGATTGCGAAACGGAATGGCCTCCTATTTGTGGTGGATGCGTCCCAGACGGCGGGAGTGCTGCCCATTGATATAGAGAGAATGCAGATCGACGTACTCTGCTTTACCGGACATAAGAGCCTTATGGGTCCCCAGGGAACAGGCGGACTTTACGTGAGAGAAGAGGTAGAGATCCGTCCCTTTAAAAGCGGTGGTACCGGAGTCCACAGTTTTCTGAAAAAGCAGCCCGATGACTATCCAGAACATCTGGAGGCCGGCACACTGAACGGACACGGCATCGCTGGACTGTTGGCAGCGGTGCGGGAGATTCAGAACATTGGTTTGCCAGCTATTTATGAGAAAGGACACCGATTCATGCAGCAATTTTACGATGGGGTCCGGGAAATTCCAGGTATAAAAATTTACGGTGATTTTTCCGATCCGGCGGCAGTCCGCTGCCCTGTCGTCTCATTAAATATCGGTGATATGGACGCATCCGAAGTCAGTGACTGGCTCCAGGAAGAGTTCGGTATCATTACCAGAGCGGGTGCCCACTGCGCACCTCTCATGCATCAATATTTTCAAACGGAAAAACAGGGGATGGTAAGATTCAGCTTTTCCTATTATAATAAAGAGGAAGAAGTGCTTGCGGCAGTCCGTGGGGTGAAGAACATTGCAGCAGCACAGCAATAGTTTGAAATTTTGACTATGAAGGAGGAACGAGTGGCGGAAGAAATTGTATTTTGTAAAGGCGGCGGCTGCACCGCGAAGCTTGGTCCGGATCTTTTAAGTCATGTACTGGATAAACTTCCAAGAGGAGAGAAAGATCCCAATCTGCTCATCGGATATGACAGCAAAGATGACGCGGCGGTGTACCGTGTCTCTGACGAGGTGGCAGTGGTACAGACTCTGGACTTCTTTCCGCCCATGCTGGATGATCCCTATCTCTTCGGGCAGATCGCAGCGACCAATGCCTTGAGTGATATTTATGCCATGGGCGGAACAGTGAAGACAGCCCTTAATATTGTCTGTTTTCCGGAACAAATGGATCTGAATATCCTGGGAAAGATTATGCAGGGCGGCGCAGAGAAAGTGATCGAAGCAGGCGGCACGCTGGCAGGAGGACATTCCATCATGGACAACGATGTAAAGTATGGACTGTCTGTGACGGGGGTAGTGCATCCGGATCATATTTACGGAAATAATCAGGGACAGCCATCGGATGTGCTGATTCTTACGAAAAAACTGGGAGTGGGACTGGTGTGTAATGCAAATCGCGTGGGACTGGCCCCGGAAGGAGCGATGGAGGAAGCGGCGGCATCCATGACCACTCTGAATAAAAAAGCAGCGGAAATCAGCCATCACTATGAGATCCATGCCTGCACGGATGTGACAGGATTCGGATTTCTGGGGCATTTAAGTGAGATGATCAACGAGGAGATTTCTGCTGAGATTGATTCCATTTCCATTCCGGTAATCCGGGGCGCCATCCACTGTGCGGAAGAATTTCTTCTGACGGCGGCAGCCCAGAGAAACCGGAACCATGTGGGAGACCGGGTGGAATTTTCCAGCTGGATTCCATTTTCCATGGAAGAATTATTATTTGATCCTCAGACCTCCGGCGGACTTCTGTTCGCAGTAAAACCGGAGCAGGCGGGGGCATTTTTAAAAGAATTACAGGGTGCGGGACTTCCGGCGGCAATGGTCGGCAGGTTCGTATCCAAAAAAGAAAAAGACATTTATGTAAGATAGGAGAAAATGAGCGATGATGACAGTCAATGCTATGGGGGATGCATGCCCGATTCCGGTGGTGAAGACGAAGAAAGCCATGGAGACTTTAAAGGCAGGCGATGTGGTGGAAACTTATGTAGACAATGAAATTGCGGTGGAAAACCTGACCAAGATGGCAAAACAGACTGGATGTGCAGTGACAAGCCAGAAGCTGGACGAAGGAAAATACAGCGTACAGATTACGGTGTCAGAAGCAGCAAGAGAAGCCGGAAATATGCCGGAAGTGAACTGTGGCCCAACACTGGCATCCAACAAAGTCGTGGTCATCCGCAGCTCGGTTATGGGTGAGGGGGATCCGGAGCTTGGAAAAGTGCTGATCAAAGGATTTATCTATGCCCTGTCCCAGCAGGAGGATCTGCCGAAAACCATATTGTTCTACAATGGCGGGGCCTATCTGACCTGCGAAGGTTCTGCATCTCTTGATGATTTAAAAGAGTTGGAGTTAAGAGGGGTCAGAATTCTCACTTGTGGAACCTGCCTTAATTTCTATGGACTTTCTGAAAAACTGAAAGTCGGAGAAGTAACGAATATGTATGAGATCGCAGAGACCATGTCAAAAGCGTCTCTGATCGTGAGTCCGTAAGATGCGGATCAGACATCTGCAGCTGGTGGTGACCTTTGCGACAACCACCGCTGCCATGGAAATGGAGCGAAAAGCAGAGGAAGAACAGATACCGGGAAGGCTCATTCCCCTACCGTCGGAGATTTCTGCCGGATGTGGATTGGCCTGGAAGACGGAGCTTTCAGAAAAAGAGAACCTGATACCATTTCTGGAACAGGCGAAGCTTCGGTGGGAAGCCATGTATGAGTGCAGTCTGTTCTGAAAAATACAAAAAAGATAAGAAGAAAGGGAGCCATGCTTTATTATAATCAGTATGTGAGGGCGGAAAGTCTCGAAGAGGCTTACGATCTGTATCAGAAAAAGAATAATTTCATTCTGGCCGGTATGCTCTGGCAGAAAATGAGAAATAAGACGATGGGAACTGCCATTGATCTGTGCGGCCTCGGCCTTGATAAAATTGAGGAAACTGAGGAGGCGTTCCGCATTGGCGCATATGTTTCCTTACGTGATCTGGAGACAGATGAAGCATTAAATACTTATACTGGAGGTGCATTCCGGGAATCTGTGCGTCATATTGTAGGTGTGCAGTTTAGAAATGTAGCAACCGTAGGCGGCAGCATCTGGGGACGCTTCGGATTTTCCGATGTGATGACCATCTTCCGCGCCCTGGGTGCGAAGGTGGAGCTTCATCATGCAGGTATGATGGATCTTAACGACTTTGTAAAACTTCCGAGAAAAACAAGAGATATTCTGGTGGCGGTTATTGTGCCGAAAAATGTGAAAGGCGTTGTCTATGTAAGTCAGCGGAACCAGTCCACGGATTTCCCGGTGCTGACCTGTGCTGTGGCAAAACGGGCAGACGGATATGCTGCGGCCATTGGTGCGACCCCTCATCTGGCGGAAGTAGTCGTGGTTCCGGAGCGGGAACTTTCGGAACTCAGTGATGAGCAGATGGATGCATTTGCCGGACAGGTATGTGATGAAATTCGATTTGGCAGCAACATGCGAGCAGGTGCGGCTTACCGTAAAACGGTCTGTCGCGTGCTGGTAAGACGTGCCATGCAGGCACTGAAAGGAGAACTCGACTGATGGATGTGAAAATAACATTAAACGGAAAAGTAGTCACCGATTCCGTAGATGCAGATATGGTTCTTCTGGACTTCTGCAGAAAACACAGATGTTATTCCGTAAAACGCGGCTGTGAGAGCGGCAACTGCGGACTCTGCACAGTTCTGCTTGACGGAAAGCCGGTGCTTTCCTGCAGTACGCCGGTGGGGCGTGCCAATGGACGGAAAGTCGATACACTGGAAGGATTACAGGAAGAAGCGAAAGCCTTTACGAATTTCTTCGCTGCTCAGGGAGCAGATCAGTGTGGATTCTGCAATCCCGGATACATTGTAAATATTGTGGCGCTGCTCAGAGAAAATCCGGATCCGACAGATGAGGAAATTCTGGAATATCTGTCCGGCAACTTATGCCGTTGTACCGGATATCAGAGTCAGCTTCGCTCTCTCAGAAATTATTTGAACAGCAAAAAAGAGGGCGCAGACCTTGATCTGGAAGCAGGCGTCTATGGAGAAGATATCGGAAAGGAGTGGAAGCATGAAGGAATTTGAACGTGACCGGAAAGATTACCATGCGGTTGGAAAATGCATTCCGAAGAAAGATTCTGAGCAGCTGCTCCTTGGAAAACCGGTATTCATGGATGATATTGTGCATGAGGACTGTCTGGTGGTGAAGATTTTGAGAAGTCCCCATGCTCACGCCCTGATCGAAGATATCAATACGGCAGCAGCAATGAAAGTACCGGGCATTGTGGCAGTTTATACATGGAAGGATGTACCGCAGAACCGATTCAGTATTGCAGGACAGACCTTTCCGGAGCCGTCCCCCTATGACCGTCTCATTCTTGACCAGAGAGTCCGGAGTGTAGGTGATGCAGTGGCAATTGTAGCCGGAGAAACAGAAAAAGCAGTGGACAAAGCACTTCGTGTCATCAAAGTTAAATATCAGGTGTTGGAACCGGTGCTGGATTTCCGCAAGGCCCTTGACAATCCGGTGCTGGTGCATCCGGAGGATAACTGGATGTCCCATGGAAATACCGGTGATGTGAAGAAAAATCTCATTCATCATGAGGAGGATGCTCATGGTGATGTGGAAGCAGTGCTCGCTGACTGCGAAGAAGTCATTGAGCATACGTACCGGATTAAAGCTGCTCAGCAGGGGTATATGGAGACGATCCGTGCTTACTGTGAAATTGACCGTTACGGACGACTTCACTGCATTAGTTCTACCCAGATTGTCTTCCATCTGCGCCGTATCCTTGCCACGGCTCTTGGCATTCCCAAATCCAAGGTCCGTGCTGAAAAACCGCGGATCGGCGGTGGGTTTGGTGCCAAGCAGACGGCAGTCTGTGAGGTGTATCCGGCGTTTGTTACCTGGATGACCAAACGACCCAGCAAGATTATTTACAGCAGAAGAGAATGCCAGACCATTGCGTCACCCCGTCATGAGATGGAGGTAACCGTTCGTCTGGGCGCTATGAAGGACGGACATATCCGTGCCATTGACCTTTATACACTGTCCAATGGAGGTGCTTATGGAGAACACAGCACGACGACGGTAGGACTGTCAGGTCACAAAGCAATTCCTCTCTATACGGGTGGTTGTGAGGCAACCCGGTTTTCCTGTGATGTGGTCTACACCAATGTGCAGGCGGCAGGTGCGTACCGTGGTTACGGTGCGACCCAGGGAATTTTCGCATTGGAGTCCACGGTCAATGAACTGGCAGAGAAGCTTCATATGGATCCGGTAGAACTTCGAATGAAAAATATTGTGCGGGAAGGCATGTTTATGCCGGCATATTTTGGAGAGACAGCCAATGCCTGCGCACTGGACCGCTGTATCGAACATTGTGCTGACAATTTCCACTGGAAAGAAAAATATCCGGTGAGAGATATGGGCAACGGTAAAGTGCGGGCATCCGGTATGGCCATTGCCATGCAGGGCTCCTGTATTTCTAATGTAGATGTTGGTTCCTGTACACTGAAGCTTTCCGATGAAGGAACTTATAATATGATGATCGGTGCAGCAGATATGGGTACCGGATGCGATACGATTCTGGCGCAGATGGCAGCGGAAGTACTGGACTGTGAGCCGGATCAGATCGTAGTCTTCGGTGCAGATACGGATGCGTCTCCTTATGATTCCGGTTCCTATGCCTCCTCCACAACCTATATTACCGGTATGGCAACGCAGAATGCGGCTATGGAACTGCGGGAAAATATTATGAAGATTGGAGCCCAGCTTCTTGAATGCCTGCCGGAAGAGGTGGAATTTGACGGTGAAAAAGTCTATCTCGTAAATGGGGATAAATCTGTCAGTCTGGCAGATATTGCCACCAAATCCCAGGTCAATAACCTGATTCCGGTAGATGTGACCGCAACCTATTCTTCACCGGTCTCTCCGCCTCCCTATATGGTAGGCATGGTGGAAATTGAACTCGACAAAGAAACCGGAAGCGTGGAAATCCTTGATTATGAAGCTGTCGTGGACTGCGGTATCCCGGTCAATCCGAATCTGGCGAGAGTCCAGACAGAAGGCGGCATTGGACAGGGGATCGGTATGGCACTCTATGAAAATGTCAGCTACAATGCCAATGGAAAAATCGCAGAAGGCGATTTCATGCAGTATAAGATTCCTACCCGTCAGGATGTGGGAAATATTCATGTGGAATTTGAGACCAGCTATGAACCGTCGGGACCCTTCGGTGTCAAATCTATCGGTGAGATCGTTATTAATACGCCGGCTCCGGCACTGGCCCATGCCATCTACCGTGCAACCGGTGTGTGGCACAGAACTGTACCCTTCACCCCGGAAAAAATTCTTATGGGTATGATTGATCCGGAATGGAAAGAGACCGATCACCGGGTAAAAGAATAGATGATACATGTGATTTATATGGCGGCTGGAAACAGCCGCCGTTTTGGAAGTAATAAGCTGTTATATCTGTATGAAGGTAAGCCTTTGTACCGGCATGGCCTGGAGTTGTTGCTGAAATTAAAGCAGAAGATGGGAGAGAAGCTGACCGTCACTGTTGTGACCCAGTATGCGGAGATTTTGGAGGAAGTACAGGATATCTTTGAAAGATGCGGGATGGCAGGCATGCAGGCAGTGTTCTGCGAGGAGAGCAGGCTGGGAGCGTCTTATACGATCCGGGCAGGAATTGAGGCGGTCATCTCACAGGATCCGGTCTCTGGGCAGCCGAAAGAAGGGCAGTCCATGATCGGAGAGAAGGACTATCTCATGTTTATGGTAGCAGACCAGCCCCATCTTACTTTGGACAGTGTCCGAAAACTGATCCGGGCAGCAGTCAGCCGTGAGCAGTCAGCTTTTTCCGGGCCACTGGCAGAGGAATGTTCCCGATGGGAGACCCTGTCTCTCCGCTGCGGCAGCACCCCCGGCAATCCCTGTATGTTCCGCGCAGATCTTATCCCGGAGCTTATGTCCCTCACCGGCGACCAGGGAGGACGGAAGGTACTGAAGCAGCGTGCCTGTAAATATGTAGATATTCTTGATAAGAGAGAACTGGAAGATGTGGATGAGATGTTGCAGGTTACGGAAAATCTGGGAGAGAAGTGACATTCTGTGAAAGGAACGTCCGCAGTCCCAGTACTTCATGAGAACGAGTCAGAGACGATGTTCGAATGTTAGTACTGTTGGATCGAGGACTTAGCGCGAGCGGTTCCGCTCACAGAATGTCACTTCGGTTGGTCAGTTTGTTCGTGATCTGCAACATTGCTCCCGGGTTTTTCAAAAAAATTTAAAGAAAGGGTTGCTCTTTTCTAATAATCGTGGTAGCATAGCAGAAAAAGAAAACGTAAAAATGATAGAGGCGCGGGCTTCATGAGTACAGGCTGATACAGGTCGGAAACTGTCAGTCATGGAAAGGGAATACCGCCGAAGAGATCCGGACATTTCCGAAGAAAGGATTTCTGGTCTGCCGCAGAAGATGTGTCAGACTGTCACAGGACTGTGGAGAGCTATCATTGGTCAGACAAAATTATAAGGCCATGAACGCAGTCAAAAGAATTGTGTTCATGGCTTTTCTTGTTTCTGGATCTATCATGTTTACAAAAGAAGGGAGAACTTTTCGTTATGGATTATGTACCTGCTATGTACGCCACATTTTGGGCGCTTGTACCACCGGTTGTGGCAATCGCGCTCGCACTGATCACCAAGGAGGTGTATTCCTCACTGTTCCTTGGAATTTTAGTTGGAGGCCTGTTCTATTCAGGCTTTAGTTTTGAAGGAACTATCGTTCACATTTTCCAGGACGGTGTTGTAAGTGTGCTGTCTGACAGTTACAACGTCGGCATTCTGATTTTCCTGGTTATCCTGGGAGCAATCGTGTGTCTGATGAATAAGGCAGGCGGTTCTGCTGCATTCGGACGCTGGGCCAGCGAACATATCAAGACCCGCACCGGAGCACAGCTGGCTACCGTTGCACTTGGTGTTCTGATTTTTATTGATGACTATTTTAACTGTCTGACGGTAGGAAGTGTTATGCGTCCGGTCACTGATAAGCACAATATCTCACGTGCAAAACTGGCTTATCTGATTGATGCGACTGCAGCGCCGGTCTGCATTATTGCACCGATCTCTTCCTGGGCAGCAGCAGTTACCGGATTTGTAGAGGGGGAAGACGGACTGGCATTGTTCATCAGTGCTATTCCTTATAACTTCTATGCATTGCTGACGATTGTTATGATGGTGACTATTGCAATTCTGAACATTGACTTCGGTTCTATGAAAGTGCATGAAGACAATGCAAAAAATGGTGATCTGTTCACTACACCGGATCGTCCATATGGTGACGGTAATGATGAAGTGACTGTTGGAAATGGAGGCGTAAAAGACCTGGTAATTCCGATTCTCTCTCTGATTGTCTGCTGTGTCATTGGAATGATCTGGACCGGCGGATTTTTTGCAGGTGAGAATTTTGTAACTGCATTCTCCAACAGTGATGCATCCGTAGGTCTGGCTGTAGGAAGTGCATTTGCACTGGTAATAACGATTGCACTGTATGTGAGTCGTAAAGTGCTTGGATTTAAAGAGTGCATGGACTGCATCCCGGAGGGCTTCAA
Organism: Clostridiaceae bacterium Marseille-Q4145; assembly: GCA_018223365.1. Taxonomy (GTDB): domain Bacteria; phylum Bacillota; class Clostridia; order Lachnospirales; family Lachnospiraceae; genus Hominiventricola. The sequence goes on from JAGTTP010000001.1 coordinate 2,129,572, forward strand.
AGCCATGGTACCGGCTATTATGATCCTGACCTTTGCATGGACCTTGAAAGCCATGACTGACAGCCTGGGTGCTGCAGAGTTTGTGGCTGCGATCATCAAAGGAGGCGCATCTGGAATTGTAAATCTGCTTCCGGCAATCATCTTCCTGGTAGGCTGTTTCTTGGCATTTGCAACCGGAACTTCCTGGGGTACCTTTGGTATTCTGATTCCGATTGTTGTAGATGCATTCCAGGCAACCAACCCGACCCTGATGACCATCGCTATCTCCGCCTGCATGGCAGGAGCTGTCTGCGGTGACCATTGCTCCCCGATCTCCGATACAACGATCATGGCATCTGCCGGAGCCCAGTGCAACCACGTAAACCATGTATCCACACAACTGCCTTACGCAGTCAGCGTGGCTGCCATTTCCTTTATTACCTACATTGTTGCAGGATTTGTCCAGTCTGCATGGATCTCCCTTCCGGTCGGCATTGTGCTGACACTGGGATATCTGATGATGATGAAGAAAAGAAGCGAAGCATAAGATCAAAAATAGAAGATAGAATATGGAAAAGGAGAACCGCTCGGTGGTTCTCCTTTTCCAGTGTGGGCGGTTTGAGTACGCGCTGGGGCAGATTCTTGCAAAGGATGTCAGAGATTTTTTGTCGCGCAGCTGATCTTTGCTGAAGTTTGGGCATATAGAGATTTCTTTTTGAATTCTGCCCTCACGAGCTTGCACGGATGATGATTTTTGCCGTTTTTCTGACATTTCCGCGAGCTTTTTTCTGGCTGTTGGGCAGATAGACGTTGAGGTTCTCGTTACACCCAACTTGCTTTTCAATTTTGGGTATCAGAGCTATTGAAAAGTTGTATATAGCCAAATGATCTGCTCCAACCGCGAAAAATCAAGAAAATTGATTGCATGACAGATCAAAATGGGTGTCAGCAGAGATTAAAACTGCATATGTCCAAAAGTAAAGTTTTCGATTTACTTAACGTAATGTTGAATTGTTTTCTCTATACTCTCTGTATCCAGCGGATTCATTTTGGTCTCATACGTCATAATTAATTGAATCGTTGGATAAATTCGATTTGCAATATAGCTTTGGATTTTTATCATTGCGCTTCTGGCATAAGAAGGATCATCAATCATGCCAAAATGTTCCCAATAATAGATTTTCCCTGTTTTGGGATCCATGATTGTAAAATCCGGATAGACAGTGATTTCACCCAGCTGAAGTTCACATTCATACCGAAAAGGGATCCCATTCATATGCAGGAAAAAGGCAATTAGAGATTCCGATTTTGATCGGACGTAAATGCCGCCTGCTGTTTTATGAATCAATTGTTCCGGGTATTTTTCATTATGTTTGTAAGGGGATGCCAGCCATTCACGAGTGGACTGGGGCTGATCAGCGTGGATATTGGTAAGAAGTTCTTTTGCTACAGGAGAATTTGTGAGAAACTGTTCAGATGATTCTATATCTGCAGTATCTGTTATGTTGCTATAACATCGCAGGTATGCTTCTGTTGCTCGTTGTTCACGGACAAGTTCTTCCAGACGAAGTGACCAATATTTCTTCGCTGCGAGTTGTTCTGCATATTCTCTTTTCTTCTTGGGAATGTAGGTCTGAATATGACCATCACTGTGATACCATTTGATGTATTTGCCGTTTTGGGTACAGATTAGTTTGCCATCGGGATAATTTAGAAGTTTCTGTTGAATGGCTGATATGTTCTCGTCAAGTTCTTTACGCCTGCCAAGCATTTGTTGGACGAATGGAGTCATAGACCCTCCTTTCAACTGTACAATAAGTTATTCTGTTTTGTACAACTATTAAATCATATCTGAAAATGATTGTAAACTATGAAATGTATTAGCAGAAGAAAAATTTATACAGATGTGGACTACAGTAACGAATTGACATGGACTGACACCTGATTCTATAATGGAAAAAGTAATCATCCAGAGTCATGTGTATGGCTCTGAAAATGATAGAAAATGAAAGGACGGGAGACTTTATATTCATGACCTGGCAGGAGTTTGAACAGCAATTTTCCATTCAATTAAATGAGCAGCAAAAAAGTGCCGTGCAGAGTGTAGACGGTCCAGTGCTTCTTCTGGCGGTGCCGGGATCGGGGAAAACGACAGTGCTGGTGACGAGGCTGGGTTACATGATCTATTGTAAAGGAATGGATCCGGGAAAAATTCTGACAGTCACCTACACGGTGGCGGCAACGAAGGATATGGCAGATCGGTTTGCGGTAAAATTCGGACAGGAGATGGCAGAACGTCTGGAATTTCGGACCATTAATGGTATCTGTGCCCGGGTGATTCAGTACTATAGCTGGAAGACGGGCAGGATGGCATTTCAGCTGCTCACGGATGAAAAGCGGATTTCTGCCATGTTGTCGGGCATTTATCAGCAGACGGAGCGGGTATACCCAACAGAAGGTGATCTGAAAAATGTCCGGACATTGATTACTTACATAAAAAACCGGATGCTGAATGAAAAAGAAATCCAGAAGCTGGAAGAAGAAGCGGAGATTCATCTGGCAGCGATCTACAAAGAGTACTGCAGACAGCTTCGGGAACAGCAGCTTATGGATTACGATGACCAGATGGTCTATGCCTATAACATGCTTCGGAAAATTCCGGAACTTCTTGCATATTTTCAGGAGAAATACCCTTATATCTGCGTGGATGAGGCACAGGATACATCGAAAATCCAGCATGCCATCATTGCACTGCTGGCATCGAAATCCGAGAATCTTTTTATGGTGGGAGATGAGGATCAGAGCATTTATGGATTCCGTGCCGCTTACCCGGAGGCATTGCTGGAATTTGAGCATCATCATCCGGGAGCGAAAGTGCTGCTCATGGAAGAAAATTTTCGTTCTGATGGAAACATTGTTCTGGCAGCAGACCGGTTTATCCAGAAAAATACCCTGCGTCATGAGAAACATATGCGTCCCTCCAAAGAAAGAAAACAGAACGTGACGGAAATCTCCGTTGGTACCAGAAAAGCGCAGTATTCCTATCTGGTGAAAGTGGCAGAGGGATGTACAACGCAGACGGCAGTGCTTTACCCGGAGCATGAATGTGTACTTCCACTCATTGATCTGTTGGAGCGAAGAGGAATTCCTTATCGTATGCGAAACGTAGAGTTGACCTTTTTTACCCATCGGGTGGTGCAGGATATCAGTAACATTATTAAACTGGCAGCTGATCCGAAAAATACAGATCTGTTTCTATTGATTTATTATAAACTCAATACTTATATCCGGAAACAGGACGCACTTCAGATTGCAGAACTAAGCAGGGAAAAAAATCTATCCGTATGGGAGACAGCTCTTTCTTATGAGGGACTGGATGGATATACCAAAGGAAACATCAAATCAGTAGCAACCCATATGGAACATTTATTGACAGAACCGGCATCCAGAGCAATCCATCGGATTGTGCAGTTCATGGGTTATCAGGATTATTTGAAAAGAAGCGAGATCAAAGACACGAAGCTCGACACTTTGAAAATGCTGGCTTCATTGGAGGAAAGTCCACTTCGGCTGGTGGAACGGCTTCATGAATTACGAAAGCTTATTGAAGAGAAGGAACAGGACCCGACCTGCCCGTTTATCTTATCTACGATTCATGCCAGCAAGGGACTGGAATATGATACGGTCTATCTTCTCGATGTAGTAGACGGCATTCTGCCGGATCAGATTCCGGTGAATCTAAAGACGGCACCGAGAGAAGAACTGGAGACCTACGAAGAAGAGCGGCGGTTGTTCTACGTAGGAGCCACAAGGGCGAAGAACCGGCTCTTTTTATTTATGATGAAGCAGACCTCCAGCTTCTGCGATGAATTTCTGGGAAAGGCAGCGCCGAAGAAACGTGTTATCCAAGCAACAGCTGGAAACATTCATCTGCCAGGAGCGGATACAAAAGCAGCAGCTCCAAAAGCATTGTCAGATAGTGAATTCCAGGCATTTATGGAACAGATGGCGGAAGGTGTGGTGGTGACACATAAGATATTTGGACAGGGTGTGGTGGTAAAACTAAACGAGAAAAAGATACGAGTTGATTTTGATGGAGAAGTAAAAACATTCAGCAGCCGGGTACTGGCCGGAAGCGGGATGTTGGAATGATAGAAAAACACTGCCGCAGAACACGGAGTATATGGTTATCGTGTTCTGCGGCAAATTTATTCAGAAACGGTTCCATGCAGCTGTTTTAAATAACTGGTAGGGCTCATTCCTGTGACTTTCTTAAAAATCTGTGAGAAATACATAGGGTTATTTCCACATCCGACAAGTTCTGCAATGTTGGAAATAGTATCAGCATCCGCGGAAGACATAAGTTCCTTTGCTTTATTTACCCGCATTTCTGTCAGATAAGAAGAGAATTTCTGTCCGGTTTCTTTCACAAATTTCTTACTCAAATAATCTACATTCATATAAAATTCATGCTCGGCAATCCATTTTAAAGACAATTCAGAATTGGAAATATGGTCGTTTACATAGCGTTTGATTCGGTCACTGATATCTCCTGTGGACTTGGCGGAAGTTGCCAGCCGATGCAGATCAAGAATTTTCTGAATCAAAGCCTCTTTATATTCTTCAGGATTCTCCAACTGGTTCAGCCCCATAAGGAAATCAACGGCATTTACCACATGAAAAGCGGAAATGTCAGAAACAGCGGTCATAATAATGGAAGGGGCAATCTGTTTTAAAAGATCAATGTTCTGTAAATGTTCAATCAATTCTGTCAAAGTATGGATGGCTGGAGTTCCGGAAGAATCGGTTTTAAAAATCCCCTGAATACAATCCTGAATACTTTTCAGCAAATTATTGGAATTACTGATGGGAATGGTAGCCTGTCCATTGCAGTAGAGAATGGATTCATAGCGGCGGATCTGTCTAGTAATTTTATTCAGTGTCTGCATCAGATCCGGAAATACCAGATGCTGCAGAGACGGACTGGTGGTTTCTTCCGAAAAATGCAGGGTGTCTAAAAACTGTTCCAGCTTCTGATAGGATTCCTGGAAAGACCGGAAAAACAGAATCAGTGTGTTATGGACATAAAGCATATGAGGATGAATTCCCGGGTATTCGTCAGTCCAGAATTGCAGAATCTGGTGAAATGCATCGGCCTGGTTGCGGTCTTCCACATAGTAGAGATAAAAAACGTCAACGGGAGCATCTGTAAGGTCAAAATATTTGCGATAGTCCTTGAAATAATTTTGAATCACATTTTCCGAGGCATCTGCGGAATGGGCAAGGTAGCGGTTGATGATATTGATGATCATATTGGTGAGCATCTGACTTTTCATTTGCACATGTTCTTCCACAATATTTTTTGTGAGCAGCTGATGCTGATATTCAGACTGAATTTCCCGGATACTGTTGATAATCTGATCTTCACTGCAGGGTTTCAGCAGATAATGCCGTACGCCGTATTTCATGGCAGTTTTGGCATATTCAAATTCGTTGTAGCCGGACAGAATAATGAACTGTGTATCTTCGTTGATTTCATGCATTTTTTCAATCAGATCAAGACCTGACAAACCAGGCATCCGAATGTCGGTGAGAACAATATCTGGATATTGATCGAGAATCATGTTATAAGCTTCGATTCCGTCCCTGGCAGTGCCAATGACATCGATATCCAGTGATTTCCAGTCAATAAAAGAGCAGATGGTTTCCCGAATTGCTTTTTCATCGTCCGCAATTAAAAGTTTCAGCATAGTAACATCTCCTAAGTTTGTGGAATGATAATTTCTGCGACGGCATGTTCGTCATCAAGATTATATAAATGAAGGCCATAATGTTCGCCGTAAATTAACTGGATCCGTTGATGGATGTTCAGCAGTCCGATTCCAATTCCGTGAGGTTTGACCGTCCCGTCTTGTAGTTTTTCCAGCAGATGGTCTTCAAACTGGGAGCCATTATTTGTGACGGTAATGTGGATGGTGTGATTTTCGGCATATCCTTTCAGGCGGATATGGCAGGTGTCTGCAATGACTTCCATGGCATAATTGATGGCATTGTCAATCAATGGCTGGATGGTCATTTGCGGAAGTTCTGCATCTAGGATGGATTCTTCGATCTCCTGTTGATAGTCCAGCCGTTCTTCATCGAACCGGATCCGCTGAATGGTGATGTAGTCCTGTACAATCTGCAATTCGTGTCGAATTGTAAAATTAGAATTTTTCTCACTGAGGGTTGCCCGGAGCAGATCACCAAGAGCCTGTACCATATGTGAAATATCAGTGGCGCCAATGGCTTTGGCTCGCCAGTTCACGGATTCCAGCGCATTATACAGAAAATGGGGATTAATCTGGCTTTCCAGCGCCTTTAATTTTGCATCTTTTGTCAGAATTTCATTGACGTAGTTCTGCTGAATTAATCGTTGAATTTCTATGGTCATTTGATTGAACTGTTGGTGAAGGATGCCTGCTTCATCAATACGTCCATTGTAATCATAATCGCATACAGGCAGGGAGGATTCATCCTTTCCAAACTGTTTCATTTTTTCAACCAGCCGTGCAAAATCGTCGGTGACAGATCGAATCATGGTCCGTGACAAAAAGAAGATCAATGCAATGGAAAAAATAATGATTCCGATAGAAATTCCCCATGTAAGGTGCAGTGCATTGGAAATATGGGAATAGGGAACCAGACAGATATAGTCCCAGTTGTTGTTTTCGATTCTTCCCCTGGTACAGAAATAAGGTTTATTTCCAAGTGTGATAATATCATAGGTATTTTTCAGATCGTTGTAAATGGTAACAATATCCTTTTCTTCCAGATATTTGGAATGGTAAATTTCCTGGTCATTCTGATAAATAATATATTGAGCGGAACCGTTCTGCATAATGGACTGGGTAGATGACCGTATCAGTCGGTCCATGTCAATGCGTACTACAACGGTACCAAGTGTTTCAAACTTCAGATTCTGTACTCTTCGGGAATCACGTCCGAGAAACAGTCCATAACTGTTGCAGTAATCTGTGATCCAGCAGGCATATCCGGAATTTTCAGCGGCATGTGAGATAATATTTGCAGCAATGTCTTCCGGAATATCATCGGAGTCAGCGTGAAAACTGGAGGACACAAATTTGGGGTTGTACAAACTGATATAGCTGATATCGTTGCTTTTATAATTCTGGTAATAATCAACCAGCGCTGCACTGATGGTATTATCAGCATTCTGCTTCAGAACCCAAGATTCTGGTTCGTCTGCAATGGAAATCAGGCTTTTTCGGATATATTGATTGGAAATAATCGCATTGGTCATGGATTCGATATTGGCAAGTTTGGATGAAATATCTTCCGCACTGTAATTGAGAGATCCGGCCAGCGCCTGGTAAAGCTGAACATTATAGGAATTTACCAGGATAAAACTGCAGATCAGAGTGGCTAGAGAGACAAGCGCAATAGAGAATGCAGTGATCAGTGCAATTTTTATTTTTAATGGATAATTTTGGATTCTACATAATAAGAAAGTAAATCTTTTTTTCAACATAATAAGTGGATTCCTCCTGTCCTGATTACATTTGAAGTATAAAGGAAAATGAAAAAGATTACAATTTCCGGAGTGGCAGAAGTCGGATTTTTGAATAGAGATATCGGATTTGTATATATGTTTTTCTGCCTGAATTCATTATAATGTCAACATAAAGTAAACGCGCGTTACAAAAGCACTGAAAAACAAATTGGAGGGTACATAATGAAGAAAAAAGTTTTAACGGTGGTATTAGCAATGGCAATGGCTACATCTCTTCTGGCAGGATGCGGAAGTAGTGCAGACAGCACGACCGATACGGCAGCAGCAACAGACACCACAGATGCGCAGGACAGTGAAGCAGAAGCTACGGATAAAGGGGCAGATCCATCAGACTACAAAGTAGTAATGGTGGTAAAACAGTCCGATTCCTGGTTCGATGACATGGCTACTGGCATTGAACAGCTGAAAAAAGATACCGGATTAAATGTATCTGTTCAGGTTCCGGAAACTGGAGATGCAGCAAGCCAGATTTCCATTATGGAAGATCTGATTGCACAGGATGTAGATGCAATTTGTGTGGTACCGAATGATCCGAATGCACTGGTACCGACTATTGAAAAAGCAAAAGAGGCTGGAATTGTTGTTGTAACTCATGAGGCTCCTGGTATTGCAGACAGTGTTGATCTTGACGTAGAGGCATTTGTAAATGAGACATTTGGTGAACTGTTTGCAGAAAAAGTGGCAACCGCAATGGGTGGAAAAGGAAAATATGCAGGACTGGTTGGCGGTCTGACTATGGAAACTCATATGGCATGGTATAACGCAGCAGTTTCTTATCTGGAAGAGAATTATCCGGATATGGAAAATGTATCCGCAGAGCCGTACGAGGATGGAAATAGTGTAGAGGGTGCACATGACAAAGCGCTTGAAATCTTAAAAGCTTATCCGGACATTGCCGGATTCTTCGATTGTTCCGCACAGGGCGGTGGAATCTGCGAAGCTCTTCAGGAAAATGATCTTGGCGGAAAAGTAAAAGTTGTTTCTCTTGCACTGCCGTCCATGTCTTCTACTTACCTGAAAGATGGTTCTATGGCAAGCGGACTTTGCTGGAGACCTGCTGATGCTGGCTATGCAGCATGCTACGCAGCATATCTGATTGCATCTGGTCAGGGTATTGAGAACGGAGCAGACCTGAAAGCAACCGGATATGAGAACATCGAGTTAGATGGAAATATCGGTTATGGAAATGCACCGCTTGAGTTCACTGCAGACAACATTGATGATTACAACTTCTAATAGGATATGAAAGAATGCACTGCCTGATAGAAATATCAGGCAGTGCTTATCAGGAGGCAGGACAATGGAACCTATTCTTTGTGCTAACAATATAAGTAAGTCTTTTATCGGAGTTCGAGCGCTCAATAACATTGATATTACCATCAATGCAGGGGAAATTCATTGCCTTGCAGGAGAAAATGGATGTGGAAAATCCACACTTGTAAAATGTATTTCCGGTGTTTACACACCCGATGAAGGAACGATTACCGTAGAGGGAACTGTACATAAATCCATGACGCCGCTGGAAGCCATGAATCATGGCATACAGGTTATTTATCAGGATTTATCACTTTTTCAGCACATGACCGTGGCTGAAAATATTGCAATCAGTAAATTAAAATTTGAACATACCAAAATTATTAACTGGAAAAAAATCAAAGAAATCGCGCAGGAGCAGTTGAATAAAATCGGGGTCACCATGAACCTGGATGAAACTGTAGGAGAAATCTCCATGGCAAATAAACAGATGGTTGCCATTTGCCGTGCGCTTGCACAGAATGCAAAGATCCTTTTTATGGATGAACCGACCACGGCTTTGACGAAAACAGAGGTCAGTCATTTAATGAAAGTAATGCTGGAACTGAAGAAAAAGGGTCTGGCGATTGTATTTATTAGCCATAAACTGGATGAAGTATTTGAGGTGGCTGACAAAATAACGATTTTTAGAAATGGAAACAAGATTGGCGATTTCAACAGTGAGGAGCTGGATGAAAAGAGCCTGTCTTACTATATGACGGGAAGAGAAATTGAATATCCGAGATATCACAGAACCTGCGAAGACAATACACCGATTCTGGAAGTAGAAGGATTAACCAGAACAGGACAGTATTCGGATATCAGTTTGAAAGTCCGTCCGGGAGATATTATCGGACTTACCGGTCTTTTGGGATCCGGAAGAACGGAACTTGCCATGTCACTGTTCGGACTGAACAAACCACAGGCAGGAAAAATAAAAGTAAATGGCAAAGAGATAGCGATTACCTCTCCCATGGTGGCAACCCAGTGTGGAATTGCACTGCTTCCCGAGGATCGTTCCAAACAGGGACTTTTCCTTGAAAGAAAGATCAAGGAAAATATTTCTTCCCCGATCATTCATGAAATCTGCAGCAATGGTATCATCAGTCATAAAAAAGAGGATGAGCTTGCAGAAAAGTATGTGGAACAGTTAAAGGTGAGAACACCTTCCATTGATACAGTAGTTGGAACTCTTTCCGGTGGAAATCAGCAGAAGGTAGTCATCAGCAAATGGATTGCCACAAAGCCGAAAGTATTTATTATGGATACTCCGACCGTTGGTATTGATATTGGTTCCAAAGCAGAAATTTATGAGCAAATTCATAATTTTGCGAAGGAAGGAATGGCAATTATTCTGATTTCCGATGAAATTCAGGAGATTATGGCCAACTGCAACCGTGTGCTTGTGCTCGCAAATGGAAAAGCAGTGAAATGGATGGAAGAAGAGGAACTGGCGCAGGAGGGTGCTGATAAGGTGCTTTATGATGTGATCAGCAGACAAATTTCAGATACAGCAGCCGGGGAGGTGCATTAGAATGAAAAAAATAGACTCATTTCAGCGAATGCTGTTACTGATTATTATCATCTACAGCGTATTTGTAGGAATTAAGAACCCGGGATTTTTACAGATTCAGACTGTATTTGATATTGCAAAGACTTCTTCCACAACCATGATTGTGGCAATGGGACTTCTGGTCGTTATGATTTCCGGTGGAATAGATGTTTCCTTTATGGCAATCGCATTGTTTGGAAGTTACACATCCCTTTATATTATGATTCAGACAGGCATCAGCAGCCTGGCATTTGCATTTATTGTTTCCATGCTGATTGGAGTTGTTCTTGGTCTGGTCAATGCAGTGCTTATTAACTGGCTGAAACTTCCTCCTTTCATTATTACACTGGGTACGCAGAACCTGTTTCATGGAATCATGACTACATTTATCAGTGACAAATCATTCGGCTCGGGAGTGCTGCCGGAATGTATGCATTCCTTTGGTCAGGGTACCATTTTTAAAATTGCGACAGCAAATGGTTCCACTGGTTTAACAGTGTCCATTATTCCGGTATTGCTTGCAGGCTTGGCAACCTATTTTATTTTGCGGAAAACCATGATTGGAAGAGGCATTGTTGCCATCGGAAATGATGAAGAATCCGCAAGACGCGCAGGATTTAATCCATTTCGGATCAGACTCTTCGTATATGCATATTCCGGAGCACTGGCAGGAATGATGGGCATTGTTTATGCAGCACAGGTGAATGCGCTTTATCCCAATAAGATGGTGGGAGACGAGCTGACAGTCGTGGCGGCAGTTGTTATTGGCGGAACAAAGATCACAGGAGGACAGGGAAAAATCTTCGGAGCCGTGCTGGGTGTTCTGATTACCTACTTGTTAAATTCCACTCTGATTATGATCGGACTGTCTTCTTCCTGGAATAACCTGTTTGTAGGAGCAATTCTGGTGATCGCGGTTGCACTTACTTCCTATCAGGAAAGAGTGAAAAATAGGAAACATTTGATATTTACGGAATAGGAGAGGATACACATGAAACGAATAAAAACTTTTTTGGAAAAAGACCTTAATCTGAGTATCCTTGTGGGACTTACCACAATTGTGCTGGTTATTGCAGCAGCTGCATTTGGAAGCTCCATGTACTCCGCAAGAAATATTCAGTCTATGGCATTTCAGATTCCAGAATTTGGATTTCTGGCATTAGCCATGATGCTGTCCAATATGATTGGTGGAATTGACCTTTCCATTATTGCAAATGCCAATACAGTCGCTATTTTTACGGCTTATGTATTAAATGGAACCTGGGCATTTGGAACGCAAGGACCGGTAAGAATTGTGTTGGCACTGCTTGTTGCACTCTGCACGAGCCTGGTATTTGGGATCTTGAATGGATTGATTGTGGCAAAAACATCGGCACCGTCTCTGGTAGCAACACTTGGCACCATGACATTGATCCAGGGAATTGGTATGGCAATCACGGGAGGAGCCAGCATCGGTGATATTGATCCTGCATTCTCCGGATTTGGAAAAGCAGTATTTCTTGGACTGCCGGTTATTTTCTGGCTGTTCCTGGTAGTTGCACTGGTTCTGGGACTGGTCCTTTCTCTGACAGAGTTTGGCCGAAAATTATATTTGTATGGCGGGAATCCGGTAGCGGCAAGGTTCAGTGCCTTTCATAATGAAAAAATGAGTATGATTTTATTCATGCTGACAGGTGTTCTGGCAGGCGTGGCAGGTCTTATTATCTTAAGCCGTGTAAATTCTGCAAAAGTAGGATACGGAGATTCCTATCTGCTGCAGACCATGATTGTCTGCGTTATTGGCGGAATTGATCCGAATGGCGGAAAAGGAAAAGTACAGGGAGTGGTCATTGCAATTATTTTGATGCAGGTAATGTCCAGTGCATTTACCATCATGTCACTTTCTCCTTACACAAAGAAACTGATCTGGGGCGTGATGCTGATTCTGGTGCTGGGACTGAATCATTTGATTTCTATTTGGTCTAAGAAGAGCACACTGAAACAAAGTATGAAAAATTTGCAGGCAACAGCCGCAAAATAAAAGGAGGTACAGGCAGAATGAATGTTGGAGAAAAGTATAAGGAACTGTATCAGGCAGTCATGGAAGAACATGAGAAAGTATTTGAAAAACAGGATCTTACAGAGCTGGAACAGTTCATGGAACTGATCTGCAAAGCAAAAAGAATTTTTCTCATGGGTGTGGGACGGGAAGGAATTTCCACCAGAGGATTTGCCATGCGTCTGATGCATCTTGGAAAAGAAAGTCACTGGATCTGGGATGACACAACACCAGGTATGCATGAGGGCGATCTCTTTATTGCGACCAATGGCTCTGGACAAATCGGCCACATTACTTATGTAGTGGAGCAGGCAAAAAAAGCGGGAGCAACTGTTGCAGTAGTGACCGGTTCACCGAAGCAGATTTGTCCGCAGCTGGCAGATTTCGCATTGTTCGTTCCGGCTGCTGTTTTCAACGGAACAGACGACAGAGCAGTTCCGTCGATTCAACCTATGGGGAATCTGTTTGAACAGCATTTATACATGTTATTTGACATTATTATTATGATGTTGGAAGAAAAAATGCAGGTATCTCATGAGGAAATGGAAAAACGTCATCGGAATATTGAGTAACATGGAAAAGGTATTTTAACAGTATAGGGAGAAGAACACTTTCGGAAGCGTCAGGAGCATGAGTATTCCGAAAGTGTTTTTTATATTGCAAAAATATGGCAGGCAAAATATAATGAGTTCAAAACAGAAGAATTGGCAGAAAAGAAGGGATCATTATGCAAATCAGTATTTTATTAATGCAGGAAATTATAAAACTTTTTGTGATCATGTTCATGGGATACGCAGTCGTAAAGGCAGGACTTATGAAAGCCTCAGAAAGCAAGAGTGTATCCGTAATCCTGGTCTATCTGGTGAATCCGTGTGTGATTGTCAATGCCTTTCAGGTAGAATATACGCCGGAGGTACAGAAAGGTCTGATCCTGGCGGTGATGGCAGCCGTGGTCATCCATTTGTTGTATTTGCTGCTTACGGCAATATTGAAACATCCACTCCATCTGAATGTGATCGAACGTGCAACCGCGATCTATTCCAATGCGGGTATTCTGGTCATTCCGTTGGTGCAGGTGTTGCTTGGACGGGAATATGTCATTTATTCCAGTGCATTCATTACGGTACAGCTGGTGCTTTTATGGACACACTGTAAGAGCATGCTATGTGAAGAAAGCAAGCTGGAATGGAAGAAAATACTGTTGAATGTCAATATCATCTCTATTTTTGTGGGAGTGATTCTGTTCGTGTCGCGAGTTTCTCTTCCGTCCGGAGTACAGTCGGTACTGGGAATGATGAATAATCTGATGGGACCTCTTGGTATGCTGCTGGCTGGAATGGTTATTGCGGATGTTTCTATGAAAAATGTGTTTTTAAGAAAACGGAATTATCTGTCTGCAGCGTTGAGATTACTGATCTATCCGGTTTTGTCACTGGCTGTGATGAAAATCATTTCCCTGTTTGCACCGGTCAGTGATTTTAAGCAGATTCTCCTGACGGTTTATCTGGCATCCGTAACACCTGCCTGCACTACGGTTACTTCTATGGCACAGCTTTATGATAAAGATGCCGGTTATGCCAGTTCGTTGTATGTGCTGACAACATTGCTGTCCATTGTGACTATGCCGGTGATGGTGTATCTGTATGAAATGATGATGTAAGAAAATATGAAAAGGTCGGCCATGTGTCGATCTTTTTGTTTTAATTTCATAAAAACAGAAATCAATTTACTCATTTTTAAAAAAATGAGTAAATTGAATTTGACGATGATGATATTGAACCGATATAATAAAACTATTCAGGATTGAAATTAAGAGACAAAAAGAACCCGAAAGGAGACGAATTTTTGTACAGATAAGGCACTGAAGTGTCTGACTTATAGAGAATTTGAGGAGGTGCGCTGATGGTTGGCCAGGGAAGAGAACCACAAAAAGACAATGATCTTTTCTATACTTGTGGTTTGATCGAATATATTGCGCGTAAGACAAAAAATATCCGTTCAGAAGTAGTGAAAAAACTTGGAAAAGACAGAATCAGTAAAATTTATGAATTTGCTGATGTATACCATTGCGAGAATATTGACGCGGTAAGCGATGATTTTATTGAAGATGCCAGTATTGTTCCCGGGACATTCGACAATGTAGCGGATTGTGGTTATGCAGTACCTTCTCATTGGAATATTGGCAAGGTATATAAGCGTTTAATTAAAATGGTTGCCGCATATGAAAAAATAGGAGTTGTTGATGCACTGATAGAAGTTTATAATTCCTTTATCAGTTCAAAGATTGATGACTACAATAGTAGTGTTTATTATGAAAATCCCAATTATATTTTTGAATGTTATATAGAAAAAGAAATGTTATAAATCAAAAGTTGTAACTGCAAAATTATTTGGGATAAAATTGGCGGGAGAATTTGTAAGAAAATATGATACCATTAATTGATAAACGTGCCACAGGAACTCAACTCCGGCGTTTGATAGACACACGCGGAATTACTGTAAAGGACGTGCAGCAATATCTGGAACTGGGCAGTGTACAGAGCATTTACCACTGGTTAAATGGAAGCAGTATGCCGACCATAGATAATCTGTATGCGTTAAGTGAGCTGTTTCAGGTTACGATAGATGAAATCGTTTGCGGAAACAGAAAGCCATTTGGTGACAGTGGCAGGCAGATACTGCGTGCATATTATGAAATTATGCAGGAAAGGTGGATTGCATAGTTTTTTATACTACAAGTTCAATGACAACAGATAAGACCTTCGTTAGAATTGTATTTAAAAACACAGTTCTAACGGAGGTTTTCTTTATGGCAGAAAATACTGGTGACACGGGCAGTGAGTTTAAGTTAAGCCGCGACGGGAGCTGCGGCTTAACTTACAAATGAAGTGGAATAACATAGTAGATAATTGACAATATGGCATATATGCCATATTATGATTGTAAGGGGATTAAATGACAAAATTTTTTGTAAAAAAGACGCAAAAGACACCCACGGAAGAAATAAAGCTGGCCAAAAAGTATAGGGCAGATTTTAAGGAAAGGATGGGAAAATCATGAAGTCATTAAAGCAGTACAAAGAAATGCAGATGGAGAATCCTGAATTTGTGAAGGAATACGAATCTATTCAGCCGGAAATGGATGTCATCAGAGCTATTATAGAGGCAAGAACTTCTCAGAATATTACCCAGAAAGAACTGGCAGAGCGTACAGGAATTAATCAGGCAGATATCAGCAAATTGGAAAATGGAACCAGAAACCCTTCGGTTAATTTACTTAAAAGGCTAGCTGATGGAATGGGAATGGTTTTAAAGATTGAGTTTGTTCCTAAACAAAAAGCGTAAAATATAAAACGGGCGCCCCAATCAGGGCGCCCATTCCTTTTTCTACTATTTCAAAAATTCTTCTACAACGGCTACGAATACAGCGGCACCTTCCCAGAGGACATCTTCATCCACATTGAATTTTGGATTATGATGAGCCACATCTGTTCCTTTGGCCGGGTTGGAGGAGCTTAAGAACATGAAAGCACCTGGCAGTTCTTCCAGGTAGTAGGCGAAATCTTCGCCGCCCATGTTCGGAGCCGGAAGTTCAGTGATCACGTTATCTTCACCGAGGACTTTCTTTGCAGCTTTTGCAGCCAGAGCAGCCATATTGTTATCGTTAATAACGGGCGGGGCTCCCCAGATCATCTCATAATCGACGCTGCCGCCGAAGACAGCTGCAGTTGCCTGGGAGATTTCACCGATGCGTTTTGCAGCAAACTGGCGAACTTCCTCTTCCAGAGTACGGATAGTTCCCTCGATGACAACCTCGTCTGGGATGATATTGTACTGGCTGCCTCCCTGAATTTTACCGATGGTGAGTACCAATGGTTTGGTAGCATTTAACTCTCTGGTGGTGATAGCCTGAAGTGCAAGCACAATATGAGCTGCAATATTTACCGGGTCAATGCCCTTTTCAGGAGCGGATCCATGGACGCCTTTTCCCTTTACTTTAATAACAAATTTGTCAAAGGCGGCCATACAGCAGCCGGATGGAATAATAAAGGTTCCGGCGGGAATCGTTTTGTCAACAAGAGTTCCGATATGTGTGCCGAAAACTGCATCAGCGCCTTTGACTGCACCATTTTCAATCATGATTTCCGCACCGCGGGACTGCTCCTCAGAAGTCTGGAATAACAGACGTACCGTACCGGCGATTTCCTGACGGTGTGCCCAGAGTACTTTTCCGGTTGCCAGAAGCATGGCAGTATGGGTATCATGGCCGCAGGCATGCATACAGCCCTCATGTCTGGAAGAGAAGGGAAGACCGGTTGCTTCCGTGACCGGAAGTGCATCCATATCTGCTCTTAAACAGACAGTTTTACCGGCTTTGCCGCCCTCGATGGTAGCGATAATACTGCTGTCCTTTTCGGAACATACATAAGGAATGCCGATTTTGTCCAGTTCTGCGGTGACATAAGCCTGTGTCTCCGGCAGATCAAATCCTACTTCAGGAATCTGATGAAGATCCCTTCTTAAACCTACGATATACTCCTGTAAATCTTTACATTCTTCCCACATCATTATGCATTCTCCTCACTATTATTTTCTTTTTTTTGATCGCTGTTATAAAACAGACGGGCAATTCCAAGTGTACCGAATACGGCACATACGATGATCATCCATGCCGGAACCGGAATGAATAATTTCAGAACCGTAGGAATTAAGAGACCAAATACAGCAATCTTTGGATATTTGACTGCAAAGTTTCCAAAGGTTCCGCCAAAGATGGCTGCGGCTGCATAATTCTTCAAGGCAGCATCCAGAAAAGCCGGAAGGATTGCTACTACTGCGGAGCCAACTAAAACGGCGCTGGTGGTAGCAATCAGGTTGGTAATAATGGATCCGCAGATAGCCATGGTGGACACAACCTCTGCCTGTATGGTTCCGCTTTCACTGTCTGTGACATCCAGTGCCAGAGCAGCACAGGGAACACGCATGTTTCCGATATTACCGGACAGGAAGCCAAGATAAGTACCGCTCATACCGAGGGCTGCGTAATAGGAAATCGGCTCTACGATGTAAAAAGCACCAAAGGACAGAGCGGTAAGAGCCCAGGCTGATAATACAACTTCCAGACTTGGCCAGCAGTTATAGCGGCTGCACAGATAGAGAACCGGAATAAAAGCGGTGAAGGCAGCCAGAATACAGGTTGGTGCACCGATGCGGATGCTGTTTCGTTTCCATTCAGTCATATATTTATTTTCCATAAGTATGTTCCTCCTATGCAATTGACAGATCATAGATGACTGCAAAGACCATACCAATGATCATTGCAATACCCAGAGAATATTCTGCTAATTTCGGATATTTTGGTACAACGAATTTCATAAGTGCCACCATACCAAGTGCACCTGCCAGACAGGCAATGGTATTTCCCCATCCTTTTTTGATCTCGTTTGCATTCAGGTAACCAAAGATACCAAGGGAACAGGCACCGGACAAAACTGCCAGCCATTTGGTATCACCACCGCTTAACTTGCCTCTCAGCTTTTCCAGTGCCGGTGTTACCGTGCCGCTGACTAAGAGCCATCCTGCACCGTTCAATGCCATTGCGAACCAGGACACTGCCATAACCGTGAGAGTATAACCCTGACCGCCGAATTCCACACCTGCCGCCTGTGCACCCATAGAAGCTGCGGATAGCTCCGTTGCAGCAGCACCGATAATGGAGAGACGAAGCCATGCCATAGGTCCACCGATGGAAGCCATGAGGCCTACCATTACGATAAATACACCACAGGCAGGCCCGATTGCTGAGATGAGACCAATCTTAAAAGCTTTATTTGCCAGTCCTTTTTCCAGATTTACCTCTACGGCCGCTTTTTTTGCCTGCCGCATAAATAACAATGCCTGCGCCAGAGAAATCAGAACCGTAATTCCGCATAATCCCCAGAACACGGGTGAATTTGCAATTGTTAAGTAATCCATAATACTCCTCCTTGGTAGTTCGTTCAATTTGTTTGTTGGAGACATTATAACATTAAAAAAACTGTATTTCATTGTCTCTGAAAGCCAATAATTCAAAAAGATAGTTGTTATTTGTTTCTTGTATTGTGTATAATGGATAGTAATAGAGGATAAATATTTGTACTATAAGAACAATGAGGTGAATGACCATGACCATATCTGATTTTTTGAATCTGCCGAATTTTTCTGATCTGAATCTGCTGGCCGGTGAAAATGGACTTGACAGGGAACTGACCAATGTAACGGTTGTTGACACGCCGGATGGAACCAACTGGCTGAATGGCGGTGAATTTGTCATTACGACAGCCTATATGCTCCATGAAGAGAAGGATCTCCTGGAATTTCTGCAGGTTCTTCATGAAAAACAGGCGGCAGGTGTGGGGATCAAAGAAAACCGGTACATCACCACGATCCCGGAGGCAGCTCTGAAAATGGCCGATGAGCTGAATCTACCATTGATTTCCGTTCCGGAAGCCTATCCATTTGTGGATATTATCAATCCGGTACTGACCCAGATCATCAGCCGTCAGTCCCTGCTTTTGACTCAGGCAAATAAGATTCACAAAGAATTTCTGGGATTAGCCATAAATAATAACAGCGTTCCGGAGATTCTGAAGACGCTGAGCAGCATTATCCGAATTCCCTGCGCGTTCATAGATACTCATTTCCGAAATATCTTTTTTTCAGATGAATCATCTTCCCTGATGCAGAAGCTTCAGGATGCAGATATGGAAAGCATTACCAGTGAATTTCTGGAACAGTACGACTATTATACAGTGGCGAATAAGAATGAGCAGTTTGGTTTCCTTCTATTTGAAAAGGGATGCCTGCAGATGCAGGAAAATGGAAATATGCAAACGGCACTGGAATATGCCAGCATTGTCCTGATCCTTCACATTCAGGTACAGATTGCCAACCAGCAGATGGCGGAGAAATATAAGGCATCTTTTCTGGAAGATCTTTTGACCAATAACGTAAAGACGGATGTGGAGATCCACAATCGTGCAAGACTTTATGGCTGGGATTTTACGAATGGTGGTCTGGCTGCGGTCGTAGACATTAATAACATTAAGAAATATTTCACCGATCATCTGGATTCCAACACCAACCGCATGTTGGAAGAAGCGACGGAAATCATTTTCCGACATTCTATTCAGGAAATGCATCAGATGTTCCCCCAGTCCAAATATTTTCGACAGAGTGACCTGATCGTATTTATCATCTCTATGCCGGAGGAGAACAGGGAAGGGCTGCCGGAACAGCTGGAGCAGACCTTCAGGCGCCTGCAGAGCCGCCTGAAAATGGTCAGCCCATTTACCATTACGCTTGGTATCGGACAATATTATGAAAATATTCGTGATATTTCCAAAAGTTACTCCGAAGCCAGAGTTGCCATCAATCTGGGATATTCCCTCCAATGGTTTGACCGGATTCTCTTCTATAACCGGCTGGGTCTTTACCGGCTTCTGGCTCCGGTTATGAACAGTCCGGAATCAGAGGAACTGTGTATACAGTATATTCAGCCGCTGGAGGATTACGATCGGAAATATCACGGAGAACTTCTGCCCACCCTGCAGGAAATCCTGCAAAATGGCTGGAATCTGAAAGAATCCGCTGCAGGACTCTATATTCACTATAATTCCATCAAATATCGATACTCCAAGATCTGTAAAGTACTGAATTTGGATCTGGCGGATCATAATAACCGGTCGCTTGTGGAAATTGCGATGAAGCTGTATCTGCTGAAGCATAAGCCGGAGAGTAACTGAAAAAGGATGCTTGCAAATTAAAAAATGCAAGCGTATAATTTCATCTGGGGATAGCATTCACTTTAGAGGGGAATGCTATTTCTTTTTTGTTATGATTATGGAGGTTATGAGAATGAGCATTACAGACAAATTTGGATCAGCAGTGGGCAATATGTCTCTGGAAAACTCGGAAAAAGCTCGAAAGCTTCTTCTGACAGGATACAGGCTGCAGGAAAAGCGGTTGTTAATCTTCCCGGACAGGGGACTTCCCGCATCAGGACAGTATGCGGCAAGACTGGTTATGCAGAGAATTATCCAAGCACTGGAAAAGCCGGAAAGTGCTGCTATGGTAAGTATTTTTGTGCCGGGTGAACTTCTGACGGCAGCAGGTCTGACTCCCTATTCGGTGGAAGCCTTGTCCTGTTTTATGGCGGGAACCAAATGTGAGCAGACATTTTTAAGAAAGACGGAAGAAGAAGGATTTCCGGAGACCATGTGCTCTTACCACAGAGTATTTCTGGGGGCTGCGTTGACAGGATTGCTGCCAAAGCCCAAATGCATGGTCTATACCAACCTGGCCTGTGATGGAAATATGATGACATTTCCATATTTGAAAGAAACTTATGACATTCCGGGATTTTATATTGATGTTCCCTATGAGAAAAATAAGGACTCTGTTGTCTATGTGGCGGAGCAGCTGCGGGAACTGAAGCATTTTCTGGAAGAAGTCACCGGAAAGAACATTTCCGAGGAGGCCGTCTGTCAGGCAGTTGCCAACAGCCGGAAAGCATCTTCCAATTATCAGCAGCAGTTGACGTTACGGAAAGATCACGATCCGGTTACCACGATTACCAATGAGCTGTATGCGATTTTCATGTGTCATCTGCTGGCAGGGTCAGAAGCCTCTGTCAAATATACGGAAATGCTGTTAAACGATGTGAAAAAAGCGCCAAAGGGCGAAGGACTGCATGTGATCTGGATGCACATCATGCCATTTCTGCAGGCCCCGGTAAAAGAGATCTTTAATTACAGCACGAAAATGCATATTCGTGCCTGCGATTTCGTGGCGGATGGATTTCAGGAGATGCATGAGGAAGATCCTTATGAGGCATTGGCGGAGAAGATGGTCTACAGCATTTATAATGGAAGCGTCAGCCAGAGAATTCAGGCAGCAGAGAAGCTTGCCAGAGAAACCGAAGCCGACGGTGGCATCCTGTTCGCACACTGGGGATGCAAAGGAACTATCGGCGCATCCAGCCTGATCAAGAGTTCACTGGAAAAAGCAGGAATCCCGACCATGATTCTAGATGGTGACGGCTGCAATCCGGCCAATACCAGTGATGGACAGGTGTCCACCAGACTCCAGGCATTTGTGGAAATGCTGGAAGAAGGCAAGGAGGAGAAAGATTTATGATACATTACGTCTGTAAATACACACCGGTAGAGCTGTTCAAAGGATTTGGCGAAGAATGTGCAGTCCTTGAGGAAATGCCGGAAAATTTTGAAATGTCCGATCAGATCGCCCATGCCAATCTGTGTGGATTTGGAAAATCCGTTATCCAGGCCGTGCTGGAAGGAAAAGCCGACGAGCTGGTCATGGTAAACTGCTGCGATTCCATGCGAAGAGTCTACGATATTGTGAAGAGTACCGGGAAATGCAAATTCCTCTACATGCTGGATCTGCCTCATGAGGACAATGAGTGCGAAAAAGTAAAATTTGCCAGAGCAATCCGCAGACTGAAAGATGCTTATGCAACATATTCCGGAAAAGATTTTAATAAGGAAGCATTTTTTCATTCCTTCCGGAAATACGAAGCGCAAAAGGAACCTTATATCGGAGTCATGGGAGTGCGTGTCAGCGGCTTGATAGAGCAGATGATCGAGGAAAATATCCGGATGGATGTGGAAAATTTCACCTGTACCTGTGGAAGAAAGCTTGCAGTGGCTCCGGAAGAAATACAGAACCTGGATGAAGACGCCCTGTTTCTTGCCTATGCAGATGCCCTTCTCGGACAGATGCCCTGCTTCCGGATGAATAACAGCACCAAAAGAAGAGCACTGTATCTGGACCCGAACCTGAAGGGAATCATTTACCATACCATCAAATTCTGCGATTATTACGGATTTGAATATGCCAGCATTAAAAAGGAAATCAAAGTGCCGCTGCTCAAGATCGAAACAGATTTTACCAGTCAGAGCGCTGGGCAGCTACTCACCAGAATTCAGGCATTTTCAGAGACAGTAGAAGGATCGGAGGATGGAAATCCAGGAAAAGAAATCAGCGAGGAGGCAAGAGAGAAAATGAAGACAGGAGTTTATTATACAGCAGGAATTGACAGTGGGTCTACCAGTACAGACGTCGTGATTCTCGATCAGGACGGAAAGATCAAATCCACCATGATCATCCCCACCGGCGGCGGAGCTATGATGAGTGCGGAAAAGAGCCTGGATCTGGCAGTGGAAAAAGCAGGTATTCAGAAAGAAGAGATCATCAGAATCGTCACCACCGGATACGGACGCGCCTATATCGACAGTGGCGATGACAGCGTCACAGAGATCACCTGTCATGCCAAAGGCGCTCACTACCTGAATCCCAATGTCCGTACCGTCATCGATATCGGTGGACAGGACATCAAAGCCATCAGCATCGACGAGAATGGCGCGGTGAAAAATTTCCTGATGAACGATAAATGTGCAGCCGGAACCGGTCGTTTTCTGGAAATGATGGCAAGAACCTTGGGACTTTCCCTGGAAGAAATGAGTACCAAAGGACTGGAATGGAAAGAAAATGTAGTCATTTCCAGCATGTGTACCGTCTTCGCCGAGTCAGAAGTGGTCTCTCTGGTGGCACAGAATAAAGAAGTGGCAGACATCATCCACGGCCTGAATGTGTCCGTCGCATCCAAAGTAGGCGCCCTCGCGGCCCGCCTCGGAAAAGATAACCCGGGCGAATATATGATGACCGGCGGCGTTGCCAAAAACCAGGGCATCATACAGGCACTGGAAGAAAAACTCGGCGCCAAACTCTATATCTGTGACGAAGCACAGCTCTGCGGAGCGCTGGGAGCGGCACTGTTCGCATATGAAGAGTGTAAAAATGAGCTGACAGATTAAATAAATGTGGAAGTGACAGTCTGTGAGCGGAACCGCTTGCGCTTTAGTCAAGATCCAGCGGTACTAATATTCGAACATCGTCTTCGACTCGTTCTCATAAAGTACCGGGACTGCGGACGTTCCTTTCACAGACTGTCACTTCCGCTTTCGTTATCTGTAAGTTTCAATAAGATACAAAAGGACGCTTGAAATGACAAGCGCCCTGTTGTATAATCAAGGCAGAAAGTGAATCGGATGTGACTCCGATTTGCCCTCAGTAAAATTTATATCAAATTTGAAATAGCATCTACTTGGGCGAGTGGGATGCTATTTCTTTTTGTCGAAATGATTGTCTATGTAAGACAGAGCCGCGAAAATTACTAACAACAAAGTTAAGACTTCCATTGTGTTCATAGGGCATCACCCTCCTTTGGAACTAGAGGGCATCTGACATCGGAAAATCACATCCTGCTTTCTGAGTGATTATACAAATAGTATAGCAAAAAACAAACATTAGTTCAACGGAAGAATTGGGTGATCATTTGCATGATATAGCAGATTATTTTTGAAGAGCTGTTATAATGTGAGTATAAATACATCCGAAAGAGGGGAGCCATCATGTCCAAAAGTTCCAATCAAAAATTAAAATTAAGTTATCTGACAAGAATTATGCTTGCCAAAACGGATGAAGAGCATAGCCTGATCATGCCGCAGATCTTGCAGGAACTGGAGAAATACGGTGTGACTGCAGAGAGAAAGAGCATTTATGCGGATTTTAATGATATGACGGATAAACTCGGAATAGACATTGTCAAAGAGCAGGTTGGAAGAGAGACCTATTATCATGTTGCATCCCGTGAATTTGAACTGGCAGAAGTAAAGCTGCTCATAGATGCCATTCAGTCATCAAAATTTATAACAGAGAAAAAATCGGATGCGCTGATTAAAAAAGTCAAAGGTCTGGTCAGTGAATATCAGGCAAGCCAGCTGCAGCGGCAGGTCTATGTACAGGGGCGAATCAAGACTATGAACGAGACCATCTACTATGGAGTCGATGACATTCATAAGGCTATCTCGGAAAAGCGGAAGGTTCGGTTCAAATATTATCAGTGGAATATTGAGAAAAAACTTGTTCCGCGGCATAATGGCGATTGGATTGTGGTGAGTCCCTGGGCACTTACCTGGGATGATGAAAATTATTATCTGGTAGCTTATGACGCTTCTGTAGAGAAGTGCAAACATTACCGGGTAGATAAAATGATGAAAATTGAAATGATAGATGACTCCCGCGAAGGAGAAGAAATCTTCAAAAATTTTGATATGGCAGCCTATGCGAAAGCAACGTTTGGCATGTATCAGGGAAATAAAGAAAAAGTACATATTCAGTTTCCTAATAGTATGTGTGGTGTGTTTATCGATCGCTTTGGAAAAGATATTACCTTCCGACCGGTCAATGCAGAGTACAGCGAATGTGCGGTGGATGTCAATGTCAGTCCGCAGTTCTTCGGGTGGATATTCAGTCTCGGAAAAAATGTAAAAGTTACCAGACCGGTATCGGTGGTGGAGCAGATGCGGAAAGCGGCAGAAGAGTTTGTGAGGAATTATTGATAAAACAGGTAAATCTATATGGATGGAGATTACGATTACGACAGATACGATAGAGATAGTGATTATGCAGATGGTGTAGATGACGCAATGGATGAGTTTGATGAGGATTGGTAAATAAAAAGACATATTTATAATTGTTGTAAATTTGAATGCTGTTTGCATTTTGTAAAAAGGAAAATTGTAACACTACAATAAAGGTCGGCGGCATGCCGGCCTTTTATATTTACGATATCATTTTAGAAAGCGGCAGAAAAAGTTTTTATGGATGAAGAAATGAAAAAGTTGAGGAAAAGATATCAAAGAGAAAAAGAGGAAATCTGGCCAGATATGTGGCTGAGGGAAAAACGGGGTTATGAGGGAGAACGCCTTAATGATATGTTGGAAAGTATTCGTGAGCATGGTATTTTGAATCCGGTTATTGTGCTTAAAACGGATGATGGATATGAAATGCTTTCCGGTCATAACAGAGCTAATACTGCAAAGATTGCAGGACTTTCTGAAGTTCCGGCTATTATAAAAGTTGGATTGTCAGAATCGGAGGCATATGTATATGTAATTGAAACGAATCTGATGCAGCGATCCTTTGCGGAACTGCTTCCATCGGAAAAGCGGCAGTTATGGCGGCATACTATGATAAGGTGTGCTGCCAGGGAAAGAGGAACGACATAATCAGGGAATTGCAGATTCTCAGTGGTATTAAGCAAGAGGAAACTTCTTGCCATAATGGCAAAAAGTTAAACAGTCTGGATGTAATTGCTTCGGAATATGGTTTTTCCAGTCGAAATGCAGCAAGATATCTGAGACTCAATTATCTGATTCAGCCATTTAAGAATTTGATGGACGAAAACAAGATTGCCTTGTTGGCGGCGGTGGATGTGTCTTATATGACAAAGGAAGAGCAGCAGATGCTTTGGAATATTGTAGATCGACAAGGACTTAAGGTTAAGCCAGTGTATGCAGAGAAGCTTCGCAAGGCATCCGGAGGTCTGACAGAAGAAAAGATGGCGGAGATTCTGGAGGCATTGCAGGTTAAACATACTGACGGCAATGCCGGTGTAAGCTTCAAGCTTTCTAAGTCCATCTGCAGCAAGTATTTTGATGGTATGGCTTCAAAGCAGATGGCAGCAGTTGTGGAGCAAGCATTGACTGCGTGGTTTGAAGGGAAGGGGGCTGAGGTTGTTTAGTGTAGAAGATTTGAAGTGCCTTGATCCACGATATTTTAATATCATCTCAGTTGATGCTCATGATGTGACCGTAATGTCCAGAAATACTGGGCATTACTGGTATCTGCATAATCCAGAGTATCCAGGGGAAGGTACAGTGATTATTCTTCACAAGCACAAGTACTCACATCCGTATCATCAACATGGTAGAACCAATACACTGAGGCAGGCAGTGAGAGGGATTAAGAGCCATGATAAGTGGAAGATGGGCGAAAAGAAATAATATTGAGGAATACCTGGGAAGTTGGTCGACGATTCCAGGTATTTTTTTGAGTTAGAGGCATATATTTATAAATAGAATCACATAAAAAGTGCAATCAAAATAGAAAAAACAAGTAAAAAATATAAAAATAATAATTTGCTTGACATTTTATGAGGAAGTTGTATAATGCATTATAATGGTAAAAGTATTTACGGAAAGGTGAACACAATGGGACAAATTACAGAACAGTCATTTATTACTGAAGAGCATGGTAATAACTTACCGACTGTAAGAATAAAAAAAGTAGTATTAGATAATTTTAAGAGTGTTGGACATGGGGAGATTACATTCAATTGTGGGCGTGAATTCATTCCATGCGATACAGAATCGGATATTTTAGGCATATATGGACAGAATGGATCTGGAAAAACATCTTTTATCGAAGCGCTTTCCATTTTAGAAGGGCTTATGGCTGGAGCTTCCGTGCCTAGCGTATATGCTGACTGTGTTGCGGTTGGTAAGGATTTTGCTAAATTGGAATTTGTTTTTGATTTGCAATATGAAAACGGAGTTATACGAGAGGCGGCCTATTCATTCTGCATGTCCAGTGCTGCATTGACTAAGGAAGAGATAGATGAAAAATACAAGGGCGCACCAGATGAGTTCGATATTCCGGATGAAGACTCCAAGGTAATTATTTTTGATGAGAAGTTTTCATTACTATGGGAAGACGCATCTAAACGTCAGGTGATAATTGATACTTCTTCAGAAGAAAATGCCTTTGTACCAACAACTAAAAGAAAAGAAATTGCGGGTGGCGGGAAAAAGGTATTGGTTGCATTAGAAGTAAACAAACAACTTGCACGTAGCAAGTCTCGGTCTTTTATTTTTATGCATGACACGCTGAAATTGTTTTCGGAAAATGACGATAGGTCTGTTTTCTTTAGGGTGCTTGTAGAGTTGAGACTGTATGCACGTCATTATCTATATGTGATTGATACAAAGTCTTCGGGATTTATTCGCCTTAATTTTGCGCTTCCTATATATACAACTGATGGACAGATGATGTTCAATGCAAAAAGACCGGAAGTTATTCCTACAGAAATGGTGGAAAATTTAAGGGCTGATTTAAATAATATTAGTTCGGTGTTAGGTCAATTGGTACCAGGTTTAGCTATCGGATTTAAGGAACTTTCGCAAACATTGGACAAAGATGGCAATCCGGCAACGGTAATGATGTTGACAGCTTATAGAGATGGAAAAGAATTGCCACTTAGAGATGAGTCTGATGGTGTACGAAAAATTATTTCTGTATTAAGTTTGATCATTGCAGCATTCAATCAGAAGTCGGTCACTGTTGCAATTGATGAATTTGATGCAGGTATTTTCGAATACTTACTTGGAGAAATCCTTCAGGCACTTGAGGAGTCTGGAAGAGGACAGTTTATCTTTACTTCTCATAATCTCAGACCATTGGAAGTAATTGATAAAAAATTCTTATACTTTACAACGACTAATCCAGATAACAGATATATTAGACTGAAAAATATTTCTGCCACAAATAATTTGAGAGACACATACTTTAGAGAAATAATTCTGTGTGAGCAGGAAGAAGAAATATACAATAAAACCAAGCGCTTTAAGATAATTGCTGCGTTGAAGAAGGCAGGAGGAGAGCGTTAATGGGAAAAAGACCAAAGAGAAAGATTGTTTTGTTCCTTGTAGAAGGTAAATCTGATCGAGAGGCGCTTCAACTTGCCATTCCTGAATTATATGATGAGATAGATGAGAATATTGAAGTCTATTTTCCTATAATTAGAAAAGAAGAGGAAGAAAAGGGCGGAGATATCACATCTACAAATTATGTGAATAAGCAAGGAAAGCGTTATTGGGTACATCCAAGCAACATCGAAGAAGCGATTTATGAATTATTCCTAGATGATTTCTTTGATAAAGAGAAAATATTACCAAAGGACATTTCAGAGATAATTCAAATTGTCGATACAGATGGGGCTTATATCCCAGATGAATGTGTGGTTTTAGATTCATCGTTATCTGAAGAAGATTCTCCATTTTATAAGGATGATAAAATTGCTTGTTTGGATGTGGATAAGATTGTTAAGAGGAACGAGCAAAAAAGTGAGAATTTGGATTATTTAAGTTCTTGCAAAACTATAAAGGTTAAGCAGAAAACAGTTCCGTATTCGGTATACTATGTTTCTTGTAATTTGGATCATTACCTTCATCGATCAGCTAATTTAGACTATCGTATGAAACGTTCATTGGCTGATACATTTGCGAGAACATATATTGGCGATGTCGAAGGGTTCATTAAAGAAATTTCTGATGATCCAGGAGCAGTAAAAGGTATGAGTTATGACGAATCTTGGAATTATATTAAAGAAGATGAGAATTCGTTACATAGACATACCAATCTGAATTTGCTTTTTGAGAAACTGCTAGCAAAAGCGGAGAGCTAAAGAATTGGATATGGGAGAGTCCTGTGATTGAGTTGTTTTTCCTTGGTTGCAGGATCTTTATATCCATTAAAAATTATTGTTAAAGTTGGAGGAATAAACCGATGCCTAAAAAGGTGGTTAAGTTCATAGATTTGTTTTCAGGAATGGGAGGTATTAGGATTGGGTTTGAACAGGCCTTCAAAAAGAACGGCTACAATACAAAATGTGTTCTTACATCAGAAATTAAAGAAGCTGCAATAAAGGCTTATGAGTTGAATTTCCCGGGAGAGGTCTTAGAAGGAGACGTCACGAAGATTGCAACAAAGGACATTGAAGATTTTGATTTCTTATGAAAGATACGGAAGGGATAAGCTGATATGAACATACAGATATTTGGTACAAAGAAATGCAATGACACGAAGAAAGCGGAACGATTTTTTAAAGAGCGAGGGATCAAGTACCAGTTTATTGACATGAAGGAAAAGGGGATGAGTAAGGGAGAATTTAATTCCGTTGCTCAGGTAAATGGTGGCCTGGAGAATATGATCAACTGGGATGGAAAAGATAAGGATTTGCTCGCACTCATTAAATACACGGTAGAGGAAGACAAGCTTGCAAAGGTACTGGAAAATCCACAGATTCTGAAAACTCCGGTAGTGAGAAATGGAAAGCAGTCGACGCTTGGATATCAGCCGGACATTTGGAAAAGCTGGAATTAATCGGTTGCAATCAGTCATAAAAACAATCGTAAATATTTACGATTGCTTTTTGAGTACGCGATAAATAAAAATGGGAAAATAAAAGATAGCAGGGACTTACCAGATGGATTAATCTTGAACGTTTTTCAGGAGGAAAAATCAGAGGCAGAAAATATCGAAATCAGATATATTCATATTAAAGATGAATTTGAAATGTCTGAATTAATGTCCGAAAAGCGTTTAAAACCACTGGTATCGTTGTTTATCAGGCCCAGAAGATTTGAAAATTGAACTTTTTTCGACACTTTTCGACAGAATCTATATGTTAAAATGAATATAACATATGGATAGAAGGGTGGTGTCGAAATGAATGAGTATAAAGCAATAGTTGATGGAATTTTAGAGTTTTTGAAAGGTAAAGAATTACTTTCTCAGTTGGAGAAGGACATTTTGTCTACAAGCCAATTATGTATTGAAAGACCGATTGATAGGATGAAAGCGACACAGAAACTAGTAGAACTGGATTGTCGCTATGAAGATATTGGTATGAGAGCTAAAACGATGCCGGGAACTCAACTTGTACCAGTTAATTGCTTAAGTGATGAAGATATAATTGCTGATTTATATGTACGATTAGTAGGATTATGTGTAAAAAAGCAGCAAGAATGGGATAAGAAAAGATAGTTTTTTTAATAGTACATATGATGCATTGATCGCCGAATTTAAATTATAAGAAGAATGAAATAGAAATTTACAGTCGATTAATTAAAAACGACCGCAAAAACAATCGCAAAAATTTACGATTGTTTTTGCGGCTGTTTTTATATATAATATAATCAATAAGATTTAGAAAGGAAGCAATCGGTATGCGGGAAACAAGGATATTAGAATTCAAGGAAACGATTACGAATACTTTCTTAAAGACGGTCAGCGCTTTTTCAAATTACGATGGCGGTACAATCTATTTTGGAATTGATGACGAGGGAAATATCAAAGGATTGCCGGATGTGAAGCAGGCCTGTCTGGATATTGAAAACAAAATTAATGACAGTATTTCTCCACAACCGAATTATATGCTTGAAATACAGAATAATAATCGGACGATAAAGCTTACTGTACAAAGTGGACTTCAGAAGCCATATTTATATAAATCAAGAGCGTACAAGCGAAATGATACAGCAACGATAGAAGTAGATACTCTGGAATTATCAAGGCTTATTTTAGAGGGGAAAAATATCAGATTTGAAGAACTGCCATGCGAAGATCAGGATTTGTCGTTTGAGATTTTGCAGCATAAATTAAAAGAGTGTATCCAAATCGAAACATTTAATCGAGATACATTAAAAACATTGAATCTGTATAGCGATGGTAATGGATATAATAATGCAGCCGGACTTTTGGCGGATAGAAATCATTTTCCGGGAATTGATATTGTGAAATTTGGTGAAAACATCAGTGTCATTCAGAAAAGGGCAATATTTGAAAATATCTCAATATTAGAAGCATATGAAAAAGCGGTAGATATGTATAGAGATTATTATCAGTATGAGGTGATACAGGGCGCTGACAGAAAGAAGATGGAAAAAATACCAGAAGCTGCGTTCAGGGAAGCAATTGCAAATGCTTTGATCCACAGGGTATGGGATGTGGAAGCTCAGATCAGGGTTTTAATGTTTGATGACAAAATTGAGATTATTTCTCCTGGAGGCTTGCCCGCTGGAATAACAGAGGAAGAGTATTTATCCGGAAAGCTTTCTATATTGAGAAACAGAAATCTGGCAAATGTGTTTTACAGATTGGGATTTGTCGAAATATTTGGAACTGGGATTACAAGGATAAAGCAGCTATATGAAGGGAAACTGATACTGCCGGAGTTTGTGGTGTCAGAAAATACAATTACAATTGTTCTTCCGATTCTGGAAAATGCGCTGAATTTAACGGAAGACGAACGGGTTATCTATAAAATATTAAGCAAGACCATGCCGAAGCCAATCAGTGAAATTGAACCGTATGTACTTTTTGGAAAATCAAAGGTAACAAAGATATTGAAAGAAATGGTGAAAAAGGGTGTCGTGATCATTGAAGGGAAGGGCAGAGGTACAAAGTATAGAATTAATTAATAGAAGGCAGAACAGAACAACAACCATGCAAATATACATTGACGCAGATGCCTGTCCGGTAGTAGGCATCGTAGAGAAAATAGCAGAGAGATACAGAATCCCGGTCACCCTGCTTTGTGATACCAATCATGTATTACATTCGAATTACAGTGAAGTGATCATCGTCGGTGCCGGGGCGGATGCGGTGGATTACAAATTGATTGGCATTTGCCACAGGGGAGATATTGTGGTATCCCAGGATTATGGCGTGGCAGCCATGGCCCTTGGGAAAGGAGCCTATGCCATTCATCAGTCCGGCAGATGGTATACCAATGAGAACATTGACCAGATGTTGATGGAAAGGCACTTGAATGGAAAAGCGAGACGGGGATCTCACAAGAATTACATCAAAGGACCGAAAAAGCGCACGAAAGATGACGATGAGCGCTTCGCACAGTCTTTTGAGAAAATGGTACAGATGGCGATAAATAAAAATGGGGCAAAAGATGACGAACATAGCAAAGCCAATTATTAAGCAGATTAAAGACAATCGGGAAGCGTTGGACTTTTTTGAAAATATATTGCTGCCTGCAGAGGATGAGAAGACACAGGAAATCATTGCGAATTTTCCAACGGTGTATATTCACAATTGGCAGGATTCCGGAGATTTTGAGGTCTATGTTGGAGAGTCGAATGACATTTTCAAACGGACACGTCAGCATTATGATGCGGCTGTAGATAAATCAAAATGGCAAAGAAAGCTGATGGAAAAGGATGCGAGGCTTTTCATTATAGGGCATGAGCATTTCAATAAATCGCTGACCATGGATATTGAAAATCGTCTGATGCATTATATGATGAGTGCAGAGCGTGTAAAGCATGTGCACAATCTGCGGGACAATCCGCAGACCAGTTATTATCCAGTGGAAGAACTGGATGAGATATTCGGCAGGATCTGGCGGGGACTTCGGAAGGAAAATAAGGAGCTATTTCCGACAGAGAGTGCAATCAAGGATTCCGCGATTTATAAAGCATCGCCACTTCATAAGTTGACCAAAGAGCAGAAAGATGCGAGAGAACGGATTCTCCAGAAGGTTTCAAAGGCACTTGAAAATGGCGAAACCAGGAAGCTGATTTTCATAGACGGTGAGGCCGGAACGGGTAAGACGGTTTTGAACAGCAGTACCTTTTATGAACTGTATTGCCAGGCAGAGGAAGAAGAGAAGACGCTGAAATGTTATCTGCTGGTAAATCATGATGAGCAGATTACGGTATATGAGCAGATTGCAGAGAAGCTTGGTTTAACTGCGAAGTATGGAAAAGTTGTGAGCAAGCCGACGACATTTATCAATAATCATTCGGAAAATGATCCGGTGGATGTGGTTTTTGTCGATGAGGCGCATTTGCTTCTGACACAGGGTAAACAGTCCTATCATGGGGAAAATCAGTTGAAGGATATTATTGCCAGGGCGCGGGTGACGGTGGTGATGTTTGATGAAAATCAGATCCTTACCACAGAACAGTTCTGGGAGGCACAGATTCTGGAACATTACAGAAATCAGGCGAAGGCAGCGGAAAATCACATTGTGCTGGATAAGCAGCTCCGTATGCAGGCGGATCTGGTAACCATGGACTGGATTGATTCCTTCACAAAGAAGGGGCAGTTAAAAGAAATCCCGCATACAGTGGACGGTTATCAGATCAGGGTGTTTGACGATCCGGAAATGCTGGATCTGGAAATTCAGAAAAAGGCAAAAGAGAAAGATTCTGCTTTGTCTCGTGTGCTTGCAACTTATGACTGGGAATATAGTCAGAAACGGAAACCCGATGATCGATTAAGAGCATATTGGGAAGTGGTCATTGGAAAATGGCACAAGCCATGGAATCGAGAGCTAGCTGCGGAACTTTCCAGAAAAGAAAAGCGGAAGATCAGTGGCCTGGCATGGGCGGAGCAGCCGCAGACGATCAATGAAGTCGGTTCTACATTTACTATTCAAGGATTTGATCTGAATTATGCGGGTGTGATACTGGGACCATCTGTGAAATATCGGAATGGAAAGATTGTATTTGCTCCATCGGAAAGCCACAATAATAAGGCAATTCGAAACAGAACGTTGTCAGATGGAACAAAACAAAAATTTGGAGAAATGTTAATTCAGCACGAAGTGCGGGTACTTATGACCCGTGGCGTGAACGGCATGTACATTTACGCCTGCGATCCAGAATTACGGGCAGCCTTGCTGAAAGCAGCAAAATAAAGGAGAAGGTATGAAACAGGAAACCATAGACAGAATCAGAAAATTTACAGAAGACAGAGATTGGGATCAGTTCCACTCACCGGCGAATCTTGCAAAATCCATTGTGATTGAGGCAGCCGAGCTTCTGGAGTGTTTTCAATGGTCTGATGAAGAATATGATTTGCAGCATGTGAAAGAAGAACTGGCAGACGTCATGGTCTACAGTCAGAATCTGCTGGACAAGCTTGGGCTGGATGCGGATGAGATCATTAACATGAAGATGTCACAGAACGAGGCGAAATATCCGGTCGAAAAAGCAAAAGGCAGTGCCGCCAAATACGATCAGCTGTAAAAATAAGAAACGGGCCTTTATAATCTTGTTTTTATGACAGGAGCGTTATATTTTTGCATGATATGCAAATTTTTAGTTAGATTTTAAACATTCTATGGTACACTAATATAGTATACCAAAAATGGGAGGAAGAGTCAAACATGAACAAAAAAGAAGGAAAAGGATTAAAGTCTTTTAACAAGGGATTTCAAGTGCCTGATACTTACATTATCATCTTTTTCGTAGTTGTTATCGCAGCACTTCTGACATTTCTTGTTCCAAAGGGATTTTACGAAACACAGGATATTTCATATATGATCAATGGTGTTGAGAAAACTCGTACAGTAATCAAAGACGGAAGTTTCCAGTATCTGACAGATGATGCAGGAAATGTAGTAACAGAAGGAGTAGCACTCTTTAGTGGAGATGGTGGAACAGGATTCTTCAACTATATGTATAACGGAATCGTAAATAGTTCTGCAATCGAGATTATCGCATTCCTTATGGTAGTAGGTGGTGCATTTGGTATCATGATCCGTACAGGTGCGATTGAATCCGGATTGATCGGATTGATCCGTAAGGCAAAGGGAGCAGAAAAACTACTGATTCCGATACTTTTCGTACTGTTTTCTCTTGGCGGAGCAGTTTTTGGAATGGGAGAAGAAGCACTTCCGTTTACTATGATTCTTTGTCCATTGTTTGTAGCAGTTGGATATGATTCAGTGATTGCAGTTCTTGTTACTTATGTTGCAACACAGATAGGTTTTGGTTCATCCTGGATGAATCCATTCTCTGTAGGTATTGCACAGGGTATTGCAGGTATTGACGTATTCTCCGGAGCAGGATTCCGTATGGTAATGTGGGTAGTATTTACAGCACTCGGCTGCGGAATGACGATGTTCTATGCAGCAAAGATCAAAAAAAATCCGACAATCTCTATCGCATATAAGACGGATGCATATTTCCGTGAGCAGAATGAAAAAACAGGAATTGACGAAGGACATTCATTTGGTCTCGGACACATTTTAGTTCTTCTGACACTGGTTGCTACAGTAGTATGGGTAGTTTGGGGAGTCATGATCCAAGGATACTACATGCCAGAGATTGCTACACAGTTCTTCATTATGGGAATTGTTTCCGGTGTGATTGGAGTTATCTTTAGACTGAACGATATGAAACTGAATGATATTGCAACATCATTCAAAGATGGAGCAAAAGACCTGATCGGTGCTGCACTTGTTGTTGCTATGGCACAGGGTATCATGCAGGTTCTTGGTGGA
Source organism: Clostridiaceae bacterium Marseille-Q4145 (assembly GCA_018223365.1). Lineage (GTDB taxonomy): Bacteria > Bacillota > Clostridia > Lachnospirales > Lachnospiraceae > Hominiventricola. The sequence continues at coordinate 2,164,999 of JAGTTP010000001.1, forward strand.
TCTGATCCGACAACACCTACAGTTATCAATACAATCATGTATAATATTTCAAATACACTGTCTGGAGTTTCCGGAGCAGTTGCAGCAGTACTTATGTATCTGTTCCAGTCCGTATTCAACTTCTTCGTTGTATCCGGAACAGGACAGGCTGCGATCACAATGCCGATCATGGCTCCACTGTCAGACCTGTTAGGTGTTTCACGTCAGACAGCTGTAGTTGCATTCCAGCTTGGTGATGCATTTACAAACCTGATTGTTCCTACATCCGGATGTCTGATTGGCTCTCTTGCGATTGCAAAGATTGAGTGGTCTAATTGGATTAAATTCATGTGGAAATTCCTTGGCGTCTTAATGATTGGTGCAATCATTACAGTTCTTATTGCAGTTGGAATTGGATTCTAAAACATGCATTTGAACGCAGATTGCGAAGCGACTGCGTTCATGAGCAAGTAGCGAAGCGGATTGCGAATGTCCGCTTTACAATTGGGAGTGATTTATGATGAAATTAATTCAGAATATTGATGTTTATGCTCCACAGCATCTGGGGAAAAAAGATGTGCTTACAATCAATGATAAGATTGTTAAGATGAAAGATGCAGGTTCTATATCCGCAGACGGATTTCTTTCTGAGGCAGAAATGATCAATGGAGAGGGGTTACTTTTAACCCCGGGATTCATTGATAGTCATGTGCATGTACTCGGAGGCGGTGGCGAAGGTGGATTCGCCAATCGTACTCCGGAAGCAACGATGGAAGGACTTACGAAGTTTGGAGTAACAACAGTTGTTGGCTGCCTTGGAACAGATGGAATTGGCCGTGATATGTGTGCACTGGTTGCAAAGACAAAAGGATTGAATGAGCAGGGAATGACTGCATACTGTTATACGGGCAGTTATCAGATTCCGGTTCGCACGCTGACTGACAGTATTGTGAAAGATATTATGATGATTCAGGAAATCATTGGAACTGGAGAAATTGCGATCTCTGATCATCGTTCTTCACAGCCGACTTTTGAGGAATTTACACGTGTCATTGCGGATACAAGACTTGGTGGTGTTCTTTCCGGGAAAGCTGGTATTGTAAATGTTCATCTTGGCGACAGTCCGAGATGCTTAGATCTTATTGAACGAGTAGTAGATGAGACAGAGATACCAGCTTCTCAAATATTGCCAACACATATCAATCGAAATGAGATGCTTTTCTGCAAGTCGCTTGAGTATGCACTGAAAGGCGGAGCAGTAGACTTTACCGGAAATGAGGATATTGACTATTGGGAAACTATCTGTGATGAGGTACGTGTATGTAATGGGATCAAACGGATGTTAGATGCGGGAGTAAATCCCGACCGCATGACAATTTCTTCTGATGGACAGGGAAGCCTTCCGATGTACAGTAGTGATGGCGAATTCCTTGGAATGGGCGTTGGACAGTCCAGCTGCCTCCTGAAGGAAGTAAAGGAATGTGTATTTAAAACAAAAATTCCTTTAGAAATAGCTATTTCTACAATTACATCTAATCCGGCAGATATTCTTCGTCTTAAAGGAAAAGGCAAGGTTGAAGAAGGCTATGATGCTGATCTTTGCATTCTTGACGCGGAACTTCAGCTTGTTGAAGTAATTGCAAAAGGGAATACCGTTTATACAAAATAAAGCATATTTGTGATAATCCAAAACTTAGAAAGTAAATCGGAAGTGACTCCGATTTGCCCTCTGTATTAAAACTGGAATAGTTTGTATGGGCGTATCATAATATAATATAAATACTTGACGTACAGAAAACTGTACAGTATAATAAAAGTACAGAAAACCGTACATTATATTATGGAGGTGTTGATATGTTGGCAGTTAATTATACGAATTTGCGTGATAATATGAAAACTTACATGGATAAAGTTACTGATGATTATGAAACAATGATTGTAACACGAAAAGATAATAAAAATGTTGTTATGCTGTCTGAAGAAGCATATAACAATTTGATGGAAAATGTCTATGTAATGGGAAATAAAGCTAACTATGATTGGTTGATGGAATCTAAAGCACAGCTTGAAAAGGGAAAGTTTTCTACACATGATCTTATAGAGGTATCTGCTGATGAATAAAGTTTTCACTGACAATGGCTGGAAGGACTATGTTTACTGGCAGACAGAGGACAGGAAAACATTAAAAAAGATAAACAATTTAATAGAAGATATATGTAGAAATGGTAATGAAGGAATTGGAAAGCCTGAATCGTTAGTTGGAAATTTAACAGGTTATTGGAGCAGGCGAATAAACGATAAAGAAAGACTTATATACAAGATTGATGATGAAAATGTGTATATTGTAGCTTGTAGATACCATTATAGTGATACGTAAATCATAAGCACCAACAGAGCAAAATCTGAAGGTGCTTATTTTATGTCCTACTGCTGTAGAACTTGTTGAAGCAGGAATTGAGAGAGCCAGGTGTCTATAACTCTATAAGTTATTTTCTATAGATATCCGCTGATAGTAGGTATCTATGATATCCTGTAAAGTAATCGTATTCATTTTTTCTTCTACAGTCTTTTGAATTTCATTATAAAATCCCTGCAAAGATAACTGAATGTTAATGCCAACGCCACAATCTGGATTGGTATGAGTATCTAAATGAAGCAATGGTTTATCACCTTCAACTGCTTTATAAATATCCAGCAATGTAATCTGATCTGCTGGTTTTGAAAGAGAAGGACGGGCATGTCCGGCTACACTGGTCATAAGTCCCGCTTTTTTTAGTTTTAACATAAGCTGGCGTACAAAGCCGGGATTTGTATGGACACTTTCTGCAATTGAGGCACTGGAGAGGGATTTTTCCTGGTTGATAGCAATCAGAACCATCACATGAACAGTATCACTTAATTTCGTTGAGTATTTCATGATAAGAAACTCCTTGTAGTATGATATAATAATTTTATTTTCACATTTTTTAATGTTTTGATGATTGTAAATAATATAATTACAACTATAATAGGGGTTAAAGGAAAAGTCAATACAGCCCTTGTATAAACATTGATTATTACATGATATTATAAATGTTCACGAAGGAGAGCTTATGGAATACAAAAATCAAACAGAAAATCGTGCATTTCAGGAAATGTTACAGGCAGCAGTAAAACGGCTGCAAAATCGTTCCGGAGAGGATCTTGCTGCAAAAAGTGGGGCTGTTTATCCGGTAACAGTTGGAGAAATTTTGCTGCAAAAATTATCGGAAGCATTTTCTTCCCTCTGATCATGAATCAGAAAACTTTCCAGTCCGGCTTTGATAAATTTGTCAATGGTTGTCTGAATCTGTTTCCAGTCATTACAGTGATTGCGGAGCATCAGTCTGTTGATGGAAAGACAGCCATTCATTTGAAAATAAAAAACCGATTCTGCCTGCTCAAAGGTCAGGAGGCTGTGTGACATAAGCCAGGTCACATAGCCTTCTTTTGTATTTTCTGCTATTTTTTCCAGAAGAATGGAAGCAATTGTATCATCCAGAAACAGAGATCTGTATTTTGTTTCCATCTGAATCTTTTGGCAGAAGGGATAGGAACAGTTTTTCTGGTTTGGGCAAAATAAATGTTCTACCGTTGTTTTCATATCCTGTGTTATATCATTTAAAATATCTTCCAACACGTCATGGATATCGTAATAATGCAGATAAAAAGTACCTCTGTTTATTTCAGAAATTTTACAGATTTCAGTGACCGTGATTTTTGTGAAATTTTTCTGTTTTAATAATTCTAAAAAAGTTTCCTTTATGCTTTGCCTGGTATATCTGGTACGGCGGTCTTGCTTGCTTGTTTTTTTCAACATAATGGCCTCCATTGAATGTATGCTTTACAATGTATCATTTCTCAACAGTTTTTCTGATGTGTTGAGTAACCATACAAATCTCACAGACTGATTATTGTAATTCATATAGTAACAACTATAATGAGGTTTAAAGAAAAAGTCAACAGATTGTTCAGAAATTTAGGAGGAAAAATATGGGACATGTAATTGCAGTATCAGGAAAAGGCGGTGTAGGGAAAACAACCCTTTGTGGATTGTTGATTCAATATTTATGTGAAAATGGAAAACATCCGGTTTTAGCTGTAGATGCAGATGCAAATGCGAATCTGAATGAAGTACTCGGCGTTGAACCGGAGATTACACTCGGAGAACTGAGAGAAGAGATTGAACGTGCAGGAGTTGATCCACGATATCAGATTCCGGCAGGAATGACAAAACAGGCTTATCTGGAAATGCGTCTTTCCGATGCAATTGCAGAAGAAGACGATTATGATTTGATGGTAATGGGGCGAACCCAGGGACAGGGCTGCTATTGTTTTGTAAATGGTCTTGTGCAGACCCAGGTTCAGAAACTGCAAAGCCATTATCCATATATTGTGGTTGATAACGAAGCAGGTATGGAACATATCAGCAGAGGAATCCTGCCAATGATGGAAGTTGCGATTCTTGTAAGTGACTGTTCCAGAAGAGGTGTTCAGGCAGCCGGGCGTATAGCAAAGCTGATGAAGGAGTTAAACTTTAAACCACAGAAAACTGGATTAATCGTGAATCGTGTTCCAGATGGAAAACTGGATGCCGGAACTCTGGAAGAAATCCGAAATCAGGGACTGGAACTGTTAGGGGTTGTACCACATGATGATCAGGTATATCAGTATGACTGTGATGGAAAGCCAATCATACGGCTTCCGAAAGATTCTCCTGTAAGAAGTGCACTGGAAGAAATTGTAAAGAAGTTAGGATTGTAAGTTGGAGAATTGAAAGTTTGAAGATTGAGTAAACAGAAATAGTATCTGATTTGGTATAACCAATTGCAAAGAAAGGAAAATCTTCATGAAAAATCATTGGACAGAAATAGAAAAATATTTAGAAGATCAGAAGATAGCGCAGGAACTGATTGGAGAACTGAGAGATTTTCACATGCGTTATGAGGTGGAGGATCAAGTAAAGGAACGGATAGAAAAACCGGATATCCTATTCTATGGGAAAAAGATTCTGGAAATGTCAATAGCAGCGCTTCTTCAGGGAGATAACCTGTTACTTTCCGGTGCGAAAGCTACAGGAAAAAATGTACTATGTGAGACACTGGCATGGATATTCGGAAGACCGGAATACGACATTTCTTTTCACGTAAATACAGACAGTGCCGATCTGATTGGAACGGATACCTTTATAAATAATGAAGTTCGCCTTCGGAAAGGTCCCATCTACCAATGTGCGGAATTTGGAGGATTTGGAATCCTGGACGAAATCAATATGGCAAAAAATGATGCGGTTTCTGTACTGCATGCCACACTGGATCATCGGCGCAGAATCGATATTCCAGGATATAACAGGATTTTACTTCATCCGGCAACACGATTTATCGGCACGATGAATTATGGTTACGCAGGTACCAGAGAGTTAAATGAAGCATTGGTTTCAAGGTTTATGGTAATTGATATGCCTGAAATGGATGAGGATAGTGTCCTTTTTGTATTAAGACAACATTTTCCAGAGGGGAAAAAAAGTGCATTGAAAGCTTTTGCAGGACTGTTTCTGGATTTGCAGATCAAAGCTTATCATGGAGAAATCTCAACAAAATCTCTCGACCTGAGAGGATTAGTTTCTGCTGTAAAGGCAACAAGAAGCGGACTTTCTCCAATTGAAGCAATCCAGATGGGGATCATAAATAGAAGTTTTGATGTATTTGAAAAAGAGATCGTAGAAGATGTGGTTTCTACCAGAATCCCATCTTCCTGGACCGGAAAAGACATATGGGGGTAAACTTGTATGGAGGATGTCAGATGGCCGGCGGAACAACTGGAAGAACATCGTCTGGAGATCAGCAATCGTATCAGAAATCTTTTTTGGACAGTCAGTGGTGATTATGATATGGAATTTGAACCGGACACAGAAAAATATGATTATTCAAAACAAACGGTTCTGTATGAGGCAGTGAAGCAGGGTGCCTTTGCACGATATTTTGATCAGAAGAAACTTGGCATGTATTTGATGAAAAAATTACATTTTTCTGCTGGAGAAGATATGCTTTTGCCTCTTGCTGGATTATGCATGGATGCTGCAGTGAATCGGTTTATCATTCGAGAACGTTTGGGAACAAAGGAAATCAGAGAACAGGCATTCGGAGAATTGGAAAAGGCCGAAGAAGAGCAGGTATCAGACAAAGCCGGAACAGACCTGATTCACAGGATCAGGCTTCTGTATATAAGGCATGTTCTGGAGAACACAGACGATAAGGGAATGGATCCACAGGCAGAGATTGCATTGTACAAGATTCTATCTCTGAAGGATGCGGAAAATACGGAAGATGTCATAAACGTGATAGATGAGATTTATAATCATGTTCTGGATCCTTCTTTTGAAAAAAAGAATGGAAATCTGGAGAAGATTCTGAATTTACCGGATATGGCATTGGCCAATGACGCGTGGCAGGAATGCATGACGGATGAACAGATGGAAGACATCATTCAAAAATATCTTTCTAATATCAAAAAAAAGATGATGAGTCTGGATATCAGAAACAAAAAGAAAAAAAGATCTTATTTTTCTCCGGAAAAAGAAGAAGTTCCGGAAAGCCCGGAGAATATAAATCCACAGGCAGTGCGACGGATACGGGAATATGTGGAACTGAATTACGGAAAATCGTATCTAAGTGAATCGGAACAGGCCAGAGTCAACCGGAAATTTTGTACAGGAATCCACAAAAACTGTAACCTGTATCTTACAGACGGAATTTTACAGAACCCTGTGATAAAAAATAATCAATACCGTTTTGCTCAGCTGCAGTTTGAAAAAAATAAAGCCTATTATGGAAAAAATCACTGGATCATCAAAAGAAATATTTCTGTGTTGGCAGAGTCACTGAAACGGGCATTTATAATCCGAAAGGATGATTTTGTCAGCAGATCTGATGCAGGGCAGCTTGTTCCAGAACGGTTATGGAAAATTGGAAGAACAGACGATGACAAGCTATTTAATAGAAAAAAGAGATCAGAAGATTCTGAATTTGTAATAGATGTCCTGATTGATTCCAGTGGTTCCCAGGCTGGTAGACAGGCTCAGGTAGCGGCGCAGGGATATATTATCAGTGAAGCATTAAGTCAGGCAGGAATTCCTCATCGGGTGACAGGATACTGTGCTTTCTGGGGATATACAGTACTTCAGAGATTTCGGGATTATGAAGATCCAAGTGAAACAAATGAAAGAATCTTTCAATTTCGGGCATATGCCAATAACAGAGATGGACTTGCACTGAAAACAGTCTGTTCCTCTCTCATGGATCGACCGGAAAAAAATAAGATTTTAATCGTATTAAGTGATGGAAACCCCTGTGATATGAGTATACAACGACCAGGAACCCGCCAGCCCAGGATCTATGACGGAGAAGGAGCTGTGAAAGATACTGCATATGAGGTGCGTCGGGCCAGAAATCAGGGGATTTTCGTAATTGGTATTTTTGTAGGGAATGAGGAAGAACTCTCCGTGGAAAAGAGAATCTATGGAAAAGACTTTGCCTATATTCGTAATATCAGCAATTTTTCCCGTATGATAGGAACTTTTTTGCGAAGACAAATTGATATGGAATGAAAATGGAGGAATCACCATGGGTAAAATTGAATTTGCCAATTGCCAGGATGTAAGAAATCAGAAAAGGATACAGGAATTAGATTGTCCACACTGTCATGAACCGGGAGGCATTGAAGCCTTTGTGAAAGACGGGATACTCGCAGAGGACGGAGTATGTGATAACTGCGGATATATTCTTCCGGAAGGAACAGAACTGGAGGAAGTGGATTAAGAAGCATTTAAGGAGAACGTATGGAATACAAAAATCAAACAGAAAATCGTGCATTTCAGGAAATGTTACAGGCAGCAGTAAAACGGCTGCAAAATCGTTCCGGAGAGGATCTTGCTGCAAAAAGTGGGGCTGTTTTTCATAGCAATCGAAATATGCTTGAGGTACCGAGTTTTCATGAAGCGATTGAAATTCAACTTCCTGAGTTTCGCATTAACTCAAACATGGACGAATGGCATTATCTGACATTGCTGCATTATCTGGACATGGCAGATGGAACAGAAGGCTCACAGAAGCTCATTACTTTTGGTAACCTGAAAGATGGATTGATTCGGGGAACCAAGTTTGACCGGACTGCAGAGCAGAAACTGGAAAAGCTTTTGCAGGACAAAGATCCTGAGAAAATTCAGAAAGCATGTACAAGTCTGGGTGCAGAATTCATAGAGACAAAGGCGGATTTGTGTGCTGTTTTTCCGGTTCTGCCAAGATACCCGGTAACTTTAAAGATATGGTTTGCAGATGAAGAATTTCCTGTATCTGGCAAACTATTTCTTCAGGATCATGCTGATCATTATCTGAGTGTAGAAGATGCGGTAACAGTTGGAGAAATTTTGCTGCAAAAATTATCGGAAGCATTTTCTTCCCTCTGATCATGAATCAGAAAACTTTCCAGTCCGGCTTTGATAAGATTGTTCAGAAATTTAGGAGGATTGAAACTATGAAGATTACAGTATGTGGCAAAGGTGGCTGTGGAAAAAGTACAGTATCAGCACTGCTTGCCAAAGAATTTGAACGAATGGGAAAGACGGTTCTTGTAGCCGATTCTGATGAATCAAATTATGGGCTGCATCGCCAACTTGGCGTAAAGCTTCCAAGGGATTTTACAGAGTTCTTTGGCGGTAAGGAGAAAGCTTTTAAAACAATGATGGCAGGAGAGATTCTTGATACAGTGAAGTTGTCTGCATTTGCAAAAAAGTTCTATTCGGAACCATTTACATTGAATGAGATACCTGAAGAATATATTTCACGAAACAATGGCGTGATGCTTATTTCCAGTGGAAAAATACATCAGGCAAATGAAGGCTGTGCCTGCACAATGAATAGTATTTTAAAGCAATTTATCAAACATCTGACGTTAGGAGATAATGAAGTTGCATTGCTGGATATGGAAGCTGGGGTAGAACATTTTGGACGTGGTGTAGATAACAGTGTAGATTTGATTTTAATGATCGTAGATCCTTCTTTTGAATCATTGAAGCTGACGAAAAAAATCCAACAGCTGGGGGAAAGCATTGGAAAACCTGTATTTTTTGTGTTAAATAAAGTAAATGAACTGGTTTTGCCAACAATGTTGGAGTCTATTGACGATCAGAGTAAGGTGTTGGCAGTTATTTCAACAGATACAGAAATCGCAAGAAAGGGATTGCTTGGAGATGAACTAATGATGGAAATTCCGGAAATTCATACGCTTGCAAGGAAAATTTTGAAGCAATAAATGATATGTTAAGAAAATAGTAAAATGTATACAGGAAAAAGGTGAAAAAATGGGATTTTTTTCAGGATGTACGGATGCCAGAAATATGATTTCAATTAAAGAAGTTAAATGTCCGAAATGTAGTGCAGATATGGAAGTGTAAACAGGATAGGCTTGATGCCTGGGGCAGCCTTCGGGTTGCCTTTACATAGTCTCCACTTTCAAAAAATAAAATATTTTGTGTTTTTGAAAGCGACTTCTTGCATATACTATTAGCAGACAGTATAATAAGTACATCGAAGCAGTTTCAAGAAATGAAAAATCTTCGACTTTTGAATAAATGCACACCGAATTCTCGTTACTTCAGTGATGAGTTAGGTGTGCAATTTTTTTGACAGAAAACAGAACGTACGTTTACTTTTAGCGGAACATATGGTATATTATAAATATGGAGAAAAATATATTTATTATTAAAGAAAATGACCTATCATATGGTCGAGGATATGTTTATTCTTTACAGTATCATCTGGT
>JAGTTP010000002.1:0-632500 GCA_018223365.1 Clostridiaceae bacterium Marseille-Q4145
ACTGTAAAGAATAAACATATCCTCGACCATATGATAGGTCATTTTCTTTAATAATAAATATATTTTTCTCCATATTTATAATATACCATATGTTCCGCTAAAAGTAAACGTATGTTCTTTTTTTCTGTCAAAAAAATTGCACACCTAACTCATCACTGAAGTAACGAGAATGCGGTGTGCATTTATTCAACTATTCCACTCCATTACATATTCTTTTTCTCCAGTAAATTCATCCAGCCCTTCAGACTGAATCGTGAACCCTTCTCTTTGGTAAAAAGACATTGCCCTGACATTTTTCTGGTATACATTTAACTGTAATCTGGCTTTTTTATCCTTGATATAATCCAGCAGAGCTTTGCCTATACCATGAGACTGCATTTTACCTGAAACAAAAATACCTTCTATATATTCATCCCGTACACCTACAAAGCCTTGAATTGTTTTGTTACCTTCATACACATAAACTTCTGCCTGTGGCAGCATTTTCTTCACGGCTTCATAATTGCTGGTCCAGTATTGTCCAGGAATAAAATCATGTGCTTCCAGATTCGTCTTTAACCATATGTCCACAACCTTATTTATATCTACATTCTGCAGCTTTCTAATCAAAACGATTATTCTCCATTTCTTTATTACCTAATCTGTCAGTAATCTATCCAACAGCATCTGCCTGTTGTTTATAAACATTTCTGTTATCTGGTAACTCTCTGTATCCTCGTATTCGCACAGATGTATGCGTCCATTATCAAAACAATAGATATCTGCATCAGGTATTCCCAGCAAAATCGGCGAATGCGTAACTATAATAAACTGTGCTCCCTCTTTTGCACAGCTATGTATTTGCATCAACAATGTAAGCTGTCTCTGCGGTGACAACGCAGCTTCCGGCTCGTCAAAAAGATACAAACCATTTGGATACAGATAATTCTGTGCCAATGCGAGAAAACTCTCTCCATGTGATTTTTCATGATATTTAGCGGAAGGATGTGTAATATCTGCATATTCTTCTTCCTGGGTTGCAACATTATAAAAACTTTCGGCCCTGAGAAAATATCCATACTTTTCCCTCCGATAGCCTTTGGAAATTCTTATCGCATCACACAACTCTGAATGAGTATCATGCGTAGAAAAAGCATAATTCTTTGTTCCTCCCTCAGGATTAAAACCATGTGCTACGGCAAGTGCCTCCAATAAAGTTGATTTACCACTGCCATTTTCTCCGACAAAAAAGGTGATTGATTTATTGAAATCAAGTTTTTCAATCCCCTTAAAAGCCTCAATTCTCTTTATATAACTATCGTTATCAATTCTATTCCAATCGAATATGACTCCTTGTATGAATTGATCATTCACCTAATCACCTTCCTCTTTATTCTTACAGTCGAGTAGGCTTACACCTCACAATGTAAGCCCCTCACAGAACCGTAAGTGCGGCTTTCCCGCATACGGCTCTTCATAATAATATTTGTATTGCTTTCCGTCGAAATTAGAACGTCAGCCTTCTAAATGTCAAAATTTCGAGGCCCAATCACACTCTCTATTTTCTCGCTGTCTACGCTTAGCAACTACCATTACTGACAGTCACCCAAGACTCGCTACTGGCGGTTGGTTAGACCTTACCAGACAGGCATTCCACCTGCTTATTTTGTATCCGGCGGCTTCAAGCGCTTGTATCGCTTTCTCGTAATTCTCCTTTTTGACCAGAAGATAGTCCGTATTGTAAGTAGATACTGCAAAATCGGGATGTTATGATCTGCTAAGATCGCTGCGATTTTAGACAGTATCCCAATCAACGAAAACTCCAAAACGCCTTGAATCCGAAGTGCTTTCCAGCCATCATCACGCCGAATGACATTTGGCGGAACTTCGCTTGTGAGGCAAACAAGAGATTTTTCTTCGTCCGTTTTCCCGATAAAGCTATACTCGGAATCTAAATTTACAAAGGAATAATCTTCTACCTGACATACTGAAAATTCCTGATGGATTTTTTTATTTCCATCGTAGTGGCTCCTTTCATTTGTCACTGTCTCCATTATACGATAGTTGCTCATCTTAGAGAAGCAGGAATTTATCCGGCGCGGTGGAGTAAGGACAGTGTACATGGCTTTCGGGCCGCCGTCACGGGCCTGTGATTGCCTTGCGGTAAATGACAAGGGAAATGATCGCAGTAATCGCTTCCGTGATCCAAAACGCATTCCAGACGCCAACCGCTCCGAAAAACCTGCTGAGTAAAAACGCAGCCGGGATGATGACCACTACATACCGGCAAAGGGAAATCAGTAAGGAGGGAGTTCCTTTCCCAAGTCCCTCCAATGCGCCGGAAGATGTAACAGAAACCGCCGAGACGATAAACCCGGCCCCGATGATGCGTAAGGCGGTTTCCCCGGCCTGAATCGTCGCTTTTGTGTGGGTAAACAGCCCCATCAACTGTCCGGGGATCAGCAGACATATTACTGTCCCAAACACCATAATGATGCCACTCATGCACAAAACGATCTGATAAATCTGGCTGACCCGTTTGTGCTCCCCCGCGCCGTAGTTATAGCCAATCAGGGGACGCATCCCCTGTACAATGCCATTCGCTGGCAGATAGATAAAGGTCTGCAATTTGTAATAGATTCCTAAAACCAGAATATACACTTCGGAATATGCCGCCAAAATCGCATTGAGCGCCGAAATCAAAAGAGACGGAAGCGCAAGATTCAGGGTTGCGGGAATGCCGATGGAGTATAGCTTTATTACCATCTTTTTGCTGGGCAGAATGTACTGCCTGCGGATATGCACGCGAATTGGCCGCACAAGATAGACTACAAGGTAAATCGCAAGCGTCAGAGTCTGCCCGATGCCGGTTGCCAGTGCAGCGCCTTCGATTCCCATTTCCGGGAATAGGCCATATCCAAAAATCAGAACGGGATCTAAGACAATGTTTGTGATGCACCCGCACATCAGGCTTATCATGGTCGTTTTCATGTTTCCTACTGCCTGGAACAATTTCTCAAACGCCATGCTGACGGTAACAATGAGTGTAAAGGCGAACGCAACGACAGAATAGCGGACGCCAAGTTCAATGACCGCTTCGGATGAAGTGAACATCCGCAGGAAAACCGGCATGATCGTAATACAGCAGACTATCATAACAACGCCATGAATCACGGCAAGCACAAGTCCCTGCGTTGCAGCCTGATCCGCTTTCCTGTTATCTCCAGCGCCCAGATAGAAGGCGATGACTGCGTTGATTCCAACGCCAAATCCAATTCCGACGGCATTGATGAAATTTTGAACCGGGTAAACCAGTGATAACGCCGTCATAGCTTCCTCGCTAATCTGTGCGACGAAAAAGCTGTCGATAATGTTGTATAGAGAATTAACCAGCATGGATAAAACCATAGGCAGGGTCATGGATAAAATCAGCGGTAATACCGGTTTTTCTTTCATAAAAGTTTCATTCATTCGTGATTGCCTCAGGTGTTTCTTTTCTTGTCATAAAACAGATCGGATCTTTTCGGAAGCCAAAGGGTTCATAAAACTGTTCAGCCTCTTCCGTGATCAGCATTCCCAGCAGGGAACGGTATGTGTCTTCTGCCGTAATCGCCTTTAGGAGAGAGGCGCCCACACCCCTGTGCCGGAAATCTGCATCCACAACAACATCACAAATATAATACTGGGTGGCATAGTCTGTTATCACTCTTGCAAATCCGATTTGTTTTCCGTCGGCGGTATAGGCTCCATAGCAGATAGAGTGTTTCCATGACTCCATAATTGCTTCTTTCTTTCTGTTGCATGCCCATACGGTCTGTGATAGAAGGCGAAGTACGGTTTCTGTTTGCAGAGCATCCAGCCCTTTTTTAATATGTATTTCCATATCGTCTCTCCTTTTCCTGTTCTTACTGTGTTTTTGTACCGCTGCAAAGCGTTTCTTTTTTTCTGCCTGCTCGGAAGATCAGAAACGCCAGAACGAATGTTGCCGTTTCTGTGACAGGGAAGGACAGCCAGATCCCTGTAATCTTCAGGAGTTTTTCCATACCCCACATGAATGGAATGAGCAGCAGAAACTGACGCAATAGCTGGATCAGCATACTTGGAAAGACCTGTTCTATTGCCTGAAGATAGGTGGAGATCATGGTAGACCATCCGCAGAACAGGTAGCTGACCGCCATAATCCGCATAGCGGATATTCCAAAGGAGCGCATGGCTTCCGACGCTGTAAATAATTCCAAAAGCTGTGCCGGAAAGAAGTTGACGGTCAATGTTCCCAGTATCATCATACCGGAGACCAAAGCGGTTCCGTATCGGAAAGCGGAGTGCAGCCTATCTCTGTTTCCCGCACCGTAGTTAAACCGCATAATAGGCAAACAGCCCTGAATCAAGCCGTTTACTGTCATAACGATCAGCTGCTGCACCTTAAAATACGCACCGAAGAATGCAATCGCCGTATCGGAATACGCCACCAGAAACAGATTGACGAATGTCACCATAAACGAACTGAGGGCGTTCATAATAAAAGATGGCAGGCCAAAGGCAAAAATACGGCGGATCATCTGCTTTTGCAAATGAAAGCCTTTGATTTTTACCTGCACTTTCTGCTTTTTGCCCAGCAGCAAAGCAAATGCCAAAATCATGGATAATGAATAGCCCGCAACAGTAGCCACCGCAGCGCCACGGATTCCCATAGCTGGAAAAACACCAATACCAAAAATTAGGAGTGGGTCAAATACAAAATTAACGACCACTCCTGCAATCTGGAACCACATAGGAGCAACCATGTTCCCAGTAGCCTGTATCATCTTCTGGATTGCGATATGCACCATGTTGGGAATTTGCATGAACGAACATACGCTCATATAGGCAAGACTCAACTGATAAATTTCTTCGTTATTGGTGAATGCCCCAAAGTAGGGTTTCATAATCAGTAATGACAGAAGATTGAGCAGAGCACCAATTCCAAAGGCCAGTAACAATCCATGTGTGACGGTGGTATTTGCCTCATCCTGCTTTTTCTCCCCAAGATACCCTGCAATCAGTACATTCACGCCGACACCGATCCAGATAGACGCCGCATTCATCAGTGTTGTAATCGGGAATGACAGAGAAACAGCCGTTAGTGCATTCTCACTCAACCGCGCTATAAACGCACTGTCTATCAGATTATAGGAATATTGCAGGAACATGGAGATTAGCGGCGGTATCGACATTTGCCAAATGAGCTTTCCAACAGGAGCGACCGCCATTTTATTATTGGTCTGCATACTTTCCCTCCTCTCCACAAATTGTCCGGCGCAAAAAAATTGCGCCGGACAGCGGGACATTAAATCCGAACAATATAGTTTTGTTTGCGTGCAGCGGGATGACCGGCTTCCTGGGCCGGATAACCCAATGCAATCGCCCCGACGCCACGCAAGGTTTCCGGTAGCTTCCACTCCCGCAGGAGAGCCTTACCGCTTTCACTGTCAAAAATCTCACGTTCCCGATGTACCCATACGGTTCCCAGGCCAAGGGCATTGGCAGCGAGCATCATATTTTCAAGGACGCAGCTTCCGTCCTCAACAAAGGTGCTTGCGGAGCCATCTGCCAAAACCAGGATCACGACAGGTGCGCCATAATAAGGGTCTGTGTTGCTCCCCAGCACTTCTGCGTTTAGTTTTGCAATCTCCTTCCTATATTTGGGGTCTGTAATTGCAATGATGGTTGGAGATTGATGTCCTCCGCCGGTAGGAGCGTAAGTCCCTGCTTCCAGTACAGCGTCCAAAGCCTCGGAGGGGACAAACTCTGATTTATAAACCCTTACACTGCGGCGCGTCTTGATCAGAGACAAAAAATTATTATCCATACTGATAAGTCCTCCATTCTGTCAGCACTTCTGAGATACGGGCAACAAAAAAGCCACACAACTATCACAAGACAGTTGTGTGGCAAAAAGATGACCGAATCCGGAAAAGTCCACTCAAATTTTACGGTTATTATTATAGCGAACTTTCAGGAGACTGTCAAACGTCAATCTTCTTGAGTTTTCGCTGCCTTATCCACGAAACTCTAAATCTGTTGTGTTGAATATACACAACTTTCATATCTATTTTTTATTGCAGTTTACGGAAACTCAAGTCAATCATCGCGTAAGGAAAGATAGAAAATATAGAATTACGTTATGTTGCTCTTTGATTTTGACTTTTATTGAATTCATCACTTGACATTGTGGCAAAGATTTCTCCGACATCGCATACCTCATCCACCACATCATTCCTCTTAAAGCGGAGTCTGTTGCGGTTCTTGACGTATTTTTCAATGTCAAACTCATTCTTTTTGTCATAATCGGATAACAGCGGGTACTGCTTATTCTTCGTTATATCAAACTTCCGCAAATTTTGGTGCAAAATCACCCAGGGCATCTCTGCCCGCTGTTACCTTTTTCATGATCTGTCTCTTTTTTAAGCTTACTGTATTCTTCTTCCTTCACCGGCTCCATCCATTCATTGGAACTTCCTTCTGCCGGAACTTCTACCGCCAAATGAGAAAACCAGCTATCAGGAGCAGCGCCATGCCAATGCTTCACTTCCGGCGCAATATTGATGACATCACCGGGTTTCATCTCCTGAGCCGTTTTTCCCCACTCCTGATAATATCCACGTCCGGCAGTGCAGAGCAAAATCTGTCCGCCTTTGTGATGAATATGCCAGTTATTCCGGCATCCTGGCTCAAAGGTTACATTTGCAATTCCAACTCTTTCCGTTGTCAGCATGGACAGGTAACTCTGTCCAACAAAATATTGTGCATACGCATCATTTTTTCCCCCAATGGGAATATCTGTTTAAATCCTTTTTCTGTCATGATCGATTTGAAGTGGTAAGCTAAAAGTAGACACTATCCAAAAAATTGTAAACAAGTGGTATACTTTGATCAACAAGTATATTTCTTGTTGCACAGGAGGTGTATCTATGATCCCAAAAGAACAGTGCATAGCCATTGCCAAAGAAATTGTAGACGGTTCTCTCTCTAGTCGTGAAGCTGCTGAAAAGTATGGTATTTCAAAATCATTGGCAGCTAAATATGCAACAGATTATCGTCGAGAAAACGGCTTACCCGTGAGAACATCCACTCCGCGTACCCCGGAGACGAAAGCAATTATGTTAAAATCTTCCAATGATTCGTTCCATTTGGAAGATTATCAGTCAATGACAAAAGATCAATTGATTGAAGAACTTATTAAATCAAAAATCAATGAAGCCAGGGCAAAAAAGGGTACGAAGTGAAAGGGGATGGTCAAAACAAGGAGTTCATTTCTTTAAGCAGCAAGAATTCGAAATCGTGATGGAACTTTCAAAAGAATTTCCTGTTGCGGTTCTTTGCCGATTAATGAATGTAAATCGAAGTGGCTTTTATAAGTGGAAAAAACGCCTGGAACATCCTTCAAAACGACTGTTATCCTTTGTAAGTGATCTGGCATTATTCAAGGAATGACGAATAACAATCCGGCAATAGGTATCATGGGTATAGCGGATATGTTCTTGATAGGCTTCCTGTTCGGTCATGGAAACTCCCCCTTTCTTCGATTATGGGAAAGGGCGGCAGCACTTTTTGCTGTCGCCCCTTGATTACCCACCAGCAAGGACAGACGGGGCTGTCAACGGTGGGCGCAGCACATTCACTTGCCGTTGACTGGCTCGGCTGGGTTTACTATTTTTGAATGGTAATTGCAGATTTAATTCTTGCGACTATATCCAATGGTGCTTATTATGAGGGAAATTCCAAAAATCAAAATTGCCGCTATCCCTGTGATTAGCACATATGAATGAACAGAATTTATCATAGCAGCCATTCCCGGCCCATCTTCAAAATATTTTACAAAGTAAAACATTGGAATTACCACAATCAATCCCATAGTTTGCGCAGAACGAAAACCAAACCAATAAGTTAATGGCAAGCAAATTCCTGTCCATAATAATGGGATAATAATTGCTGCTGCAATCGAAAATAACCAGATAAGCATATCAAAGTTTTGAAAAATTATGCTGGATAAACTATTGAACGCAATGCTTCCCAAAATGCTGATTGCAACAGTATATATTACGGAAACATATTTACTTGCAACAACAGTAAAATTGCTTATCGGCATAGCTAATTGATATTTTTTCCAGCTTGCCTTTTCATCACTTGCGAAACTCATAATATTTTGCATACCGATTGTCATGGCAAACATAACGGAAGCAAATAAGCCAGCATAAATTCCAGCATTGAAAATAAGCAGAACAATAGCTGCTGCTGCAATCAGAATAAGTTTCTTATCAATACTCTTGAAGAAAATGGATATGTCTTTATATATCAATCCTCGCATGATGTACCTCCTTTGACATAGAAAAGCATAATATCTTCTAATGTGGCATTATCCACAATGATGTTTTTGTATTTTCGTTTGAATGCTTCTTTGTCATGAACAAGACACTCCACGCTCATATTTTGATATTGTCAATATTGGTTGACACATTTATCTCAAAGATATCATTTCCTATGCAGCCAGGCCCAGAGATTGGTAGTATCTCTGACGCTTAATCATAGGAGGAAGCCCACCGTTGGCAGAGCAGATCCTCCTGTTGTTCCAGTAACTGATGAAATATCTCCAAATAAGAACTCTCAGCTCATCCGTGGTCAGGCTTTCCGTATTGTAGCGGTCATAGAGAAGCTCGCTTTTCATTCTGGCCCACATGCTTTCACATCGAGCATTATCGTGGCACCTGCCACCATCACTGTTCATGCTTTGTATAATGCCATATTTAGAAAGCGCCTGACGGTAGGTTTCACTGGTATATTGTCTTCCTCTGTCGGAGTGCACAATGGCACCTCGCAGATCAGGATGCGCCAGATAGGCATTATCCAGTGTATGCTCACACAGAGTTGCCTTCATGTTTGTTTCCATTGCCAGTCCCAGAACGCTGGAATCAAAGCAGTCGAAGATGGCTGAAACATACAGTTTTCCATCTTTTGCCTTGATTTCTGTGATATCAGTTACGCATTTTTCAAGTGGCTTATCAGCCTTGAACTCTCTCTTCAGAAGATCATCTGACTTACGTGCTTCCCGATCAGCCTTGGTAATGCCATTTGGCTTGCGCTTTGGCCGATGGACAAGTCCTATTTCATCCATAACCCTGTAAACGGTTCGTTCACTGGGGATCTTGATTCCCGTCGGATTCTTAAGGAGCAGTGCTTGGTACATGCGAATACGTCCATAGGTATCATTGCATTCATCCTCAGCATGGATCACTCTCATGGCATCAGCAAGATCCTGATATTTCCAAGGGCGATCTTTAATAGCAAGATATTTGTAGAAACCCTGGCGGCTGACGCCAAGCATCCGGCAATAGAATGAGAGTTTTCCCTTAATCACGCCGTCTTTCGTTTTTATGGCAATGAACATCATTCTTTGGTTCTTGCTGACTTCCGACGGCTGGCTGCGAAAAAAGCGCTTGCTTCCTCGAGAAATTCATTTTCCTCTTTCAGACGCCGGATTTCTTTGTCCTGATCTTTAACGCGTTTGCGGAGCATGGCAAGCTCCTCAGCAAGACTCATCGCGCTTTCCGGAGTATGTGCACCGTCGCCAATATCCAATGTGCCTGCTCTAACTGCTTTCAGCCATGTGTGGATGGTTCCTTCTGGGATACCTAATTCTTTGGCTGCCTTAGCACCGCCGATTTCTTTGGCAAGTTTGACAGCCTGGATCTTATATTCCTGGTCGTATTTACGTTGGGTTCGTGACATTGAGAGTTCCTCCTTATTCTCTTTTATTATACATGAATTCCTTGAGAATAAGGTGTCAACTTTATTTATACAACATCATTTGTAGTTCGGTGTATGATATAATCATCAGAGGAAAGCTGTGCAAATTTTTCTTTTCCGCACTTTGCTACACCATAATTATAAACAAGATTATCTTTCTGTTCCTCGAAAATGATTTTTCCCTGATGAATTAAAATCACATAGTCTGCAATTTTTTGTATGTCCGAAGTAATATGCGACGAAAAGAAGATAGAGCAATCTTCATCTTGGATAAATTCCCAAAATAGGTCTAATACTTCATCACGCACAACGGGGTCAAGACCTGTTGTTGCTTCGTCCAAAATCAACAGTTTAGGTCTATGTGCCATAGCACAAATGACAGACAACTTCATTTTCATGCCTTTAGAAAATGTGCCAATCGTTTTCTTGGTCGGGATTTTGAATTTTTTCAAGTATTGTGAAAAAAGGTTACTATCCCATGTCTTATAAACTCCTTTCAATATTTTTTCAATATCTGCGGCTGTAAACACATCATGAAAATTACATTCATCAAAAACGACGCCAATATTTTCTTTGACAGTTGGAATTGTATGGTCTATTCCAAAGACTTGTATCTGTCCGCTATCTTTGCTTAGTTCATTTAATATCAGATTGATAGTAGTGCTTTTTCCTGCACCGTTCTCGCCAATAAAACCTACAATCCTGCCTTTAGGGACTTTTAACGAAACATTTTCCAAAGAAAAATCCTCGAATTGCTTGCATAAATTCTGCACCAAAATGTTGTTATCCATGCCTGTTACCTCTCGTTATTCCTCGTAAAATAGTTTTAGAATATTCGTCATTTGCCCAAGACTAATGCCATTTGCTCGACCAATTTCTGCGACCTTTTGTAAAAGTTCTTCAGCAATTCGTAACTGTTCCTCTTGAATAAATTCCCTATTCTGTGATGCTACAAAACTGCCTTTTCCAGATACAGTTTCTATAAATCCATCTCTCGTTAAATCTTCATATGCTCTCTGAACGGTAATAACACTGATATGTAAATCTTTTGCTAAAGCTCTCATAGAAGGGAGGGCTTCGCCAGCAGATAATGTGCCGTCCATAATAAAACTTTTTACTTGCATACAGATTTGTTCGTAAATAGGCTTATCACTGCTATTACTTATGATAATCTCCATTTGCTCACCTCGCCATGCGTACTTATCGTAATAAGTGTACTTATTCGATAAGCACAGTATAGGCAATTTGTATGAACCTGTCAAGAGAAAAGATGTAAATACATTCGGAAAAGTGAGTGGCTGTCTATCAAATTCTTGTATGTTACTTTACCGCACATGAGCATTTGCACCGGGATTATCATTTCCGTATTCTTCAAGAAGATTGATAACGCCCCATACACCCACACCTGCGCCGATTGCGGTTACTACTGTTTTAAGTCCTGTTACTGATGTTGTAAAAAAGCCCATTTGTTTGTCTCCTTTTTCCAAAAATAAAAAGGGAGCTTCTCTGAATTATAATTTTTAGAAAAGCTCCCATGTCATAAGTTCCATATTCAGTTGTAAAACAACTTTTGGTCACAATGTCCAGAAGTTAAGCTATCCTATACCATTATCAAATACAAAGATAAATGTATATAAAGCAAATACACTAATGGGAATAGCTATTCCATTTAACACCAAATTGCGTTTTCTTTTCTTTATCCATTTATTTTTGCCGCCTTAAATCTCAATTTTTATATTAAATCCATTTATCTGCTTATTTTTCTTCACATATTTTATCAATATCTCAAAAGCACTTAATAATAAATCCGCACCCGTTTCTTTCCCGTGATCAGTGTGTCCGTAACAACTGTAAACTCATGGTACTCACCTTCCACGACATTATCATAAATACTTGATGATACTTCTACATCCATAGTTTCTTCACCACAATCCAGGTCAGAAGCATTGACTCTTACATAGTACATTGTTGTAATTTTGCTCGCACCACTGTAATGTCTTTTCTTCTGATTGTACCCTCTGTCAGCTTTTTTAGCCTTACCTTTCGTTATGACCAGCAGTTCTTTGTATTCTGTTACGGAATCCCGTACCAAAACCTTGCGATAAATAAAAGGCGACAGCAATGCCAACACCACCACCACTATAAGTGCCCACGAAGTGATTTCTGTTCTTTTTGTTCTCTTGGATTTATAAATATCTTTTCTCATTGATTTTCTCCTGCTCACTTGAGTCTTTGTTATTCTCTTATCTCCGTCCAGCATTTGCAAATGCAGTGGCAAACTGGATTTTACTTTGTAACTATAACTTTTCCTTCAGAGTCCAGGAGAGGTGTAACACCAGCTCCATATCCGGACTTCCAACAAAGCTAATTAACTCCCGTCTCCTTATCTACAAGAATTTGACTTAATATCCATGGTCAACATGCTGCCACTTTCCGCCATCTGTTCTAACTAAAATCCACTTCCAATCACTGTATGTACTATTTGGATTCAAAGACCCGTCTCCACAAGATGAATCAACATCGAATGAAGATAATAAAACAATGACTTCATCTGCATTGTTTCTGTCTGCCCAATCTTTATGATCTTTCGTGCAGTCATCTCCGGCATAGTAAATTTCTGTGAGAGTGCATCCTTTCCAGTCACTCTTAAACTCCTTTTTTATTGTGTCAATAGCAGCTTTAATATCCTCTTCTGAATAGCTCTCAGATTCAACATTATGAGTTTTTACTTCACTGACATCTCCACCACAAACACTCAAACCAAATAAAAGCATAATACATAGCATTGTACATACGATTTTCTTCATACAACCCTGCTTTCTTGCTGTCTACGCTTGTCAGATGCCGTTACCGGCATCATCCCAAGACTCGCTATTATCTGGTTGGCTAAACCTTGGATAAACCGGAATCCCACCGGCTTGACTACACACCCTTAGCTGGGCGCACAACTGGAAGTTATAAAATCTCAGTCCAAACAGGGCACATCTTTTAACTGCAATCCTTTATTCGTGAATTTCCAAGGGTAGATTGTCAGGGTCATAAAAGAATGTCATTCTTTTGCCTGTGTAAATATCAAGTCTAATCGGCTCAGTTATGATGCCCCTTTTATTCAATTCTCTTACGGTATTATCGACCGAGTCTACAGCAAAAGCAAGATGCCGGAGACCGTAAGCCTCTGGATAACTGGGGCGCTTCGGACAATTTTTGATGATAAAAAGTTCTAATTCCATCTCATCGAGTTGAAGATCAATTTTGTAATCATCACGTTCTGGTCTGTAATTTTCTCGAATAATAGAAAAACCTAACAAATCCACATAAAAGTGCTTTGATTGCTCATAGTTGCTCCCAATAATGGCAATATGATGAACTTTTTTCAAATTCATGGTGTATTTACCTTTCTCCTACTTTGTTTTCTTTTCCATGTACTACCTCCTCATCAACCTGGAAATTGATTAATAACCCCAATTGATTATTTCCCAACTCTTTTTATCTGCCGTCTTCACTAAATGCCATTGCCAGTTGGTGTATGTATCATTAGGATTGAACCCACCATCTCCACCTTTTTCGTCCGTATCAAAGGTTGATAATACCACAATAAGTTCTTGATTATTTTCTTTTCGATACTTCTCAATTTCTTCTGCAAATCTGTTTTCAACATCCTCGTCATAGCGAAGTTCAGTAAGTGTACAACCTTCAAAGTCTTTTGCAAATTTTTTCTCTATGACATCAAATGCTTCATTGATTGAATTTTCACCATAGAGGGCGGAGTAACCAACAACACGATTGACATTTGATACATTTCCTCTATTTTCAGTCAATACAAGGACTATTGCCATGCCTAAAATTACTAATGCAGCACATATCGCAATTATGTTTTTCTTCTTCATACAATCATACTCCTTTGTCAAATCTGTGTCCCTCCAAATCTCTATTGTTTATAAAGATTTTACCCACTCACTGATTTTCTGTTTTGTTCCACGGTTTAACAATCATTCCCACACAGGATACTTTTTCTTATCTTCTTCAGTTATTTTACGAATCACTTTACAGGGATTGCCTGCCGCAATCACACCTTCCGGAATGTTCTTATTGACGACACTTCCGGCACCAATAATAGTATTATTTCCTATTGTCACGCCGGGCAATACGGATACATTAGTTCCAATCCATACATTATCACCCACAGTAATCGGCAATGCAATTTCCAGCCCCCGGCTTCTTTGCTCACTGTCTATTGCATGCCCGGCTGTAGAAAATACACAGTTAGGAGCAATGAATACATTATCTCCAAACGTAACCTTCGCTCCATCCAGTATCGTTACATTATGGTTGGTATAAAAATTTTTCCCAATCGAAATATTGAACCCATAATCACAATAAAACGGTGCGGTAATAACCGGATTTTCTTTCATACTTCCGAGAATCTTCGTCAACAGTTCTTTCTGTTTTTTTGTATCGGATGGTCTACACTGATTGAATTCATAACACAGATCGGCACATCGCGTCCGTTCTTCTATGATTTGCTGATCATAATTCGCATCATACAAATACCCTTTTTGAGCCTTTTCTCTTTCTGTCATATTTCGGTTTACCTCCTGTTTTTATACTGCCATCAGCAAAGTTCCTGCTCCGATCAGGATACATCCTATGATCGATTTTACTGTAAACTGCTCATGCAGGCAGGCAAATGCGAGTAGCAATGTAATAATGACACTGAGTTTATCAATCGGTACAACCTTCGATACGTTTCCAATCTGCAGTGCATAATAATAGCATAACCATGATGCACCTGTCGCCAGACCTGAAAGGATCAGGAATAGCCAGCTTTTGCTACTGATCCCTGTTATTGTATTTTGAGCATTCGTAAGGAAAACCATTCCCCACGCCATGATAAGAACTACAATGGTCCGAATTGCGGTTGCAAGGTTTGAATTCACACCATCAATGCCAATCTTTGCCAGGATTGAGGTAAGTGCCGCAAACACAGCAGACAGCAAAGCAAAAATAAACCACATAATAACTCACCTCCCGTATTTCCTTCAGCCTATTGGCATCGGTGTCTGTGCCAGAATGGAAATAACAGCAATTGCCAATAAGACAATCAGAACTGCAGCTGCTATCAGAATCAATTTTCGTTTCATAGTATCACCCCATAAGAAGACAGAAAAGGGAGCCATAATGGCTCCCCTTCTTAGTTAAAAAATATTTTTTAGAATTTACCAGCGTTTGCTGCTTCTTCGATGGAAACTGTAGCCCTTTATTTTACTGGCTTTCTAAGTCGTTTTGTTAGTTACCAGTCTGTTACTATTGGCACTTTCTACTTATTTGTGCCGCTTAAGCGTATGTAATGAAGCAGACGATACCAGCCGCCTTTAGTCTCTTTACCGTGGCTTCCGCATTTTCCTTTTTAGTATAAGCGCCTACTTGTACTTTGTAAAGCCCATTAAGCAGCCTTACGAATACGTCCGTATGTCCGGTCTTCTTAATCTGCTCCGCCATAAGGTTAGCGCCTTCTTTTCTTCTGTAAGCCCCAGCCTGTACCCTGTAGTACTTTTCGGCATCCGCCCCGGCTGCTCCCGCTCCCTGGTTCTCCTGGCTCTCTTCCTTGCTGTCAAACTCTGTAAGCTTATACTGCTCGATAATCTCAATAAGTTTGTTTGCGTATTCCGGGTCTGTCGCATATCCAGCAGCCTTAATAGCGTTACAAGCCTTCTTATAGTCGGTTTCCCCGATTACTTCTTTGTAGCGCTTATTTGCCTTCAAAAATGCGCTATGGTCTGTAACGGATTCTTCCCAGCTATCGTAAGCGCGGAAGGCTTTGTTTTTCACATCTACCAGGTTTGCCCCGTCGTAACACTCTTTTGTATCTTTGCAATATACTTTACCCTTCCAGGACTTTGTAGCCTTAATCCCAAAAAGGGCTTTACCCTCTGTGGCAAGCCCGGACGTTCCCCAGCCCGTTTCCGTGATAGCCTGGGCGATTGTCAAACTTGCCAGCACTCCGCTTTTCTTCATATCAGCGGACGCAAGCGCGCCCACTGTTTTAATAAAGTTTTTCTGTTCTGTATTCATATCGAAGCCCCCTTATACAGCCGTCAAGCTTGCTACAGCTACCCAACTGTTGATTCCCTTAAGCTTTGCTTCCTGTACTCCTTTATTTGTCTGTACCTTGTCTACCGTGTGTCTTTTGCCGCCCAACTGTGCCGCCGGGACTGCTTTTCCTCTGGTCGAAGACAAGCCGCCATATACCGCACCGCTCTTAATCGTAACAACGCTTCCGGCTTTAATTTCCTGTGTTTCCGGGGCTGTTGCCGGGCTGCTTCCCGCTTCCTGGCTGCCTTTCTTTAACCCGAACTGTGTAGCGATTGCATTAGCTACGGCTGCTGCAATCTGTGTCTTTTTGGCTGCGTATGCGCTCATATCGTCCTTATCGTCGATAAGGCACACTTCCAGCAGCGCGGAAGATACGCCCGCCGCCTTCGCTCTATAGATTACTGTAAAATTCGTTCTCTTAACTCCGCGGTTCTTAAAGCCCAGGGCTGCGATACTCTGTACAATCTTCGTTTCTACCCCTACGGTCTTTTCCGCTGTAGTAACGTAGATTTCCGTACCTGTCGTCCGTCCGTTTCCTTTAAGGTCTGCTGCCCCGGAATTAAAATGGACTTCCAGTACATAACCATAGTTTTCGAAGTCAACCGCCAGTTTTCCGGCTTTTGCGTCTTTGTATGCGTTTCTTTCCGTCGGGTATAAATCCACCTGGGCGTATGCGCTCAAAGTCTTCTTAATTTCCTCGACCATGTAAATAGTCTCGTCTGCTTCTTTTCCGAACTGTGATACAGCGCCAGGGTCGCCCGCTCCGTGTCCGCTAATAAGTAAAATCTTCATGTTTCTTATGCTCCCTCTGTGATTTTTCTTAAAATGTCGTCTTCTGTATCTTCATCCGAAACCGTAACCGTATTATACACATAGTCGTATAAGCTGCTGTTTGATTCCAGCATTTTCTTAAACTTCTCTAATGCTTCGTCTAACAGTTCGTCGTATTTTTCTTCCGTAATAAACAGGGTAATAATCGGGAATCTTTCTACAAGCCAGTCCCACACCATAGCCCTTTTTACCTGTCCGGTCTTTCTCTTTAACTCCTTTTCCGCTTCCGTAACCATGTACAGCAGCGCGATTCTAATTTTATCTAACTGCTGCTGTGGTGTGAGTTTCAAAAAGCGCAATACCGCATATACGGTAAGCCCCAGTAAAACAACCACAATTACGAAAATTAACCAGTTTTCAAGAATCATTTTCAAAATCTCCATACTTCGCACCTCTAAAAGTTCTGTATTTCCGTTGGCTCTAACGCTTCGTCTATAAGTGCTTCTGTTTTATCCTTCATCTTTTGTATGGTTCTTTCTTTGATTTCTTCCGCCGGATTTTCTTCGCCCAGGTCGATAAGTTTTTTTATCATACCTAACTGTATTTTTATACCATTTTCAAGCTGTACCGCTTTCAGATACCATATTACAGCAGCGCCGAACACGCCCCCGGCTGTCGGAATTATGTAAGTAAATACTTCTGTAGGCTTTTCGTTCCATGAAAATATAAGGGCTACTATGCAAGTGCATACAAATATTGAACCAGTGCTTAAAACTACCTTTTTCTTAAATTCCCGCTTCTTTGCTCTCACTGTGCGCTTAAGCCTTCCAGGTCTTTAATTCTGTGGTTTGCCACTTCCTGTTTTTCATCAAGTACCGCCTGGTCTTTTTCTAATTTGTACACCCTTTCTACTACGTTGTTGTGCTTGTCTAATTTCGCTTCGATATAATTAAGTCTGGTCTTAATTGTCCCGTATATCGCGCCGATAGACACCCCGTACACAACTAACTGAATAAGTAAGCCTATCCAAAATTCACTACTCAAGCCTTACTAACTCCTTCCTACGGCTCTAACATCCGTTCCAGGTCTTCGCGACCTTCTTTTATGTCTTCTATCATCATTAGTAACTGCTTGTCTTCGTCTTCCATGCTCCTATAGTTCTCTAATTCTTCCAGCAGCAGCCTATTTACTTCTGCCAGGTCTGCTATTATGCTGCTCTGTACCTCTACTACGTCCAGGTCGTAACGTGCTACGTTCGTAGCCTGTACTTCGTCTTCTTCCCTCTGGCTTCTGATTCTGTTAATTATCCGGCGTAATACTGCCATTTCCTATTAACTCCTTTTTCTTAATTTCTGCTTCTATTTGCCCTTTAATCTTCATGCGTAGCCTGTAAGTGTCCGCGTGTTTTGCGTGTCCTTCCCAGCTTGCATATTTCATAAGCAATTTTTCTTTTGTTATTTTTCCGCTTCTGTAGGCTTTGATAACTGCCCTTATATGCTTAGGGCTGCGCTTCCTTATCTTCCGGTAATCTTTGTAAATACGATACCCGCAAAAATCAAAGCCGTTCTTAGCGTTGATTATCTGCGTTTTCGGATTTAAGGTAAGCTTAAGCCGCTCGCCTAAAAATGCGTCTATCTTTTGTAACACTTCTACTAGGTGCTCCCGGCTATTGTGTGCTATTGCAAAATCATCCATGTAGCGTTTATACTTATCTTCCTTCAATTCGTGCTTTACGAAGTTATCTAATTCATTTAATACCAGGTTTGCGAAAAGCTGGCTTAATAGGTTTCCCACCGGAAGCCCTCGCCCGTCTTCCCCGTAGCTGTCGATAATATAGTAAAGCAGCTTCAATAGGTCTTTATCTTTGAAAATCCCGCCTAATATTTGCTTTAGTACTTCGTGGTCTACACTATTGAAATATTTGTGTATATCCGCTTTTAATATATAAACCTGTTTTCCTTCAAAAGATAGGTTTCTTATGCACTCCTGGGCGTAATCTGCCGCTTTGTGCATACCCTTATTCGTTCTACAGGCGTAGCTATGATAATAAAACCGTCTTTCTACAATCGGTTCTATTTTATTGTTTATCATGTGCTGTGCTACTCTGTCCCTAAATGGTAGCGCGTATATGTCCCGCTTCTTCGGTTCATACACTACAAAGCGCCGGGCTTCCCCTTGTCGGTATGTTCCGGCTTCCAGGTCTGCCACCAGGTCGTATAATTCTTCTTCCAGATTATCCGTGAACCTTAGCACTTCTTCCCGGTATCTTTTGCACTTTCGCGCCTTCCTGTATGCGTCTTCTGCATTTTCAAAGGTCGCTATATCCTTTATTCCTATGTTACTTCTTTTCATCTTCTGCCGTTTCCGCTTCCGCCCTTCGCCTTCGCTACTAACCGGAAGCGTCCTTTTTTATGTTTGCCTGGTAGTCCCAGGACGGGCTATACGTTCTGACTATATGTAAAATAGTCTTCGCTAGTAAGCCGTAGCTTGCTAAGTCTGAAAAGTCCATAAGTCACAGCCGAAGCGCGCGCCAATGTTCGCGTTGACATTCCAGGGGTAGTTGTTACAGTTGACAGCGCGGCAGCCAGCGTTAACGCCGTTGTTCCAGTTGCCGCCCGCGATAAGGCGAAGCAACGTATAGCCCATATTCTTAATTTTGTACTGATTTAATGAAGCCGCCTAACATCTTCCCTATTTCCGTTAATTTCTTCGCGGCTACTCCGTATGTATGCCCGCTTATGTACTCCTGGTCGTAGGCGATTCTGATATAATACCGTAAAATCACTAATTCTACGTCCGCGTCGTATAAAAGCTTTTTCTTCGTCGTGCTTTTCCCGGCTCTAATGATGTATCGTAAAATATCCATGATACAATTTTTAGTATCTTTCTGTAGTGAAAACTTTTCACTTTTCGGATATTGTCTTAGTACTGGGTATATGTACTTTATAAAATCGTACAGCTTTTCTTGTATCTCTAAATTGCTTTTCATATAATCGCCCTTTCTCTGATTCGCGATTATATCACAGCTATTTTGTTTTGTGTCGCCGTTCCTCATTGTTTCCTATATCCTGGAAATTTACCTTAAATTTTTACCGCGTGTGCGGGCTTCCGCCCGCACAAAACAGATTACAGACTGTCACAGCCGAAGCGCGCGCCAATGCTCGCGTAGACATCCCAGGGGCAGGAGTAACAGTTGACAGCGCGGCAGCCAGCGCTAACGCCGTAGCTCCAGCCGCCGCCCGCGATACGGCGAACAAGTCCGTAAGTTCCTTCTGTGTATGCCTGTCCGTTTCCAGCGCCTAATACGTCCTTCCAACTCCAGGACTGTGTACCGTCGTATCTGTAGCTTAATTCGTCCAGCCATTCCCACACATTGCCTACGCAATCTACGCAACCGATAGCAGATACAGCATTAACTACTTTACCTGTCGTAGTTCTGGCGGTATTCGTTGTAGCCGCCCAGGCGTTCGTATTATTGCCGTCTGCTCCCTGTGGGCTGCCGTATGCTGCTTGCTGCCATTCCGAATAAGATAACAAGCGCTTACCGGATTTTAAGCCCAGGTCGATAAAGTCATAGCTGTTATGTCCTTCCGTTCCTGTAAGCGGTGTTGCATTGTACGCTGATTTCACGCCGCCTACTCCGTTGCTGGACGCTAAGTAAATATCCACCCACAAGCCGCCGCCAGCGTATACCATGCCTTCCGGGCTACATTTCGGGCGGTGCTTTAACGTCCATACAGAACGCGGAACGATACCGGACGCTACATTAGATTCCCAGCCGCTGCCTTTCTCCGCTCCGGCAGTATTGATAGGAATAAGCTTACTGCTTACCTGTCTTACCCTTCCATAATGGAAGCCGCCGATTTTGCGGCTTGTCTCTGCATTGTAGCCGTCCGGGTATGTACTGTTAAGGCTGATTTTGTATACTTCGTCCAGGTCTTCGCTGCCAGGGTCACAAATATAAACATAGTAATCTTTTCCCACCACAAACGCACTACCAGCGTCCAGGTTTCCGGTACTAAGTACTGTAGCGTCCGTTTTGAATACTCCTGTACTTCCGACCGTAACCACACACCCAGCCGTTACCGTAAGTGATGTAAGCCCGGAAGCGGTTAAATATTCCGCCGAAGGTGTTACCAGGTCGCCAATATTTGCCATTTTCGCAACCGTAAGTTTTGCCCGCGGGTCTTTGTTAATAAAATCATTACTTAAAAATCTACTCATATCTTGCTAACACTCCTTTGATACTGTCTAATTCTCCCTGGGTAATTCCCAAAGTGTCTAAGATATTTACGGGGCTTTCTACCCCTACTTTTTCTGCTGTTGTTTCCAGGTCGGCGTTAACTCCTATTACCGTCTTCTTTTCCTCTTTTGCTTCTCCCGTGTCTCCTTCCTGGCTCTGCTGCTCAACCGCTACATGCTCTACGCTTTTAATTGTGTATTCCTTGCCTTCGCACAATACCTTAGCGCCCTTTTCCGCTTCTGCCAGATAGTTAGTAGTAATGTATCTTTTGTCCTCTGAAATTTCGACTACCGGAACAAAGATGTACTTTTCTTCTTCGATTCCGTTAATCACTTCCCTTAACTCTGCTGCTTCCAGTGTGCCAGCCTGTACCATTCCTAACAGGTTATAAATGTCTTTCCCTGTTCCGATTACTTTAGGCATATTCCGCATAATCTCCCGCCTTCCTTATTCCGTTGTTTCGCTTAAGTACCCGCTTCCTAAGTATGATTTATCTAACCACGCTTCTTCCGCAAAATCGTTAAGCTTATCAATATTGTTATAAATGTCCTCTATTAGTCCTTTGTAATTCTGCGCCTGTTCTGCTGCTGCCGTCGCTACCTTTACGGCTTCCTGGCTGGCTGCTGCCGCTGCCGTCGCTTCTTCCTTAACCTGGTTCGCGATTCCTATAGTATCGTTTGCCGTTCTCATAGCTGTAGCAGCTAAAACAGTCGCTTCTTCTACTGTATCTTTTGATTTTTCCACTTCTTGTAATGCGTTTATGATTGCCTTGTACTCTATCGTACTGGCTATCTTATCGCCTACGATTACCGCCGTATCTACCTTTATATTAAAAGTCCAGGAAGCTATATAGCTTTCCTTTTCGTAGACGCTTATAGCGCACTCTGCATATCCGGCGGCGGCTGTCATTTGTTCGGTAATCTCTGCTGTTATCAGATTTTCGACGTAAGTACAATCGTTTAAGATTTCTTCCCCGTCGGACTTCCTACACTCAATCCTTACTATTGCCCCTTCCGGCATTTCGTAAGGTTCGCCGTCATTCAGCAGCACTACTAACAGGTTTCGCGTTTCACTATCGAACTGTTTAACCCTTATAGTCTTTTCTACGCTGTGACGGGCGAAGTCAAATACTAGCCTTCCTACTACCACTTTGCACCGTCCTTACTCGCTCAAATAGCAATTATTTACATAAGACAAGTCTAACCAGGCTTCGCTACTTTGTCCCGCCTGTATACTTGCATTGTCGTATAGTTCCTTAGTTAATTCGTAATAGTGTTGTGCATTTTCGCCCCCGGCTGCTGCCATTTCCGCCGCTGTCTGGGCTTCCTGTGCCTTCGTACTGGCTGTCCCGGCTGCCGTCTCTGCTTTTCCCTGGGCTGTTTCTGCCGCCGCCTTGGCGCTGGCTGCTGCCTGTGCCTGTTTTGCCGCCGTACTAGCTGCCGTCTCTGCTTTTCCTTGGGCTGTGGCGGCTGCTGCCTTAGCGTTCTCCGCCGCTGTCTGGGCTGTTTCCGCCGCTCCCCTGGCTGTCTCGGCTTTTTCCTTGGCTGTTTCTGTCGCTGTTCTGGCTGTGGTTGCTGCCTGGGCTTCCTTGGCTGCCGTCCCCGCTGCCGTTGCCGCTTTTCCCTGGGCTGTTTCCGCCGCCGTCCTGGCTGTGGTAGCTTTACCTTCGGCTGCTTCTGCTTTCCCTTGGGCGCTTTCTGCCGCTGTCTGGGCTGTTTCTGCTTTCCCTTGGGCGCTTTCTGCCGCTGTCTGGGCTGTTTCTGCTTTCCCCTGGGCTGTCTCTGCTGCCGCTTTGGCGTTGGCTGCTGCCTGGGCTTCTTTAGCTGCCGTACTGGCTGCCGTCTCTGCTGCTGCTTTGGCGTTGGCTGCTGCTGTCTTTGCTGCGGTAGCTGCCTGGGCTTCCTGGCTAGCTGTCCCCGCTGCTGTTTCCGCTTTTCCCTGGGCTGTTTCCGCCGCCGTCTTGGCGCTGGCTGCTGCCTGTGCCTGTTTTGCCGCCGTACCGGCTGCCGTCTCTGCTTTCCCCTGGGCTGTGGCGGCTGCTGTCTTTGCTGCGGTAGCTGCCTGGGCTTCCTGGCTGGCTGTCCCCGCTGCTGTTTCCGCTTTCCCCTGGGCGCTTTCCGCTGCCGTCTGGGCGCTGGCTGCTGCCTGGGCTTCTTTAGCTGCCGCGTCTGCATGTTCTCCGGCTGCCGTTGCCTGTGTCGTTGCCGCTTCAGCTGCTCCCTTGGCTTCCTTCGCCTTACTTTCTGCCTGGGCTGCATATTCTCCGGCTGCTGTCTTTTCCTTTTCGCTTCCGGTCTTTGCCGCTTCTGCTGCCGCCGCGTATTCCTTAGCCGCTGTCGCCTGGGCTGCCGCTAAAGATACCTGGTTATTTGCCGCTTCCGCCGCTGCCTGGGCTGCCTGTGCCTTTGTGCTTGCCGTCCCGGCTGCCGTTTCTGCTTTTCCCTGGGCTGTTTCTGCTGCCGCCTGGGCGTTGGCTGCTTCTTTCGCTGCCTTTTCCGCTACTTCCTTTGCTGCTAAAGCCTGGCTATTTGCCCCTTCTATAGAAGCCGTCGCCCGCTGTATGCTGCTGCTTGTCTTATCAAAATAGTTTTCTAAGAAGTTCCCTAACTCTACTTCCTCGTTTTCTTTTGTTATACAATTCCATTTGATACGGATACAGCGCGCTTTTACCTCTATCTTTATTCCTTTGTGTCTACAGGTTATCGTATCGCCTACTTCTACGCTTTCCAGTTGCTTATACTCCGCATACTCTACCGTATTTGCCAATTCCACCATATTAACCGTGTAATTAACCGTAGGGTCGTCAATTCCTTTTTTATATTCCTCGTTACAGGCTTTTACAAGCGCTGCCCTCAATGCTGTTAAATTAGCGTAGCCCGTTTCCCCTTCGCTACAATCTTCCTGTAGCTTAATATCGTCAAAGTTTATTACAGCGCCTTTTACCTCTGCGTAGCTTCCTATTTTGGGGCTGTCTACCCACGGTTCCGCCCCTTCCAGGACATACCCGTTATAAGCTACTGGAATAATTCTTGTTACTACGTCTTCGTCGCTTACGCTTTCTTCTATCGCTTCCAGATTATGCCCGAACTCTGCTCTTACGCCTTTGTCGCTTCCAATCTGTCGCATAATATATACGTCGTAATTATCGTACAGCCGTTCCCCGCCCCAGCGGTTTATAAAGCTGTTTTCGTCGTCGCCCGCTATTGCTTCTACTATGTTCTTCCGAACATAATAAGCCGTATTCGCTGTCGTTATATCACTGTGGGGCGTAAACTTCGTCCCGCTAAATATAATATCAAGCGCCTGTTGTCCGTTTTTGTTTGTTGGGCGTACATCAACCAGGTAGTTTCCTAAGTTGTCGTAGTATATATGCCTTGCGTATACTGTTACTTCGTCGTCGCTCTTTTCTCTTTTGTAGATTCTGAATAGCTGTTTATCTGAATACGGCGTAGGTGCTGCTATAACATTATCATTAACCAGGTATTCCCAGCGCCCCAGGTCGTCGTATTCGTGGGTTAGTTCTATCTGACAGATTCCGTCTAACCCCCATTCAAAGATACATTCTAAGGGCGTAAGCGTTATATCTCCGTTCTTCTGGTAATTTGTATTAGTACTTCTATATACCTCTATCATAATTCCCGCCAGTTAGGGACTAACACAACGCTAAAGCCCTCTGTATATTTAAAATTATTATCCCCTTCCTGTAAGTAAAGCCCTTCGTACTTCCCGGTAAGTGCCGCGTTGCTAATCTCATTCGCTGCGTTGTAGCATATTTCTAACTTCGTGTCTATGTTTAGCTGCTCTGTCACTTCTGCCGTTACCTGGTTTCCGTTTACTTCTAAGGTTATTTCTCCATTGCCGTATATCTTATATACTGGCTGCGATTCCATGTATGGATTATACAGGTATTCCCCTATTTCTTTTTCGTCCTGTCCGTCTACCCGATACATATAACTTTCACAAGTGAAAACAATTTCAAATTTCCCCTTGCGCTTCGCCGTTCTTTCCGTATCACTCATTACCGCCTTTTTGACTTTATAGTAATACTCCGGGTCGTCGCTAAGTATCAGCCTGTTATCTTTCCCGCTGTACAGCCACTTTTTTACTTTCCGTAAGTCCTGCGCCCATACGTCCGGTGTCTTCGATACAAAGTTAAAGCTTATCGGTATTTCTATATCTTTGTACGTTTTCTTATCCCTGTGTAACTCCCCGTCGCGTCCTTCCACCTTAATAGTGTCGTACTCCCGTTCCGGTACAGGGATAGTAGGGCGGCTTATTACGCTTAACCCTACGTCCTTGCATGATTCGCCATTATAGAAAATGTGGAATGTTGCCCGCATTATGCCGCCCCTTTCGTCTTATCCTTATCGTTCTGGTCTTTTGTGATTCCCTTAACTACTTCTTTCTTCACTTCCTTAGCAATTACTTTTTTGTCTAAGGTCGTTGTATTTGTGGTATATACAATAACTGTAATATCCCTATCCTTTGCAATTTGCTTTGTGCTTACCTCTCCGCCGATAGTAGAAATTTTAGCCGTGTTCTTTACCGCCGTTACCGGGTTAACCTCTGCCGCTACCTTAGTTGTCATTCCTTGTAATTCTTCTTTCAAGTCACTCTGTAGCGTTGGCATTTCTGCCGTAATACCTACCCCGATACCTTGCGGTATCATCTTACCTACTAAATCCCTAAACAATCTTGACGGCGAATGAATACCTAAAGCGTCTTTTGCTCCGTCTAATAAGCTTTTTGCCAGGCTCTTAACCTTTCCGGTCAGCCAGTCCCAGCCGCTGCTTATTCCGTTCCAGATTCCCGAAACAATATTACTTCCTATCTCCGCCATTTTGCTAGGTAAGCTGCTTACACCGTTTACCACAGCGTTATACAGCCCCTTAGCTGCTGCCGTTCCTTTTGCCGCTAACTGTGTTCCCCAGTTTACGACTTGTTGTACAGCGCCTACAATAGCGTTCCATACCTTACCCGGCATTTGCGACAATGTAGTAATTGTCTGATTTAGTAAGTTTGTTGCTGCTGTTACCGCCCGGCTTCTCATTTGCTCGCCCCAGGTCGTTACTTGCTGTACCGCACTTATGATAGCGTTCCAGATTTTACCCGGTAACTGCTGCATGAAGCTAACCACATTTGCTATAAGCTGGGTCGTTTTTGTTACCGCCTGGGTCTTTATATTCTCGCCCCAGGTCGCTACCTTCTGTACTGCGCTTATAATAGCGTTCCAGATTTTGTCCGGTAACTGCTGCATGAATGTTACGACGCTGTTTACAAATTCCGGTATTTTCGTCGTAGCCCAGGTGTATAAATCAATTCCGAATTTTATAATATAGCCCAAACAAAAACCGATAACGTAAGCGATTTTGTTCGGCAATTCCGAAAAGAACGTAACGACATTCGTTACAAGCTGGGTTATTCCTTCTTCTGCTGCCGTTCTAAGTCCTAACGCCCACTCGCGTATAGCGTCTACAGTACTTATAATAGCGTTCCAGATTTTGCTAGGAAGCTGCTGTAGGAATGTAACCACGCCATTAAAGGCGGCTTCGATTTTTGCTACAATATTCGCCAGAAATTCGATTACCTTTGCGAAGGAATCCGGCAGCGTCTGGGTGAAAAATTTCACGATTGCCGTTACCACAACTTCGATAGCATTTTTTATTTTTCCCCACACATTCGCGATAGCTGCCCTTGCGTCTTCGTTCGTAGCAATAAAGGTAATAATAGCAGCCACAAGCCCGGCTACCAGCGTCACAATTAAAACAATCGGGTTAGCGTTCATAGCTGCGTTCATAGCCCATTGTGCTATAGTAGCGCCTTCGTTTGCCAGTTTGAACGCCTGGAATGCTGATACTACACCCTGGATAAGCGAAGCCACTTTAAACGCTGCGAACCCCGCACCGATTCCGGCTAATACGCTTACTATCGCGTCGCCGTTATCTGCAATCCATCCTAAGCCTTCCAGCAACGCCGGAAGTACTGCCGCCGCGATTTCGCCCGCTTTTTCTACCAAATTTCCGAAGCCTGTAGCTATCTTCTCTAATGCTCCGCTTAAGCTGCCGTCCGTTAAATCGGTCTGTAGCTGCCCGATAACTTCCGTTATATTTTCTACCGCGTTCGTAAGTGGTGTTTTGAATTTCTCATAAGCTGCGATTCCTAAGCCTTCTAGCCCGCTTTTCAGTATCGTAACTTTTCCCTGTAAATTGTCGTTCATTGTAGCCGCCATATCTGCCGCTGCACCGTCACAGTCTGAAATATAGCCGCTTAACTCGTCGAAGCGCTCCCCGCTGTTTGCCAGCAAAGCGTTTACGCTCTTAAGGTCTACTTTATTGAAGATACTATTAAGTACTTCTGTCTGTTCTCCCTGGGTCATTGTTCCCAGGATTCCGTTAAGGTCGTTAAAGGTTTCATTTAACGGGCGCATGTTCCCGTTTGCGTCGAATACCTGTAAGCCCAGCGCTTCCATTTGCTTTTTAGCTTTATCTGTAGGCGCTGTAAGGCTTAGAATTACATTTCGTAACGCTGTTCCGCCTTCTGCTCCCTTTACGCCGTTATCTGCGAAAATACCTAATACGGTATTCATTTCGACCACGCCGCCCGCCAGGTTCTTAGCAGTTCCGCCTACCGTTAGAATCGCTTCGCCTAACTGCTGTACGTTTGTATTACTTTTCTGCGAAGTCTTCGCCATTTTGTCAACGAAGCCTTCCGTAGTCCCGGCTGCGTCCCCTAGTGCGCTCATGCTATCCGTAACCATATCGGAAGCTGTCGCTAAATCCATCCCCCCGGCTGCTGCAAGGTTAAGGACTGTCGGTAACGTCTCTATGGACTTGTCCGCGTCATATCCGGCAAGCGCCATATAGTTAAGTGCTTCTGCTGCCTGTGTTGCCGAAAACTGCGTAGTTGCTCCCGCTTCCTTCGCCGCTTTCTGCAATTTGTCAAATTCTTCGCTTCCGGCTGCTATTTCCTCTGTCGTGATTCCCATAGTAGCCGCTACCAGGGTCATTCCGCTTTCAAAATCCGAACCTACGCCAACTGCTGCCGTCGCAAGTGTCTTTAAGCCATTAGCCAGGGCTTTAACGCCATTTATGATAGCGCTGGATATTAAATTAGCTTTTATAATATCGCCCAGGCTTACCGTTTTCTTCCCGGTTTTGTCCATGTTGTTTCCGGCTGCTGTTATTTCCTGTCCGAAAACCGTCCATTTCTTACCTGTGCTGTTTAATTCTTCTTCGGTTCGTTTTAGTTCTGTTTGTTGGTCTGCTAAGGCTGCCCGCGATTCATTAACCTTAATAGTATTTTTTGCTATCGCGTCTTCCTGTTTCTTAACTGCG
The DNA here is from genome assembly GCA_018223365.1 of Clostridiaceae bacterium Marseille-Q4145. Taxonomy (GTDB): domain Bacteria; phylum Bacillota; class Clostridia; order Lachnospirales; family Lachnospiraceae; genus Hominiventricola. The sequence goes on from JAGTTP010000002.1 coordinate 28,204, forward strand.
TTTTCAGCCTTTACATGTGTTTCTCTTGTTTCGTCTAGCTGTGCCTTTAATTTTTTACTTTCTTCGCTGTCTTTACCTGTCGTCTTAACGCTTTCTTCGTAAGCCTTGGTAAGTTCCGCTACCTTCTCTTTTAACTTCTGCTCTTTTTCCTGTAACTCTGTAAGCTTCTGCTTCTGGTCTGCTAAATGTGACTGCTGAAGCTTAATAGCGTCCGTCTGTAGCTTTATCTTAGCCGTTAACTCCGTCTGCTTAGCCTTAAGTAAATCGGTCTGGCTGCCTAACGCCTTCGCCTGTGCCGCTTCTACTTTGTATTCGCTGGTTACAAGCTTCATTTGCGTAAGCATTGACTTCATTTGACTGGTAAACTCGCTTGTATTAGCCCCTATTCGTAGACTAGCACCAGCCATTTATATAACTTACTCCTTCGCTTGCGTTTCTCTGTCATATTCGACTTGAAATACAACGTAGTCCAAAAGGTCGCTTAAGTCCGATTCTAAACAGTCCTTATAACTGTTTCGCATATTCTTAATACATATCTGTAAAATATTATCCAGGGCGTTTCTGTACGTTTCCCATATTTCTTCCTGGGAATGTTCCTCGATATAACCATTTTCCCGGTCGTATTCGTCGAAGGCGCTACCCTGGTCTTCTACTTGCTGGCTACCGTTCAAAAGGTCGCTTATGTTCCGTATCTTTTCATTTACGGAAGCGTCCACGATTTCGGCTACCGCCTTAAATGTACTAATAACTTCTGCTACGTCCAGTTGTTCTATTTCTTCTTCCTCTATCCTGTCATTAAACACTACTCTGATAACAGCAGAATACAGGTATAATAAGTCGTTTTCGTCTTCGGTTTTGCTTATCAACTCCATAAGCTGTATGTACCGCCTGTAAGCGTATGTCGTGATACTGTAGAAATGCTTAAGTTTCCCGCCGCATTTGATACAGGTATCAATTAAACTTGTGAACTCAAATTTTTTTTTGCGTCTTTCGCCTGTTCTGCCAAACGCTTAATAATGTTCGCATTGATAAGCGCAAAGTTAAAAATAATCTGTGATACGTCCGCAAGTTCCGCGTTTGCTTCCTCAAAAGTAAACTGATTATCATAGATTTCTACAATCGCTTTTACCATGCGGTCTAAGTCGTCGTCTGTGTATGTCTGCTTTTCCGGTGTTACCAGGTCGTCGTATACTTCCCTAAACGCCCGGTATTTCTTTCGCCCGATTTTTCCGCTTTCGTACTCTTTACCGCCTACGGTAATAATATTTGTCTTTAAGGTCTTTGCGGTTTCCTCTGCCTGGATGTTGGTATTATTCATAATTTCCGCGTTGATAAGTGAGAAATTAAGAATAATGCTGCTGATTTCGTCTAAGCCGTCGTCTGCTTCCTTAAAAGTGAACTGATTCCCAAACACCAGTACAATAGCTTCTATCATGCTATCTAAGTCGTCGTCGCTAAAGGTCTGCGCTTCCTTCTCTTTTCCTAACAGGATTTCGTATACTTCCGCAAATTTCCTATATTTTTCTCTTGTGATTTTTCCGCTTTCGTATTCCTTACCGTTTAAGCTGATTTTCATAATATAACCCTTTCTGTAAAGGGTGTCAGATTCTGACACCCTCTCATTTTATTAGTGTCCTGTTTCGCTTGCTGCTTTCGGTACTTCCTTATACTCCTGGACTTCGCTAAACCATGCAGCGATAGCTTCTTTTGCCGTCGTGTGTTCTTCCAGTAAGTTACTTTCGTCCACGATAAGGGCGTAAAGCTTCTTTTTTTCTCCCTCTATAGTATCTTCTTTCTTTCTGGCGTAGAAAGTGAAGGTAATCTTAATTGTTTGGGCTGTCTTTTTGTCCTTAACCGTTTCGTATGTAACGTCCGGGTGTTCCGCTTTTCCGCAATAGTACCAGCTAAATTCATACTTGCCGTTCCCCTGTTTTGCCCGGAAGCCTAACGCTACTTCTTTTGCCTTATCCCCTTCCGCTTTTGCCAGGAAGCCGTATTTATAAAGAGTATCAAACAGTAACGCATAGTCTCCCGGCGTTAATCTGTTTACCTCTAATTCGATTTCTGTTTTTTCGTATGTCTCTACGGTGTCTTCTACCTCGTCGTCGCTGTAGGTATACTCGACGCTAAAGGTATCTTTTACTGTTGCTGCGATTGCCTTAGCAAGTCTTACGGGTACGTCCGCCGCGTATACGTCTTCGTCGTTCGTTGTGACTGCTGCTACGCAAATGTCTTTTAAGCCTACCAGGCGGCTTCTGGTAATGGTTTCTTTATTTTCCTTTACTGTTGCCATGTTTTATTTTTCTCCTTCCACATTCATAGAAAAGTAAAAGCGCGCTGCTTTATGGTAGATTCCTGTTTCTACTTCGTACTGGTCGTTTCCGGTAAAATAGGTAAAGCCCGCCTTTTTCAGCAGCTTCTTAACCTTCTTTTTCAGCTTAAAGCAGTCTTCTTTACTCCATATATCAACCTGTATGTAATATTCTTCGTTTTCGTTTGTATCTTCACTGAAATTTATATCTTCATCACTCATAAAATAAAATGTTATGTGTGTATCGTTTATGTCCTGGTTATACCAGCCTTCTTCCGTGTGTACCCCTGTTATCCCTATCACTTCCGCTATAAACTCGGTTAAGTCCAGGTCTTCACTGTTGGGGTATTCCGCCAGAACTCTGTTAAGCTGTTCTTTTTCTTCTTCGCTCAAAAGTGCCATGCTTATTCCCCCAGCTTTTCCTTTAATGTCTTTTCGTATTCTTCTTCTGCAATTTCCTTTAGCGCCTGGTATGTCGGTCTGGCTGCGTCTAACATAAAATGTTTAGGCTTGTGCATGGTCGTACCCCATTCATGGAACTTCATATAAAAGAACGGGGAAGTATCGCCCCTGTCCCAGCCCACCAGTTCGCCGTAGTTCCCGCTTTGCGTCGTTCCCTTCTTCGGTACATTGTCCGCCGCGTGCTGTCCGGTTCTGCTGCCTTTTCTGCCGGATTTCATGGGGTTACTGCTGTACGCTTTCTTCCGTATCTGCCCTTCCGCTTCCTGTAAACCGATTTCGCCAGCCCGTTTTATGATTTTCTTGTTTAGTGCCTTTAGTTCTGATTCTGTAGAAAGTCTTTCTATTTCCTTCTGCATTTCATTCAGTCCTAAAAACTCCATTGAAATATCAAAACTCATACTATTTCCTGTGCCTTTATCACGATTTTCCTACGGTTATACTTTCCGTAGTCTGCCGCGATAATGTTAAACATCCTTTCGCCCCATTTAACCCGGTATTCCTTTGTATTTAAGGCTTCCAGTTTTAAGCAAAACCTGGTTTCAAAATTCACTACGTTTTCTAATTTTGCTTCCAGGGCGCTATATAACTCTTTTCCGTACAGGCTCTTTACATCACACCAGCACTTATGATAGTCTTCCCAGGTTTCCACTGGTCTTCCTTTTTCTACTGTCTTTTTACGTTTTTGAATTACTAAATACATAATCACGCCCCCACATTCGCCAGCTTGTCTAATATGGTTTTTGTGATATTATCGGTTTTTGTGTTGCTTCCTACCGTAGTAGAACGCACTTCGTACATATCGCTTATGATTTTCTTTAGAAGAAGGGCGGCGATTCTCCGCCCTTTTTCGTATTCTTCGTCGCTTTCGTAGTTCGCCCTATCCTTATACCCAGTGCCTACGCAACTATCTATATAGGCTTCGGCTGTCAAAATAAGCCCGCTTATTTCCTCGTCGTCTTCGTCGTAGCTTACCCTTAAATAGTTCTTCGCCTGTTCAAGCGTTAATAATTCTGCTGCCATTTCCTACCCCTTCCGGGACGCATTAGGCAGCCGGGGTAAATTCTACCTTGAAGTCTGCCCTGTCGTCCAACTTCTCACAGTCAAAGCGTTCTTGTACCTTAAGTGCTGTTTCATCAGATTCAAAGAATACAGACTTATCTGTAGACACTGTGTAGCCCTTTCTTTCAAAGAACTTAACCAGCGCATACAGGTTAACCACATAAAATACTACCTTTCCGGTCGCGCTTGCTGTTACCGCTTCGTCGCTCAAAGTGATAAGCTGGCGGTTCTGGAAGTAGTCTTTACCGTTTACGGTCTTTACTAAATCCAGGTTTCTACCGTTCTTATCTTCCTGGGACTGCAAATATACATAACCTGTAAGGTTTGTGATAACTACAGTCTTTGCGCGAAGTGTCGGTAATACGCCGTCGATTACCTTTTTAACCCCGCGCCAGTCTGTCACGCCTGTAGACTTGTCTGTAGCGTTGTCCTCGACAATCTGTAAGATTTCGTCGTTTTCGCTGTTAACGCCAGCTTCCGCAAAATCCGGCTTAATAACATCCTGGACGATATTAACAGCTTCGTCTTCCTGTAAGTCGTTGGCAATCGGAACTAACGCGCCGTAGTTCTCGATATTGTAGCTAATATCCTGTGTGTTAGCGGCTTCCCCTGTTAACTTAGTACCAGATTTATACTTAGTAAGCTTCTTGCCGCCAATCTTTGCAAACGGCATTTTTCCATGATTGGAAGTAGCGCGTACAATGTGGCAATGTTCCTTAAGGCTGGGGAAGCCCTCACGCAATACCTGGATGTCATTAACGAACTGCTCCGGCAGAATCGCGGCGTTGTTGTCAATGGTTACGGCTGCTCTTTCCTCGTCTGTAAGTGCTTCTTTGCCCTTAAGTGCAAATTTAACGGCTGCTCTCAACTCGCTTACTGCGGAAACTGTACGCTTTTCTTCCTTCTTGCGCTTCTGTCCTCTTAATTCCTCTTTTTCCTCGTCGTCTTCTGCTTCTCTTACAGCAAGCAAGCGCTGTAATCTTCTTTTTTCCTCTAACGCCGCTTCTGCCTTATCCGCGTCGCGGCTTTCCAGGTAGCCGTTAATCTCCTCTGTTTTCTTTCCGATTAACTCTCTGATTTCCTGTACTGTCATTTCTTAAAACTCCTTTTCGTTTTCTTCCCTAAGCTGCATAAGCCGGGCTTCCATTTTTAATTTTTCTAATCTCTTTTCTTCTTTTGCTTCTTCTTTTACCTTCTCAAAGCTTCTACAGCTAATTTCTGAACTGTCATAAGCCGGGAAGGTGCAAGGGCTTACTTCCAGCAGCACCGCCTTTACTACGCTTCTTTTGTAAATTTCTTCGCCTTCATGTACTACTTTGCTCCACCTGTCTTCCTGGCAGATAAAGCCGAAGCTGCTACCGTCTACATCCCCGCGCTGTACGCTCTCTTTTACGTCATTTCCCCAGGTATTGTTAGGTAAATCAATGTCATACGCTAACCCTGTGGTATCTGCCGTATTGAAGCGTAAAGTATCGGTTTTTGTGCTTCCTAACGGTCTGCTTGTGTCGTGATTCCATAAGGCTTTTATCTCTTTCCCCGCTTCTTTACAGCTATTTAAGCTTTCGTCGAAGCAGCCCGCCGCGATTTCCTCTAAATATTTGTCGCCCCAGCGGTCTACTATCAAAACAGGGGTATTGTATTTAACTGCATATCCGCCGATTGTCCGGCTGTCTTCTCCCTCTGCTGCCGCTCTTACTTCCAGGGCGATTCCCTGGCACTTGCGACAGTAATTACGAATTTCTGGGCTTTCTCCTTCCGTTCCTCTATTCGTTGGCATTGCTCCCGCTCCCTTCTTCTTTTTTGCCTATGTCTTTTAGCTTCAAAACTCCGGCATTTACTATTAGTTCGTCCCCGTCCGGCAGCTTTTGGCGCTGTAGTTCTAACCTAGCTTCGTTCGGGGTGTAGATTCCGTTAGAAACATAAGCACAAAGTATTTTCTGCTGTGTTTCTGCCGAAGTCCTCAAAATCACGTTCGTATTAAAACGCGCTTTGTAGCCCTTGTCCCGTTTCTCTTTTGTTAATGCGCTCCATGTAGTTTCCTGTTCTATGGATTCAAACAGGATTAACAGTGTGTCAATTAAAAAGCTTAATTGCTGCTGTTCCAAGGAATTATTATTAGCGTCCTTAAGGTCGTTAAGCTGGTGCATTTTGATACCAAAAAGCGCCGCTATCTGGCTTATAGACATTCTTCTAATCTGTTCGTACTGCGCGTCCGCCAGTGACAAATTTATAGGCTGCACACTAAAGCCCGCCGGGACTGTAAAAATACGTTTTCCTTTGCTGTAAAGCCGCCCGAATTTCTCTTGTGTCTTCCTTAACTCTTTTTCGTCCTTAATGTCAGACGTAAGCTGTACTACCAGCTTATTAGTAAGCCCGTTATCGTACAGCGTATTAAGGTAATTCTGCGCCTTTATCTGCCCTTCTATCGTGCCTTTCACAATTTCCCTAATCGGTTTTGTGTTGATTCCGTCCATTGTAAAGCCCTTGAATATAAGCAAGTCTTCATAAAAGCCAGATTCTGTAAAGCTGCTTCCTACAATCCTGTAATCTACTAAAACCTTGTGCCTAAGCTTCGATTTTAATAGCCCCGCGTCGTCTACCGTGATTCCTTCCACTGTACACGGGTACAGCGCTTCTATTTCTCCGTTTTTTCCGTACTGTTTCGCAATCGCGCTAATACCTTCGTGCTGCCTGGTGGCTTCTACCGCCTTCCACATGTCAATAGCTGTCATGTATGGGTTAGGGCGAAGGCTTAACAGTTCGTTTAGTCTTTCTTCTGTTGCCCTTCTTATTCCGTTTTCTGTGTCTTGCACCAGGTAAAGCGGCGTTTTTGCTACCGCTTCCGATAACTGCTTAATACATGTAAAGTACGTCGCTTCCCTCATAGCTGCCGCTGGCTGCTCTGAATCTATCCCGAATACCTTTAGGAATATCTTTTCTTCATCCGTAAGCGTTATGCTATCGGTCGTTTCTTCCCTCTTTTCCAAAAAATCTAAAAACATTACTTCTTACCACTCCTAACCAGCATAACCGCCGCTACCAGCATTTCGCCGCTTAGTAGATATAACCCCGCGTGTTTGCTTATGTCATACGTTACCGCAAAAGCAATAACCAGGGCTGCCACTAATAGCGCGTCTGCGACTATTAACCTTTTATTTTTTATCTGTTTTATTCTCTTAAGCATTTTCTACCTTCTTTACATAGCGTCCAGGTATTCAACCGGGTTATAATGTTCAATACCGTTTTCTTCGATACACAATAGCAAGCCCATAAGCATAGCTATAATGCCGTCTATCTTAAATTTCGATTTCTTCTTACTGTACTTCACGCCTAACATTTCGTCGTAAACCGCTATACAGTTCTTAGCCATGAACCGGAAGCACTCATTTTCTGCTATGATGATTCTTTCATCTACTAACAGGTTTTCAAAATCATTTATAACCTGTGTCATGGTCTTAGTTCCCTGTCCTAACGGTATTACTTCCCAGCGGTCTTCCAGCCTGTTAATAATCGTCTGGCTTCCCCACTGGTCGAAGCCTATTTGTTCTATCCTGTACGTTTCGTCCAGTTCCGTAGCATGGTCTAAAAATCTATCGAAGTTTATATATTTCCCGTCAAGCGCTATTAAATCGCCTTTCTTTATCCAGTATTCATAAGGGTTATTATCCTTATGCTGTCTGTATGCTACGGTTTCTTTCGGTGTGTACAGATACGGAACGACTATGAAGCGCCCCGTAGTTTCTTCGTAGAATACCAGGACAAAGCCCGTAATATCGTTCTTGCTGGATAAATCCAGCCCGCCCCAGCACTTCCAGCCTTTTAGATCTTCTGTATCTACCTTTTTCGTGCATGTGTCCCATAAATCCATATTGATAGCGCCTTTTTCATGGTCTAATGCTACATGCTGGTTTAGGAACATTCGTCTAAACATGTTTTCCTGTAGTGGCATTAGCCTAATGCGCTTTGCATAGTTCGCCAGGTCTTCCAGTTTCCTAAATACTCCTAATGCTGGGTTTGATTTATACCACTGGGCTTCGTCCTCTACGTTACAGTCTTTGTCCGCTTCGTATATCCGGTAATAAAAGCTAGGGTCGTTTACCTCTCCGGCTTCTATCTTTTTTGCCATTGTGTAAAGCTGCATTTCCGGGTTTGCTGGGTCTTCCCCGCTGGAAGCTGTCGTAATTGTCATTATTAACGGTTCATCCCATGCACCTTGTCCGGTTCTAAGCTTTCCGTACATTTCGTCGTTTTTTGCCTGGTGTATCTCGTCCAGGACTGCCACATAGTCGTTAAAACTGTCCGCATTATCCGCGTCAGAAGACAGTACCATAAGCTTATTACCGTTGTCCTTCCGTACAATGGTTTTTGTACTGCTCGTTATCTTGCAGTACCGCCTTAAGGTCTTATTTGTCTTTATGAAATGTTCTACAGTTGCGTATAATTCCCCCGCCTGTTTCGTCGTATTTGCTGTTAAAATAAAAAGCGCGCCGAAGATATGCCGCTGACAGAAGAACAAATACACTACAATGATTGCCGCTAAGAATGATTTACCATTTTTTCGCGGTATGTTTATATGTGCTTCTCTATGTTTGCGCTTGCCGTCGCTTCTTCTCTTTACGCAAAGAATTTCGGTTATAATCTCAAACTGAAATTCTAGTAATTCAAATTGTCGGCTTGCGCCCCTGTCATTAGTCAACTTCGACACGAACTTAAATACTTTCGTCGCTTCTTCAACGTCGTAATAATATTCTTCGTTGTCCCACTTCTTTTGTAACTTTTCCAACCAGGAAGCTAATAGCAGTTCCTTTTTAATCATGCGCTACCATTCCGTCTAATTCCGGGTCTATTCCGCTCTCCGAAGCGTTCCCGGCTTCCTTCATCCGCTGCCGCGCTGCCGGGGTTAGCCCCAATTCCTTAGCCCATGCCCTTAATTCTGTTTGCGCTTTGTTTGCTATGCTTACTTCTGGTCGTTGCTGCTCGTAGCCGTTGTCCCCAACAAGCATACTGTAGCCCTTTTCATCTATAATCTGTTCGCACCGTTGCCACTTTGCATAATTGATACAATAGGCTTCCAGTGCCTTTAAGTCTTTGTCTGTAAAATCTTTTCCTTCTTCCGCTAAAATCTTGGCTACTCTGCGCCATTCCTTTTTAGCGGTATCATTTAACCACTTCGGGCATGGTTTAGGCTTATTTTTCTCTTTTTCATTTTCTTCTTTTGCCATGCTTCCACCTCATGCACTCCCCCTATAGTAAAAATTGCCGTTTTTTTTCAAGCAAAGTTGAACTCGGGACTTTTATTTTATGTTTTTAAATTTTTATATCCCCCCTGTCAGAACGAACTCCCTATAGAACTGTTCTAACATTTCGTATAAAATCTTTTGCATTTTCTTCTTTGCCTTATAGCTGCGGTCATACTCCTTATGTATGCGCCTATGGTTCGCTTCGCTTAGTCCTATCACGTTCGCCGCGTCCAGTCTTCTAGCCCAGGCTTCCGTTATCTCTTGTATGTGGTGGTAGTTCTCCGCGTCTATAATTCTTCCAGTCGTATAGTATTCGTAAATGTCTATGCCTAGCTGTGCTGCTGCCTGGGCGGCTCTGAACTGCTCCCAGGCTTTGCTATTATAAAACTGCTGCCGCCTGGCTTCCTGTTCGTCCTTCATGCGGCGCTGCTTATATTCTCTGTACTTCTTCCTGTCCGTTTCCCTGTGCTTATCACAGTACTTAACCCCGGCTTCTACTACCTTGTGACAGCCTGGATAACTGCATAACTTCTTTATCATGTGCCGCCCTTCTTTAAATTAGCGCTGCTCTGGATTTCATGCAGCGCCGGAGGTTTAGGACAAACAAAAAAGAAGAACCAGACAAAGGGGTCGTTACCTCTGTCTAATTCTTCTTGTGCTTGTTCCTTAATATTACCATAAAGTTTTTATAGTTTCAACCGCTTTTATTTGATTTACCCATATACTTTTAAGAGTTTTAGGGTAGGAAAAAGGCTACCAGCCGTAGCCGATAGCCTATATATGTTACAGTGCCAGCTTATATAATACCAACTGATTAAGGCTTACGCCTTCTTCCTCTGCCTGGATTGCTAACCGCTGGTGTAATGATTTCGGAAGTCGTACATTAAACTTCCCGCTATAGTTCTCTGTTCTTTCCGGCAGCGGGATAGGTAAGTTATTTTCTAACTTAACCTCTAAATATCCTTCCATAGCTTCGTTAAGATTTTCGTACAATTCTTCCAACGTATCGCCTGTACTCTGGCAGCCGTCCAGTTCTAAGATTTTCCCGTAAAAATAATGCCCGCTTTCGTCGTTCATTTCCTTTACGATTCTTGTATATGGCAGTTCCATATAATCCTTTACTTCCATTATGTCCTACTCCTTTCTATTACTCTTTTATATTATATCCAGGTTAGGGGATTTACTCCCCTATCCTGTTAAGTATGTCTACTATGTACGCCTTCTTTAATGGGCTTTCCTGTTTGATTGTGGTAAGGTCGCCTGTCTCTTTGTTCAAGTACTGTTTGTGGCTTCCTTTCTGTCTTACTCCTTCGTAGCCGTAAGCCCTTAGTACTTTGTCAGCTTCTTCGGGGCGTATACCGTTCGGCTGTCTTTTCATTTTTTCAATTATCTTTTCTACGCTTGGCACTTTGTTATCTCCTTTCTGATATTATAGTACCATATTTAGTACTATATGTCAATTCTTTCTTGCATGTTTTTTATACTTTCTTCTGGTACAAAGTCCATGCAATCGCCGCCAGTTATTAGACTTGTCCGTATTTGCTGCTGCCAACTGCTGCCGCTTCCGGCTTCTCTCTAATTGTTTCTTTCTGTCTCTTATGGACTGCTGCCGTAAGTACTTCTTCGCCTGTTCGTTCCCCATAGCTTCCGCCATTCTTTTATAAAACTCTGAAAAACTGTTTACAATCTGCCTTCCCGCTTCCTGTATTGCTTTCGCTATGCGCCCGAACGCTTCTACTACTGCGTTCCATTCTTCCGGCGTTCCCTTCCATTCTTTCGGTACTTCTGTCATTACTTCCCCTTTCTTTCTACCACTGTAAGACTTATCGGTTCTATCATATCTTCCAGCAGTACATAATATGGCTTTTTGTTTCCTGGCGCTGCTTTCAGATTCACATAGGGGAAGTGTACGAAGTACGCCAGTATTTCCATATCCGGGATATTACGCACTTCCTTAACCGTTCCAATCTTTCCCAGGATATGCTTAATATGTTTCTGCTTTACGCCCACTTCCTTAAGCCTGGCTTCTGTACATATTACCCGCACCTTTTGACCTTTTTTAATTTCCATTTTCTTTCCCTCTGCTTTTAGCCTAATATTCTGTAATTCTGTATGTGCGATACCCGGAAAAGGCAGCTTTTACTTGTCTTAGCGTCTTTTTCCGTTAAAAAATAGTAGTTCCTTGGAAGGTATAAGTTCGGGTCGTTCTTAAAGTCTTCTTCTCCGGTCTTTCTTAAAATGCCTGTAATTTCCGTACCGTCAAATAACCGTAATTTTACCTTCTTTCCTAAATTGCCTTCTAACTCTTTTCTTGTCATTCTTCCCCGCCCTTTCTTGCCGCCAGTTCACAGTTAATAACGATTTCCTGTAAATTGTAAAAATCGTCTTCGCTTATGTATTCCCTTAAGTTGAATAAATCCGCCGTAAGAATCGCTGTAGCTTCCGGTATGTCTACCGCTTCGTCGTCTGCTGCCGCCTGGTCTTTATCTGCTCCCGTTTCCGGTTCATTCATTGCACCCGCAAGCCCTTGTTTTTCCTGGCTTTGCGGCTCTTTCGTAGTGTCAGATTCTGACACCTTTTTAGACGTTCTCTTAATTGTGTTTTTCAGTGTTTCCACTACTCCAAAATATCCAGCTTCTAACATAGCTTCCAGCAGTTCCATTAAATCATAATCCCTAAGATAGTCTGTATACTGCCTATCGTCTCTTTCCAGGTGGAAGCCCAGATTATCGAAGTACACCGTATAGCCTTCGCCTTCATGTTTGAAACTAAAGCTTGTCTTCCCTGGTGCATACTTGCCGTCTTCGTAGCAAAGCTTCTTTCTGTAGTTCTCAATGATATTTAACAGGGCGTTAATTCCTCTGCTGCCTTTGTAGGATTCTATGAAGTCCTTACTAAATGCCCCGGAATGAAGGATAGCGGTAATATAGCAGCTATACGGAAGCCCTCTGGGCGTATAATCTGGATTCAATACGCCGTTAATTTTAAAATGTGCTGTATCGGTCTTTATACTACGCCCGCCTGTTACTTCCGGGTAGTCGTCTAAGTCCTGCTGCCTATCTACCTGTTTTTCCGGTTCTTTATCCGATACCGGGTATAACTCATTAACCAACTGCACAAAGCGCGCCCAGGTTATTTCCTCTGCCCTGTCAAGCCTTACGCCCCTTATACTACAATCATAATCTACGCCGCCGCTATTTCCGCCCGCGTGGCTTCTTCCCAGGTGTTCTATACATGCTTCCTTAAGCTTGCTTCTGTCTCCGTCGTATCGCTTCGCGTGTGCTTCGTAGAATTTCTTTACGGCTGCTGGTGTCGGCTCTTTTTTCTTCTTTTCTTCCTCTACCATTTTCTTAACTTCGCCGCTCAACATTTCCCCGGATTCTATTACTTCCTTCTGCTTTTCCTCTGGCAGCCTGGAAGTTTCGTAAGCCGTGGTAAAATTCATTTTCCCACTCTTAAAGGCTTCCTTTCCTTCCTCGCACAAATTATTAGTAATGCTTTCCATTTGTGCCGCTTTTCCGGTCGAAACGCCTACAGCGCTTGCTATGTAATCGCGCATTTTGCCCTCTATCTGTACTTCCCCGGATTCCTTCGCCGCTATCAGATACTTCTTAAACTCTGCTACACCTTCCGTTAACTCCCAATCGCTTAAGCGTCTACTAAAGATATTCGCGCTATGCAGCGTAAGCATAAACATAGCTTCGGACATTTCCTTTATTTTGCAGTCAATCAGTTTAAAACTGTCGTGTCCTCGCTCGATATTAAGGACTGCTGCCGCCGTTCTCCTATGTCCTACTATAATTCTGTCCTGTCCCGCTACCCGTCCTACTATAACTTCCTGTAGCTGCCCCACCAGTAACATATTATCCGCCAGTTCCTCTATATCTTCCTGGGCGTACTTATTATGCTCGCTGGGAATCAGTGTACGCGGGTCTAACTTTATCTTCCGGTATTCCTCTGTAAATATAATGCCCTGGCGGCTGTTCTGGTTCAGCCTGTCGCCTACTCCTAATCTACCCATTGTTTACCCTTCCTTTCTTGTAAGTCTTATATATTCTGCTGCCAGGCTCTTATAGTCCCTTGTCGCCGCGCTCCTGGGTGTTGTCTCTATAAGGCTCTTGCGCTTCTCATACGTCCAGTCTACGACCTTCTTACTGTAGCGGATATGTGTATTAAAGGTGCTGTACTCGCTTTTCTGTAAGGCTTCTTCGCCCTTCACTACGCTTATGTCGTTCGTGAACATAGTAACCAGGCATTTAACCAGGGATAAGCCGGGGTTATACGGTCTGATTTCCTCTATAACCTCTGTCAGTTCTTCCATTCCGTCTAATGCGTTCTTATCTGCCTTAATCGGTATAATAACGTCGTCTGCTGCTGCCAGGGCGTTAAGTACATTGATTCCGACACCAGGCGGGCAGTCAATTAAACAATAGTCGTACTGTTCTTCCACCTGGTCTAATACGTCCTTCAATCTTACAATCTGGTTCGCTTCCTGGTCTAACATAAGGTCTACTGCTGCCGCGTCCATATTCATATTAGCCGGGATAATGTCAAGCCCTACGCGTCCGCTGCTGCGTATTACGTCTTCTGCCATTGTGTCGGTATCGCGTAAGACGTTTTCCATGCTCTTATAATCATAACTATGTACCCCGAAGAACTTACTTACGTTCGCCTGTATATCGTTATCCACCAGCAAAACCCGGTATTTATAGACTGTCGCCATAATTAAAGCCAGGTTTATAGCTGTTGTGCTTTTTCCTACTCCGCCTTTCAAATTAACTATTGCTGCTGTTCTCATATTCCTAAACCGTCCTTTCTGCGGCAGCAGTCTTTACAGGCTCTGCCGCTGCTGCATTGTCTACAGTTACATTCGTGATATATAACTTTTCCTTGCCACTCGACCAAAAGTAGGCGCTTCGTCTTTTGTTACTCTTTTTTTCCTAAGCAGCCCATATTATCGCAAGTCCTACAATCTTTCCCGCAAAATCCTATAAACCGCTTTGCATTTACCCGGTCTGTTAGCTTCGCCTTCTCTGCCGGGTATGTGTCACTTTTAATATCCAGGCTTTCTAATGCTCCGTCCAGATACGCCTTAATAACCTCTATAGCTGCGTCCGAACCATACGCTATAATAGCCCTTCCGCCGATTCTGTTAATAGTGTCAATAAAAATAAGCTGTTCTTCTGTTGCTTTATTGCTTCCTACCTTCAATTCGACATACAGGTTATTATAGCCGCCTGCTGCATACGGTAAGCATATATCGCTTACCCCTGGCTTCATGCCCTGGCGCTTTAGGTCTGCCCCAGCCCTTACGCTTCTCTTTCCTTCGTTGGCTGCATGATACATAGCCTTAAGTACCGGGGTCTGTGACTGCTCCCAGCGCGCCCAATCGAAAACGGCGGCTTGTGCCTGGGCTTCGCTTTCTCTACGCTCCATACTCTAATACCCTTTCCGCTGCTCCCTGGGCTGCCTTTGCTGCTGCTTCTGCTGCCGTTTCCAGTTCTGCGCTTAAGCATTTCCCTTTTGCACTTAATATAATTGCCTTCTTCATACAGCCGTTATCACTGTAATTTCTACAGGTTTTCATACCGCACACTACGTTAGTACTGCTCATTGTCCTTATCCTTTCCCGTTATTTTCTCTGCCAGCATTAAGACATACAGCGGAAGAACCAAAAACCACACCGTACTAATTATCCATGCCGTTAACGAAGCCTTCCCGAACAGCTCCGGCGTTTCCATTGGTTCGTAATACCCTTCTTCTTCGTCGTTCTTACGCACCGCCCACATGATTAACGGTACGGATATAACAACGCATACGCAAAAGCCCACCAGGTACACCGCCATGATGATAAGCAACGCCTTATTCATGGGCTTTTTCCTGGTCTTCCCCGGCTGTTGCCGTCTCTGCCTTAAGCTGCTGCTTTGCCTTCCCTGGTGTCTCTGCTATGTACTGCCCTACCGCCTTCGTGATTTCTTCCACTGCTAATGCTGTTAATGCTCCGTCGGCTTCGTATTTCTTTAATACCGTGTCTAAAGCCTGTCCCGCTAAGGCGATACCATTTACTAAGCCTTCTTCGTAGCCGTTGTCGTAACTTCGGTCTGTTACCCTGGATAAGTAGCCGTCTAACTCCTGGCGGCTCATTCTCTTAATGCGTCTTGCTGTGTCTCTGTCGATTCCTAAAGTTTTTCCCATTCTAATTCCGTTTCCTTCCATGTCTGATTGATTCTTACGAACGTATAAGTAAAGAACGTGTAGCCTGTCTTTTCGTGTATACCTTCCCTAACGCTATCGCCGTCCAGGTAATACGATTTTTCCAGCTTCTTAGGCAGTCTGGCTATTCTGTTGTACCAGCCCTTGTCCTTTATCGGTTCTTTTCTTAAGATTGTCGGTTTTCTTAGGTTTTTAGAACTGTTCCAGCGTTTCCCCTGTAAAGCGTTCGGGTCTTTTAACATGCCGTCGCTTTGCTTTATCAGATACGACGCTAACTTAGCGTAGTTCCCGGAATCATCCAGGGGGTTAAAGTGTGTCCGCCCTCTGCCCTTCCAGGCTTTTGTTATTGCCCGCTGGCTTACTTCGTCTGGTGTATTTATAACTAAGTGATGATGTAACGCCCCCTTCTTGCCGATTTCCATAACGTGTATATACTTAAATACCAGTCCCAGGGATTTATACAGCTTCCGCATTTCCTGTAAGAAGTCGTCCGCGTCTGCTCTCATTGCCTTCCTTCCGGCTGGACGTTCACTAAGCTTATAATCTAATACTAAGTGCGTGTCCCCTTCCTGGAAGTTCTCGTTTATCAGTCTCCTTAGTTTTTTCTCTGCTGCTCTTTTGTTTACTTCTCTCTGTTCATCTGTTGTAAGCTGCTTCCTCTTTCCCCGCTTCACTCCCTTCTTGTTAAATCTGCTGCTATAATACTTTGATACCTCTATGGTATTTCCAGCCTTCACTACCTCTATGATGTACGGCATATACTAACCCACCCTATCGTTAATACTTTTATCAAGCCATAAAAGGGGCGGAAACCCCTTGAAAAATAAGCTTTTTCGTTGACTTCCGCCGTACATTTTGGTATACTTATTTATGTGAGTAAGTACAACATGTACGGCAAAGCCGCTAGATTATTTCCCGATAGTCTAGCGGCTGTTTTATTGTCTTTTGTGGCTTTCTTCGGGTGTGTGTGTTCTGCCGTTAAGCAGTTTCTTTTTTCTTCTGTAATTCGTACTGGTTTACGGACAGTTCATAGCACCTTCTAGGCTCTTTTCCCTTGTCCCCTAAGTCTTTTATATACTCGCGGCTCTGTAAGCGCCCTACGGCTTCGATACAGTCCCCTACATGCAGTTTTTCCGTTGCCCTGGTGGCTGTACCGTTCCACATGATAGACGGGATATAATCGCTTAACTGGCTTCCGTCCTCTCTGTGTACCGCTAATAACAGGTCTGCAATCAGCAGCCCGCGCGGTGTCTCTCTAATTGGCACTTCTTTGCACAGGAAGCCCGTAATAACTACCTGGTTCGTGATTCCCTTGTAATCGTCGTCTTCCTGGATAGAAAACGCCCTTACGGAAATATCCAGCTTGTCCTTAATGTTCCTGGTTCGGATTTCTCCGGTAATAAGAAGCTGCGCGCCTACTACTTCCCCTTTTTCGTCAATGTCCGCCAGGGTGTTATAAGCCGCTGTGTCTTCCTCTACCACAATGGGTAAAATATCAATGATTCCGCTTTCGCGCTGTACCGCAAGGTTAAACTTGTAGTACTCTGTTCCTTTTTTGTCTATGCTTGCCTGTTGCGGGTAGTCCAGGACTTCCCCATACAGTGATATAAAATTGTTCATGCTCTCCTACTCCTTTTCTTTCTCTTTCCAGTAATATTCCCTGGTTTCTCCGGTGTCGTCCTTAATGGTAATCGTTCCCCATGCGTCGCCCTTTCCGGTAATCGTCGCTTCCTTCTTTACTGCTGCCGCCCGGGCTTCTTTTGCCTTTATGCTGCTTTCCGCCAGTGTTGCCACTGTGAACAGAATAAGGGCTACTATTGCTACGACTGCTGCCAGGCGCTTATTATCTCTACGGTTTGCTCCCAGACATCCCAAAAGGGAACATACGGTAATTGCTGCTAAGAAAATCTTTAAAAACATCTTTAGTACTCCTTCCACTTTTCTCTAAATTTTGCCAGGCGCTTATTAAAAGCTTCCTGGTTCTGCTCCCGCTTTGGCTGCTCCGGTTTCGGTGTTCCCGGACGCTTCCTAAGTTCCGGTCGCTCCGCTGCCGTAAGCACTATCGTATTGTTTGTGTAAAAATCTACTAAGTGCTGCTGCCCGCATACCTCACAGGTGTTAACTACATTGTCTTTCAGATTCAGCAAGCGGCTGTTGCACTTAAGACAGTTCCGCGCCTTCTTATTCCCCTTGCTGGCAATTCTCTTTAATATCAACTTTTCTTCGTCCCTTCTTCTGTGTCTCTTTTTGCTAATACCATTTTGGTAGCGATATAAAGCGCCTTCTGTGTTACTTCGTCCAGCCCTTCAAGAAGTAAGTTAGCTTCTTCGGCTCTTGCCTTTTTGTGTTCCATGTTCTCAACCGCTGCCGCTGTCATATTAACAGCCCCCTTTCTTCTTTCTGTTCGCCGCCAGGCAGCCCCGGAATAATCGTTCTATTGTTTCTTCCTGGCTGCTTAAGCCTACCTTCTGCCCGGTATACGGCACACATGAAATAACCTTAGATTCCGCCGTAGTACAGTTCCTACGGGCTTCGTTCTCATTTCGCGCCGGGACTAACCGGGTCTGCCTTCTACCTAATGTTTCTACTTCTACTACAAATTTCTTCACTGTTTTTCACTCCTACTTTTTATGTAATTTTCTACCGCTTCCGTCGCCCGCTTATAACATTCCGTTTCGCTTTCCTCTTTAATTTTGCAAATACTACGGGTTTTCTGTTCTCCCCGGTATTCCCATATTTCTATTAAGCCGTCGTCGTATAAGCTAAAGCGGCTGTGCATACGCAAGTTGCTAACTCTTTGTGCTTGCCTGTATACTCTGTAGAATTTGCTAATAGCTATTCTACGGTCTGCTTCTTTGTTATCCGTCTTATGCGCTCCCTTCCTTTCTTCATGCCCTTTAATACCAGGCTTAAAACCTTACAGGCTATTACTGTTGCCGCCAGTAAAATAGCGCCCGCTGCCGTTGTTACCAGAATAATAAAAACTTTCACGCTCAAACTTTGATACCTCTAAACAAGGACTTTTACGACTGCTGCCACAGCCTTTTATCTTTTGCTTCTCAATGCTGCTATTTCTGCCTTAATGTCTTTCCCGGTGTAATCAGCTAAAAGCTTTTCGCTTATCTGATACGCCCAGGAAGAAGAACCCGGAAGCTGTATAGCTATTCCTATGTTTAGCTTCCCTTGCTGCATAGCCACCCGGACAAACTGCGGCGATACTCCTAAAATGTCCGCTGCTTCCGCTGGCTTTATGTTGTTATCCCTCAATTTATCCTTCCTTTCTTGTGTATTCGCCTTCTGCATTTATCCAGGCTTAGGACTGGCTACCGCTGGTAGGCTGCATTACGCTTTTTCTTTGTTCTTTTTCGTGGTATAATTATCAAAAAACTTAAGGGGGTTTACCATGAAACACATTTCATATTCTTTTAGCAATTCTGATATAGAAGCTATCACTTTTGCCCTTACTGTCCTTCCGTCCCTGGGTATCGAAGAAACAGAAGCCCAGGCAGCTATTAACTATCAGTGCTGTTGTTCTGCTGGCGAAAAGCTTCTTAAGCACGATACCAACATAGCGCCTAATGAATTTCGCGTTATCCTGGCTTCCCTTCAAGCCGTCCAGCTTATCAACCAGGGCGAACTTGAAGTAGACCAGGAAACAAAGCAGAAATGTAGCAGCTACTTATTTACTGTCAATAAGCTTGTGTCTGTCTTTGATAAGCAAATGTCATAGCTTACGCTTACTGCAATTTCATTTTCAAAATCACTATTTACAAGCTGCCGAAGTCTTTCGGCGGCTTCTTTTCTGTCTGGTGGCATTTTCCCACGCTCCTTCCCGGCTTGTTTTACCGTGTAGGCGCTTTTTCTCATTAAAAAAGCTGCTTAAAAACCTGTTAACCTTCCATACGCTCTATAGCTGGCGTAACCGCTGCTATTTTTTCACAGTATGCAGTATCAGCTATTAGCTTGCTTCCTCTGCTGCAAGGTAGCCACCCTTGCCACTAATGCGCCGTGTGGGATTTGAACCCACGACTTACCGCTTATGAGGCGGTCGCTCTAACCACTGAACTAACGGCACTTGCCGGGCGGCTGCTTCCGCCCTGGTACTCTATTTCTTATATTTTTTTAAACGTACATTCTTTAACAGGTCGTCCCAGTCTTCTTCGTCCCAATCCGGCAACTGCTCCCCCAGAAGGCTTTTAATATAACTGGAATCCTCTAACTGCTCGTCTGTAAGGTCTGCTGCAAGGTCTTTTACTAGGTTTGCATATTCAACTAACGCACCCGCCAGGTCTTCGCCTATGCTCTCAACTACTTCTTTCGCTACCTTTTCTGCTATAATCTCTTTTGCTCTGTCCTCGCTCATTTTCTTTTCTTCCTTTCGTCGTTGGTGTATAATCTTGTTAAGCAATTTTTAGTTGCTAATCCTTCAAGTGAAAGGGGGTGTGCATTATGAGCGACACCAGCCCAATCACGAAAGAAGAATTGCTTACTGCTATTACTTCTGCCCTGGCTGTTATCCGTCCAGAATTTGACGACCCAGCTTATAGCGCGGTTATCAAATTTGCCCAAGAACTGGAAACCCAGATTATGAAGCTGTAGTAAGCACAGTCACTAAAGATAGCCTGGAAAGTCGTCGTATTAAGGGTACGGCGGCTTTTCTCTTTCTTGACTATGTGATTATATTACCCCACATAGTCCACATTGTCAATAGCGTTTTTATATTTTTATTGACTATGTGGGATTTTAGTGTTATTGTTAGCTTACATCATAAAAAGAAAGGAGTTATACACTTTGAAAGACAGGATAAAAGCTATACGGAAGCACCCCAGCATTAACCTTAATCAAGAAGAATTTGGAAAGCGCGTAGGTGTAAAAGGAAACACAATAGGCAATTATGAATTAGGTTTACGCAATCCTTCCGAAGCTGTTATATTTTCGATTTGTCGGGAATTTAATGTTAATGAAGACTGGCTTAGGACTGGAAGCGGCGATATGTTTAACCCTATGTCCGAAGACGAAGAATTAGATATGTACATAGGTCGCATATCCGGCGGCGAAGATAAGTTTAAAAAGAATCTGCTTAAGGCTCTTTGCAAGCTTACGGATGAAGAATGGAACGTACTTAAGAAAATCATTGCAGAAATGAAAGAAGGGTAGACGCTATTTACGTCCACCCTTCAACCCCAGGATATAAAAGTATATCTTCCTTAACAATCTTTCTTCCTGGATAGTATCTATAAGGTTGTGCAGCTTCTCACGCATTATAGTTAAGCCCCCTTCCTTAGTGCTACCCATTATAAAAGATTTTGCCCGGCTTGTCTTATATTCTAAAATCATTTCCAGAATCTTGGAAATATTTTTACTGCCAGGGCTTCAAAGGTTTTACTATGGTATACTTACTTATATTCTGATTCGTACAGGTCGCTAATGCGGCAGCCTAACCCCTTGGCTATCTTTTCCAGGTTAGCCAGTGTAGGCGAAGTCTTCCCATTTTCAATATTGTTAAGCGTGGATTTACTTACACCTGTTACGGCTGCTACAGCTTCCAGCTTTAAGCCTTTAGCTGTACGGATTTCCCATAACTTAATAATTACCATAATCTACCAGCCTTTCCGCGTGATAGATTCATGGTACTAAATGAGTAGGACGGTTCATTATGAATACAAAAGATGAATATTTTAACCAGACTTTCCGCCTTGTTGGGGTCACTTTTGATAACGAAGACGGAACAAATAGACAGAAATTATTAGAAGATATAAAGCTTTTTCGTGGTTCTAATGGATATGATTATAAAAGGGGAAATTTAACTGTAAACCTTGTCAAATATAAATTTGAGAACGAAGACGCTATACGGGTTGATGTTGGAATATCGCAAGATACATTAGGGCATATTTCCAGACAAGATTTACCTTTTCTATTAGAAAATTATGATTATATACACGAAGTACCTTACTTAGATATATACTACGGTACTCCCTACGGCTGTTCGGTTACGGTTACTTTCAAAAATCCCGATTACATACCAGAACCCGAAGCAAACCCTATTGATAATAAACCAGTAAAGAAAGCTGGCTTTTTATCAAAGCTTTTCAAAAAATAATTAAAAAGCCGCCCCAGGCTGCCACCCGGAACGGCTCACGCGATACCTATAAACAAGGGCTTATAGATAATCTCAACGCACATACGATTATACCATAAGCCTAACGATTTAGAAAGGGGCTTATTTTTTATACCCTTTTTTAGAAAGGCTGTGATTATATGCTTATTAAATGCCCGGAATGTAACAGGGAAATTAGCAGCGCTGCCGCCTGCTGCCCTGGCTGTGGCTATCCCATTAACACCCCGCCGAAGCCTAAGAAGCAATCGAAGAAGAAAGGCGGCGGCTCTAAGCTGCCGAACGGCTACGGCTCTGTATATAAGCTATCCGGCAATCGCCGTAAACCCTGGGTAGCTGCTAAAACTTTCGGCTGGATTCTGGATGAAGAAAAAGGAACGGCAAAACAGGTACAGCGCCCTATAGGTTACTTCCCTACGAAGTCGGAAGCCCTGGACGCGCTGGCGAACTATAACGAAAATCCTTACGATATTGACGTACACAATATCACTTTTGAAGAAGTTTATAATAAATGGTCTGCCGAATACTTCCCCACCCTTAAGAGTAAGTCCAGCGCCCGCACCGTGATAGCTGCTTACAAATACTGCAAGCCTATCTATTCTATGCGTATGCGTGATATAAGGGTAAACCACTTAGAACAGACCATAAAGGACGCTACCGTAGGCGATAGTACTAAGGCGCGCATGAAAAGCCTTTTTAACCTTATGTACCGCTATGCTATGAAGCATGAAATAGTAGACAAAGACTACGCCGCCCTGTGTGACGGCGTGAAGAAGCCTAAGCCGACTATAGAACGTATACCATTTTCCCATGAAGAAATAAAAACCCTGTGGAATAATATAGACTTCCCTTTTACGGATATGGTCTTAATCGGTATTTACTCCGGCTGGCGACCGCAAGAACTGGCGATATTGAAACTTGCAAACGTGGACTTAGAAGCCCGTACCTTTACAGGCGGTCTTAAGACAGAAGCCGGGATAGACCGGGTAGTACCAATACACCCGCTTATTTTCTCCCTGGTGGAAGCAAATTATAAAAAAGCCCTGGCTATGGGTAGTGAATACCTGTTTAATGATGAAAACGGGCAGCAAGGCACTTACTTAACCTACGATAAGTACCGGGGCAGATTCAAGAAGGTTATGAAGCGGGTAAACCAGAACCATAAGCCGCATGATACCCGCCACACCTTCATAACGAAGGGTAAGTATTATCAAATGGACGACTATATATTAAAAATGATTGTGGGACATGCCATTAACGACGTAACAGAAAAGACATATACGCACCGGGTAATTGAAGAACTGCGCCGGGAAATAGAGAAAATCATAGAATAGAAAAACAGGGGGCGCACCGTCTAAAGTGTGTCCCCTGTTTGTTAGTTACGCTTGTTAGTTACCTGTTAGTTTCGTGTTAGTTACCTACTCTATTTTCGGCTTTTTCACACTTTCCTACAATTCTTGTAACCCGCATAAATACTATATTCCTTAGAATCTACCAGCGTCTGCAGCTTCCTCAATAGAAACTGCAACTGCAACAGTCATACCAACCATCGGGTTGTTACCTGCGCCGATCAGACCCATCATCTCTACGTGAGCCGGAACGGAAGAAGAACCTGCAAACTGTGCATCAGAGTGCATACGGCCAAGAGTATCGGTCATTCCGTAGGAAGCCGGTCCTGCTGCCATATTGTCCGGATGCAAAGTACGTCCGGTACCACCGCCGGATGCAACGGAGAAGTATTTCTTTCCTGCTTCCAGTCTTTCTTTCTTATATGTACCTGCTACCGGATGCTGGAAACGGGTCGGGTTGGTAGAGTTACCAGTAATGGAAACATCTACGTTCTCTTTCCACATGATTGCAACACCTTCCGGAACGCTGTTAGCGCCGTAGCAGTTAACTTTTGCACGAAGACCCTCAGAGTAAGATTTACGGGAAATCTCTTTTACCTCGTTGGTGTACGGATCATACTCAGTCTCAACGAAAGTAAATCCGTTGATACGGGAAATGATCTGTGCTGCGTCTTTTCCAAGACCGTTCAGGATAACACGAAGCGGTTTCTGACGAACTTTGTTTGCTTTCTCAGCGATACCGATTGCACCCTCAGCTGCTGCGAAGGACTCGTGTCCAGCCAGGAATGCGAAGCACTCGGTCTCCTCCTCAAGGAGCATCTTTCCAAGATTACCATGTCCCAGACCTACCTTACGGGTGTCTGCAACGGATCCCGGAATACAGAAAGCCTGAAGTCCCTCACCGATTGCTGCTGCTGCATCTGCTGCTTTGCGGCATCCTTTTTTGATTGCAATAGCTGCACCTACAGTGTAAGCCCAGCAAGCATTCTCGAAACAGATCGGCTGAATGCCTTTGATCTGATCGTATACATTAAGACCAGCGTCTTTGGTGATCTTCTCAGCTTCTTCGATAGAAGCAATGCCGTAGCTGTTCAGAACAGCGTTGATTTTATCAATACGTCTCTCATATGATTCAAATAATGCCATTTTCGTTTACCTCCCAGAATTACTCTTTACGCGGGTCAATGATCTTGACTGCATCTGCAACACGGCCATACTGACCTTTTGCTTTCTCCCATGCAGTGTTCGGATCGTCGCCTTTTTTGATAAAGTCAGTCATTTTTCCAAGAGATACGAACTGGTATCCAATGATCTGATCGTCTGCATCCAGTGCAATACCGGTTACATAGCCCTCTGCCATCTCCAGATAACGAGGTCCTTTTTTCAGAGTACCGTACATAGTACCAACCTGGGAACGAAGGCCTTTTCCAAGGTCCTCAAGGCCAGCACCAACCGGAAGTCCATCCTCAGAGAATGCGGACTGGGAACGTCCGTAAACGATCTGAAGGAACAGCTCTCTCATAGCGGTGTTAATAGCATCGCATACAAGGTCAGTGTTAAGTGCTTCCATAACGGTCAGACCCGGAAGAATCTCTGCTGCCATAGCTGCAGAATGGGTCATACCGGAACATCCGATCGTCTCAACAAGAGCCTCCTGGATGATACCTTCTTTTACGTTCAGGGAAAGTTTACAAGCACCCTGCTGCGGAGCACACCAGCCCACACCATGGGTAAAACCGGAAATATCTTTTACTTCCTTAGCCTGTACCCATTTTGCTTCCTCCGGAATCGGAGCAGCACCATGATGTACACCCTGAGCTACCGGACACATTTCTTCTACTTCACGTGAATAAATCATTTGTTTGAAACTCCTTTCAAATAATCATATCAGGTCTTTGGACAGGAGACCTCATATAAATTTATTCTCTCACAAATTTCTCTTTTCGTCCAGATCATTTTGTAAGATTTTGTGAAATTTTAATCGAAATTGACGATTTCAACATGCTCATTCCTTTCAGTAAAAAAGAACCAGTCATCGACCGGTTCCATTCATATTTAAAATCACGCACCCAATCATAATGCATACAATTCCAAAAATCCCTGAAATGCTGACTTTTTCTCTGAAAACAACTGCTGAAATCAGTGTGGTTACTACAATACCCACACCGCACCAGATTGCATATGCCATTCCAAGATTCAGTTTCATAACCGTTTTTCCAAATGTCACATGACAAATCAGATAGAATACAGCACAAATCAATGTTGGTATGAGGCGGCTGAATCCTTCTGAATATTTCAAAAATGTTGTGGCTACAATCTCTGACCCGATGGCAATTGCGAGCAATAAATAAGGCATTAAGCTCCTCCTCATGATAACTAATTCGTAATCGTCTGCCCGGTCAGTTTGTCAAACACGTGAAGTTTTTCCAGATCAAATGCCAACCGAATTTTATCACCGGGTTTCAGATGTGTATCTGCATCCACTTTTGCAATAATCCTGTTTTCATTTCCCGGCTGTTTGACATAGACAATTGCCTCGGAACCAAGCATTTCGTAGACATCCACCTCACCTGAAATAAAAGAAGCCTTTTCCTCTCCGTCTTTCAGAAGACGCAGATGCTCCGGACGGATTCCTGCTACCACTGCTTTTCCGGCCACGTCCGCCCGCTCCAGCGCATGTTTTACTTTCTCTTCTGTCAATGGAATCGCAATTCCGTCATTAGTCCGGACAGCAAGCTGCTGGTTTTTATATTCAAATACCCCATCCATAAAATTCATGGGTGGAGTTCCGATAAATCCGGCCACAAACTGGTTTGCCGGATAACGGAACAGATTCTGCGGCGTATCCACCTGTTGTACAACACCGTCTTTCATAACCACAATCCTGGTCCCAAGTGTCATGGCTTCTGTCTGATCATGAGTCACATAAATAAAAGTACTCTCCAGACGATGATGGAGACTTGCAATTTCCACACGCATCTGCCCTCTTAATTTAGCATCCAGGTTGGACAGGGGTTCATCCATCAGAAAGACTTTCGGATTCCGGACAATGGCTCTTCCCATGGCCACACGCTGTTTCTGTCCTCCTGACAGCTGCCCCGGCTTCCGGTCCAGCACTTCTTTCAGCCCCAGAATTTCTGCAGCCTCCTGCACCTTCTGCTCGATGACATCTTTTTTCTCACCCCGGATTTTTAAGCTGTAGGCAATATTTTTCCGCACCGACATATGGGGATAAAGTGCATAATTCTGAAATACCATGGCAATATCCCTGTCACTGGCACTGACATCATTCATTTTCACCCCATCGATATAGAGTTCTCCTCCGGAAATATCCTCAAGGCCTGCAATCATGCGAAGCGTCGTAGATTTTCCGCACCCTGATGGTCCTACGAAAATGATAAATTCTTTGTCTGCAATCTTCAGATTAAAATCTTTCACGGCCTCAAATCCGTTTTCATAGGTTTTACATACATGTTTTAATTCAATTTCTGCCATTTTTTTCTCCTCTTTTTCCTTCCAGCCATGCAGGAAGTTCTGCAACAGACTCTATCAGATCATCAGCCACGCATTCCATATGATGTATCTTTCCGGTACCGCTTAAAACGCCAATTGCAAATGCATGTCCGTTATGTGCAAATCTCATATCATTGGGGGTGTCCCCCACCATCAGGAGTTCTTCCGGTTTTATATGCCAGCTTTCTGCAGCCAGTTCCACCAGTTTTCCATCCGGCTTTACCGGAAGGGTCCCATCATCCGTTCCCCAGAAAGTCACATATCCGGACGCATCCAGGCAGTCCATACATGCTCTGGCAGAGGCATAGGTATCTGTTGTCGCCAGCCCTACCTTCACACCATATTCTTCTGTCAGCTTCCGGAATAGTTCCTTCACTTCTGTAAACACCGGATAATCCCTTCTTTTTTCCACCACTTCTGTGTAAAATTCATTCTGTACTTTTCCCAGTAACTCCTGCTTTTCCGGCAGCAGTTCCGGATGTTTCTCTTTCAGGAAATTCCAGATCACGTCCGTAATCTCCCGATATGTCATCCACGCGAATGCTCCTTCCGGGTCGATCTCCGAATCATGAATACCAAGTCTTTCTAACAGTTCTTTTTTTAGGAATTCACGTTCTCCCATATGGCAGCCTGCCAAAAGCCGGTCCATGACCGGTCCGGCGGCAGTTCCCCATACTTTATAAAAATCAATCAGTGTTCCATCCTTATCAAAAAGAATTCCTTTGATCATCTTTCCAGCATCCTTCCAGACAGGTTTTCACCTCTTCAAATGTTATGAACTTATGTTCTGTTTTGCATCCGGTCGTTACCGGATTTGCATAAAATAAAAACTGACCGTCTTTTGTCTCTGCACCAAACCGAATCCAGGTATAATCGCAGCGGCTCAGTTTGATTGTTCCTTTCACCCTGTAAATGCCGTCCTTTTCCATGACAGAGCTGCATGAATGCCGTTCTCCATTCTCTATAAAAAATACATCCGGCTCTTCAGAAAGTCCCAGAAACCGGAACTCATACCGAATCTCTCCTGTACGGTAGGGCAGTTGATCTCCAAACAGGACAGGCCGTCCATCTGCTTCCAGAACATTTTCTACAGAACAGTGCCTCGTCACATAGACATGGCATGCTTTCAATGCATTCAGCAGATGTTCCGGTGACATCCCATCCATGTAAACATAGGTTGCCGGATCTCCCGGCACCGATGGTTCCATGGCATCTCCATATCGCTCTTCCAGAAGATTATGGGAATCACTTCCACCTACTGCACAGATCCGGTATCCATCTGCCCACAAAAGATCAGACAAATATACCGCTTTCTGATTGGCTTCCTCCGCATGGGCTTTTTCGTCTGCCGCATAAGTCGGATCATTTATAATCTCAAGGCAGTTCATATCTGCCAGTTTCAGGTCACCATAAAGCCACTTCCAGATATAGAGGAACGGATGGTTCACACTGAAAAGCCAGCCCTTTTCCCTGCACTCCTGGATCATAGCTTCGATATCCATCTCCAGCTTTTCCGGCTCTTTATCACTAAGAATACTGGTTAATCCTTCCGGACGGCCAGTCAGCCCAAAGAGGTTGGCATGACCGAGTATTGTGGTCATCTCTACCCCCGGCAAAATCATCACATCTGTGTCCTGCCAGCCCGTATGCACTACGTTATGCTCCGTCGGTACATAATAATCCAGTTCGTCTTTTTCTGCTTTTTTGGTAGCATTCCATGTAGTTTCCTTGCCATCAGAAAGACGGGTATGGGTATGGAAATCTCCTTTATACCAGCGGCATGCTTTCTTATATAATCGGTCATATTCATATTTTTCATAAGCAAAAGAACCCCTGGTCCAGACATGCGGACCGATCTGTTCCGTAATTTTTGCTTTTTCATCTGAGACGGTGACCGAAAAGCATACTTTTTTTCCATCCATAATCCGATCCAGATGTTCCGCAAAAAGACAGACCTGTACCGTCCATTCGCCTTCAGGAAGAGAACCAGGAACGCCGCCGATCGTCGTATCCATGCCATTCTGACCCAGGGAAATCACAGGCTCCCCATGGGCCAGCTGCTTCTGCAGCCGGAGATTTCCCTGCGGATCGCGAATCAACAAAAATACGAGAAATGCGAATGCTTCATCCAGATCATGAACAAAAGTGAGAGTCAGACAGCCGGAAGGGACCTTGAAGGTCCCCTCCTGTAACGTCTCTGCCTTTTCCTCTATATGAAAGGTAAGTGTTTTCTTCATCACTATTTACCAAGTGCCTCATCAAGGGCTGCCTGAGCGGTTGCCTGTGCCTCATCAAGTGCAGTCTTGGCATCAATTCCATCAATCTCCACTTTATCAGCTGCTACTTTCAGGGCATCCTTGATAGCTCCGTTCGTCGGATCGTAGGGATATACTGTTCCATGAGCAGCCTGTGCAAAAGGTACTGCTGCCTGCGGATTTTCTGCTACATAAGCCTGATAATCTGCATTGTCATTGATCTGCTGGTTAACTGCTACATAACCGGTAGACATGGTCCATTTTGCCTGGTTATCAGCGTTTGTGAAGTATTTGATAAATTCAAAGGCACCCTGTTTTTCTTCATCGGAAGAACCTTCCAGAACACTTAAAGTCTTGGTCTCAGCCATCGGTGCGGAGGAAGTTTCACTGCTCCATGCCGGCTGCTCCATTGCTGCTACAATACTGAAATCAAGGTCTGCCTGATCTCCTGAAGAACCGGTGTATCCGCCTGCTTTTCCTGCAATGACATCATCGATGGTTGCATACCAGTACTCCCAGCCCTGTCCGCCGGAATGAATAGCCATAGTTTTATCATCATGGATCCAGGTACGGAAAGACTCCCATACATCTACCCACTCCGGAGTATTAATGGTTACCTGCGTACCGTCATCACTGAAAATCTTTGCACCATTGCTGAATGCAGCATCGATCATGTTATCTGCACCCCACATTGGCTCCCAGCCATACTCGTAGTTGCCGGTTGCTTTGATCTTCTGTGCGGCATCTGCCAGATCTGCCCAGGTCTTGATATCATCTGCATGGATGCCTGCCTCTTCAAAAGCGGCTTTGTTATAGTACATCACCTGTGTAGTTCCATAAGCCGGAAGACCGAATACTACATTTGCATCATCTACACCCTGATCATAAAACACAGATAAATAGTTATCTTTCTGGAACTCACTGTCTGCATCGATCATGGGCTGAAGATCTGCCAGCAGACTCTTGCTGTCCAGATTTCTTGCTGCCTC
This sequence comes from Clostridiaceae bacterium Marseille-Q4145, assembly GCA_018223365.1. GTDB lineage: Bacteria > Bacillota > Clostridia > Lachnospirales > Lachnospiraceae > Hominiventricola. The sequence goes on from JAGTTP010000002.1 coordinate 57,710, forward strand.
CACATTCAGAAGCACCAGATCCGGAGCTGCATTTCCGGCAATACCTGCCTGCAGCTTCTGATAGGTCTCATCGTAATCTGCCTGGGTTACAGTAGATACATGATACTGGCTCTGGGACTCATTGAAGCTGTCTACAATCTCCTGAATCACACCAACTGCTGTCTTTCCGCCGGAATACCAGAATTCCACCTCTACCGGTGTGCCAGATGCCGTATCCTGGCTGTTGTCTGCCACTGCGGTGTCGCCTGTTGTATTCGCAGTCTCTGCTTCTCCAGTAGCTTCGGATGCATTTCCGCATCCTGTCATTGCTGCTGCCAACATTGCAGATACCAGCATCATACATACCATTTTTTTCTTCATTTTTTCATTTCCTCCTCAGGATAGTCTGCTGTGCGTTTCGCATCAGCCTTTCATTCCGGTGTCTCCACCGATACCGTTGATGAACCATTTCTGTGTAAATGCAAACAAAATCAGAAGCGGCACTACAATCAGTGCACTTCCCGCCATTACCAGCGCCCACTCCGTTCCGTAGGCACCTCCTTCGATAAAGAAACTTCGAAGTCCCTGGGATACCAAATATTTGGTACTGTCATTCGTAATCAGGGATGGCCACATGTAGTTGTTATATGTTGAAATAAAGCTCATCAAACCAAATGTAATAAAAGATGATTTTGTCATGGGACATACAATTTCCCAGAGAATCCGGAAATGGCTGGCCCGGTCAATTCTGGCCGCCTCAATCAGTCCCTTTGGCACCTGCATAAATGCCTGACGCAGCAGGAAAATTCCAAAAATACTGACTGTGCTGGAGATCACCAGGCCGGTCAATGTATTCAGAAGATTCCATTTTGACAAAATAATGTAACTGGGAATATAGGTTGCTGCTACCGGCAGCATATAAGTTCCCATTACAATCAAAAATAAAAGGTTTCGCCCTTTAAACTCCAGAAATACCATGGCATAAGCCAGAAGGGCTCCGGTGAAGATCTGAAGTGCCACCACAATCACGGAAACCAGCAAGCTGTTCCAGATATAGGAGGGCAGCGGGGACTGAAAGACAACGGAAATAAAATTACTCCATTGAGGAGTGGATGGAAAAAAGGCCGATACATCCATAATCTCCGTTTTCGTTTTCAGTGCGCTTAAAATCATCCATAAAAACGGGAATGCCGTAAAAAGGCTGATCAGTATGAGCACTGTAAATTTGGCTGTTCTCCCTGCTAAATCTACGGGAGAGATTGTTTTCTTTTTCATATGCTCCTCCTAGTAATGTACCCATCGTTTGGATGCCACAAACTGTATCAGGGAAAGAAGAACGGTAATCACTATCATGATGACTGCAACAGAGGTTGCCTGTCCCATCTTGAATTCTTCGAATCCCAGCTGATAATACATGTAAAGCAGCGTCCGGGTACTTCCGCTTGGTCCTCCCTGAGTCAGAATCTGAATCTGATCATAAGCCTGCAGGGAATTGACCATGGTAATAATCATCAGGAAAAAAGTCGTCGGTGAAATGCTTGGGAGCGTCATATCCAAAAACTGCCGCAATGGCTTCGCTCCGTCCAGGCTGCTTGCTTCATAATATTCTACTGGTACTTTTTCCAGCGCGGACAGATAAAAAATCATAGCATATCCAAGACTCTTCCAGACTGTTACGATGATGACCGACAGCATAGCTGTCTGGGAACTGCTGATCCATTTCAGTGCAGGAAGTCCAAAGATACCAAGAACTGCATTGGCAAGACCTCCATCCTCCCTGAAAATCCAGGTCCATACAATGGAAATGGCAACGGTCGGTGTGATCCATGGGGAAAACAGGACAAATTTGAAAAATCCGCTTCCTTTAAAATTTTTCCGAAGCAGAAGTGCCAGTCCCAGTCCACCTGCAATGGTCGGAATCAATGTACCTGCCGTGAAAATGATGGTGTTCCAGAGAGCCGCATAAAAACGGCTGTCTTTGAGCAGGGCCTGATAGTTCTTAAACCACACAAAATGATATTCTGGTGTCATAAAATCCCAGTCTGTAAAACTAAGCCAGATAGAACGGCCGATCGGATAAAGCCAGAAAATAAATAATGGGATGAATGCGGGAAGTACGAACAGCAGAACGACTGCCGCATGTTTCAGGTTTTTTCGATTTACTAATGTCTGCATATCTCTCTCCTTCCTTGGACAATTCTAGTCTGTGGATGTAAAATATACTATCTGCTTCACGTAAAAAGAGTCGCAAAACTATGTAAAGTAAATCTGTAAAATGTAAAGAAATGTAAAAAGAGAAAGGACGGAAAGAAAAAAAGAAGACTGCCATGTTACCAGCAGTCTTCCAGTTCTTCATATTCGCTCCGGTAGAGAACAATCTCTCCGGCTTCTTTTGTTTTTTTCAGGTCAATGACCCTTTGATTTTCACTTCCACGGTACTGTAAAGTCAGATTCCGCTCCGCAAGAATGAAAGGACCATCCACCAGCACGTCGGCCAGTTCCAAAAGCCGCTGTACAAATGGATCTTTCATAGCGAGCAGCTGCTCATATAAGTATCCGGTATAAACCATCAGATGTTTTCCGGCGGCTTTCACTGCCTCTGCAATGGGAACCAGCGCCTCTGCCTGGCAGAAGGGTTCCCCTCCGGAAAAGGTTACTCCCGACAAAAGGGGATTTTCCTCCATCTTCTGAATCAGCTCTTCTGAGTTCACCTCATATCCCCCTGCAAAGTCGTGAGTCTGGGGATTATGACATCCGGGACAGTGATGGGGACATCCCTGGGTGAAGATGACAAATCGGATGCCGGGGCCATCCACGATAGAATCCTGAACAGTCCCGGCAATACGTAACTTAGGACAGGCTGTGTTTAACACGATCCCTTTCCTCCGCTCTCTTCGCATTGTTGAAACGATCGGTCGTGCCTACCAGATATCCGGTAATCCGACGGATTCTGTCAAACTTTACATCTCCCCCAACCATTCCGTTTTCAGGTAATACTCTTCCTGTCATAACAAACATCTCCTTTTTATTAGTGATTCGGATCAAAATATACCGGGATATCCGGATATTTTTTCCGAAGTTCATTCAATCGTTCAATAGATACTGCCTCGCCTTCATGACGTCCGCATCTCGGGCACACATCGTCAATCACTCCTGTAAATCCGCAGACCGGATCACGGTCAACCGGATGGTTTACAGAACCGTAACCGATGCCGCTTTCTTTCATGCAGCGGATAATAGCTTCAAATGCCTCCGGATTCTTGGCGGTATCACCATCCAGCTCCACATAGCTGATATGACCAGCATTGGTCAGTGCATGATACGGAGCTTCAATCTTAATCTTCTGGAATGCGCCTATCGGATAGTAAACCGGTACATGGAAAGAGTTGGTATAATACTCTCTGTCCGTCACCCCCGGAATCTTGCCGAAACGCTTCTGGTCAATGCGTACGAACCGTCCGGAAAGTCCTTCTGCCGGAGTAGCCAGCAATGTAAAGTTCAAACCGGTCTTCTCGGATTCATCATCCATGTATTTTCTCATGTGGCCGATGATCTCAAGACCCAGCTTTCTACTCTCCTCACTCTCACCATGATGTTTTCCGGTAAGAGCTACCAGCGTCTCTGCCAGTCCGATAAATCCGACACTCAAAGTACCATGTTTTAATACTTCTCCAACTTCATCATTGATATTCAGCTTATCGGAATCGATCCAGATGCCCTGTCCCATAAGGAATGGATAATTCTTCACCGTCTTCCTGCTCTGGATACCGAAGCGGTGCAGCAGCTGTCTGCAACAGAGGGCCAGGCGCTTGTCCAGCAGCTTGTAGAACTTGTCCATATTTCCCTTTGCAAGGATTCCCAGCCGCGGCAGGTTAATGGATGTAAAACTTAAGTTTCCTCTTCCGCAAGTCACTTCCTTAGTGGGATCATAATGATTTCCCATAACCCTGGTACGACATCCCATATAGGCAATCTCTGTATTGTAATCACCTTCTTTGTAGTAAGGCAGGTTAAACGGTGCATCGATAAAGCTGAAGTTCGGGAACAGTCGCTTTGCGGATACTTTAATTGCCAGACGGAACAGATCATAATTCGGATCACCCGGATTATAGTTGATTCCTTCTTTTACTTTGAAAATCTGTACCGGGAAAATGGCGGTCTCACCATTTCCAAGTCCGATATCGGTCACCTTCAGAAGATTCTTCATGGCCATTCTTGCTTCCGGAGAAGTACAGGTTCCGTAGTTAATGGAACTGAACGGCACCTGGGCGCCTGCTCTGGAATTCATGGTATTTAAGTTGTGAATCAGAGATTCCATTGCCTGATAAGTCGCCTGATCCGTCTCTTTCATGGCAATACGGATGGATGTCTTATGACATCTGCGTATTTCTTCTTCTGCCGGCGTTTTTCCAAGCCACTGCTCTCCGGTTTCCAGAAGCCACTGTACCAGTAATTCTTCATGATCATCAATATTGCTCATATTAATGCGGTCCGGCATCGCATCTTTCAGTGCAGACCGGAATGCCTCGCCCAGCACATTCTCGCAGTCATATTCCAGCCAGAAGTAACGCTGTACTGCATCATAATATTCTTTCCGGAAAGTGCAGGCCACGCCTTCTGCCATGGCATAGTCGAAGTTCGGTACGGACTGTCCGCCATGCATCTCATTCTGGTTTGCCTGAATAGCAATGCAGGCCAAAGCAGCGTAGCTGGCAATGGACTTCGGTTGACGAATAAATCCGTGTCCGGTGGAGAATCCATCATGAAACAGCTTCACCAGGTCAATCTGGCAGCAGGTTTCCGTCAACATATAGAAATCTTTGTCATGAATGTGGATGTCACCATTGATATGTGCTGCTGCAATGTCTTTTGGCAGAATATAGTTATCCACAAAATAATTGGCTCCTTCGGAGCCATATTTCAACATGGTACCCATGGAGGTATCTGCATCAATATTCGCATTCTCACGCTTGATATCCGCATCTGCGGCACTGGTGAAGGTAAGCTCCCTGTATATATTCACCAGATCCGCCTCTGTCTTGCGAACCTTGGTGTGCTCTGCCCGATAAAGGATATATGCCTTCGCAGTCTTGGCAAATCCATTGGCAATCAGTTTCTCTTCCACAAGATCCTGCACCTGTTCTACGTCCGGTACTTGTCCTGCCGGAATGGATTCTACCACTTCATCTACCAGTTTTTCAAACTGGACCGGCGCGATTGCCTCAATCTGGGCAGCTTCGTTTGCCTTATGAATCGCGCTGCGGATTTTGTTCACATCGAAAGGTACCGGAGTTCCGTTTCTCTTTTTTATGGTCTCCGGACATGCGATGGCATTTTCCTTCATGTTACTCCCTCCAAAACTATATCTGGTATTTTATTTTTAATCCCTGTACAAAATACAGTATCACCAAACCGCGTTATGTGCAAGGACATTTTATATGAACTATCCGTTGTCTCACAAAAATTGCCCGGAAATCCGGGCAATCTGGCTATAATTTTTCTGCAAAAAAATCTTTATATCCCTCGCCGTAAATCTCACTGGCACTGGTAACAATCATAAATGCCGCTGGATCTTCTGTTTTCACCAGTTCTTCTACCTGGGGTCCCTGCACTCTTCGTACCACGCAGAGAATCACCTGCTTTTCGTTTCCTGTCCAGCCACCGGATCCTCTCAAATACGTAATCCCCACGTCCAGTTCTTCCATGATCCGCCGGCCAATTTCTCCTGGCTTTTCTGTAATGATATAAATCATCTTGGCTTCATCACCGCCATACAGCACATAATCCAGTGCCGCACCGCTCACCAGAACAGCAATCAGCGCATAGAGAATGGTATTAATATTCCGGAAAACCAGACCTGAACAGGCAACAATCAAAAGATCCGTACACTCAAACAAAAATCCTGTCTTCAGATGACGATATCTTTTTCTGAGCAGCTTGACAATAATATCCACACCTCCTGTGGTGGCACCCGCTTTAAAAACCATCCCTATGCCAAGGGCCAGAAGTACGCTTCCTGTCAATGCTGCCAGAAGAGGATCTGTCGTCATTGGTCCATAGGGTGTCAGTATATTTGTCGCCCACGAGGTCAGTATAACTGCGTACATGGTTTTTCCCATAAATCTAAGACCAAATTTCCAGATTCCGACAAGAATGATTGGAATATTAACCAGCAGATACAGGGTACCGGTATCAATTCCGCTCAGTCGGTTCAGAATAACTGCGACTCCACTGACTCCTCCCGGTGCTAAATTGTTCGGATCCAGAAACAGACTGATTCCTGCTCCATATATCAGCGATGCCACAAAGATCATCACCAGATCTTTTAGTATTCGCCAGCTTTTCCCCTTCATTTCATACCCCCGTAGTTATTATTTTTTCATTCGATGCGGCTTCCCATGTAGTAAAATCCGCGGCATTCATCCAGACGGACTTTCACTATCTGTCCAACCAGACTGGCATCCCCCTGAAAATGAACCACATGATTATTACTTAAACGTCCGGTCACATAACCTTCCATCTGTCCGTTCACTTCTTCTACCAGCACCAGTTCCTCACGACCGGTAAAACGTTCTGCCATCTCTTTGGAGATCTCCTGTACTTCTTTCAGCAGACGGTCAAATCGGTCTTTTACTACCTCTTCCGGCACCTGATCTTCCATGACAGCCGCCGGTGTACCGGTTCTCTTACTGTAAATAAACGTGAATGCGCTGTCGTAGCGTACTTTGCGTACCACATCCAGCGTCTCTTGAAAATCTTCTTCCGTCTCACCCGGGAACCCTACAATAATATCCGTGGTCAGTGCAATATCCGGCACCTGTTCCCGCAGTTTTCGTGCCAGCTCCAGGTACTGTTCTTTGGTATACCGGCGGTTCATGATCTTTAAGATCCGGGAACTTCCGGACTGCAGCGGCAGATGAAAATGTTTACAGATCTTTTTAGACTTTGCCATCACGCGGATCAGATCATCAGAAAGATCCTTCGGATGAGAGGTCATGAAGCGAATACGCTCCAGTCCTTCGATCTTCTCAATCTCCTCCAGCAGTTCTGCAAAGGTCACCGGCTGCTCCAGATTTTTTCCATAAGAATTGACATTCTGTCCTAACAGCATGACTTCCACCACACCGTCTTTTACAAGGCCCTCGATCTCACGGATAATATCCTGCGGTTCCCGGCTTCGCTCCCGGCCGCGCACATAGGGCACAATACAGTAGCTACAGAAATTATTGCAGCCAAACATAATATTAACGCCGGACTTGAACGCATATTTACGCTCAATAGGAAGATCTTCCACGATCTGGTTCGTGTCCTTCCAGATGTCAATGATCATTCTGTCGGACTCCAGTGTGGACACTAAAAGTTCTGCAAATTTGAAGATATTATGGGTTCCGAAGATCAGATCGACGAACCGGTAACTCTTCTGAAGCTTGTCCACTACCGTTGCTTCCTGCATCATACAGCCGCAGAGGGCAATCTTCATATGGGGATTCTTTTTCTTGTAGCCATGCAGTACCCCCAGACGTCCATACACACGCAGGTTGGCATTTTCACGAACTGTACAGGTATTGTAGATGACAAAATCTGCTTCTTCATTCTCTGTCTCCACATAACCAACTTCCCGTAAAATACCTGCCAGTTTTTCAGAATCTCTGGCATTCATCTGACACCCGAAGGTCGTAGTGCAGGCAGTCAGAGGCCGTCCAAGCTCCTCAGACTTTGCCTGTACCAGTTCTTTTGCTTTTTTCAAAAAATAATACTGCCGCTCCGGCTCCTGCACCGGCGGCAGCAAGGATGTGTCCATCGCAGCAATTTTCGCTCTGATTTCTGTATCTATAGTAGTATTCACGTTTTCGTTCCTTTCATTCCTCTTTCTCGTCTCTGTACTATTGTACACGAACCCACCCATGAAGTCCACACCTAAAGTCCGAGCTTTTGCATCTGGGCATGCAGTTCCTCTGAAAATTGATCCTCTGTCACCAGTTCCAGGATATCCTCTGCCGATATCTGGCCGACGCTTTGCCCGGTTGTCCAGAGATAGGAAAACACCCCAAACAAAATAAGACAGATGAAAAAACGAATTTTAAAGATAGCCAAAAACCTGGAGGGTTCCTCTGCTTCCCTGATTTCACCGCGCTCTTTTAACAGCTGCTCTCTGTATGTTCCCATCGATCATCACCCCGGACTATCTTATGAGACAATTTTCAGAAACATGCAAAAAGAACCGCCCTTTGCAATAAAAGGCGGTTCCGTTGTCGTTCTGTTTATTCTCTGTTGGCCAGCTCTCTGGTAATATCTTCCCAGGTCACTCCTTTTTCCACCATCAGCACCATGGCATGATAAAGGAAATCCGACAGTTCGTATTTAATCTCTTCCGGATCCGGATTCTTGGCCGCGATGACAACCTCCGTTGCCTCCTCGCCGACCTTCTTTAAGATCTTGTCAATACCCTTGTCAAAGAGATAGTTGGTGTAGGAACCTTCTTTCGGATGCTCTTTCCGGTCCTGAATCACACCATACACATGTTCAAATACTTTCAGCGGATTGGCATCATGATATTCTTTTTTCACCATTTCCCGGTAGAAGCAAGTATGATTACCGGTATGGCAGGCAGCGCCAATCTGGCTGACTTTTGCCAGGATCGTATCATTGTCGCAGTCAATGGACAAGGATTTCACATACTGCAGATGACCGCTTGTCATTCCTTTGGTCCACAGTTCCTGACGGCTGCGGCTCCAGTAAGTCATCTTACCGGTCTTCAGAGTTGTCTCAAAGGCTTTCTCATTCATATAGGCAACCATCAGCACTTCAGAAGTCTTATAATCCTGTACCACCACCGGTACCAGTCCGTCAGAATTCGGACGCATATCGTCCCATGTATAGCTGCTGGTCAATGTGTTCATCTGCAGGCCGCGGTCTGCCGCTTTTGCTTTCAGTGCCATGAAATCAGCCGCACCGGATGAAAAATAAGCACTGGCAGTTCCATCCGCCCATTTATTGGACAGTACATTGATTACAGCATCATCCGTAGATGCAGAACTGATACTGATCACCGGAAGTTTTCCTGCCACCGGGCAGATTTCATCTGATCCGGACCAGAAAATCAGACTGCCCAGTTCTTCCAGACTGTCACTGTACTGAGACTCATCTGAAATACTGAATGCAATCTTCTCTTTTCCGAAACGTTTGGACACTTCCTCTGCCATCTCCACATTGCTGGAACGTCCGAAATTCAGGACTGCCATCTGACAGCCTGCATACAGAATCTTTTTTACGTCCTCCACTCTGCGGATATGACCTCCGGCATAAACCGGAATCTCTGTACAGCGGACAATTTCTTTCAGAAGACCAATATTCTGATCATGTTCTTCATCAGAGTCTGAGAGATCAAATACCAGAATGGCATCTGCTCCGTTATCACTGTAAAATTCTGCCAGTGCTGCTCCGTCCTGGCCATTTACTTTTCCGTTTTTTACCGGCATTACCGGTATCAGACTTTTTTTTCTCATATTATAAGCTGCCTTTCGTTGATAATACATCGGTAATACGCGGATCCACTGCTACTGCCGCATCCAGAGCCTTTGCAAAAGCCTTGAACATCGCTTCGCAGATATGATGGCTGTTGGAGCCGGAAAATACTTTAAAATGCAGGTTGATGGCTGCACTGTAGGATACCGCATAGAAAAATTCACTGATCGTCTCCGTATCCAGATCTCCGATCATCGGTGCTGAAAAACTGGCATCCGATACATAATAGGGTCTTCCTGACAGATCTACAGCACACAGTACCAATGCCTCATCCATGGGAAGGATACAACTTCCATAGCGGCGGATGCCTTTTTTATCACCCACTGCTTCACGGATGGCATTTCCCAGCACGATGCCTGTATCTTCTACCGTATGATGACAGTCTACATCAAGATCCCCATCTACGTCTACTGTAAGATCAAAAAGTCCGTGTCTTGCAAATCCATCCAGCATGTGATCAAAAAAACCGATGCCGCTGTGAAGCTCTGCTTTTCCTGTGCCATCCAGCTCCAGTGCAATTTTGATCTTTGTCTCTTTTGTATTGCGTTCAATTTCTGCCCGTCTGCTCAACTTTAGTCCTCCTTCTGCTCAAAGCGGACTGCAATGGAATTTGCATGTGCGGTGAGCTGCTCAGCTTTTGCAAAATATTCAATATCCTTATGTACTTTTTCCAGTGCTTCTCTGGAATAGTAGATGATGCTGGATTTCTTTACAAAGTCATCCACAGATACCGGTGAAAAGAAGCGTGCGGTACCATTCGTCGGTAAGATATGGTTCGGTCCTGCAAAATAATCTCCCAGAGGCTCGCTGCTGTACTCTCCCAGGAATATTGCACCTGCATTCCACACCTTCATCATGGCCTCAAAGGGGTTCTTTGTTACAATCTCCAGATGCTCAGAAGCAATCATATTGACAGTTTCGATAGCATCATCCAGGGAATCTGCTACCAGAATATATCCATAATTATCAAGGGACTTCTGAATGATCTCTTTTCTGGACAGCACCGCCACAAATCCGTCTACCTCCGCAGACACTTTTTCTGCCAGTTCCATGCTGGTAGTTACTAAAATGGCGCTGGCCATCTCATCGTGCTCTGCCTGAGACAGAAGATCTGCTGCCACATATCTCGGATTAGCAGTTTCATCCGCCAGCACCAGAATCTCACTTGGGCCTGCAATAGAGTCAATACTCACGAATCCGGAAACTGCTTTTTTCGCCAGTGCCACAAAAATATTTCCAGGTCCCGTAATCTTATCGACCTTCGGAATGCTTTCCGTTCCAAATGCCATAGCTGCAATCGCCTGGGCACCGCCTACTTTGTAAACTTCATCAGCACCTGCCTCTTTGGCTGCCACCAGAACGGCCGGATTTATTTTTCCTTCTTTGTTGCAGGGTGTACACATGACCACATGATCCACGCCTGCAATTTTCGCCGGAACAATGTTCATAAGAACAGAAGACGGATACACTGCTTTTCCGCCCGGCACATACACGCCTGCACTGGCCAGAGGCGTTACCTTCTGTCCCAGCATAGTGCCTTCCGGTGTAGTATCAAACCAGCTGTACTGTTTCTGTTTTTCATGATAATCACGGATATTTTTCAGAGATTTCCGGATGGTCTCGGTCAGAGCCGGATCAATGGTATCGTATGCTTCCCGTACTTCCTCTTCCGTTACTTTTACATTTTCTTTGGAAATACCGTCCCAGTCAAACTTTGCAGTCAGTTCAAAGAGCGCTTTGTCTCCTTCGGTCTTTACCCGGTCTACAATCTCCTGCACCGTATCCTGATACTGTCCGTAGTTTCCCGGACTTCTTTTTAACAGGTTCTCCAGCAGGTTCTGTCTGGATTCCTGGCTCAGCTTTACGATTCTCATCTTTTCTGCCTCCTATAAGACTGCTTTCAGGTCGGCAATAATCTTGCCGATCCGCTCATTTTCCATCTTCATACTCACCTGATTGACTACCATCCGTGCAGAAAGCGGACACACTTCTTCCAGCACCTTCAGACCATTTTCCCGAAGAGTGGAACCGGTCTCCACGATATCCACGATAACTTCGGAAAGCCCTACGATAGGTGCCAGTTCAATGGAGCCATTCAGTTTAATAATCTCTACTGTCTGGTGTTTCCTGTTGTAAAAATAGTCCTTTGCAATATGTGGATATTTGGTTGCCACACGGATCAACTCCTGATGCTGTAAAAGCTCCCTTGCTGATTCCGGTCCGCACACACACATGCGGCATTTTCCATAGCCAAGATCCAGCACTTCATAGAGTCTTCTGCCTTCCTCCAGAATCGTATCTCTTCCCACGATACCAATATCTGCTGCACCGTATTCTACGTAAGTAGGTACATCCGGTCCTTTTGCCAGGAAAAATTTCAATTTCAGTTCTTCATTGACAAAGATCAGTTTTCTGGTGTCCGGATCCTTCATCTCCTCACAGGTAATTCCGATTTTTTCAAAGGTCTCCATGGTTTTCTTTGCCAGACGCCCTTTACCCAGGGCAAAAGTCAGATATCTCATAATTTGTTCTCCTCCCCCGGATTACTGTTCCGTACTTAAAAATTCTGCTACCAGATTACCATCTTTATAATAGCAGAGTCTGTTTGTTCCTTTTCTGGATGCATAATCCCGGTAAGTATCCACCGTTCTGTCCTGTGCCATGCAGCACAGTTCCACCGGGCCGCCCTGACTTCTCAGTTCTCCTGCGCAGGCAATGGCCTTTCTGGACTCCTCCGGATAATACAAGAGCAATGTCAGCGGACGATCCACATCAAGCTTAATGTTCTGACGGTTCAGCGCGGTCAGAAGACGGTCTGTCACACAGACAAATCCGATGGCCGGAGCCGGTTTTCCAAAGTGATCCATGAGCGTGTCATAACGGCCGCCTTTGGCGATGGGTTCTCCTGTCCCATAGGTATAAGCCTGGAAAATAATTCCTGTATAGTACTGATATTTGCTGACCACACCCAGATCAAAGGTAATGTATTTTTCATATCCATAGAAGGTCAGCAGTTCATAGATCCTGCGCAGACGCTGCAGGGATGCCTTTGCTTCCTCGGATATGGCACAGCTCTCTGCCACATCCAGAATCTCCACAGAACCAAAAAGATCCGGCACTTTCACCAGCGCCTCTTTCAGCTGCTCGGATAATTCTGCCGCATCCAGCAGTTCCCGCACGCCGAACATATTTTTATTGGAAATAAACTCCCGTAATTCCAGTTCCATCTCTTCAGGAAGATCCGCTTCTTTCAGAAGGCTCTTGAAGAAATCTGCATGGCCTACACTTACCTGAAATTCTTTCAGACCGGTCTTCAGAAGAGATTCTACAACCAGTGCCAGCAGCTCCGCATCTGCTTCTGCACTGCCGTCACCGATAAGCTCTGCACCAATCTGAGTGGTCTCTTTCAGACGTCCCTGAAAATCGGAACTGTTGATGAAGGTATTTGCCATATAACAAAGACGAACCGGCATGTCTTCCGGTGCAAAATACTTTGCAACCGCTCTGGCGATAGAAGGCGTTACATCCGGCCGAAGAACCAGCGTATTTCCTTCTCTGTCAAAGAACTTATAAAGTTCCCTGGACGGAACAGTTCCAACCTCCCGGCTGAATACATCAAAATATTCAAAGGTCGGTGTCTGAATGTCTTCATAACCATATCCGGTCAGTACCTGATGAAGAGTTTCCTGTATATACTGTTTGCGTCGGCATTCTCCATTATAGATGTCTCTTACGCCCTCCGGCGTGTGCAGGATCTGTTTGTACATCGTCGTGCTCCTTGTTCGCTTTATTATAGTAGAGTGCTAATTCATTAAAATCAATAACAGTATTATATCATGTCTTTCCTGATTGTCAACCTTCGGTTTCTGTTTCCAGATCATAACTTAAAGGTTCCAGATAAGGCACCAGATAGCCCTTATCAGTGTCAAAAAAGTAAGCCGGATCCAGTTCTTCCATCCGAAAGCTCTTCCGTCCTCCCTCTTTTGCCCGGTTCCAGAAAATGAGCAGCTGGCGGATATGAAGATAATAAAACTTTTGCTCTGACGTATAGTAAATGATCAAAAATGCTTTTCCGCCCTGCTTTTCAAAATCTTCCATAAACTTCACCTGGTGCTCGTGGACATTCTGCAGCGGAAATGTCTTCACATCACATTCCTTGGCGTCAAAACAGACCGGAATTCCCTGTACAGCTCCGATATAGTCCACCGTACTCTTCTGGTCAAAGTAGGCCAGAGTAATCTGATGGTGCGTCTTGTCGATCTTAATAGGAGTGATGGGGGTTGGTACCTTCTGAATTAGAGCCAGTCCTTTTTCCCGATATTTTTCATTGGTACGGTTAATCATTTCCTCCAGCGTGGAACCTCTTAATCCTCTGGAATTCCATGTACCCATTACTGCAGATCTCCTTTCGCTTTCATAAGATACTGCTTCATGAGTCCCGCCGGTTCTGCCTCAAAGCTTTTTTCTGACAGATTGTCAAGGGGCTCCGCTAATTCCGGGAATGTCAGTTTCCATGCATGGAGCATCTGATTTTTAATTCCATGTGTCTCCCGGAAAAATGCATTCACTTTTCGTTCTCCATACTTCGGATCTCCGATAATCGGGTGTCCGATGGAGGATAAGTGTGCGCGGATCTGATGGGATTTGCCTGTGACAAGTGTCACTTTCAAAAGTGTTGTCTCTCCCTCTGTATACAGAGGTTCGTACTCTGTAATAATGTGGGCTGCCCCTTCTGTTTCTTTCTGAAATATCTTCACCTGGTTGCTGTTCTCATCTTTCAGAAGATACCCTTCCAGATGCTGACTCTCTGTCATAACTCCTTTTACCAGACAAAGGTAGTATTTATGAAGGCTCCGGTCTTTTAAAAGTGCTGCCATCTGCTGCAGCCCCGCCATGGATTTTCCACAGATCATCAGACCACTGGTATTCCGGTCCAGACGATTGCAGACCGACGGACGGAATGCCTTTGACTCTTCCTGTTTCCATTGTCCGCTCTTTTCCAGATATCCCAGCAGATATTCATTTAAGGATACATCCGAAGGTACCGATTTCTGGCTTAACATGCCTGCCGGTTTATTGATAAAGATGACATTGCTGTCTTCATACACAATGTTCAGTTTTGCCATCGGGAACTTTTCCTTCGGCTGCACCTTTCCGGCAAATTTCTCGTAGGTCTCATCTGAGAGAAACAGCCGGATCTCGTCACCGCATTTCAGCTTTTCTGTGCCATCTGCTTTCTTTCCATTGAGTGTAATGTTTTTCTTGCGGAGCATTTTATAAAAAAAGGAGTTGGGAGCCTCCTTCAGATAAGCTCCCAGAAGCTTCACCAGACGCTGTCCCTCCTCCTGTTTATGGACGGTAATTAATTTCATAAAATGAAACCCTTTCTCTATAAAGAAATGGACTGCAAAATATAGCTTACCACTTCATCTCTCGTCATGCCCGGACAACGCTCATCCTCCCGGAACGGGACCTCCTCCGGTTCTCTGGAAGCCAGTTCCTTTACACGGGTCAGATATGCCTTTTTGTCCTTCATGATCTTCACATTCTGTTTGTAGGAATTTTGCTTGAGAATGGCAGTCAGATGGGTTTCCACCGCTTTTGTATCGGTCTTCTCATCACTGCTGTATCCAAGCACCTCTCTGCCGGAAATGAGAATACAGTCCACCACAAAGTTTTTATCATAGGTGGTAAACACATTTTCATAAAGTACCAGCCGGCTGCCTCTTTCCGCTTCCATTTCTTCATAAAGCTTCCTCTCTATAGAATGATATCGGCTTGCCAGAATGGCATGTACCACTTGATTGCATCCTGGAAGACAACCTACAATGGCAATGACTGTCACAATCTGCAAACGGGTCTTCATCACTACCCAGCCAATGAGGAATACAAGAATCGGCACAGCCAGCATAACAGCCGACTTCTTCCACTCCTGTACTTTCAGTTTGTCAATGTATCCATAGGTTCCTTTTTCTAAACGTTTCTTCATCAGCTGTTCTTCTTTCTGTGGGTATTCCGAATGGTTTTCTTCTTTGGACGGACCGTTTCTTTGGTTCCACGTACCGGTGCTTTTCCGTTCCGGTTCTCTCCTGCAGAACTTTTACCTGTCTGGGATTTTCGACCATCCTTATGTTTTCCTTCCGGTGCAGGTGTTCCACCGCCCGGACGTAGCAGACATTTGGGGCCAAATCCAATGAGATCTTCCCGGCCTGCTTTCCGAAGAGCTTCCTTTACCAGCTCCCGGTTCTTCGGATTTCGATACTGGATCAGCGCACGCTGCATCTCCTTTTCATGAGGATTATGCGGCACATAGACCGGTTTCATAGTCCGGGGATCCAGTCCTGTATAATACATACAGGTGGAAATGGTGGATGGCGTCGGATAAAAATCCTGCACCTGCTCCGGCATATAACCAAGGTCACGGCAGTATTCTGCCAGTTCCACAGCCTCTTTCATGGTACTTCCCGGATGAGAAGACATCAGATATGGAACCAGATACTGCTTCAGACCCAGCTTTTCATTCATTTTCTTATAACGGCGGCAAAATTCCTCATAGACTGCCGCCTTCGGTTTTCCAAGGCAGGAAAGTACGGCATCCGATACATGCTCCGGTGCCACTTTCAACTGGCCGCTCACATGATACCGGCACAGTTCCTCCATAAACTGATCATTCTTATCTGCCAGTACATAATCAAATCGAATACCGGAACGGATAAAGACCTTCTTCACCTTTGGAAGTGCCCGCAGTTTTCTTAATAATGCGATATAATCCCGATGATCCGCCCGCAGATTCCGGCAAGGCTCCGGGAACAGACACTGTTTGTTGGGGCAGACTCCCTTGGTCATCTGCTTTTCACAGGCCGGGAACCGGAAATTGGCGGTTGGTCCGCCCACATCATGAATATATCCCTTAAAATCTTTCTCCTCCGTCATAAGCTTTGCCTCTTCGATCAGAGACTCATGGCTTCTGGACTGGATAATTCTGCCCTGATGGAAGGTCAGCGCACAAAAAGAACAGCCGCCAAAGCAGCCGCGGCAGCTGACCAGACTGAATTTCACCTCAGAAAATGCCGGGATACCGCCTGCAGCATCGTACATGGGATGCCAGGTTCTCATATAAGGCAGACTGTAGACTTCGTCCATTTCTTCCTGACTTAATGGCTCTGCTGCCGGATTCTGTACCACAAAACAATTGTCCGAATATGGTTCTACCAGCCGTTTCCCGGAAAATGGATCTGTATTGCAGTACTGTACATAAAAGCTTTCCGCATATTTTTTCTTATCGGTGCGCACTTCATCATAGGACGGAAGCATGGTATAATCACTGATTTCTTCCAGTGAGCGCACTTTGCATACCGTTCCCGGAATATACGTAATCTCCCGAATGGGAAGTCCCGCATCCAGGGCATCCGCAATGGCAATGATGGAGTGCTCTCCCATTCCATAGGAAATCAGATCTGCACCGCTTTCCATCAAAATGGATCTGCGCATGGAGTCTGACCAGTAATCATAATGAACCAGTCTTCGCAGAGAGGCCTCGATTCCTCCAGCAATAACCGGTACATGCTTGTATTTCTGCCGAATCAAATTACAGTATACAATGACTGCCCGGTCCGGGCGTTTTCCCATCTCACCGCCGGGTGTGTAGGCATCGGTCTTCCGGTGCTTTTTCGCCACCGTATAATGATTGACCATGGAATCCATGTTCCCGGCACTGACTAAAAATCCAAGCCGTGGCTCGCCAAGTGCCATAATGCTCTCTGCCTTCCGGTAATCCGGCTGTGCAATGATGCCTACCGTATAGCCTCTTGCTTCCAATAGACGGCTGATAATAGCCGGGCCAAAGGACGGATGATCCACATAAGCGTCTCCGATCACATAGACAAAGTCCAGCTGGTCAATGTTCTGTTTTTTCATGTCTTCTCTGCTCACCGGCAGGAACCCATGTTTCATATTATTATCCTTTCATGCTGCTTAAGAAATACCAAGCAGCTCTCTTTCTTTCTCATTTAATGGACGATAGTCACCTGGAGCAAGTGTCTCATCCAGTGCAACCGCTCCCATGGACAGACGTTTTAAGTAGGTTACTTTACAGCCTACCGCTTCAAACATCCGTTTTACCTGATGAAATCTTCCTTCATGGATCGTAATCCGGATTTCACTGGTCTCCGGTTCTGATGCCAGAATCTCCAGCATCGCCGGTAACGTCTTCTTCTCATCACCGATATCCAGTCCCTCACGGAATCGCTCTATATGAGCTTCCGTTACGCTGCCAGCGATTTTCGCATAATAGGTCTTGTCTACATGCTTCCGCGGGGATAATAATCGATGTGCCAGATCACCGTCATCTGTGAGCAGCAGAAATCCTTCCGTATCTTTATCAAGCCGTCCCACCGGAAAAATATCATCGCGTCGGTCTTCCGATTTTAAAAGATCAAGCACCGTTTTCTCCCGCTTATCTTCCGTGGCAGACACCACTCCTGCCGGTTTGTGAAGCATATAATAGACATATTTTTCATAGGAAGCTATTTTTCCCTGACAGGTTATCTGATCTTTGTGCTCGTCGATCTTCTGCTCCGGCTTCTTCGCCGCCACACCATTCACCATCACCTGTCCTTTTTTCAGCAGTTCTTTGACCTGGCTGCGGGTACCGAATCCTGTCTCACACAGGAATTTATCCAGACGCATCATGCGTTCATCCTCCATCCGGAGAAATATTTATTCCGAAGAGTTCCGCGGATCAGTTTACCCCAGCCCAGCGGATATCCATCCACACAGACCAAATGCCATCCCGCATCGCGGGTACTCTCGCCATCCTCGATCTCGATGGTCTCGCCTTTCAGATAACGAAGAATCCGCTCATCCGCTGCCGGAAGATCAATCACGGATGCATATTCCTGCTTCTTTAGTACCATGGCAAAGGCCTGACTCGGTTCAAATCGTTTCTTCAGAAGTTCTCCCATATAGAGACCGGAACGCAGGAACCTGAGTCCCTTACATCCTTTCAAACCCTCCGGCATAAGAAATACCTTCGTGTCTTTTACCTGAATCTGTGTTTTTTCAAGGGGCATGGAGACATCCTTTAAGAAATCCTCCAACTCTGCCGGAAGTTTTGCAGGCTTTGCCGCACCTTCCATGGCATTGGATGTCCGCTCCCCGTCTTTCGTGAGCAGCGCCAGAAAATGTCCTTCCCCGTCAATCTTATGCGGAAACAGACGTACGCAATGCTCCAACGGGAATTTGCTGCCTACCAGTTCCGGTTTCCCCGGGCAGAATCCTTCACACCACGGAATCTCTTCCAGATGAAATTCCGGATGATTGGAAAGAAAATAATCCATACTTCCTTCATTTTCCAATTTTGAAAACGTACAGGTGGAGTACAGCATCGTGCCGCCCGGCTTTAGAAGATTCGCTGCCTGATCCAGAATCTCCCGCTGCATTTTGGAAAATACTTCCGGACCCTGACGCTCCCATGCTGGAATCATATGTGCCTGCTTACGGAACATCCCCTCTCCGGAACAGGGTGCATCAATAAGGATTTTATCAAAATATTCATGGAAATACCGGTCAAGCTTATCTCCCATTTCACTGGTCACCAGAATATTGGGAAGACCAAACACTTCCAGATTCTTCAGAAGTGCCTTCGTACGGGATGCACTGGCATCATTAGCCACCAGAAGTCCCGTATGATTAAGCTTTGCTCCCAGCTCTGTTGCCTTTCCGCCAGGTGCTGCACAAAGATCCAGCACCCGCTCTCCTTCTTCTATCGGAAGTACGCTAGCAGGCGTCATGGCACTTGGCTCCTGAATATAATAAAGACCTGCATAATAATAAGGATGCTTTGTCGGTGCATCCTCTTCTGTATAATAATAACCGTTTGGTGTCCAAGGAACTCTGCGAAGACTCTTAAACGGATTGATCCGCTCAAATTCCTCCACGGAAATCTTGGATGTGTTCACTCTCAATCCCGTAAACTTCGGTTTTTCGTAGCTTTCCAGATACTCGTCCAGTTCCGGTCCTAAGATTTCTCTCATATTTTCAATAAATGACTGGGGAAGATTCATTCCTGCTGCCTCATTCTTTCTGAATAGATATCTATATTTACACTTTTCCGTCCATCTTAATACTGTCTGTCGGAAACTATCATAATATTATATTGGATTTTTCCATGAAAAGCAATACAGAGTCGGCTACGCTGGCAACCGACCCTGTAAATTGTTATTAGCATACTGCCGATCAAATCGCAAATAGTACTGTTTCTGGACTTTCTGACCTCGCAAACTATGTTTGTTTGGGCGTATGAAATATTAACTTGCATTTCTGCCCATTTGCTCTACTTCTCAGTCTGAATTTTTACTGATTTTGTGCTGTTTTCAGCTTTATTGAAGTGGTAAGCTAAAAGTAGACACTATCCAAAAAATTGTAAACAAGTGGTATACTTTGATCAACAAGTATATTTCTTGTTGCACAGGAGGTGTATCTATGATCCCAAAAGAACAGCGCATAGCCATTGCCAAAGAAATTGTAGACGGTTCTCTCTCTAGTCGTGAAGCTGCTGAAAAGTATGGTATTTCAAAATCATTGGCAGCTAAATATGCAACAGATTATCGTCGAGAAAACGGCTTACCCGTGAGAACATCCACTCCGCGTACCCCGGAGACGAAAGCAATTATGTTAAAATCTTCCAATGATTCGTTCCATTTGGAAGATTATCAGTCAATGACAAAAGATCAATTGATTGAAGAACTTATTAAATCAAAAATCAATGAAGCCAGGGCAAAAAAAGGGTACGAAGTGAAAGGGGATGGTCAAAACAAGGAGTTCATTTCTTTAAGCAGCAAGAATTCGAAATCGTGATGGAACTTTCAAAAGAATTTCCTGTTGCGGTTCTTTGCCGATTAATGAATGTAAATCGAAGTGGCTTTTACAAGTGGAAAAAACGCCTGGAACATCCTTCAAAACGACTGTTATCCTTTGTAAGTGATCTGGCATTATTCAAGGAATACCATGCTAAATATCCATCACATGGCTATCGCTGGCTTAATGCCAAGATTCGTTTAGATACAGGACTAAAAATGTCTGATCAGTATGCTCATAAGTGTTGTAAAACGGCAGGGATTATGAGCATATCCAAGCATTACCGCTATAAGAAGCCAGGAGATCCATTCAAGGTGTATCCGAACCTAATGGCAACCGGGTTAAATATCACCGGACCATTGCAGTGTATCACAAGTGACATGACTGCATTTCGATTAAAAGGGGGTTATTATGAATTGACCTTGTATATGGATCTTTGGAATAATGAAATCCTGTCATACTCGCTTTCAGGTCGCAAAGGAGACAGAATGACATATATAAGTGGTCTAAAAGACTTGATTTCCATCAAGCAAAAGTATCCTGGTCTGGAAATGATTCTTCATACAGATCAGGGATCGGTCTATGCATCTAAGGACT
Organism: Clostridiaceae bacterium Marseille-Q4145; assembly: GCA_018223365.1. Lineage (GTDB taxonomy): Bacteria > Bacillota > Clostridia > Lachnospirales > Lachnospiraceae > Hominiventricola. Next base: position 78,668 of record JAGTTP010000002.1, read on the forward strand.
TTAATGAGCTTTTGCCTTTATATAACATCGTTCATTCTATGTCCAGAGCCGGAACCCCAACAGATAATGCAGCAATGGAGGCGATTAATGGTTGGATCAAAACAGAGATGTTTACAGATCTGCACATAACCAGCAATGAAAACATTGAGAATGAGATAAAAGAGTATATTACGTTCTTTAATGAAGAAAGACCTGCATACTCATTAAACTATTTGACACCAAAACAATATAAGGAGTACTATGCTCAGTTTTGAGTGTATAAAAAATGAAAAAAGTGTCTACTTTTTGTTGACTAGTGCATATCCTGGAATTTCTTAGAAATGCAACAGTATTGTGGGTGTTATGGTTTGATGTTGTATAAATAAAGTTGACACCTTATTCTCAAGGAATTCATGTATAATAAAAGAGAATAAGGAGGAACTCTCAATGTCACGAACCCAACGTAAATACGACCAGGAATATAAGATCCAGGCTGTCAAACTTGCCAAAGAAATCGGCGGTGCTAAGGCAGCCAAAGAATTAGGTATCCCAGAAGGAACCATCCACACATGGCTGAAAGCAGTTAGAGCAGGCACATTGGATATTGGCGACGGTGCACATACTCCGGAAAGCGCGATGAGTCTTGCTGAGGAGCTTGCCATGCTCCGCAAACGCGTTAAAGATCAGGACAAAGAAATCCGGCGTCTGAAAGAGGAAAATGAATTTCTCGAGGAAGCAAGCGCTTTTTTCGCAGCCAGCCGTCGGAAGTCAGCAAGAACCAAAGAATGATGTTCATTGCCATAAAAACGAAAGACGGCGTGATTAAGGGAAAACTCTCATTCTATTGCCGGATGCTTGGCGTCAGCCGCCAGGGTTTCTACAAATATCTTGCTATTAAAGATCGCCCTTGGAAATATCAGGATCTTGCTGATGCCATGAGAGTGATCCATGCTGAGGATGAATGCAATGATACCTATGGACGTATTCGCATGTACCAAGCACTGCTCCTTAAGAATCCGACGGGAATCAAGATCCCCAGTGAACGAACCGTTTACAGGGTTATGGATGAAATAGGACTTGTCCATCGGCCAAAGCGCAAGCCAAATGGCATTACCAAGGCTGATCGGGAAGCACGTAAGTCAGATGATCTTCTGAAGAGAGAGTTCAAGGCTGATAAGCCACTTGAAAAATGCGTAACTGATATCACAGAAATCAAGGCAAAAGATGGAAAACTGTATGTTTCAGCCATCTTCGACTGCTTTGATTCCAGCGTTCTGGGACTGGCAATGGAAACAAACATGAAGGCAACTCTGTGTGAGCATACACTGGATAATGCCTATCTGGCGCATCCTGATCTGCGAGGTGCCATTGTGCACTCCGACAGAGGAAGACAATATACCAGTGAAACCTACCGTCAGGCGCTTTCTAAATATGGCATTATACAAAGCATGAACAGTGATGGTGGCAGGTGCCACGATAATGCTCGATGTGAAAGCATGTGGGCCAGAATGAAAAGCGAGCTTCTCTATGACCGCTACAATACGGAAAGCCTGACCACGGATGAGCTGAGAGTTCTTATTTGGAGATATTTCATCAGTTACTGTGATGTTGTATAAATAAAGTTGACACCTTATTCTCAAGGAATTCATGTATAATAAAAGAGAATAAGGAGGAACTCTCAATGTCACGAACCCAACGTAAATACGACCAGGAATATAAGATCCAGGCTGTCAAACTTGCCAAAGAAATCGGCGGTGCTAAGGCAGCCAAAGAATTAGGTATCCCAGAAGGAACCATCCACACATGGCTGAAAGCAGTTAGAGCAGGCACATTGGATATTGGCGACGGTGCACATACTCCGGAAAGCGCGATGAGTCTTGCTGAGGAGCTTGCCATGCTCCGCAAACGCGTTAAAGATCAGGACAAAGAAATCCGGCGTCTGAAAGAGGAAAATGAATTTCTCGAGGAAGCAAGCGCTTTTTTCGCAGCCAGCCGTCGGAAGTCAGCAAGAACCAAAGAATGATGTTCATTGCCATAAAAACGAAAGACGGCGTGATTAAGGGAAAACTCTCATTCTATTGCCGGATGCTTGGCGTCAGCCGCCAGGGTTTCTACAAATATCTTGCTATTAAAGATCGCCCTTGGAAATATCAGGATCTTGCTGATGCCATGAGAGTGATCCATGCTGAGGATGAATGCAATGATACCTATGGACGTATTCGCATGTACCAAGCACTGCTCCTTAAGAATCCGACGGGAATCAAGATCCCCAGTGAACGAACCGTTTACAGGGTTATGGATGAAATAGGACTTGTCCATCGGCCAAAGCGCAAGCCAAATGGCATTACCAAGGCTGATCGGGAAGCACGTAAGTCAGATGATCTTCTGAAGAGAGAGTTCAAGGCTGATAAGCCACTTGAAAAATGCGTAACTGATATCACAGAAATCAAGGCAAAAGATGGAAAACTGTATGTTTCAGCCATCTTCGACTGCTTTGATTCCAGCGTTCTGGGACTGGCAATGGAAACAAACATGAAGGCAACTCTGTGTGAGCATACACTGGATAATGCCTATCTGGCGCATCCTGATCTGCGAGGTGCCATTGTGCACTCCGACAGAGGAAGACAATATACCAGTGAAACCTACCGTCAGGCGCTTTCTAAATATGGCATTATACAAAGCATGAACAGTGATGGTGGCAGGTGCCACGATAATGCTCGATGTGAAAGCATGTGGGCCAGAATGAAAAGCGAGCTTCTCTATGACCGCTACAATACGGAAAGCCTGACCACGGATGAGCTGAGAGTTCTTATTTGGAGATATTTCATCAGTTACTGGAACAACAGGAGGATCTGCTCTGCCAACGGTGGGCTTCCTCCTATGATTAAGCGTCAGAGATACTACCAATCTCTGGGCCTGGCTGCATAGGAAATGATATCTTTGAGATAAATGTGTCAACCAATATTGACAATATCATAAGCTTCAGGATTCATAAGCCTCAGCTTTGTATTGCCATAGTCATACCGACTTACAACAATCTTTTGAGACTCTGGGTTGTAAACATTCAGCAGTGTGCGGAACTTCAAGGGATACCTGGTGGAAACCGCTGTTAAGAACGCCACAAACGCTTTCGAAGGCGAAGCGCCTTTATATACTCCCCCGTTATAATGAATCTCATATACGGAGGTATTCTGCTCGTCATTTTCCTTTTCCGTATTTCTCAGTTTCGCAGTTAATTCTGTGCTGATTGCCAGTCTCTGCTGAATAGAGTACAACTGGTGAAGATTCATAAAGGACCACAGATTGACCTCGTTTAGTTCCTCCAGCGTTGTAATTCCTTTTTTCTTCAACTCCTTATAAAGCAGATCGTATTTCTCATCTTCAAAGAATCTGTCAAAGTCGGTACCCTGTTGCTCTGGTTCTTTATTTTTTGAAGCAACACAGGCAGTAGTTTCTTGCCGATCTGAGCTTTGGAGATACAGCAGATATTTCGTGATTGCAGCATTATATCTGTTGTGTTGACTTGCGTTCACTTCCCAATATTCGGTTGTCTGCCTCAGCTGATCTACGACTCTTTGCGCTTCTGCGCGATCCGCTCCATAAAGGCGGATTTCTTTCAACCCAAGCCTGCTTGCCAACTGTTCGCAATTGGTAATAGCAGAGGAATAGCTTTGTGCGCTACGTTCTGCCATATACTGATCATGGAGCAGCCAATTGCGGAATATTGCTTTATAGTTTCCCGTGTCGGTCGTTACCATAGCAGACATAGTATTCTTCGTCGCAGATGCCGCCCGTTTCGATGCGTTTTCTACTAATGAAGGCTCTGTACATTGCATCGATTCAATTTTTATATAACGAATTTCAAGATTCTCGTAATCAACATTGCATCTGTCCAGCAGTAGGCGAATTTTCATCACGATATCTGTTGCGCTTAGGTTCGTTTCGACATAAAAATTGTCGCTGACCTTCTTAGGTGCATTCATTTTGTCCGAGGCTTTTGGACTTCCGAAGTCAATCCGCCGGCCTCCACTGATATTTGTGTTGTACATTCGAAGGAATTCATCTGGATAGTCTTCCGACAAGCATACGAGAACTTTTACATATAATTGCGTCCAATTAGAGATACCAGTCTGTTCATCCCCAAAGTATGAAAATGAAACTGGCTTTGTATATGCAAAACTATTGATATGGCAAAAATCAATTATCAGCACATTATCTTCTTTTTTATTTTCACTCAAGGCGATTTCTTTCCTTTGAGTAACTTCGCAAGGTTTGCCATCGGAAGAAGTATCTCCCATAGTTTGAGAAATACTCAATTCAGTCGTATTTGTTTCTTGGGCGACCAGCGATTTCACAAAAGCTTTGTAATACTGTGCTGCAGTAACAATCTTCCTCATCTGTTTTTTATGCGAAAGCTGAAATATGCGGCTTTCAGTAACAGTTTTTTGAACTCTCTTAATGATATCCAAATCTATTGTTTCAAACAAAGGCTTACGAAGTACTTTTATTTTGAGACAATAAGCCTCTATTTCCGAATAGCAAAAGTACAACTCAGACAGATGAGCCGATGGTGCATTCTGGGCAAGCCAAGTAGCAAAAAGCTCTTCGATTTTCTCCTTGTCGCCAACCATTAACATTGCCTCCTCTGAATATTTGTAGTACTCGCTTCGTTATTTCCGAAATATTGCCACAGTTATTATGAATCAGCGCATCTGATAAGTAACGTATGTCTGCTTCTATTGCTCTATTATAATTTCTATTATGTCCAATAATCAGGCCTTCGCTGAATCCTCATCCGGGAGAAACTCGAGAACGTCATTTGCAGTGCAACCAAGCGCAAGACAGATTTTGCCAATCAGTTCAACAGATACAGGTTCTTGTCGTCCCATTTTGACAATCGTACTCGAACTAATGCCAGCCTTTTCACATAATTCTTTTTTCTTCATATTCTTGTCAATAAGGAGTTTGAATAGTTTATTGTATGAAATTTTCATAAGCCTGTCCACCCCGTCCAATCAGGTACAATTTGGTTGCAATAAAACAGAATATATTATACCACCTTCCATGGTAGCCGTAAAGATATAATCCGTTTATTTGAAAGCTTTTTAGTCTCATTTTTCGTATTTTCTTTCTTCTGCAAGCAGGGCTTTCGTGACACGAATGCGATTTTCTGCTTGTTGGGGAAACTCCCCAATCCCCATAGAACGCTGCCTGCGGCATCGGGCTGCTGCGTCTCCGTTCCACTCCGGTCCGCGCAAAGCAGACGTCCACCGGACGTCTTGCGCCCGTTCCGGATGCTTTAACGGCAGTTCCTGCCAAAGAAAAAACCGGAGCAAATCATCACCCCGGCTTCAAAAAACATTTACTTGTGTTTGCGACCTCCGCGCTTTTTGTAGTCCTCGTCTATACGCTTTTTCCAGTCTGCACTCAGCGGGGCACTGCACCGGACAGAGCTGATTGCATCGCTAACCACCTCATAATTCAACGCGGTTCCTTCACTGTCACACTGATAGTTCACTGCACGATCTGCACCGATTCCGAACTGGCTTGCGGTCTCTACTGCGTCAATATTGGCACCGAGGAGCAAAAACTCCAAACCGTATTTTTCTTTCTGCCGCTCAATCATCTGCTTCACTTTTTCGCTGTTGTACCGGTGGCTGGCATTCTCCATTCCGTCCGTAGTGATTACGAACATGGTATGTTCCGGGACATCTTCCGGTCGTGCGTACTTATGAATATTTCCAATGTGATGAATCGCACCGCCGATGGCATCTAAGAGTGCTGTGCATCCGCGAACCGTGTAATCCCGATCGCTCATCGGTCGGATGTCCTTTACATTTACACGATCATGCAGGACTTCGCTCACATTGTCAAACAATACCGTTGAAATCAGTGCTTCACCCTCTGCTTTTTTCTGCTGCTCAATCATAGAATTGAATCCGCCGATGGTGTCCCGTTCCAGTCCGCTCATGGAACCGCTGCGATCTAAAATAAAAACGATCTCTGTTAAATTCTTTCTCATATGCTAGTCCTCCCAAAATCTCGCCCTTGCGGGCTCGCTGTCGCGGTATTCGCCAAAGTTTCGAGCAAGCTCGAACTTTGGCTCATTACACGCGCATATGGCTGCTCGGTTTTGTACCTTACAGCCATAGTATAGCGATTTTCTTTTGTGGAGTGGTCGCATGGAAAGCGACATTTCTTTGTCCTTATGCTCCGATCAAGCTCTGGTCAAAGGCAAACAGTGCCTCGTTGATTTCATACACATTGTAGTTTCCCCGTTCGACAAAATATTCTACAATGATGTCGAATTTGCTCGAATGGGAAAGGGTAAACCCGGCCTTGCCGAGCATCTCCTGCATCTGGGCAAGCGGCAGTTCCAAAGCGATGGCAAATGCCAGCACTGTAGGTTTGGACGGCTTATAGAATTTATCAGAGCGAATTTTGGAAAAGAGCTTTCGGTCAATGTTTGCCTTCTTGTAGCACTGGGCATCCGTCATACCGCTTTCGTCGATTTTCCGCAGCAGCATTTCCGAAAAGCTCTCGTCAATCTGTCCCAGTGCTTCTTCCAAGGATTGACTGCTGCAAGATTTACTGATTGCTTCGGGCGGCAGCGGTGCTGGTGCGGCTTCAAAGCAAGGTTCCTTTGACAACGCTACGAGCCGCCGTCTCTGTTCTCCTCGGCTGTCGGTATGTTCCTCCACATACCGGTCATCGATGTATGCTGCGATATCGGCAAACAGTTTTCCGCTGATCTGATATGTCTTCTTATCAAAGATAACGATGTAGACCATCATCTCATTTTCCAGCAGGAATGTACTGATGGTATCGACTGCAACCTTCAGAGCCTGATCTTTTGGATAGCCATAGATACCGGAAGAAATCAGCGGAAAGGCCACCGACTGACAGCCATTTTCTTTTGCCAGGTTCAAAGATGTCCGATAACAAGATTCCAGAAGCTCCTGTTCCCGATGTTTGCCATCCCTCCAACGCGGTCCCACTGCATGGATCACATATTTGCAGGGCAGGTGGTATCCCTTTGTGATTTTTGCGCTGCCTGTCTCGCAGCCATGCAGCGTACTGCACTCTGCAAGCAGTTCCGGTCCGGCAGCACGATGAATGCAGCCGTCCACACCACCGCCGCCCAAAAGAGAAGCGTTTGCAGCATTGACGATTGCGTCAACGCTCATTTTCGTAATATCGTTTCTGATAATCTGCAATGGCATGAAGCATACCTCCCATTCGTCAGATCAATGCCCTTGTCTGTTCAAATATCTATTTAAAGTGTCTCATACATTACTTTCAATTCTTCCAGAATCTTCTCCTTTGTTCTGCCAACCACCCCAAGTTGCTTAATATCCACGTTTTCATTTTTCATACGCTGGACAAACTCTTGAATATCGGCATAAACTCCTTGGGGAGCCACTATCTTGGCGGTGGGATCAATCAACTCCGTCAGACGGAAAACATCATTCTTATGTTTCTTAATATTTTTGCTATCAACGTGTTCTCCTGCGGTCTTACGATCTGCCAAATCCATCCATGCTTTTGCCTTAAATGGAATCAAATATGCCGCATCCAAGACAGTCACTCCATCAACGACAACTTTCCCCTGCTTCAGAAATTCGTAGTAATCATTGTCTAAAAGAATAGCAGACAGACTTGAAATATCATCGTCCATCGGTAACGGTGTTAGCACTGCATCTTCTGGAAGCTGAATGGCATCCAGCTTTCGTGTAAAAAGTTCAATCATCGCAGGATACTGACTTGAGATTGGATGACTAAAACGATAAAACTGCGGCACACCCGAACTTTTATTGCAATGTTCATATCCAGCCTGTTTTACATATTCCCAAAATTTCTTTCCGAAATTCGCATCAACTGCTTCTATAATCAGAACAAGGTCAATATCCTTTGTTGCTCGGAAATCCAGTCCTTCTTCCGTCATCAGAATGTCACACGCCGTTCCTCCAATGATGGCATATTGTTCTTCGCTGCCCTTGAACCATTCCTTAAAACTATCAATCCCTGTAACCATCTATCTTCCTCCACAGTTCATTCAGCATTTCTTCCACTGCTTCTTCAACCCGTTCATCCGCATCTTCTCGCAATGCCAATGCCAAAGAAAGTTCGTCTACAGTATTTCGTGTAGACAATTTTCGTGGATTGTATCTCCACATCTCTACGGCCACTTGCACCTGCGAATTCTGCAAGCTATTGGTCATAACATCTTTCCATTGAGAGATTCTTTCTGCCGCATAACATCTGACATTCGGTGCGTTCAGCATGGAATACTCAGCCAATGCCGAATATCCGCTTTCCAGCAAATCTGTTCCTACATATTTTTTCGGAATATAAACCGTTCGTTTTATGGGGTTCAGTAACTTATCTCCTGCTTTTTGGAACAGTGTTTTCGGAGAATCCTCAGATTGCATGATCCTCTGCACACCGACTTTCCTGATATGCAGCAATCCCATTTCTTCAAGCTGTCTTGATGCCCTTGATATAGAAGTAGGTGTCAGTTCCAAGTCCTTCGCAGCTTGACTTGTAGATATTTCCTGTGTGCCTCCATAAATGAAATGCAGTAGAAGCATCTGCGCCGATGGAAGTATTTCTTCCCGTGGTATTTTTTCCGCACTGCACCGTTCCTGCAAATACACTGCCATAAAGGGCAAATAAATTTGCTTTCCATCTACAATAAATGGAATCTTCTCACGAATCAAATATTCTTTCTGGCGATAGTTAAGTTCTTTTAGCACCAGCACAATAGGCAAGTTCTCATTTTTCTGTATCCGAGCAATATGCTTTTTCAGCACTTCAATCTGCTCCAGCTCTGTCTTAGGATAAAGAAAAATCATCTTCTGTTCATTCATATACACCATCTGTAAGCGATACCTTGTGGCTATAAAATTGGGCAAATGCTTAAACTCTACGTCCTCATAGGTAACCTTGACTCCAAGAACTTTATCGAGATATTCCATGTCATCACCTGCATTCTTAACTCTTTTTCTGTATTATAACTTTTTTTGTGTTAAGATGCAATATTTGAGTTAAAAACAGTCAAAAATCAACATTAGAGAATCATTTTCAAAGAAAAAAGTCCGGTGCAGCATGAGCATTACACCCACACTGCACCGGACACTCCATCATCGACTGCTTTGTCTATTTTCTTCTTCCTTCCGCACTTTACTGGAATAATTTTACTTTTCCCCATCCATCGCCATATACGCATTGGCAACTCGTCTGTAGTCGAATTCTTTCTTAATCTGCTGTACGGTGAAGTCATCACCATCCATGATACATTCGTAGATATATCTGCCCTCATCATCAATAGTATCATCTTTTACTACCGCACCGACTACATAATGTTTTTCTTCAAAATCAAATTCATCTACGACGGCCATTTCCACATCGGAACCGTCTTTTGCTGTCACGTGAAATGTCACGTATTCTTCCATCATTTCTTCCATTGTTTTAAATTCTCCTCTATTTTTTCTTAATATGAATTTCCGGAATGGCTACGTTATCGTAACTGATACTTTCGCCGTGGTGATGCACATCCGCCTCTTCTTTATGTCCGTGATGGCCATGAAGATGTACTTCCGGAATGGCCAGATTTTCGCTCTCCACATCATAATCCGGCTCTTTTTCTTTCATTTTTCGTTTTTCCCAGAATTTTTTCCAGAACATGATTTCATCCTTCCTTACAAGAAATTAATAAATAGTGTGATCACCAGACTGTTCAAAAAGTCCGCAAACAAACTTCCTACCAGCGGGATCAGAAGGTAGGCTTTGACTGACGGAGCGTATTTTTCACACAGCACCTGCATATTGGCCATGGCATTTGGGGTTGCACCCATACCAAAACCGCAGACACCGGAAGAAATCACTGCTGCATCGTAATCCCGTCCCATAACCCAGAAAACAACAAAATACGTAAAAACAAACATCAGCACTACCTGTCCTGCCAGTAAGATCAGCAGCGGAAGCGCCAAATCCGCCAGCTGCCAGAGCTTCAACGTAATCATGGCAATCCCAAGAAACAGGGACAGGCTGATACCACCGATATCGTTGATCTCACCCATATAAGTCGTATATTTTCCAGTATATTCACCAATATTTCTCATAACAGCGGCTGCGATCATGGCTCCGATATAGATCGGGAAGGTCATGCCGGTCATGGACAGAAGATCTGACAGAATCGTGCCGATACCCATGGCAATAATCAGCTGAAACACAGCAGCCGGATACATGCTGGTATGACGCTCATGCTTCCGCTCCTCTTCTACCAGAAGGCTGTCATCCTCTGTAACTGCCGTAGACAAAAGATTCTTTTTCTCAATCAGACGTTTTCCGATAGGGCCACCCATCATACTGCCTGCGATCAGACCAAAGGTAGCAGCTGCGGTACAAAGCGTAGATGCGCCTTCAATGCCAAAGTCTTCCAGCACCGGACCAAATGCACCTGCAGTACCATGTCCGCCAACCATGGGAATAGAACCGGTACATAAGCCCACCAGCACATCAATGTGCAGTAATTTTGCAAGGCCTACTGCCAGGAAGTTCTGTGACACGATCAGTACAATGACCAGTCCCAGAAATACAATCAGTGCTTTTCCTCCGCTCTTCAGGACTTTTAAGTTCGCCTGAAAACCTACAGATGTGAAAAAAAATACCATACAGACTTCTTTTAAAATGTCATCAAATGAAAACTCTGCAATTCCGGTGACGTAACATACACAGGTCAGCACTGCAAATACAACGCCTCCGATGACCGGGGCAGGAATGCAGAATCGTTCCAGAATATTTACCCGTTTTCTTAAAAATTTTCCAAGCATCAGAGCCACAACCGCTGCGGCAATGGTCTGATACATATCAAGATGTATCATATTCATTTATTTATTTGTTTCCTTCCTTTGTGGTTACGTCAATGCCGCATTCTTTATAATAGTCTGCGGCTCCCGGGTGAAAGGGAATAGAAATTCCGTCGGTGGAGGAAGATTCATCAAGCACCAGATCCAGAGGAAGAGCATACTGTAATTTCTGACTGTTCCCGAACAAAAGTCCTGTTATCTGTTTTACTGTCTTTGCGGACAATTTGTCACTGGCCAGAAGAAGTGCTTTCACACCTACCGTGGAGACTTCCTCTGCCTGTCCGGAATAAGTATCTGCCGGAATTACATACGTCTCATATGCCGGATAAGCACTCAGAAGCCGGCCGGCGCCCTCTCCATCCACATTCAGGAAACGAATCTCACACTGACGGGTCAGTTCTTCCAGCACTGTCGTCTGCACACCTGCTGTACAGAACATGGCGTCAATCTCACCTTTTTGCAGGGCGTCCGCTGCTTCTGTATACGTAAAATATTTCATTTCCACCAGTCGGTCACCAAGACCGTAGGCTTCCAGAATCTGCCGGGCATTCTGCTCGGTTCCTGACTCTTCTTCTCCGATGCTCACGGTCTTTCCCTGCAGATCTTCTATGGATGCAATCTCTGAATCTGCGCGAACTGCAACCTGGCAGGCTTCCGTATAAAGCCCGGCCACGGCACTGAAGTTTGCATAGGATTCCCCATCTGCAAATACGCCGGTTCCTGCATATGCATCCTCCGCCATATCCGCCTGGGCAATGGCCATCTGTACATAATCCTCGGAAAGCAACCGGATATTAGCCGCTGATCCGGCCGTCGTCCGCACTTCAATTGGATCTGTTCCTTCCCCTTCTTCGGCAAGCTTTGCGAAAGCATCACCAAATGCCTGATACATTCCGCCCAGTCCTGCTGCACCGAATCGGATGCGTCCGGCACTGCTGCCGCATCCCATCAACATCAGCGCTGCCATTCCGACGGCAAATAATTGTTTTGTCTTCATTTATCGTCCCTCTCTTGTTTCTATCCTGTCCATCGACTGCTGCAACCGCTCTTTTAAAAGCGTATTCCGTCGGTAGACCGTCACATTCCGCACGGCACAGGCCAGGGCTTTTCTGGTTCCCACCATGACAAGAATTTTCTTCGCCCTTGTAATTCCCGTATAGATCAGATTTCTCTGCAGCATCACATAATGATTCATGAGCACCGGCATCACCACAATGGGGTATTCAGATCCCTGTGCTTTGTGAATGGTGGTGGCATAAGCATGTACCAGTTCATCCAGTTCGGAAGACTCATATTCCACCACATGCTGATCAAAATTGACTTTCAGTGTCCGGTTCTGGAGATCCACCGATTCAATGATACCGATGTCTCCGTTAAATACTTCTTTATCATAATTATTCCTGATCTGCATGACTTTGTCATCCCGCCGGAAAATAAAACCGCTTCGCCGTAATCCGTCACCCTGGGGATTCAAAGCCTCCTGCAGCGCCAGATTGAGATTCGTCGCTCCAACGACACCTTTCTGCATAGGCGTTAATACCTGGATCTGCGAAGACGGCGTGCGGTAATAACGGGACAGCTTATGCTGCACCAGACTGACAATCTCCCGCACTGCTTCTTCCGGATCTTCTTTGGTCGTAAAGAAAAAGTCTGTCTCTTTTCCATTGGAGAGATCCGGCATCTGTCCCTCATTGATCCTGTGGGCATTCATGATAATCCGGCTGGTCTGTGCCTGGCGGAAAATGCGGGTCAGGCGGATCACCGGAACCACTCCGGAATCAATCAGATCCCTCAATACATTTCCTGCGCCTACCGATGGCAGCTGGTCAATGTCTCCCACCAGAACCACTCTCATGCCCGCCGGGATGGCTTTGAGCAGTGAATTCATGAGCACCAGATCAATCATGGAACACTCATCGACAATGAGCACATCTCCTTCCAGGAGATTTTCCTCATTTTTCTGATAGCCCTCCGGCGGCTTACACTCCAAAAGCCTGTGAATGGTCTTTGCTTCCAACCCGGTTGTCTCCGTCATACGCTTGGCTGCTCTTCCAGTTGGTGCTGCCAGCAGAATCTTTAACCCGAAGGACTGATAAGCAGAAATAATGCCTTTCGTCGTCGTGGTCTTTCCTGTACCGGGTCCTCCGGTAAGAATCATTATCTTGGAAACTGCAGCCTGTCGGATGGCATCTGCCTGAATCTCATCATATTCCATACCGATTTTGGCTTCGATCTTCTTTACATCAATAGAAAGAGCCCTATTTTCGGTCCGCTTCCGCGCTTCCATCAGAGATGTCCATAGGCGATCCTGTGCCGGATTCTGTAACAGTTTCCGGATTTTAGCAGCAACGCCCACCTCCGCATAGTAAAAAGGCGGCAGATAAATAGCGTCCCCTTTCTCTTCCGATACCGGTTCTGAGATCACATCTTTGTCCGCCAGCATCTGGTCCAGGGTCATGACGATACTGCTTTCTTCGGCTTCCAGAAGTTCGGCTGCCCGTTTTATAAGTTGTCCTTTATAGGCATAAACATGGCCTTCATCTGCCAGGCTGCTTAACGTATACATGATACCGCTTCGGAGACGCACAAACGCTTCTTTTCCAATGCCCAGCTTCTCCGCGATGCTATCTGCCGTCTTAAAACCAATGCCCCAGATATCGTCTGCCAGCCGGAATGGATTTTCCTTTACCTGTGCGATACTGTCATTTCCATATTGACGGTAAATCTTGGCTGCGAAAGAAGTACTCACTCCATGATCCTGCAGAAAAAGCATGACATTTTTAATCTCTTTCTGCCGCTCCCAGCTTTCATGAATCTGCCGGATTCGTTTTTCACCGATGCCTTCCACTTCTTTCAGCCGGGAAATATCACACTCAATCACATCCATGGTGTCAGTCCCGAAAAGCCCCACTATCCGTTTGGCAAATTTAGGTCCTACACCTTTGATCAGACCGGAACCCAGGTATTTCTCAATACCAAAAACTGTCGCCGGAAGCGTTTCTTCCCAGCTCTCTGCCACGAACTGACGGCCATATTTACTGTCCACCTTCCAGTTGCCGTCAATGAGCAGCACCGAACCTACATTGACATCCAGAAGATTTCCAATGACTGTTACCAGATCGTTATAATTCTTCACTGCGCATTTAAGTACTGTATAGCCATTTTCCGGGTTCTGATAAGTAATTCGTTCCACCACGCCACGAAGTTTCATGGTTGAATGTTTCGGCTTCTCCGGAACAGCAGGATTTCTTTCCAGTGCATTGTTTTCTGATGATGCCGATTTCCCGGTCCGTGCCTCCCGCATCTCTTTTACCATACACTCATAGACCTGCTGGTTCATCCGGCAGTCATTCAGCGCCCGGTGTGCACCGTCCGTTGTGAGACCATAGTAAGAAGCCAGATCGGTCAGTTTATGATGGGAAAGATTCGGAAGATGCTTTCTTGCCAGAGGGAGTGTATCTATATAGTCGTTGACAGGAACAGAGCCATAATATTTCTCCGCGTCCCTGCAGATAAATTTCATATCAAAAGAAGCAATATTGTGACCCACCAGAGGATAACCTTCCGTGAAATCCAGAAATTCCTGCAGCACTTTTACAAACCGCGGCGCATAAGCTACCATTTGATCGGTAATGCCGTTTACCTGACTTGCACCTGACGGAATATGCCGTCCCGGATTGACCAGAGTACTGAACTCATCCACGACTTTTCCTCCCCGGACCTTCACAGCAGAAATCTCTACCACTTCGTCATATACGCGGGAGATGCCTGTAGTTTCCAGATCAAAGACCACATAATCAGGCGTGTATTTCGTTTTCTGGGTTCCTCGTTTGGCTACCATCCAATTGCTCCTTATGTTCAAAAGTATATTTCATTATAGCACAATTAAGACCTCTCAAACAATGGCGCGCAAACAAAAATCCCGGGATGGTGGCCAGATCCAATCCCGGGACTTTCTGTTCTATTTCATTTTACTATTCACCTAAATTTACCATTACATCAGATACTTCTACAGACTGATCAATGAGTCCGTTTGCCAGCATCCAGTCGATGTTCTGCTGCCAGCAGTCATCCGTCATACTTAAAAATGCAGCATCATCTGTTGCCATCAACGGGAGCAGGGTTGCACAGGACTGCTCCTCCACAGACTGCGTCAGTGGGAAGTTCTCCTCGTTCTGGTTCTCCATCAGGATCGCAAGGCATCCATCCGGATCAGCCTGGAAATCTGCAAAGCCTTTCTTGCAGGCGCGGATAAATCCTTCTGCCACTTCCGGCTCATTTTCCAAAATATCATTGTTGGTAAGGAACACCTCTTCATAGTAATTCGGGATGCCATATCCATTTACCATAAAGTAGTTAACATCAAATCCCTCTTCTTCCATCTGAGGTACTTCATGGTTTACGAGACAGCCGATCGTCGCATCTACATTTCCGGTGGTCATGGAACTCATCAGATCAAATCCTACATCAACCATGTTCACATCAGAAGAGTCTGCACCAACATTTTCTATCATACATTTAATAAAAGCTTCACTAAGGGCAGTTCCACCATAGCCAATCGTTTTTCCTGCCAGGTCTTCCGGTCCGGTGATATTTTTATCTTTCAGAGAAAGGATAACGCACAGTGGAGACTGCACGATCGCACCGATAGCCTTCACCGGTGTTTTCTGATTGGCAATGGCCTGAATTACGTCATGCTGATAATACATGCCAATCTCAGCTTTACCTGCTGCTACTAAAGACAGGGCATCGCTTGCATTGGAAGGAAAACGGATCTGTACATCCAGTCCTTCCTCTTTAAAATATCCTCTTTCGATAGCCGTGTAAAGAAATGCATGGATGGCATTCGGGTACCAGTCCAGTACCACATTGACTTCTCTTAATGCATCTTCTTCGACTGCTTCCTCCTCCACTGCCTCTTCTGCCGTTTCAGAAGGATTGGTATTGGAAGCCGATTCCGTTTTTCCGCATCCGAAAAGCATGGTTACACTTAAAGTTGCTGCAAGGGCAGCTGCTAATATTCTTTTTTTCACAATCGTAGTCCTCTTTCGTTTAGTCATTTCTCCAGTGGATCAGTCGTTTTTCCAGAATCGCTACCAGTTCGGTGAAGAACATGGCTACCACGGAGAGCAGGAGAATCGGTGCAAATACACCGGCTCCGTCAAGCTGCGTCATCATTCGTCTGCTGAAATATCCAAGTCCGCTCTGTGCGCCAAGCCATTCGCCAATGGCAGCTCCGATGATGGACATGGGAACAGCCATTTTGATGGCAGAAAAGAAGCAGGGAAGCACTGCCGGAATTTTCAGTTTAAAAAAGATCTGGCGTTTACTTGCGCCAAAGGTAAATAACAATTCTTCCATCTCTGTCTTTACCGATTTAAATCCGTCAAATACCGTGATGGTAATAGGGAAAAAGGTAATCAATACCGTTACCAGCACTTTACTCCAGATACCATAACCAAACCAGAGCACAAAAAGCGGTGCCAATGCAGTGGTCGGAATCGTCTGGGAAGCAATAATTAACGGATATAATGCTTTTTCCGCAATCTCACTGATATCCATAAGAACGGCAAGTCCCAGTCCCAGAACAATAGAAATGGAAAGTCCGATGGCAACTACCGACATGGTAGCCGGAAGATGCGCTGTAAATAACGGACCTCGCAGTTCCCAGAGACGGACTAAAATCTGCGTCGGTGACGGCAGAATATAGGCTGCATCAATTCCCATAGCAGCAGCCTGCCAGAACATCAGTAATACTGCCAGGAGAATCAAGGCCGGAAGATTTGCATTCCCGCGTTTTTTCGTCTCATTCATCTACGGATTCCTCCTGAGCATTTCAATTAAATTTTCTTTTAATTCCACGATTTCAGAACGGGTCAGTTCTTCCCTTGTTCGCGGATATTCTGCCGGAACTTCAATGGATTTTAAGTGAGTGATGGGAATTTCTTCCACCACCAGGATTCGGCTGGATAAAAAGACTGCCTCCTCCACATCATGGGTAATAAAAAGAACGGTCTTCTGCTCGCGTTCCCATTGTTCCAAAAGCCATTCCCGCATGGAAAGGCGTGTCAGATAATCAAGGGCGGAGAAAGGTTCATCCAGAAGCAAAAGATCTGATCCGGTGAGCACAGTTCTGGCAAATGCTGCACGCTGCCGCATACCGCCGGAAAGCTCCCGTGGAGACTTCTTTCCCCAATCTTTTAAACCGACAGATTCCAATGCCTGCTCTGCCCGCTCTTCCATCTCTGCTTTGGAAATGCTCCCCTGAATTTCCATGGGAAGCATAACATTTTCCTTTACTGTCCGCCATGGGAACAGCATGTCCTGCTGCGGCATATAACCACAGTAGTTTTTAAGACCATTGATATTCTGTCCATTGACCAGAATATTTCCTTCTGCAGGAGGGAGAAGCTTATTGACCAGCCGAAAAATCGTACTTTTTCCGCAGCCGGAAGGACCGATTACGGACACGAATTCTCCATCCTGGACAGTAAAGGACAGATGGTCAATGATGGAAAAATCTTCACAGTCATACTGAAATCTTACGTTATCAAATGTAAGCATACACTATTTCCTCATTTCCCATGCCATGTCCCAGAACGCTTTTTCATAGCGGGAGCATGCGGTGAAGATTTCGGAAAGATGTACAAGCTGTGCTTCATTGTAGTCTGCTGCCAGACGATCAACTAAAACCACAAGGGATTCATTTTCCTCATGATAGCTGTCTGACACATAACCGGATACCCATTCTCCATAAAACGGATGTTTGTCTGCTTCCGGGTGCTCAGCTACAATCTGGCGGGCAATTGCCTCATAACTCAGTGCGCAGGAAAGAATGGAAGCTGCTACTTCTGCCTGCCCTTCTTCATAAGCCACGCGGAGCATATAGGAGGTATAAGACAGATTATCAAGGGCCTGCTTCGTATGTTCTGCCTCTTCCGGCGTGATGCCAAGGCGTGCCATGTAGCTTCTGTGAATATCCATCTCTCCATCTAAAATCGCATGGGTGGAATTTGCAAAGCGTTTCATAAACTCCATGTCCTTCGCCTTTGCAACGCCAATAGCAAATACTTTCGTATAATCAAGAAGATACAGATAGTCCTGTATCATATAATATTTGAATTTTTCTTTATCCAGAGTTCCGTCGGCAATCCCCTGTACAAAGGGGTGCTGATGGTATTCTGCCCAGATAGATTCTGTGTCTTTCAAAAGACGTTCTGTAACGGTCATGCCTTTTCCTCCGCAAATCCTTTTCCACGAAAATCAAATCCGTGATCCATGGGGCCGGAACCCTGTCCCAGATCAAGCATGGCTGCCAGAGCGCCGGAGATATAAGCTTTTGCGCGCTCCACTGCGGTGTCCAGATCATAGCCTTTTGCCAGATTGGAGGCAATAGCGCTGGACAGCGTACATCCGGTACCATGGGTATTCGGGTTGTCGATCCGTTTACCATTGAACCATTTATAATCGCCATTCCGGTACAGAAGGTCATTGGCATCATTTAACTGATGTCCACCCTTGCAGAGTACGGCACAGTGATAGGTCTCACTGATATATTTTGCTGCTGCAATCATGTCATTCGCGGTCTTTACTTCCATTCCGGAGAGAACTTCCGTCTCCGGAATATTCGGAGTCAGAACCGTCGCCATGGGCAGTAAAAGCTCTTTTAATGCACCAATGGCGTCCTCGCTGATGAGTCTTGATCCGCTGGTTGCCACCATAACCGGGTCCACTACGATATTTTCTGCTTCATACTGTTTCAGTTTCTTTGCGATGGACTCGATCAGTCCCACAGAAGAAACCATGCCGATCTTCACTGCGTCCGGACGGATATCCGTAAATACGCTGTCGATCTGCTGTTCCAGGAATTCCGGGGTTACCTCGAAAATTCCCTGGACGCCGGTGGTGTTCTGTGCTGTCAGAGCCGTAATTGCAGTCATGGCATATACCCCGTTTGCAATCATGGTCTTTAAGTCAGCCTGGATACCGGCGCCTCCGCTGGAATCACTTCCGGCGATTGTTAATGCTGTCTTCATAAAAATTCTCCTTTCAGGCATCAATAACTTTTGTTAGGCGATGCAAGGTGGTGCCCCCAATGTACCGCCGCAGGCGATAAAAAAAGTGGAAATACCAGCGTACTTCCACTTCTCTATCTTTTCACAGTTACTTCCTACGTTGGCATGATCCAAATCAGGTATACGGGTCCTGACGGTGTCAGTCAGATCTCAGCCCGTTTCCGCAGGCTCCCCGGTACTTATTTTCTATTCACTTTGCTTTTTTACTATACGACAAGTAAGGGAGGATGTCAAGTTTTCTTCTTATACCGTCACGTTAATATATGTATGAAAGCCTTTTGTTTTCCAGATAGCGGAGCATCCAGTAAGGGTTGATGGCCTGCTCGCCTTTTCCCGCAGCTGGAAGATAGATCCCCAGATGAAGATGCACCGGGAACTGCCCCGTCGTTCCTTCCGGTCCGTACCCCGAATCTCCCATATACCCCAGCAAATCCCCGGCCTTCACCGGATCTCCCCTTTTCCAGTCTTTGATATAGGAATGAAAATGTGCATAATAGTAATAATTACCACCTATAGACCGGATTCCAATCCGCCAGCCTCCCTTTTCCAACCATCCCACCTGCTCAATGGTTCCATCTGTCATGCTCAGCACCGGAAAGTATCCGCTTTTATCAGGTTCTGCCATCAGATCAATCCCCTCATGCTTTCGTTTTCCGCCGTAATGCCGCTCCGTTTGCCAGGTATTTTCAAACCGGATGACTGCCTTTTGATTCACCGATGATTCCGGTACCGGGAAATAAACAAGTTCTTTCCAGACGGTTTCCACCTGGGTCTGATACTGTTCCAGTGCCGTCTGCTCCGGTTCCCCATCGTCCATCCATTCTCTTTCAAATTGAATTCCGCAGCACAGCAGCAAAATCAGCAGTCCAAGGCAGGCCATTTGCCGAAAAGGATTCATATTTTTTCACCTGCCCCATACATTGTAAAGAATTAGTTCATTATATGGGGTGCCCTTGAAAAAGATACTTTCCGTTTTCCTTCCTCTCTGTTTCCTATTACTTTTCTTTACCCATCCAGTGCAGACAACGGAAGGCTGTTCCTTGGGCCTCACTCTGTGGTACACTTCTGTATTGCCTTCTTTGCTTCCCTTCCTGATCGTTTCAGCCCTGATGGTAAAGACCGGGCTGTTCCGATATCTAAACCGACTCTACGCGCCATTTTTTCGCAAAATCTTCCGCATCTCTGAAGACGGCTGCTACGCAGTTCTTATGGGATTTCTCTGTGGATTTCCCATGGGTGCCAAAGTCACTGCAGATCTGGTTCGTGAGCAGCATATTTCCAAAGAAGAAGGCACCTATCTCCTTGGATTCTGCAATAATGTCAGCCCCAGTTTTTTTATCAATTACATTTGTCTGAAAAAGCTGGGATGCACGAAAGTGCCATGGGCACTCTGCGTCTTCTTCTATGCCATGCCTCTTCTGTATGGTATCTGTTCACGCCCTTTTTATCATTTTTCTGATACAGGTAATAAAAAACAGGCACCTCTGCGCCGGATGCAATTTCCGATGCTGGATGCCTGTATGATGGACAGCTTCGCCACAGTCGCTAAGTTGGGCGGCTATATTGTTCTATTTTCCATCCTGGTCCGAATGATGCAGTTATTGCCCCTTCCGACTCCTGTTGCCGCTCTGATCAGTTCCCTTCTGGAAATCAGCTGTGGAATCCACCAGATCACAGCCTTAAGCGGCTGTTCCACAAGACTCATGACTGCATGTGCATGTGCCTGCGCTTCTTTTGGCGGTTTCAGTATCTGGGCGCAGACCAGCAGTGTTCTTCATGACACGACGCTGACTATGCGTTCCTGGCTGACCGGCCGGATTATTCTTGCGCTTCTGACTCCGGTTCTTTTACTGACGCTTCCTCCTCTGTCTTAACGGATGTCTCCGGTGCAAGCTCCTCACGGTTGCTGATAATCGTATTATAGAAATCCTGGAAATTCTGCATCAATGCCGTATAACGACTGTTGGAATTTTCCACTACATTCTGTACCATCTCCTGCAAATTTGCCAGCATATCGTCTGTATATTGAATGGCTCCGCGGCGAATCTCATTAGCATCTCTGGTTGCATTATCCAGAATCTCCTGAGCCTGATTCGTAGCCATCTCAATCACCTGATTTGCCTGCTCATAAGCCTGCTGCATAATCTCATGCTCATTGACCAGTTCCTGATTCTGAATGTTTGCCTGTGCAATAATTGCTTCTGCTTTCTGCTGTGCATCTGCCAAAATCGCATCTTTATTTGCCAGAATCTTCTGATAACGTTTGATCTCCTCCGGTGTCTTCAGACGAAGTTCTCTTAAAAGCTCCTCCATCCGCTCACGTTCTACGACAATCTTATCTCCTGAGGAGAAAAGCGGTCCTTTACAAGTATCAATATAGTCTTCCATTTCCTCGATAATCTGTTCAATTCTGCTGTTGCTCATACCTTTAAGCTCCTTTGATTTATTCAAATCCGTCCTCCGGAAATATGCAAAAATTCTTTCGTACTTTATCTTACGATTATACCCGAATACTGGAATTTACGCAAGATCTCTTTGTGGATTGAATCTCGGAAAGCTTTCGGTTATAATAAAATACAGGAATGAAATACAGAGGAGGAATTTCACATGAGCACACATAGATCTGCAAAAGATATGCAGTCGGAGACCAAGTCTTCTGCCTGGACGTTTCTTTTAGTTGGAAGTGGTGGCTTTCTGATTATCACCCTGGCACTGATTGGATTTATCAAACTTCCTTTCAGCATTTTTTCTCTTGCCATTATGGAAATTATGTTTTTCATTTTCCTGATTGTTGCCGGACTTTCCTTTAAAAAAGCTATCTCCATGTTAGATGATATTTCAAAGGAATCTACCCTGGAAGAAAAAATCAGCGACTGGGCCAAAGAGAATCTGACACCGGAATCTCTGACTGTGGATCTGGATGAGAATACTACCAATGAAATGAAATATTTTATGGTGACAGAGTTAATGAGAGAACGCATGATGCTCGCTTTCCCGGAACTGGACGACGCTTATGCTGAAGAATTAGCCGAGCATTATTATAACGAACTGTTTCCGGAAGGTTAGCGTTTATGAAACACTATTATATGTTCAATAAACCCTTCGGCTGTGTCACGGCCCGCAGAGATGACCGTTTTCCAGTGGTAATGGATTATTTCCATTTCCTGGAAAATGAGCATCTGTCTCCTGTAGGACGCCTTGACCGTGAAACCGAGGGGCTTCTTATGATTACCGATGACGGTATCTGGAATCAGGAAATGACCAATCCTGCCTTTCATGTGTCAAAGACCTATGAGTTTACTGCTCTCGGAACCCTGGACAAAGAAAAACTCAGAAAATTATCTGAAGGCGTCCTGCTCATCGGCTCTGACCGTCCCACTACAAGCGCCTCTGTCACAGTGACAGGGACTTCCATCCTCTCTAAAGTCGTGCCTCATCTCCATCCGGATATGCAGGAAAAATTAAAATATAACCTTCCCGATCATCCTGTGGTATTCGGCACCATCACCATCTCCGAAGGCCGCAAACGCCAGATCCGCCGCATGTTGAAGGTGGTCGGCTGCTGTGTCATTCAATTAAAACGTATTTCCATGGGAGATCTAATTCTGGATCCCAAACTGAAACCGGGAGAATATAAAGAGATAGAGATAAAAAATGAGCAGCCTATTTAGAGACTGCTCGTTTTTTTATATTTTATTTCTGGCTCAGATACTCATGAATACCTTTTGCTGCTGCTTTACCTGCTCCCATTGCCAGGATAACGGTAGCTGCTCCGGTAACTGCATCACCACCGGCATAAACGCCCTCTTTGGAGGTAGCGCCAGTATCCTCGGTAGCAACGATACATTTTCTCTTATTGATCTCAAGACCTTTGGTTGTGGAGGAGATCAGCGGGTTCGGGGAAGTTCCCAGGGACATAACAACGGTATCGCAGTCGATTACGAACTCAGATCCCGGAACCTCTACCGGACGACGTCTTCCGGAAGCATCCGGCTCACCCAGTTCCATCTTGATACATTTCACACCTTTTACCCAGTCATTCTCATCAACGATGATCTCTACCGGATTGGTCAGAAGGTCAAAGATAATACCTTCCTCTTTTGCGTGATGAACTTCCTCTTTACGAGCCGGAAGCTCTTCCTCACTTCTTCTGTATACGATATGAGTCTCGCCGCCAAGACGCAGTGCAGTACGTGCAGCATCCATAGCAACGTTACCACCACCAACGACTACGACTTTCTTGCCGTGTACGATCGGAGTGTCATAGCTTTCATCGAAAGCTTTCATCAGGTTATTTCTGGTCAGGAACTCATTTGCGGAAAGAACCCCACAAGCAGTTTCACCCGGAATACCCATGAATTTCGGCAGTCCAGCACCGGAACCGATGAATACTGCATCGAATCCTTCGTTCTCAATCAGTTCATCGATGGTAACTGTTTTACCAATGATAACGTCAGTCTCGATTTTAACGCCGAGAGATTTTACATTCTCAACTTCCGGTCCGACAACGCGGTCTTTCGGAAGACGGAACTCCGGAATACCATATACCAGTACGCCGCCTGCTTTATGTAATGCCTCAAAAATGGTTACATCATAACCAAGTTTTGCAAGATCTCCTGCGCAGGTCAGTCCGGAAGGACCAGAACCGATAACTGCAACTTTCTTACCATTCTTCTCAGCCGGAGCTTCCGGTTTGATACCGTTCTCTCTTGCCCAGTCAGCAACGAAACGCTCCAGTTTACCGATTGCTACCGGGTCACCTTTGATTCCACGTACGCATTTACCCTCACACTGGCTTTCCTGCGGGCACACACGTCCACAGACAGCCGGAAGAGCAGAAGACTGGCTGATGATCTTGAATGCTTCGTCAAATTTCTCTTCTTTTACTGCTGCGATGAACTCCGGAATATTAATGGAAACCGGACATCCTTCTACACATTTCGGTTTTTTACAGCCAAGGCAACGCTTTGCCTCTTCTACTGCTTCTTCTTTATTGTAACCGTAACATACTTCCTCGAAGTTTGTAGCACGAACCTTCGGATTCTGCTCTCTAACCGGTACTCTTGTCAGTCCCTGTGCCATTATTTGTCACCTCCGCAATTTCCGCAGCCGCCGTGGTGGGTTGCTCCCTCTTTGAATGCAAGGAAACGTCTTCCCTCTTCGGTCTTGTACATTGCTGCTCTCTTCATAGCCTGATCAAAGTCGATCTTGTGACCGTCGAACTCCGGTCCGTCTACACATGCAAACTTCACTTCGTCTCCAACCATCACACGACAGGCACCGCACATACCGGTTCCGTCTACCATGATCGGGTTCATGCTGACAACAGTCGGAATGCCAAGCTTCTTGGTGGTAAGACATGCAAATTTCATCATGATCATCGGTCCGATAGCAACACACAGATCATAGTGATGTCCTTCACTTACCAGTTTCTCCAGCATAGCAGTACCAACGCCCTTAAAGCCGTAGCTTCCGTCATCAGTACAGAGATACAGGTTACCAACCTTACTCATCTCTTCTTCCATGATCAGGATATCTTTGGTTCTTGCACCAACAATAATATCGCACTCAATGCCATGCTCATGAAGCCATTTTGCCTGCGGATATACCGGAGCAGTACCTACTCCACCAGCAATGAAAACAACTTTTTTCTTCTTAACTTCTTCAAAGTCATCGGTAACCAGATCAGACGGATGTCCCAGCGGTCCAACAAAATCTGCGATGGAATCGCCTGCTTTCAATGCGACCAGTTTGTTAGTAGATACACCAATGGGCTGGAATACGATGGTAACTGTTCCTGCTTCTCTGTCATAATCACAGATAGTAAGCGGGATGCGCTCTCCGTGCTCGTCCACTCTTAAAATAATGAACTGACCCGGCTCGCAAGACTTTGCCACTCTCGGAGCGAGAATGACCTGTTTGTAGACGTTTGCAGACAGCTGCTCTGCCTCTAAAATCTTGAACATACATAGCCTCCTATATCTTGCCGTGTTATATACACTGCAGATTACAAATCATTACCTCTTATGATAATGCAAATTCATGCATATTTCAACAAAAATTTAACAAAATCTTTCCAAAAACAAGATGAAAAATTGATTTACGGAGCAGTATTTACCGCCGGAGCCACCGGTTCCACCACCTGAGCCGCCGGATCTGCTGTAATTTCCGCTTCTTTTACATCATAGATAGCTTCCACTACACCACTTTCTCTGTTATCTTCATCCACTGCGACTGCCTGCAACACAGTCAACCCCGGATTGACCTGTATAGGACCTGTATAGCGGGTAGAATATCTGTCTGGTTCCTCCCCATTGGTCGTATAGTAGATCTTGCTGCCTGCTCCTGCTCGGATGGTTACAGAAAATCCACCCACGTACTGACCTTCTGCCACACTGAAGACCGGTTCATCCGGATATTCAAAAACCACTTTGTAGGTTCCATCCGCTTCCTCACTCTGTGTTCCATCGCTCCGAATAAAAACTGCCCGGATAATCGTCGTTCCCTCATCAATGGAAATCGGACTATGGTACATGGAACTGTACACATCCGGCGTTGTTCCGTCGGTTGTATAGTAAATAGCTCCATCTTCCTGTTCTGCATAGGACAAAATCAGCTGTAATGTATGGCTGTAGGTTCCCGGTTCCATACTGAACAGCGGCTTTTCCAACAAAATTGTCTCTTCCGGTTCAGCCTCCACCTCCTGCTCTGCTTTTATAAAATGATAGGCTGTCTGGTAAACAAGCACTCCAACTCCTAGCAAACAAAGAACTCCTATTCGAAAACTCCATTTTCGATACCACGGTTTTTGTTCTTCCTGTATTTCTTCCTCTTCTTCCTTTTCCAAAACTTGTTCTGAAAAATGGGATCGGAGCTGCTCATCCACCGATTCTTCGGTTCCAATGGAAATATCATCTACCGGATTATAATCCGGAACCATCTGTATGGCCTGTCCGCATTTTTCACAGTAAATCTTTCCTTCCGGAATCTCTGCTCCGCACTTCTGGCATTTCATACCGAATGATGCACTCCTTTCCCTTTAGTATTCCTCTAGATACTGCTCAAACTGCTCCATAGACATGAGCACTTTCCTTGGTTTGGTTCCTTCTTCTTCGCCAACCACACCAGCATCGGCCAGCTGGTCCATAATTCTTGCCGCACGGTTAAATCCTATCTTAAACCATCTCTGAAGCATTCCGATAGATGCTTTATCTTTCTCAATGATAAATTTTCCTGCTTCTACAAACAGTACATCCCTGTCATTTCCGCCGCCAACTGCATCCTGAGCAGTTACGCTCTCCATCGCTGTCTGCATCTGCTTCATTTGTGCTTCAATATCTTCTTTATTGCTGGTCGTCTCGCAATTCTGGCCGCTTAAAAACTCCACAACCGCTCCCACTTCCGCGTCAGATACAAAAGCACCCTGTACCCGCAGCGGTTTGGGGATTCCATATGGAGAAAAAAGCATATCTCCTTTTCCCAGCAGTTTCTCTGCGCCATTCATGTCAAGAATGGTTCTGGAATCCACACCGGAAGATACAGCAAATGCGATTCGTGATGGCATATTTGCCTTAATAAGACCAGTGATGACATTCACAGACGGTCTCTGGGTTGCAATAATCAGGTGGATGCCTGCTGCACGCGCCAGCTGTGCAAGACGGCAGATCGCATCCTCTACTTCACCGGGCGAAACCATCATCAAATCTGCCAGCTCATCCACAATAATAACAATCTGCGGCATTTTCTCCGGCTTATTATCATCTTCAATATCCGCAATAGAATCAATCTTCTCATTATATCCCTGAATATTTCGCACATTCAGTTCCGCAAACCGATTATAACGCCCCATCATCTCAGTTACTGCCCAGTTGAGAGCACCGGCTGCCTTTTTGGGGTCTGTCACAACAGGAATCAGAAGGTGCGGAATACCATTATATGCGCTTAACTCTACCACCTTCGGATCAATCATAATCAGCTTGACCTCATCCGGACGGGCTTTATAGAGAATACTCATAATCAGTGTATTGATACACACGGATTTACCGGAACCGGTAGCTCCTGCAATCAGAAGGTGGGGCATCTTCGCAATGTCAGACACCATAATCTTTCCACCAATATCTTTCCCCACTGCAAAAGCCAGTTTTGACTTATGTTTTTTAAATTCCTCGGATTCGACCAGTTCCCGGAACATGACCATGGAATTTTCTTTGTTGGGAACTTCAATTCCCACAGCTGCTTTTCCTGGAATCGGTGCCTCAATACGCACATCCGGCACTGCCAGATTCAGCTTAATATCATCTGCCAATGCTACGATCTTACTTACTTTAACACCATGAGCTGGCTGTACTTCGTAACGGGTAACGGCAGGTCCGCGGCTTACATTGGTAACTGTCGCATTCACACCAAAATCTTCCATAATCTGCTGCAGCTGTCCGGCTGTCTCCTGAAGCCATGCCTTCCCTTCTTTTGGCTGATTTCCTTTATCCGGTGCCTTCAGAAGACTTAAAGGTGGAAATTGATATGCAGGTGCCTCTGGCTGCAAACTCTCATTCGTTGGCATTTTTACTTCCGCATCTGCTCTCGCTTTGGCCTCCTGGGCTTTTTCTGCTTCCAGTTCTCTTCTGCTCAACGCATTTTTCAGAAGGTCATCCTCGTCAAATCCAATAATAGTCTCCTCCGGCATGCAGGCATTTTCCGGTATTGCCGGCATTTCCTGTGTTTCCGACATTTCCTGTATTTCCTGTATTTCCGGCATTTCCTGTGTTTCCGGCATTTCCTGTGTTTCCGGTTCTGCCGCCACTTCCTGCAGACCGTTCCCTTCATTTTTTGGAATCAGCAGATCTGCCCCCACACCGCTGACTTTCTTTTCCAGGCGCTGCTTTTTCTGTTCTTCTTTTTGTTCCCGCCGCTCCTCTTTTCTCTGATCCGATACCTGGCGACGGCGGACCATATCATCTCTTGCAGACTCATAAGCTTTCTGACTGCCTCTGGACATCACCTTTACAAAAGATTTTCCGGTAATCATGACCATACAGATTACCAGTATTCCTGCCAGTAACAGACAGGCTCCTGCAAATCCAAATATATTATGTAAAAAATTGGCCAGAAGACCACCTACCACGCCGCCTCCGCCGCGATGGTCACTGCAATATGCATAAATATCCACAACTTTCGTGGAATCTATCTTTCCCATCACAACCAGATGAAAGCATGCTGCCAGATCAAGGCAGGCCAGAATTAACCCTGCCACTTTAATTTTAGCAGGCAGGCTTTCTTTATTTGCAAGGGAGAACAAAATCACCAGCAGCATAAGCACCGGAACCACATAGGCGAATAATCCAAAGCAGCCAAACAAAACATCACTGACAAAACTGCCAACGACGCCTCCTACCCCAAAATTACTAATAAAAAGGAAGGCTGCCAGCACCAGAAGTACCACCAGTGCAATTTCTTCACCAATTCCGGTCTCCTGTGATTTCAGCTGTGCTTTTGCTTTTGTCTTCCGCGTCTTTGTCTGTGATTTCTGCGTTTTCCGATTCTGCGTACCGGATGCTGATGCGTTTTTTCGTCTTCCTGTCTGCTTTGTTTCACTCATAATTCGTCTCTGTCCTTTACGATTCTGTCTTTTACAAGCTCTTCAAAAGCTTTTCGAAATACTCCGGAAGCGGTGCTTCCACTTCCAGATATTCTCCGGTGGATGGATGAATCAGTCCCAGTACCTGTGCATGGAGGGTCTGCCCCTGCAGATGCAGAGGATTCTTTGCCGGTCCATAGACGGTATCTCCCAAAAGAGGGTGACCAATTGACGCCATGTGCACCCTGATCTGGTGAGTTCTTCCCGTCTCCAGCTGGCACTCAATATATGTATGATTCCGGAACCGCTGCAGTACCCGATAATGGGTTACGGCTCGCTTGCCGTTCTTCACCCCGGCTGCCATCTTCTTCCGTTCCACCGGATGCCTTCCAATAGATGCATCCACGGTTCCTTCCTCTTCCTTGATCACCCCATGAACAATCGCCCGATATTTTCTGGTAATCGAATGTTCCTTTAACTGGGCTGCCACATGATTGTGGGCTTTATCATTTTTGCAGATGACAAGCACACCCGTCGTATCCATATCAATCCGATGTACAATACCCGGCCGCATCACACCATTAATACCAGATAAACAATCTTTGCAATGATACATAACTGCATTGACCAGCGTTCCGGTCAGATGCCCGGCTGACGGATGTACTACCATTCCTTTCGGTTTATTTACCATCAGGAGGTCATCATCTTCATATAAAATATCCAACGGTATATTTTCTGCCTCAATCTCCGGTTCTTTCAATTCCGGCAGATCCACCAGTACTTCATCCTGGTCCTCCATCCGATAACTGGCTTTCTGCGCTTTGCCATTAACCAGCACGCTCCCGTCTTTAATAATTTTCTGCAGATAGGATCTGGACTGGTCCGGGAGCACCGCGTTTAAAAATTTGTCCAGACGCTCATCCATGTAGGACTCATCCGCTTCCAGACGAATCTGACTCATGATTTCTTATCCCCTTTTCTGCCCTTCAACAGAAGATTCAGTTCTTCTTCTTTATAATAGAACAAGATCAGTATAATCAGCACTGCCGTTCCTACGCTGACATAGATATCTGCCACATTGAAAATCGGGAAATCAATCAGCTTAAAGTAAAAGAAATCCACTACATAAAAAAGGCGCATACGATCCAGCATGTTGCCCCAGGCTCCTGCCAGAATAAAGACAGCAATCAGACGGATCGGCCAAAAACGATTCTCCTTTGACATGTGGGAAAAAAGATATATGACGGCAATAAATACCACAATACCCATAATCAAGAAAAATGTTCTCTGTCCTTGCATCATACCAAAAGCTGCACCTCTGTTTTCCAGATAATGGAGTTCAAATACCCCGTTCCAGATCACAAAGGGATCTTTCCCTTTTAAAAATGCCACCGCCAGCATCTTTGTCCACTGGTCAAATCCAATGAGAATCACTGTTAAAATAGCCGCAAACCACGGTTTGCACAGATATTTATTCATGGGTCTCTCCTTCCAGCACATAGTGAATCGCTTCCAGTAATTCTGCATCCTCCACATCTTTATAGACAGCTGCTTCTCCAATACGTTTTAACAGCACAAATTTGATGTGTCCACCTTCCATCTTCTTATCCAGTTTTGTTGTCTTCAAAACCTCCTCTGCTGAAAGATGATCCACACTTACAGGCAGACCATAGAGCTTCAATGTTTCGCAAATATCCGCTTCTTCTGCTTCCGTAATCAGCCCTCGTTTCATGGAAAGATAAGCTGCAGCAGCAGAACCAATTGCCACACACTCCCCATGACACAACTGGAAATTCTTCAGTTTTTCAATCGCATGTCCTACTGTATGACCAAAATTAAGCCATGCCCGGATTCCTTTTTCTGTAGGATCTTCCTCCACCACATGGCGTTTAATCCGACAGCTTCCTTCTACCATAGGAAGAAGTGCCTCATATTCCCGGTTCATAACCGATTTGTTGTTTTCTTTCAGCCATGTAAAATATTCTCTATCCTGAATGAGACCATGTTTGATAATCTCACCCATACCACAAGCAAACTGACGCTCTGAAAGAGTATTCAGTGTTCCCAGATTCATATACACCAGTTTCGGCATATGGAATGCTCCTACCATATTCTTATAAGCGTCAAAGTCAACTCCCGTCTTTCCTCCGATACTGGAATCCACCTGAGATAACAGGGTTGTCGGAATCTGTACAAAGTCGATGCCTCTCAAATAAGTGGCTGCCGCGAATCCGGTCAGGTCACCAACCACTCCGCCGCCCAGGGCAATCAACAGATCTTTCCGATCAAATTTTTCCAGAATCAAATGCTCATACAACGCCTTCACTGTATCCAGAGTCTTATTTTCCTCCCCTGCCGAAAAAACAAAAGATGTCACTTTGGC
Source organism: Clostridiaceae bacterium Marseille-Q4145 (assembly GCA_018223365.1). Lineage (GTDB taxonomy): Bacteria > Bacillota > Clostridia > Lachnospirales > Lachnospiraceae > Hominiventricola. The sequence goes on from JAGTTP010000002.1 coordinate 109,550, forward strand.
ACAGTGTCCGGCAAGAAGCGACTTCACTTTCTCCCCATAACGTTCATGGACATTACTATCTGATACAATGCAAAGTCTCCGGTCTTCCACCCGAAGCGGCTCCAGCGCATCCGGCAGTCTGTCAAAATCCGGTTCCAGATAAATGGAGTAACTGAATACTCCATTCTTTTTTACATCAAGTATTTTTTCTGCACATTCTGCCATATGAATCTCCTCACTCTAATAGAAATGAATTTCCCTATACGATAAAAAAGGCATCGGATACATTGATCTGATGCCCTGTTTCTCTCACCGTCCTATTTTTCTTAAATAGACGGAACATCAAAGGCTCCTGCCACGATCTCCTGGAAATCGCCTGCAAGATCCACATTTCTGGGAGTTACAATAAATATGTAGTTGGAAACCTTTCGAAGATTTCCACCGATTGCATAACAGGATCCTGATGTAAAATCAATAATCCTCTGGGCAACCTCCACATCCAGTCCCTCAAAGTTCAAAACAACCGTACAATTAGATAAAAGAGTATCTGTGATCTCTCTGGATTCATCAAACTGCGTCGGTTTGAATACACATACTTCCATTCCATTACTTCCTTTTTTGGAACGCATAGGTGTAATGCGGGCCGGAGCCTGCTTTTTTGCCGGCTTATCTGCCACTACATCATCTGCCAGGTCATAATCGTAGTCTTTATCTTTCTTCTTGAATAATCCGCCCTTTTTTGAACGCTCATCTTCATAATCGTCATCAAAATCGTCATAGTCATCATAATCATCTTCCGTATTCAGATGCATGGTGTCCATGAGCTTATCCAAAATACTCATATTTTCGGTTCTCCTTTATATCGAATAATTCCTCTCTCCGAAAATACCTGTTCCTACACGCACCATCGTCGCTCCCTCTTCGACGGCAACTTCATAGTCTCCGGTCATTCCCATTGAAAGCACATCCATAGATACATTATCAATGTTTTTCATTTTGATGTCAACTGCCAATTTCTTTAAAGTACGAAAAATCGGTCTGTTTTTTTCTGCATCTTCCACATACGGAGCAATTGTCATAAGTCCGCAGATATGAAGGTGCGAAAGACCTGCAATCTCACGGATCAGTTCTTCCGTATCCTGTACAGTAACGCCAAACTTACTCTCTTCCTGAGCCACATTTACTTCAATCAGAATCCGCTCGTCTGTTCCTTTTTTCGCTGCTTCTTTGCTGATCTCCTCTGCCAGTCGCAGCGAGTCAACAGAATGAATCAAATCTGTCTTTCCCACAATATATTTCACTTTATTTCGCTGCAGGTGACCAATTAAATGCCAGTGCAGATTCTTTGGCAGCTGCTCATACTTATCGCAGAGTTCCTGTACTTTATTTTCGCCAAACACATTCGCGCCTGCCTCCATGGCTTCACGGATCATTTCCACTGGTTTGGTTTTGCTGACGGCAATCAAAGTGACTTCAGACCGGTCTCTTCCTGCACGTGCACATGCTTCACATACTTTACGATCTACTTCCCTGTAATTTTCTGCTACCATCTTTGTAATCACTCCTTAATAAATAATTTCGTCTTCATCTACTGCACTGCCATTCAGGACAATATGGTCATAAACGGTCAGACCGTAACTGGTTCCTTCTTCCACCAGCGTATATTCTTCATTCTGTGCAAGAATATTAATCTGACGGAACTGGGTATATCCTTTATTAATATTATACACTCCTTGTAAAGAGCCTTTCTGTCCAATCTGGAACCGGGCATCACTGTTTTCCGCCACCAGATAATCTCCTACGGAAAGCTTCTTGTTTCCAGTTGCATAATCAGATTCCAGAGGATCTACATAATAATAATCGTCATCCTCATAGTACAGCGTCATATTTACAAACTGTGCCGTAGCCTGTCCCGAATCGTCATAAATTTCTTTCAGGAATCCTTTACTGTCCTCCTGCTCTATGAGGAATTCCTTCGGTATTAAATAAAACTCTTTTTCAACAATGGCGCTGTTGGGAATCTTCAGTCCCTGCTGGTCATCCACCAGGAATTTCACCTGAATATACCGGGCATCTGCAAACCGAACCATAGAGTTATTGAAATCAAGTCTTGCACAGGGAATACTTCCTACGTTCACTACGGAGAAAGCAGCCCAGGCCGTCGTATGATCCCTGGTAAATTCCACCTGCATATATTTTTTTTCTTCCTGCTGATACTGTGTTGCTTCTTCCTCTGTAATAGGGACTACCAAACTCCATTTTTCTGAAGTTGAAAGCTTGTATACATTATCCCCACTCTGGACAATCTCTTTTTTCAGACTTTCTTTCGAATAACTTTTCTCATCCAACATATCTTCTGTCATGCTTTCCACGGTGACATTCTCATATCCATCCGTGTAATATTCCAGAATACCGATACCGCCGGAATAAACTTTGGAAAACATGGAATTATCACCCGCTTCCTCCAGACTGTCCAGCATATTCTGGTTCAGCAATTCCATGACAGAACTCTCCATGGAAGACTGGAACGTATAGGCATCTGAAAACGTGAGCTCATCAAAATCTCCCATATAGCTGCTGATCTCACTTCGAATCATAGAAAAATTGTCATCCGTCAAATCCACATTTTCCGCATTTTCCTGGATCAGCTGATTAATCTCGCCTTTTTCATCTACCGTATAAACCAGAGAAGAAGCAGACACCCTGTCTCCTTCACTGGCATAATAGCTGACATAACCTGACGTATCTGCCTGATAAACGGATTCCTGCCGAACCGCAAATCCGGTATATGTATGATTGGCAGCAAGTGTTCCTTTATTTACCTCATATCCTGCAATATGGGTCGAAGTCAGTCCCATATAACAAATGACACAGATATAAACCGCCACTGCGCCAAAAAATACCAGATCGATGTTAATCGGTCTGCGGCTGTTTACTCTGACGATCTTTTTTCTTCTCCGGTTTCCTGACATGGAACCTGCTCCTCTCTTTTCTTAATACAATAAAAAACGGGTGTCCTTTTGTGGGCACCCGCTTTGTGTTTCCTTTTATGCCGGTTCTTAAATCACCTGTGATTTTGCAAAATCCGGTAAATCCTTCTCATCCATGGATACGCTGAGAACCATATTTACCTTAAACTGCTCACTGATCTTGTTCAACTGCGACAGGGCACTGGAAATATCCTGTCCTTCCAGTCTGGCAATCTTTAAAAATCCATCTAAATACATTTCCTGGAGATCATAATCCTGAGAGCAGATTCCACATACAAAACCAATAAACTGATCTGTCGTATCAATAGGATACTCTGAAACATTGATCAAACGAACTTTGTTGTCAAGCTCATGCATATTCTGGGAAGATTTGTCCAGATATACGATATTGCCTTCCACATTCTTAATAGATTCATGCACGTGATCCAGCATTTTTTTAGTTTTTCCTGTGCCTTTTACTCCTACAATTAACTGTACCATACCAGTGCCCTCCTTCGGTTGCTGTTTTGTTAGTAAGATTATACCATTAAGAAGGGTGAAATACAAGGTTTAATTGTTCAAATTAGATAAAAAGCTCTGCATTTCTTCATACAGAATTCCACGTTCTTTACAACCAAAGATAATTGCAACATACCGCTGTCCCTGCGCATCCGTAAAAAGCTGAACCAAACAGGATCTTGCTGCAGTTGTCGTGCCAGTTTTTCCTCCTACTGCCTGGACGCCATCCGGAACAGTTACCGCGCCCGATGTAAACTTGTTGGAACTGGACCAGGTTGCCTCGATCGCAGATCCGTCCGAGGCGGTGTAGGTAGCCGTGTATTCTTTTTGCTGAATAATTTCCATAAAATCATCGTATTGCATGGCAGCCTGAAAAATCAAGTACAGGTCATATGCAGTCGTATAGTGATTCTCATCATGCAATCCGTTGGCATTTACGAAATGGGAACCGGTTGCACCAATTTCTTTTGCTTCTGCATTCATCATTGTCACAAACTGATCCTGGCTTCCTGCAATCTGCTCAGCAATCACATTTGCAGCATCATTAGCTGATGGCAAAAGAAGCGCATAAAGAAGCTGCCGGAGTGTTAATACATCTCCCGCCTTCAGTTTCGCCGTGGATACTCCGGATTCATGGAAAGTTACTGACTCTTGGCTTACGGTAGTCTGTGCGTCCAAATCTCCGTTTTTCAATGCCACCAGTGCAGTCATCAATTTCGTAGTACTGGCCGGGTAAAGCCGCTCATAAATGTTTTTTGCATACAACACTTCCTTCGTATCTATATTAAAAAAAAGTGCTGCTCCAGCTTCAGAAGTATCTGCTTCAATCTCTTCTGCATCTCCTTCTGCCACGCACAGATCTTTTGCAAAATATGGAATTTCCGTATTGTCATCTCCAAACTGAATTCCATATTCCGGATGATCTGACGAAAATGCATCTGTAAGCTGAGCCGTCTGCCCGCAGCCGGAAGTAAGTGACGCCGTCAGACACGCTGCCAGAAGAAGCGCCGCGATCTGCCGCTTTTTATTTATACATCTCACGCCACTCCATATCTCCTCTGTCCAGTGATTTAATCAGAAGCTCTGCCGTTGCGAGATTGGTTGCAATCGGAATATTATGCATATCGCACAAATATACCACATTATTAACATCCGGCTCATGCTTCTTTGGCTGTACCGGATCTCTCAGGAAGATAACCAGATCGATCTGATTGTGCTCAATCTGAGCTCCAAGCTGCTGCTCACCGCCCAAATGACCCGCCAGGAATTTGTGAACTGACAAATTTGCCACCTCTTCGATCAGTCTTCCGGTAGTTCCGGTTGCATATAATTCATTTTTACAGAGAATACCTCTGTATGCAATGCAGAAGTTCTGCATTAGAACTTTCTTTGCGTCATGCGCAATCAATCCAATGTTCATGGTGTTACCCCCTGTTAATATTTTTTCGGTTGTAAACCGATATTAAGTACAATTCCAATTCCCATGTATAACATGATCAGAGACGTTAATCCGTAACTGACAAATGGAAGCGGTACACCAGTATTCGGCATCAGGCCTGTAGTTACACAGACATTTGCAAATGTCTGAAACGCAATCAAACCGCCGAATCCGCAGCAGATAATCATTCCTTCTTCATCTCTGGCATTCTTTCCAATCCAGAGACACTCCATTGTAATCAGTGCCAACAGAATAATCACTGTTGCGCACCCAATAAAACCCAACTCCTCACCAGTAACGGCAAAGATGAAATCTGTCTGCGGCTCCACAATAAAGTTACCGTTCTTTACAGATGAAATATCCGTATTATATAATCCCTTTCCATAAAGCTGTCCTGAACCTATGGCAATCACGGAATTCAGCTGCTGATATGCATCATCTGCATATTTAGACGGCTCTAGCCATGCCATAATACGCTTTAACTGGTAAGCATCCAGAATATCCTGTCCTTCTCTGAGAATCAGGTTAATTCCAATCAGTGCTGTCGGCACTGCCACCGCAATAATTCCACCAATGATTTTATAACTCAGTCCTGCTGAAAAAATCAATACGCAGAAAATGAAACAAATAGTAATCATCGCTGACAGATGTGGCTGTTGTTTCAAAAGCAGCAGCGGGATGCCAAGCAAAACCAATGAAATAAAGATCACTTTAAAACTGTTAAGCTTTTCTTTATATTTCACAAAGAAGTATGCGAAAAACACAATTAATGCCAGTTTGGTAAGTTCCGATGGCTGGAATCTGAAAAAACCGATTTTCAGCCATCTTCTGGCTCCGTTGACCTTTACGCCAAAAGGAATAACTGCTACCAGAAGAATCAAATTGACTGCATAAATCACCCAGCTGAAATTCAGCAGTACCCGGTAATCAAGCAGGGCAAATATCAGCATAATTACAGATCCCATCATAATTCCCAGAAGCTGCTGGCTCTGATATTCTTCTGCGGCACTGCCGATGACAAACACACTGAGAATGGAAATCGCATACACAAGTACCACTAACCGAAGTCTGAAATCCCTCAGTTTATATTGTCTGAACATATCTCACCTTATTTCTAATTTCTTTTCTTCATATCCCTTACCGGAATATTTGCACAGAGTACCGGCACTGCTCCATTACCGCCTTCAGACTCTGTCTGCGTGATCTGAATATCCAGACCCTCACTGTCAATTTCCATATATTTGGTAATCACTTTGATAATGTCATTCTTAATGGCTTCCATCACTTCAGGTGAACAATTGGCACGATCCGAAATCAATAATAGCTTCAAACGATCCTTTGCCACTTCTCCTGAGTTCTTCTTACGAAAGAAATCCATGAATCCCATATACTATTCCCCCTATTTGAACAGATTCTTCAGTCTGTCGAAAAAGCTGGTCTTAACCTTCAGATCCAGGAACGGAACCTCTTCCCCCATCACTCTGCGACAGATGTTCATATAAGCCTGTCCGGCCAGTGAAGAATCTCCTACGCACGGTTCGCCCTGATTGGTTGCAATAACGATATTCTCATCATCCGGAACCGCTCCGATCAGGTCAATGGCAAGGATCTCCACAACGTCATCCATAGACATCATATTTCCGCTCTCTACCATATCCATACGGATTCGGTTTACAATCAAATCTGTTCTCTTGATTTCATTTGCTTCCAAAAGACCAATGATACGGTCTGCATCACGAATGGCAGATACCTCCGGTGTCGTTACGATCAATGCACGATCTGCAGCTGCAATGGCATTTTTGAATCCCTGTTCGATACCTGCAGGGCAGTCCAACAGAATATAATCAAATTCTTCTTTTAGCTCATCGATGAGTTTCACCATCTGTTCCGGACTGACCGCCGTCTTATCTCTCGTCTGTGCAGACGGAAGAAGGTAAAGATTCGGATATCGCTTGTCCTTGATCAACGCCTGTTTAATCCGGCAATTTCCTTCTACAACATCCACCAGATTATAAACAATTCGATTTTCCAGGCCCATAACAACATCAAGGTTGCGAAGTCCTATATCTGTATCGATCATAACTACTTTCTGATCCAGCTTTGCCAGTCCGGTTCCCACATTGGCAGTCGTGGTTGTCTTTCCGACGCCGCCTTTTCCTGATGTAATAACAATTACTTCACTCATTTACGCATCCTCCACTTTTCTATCTCTGCTCCGGTTTCCATCTTTCATTATGGTCAGATCCGGATGTCGTTAATCACTTCTTTTGTAATCGGCTCCATATAGATATTACTGTTTTCTGTATAGGCAATCATCGGTTCCGTTGCTCCTTTTGTCATCGGACCGTCTGCGGAGCGTGCGATGCAGTCCCCAATTCGGATTTGCATCGGCATCATGTTCAAAGCAGCCACGAAACAACTTTCATTACCTGCCGCACCTGCATGAATGGTTCCTTTCAGTGCACCAAGGACTACAACATTTCCCTTGGATACAACGGTAGCTCCCGGATTCACATCACCCAGTATCACAATACTGGTCTCAGATTCCAGAACCTGTCCGGAACGAAGCGTTCCTTTATAAAATCTGCCGTCACTTTCGGCACTTTTCTGCTTTCGTCCCTCTACAATCTGTTTCATATAGGATTCTTTCAGCGCATCATTTTCCAAAATACACAGTACCTGCAGTCCGGAAGATTCCTGAATTGCCTGAATCACCTCTATCTGCTCCTCCTGTGTCAGTTGACGGCCTTCAAATGCCAACGCCATCTGGGCATCTTTAAAAAACTTGGATGACGCTCTGAATTTTTCCCGGATGCTACCCAGCAATTCCTGAAAGGATGCATCCTTATCCAGAAACAGGGTAATCCCATATCTGTTACTTTTAATTACAACACTCTGCTCATTCATTACTTTTTTCCTAGTCGTTAATTACTTCTGATGTTCCCTGGACAGCAGTACCGTTTACCACCTCGTCTTTTCCTTCCAGATCGAAGTAGTATTTAAAAATATCCGATGCCATGGCCGCCGCATTAGCGGAAGTATAACCATTGGCAATACGGATTGCCACCGCAAGCTGTGGATTTTCATATGGCGCATAACCAATAAAAAGTGCATGATTGGGATGACTCTTGGACTGCTGAGCCGTACCAGTCTTACCTGCAATGGTCAAATCCAGATTTTTAAATGCACTGGTGTTCAGTGCTACCTGATGCATACCTTCCTGGATCGTATTCCAGTCAACATCTGCAATTTCCATTTTATTATATACTGACGCGGAATAATCTTCAATAGTGTTTCCTTCAGAATCTGTCAATTTATCTAATAGCGTCAGGTTGTAAACGGTTCCTCTGTTTGCAATGGTGCTCACATATCTCGCCAGCTGGGAAACTGTAAACAAGGCATTGCCCTGTCCAATGGAAGAACGGATTCCGTCCTTGGTCGACAGCTGTGGATCACTTTCAGAAAGCTCAATACCAGAATTCGCATTCAAGCCAAACTGAGTCGCATATTTTGCCAGCAGGGACAACGCTTTATCAGAAGAATATCCTGTGGATCTTCCTCCTCCCAGGCGAAATCCCACTTCATAAAAGTAGTAGTTGCAGGACACCTTAATCGCATCAACCATATTGATGTTTCCATGGCTTCCATGATACTGGTTGTAAATCCAGCAGGTCGGAGAACCATAAGCATCTGTAAATACACCGGTTGCATGAATAATCTCAGAAGGAGAAATCACCCCTTCCTCCAGTCCGGCCACTGCGACAACCGGTTTAAATGTAGAACCGGGGGCTGTCTGCTGCTGAGTCGCTTTGCTGTACAGTGGGCTTGATTTGTCCCGATTCAACGCTGCAAAATATTCAGAATCCAATGTATTCGTTAAACGGTTGTTGTCATATCCAGGATAAGAAACACATGCAAGCACTTCCCCGGTATTCGGATCTGTCACAACAGCCCCCGCACTGCACGGTTCCAGTGCCAGCTGTGCCGGCGTAATTTCCAGATGACTGATCTTATCCAGCATAAAATTGTATGCAGATGTAGAACCAATCTGTAATTTTCCAACCGTCTCCTCATCATACTCCAGAACACCTTGTTCATACAAGAGAAGACAAATCTCTCTTCCCGTCACCACATCATCTAAAAGGATATATTTATACAGCATCGTCTGAAAATCGACATCATTTTCCAACTCTGTCGAAATAAAATCCACCACTACATCATAGATTTCCTCAGAACTAAGATATGACGTCTGCACATCCAAGCCTGATACATTGACCCAGTTTCTGGAAATCGCATACTGAAGGTATTCCTTCAGGCTGATGGTTTCGTCCTTCGCCCATGCAATATAGGTGGGATCTTCCTGATCCACCAGACTGCTCATCAGCACCTGGTTACTGCCCATGAGTACATCTGATACAATGTAACTCATATAATTTTTCATATCAATAGACAGATTCGTATATGCCGTCGGGTTATCGGTCGTTAACTCCGTGCGGATCTGATCAATGGTAGAAGCAAGTCGCTGCTCATAACGGCCCTGAATGGATTTTTCCAAATCCGTTGCATCATCAGCAGAAAAATGCGTAGTATCGATAATATGATTGTTGATCAGCGCATAGTAAACATCATAAATAGGAATCTGGATATCTGCAGCCGAACCGGTAGAAGTATACTGTTTTATATTTCTGATCTTGGATACCAGAACCCCGGCAAGCCTCTGTTCCAACACCTTATAAACAGTCTCCTGCAAATTTTTATCTATGGTCAGATATAAATCTTTTCCGGATTCCGGTGCTGTCTCACTTTCCGTTTCCAGCACATTACCGACACTGTCTACATAAATCGTCCTCTGACCTTTTGTTCCCTGAAGCTGTGTCTCCATATACTGCTCCAGTCCGGCCTTTCCTACGATATCATTTGCTTCATAATTTTCATTTTCTTCCTGCAGGCTTTCCAGTTCGTCCTGATCCGGTTTTCCAATATAACCGATAATGTTGGCAAAATACTTGGCATCCGGATATGTTCTTAAACTACTCTCTGCAATATCCACACCCTGCAGACTGCTCTGGTTCTCCAGAATCTCCGCAACCGTCTCATCACTGACATCCGAAGCAATGGTGGTTGCCACATAACGCTTATAACTGTTGTTGCTCATCTGATATCGGATTGTAACCAACTGTAGAGTTTTCTCCGGTGTCAAATCCGTCGCAACTTTATACTGTGCCAGCTGTTCTTCTGTGTATGCATCAGGTGAAATAAAATATTTCTTGTTGCTGCACAGAAATTCCATGATCTGGTCTGCGCTTGCCACATACTGCTCCGGCTTTTTTTCCAGTTCATCGATGGTTTTATATCCGTAAATATCCGCTTTAAAACGCAGAAGAGAGGTGCCTTCCTGCGTGTACTCATAATGCCCGTTCTGATAAATGATACCGAAGTCACCGATGGCAGAATCTCCATGGGATTCTACAATATCAAGCACCTTCAGGATCGTACGGTTCAAAGTTGCCTGTTTCTCACGGGTAGTCTCATAAGTTCCATTATCCTCAATGGTCACAGAATAAGACAGTACATTATCTGCCAGAATCTGACCGTTCCGGTCAAAGATCTTTCCTCTGGTACTTGCAATACTGACTTCTTTTTTGATTTTCATCGTAAAATCTTCCGCATACTGCTGTCCATTGATAATCTGAAGGACAAATACACGGCCAAGCAGAATCCCGAAAAATGCCAGAAATACTATCATCAGCACAAATATCCGAGATGTCACAAAACTTACGACAGCTTCTTTCCAGTCCTCAAACAATATCTATCCGCTCCTTAAGATCTTTTTTCTTCTCAAGTTTCTGGTCAATCATGTAAATAATTCTGTATACAAACAGTGTCACAATAATGGTATATAAGAGCTCCGGCAGAATAATTCTTTTCAGATAATAGAAAAAATCAAACCGGCTTCGCATCAGAAACATAATCAGATATGTTCCCAGTCCGTAAGCCAGCTCACTGGCAGAAATAAGTGCCATAGGAAGCTTAATGTCTTCCCCATAAAAAATCTGATTGAAATAACCATTTGCATAGCCAATATACATGTAGATCAGCGCATGCATGCCCAGAAGACGTCCAAAAAAGATATCTTCCAGTAATCCGCAAAAGAATCCTACCGCCATTCCCTCTTTCTTTCCCTTCATAAAGCCATAGGCAGAAGTAAGAATAATCAGAAGATTCGGACTGATGGATGCAAGGGAAAGGCTCTGGAATAACGTGCTCTGCAGAAGAAAGCAGACGATAATCATCAGTGCGATGACAATTTTACGTTTCACTGACAGTCTCCTTTCCCTACTCTGCTGAATTCAGGTCGTCGCTGCTCACCTGTTGTTTCAGATCTGTAATAATGAGCACCGTGCTCAGATGTTCAAAATCCACTGCAGGTGTAATACTTCCTGATTTGGTAAGATTATTGGCATCCGTGGAAATCTCATTCACATATCCAATCAGGATCCCTCTATGATACTTGGCACTGGCATAAGAAGTAACTACCTTATCGCCCTGCTCCACCTCATTGTCTTCATCGCGAAGCTGATTTAACTGAAGTGTTCCTTCTGTCATCATCTGAAGGTCACCTCTGACATAACAGAGATCAGAATTCTTCAGAATCATGGCGCTGACATTACTCATGTCATCGATAATGGAACGCACCTGAGCCCAGTCCGGTCCCACTTTAGTCACAATTCCTACCAGTCCCCCACCTGCAAGGACATTCATATCCACCTGAATTCCATCATTGGAACCCTTGTCGATAATAAACATATTGAACCAATTACCGGAATCCTTTCCGATTACATTGGCAGCAATTTTATTCAAATCAGAGTAATCATTGTCCAGCTTGTACAGAGACCTTAATTCTTCCAATTCGTAACGGTCCTGTAACAGAGAGTTATTTTCCAGCGTTAATTCTGAGATCTGCTCCTGAAGCTGTGCATTCTCCTCCCGGATTTTCTTCAGATCTTCCAGATTATCTGCTTTATCTCTGACCCATCCGCCTACCGCATTCATCCCTCGCTGCACTGGTACCAGCACATATCCAGAAACAACATTCAGCGGTCCCCCGTCAAAATTCGTCAGGAAAGAAACGGACATGGCAGCCACACACAAAAGAGTCAAAACAAACAGAATATATTTACTTGGAATCGTAGTACGGTTTTTTCTCTTCATCGTCCCCGGCTCCGGTCTTTACTCATATTTCTGCTCTTTTGTTACAAAAGCAAGCGGTCTGAACTCTTTTTCATTAATCACTCTGGCCAGACCTTTTGCCACGCTTAATTCCGGCTCCGGATCAACAGTCACACGAATACCGGATTTTTCCTGCAGAAGTTCATCCATCTTACGGATTCTTGCAGAACCGCCGGTGAGATAGATACCGTTCTGGATAATGTCCACGCCCAACTCTGGCGGAGTTCTCTCCAGAATTGTCTTAACAGCATCTACAATGATGCCAAGCTGTTCTTTGATGGCTGAGTATACAAAATCTGCGCTGATTTCCAGCATTTGCGGAAGCCCCACTACCATGTTGCGGCCACAGATCTTCATCGTTGCCTCTTCCGGATTGATGGCATAGGCCAGTTCTTTTTTAATCGACTCTGCAGTCTTACTTCCGATGAAAAAGTTGTGTTCCTTACGAATTGCACTTTGAATTGCATCATCAATGGAACGTCCGCCGGTCTGAATCAGACGACTAATGACAATGCCGCCAAGGGAAAGAACAGAAATTTCCGTTGTTTCCGCGCCGATGTCCACAATTAATACACCCTGTGCTTCTTTTACATTAATTCCAAGTCCAAGTCCTGCTGCCACCGGCTTGTCTACCAGATAAACAGTCTTCGGTTTCATACTGGAATCCTGGATTAAGGTTGTAAAAATACGCTCCTGCATATCCGTTGGAAGTGCAACAAAATATTCTGCACCTTTCAGCTGCCCCTTAGTTGTGCTTTCTAACAGCTTTTTCAAAAATTCCTGCATATTGCTGATGCTTGCGAGATTTCCATAGGACATGGGACTGGACACCTGAATATTGGCCGGAGCCTTTTCATACATGGCATATGCCTCATCTCCGTATGCAAGCATCTCTTTTTTGTCCTGTACTGCCACCATATTGTGCTGCATCAGACAGCCGTCCTGCTCTTTATGATAAATTTTCAGATGGTAAGAACCAAAATCGCAGCCAAAACAATGATTATTCATGGTATATTCCTTCTTTCTTCTAAGTTATAGATAGTGTTCCTCCCGGAGACTCACATAAGCTTGCTCTCCGATAATAATATGGTCTGTCAGAGCAATTCCAAGAAGCTGTCCTGCTTCTTTTATGCGTCTGGTTACATTCAAATCCTCCTGACTTGGGCTTGCATCGCCGCTGGGGTGATTGTGAAGCAGTATAATCTGCACTGCCCGCGCAGCAAGTGCCTCCACAAAGATTTCCCGTGGTGAAATCACCGATGCATTCACTGTCCCTTTGAACATATATCGCTCTTTGAGCAATCTGCCCCGTTGATTGAGCATGAGAAGCAACAGTACTTCCTGCTCCTCATGACGCAGATCTTCCATATAATAATTTGCCACCGCGGATGGAGATGTAAAATAAGTGCCTTCTCCGGCCTCTTCCCGCGCCATTCTCCTGGCAATCTCCAGAAGACACTTCAATTGAACTGCCTTCACTTTCCCGATACCTTTTACATTTGAGAGTTCATCGAGACTCAATCTTCGAATTCCCGTAAATCCTTCTCTCTCCGGAACCAGCTTTAAAAGATCTCCAGCCAGTTCCAGCACATTTCTTCCTTTTGCACCGGTTCTTAAAATCACCGCCAGAAGATCCCTGTTTGACAATGACTGCACTCCATGACGGATACACCGTTCATAGGGTCTGTCCTCCTGGGGCAGACTATTGAAATTTTCATTCATGCTATAACCTCCGTTTGATGGTCTCTCCAGACACCCCGAAGGTTACCTTGTTAGTATGTCCTTATATCCAGCGGTAAATCAGAATTGCCAGAACTATTCCAATGATGCTGGCAATGGTAATCTTAATGGTCAGTCCAAAGGTCAGCACAACCAGTCCAAGTGACAGCACCAGCGGGTTTTCAAGTCCGAAGGCTTGTCCGTAATTCAACCAGCTAAGACCGGAAACATTGGCTGCCAGACTTCCAATAAAGCCTCCCAGTACCACTCCTGCCAGTACAAGCAAAAGCAGTGTCCAGCCATTTTTCGCACCTCTCATATGTATACTACCTCCAAATACCGATTCAGTTAATCATAACACGGCACATATTTTTTTGCAATTGCTTCTGCAATCTTTAGTCCATCCATAGCGGCGGAGGTGATGCCTCCCGCATAACCGGCACCTTCTCCGCACGGATAAAGTCCTGATAATTCACTTTCAAACTCAGTATTTCTTATAATGCGGACCGGAGAAGAAGTCCGGCTCTCCACACCGGATAACACCGCATCCGCTCTGGAAAATCCATGAATCAGAGCTTCACATCCTTTAATTCCTTCTTCCAATGCCGATGATAACTCCTGCGGAAAAATCGTCCGCACATTGGACAATTCATATTGTCCCTTGATGCAGGGTTCTACCTCCCCAAGCATGGTACTTGGCACATTCCGGCAGAAATCTCCAAATAACTGAACCGGCACCTTACCGTCACATAATCCATAAGCTGCCTTTTCCAGCTTTCGCTGAAATTCCACACCAGCCAGCACATCTGTCCCCGGAAAATCATCCGGTGTCACCGTAACAATCATGGCACTGTTGGCATTCCGGCTGTCTCTTGCCTGATAGCTCATACCATTTACTGCCAGGTGTCCTTCTTCGGAAGAGGCGTTGACCACCCATCCCCCCGGACACATACAGAAAGAATAGACACCTCTTCCCCCTCCGGTCTGCCGCGTCACTTTGTAAGCAGCTGCAGGCAATATTGCCGGATAGTTTTTCCCATATTGGCTTTCATTGATCATATGCTGAGGATGTTCCATGCGGACGCCCACCGCAAAAGATTTTGCCTGCATAGGTATGCCCTTTTCCTTTAGCATGGAGAACGTATCTCTTGCACTGTGTCCAATGGCAAGCACCACCACGTCAGTCCGCAATTCCTGTTCTTCCACCCTATCGGTTGTCTGGCGCTGCTCATAAGACACGCCCCGGATCTGCCCGCGATCTGTCAGAAGATCGGTGACCCGGCAGCCAAACCTCACTTCTCCTCCTAAATCTTCTATCTCTTTTCGCATCCGGGTTACAATCCCAATAAGCTGATCTGTTCCCAGATGGGGTTTATTTTCATATAAAATTTCTTCCGGTGCGCCTGCTTCCACAAAAAGTTCCAGCACCTTCCGGTTTCTTCCAACCGGATCTTTAACCATGGTATTGAGCTTTCCGTCAGAAAAAGTTCCGGCACCACCTTCTCCAAACTGTACGTTAGAGGTGGGATTCAATTTCCCGGTAAGCCAGAAAGTCTCCACCGTTCTGGCACGTTCTTCCGCCCGTTCGCCCCGTTCCAGAATAACGGGGGCATAGCCATTTCTTGCCAGCATCAGTCCGCAGAACAATCCCGCAGGTCCAGCTCCGATAATCACCGGACGTCGGTTAAGCGGATTCTCTCCGTGAGCAGGGAACTGATACCAGGTTCTTACCGCTTTGCTCACCTGCTTCGGACAGTGTTTGAGCACAGATGGCTCTCTTTTCACTTCCACATCCACCAGATAGACGTACTTTAACTCACCGCCCCTGGCATCCAGAGATTTCCGTATGATCTCATAACGAATCAGGTCTTCCGGCCGAATCCGCAATATCTTTATCATTTTCGCTTTTAAATCCTCCGGTGTATGTATCACCGGAAGCTTCAGCTGTTGAATTCTAAGCATCTGCTACTCCTCACTTCCTGCAGCATTTCCTGCAAGATAACCGCTGGTCCACGCCCACTGAAGATTGTAACCGCCGCAGGCTCCATCCACGTCCAGAAGTTCGCCACACAGGTAAAGTCCCGGTACTTTTGCCGATTCCATGGAACAGTTCTTCAACTCTGCAAGCGGCACTCCGCCTGTACACACCTGCGCCTGCTCATAACCGCGGCATCTGCTAATATGGAAGGTAAATTTTTTGATCTGACCAATCAGATGGTTCCAGTCCGCTTCTTTCCACTCCCGGCTTTTCTTCTTCATGGAAATACCGGCCCGTTTCAGGATCACATCTGATAATTTTTCCGGGAACATGCCAAGCAGCACATCCGTGCCCGACCGTTCTCCGATAAATTCTGCCTTGTCTTTTAAGATTTCTTCCAGTTCCTCCGCCGTAAGCTCTGGACAGAGATCCAATGTCACCTGACAGCTGCCGCCATGTTCCAATACGCGTGCTGCATATCGGCTCAGCTGAAATACAGGGATTCCGGACAGCCCATAGGCAGCAAACTGAATCTCTCCCTCTTCTTCATATGCAGCATGTTCTGGTTCCACGGTAAGTGTCGCTTTTGCATCGGTGCGTACCCCGGTCAGTTTTCCGCAGTCTTTCTCCGACGCGCAGAGTCCGGTCAGTGCCGGAAGCGGCGTCACCACGGAATGTCCGAAACTCTCTGCAAAACGGTAGCCGTCTCCCACCGTTCCGGTCTCCGGAGCTGCCTTGGAACCGCAGGCAAGAATCAGAGCATCGCCTTCATAAGTCCATCCTTCGGTTACCACCTGGAACTGTCCATCCTTCTTATGAACTTCCAGCACCTCTGTATTGCAAGCCAGCTTCACACCCTGACGCAGTGCTTCCAGCCGCAGCAATTCCGCAATAGAAGCAGCCTGTCCACTGGCCGGATAAAGATATCCGTTTCGGTCCTTCACCCGAATACCGATTTTTTCAAAAAAGTGGACTGTATCTCCCATGGAAAACTGCGACAACGCTTCTCTGACAAATTCCGGTGCCTCACTCCGGTAATGTTCCAGTTTCTGATCTTTATTAGTAAAATTACATCGGCCGTTTCCTGTCACCAGCAGTTTTTTCCCGGTCTGCTTATTCTTTTCCAGAAGCGTCACCTTCGCGCCCTGCTCCGCTGCCGCAATGGCTGCTATCAGGCCGGAAGCACCACCTCCGATGATCAATACTTTCTTCAAATTTTCTATTACCCCTATATGATTTGTACTCGTTTCAGATTTTATCACAGATATTTCCCGGACTCAATGTAAAAATCAGGCGGGAGTCATTCAAAATGAACTCCCGCCCGATAGGCCTAGACATAAGTCACTGTTCTTTTCTGGTATTTTTTCATAAGAAGACAGACACCAACCGCTAAACATGCGAATATGAGCATTAAGACAAAAATCTTTTTATACCCTGCCTCATATCCATAAGCATCTAAAATTTTTCCACACCATAACGACATAAACATATCCGGTGTATATCCAAGCATGGCGACCGCAGCCGTAGCTGTCGCCGTCAAAGATACTGGAATTCCCGTCTCTGACATGGTGGAATAATAAACACCTCTGACACCATAGATCACAATGCTGAAACTTATAATAAGTATAATGATCAGATATCCAACTTTCGGACTCTCTGGGCTCAAAATCAATACAATGCATAATAGAATCTCAATCAACAGCAATCTCAAAGCCACATCTGTCGGTGATTTTCTTTTATCTGCCCAAGCTCCAGCCAGTGGCGATCCAATCAGTCCGCAAATATTGTCCCGTAGTGTTGCTACAACACCCGCAAACATTGCTGTAATTCCTAACACTTGTGTCATATAAGATGTTGTATATTCAAATGCAACCTGTAAACTGTAAGAGGTGATAATCAACAATGATACCATCCATACAGCTGGCTTTCGGAACACTTCTACATAATCGCTCCATTGCTGACATCGTTCTTCTTCTGTCTCCATCTGGTCCGGATAAATTCTCCATACCAGAATTCCAACTACCATATAATATGCTGCATAAAACCAGAGTACATAACAGAGAGAATGTTGTTTCATTGCAAATAAGTTGATAATGTGAAGTCCAAGAAAGGTAGCAAGCGATCCTGTAATTCCTCTCAAGCCTTCGCTAAGTCCAAAAATCTTTCCCTGCTCCCGGTTTTTTCCCAGAATACGAATACTTTTAATAAAGCTGGTCCAGAAAAAAATATTCACAAATGCAAACATCACCTGGACACCGATCAAAATCGGCATTGCCGGGAGTGTCGCATAGATCGCTGTCAGAATACTTTCCCCAACAAGTGAAAACACTAGTACCCGTTTGGTATTGATCCGGTCCGCAAAAATTCCACACGGAATATAC
This sequence comes from Clostridiaceae bacterium Marseille-Q4145, assembly GCA_018223365.1. Taxonomy (GTDB): domain Bacteria; phylum Bacillota; class Clostridia; order Lachnospirales; family Lachnospiraceae; genus Hominiventricola. The sequence goes on from JAGTTP010000002.1 coordinate 127,763, forward strand.
ATCAACATTTTTGAACCCGCATAAGCCGAAGACAAAATTCCTATCTGCGTATGGGATATGGATAGGCCTGAAACCATCTGATCATAAAATACAGATTTCAGATAAGGAACTTTGTACACAGTTCCCGCCGCTAGGATTAAAACGGCAAAAATCATAACATTATATTGCTTCGTATGTTTCAATCCTTCTCCCTCCTGTGCCTTTTCTTAGCTTTCTTCTTTTGCTTTCTTTTTCCCCATTTGCATAATGATTAAAGCTAAAATAATTCCAATTACTGCATGAACAATGATGGAACCAAATACATATTTGAATCCGACTACTCCTGCATGTTTGTCAAGGAAACCACCCAGCATCACATTTAAATAAGAATCCGGAAGATATCCAAGCACAGAAATAATGCCTGTCGCGGTTCCTGTCAAAGCAACCGGAATTCCCGCTTCTCCCATCGTCGCATAATAAATGCCTCTCAACGCATACATGACTGTCGCAAATGCCAATACTGTAATGATCGCTGGAATTAATGTACCTGCTGACCCCGGAATGAACAGAAGTATCAGTGCCAGAATAATCTCACAAACAAACAGGATAACAACGGTCTTAGAATAGGAACCAATTTTGTCAGATATTTTGCCAATCACAGGTGCACTGAAAATTCCAATTCCATAACTTCGAATTGTCGCTACGATACCAGCTACAACAACACTCATACCAAATACGGTCGTAAGATAAGTCGTGGTATATTCAGATGCGATTTGACAGCTATATGCACAAAGAACTAATGCTGCCACCAGCCATACACCTGGATACTTTAATACTGTAAAATATTCTTTAAAAGACTTGACTGTTGTCTGCTGACCTTCTTTTTCTTTCGGAAGAAGAAATACCATTGCAACGCCGAGAATCACATATACAATTCCGTAGAAAATAAGTACATATCTAAGAGGCTGATCGGCTCTGCTCATAAAGTAATCCAATACCCACAGTGCTGCAAAATTAATCAATAATCCAGCAACTGCACGAATGCCTTCACTGTAACCGAAGATGGAACCCTGCTCATCTTCACTTCCAAACATGCGGATTGCCTTAATGAAGGAAACCCAAAATAGAACATTGGAAAATGCCAGCAGTACCTGAATAATCATCAACATTCCAATAGATGGGATGGTTGCATACCAAAAGGTACATCCTACCAACAATACAACGGATCCAAGAAGCATCTTTCTGTTATCAAACCTATCCGCTAAGATTCCTCCAGGAATGTAAATAATGGTTTTGGTCAATGAATAAGCACTCATCAGCTTTCCAACATCGGTATTACTCATATGGAATGTTTCGACTAATGAATCATAAAAAACCGTTTTTAAATAAGGTACTCTGTAAATCAAACCCGCAGCAATTGTCAATACAACGAATCCAATCCATTTACCGACATTGTTTTGTTTCGAATCTGACGACATAAAACACCTCCTATTATTCTATCTCATTTTCTTTTCACAATCAATGCATCTGCGATTGCAACTCCCTTACCTTCCGGATATACGAATACAGGATTGATATCTAATTCTTCCAACGAATCTTTATTGGTCACAGCATACTCTGAAATCTGTACAATCAGCCTGGCAAGCGCATCCATATCTCCTTTTTCTTTTCCACGATAACCACTTAAAAGTTTAGAGCCTTTCAACGACTGTACCATTGCTATTGCTTCCTTTTTATTCAAAGGAGCCGGATACAGGCTTGCATCTTTAAATACTTCCACAAAAATACCACCAAGTCCACACAGAATCATCGGTCCAAACTGTGGATCATTGTGAACACCAACAATAAATTCATCGCCTTTTGGAAGCATCGGACTAATCAACACTCCATCAATCCTGGCATACGGACAATGTTTCAGGGAATTTTTCATCACTCTATCAAATGCCTGATATAGTTCTTCCTGATTCTGAATATTGAGAGCCACACCACCCACATCACTCTTATGAAGAATGTCCCGTGAAATGATTTTGGCTGCTGCTGGAAACTGTACATGGAACTCCGTCAAATCGGATTTTTTCACTGCTACATGTTCTTCCGGCATCAGAATTCCATATCGTTTCAGTTCTTCTTTACTCTCATATTCGCTCAACGCAAGTTTTTCCGTTTTCTTTTTATTCGGAACTGCAAGTTCCAGTGTATGGTCTGCTGGATTATAAGAAACAAAATCCATCAGATATTTCAGAAGCTTAAATCCGCCTCCAGTCGCAGGAAGAATCGGAACTCCTTCTGACTCCAATTTCTTCCGAATTTCTTCATCACGGCTGGAATTAAAAAAACTCATAACCACAACCGGTTTTTTCTTTTCTTTTGCCGCCATGACCATGCCATCAGACATTGGATTTATTACATCCTGCGGCTGATGATGCTGCAACACTGTCTGTCCGCAAATTACCATACCAATCGACGGATCGTCAATAAATGCCTGAATGACCCCTGCATATTTGGTTCCGTCATGTGCGAGGGTTGCAGACATATCCAAAGGATTGGCAGGTGTCGCATAATCAGGAAGCAATTCTTTTAGACGACTTCTGGTCTGATCTGCCAGTTCTGGATACGTGAGTCCCATTAACGTTCCCATATCTGCACAGATTCCCGTTTCGCCTCCGGAAAGACACATGGCTGCAAGCGTTGGTTTCGGTGGAAGCATAGGAATGACACTAAGAAGATGACACATTTCTGCCAATTCCTCAATATCATCGACCCGAACCACGCCAAACTTTTTGACAACTGCATCAAAAGATTTATCCGAACCCGAAAGACTTCCCGTATGAGACGCAGCCAATGCACTTCCTTTTGCCGTCTTTCCTACCTTCATAATAACGATGGGTTTTCTCTTTTTTGCCGCTTCTGCCATCAATCTTGCAAACTTTTCAGCATCTTTAATTCCTTCCAAATACAATCCGATTACTTTGGTATCTTTGTCATGAATCATATATTCCAGGTAATCTTCCACCTTCACACAGGTGCTATTTCCACTAGAAATCAGATAGGAATAATCCATATGACCGATCTGCATCATGTTGAGACAAATTTTTCCGGACTGTGAAATAATTGCTATATTTCCTGGCACAGACTCTCTGTTGATCAACATACCAAATGCATAAATACCATCTAGGTTGTTGATAAATCCAGCACAATTTGCTCCCATGACTGCCATGTCATACTGTCTGCAAATTCGGCGAAGTTCTTCTTCACTTTCTTTATCGCCAGTTTCCCCATAGCCACTGGCATAAATAACTGCTGCTTTACATCCTGCAAGAGCGGCTTCTTCTAATGCTTTTCCAGCTAACTTCTTATTCAGAATGATGATACTCATATCAACCGTTTCCGGAACATCTGTAATAGAAGCATAGCATTTCTTACCAAATAATTCCGTTCTATTCGGATTCACAAAATAGATATGCTCCTGAAGCGGAGAATGCAGCAGATTAGTACATGTGGACTTTCCAAATCCATTTTTATCATTTGCACCAATGACTGCAATGGAGGATGGTCGTAACAGTTTATTTAAATCCACTGGATCACTCTCCTTTCACATAATCATAGCCCGCACCGAAAACTTTGCTATTCCCTTCATGAACATTTGGTTTAGAAGAAAAGTACTCTCGTATTCCATCTTCATATTGATCCTTTGAAAAAAGTGTAAAACATTTTGCCAGAGCGCCCAATACGCACACATTGGCACTTCTGGTATTTTTCAGTTCTGCACAAATGGAATCTGCCGGTACCTTTATAACACGAATTCCTTCTAACTCCGGGATTTCATCTACAATAGAAGAATCAACAATGATGGTTCCCCCATGCTTCACTTGTGGCAAAAATTTATCCAAAGAAGGTTTGTTCATTGCAATCAGGTAATCAATTTTTTTGATAAACGGACTGGCAATGGCTTCATCACTAATCTTGACACTGCAATTCGCCGTTCCACCTCTCATCTCGGAACCATAGGATGGCATCCAGATAACTTCTTTTCCGTACAGAGAGCCAATATGCGCAAGAATCATTCCTGCTGTCAAAATTCCCTGACCACCAAAACCTGCAAATACAAACTGTTTCAGCATATTATCTGTCACCTCCTTTTTTGAATTCTCCAACTGGATAGTACTTTAGTACTTCTTCTTCGATTCGTTCTACCGCCTGCAATGGGGTCAAATGCCAGTTGGTCGGACATGGAGAAATAATCTCCACACAGTTGTAGCCTCCCTGCTTCAGCTGTGTTTCAAATGCCTTGCGAATATACTTCTTTGTTTTCTGTATATTTGCTACATTATGAACAGATCCTCTTGCCAGATAGGATACATCAAAATGGTTAATCAGTTCTGCAATCTTCAACGGCATTCCCATGGTTTCCGGATCTCTTCCTTTTACAGAAGTGGTTGTTTTCTGCCCCACAAGACTGGTCGGTGACATCTGACCTCCGGTCATTCCATAAACACCGTTATTTACAATAATCTGTGTAATATTTTCATTTCTTTCTGCGCTGTATAAAGTTTCTGCAATTCCAATAGAAGCAGCGTCACCATCTCCCTGATAAGTAAATACCAGTTTATCTGGACGACATCTTTTGATTGCACCAGCTGAAGCTGCCGCACGGCCATGTGCTGCTTGTAACAGATCCAGTGCAAGGTAACGGTTGGTCAGACAGGAACATCCAACAGCAAGAACACCGATTGCGTCTTCTGCCATATTCATTTCTTCTATCACTTCTGCAATCAGACGAATCACAATTCCGTGACCACAGCCTGGACAAAAGCTGTTATATCCATAAATGGTGCTGGGTGCTTTTTTTAATGCTGTCATTGTTTAAAACACCTCCCTTTCTTCTCCGTTCAGAATTCCTTCTATTTTCTTCACAATTACTTCCGGATCCGCAATCTGTCTTCCGGATGGATAGGAATATACCGGAATATGTTTTGCACAAAGGGCAACATCTTCCACCATCTGGCCGCATGCATTCATTTCTACAGAAAGATATGCTTTTGCATACTGGTTTGTTTTATCAAACGCTTTCCGTGGGAATGGCCAAAGCGTGATCGGACGAATCATTCCCACCTTCCAACCTGCTTTTCTTGCCATTTTTACAGCTTCTTTGCATACTCTGGAACTAATACCGTAACTTACAAGAATGATTTCCGCATCATCGGTCTGAATTTCTTCCCATTCCTGCAGTTCCTCTTCCATTTTTCCATAACGTTCACGAATATGGTCATCGTATTCATTGTATTTAAAATCGTAATAAATACGATCCGTCATCTTTCTTCCGGTCGGATGTTTCTCATCTCTTCCTTTCAAAGTCCAATCGTATTTATCTGGATCATGTGTGCGTCCCTCCGGAAGCTCTACCGCCTCTGCCATCTGACCAATGGCACCATCACTTAGAATAATGACAGGTGTTCTATAATTTTCTGCTGTATCAAACGCTTTAAATGTAAAGTCTACATTTTCCTGTACCGATGCAGGTGCATATACCGGAAGTTTGTATCCACCGTGTCCACCGCCTTTGACTGCCTGGAAATAGTCTCCTTGTCCCAGGGTAATATTTCCAAGTCCAATTCCATATCTCATAACGTCAATGATAACAGCTGGAAGTTCCATGGAACTCAAATACGAAATTCCTTCTTGTTTCAAGCTGAATCCCGGTCCTGCTGAACTGGTCATGGCACGGAAACCAGTAGCTGCTGCACCAATTACCATATTGATTCCTGCCAGTTCAGATTCTGTCTGTACAAAATGGCCGCCTCTTTCCGGCAGATTCTTTGCCAGATACTCTAAAATTTCTGTCTGCGGAGTAATCGGATAACCTGCAAAAAAACGACATCCTGCAAGGATTGCTGCTTCTGCAAGCGCGTTATTACCTTTCATCAGTTTTTTCACATTCATCCCTCCTCTACAACAAATACGGTATCCGGGCAAACAATGTAACAGCTTCCACAGCTTACGCATTTTTCTTTATCCACAACAACTGCTCTGTATCCCTTTGCATTCACGTTGTCCCCAAAACGTAATGCATTCTTTGGACAGGCTGAAACACAATAGCCACAGGCTTTGCATTTTTCACTACTGATTGTAATCATGTAAAATCCCCCTTCTACAAACCGGCGGTTAAATGAAATTTAAAACCGCCGGACCCCCTTGTAGTTTTCCTATCAGCACTCAGGTTCGTCCTGAATGGTCGGTTCAAAGATTTCGAAAGCAAGCTCTCTCTGGAATCTTCCAGTTTCTTTGGATTTATCAAACAGTTTCTTTACATTCTTTCTGCAAAGAGATTCAATATCCTCTACAACTGCTTCCGGTGTTGCCTCAATCACGCCAAACGTTACAGCATAGAAAAATCTTACAGCTCCTACATTCGCAATAAAGTCCGGAACGATATAGATTCCTTTTTCATGCAAAGTCGGATCTACCTTCTGGTCAATCGGAATATTAGCTCCTTCACAGATCAGTTTTGCTTTTACCTTGTCCACGTTGCCTTCATTGATTACGTCTTCCAGTGCAACCGGTACCAAAATATCACACGGCACATCCAACCATGCACTGTTCGGCATTACTTTCCATGACGGGTCAAACTTACTCTGATCCATTTCACCCTTCGGCTTTACATTTTTTATCAGATCTGGTACATCCAGTCCATCTTCGCAATATACAAAACAGTTTGCATCTGCGATTCCTACAATCTTATATCCCAGCTGATGTAATCTATAACAACAGCTTAATCCTACACAGCCAAATCCCTGAATTACAACAGATGCGCCAGGTGTGCCATTTAACTGTTTCCATCCCTCATCAGCGGAAACTGCTACACCAAATCCAGTGGTAACGTCATTTACAAGCCATCCATCATATTTACTCTGGAGCAGCTTGCGCACATTTTCCTGCCCCTGTGCAACGATCGGATTTCTCTTCATAGATTTCGTCTGCGGTCTTCCCATGCCCAGTTCATCGAAAATGCCGTATACATCTTCGTATTTCGTACCAAGATCAGAACCCATGGACAGTCCAATATCAATATACGGTCTCATGGCAATAATGAATCGCCTTAAAACCTGATATGCATCCGGTGCTTTGTAGTCATATGCGATTCCTGCTTTTGCACCACCCTGACATACATTCTCACAGGCATTTCTCTTATACGCCATAATTCTTGCAAGACGGATGACCTCATCCTTATTTACTGACGGATGCATACGGATTCCACCACCGGAATATCCTTTTACGAAATTGAAAATACAGAGCCACCCCTTCGCTTCTGTTTCAGTATCATTCCATTCGATTACAATATAAGGTTTCATTGCTACCCTCCTGTTGATTTGCTTGGTTGACAGTTACGAATTTATTTTTGTCCGGACTATAAATTTTCTTTTGAAAATGCTATACTATATTCTAATTCAGAAAAATTTTTTGTTTGTTTTCCTGAATTATATATGCAATTCACAAATCATGCAATATTTTTCAGACTTCTTTTGTGGACAATGCATAATATATTTATTCTTTGTCACTAATATTTTTTGGAGAGAAACATGATTACAAATTATAGAAATACAATAGGAAAACTTTACATCTCTGCTGAAGCCAACCGGGAATACTATGCACTGTTCGAACAAACAGAACCAGAGTCAGGCGAATATGTCTGTCAAACAAGAACTCAGACTTCTCTTGGCCAACATTTCCTTGATCTTTTAGAATCCAGCAAGGAAAGCATCCGCATTTTTGTATCCCAGTATCATTCCCTTTGCAGCTACATTTCCAGAGATTATCTGGATTTTACCTATACTCAGAGCTTACTGCAGCAAATTTATGCCCTTTATGAACGTCTGGCCGACATCAGTGTTATATGGAAATCTGTTATTTTTAACAGTCCCGTTTTTTCTCATTATCGCTGGTACCAGTTTTTCGCAAGTAGGGAATATTTAAAAGATTCGACTTATATAACGGAAGATCTCCGTTTAGAAAAAATGAAATACTATTGGGATTTCACCAGAAAAGCCATTGTGGATGAACTGATTCTCTTTGATACGGTTGTTTCTTTCATCACATCCATGAACAATGCCGTTGCATTCTGTCTGGACGATGATGCATTTCCAGAGCACCGTCATATCTCTCCACTTCAGAGAGCCTACCTTTACCAGTCTCTATTTGACAATCATTTTATGTTTAATGATTCTATGAAAGTGACCCTGCATCTTTCAGAACCAGACCCCTTCCCACCGGGAAAGATTTTTACCATTCACAAAGACTCTGTTACGCCGAAAAAACAGCTGTTTCAAAGTACATTTTCTAGTAAAAACTACTTTAATCTTTTTAAAAACAATGACTCTAAAACCGCTTATCAAAAATATCTGCAAAATATTGATGAACAGGCAACCGAATTCGCCTTTATTCTGGATCTGAAGACATTGGAAGATGTTTATACTGCATGCATGTATTCTTTCTCCACCCTTGTCACAAAGGATATTCATATTCATCGATGTAAACGATGCAAACGGTATTTTTCACCTTATAATCGAACAGATGAAATTTATTGTTCTCATGTCTGGGCAAATGGCAAGAAGTGCCGAGAACTGTATCATGAAGAGAAATTGGCCGCTGACCAGCTGACCAAGTATTACCGTTCTGCTTACAAATCGCAGAATGCAAAAAAACAGAGGAATATGGTAAATAAACCTTCCTCTGTTAAAAACTTTGAAGAATGGAATAGCCGAGCAAAGGAAGCTCTTCGCCAAGCTAAAAACAACGAAATTACATTTGAAGAATTCAAACAGATCATTGATAATAATTAAAGATCTCATCAATCCGTTCCCGCACCGGCTGCAGCTCTCCCATTTCTTCTGCTGCAGCTTCCATTCCGGCTTCTGCCTCTTTTGCAAGCACCTGCTCCCCGGATGCCAGATACCGCATTCTCTGCCAGGCAGCTTCGTAGTATTTTGCCACGCCATAGCACTCTTTCAGTTCCTCATCCGGTTCGACGCCATTGGCTTCATTTTCATAATAATATTCTACACATTTCTGGTATTCCTGATCCTGTATCCGTCTTAAAAATGCGGATGTTCTGTGACCGATTTCCATAAACGGAAAGGTAAACCCTGCAATGGCAATGAGCTCAATAGTCAGAATCACCGCCAGAAATACAACCATAAGGTCCATAAAAAACAGAACCGGCTTTCTCATGCTTTCTTTCATTCCAGCCATACCTCTCTCTCAACAGTTTGCTGATTCTTGCAGAAGTCATGCCGTCCAGTTCAGAAATCTCTTCGTCTGTCAGGGGAAGCATCTCTTTCAGTACTTCCGCCATCCGCTGCCGCATGGTTTCAAAAACTTCCGGATTATCTGCATTCTCTGCATCTTCATAGGTTTCCCGATAAAACGCCGCCAGTGTATCTGCAAAATATGTAATATTTCCATCATATATCCTATCAAGAGAAATCTCCACATTTTGGGCCAGATCTTCCGCTGCTTTCTCCGTCACATCATAACGCCAGGCACACCACAGAATGGGATACCAGGATGCAAACTTTCCGGATTCGCTGTCCGTCAGATGGTAATATTCCCCATACACAAACAAATCTCCATAAGCCCCTTCGTCCAGATAAGTTTCCATCTGGCTGCAGGTTTTCTCGTAATTCCTGCCCGCCTTCCATCTTCTGGAAACTTTCTCCACGTACCCGGAACTGACCTCTGCTGCTAAAAACATACCCAACAGTACAATAAACACCAGAACTCCCAGCACCGCTCTTTTATGGGAACGCAGTTCAAAATGCCGGGTTTTCTTCCAGACGTCCGCTTTGGTTTTCTCGTATTCTTTTTGAAATTTCCGCATGTCTTTGTCATGCTGCTTTGTATTATTGCTCATTGAGAATACTTTCCTTTAACTGTTGGTTGTTTTTCTGCTCCTCATAATTACTGTACTGAAATATAAGAAATGCCGCCAACAGTACGACTACCATCGTGACTGCCACCAGCCGCACCATATGCATCCATGCGCTTCCAAATGAGCGCTGTCTCTTACCGTTCATGTCTTTTCCTCCAGCAAAAGCAGAACCTCTTCATCTGTCATGGTTGGCAACTCTGCTAATTCCTCGTCTGTCAGTCCAAAGCATACTTTCAGGGACAGTTCCAGGTCTTTCTGGATATTTCGAAGATCCGTTTCCGTTTTCTCACAGTCAATCACATCTTTTGCCACTGCACAGAGGGAGTCCGTATCATAAAATTCCGGAAGCAGCCCACCGATGGTCTCCAGATGATCATTCTGCTCATAAATACTGTCTGCCGCCAGATAACCGTTTAGATGCTCTTTGATAAAGCGTCCGATTTCAATACATTTGGTCTGGGGCTGCCAAGGCAGAAACGGTCCCGCGGTCCAGCCAGTCAGATTGTAGGATTTGCAGTACGCAAAATACTGCTCATATTTTCCAGCCGCCAGATACTGGTCCATCTGCTCAGATACCGAAGTAAAGTCGGCCACAGCTGCATCCTGCTTCTTATAATAAGAATGGTCATCCGCAAGAAACGTGACAAATAAAAGGCCAAAAACCAGTACGCCAAGTACCACAAGTGTGATACCTCTGGTCATCCAGTCGTAGGACAGTTTCCAGACTCTTTTTACCTTCTGGCTGGTTTCCGCATAATCCTGCTCATAATATTGTTTGTCTTTTGTATAGCGTTCTGCCCGCGGATTCGGCTTCCCACAATAGGGGCAGACCGCATCCGTCAGCTGCAGATTGGCGCCGCAGTATTTACATTTCATATGGTTTTACGCTTCCAGTTTTGCAATTCCTGCATTTTTCAGTTTCTGTAAGGACATAAGAATGCCGAACTTAGCATGCTCCCAGGTAAGCCCGCCCTGGAAATAAACGGCATAAGGCGGTTTGATAGGACCGTCTGCTGAAAGCTCAATGGAAGAGCCCTGCACGAAAGCACCTGCTGCCATGATGACATCACTGTCATATCCCGGCATTGCCCACGGTTCCGGTTCCACATAACTGTCTACCGGGGCTGCTGCCTGAATTCCCTTACAGAATTCAATGACACCTTCCGGTTTTCCAAAAGTGATGGCCTGAATAATATCGTGACGGCTCTCGGTACCATTTGGCAGTACATCAAATCCCAGTTTTTCATAGACATTAGCGGCAAAAATAGCACCTTTCAGTGCACCGGCCGTTACCGTCGGAGCCAGGAAAAATCCCTGATAGAAGGACTGCATGACGCCAAGGGTCGCACCTACTTCTTTTCCAAGACCCGGAGAAGTCAGGCGGTATGCACAGTTCTCTACATATGCCTCTTTTCCTACAATATAACCACCGATGGGAGCCAGTCCGCCGCCCGGATTTTTAATCAGAGAACCAACACACAGATCTGCACCCACATCTGTCGGCTCGATCCGCTCCACAAACTCACCATAGCAGTTGTCTACCATGCAGATTACATCCGGTTTGATGGATTTGACAAATGCAATAACCTCGCCGATCTCCGCCACAGACAATGTCTTTCTGGTCTGATAACCTTTGGAACGCTGGATGTGTACCATTTTCGTTTTCTCGTTGATGGCTGCGCGGATGCCATCCAGATCAAAACTGCTGTCTGCTTTCAAATCCACCTGCTGATAGGTGATTCCGTATTCTGCAAGACTTCCGTTACTGGGACGTATTCCAATGACTTCTTCCAATGTATCATAGGGTTTTCCTGAAACCGCCAGAAGTTCATCACCAGGACGCAGGTTGGCAGCCAGGGCCACTGCCAGAGCGTGAGTACCGCAGGTGATCTGCGGACGCACCAGCCCGGCTTCCGCATGGAACGTATCCGCATAGACGTCTTCCAGTGTGTCTCTTCCGAGATCGTTGTAACCATATCCACTGGTGGCTGCAAAATGAATATCGCTGACGCGGTTCTTCTGCATGGCATGCAGCACCTTCAGCTGGTTATATTCTGCTGTCTCGTCAATGGCTGCGAAACGTTCCTTTAATCCCTCTGCAATTTTCTGTCCATAGGTATAGACATCGTTATCGATGCCCATTTCCTGATACATTTCATTTAAATTCATTTCAGTATTTCCTTCTCTCTTAATATTGTAATCATTGCTTCGAGAATCTTCTCCTCGTCGTATGCATAATCCTGCTTATTCATCCAGATTACATCCTCTTCTCTCTTAAACCATGTAATCTGTCTCTTTGCAAAATGCCTGGTATCCCGTTTTAATATTTCTACGGCTTCCGGCAGCGTATAGGTACCGTCCAGATACTCCAGGATTTCCTTATATCCAAGCCCTTTCATGGACACCATCTCCTGATGACAGCCCATCTCTTTTAATCTCCGGACTTCTTCCACCAGGCCTGCCTCCATCATCTGGTCAATACGCTGCTCAATCCGCCGATAGAGATGCTCACGTTCATCATTGAGCACGAAATAAGCGAAATTATAAGGTGACTGTCGTTCCCGCTGCTCTTCATTATGCTCAGAGATCTTTTCCCCGGTAAGCTTATAAAACTCCAATGCACGGATCACCCGTTTTATATTATTTTCGTGAATGGCTTCCGCCGATTCCGGGTCAACTTTTTTCAGTTCTTCATGAAGCCAAGTACTTCCTTTCTCTTCTGCCAGCCGTTCCAGCTCTGCCCGGTAGGGACTTGCTTCATTTTCCGTAAAGTCAATGTCCCGTACCACGGCCTGAATATAGAATCCGGTTCCTCCCACCAGGATCGGAATATGTCCCCGGTTTCGGATTTCCTTCATAGCCGATTTTGTCATCTCCTGAAACCGGACCACATGGAACTCTTCAAAAGGTTCCAGTTCGTCCACCAGGTAATGGCGGACTCCGTCCATTTCTTCGGGCATGATCTTGGCGGAACCAATGTCCATGTGCTTATAGACCTGCATGGAATCTGCAGATATAATCTCTCCATTCACCGCCTTCGCCAGTGCAATGGAAAGCTTTGTCTTGCCGACCGCAGTTGGGCCGGTCAGTATGATTAACGGTTCTTTCAAAGAGAAGATCCCCCTTTTTCAAATAAATCCTGCAGAATGGCTTCTGCATCTTTGTCTCTGTAATGCTCCTGATCCAAAAGCCCGCGTTCGTCCAAATACCAGGAGAAACGACCGGCTCTCTTGCCGGTAAAAGTGGTATATTTCCGGTATGACTTCCAGACGGCTTCATAGCGTTCCTTCCACATCGGGCAGTAATGGCTCATATAGTGCTGCGCCAATTCCATCGCCTGACAAGTCGGATCATCACTTAAAGCCGATAGCTGCACACCACCGCCCGGATATCCGGTACGGCTGTCTGTTGGTGAGGAATGCAGGATCACCATGCTCTGATCTGCGCATAACCCAAGACAGATCCAGACATGACCATTCATACTGAACAGGTCGCCCGGCTTAAAATCCCTGCAGCTGCTGATTTTCTGTGTCCAGGTTCCAAGCTTTCGCTCCTTCGCAAGCGTATAGGCCATCTCCGTGGAAAAGATCACATAGCCGTCTTTTCCAGATACCGTCTCCAGTGTATTATAAATAGCCCATCCGGCATATCCGGTACAGTCCGCACCGGCATATCCATATGCGTTCTGATTATGGGCAGGATTGTATTCTTTATACGTATAATCCGTACCCTGTTTCTGAAAAAATCGAATCCAGCTGCCTGGAACTCCGATGGAACAGGCCTCTTTGGATGCTCCGGTATTTTCAAACTTCCAGCCGCCTCCATAAACATAGAGAACCGTTCCCACCGGCTGCATAGCGGTTGCCAGAAAATTTTTCAACGTCCGTTTTCCGGGTGTGCAAATGACAGGTATTTGACTTCTCATTGTCATACTCACAGTTCTGCTGGTTTTTCTTTATCTTACGCAAACCGTCAGAATCCGTTTCTATATGATTCGTTTAAATTTCTTTTCCAACTCATATTTGCTCATGGAAATAATCGTTGGCCGTCCATGAGGACAGTTGTAAGGATTTTCCAGAGACAACAATTCATCAATCAGCGCCTTTGCCTCCATGGCAGACATCTGATGATTGCCCTTTACCGCCGCCTTACAGGACATGGATGCCACTTTGTCCATCAGGGACTCAGAATTGCCGCTTCCCGTAATGTCAGAGAGGCTGTCCAGAAGTTCCATGAGAATCTCCCGTCTTGCCACTCCTGGCAGGTTAGCAGGTACCGCACGCACGGCATAGGCTTTCTCGCCGAATTCTTCAATCTCAAATCCCATCTCCGTAAAACAGCTGCGGTATTTGAGGAACAACTCTTCTTCCTGCATGCTCAGGTTCAGAATAATAGGCGGAGACAGCATCTGGGACTGGAAAGTCCGATTCCTCAGATCTTTCATAAGCCGCTCATAGAGCACTTTCTCATGGGCTGCATGCTGATCAATAATATAAAGTTTTTCACCAAACTGCACTAACCAGTAGGTATCAAACAGCTGACCGATGATCACATGATGGACGGCGGCTTCTTTCGATAGCAGTTTGCCGTCAAAAAGGTCCAGCTGCTCCGGTTTCTGCGGAGGCTTCTCCTCCACGGGTGTTTCTGGGACAGTGGCTGACTGCTCAGGCACAGTCGATTGCGCGGTTTCAGTGGTCTCCCTCTGCTCAGTCGGAGCAGGCGCCTCCGGCGCTTTGTAGCGCTCCTCTACCCGCTTCCGCATCTGTTCCATAAAATATTCCAGATTCTTATTCTGGGGTTTGACCGGCTCCTTCTGTGGTTCCGGTGTGGTCCACATCTTTTCCAGCGGCACTTTCTGTTCCGGCTTCTGGTACGACGGAATCGTCCGCTCTACGGATGCGGTCGGAACCGCTGCTGGCTTCTGGACCTGGTAGGTACTCTCCGGCTCCCGCACTGTCTGAACCGGAGGCATCTGCTGCGGCGCTTTTTCCGGCATAACCACCTGTTTCTTCGGTTCATCCAGCGTCACTTCCGGAATCAGTTCCCGGCCGGACAAAGCGTCCTTCGTCATCCGCTCCAACAGATCATAGACCAGGTTCTGATTACTGAACCTCAGCTCCATCTTAGTCGGATGCACATTCACATCCAGCATCTTGCCATCCATATGAATATCCAGGCACACAAAAGGATACCGATGCTGCATCATAAAGGTTTTATAGCCATCTTCAATGCCCTTTGCAATGATCTTACTTTTGACATAGCGGCCATTTACAAAATAATTTTCATAATTCCGGTTGCCTCTGGAAATCTCCGGTTTTCCAAGGAAGCCTCTCACATGAAGCGGTCCTTCCTCCCGGTCTACTTCAATCAGGCGCATGGCCACATCTCTTCCATAGAGATGATAGATCACATCTTTTAAGTTTCCATTCCCTGAAGTCTGAATCCGCATCTGCCCGCCGATAAGCACCTTGAATCCCACTTCCGGGTGGGACATGGCCAGATGGGTCATAAGCTCATGAATGGCCGAAGCCTCACTCATTTCACTCTTCAGAAATTTCTTCCTGGCCGGCGTATTGTAAAAAAGATTCCGGATAATAAAGGTGGTTCCGTCAGGCGCACCAATTTCCTCCAGACTTTTCTGCACTCCACCCTCGATGCAGCAGCGGCTTCCCAGTTCATTTTCTTTTGTCTTCGTAATCAGTTCCACCATGGCAACGGCGGAAATACTGGATAACGCCTCACCACGGAATCCAAGAGAAGAAACCCCTAAAAGGTCATCTGCACTTCGGATTTTACTGGTAGAATGCCGTAAAAACGCTACAGGAATATCGTCTTTTTCCATACCGCTTCCATTATCCGTAATCCGGATATAGCCGATACCGCCCTCTTTAATCTCTACCGTGATCTGGGTAGCACCTGCGTCAATGGCATTTTCCACCAATTCTTTCACGACAGAAGCCGGACGTTCTACTACTTCTCCGGCTGCAATTTTATCAATGGTCTGCTGATCTAATACTGCAATTTTTCCCACGATCATTCTCCTATGTTACCAGCGGTTTTTCAGCTTATTCTGAAGCCGGTATAATGTGTTCATGGCGTCCATGGGTGTCATATTGGAAATATCCAGTTCCTGCAGTTCCTTCACCACATCGTCATCTTTTACTGTATCAAACAGAGAAATCTGCTCCAGATCTACTTCGTCATAGGTCTTCGGTTTGGTCTTCTGCTTCGCCTTTGCCTGGCTTTCCTCAGCAATCGCTTTTGCCTTCACAGAAATATCCGCCTGGCTCAATTCCTCCACCAGCTCTTTGGCACGGGAAATGACGCTTTCCGGCACACCTGCCAGCTTCGCTACCTGGATACCGTAGGATTTATCTGCACCGCCTTTGACAATTTTCCGTAAAAATACAATATCGTCGCCTTTTTCCTTGACAGCAATACAGTAGTTATTAACACCTTCCATAGTGCCTTCCAGTTCAGTCAGTTCATGGTAATGGGTGGCAAACAGGGTCTTGGCCCCAAGTAATTTCTTATCTGCTATATGTTCAATGACCGCCCAGGCGATGGACAGTCCGTCAAAGGTGCTGGTTCCACGGCCGATTTCATCAAGAATCAGGAGGCTGTTAGAAGTGGCATTTCTTAAAATATTGGATACCTCGTTCATCTCCACCATAAAGGTACTCTGCCCGCTGGCCAGATCATCCGATGCACCCACGCGGGTAAAAATCCGATCTACAATACCGATATCTGCACTGTCTGCCGGAACAAAGCTTCCCACCTGAGCCATCAGCACAATGAGGGCTGTCTGTCTCATATAGGTAGATTTACCTGCCATGTTCGGTCCGGTAATAATGGAGATACGGTTGGCTCCGTTGTCCAGATAAGTATCATTGGAAATGAACATATCATTGGAGATCATATTCTCCACTACCGGATGACGGCCGCCGCGAATATCAATAACACCGCGGGTATTGATCTTCGGGCGCACATAACGGTTTTTATCTGCCACATAAGCAAGAGAAGTAAAGACATCAAGCTTTGCCACTGCCTTCGCTGTCTTCTGAATACGTAACACCTCAGAAGCAATCTGATCCCGCACTTCACAGAACAGCTGATACTCCAGGGCGGTCAGCTTCTCTTCCGCGCCCAGAATGGTATCTTCCAGTTCTTTTAATTCCGGCGTAATATACCGCTCTGCATTCGTCAGAGTCTGCTTGCGGATATAATCATCCGGCACCAGATCCTTATAAGAATTGGTTACTTCCAGATAATAACCAAATACCTTATTAAATTTGATCTTCATGTTCTTGATTCCGGTGCGTTCCCGCTCCTTCGTTTCGATCTGGGCAAGCCAGGTCTTTCCTTCTGTCTTGGCCGTACGATATTTATCTACATCCGTATTGTAACCGTCACGGATCATATTGCCGTCACGGATAGAAATGGGCGGTTCTTCCAGAATGGATTCTTCCACCAGCGTATGCAGATCTTCCAATGGATCCAGTTCTTCCAGAATCTCCTGCATCAGCGGACTTTTCAGTTCCGTGAGCAGAGTCCTGATCGAAGGCAGCATTTCCAGAGAAGCTTTAAATGCGATCAGATCTCTTGGATTGGCTGTCTGATAGCTGATTCTTCCTATCAGACGTTCTAAATCGTAAATCGGATTCAAATATTCTCGGAGTTCTTCGCGGGTAATCATCTGACTGTTCAGTTCCTCTATGGCTGTCAGACGTTTTTCAATCTCTTCCTTGTCAATCAGCGGCTGTTCCAGATAGCTTCGGAGTGTTCTGGCTCCCATAGCTGTCTTTGTTTTATCCAGTACCCAGAGAAGAGAACCTCGTTTCTGCTTCTCCCGCAGAGTCTCTACCAGTTCCAGATTTCTCCGGCTGGAGCTGTCGATAATCATATAATTGCCGGATATATAGGGCAGCAGTTTCGTTATATGAGCCAGGGACGTCTTCTGGGTCTCTGTAAGGTACCTCAGCAGCGCGCCGGCTGCGATCACTCCGCATCCAAAGTCCACCACACCCAGTCCTTCCAAAGACTTCACATGAAAATGCTCCAGCAGAGTGTTTTTGCAGAGTTCATCATCAAAATACCAGCTCTCCAGTGGGTACATCACCAGATTTAACCGTTCTTTTAAATCATCCAGCTCCACGCCGCTCATAAGAAGTGCCTCATTGCAGATTACTTCGCGTGGTGTGAATTTATAGAGTTCGTCCATAAGTTTTCTGGAAGAATCTACTTCCGTCACAAAATAATCACCGGTCGTTACATCCGCAAAGGAAATGCCGAACCGGTCACTCACATAGACAATACTCATAATATAGTTATTTTTTGACTCATCCAGCGCCTGGGCATTGAGATTCGTTCCCGGTGTCACCACACGGATCACTTCTCTCTTTACCAATCCTTTCGCAAGAGCCGGATCCTCCACCTGCTCACAGATGGCAACCTTGTAGCCTCTGGATACCAGTTTGCTCAAATATCCTTCTACCGCATGAAATGGTACTCCACACATAGGAGCACGTTCCTCCAGACCGCAGTTCTTTCCGGTCAGCGTCAGTTCCAGTTCCTTGGAGGCAATCTTTGCGTCATCAAAAAACATCTCGTAGAAATCTCCGAGACGATAAAACAAGATGCAGTCTTTATATTCTTCCTTGGTCTTCATGTACTGCTGCATCATTGGTGTCAAATTCTGTTTATCCATGAATTCTCCTTGGTATTTATCTATTTTCATATTTATCCAACGTTATTATATCCGCAAATCCTTCTGAACACAATTCTAAAATAAAAACTGCCACCGCAAAATTTCCGGTGGCAGGGGTTTTTGCATCATATTTTCAATAAATCCATATCTATCATCGTCACATCTTCCATCAAAATCCGACTTCCGTCCATGAGAACAATTCTGTGCTCATAGTCGTCAAGCTTTTTTATATTTCCTGTCACGGTAACATATTCACCGCCCTCTTTTCTGGCATCCGGCACAAAGCAGGTAATGCTGACCTTGGGATGTTCGTTCAGATGTTCGGAAATGAACTGTAATTTCTCATTTAAAGCCTGCCGTTCATATTCATCCAGCTCCACACGCTGAGCTGTCAGTCTTGCTGTTTCTACAATTGCAGCATCATAGCCTGTCAAAGCAGCAAATGGTGAAAACTGCGCCGCCCGGTCTTCCATGGACATCTGCGGATGTATTCTTGATACATGATGGGGAAGATGGATGATATCATCATATTCACTCACGCCTTATGCCCTCCGATCTGCTCATTTCGATTTTTGGCAGTTGCACCTTCCTGAAGACTCATTCCTTTCAGAATTGCATTTTTGCCAAACTTTTTCTTAATCGTAATTGTAGCTTCCTGTAATTTTCTTTCCCGGTCCAGTCTTAGTGCCTCCTGCTTTTCCTGCTCCTCTTCAGCCGCATAATCTGTAAATAAATCCAGCTGTTGATAGCTGTTGTTCTTCTGCGGAGCGGCTTTCTCCTCCACGATATTGTTTGCCGTAATATTCATTCTTCGGATCAGCAGATTCTTGTCCACAATACGGTCGTACAGAACGGAAGCCGCCTCTACCACCTTTTGCGTGGAAGAAGTGAAGCTTTCCAGATTCTCCGTTCCATGGGCATGTTTTGGAATCTGTCTTCCATAACGGTCCGTGACCACCTCACCTCGATATTTCTTTCTGCATTCCGGATCTGTCAGATTTTCAATATCATAGCCAACAGTAATGACAATCTGGTCAGTGACAAGACGCTTTTCAACCAGATCAAGAGAAAGAGCATCTGCCATCTCCCTTACTACAAGCTTTGCTTTTTCCGCATCATATGGACACTGCAGCACCTGACCGGAACCAAGACTGCTGCTCTCCGGCCGGTATGCCTTCACCGCTTCCACCGTACAGGGTTCCCATCCCCATGCATGGTCAATCAGAAGCTCTGCATTTTTTCCAAACAGCCGGTACAGTAACTCTTCATTCTGCTCCGAACAACGGGCTACGTCACCCATTGTATAAATGCCATAGGTTTCCAGTTTCTTTGCATATCCTCTGCCCACTCTCCAGAAGTCTGTAATCGGCCGGTGTGACCACAATTCTCTTCGGTAAGTCATTTCATCAAGAAATGCAATCCTGACTCCATTTTCATCGGAAGGAATATGCTTTGCCATGACATCCATGGCTACCTTACACAGATACAGATTGGTTCCAATTCCTGCCGTGGCCGTAATCCCGGTTGTCTCCAGCACTTCCAGAATCATTTTCATGGCAAGATCGCGAGGAGACATACGATAGGTCTGCAAATAGTCCGTCACATCCATAAATACCTCGTCTATGGAATAAACGATGATATCTTCCGGTGCAACATATTTCATATAAATCTCATAAATCCGGGTGCTGTATTCCATGTAATAGGCCATACGCGGAGGTGCAATGATAAAATCCAACTCCAGTGAAGGATCTTTTGATAATTCCGAATAAAAATGAGAAGAACCAGAAAACTCTCTGCCCCTCAGATTTCGCTTTCGGTCTGCATTGACTTCCTTGACTTTCTGCTTCACTTCAAACAGACGCGCCCGGCCGGAAATACCAAATGATTTTAATGTAGGTGTCACTGCAAGACAGATGGTCTTATCCGTTCTGCTCTCATCCGCCACCACCAGATTCGTATCCAGCGGATCCAGTCCCCGATCGCGGCACTCCACCGAGGCATAGAATGATTTTAAGTCGATGGCAATGTAGGTGTGTTGTTTCATGACTATGCCTCCTCGTTATTGTTATAAATCTCTGTTTTATTCTATCTTAATTAAAACTTCCCATTTACCATTACGTTTTCCATTTAATCTCTGAATAAATCCTTTTTCTTTAAGAGAAGCGCTAATTCATCCAAAGGGCAATTCAAAGTGCAAATTCTGCCCTTTGAAATATTTTCTGTTACCCTTTTAACATCCTTTTCATTCTCTTCCGCAACATAATCAATATGCATATATCGATTTTTCAATTCATAATCTGTTCCTAAAATCAAATTACTGAAGAACATTTCCAAAAACTTCGTTGTTGCATGAATGCCATTTTGCAAATCATTATAATTAGCTCTTACCAATGCATTACGAAAATACCATGAATTTTTCTCAAAAGCATCATTGTTTACGCGAAACCCGAACGTTTTTATGTACTTAATCATAAAAACAGCGGTTGCCCTAGTATTGCCTTCGCAGAAAGGATGAATCTGCCATATATCTGAAGCAAATTTTGCCAGATGTCTTACCGACGCATCTATGGACAGTCCCTCATAAGAAAACTGTTTTTCCGTGGAAAAATCATAATCTAGAGTATCTTTGATACTATCCCATGCTGCATAAATAACCGTATGGCCTTTCAATACCCATTCCTTTTTCGTGATATTATAGTTTCTGATTTGACCGGCATGCGGAAATACGCCTTCAAATAATCTGCGGTGAATAGTCAGCCATTCGGCAGGCGAAAACTGAAATGTTTTCTCACCTAACAACTTTGCAATTCTCGCTGATACAATATCGGCCTCCTTCGTCTCATTTTCAGTTTCAACGCAATCAGCGCGTTGTTCATAATAGCTCTGAATACGCTTCTGTGCGTCATCTATACTAATTTTGCCCTCAATATGATCTTTGGCCGTATCTAATAGATACGCAGATGTTTTTAGTCCATCCACTGCCTGCAGACCAATCGCTGTCTGCCACGCTTCGCTTTTTTCTATTTTGTCAGGTTCACCCTGCTTGATATATTCTTCAAGTTCGAACTGCCAGTTTTTTTCTAAAGACATAGCTACACGTATAATCCAATTATCTTAGATGGTAATTGGATTTTTCCTTTCTCCCAGTTAACACTGGGTATTTATTTCCATCTCTGTTATATTTTGAAAAGGCACTGTGGATCTGTACCTATAACTTTACAGCTTTGACTGGTATGAGGTGACTCAGACCACAGCTTTTCGTCTATTACTGTTAATCAGTTTGTTAACGCATCGACGTTTTTATTTACGTGATTACACAGCCGAATTCTCTGTGGAAGACAGCAGTGCTCAAAATATTTATCAGGAGGTATAACCTATGTCAATGTACTTTATTGGAATTGATATTTCCAAGTACAAACATGATTGCTGCATCATTTCTGCAGCTGATCAAAAAGTAGTTTCTAAAGTCACAATCAAAAACAATAAAGCCGGTTTTAATGAACTGCTTACAATCATTCATTCTCTCGCAAATCCTGCGGACATAAGAATAGGGTTTGAATCAACTGCCCATTATGCTCTCAATCTTGAACTCTTCCTTGAAAATTCTCTCCTAACCTTCATGGAAGTAAATCCTGTTCTCATCAGTGAATACAAGAAATCAAAAACACTTAGGCGTACAAAAACCGACTCTGTTGACTGTGAATCAATAGCTCGTTGGTTAATGACTGTTGAATACAAACCCCATTCAAAAGGATTTTACCACGCTTACTCTTTAAAGTCATTAACTCGTTTACGCGATAAACTTATCCGACAGCGTTCTTTCTATCTTGTTAAAATCACAAATGTGTTAGATCATACATTCCCTGAGTTTAAACCATTCTTTAATGAACGCTTATCCAAAACCGCTCTCTATCTGCTTGAGAACTATGGTTCTGCTGAAAAGATGGCTCGTATGAACTCAGCCTCTTATGAAAAGCTACGTTCCATATCCCGGGGGAAGTTTTCACCACAGCAATTCCTACGACTAAAAGAACTTGCTGCCAATACTGTTGGTGTAAATAACTCTATTTTTGATGTAGAGCTGAACAGTCTTTTATCTCTATACAAATCCCTTGTAAAAGAGATTGATACCATTGAAAAAGAAATCAACAAACTAATTGAAGAAGTACATCCTCACTATATGTCAGTTCCTGGAATCGGACCATTATCAGCAGCTGTAATCTATTCTGAATACGGCGATATATCTAACTTCACTAATCCAGGACAAATGCTTGCATTTGCCGGAATAGAACCAGGAATCAACGAATCTGGTACTGAATCTCACGGAGGCAAGATGGTTAAGCGTGGATCATCCCAGCTCCGCTACACACTTATCAATTGTTGTCTACCGTTAATCCGCTTTGACATGACATTTGCAACTTACTATGCCAAGAAACGCGAAGAAGGCAAACCACATCGAGTAGCCATTACTCATGTAGCCAAAAAGCTTATTAGAGTCATCTACACATTGGAGAGCCAAGATATCGACTTTAATGCTCAAAAACTTCGTTAATCTCTAGTGGATTAATACTAATTTCTCCCATCTGAAATACGATGTATTCAGATGGCTTATTAAAATTACCCATTTTTACAATTCAAAAAATTTCAAAATTCTCTTGACTGTTTATAGTTTGTCACCTCATTTTCTTACATATCTTTGATTCTTGCTATAATCCACTTACTTCCAATACTTCACACAAAATATTGCTATAAAAAGTATAGACATCTTTCATTATATGAAATTGCATTTTTATATGAAAATATAACTTTCCATGCGTATATCTTACCATACGTAACCCCAACAGTAAACATCAGTTCGGGTTTCTAAATAAAAAATCGTTAAAGAAACCTACCAACGCTGCCGATAACTTGCCTTATGAGAAAGTTGGTAAGAATGAGCCTGTGTGCATTGCG
Organism: Clostridiaceae bacterium Marseille-Q4145; assembly: GCA_018223365.1. Classification (GTDB taxonomy): domain Bacteria; phylum Bacillota; class Clostridia; order Lachnospirales; family Lachnospiraceae; genus Hominiventricola. The sequence goes on from JAGTTP010000002.1 coordinate 151,327, forward strand.
GATGAGGTGCCGTTTGAGATTCCGGAGAGCTGGGAGTGGGTACGGTTAGGAAGTATTGGTGAAACTAATATCGGTCTAACTTATAAACCGAGTGATAAAGTAGATGAAAAAAATGGAATAGCCGTTTTGCGCTCTAATAATATTCACCTATTATTTTTTTCATGGGCCTATATGAAAATACCCCCATCCCAGTTCCTGTTTTTCTTCGCCACAACAAGCTTTTATACGTGAAATGGGCCAGAGAATAGCTTCATCAGCCAAAAATTCCACCTTTTTTGAAAATGACAGGAATTTTTGCAAACAAATCGGGCGTGGAGACCCACGCCCGGCTAAGGCTGTATTCATGGAGAACCACGCCCATCAAAATACAATCATTTATTTCACCCGTTTTCCATCACTTATATCCACATCATAGGGATTCGTGATTACCTCTTCGCCTTCTTTCAGGCCACTGACGATCTCTGTTCTGCCGTCGCTTTGTTCACCGGTCTCTACCGAAGTCAGTATGGCGCGGCTGCCTTTTTTCACATAGACAGCATCTCCGTCAGTATCCGGCACGATGGCAGAGGACGGTACCTGCAGCACCTGCTCTTTATGCACAGCATGGAAGGTAAGGTCTGCCTGATGTCCGGCACCGATGCGGTCGGACAGGCCATCTACGGTAAGGATTACTTTGCTTCGGTTCTCCTCAATACCGAGAACAGACAGTTCTTCTGTGGATACCGGAGATAAGAAGGATACGGTTGCATCCACGATGCTGCCGTCGGACAGTTCCGCCGTTACTTCGTCACCATCATGAATAAGTGCTGCCTGAGTATCAAGAAGATCCGCTTCCAGCGTCATCTCGGACGGATCATAGATCCGGTAAAGGGGCTGGTTGGCTGCTACATAGTCTCCGTTTTTCACCAGCATTTCCCAGATCACGCCATCGAGCGGCGCAGTGGGTTCCGCTTTGTCGAGCTGGCTCTGCACCTGCTCTTCCTGGTTGGAAAGCTGATCTTCGGAGGCCTTTGTACTCTGAGTCAGGGAACTGCTGCTGCCGTCCAGAAGCTTTAATTGATTTTCATAGGAAGCAATCATGCTTTCATAATACGCTTTGGTACTCTCGGAACGGTTGGTATCCGCTTCCACCAGTGCCTGTTCCGCTGCTGCTCTGGTGCTCTCCAGTGCGCTTAACTGGGACTGTTTGGTGGGATCGGTGGAACCGTCATATTTATCATAAGCTTTCCAGTAGGCCACATTTGCCACTTGGAAATTCTCGGATGCAATCTGGAACAACTGCTCGGCATTTCCATTTTCCCCGTAGAGCTGCTCATAGGTGGTTCTTGCCTGATTGAGCTGGGTTTCCAGCTGCTGTCTGCTCACAGCTACTTCCGCTTTGGCAGAGTTTCCCTGACTTTTTACTCCCAATTTCTGAGCTTCCAGAGAAGTTTTCTGACGTTCCAGTTCATCACGGGCCTCGGAATCGTCAATAGCAATCACCTGATCTCCGACGCTGGCTGTTTCGCCTTCCTTTAGCAGTACCTCCGTCACCTGTCCTGCTAACGGTGCGCACACATACTGGCTGTTCTTCGGTGTTACGGTGGCAGACGCCGTGAAGGTTTCCGTAAGGTCCGCTTTTTCCATGATCTCCGTCTCCACCGATACCGGATTTAACAGCACATAGAGTCCGACAGCTGCCAGCACAATGACGGCTGCCCCTGCCAGAATCAATTTTACTTTTTTCTTCATCTTTATTCCCTCTCCATCAGAAGCGATACCGGTGCTACCGCTTTTAGTTTTCTCAGAATCAATTGTGAACTGATAAATACAGCAACGCCCATGAGTACAATCGCTTCCAGTACAGATGCTGCATCTACAAAATCCGGAATGCTGTACATCTTCGCCGACATGGAAACTGCCAGCATATGGCTCATCCACAGAGTCATAGGAATGCCAAGAAGAATACCTCCCGCAGTCAGAATCCACTGGCCCACACTGATGACTTCCAGACATTCTTTCGCCGTCAGCCCCAGCATCCGCATGACAGAAAGTTCTCGTTTCAGTTCCTCAAAACTGATAAGGGCGCTGGTGTATAAAACCGCCAGACCAATAAGAATTCCCAGTCCTACCATGGAACCAATCATCACGGTAAAGCTTCCCATGAGATTCCGCCAGGTATCAAGCTTGGCTGCCCGGCTCTCGATTCCGGTGACCAGCGGCGCCCCGTCAAAGCTCTTCCACAATTCTTCCTGGGCATCTTTTGCCGCCTTAATATAAACTCCTGTTGATACATCCCTGTATTCACTGATCTTTGCCAGCCCTTCCGGTGACAGATACGCGGTCGTTCCCATATATTGTTCCATGACGGCTGTTATCCGGATTCTGGAAACCCGTTCTTCCGGGTACAGGACTTTCACATCAATCCAGTCCCCGGCTTTCACACCCAGCCGCTGGCTCATATGGATGGACAGGACAATGCCGTCCGATTCCACTTTAATCCGTCTTCCTTCTTTATCTGCCAGGCAGCAGAGGGTGGAATCCGGTTCGATTGCCTGCAGGGTGCAATCCAGCTCCGTATCTCCCCGCATCAGTTTTCCCTGAGTCTCCGCAAAAGGCTCCATCTTCTCAATCTGGCTGTTCTGGATAGATGCAAGCACCTCCCTGGTCTTTAATGGCTGTTCAAAATATACAGTAAAATCCTGATGCTGTACTTTCTCCAGATTATCAAAGAGAAAGACATCGAACAGAGAATTGACCGACATAAGCGTCGCTGTAATCATAAAGGCGCAGGCAATTCCAAACAGGGATAAAAGGCTTCGCCTCCGGTTTCGGCTGATACTTCGAAGCGCCATAATCCCCGGCACGGTAAATAATTTGATAAATCCAGGAATCCGCTCCGCCAGCGTTGCTTTCGCGCTCTTCGGTGCCGGCGGCCGCAATGCATCTGCCGGACTTAATCCAGTCAGATTTTTCGCACACAGGAAGCTTACCGCTCCACAGAAAGCTCCTGCCAGCACGGTTCCCAGCACCAGATATTTCATGGAAATCCCGGCTATGGCATCCGGCAGATTATAATACTGCCTATAGTATGTAATCAGTGGAGATGCCCCAAAATTACCCAGAAGACCTCCCACAGCTCCGCCGATCACGCCGATCAGCAGGCCATAGCCCAGATAGTGAAGTCCGATCTGTCTGCCGGTAATTCCAAGTGACAACATGGTTCCGATCTGAATCCGCTGCTGATCAATCAGCCGGTGCATAGTAATGTAAAGCACCACTGCAGCCACAAAAAGAAACAGAAATGGCAGCACCACCGCCATCTCCTCCAGCTGGCTCAACTCCGAATTCAGCATGGAAGCAGACTGGTGATCTTCTCTTCCATAAACGCTGTAACAGCCATAAGGCTTCAGAAGTTCTTCCACCTGGTCTTTCACATCTTTTACTTCATACCCCGGTTGTAATGTAAATGTAAAGCTGTTTGCCATATCCTGCATGCCATAGAGATTTTCCATGGTACGGAGACTAACAAACCCCACATCGTAATGATAGGGATCAGGATACATCTCAACGATGTTCCGGATAATATAAATATTTTCCGGCGAAATGCCTCCGCCCGTAATCTCAAATTCTGTTTCTTTTCCGGAAACCATCACCCGGATTTTCTGTCCCGGCGAATACCCTCTTGCTTCCAGAAATGCATTTCCGGCCACCATCTGCAGGTCTCCGTCACCTGCGTCCATGCCTTGAAAAAGCATGGGCACATCGGAGCCGCCCTTTTCATAGGAAATCAGTTTCAGCCGCGCGGTCGTATTTCCCTGTTCCTGATTCTCCTCTTTGATACGGACTTCCTTTATAATCCGTGCATTGGCATCCGTGATTCCCGGTATTTCCTTTATTTTATCCGTAATCGCGGCCGGTGCTTCCTGCACCTCCGCGAATCCATCCGCAAAAGAGCTTCGTTCATAGAGCAGATCTCTGGATGCAATCAGATGGTCTTCTGCCACCGACATAAGACAGTACCCACAGAATCCAACAGCAACAATCAGAAGGCAGATACCATAAGCTGCTATGCTTTTCCTCATGTCGCGGAGCATCTTTTGCAAAAGCAGTTTTACCATTGCAGTTCCTCCGCTTTCAATGGATGGGTATTTTCCTCCACCCGCTGAATCTGCCCGTCCTTCATATAAAATACCCGATCCGCCACTTTTGCCATCTCTGCATTATGGGTGATGGTCACCACCGGGCATCCGATCTGGTCCCGCACATCCAGAAGAAGCTGCACCACCGCCAGAGAGTTTTTGGAATCCAGTGCTCCGGTAGGCTCGTCACAGAGCAGAATCGACGGATTTTTCACAATCGCCCTGGCAATGGAGACACGCTGCTGCTCACCACCGGACATCTGGGATGGAAAATGTTCTTTCCGCTGCGCCAGTCCCACCATCTCCAGGACTTCTTCCGCACTTCTGGAGCCTTCCGTAATGCTGGCAGACAGCTCTACATTTTCTCTGGTCGTCAGGGTCGGTATCAGGTGAAAAAACTGAAATACAAATCCGACGACATTTCTCCGATAATTGGAGAGTTCCCTTTCCGTCATTTCTGATAAGTTCTGATTCTGGTATAAAAGCTCTCCTCCGCTTGCCTTATCCATTCCACCAAGCAGATTAAGAAGTGTACTCTTACCGGAACCGGACGGTCCTAAGACGACCACAAATTCCCGTGGCCGGATCTCAAAAGAAACCCCATTTAGCGCATGTACAGCCACTTCTCCCTCTCCGTACCATCGCCTCACATCCATTCCCTTCAGTATCCATTCTTCCATTATTTTCTCCTTGTGGTTAGATATGCCTAATTTATTTACAGAAAGTATAGCACAAAAAAATAAGAGATACAATCCTGTAATCCAGGTGTATCTCTTATTTTCTTAATTAGCGTTCCGCAGTTCTCGCAAAAAAGTTTGCTAAGATTGCTCCGGATACATTGTGCCATACACTGAAGACTGCTCCCGGAATGGTTGCCAGCGGATACTGTGCAAAATGTACGGTTGCAAGAGAAGTTGCCAGTCCGGAGTTCTGCATACCGACCTCAATGGAGATTGCACGGCATTTGCTCTCATCCAGTTTCAAAACTTTTCCTACGCCGTAACCAACCGTGTAACCAAGTACATTATGAAGAATGACTACACCGATGATCAGAAGACCGGAAGTCATGATCTTTGCGGAGTTTGCGGATACAACAGCTGCTACAATCGCTACAATCGCAGTGGTGGAGATCAGCGGAAGGATTTCTACTACTGTCTCAGTAATTTTCTTAAAGAAGTGGTTGATGACAAATCCAAGCAGGATCGGTACAATCACGACTTTAATGATGGATACGAACATGCTCACTACATTCACATCTACTGTCTGTCCTGCATACAGCTTGGTCAGCAGCGGAGTCAGGAACGGAGCAAGAATCGTGGATACGGAAGTCATACCAACGGACAGTGCCACATCTCCTTTGGAAAGGTAAGTCATAACGTTGGAAGAAGTTCCTCCCGGGCAGGTACCTACCAGAATGACACCGACCGCCAGTTCCGGACTCAGGTGAAACAGTTTTGTCAGACCGAATGCCAGAAGCGGCATAATGGTAAACTGGGCAATACAGCCGATAATCACATCCTTCGGGCGGCTGAAGACTACTTTGAAATCATCCGGCTTCAGGGTAAGTCCCATACCAAACATAACAATACCAAGCAGTGTATTGACATAGCTTGTCTTAATAAAGCTGACACTGGACGGTGCAAACAATGCAACCAATGCCATAAGAATAACAATGGCCGCCATATAACGGCTTACAAAATTAGTGATTTTTTTCAGTACGTTCATTTCTAGTCTCCTCTTTTCCTCTTTTGTATATGCATCTTCACACCATAGCGCAAATGCTTCCACAGGTATTTTTACGTTGTCCGGACAAATAAAAAAACCTTCATCTCTACTATAAGAGACAAAGGTTTAAAATCCTCTGCGGTACCACTCTTCTTGCCATGGAATCCATGACCACTCTCTACTCATCTACTAATGAGCGACAGGATAACGACTGTCAGCCGTCCGGATCTACGCGGTAACATGCTTCTCGAACCGGATGCTCAGAGGTGATTTTCACTGAAACTGCATCACCGCATTCCACCATCCGCGGCTCTCTGTAGAATTCCTTCCAGTTACTCGTCCTCGTCATTGCGAAGTTCATATAACGTTTGTTATGGTACTCCTGTTTCCAAAGCATGTCAATAGGATTTTACAAATTTTTTTCTTCCGGATAAACACTGGTAATGGCCGTCCGCAGATGTTCATAGCAATTCTCTAGATCTTTCTTACCATTTTCGTCAAGGGGCAGCTCCAATACCCGGTCAATTCCATTCTTAGAAATAACACAGGGAAGGCTCATGGCTACTCCGGTCATACCATACTGGCCTGACAGAACAGTAGATACCGGTACTACGGATTTTTCGTTCCGGACAATGCTTCCAATCAGACGACAAGCGCTTAATGCCACGCCGGAACTGGTATAACCTTTCAGTTCCACAATATCCAGTCCGATGACCTTGGTATCATGAAGAAGTTTCTCTTTATCCGGCTGTTCTTCAAGGTCAAACTGCTCTTTCAGCTGGTCAAAGGGCACACCTACAATATTTACCGTGTTCCACGGAATAAAAGAAGTAGAACCGTGCTCACCCAATACAAATCCCGTCACGTTCTTAGCGTCAACACCGCACAAATCACCCAGCATCTTATTAAAACGTGCCGTATCCAGCAAGGTTCCGGTTCCAAAAATTTTATTTGCCGGATAATTGAACTTTTTCTGTGCAATATAAGTGAGAATATCGAGAGGATTAGATACAACAATAATAATTGCCTCCCGCGTATATCGGGTAATCTGCTCCATAATATCGTTCATAACACTGACATTTTTCTCCAAAAGCACCATCCGGTCTCTTGAATTACCTGGCTGAATACTGGGACCTGCTGTAATGACAATGATCTGTGCATCTGCACACTCTTCATAACCGCCTACGCGGATGTCTGCATTGGCACTGTAGGCAAATGCGGTTGTATGGCTGGCATCCAGCACCTCTCCCAGCGCTTTCTTCTGATTACGGTTTACAACCACAATATTATCCAAAATATTCATCCGAAGCACCGAATTTAAAATCGCACTTCCTACATTTCCAGCTCCAATAATGACCATTTTTCCATAGGATACTTTTCCCATAACCGGTTCCTCCTCTTCACTTTCTTCCAGCAGTCTATCATATTTTGTCCAAAATCGAGTAGGAGGAATTTCTCTTAAATGAGAAATTCCGACCTCTCACACCACCGTACGTACGGTTCCGTATACGGCGGTTCAATCAACTTAACAAGTAACACACTTTTCGGTGTAGTAATCTAACATTGAAATTAGTCCAAATGAGGCTAATCTTTTGTTACTTATAGCAGCATTTACTGCGCCTTTGTTACATACATAAGCTATTCTTTTACCTGTGTATGCAACTCGTCTAGCTGTGTTTCTGTCTATTCCAAGTTTTACAAGGTTCTTCTCTCGATTCTGTGGTGTTTTCCATTGTTTCCAAATGCACATGCGAAGCCGATAACGGATTCTTGAATCTAATTCCTTGCATAGTGTTTTCATACTGCCTATCTTGAAGTAGTTAATCCAACCTCTTATGAGCTGATTAAGCTTCTCCACTTTATAGCTGTTGCTAACACCCCAACTACGGCATGTGAGTTCTTTCATTCTCTTCTTAAACTTCGTTACTGATTTAGCATGTGGTTTTGCCTTAAACTGATGTGCTCTTGAATCAAAGTAGAACCCAAATCCAAGGTATTTAAGTCCGCTTGGTCTGTCTACTTTACTCTTAGTCATGTTGACCTTGAGCCCTAGCTTTTCTTCGATGAATCGTGAGATATTTCTCATAACTCTATTCGCGGACATTTCACTTCCGACCATGATAATACAGTCATCTGCATATCGTACAAAGTTAAGCCCTCTCTTTTCCATTTCCTTATCAAGTTCATTGAGCATGATGTTTGCCAACAACGGAGAAAGGTTTCCTCCTTGTGGAGTTCCTACAATGGAATCCTCATACTCATCGTCTATCATAATTCCGCTCACTAGATACTTCCTTACAATAGAGATGATATCTCCGTCCTTAATTGTTCTTCCAATTAAAGTCATTAGCTTATCATGGTTTACTGTGTCAAAGAACTTTTCCAAGTCGATGTCTACAATCCAGTCATTTCCGTCATTCATTATATCGAGTGCCGTTAGAATTGCCTGCTGTGCACATCTATTAGGTCTGAATCCGTAACTGTGGTCATGGAACTGTTCCTCATAGATTGGTGTTAACACCTGTGCGATGGCTTGTTGTATGAATCTGTCTGTTACTGTTGGTACTCCCAGGTTTCTGACACCGCCATCAGGCTTTGGTATCTCCACTCTTCGTACTGGCTGAGGCTTATATTTTCTTGTCCTCAACTGTCCCTTGATGGTTTCGCCGTTCTTTGCAAGGTGTTCCTTCAATTCTGTGTACTTCATTCCGTCCACTCCCTCAGCACCTTTGTTTCGTACGACTTGCAGATATGCTCTGTTGAGATTATCACTAGATAATATCTGCTCCATTAGATTACTTGTGTCCATGCGTTCTTTCCTTTCCGTCTCGCTTGATTTGACCACCTTTTACCCGATTGGTTACGGCAGATGTTGTCATTTCTGCAATACGAGACATACTCAAACTGATTGATTGTTCGCCCCTTCGCTCCATCCCCATTACAGAGACTTCTTCGCTACTATGGGCTCGGCTGACTTCTCACAGTTCGTTGTTACTAGGCTAATGAAACCTCTGTGAGACCTCCACGCTTAAGGTGCACGCTCTTTCTCTCCATATATCCGCCGCATTTACTCTGCTTCTACAAACGTGGTAGTTATTAGACTTCGCTGTTCTTTGCCAGCTTATCACTCGAAGCCTAGCCTTATATGCGATTTCTGTCCGTCGGACCAGAGATTCGCCTACAGCTTCCTTCAGATTCCACCTCACGGTAGACACCCTTGCTGTTTGGCTATACATTTCCCACTACCCGGGCATGTTCGGGACTTACACCCGTTAGAGCGCGCCCATGGCGCGCAAACAAAGAAATCCCCTTCCAGCAGCAGCTGTCAGGGGACTTCCATATCCTGCAATCAGGATTTATTTCATAGATGCACGAGTCTCATCAATGATGGTCTTGATCTGTTTTGCGTTAGCAGCGATATCCTCGGAAGTACCTTTGGTTAAAAGTCCTCCGAATCCACAGCAATCTACGCCTCTCTTCACATAATCGCTCAGGTTGTCCAGAGTGATTCCGCCGGATGCCAGAATCGGCATGAACGGAGTCGGGGTCTTGAATACAGACACCAGCTTCGGACCGTAGAAGTCAGAAATCGGGAATGCTTTGATGAAAGCAGCACCATACTCCAGTCCGGTAATTGCCTCGGTGATGCTTGTGCAGCCCGGTGCATACGGAATCTGATAACGGTTGCAGACTTTTGCAACCTCTGTGCTCAGGTTCGGAGCGATGATAAACTGTGCGCCAGCCAGGATTGCATGTCTTGCAGTCTCCGGGTCCAGAACGGTACCAGCACCTACAACCAGTTTGTCACCAAATTTTTCACGAAGGGCAGCAATTACCTCACCTGCGTTTGGAAGGGTGTAGCTGATCTCCATACAGTCGATTCCACCAGCCAGGCAGCCTTCTGCGATCTCATATCCTCTTTCTACAGTCTGAACACGAACAATGGCCATAGCGCCAGTATCAGCGATTCTCTTTGTAATTTCCACTTTCTGCATAATTAGCATCCTCCTCTTATTTCTTGTCCACGACGGTTACATTCAGATTATGTTTTTTCATAACTTCCACTACGCGCTCCTCCGTCTCAGCCAACTCCTGCTTACGGAATGGCCAGATGACACCCACATAGTTCCATCCCGACGGATGGGTCACCTCATCTGATGCAAAAAACAGTTTGATGGACTTATGATCACGAAGCACTTTGACTTCCTTGATTTTGCAGTACTGCATGGTTACAGGCCCGCGGGGAAGAGAATAGATCACGAGCTCTTTTTTCTTAAACGTGCAGACCGGAATATTCTGTGTCAGTTTCTTTCCATAACGGAACATATACTTAACAGCAAACCAGATTCCTGTAGCACCTAAGAACACGCCCAGATAGAACACACGATTCATAAACTCTGCACAGATAAACATCAGTATCAGAGTCAGGCACAGATTCCCTGCGGTGTACAGTGTCAGTTTTACGCGGTCTTCTTCAATTGTATATTCGCCCATGTCATTCTTCCTTTTTATTTTTACTTAGTTAAGGCCGTAGTATTTCAGCATTTCTTTGATCTTCTCGTCATCCTCAGCAGTCAGTTCCTGAACCGGAAGTCTTGCCGGTCCGATCTCTGCGATACCAGCCAGCTCGGTTGCACGTTTCATAACGCTCGGAACGGTACCAAGTTTCAGCACACCGCGAAGAACATCGATATCTTTCTGAAGCTTCTCAGCTTTCTCAGTCTCACCTGCTCTCAGAGCCTTATCCAGACCTACGAGAGTGTCAACAATAACATTACTGGTTCCTGCAACAGCACCGGTAGCACCCAGGCCATATGCATAGGAGATCTTGGAATCACTTCCAACCAGAAGCTGCAGATCTTTGCGTTTGCTGATCTCAGCATATGCCTGCAGTCTTTCAGGCTCTCCGCTGGAGTCTTTGATACCCTGGATGTTCTCAAAATCAGCCAGACGATCTACCAGTTCCGGATCCAGTGGGCAGCCGGTAGCCTTCGGGATGTTGTAAAGAACGATCGGGATATTTACGCTCTCAGCAACTGCTTTATAATGAGCATACAGGTTCTCATTAGTTGGTTTCAGGAAGTAAGGAGTGATAACAGACAGAGCGTCAGCACCAGCAGCCTCTACAGCCTTGGACAGACGAATGGTAGCCTTGGTAGAGCAGCTTCCGGTTCCTACATATACCGGCACTCTTTTGTTTACGATCTCAACAACCTTCTTGGTCATCTCGATCTTCTCGTCTTCATCGATTACATGGAACTCACCGTTACTTCCAAGGATGAAAATACCATTTACGCCATGCTCAATCAGGTGGTTGATCAGTTTCTCAGTTGCTTCATAGTTAATGCTCTGCTCCGCGTCACGATGGAACGGGGTGACGATCGGAGTGATAATGCCTTCCATTTTCATCATGATTTATTTCTCTCCTTCTCTGATGCTCTTTCCAAGAGATCCGCCCGGATGCCAGGTAACGTAAATTTCCGGTGTCAGATTTTTCTCATTCTGCAACAGAACACTTAAGGTTTGAAGCATCATGATCTCAACCAGAATGGACGCGCGAGGTGGTTTGTTCATGGAATCACCTTCCTGCTCAACACCTGCAACCAATGCAACATCACCTGCTTTACCAAGCCAGGACTCTGCAGAACGGGTTACGGAAATGATCTTTGCACCATTTCTCTTCAGTGTCTCTACCGTTGCTTTCAGTTCCATAGTTTCACCACTATTGGAGATTGCGATTACCACATCTCCCGGGCGAACCTGTCCTGAACTTCCGTGTACAGCCTCAGTTCCGTGCAGCTCGTAAGCCGGAGTTCCGGTACTGGAAAGAAGGGATGCAATATATCCTGCTACATGTGCAGGTTTACCGATACCGGTTACGTGTACACGATTATTGTTTGCCTCAGCATCAAGGATCAGTTTTTTTGCAGCTGAAAGTGCATCAACATCAATGCTGTCGATCCATTTCTGTACCTGTCCGGATGCAATGTCTAAAAACTCTTTTACCTGTTCTTTATCAGTTGCCATAATGGCTCCTTTCTACTATTCCTTATAGTTGTTCATACTCTTCTACTGCTTTTTTCATGCCCGCACGGAGAATATTGGTGTCAATTGCTGCCACCAAAATATTAATATCCTCACGAAAATGTGAAAGCAGATTCATGCCGCCGATAATTCCAAAAGCCTTGTCATGCCGTTTGCAGGCATCCACTACTTTCTGAATCAAGGCCAGTTCCCGTTCATCCATCACGTTATCAGGATTGCCCATGGAGATTCCCAGGTCACAGGGACCTACAATCGCCGCGTCAATACCTTCCACCCTCAGGATCTCGTCGATGTTCTCCACACCTTTGACCGTCTCAATCTGAGCAATGGTCATGGTATGCCGATTCATCTTTTCCATATTCTGTGCATGTCCGCCGCTGGGACCGTAATCCGTATTGGCTCCGCCGGAATAGCTTCTTCTTCCCACTGGCGGATACTTGCTCCAGCCTGCCAGAAGTTCTGCCTGTTCCCGCGTCTCAATCATGGGTACCATCACACCAGATGCACCGTAATCCAGAATCTTGGATACATCCGCTCTAGCCAGCTGCGGCACACGCACAACAGAAGGAAATCCTCTTCCGTTTGCCATCACCATCAGGTCGTGCAGCTTTTCGTAGGAAAGAACTCCGTGCTCACAGTCATAAAACACAAAATCCATCCCACACTGCTGTGCAATCACGGCCATTGCCGGATTATCCACTACCTTTACCAGTACGCCTTTTAATTTTCTGTCCTTCCAGACTTCCTTCAGTTCCATAATTTTCCTCGTAATGAAAGCGAGGGCAGGGATATGCTCCCTGCCCCCTGATAAATAATTATCTAAAGATACCTAAAATGGTATTTAATACAGCTCCGATGATGTTGTAGTCAACGTTCGGGAAGGAAGCGTCTGCGATTCCAAGTGCTGCAAATGCCGGATACAGGATCAGCGGCAGGCCAGTCAGAGCCATACCAACGATGAAGGATCCAACGAATGCACCTTTCCAGCCACCGTGGATGTTACCAAATACACCACAAGTACCGCCGGAGAAGAAGCAGATACCAGCTGCCGGGATCATGATGGTGCTGCTGTGCATAGCTACCATGATAGCCATTGCTGCAAGTCCGCCAAGGAAAGATCCAACGAAACCGATCAGAACTGCGGTCGGTGCGAACGGGAAAATAGCCGGGCAGTCAACTGCAGGTTTGGAGTTCGGAATGTATTTCTCAGAGATTGCAACGAATGCTGCGGTGATCTCTGCGATGAACTGACGAACACCATAGATCAGGACGCTCATACCAGCCGCAAACTGCAGACCCTGCAGGAACGGATAGATGAACCAGATGTTGTTTCCGGATTTCTCAAGAACTACGTCCATATGTCCGTTTACAACACAAGCTACTACTGCGATGTAGAACAGAACTACCATGAACAGTGCTACAGAGAATACGAAGTCTCTGAACAGTTCGAAGAATTTCGGCATATTTACGTTGCTTGCATCAGATTTCTCTTTGTTTCCGCCAGCTTTCTCGAACAGTAATCCTACATATCCGGAGAATGCATAACCAAGGCAGTTGAAGTGACCCATGGACAGGTTGTCTGCACCAGTCAGATCAACCATGAAACGCTGACACAGAGTCGGCAGTGCTGCACCGAAGAATCCAAGAAGGATACCACCAGCTACAACAGTAACTACCATCGGTGTACCATTAGCGATGAATACCAGAGCGATAACACATGCGAAATACAGGAAGTGCTGTCCGGTAAGGAAGATGGATTTGAACGGTGTAAATTTTGCAAACACAAGGTTCATAGCAAATCCGATTACAAATACCAGAGCTACCTCTGTTCCGTATGTATCCAGAGCAAGAGCGGTTGCCAGCTCTACCTGAGTGGTTACACCGTCAATACCGAAAGCGGTGTTGAACAGAGTAGTGAAGTCGCTTACTACAGCAGACATTGCATTGGATCCGATATTGAATACCATGAATCCGATAACGGTCTTAACAGTACCACTGATGGTATCTACAGCGTTCTTCTTCTGAAGAAGCAGACCGATGAGGGCTACAAGACCCATGATCAAGGCTGTGTTCCTTGACTGTGCTAAGATTGCATCTAACATTTTGAATTTCTCCCCTTGTTTAAAATATATGGTCAACGCTTAACGCGCAGCCGTCTTTCATTCACCTGCAGTCTTAATTACTGCTTCGTAGCCAGAAACTCTTCCAATTTAGATTTCATTTCTACTTTGTCTACGATATTTCTGATTCCCAGTGCATACGGAACTTTATCTTTCAGCTCTCCTGCAAGGTCATCCATGGTGATTACCAGATCTCCGTTGAATCCAACGATAGAATCCAGATTTCCATGCTCAGTTTTGATCGGGAAATTGTTCTCATTGATTACCTGATCAGCTTTGATTTTAAGAAGCATACTGGAACCCATTCCAGCACGGCAGCATACTAATGCTCTATACATTGTTCAATTCCTCCTTTAAAAAATATGTGACTTATTTGTTGAGGTATGCAAGAACCTCTTCAGCTCCGGTTGCATTATCCAGCATCTTGAAGAAATTTTCATCCTCCAGTCTCTCTGCCAGATCAGCCAGCGCCTCCAGGTGCTCTGTATTATTTCTTGCACTTAAGCAGAATAAATACTTAACCGGATCGTTAGCCTCGCTTCCGAATTCTACCGGTGTTTTTAAAGTTGCAATACCGATTGCGCTCTCAAGCGCTCCCGCTTCAGGTCTTGCATGGGGAAGTGCCACATGCTGGGCAAGTACAAAATACGGACCTGATTCTTTTGCTCCGACAATGATATCATCGACATAAGACTGTTTTACTTTGCCGGCATCCAGTAACGGCTGAGCAGCTTTACGAACCGCATCTTCCCAGTCAGTTGCCTCGATGTTGAGCTTAATCAGGTTCTCACTTGTCAAGTCTTTTAACATCTCCAAAACCCTCCTTTCACATTATCATGAGCATAGTATAGCACATCAATTTGCTCATGAAAATTGTCAGTTTTTCACAATTAGAGTTTCGAAATTCCAACTATCATTATGCATTATTTATATCTAAATCTTTTTTTCGTTCATGAGCACAAGAACGATTGCTGTTTTTTGTGCCCTCGAACCAACGTTTTATAGTGGAATATTACCATGCTTCTTCGGAACATCTGCCACCTGTTTGTTTTTCAGCATATTCAGGGCTGCAAGCAGACGTTTTCTCGTCTCCGCAGGCTTAATTACCTCCGTTACAAATCCACGAGAAGCCGCCACATAGGGGTTCATGAATTTTTCTTTGTACTCCTGCACCAACTGATCTCTGGTCTCCTGCTGATTCTCTGCTTCACTGATAGCGCGCTTGAATGCAATATTCACTGCTCCTTCTGCTCCCATAACCGCAATTTCTGCTCCCGGCCATGCGTAGACAATATCAGCTCCCATGTTTTTACTGTTCATTGCAATATAAGCACCGCCGTATGCTTTCCTCATAATAACAGAAATCTTCGGCACCGTTGCCTCGGAAAATGCATAGAGCATTTTAGCACCATGACGAATAATTCCTTTATGCTCCTGTGCCGTTCCCGGCATGAATGCAGGCACATCCACCAGCACTACCAACGGAATATTATAGCAGTCACAGGTCCGGATAAAACGTGCTGCCTTATCAGATGCATCATAGTCAAGGCTGCCTGCCAGCACCATAGGCTGGTTCGCCACAATACCCACACTGCGGCCACCGATTCTTGCATGACCAACCACTACGTTTTTCGCAAACTCTTTCTGCACTTCCATGAAGGAATCTTTATCACAGATCCGGTCAATCACTTCCAGCACATTATATGCTTTTCTGGAATTGTCCGGCACGATTTCTGTCAGTTCCTCGCAGCGGTCATAGGGCTCAATCTTATTCCTTCTGACCAGATTGTTCAGGGAATAAAGAAGGGATTTCTTTGCAGAAGTATCCTCCTTGTCCTTCACCAGTTTCGGCCTTTCCAGATAACTGCTCGGCAGATAGGAAAGCAGTTGCCGTACTCCCTCAAAGCAGGTCTCCTCATCTTTGTAGGTAAAATGAGTCACCCCACTCTTTGTTGCATGAACAGCAGCCCCTCCCAGTTCTTCTACGGTACAGGTCTCGTTTACCACCGTCTTTACAACCTGCGGTCCGGTAATGAACATTTTACCAATCTCTTCCACCATAAAAATGTAATCACAGATAGCCGGAGAATAGCATGCTCCGCCTGAACAAGGTCCTACGATTACTGCAATCTGCGGAATCACACCGGATGCCTTGGTATTTCTCAGGAAAATATTTGCATAACCGCTCAGAGAATCAATTCCCTCCTCAATACGGGCTCCGCCGCTGTCGTTGATCATAATGATCGGAGCTTTCATATCGTATGCCATATCCTGAATGCGGGCAATTTTCATAGAGTGATATTCTCCCAAGGAACCGCCAATGACAGTAAAATCCTCGGAAGATACGAATACGGTCTTGCCGCCGATCTCGCCATAACCAGTCACAACACCGTCTCCCGGCACTCTTTTCTTGTCCAGTCCAAAATCATCAATTCGGGATTCAATAAAATTATCTACTTCCACAAAGGTGCCCGGATCAAAGAGCAGGTCAATTCTTTCTCTGGCTGTCAGTTTGCCGCTCTTGTGCTGTTTTTCAATACGATCCTGTCCACCTGCCTGCAGAATACGCTTTCTCTTTCTGTCCAGGGCACTGATACTGTCCTTCCACATATGTTATACACCTCTTAAATTCATAGTTGATATTACTTTGACTTTCAAAGTATATAGCATATGTTTGTGTTTGTCAATATATTTTGACTATCAAAATATATTTGATTGTTGAGCGCAGAAAATGGCAGCGGATGTTCCATTCACAGGCTGTCACTTTCTGCCCCGTTCTATGCAGCCTGTGTTAATTTCTGCGAAGTGCTTCAATCGGGCTCAAATGTGCCGCTTTTTTTGCAGGATAAATTCCGAAGAAGATACCAACGGTACAGGAAAATACAGTTGCTCCAATGACAGCTCCTGCACTGACTGCAGGCCCAAAGCTGACCATAGGCAGTGCGCAGACGGCATAGGCCCCTGCAATTCCAATTACAATCCCAATCATGCCGCCAATACCAGTAATAATGGCGGACTCTGCCAGAAACTGCAGCAGGATTGATTTCGTCCGGGCTCCCAATGCTTTTCGGATTCCGATCTCCCGTGTCCGCTCGGTAACGGATACCAGCATAATATTCATAACGCCAATGCCGCCGACCAACAGAGAAATAGCCGCCACCAGCATAATAAAAATAGTAATCATATCGAGCACCTGCATGATAGATGCCATCTGGCTTTCAAAATCCTCTGTCAGAAACGCATCCTGTCCTGTCATTCCATGGCGGGCATTTAGCAGATTGACACCCTTTTCTGCAAGCTCAGCCGTCGCAGATGTATTCTCAGAGAATAGATATACCGAATCAAAGTCCTGGTTTTCTGCCCAGTAGGAATCCGATGTAAGCGGCACTGTTATACCAAGATAATCGCCATACCCTTCATTTACAAAAGTTCCATCCAGTGCTTTTTTCACGCCTACAATCCGGACATCTTTAATGGAACTTCCATCATCCATTTCAAACGTAAGCCCCACCACATCAGCAGTCCCAAACATCCGAATAGCATCTTTTTCTGATAGAACCGCCACATCCAATCCACTGTCGTAATCATCCCAGGTAAACCAGTGTCCATAAAGCATGGTTGGATTCGTGGAATACTCATAATCCGGGTCCGTATAATCGACCACTGCTTCGAAATTTCCTTTTCCGGTCTTAACGCTGTTCAATATGGAGCCTGCCATGGAACTGACTCCTTTTACACCCGGAAGTTTTCTTAATGCATCCCTGTCTTCTGCCGTCACCGTCGGTATTTCACCATCCAGATTGGAATTGGCATAAATATATATCTGTCCTCCTGCCACAGAAGTGAGCTCATTCTCCATTTCGGATTTTGCTCCGTTTCCGATGGACATAATCAGAATAACAGAAGAGACACCAATAATAATGCCGAGCATGGTCAGAAACGACCGGCCCTTGTTCATTTTAATATTGGACAATGCCATTTTTATGTATTCGAAAAGCTGTCCCATGCTTTATTCCTCCACAGGCGTAACCTGCATTCCTTCCTCAATTCCGGCATCCACGCTTAATACCACCCGTTCGGTTCCGTCAAGACCTTCCTTCACTTCCGTTGCCTCTGCTGAAGAAAGTCCGGTTGTGATAATTCGTTTTTCAATCATCCCATTTTCATCAACGATATAAACAAAGCTTCCGTCTTTTCCAATGTTGACTGCCTCGATGGGAACCGTTACCACATTTTCTGCCTTATTTCCCTGGATCGTTACTTTTCCGTCCACGCCCAGATATAGATCCTGATCCGGATTGTCAATGTGGATCTCCGCCGTCACAAGAGCAGCGCCTTTTTCATTCTTCGTCGCAGAACGGCTGATACGGGTAACGGTTCCCTCATACGGTTTACCAACAATCGTAATTGCTGCTTTCTGTCCTTCTTTTACCTTCTCCAGATCACTCTTATTGAGTGACACCTTCACGCAGACATTTTCTGTACTGTCAACAGTGAGCAATTCTCCGTTTTCTTCCACTGTTCCGCCATTCACAGCCTTCACATCCGTGACAACACCATTAAATTCTGCTTTCAGTCCGTCTGTCACCTGTGCTACTGCGTCTGTCACCTGGGAAGCCTTTAATGCTGCCAGATCTTTGGTTGCCTCGATCTGTTTCTTTCCGCTGGCCGTGAGCATGGAATCCTCCGTGGAGTTCTTGATTCCTTTCTGCTCAGACAGATTGCTCTGGAAATCAGCCAGCTCTTCTTCTTTTACCATCAATGTGTTATTTGCCTGGTCAATCTTATTCTGATACTCTTCCACATCATTTTCATGGCCTTCGTTCTGGGCTTCTCGTAAGAAACATCCCATATCCGTAATGTACTGCTTCAGTGCATGGACCTCTGCTTTCCAGTCCTCCACCTGCTGCTCCAGGATCTCCACATCATGGCTGGAACGGCTGTACTCGGAAGCGTCTTTGTTGCTCTTACCTATCGTGTTCTCATAGGTATATTTTGCTTCATCATTCTGAAGCTCTGCTTCCTTCTGTCTTTCCTCCAGATCCTGTGCATCATAGACCAGCATCACATCTCCTGCTGCCACTGCATCTCCCGCCTGCACCTTACACTCGGATATCTTTGCCCCCACCGGTGAAAAATACGTCTTTGACTCCTCCGTAGTCACGGTACCGCTGGCATCTACACTCTGCTCAATATTTCCTACCTGTGCAGAGCGGACCGACACCATGGGAAGCGCTGCAGGAGTAAGCATTCTGCTCACTGCAAATCCCACAATAACAACGGCTGCCACACCGGCGATGATCCGTTTCTTCCGTTTCTTTTTCTGCTCCGGTGTCAACGTCTTCTTCTGTACTGTAAGTTCCGTCGTATTCTCTTCTTTTTTCGTCTTAGACTTCTTTAAAATCATCTTCATGTCCTCCCTGTGCCTCTTCATTATAAAAATCAGCTTCTACTTTTCCGTCTTTGATCCGGATTACCCGGTGTACCTGCGCTGCGATCTCATCATCATGGGTGATAAGAATCACCGTTCTTCCGTCTTTATGAAGATCTTTTAAAATATTCATAATCTCCTGGGTCGACCGGGAGTCAAGATTTCCCGTCGGTTCGTCTGCCAGAATTACCGGAGGTTTTGCCGCAATGGCCCTTGCAATGGCTACCCTCTGCTGCTGTCCTCCTGACATCTCGCTGGGCTTATGATCCATTCGTTGGGCAAGTCCTACCATTTTCAGGGATTCCTGAGCCAGTGCCTCCCGCTCTTTCTTGCCTACTCCCCGGTAAATCAGCGGCAGCTCCACATTTTCCTGCGCCGTCAGGTTGGGAATCAGATTAAATCCCTGAAAAATAAAACCAATCTCCACATTCCGGATATCCGACAATTCGTCATCTGACATATGAGAGACATCCTTTCCATTCAAATAATAGGATCCGGAAGTCGGTATATCCAGACATCCCAACATGTTCATCAAAGTTGATTTTCCAGAGCCAGAATGACCGATGATTCCCACGAACTCTCCCTGATCTATGGTGAGGCTCACGTGATCCAGTGCACGCACCTCATTTTCACCGGGATTATAAATTTTACACATATCCCGTACTTCTACAAGTGGTTTCAAAATAAAAAACGCTCCTCTCTGCAATAACTGTTATTTATTAAGTTTTTGTAACTATTCAGAACCCCATTCGCAAAATCGCTGCTACGCAGCTTTTATAGCTTACCATACATTTTTTCAAATATGTGGGATTTCGGAGAATCTTTAGAAATGTTAAGAATATCAAAGGAATTTTAGTCTTTCTGAAAAAAAGAGCTGTCCGGGATTCGGACAGCTCCTTTATAAAACTTGGAATTAAATTCCAGCCTGCTCCAGCAGTGCCGGGATCTTGGACTCCCAACCAAGGGCCATAATATGTACACCCTGGCAGTAGGGCTTACACTCTTTAATAATACGTGCAGCAATCTCAACACCAGTGATACCTGCTTTGGTCTTTTCTTTATCTGCTTTCAGTTCCTCGATCATCTCATCCGGAACATGAATACCGGCAACATTGTTGTTCATGAATTTTGCCATTCCGGCAGATTTCGGAATAATGATACCAACCTGTACCGGTTTTCCGAACTGTTTTGCTTTCTCCATGAACTTAATAAATTTCTCCGGCTCAAAAACAGCCTGGGTCTGGAAGTAATCAGCACCTGCAGCCACTTTTCTCTCCATCTTTGCAAGCTGTGCATCAACGGAATCACTGCAGGGAGATACAACCGCACCTTTGGAGAATTTCGGCGGCTCACCTACCAGCTGATTTCCACCAAGGTCTACGCCTGACTCCAGCAGTTTCACTGTGTGAAGAAGGGATACGGAATCAAGGTCAAATACCGGTTTTGCCTGGGGATGATCACCCATCTTTGTATGATCGCCGGTCAGGCAGAGAATATTCTCAATACCGAACATGGCAGCGCTCAGAAGATCAGACTCCAGAGCGATACGGTTTCTGTCTCGGCATGCCAGCTGGAAGATTGGATCCATGCCAGCATCTTTGAGAACTTTACACATTGCAAGAGAGCCAAGACGCATAACAGAAGACTGATTATCTGTTACGTTTACGGCATGAACACCTTTCAGATATGTTTTTGCTTCCTCTACCAGTTCCTCTACATGGATTCCTTTAGGCGGTCCTACTTCAGCAGAAACTACGAATTCACCACGGTCAAATAATTCTTTCATTTTCATTGTATTATTGCTCCAATCCTTTTATTTTACCTCATCGTCTGTTGCGAAGTTATGAATCTGTGTCGGGCATTTCAGCGCGTCAAGCCGTCCGATTTCTTTCAGACGTCTGTAAATACGCTCCCAGCCGCACTCCATATCACTGTCTACTTCACATTTTCCATTCTTGGAACCACCGCACTGTCCGTTCACAAGGCTCTTGGAACATGCCGTGATCGGGCAGATTCCGCCTGTCAGGTTCAGATAGCACTCACCGCACTGGTCACATTTGTACTCCAGCGGAGTCACACCCTGGAAACCAGGTACCGGGTATGTATCGCAGGCTGCACAGACTTTTTTGTCAGCCAGATATTCTGCCACGGTCTGTACACCAACACCGCAGGAGAATACTAACACCAGATCTGATTCCTGGATCTTGCTCATATGTCTTTTAAGACGTAATTCCATGTTTTCCGGGTTACAGATATAATCCGTTGTCATGATTCCTGTCACATTTCCTTCAGCGGCAAGTTCCTTCTGAAGTTCAACAGCTTCTTTTTCCGGAAAACGAACTTCTTTGCATCCATGACAGTTGATGATGAACACCTTTTTTCCAGCTGTCAGGGAAGTGATCGTTTCTTTTGCTTTTAACTGGGTAATCAACATATTACTTCATCCCCCTTACTGCACCTTTTCCGGCTTTGATACTGTTGATGATCGGAATCTTGGAAGAACAGATATACTGACAGCATCTGCACTCTACGCAATCCATGACGTTCATGTCTTTCATGCCCTGCCAGTTCTCTTCTTTTGCATATTTCACAAAATACAGCGGAGAAAGTTCCATCGGACAGACATCAACACAGCGGCCGCACTTGATACACGGCTGCTCTTTTGTTTCATCCGGTTCAATGGCAATAATACCATTGGAGCCTTTCATCATCGGTACGTCCAGTGTATTCAGAGGGAATCCCATCATCGGTCCGCCCATCTTGACCAGTACGTCATCGTCAGTGAATCCACCACAATAATCGATCAGGTCTTTTACGCTGGTGCCGATCTTGATAATAAAGTTGCCCGGGTTCTTGATCTTCTCGCCTGTTATCGTTGTAACACGCTCGATCAGAGGCATGCCTTTCTGGATCGCATCGGAAATTGCCTTTACAGTACTGATATTATCTACGATAACACCAACATCTGCCGGAAGACCGCCGCTTGGAACCTTTCGTCCCATCACGCGCTTGATCAGAGTCTTCTCAGCACCCTGCGGGTATTTGGTTCTTGCAACGAAGACTTCCATGTTGCCGATGTTGGCAACTTTTTCCTGCAGCAGTTCGATGGCATCCGGTTTGTTATCCTCAATGACAATGATACCTTTCTCAGCACCGGTTGTCTTCAGGATTGCTTTCAAGCCAAAAATAATGTCATCTGCAAACTCAAGGAGAACTTTGTGGTCTGCTGTTAAATATGGCTCACATTCACATCCATTGAGAAGAATGGTATCAACTGGTTTGGCTGGTTTCAGTTTGACACAGGTCGGGAAACCTGCACCACCCATACCAACGATTCCTGCTTCTTTGACAATCTCAATGATCTCATCCGGAGTCAGGCTGTCAAGATCACCATGGGGCTGTACAGACTCATGCAGTGTGTCTTTTCCATCGGACTCAATGACAACAGCCATTACTTCGCTGCCTCTTGTTCCATGCATACGCGGTTCCACTGCAACAACGGTTCCGCTTACGCTGGAATGAACCGGAGCGCTGATAAATCCTGCTGCTTCACCGATTTTCTGACCAACTTTGACTGTATCGCCCACCTGAACGATCGGATTGGCCGGAGCACCCAGATGCTGTGACATGGAGATCACCAGTGTCTTTGGCTCCGGGAATCTCTTCAGTGCAATATGCTCACTGAATTCCTTATGCTCTGACGGATGAACGCCGCCATAGTATCCATTCAGCCTGTCGTCTCTGATCGACTTCACATACTCGTTGATCACTTTGAAATTTACTTTGGAGAAATCGCGAACCTGCACCGGCTGGTTCAAAAATTCTTCGAGCCGCCCCTGTTTCGCCAGTCTTTGATAAATTTTCTCCCATGCGCAGTCCTTATTAGGATCGACTTCGCATTTTCCATTCTTTGCGCCGCCGCACTGTCCATTGACAAGACTCTTTGAACAGTCGACGATCGGACAGACGCCTCCGGTAATATTCAGATAGCACTGTGCGCATGCATCACAGCTCTTCTTAGTAAGAGCCATACCGTGATGTCCTCTGTAGTTCAGTGTATTACTTGCAGCAATCACTGGCTTTCCTGCCAGGTCTGCAACCGTCTGAATACCAAGACCACAGGAAATGACTGCCACGTGATCTGTTCCTTCCGGAATCAGATCCTGTAATTTTCTTTCTGTGTGCATCTTGTTGCACAGGAAATCAACTTTTGCACTGCCCGTAACGGTTTTGCCCTGCTCAGCAGCGATCTTCAGGAACTCATCGCAATCCGGCTCATCAACAGTGTCAAATTCTTTGAAACACTTGTTGCAGGCAATCACAAACAGATTGTCCTTTCCCTCCAGGACGGATGCGAGCTCATCACTGCTTTTCAGCTTGTACTTTGTATAATTTTCCAATTGCTCACCTTCCTTATGATGATTTTATTTATTAAATGTATCATAAAATGAACTTTTTATCCAGTTTTAATAATAAAAATCATAAATTATTTTTATAAGTAAAAAACCGGTCTGCATAAATCTCCCCTGCAAACCGGTTAAACCAGTACTATTATTGGGTTTTTACAATTTCCACCAGATAATTCCACATTCTCTGCACAGAAGAAATGCTCATATGTTCTTCTGTGGTATGAATTTCATAAATATTTGGTCCGATGGAAACACAGTCCAGATTCGGAATCTTCGTGGAAAGAATACCACATTCCAGTCCTGCATGAATCACTTCTACTGTCGGGATTTTTCCAAACATTTCTTCGTAAATTCTCATCATTTTTGCGCGAAGTGGGGAGTCCTTCTGATACTCCCATGCCGGATATTCGCCGTTCCGCTCAATGGAAGCCCCCTCTTCCTCCGCAATAGTAGTAATCTCTTGAATCAGTTTTTCCTTCTCATCTCCAACAGAACTTCTGACTGTATACTGGAGATTCAGCAAGGAATCCTCACAGGTCATGATTCCTACATTAAGAGACGTCTGTACCAGCGTCGGAATATCCGGGTTCATGCGAACCACACCATTTGGAATTCTTATGAGCAGTGCTCTTACTTTAGCAGCGCTTTCTGCGGTCATAGCCGCCGCTGTTTCTTCTCCCTCAACGGTCAGTGTCACCGTCACCCCTGCATCTGTCTCTTTGCAGTTCTCGCGGAATACTTTTCCTTTGGCAGCTGCCACTTTCTCTGCCTCTGCTGCTGCCTCACGGGATGCAAATACCAGTTGTGCCTCTGCTTCACGGGTAATGGCATTATCCTTCAGTCCGCCTGCCAGTGTTACCAGATGATACGGAACCTTCTCTGCCAACGCTGTGAGCACCTGACCAAGCAGCTGATTGGCATTGGCACGGCCTTTATTGATCTCGGTGCCGGAATGTCCTCCCTTCAGACCATCTACTTTCAGCGTTGCAAAGATACCGGTTACAGTTTCTCTTTTAAGTGGCAGATTTACCTGCATATGGCATCCGCCTGCACAGCCTGCCAACAGCACACCCTCACCCTCAGAATCCAGATTTATCATGGTATGTCCTCTGAGCACGGACGGATCCAGTGCAGATGCACCTTCCATTCCCACTTCCTCGCTGGTGGTAAAGATCACTTCCAGACGGGGATGAGGAATACTTTCATCGTCAAGAAGTGCCAGTGCATAGGCAACAGCAATTCCGTCATCTCCGCCAAGGGTCGTTCCCTCTGCATAGACATTGTCGCCGTCAATGGCCAATTTCAGACCGTCCTTTTCAAAATCAATGGTGCAGCCTGGTTTCTTCTCGCACACCATATCCAGATGTCCCTGTAAAATAATGGGTTCTGCATCCTCATATCCTTCCGATGCTTCTTTCACCATCATAATATTCCAGGCCTGATCCTGCCAGACTTCAAGCCCGTGTGCTTTTGCAAATGCCACGCAGTAATCACTGGCTGCCTTTTCATGATAAGATCCTCTTGGGATATTGCTCAGTTCCTCAAAATATTTCCATACGCCTGCCGGCTCTAATCCTGTTAAAACTGCCATCGTATCTCTCCTTTTCTCTCGTACATTCATCACTCGCCAGAGTTACCCATCCCGGCTCACATGCGCCCATTATAGCAAGAAAACAGACAAAACTCAATCTCTTTCTGCCTTCATCAGTTCGTGAAGTTTCCGAAATGCATCCTGAATGCCACCTGCCTCATCAATCAGTCCTTCCCTGACTGCCTGTTCGCCTACCAGAATACTTCCTACGTCCTTGGTCAATTCCCCGGTCTCAAGCATCAGCTCTGTAAGCCGTTCTTTTCGTATCTGACTGTGAGACACCACAAAACTTACAATCCGTTCCTGAATCCGTTTAAAATAATCAAACGTCTGCGACACGCCAATAATCAGTCCGGTCATACGGACCGGATGAATCATCATCGTTCCGGTTGGTACGATAAATGAATAATCTGCTGACACTGCTAACGGAACGCCAATCGAATGACTTCCTCCAAGCACCAGGGATACCACCGGTTTGCTTAAAGACGCAATCATCTCCGCAATAGCAAGACCACTCTCCACATCTCCACCCACAGTATTGATGAGAACAAGCAGTCCATCTACATTGTTGTCTTCTTCAACAGCTGCAAGCAATGGAATTACATGCTCATATTTCGTTGTCTTACTGTTGCTTCCCAGATTCTCATGTCCTTCCACCTCTCCGATAATCGTCAGAACCCTGATACGGGATGACTGGGACAATTCCTCCGGCTGTCCGTATTTCTCCAGTTTATCTTCGTTTTCCGCCATAAAAAACCAGCCTTTCCACCATACTTTTCTTCTTCCAAGTATGGCTGAAAGACCGGTATTTTATACCTTAGTTCAGATAACGGCTCTTCAGATCCAGAACCATCTCTTCGTAACGTTTACAGCACTCTTCGTACTTGCCTGCCTCGATTTCGTGAATGCAGGGAACCAGATACTGCTCATAAAGCTCTTTATACAGCTGATCCCGGTTTGGCTGGCGTTCCATTCTCTTTACAATAGTTGGTGCGATATCGTAATACTCGTCTACAAGCGCATGACCTTCCGGTGTCTTCTCCATATACTGATCCCGATAATCCTTCAGAGTCTTTAACTCATAACAGTCCGGACCTTTTCCCAGATTCTCGCAGATAGCTGTCGTCACATAGCAAAGCTTTCTGCGGAAACCTTTGTTAATATCATCAAAGCTTGCTTTTCCGATTGTAGTGCCAAATGCTTCATTCCAGGACTGTACCAAGCAGTCTGCAAAGGGTTCGGAAAAATCTGCCGGATACTTCCGAATAGCCGGAATCAGATAAACACTGATCATAAAATTATAATCCAACTGCTTCTGGGTCTTACGCCCTTTGAAACGAATCTGCTCAATCTGTTCTCTGGCAGTCTCTATCAGACAATCAGCCATCTGCTTTAATGTCTGCTCTCCTGATGCTCCACCGGTATAGATCATATCCAGAGCTTCAAACAGTTCTCTGTTGGACGCATAATAATCTTCAAACTCCCCTTCATAACGGGTACGTTTAAAATTATTCATAGGATTATCACAAGTTTCAATCAGTTCTTTCATTCTTGCCAGTGCACGGTCTTCATACTCCTGATGCTCTTCCTGACCAAGTTTCCGGGGTTCTTTCTTCTCTTTTCCAAGTGCCTCGTCTACAGAAATCTCTTTTCCACAAAACATGCAGATAATCTGCTCTCTGTCCTCCGGAACCTGTATTTTTTCGTGGCAGATCGGACATGTACCTTCTTTAAACATCATCTTTACTCGTCCCAATTGTGGTAAACAGCCTGAACGTCATCATCCTCATCCAGGAGATCCAGCGTACGGTTCAGGAATTTAATATCATTTTCATCACTGAGAGTCACATAATTCTGCGGAATCATGGTAATCTCAGCCTCAGCCATCGGAACTCCCTCTTTCTCCAATGCCTCACGGACTGCGGAGAAATCATCCGGATTTGTCAAGATCTCAAAGCTGTCCTCCTCCTCGGAGAAATCCTCTGCGCCTGCATCCAGAGCCAGCATCATAAGGTCATCTGCCTCCATATCGCACTCTTCGCGGTCAATAATGATCTGGCCTTTCTGATCAAACATGTAAGATACACAGCCAGTAGTTCCCAGACTACCGTTTCCTTTGGTAAATGCATTACGCACATTAGAAGCGGTACGGTTCTTATTATCGGTCAGAGCCTCTACAATGATAGCAATTCCGCTTGGTCCATATCCTTCATATGTAACATGCTCATAATTGACAGCATTTGCATCACCTGCTGCACGTTTGATACCACGGTCAATGGTGTCATTCGGCATGTTATTTGCTTTTGCCTTTGCGATTACATCTCTTAACCGGCTGTTGTTGTTCGGATCCGGACCACCCTCTTTAACTGCAACCGCAAGCTCTCTTCCGATGATGGTAAAAATCTTACCCTTTGCTGCGTCATTTTTCTCTTTCTTATGTTTAATATTTGCGAACTTGGAATGTCCTGACATAAACTAAATCTCCTTTTCTCGTCTTTCGTTCTTCCGCGCCCCTAAGCGGACGCCATCTATGCATGCTATCTATCTTAACACGCAAAATCAATGTTTGCAAGCCTATGTATCTAATTCCAGACTGATTTTCAGGGCATCCTCTATCTTTTTCAAAATAGGTCCGTCCAGATGGCACACTTTGTCTTTCAATCTTTTTTTATCAATCGTACGAAGCTGTTCCAGTAAAATCACGGAATCCTTGACCATATGACAGGCCGATGCGCACAACTCCACATGGGTCGGAAGCTTTGCCTTATTCATTTTAGACGTAATGGCCGCGCAGATCACCGTAGGACTATGTCTGTTGCCAATATCGTTCTGAATAATGAGAACCGGCCGGATGCCGCCCTGCTCCGAACCTATCACCAGTCTTAAATCCGCGTAATAGACATCTCCGCGTCTGATTACCAATATTTTCACTCCGATCTGTTCTTTTTTCAGTCAGAGTATTTCCGGATTATGCTTTGGTTATTCCGCTTTCAGAAAAATAATCCTGGGTTGCCACAACTTTTCCATCTTTCCAGAACCGTCTGGGAACCCGTTTTCCGATGTCGCAGGCCAGCTCATAGTGGAAACCACCAGTCAATTCCGCCAGTTCTTCCATGCGGATCTCATAACCGCCATCGGAACCAATAAGGGTAACAGCATCTCCTTCCCGGACACCCGGAATATCGGATACATCTACCATAAACTGATCCATGCAGATACGTCCAAGAATCGGCGCCTGACATCCGCGGATCAATACCCGGCCTTTGCCCGACAATGCCCTCGGATAACCGTCTCCGTATCCTACCGGAATGGTTGCCACTTTCATCTCATGATCTGCCACATAGGTTCCACCATAACTGATGGCCGCACCCGGCTGAAGTTCTTTGATAAATACAATATGGCTTTTCAAACTCATAACCGGAGCCAGAGGCGCTGCCATTTTGTTGACTTCATCCGACGGATACATGCCATAGATGGAAATCCCCGCACGCACGATATCCATGTTGGCGTCCTTCATATCATAAATACCCGCACTGTTGGAGCAGTGATGATATTTAATCGGTACCTGACGATCCTCCAGAAGTTTTGCAAATGCCTGGTATCTTGTCAGCTGCTCATTGGCCGCCGTCTTATCCCGCTCATCTGCCCTTGCAAAATGAGTAAACAGTCCTTCTGTCTCCAGATTCGGCAGTCCACTGATCTCTTTTACAATATCTGCACTCTCCGCTGTATCTGCAAATCCAATGCGGGACATACCTGTATCCACTTTAATATGCACATGGACCGTCTTCTGCTGGCGAACAGCCTCTTCGGAAAGCTGGCGCGCCATAGACAGCTTAAATACTGCCGGACGAATATCATAGCGTACCACATCCTCATAAGCATCCGGGAACACAAATCCCAGAATCAGAATAGGCTTTTTCACGCCCTCCTTCCGGAGAATCAAAGCTTCCTCGATGGTAGCCGTTGCGAATCCCCATACATAAGGGTACTCCTGTACCATCTGTGCAATAGGCACTGCTCCATGGCCATATCCGTCTGTTTTCACCACGGCGATCATTTGGGTCTCCGGGTTCAGATTTTCTTTCATATTTCTAAAATTATATGCAACAGCATCCAGATTGATCTCTGCACATACTCTCATATAATGTTTCATTCCTCTTCTCCTTTCATGGCCTCCGGCAGATACTGAATCAGATGCCGGGCCATTAAGCCATAGGTTCCTTCTGTGCGGGCCGCCAGATCACCTGCTCTTCCGTGAAGCCAGACGCCCAGCCGTGCCGCATCTTCTGCTTTCACCTTCTGTCCCAAAAGGCCTGCAATGATTCCAGTCAGTACATCGCCGCTTCCCGCCGTGGACATGCCATTATTTCCCGTGGAATTTATCCAGCAGGCTCCATCCGGAAACGCTACGGCCGTGGGTGCATCTTTTAATACACAGATACAATGATATTTCTCTGCACAGGCCTTCGCCTGCCCCGGAATATCCGCAGAAATGGCTGCTGCCGGCTGATCCATCAGCCTTCCGAACTCTCCCACATGAGGCGTCACAATCAGTGGGCCTTCATGCTGCAAGAGTCCTTCCCGATGTTTCGCTGCAAGGTTAATTCCATCCGCATCCAGCACCATAGGACCATGAAATTCCGTCAGCGTCTTTTGTACCAGCGCAGCCGCCCAGGTTTCTTTTCCAAGGCCAGGTCCTATCGCCACCGTATCCGCCCAGTCAAGGGCTTCGGATAGCTTTTCCTCCGCCTCCCTCTCCGCGGAAAAGGTGGTCAGAATTGCCTCCGGAAGAAGCATCTGTAAAATGACTCTGTTTTCTTCTCTGGTAAAAATCCGTACCAGTCCTGCTCCTGTCCGCAGCGCCGCATAACCGCACAGATAGGAAGCCCCTGCCATGTTCACACTTCCTGCAATACAAAGCACCTTTCCAAACATTCCTTTATGGGATCTGTTCGGGCGGTCAGGAAGCAATTTCAAAATTTCTTTTTCTATCATATCTATTTCCATAAAAAAGAGCCTGCCGCAAAAGAATTCCGATCCATTACCGGTACTCCTTTGCAGCGGCCCCCTATTATCTTTCCTTATTCTCCGTTCTCAGGCCGTTCATAGCTGCTGATCCGGTAGGATAACTGCATCAGGCTGTCCACCAGATGAACATTCTCCACAACCACATCCTTCGGCACATCCAGATCCAAATGAGCAAAGTTCCACAATGCTTTAATTCCGCATGCTACCAGTCTGGTCGCTGCCTCCTGTACCTTGCTCTTTGGAAGGGTGAGCACTGCAATCTCAATCTGCTCCTGCTCCACAAACTCTTCCAGATCGTCCATCATCATCACCGGAATGCCGCGAACCATCGTTCCACAAAGATCCGGACGCACATCGAAAATGGCTTTCGTTACAAATCCGTTCTTCTCAAAATCATAGTTCGCCAGGGCGTGTCCAAAATTACCGCCACCGATAATGATCATAGGATGTGTTTTATTCACTCCCAGAATCTTGCCAATCTCATCGTACAGATACTGTACATTATATCCATATCCCTGCTGACCAAAGCCTCCGAAATTATTCAAATCCTGCCGGATCTGGGAAGCAGTCACCTGCATCTTATTGCTCAATTCGCTGGATGAGATACGTTCCACTCCATTATTCAGAATCTCACCAAGATATCTATAATACCGCGGCAGTCTTTTGATTACCGCCTTTGATATTTGTCTTTCCTCCATCAGAAAAACCTCCGATTTATATACTGCACTAATTATAAAACCCTGTCTAATCTTTGTCAAACACTTGTTACGCACTTGCGCCACTGTACATGAGAGCTCCCATTGAAAAAGCTGTCAACTATTCTGACAGCTCTTCCCATTTTTCATATAATTCTTCCAGTTTCGTCTGGATGGCATCTTTTTCTTTGGAAAGCTTCGTCACTTCCGCCACATTGGTGAAGATTTCTTTCTTCTCCAATTCCGCATCAATCTCTTTATCCCGGTCCTCCAGCTCTTCAATGCGGCTTTCCACTTTTTTCAGCTCGTTTTGTTTTTTCCGAAGCTGTGCCTGCTGCTCCTTCTGCTGCTTCCAGTCCAGCTTGGAATCTGTATCTGCGGTTGTCTCTTCTGCCGAAACCATTTTCGAAGGAGCCGCGGTAAAATTCACCATCGTCTCTTTCTTTTCCAGATAATAATCATAATTTCCAATATAATTGGTCAGTCCCTGATTTTCCAGATCCAAAATCCTGGTTGCTACTGTATTGATGAAATAACGGTCATGAGAGACAAACAGCACAGTTCCAGTATAATGGTTCAGTGCATCCTCCAACACCTCTTTGGACACGATATCCAGGTGGTTGGTGGGCTCGTCGAGGATGAGGAAATTTGCCTCCGAGAGCATGAGCTTCGCCAGGGAAACACGGCCACGCTCACCACCACTTAAATCTTTAATCCGTTTAAATACGTCATCCCCGGTAAAGAGAAAGGCTGCC
The DNA here is from genome assembly GCA_018223365.1 of Clostridiaceae bacterium Marseille-Q4145. Taxonomy (GTDB): domain Bacteria; phylum Bacillota; class Clostridia; order Lachnospirales; family Lachnospiraceae; genus Hominiventricola. Next base: position 183,250 of record JAGTTP010000002.1, read on the forward strand.
AGTACGTTGCGGATCTTTGTATTGGTCAGTGTCGGATAGGCATCAGAAAGCTCCTCAAACACCGTCTTTTCCATATGAAGCACATGGTGCTCCTGATCGTAATAACCAATCTGTACCCGGGAGCCCAGATGTACTTCTCCCTCATCTGCCGGGAGCACCTGATTTAAAATTTTCAGAATGGTAGTCTTTCCCGTACCATTGCTTCCGATAAGCGCCACTCTCTCACCACGCTTAATCTCAAAATCAATATCCTTGAACAATGTCTGAGGCGGAAATGCCTTGGACAGTCCCAGTACTGTAAGTACGTCATTACCGCTTACCACCCGCGGCTCCAGCTCAATATGCATATCTGCCTTTACTTCAGAAGGTTTGTCCAACACATCCAGCTTATCCAGCATTTTCTCACGGCTCTCGGCACGCTTGATGGATTTCTCGCGGTTGAAGGATTTCAGTTTCGCAATGACTTCCTCCTGATGTTTGATCTCCCGCTGCTGGTTCAAATACGCCTGCATCTGTGCTTCCCGGAGCATGGCTTTTTTCTGGGCGTAATCGGAATAATTGCCCATGAATGTAGTCACTTCTCCCTGATCGATCTCAATGACCTTGGTTACTACACGGTTCAGAAAATACCGGTCATGGGATACGATGAGTACGGCTCCCTGATAGTTCATGAGGAAGGTCTCCAGCCAGGTGATAGAACCCATATCCAGGTGGTTGGTGGGCTCATCCAACATAATAATATCCGGTTTGGAGAGCAGCAATTTACCCAGTGAAACACGGGTCTTCTGTCCACCGGACAGGGTATCCACATGCTTGGAAAAATCTTCTTCCGTAAATCCGAGGCCCTTTAATACACCCGTAATCTCACTTTTCCAGGCATATCCGTTCTTCTGCTCAAACTCATGGCTCAGTCTTGCATACTGGTCCATCAGCTCCTGCAGTTCGGCACCCTCTGCCTGTTTCATGGAAAGCTCCATGCTGCGGATCCGAGCTTCCAGATCGAGCACATCCTGCTTCACCGTCAGAAGCTCATCAAAAATCGTGTTTCCACTCTGCATCTCCTGATGCTGAGCAAGATATCCGATGGTGGCACCTTTGTTGATCACCGTCTGCCCGTCATCTGCCGCCATCTCCCCTATGATAATTTTTAAAAGTGTAGACTTTCCGGCACCGTTGATACCAACGATCGCCGCTTTCTCCCGCTCTTCAATATGAAAAGAAGCATTTTTGAGGACTTCGTTGTCCCCGAATGCTTTGCATATATTCTGACATGCTAAAATCATTTTTGTAAATCTCCGTTTCTGTAAATCCTGCGGACGGCTATTTGGTCAAACAACCGCAGTTCCTATTATAACGTAAGAAATCAAAAAGGCAAGCAAAAAGCACTTCTGCCGCGCGATTCAGCGCTGACAAAAGTGCTCTCTTTATGCTTCTTCCAACAACCGATAGGTCATCAGCAGATACAGCAGCTGATCCGGATCTTCCAGATCAATCTGCACCAGTTCTTTGATATGAGCCATCCGGTACAAAAACGTACTTCGATGGATAAATAGTTTCTTTGCTGCCTGCACCGCGTTCATCTGACAGGTAATGTAGGTTTTCAGTGTCAGATAATAATCGGTCTTATGCTCCTGATCGTATTTTTTCAGGTCTAATACTGCACGGCTGCAGACAACCTCTGGCTCCAGCACTTCCGTACATTTTCCAAGAAGATAGTCAAGCGCAATATTCTCAAAGCGGTTGATCCAGCGCAGTGGATAGCGCTTCATGCCCTCTTCCAATGCAATCCGGGACTGAAGATAATACTGCTTCAAAGAACGCAAGCCCGTAAATGTATAACTGATGCCCGCTTTTAAATAACTATCTTTCAGGAACTCTTTCACCGCTTCCAACGCTTCCTCCAATGATTTTCCATAATCATTCAGGTTCACGTAAACCACAATATTTTCATGGAGCAGGAAAGCACAGCTTCCCCTCATCAGACTCTCAATACGATTACAGATAAAACGGACAACCGTCAGATTCTGCCGGTCTACCGTCGACACATGAATATTCATGCAGAAATAACGGTGAGATTCCTTCCAATGAAAACTCTCAAACCGAGATTCCAGAGAATCCACCCCAATGCTGTCCTCCGTCAGAATATTGGACAAGAGGCGATCCAGGGTATAGCTGATGTCCTCCTGCACCACTGTATAACGTTCCAGCATCTGCTGCACATATTTTGCCAGATGCTGCAGCAGATACTCATCATAAAGCCTTAACTTTCGTGATGCCTCCACCAGAATTACCCGATAGCTGTTCCGGTTCTTGTCATAGATCTCCACAAAAAGATTATTTCTCTTCGTAACCGGATCCTGGTAGTGCTGTACAGCAAAGGGCTCTTGATGTTCCTCGCTGCAGGCTACAACACTGACCTGATTATGAGACAGAATCTCCTGAAATTCCGGCAGGGTATCCATGAGGCTGCTGTGGTCTACCATAAAGCCTTCTGTGGTGCTGACCATCAAAGGATTATGAAAAATCCGGTAAGAAGCATCCAGAAGGCTCTTCAGTGTACTCTCGGAAAGTGCCATGCTCTGCATCCGTTCATCCCAGGCGTCATAGGTATCAAAAGCACGCTGCGCCGTATTAAACAGTGCTTCCGCATTTATTTCCTGCGGAAAACAGCCCACTCCGTCCGGCAGAGTTTCCATTTCTTTAAAATCACCTACTGCCAGCACCAGATTATCTCCGTGCTCTGCAAGCTGCTCCGGCGTCAAATCAGATGCCCTTGTAATATATACTTTATTTTTCTTAAAGTCTGTTCCGTTCTGATAAAAAAGAGGCCGTTTGAGATTCATGTCCTCTGACATTTTTCCCAAACGGCACTCCGGATAATTCTGGCGGAGTCGATCCGCCAGAATCTGCATACTGATTCGCATAGCTTATGCAAACTTTCTCATAGCTGCTTCTACAACGTGTCCTACGAGAACAGAAGTGGTAACGCTTCCAACGCCGCCCGGTACCGGAGTAATTGCCTCAACGATCGGCTCAACCTCATCAAATACAGCGTCGCCTGCGATAGCGCCCTTGCCGCCCTTTTTGTTGATCTTTTCCGGATCCCAGTTAATAGAAACATCGATTACGATCTGTCCCGGACGTACATACTCTTTGGTCAGACTGTTCAGCACACCTGCACAGGAGATCAGGATATCTGCTTCTCTTGCGATAGCCGGAACATCAACCGTCTTGGTATGGCATACCGTTACCGTTGCATTCTTGCCCATGAGCATCATAGCTGCCGGTTTTCCTACTACAAGGCTTCTTCCGATGACTACTGCATTTTTACCTTTGCAGTCGATTCCGTAGTAGTCAAGAATCTCCATACAAGCCTGCGGAGTACACGGCGGGAATCCAAGGGGTTTGCCCTCGAATACGCCTGCCAGGGAAAGATGAGTCATACAGTCAACGTCTTTTGCCGGATCCAGTGCATTCTCGATCTCAGACTGAACTGCTTTTAAGTGAGCCGGAAGCGGACGGAACATCAGAACGCCGTGAATGGTATCGTCTTTGTTTACTTTATCAATGACTGCCAGAAGTTCTTCTTTGGATACATCTTCCGGCAGAAGGATTTTCTCTACTTCCACACCAAGGGTATCACATCTCTTGGTTGCACCGGTCTCATAAGAAATATCGTCCGGTCTTTCTCCAACACGGATAATGCCAAGCTTCGGGGATACTCCTTTTTCTTTTAACTCTTTCACCTGTCCGATAATCTTCTCATTCAGGGCTGCGGTTACTTCTTTACCTAATAACTGTTTTGCCATGGTTTTCTACTCTCCTGTTTTCTTATATTAACGAAGTCTTGCATTGACTGCTGCGAAAATCTCGTCTGCTTTTTTGCTGTAGTCAGCGATCATCTTATCTGCTTTCTCGTTGAGAGATGCAGCATATTCTTTGTCAGCCATAGACTTGGTGTTGATGAACACATTCAGGGATGCTCCCAGAAGTGCCGCCTTACAGAATGTAACACCTACGCCTGCATCGGAGATTGCAAGAGCAGAACCCTTTGCAGCAAACTCTTCGATCACATCAATGGCCTCACAGCATTTCTCCATGATTTCCATAGGAACTGCACATGCGTCCTTCAGAACAATAGCCATGACACGTGCTTTCTCTGCTTTTTCCTCCTCGGTCTCTCTCGGCATACCATATGCTTTTGCCAGCGGCTCAAATGCCTCTGCATCAGCTTCTACCAGACGAAGGAAATCTGCCTGAAGCGCGGTTGCTTTCTCTTTCAGTGCAATAATATCTGCCTCTACATCTGCATATTTTTTCTTACCAACGGTAAGGCTTCCTACCATGTTGCCAAGTGCCATACCGATGGCACCTACCAGTGCAGATGCTCCGCCGCCACCCGGAACCGGGGCTTTGGATGCTAATACGTCTACAAATTCCTCACAGGTTTTGGTTGTGAATCCCATACATACCTCCATATTTAAGGCTTACGCCATTTTTAATTCTGAGCATGGCTTATGGCAGGGAACATCCCGTGCTCCCTGCCGCCATATAGATTTGTGTATATGATTATTTAGAAGAGTCCAGTAATCTTACCATTCTCATCTACATCGATCTTCTCTGCAGCCGGAACCTTCGGAAGACCAGGCATGGTCATAATCTCACCAGTCAGTGCTACGATGAAGCCTGCACCAGCGGAAATCTTCAGGTTACGAACGGTAACTTCAAAGTCAGTCGGTGCACCAAGTTTGGTCTGATCATCCGTCAGGCTGTACTGAGTCTTTGCAACACAGATCGGGCAGTTTGCAAATCCAAGAGCCTCCAGCTGTTTTGCCTGTTTCTGAGCATTTGCAGTCAGAACAACTCTCTTTCCACCATAGATCTTGGTAACGATCGCATTCAGCTTATCTTCAATCGTAGTTCCTTCCAGTTCATAAGAATAAGTGAAATCGTTCGGCTGCTCACAGAGACGAACAACTTCCTCAGCAAGCTTCACGCCGCCTTCGCCGCCTTTTGCCCATACTTCAGACAGGACAACGTTAACGCCCAGCTCTTTACATTTAGCCTCTACCAGATCAAGCTCTGCTTTGGTATCCGTCGGGAATGCATTGATTGCAACTACACACGGCAGTTTGTATACGTTTGTGATATTGCTTACATGTTTCAGCAGGTTCGGAAGACCTTTCTCCAGAGCTTCCAGATTCTCATTGTTGAGATCTGCTTTTGCAACACCGCCGTTGTATTTCAGAGCACGTACAGTAGCTACGATAACAACTGCATTCGGTTTCAGGCCTGCCATACGGCACTTGATGTCGAGGAATTTCTCTGCACCAAGATCAGCACCGAATCCAGCCTCAGTAATGGTGTAATCAGCAAGCTTCAGACACATCTTGGTTGCAGTTACGGAGTTACATCCATGAGCGATGTTAGCGAACGGTCCGCCATGAACGATAGCCGGAGTTCCTTCCAGAGTCTGTACCAGGTTCGGTTTCAGTGCATCTTTCAGAAGTGCTGCCATAGCGCCCTCTGCATGCAGGTCACCAGCGGTTACCGGTTTCTGCTCAGCGACTTTGCCATATGTATATCCAATGATAATTCTTGCAAGTCTCTTCTTCAGATCTGCGATATCACTTGCCAGACACAGGACTGCCATGATCTCGGAAGCAACGGTGATATCGTAACCATCCTCTCTCGGCATTCCATTGGTCTTTCCGCCAAGTCCGTCTACTACATTACGAAGCTGACGATCGTTCATATCCACACATCTTCTCCAGGTGATCTTTCTTGGGTCGATGTTCAGAGCATTGCCCTGGAAAATGTGGTTATCAATCATAGCTGCCAGCAGGTTGTTAGCTGCGCCGATTGCGTGGAAGTCACCAGTGAAGTGAAGGTTAATGTCTTCCATCGGAACAACCTGTGCATATCCGCCGCCTGCTGCTCCACCTTTTACTCCGAATACCGGTCCAAGGGACGGCTCACGAAGTGCTACCATAACTTTCTTGCCGATCTTGCTCATACCATCTGCCAGACCTACGGAAGTAGTAGTCTTACCTTCTCCTGCCGGAGTCGGGTTGATTGCGGTTACCAGAACCAGCTTTCCATTCTCTCCCGGAACTTCTTTCAGCAGATTGTAGTCAATTTTTGCCTTGTACTTACCATACTGCTCCAGATACTTGTCATCGATACCTGCTTTGGCAGCGATCTCGGTAATCGGTCTTGCTTCGCACTCCTGTGCAATTTCAATGTCAGATTTGAATCCCATAAAAAACTTCTCCTTTCTTTATCCGCAAAGAATCAGAGCTATGCGGTTGATGCGCGTATCGCGCAAGGTTTGCTTTTTTGTTATTTCAAAGAACTCATCCGTTCCTTGTGTACGAATGCATTATATAACTTTGATAATTTTTTGACATCCTACACTTTGTACAATAACATTCATTTTATGCACATAGACATTTCAAAGTGGTAATGGACAGGTCTCCCGCCACCACCATGTCCTCTGCGTGAAATCCGAACTGGAAATTATCGCTGTAAAGTATCTGGGCAGAGGGTGGAAATTCCTCGTCTCCTGCCCAGAAAATAAACTGCATTCGATATCCGTCAATGAGTTCAAACTCGTAGGCCACATCTCCCATGGAGATCTTCTTCACTCCCGGGATCTTTTCCATGCCCTCAGCAAATGCTTTCAGTTTAAATCCAAATCCGTAGGTCAGACGCTTGATGCATCTTCCCGTAAAAGGCTGAATATACAGCTCCCCATAAGTAGGAACCTCGCGGAAGGTCATAAACTTTCCACTGGACTGTACATACTGCCCTTCCAGCAGATACCGTAAAATAAAGGTTTTGGCCGGAAGACTGGTCATAAGGAGACCATCCTTCTCTTCCTCGTCAAGAGCGATAATCTCAAACTCCGGAAAATGCACTTCATAGGGATGCCCCATAAAATGAAGATGGAATTTCTGCTCTGTTTCATCATACACTATGTTCAATCTTTGAGCAGCTTCCTTCGGAACCAAGGACTTATATTTTTCCAGATAATGCTCAAAGGGCACTTCTTCTTTGTGGTTTTCGATTTCCAAGTTAAATCTCCTCCTGTTTTACGCTGGGGAACAGCGCAGTATTCGTATGAGGAATAAAGCATGCAGCCACAAATTCATCCATGTAGCTCGGATCCGTGCTCAGCTCCATATAGGTAATGTTGTGAGCAAGGTCATGCACTTTCTGTTCTGCTTCTGTGGAAAGGGTTATATTGTAGGCACCGGTCAGAGAAGAGTTTCCAATGTAATGGAACTTGTCGATCTCTACATCCGGGAACATACCGATGGTCACGGCATTTCTCATATTAATACCGCTTCCGATACCACCTGCTACATATACATTTTCAATCATGGACACATCAAAGTCCAGAGAACGAAGCATTGTACAGATTGCAGAGAAAATGGCTCCCTTTGCACGGATGAAATTATCAATATCTACTTCATTGATTTCTACATCTTTATGACCGGCTGCATCCTCTTTGAATGCCAGCACATAGCTTCCGATTCCGTAATGATCATGGCGGACACGGTCACCCTCCCGGACGAACTTTCCTTTCGGGCTGATGATGCCGCAGCGGAACAGCTCTGCGATTACGTCAATGATACCAGAACCACATAATCCCACCGGTTTTTGTCCTTCTTTTCCGATCACGGAGAAAGTCGGTTCCATAGTCTTTGCATCAATAGAACATGCTTCAATGGCTCCGTCTGTTGCACGCATACCGCAGCTGATATCACCACCTTCAAAGGCCGGTCCTGCAGAACATGCACAGCTCATCATAAAATCAGAGTTGCCAAATACGATCTCACCGTTGGTTCCAAGGTCAATAAACAGGTTGAATTCCGGTTTATTCCAAATCATGCTGACCAATGTACCAGCCGTAATATCTCCTCCTACATAGCTTCCGATATTCGGAGCAATGATGACCTTTGCATTGGGATGTACATCCAGTCTCAGGTCATAAGCGCTTACATCTTCTGTCTCAAAGAAATCCGGAATGTACGGTTCCATACGAAGCGGATCTGCATTCACGCCAAGGAGCAGATGGTTCATGGTCGTATTGGAAGCAACACACAGATGATATATCTGGCTTCCCTGAATACCTGCAGCACGGCACATATTATGAAGCATCGGATTCAGGGTCTCATCAATGATGGCTTTCTGAAGTTTTGCTTCTCCACCGATTTTTCTGGATTCAATAATACGGTTGATTACATCAGCTCCGTAACGGATCTGTCCGTTTCCGGCAGATGCCTTCGCCAGAATCTTTCCATCTCTCAGATCAAGAATCACGGCCGATACGGTAGTCGTACCAATGTCAATGGCTGCTCCGCAGATTCTCTCCTCCGTAACAGGCACTACGTCATAAACGAGAACACTGTGATGAAGTTTCTTCAGTACTACATTCACATGGAACTCATTGTCCCGGAGTGCATCCGGCAGTTTCTTCAATACATGATAGGTTAATTTTACATTCTCTATTCCTGTGGCTGCCTCGATGGCCCAGGACAGCCGCTCATTATCCGGCATGGTATCCTCCAGTGACGGTGCCGTCATCTGAAGCTCCACAACCGAGAAATCATTTTCAAAAGTAATTCCTGCATCTGCAACATCCTGTTTTGCCCGGTCAAAGATGGCAACTTCTTCCGGTGAACTTAAATCAGCCACTTTCATACGGCTCTTATAAGCAGATGCAATATCCGGCACCAGCACCTCCACGTCGCCGGTCACCTTACTGCAGCAGGAAAGTCTCCATCCCTCTGCATAGTCTTCCTCTGTAATATGTCTTGTCTTTTCGCTGTCTAACTCGCCACTGATGAATTTTACCCGGCATTTACCGCAGGAACCGTTGCCTGAACAAGGTGCATCAATGGCCACATTTGCTTTTCGAGCCACCTCCAACAGGTTCTCTCCGGCTGTCACTGCCACCTTGGTAGCAGTTCCATCTTCATATCGAAATGTAACATTCGGCATAATTGTATTCTCCATAGATAGGTTTTCAGGTTTTTGTAACTATCCCATATAGCACAATACTGCCAGTGAAAAACACTGACAGTATTGCAAAATCGCTCTGATTATTAGATCTCCAGATAGGAATCTGCGTACAGAGTGTTGTTCTTAATAATATCGCAGGATTTGATGGTCTCCATAAGGCGAAGATCATTCGGGTTAACGATTGCGGAAGTCAGACCACACATCATAGCCATAGCTACCATAGCGGAGTCCATAATCGGACGGATGTGTTTCGGCATACCGTTGGAGTTGTTGGACAGACCACCGGTAGTGTTCAGACCCATATCGCTGAACATCTTGATTGCCTCAAGAACCTGCATCTGTTTGTCCTGCATTCCTTTGATAACCAGGAATAACGGGTCAAACCACATGTCCTCTGCTTCCATACCATGCTCCATACCTCTTTCAAGAAGCATCTGGCAATATCCCATACGCTCGTCGTTGTCTTTTGCGATTCCTTCGCCGTTGCAGAGAGCGATAACGATTGCATCGTTTGCCGCAGCCAGATCGATGTTCTCAATTCTTCCTGCTGCGTCTGCAGAGTTTACGATCGGTTTTCCTTTGGAACGATTGTAAACAGAGATACCAGCCTCGATAGCTGCTTTGTTGGAAGTATCCAGTGCCAGCGGAACGTTGTCGAACTCGCCCTGCAGTAACTGAACTGCCCATTTCATCAGATCCTCACCATAGGACTCAGCCGGTCCGATGTTTACGTCAAGATAGGTAGCACCTGCATCCAGCTGCTGTTTTGCTCTTTTCAGAATCGGCTCCGGATCTCTCTCAAGAAAAGCCTTGTTGACTGCCGGAGCAGTAGTGGAAAGTCTTTCACCAATCGTAATGAATTTTGCCATGGTAGTAATCTCCTTTGATTATATTATTTGCGGCTGCCGGTTAAAACCGGCAGTCGTATCTATTCTAGATTTCGCCGTTTGCTTTCATATCCTTCAGGAATTTTACAAGCTGTACAGCTTCGTTCGGAGCTACGATAATCTCCCAACCCGGAAGTTTTGCTTCCAGATCACCCTTTAAGACTGCTACCTTACCCGGGATAACCAGTTTTCTGCATTTGATCTTCGGCTCTACGTTCTCAATGATGAATTTAGAGATAGAAGTAGAGGAGAATTTACCTGCAGCCCAGGAAGTCAGTACAGAAAGTCCGCCTGCATCGTTGATAACCAGGTTACACGGAACACCGGAACGCTCCAACTCACCGGATACAACGAAGTATGTAAGTGCGAAGTCAACGGTCGTCAGAACTACGGAATTCTCATCTCCGCCATTCAGCGGATAGATACCCGGCTCTACCTTCATCGGCTTCTGCGGATCGGTGTATACGTTCTGTCTTAAACCATACAGCGGAAGTGCCTCTGCGTAGTTCATGGTATCCATAACGATGATGGAACCATATTTCAAAACAAACAGGGAAGCCAGTGCAGTCTGCATAGCCTCATCTGCCGGAGCAAGTTTTGCCAGATTTACCAGGGACGGATATCCACAGGTTCTGTCCGGGTTCTTGTCCAGACATGCACGTCTTACCTGAACGGTATTAGCGAAGGTCTCTTTGATCGTTGCACCGGTCGTATTCAGAACCAGCTCTTTATAGCCAAGCTTCTCAATTGCTGCGGTAGTATCATACAGCTCGTCCAGAGATGCTCCTGATACACCCAGAACAGCACCTGCTGCTTTTGCTACTTCAACCATCTCAGCGTAGTTGGAAGCGTTTGCTCCATCAAGGATCGGTTTCTCAGCTTTGCATACTTCCAGAGCTGCTTTTGCTGCTTCTGCATCAGCGCACTCCAGAACGATAGTTTTGCCAATACCGGTCACATGTTTTACCGTCTCAGCGTAAGCGGCTGCATCTCCGGTATACTCAACGAATACCATCTCTGCATGCATTCTCTCACCGATACGGTCATAGTCAACTTTGTTAACTGCTGCAAGTACAGCATCTGCATCCATATCCGGAGTGATGCGTACAGCGAATCTAGGTTTGCTAACATAGGTTTTCTCATGTCTGAACAGTACAGTCTCACCACCAAGGGTGTACTCTGCGTCGCCGGTACCAACTTTGATGGATTTCATAGGCGGTGCAGTTGCCTCAGACAGAGTTGCAAGAGCTTCAGCGGACATATGCGGACATTTGGAAATGTCTACAGCACCCTGAGCAACCTTCATGGAAAATGCCATACAGGTCGGGCTTCCGCACTCTTTACAGTTTGTTTTTGGTGTCATTTTAAAGATATCTAAGCCTTTTAATGCCATTGTCTTATTTCCCTCCTTACCACAATTACATCAGTTCTTTGATCATCTTGGAGATGGTGGCAACGGTAACCGGATGTTTCACGATTACAGCATTGGAACCACAAGCCAGTACGGAAGCGGCTGTGGAAACTTCCATATCGATACCACGCTGCTCAACCGGACCCCACTCAGGCATGTCTTCTTCAGAAGCCATAGCCTCTTTTACGTTCCATGCTTCCTCTGCTACCGGAGTAATGATCGGCATCTGTAACTGTGCGTCGTTCTGGGAAAGTGCTGCAGCTTTTACACGGTCCATAGTAGAAACTACGTACTCAAAACCGTATCCAACTGCTGCGGTACCTACGTTCATGACAATGTTTGCCGGCTGTACACCCAGCTGGGTGATCAGCACGTTCAGCTGTTTTGCAAGGTTGATATCTACTGCAGACTCAGCGCCGACTTTCTGATTGTAAGCCAGACCTGCTGCTGCACCGATACCTTTGTAATCTTCCTCTCTTGCGGACAGGATGATGACATTTTTGCCCTGAGCTACATCAGCAGCTTTGGACAGAAGCTCAGTATCTTTTGCTACATTCTTGCATCCCTCGATTACAAGCGGTACATCGATGGCGTCAATGACCTCTTTTACGATCTCCATGCATTCTTCTGTAGATTTGTTTGCTCCGTTCGGATCAGCTCCGATCAGTCTCAGACATACGAAATCTGCACCCGGCATCTCAGATGCTTTCTTAGCGATCTCGCCCATGGTGCTGCATCCAGCATAGTATGCTTTTACACCTTCCGGCTCGTTGTCCAGACCGAGGTCTGTGATCATAACACCAACTTTCGGTGCGTTCTCAATCGGTGCATCAAATGTATAGAAAGGTAATACATTCTCGCCGCCAATTTTAATTGCTTTCTCGCCGCAGCCTACTTCAACTGCATTGATGGAAGCGTTGAATTTTCCTGATTTTCCATTGAATGGCATTGGTAATTCTCCTCCTCAAAAAATATATCACACAAATACTATATTATACCATAAAACCCATTTTCGTAAAGAGTTTTATGCATTCCAAAAAGGCAACCCTGCTATGCAGGGTGCCCGGGTATTTTTAAACTTAGGATCCAGAATCTACTATTGCACATCTGGTTCCTTAGGCTCCAGAATCACGTCTGTGCAAATGCACATCCGGTTCCTTAGGCTCCAGAATCACGTCTGCGCTCTGCGCATCCGTCACAGCTCACGCTGTGCAATCGATTCTGTCGCTAAATGCTCGGTAAAATCAAATACTCGCTACGCTCGTGCTTGATTTTCTTCCTCGCATTTACATCATCGGGTCCATGCCGAGTGCCGGATGACCTTTCTCGGTCAGGAACTCAAGCAGTGCTTCCGGATCAGTTGCGATGGTCTCATCACCGATCATATCGCAGAAGTTCTCAATTCCGTACAGTTCCTGTGCGGTCTTGTTTACTCTCTCAGCAACCTGCTCTTTCAGCTCTTTCGGCATCCATACGATACGCTCGATACCACCCTCAGCCTTCATGAACTTCTTGGAAGAAATGAAGTGTTTTCCATGTCCCATGAATCCAGGAGTCTGAACTCCACCACCGGTCATGGATGCCAGCTCACCGAAGGTCATTCCCAGAGGAGTCATTCCAGTGTACTCACGGTTGGTAATGATAACACCGTTGGAGAACGGCTCGATACCACAGATACACTCGAAGCATCCACAGGATGTCATCGGGTCTTCCATGATGGAGTACAGAGTAACGTGCTCCAGAGCACCCTGTGAGAATTTAGCAACTGCTTCATCAACATCCTCATAACGTCCAAGGTTCTCATCGATAACTCTCTCTTTGGTGATTACCTGACACGGTCCCTGCGGATCCAGCTCGTTGGTTGCTTTTGCATCCAGCCATGAAACAGCACCGCAAAGTCCAAGTCTCTCCGGAGTTACTACACATACATGGCTCGGGGAGAATGCCTGACACATGATACAGCTGTAATATACCGGTACGGATTCGTCTGTCAGAGAAGTCAGACGCTCGTCACGACGGTCATATGCCGGGATAGCCAGCTCATGACGAAGTTTGGTACACTCTGCTTCATCAGTTACGATGGTAACTGCACATTTATCTACTACTGCGTCAAACTCGTTCTTAATGTTTGCGTACAGAACTTCTGCAAGGTCTTTTGCACGGAAACCAGCCTCGAAGGTAGATTTGCTGACACGGATACGGATCATATCACGCTGTCCAGTATGCATAACACCCTCTACACAGTTTACATAGCTGTGGAATTTACGCTCGAATACCGGCTCGAAGTCGGACTGCATGTTCTTTCCGGCTACATCTACGATGTAAGCGATCTGCTGTTTGCTTCCTACTTCCATCTGATCGAAGTCCGGTCCGATGAGAGTGAACTTGTGATCCTCAACCTCGCTTGCGTCTTTGGTGCAAACCAGCTCGAAGCAGTCTTTTCTGGAACCGTCGAACTCAACCTGCATATCACCTCTACGGATGATCTCGCCCTCGAATGCAGATGCGAAGGATACCGGGATATCAATCTTGGTAATCTTAATCTTAATGTCACGTGCCTCAAGAGAGGTAGCGTTGAATTTGGATACGTCTTCCTGAACGATCAGGCTCTTCGGCACACGGAAGATGTTCTCGGTCTCGTTGGTGACTACCGGGAAACCAAGTGCGATAGCGCCTGCACCGCAAGCTACTACTACGTCATCCAGCGGTTTGAATGCGTTTACGAATGCCGGTACACGATCCATGGTGTATTTCATCAGAGCGCCTGCATCACCCGGTGTTACGTTACCGAAGATCAGAGCTGCACGAAGTGCTACGGATACAACATGGATTACAGAAGTCACATCTTTGCCAAGCGGTACGATACGAAGTGCATATCCCATATTCAGTCCAGCTTCTACACACTGGTCGATCACATCACCAACCAGAGTTACCAGAATACCCTGTGCCTGATAGCTCTTAACAAGCTCTACTGCTTCTTCGTTGCTCGGAGCTTTTCCAAGAATAACTGCTACACCCGGGATATCTCCGGTTACCAGCGGTACACCAAGCTCACGGATAATGGCATCTGCCAGATGTCCGTAATACGGCTCTGCATACGGTTCTGCACCATTGATGTATTTCAGAACCTCGATGAACTCTGCGCAAAGTGCAGTAGCAACACCGCTCATGAACGCATCATTCAGTTTCTGCTCTCTGGTCATGAGAGTTTTTACAACGCCAAGAGCTTCTTTTAATTCTCCAAGATTAGCAACCTTGGTTCCGGTTACTGCATAGTAGCACGGAAGGCTGTATGCGGTATGCGGAAAAGATACCGCCTGATCTGCGCCGTACTGCGCAATTGCATTGTCGATGGCAGCTTCAGTTAAACCATAAACTGCATCATTTCCGCTGAATACTCTATCAAAAAGTGTCACGGTATTATACCTCCAAAATTTATTTTGACTCATCGAGAATCGCTTTGATTTTCCGAATCTCATCTATCGCGGACTGACTTACATCATAGGGAGCTTTTCCCTGACGATCCGCGTCAATTACCTCTGTATTATAATGAATGAATCCCAGTAAATCCTCTGCCGGAATCTTGGAACGAACGAACTCCTCGTCCTCAGCGCTTCGGACTTTATTTGCGACTACGCGCACCTGACGGATTCCCAGATCTGCTGCCAGACGTTTTACATTCTTATAGGTCTGAACGCTTCTGGCTCCCGGCTCAATCACAACGATGAACTGCTCCATGGATTCACAGGTACCTCTGCCCAGATGCTCCAGACCAGCCTCCATATCCATGATTACTACATCTTTGCTTCTCAGCATCAGGTGGCTGATGATTCTTCTCAGCATCACATGCTCCGGGCAGACGCACCCGCCGCCGCCGGTTTCCACCGTGCCCAGCAGCAGGAGCTTCACGCCATTATAGGTTTTGCTGTATGTATCAGGAATATCATCCACCTTCGGGTTCAGTTTATACATCTGATTATCCGGTCCGGCTCCTGTACGCTCCTCCACCAGTTTTCTCATCTTACTGATGGGGATAATGGAGTCCAGCACCTCTTCCGGAAATCCAAGCGCCAGTCCCAGATTGGCATCCGGGTCTACGTCAGCTGCCAGAACGGTGCGCCCCTCTTCCGCATATAATCTCGCAAGTGTGGCCGCAAAGGTCGTCTTTCCAACGCCGCCTTTTCCGGTAATTGCTATCTTCAATGTCTTTCCCTCCGGTCTTATATCAATTTACTTTCTTATCCGGATTAGATTCCGATTGCGGTTCTCTTCTCTTCGATACGCTCGATCATCTTGTCACACAGCTTATCGATATCAGTTTCAACTGTGTAAGCAGCCTCTACCCAATCACGAACGCCATTGGTCAGCCACTCACCCATCTCGCTGGAACCGGATACATAAGGATCAACGCCAAGGAAGGTATCAATACCGGTTGCTACTACGTAGTTACCGATGGAAACTGCCTTCTCAGACATCCACTCCGGAGCACATCCAACTACCGGCAGCTGGGAAATCTTAAGACCGGAGTCTTTTGCCAGCTCAGCTACCAGAATCATCATACGGCTGATGTCTACACAGGATCCCATATGAAGTACAGGCGGGATGTCTGCCAGCTCACATACACGTTTCAGGCCAGCGCCGCAGAGATCTTTTGCAGCTTTGTCCATCAGACCTGCTTTTGCAGCAGCCTGCGCGGAACATCCGGAAGCTACAACTACGATATCGTTAGCAATGAGTTTTTTCATCATTTCGATATGTGCGGTATCAGGACGAACCTTCGGGTTATTACATCCTACCATTGCAACTGCACCACGAATAACACCGGAAGTAACACACTCAAGAAGCGGTTTGGTGGTTCCGGTTACATCTACCTGGCTGTTAGTAACACCGTCAAGTACTTTTACAAGAGCTTCCAGAGAGTAACCAACGGTTGCTTTCTGTTTCATATCCGGAATGTATACCAGCTCCGGTTTACGGTTCTTGAAGTTCTCGCATGCAGTCTTAACGATCTGTTTTGCCTTCTCTGCTGCGGTTCCTACATCAAAACGGATGTAATCGGAATCCGGCATCTGAGCGATCGGAGAAGTTGTGATGAACTTGGTGTGGAAACATTTACTCAGAGGTCCAAGTGCCGGGAAAATACACTGAACGTCTACTACGATAGCCTCACATGCTCCTGTCAGAACTACGTTCTCCTGCTGCAGGAAGTTACCAGCCATCGGAATACCACGACGCATTGCTACCTCGTTGGAAGTACAGCAGACACCAGATACGGTGATGCCCTTAGCGCCCATGCTCTTTGCATAAGCGATCATCTCCGGATCGTCTGCATATTCACAGACCATCTCAGACAGTGACGGATCATGTCCGTGTACTACGATGTTTACGTTCTCAGCGTTCATAACGCCAAGGTTTGCCTCAGTATCAATCGGCTTCGGAGTTCCGAACAGTACGTCAGAGAACTCGGTACCACACATGGAACCGCCCCATCCATCAGCCAGACCTGCTCTTAAGGACTGACGAACCAGTGCTTCCGGTTTGGATGAACATCCCATATGGGTCATATGTAAGGAAGTAGCAACCTCACGGTCAATTGCCCGCGGCTCGATTTCAGCATCATGCCACAGCTTCTGGGTATGCTCCGGTGCTCTCTTCAGCCATCTCTGAACGCCGAACGGTTTACCATACTCCATCAGAGCCAGTTCTGCCATCTCATGTGCCAGATCGTAGATATCTTTTCCTTCGGTCTCTACGCCCCACTCTTTTGCGATACGGATCAGTTTATCAGGATCTTTTACTTTGTAAGCGCCGTTCGGATCAGCTGCGTAGAGAGTATGACAGATCTCACGTCCGTGATCAGAGTGAGTAGCCGCACCACCTGCAGTGAATTTCAGATAGTTACGTCCTACGATACCATGAGCATCGCATCCGCAGATTCCTCTCGGAGCCTTCGGGGTAATACGGCACGGTCCCATTGCACAGATACGGCAGCAGATACCCTGCTCACCGAATTTACAATGCGGAGTCTGATTCTTTACACGAATCTGCCATGCATCAGCACCGACTTTCGCGCCGGTCTCAAGCAGCCGGTTGGTAGCTGCTTCCATTTCTTCGACTGTGGTTAATTTAAAGTCTCCCATATAAATCTCCTTTATAGTCAGGCTTTTAAAGCCCAAGACCTTCTAAAATATGATACAATTCCTGTCTGACAGGATTATATGCCGGAAGTTGCGTTGTAGGAGTTCCGGCACTGTCATAGTCAAATACACCTTCATCCTGGGGAACCACTCCCAGAAGTTCGAGATTCTGTTTCTCGATTTCCTCGCGGACACCGTCATTGATAACTCCGCCCGGAGCGCGGTTTACGATCAGACCGACTTTCTTCGGCTTCAGTCCGCACTCAGGAATCAGACGTGCAATGCGTCCTACTGCCTGAATTCCTCTGCGTGAACAGTCGCTGACCAGAATTACAGCATCTACACCCGGAAGAATTCCTCTGCTGATATGTTCCATACCAGCCTCGTTATCTACCACAATGTACTTGTAATTCTGGGCACGCTTTCCGACCTGAGCCGACAGCAGACCATTTACAAAGCAATAGCATCCTTTTCCCTGTGTATGACCCATGACCAGCAGATCGTAGTCATCTTCTTCTACCAATGCGGAATCAAACTTGAACTCGGTATAATCCTGCTTGGACATTCCTTTCGGAATCGGGCTGTCATCAGAAACTTCCGCTTTTGAAAGCTCGTCTCGGATATCTCCCAGCGTCATTTCCACATCCACACCCAGAACTTCATTCAGATTGGAATTTGCATCGGCATCAACTGCCAGAATCGGGCCTTCCTTCTTATCAGCCAAATATTGAATCATCATACCGGTCAGTGTGGTTTTGCCCACACCACCTTTTCCTGCCACTGCAATTGTATATGGCATATTGTCATCTCCTAAATCTGTCTATTGTCTTTTCTTAAACGAGAGTGCAAAGTCCGGACTCGTCGATGATGCGGGATACATCTTTCCACTTGTTCAGAGCATACAGATGGATTCCGTTTACGCCCATTGCACGATACTCATCAATCTGTCTGATGGTATACTGGATACCTTCCTCTTTGAACTCTTCGACTTTCTTATCATAGAACATGTCGAACGGTTTTCCGTCTGCATCTTTTGCTGCGAACGGATTCGGGAACAGCCAGTGTCTGGAAATCATTCTGCAAAGCTCGCTGTCCATCACACAGCCATTACGGGAAAGCGCCATGTTGATGGTGGCTCCCATATCAAGGATCGGCATAACCCCCACGTCTACCGGCATGGTAATACCTGCCTCGCGGATTGCATCCAGCCAGTATCTGAACTGCTCCATATCCCAGCAAAGCTGAGTCATGATGTAGTCAGCACCATTGTCCTGCTTCTGTTTCAGAACTGCAATGTCTGCATCCAGGCTGCGGCATGCAATGTGTCCCTCCGGAGATCCTGCTACTGCGATCTCAAATTTGTCGCCGTAAGTATCGCGAACAAATTTTACAAGGTCCGTTGCATAATTAAAGTCACCACAAGTCGTGGTCTCACCCAGCGGAATATCTCCACGGAGTGCCAGCATGTGATCAACACCTTCTGCAAGATACTGATCCAGCTGCTCTTTGATACCCTCTTTGGTATTTTTGATAACCGTAAAGTGGGTAACCGGTGTGGTACCTGCTTTTTTGATCATCTGGCATACTTCTCTGTTGGCGCCGACGTTTCCTCCGCCTGCACCGTAAGTACAGGAGATGTATGCCGGTTTGTACTTCATCAGATGATCGATGGTACCAGGCAGATTCTCCATTCCTTTCTCTGTCTTCGGCGGGAAGAGTTCGAAAGAAAGAAGAGTCTTCTCTCTCAGTGCCTGTGAGATTTTCATAGTTACATACCTCCACATCTTATCTAAATTGTAACCTACAAAAAAACTACCAAACTGAATTAATCTTCGATGCAGTTAATCTTTACTGTAGAGTTCGCCAGATCCACCATGACGATGGTTCCCTCTACTTCGATCTCTGCACCCATAATGTCTCTGATGCGGATCGTTGTTCCATCCACATCCATCCGGCTGGCATTCTTGATCAGAATGCTTTCACCTTCTTTTTTCTTTCCATATACAGTTGCAAGACACATCTTAAAGTCAACCTCCTTACTGTACCAGGGAAAGAGCGATGGAAAGTCTCATATTTCCTTTTTCGAAATCTTCAACGCCCTTCTCAATCTGAAGCGCTGCATCATCCTTGCCCTGCTCTCTTAAATGCTTTGCAATGGCTGCAAGCTCCTGAGCATGATGGCGGTTATGGTCAAGCATGTATGCAAGTACTGCTGTATCCTCATCTTTCGGCTGTTCACCGTGATGATGGCCACATCCGCATTCTCCGTGTGTATGATCATGCTGATGCTCTCCCTCATGTGCATGTGCATGAGTGTGCGTTACTCCATCATGAGTATGCTCATGGCTGTGCTCGTGCTCATGATCATGTCCGCCGCATCCACATCCGCAATGGCTGTGTTCTTCGTTTGTCATATGCATCTTATATCTATCCTCCTTTTAACGATGAGTAAATCAATTCGTTATTTTTTTAACATTTTAAAAGCATAAATATCCTACTTTTGAATATCTGAAACTATTATATCCCCTGATAGGGGTTTTTGCAAGGGATTTCATTTATTTTTAACAAACAGCTCTCCTCTTCACACAGATTTCATGTAGTTTTTGACCAATCAGAATTATTCTCGTTATCTTTTTGACAAATAAATCTATTCTTGTGAATTTTCTAACAATTAGTCATATAAAACAGCAGGCATTTCTGCCCGCTGTTTGCTAATAGTAGATTTTATTTTCAAAAACAATTTCAAATTGCCCGTGCTCAGCATGAAGAAGTGTCACACCACAGTTCTTATGTACGGGTCCGCCCCAGAAATCTTCAATAGGCAGCTTTAGCAGTCCGGACAGAATTCCGCGAATAGCCGAACCATGGGAGGATAATAAAAATGTCATCTGCTCATTGGCCGGATCATGAATCAGATTTCTTACAAAAGAAGATGTTCGCTCTCTCATATGACTGATGCTCTCTCCATTGGGCGCCGTCTCGTAGTGGGCAGGATCCTCAAAAAACTTGCGGAATCCAGGAACCGGGATATCATAAGTCTCCGGTTTATAATGATGGCCTTCGTAATCGCCAAAACTGATTTCTTTTAACTCTTCCTTTACCACCAGATCGATGGGGCGGTTTCCCCTGATAATCTCCGCTGTCTTCTTCGCACGGATAAGAGGACTGGTATAAATCCGGTCAAAGGGAACATCCTTCAATCCTTCCGCTGTCTTTTCCGCCAGTTCAATCCCATAGGCATTCAACGGAATATCCGTCACACCCTGCAGCTTCTTTTCTTTATTCCAGTCTGTCTCTCCATGCCGGATCAGATAGATGTCCATCGTTTCTTTTTCTCCTTTGTTCTTACACTCTCTGCATTTTTTCACGGCAGTCCCTGCAGGTTCCATACAGGATGGAATTCCTGCACTGGAGCTGAAACCCATGATCTTCCCGGATATGCTCTGAGATTTCTTTCATAAACGCACAATCCAGGTGAATAATCTTGCCACAGCAAGTACATTTTAGATGCAGATGGCCTTCACACCCCTGCCCCTGTTCCACATACTGATAAGCTGCCTGTCCACCCTGTTCTGAAGCATAGCGAATCACTGTACCGTCCTTTTCCAGTTTATCAAGATACCGGTACACCGTGGTAATATTCACTTCGCTCTCCATCTGCCGCAACTGTTCTCCAATCTGCGCTGCTGTCACAGTACGGTCTTTACTTGCTTTTAAAATCTCCAGTATTTTTCTGCGGCTGGATGTCGCATAATGATTTTCTCCTGCCATTGATTCCATCCCCTTTTTATCAGAATACCACCTGAAGCATCTCTATGGCAAGCCCCCACAGAACACCGGACCCATAAAGCATACCCACAATCCGCAAAATATCTTTTTTATCATGATCAAGCCGCAGCAATACCAGAATGCCGACACCTGCATTTACCAGGAGTCCGGCCATCATAGGTCCGGATGTGATGACACCTGACAGATACAGTTCTGTGATTACTACAGAAGATGCACAATTGGGAATCAATCCTACCAGCGCCGCCAGAAGTTCGCTTACCACCGGAAGCTCTGTAAAAATCATCGCCAGTGTCTCTTCTCCAACCAGTCCAATGATCAGATTCAATGCAAAGGAAATCAGTATGATATAGAAAAAAACCTCCAATGTATGATGAAGGGCTGCCATTACCAGATGTCCATGACAGTCTTTCTCCTTTTCATGATCATGGTGGTGATGATGTCTGTCTTCCAGATGCCCTCGATGATCTTTCATAAACATATCGATGAGCAGACCGGTTATTATGGCAATTCCCACTTTTACCGCCAGAATCCGCAAAATCCGTGGAAGGCTTACTGCTGAAGAAATAAGAATCGGCAGCATTTCATCAGATGTCGACAAATAAATAGCCATAAGTGTTCCCATCGTAATAACTCTTCCTGCATATAATCCGGAAGCTGCTGCTGAAAATCCGCACTGTGGAATGATTCCAAATAATGCACCCCAGACAGGACCGCTCCTTCTGGCTGCTCCGATTCTGGTTCTTCCTGCCTCTCCTGTTCGGTGCTCCAGAAATTCCATCAATAAATACGTAAAGAACAAAAAAGGCAATAACCTCAAACCATCCAGCAATGTATCCAATATCACATCCAGTAACATGTTTTCTCCTCTTAATATAAGTACCGTTGCATTTTTTGCACCTTATGTGCATTTGCAACTCATTTGCATTTTACTGCATTTATTATAGCCATTACGAAAGTTTTGTCAAGTACAGGATTTCCATTCAAAAAAGAAAACGGTACAGCCTTATGCCATACCGCTTCCCTGTTCTTTTCATATTTTATTTGCCAGACATCTGACGTTCCTGGGCCTCAATCATCTTTTTTACCATATAACCTCCGACTGAACCATTCTGTCTGGAAGTCAGGTCTCCGTTATAACCGTCTGTCAGCGGAACACCAATCTCGCTGGCCACCTCATATTTGAAACGGTCCAGTGCCCCTTTTGCCTCCGGTACTGCTGCTTTATTTGTAGATCCTGCCATAATAAACTCCTCCTTACTGCAAAGCATTTTTTGATTTGTAACTGCCGCTTCGCAATTTGTTGTTGTTTGTTACGATGTTAGTATGTGCAGGATCAGATCAAATACACTGTCAATCGTTTCAAAATCTGACAAAATCAGCATTTTTCAACTACAGACTTAAGCTTTCTGCACTTCGGCTCATATAACCTTTCAGCCGTTCTTTTAATCTTTCATATTCTGGCCGTTCCAGTTCCGGATCTTCCTTAAGAATCTTTCCCGCTGCCTCGCTGGCCTGCTCCAGCACTTTTGCATCCTGAAATACGTCTCCCATCTTAAATTCCAGAATACCACTCTGCCGGATACCAAAGAGATCGCCCGGTCCGCGAAGCTTCAGATCCTCGCTGGCAATGAAAAAACCGTCATTGGATTTATTCAGTACTTCCAGACGTTTCTTTGTCTCTTTTCCTTTGCTGCCGCTCATAAAAATACAGTAGGACTGAGCTTTTCCTCTTCCCACGCGGCCTCGCAGCTGATGAAGCTGGGCCAGACCAAAACGTTCCGCATTCTCCACCATCATCACCGTGGCATTCGGCACATTGATCCCCACCTCAATCACTGTGGTGGATACCAGAATCTGAATCTGTCCCTCTGCAAATGCTTCCATGATTTCATTTTTTTCTTTCGGCTTCATCTTACCGTGCAGACAGGCAATAGAAAATCCAGGCATTAGATTCTTCAGCCTTTCTGTGTAATCCGTTACATTTTCCAGTTCCAGTTCATCGCTTTCCTCCACCATGGGACAGATAATGTAAATCTGATGGCCAGCTGCCGCTTCTTTTTCCATAAAGCGGTAAGCATTGGGGCGGTAGGACTCATCCACCACACAATTTTTAATTGGAAGACGATTTGCCGGCATCTCATCCACCACGGAAATATCAAGGTCACCATATACAATCATAGCCAATGTCCGGGGAATCGGTGTCGCACTCATAACCAATACATGAGGTGTTACCCCTTTTTCTGCCAGCATCTCCCTCTGACGCACACCAAACCGATGCTGCTCGTCGGTCACCACCAGCCCCAACTTTTGATATTCCACATCATCCTGGATCAATGCATGGGTTCCAATCACAATCTGTGCCGTTCCCGATGCAATCTCCTCTCTTGCCAGACGCTTTTCCTTGGCCGTCATAGAACCGGTCAGAAGAATCGGTCGGAGTGGAATATGATGTGCTTTCAGAATTTCACGCACCGATTGATAGTGCTGTTTGGCAAGCACCTCCGTTGGCACCATAAGCGCTCCCTGATAGCCATTGCATCCTGCCATAATAAGAGCAAGCACCGCAAGAATGGTCTTACCGGAACCTACATCTCCCTGAACCAGCCGGCTCATGACTTTCTTCCCGGTCATATCCGCTACGATTTCCCGCCAGACTCTCTTCTGCGCGCCTGTCAGATCATAAGGAAGAGATTCCATCAGACGGCTGGTCTCCGACACCTCCACCATAGGGACCTGACTGACCAGCTGTTCCTGATGTTCTTTGAGTCTGCGGACTCCCAGAACAAACAGCAAAAATTCATCAAATACAATTCGATTGCGGGCACGGCGCATGACTTCTTCATTTTTCGGGAAATGAATCTGCCGCACTGCATCCCATTCCGATTCCAGTCCGTAGGATTCCACTATTTCTTTTGGCAAATATTCCGTCAGCGCCACCTGACCGCCTTCCAACACCTGCCGCACCGCCTTCATGACCATCTTCTCTGTCAGTCCGGTCGTCAGCGGATATTTGGGCTGCATCACGTGAAGAAGCCTGTCATAGTCCGACAGTGTATAGTGTTCCGGTTGCTGCATCCGGCATTGTCCATTCCGAACTGCCACTGTCCCTCTGAAAATATACTGCCCGCCTTTTTGAAAATAATTCCGCAAAAAGGGCATGTTAAACCAGGTCGCCTGTACTGCGGCTTCCCCCACCTGCAGCTGGGCACTGAAAATCTGATAGTGTTTAAATCGCTTCACAGGGGAAACCGACTGCACCCAGGCATGGACTGCATATTTCCCGCAATCTTCCATTTCATCCACTTCAACCGGAGACTCATAAGTCTCATAGGCCCGGGGATAATACCGCAAGAGGTCTTCAATATTAAAAATTCCTGCTTTTGCAAAGGGAACTGACGTTTTTTCGCCAATTCCCTTTAATTCTTTCACAGAAGATTTCAGATTCATTTTGCTTTTCTTTCTTTTACTCGTTCACGTACCTTCTCCACCACTGGTTCCGGTACAAATTCACTGATATCACCGTCAAAGAAGGCGACTTCTTTCACCGTGCTGGAACTTAAATAGGCATATTCCAGGCTGGTAGCTAAAAACATAGTATCCACATGGGGGTTCATTTTCCGGTTCGTTTGCGCCATCTGAAGCTCATAGTCAAAATCTGAGATTGCCCGAAGGCCTCTCACTACCACAGTGGAATCCGTGTGTCTTGCAAAATCCACCAGAAGCCCGGAGAAGGCCATCACTTTCACATTCGGAATATCCTTCGTTACTTCCCGGAGCATCTCTACGCGTTCCTCCGCGGTAAACAGCGGCGTCTTCCCACCATTGTTCAGCACTCCTACAATCAGTTCGTTGACTGTCCTGGACGCCCTTCTGATAATATCAAGATGTCCTAAAGTAACCGGGTCAAAACTTCCCGGATAAATCGCTCGTATCATATTGTTTAATCCTTTTTCTGCATGAACACATGCTGATTTGTCTTATATTTTTTTTCTTTATATACGTGATATCCAAGACCTTCCAGATAGGAAAAATCCGTATCCAGAGATGCCTCGACCACAATTACCGTATATTCATCTGCCAGCGTGCTGTGAACAAGATATTCCAGCACCTGCTCTTCCAATCCCTGATCATAAGGCGGATCCATGAAAATCACATCGAAGGGCTTCTGTCCTTCCATCCGGTGAAGGGCCGTCAGCACATCACACTTCTGGATTTCCGCCCTCTCCATGGTCTTTGTGAAAATCAGATTTTCTCTGATACACTCTGCCGCTTTGGCATTCTGCTCTACCAGTACCGCATAAGCCGCACCTCTGCTCAAGGCTTCAATCGCAATGGCTCCGCTTCCACTGAACAGATCCAGGAAACGGCAGTCCGGAATATCCGTCTGCAGAACATTGAATAACGTCTCCTTGGTCTTATCTGTCGTCGGTCTGGTATCCATCCCTTTTATGGTTTTTAACGGCATACTGCGCGCTGTACCTGCTATTACTCTCATCGAATCTGTCCATTTCCATATATAATATATTTTCCGGATGTCAGTGCATCCAGTCCCATGGGACCTCTGGCATGGAGTTTCTGGGTACTGATACCGATCTCTGCACCGAATCCAAATTCAAATCCATCCGTAAAACGGGTGGAGGCATTCACATAAACTGCCGCTGCGTCAATCTCATTTAAAAATTTCTGCGCATTGGCGTAATCCTTCGTCACAATTGCCTCGGAATGTCCCGTATTATAACGGTTAATATGGGCAATTGCCTCATCAATATTTTTTACAGTCTTTACTGAAAGAATGTAGTCCAGATATTCCCGCCCCCAGTCTTCCTCTGTCGCCGGAACCAGACCTTCTGCTGCGCTGCATGCTTTTTCATCTCCACGCATCTCCACCTGCTTTTCATCCAGCCGTTTTTTCAGTTGCGGCAAAAATGTATCCACAATCTTCTCATGGATCACAAGAGATTCACAGGCATTGCATACACCGATTCTCTGGGTTTTGGCATTGAAAATAATATCAATGGCCATATCAAAATCCGCACTCTCATCCACAAAAATATGGCAGTTTCCCGTACCAGTCTCGATGACCGGAATACGGCTGTTCTCCACTACGGTACGGATGAGTCCTGCACCGCCTCGGGGAATCAGCACATCCACATACTGGTTCATTTTCATGAATTCCTGCACGGTCTCACGGCGGGTATCTTCAATCAGCTGTACCGCATCTTCCGGAATTTTCACATCCGCCAGCGCTGCGCGGATCACCTTCGTGATCGCACTGTTGGAGAAAAATGCGTCACTTCCGCCGCGAAGAATCACCACATTTCCTGCCTTAAAGCAGAGGGCAAAGGCGTCTGCCGTTACGTTTGGTCTGGATTCATAGATCATACCGATGACGCCAAGGGGTACTTTCTTCCATCCAATGCTCAGTCCGTTGGGACGCTGTTTCATGGAAGTAACTTCCCCTACCGGATCTGGCAGCGCTGCCACCTGACGAATCCCTTCTGCCATACCTTCGATCCGGTTGTCATCCAGCATCAGGCGGTCAATCATCCCCTGGGCCATCCCATTTGCAGTGGCTTTCTCCACGTCTTTTACATTTTCTGCCAGAACAAAAGCTTTCTCTTCCAATAGTTTTTCTGCCACATGAAGCAATGCTTCATTTTTCTGGTTGGTACCCATAATCCGAAGTACCGGTTCTGCGGCTTTTGCACTTTTTCCAATCTCTTCCAGGGTCTTCATCTATTTTCCCTCCGGTCTTATCATCCGTGTTTCTGTCACAATCATCTGCGGCAGAATATCATGTGCTTCAAAAGGCACCTCCGGGAATACCTGAAATTCAAATGCCAGTGCAATATGTACCAATCCCGGATGCTTTTCCAGATAGCGGTCATAGTAACCACCGCCATAGCCAACCCGATGGCAGTGTTCATCAAATGCCACACCCGGCATCAGCATGAGGCCTTCTTCCTCTTTACAGAGAGGACAGCTCTTCTTCGGTTCCATAATACCAAAGCTTCCCGACTCCAGATCATCCATTCCTTCTATATAATAGTAATGCATGATTCCGTCTCCATCCACGCGGGGAGCTGCCACTTTCTTTCCGTCTTTCCATGCCTGCTCCATCAGAAGACGGGTCTCCACTTCCCGTTTGGCATCCACATAAGCCAGCAGGAGTGCTGTATTTTTATAGGCTTTCAGTTCCACGAAAGTCTTCTTAATCTTCAGACTGTTTTCATGAAGGGTTTCCGGCAAAGCCTCTGCACGGCGGCGTTTTACTTCCTGCCTAATTTCCTTTTTTTGATCCGTTGTCATATTTTTCACCCAGATTTACAATACGGCCATCATGTTCCAGAATATCAATATTATTCAGCTGGCCCTTCAGGTTCTTTCTGACCGCAGCCAGAAATTCCTGCCGGAGCAGCTGCTGTTCTTTCTTCTCTGTCTCTGTAAGACCTTCTGCTTTTGACTTTCTTGCCAGTTCATTGATTCGTTGAATCTTGCTATCATCTATCATATGCTTTTCGTTCCTCCTTATACCGACGGCTCATCCAGATAGTCGATGAGATAAAAATCTTCCGTCCGATTTTCTTTGAACAGGGTACCAATCTGTTCCCCATCTACAATCTGATGAATCACTCCCATATCTGCCCCGTTGGCAATGACCATATCCGCGCCCGCAGAGGTAGCAAGCTTTGCCGCCTTCAGTTTTGTGGACATACCGCCGGTTCCCACATCACTGGCAGAACCTTTTCCCATCTGTTCAAAATGATGATCCACATGCTCTACATAATCGATAAACTTCGCATCCGGATTCTTGTTGGGGTCATCCGTAAACAGTCCGTCGATGTCTGACAGAAGAATCAGAAGATCTGCCTGAGTCAGTGCCGCTACCACTGCTGACAGGGTATCGTTATCACCGAACTGAATCTCATAAGTAGAAATGGTATCATTTTCATTTACAATCGGGATTACTCCCATGGACAACAGAGTCTCAAATGTGTTTCTGGCATTCAGACGATTCTCCCCATTTACCAGCGTATTCTTAGTCATCAGAATCTGTGATGCCACCTGATTGTATTCCATAAAAAGTTTCTGATAAATCATCATAAGACGTGCCTGTCCAATAGACGCGCAGGCTTGCTTGATGGAAAGCTTCGTAGGACGTTCTTTCATGCCGATGGTCTTACGGCCAACTGCAATCGCTCCCGAACTTACCAGAATCACTTCCTTGCCTCTGTTATGCAGATCCGTCAGTTCCCGCACCAGTTTTTCCAGTGTGATCAGATCCGTAGATCCAGTCTCTTGGTGGGTCAGTGAGGATGTACCTACCTTAATTACAATACGTTTCTTGTCTTTGAGTTTCTCTCTTAATGCTGCACTATCCATTGGTTCACATTCTCTCTGTCGGTATTCCACGTCCATCGCGGACTTTTGTCTTTTTTGCGAGGACGTGCTTATCATTAATTTACAACATCTTTCCGTCTGTGACAATCCTAACTTGTATAATTTTCTAAAAAATTATAGAGTTCTTCTTCATTTCGGAGGTATTTTCCCTTCCGGATTTCCTCTCTCGTTTCTTCCGGCAGCACATCCATAATCACATCCGTATATTCATAGATGGTGCGTTCCGGCAGTTGATAAACCGCCACATAATTATTGTGATCCACCAGCACATATTCATAACTTTCTTCTGCTGTTTCGTTCCTATCTTCTGCTTTCAAAATTACTGTTTTGTCCAATTCCTCTGGGCGAGAGGGTTCCGTCTCTACCAGTTCCACTCCTTTCTGTTCCTTTTGGGGTATCGAAGATCTCTGAACAAATAGGAACACCCCTATGAAAATTACCGCTGCTGCCACAGCCGCTACGGCCAGACAAATCCGACATGTTTTCCCAGACATAGCAAAACCTCCTTTTTCCATGTAGTATGAACTGGAAAAAAGAGGTTTATACATGCAAATCTTTTTTACATCAAATGAAGTTTCTTCGCAAACGATACCAGAGTTCTTCCTTTGGGAAAACCTAAAAGTTCCTCTTCGCTTAAACCTTTCAAAAGCAAAAGCGCCACGGCATAGATAACAACCGCTGCCATACAGGCTGCCAGTGTTGCTGCGGCATTGCTCTTCAGCACCAGCATCATTCCTTTGTGAACTCCAAATGCTGCAACACCCATAATGGCAGAAGCAGCTGTCGGAATCAAAAAGGTACGCACCACTTCCTGATGATACCGCATATACTTTGCAATGGATCTGGAGTTCAACACACACATGAGGAAAGCGAAGAAAATATTCGCCCATACCACTGCGTGAATATTCATATTAGGACCCATCACCATAAATACCAACAATACTACATGAAGCGTCAGCGAGATCGCCGCATGGATAACCGGAAGGCGCATCTTGTCCATTCCCTGCAAAATACCATTGGTCAATGTAGACATTCCATATAAAACAACGGAAATGCTTCCTGTCTGCAGCAATAATGCAGACAACTTCAGATGGTCTTTTGCACCAAATAAAAGCTGCAGAATCGGTTCCGCCAGCACGGAAAGTCCCACTGCACAGGGAATACAAATGATCATAACAAAACGAATGGCGTTTTCCGTCTTCTTCCGCATTTCTCTCCGGTCTTTTGCCACCCGCGCACGGGTCAATACTGGAATGGTGGAGGATGCCATGGCAGAAGCTACTGCAATGGGAACATTGGTCAGCAGCTTGTATTCTCCACTGTAAATACCCCACAATTCGTCGATCTTCATGCTTTCATAATTTTTAAATACCATCAGGTGTTTGAAAATTCCCTGGTCGATAATACCGCTTAAGTTGTAAACAGCCGTACTCAAAATAACCGGCATAATAGTCAGAAACAGCATATAATAAATATCGGCTGTAGACTCTTCATTTCCACTGCGGTCTGAAGCCATCTTCCGTTTCATAAAACGACGGTATGCCAGGATCAAAAACACCAACAGGAGCAAACCGCTTAACGCTCCAAGTCCTGTGCCCAGCGTACTTCCGGCTGCACCATAAGCGTAGGCCGCTGTCTCCGTTCCAAGGAGTGTGTCCAGTTTCTGCCCATAATGGAATAATGCCCATGCAGCTCCAATACTGACAGCTGCATTGACAACCTGCTCCACAATCTGAGAAACCGCCGTAGGAACCATCGTTCCCAGTCCCTGGAAATAACCACGTAAACACCCCATAATGGCTACCACAAGAATCGTCGGTGCCAGCACCTGCAGCGCCAGTCTGCTCTCCGGCGTATTTACCAGCACATCGCTGAAAAAACCTGCCCCAAAGAAAATGAGCAGTGCACCGATACCACCTGACACCAGGGCAAACAGAAGCGTACACTTAAAAATCTTATATGCCGCCTTTACCTGTCCAGCTGCCATTCGCGCAGACACTAATTTCGATACTGCCAGTGGGAGACTGAAAGAAGAAATCAGCAGCACCATGGAATATACCTCATAGGCTGCTGAATAATAGCTGTTTCCCACCGGACCAAGAATTCTTGTCACAGGTATCCGGTACACCATTCCGATGATTCTCACCAGAATGGAAGCTGCAGCCAGAATTCCTCCCTGCACAATATAATTGGATTTTTTCTTATGATTTCCGGTACTCATTTGTTCTTGTATCCTCTATCTTGTAATGTTCAGATGCTCCAGCACACGGGACTGTCTGGATTCCATATCGGCCGCCTCTTCTTCCG
This sequence comes from Clostridiaceae bacterium Marseille-Q4145, assembly GCA_018223365.1. GTDB lineage: Bacteria > Bacillota > Clostridia > Lachnospirales > Lachnospiraceae > Hominiventricola. The sequence goes on from JAGTTP010000002.1 coordinate 214,212, forward strand.
TCATATGGTCATAACCCAGCAAGTGTAACATACTGTGAGCAATAAGAAAAGCATATTCTCTTCTCACACCATGTCCATATTTTTCTGCCTGCTCCTTTACCTTGTCAAGAGAGATCACTATGTCTCCAAGAAGCAGTTCGCCGGAATCCGGATCAAAGCAGTCCACCTCATGTTCTTCTGCCCAGGAAAAATCAGCTGGAGTCTCATATTCCACCTGCGGAAAAGACAATACATCCGTTGGACGGTCTACTTCCCGGTATTCCCGGTTCATTCTATGAATTTCCTCATCGGAAGTGAGCAGAAGATTTACCTCTGCCTCATAGGGGCAGCCTTCTTCCTCCAGTACCTGATTGATGACCATCTTTGCAGTTTCTTCATATTCAAGACCTAGCTCCAGGTCGTACTCTTTTTCCAGATTTAACGTCATGATTCTCTTTGTAGCTCTCCTTTCTTTTTGCTGTTTTCTTCTCATATTCCTCATAGGCGGTAACGATCTTCTGTACCAGCGGATGACGTACTACATCGCGACTGGTCAATCTGCAGAAACTGATGCCTTCGACTTTTCCCAACACCTTCTCGGCCACTTCCAGACCAGATTTTACATCCGGGGCCAGGTCTTTCTGGGTCTCATCTCCGGTGATAACTACCTTGGAACCAAATCCCACACGGGTTAAAAACATCTTCATCTGTGCCTGGGTCGTATTCTGTGCTTCGTCCAGAATGATAAAAGCATTGTCCAAAGTACGTCCTCTCATATAAGCCAGCGGTGCTACTTCGATGAGTCCTTTTTCCATATTCTTTTGAAAACTTTCTGCACCCATAATCTGATAAAGTGCATCATAAAGCGGACGAAGGTATGGGTCTACCTTGCTCTGTAAATCGCCAGGAAGAAATCCCAGTTTCTCTCCTGCCTCAATAGCCGGGCGGGTTAGAATGATCCGCTCCACTTCGTTTGCTTTAAATGCGGTGATTGCCATGGCCATCGCAAGATACGTCTTACCGGTTCCTGCAGGTCCGATACCAAAAGTAATCATATCCTTTCGGATGGCATCCACATAATTTTTCTGTCCCAGTGTCTTTGGTTTGATAGATTTTCCGCTGATGGTATGACAGATCATGTCATTGTCAATATCCAGAAGCGCCCCTGATTTTTCTTCCATAGCCAGGGATAATGCATAATCCACGTTCTGCTCAGTGATCTGGTTTCCTCTTCTGGAAAGTTCCAAAAGCTCATTCAATACTTTTTCTGCCTGGCTCACCTGGACTTCATTTCCAATCAGCTTTACACCGCCATCTCTTGATACTACGGTTGCACCGGTAGTACGTTCTATTTTCTTCACATAAGCGTCAAACTGTCCGTACACATTCTGTGCATGCTCAGACGGAATGTCTAAAAGATTGTCCTGTAATGTCACTTATACTCTGTTCCCTTCTTCTTCCTGATCATTCTGCTTCTGCAGAACAATCTCCGGGATTTCTTCCCGCACAGATTCCTCCTCTGTCACATAGGTGCCGGAGGCTGTACAGTTTTTCCCATTTATCTCTATCATAACATGATTTTCTATAATTTGAAGTCCTTTTATACGTAATTTTTCAAAAAAGAGCGAAAGCTCTTCCTGTGCCTTTGCTTCCGCCTCTGCTTTCGTATAAACCCTTTCTTCCTTCTGATATTCCCTGATGACGTTTTTTCCAATAGTCACAGGTAAATAAAAATTTTCCGTCGCTTTCAGCTGTATCTCGCTGGTCAGCACTTCTTCCTGTACAAAACTGCATTTTTGTTTTCCGAAATTCAGCCGCCAATTTCCCAGAATCAGATACCAGGACACATGCTTCTGTCCGGTATAATTTTTTTCCTCGTATTCCATGGAAAAGGATCTTGTATAATGTTCCGTCCTCTGCAGCACTATATCCGCATCTGCATGTACATAATAAGTATTCGAAATTTCACCATTGTCATCGGGAATTTCCACTAGGCTGGCTACCAGAAGCTGCCCCTCTTCTACTTCCATGCCCTCCTCCACGGCAGGCGTTCCGCTCCGCACAATCATAGAAACAATTGTGCCGGATTTTTCAGCTACCAGATTCACCGGTTCCTGCGCTTTTGGCTCATCCACTTTCACATCTTCATTTTCTTTTATGTGAACAATGAGCCGGGTTCCCTTTATCTCCGCGGACACCCAGGTAATCTCCGGGAAGTGTTTTCTCAATTTTTCTTCAATCTGTTCTCCATGCACCTGTCGCTTTGCCATGCCATGAACCACCTGTTCCTGCTCCAGATAAGAAAGAATCGTTTGCTCGCTCAACAGTTCATTTCCTTCAACATGAATATTCCAGATAAAGAGAGACATGCCATAGAGAAGTCCTGCTGCTGCCAGAGCTCCCATGGCAAACAGCTTCCTTCTCCGATATCGGTGCAGGATAAAAGGAAGGCCGTGTCTTTCCAGAATCACGACCTTTGTCTTTGTCTTTCTCACCAGTGGACGCAGCTTTCTGAAACCACTGATGCTGATACACATTTCATATTCAGTTTTCCGATTTCGAAGCTCCCACAGCACAATTCCATGCCTTCCGCAGAGATTCAGAAACCGTTCCGGCGAATATCCGGTCACCCGAATGATCAAATAACCTTTTATAAATTTCAGGATGTCTGTCAGCAATATTGAATTTCCCCTATCTGTCCTGATATCTTCATTTCGTCTTCTGTATAATAGTCAATATGAAGATGTTCTCCACAGAAGGTCATCTGACAGGTCTTTGTCTGAAGACGGATCCGCTGCTCCGTGTATTCAATAATCCCCCGATAATTTTCCACATAGGCTTCACTCCGGCCGGTCACGGTCAGTACGGCTGCCCCCATGACCAGGTCCTTCGGTAATCCGAACCGGTCCGTAATCTTTTCCCGTAATCCCATGACTACTCCGCTTCCGGCTGTTTGATTATATATATGCAGCCCGTCATGGAGTTATGTCGTTTTCAAGGTTTAGTTTTCGCGGCGCACCTTCGATGCCGTTTGGACCTATTTTCAGAGTTTACGGGCAGTATAGCCACAGAAGTTTCCATCACACCCAACTTGCTTTTTTTCTGTGGGTACCAGAGAGAACAGGTGGTGCTATATGTCCAAACAACTCCGGGCCGGCATCATACCTTCTACAATATGCCTTGCAACATAGACACCACTGGCTGACGCATGTGACAGAGAATGTGTAACTCCACTGCCATCTCCTATCACATAGAGTCCTTTGTGGATCGTTTCCAGATTCTTATCAATATCCACTTCCATATTGTAAAATTTAACTTCAACCCCATACAAAAGGGTATCATCATTTGCTGTGCCAGGAGCTATTTTATCCAAAGCATATATCATCTCTATAATTCCGTCCAGAATCCTTTTAGGAAGAACTAAACTCAAATCTCCCGGTGTTGCAGCAAGCGTCGGCTGAACCGAACTCTCTTCAATACGTTTTTCATTGCTTCTTCTTCCTCTGGTCAGATCTCCAAATCTTTGTACAATGACACCGCCCCCCAGCATATTAGATAATCTGGCAATGCTTTCTCCATAACCATTACTATCTTTAAACGGTTCTGAAAAATGTTTTGATACAAGCAATGCAAAATTCGTATTTTCAGTTTGCTTTTCTTCATCTTCATAACTGTGCCCATTGACGGTTACGATTCCTTTTGTATTTTCATTTACCACAATACCATGTGGATTCATACAAAAAGTTCTGACATTATCTTCAAACTTTTCTGTACGATATACAATCTTACTTTCATATAACTCATCTGTCAGGTGGGAAAAGATTTCTGCCGGGAGTTCCACGCGCACGCCAATATCTACCCTGTTGGATTTTGTAGGGATCTTTAATTCCCTGCACACTTTTTCCATCCATGCACTTCCGCTTCTTCCAACTGAGACAATGCAATTCTGACATTCGTCCGTTCTATTTTCACAATAAATACGATAACCATGATCAATTGGTTCTATTTTCTCCACTTCCTGGTGAAAAAAGAAATCTACTTTTCCTTTTAATTCTTCATACAGATTTTGTAACACAATATAATTAATATCTGTTCCAAGATGACGAACTGATGCATTCAGTAAATTCAATTTGTTTTGCATACACAGTTTTCGAAATCTGCTTCCAGCCGTAGAATACATATGCGTATGCTCACCCCCATGAGAGGTATTGATTTCATCCACATACTCCATCAGTTCAATTGCTTTCTTTTTTCCGATATATTCATATAATGTTCCGCCAAAGTCATTTGTAATATTATATTTTCCATCAGAAAATGCTCCAGCACCTCCAAAACCACTCATTATGGCACATGTTTTACATTTAATGCAGGATTTTATTTTATCTCCATCTATTGGGCAATGTCTCTTTTCCAATGGATTACCCAGTTCAAAGACACCAATTTTAAGATTTTTGTTTTCTTTAACCAGCTCATATGCTGAAAAGATTCCGCCTGGTCCGGCGCCTACAATAATAACGTCATATTTCATATTTTCCCTTTCCCAGAGCAGAAAAAGGAAGAAACATCTTTATTTCTTCCCTTCTCTTTCATTAGATCAAAATATATTTCAAAAGTAAAATGCATGCCAATACATACATCAGGATTGTGATTTTCTTATCCTTGGCCTTTCCGCAAACAACATTGATAATTACATAAGAAATAATTCCCATTGCAATTCCCTCTGAAATACTGTACATGAAAGGCATTGCAATGATCGCAATTAAGCTTGGGATGGTCTCTGTCATGTCATCAAAATCCAGTTCACGAACAGATGCCATCATTAAAAATCCAACAATAATCAGCGCCGGTGCTGTCGCAAAAGAAGGAATTGCAAGAAATATCGGTGACAAGATTAACGCCGCAAGGAATAAAATTCCTGTCGTGATGGAAGTGAGTCCAGTTCGTCCACCTTCTTCCACACCTGCTGCACTTTCAATAAAGGTTGTCGTTGTCGATGTTCCAAGCACCGCACCGACTGTAGTTGCAATTGCATCGGCCAGAAGTGCTCCCTTTATATTTGGAAGTTTACCTTCCTCATCCAGCAGATCTGCTCTTTTTGCAATCGCAATCAATGCCCCCAATGTATCAAACAAATCCACAAAGAGAAATGCTGCCATGATTACAATAAAGTTAAAATTCAGAATCTGTGAAAAGTCCATCTGCATGAAAGTCGGCTTCAAACTGGGAATTGTAATTCCTGCGGAGAAATCCGGAAGCAGGTTTGCTGCCCCATCTCCCACCTGATAAAGTCCGGTAAGCTGGCAAATAACTCCCAGTCCCCATGTACAGAGGATCCCCCATAAAATATTTCCTCTTACTTTTTTAACCACAAGAACAGAGGTAATTAAGACACCAACAATAGCAAGCACGACTGTAATTCCTTCTGTGTGAAACGTACCCTGTTCTAGCGAATCTTTAAATGAGTAAAATTTTACCAGAGTACTTGCGTCCACCACTATCTTTGCATTTTGCAAACCGATAAAAGCAATATATAATCCCACTCCAACAGAAACTGCCGTCTTTAAATTATGCGGAATTGCGTTAAAAATCGCCTCTCGTACATTTACCAGTGACAGAATAATAAACAAAATACCTTCGATTAACACAGCTGCCAGCGCAGTCTGCCAGGTATAACCCATTCCGAGAACTACGGTGTATACAAAGTAAGCATTTAATCCCATACCCGGTGCTAAAGCCACCGGATAATTAGAGAGAATAGCCATCACACAAGTTCCGACAAAACCTGCAAGTGCTGTTGCTGTGAATACTGCTCCTTTATCCATCCCTGCCTGAGACAGCAGAGATGGATTTACCGCAAGAATATAGGACATCGTCATAAATGTCGTAATACCTGCAATAACTTCTGTTTTGATGTTTGTATGGTGCTCTTTTAAGTGAAATATCTTATCTAATGCTGCTTCCATTTATTTCTCTCTTTCAAAGTGTCCTATTGGTATTAAGATTCCTATTACAAATAGTGCAATTGCTGCAATGTAAATAGAGATTCTCATTTCTACAAAATCAGCTATAAATCCAAGCATATATGGGAACAATGCACTTCCCAGTGCAAATGCAACTCCTACAAAGGAACTTGCGCTTCCGGAATTCTTCGGGAACAAAGAACAGCCGATCATGATAAATAATGGGAATAATGCACCTGTCAGAATTCCAAGTCCTGCAACACCTACCTGCCACATAATCTCCTGTCCGGAGAAAATCGCCAGGGCAAACAGAATGCTTCCAAGAATGGAACTCACCATAATAAATTTTGCCTCATTGAATCTTTTAAAAATGGCTGTATAAAGAATTCTTCCTCCGAGAACACCCGTCCAATACAATGAGATGATACTTCCCATGAACATCTCTGACATTTGCAAATCCTTTGTAAGATATGTCGGAAGCCACATCATAATCGTTGTCTGATGACCTGTATACAAGAATGCCATAATCAAAACCAGAATATACTTATGATTTTTCAGCATATTGCCAAGTGCCGCCAAAGAATAGGTGTTTTCTGCTGGTTCTGTGCTGTCTGTATGTACAGAAACATTATCCGGTTCAGATAACACAAACTTTGAAACGAGGAATAAAATTGCAAATACTCCACTTCCAAGACCAATGATAAGGAAACGGCTGGTCCATACGTAATTTGCCAGTCTGGATGACAGCTGTGATGCAACTGTCGATCCGATACTGTAAAAAGCCAGAAGGAAGGTAACATATCCGCCCTGTTTTTTCTCTTCCACAATATCGCAAGTGTATCCGGATGTCAGGATGTTTAATATCTGCGTAGACATTCCAAGAGCAAACAAAATCACCAAAAGGAAAATGTACGGTGGTACAATTCCGATCAGACACAGACCTGCGCTCATTACAATTGCTGATGCGATAATAATGTTGCTCTTTTTCGTTCTGTCTGAGAAAAAGGCTCCTAACAGCAGGGAAGCAAAGCCACCAATCTGAAAGAGGAAGTTAATATTACCTGCCTGTGAATAGTTCAACCCATAGTGTTCAATGATATCTGGTGTCAAATTTCCAATAAATGTCGTAGTAACCGCCAGACCGATCATAAAGATCAGCATAAACACATAGAACACATGCATTCTTATCTTATTGCTAACCTTATTCATATCATCATTTCTCCCGTTTCTGTATTTCTATACTAGTACTGCCATACGTTGTAAGCAAACGGCTGTGTTTTTGGTTCTCCAGTCATTTTATCTTTTTCTTCTTTGCAGAATTTAACGTAATCTGCTTTAATTTTCTTAAATTCTTCGTTCTCAAGCTCCGGTGTTACAACGCTTGCGTCTTCCAAAAAATGAATAACATCGCGTCCCATTTCACGTCCCTTCTGCGTGTGCATATCATATGCATAATCCGGAACTTCAAATATCTTTCCATGCTCAAATTCCGTCATAATTCTACATTTGATATGGTCGGAAGAACGCTCTTTTTTGCATCTACACAGATATCTAATTGCCTGAATAAAAAATAGGGATCGATCTCCATCTGCATATAAAAATTCTTTGCGAATCTGATTCAGCGTGTATACATAGCGGCATGCTTCTGTATCACCAAATCCAATATCTTCTACACTGATTGCCATCAGTCTTCTCCATAGTTTATCTTCAAACTGTGGGCTGGTAATATACATTTCATATGCTGCTCTAATTGCATTTTCTTCTTTTCCTTTACGGATTGACTTCTGAAGCATAGATACAATTTCATCTCCATGAAATCCATTTCTTGTTGTGATGTTTGCCCACGGATCATATGACATAAATTCGCTCATTTTTGTTTCCTCTCTTTTCATGTAATTTGTTACATTTTTGGCCGGCTTTTGTTTGCAGTGTTTATTATATTTCAATCTTGTTTTTTGTTCAATTAGCATTTTACACATTATTATTTTACATTTTTATGTAATTTTACATATTTTATTATGTAATTTTTTCATTTTGTTACATTTTTATTTTTAATATTCTCATGGATTTACGGCAGAATATATGATATAATTAGGTAAAATATTGATTGTGAGGATTTTTTTATGGCTACTATCCGGGAGATTGCGAAAATGGCAAACGTATCTGTCGCCACCGTATCCAGAGTCATCCATGGAAATGGTTACGTGAGAGAAGAGACCAAAAAAAATGTCGAAAAAATTTTATCCGAAACCGGTTATCAACATTCTATCCAGGTGCGCAATTTTGATTTCCATACTATTGCAGTTCTTCTTCCTTCCGTAACAGACCCTTTTTATTCTGAAATACTTTGCGGTGTCAGGGATTATTTGAATGTGCAAAAATTCAATGTAATGATTTTTTCCACAAATGAAAATGAGATCGAAGAATTAAATACTATTAAAGGATTGCAACACCAGAAATTTGACGGCATCATTATCTCTCCTGTCAACATCAAAGGTTCTCTTTCCCAGGAATCTATTGATGTTCTTGATCAACTTTCTGTTCCTGTAGTAGTCGTAGGACGTGATATGCGATTTGTCCATTTTGATAATATATTTATGGAAGAAGAATGTGGTGCTTTCGATGCCGTTTCTCTTCTTTTACGAAATGGCCATAAATACATCGGTATGCTTTCCGGTCCTCGTGAAATTACTTATATGAATCAACGTTATAAAGGTTATGTTGCTGCACTAACAAATTGTTTCGGAAATTTTGATCCTGATTATGTCTGTTTTGGCGAAATGGAAGTAGAAGAAGCTTATCAGATGACCGATCAATTATTATCTCTCAGCCCACGCCCTACTGCTGTTTTTAGTGCAGATCCCATCTACACATTGGGACTTGTAAAATACATGTTGGATCATCAAATGGTAATCGGACGGGATTTATCTGTTGTTTCCTTTGGAGATGTGGAACTTTTGTCCACATTGAAATTTAATATTACATCTGTTATAAAAAAATCTTTTGATATGGGAAAATGTGCAGCTGAAGTGTTACTCAAACGAATTGCATCACAAAATTCTTCAGAGATTATCCGAACTGCACTTGTCCCGGAAATAGAGATCCGAGGATCAGAAAAAATGCAGGGTCTTACCCCTGCATCCATTTAAGAATACAAAATCAGACTGAACCAGGTGACCACATTGCCCCCGTTCATAAAGGTAATCTGATATTTTTCTGCCAGATCTGTCACCAGAATGCCATAGCTTTCAATGCACGGAAACATTTTATCCGGATGTCTGCATGGGGCATCCGGGTAAGCGCAGTGCTCACAGATAGCGCAGGACTCCGTCGAGAGGGTCAACGTTTTCGAACATTGCTGTTCCACCAGCGCCCGGATCTGTCTTGTGATCTCCTCGTGATCCTTTCTGGTATCCAGCATTTCTTTCATATTTTCGATATCGGATACTTCCGCCACCGTTGTAAAAATAAAGCCTCCGGTATACTGGCGGCATCGTTCCTTACATTCTGCCACAGTCCCCACTGCAGGCGGGCAGGACCAAGAGGTCCCATACCGCGGACATTCGCTCTCACAGATATGGCGCACCTGTTCGAGAAATGTGATCTCTTCCGGTTTTATAAATGCATATTCACAGACTGGGTATTCTGCGATCTGGGTCTCCAGTTTTTGCTGATCTATCATTTTTATCTTCCTCTGTATATCATAATCTTTTTTTCATTATAATACATACAGAGAAAAACAGACAACGCTTTTATCCCAGTACATAATTTCCGCCCAGCACAAATCCGCTGGTATCTGCCTGCTCCGGTATGGACAGTCTGCTGTTTTTGTCAAGATAGCAGTGGGTATCCATATGACTGCTCCAGTCCAGAAGAACCAGATTACAGTTCATCCCGAGGGGAATATAGTCCTCCATCAGCTGCAGCAGCTTTTCTTTTGTGGGCGGATGTTTCATATCGGATGTGTCCAGAATAACCGTAAAGGTGTCTTCCTCACGTCCGTAGAGTTTCTCATAAGCCTCCATCAGTCCGGTGCCTTTTTTCATCCAGTCATGCCATTTAAAATACTCCAGAATCCGTGCTTTTCTTCCCACTGACAGAGCAATCATTTCCTCAAGCACATGGCCGGTGCCTCTGCCGCACTGAATTTCCTGCAGATGCTTTAAAAGCCAGCGGATCTGTCCGGAGGAATACTGCTGTTCCCTGCTCCAGTCACCTGTCCAGGATGCCAGTTCCGGCAGATGTTCCTCTGGAGTACTCTCATAGTCCAGATAATCCGGCACATAATCTACTTCCCGTTCCTGATCTTCGTACATACTCTGGAGCACGGTCATATACCGCTCAAAAAATGTATCCCTTCCGGACATCTGATAAATTTCCGGCAGATATTCCACAAAACTGCCCCATGGGAATTCCACATGAAGACCGTCAATCTGAAAATGACTGTCCACACGTGCGCCAGATACCCGGATCAGGATATAAAGGTACTGTCCTGTCAAGCTGTGAAGAAGCAGATCGTCCGTGTTTACTTTTCTGATAAAGTTCTGCTCTCGCAGCATCTCTTCTATCTGATCTGCTGTCCGCTCTTCCGCATACAGAAATTCCCTCAGATCTTCATTGGAAGCTGCCGCCATGATCTCATACTTGCATTCCCGGAAGATTCCGCTTAAAACCAGCCGATGCCAGGTTTCGTTTTGATCCATGGAATCATAGACCGGTGCAAGCCATGTAAATGCCCCGCCGCCTGTTCCGGTCAGACGGTAATCATCACTTAATTCCATGCGGAACCGTTTTCCTTCTGCTAATGCAAGCCGGTAAAAATTCACCTGTTTTCTGTTTTCCATCATAACCGGCAATCCTCCTTCTTTCTATTTGTCATCTCAGACAAATTCCAGTTCTATTTTTTCCAGATAAGCAAGAGCGTCTTCCTGCAAATAGATATCTCCTCTGTCATCTTTTTCGGCTGCGCTGCCCACACGTTCCAGATTCAGTTCCTGCACCCGGACGACACCGGGAAGCATCTCCAAACCCGCAAACAGTTTTCCACTGGAAATAACAGCCCCAAACCTCTTCTCTCCTCCTGCTTCTGCAATCTGCTTTTTCAGCCAGGAGCAGACATCGTTTTTCTCTTTTTCAGACAGAGACTGCAATGCAACTCTGCCATAGATTTCGATTCCCACATATTCTGGCTGAACAATGCTTACCTTTGTATTCAGCAGACGGTATGGCTCAATATACTGCCGGATTGCCCTCTGATAGGTTTCACTTAAATCCGGTCTTTTCTCATCCGTCCATGGTTTCACCACCGCAACCACTTCATTGTATCCTCGGTTCTGACGATGCAGTTTTCCATAGACAGTACCCGGAATTACGTGTACCCGCTCAATCAAAAGTCCAGGCGTTGACCCGATGATGGTCTCATAATCTTCCTCCGAAGCCATCCTTCTCTGTGCAAATACACTTTCTTCCATTCGCGAAATCATATCTTTTAACTGTTCCCGCTCTCTTCCGCCGGTCAGGGGCATGGGATTGGAAACTCTGCAGGATCCATCCGGTGTTCCTGCAAATTCCTTCAGTTCCCCCGCCTGCACATTTCCCGCTCCGTAGAGAGAACAGGAAAGCCCGGTCACATAGACCGACTGTTTCTGAGGCGGCACCACTCCATGAATTCCGTCACCAAAACGAATCTGCTGCCGATCTCCTTCGTAGACAAATACCTGATCTGCATACCCGGTTCCTGCAAACGATTTCACCCGTCTCCAGATGGCAGGGTTCCCGTCTTCTCCCATGAGCAGCAGGGAAAAATTCCATACATCCGGATAGTCAAACAGCAACGTCTGTCCCGCACAGCCATCCGTCTGACCGATCCGCAGTTCCGACAGAACCTCTCCCTCTTTGCAGACGGTCGCCTTCTGCACTACCTGCAGCGGGTTCACATAGACCATACCAATCCGTGGAAAACAGTCATAATGGTTCTCCTTTAAGACTGCCCGGAGCATATAGCCAGAGCGTCCTGATGACGGTTCCCTGAACTGTTCCATCTTTGCCGGAATCTCCGGACGCACAAATCCACTTCTTAAAAAGCCACAGGTTTCATCCCTTACGGTTACTTCCACCCAGCCCTGCTCTGTATAAATCTGCCAGATGAGGTCGCACAGCCGGAAGGAGTCGTCAAAAGGATTTCTCCGCTCATCCGCTTCCACGCAGATATAAAGACCATCCCCCTGAAGCAGCGGTTTTTCAAAGCAGAACCAGACTGCTGCTTCCTTATTGAATTTCCCGGAAAATCCTTCCGCATAATCCCCGTCCTTTCCTGCAAAAGCAGTCATATCCGTAAGCATTCCATCTGCCTCATTGAAAAATGCGATAAACCGGTTTTCCCGCACTTCATAATCCCGGATCGTTTCATAGGGAATCGTTCCAGCCAGAAATCTGGTACCTGCCGGCAGTACTGTTCCTTCCGGTAATCCTTCCACAACCACATAACCACCTGCAGGGCATCCTTCCTTCGGCTCCACTCCCAGAAGCTTCAGGTATTTTTCCACATGGACATCTCCTGTGGCACTCATATAATAATCCAGCATGTCTGTGAGCCAGGCATACATCTGTAACACCGTAATACCCGGATCATGGTGGTTAAAATCTGTCCACTCCTCCGTCATGGAGGGAATCCTGCTCACAGCCCGCTGCATCATCTGCTCATATGTCAAATCATCAAGCTTTGGTACCTTTAACATCCGCTCACCTCTATGTATACCATATGTTCTCCGTTTACTGCCATGGCAAACGGATCATTCAGGTTCTCATAAAATTCATCTGTTACGGAATACTCCTGGCCATTCACCTGCGCCGTGATCACCATTCTGGTGATGCTGCAGCCCGGAAGTCCTGTCCGCAGAACCGCTGTCAGCTGGGATGCCCTCGGAAGTTCCCCGATCTCCCATCCCTGTCCGGACACACCACCCTTTAAAGGATTAATAAAATCCGTCATTTTCGCCAGTGCGCGCTGCTGCAGGTCGTATGCCTGATCCATGGAATCCTTCTCAAGCCATACCCTGACATTCATCCGAATAAAATGTGGTTGAATTAATGTCAATGACTTTCCGGACGGCATCAGCGCACTGTCACGCAGAAGCCGATCCCGGATTGCTTTCTTGATTCCGGAAAATACATGGGCTCCCTTTTCATATTCCTCCACCAGGACCGCAATTGTGATCTGATTCATCTGATTGACGCATTTTACTTTCCGGATTCCATAAGATTCCTGCGCAATCAACTCTGCGAAATCCTTTCTGGTAACTGCCCTGTTTCTGGTACGAAGCATGCCAGATACCAGACGCATGGCTGTCTCTTCCGTATATCCATCGTAACCGCCATAGGCCGGAAATGGATTTGTTACCTCGGACAGATACCGAATGGCGGTTCCCGGTATGGTGATTGCTCCCGCCGGAACATTGGCCACGCTGCCGCTATAGTTGCTGTGCAGCACCCGAATATGCGGTCCTTCCTCTGCAAGACGAAAACCGGAAAACTGATGTTTTCGGAAGAAAAGTTCTCCTGATGCCATATCAAGCTGACAGCTTCTTCCATTTTCCACCGAGCGGCTACTCTGTCTCCAGGGGATCCATTCTTCTCCTTCTTCTGTCTGTTCACGAACAAAGACTTCCGCTTTCAGAAGATTCTGCTGGGACAGCTGAATATGCACCGCTGCTTCCTCATCTTCCAGATAAAACTCCTCTGTCACAGTGTTTACATTCGCCACCCGCGCCATATTCGGATAAATGCCATGAATCACGGGAAGGGCATGTTCCGGATTTTCCCGGTTATAGTTGATAAATCGGAGAAAATATCCTTCATATCCAAATTTTGTTGTTTTTTGTATATCATCTGGTATCATCAGAAGCAGATTGCCCGAACCGGAAAATCCATCGGTATAATCGGCTGTCTTCACCGGCTGAAATCCCCGGGATGACAGATATTCCACCTGAAAGGAAATCGGACGATCACCATAATTCTCAATATCGAAATAAAGACTGAGGGGAGTTCCTGCCACCGAACCGGAAAATCCCAGATACATGGTCCTTCTTCGATGCTCGGTCTCATAGAACAGATTGACCACACCTTGGCTTCTTAGATCTTCCGTAATATTTTTTTCTTCAAAATTGTTCCGGGTCATGGCCCAGACAGGAAGCTGCATTTCCTGCTCATAGGTATAGGAAAAACTCAGCCCTGCCATCACCGGACATTTATAGATTGCCGGCATCCTGTAAATATTTTCTGCCTGCAGAAGACGAAGACGGATTCTTCCGCTCCTCCGCTCCGGATCGTACTCTGTCATATCTTCCGGACAGATGAATTCAATCGTCATTGGTCCTTCCACGGAACCATTAAACATAGTACCGGTCCGTTCGTCCTTCAAAAGCCGTTTCCATCCGGTCTCGCTTAAATATTCCCAGCACACATAGTCTGCCAGCACTTCAGCCGGACGCACATTCAGCTGCTCACGCGGCTTTTTCATGATTGCCTTATATTCCAGTTCCATCTCCGGAAGTTCCAGCTTTTCTTCGTGAATCCGATAATTGAGCAAAAACGACATGCTCACTTTTGCCCCACGTCTGCTCAGTACTTCCCTGTCGTCTATAGAGCACTCATTATAAAGTCCCAACGGTTTTCCAAATGGTAGAAAATTCCCTGCCGGTTCCTCATTTCCATTCAGATATACTTCTTCCGGTACTTTATTTTCCCCGGCAAATGTAAGGGAAAGAGAACGAATATAAAGATCCTGTATCCCTTCAAGGCAGGTGAGTACCAGGTAATACCCTTCTTTCTGGCCGACCATTGCTTTCTGCGGCTGATAATCCGGCAAAAACAGATGAATCATTCCATCCGTTTCTTCGACTGTGGTGAAAATCCGCTCTTCTCCATCTGTTTCCAACATGGACCAGCGTACCTGGTCTCCCGTCAGAAATTTCAGAAGCTTGTCCTGCTCTTCTTCTCCTCCCGCCTGAACCTGAAGAAAAAGGTCAAGACCGCTCATCCAGTCAAAGAGATTTTCAAAACACAGATACAGCTGATGAACCGTACAGTTTACCCCTTCCATTCCGAAAGCACGAAAACTGGTTGGATTCTGTTCTGAATAGTTTCTCTTAATAATCCGATCCTGCTCCCGATCCGTTACTACGATAAGCTCCGGGGCAGTATCGGAAATAGTCATTCCATGCTCTGTCTGAAATACAATATCTCCTGCTTCCGAAGAAGGAGACAGTACCTGCGTACCTGCAGGAATCGCTACTTTTCCTTCATATCCGCTGACCGGTCGGAACTGCACATAGGCTCTTGATGCACTGACCGGCTCTTTTAACAAATGTTCAAACAAGTTCAAATACTGAATCCGGTGTCTGGGAATGACTTTTCCATAGCGCTCCCTGCTCTCCTCCATCATGGTCCCGCACAGATCGGTCAGCACGCAGCCCGGGTCAGATGCCCCATGCTCATATGCAAATTCCGGCACATAAGAATGCATCAGTTTCTGCAGTTTTTCATAAGTTTGATTGTCACTCATGCTCTTATGCCCCTTTCCTAAAGTTCACCGATTCCCTCTTCCAGATAATAAGGAAATACCAGGTTATTCGGATTATTGGTCGCCCGTACATAGTAGCTGATATTCAGATAAATAGTTCCCCGCGGCAGATCTTTTTTATCCACTGTTACTTCCACCTGCCGGATTCTTGGCTCATGTCTTGTCAGGGCATCCTCCACTTCCCGGATCAGTCTTGACTCAAAAGCGGTATCCGGGAGATCAAAAATATATTCCTGCAGATTGCATCCGAATTCCGGCAGCATTGCCCGCTCCTTCAGCCTTGTCATCAGAATAATATAGATGGCCTGGCGGATATCTTCTTCCCCCTCCGCCATGCGGAAATGTCCGGTCACCGGATCCACCTCTGGAGGAAATGCAAATCCTTTTCCTAAAAATGCTCTCGAACTGTCCATCTCTTCTCGCTCCTTTAGTTAATCTGAACCACGGCTCCCTTAACGGCCACCGGACCGGAAGCCTGAAGATTGATCTTGGCCTGACCCTTCACATCGATCTGCGCGCCTTCTGCCTTTAATGCAGAATTTGCTTTCAGCCCAATCTCATTATCCGCCGTCACTGTCACTTTTTTTGCTTTCAGGCTGACCGCGCCTGCATTTCCATCCATGGTCAGTTCCGCGCTTCCTGCCTTCAGAGAAATATTTTTCTCCGACTGAATGGTAATCTTTCCATTTTTATAATCCATGCTCAGCATGTTCTTTCCGTCTTTGTCAGAGATCTTACAGCTTTCCGTACTGTCATCCACTGCAATGACGCTTCCTTTTGGAGTCGTCAGCGTGATACTCTGCTTTCCGTCTTCCTCCTGAATCAGAAGATCCATTCCGCCCTTGGTCTTCAGATGTTTTTTCAGATTCTTCTGATCAAAATTCTCCGACACCACAGAAGCTCCGCTGGGATACAGACTTCCCAGCAAAAACGGCCGCTTCAGGCTTCCGCCGATAAATCCAACCAACACCATCTCGTCGATTTCCGGCACCAGATAAGTACCATAATCTTTTCCCGCATAGGGAGACAGAAGACGCACCCACTCGCACATATTTTTTCCGGTCTCCCAGACGGTAAATTCTACTTTTACCATGCCTTTAAAATCAGCATTATTATTCTCGACTACGATGCCCTGTACAAAACCGGGCACCTTCTGATTGTCGTAATATTCATTCTCACTGTGTAACAGATCCGTAATGGAATTCACAGGCTATTCACCCCCGCTTTCAGATAAGTCCGGTATCCGTCCTCGTCCAGCACATGCCGTACATAGGTAATATAATATTTCCGGTCTGCCTGGGAAGAAAGTTCTTCTACTTCCACAAAACGTCCCGGTGCCAGTTCCGGAATGCCGACACATTCACATTCCAGTTCTCCGAACTGCTGGCAGATATCCTCCATCCGGGCCTTTGCCCTCTTTGCTGCTTCTGAAGCGTCTTTGACACCCGGCTCATAAAATACCTGCCTGGAATTACCCATCATCTTCTTTGAACCACTGCCAAAGGAGCCCTGAATGGATGCCTCTCCTTTTATCTGTTTGCCACTGTTCTCATCAATGGAACGGATCTCGATTTTCTTCACCAGCTGCTGTCCTGAAAAGGACAACCTCGCCTTCAGGATTCCCTGCAGAGGGGACAATTTCATAATAGAGGACGTTACTTTCTGCCGTTTCCGGAAATAAGCTTTTCCCTGAAGAATAAAAAATTCATATCCCTGTTTGTTTGCCTGTTCTGTGATCAGTTCATAATCCGTCATCATATGGCTTCTTAAAGGAACTTCCTCCTCCGGGCAGGTATCAATCTCTTTTCCTGACAGATAGCTGCTCACTGGCTGCTCACTTAAGATTGCCTTTACCACGGCATCTGCACTTTTCTGCGTAAAAAATTCCATTCTGCGGTTTTTCATGAGAAGGCCTTTGGCATCCATGCATTCCACCCGCACACGGTAAGCCCCTTCCTCCATACCATACTGGTATTCCACCTGGCTGATGTAGCCTTTAAAAAGAGATTCCTTCCGGACATATCCCATGGCTACTTCCACATCCTCGCCAATCTGAATCTTTTTTACAAATTTTTTAAAATCCGTCTTTTCTTCGTCATACGCACCGTCGATATAAAAGACACATCCAGATGCTTCATAACCACTGGTCAGTTCCAGCTCCACATCCCGTATATTGGCATTGGCTCCTGCTGCCAGCTTCGTTCCTCCGACGGTGATCTCAGCGGAAGGGGCACGGAATTCATCATATTTCCTACTCAGTGCACGAAAGTTTGTGCTCCCTTTCATCAGATCCATGCTGCTCCCTCCTTCCGCTTTTTTCTGTCCGGTACTATAGCGCCGGAACTTTTAATCTCTTTGTGTAATCAATCTTCCTGGGATTTAAAATCCCATTCTCCCTGGCAATCTCTTTCCAGCAGGAAACATCATGATACTCGGCATCTGCCAGCATCCAAAGTTCTTCCCGCTGATTCAGTCTTCGATATTTGGTACGGTCCGGAGATTCGTGGGGATTCGCTCCGATTACATTGAGGATGCTCTTATCCTCTCCCTCGATCTCCATGTCTAACTTTGCCCGAACCGGCATACCGTTCAGGTTAAACATCTGATAGCTGATGCTTAAGGAAGTAATGTGTCCATAAAATGCCATGCTGCCCCAGGAAAATGTCACCAGGCTCTGCTCGTGATTTTCCGCGTTCATTTTCATAATCAGAGAAATGTCCTGGCAGATTTTCGTCAGTTCTTTGTCATCATTCAGATATTTGCTCAGGCCCTTTGGCACCTGATACTCTGGCATATAGGTAGAGGTATCCAGAATCAGACTGACTCTCAAATTCGCCAGTTCACTGTCTGCCGCCTGTGTGTTTTCCGGATGGGATTCTTCCCCATGTCCGGCATTATTTTTAAATCTCAGACCCCGGCTGATGGAATATTCCGTAGGATTAAACTGCACTGGAAGTGTCACTTCCCGGCCGGTCTGTGCGTTCTTATAGGTGAGAGAGGCTTTCTGAAGCGCTCCGTCTCCGTAGATTAATTTCTGTCTGGTATCAATGGAACTCATTTAGAGTAATCCCCTCCTTCCCCGTTCTGTTCTTAGTTTTTCTTCGATTCTTCGATATACCCGGTTGGTCATCTGCCCGAGGCTTGCATCCACCTGGGTCTCCACTTCCCGCTGTACCTGTCTGCGGATCAAAGTAGAAACATCTTTCTCCTTCACCGTCTCCGGTGCCTGTCGGATGACTTCCCGAACCACTTCTTTTTGCTGTTCCGTCAGAGTTTCCTGACGGACAACCGTCGTTTTCTTTACTTCTTTAATATCCTGGGTGATCTCATGGATCTGTTTCTGCAGATTCTGGTTCTGTTCTGCCTGCTCCTGTGGAGAGACTTCTTCCGGATAAATCATCGGTGCCTGCTCCATGGCAGCCTTTACTTCTCCCACAGATATTTCCGGTACCTGTATCAGTCTGATAGCCTGCGGCATCTGGCTTTTTATCCGGAGCATCTCTGTTCCCGGACGACTGGTCATCTGCGGCTGCGACCTCACGGCCCCCGGCTGACCAGACTGTCCTGCCATTGTCTGCTGTATCATCACAGTTTCTGACTGCCCCGGTATCTGCTGCACCATCATGGTTCCTGGCGGTCCCAGGGTCTGCTGTACCATCATGGTTTCTGACTGCCCCGGTATCTGCTGCACCATCACGGTTTCTGATTGTCCCGGTATCTGCTGCACCATCATGGTTCCTGGCTGTCCCGGTATCTGCTGTACCATCATGGTTCCCGGTTCTCCGGACCTGACACCTGCCGGTGCCTGTGTCATCATCGTCTTTGGTTTCGTTGACCGTGCTGCTGCTTTCACCGGTTCCTGACGCACACGGTAAGCATCCAATATCCGTTCTACCCTATGAATCATGGTATTCTCATCTGATGACTTCCTGTCCGTTAATTGTAATTGCTTCCCGACTGGCTGCACTGCCTGTTTACTCTGTCCACTCTGCGTATCCAGCACCTGTTCCAGATATTCCAGTGCTGCCGGATGGATCGTAATCGTTCCGCCAGTCTGCAGCCGAATATTCTCCCCGGCCTGCCGGAAAATCTGATCTGCCAGCTCTCTTGCCCTCGGAACTGACGTGCTTGTTGGCTGATGAACGGATGGTTCTTCTGATGGCTTTTCGGACTCCCGGTTCTTATCCTCCCGAAGTTCCTTCACAATCTCCTGCCGGATCTCATTCCAGTGCTCATCAGATGTCTGCTCGAAACTGTACAGAAGTTCCGCTTCCTGAAATGTACGATCAGGCTGATGCTGGTGCCGCTTCAAATCTTCCACCCGGAATATGGATCTGCTCCGATGTTCCGGAACCGTCAGCGTTTTATCATAAATGTCCGGCTCCCTTGCTTCCGATTGTGCCGGCTCTACATTCTGCAAAGAGACTGCTGCATCCTGTGACGATTCTACATTTTGTAACGGGGCTGCGTCTTGTGACGGCTCTACATTCTGTAATACTGTTGTACTCTGTAATTGTGGCTTATTTTGTATCGCTGATACTGTCTGCTGCAGGAGCAGACGTTCCTGTTGCTCTTTATTTCTGGCGACAACCGCTCCTTCCGCCTGCTGTGTCAGGCTTCTGAACTGCCTCGCAATGGTCTCCCTCTGCTGTTCCAACACGCGTTCCTGCTGTTTCAGGAATTCCGGCGTATCCGGCTTGCTCTGAGCCTGGGTATTTGCAGTCTCCTCCGCCGGGTCCTGTACTCCATATTCCAGATGCAGGAAATCAAACGACCTCTGGGGAGCCTTCTGAGCTTCCAATGTCGGTGTCTGTAATGTCGGTGTCTGTAACGCCTGCGTCTGCAGTTCCCGCGTCCACCCCTTAGTTCTTTCCGGACTGTTTTCTGTCTGTTCACCGCCCTGCTCAGCATTCCCATAAAAATGGTTTTGTGTACTGCTGTAATATATATTTTCAATTTTCCGAAGCAGAATTTCCTGCTCCGTCAGATTCGTAGTCTCCGTATGTCTGTTCTGTTCGACGCTGAGTTTTCTCTCCTCCGTCTGAATTTCATGTTCTGTTTTATTCAGCTTTTCAGTAATCCGGAGTTCTCTCTCCAGTTTTCCTGCAAGCTTTTCTGTCCGCACTTCTGTCTCTTTGTGCAGCAGTTTTTCCTGTCTCTCCGTCTCTCTGTACAGCTGTTCTTTTTGTCTCTCCGTCTCTCTGTACAGCTGCTCTTTTTGTCTCTCCGTCTCTTTGTACAGCTGCTCCCGCAGCATGGTAAGTTCTTTTACACCGCCTTCTTTTACCAGTGTGTGCAGCCGTTCTGCCATTTCATGAACGATCTGCTTCTCTACGCCAGGCAGCTCTTCCTGTATCGTCCGCTCCACCAGTTTTTCTACAGACGGAACTACTCTCTGCTCCAGTTTTTTTTCCAGGATATTGGTAACAAACCGGAGATTCTGATGGTATAAATGATTTTCCTCTGTCAAATTCTGAATCTGATAGAGATTTTTAATATAATGATTTTCAATGGAGGTGCCTCCGGTCTCCCCTGCAGACTCCTGTTCCGGGAATACCATGGGCGCACTGTCAAAGGTCTGTCCGAAGCCTTTATGTTTTGCAATCATTCGGTTGGAAAAATCCTGAAACTGATTATTCATTTCCTATGCCTCTTCCAGTGTAAGATACCCCATCTCTATCGTTCCAAGCATCAGACTGCTGTTTTCTGCATTTAATTCACTGACAGAAATTCTCCTGACATAGCAGCCTCTCAGATAATAGGATTTGACCAGTGACTGATCTGATCCTAACACCCCAATCATCACTTCTCCGCGAAACCGGTATCCCGGCTCATAGATCGTGAACTCCTTTTCATCCGAGAAAAGTCCTCTCTCCAATGTAATCGTCCGTTCCGCAGTGTTTTGGTTACTCAGGGAATACACAACTGTGTTTCTTCCCCCTTCTCTCAACGCTTCAAAATTTCCTTCCGCTGAAAGTCCCGATACCTTCTGAAAGGGGATCCGTTTCTTTTCCAGCTCAACAACAAAATTGTAGCCTCTCCGGTACAATTCTTTTGATCTGTCTGCCATTTTGTTCTCCCCTTTCTCTTATAATTCAAATATATTCTTCGGTTTCCCGCTGATTTTCTTATGAATCTCTGATATTTCCGCGCAGAACCGCCGCCTCGTCTTATGATCCATCTGCATCACAGACTCAAAACTCCAGTGGAAATAATAAGCCACAAAAGACACTTCCTTATATAGCTCATCCTCCGGATAGACGGTTATTCCGCCCTCGTAAAATTTATAGGTTTTTTGTATTTTTCCCCACAGGCCGGGCAGACACAGGTTTCCATGAGATCATCCATGGAATTGATGGTCTGATACATATTCTGCAAAAATGCAAGGTCTGCGGAAAACAGTTTTTCAATGGTGGTCGGCCGGATGTTGGTCAATGTTCCTAAGGAAGTGACCACTCTGGAAAGAAGAATGATCGTCAGATATGCCGGATTGCTGACCACCCGCGGATCGCGAAGCGGCAGAATCTCATCGGCTGCCGTTGCCAATCTCATGACGCCTTTCTTATGGACTTCCCCATTCTCATCCACATATCCTCTCGGAAGTTCAAATTCAAATTCTGTAATCAGTTCCATCGTGTTTCTCCCCTTTTATCAAATTCCGAATCCTGTCAGGGAAGTTCCCGGGAGAAGACTCCTTCTCCCGGACATCCCATTAAGTGAAAGAATTTAGCTCTCTCTTGTCATAGATTCATATACCAGTTCCACACTCTCAAATGCGATCTCACTGGAGCTTGCATTGAAATCCGGAGCGGTATATTTGCTTGGCCATGCATTGGTCAGATTCCATACTGCCAGTGCGGTGGATCCGTCATCATCAAACAGGGTAATGGTCACATTCTTGTTGTGATCCTCTCCGAGAGACGTTCCCTGGGAGATAGAGGTTACCCAGTCATAGAAGCTTAAGGAACTGGTCATGCCCCATTTCAGCGTTACATTACCGAATTTGGTCAGACCGTTCATTTTGCGGGACCAGTTCACACCTTCATCACCGGTACGGTATTCAATAACATCAATACTTGCGTCGAAACCGCTTACTTCTGAAAAACTTGCCTCGGTAATTCCATCGATCTCGACCTTATAATTATATTTTTTAAACGGATATGCCACGTATTTAATCCTCCTTTATCTTTCTTTTATGCCTTCCTTATGACTCTTCCATAAACTGGGTGATTCTGAAGATGACGAACTCAGCCGGGCGGCTCGGAGCTACTCCGATCTCGCAGATCAGACGGCCATTCAGAATATCACTCTGGGACATCGTATCTCTTCCGATATTTACGAAGAATGCCTGGTCTTCGGTAGTTCCAACCAAAGCACCGCTTCTCCACATATCACGCAGGAATGCACGGATGGTTCTTCCCACTCTTGCCCACAGCATCTCATCGTTCGGCTCAAACACAGCCCAGTTGGTCTGGGATTTGATGCTCTCCTCCAAGTAAATGAAGAGACGGCGAACGTTGACATATTTCCAGAGGCTGTTGCTGGAGCAGGTTCTTGCGCCCCATACACGGATGCCCTGTCCCGGAAGTGCTCTGATCAGGTTCACACCTGCCGGATTCAGGATATCCTGCTCTGCCTTGTTGTACAGGCAGGAAAGTCCGATGCAGTTATAAACTACTTCGTTTGCCGGAGCTTTGTGAACGCCTCTCTCCACATCACTTCTTGCATAGATACCGCATACAGCTCCTGAAGGCGGAATGTAAGCCGGTCTCTTGTTAAGCACGTCGTAGATCTGAATCCACGGATGATACATTGCTGCATAATCAGAATCAATCTTCTCTTTATGAGCCAGTACATCCTGAGGTTTGGTCAGATTCTGCGGAACATCCAGTACTGCGAAGGATGCACCGGTATTTGCGCAGTGTGCAGTCAGTGCCAGCTGAACCGCCGGACTGGTCACACCAGGAATTGCCATAATACTTACATTATTAAGCTCTTTGAAGGCTGCAAGACCGGTTCTCTTTCCAGGACCTCCGTCCACGCCGAGGAATACATCATCCGTGATTGCTTTCTTGCCGCCGTCACTTCCACCTGCCAGGAAGACGATTGCTTTGTCAGCATCTGCTGCTGCGCCAAATACAGACAGCGGATTGATGGCCTCTTTGATCTCCTCTGCAGATACATCTACCAGATCGGATTTGGAAAGCACTTTGCTGATGAAGGAAGCAGCATCTGCATTCAGAGAAACGCCCTCATAGATCTCTACCTGATCTCTGTAAGATACTTCCATGTTCATCTCACAGGTAGAAAGAACCTTTCTCGGAACCGGGGACTTGTCCACCAGGTCTTCTTTTACCGGCAGTGCCAGAGTAATGGTATTTCCCTGTACCATGGCAATCTTGTTATAACCAACTGCTTTGCCATTATTGCGGATTACAACCGTATCTCCCTCTGCGAAAATAGAACCATTTGCTACGGTATAAACCTTTGCTGCCGGATCCTCACCGGTTGCCTCAAGAACAGCGGTCTTGCCTTTGGTAGCTGCCACTGCAGTTACTTTGATCTCATTGCCCCATTTTCCAGGATTCTTTGCTTTGATGGTGATACCGCCTGCGGATACGGCTGCGATAGATGCATCTGCTGCTGCGGTACGCATAACATAGCATCTGGAACCGCCGTTTGCAAAGAACTGCTCTACTGCATATGCCAGATAACGGTATTCTCCGTAGGTACTCTCCGGCAGATAGCCTCCGAATTTCCGGTTGAAATCAGCAAAGCTTGATACAAATTCCGGAGTTCCGATTACTTTTCCTTTCTCAGCCATTCCGACAAAACCTGCCGTGCTGGTGCTGACACCCTCCATAGGTCTCATTCCTGATTCAAATTCCTCTACATATACTCCTGGGGATAAATATTCTGCCATTCTTTTGTCTGGTCCGAGGCCCTTTTGCCTCGTACCTGTCCTCCTTTCAATGTAATCTATGTTTCACGACCTATGGCACCATAGTTGTCGTGGCGGGTCCGGGATTTACAATTTGTATTACCCCGCCCCAGTTACACATGCATTTGCACGTGTTATTTACTGCTGGTTTTCCTCCCACCAATACGGTCGGAGACCCCGGTGCCCAGGGGGCTGCTGTCACCGGCACACAGGGCATTGGGGTTAAGACTCCAAGCGCCGCCGCTGTTGCCGCTGCCACCTGCGGATTTGCCATGGAAGTGCACATTCCAAAAGGCATGATATTGACCATCGGTTGATTGTCCGTGATGCATGCAGGCGGCATGTTACTGCATTGGACCTTACTTGCCGGAAGTACATTCAGTACAGATGGCGCCATTCCGAAACTGCACATCAGCTGCGCTCCCGATGTTACGATCAAAGACACGTTCGACCTCCTTTCACCTATGATGGTTTTTATATATGAAGTACCATTACTTCCCCAATTAACTGCTCTTCCCCCGGATCTACGGGAATCGCATAGGCTCCTGCCCCGTCTGTGACGGACCGGTATATTCTGGTTATCGGAGCTCCTTCTTTTAATTTCGCCGGAAATGTTCCCACCGGCTCGATCCGGTATTCATTAATTCCTCTTTTTTCCATGGGAATAAATCTTGCTGTCTCGCTTCCGCTTCCTGCCATAAAAGGCTTTCCGATAAGATTTTCCTTTGTAAATCCCTGGAAAAAGATCCATTCCCCGTCCGGCCCCTTCCTGTATTCCCGGAATATAAGACCCGTCGGTCTAGTTCTCACCGCATACACTTCTGCCGGAAATGCAGTTCTACTGCTTTCTATCTTTCCGGTCAGATATTCATGGGGATATGGATGTCCCCTGCCCGGCTTTCCATAAAGTCTTACATCTGCAACAGGTTCGTCCGGATTCAGCTGTTTTTTCTCTATCAGAACACTGCAGGAGTGATAATCCGTACTTTCTATCCGTACTCTTGTCACCGATTCCTGTGGTTCCATAAAAAGATACAATCCTTCGTCTTTTTCTACCGGATGGATTACTCTGCCTTCCACGGAAAACAAAAAACCTTTTTTCCGGATACACTGTCCGGTAAAATCATCCACCAGCCGCAGGGCAAACGCCATTCTCATCTGAATCATATGGGCCTCCTGTTACCGCTGTCTCTGGGAAACATCGAATTCGGCTGCTACCACACGCTTGAAGCTGCGGATTCTTCTGGATGACAGAAGCACCGGAGCCACGCTGAAATAGATTCCCAGCTGATATGGAATGGACAACACCGACCATATCTTCGTCTTTTCTTCATAACTCATCGGCAGCAATGTAATGGATGCGCTGGTTTCATCATTTTCTGCGGTCTCATAGAGAATCGCATGATCCATCAGAACCTGCATGGCCCGTCCAAGAATTCGCTGCTCATTTTCCACATTGGACATCATCTGGGATTTGGTATTCATGTACAATGCGAAAAACAGATTCAGAGGCTTCGGCGGATACTGGGCCTGATTGCCGCGGAGTCTGATCATATCCAGATTCTGATACTCCCGCAATTCCTGAATATCATAGAGATACAGTCCCAGCTGAAAATCTGCATTCTTGTCTGTCGGTGCCGCAAGGGCAATAGATTCCGGCGACTGGATCAGCTCCGGACAGATATTTTCCCGCAAAAGCTTCAGGACCTCATTACTTACGTCCGAAATGATTGAAAAATCTGCCATGTCTTTCCCCTCCTCCCTTATTCATTTTCTACGGTAAGGAACATCAGCTGATCCGGTTCACTCATCTGATAACATAACCGGTATCGGATATTGTCCGCTTCGTATACTTCTTCATAGATGGCTTCCGCCAGATTGATGCCGCCCACTTCCACGTGGCTGCTGTTTCTTGTCACCAGTTCATAGCTGATACTGCTGAATGCTGTTGGAACGGTGAATCGTACCCTCTCAATGGCAACACATTCCTGAAGATTGGTAGCGCCGTTCTCCGGCGTCATCTCATATCCTTCCAGAAACTTTAAATCCAGATCGTTGTCATAAGTAGTCACTGCGGTAATTGTAATTTTGCTTTTATCCAGAGTGCTTTCCGGCTGCCATTCCTCATCGCTTAGATAATAGTATGCGTAATAGCGGTTACCTGCCGGAAGGCTCTCCATAAGTTCCTGTTCTTTCGTTTTCTTTTCTGTGGCGGTGCTCCCTGTTTCTGAAGTGGTTCCTTCAGTGGTCCCGGCAGCAGCATCCGTCTCATCCAGCTTACTTTCTTCTGTCTCCGCCAGCGTCTCCCCGTCTTCATCCGGAAGATACCATCCGGTTCCTTCTGCGGAATCTGTACCGGAGAGCTTTAACTCCACCAGGCAGTCTGCTCTCAAAATCACTTTATTTTTCTCATAGAGAAAACTGGTCTCTCCCTCGCTGTAATAGACAATGGGTGTCTCTTTCAACATCACTTCCGCATCTTCCAGCGAGAGGCCCAGAAGAGATTCATACTGAATATGATCCCTGGCAAACTGTCCTTCGAAGAGTTCTCTTCCGGAAGAAGCATACCGAATGCCTTTTCCCTGCTCCCGGCCCATATAGAACTCTCCCTCATATTTCTTGATGCCGGAATCGTAATAGCTGGTTCCCTGTCCATGGTAGGCACCGCTCTGGAAGTTTCCTTCATAGATCATGATGCCTTGTTCATTGTAGAGTACCCCTTCCCCGTTAAAGGCTCCGTTTTCAAAAGTGCCTTCATACTGCACGGTTTTATCCGGATAATACAGGATGCCGTCACCGGAAAACTGATTGTCTGCGAATTTTCCGGTATACTGCGGATTGCCGTCTGCGTTATACAAAGTTCCGGTTCCACTGAATTTATTATTTTCAAAAGAACCTTCATAAATTTTCAGTCCGTCCTGGTTCCATAAAGTTCCACTTCCACTGCACACACCAGCTTTAATGTCTCCTGTATAGACCACTTCCCCATTGGCTGCCCGAATGTTTGCTTTTCCTGTATAATCTCCT
The DNA here is from genome assembly GCA_018223365.1 of Clostridiaceae bacterium Marseille-Q4145. Lineage (GTDB taxonomy): Bacteria > Bacillota > Clostridia > Lachnospirales > Lachnospiraceae > Hominiventricola. The sequence continues at coordinate 241,699 of JAGTTP010000002.1, forward strand.
AAATCCATATCATCGTAGTCATAATAGACGGTAGTGATAAGGTTTGAAGTAGCAGTGGTATCAGATACCGGCGCTGCAATCCAGTTGAAGTAGATAAAGACTGCCGCGCATCCTGCCAGTATCAGAAAGTAGACCAGCATCTTGGAGATCCAGAACCGTCCGACGGTAAAGTAATCTTCCGGGGATTTTGCCTCCCCGTTTAAGATCTTCCGCACCTTGGCATTGATCGGTGCTACCAGTCTGGAGGTAATAATATTGACATTGAAAATCTGCTGTACCCGGCGAACCACTCTCTGGAAGGGATTCATAACTGCCGTACGCAGTCTCAAGAACGCCTTTCCGAGAAGCTGAAAAGCATAAGATCCTTTCATGCCGCGGAATATCTGCATAATTAGATTTCCCATTCTGCCTTCTCCTCCATCCGGTTACTTAGTTTTTCTTCTGCAAATCCTCGCATCGGAAAATGTAATACTTCGCTGCCATATCTTTTGGATTTTCCCTCAAGACACAGGCAAGCAGGTTCTTTGCCTCGTAATAGAAGCCTTTTTCGTAGAGTTCCATGGCCTTGTCAAAGGCGTGCTGTGTCTGTTTTACCAGCCGGATCTCTTCTCCGCTTCTGTCGTCATAAATATCATAAAGTCCTGTTACCAGACTGCCGTCTTCCAGACGTCCAATATAACGGCCTGCATAGGAATCTTTGTTTGCCATTCGCTCATAGGCTGCTTCCGTAATGAGCAGACGGCTTCCCATGCTCCGTAAGAATTTTCCATTGCTTAACAGCTGCTCAAATTCCGGTGCAATCACTGCCGGGATATACCGTTCCTCATCTCCACAGATACCAAAATATACTTCCGTCTGATCCATGACAAAGACAACGTTCAACTGTTCTTCCGGTCCATAGAGGCGGTTATCCGCGTCCATCCTTGCCAGGATTGTCAGCGCGGTTACTGCAGCGGAATCCGCTCCGTTCTGGCACACCAGCATCATGCTCTGCAGGTTGGCATCATCCACAATGGAAATAATATTATTCTGCTGGGCAAACCGGTTGACTGTATTGAAGAACCGGTTCATAAGAGCCTCTGTCTGATTCAACGGAAGGGAGTCTTCCAGGTAAAGCCGTACATTCAGCACGGCGAAATTGCCTTTGACATTGCTTCCGAGGGTCAGAGATCCCAAATTATCTTTTCCAAGAAGACCGATGATACTGGGCGGTACGAACCGGTAATAAGTTTCACTCATACGCTCCAGATTGAGAATCTGTACGTCAATATCATCTGCCATCTTATTAAATACCTGTGCAATTCCTGTCAGTTCATCCTCCGATGTACTGGTAATCCGAATGCTCCGGTCTCCATCTGCAAAAAGCTGCATTTCCCGCTTCATCTCTCCTAACGGGAACAGAATCTGATAGAACAGCAGCATCATGAGCACCATGACAATCAGCAGGAATGCCACACTCACTATAGTGAAATCTTTAATGTAGGTGGCGGTATAAGCCGCAATGTTGGCAGCATAGATACCTGTTTCCAGCAGGTAGACAGTCTCACCGGAAAGTCCTCCCACCGGGGTAATACATACCATGCGCTCTCCCAGTTGATCATGAATGGTTCCCGTAACCGATTCTCCGGTCAACGCCGCTCTCCGGTAAAGCTGTTCCGCCGGAAGATTCATCAGAATCTCACAGGGATAAAAACATGGGCTGTTTTTGTCAACGCCAATATATAAATCTCCATTTTCATAGTAAATCACTCTGGTATAGAGTTCACGGGTTGCCAGCTGCTGGCTCAAATAGGAATAAGCTTCCCCTGAATAATCGTAAGGATATTCAATCTCGTTAAAGGACTCCTGTCCGAACAGAGCCGCCAGCATGTTGCCCTCGTCAATGGTCTGTTTTACAAAGTTCTCATCAATAGCGCCCTTGTAATACTGGAAGGAAACTGCTCCAAACAGCGCCATGGTGATGAAAAGAAGCGGGATCGTCGCACTTAACAGCCGTTCCATAATGGTATGTCCGCCCCGGATAGCGCTTGTGAAAACCACCGCAAACCCAAAGATCACCAGAATTACCGCCGCATAGACTGCCCACTGGCGGAGGATTTCCAGGATCATGGCCGTAATGCCATACCGGAAAGCGCTGATCACATGGCCGTTTCCATCCTGGCAGACCAGAAAATGAAATCCGTCATCCTGCCCACTCTTCACCAGTGCGGTAAAGGTGTTAAGTCCCGACATGGACATGAGCACCACATCTCCTGGTGTGTACAGATTGGAGCCGCCAAAAGGACTGCTGCCGCTTAACACGGTTTCCTCCGATCCATCCTCCAGATTGAGCCTTATGATATTTCCGGTCTCATACTCTCCAAAATAGACATAACCACTTTCCGCATAGGAGATGAAGGAAGGATACATAAGCGTGTCCACCGTCCGGGCCGGATACACTTCATATACCCGTTCCTCGCTGGCACAGTAGATCTTACCGGAATCGGAAATATAGACCAGGTTTGTGCCGTTTCCAATCGCTTTATAAATTCCTTCTCCCGTTCTCATGGGATAGGTTCTTTCGTTTTTCAGTGACAGGGTATCTTCCAGCACGGAACCAAATTCATAATTTTTTCTAATCGCTTTGGTTTCTTTTTCATCGGTTCCGATAACGGTGATGGTACTGCCGGATGCATTGACCCATCCATAACGGATTCCGTCTTCATTATCCAGCGAAAAAATCTTTCTCTGCTGTCCGTACAGACGGTCGAAATCGATGACCATCAGCTCCTGTCCCAGAACCATTCCGTCATACCGGTCAACTTTATCCCGCAGGACGTAGACATATTTTTCCCCGGCGGTCACTCCCAGAATCTGATACATGGCATCTTTGCGTTCCGTGCGGAATTTTAAATGCCCGTTAATTGTTCCATTTTGCTTCAGTCTGGCGATGACGGTACTGTTCCCATCATTCCATGCAGCAATGGTTCCTCCGTTCTGTGCCGTACAGAAGGTCAAAAGCGAATCCATGGATACAGTACTTCTTCCAATTCCCCGATACCCGGCCACCACTCCGGCAATTATCAGTGCGATCAGCAATATAGTCCTGAATACTTTTTTCATAAGTACAACACTCCTTTTATTCCCCATCGCCCAAATAGACATTGCCGATGTATTCAATACCGTTATAACTTACATTACTCTCATATGCCTTCCGGACTTTCCAGCGGGTTCTGATCTGTCCTCCCGCATAAATGAGGGTAACCAGCACCAGGATCGTCAGAAACGCTGTCATGGCATTTCTGAACAGGAAATTCCGGACTCTGCGGAAGCGGCTCCGAAACCACCAGAGAATTCCTCTCATCTCCACAGGTTTATCCGCCATACTGCGGATTGTGGCGATAATGGAACCAAAGGAAGTGAATCCGGTCGTCCGCATTTTCATATCAAACAGCCGTAAATCTCCGGGATAACCATCCCTTGATTCATAACGTCCCTTATAGTTCAGTTCCAGAATGCCAAATGCCTTTTCCGCTGCTGCGAGAAAATACTCCGCCTCTTCTGTTCCTTCTTTCAGTTCTGCGAAATCCATAAAATAATTAAACTGAATTCCGCCGTCCCTTGTAACATTAATATTTCTGTCATGAAGAAGCAGGATTCCCAGATCAGCGTCTGCCCCGGATTCCGCACAGGCTGCAATAAGGTTTAATGCTGCCCTCTTACACTGTACAAATTCTGCCAGATACACTCCGCCCAGAAGGGACAGGAGATTTTCGTGATAATAGCGGAACACCAGATTCAGCCTGCTCTCATAGACAAAGGATCCTAAAAAATCCTGATTGGAGAAGAACAGACGTCCTGTATTCAGTTTTTCCGTCACCGTCTTTCTGACAGCTGCATCGCGAATGGCAATCACGGTATAGAACACTCCCGTCTCTCCGGAAAGGTCCGTACATACGTAGATATCATTCACCTGATTCTGAAGAACGGTTCTCACCGTCTCCAGCTCCATACCCAACGCTGGAATCATCTGTTCTCACCTGCTTCTTTCGTTATTCTTCCGTCTTCTTCTGCGACACAATCATAAATGCATGTGTAAATATCTCCGGATGTGCCAGTGCTTCCACTTTGATCTCATAGACACCTTCCTGGGCGGGAGCGGTATAGACACCATTGTTGTCTATCTTGCCGCCTTCCGGATCAAGCAGCGTATAAGTCAAGGTCTCCTCCGGCATATTGATAAATACCGGATTGATGTGAACACTGCTTTTCGGTGAAAGAACCATGGTATCCGGCTGTATCATAATGCATCCCTTCTGGTCTTTCTGACTGTAGACTCTCTGCTCCAGGTCCTCCGGCTTATACGCATACCAGCGGATCCGAAGTCCGATCTTTCCCATTTTGCTTCTGGGCCGCACACCTACGATAAAGGTTCCTCTCTCCGGCAAAATCTTGATTGCCTGATCCAGTTCAAATACCTTTTCATCCGTCACCGTACTGTCTGAAGCAAAGATACTTCCGTCTCCCAGGATAATAGACTCCCGGTCACTGCTGCTGATATTATCCCGGCTGATATATTCCACACCGATCTCCACACATACAGGACCGTTTCCCAGTCCATGCATAATCTCATCGGAAAAATATACTTTTCCCATCTCTCCGCCATTTCCAAGAGACATCTCGAAGACGCCGCTGGAATTGATACGCCGTTCTTTCTCTGAATGATAGCTTCCCTGCTCCTGTATCCGGACTTCCGATACCGGAAGCTGTCCCTGACAGGAAGATTCCGGAACCAGATATTCATGAAGCTGCTCAAGAATCATCAGCTGCTCAGCGCTGCTCACATACTGGTCAAAGGGTGGTCTTCCCACCTCATCAATCATGGAATGATGATCAGACCGAATCAGATGAATCTCCGCAATGAACAGCTTTTCATCATAGGTACGATCCAGATCCACATCCAGGGTTCCCTGATAACTGGTCTTTCTTACATGTTCCAGAACCGAATCCTGCACCGGAGTCACTTTCATGCTTTGAGCTTCCGCCGATTCCTCCGATCCGGTTCCCACAACCTGGATATCCTGAAAATCAAGCAGCAGTTCCTCTCCACTGAAAATGTAATCTTCCGGTCGGAAGGACTGTTCCAGAATGACTTTCTTTCCATATTCCAGACTGACATTTTCTGCCCGGATCACTGTCTGTTCCGGTTTCATCCTATCTGCCGTTACCTTGCAGGAAAAAGAAAATACAGAAGGCGTATGGCTGATTTTCCTGATCTCTGTCCTGCCCTTCAACACGGTCTGCGGAGTGATAAAAGCAGGCAGATACTGGATCACCTGAATGTCCTGATCCTGATAGAGCACCGCTGAAGTCAGATAACGGTCCTCCGTCTTCGTATCTCTGATACAGTCTTTTCTGTCAAGCAGATACAAACGGTACTGTTCTTTCGTACTGTTGTACTTTCTTCCGTCTTCTTCTGTATCCATCACTGCATAGACCGGTTCGGTTCCCTTTTCCTCATAGGCAATTCCCAGACAGATCGTATCGGTCTTCAGACTGCTGTATCCTTCAATCGTGGATAATTTCAGCACCTGCGTCCTTGGAACCACAATCTCCCTTCCCGCTGCATCAAGGGCCATACCGGACTGCAGAATGATGGAAGAGTCATCAGCTGCCACCACATCCAGTCCATAGACGATGCCGACTCCATGCAGAACCCGGTTGATCAGTCTTCTTTTGTTATTTATGTAATCCTGCTCATTCTGAAAATCCTTTGATGTCAGCAGTTTTCCATAATAATAATTGTTCCGTTCAAAGGAATAATATTTTCGGTTCATCATTCTGCTCTTTCGTCCTCTCTTTTCTTTCTGGATCTGCGCAGCAGCAGGATTCCGATCCCGGCCAGCACGACTGCTGTACTATAGGCAACCGCAAGCCACGGGAATGCTTTCTTTCCTTCGCTGTACTCTGTAGGTGCCGCAATGGCATATACACTTAAATGGTTCGTTTTAATGTAGGCCTCTCCTCCGGATCTTCTGGTCTCAAACGTTTCCACCGAACCATCTTCCTGTAAGCAGACTACCTGAACAATACTGTTCTCATAGGCTGCCGGAATGGGAAGCCCGATCTCTATCTCTCCATCCGGCTGAATCTCCTGTCCATCCGAAAGAAGCGTTACATTATAAGCTGCCACCAGTCCGTAATTTTCATTGATGATCTGCTTTACCATACGCTCGGAAGCATCTGTCGTTCCCGTCTGTTCCACCAGAAGCTGTACATTTTCCGGAAGTACCTCTTCATTTGTTGAGACCACCACTCCATAAACAGCATTCTTCAATACTACATCTGTAAAGCTGGGACCTGCCTGTGCATTGGAAAAATTCCGTCTGCTCTGAAGTCTTCCCGTTCCGCTGTTATCCTGCGGGGTCTCTTCCTCCTCGATTTCTTCTACTACAACCGGCTCCCTCACCGTATAGCCGGCAGTCAGAACCTTACTGTCCGCCATCTGATTTTTTACTGCAATGACCTTAAACGTCACTGCCTTTTCCACGCTGATCGGACCTGTATAAAGAGTAAGACCTGTCTTTTCATCCGGATTGGGATCCATTCCGTCTGTCCGGTAATAGATGGAAGCACCATCTGTCTCCGTGCTGAAGGTGATCTCCGTTCCCATCTCCAGTTCCCCGCTGGCGAAATTCGCAGTCGGAGCTGCCACCTGATCGGCAAAGCCATAGGTAAACGTGCTGATTTCGGACTGTTCATAGTCATCTGCAACCGCTACTGCTTTAATGGTCACGGATTCTTTGATGGAAATTGCTTTCTTATAAAGGTTGCTTGCCGTTGTCGGATCCGTTCCATCTGTCGTATAAAAGATTCTTCCGGTCTCTGCGGTAAGCTCCACCGCACCTTCTTCCGTGAATACTGCTCCATCCGGTACGGATGCGGAGGGTGCTGCCAGCCTGTCCATAATTGTGTAAGTAAAGGTAGCTGCTGATACTGCTTTGTCAGTGCCGTCTGCTATGGCAATGGCTTTGACAATCACATTTTCACCCGGTGTTCCGTTGATCGTCACTGCGCTTCCTGCGGAACTGCTCTCACTGGGAGTTGACCCATCTGTCGTGTAATGGATCGTTGCCCCTGATACGTCGGAACTTAAGTGAATGATCTCTCCGTTCTTTACAATGCTTCCGGTCTCTTTATCTGCGAAGATACCGCCCTCATAACTACTGATACTGTAACTGTAATAACCAACCTCACTGTCACTGTATCCGGTCTTTGCCGCATAGGCACGGACGCTCACTACATCTCCGGCCTTACCGCTGATGATCACACGGTCACCTACCAGCACTTTCTGGTTATCCGTTTTCTTGGGATCACTTCCATCTACCGTGTAGTAGATCGTCGCATCCTTCTCCGCCTTCAGACCGATCACCGTTCCCGACGCTACTACCGATCCTGTATCAATGGATGGTGTCGGTGTGGAAAGTTTTTCTGATACTTCATAGGTTAAAGTAACAATCTGACTCTCCATGCCATCTTTTACCGCATAAGCTTTGATGGTCGTCTTCTTTGTAATCGTAAACGGGTTGTCGCTGTCAAATACATTGCTTTCTTCTGTCGGATCTTTCGGTGTATCTCCTCCGTAAGCAATCTCATAGTAGATCACCGCATCTTTCGTTGCAGTCTTCAGAGTCACCTGCGTATTCTCTGTCACCGCGCCTCCTGACGGAGTTGCGTAAGGAGAAGAAACTGCTGACGGATATGCGAACACCAGCCTGGAAATCGCACTGCTTGCCAGTCCTTCTTTATAAGCCACTGCTGTGATCGTAAACAGGGAAGAGTCACCGATTGCCGGTACCGTAATGCCTTCTGAGCCATTATACTTTCTGGTCGCACTGTTCTTTGGCTCCAGTGCTGCCTCATCAAATACCGGTTCAGAGCCATCCGTCGTATAGAAAATCGTCACACCTTCCGTTGCGGAATATAACCGGATCTTTGTACCAATCTCTACGATGGTACGGTTTTCCGAATCCGTAGCTGGAACGGAAGTGACCGATTCCACTACCGGCTGATCTGTCACCTTATATACAAATCTGGTCAGTTCACTGTCTTTCATGGTCCGCACCAGCTCACCATACTGACTGGTCAGGCTGCATGCAATGGCCGTGATCGTAAGAGAACTTCCATAGTCCGCAATATCATCTGTAATCTCTATGGGTGCATCTTTGAACTCATAGGTATCTTTTCCCATCACCACTTCCGTACCATTCAGAGACACTACCGGAGCACTTCCATTGACTGTATAGAAAATCCGGCTCCCCTCTGTACTGCAGTACAGGCTGATGGAATCTCCCATGGAAATACTCTCTCCATCCTTCGGATTCGCCGTCGGTATTTCCACCTGACTTCTCAAAGAGAAAGAATAAGTAAAACGGTCAGCTGATCCGATCGTTTTTCCATTCGTCAATGCCTGTGCATTGATAATCAGGTAGTTAGATGTATAGATGCTCTCATCTACCGTAATCCTGTCTTCGTAAAGTCGGGTATCCTCCCCGCATTCATACCAGAGTCCATTCAGCTTCACATAGCGCTTGCCATCATAGGTAATACTTTTTAACTCCGTCCCTTTATATTTTCCTTCCAACGTCTGTCGGGCTTCATAAGATACTTTTGTGAATGTCGGTTCTGATTGATTAACTGTATAAAAAATCAGTGCATCTTCTTCTTCTGTTGTTAGTTTGATCAGCTCAATTTTATCGCCATAATCAACTCCACCTTCCACTTCCTGATCTCCGGCATATGCAGTTGCCTTTACTCTCCCAGAAGTAGCTTCTATGTACTGCAGTTCATATTCCTGCGGGATACTTCCTGTATATCCTTTCGTCCCGTCCTCATCCTTCGGAATTACCCGGACATACAGATATTTCTTTCCCTCCAGAGATACCGGACTGCCTGTCCAGGTCATCCAGCGATCTACCGACACCAGCTTTTTATCGCTGAGATAATATTGAAGTGTGACTGATCCTGTCTCCACCTGTTCTGCAAGTATCAGGTCAACCATCTGATCTGCCTTTTCTACTTTCTGATCCACTGTTTTACCGCTTTCCAGCGTAACAGAAGGCGGATTCAGTTTCTTATATGAGAAAGAAACCGCATCCTTATTTACGATTTTCCCCTCTTCCAGCTTCCAGGCATATACGGTTTCCCCTGTTTTTATAAGCTTGTCATGGGAAATCTCTATACCGTCCTCATAAAGTTTTACCGCATCATTGCACTGATACCATACTTTATTTACGCGCACATATCTTTTTCCTTCATATTCCACACTTGCAGGTGTTTTTTCACCTGCCAGACTGTTCAGCTTTGCTATCATCCCGGAACTCTGCCCCGCAATGAAGGGCTCTGCCACTTCTGTAAAGGAGTAAAATGCTAACGCATGATCACCAATTCCTTTCAGTTTTACCGTATCGAAAAGTTTTGCTCCTTTTACATTCGTATCGGTCTCTACCGATGCAGTCACCGGAGTCGGTTTTTCTGCAATATAACTGATATGGTAACCCCGGACAGCACTTGCCACTTTTGTGGAATCACTTTTACCTGAATTTGCCCTGACATACAGATAATAGTTTTGTCTCGGTGAGAATGGTTTTTTCCAGGTTTCCCACTTCACACCGGAAAAATTGGTAATGGCACTTCCCGAAAGATAATACTGCCATTCTACGTCTTTACTGCCATCTTTCAACGTAATCATATCTTCACTGGAAATCACCTTATCTGCTGACAGGCTTTCGCCATTCTCAAGATATGCTTTCGGAGCAGTCAGTTTCTGAAAACGAATGAGCTGGTTCTCTCCCGGAAGTTTTCCCTCTGCCACCGCCTGTACAGAAATCGTTACAGTTCCATCCTCTTTATAGGAAACTGAAATCGGTGAAAGAGAATTATATTCCTGCACACTGTCACTGCACTCATACCAGAGTTTGTTGATGCGGATATACTTCTTTTGCTTATATTGTGTAATTGTTCCGGTTGAACCCGCAGCAGCCTGTTCAAGTTCTGCGCGCTCACTGGTCTTAAGTATTGCCTTTCCCGTGATCGGTGCTGTTTTATCCATCGTATAGAGCAGTGTTTCACCCTTTTCTCCCGAAAGCGTCAACGTATCTGCCAAAGTTGCCCCCTCTGTGACTGGGACATTTTCGATTTCTGTTGTCACTTTCCCGGCTGTTTTTGTCTTATAATTCAACTCATAGCATACCGGCTCACTGCTTGAAAAATGATACACTGTTGGATTCTGCTCTTCCGGCACAACTGCTTTTACGTAAAGATATTTTTTCCCATTCAGGGAAACAGGAGTATCCTGCTTCCATCCCTTCCACTGTACATTCGCATAAGAAAGCAGTTCACTGTCAGAGAGATAGTACTGATACTTAATATTATTTTTTATAGATTCATAATCTGATACTGCATCTTTATCATCCGGTTTCGGATTCTGAGCCGTCATACTCACAAGCATATCATCTTTATAAAGCTCTGTAGCACCCGTAGTCTGCAGCTCGGTTCCACTCTCCAGAGTCAATGATGGAGCTTTCAGCTGAAGGGCTGGACCGGAAAAATTGTAACTGTAGCAACAGTAAGTAACTTCATCATAGTCACGACGCAGATATTTATCTTCCTCCAATGAGTAAAGTCTGAAATAATGGTCAATCGGAGTCAGTGTCAGTACATCAATTCTCACAATGTCCTGGCCGGCCTTCCGTAATGGAATTTTCTCATCCGAAGAATATTCTTCCGCCCCCTGCTGATTCATATATTCAGCAATATATGTATTAAACGCACTTCCGAATCCGTCTTCCGATGTAGCAAGCATCTTGTCTGAAACAGTTTCATTTTTATGAGCACCTTTATAAGCATTCCGGACTTTTGATTCAAACTCTGTAAATGCATAGGGCTCGGATTTTTCTGTGATCAGTTTATAATAGGTAACTGCTGGTTTTCTGCTGATATAATGGGAATATTCGGTGTATCTTCTATCAAAGGGATATGTAATCGTTCCTCTTTCATAATCCGCATGCGGATTTAATTCCTTCATGGTTACCGTAGAGTCTGTATGATACAGCGCATCTACGGTATAAGCCTGCACACCGTTTTCATCCGCTTTTTTCTTCAGCGTGTATGAATGATCATCGATGCTGATTTTTTCTGCATCCACCTTCTGCTCTACCCGATATCCTGCAATATGGATACCGTTCCAAAAGCTATCGTCCTCATCCCAGTAGACCATTCCTTTTTTTCCGGATGGATTGTCTGCCAGAGTCTCCTGTGGAAATACCGCCCAGATATTCACGAGCAGCACTGCCGTCAGCACTGCGCTGAAAAGGATTCTTCGCCATATGAAATTGTATCTGTGATGGTTCTGTCTTTTCATACACATGCTCCTTCTTGTAAAAAAGAGTATCATACTTTCGGGCAGTGCTCATTACTCGTTCGGGTAGTCTTTACCTGTCCCTTTTCATTTTTTTCCATTTTCTTGAAATATAATAACCAAGTCCTGCAATCACAGTCACCGCTGCTGCCGCTTCCAGTATAAGCAGATAAGAAACTGTCCAGCCGTCGGATGCCGCTTCTTCCAGACCTACCAGTGCATAGTGGCTGAAATGATCGGTCTTTGCATAGGCCATGCCATCCTGTCTGCGGGTCTCTTTCTTCGTGATCTTATTATTTTTATCAATATAAACAATGGTCACTGCTGCATTTTCATAAGCTTCCGGTATTGGCATTCCAATCTCCACCTCGCCCTGAGGCTGTGCAATGGTACTGCCCCGCATCAGATACATATTATAGGAACTGATAATCGTATAATCATCTCCGAACAGCTGCCGCACATTGGCAAGGGCTTCCTGCCCATACTCCTGTTTTTCCGTTACCAGAACCGCATCACTGGGGATGGATTCCCAGGTAGAAGAGACCACCGTATTACAGTCCCGTTCCCTGAGCACCCTGCTCTGATAGGAAGTACTCTGCTGCTGTTCCTCTGTCCTTGTCAGTCCGCTGCTGTCGGTATCCTTCAGCTGCTGCTCTTCCAGAAGCGCCTCTTCCGCTTTTTTCTGTTCCACTGCAGGTATCGTATCTACCTGGTAGTACAGTTCGGTTACAGCAGAAAGCTGCATATCTTCCCGGTATGCTGCCGCCAGAATCGTGACAGTCCGGTTCACGGTAATACCATCTTCTGTATATAACGTCATGGAATCCAGATTGTCCCGGGTGGGTTCCGTTCCATCGGTGGAATAATAAATCTCCGCACCGGACGTATCCGTATGAAGCGCCACAACCGTTCCCGGCTCCAGCACGGTGCCGGTATCATGGGATGCCGTCGGCTTCTCTGCCTTCAGCGCTGCCGTGTACTGGAAGGATGCCACCTCACTGACCTCGCCGTCTGCAGATACCGCAATGGCTTTCAGATTGGTGGTCTTATTGATCAGGATCGGCTCCTTATAAAGACTGGAACCCTCCGTCGGCGTCACGCCATCCGTCGTATAATAGATTTTCTCCGCCGAAGAATTCAGTTCCACTCTTGTCGCCACTGTCAGCGTACCGCCGGATGGTGATGCTGTCGGTGCAGACGGCTTCTCCTTAATCTTGTAGGTAAATGTACATACGGTTCCTGCATCTCCGTCCACAACAGCCACCGCCTTAATCATAAAGCTGCTTCCGGATGTTCCATCCACTGTCACAACGGTACCTTTGATTCCGTTGTCTGCCGGAGAAGAGCCATCCGTCGTATAGCGGATCTCAGCATCTGTTACATCTGTCATCAGATTGATCTTGGAACCAATGGACACCAGTGTTCCATTCGGCACATCTGCCGTCACGCCTCCTGCGCTCTGACTGATCTGATAAGTAAATGTCACTACTTCGCTGACCGATTTTCCGTCTTTTCGCGCACAGGCTTTTACAGTAACCGTGCTTCCTGCAGCACCGTCCAGAATCAGTTCACTTCCGGATATGACAGATGCATTGCTCTGGTCCGAAGGATCACTTCCATCCATGGTGTAATAAATGGATGCCCTGTCAGCTGCTTTCAGTTTCAGTCTGGTTCCTCTTGATACCATGGCACCGCTGTCGATGGATGCTGTCGGTGCGGACAGCTGCTCTCTGGAATTATAAGTCAGTGTCAGAATACCGCTCTTCACCCCATCTTTTACCGCGATTGCCTTGATCACCGTCGCTCCGTTAATAATAATCGGCTGGGTCGTATCAAAGACGGAACTGGAGATCGTCGGATCTTCAGGTGTGGTTCCATCTCTGGATACTGTGTAGTAAATTTCCGCACCTTCCGTTTTGTTCTTCAGGATGACCGCTGTTCCCATATCCACATCACCGGATGGAATATTGGCATAAGGTATCCCCACATCAGAAGGAAAACTGTAGGTATATTTTGCTTCCGGACTGTTGGCCAGCTCCGGATGTACCGCAATTGCCCTCACGGTAAAGTAGCCATTTCCGGAAGGCGGTGCCATGATTCCCTGTCCTGCATCATAGAGAAGCGTACTGCCTGCCGGAGCAAATGTACCATCCTCTGACTTTGTCACCGACGGTGCTGATCCATCAGCAGTATAATAAATGGAAGCCCCCTTTGTCGGTGTGGATAAAAGAATCTTATCTCCCGGCATAATTACGGTTGGTTCCTGGTCAGAGGTAGATGGGGTAGCTGTCGGTGCCACTGTCTGCTCCTGATCCGCAATGGTATAAATAAACCTTACCGTTTCGCTGTCTTTCAGCTCTTTTCGTCCGGTTCCGTCCGTACTCCATTTCACGGCTTTCATCCGGATCACAAACTGATTGCCATAATCTCCCGTTATTTCAATTCCATTTTTATCATCATAGCGGTGGGTTTCTCCTTCTTCATGATCCAGCACTTCCGTGCTTCCGTCACCGATGATGTAATAGATCTCCGCACCTGGTGTCAGTGACTGGAAAGAAAGACTTGCCCCTTTCCGGACCTTCGTACTGTCTTTGTCTTCTCCACCCGGGAAATGAAGCGTATCCATAGCTGCTTCCGGTGCAAAGGTCTGTTCCATGGGTGATACCTGATATGCATATGTAATGGTTTCTCCAGGTTCTCCTCCACTTCCAAGAACAGCCGTATGGATATACTGTGGCTTTGTACGGGATCCATCATTATATAAGCTGATAGAATCCTTATATACCTGAACATTTTCATCCGTCCGGTACCAACGGCTCCCTACTTTAAAGTAACCATTTTCTCCGTCAGTCAATCCGGAAAGATTCTCCGTCACACGGGTAAAGGAAAATTTATCCTCCAGACGGTCACTGATCAGGTACAGGATTCTCGTTCTCGCTCCTTCTTCCTGGGCGTTCAAATAAATCGGCGCACTGGAAGAAATCGTGGATGCCGCAGATGTATCTGCGATACTTTCCACACTTACTGTTCGCGGAGAAATGGTAACCGTTCCAGCCGCATCCTCAAAAGTATAATGATACGTTTTTATTTCCTGATATTTTCCATTTCCGTTATTGATCCGGGCATAGATATAATATTCATCCGCACCATTAGGCCGATTGATTGTTACTGGTGTATCTGTATACGCCTTCCATTCGTCTGCCATATGCAGGTTATCTCCGGTCAACGAGGAAACGGAAGTCAGATATTGAAGATGTGTCATCCCCAGTACTTCTGATTCAGTCATTGTAAACGCAAACCGGAATCTGTCACCAGATGCCACTCTGTCATTTTCTTCCAGTTTCGTGCCATCATCAAGATACACCGTAATCTCTGCTGTTGCCGCCGGAGCTGTCTGGAAAGAGCCGTATTGGTAAACAATCGGTGCATATCCATCTGCACTCACCTTCAGATACAAATACCATGTTCCTGCATTTTCCGGCATCTGAAAACCTGATGTAATATCTGTCCATTCCACAGAAGAAAATGAACCCAGATCCATCACATATCCCAACGCATTCTGCATGGACTGTCCTGCCCGCCAGTTCTCCTTAATCTCCTCTTTCGCAATATAGTACTGATAGCTGCATTTTGTATTTTCTTCCGTCAGACTCATTTTCGCCTGATTTCCATAAATATTGCCATTCTTAAAATCAACAATATTTTCCTTACCACCTTCCTGATAAAAATCAGATACCTGAACCCCTGGTGCAGGAAGCGGAAGATGATCTGTTACTGCAAATTTCTTTGTCTCCTCCTCATAGAATTTCTGTTCATATTGAGGTAATGTACGGATCGATACCTCTGCTGTTTGAAATGGAAATGTCTTTACTGTTTTTCCTTCAATAGTTTCTGCACTGGATTCGGTCCATCCTGACTGTTTTTCATTATAATAATAAAGCGTTAAATCCTTTACATTGTCAAAAATCGTCAGCTGGATCTCATCTTCCAGAGAAGTTTTATTCTTACGCACTACTTTCCAGCCGCCTGCTTCAAAAAACTGAGGTTTCTGGTTGTCCGTCATGAATGGATAACTGTAGGATGTATCCTCTTCTTTCAGATAATGATAATATCCATCTGTAGCATAGAGTTTTATGATCTTATAATATCCACTGCTCCCCAGATTGAGATTCGACTCCGTGCAATAGTAGATCTGATGATCCTGATCTGTCTGTTCCCTTCTCGCACTGTATGCCATATAGTAACTATAATTACGGCCAGATGCTGCATCTTTGATCTTCGTCTGTACAACTGTCTGAGCGTTCGTGACCGGTGGCGTAATGGAAAATGCATCCTTTTTTACCAGCCATCCAAGGTCAAAGCCTCCTGCCTGATCAGATTCGGACTGATAATAACTGTAACGTTTCCAGTTTTCCCATCCATCTGTCGGCTCTGCTGCCGTGCCAGCCAGAACCGTATCGCCCGGATCAGATACTCCAAGATTGGCCACATCCGAAGTACCTGTTACAATCACATGCTGAAGATTTTCCACGGATCCTGTGCCGAGCAGATAATTGCCACCACTCACACTGCCCCTGACATACAGATCGTGAAGCTTCGTTTTCTCTGCATGCCCCACAATTCCACCTGCATGCAGGGAAGCTCCATTGGACGCCAGTCCGGTTGCTGCAACTGCCTTCAGATTCAGCTGCCCGGAGATCTCCTGAATCTTTCCACCATTGCTCTTTCCGGCTATCATACCGACAGATAAACTGTTCGCCACTAAAATAGACGGATTATTCTTGCTGTCTTCGGGAGGCGAATTTTTAGTTTTTCTTTTTTCATAACGATAGGCATCCGCTTCCCGGATTGTCTGGATACCAGACAGCGTAACTTTCTGCCCTGTTTTTATGTCATTCTCTGCTATGGATTTCTCGAGAATCACTGTGGCATTAGCCGCAAGAATGTTTCCGCTCAAAGGATCTGACTTCACATTATCTTTTGTACTGGTATACGATTTTTTATCCCATCTTCCGGTCTTTAATGTCCAATCAGTTAATATCTTTTTTATGTAAATCCGCTTGTCAGTTATTGTGTTCTGTAATGTTAAGGTATACTCCGGTCTGTCACTTGTCGTCCAGGCCAGGGTGGTCACGGTAGCTTTTAACTCTCCATTTGTAGTTTGGGACTCCTCTTTCAGCATGGCATTCTCAGCATAAATATCCGTCGAAAGTTCCTTTGTTGCAGCATAGAGCGTTGCTGCAATTTTTGTCTGGCTGGCTGTGAAAGAAGTCTTCACAATCCTATGCTCCGTTCCGGATGGCAGCTCTGACACTGACAGTGTATAGGTTACTGCTCCAGAACCTAAGGTTGTAAAAGCAGCATCTGTCGATGTCTGACTTCCCTGCTTCCAGGTTCCACCAGTTGTAGACGCAGTGAGCACTGTCCCCTTTGGAACATTGGCAAGCGTATATACAATCTCCGCTGTGCCGTTGGATGCTGCTGCCACCGCCGGTGCCGATGCTGTAAATTGCAGTTCATTTGCTGCAATAGTCTTATTTGTTACCGGAGATGTCTCTTTTTTCCCATTATTATAGACAGACACTTCAGGTACCGATAGAGATAAGGTCTCTGCATTCTCTGATGCGGCAGTCAAATTCCATGCATTCACATTCACCAGATCTCCTGCAGCAGTCGGGGTAACCTGATAGGTGTATGTCTTTGTCCCACTTTCCGTCATTGTAGGTGCACCTGAAAGAGCATTATTTCCATCATACCAGGTTCCATTTGAAAAATTGGCAGGAGTACTCAAAGTCACGGTCTGTGCTTTTTTGCTTCTTACTTCAATCGTATAAATAACCGCCGTATTTTTCGCTGTGTACTTTGGTGCTGTAACCTTTAATGAAAGATTTCCGGATAAAATTGCTGTATTTCCAGCCTCCACTGTGCTCGGGGTTGATGCAATAGATGCAAGTACATTTGTCGTTTTTGTACATGCATCTGTTTTAACAGGAGTCGAAGTAATTGTTCCGCCAGGAGTTGTTCCATCTTCACTGGTACCAGAAGTTGAATTCAATAGGTTTGCAGTTGCAGTAATGGATAGCAACGGATCATTTCCTTTCGTAAGTGCTGAAGCATTCGTAAAGGAAATCGTTATGGAAGCACCTGCTCCTAAGCTCTTTACTGTAATCATTCCCTTTGTTTCCGTTGCCCCTGGTGGAAGTGTTCCTGTTCTTTCCATAAGAGGACCATACCAATTCAGTACTAAGTTCGACATCGCCTGCTCTGTAAGATTCGTTATGGTTGCAGTATATGTAAGACCGTTCGCACTCGTTCCCGCTGCAGCTTCTTTTGGCCCTGTAATCGTTACTTGCAGGGCGTCTGTTCCATTCACCTTTCCGGAAACTGTCACTGGCGATGAGGTTATATTCGGAGATTGCTTTACCGTTGTTGTTTTTGTTACCTTTTCCGTAACCAGTTTCTGCTCACCATTCCTCGTCACCTTTGTTCCACTTGCCGACACCGTCAGAGAAGGATTGGTTCCGACAGAAAAGCTGCCAGTCCTGCTAAAGGTATACCTTGCATAACGACCTTCGCTCAATTCACCTATATTAATCTCAGTGTCCGAAACTGATGTTCCTGAACTATTGGTCACCGTCCATCCAGTTCCTTCATAATTCAGCTTCACATCCTTAAGAGCTGCCCCACTGTTATTTTTTACTGTTACCGTATAAGAAAGGGAACTCTCTGCTGTCCCAATTTCGTCCCGTCCCGTAACCGTTACCTGCAGTTCATTCGTCCCAACTGCAGGTGTACTGTCCGTGCTGCTCACCTCTGCCTGTTTGTTTACGGTTGTCGCAAGGTCTGACGTCGTTGCCGTAACCGTCTGTTCCCCCACCGTCTCAGAAGCCTTAAAATGCGCCTTGACCACTGTAGAATCCGCCGTGCAGGAACCTTTATAAATAAACTTCGTCGTTGCTTTTTTAGTCGTTGCATCCGTTGTCAGAGTAGCATTACTCTTATCCCATGTACCACCTGTTATACCACTTAGCGCTGGTGTTACCTGTACTGTGTGCTGTGCATTATCAACAGAAGTTACCGTAACGTCATACGTAATCGAATATTTATATTCATTTTCACTGGACGCTGCCACCTCATAGACAGGAGCTGATGCTGTAATACTGAAGCGCTGTCCTACTTTCGCATTCGTTCCTGTTTCCGACACCTCTTGCTTATAAAATGCCGGTACAGGAAGAGAAACTTCTATATTATCAAGCCCTTTAAATTCATAATTCTCTTCTTTCTTATAGAAAACAGACTCTGTAGTAGTCGTAGTAGTAGTCACAACCTGATCTTCATATTCTGTGCCTTCCTGGGTTACTGTAAGGTCTTTTCCATCCACCAGAACCTGCTCAACCGTTCCGCTTCCAGAAAGCTCACCACAGATAATACCAAAACTGTCTTCACTGGCTGAATTGGGAGTCTTAGTTTTAACGGTTTCACTTATCACCTGCCATTCCAGTTTTTTGCCAGTTACCTTACCATTCTCATCTACCGTATCCTCATATTCTTTGATCTGATTATACGCATTCTCATATTCACTCTTGTCATCCAGTTCACTGACCAGGTCTGAACTTACGTAAGGTTTCGGAGGCTGCTCCAATGTTTCCCCACCGGATACCACCCGCTCCACTGGTGTCTGTTCGGAAGACGTCACGCCTGCATCCGATGTTCTTTTATACGTCGCATCATCATCTGTGATATTCACAATCACATTCCTGACAGTACCGGTAACCGTGCCAAACAAAACACCCTGTGATGATGTACCTGGTGTAGCATCACTGATCTTCAGTTTTTCAATGGTAATCACATAACCCTTTCCATCAAAGGTTCCCGCAAAAATACCTGTAGATGCTGCCGTGATGGAAGAAACCTTCAGATCATTGACCAGCTTAAAATTCTTGCCCTTTGTCTGTTCTTCTGTTGCATTTCCCAGTGCGGACAACTGTGCACTATTCTTGATTTCATAATAGTTATCCGTACTATCCAAGGTGAAATCCAGGGTTTTGTCTCCCATAGTCAAAGGCTCCGCCTGCGCCCCAATTCCATTTCCCAGTATCAGTACCAGCACGGCTGCCACAAGACAGAATAATCCGGCTGCTCCGTACCAGATCTGTTTCTTTCCCGTCCATTTTTTCTTAGGTTCTTTGTTTTTCATTTGTTTTGCCTCCGTCCCGTACTGCTCTATAGAAAGGCTTCCAGCAGCTCCCGCTGGGATGTGCTGAAATTTTTACCCTGTTTGCCATATTCGTTTTCGATGCCGCCCAAGAGATGCTTCATCCCCACCGGTACTCCTTCCGACGCTGCCAGCAATGCACCATGCAGCGCCGCATTTTTAATGGATGCACCGGACAGCTCAAAGGCCTGGGCCAGCATCAGCGCATCCACCTCTCCGGCTACCGGTGTATCTTTCGGGAAAATGCTCTCCCACAGTTCTTTCCTGAGTGCCGCATCCGGCATCGGAAAATGCACCATGTAGGAAATTCTTCTGCGGAACGCATCATCAAAATTCTGTAAAAGATTGGTCGCCAGAATCGATACGCCGCTATACTGCTCTATCCTCTGTAAGAGATACGCCGTCTCCGCGTTGGAATACCGGTCCTGGGCATCCGACACGTCGCTTCTCTTCGTGAAAATGGCATCCGCCTCGTCAAAGAGAAGAATGCAGTCGCATTTATCTGCTTCCTCGAAGATCCGTCCGATGTTTTTCTGGGTTTCCCCGATATATTTACTGATCAGCTGGGAGAGATCCACCCGGTAAAGGGGCATTCCCAGTTCATTTGCCATGACCTGCGCCGCCATGGTCTTTCCCGTTCCAGGTGCGCCGTAGAACAGAATGGAGATTCCGTTTCCATAGGAAAATTTCTGTCCGAATCCCCACTGCTCCAGCACCTGCTCCTTTGCGGAAATCATCCTGCAGATCTGCTGAAGCTTCTGATACTGCGCGGCCGGAAGCTTCAGTTCCGCAAAGCTTCTCGTTGCCGGAAGAAGCTGAAGTCTCGTGCCTGCTGCCGGAAGAAGCACCGTATTTTCAATGGTCATGCCGGATTCTGCTTCTGCCCGGATATTTTTCAGATACTGAAGATAAGTTCCTGTCGGAAGCTGTCTTCCTGCAATCTGGGCTTTCTTCATCGTCTCCGGAAGGGTATGCCAGATCTCTCCCAATATATCTTCCGCCATCTGTTCTTTTAACTGCCGGTCCGGACGTTCGGTACTCCTGGTCAGTACCTCTGCTTCTGTCCTCTCCGTCAGAGGCCGGTCCGCATCCCGGATCATCCCGAAAAAGGTAAAGCAGTCTGCCAGATCCTGCAGCAGCCCTTCTATTTCTTCTTTTCCCATTCGGATACAGAAAAAGCTGTCATACAGTGCCGTGCAGAGAATGCAGTCATTTAATTCCCGTCTTCCTCCCTGGAACCGGTCACCATCCATCAGCAAAAGCGTCATTCCTTCTTCCGCCGCCAACTGTTCCATCAGAAAAGTCCTTCCGCTTCCTTTTTCTCCTGTGAGACAAAAGATCAACGATCCTCCCCTTTTTTCTGCCAGACGGAAGATCTTTTTTCCATCCTCCAGAATCGATTCTGTTCCATAAGAATGCTCTTCCCGCGGCAGCACCAGCTTCACGCCTGACGGCAGCTCCGGACTCTTCCCTTCAAGAAAGGAAAACATAACCTCCGCCAGTACGATCCGGCCATCCGCCGGTCGATACCATGTCGGAAGAGAAGCCGTATTTTCCGGCTCCTCCTCATAGATTTCCATATAAAGTTTTCGAAAACTTTCCGCAGAGATGCTTCCCTCCACCGCACAGA
This sequence comes from Clostridiaceae bacterium Marseille-Q4145, assembly GCA_018223365.1. GTDB lineage: Bacteria > Bacillota > Clostridia > Lachnospirales > Lachnospiraceae > Hominiventricola. Next base: position 262,942 of record JAGTTP010000002.1, read on the forward strand.
GTCCCCAGGAAGCACATAGAAGTAACTGCTCCATTTCTTCCATATTCAATCGACGGACCGCCTCGGTCCATGGAAAGAACGTTCCTGTATCCTGCCCTTCCTGCATGATTTCACGTAAAACGGCCTGCAGCTGCTCTTTTTTATCGACTGCCTGTCCCTTTGCAAAATCTCTTCCTGCTTTTTTTAATCTGCGGCTCAGAATCTCTGCGTAATTCATATAGTTCTCCTTACAGTCCGGTTATTTTGTACACTCTTTCAACAGCATTTCCTTCATCAGGTCATATCCCATTCCCATCTCCAGAATGGTATCTGCTACAACTCCAGCATCAAAAGGTTCTCCGGATACCCCTGTCACGGTCGCCCGATACTGCACCAGCGGCTCCTGCCCTTCTTCTGCCGGACCATAAAAATAATGTCCCACACGACTTGTGCGATTCATAAAATTCACCATTTTTAAAATGCGCTGTTCATCCGGATTTTCCAGTTTTACCCTGATCTGGCTGTAAAAAATCAGATATCTGGCAAGACTTTTTCCTGTATCATCCAAATCCACCAGCATTCCACTGGCCAGATGAAGATCTTCACTTTCTATATCATTCAGGTCATCCGGCACTTCATCTACGCTGGGCAGGCATACTAACAAAGTGGCATCCTCTGCTAACGTTCCGGGCGTCAGCACCTCTGCTGCCAGATCCAGCTCTTCCAGTTCTTTTTTTAACTGCTCCAGATCTCTTATTTTCTTCCCGATCGTATCCATGCTTTCCTCCATCACGCCTGTCCAAAGGAGGCTGCGATCTTCTTCCTCAGCTCCGCTTTACTTGGCGCATTGATCAGTTCCGGCATATCCGCATCCAGTCCTCTTCTTAAAACATTGTGAAGCTGGTTTACATTTCTTCCCTGCCGGACAATAGTCTTAGGATTCACGGTATCAAGCTCCGGCTCATTCTTGAAGCCTCTAGTCTGCGTCCAGATATCCGAATTTCCCACCTCGCTCATACGGTCTATCATCATAATTGCCATGTCATTTCTGGTAGTTTCTTTATTATCTGCAGTTCCTGCCAGTTTGCGTGCAATCCCATAAACCTGCGCCGCACCTCCCCGTGCCAGAGAATATCCTCCGTTGGCAACCCCGACTGTCGCTGCTGTTCCCAGCAATGCTGCACCTGCGACTGCCCCAGCTCCGGTCATACATGCGATTTCTCCGGTAAGTTTCGTTCCTGAACTAATCAATCCTACGGTTCCTTTTCCGATCTCTTCCAGCTGATGATATAAAGCTTTTCTCATTTTCTTATGAGATTTATCCAGCTCTCTATACTCTTCCATCAGTTCCAGTGCTTCCATCTGCCGAAGTTTTGATTTATTCTCTTTCATTTTGTTGGGTCGTACTCGTTCTCCCCGTTCTTCTTTTGCCCGGTCTTCCGCAATTTCATTCCGAAGTACTGCCATTCGCTCTCCTATTCCGTACTGGGCCTCCCGGTATCTGGAGTCATTTCTGGAGCGCATCTCATCACTTTTCACGATATGAATTTTGGACGCGCCGTTCTGATTTCCCAGGGCCACCTTCTGAAGCAGAGCTTTTCTTTTTTCGTTTACATCACCGGATCTGCTGCGATGCCGTTCTTCCTGCAGTGTGTATGCTTCTGCTGCTGTTTCATCCTTCGTCGCAGCATTCTCATATTTTGCTTTCTTTTTCTGAATTCGGTCAAAAATCTGGTTGCGGTCTCTCCTCATCATCTCTATATGTACACTGGAATCAACCATATCTGTCAGATTCAGTATCAGGGCAAGTCCCCCCTGGGTTAAAGAAAGACAGCTTCCCAGAAGAGGTACCAGCGCGGTAAAAACAGAAAGGGTTCCATTGATATCTCCAAACACATCCACAAACTTATGGAAGATTCCTTTGATATTTTTCCATCTCTGCAGGGCATCCAGCTGAGATCCTTCTGTGGCATTGGCTGCTTTTATCCAGTTGGCTCCTGCTTTCACAAGACTGATTACATGCAGAACTCCGCTGATCAAACTTAATACATTCCCCACGATTCCGTTCGCATCTACAGAGTCTTCTTTATTCAGTCTTGTTTTATTATTTCCCCGTTTTATAAATTTTTCGGCCGTTTCAGCCGCTTCTCCATAATCCTTCTTATCTCCGGCAATTCCGCTGGAAGTGGCTGCCGTTTCAGCAATCGCGCTGATGGTTCCATGCCAATCCTTCAGGCGCTCCTTTAAAAACTCTTTGAATGCAGTAAGAGAAAAAGCTTTCCCCAGTTTTTCCTTTGCAATGGATAATCTGTCTTTCTTGTCTGCTTCATAATCTGTACTTTCCGTTGAAGTTGCCGGATCCGCATGTCCGGTAAGATAATCTGCATCTGCATTTGCTCCGCCGTTTAATGTTTTGACCTTTTTAATCAATGTCTCCAACGGAGTTCCCTTTTGTTTCAGGATGTTTTCTTTCTGTTCCCTGACTTTTACATCTTTTCTGGCCTTATGATCAATGGCATCCTGCGCCCCATCCGCTTTGGAAAGAAACTCCTGTTCCAGGGCCTGATACTCCGCATCCCCCTGAAGATTCATTCCTCTTGCCATCCGCTGCATATTTTCAAACTGTCCTCTGGCATCATCCAGTTTTTCTCTGTCAAGGGCTCCGCCTGCGGATTCCGCATTTCTTGTCAGCTGCGTGACCTGATCCATAATCCGCTTTCTGTAATTTTGATCTGCCGACCGTTCCTTATCCGTGCGTGGAACAGGCGGTCTGTATTCCTGTTTGACAGGTGCTGCTGTTTTCTTTGATGGTTTTCCAAATAATTTTCTTAATAACCCCGGCATCTGCTACTCCTCCTGTTCTTCCATCAGATAATAATAAGGTCCAAAATCACTGGCGATCATCTGTTTCCCGGTCTTCGCAAGTTCCCGCTTTACCCCGGTCAGCACGTGCTTCATGGTTACCTTTTCCTTCTTTGCTGCCGCAAGAAAAGCGGCTGCGACTGCCACATTCTTTATCTGGCTGCCTGAAAATTTGTATTCTTCTGCAAGGAATTCCACATCCAGCATTTCTCTCGGAACTTCTGCCGGAAATACATGCTCCCAGATTTTCCGACGTCTCGTAATATCCGTAAAGGGAAATTCAATGACATATTTAAATCTTCGTAAAAATGCACTGTCAAAATTTTGAAGAAGGTTCGTCGCAAGGATCATCACTCCTTCGTATTCCTCTATTTTCTGAAGCAGGTATGCCGTGCTGGCATTTGCATACTTATCATTGGAATCCCGCTGCTCCGTTCTTTTTCCGAATAAGGCATCTGCCTCATCAAAGAAGAGGATGCTCTGGCTCTTCGCTGCCTGTCTGAAAATATTTCCCAGTTTTTTCTCGGATTCCCCTATATATTTGGACATCACCCCTGCCATATCTACCTTATACAGTTCCATTCCAAGGCGGTTTGCCATGACCTGAGCCGCCATGGTCTTGCCAGTTCCGGGAGGTCCATAGAAGATCATGGACACGCCTCTTCCATAGGCAATCTTCTCTTCAAATTTCCATTGATGATAGACCTGATGATGACACATCACCTGGTCACAGGCATCCTGAAGCATCTTCTTCTGGAATGCCGGCAACACCAGATCATCCCATTGGTATTGTGCCTGAATTCTGACTGCATCGTCTCCCAGGCTGTGTTCCAGCCGGTTTCTGCAGGCTTCCAGAATCCATTTTGCTTCCGCCTTTTTTCCTTCCATCTTCAGACGGTTTTCATATTCTTCGGCACTGATCACAATTGCTCCCGGAGTCAGCTGATATTTATCTGACAGAAACAAAAGATCAAACGCATCCGGTATCTGTTCTTCTTTCAGCACATGTTTCCACAGGATCAGCCGTTCCTCTGTAGTTGTCTTCGGTATTTCCATATAAATCGTCTGGCTTCTGTTATCGTGCTGCTTTGTTGGATTTTTAAAAACAGATGTAAAAAATACAGGTTCTTCCCACTCGCCCAGTTCCTGCAGCAGATGTTCGGAAATTCCGCCATCTTCCGGCAGATCAGCAAAGCACAAAATGGCATTTCCTCTTAAAACAGTCTCCCTTTTCAGTCTTTGAACCAGCCTGGATAACTCACAGAGGGTATCCGGCAGAGCATTTCCTCTCACAAGCAGTATTTCCCGTCCAAAGCTCTGACAAAATGCTGCGACCTGATATTTTTTCCCGGAACCCTGTTCTCCAAAAAGAAATATCCTTTTTTTCTGCCTGATGCTTCTGCTGATTCCGGTCTGTATTTCCTGCTGGATCCAAAGTTTTGGTTCCGGGTGGTATGTATAGTCTACATACATCTTAAGTTCGTCATCCAATGATCCATAATCCTGCAGGTAAGCAAAAATTCTGTCATCCAGATGGAGTCCTTTTCCCAGAAGTGATTCCCCTCTCTGGCCTGCTTCCGTCCCGGCAAACAGCCAGGAAAGCAGTTCTTTTCTTGACAGACATTTTCTTTTAATGTCTATGGTTTCCGCTTCTTCCAGAGCATACAGTCTGGCACAGAAATGAATCGTTGGCCCCTTTTCCCCCTGATATTCGCACATTGCAGAGACAGCAAGCCCTGTCTCATGATCCATCTGTGATGCCCAGGCAAGAATGAGCAAAAAAGCTTCAAAGTCCGTAAGTCCGAACGCATGGATTACATATTCCATGGCGATGACGATTCCCTTTTCCCGCATACTTTTCTTTCCGCATTCCCGGATACGGGACAATTCCTGAAGTGCTTCTTTCTTATGGTTCCAGAACTCCGAATAAGATTTTTGAAGTGTCCGGGTCAGCTCCTGATGAGACAGGATACTTCCGCCAATTCTCGGAAGCATATCGCCTTTTGTCTCCTCCTGGTAAAATTTTTCATATACCAGTAACAGTTTTCGGATACTTTCCAATAAAGCCAGCTGATATTCCAGTTCCTTTTGAAATCTGTAATCATCCATATTTTTCATCCATTCTCATCCCCCGGTTCTGTTTCTTCCGGTACTTCTCTTTCCGCTGTCTCCTGAAGTGTCTTTTTCTTTTCCCTGTAATAGGCTTCTATATCCTGTTTCTGAAAATCATATGCATAATTAAGTCTTCTTAAAAAATGCTTCTGTGCAGTCTCTTTTCTCGTCAGAATGGATTCCGTCAGGTTTTCCATCGTCAGGTTTTCCACTGCTTCCCTTCGAAGCCCTCTCACCTCTTCTGATTTCTCCTGGTTCTCCCGGATTGCTTCCTGTATTTCTTTTCTGCGCTTTCGTATCTGGGTCAGTTCTTCTGTTTCCTCTGACTTCATAAAAAACGGCATCGTTTTCTGTATGGCTTCCATATTATTTCTTCCCAGATAAGTCTGAATGGAATATCTGGTCCATGGCTTATTCTCTTTTTTCTCGATCAGGACAGATGCCATCTCCCATCGTTTGGAAACATAAGCCCTGTTTTCATTATTGCCTTTCAGAAGAGATTTCTGCTGATATTCTTTCATCTCTCTCTGATAGCGGCTTGCCACGGTGTCATAACGGGAGGTTTTCAGATTTGCGAACAGGAATACCCGTTCCCGATTCGGGTTATAGCCCATCTGCAGCGTGCCGAACATATTCTCCTGTTTCAACAGACGATCACAGCCAAACAGATGTCCAGCCATCTGACTCTCATAATAGCCTTCTATTTTCGTATGTTTTGCGAAATATTCTATCTGCACATGGCTTGCCGCTGTCAGACGGTCTGACACTTCCCGAAAATGTTCTTTTTTCTTCTGCTGTAAGTCTCTTTCTGCTTTCATTCCGTCTACCTCCGGCCACACGCAGTCTATTGTAAGATACATTTTGACAGAAAAAGACAGGAACCGCACTGCCCGAACGGGTAGTCCTTGTTCCTGTCTCTATAAAAGCCGATATTCTTTGATCATATTGACCGCCTGGCTGCGGTTCTTCGCTCCCAGTTTCTGATAAATATTTTTCAGGTGATATTTGACGGTATTTTCTGAAACACAGAGTTGGGCAGCGATCTCTGCATTCTTCTCTCCCAGCGCCAGCAGATGAAGCACATCTTTTTCATAACTGGTAAACTGATCAAGCCTCATGGTCTCCCGCTGCCTTAAATATCCCGGATAGATCAGCATCTGCGCCCTGCAGGCGCTCATAACTTCCCGGATATACGGATCTTTCTTCCATTCGTCCCTCCGCTCTGTCAGTGCAGACAATGGCTCATAGACCGCCTCTCCTTCATCAGCAAATACCCGGATGAACCTGGTCTTACGTCCCAGCTCCAGTGCTTCTGTCAGTTTTTCCTGCCAGCAGGACTGTTCTTCCCGATAATCAATAATGGCTTCCAGCATGCGAACCTGAATCTCCAGATAATACATCTGATAATTGACAGCAAATTCCAGCAGAGAACGAAGCAGAAGACGCGCCGCCATATAGCTTTCCTGCCAGATATAGATTTTTGTTTTCATGAGATACGAATAATACATGGGACTCTGGAATCTGCCGCTGTCATCCGGAGCTTTATTTTTCATCCATGTGAGAATTTGTTCTTTATTATTTTTCAAAAGATGATACTGGATTCTGTGGGCATCGAAACTGGCATTCCAGAATTCATCCTCTTCTGCCTCTTCCTCCAGACGGTAAAGCACGAAGGCATCCGCCCCCTGAGCCTGATTCCTGGCTATCATAAGATCTGCCATTTTCAGACCGCACAGCTTCTGAAACCTGCTATTCTGCTGTTTTCTCGTTTCATAAAAAGCTTCTGACAAGAGGTTTCCGGCTTCTTCCAGACGGTTATATTCATAACAGACTTCTGCCCGGAAGAACCGTTCCAGCACATAATACCCGGGACCGACTACCGGTCCCATGTTTTGTGGAAATACATCTTTCTCTGAAAATGCCCCTCCTTTTTCCAGAAAGCGGCAGAAGTCTTTGTTTCCATGCAGGATAGAAATCTGTTCCGGCAAAAAATTACCCTGATACTCTCCTCTTCCTAAGATCTCCATGCCTCCCGGAAGGGACATCACCTGCCGCAGCTTCTCTGCTGTCACACCACCTGGCCTTACCTGCTCCAGACAGAACAATGCCTGACTGATCCGGATCTGTTCTTTCCCCGATGTCTGTTTCAGCATCCGATACAACTGCTGCTCATAGAGCCGGCTCTCCTCTACATTTCCGCGGATCGCCTCCTGCACAGATCTGGCCATCAGAAGTTCCGGGCAGCTTTTTAAGTACAGTTCCGGAATTCTCAGGCAGGCATCTTCCAGTTTTAAAAACACCTCACAGGAAAGTTTTCCCCGGAAAATGTTTCCAAGCAGAACCACCATATGTTCCCAGTCATTTAAAAGGTCTGCGAAACGAAGTGCCGAGAAGCAGTCATTCTTCTGCTCATAGTATTCCATGGATCTCCGATACAGATCGGTTAACATCTCCTGATCCATATATTTCTGTACGCACCGTTTCAGAAATTTTCCAAACAGTATCGAAAACTCCCATCGCCCCACACCGGTCGGAATGAGAATACTTCCCTTTTTTAAAAGTCTCTGTATAAACGCTTTGCTTTCTTTTACGGATAAATCTGCCAGACTCCAGATCAGTTCTTCGGTCAGTTCTTCGAAAAAACTCAGTCTGACAAGAATATTCTGATCTTCCACCAGTAATGTACGGAAAAAATAGAGATCAATCCAGCTGTAGACATCTTCCAGACACTGTTCTTTCACCACCCTGCAATAACCTTTTTTTGAACTGCTCAGAGGATTTTCCAGCATATAGAGGCATAATGGCATATTTCGAAAATCTTTCTCTATCCGAAATGAATCTTCTTCACTCAGATAAATTCCCTTTTTCCCGAAATACCGACGCACTTCTTCCCTGTTTGGTTTCATTTCCCTGATTCCATAGGTAATGAGCCGTCCGGCTACACGGAATGGAAGTAATTCTTCCGCAATCGGCGCTGAAGACGCAATCACATATTTTTCGCCGTGGCTGCTTTTTCCGATCCTTTTCCACAGGTGCTCCCGGTCACTTTCCTCCGGCAGAATTTCATTCAGATCTGTAATGATAAAAATCTGTCCATCCTCTTCTGGAAGAGATTGAAGCTGTTCTGCTGCATGACCTTCTTCCAGCATCTGTATGGAAAACTCCGGATGATGTTCCGCAAAACCCATGAGAAAAGTATGTTTTCCCCATCCGATGGGAGCCTGCAGCAAGATCAAATCATAACGCATCAGGTCATTGCAGAGCCTTTCATCAAGCTCCCGGTTATCAATATGGACTTCTTTTTTATAAGTTGTCCCTGCTGCCATCTGCCAAACCCATCCTTTGTATCATTCTATAATTTCACTATACGCAGTTCTTCTTTCCGCTTCAACCAAGGTTCGGCAAACGGTAATTTATGTTCCTCAAACGGCAAATATATTTACTTCTGGATATGACAAAAAAGATGTGCTATACTGGAAAATAATGATATAAAAGAGGTCTGTTATGATAAAAATCTCTCTTGTGGATGATGATCCGTCAGACCGGAGCTTCCTCCATTCTCTTGTGTCTGGCTCTTTTGAGAAAACCGGCATTGACGTCGAGATCAGCGAGTTTGAAAGTGCAGAAGACTTTCTCTCTGTCTTTGAACCGGAAATTTTCGATCTCTGTTTTCTCGATATTTATATGAAAAAAATGAATGGAATGGACGCTGCCAGACAAATCCGGGAGCTGGATCCGGAGTTGGCCATTGTTTTCCTGACCAGCAGTGCAGACTATGTCTATGAAGGCTATGAAGTGCAGGCTCTGCGTTACCTGACCAAACCACCGGTTCCTGAAAAAGTTCACGCGGTTATCGACCAGTTTCTCGCACAGACGGTACTGAAGAACCGACGTCTGGCTGTCTCTTCCGGCAAACAGAACTATGAAGTTCCCTATGGAAAAATTCTCTATATTATGTCGGTGGGCAATAATATTGAACTCCATCTGAAAGACACCTGTATCCGCCTGTCCGCAAGACACACTTTTACAAAGACCATAGAACCACTGCTCCAGGATTTCCGGTTCATCTCATGTACCCGCGGCGTGGTCGTCAATCTGGCTCATGTAAAAGCACTGGAAAAAGATCGTTTTCTTATGGATAATGGGGCACCGATTCCCATCAGCCGAAGACAGTATGCAGCTGTCAATGACGCTTATATTGATTTTCAATTTGAGCATATGCTCTGATCTGTACAACTATTGTGAAGGAGGGATTATGACATGAAAAAATTGCTGTTGCTTCCAGTCTGTGTACTGGTTTTATGTATGACAGTTCCTGCTTCTTTCGTATTTGCTGAAGAAGAGCTTTCTTCTGAGGTTTCCTGTGGAGGAATCATTACCGCTATTCAGAGACAAGGATTACTCTCTTCTATTCCGCCTCTGGTATTTTACAGTAATGAAGATTCTTCCACCCTTGATGCCTGCGTGCAGGAATATAGACAGATGCTGGCATCTGTAGTCGCTACCGTCGATGAAAACGGTACCTCTGCCGAAATGCCACTGACGGTTTGCTGGTCAGGTCCTGATGTGGATCTGTCTTCTCCGGGACTTTATCAAATGACCGGTGACATTCTGGCTCCGGATGGATATACCTTCGCAGAAGGAGTCATTACCCAGATTATTGTTCCGTTTCAGATCAAATCTGCAGATGAGGTTTATCCGATCACTCTGATTGCCAATCAGAATCTCTGCGATGGCGGTATCATGCTTGCACTGAATGATATCGAAAGCTGGAATGAGGCCATAGACAATCTCCATTACATGGCTACGACTATGTATGGTCTTACAGAAGATGAACAGCCTGCTTATCTGGAAGTCGTCTCTATTGATGATACGCTTGTGGATCTCTCCGTTCCCGGAGAATATGAGATTATCATCACACTGGCAGTATCGGAAGAAAACACGGTATCTTTCAGCCTCCCGGAACATCTTCAGAAAATCCGCGTACCGGTAAAAATCTCTGATCCGGATGCTTTTGAACTGTGGATTACCCAATATGATAACGACTCCTTTTCTTTTGATTATTTAAAAAAACTGGATTCCTCTTTTAAGCTCTATACATTGGAAAGTGAGACAGAACTGTCTCCGGACGAATTGCCCACTGCAGACTGGTCAGTCGACACCAATGGATCTCTGAACGTTGACGCCCACTGCATGTCTGTCCTCAGACGGAATCTTACTGTGGGACATTACTATTATTATCAGATCCGTTCCGATTCCTGCAGTTCCACAATTATGATGCTGCAGGATAACGGTGAAAAATGCTCCTATGCCAGTATCGGAGGAAACCGGGACGGAAGTTCTGACAATCCCGGATCAGATGATGTGATTCAGCCGGCGCCCACTGCTCCTGCTGAGACACCTTCACAGCCGGAAACGCCAGCGCAGCCGGAAACATCAGCGCAGCCAGGAGCTTCCGGACAGCCGGAAACGCCAGCACAACCGGAAACGCCAGCACAGCCGGGAACAACTGCACCCATGGAATCTTTTACAGAAGACAGTGATACCATCTACGGTACCCGTCTTGACCTGTCCCGAAAAAACCATGGTGGAAGCGCCTCTTTTTCCAAACACGACATTCAGGCCACCCTTTCTTCTGATACCCTCGACAGTCTGGATATTGGAGCTTCTGATTCTCTGACTGTGGAAATCAAACAGGAAACACCATCCTCCGTGACTATTTCCGTATCAAAAAACGGCGAAACGGTCGCAGAGATTCCGGACACCAAAATCACCGCCCCTGTCAACGGCAAGCTTTATTCCTTTACCGTGCAGGAGACCGGTACTTATGAACTGCCCGAACGGGAAGTCGACAGTGAAAGCACCATCCATACTTCCGAGCTGCCGCCATCTGACCCTTCCGGCGGTCTCTTCAACGGAAATGGACTCCCCTTTTATCTGGGTCTTTCCGCGCTGTCTCTTGGCGGTAGTTTTCTGATTCTCAGACGGAGGATCTTCCGATGACACGTAAACAAATCATTTCAGGGATCTGCCTGATGCTTGCAGTTATTCTGATTGCATCAGGCAGTTATCTGTTCTTGTATCATTTCAATAATAAATATACCCGTCCGTCCCTGCAGCCTGCCAACGGACTGTTTATATTGTCTGAAGAAGACCTTGCTGCCCAGCCTCTTACATTTCTGACCTCCGGCTGGGCATACTATCCTGATGTGCTTCTTACCCCCGCAGATTTTGACAACCAGACATCAAACCATTATATGATCTATACGGAAATAGGACAATATTCCCATTTTGACCTGATGGGAAATGATCAGCTTCCTCATGGAAGTGCCACTTATGCCCTGTGGCTTTCTCTGCCCCCTGGAACAGTCTGCGCCCTGGAATTGCCGGAAATCTTCAGTTCCTGCAATGTCTATATAGATGACCACCTCATCTTCCGGACCGGCAACCCGGATCCGTCTGCCTATAAAGCAAGAACTCAGGAGCATTTTCTGACTTTTACTTCCACCGGAAATACCCGGATTCTGCTATCCGTCAGTGATTATTCCCACTACTACAGCGGACTTACTTATCCGCCTGCCTTCGGAACCCCGGAAGCAGTCTCCCGGTATCAAAATCTGCGTCTTGGCATCTGCATGGCTGCGGATGCGCTGGCGCTGCTCATTGCCCTTTTGGCATTCTATCTGGGTTTCCGTATGCATTATAAAAATGCACTCTGCTTCGGAGGACTCTGCCTTGCCATGGTAGGATTTACATCCTATCCGCTGATTCATACTTTTTTTGAATTACCTGTATTTCCTCTGTATGCCATGGAACTCTTCTGCGGCTATCTGATTCCGTTTTTCGTGCTTCTGCTTCACAACCAGATCTGCGAAACTGACCGCCGCCCGTCAATGATCAGCCAGTACCTTGCACTTTTCTTCTGCCTGCTGTCCTTTGGCTACAGTGCCTGTGCGCCTATGCTCACCACCGGACTCATGCAGGTATTTTCCGGTCTGGTCTTCACCTACAAAGTCTTTCTGGTCCTGTGGCTTCTTATAACCGCATCCCTGGCTTTCAAACGGCAGACCCCGGAATCTGTACCTTTATTCTACGGAGACCTTTTCTATGCTACTTCCTTTTTCTGGGATCTGATGCTTCCGAAATTTGAGCCTGTCTATGGCGGATGGTTCTCCGAATGGGGTACCTCCCTCCTGCTGCTGATGATCCTTTATACATTGTGGAATGATCTGGTGAAGGCATATTCTTTCCGCCTCACCTTCTCTGAAGAACAGCGACAGCTGACCCGGCAGATTGCGATCCAGAAAACCCACTATCAGGACTTATCCGACCGCATCGAGGAAACGGTGCGCATCCGACATGATTTTCGCCATCATATGCAGCTTTTAAATACATTGGTAGAAGAGGGAGAATATGAGAAATTAAAAGACTATCTGAAAGATTATCGAATTGCTTCTAATACGGACAGCCGTACCGTCCTCTGTCGGAATCTGATCATCGATGCGATTTTGCAGTATTACAATACCCGCTGTCAGCAAAATCACATTGATCTGTCTGTCCATGCAGAGCTTTCCGCGGAACTGCCCTACTCAGATACAGATCTTTCCATCCTGTTTGGCAACCTTCTCGAAAATGCCTTTGAAGCCTGCACTTCTCAAATAAACGGTCGGAAATATATCCGCCTTCAGGCGGGATGGCAGCGTGAAAAACTCTGTCTGCGGGTAGAGAACAGCCATTCCAATCAGATCCATACCCACAAAGGCCGATACCTCTCCACCAAACATGATGGTGATGGCATCGGCACCCAGTCCGTCCGCGCTCTGACAGAACGCCTGCACGGACAGATCAAATTCGATGTGACCGACAACACCTTCCGGGTGTCAGTTATTTTATGATTCGTCACAAAACTGTACGTTCCAGTTCCAGCAATGCAGCCTTTTTATCAATTCCGCCCGCATAGCCTGTCAGACTTCCATTGGCTCCTATTACCCGATGGCAGGGAATGATAATAGAAATTGCATTATGCCCTACTGCGCCACCTACTGCCTGGGCAGACATATGGGAAACTTGCTGTCTTTTGGCCATCTCCCGGGCAATCTCTCCATAAGTCATGGTCTTGCCATAGGGAATCTGTAACAGAATCTGCCACACCGCCTGTCGGAAGGCGGATCCAGCCGGATGAAGGGGCGGAGTGAATGCAGGTTCCTCGCCAGAAAAATATATATTCAGCCAATGTCTTGTCTCTGCAAGAACCGGTGTTTCCTTTAATAGCTGTTCTTCCGGAAGGGTTCTGGCAAAATATTTCTGCCCCTCAAACCACAGTCCTGTAAGGCCAGTATCATCAGCCGCCAGTAAGAGATTGCCTAATGGAGAATGATATGTGCCTGTATATGCCATCTTTACATTTCCTCTATTTCAGTTTTTGTCACCCGTTTGATATGTCGTTCTTTCAGACGCAGATATACGAATTCCCGAAAAATCGTATAGAGCACTGACAACAGCGGAATGAAAACAAGCATTCCCACAATCCCCATAAGGTTACCGCCGATGGTAACTGCTGCCAGCACCCAGATTGATGGAAGTCCTACAGATTCGCCAACCACATGGGGATAGATCAGATTTCCTTCAATCTGCTGCAGCACCAGAAACACGATTATAAATAAGATTGCCTGTTTCGGGCTTACCATGAAGATCAAAAAACTTCCCACTGCACAGCCGATGAATGCCCCGAAAATGGGAACCAATGCCGTAAACGCAATTAAAACGCCTATCAAAAGCGCATATGGCATCCTCAAAATACTTAATGTAACACAAAACATACATCCGAGAATGATGGCTTCCAGACACTGACCCGTAAGAAAATTCGCAAATGTCCGATAAGTCAGAGAACAGATTCGAAGAAAAGCCTCTGCTTTTTCTTTTGGAAGGAAAGCAAAAAACACTTTTCTGATCTGTATGTGCAGCTTTTCTTTCTGAAAAAGAATATAGCAGGAAAAAGAGAAAGCAATGAAAAAGGTTGCTACTCCGCTGACGATGGAGCCCACTGCCGACACTGTCGTATTCATCATATTTCCTGCGCCATTTCCAAGAAAGCTGATCCCCCACTTGATCGCCTGGTCCGGTTGAAACTGTACCTGATCTACCAGCTTCATAATCTCCTGGTTATTGTGGGAAAATTCCCGAATCCAGCTTTGCATCTGCGGAATAAAATCAGAAATGCTCATGAACAGAGTTCCCATTGTCCTTGTAAGCTGCGGAATCACCCCGAACATCACCAGTGCAATCACACCAATCCCCAATACGATTGTAAGGAGCAGGCTTATCGGTCTTGCCAGTTTTCCAACTGCTTTATTTTCTTTTTTTATCTTCGTAAAAATTTTCTTTTCCAAAAAGCTCATTGGCACATTGGTTACAAATGCGATCACCCCACCAAGCACAAAGGGAAATAGAATGCTCCATATTTCCTTTAACACATCGAGCATCACATCAAACTTCCACAAGGCAGCCACAAGAAACGCTGTAAAGACAATGAGTTCCCGGATTTTTTTGACAGATATTTTGCTTGGATCCACTAACATTCTCCTTATTTTCCTACTTTCATACGTATCCATTTGAGCAGCTGAATGATCAGAAGACTGGCAAATGCATACAGATATACGCAGCCAAGCTGCATCAGATTCAGCGTCTCCACTTTAAACATGTGATGAAGTCCCGGAATCGTCAGTACAGCCGTAATGAGCACTGCCCCAAGGGCAAATGCTGCCTGAAGCCATTTGTTATTAAAGAACCGTTTTGTAAAGATAACCGGATGGTCTGATTTACAGTTGAATCCATGGAACAAACGTGCCAGGCAAAGTGTTCCGAAAGCATAGGTACTTCCGAGCAGCGCACCATTCTGATGATATCCAGTCAGGAATCCGACCATCGTCATTGCCCCAATCACCAGACCTTCCAGGCCGATTTTTTCAATAAAGTCTCTGGTCAGTATGGACTCGTTTGCAGATCTTGGTTTTTCATTCATCACCTCACTGTTATGGGGTTCCACACCCAGGGCAATTGCCGGAAGACTGTCCGTCAGGAGGTTAATAAACAGCAAATGTACCGGTGCAAAAGGAACCGGAAGTCCTGCAACGGATGCACAAAGGACTGTCAGAATTGCACCAAAGTTTCCTGACAGGAGAAACTGTATCGCGCGCTTGATATTCTGATATAAGTTTCGTCCATTTTCCACTGCTTTTATAATAGTTGCAAAATTGTCGTCTGTAAGCACCATCGCTGCGGCATCCTTTGCAACTTCTGTTCCGGTCACTCCCATTGCAACACCAATATCTGCCTGCTTCAATGCCGGAGCATCATTCACACCATCTCCAGTCATTGCCACGATCATCCCTTTCTCCTGCCATGCTCGTACAATACGGATCTTGTGCTCCGGTGACACTCTTGCATACACAGAAACATGGGGAACAAATTCTTTCAGCTGCTCATCACTCATATTTTCAATATCAGCGCCCTCACAGGCCTCTGATAAATCATGCAAAATTCCAATTCTCTTTGCAATTGCCGCCGCTGTAATTTTATGGTCTCCCGTGATCATGACTGGTCGAATTCCTGCTTTTATACATTCTGCAACTGCTGCCCTGGATTCTTCCCTTGGCGGATCCATCATAGCAATCAGGCCAAGAAATACCAGATGTTTCTCATCTTCCGTTGTCAATACATGGTTCTCCGGAATTTCACGATAGGTAAATGCCAGTACCCGTAACCCTTCCATCGAAAAATCCTGATTCTGCCGTTGGATTTCTTCTCTGTCTGCTTCCGTAATTTCCCTGACTCCATCTTTCGTCCAGATTCGCTCTGTCCGCTCCAGAAGCCGGTCGACCGCTCCTTTTACGATCATCCGGTTCTCACCATTGATTCTGTGAAGTGTTGACATCATCTTACGGTCACTGTCAAAAGGAAGTTCTCCTTCCCTCGGATAAACCTTTCTTACACTTGCGGCCTCTATTCCATATCGACTGCCCAGATTGATCAATGCAGTTTCCGTCGGATCTCCGATTTCCACTCCATTTTCATTTGTCGAGTCATTACACAAAATGCTGTAATCCAAAAGACATCTTTGTGCCGGGTCTGCCACATCAATTGCGTCTGATGCAATCCTTTTTCCGTCAATATAATAATCTTCCACTGTCATTTTATTCTGCGTGAGCGTTCCTGTCTTGTCCGAACAAATGACAGACACGCTTCCCAGACCTTCCACAGCCTGAAGCTTACGAATGATTGCATGCTCTTTTGCCATCTTCTGGGTTCCAAAAGAAAGAACAATTGTCACGATAGAACTTAAGGCTTCCGGAATTGCTGCAACTGCAAGGGCTACTGCAAACATAAATGCACTGCTGATCTTCTCACCGCGAAGTACATTGATTCCAAACAGGATTCCGCAAAATACAATGATAAGAATGGAAAGTTTCTTTCCAAATTCATCCAGATTTGCCTGAAGGGGTGTTTGTTTTTCCGAAGTTGATTTCAAAAGTCCCGCAATCTTTCCAACCTCTGTCTGCATTCCTACATTTGTTACAACTGCTTTGCCTCGCCCATATGTCACAAAGCTGCTGGAAAACAGCATGTTTGTCCGATCACCAAGGGGTGCTTCTGTCAAAATAGTATCCATACTCTTTTCAACTGCAAGGCTTTCGCCGGTAAGGGCACTCTCATCAGCCTTAAGACTGGCATTTTCAATCAGCCTTCCGTCTGCCGGAATCATATCACCTGCTTCAAGCAGGATCACATCTCCAACAACCAGCTCTCTTGCCGGGAGCTGTACCGTTACCCCATCACGCAATACCTTTGCCTCCGGACAGGCAAGCTTCTTTAAACTCTGCAGGGACTGTTCCGCTTTTACTGTCTGCACAGTTCCCAAAATCGCATTGATCGTAATGACAATCACGATAACTGCTGCACTTTCCACATCTCCAAGGATTCCGGATATCACTGCCGATGCAATTAGGATCAACACTAAAAAATCCTTATACTGCTCAAAGAAAACCTGCAAAACACTTTTTTTCTTTCCTTCTGCAAGCTCATTCCATCCACATTTCGTTCTGGCCCTTTGGACCTCTTCACTGGTAAGCCCTGATTTCCTGCTTTCCACACGGTCGAAAACTTCTTCAACTGTCTGTTGATAAATTTCCTTCATTACTTTTGCCTCCTTTTGCAAACTTATAACAACTGTAATTCTGATGCAAGGAAAGGTTTTTTTTATAAAATGATATAAAAAAAGAGACCTTTATTGCATCACAAATAATGCAATAAAAGTCTCACCATTTTCTTGCAGTACCGGGTGTCTCCACCGTACTGACGACACTGCAAACGCGGATTCCCAAACGTAGGTTACTCCCCTTTATCGGGATACATGATATAACAAAGTCCCCCCTGTGTCAAGGTACTTTATGCTTAATACCGCTTAATTTTCTTCGACGGTGTCTTTGGAAACTCTGTATTTCTGACCTTCAGTCGATAAATCCGCTTATACGCCGGTGCCTGCTCATTATAGCCATCGATAAGTTTCTGGAGCGCCTCTGTGATGCTGTTTTCAGCACGTCCCTGGGCTTTCATCTCCTCTTCGTCCGGGAAAACTTCCGCTTCAATGACACCTTCTGCCTCCCGTACCAGAATCTCCCTGATCAGGGGCTGTTCCAACAGCTTATTTTCCAGTTCTTCCGGTGAAACATTTTCCCCATTCTTCGTAATGATGAGGTTCTTCTTTCTTCCGGTCAGGAAAAGGAAACCGTCTTCGTCCACATATCCCAGATCTCCGGTCAGAAGCCAGCCATTCTGTAATGTTTCCGCTGTCTCCTCCGGCATATGATAATATCCCTGCATGACGCTGCTGCCGCGCACCTGCAGTTCTCCATCCACCACTCTTGCCTCACAGTTAGGAAGGAGCTGTCCTACAGAACCTTTTCGGATATTCCAGCTCAACGTCGTGCTGATCACCGGGGAACATTCTGTCATACCGTATCCCTGCAAAATGGCAATGTCATATTTTGCAAACAGATCCAAAAGCTCCGGCTGCAGATAGGCACCACCACTGCAGATCGTGTGGAATTGTTCTCCAAATACTGCTTCTTTCACCATTTTCGGATCTTTATCTCCTGCTGCCGCCAGCTTTTTCGCCAGGGTTTCAATCATCATGGGCACCATGAGCATGATGTTTGGCCGAAACAGTTTGATATTGGCCGCCATCCGGAACAGGGAATCATTAATACAGATCACAGATCCGCTTGAAATACCTTTTAAAATATCCATGCTCAGACAATAAGCGTGATGAACCGGCAGCACAGAGAGAAGCACACTTCGTTCCGGAAATTTCATATCCAGACAGGTGGCATTTTCTGCAAGATTCCGATGGGTAAGCATAACCCCCTTACTCTTTCCGGTAGTACCGGAGGTAAAGAGAATAGAAGCCAGCTGATCCGGCTGCAGATCCGCCCTCGCACCAGTTCCCGGTTCCATCTCCTCCAGTGTCATTTCCATCAGCTTCGGCAAAGCCAGGATTCCATCTCCATCTTCTGTCTTCCGCATGGAAATAAGATAACGAAGCTTTGGACACTGGATTCTTGCTGCTTCCAGCACATCTTTTCTTGCTTCATCTGCCACCAGAACCACTGCATCTGCACGGTCGACAAGTTCACAGACATCTGCAGCCGGAAGGGATGCATCCAATGGTACTGCCACACTTCCACTGTTCACCGTTCCAAAATAGGACAGAATCCACTCATAGGAAGTAGGACCAATCAGTGCCACATGCCCTCCTCTGACCTTCAGCGCTTCCAGAAGATCAGAAAAATGCTCGCTGTCTTTTCGAAGATCCGTATAACTTTTCTCAGCAACCGTGCCTTTTCCTGACTTATAACGAATGACAATTTCCTCTCCCCAGGTTTCTTCCGCCTGTACCAACAATTCCCGTATGGTGCTTACCTTCATATCTACTCCTCTCCGGTCAGCTTCTCCAGATAGTTCACTGCCTCCTGCACGGTGCGGATACCTGCTGCTGTCTGCTGATCTACTTCCACTTCAAAGGTATCCTCCAGTTCTCCAAGCATACTCATAAAATCAAAGGACGTAAATCCCAGGTCTTCCATAAAACGGGATTCCGGCTGAATCTGCTCAGGCTCTACTTCCACATAATTACAAATAATTTCTTTTAACTGTTCCAGCATTTCTTTTTCTCCCCTTTTTTCTTTATACCTGTGCCATCAGATCACCGATGGTCATATCCGGTGACTCAATGCCCCGGAACAAGATTCTGCACAGATAATAGTAGAAATATTCCAGCTTTTCTCTGGTCACGGCTTTCACCTGATGTTCAAAATTAAAATCCAGTCCGTTATCATCCGGTCGGTGCATGACGGTCAGGTACATGGCCTGGGTGGTTGCCCCGTTTGGATACCACTTGGTCTTGTATTTGATACCGCCCAGATCATCAAGTCTTTTATCTTTCAGCGTCATGGGCTGATAGGTCAGTGACATGGGTTCATAGGTTTCTCCACCCGGATGCGGATACTTTCTTCCCCGATATGCAAAATAAGCTACCGGGTCATAATTGGCATGGCGGAAATATTCATTCTGCAGATCACGTATTTCAAAGAGTCCCTGCAGGAATGTCTTATCCGGTGTAATGATCGTGCGGAATGGGAAAGAATGAATCCTGGTTCCGCCGGATTTCTTTTCTTTTAAGGTAGCACGACGGGCAATGGCCGTATTGATGGAAACATCATCATTCCCATTCATTTTCTGATAGTAGGTCCGAAGTCCCATGAGCAGGAGACTCGCCAGAGAAATATGCTGCTGCTCGCAGAATTTCATCAGCCGCTCCGTCGGCTCAGCTTCCAGATGGAAGATATCCAGAGCGGAATCCACGCTGTCAGATACATTGACTGCCGCTCTGGCATTGGGATCTCCGGTTTTTTCCCGTTCTGCTTTCAATGCACCGTCTCCGTCAATGCCGTTGTAAATCGGCTCCGGCATCTCATCAATCAGCTTCTGGAAATAAGCCTCGTCCCGCTCTTTTGCTTTGCTGCCCATCTCATAAGCCAGGTCTTTTTTCAGCTGCTCCACATAGGATGCCATCTCCTTCGGTGCCGGAACACCCTCGTATTTCTGACTGCAGTAAAGCTCAATCACATCTCTTAAAAAACAGATCAAAGACTGGGCATCCATCGTTCTGTGGTCTGCCAGGAAATAGATTCCTTCATAACCATCCGGTGTCTTAATCATGACAATCCGGTTCATGGGAGAATCCTGCGGCTTAAAGGGAACCGCTGTCCATGCAGTCATGGTTTTCTCCGCTTCCTCCATGGTTCCATTGGAGAAATCCACGTATTCAATATCCCGTTCCTCTTTGTCTGCCACATACTGATACCAGGTACCCTGTTTGTCCTGGGCAAAGCGAAGTCTCATGGACTCGCATCGGTCATAGGCCTGATAAATAGCTTTCTTCAGCAGCTCCATATCCAGCTCCATCTCAATGGTCAGACTGGTACCGATATTCAGAACTTCTTTCTTCGGGCAGAAATTCTGATAGAAAAAATGAAATTTCTGTGCGGCAGTCAGCGGATACACCGGATGACCTTTTCTCTTTCTCATCATTTGATAATTCCTCCAATCAATGCATCCAGCGCTGCCTCATAGGCTGCCGGATCTTTATAATAACTCTCTGCGTGGGCAGCGCCCTCCACAATCAGTTTTTTCTTATTTTCACATGCATAATTCTGATAAATGCGGTCACACATACTGCACGGTACAAACGTATCTCCGGAGCCATGAATCAAAAGTGCCGGAACGGTGGCTTTTCTTACCTCTCTTGCAGAATTGCAATCATCAAGACCGTACCCTGCTTTCTTCCGATTCACCATACTGGCAATCTGAATCATGGGGAATGCCGGCAGATGATACATGGAATGAAGTACATGGGTAAAAACTTCTTTCGCCGATGTAAATCCGCAGTCTGATATAATGCCTTTTACCTGGGCAGGCAGTTCCAGTCCGGTGGCCATCAATACTGTGGCTCCCCCCATGGAAGTTCCATGAAGAAGAATCTCTGCATCATCCCCTGCCTTATGAATCATCCAACGAATCCAGCAGAGGGCATCATACCGGTCCAGACATCCGAATCCGATATACGTGCCTTCACTTCTTCCATGAGCTCTGGCATCCGGCAATAACATGGAAAATCCATGACGCAGATAATAATCAGAAAGACCAATATAATCGCTCATACCCTGACTGGTATATCCGTGGAAACAGATCACGATCTTTTTCTCATCGCCGTTTGGTATATAAGTTCCCCGCAGCCGCAGTCCGTCTCTGGAACGGATGGACACATCCTCCCGCGGACGCGCCAGAAACTTTTCTTTCCGCTCTTTCAAAAGATCCTCATACTGGCTCCAGTCAGTACCTGCCATCTTTATCGTGCGTTCCGTACTTGCCATCCCACGTTTCATGGTTCTTTTATAAAAGTAAGCAGAACTTCCTGCTTCTGCCACAGACAGAAGACTTAGCAGAATTCCAGCTTTTTTCCATTTATGCACCGGATTTTCCTCCTTGTTCTTTTTCGACTATCGGTCGAACTTGTTTGATTATTAAATTAGCATCTTTTCGACCAGCGGTCAATATGATTTTTGCACAGTTTATTTTCGACTGGCAGTCGATTATTATGGCAATATTCCAGGTTGGCGGTTTTCTTCTACATATGCTATACTAATAAGGATTTTCAGACGAAGGAGAACGATAGAAATGTCCAAGACTCAGAAATACGATATGATTCTGGATGCGCTCCAGTCTCTGTTGGAGCAGAAAGATATACAGACCATCTCCGTCAGTGAGATTGCCCAGACTGCCGGGATTGGAAAAGGAAGCATCTATTATTATTTTCCATCCAAGGATGCCATGCTGGAAGCACTGGTAGAGCGAAGCTATGAAAAACCTCTGCTGACCGCAAAACATCTGGCTGACCAGACGGAAATATCTCCATTTACGCGGATGGCCATGATTTTTCAGGCCTGCCACAGCTCTTCTCTGGAATTCCGCAAAAGTGATCACACCTCTTCCGCTGCCAATGCACCGGAGAATGCCTACATTCATCAAAAATTTCTGAATCATCTGATTACAGAATTAAAGCCCACCCTCACCCGGATTATATCCCAGGGTATTGAGGACGGGCTCATTGACTTTGACAATCCCGAAGCTCTCTCCGAGATCGCATTGATTGTACTTGCAGTAAAGATTGATAATACGCTGGTTCCTTCCACGCCGGAGGAGATTCATCAGACCATTCAGGGACTGGTCTCTCTCATGGAACGGGGCACCGGCAATCCGGAAGGAACATTGAATTTTTTGAAAATCCTTTAAATTTCCAACAGAACAAGGAGTATCCCATGAATATGAACGAAAAAGAAATCATAGAGCTGGTACACAGCACAAAATCCATTATTTACAACAAAGAAATGGCTCATGCGGTCACCGTCAAGGGTGCTGCGGACTATGTGACCAAAGTGGATGTTGCCGTCCAGGAATATTTACGAAAAGAACTGGATGCCCGGACACCTGACGTCATTCTCCTTGCAGAGGAGCAGGAAAATAATAATCTGGATCCGGAAAAATCCTACTGGATTCTCGATCCCATTGACGGTACCACTAACCTGATTCATGATTACCGCATGAGCGCAGTTTCTCTTGGACTTTATGAGAATGGACAGATGACCTTCGGCGTGGTCTACAATCCGTTTACGGAAGAAACCTTCCATGCTTCTCTTGGAAAAGGAGCATTCTTAAACGGCGAACCCATCCATGTATCCCATCGGGAAGCCCTTGATACCTGTATTATTGCCTTTGGCTCTGCGCCTTATGAAAAAGAGCGGGCTTCCATGTTATTTCCCATCTTCCAGCGAGTTTTCATGGAAACCGCTGATTTCCGCAGAAGTGCTTCTGCTGCCCTGGATCTCTGCTATCTGGCTGCCGGACGCATCGATGGATTCTTCGAGCTGAACTTAAAACCGTGGGATTACGCTGCTGGTTCCCTGATCATCGAAGAGGCAGGCGGAAAGATCACCGACTGGAACGGCACCCGCCTTCCCTTCCTCGCTAATTCCGATATACTCACCTGCACACCGGAGATTTATGAACGGATTAAGAAACTGCTGAAGCATTAAACTATGAACTTCATTCTTTTTTCAGATTTATTTTCTCCTCAAATACGTTATAATAGTCTTATACATACTTTCATGATTCATTTTATATCAAAAAAGGGAGGTTCCAATGAAGATCGTCAATTTAGAAAACGAAAACAGAAAATTTGTCAAAACTGTAAATAATTTTCATGTACTGGAATACATACAGGATGCCAGCGTCTCTCCCATGAACGCCCAGACAGAATATTTTATGAGCCAGATGAATGTCAGAAGACGTCAGATAGTCATCGAACTCGACAAGGAACACTCTGCCATTATCCAGGCTGGTGCCATGCAGTGGATGGGCGGCGATATTCAGGCAACTACCGGAGTAAAAGGTATTGGTGATTTATTTGGGAAAGCCTTAAAAGGCGCTGTCACCAAGGAAACCGCCATCAAACCAGAATATGTCGGCAATGGCTATCTGGTTCTGGAGCCTACCTATAAATACATTCTTTTAAAAGATATTTCTGAATGGGGTTCTTCCGGAATGACCATCGAAGACGGCATGTTTCTTGCCTGTGATTCCCACGTTCAGAACAAAATAGTTGCAAGAAAAAATGTATCATCCGCAGTTCTCGGAGGTGAAGGATTTTTTAATCTCAGCCTGCATGGTACCGGTACGGTTGCTCTGGAAAGCAATGTGCCGGAAGAGGAACTGATTGAGATCATTCTGGAAGACGATGAACTGAAGATTGATGGAAATCTGGCCGTGTGCTGGTCATCTGACCTTGATTTCACCGTAGAACGAACCACAAAAACCCTGGTCGGATCAGCTGTCAGCGGAGAAGGACTTGTGAATGTATACCGCGGAACCGGCCGTGTCCTGATGAGTCCTGTTGCTCCTACTTCTTCCCTGTTCGAAGCTACAAACACTCTTGCTGCAAAAACAGCTGCAAAAAACAGCAATACATTAGGAAAATGATTTTAACAGGGGAAAAATATGGCATATAATTTTGAAAAAGAAAAAAGAGAAGCCATTGATGCCGGCAATAAAGCATTGGAAAGCCTTCATACCGCAAAGGAAAATCTGGACAGTGCCCACAACTGGGGGCTTTTTGATATGTTCGCCGGAGGACTTATCTCCAGTCTGGCAAAGCGCTCTAAAATGAACCAGGCCCGCCAGCATATGGAGCAGGCCAAATGGGATCTGCGAAATTTCAGCGAGGAACTGAAAGATGTGAATATGATTTCTCATCTGGACATTGAGACCGATGATTTTCTCTCTTTTGCCGACTGGTTCTTTGACGGCTTTTTCGTAGACTGGATGGTGCAGGACCGCATCAATACCGCCAGAGACCAGGTGGAGGAAGCAATCCAGCGCCTGAAAGTGATTCTGCGGGAATTGGAAAACAGTTAAACTCCCGGCAGATTCCAGTCCTCGATTTTTCCTTCCGTAATGGCATGGAACAATCGTTCCTTGGTGCCCGGATGCTCTCTCTGCAATTGTGCCACCAGTTCTTTCGCATAAGCACGTTTCGTTGTTCCGTCAATCAGGCAGGGGCTTTTCAGCACCGGAAACTCCTGCCTTTTTACAAAACCTTTGACCTGCGATTCTTCCACCAGCATCAATGGACGAATGACTCGCAGGTTTTTATCTTCAAAAAGGGTTACCGGCGGAAACGCATAAAATTTTCCCTGAAAAATCATGGACATGAGCATGGTTTCCACAAAATCATCTTTGTGATGCGCATAGGCAATCCGGGTGCAGCCAAGCCGGACAGCCTCGTCCACCAGCGCTCCCTTTCGAAGCTTCGCGCATAAAGAGCAGGGATTGCTCTCCTTCCGCTCTTCCATAACAATCTTTCCAATCTGCGTGGAAATCAGTGTCAGCGGCACATCCAGATTTCTGCAGAATTCATCGATTCCCGTAAAATCCGTATTGTCATAACCAAGATCCACACAGATCGCGCAGACCGTAAAATGCTTCGGGTAAAACTGCGATAACTTTTTCAGTGCATAGAGAAGCGTCAGACTGTCCTTCCCGCCGGACACTCCCACTGCAATTTTGTCTCCCTCTGCAATCATGTTGTATCGGTCCACCGCCTGGCGGATAAGACTTAAAAGCTTTTGAAGCTGCATAGGTACTCCTTTCTCTCCCACAGAAAAAGAGGCGCGGTTTACCGCAGCCTCTTTTTCCATTCTTTTACATCTCCAGGAATTCCAGGATCTCTTCCAGCGGATGAAATCCTGTGATTCTCCGGAATATCTGCTCACCGTTCATGATCAGCATGGTAGGTACCTGCATAACCTGAAACTGTTCTGCCAGCCGTGGTTCCTCATCCACATTGACTTTGCAGAATTTCACATCGCAGGCTTCCTCCGCTGCCTGTTCTAAAACGGGAAGCTGTGCTTTACAGGGGCCGCACCAGTCTGCATAGAAATCCAGCAGTACTGGCACACCCGCCTCTGTCACTTCAGTCTGAAAACTGTCCCCGGCAATCTTCTTGATTTCCAATCGGCACACTCCTTTCTGAACTGCACAGTAGCAGTGTACCCCAAATTTGCCCAAAGCATCCGCAGACCTTCACAGCCCCTTTTTATTTCTGAGTGTAAACACGGATCACGGAAGCAACCTCACGAATCATGGACATTTCGCCAAAAATCATCATTGCATCGTTAAGATGTCTGGTCTCCACTTTATCGGTAATGACAACAAGCTCTGCCACACCGTTCACTGCCGGTTTCTGGATCACCTGATTGATGCTGACGCCGTTGTTTCCAAGAACACCTGCCACACCTGCCAGAATGCCGGTGCGGTCCTCTACGATGAGACGCAGAAAATATTTGTGTCTTGCCTCTCCTGCCGGTTTCATAGACAGGTTCTTATAGCAGCTGCAGCCGATCCGTCCGCAGCAGTCATACTGCATATCTCGTGCCACACTGATCAGATCACCAACAACCGCACTTGCTGTCGGGAACTCGCCGGCTCCTCTTCCCTGGAACATGGCATCATCTACAGCATCACCATGTACAAAGACTGCATTAAAGGAATCATTGACATTGGCCAGCGGATGGGTACTCGGAATCATCATCGGAGAAACCCCGACTTCCATCTTACCCTCTTCGTTTCTTGCCACACCGAGAAGCTTCAGTGTATAACCAAACTCTTTGGCATACTGAATATCTTTTGCAGTAATCTTGGTAATTCCCTTTACATCCACATCTTTAAATGTCACTCTGGAATGGAATGCGATGGAAGCAAGAATTGCCATCTTACGCCCTGCGTCAAGTCCCTCCACATCTGCAGTCGGATCTGCCTCTGCAAATCCCAGTCTCTGTGCTTCTTTGAGGGCGTCATCAAAATCCCAGCCTTCCTGGGTCATTTTGGTCAGAATATAGTTGGTCGTACCGTTGACAATTCCCATTACCTCAGTAATCTCATTGCCTGCCAGACACTCTTTCAAGGGGCGGATAATGGGAATTCCGCCGCCTACTGCTGCTTCAAAACAAAGATCGCAGTGATTTCTCTCAGCAGCCTCCATCAGTTCCTGTCCGTGCTCTGCCAGCAGATCCTTGTTGGCAGTCACTACATTTTTGCCTGCTTCCAACGCCTGCAGAATATAGGTTCTTGCCGGCTCCACTCCGCCCATCAGCTCGATCACAATGCTGATCTCCGGATCATGAATGATGCCTTCCCAGTCATCGGTCAGTACTTCAGACGGAATCCCCTCTCTTTTCTTCTGCAGATTCTTTACCAGAACTTTTGTAATCTTCAGTTCAGCACCTACTTTATCCGGCATCTCAGCAGCTCTTCTTTCTACCAGCTTGTAGACGCCGCCGCCTACGGTTCCGGCACCCAGAAGTGCCGCCTTGATTTCCTTATATTTGCTCATTCTTCTCCTCCAAACAGTACATTTTCCACAATGGCAGCCGCATCCATGATGCAGTCTGCACAGGAATGAATCGGTGTTCCGGTTGTGATACCTTTCAACTCACAACATACGGTGGATCCGCATTTCTCACGGAACTGATTTACCATGGTTTTGGACAGCTGATAAGTTCTCCCCTTCGTCTTCGGTGCATCAATAGCTCCATCGCTGTTCTTAAGTCCTGCCAAAAGCACTGCTCCCGACAAAGCACCACAGGTTGCCTGCATTCCACCCATTCCTGCACCAAATCCTTCTGTCATGCGGAAAATATCTTCTTCTTTGTAACCAAGAAGATCACAGTAAGTACAGGCCACTGCCTGTGCACAGTTAAATCCTTTGTCATGTCTTACGATGGTATCCTTAATTCTGCTGTCCATAATTTTCTCTCCTGTTTCCTAGATATTTACACTAATGTTTTTCGGAGTATATCCATTCTCCTGCAGCGCTTTGATGATCCGCTGCTTGTGTTCGCTTCCAAATGCCTCCAGCGTAATCTTCAGCTCTACGGCTGCATTTCTGTTGATGCTGATGAACTGATTGTGATCCAGACGGATGACATTTCCCTGTTCTTTTGCAATGATGGATGCCACGCGCACCAGCTCACCCGGCTTATCCGGAAGGAGTACCGAGATGGAGAAAATACGATCTCTCTGAATCAGTCCGTGCTGTACCACAGAAGACATGGTGATAATATCCATATTGCCACCACTTAAAATGCAGACAATTTTTTTATTTTTCACATTCAGATGCTTCAGGGCTGCCACGCTTAACAGTCCGGAGCCTTCCACGATCATCTTATGATTCTCTACCATGTCAAGGAATGCAACGATCAGTTCATCATCCGGCACAGAAATGACCTGATCGATATTCTTCTGGATGTACGGGAAGATCTTTTCGCCCGGTTTTCTGACAGCGGTACCATCTGCGATGGTTGCACTGTGGTCAAGACAGATTACCTCGCCTTTTTTCAGAGACTGTTCCATACAGTTTGCACCGGTTGGCTCCACACCGATCACTTTAATCTTCGAATTCAGCATTTTTGCCAGCGTTGCCACACCAGATGCGAGTCCGCCTCCTCCGATGGGAACCAGAATGTAGTCTACCAGAGGAAGTTCCTTGAAAATCTCCATGGAAATGGTTCCCTGTCCGGTTGCCACATCCAAATCATCAAATGGATGAATAAAGGTATAGCCATGCTCCTTGGAAAGCTCAACTGCATGCGCGCATGCCTCATCATAATCATTTCCGTAGAGAACAACCTCTGCACCATACTCTTTGGTATGATTTACTTTAATCAGCGGTGTTGTGGTCGGCATTACGATAACAGCTTTGCAGCCATACTCTCTTGCCGCATAGGCTACTCCCTGGGCATGGTTTCCTGCTGATGCAGTAATCAGTCCTTTCTGACGGTCTTCCTCACTTAAGGTGCTGATCTTATAGTAGGCCCCACGGATTTTAAAAGCGCCGGTCTTCTGCATATTTTCCGGTTTCAGATATACCTTGTTTCCGGTCTGTTCGCTGAAGCACTGACTGTACATCAAGCCGGTCTTATTAGTGACCTTACCCACAATCTCGCAGGCCTCCTCAAATTTTTCCAAAGTCATTTTGTCTGCCATTGGTGTTTCCTCCTGTTGTAAAATGTGTGTTGTATTTGCGAAAATATATATTAGTCTTCGGTCTCGGTCAGGAACAGTGCATTTACAAATGTGTCTGCATCAAATTTCTGTAAATCATCAATATGTTCTCCGACACCGATGTACTTCACGGGAATATTGAGTTCGGACTGAATTGCCACCGCGATTCCACCCTTGGCGGTTCCGTCCAGTTTCGTCAGGATGATTCCGGTCAGGTCAGCCACCTCGCCAAACTGTCTTGCCTGCTCCAGCGCATTCTGACCGGTGGTTCCGTCCAGAACAACCAGAGTCTCACGGTAAGCATCCGGGAACTCCCTCTCAATAATGCGGTCGATCTTCTTCAGCTCTTCCATCAGATTCTTCTTATTATGAAGTCTGCCTGCTGTATCAATCAACAAAACGTCTGCTTTTCTGGCTTTTGCCGCACATACAGCATCGTAAACCACAGATGCCGGATCTGCACCTTCGCTGCCGCCGATAATCTCCACGCCTGCGCGGTTCGCCCACTCGGTGAGCTGCTCGCCTGCTGCCGCGCGGAACGTATCTGCTGCCGCCAGAATGACTTTTCTCCCCTGGTCTTTGAGCTTTCCGGCCAGTTTTCCAACGGAAGTAGTCTTACCGACACCATTGACACCGATCACCAGCACAACGGAAGTCCGATGTTCAAACTCATAGGCAGTCTCACCTACCTGCATCTGTTCTTTAATGCTGTTGATCAGAAGTTCCTTGCATTCCTGCGGGTTCTTAATATGCTGCTCTTTTACTTTCTGTTTCAGATTGGCAATAATTGCGGTAGTCGCATTGATGCCGATATCACCCATGACAAGAATCTCTTCGATCTCGTCATAAAAATCATCGTCAATATCCGAAAATCCGCTGAAAATAGCGTCCATGCCAGACACAATGTTATTTCTGGTCTTTGTCAGACCCTCTGCCAGACGTCTGAAAAAACCTTTTCTCTCCTCTGCCATAACATTTTCCTCCTATTTATCCAGATCATTTTCAATCAGATTGACCGATACCAGAGTGGATACACCCTTCTCCTGCATGGTGATACCATACAGCCGGTCTGCCGCATTCATCGTACCACGTCTGTGGGTGATAACAATAAACTGCGTATCTTTGGTAAGCTTATGTAAATATTTCGCAAAACGATCAACGTTGGAATCGTCCAGTGCTGCCTCGATCTCGTCCAGAAGACAGAAAGGAGACGGCTTTAAGTTCTGAATGGCAAACAAAAGCGCAATGGCGGTCAGTGCCTTCTCTCCACCGGAAAGCTGCATCATGTTCTGCAGTTTCTTTCCAGGCGGCTGAGAAATAATCCGGATACCGGTCTCCAGCACATCATCCTCGTCGATCAGCTCCAGTGTACCTTTTCCTCCGCCAAACAGTTCTTTGAACGCCTTGTCAAACTCTGTCTGTATCAGTACAAACTGTTCTTTGAACTGCCGTTTCAT
Organism: Clostridiaceae bacterium Marseille-Q4145; assembly: GCA_018223365.1. Lineage (GTDB taxonomy): Bacteria > Bacillota > Clostridia > Lachnospirales > Lachnospiraceae > Hominiventricola. The sequence goes on from JAGTTP010000002.1 coordinate 293,085, forward strand.
ACCTTCGTCCAGCTCGTGAATGACTTGTTTCAATGCCTCCTCTGCTTCCTGCAGGTCAGTTCTCTGACCATTCATGAAGGTATAACGTTCGGAAATCTCTTTGTAATCATCAATGGCATTCACATTGACATTTCCAAGGCCTTTGATCTCCTCTTTCACCTGTCCGCAGTTCTTCTTCAGATCCGCAAGATTATTATATTCCTCATTTCTGAATGGAAGCGCTGCATTATAGGTCAGTTCATATTCTGACCACATATGGTTCATGAGGCTCTCAGAATTCTCATCGAGCTTCTCTTTCTGACTGTCAATACGGAACAATTCTTTATCCAGCTCGTTCATACGAGTGGATAATTCTTCTCTCTTTCCAAAAAAAGATTTGTGGGAAGCTGACTGTTCTTCCTTCTGCTTCTGCAGCTCTGCCGTCTTTTCTTCCAGTCCGGTTACTTTTGCTTTCAGAGCTTCCATCTCCTGCTTCAAAGCTCCAATGCCTGCTTCCCGGCTTCTGGTATCCTCTTCTGCCTGTTCTCTATTCTCAGTCAGCTGACGCTCTTCTTCCCTCAGTCGGCGAAGCTCGCTGTCCACGCGATTCAGATTAGAAGCCGTAAACTCTGCTTTCTGCCGGATGGAAGCCGTATTCAGATGGATCTCTTCCAATTCTCTTGCTGCTGTTGTCTCCTGCTCCCGGTCTTCGTCCAGACGTTTCTGGTAAGTCTCCACCGCAAACGTATGCGCCTTCTCCATCGCCTCAGAATCTTTCAGTTCTGTCTGATTCTGTTTCTTTAACTCTGCAATCTCCTTCGTCTGATGAAGCAGATCCTCTTCTTCTTTCTGTAATGCAGCTAGTCCGCTTCCAGCTGCTTCTTTTTGTGCCTGCAGCTGTTCTGCATTCAGGCGGGCGGTATTCTCCCGCACCTTAATCTCCTGCAATGCTGCCGCACACTGGTCAAGCTGTGAATAGCAGCTGCTTCTCTCATTCTGGAATTCCACCAGCTTTGTTCTGACTGCTTCCAGTGTTTTTTTCGACTGTTCGACTTTCTCCCGCAGTTCGTCAATCTCACGATTTCTGCTCAAGAGGCTGCTGCTGTTACGGAAGGAACCTCCAGTCATGGAACCTCCTGGATTTAAGGATTCTCCTTCCAGTGTTACAATTCGCAGCATATGATGATATTTTCTCTGCAGGGCAATCGCATGATCAATCTGATCCACCACCAGCGTCCTGCCAAGAAGCTGCGCCATAATATTCCGGTATCTGGCATCGGTCTGCACCAGCGTGTGGGCAAGACCAATCACGCCCGGCTCTTTTAATGCCTGTAGATTTTTAAATTCCTGCACATTTCTAACTGCGGTCAGCGGTAAAAATGTCACCCGGCCAAAACGGTTCTGTTTCAGATACTGGATCAGGCGTTTTGCTGTCTCCTCATCCTCTGTAACTACATTCTGAATACTTCCGCCAAGTGCAGTCTCAATAGCAGTTTCATAGGTTTTTTCCGTCTGAATCAGGTCTGCGACCACGCCGCAGATGCCCTGCTCCTTACTTTTCTGCTCCATGACTTTACGGATACTTCCACCATAACCGTCATAGCGCTCCGCCAGATTCTGTAAGGATTCCAGCCTGGATGCTTCTCTATGATAAGCGGTCTGTCCATCTTCCAGACGTTTCCGGCTGATGGTAATCTGCTGCTGCAATGCCTCAATCCGCTTTTCCAGCTCCTGGCGCTCTGTATCCTTTTTCTTAAGTTCCTGCCGGACATCTGACAGTTCCTGCTGACGTGCCTGCAGCAGTTCATCCTGTCCCATCTCCTCACTCTTCATCTGAATGAGTTTCTGGTTTACTTCTGCCTTCCGGATCTGGATCTGTTCCGTCATGGCGTCATATCTCTGTAATTTTCCCTTAATGGACGCGCGGTTATTCAGAAGAGCCATAATCTCGTTCTTGCTGTTCTCCATGTTGGTCTGATTGTCCGAAATCCGCTGCTGAATGGATGCCAGGCGGGATTCTGCCTCTTCCTGCACCTTCTGTGCCTGTGCCAGCTGTACGTCCAGATCCTGCTTTTCTTCCAGGATCTTTCCACGCTCTTCCTGACGGGTCTCAATCTCCTGCCCGATGCTCTCCATGCGCTCCTGATAATGCTTCGTGCTCAGGCGTGCAGAACGGACCTGTTCTTCCAGAACGGCAATCTGTCCCTTCATCTGCTGCTTTTCTACGCGGGTCTGGGAGGCTTCTTCCTTCGCGCTGTCAATCTTACGCTCAACCGCTTCCAGCTCCTGCTCAATACGCTCATATTCCAACTTTGTATTTTCAAAAGCCCCACGGGTCTCATCGAGATCTTCCTGAGCAATTTTTCTGGCCTCTTCCAGTTTCTGAAGACCGGCCTTTGTCTGCTCCATCTCCATAAGGAAAATCTGAACCTCATATTCTTTCAGAGTTTCCCGTTTTTTCAGATATTCCTTTGCTTTCTCTGACTGGCGCTCCAAGGGGCCTAACTGTTTTTCCAGCTCGGAGAGAATGTCATTGACACGAAGAAGGTTCTGTTTTTCATCTTCCAGCTTTTTCTCCGCGGTCTTCTTGCGCTTCTTGAATTTTACAATACCGGTAGCCTCATCAAAAAGCTCTCTGGCTTCTTCTGGTTTGGTACTCAAAATACGGTCAATCTGGCCCTGTCCGATAATGGAATAGCCCTCTTTACCGATACCGGTATCGTAGAACATTTCCTGAATGTCCTTCAGTCTGCAGACCGTTCCATTCAAAAGATATTCACTCTCACCGGAACGATATAACCGTCTGGTAACCGTCACCTCTTCATAGGCAACTGCCAGCTTGTGGTCGGAATTATCCATGGTAATGGCAACCGATGCAAAACTCAAAGGTTTGCGGTTCTCGGTTCCGGAGAAAATGACGTCCTGCATGGTACCGCCACGGAGCTGCTTCACACGCTGCTCACCCAATACCCAGCGGACCGCATCGGCGACATTACTTTTTCCTGAACCATTTGGGCCCACGATTCCGGTAATTCCGTTATGAAATTCAAATACGATCTTGTTCGCGAAGGATTTGAATCCCTGCACCTCTATACTCTTTAAATACATATGTCCTTTCCTGTCAGGGCATGATAAGCAGCTTCCTGTTCCGCCGCTTTTTTCGTGCGTCCGCAGCCGCGTCCAATCACCTTCTCGCCCAGCCTTGCCTCTACAATAAACTCTTTCAGATGATCCGGTCCTTCTTCTCCGACCAGCTCATAATGCAGGGGTTCTCCATGATGCGCCTGCACGCGCTCCTGTAAAATGGTCTTGCTATCAAAAAAGAGCTTCTTATGCTCCAGATCATTCAGCACGAATTTTGTGATAAACTCTTTTGCGCTAGTAAAACCACCATCCAGGTGAATAGCTCCGATCAGTGCTTCAAATGCATCCGATGTGATAGACGCACGCAGTCTGCCGCCACTCTGCTCTTCTCCTTTTCCCAGAAGAATATAATCTCCCAGCGGAATACTCTTTGCACAAAATGCCAGACTCTGCTCACATACGATACTCGCTCTGGTCTTAGTTGCATCGCCCTCCGGCATCTCCGGATAATTTTCAAATAAGTACTCACTGGTGGTCAGCTCCAGCACCGCATCTCCTAAAAATTCCAGGCGTTCATTGCTGTTCAGTCTGCCCATGTGATGTTCATTGGCATAGGAACTGTGTCTCATGGAATGCTCCAAAAGCTCTTTGTCATGAAAAGTATATCCAATTTTTTCTTCCAGTTCTTCTAAATGTTTTCTGATATCCATCTCTTTCCGTCTCCGGTCTTATAATGTAAAAAAGCCCCTTACATGAAAGGGGCTTTTCGTTTGTCTAGTTTATTGCATTTTTAATCTGCTCAACAGCATCCCCGACTGATACGATCTTCTCAGCGTCCTCGTTTGAAATCTCAATATCAAATTCCTCTTCGATGCCCATAATAATCTGAAATACATCCAGGGAATCTGCCCCAAGATCATCCACAAAAGTGGTCTCCATTGTAATCTCATCCGCATCCACATTTAATACTTCTGCAATGATTTCCCGTAATTTGTCAAATTCCATGATCTTCATTCCTTCCTAGTTTTCTTCCGCCTGGATTCCGGCCTTAATCTTATCGTTCATCCCCTGCTTCGTAAACGTCACACACTGGATGATGGAATTTCGCACTTCCACTGCTTTAGAACTTCCATGGGTCTTTACAACCAGACCTTTCAGTCCCAGCATCGGTGCGCCTCCGTACTGACTGGTGTCGAAACGCTTTAATGTCTCCTTCAGCGCCGGTTTTACAAGAAGTGCACCGATCTTACTGCGCAGAGTTGACAACATTCCTTTCTTCACCATGGAAATCAGCGTTGCGCCAACTCCCTCATAGAGTTTCAGGATAATATTCCCGGCAAATGCCTCGCATACAATAACATCCGCATATCCCGACGGAATGTCGCGGGCCTCGATACTTCCTATAAAATTAATATCCTTACACTCCTTCAAAAGTGGGAACGTCTCTTTTACAAGTGCGTTGCCTTTTTCTTCCTCAGCACCGATATTCACAATCGCTACTCTCGGATTCCGAATGCCCATTACATTCTCCATATAGATGGAACCCATCTTCGCGAACTGCACCAGATGGGAAGGTCTTGCATCTACATTGGCTCCGCAGTCAATTAACAGGGAAGCTCCCTTCTCGGTAGGCAACAGCGGTGCAAGAGGCGGTCTTTCCACTCCCTTGATTCTTCCCACAATCAGCTGGCCACCAACCAGAACGGCTCCGGTACTTCCGGCTCCTACAAAAGCATCTGCTTCTCCGTTCTTCACCAGTTTCATGGCAACCACAATGGATGAATCCTTCTTACTGCGGATCGCCTGTACCGGCGGTTCTGCCATCTCAATCACTTCCGAGGCATTCACAACCTCCAGTCTTGACTCATCATAGGAATATTTCTGAAGCTCCGCGCGTACCGTCTGCTCCTGTCCTACCAGAATCACCTTCAGGTCTTTCCGAATTTCAAGCGCTTCTACGGCACCTTTCACGATTTCCAGCGGCGCATTGTCTCCGCCCATAGCATCGACTGCCACTCTTACAAGCTCCTGCATGCTCTCTCCTCCTTATCGTCTATATCATAATACGAAAACCCCTTCATGAAGTCAATACTTTCACTGCAAAAAAAAGGAAAACCCACAGGGCAGCCATGCGCCTTATGGATTTTCCCATAACCATCTTTGTTTTCAGTTTTTACCAGGTCGCGATAATCGTTTCTCCTGCTTTTGCAGCAATTCCGGTCTGATAGTTTATGCCTGCTGTCTGCTCTCCATCCATGACAATCTGCATGACTTCCATACAATATCCTTTATCTTCCATAGCTTTCCGGTCAAAGTGAATCAGCTGATCCCCTTTCCTCACTTTATCGCCATTCTTTACAAAAATCTCAAAGCCTTCGCCGTTGAGTTGCACCGTATCCACACCAATATGAATCAGCACTTCCACGCCACTTTGCAATTCCAGACCAATTGCATGATTGCTTCCGTCCATGGTTGCTGTAATGGTTCCGTCATCCGGAGCCACAATGAGCTCTCCTTCCGGATGAATCACCACTCCACCGCCAAGGGCACAGGATGAAAACACAGGATCTGTAGCCTCGTTCATCGGGACAACCTGTCCATCTGCCACTGCTGCCATCTCGCGCTTCGGTGCACTTTTTTTCTTAAAAAACTGAAACATCTTTCTTCCTCCTGACTCGTTATCGTCAAACTTCTCCCTTAGTACTTATCCTCTCCAGTATAGCAAAGCCTTACTACCGCGTCTATTCATTATTTCCGGTATTATATGGAAGATTTTGTCTTCTCCGGTTCTTCCCTTCCCGGCGTATGCAGCCGGAACTTCTTGATACAGAACCGGAACAACACATAATAAAGAATTCCGCTGAAAATTCCTACCGGCCATAGAAGCCATGGATTTTCTGTCATAGGTGCATTCAGGCACAGGAGATAATCCAGAAGACCTGCGCTGAAGTTAAATCCAATCCGAAGCGGAAGCTCTGCACAAATAAATCCAATCAGTCCTGTAAGAAATGCATGAATCAAAAACAATCCCGGAGCCAGAAACATAAATGAAAATTCCAGCGGTTCTGTTACACCTGTCACTACCGAACAAATAGATGCCGTCAAAAGGAGTCCCCCTGCCATCTTCTTCTGTTCTGGCAGTGCCGTATGGTACATAGCCAGTGCCGCACCCGGCAGTCCGAAAATCATAACCGGAAAAAATCCTGTCATGTACATTCCCGTCTGCCCATAGATTCCTGTTCCATCCCAAAACCGTTTCAAATCAGAAATACCGGCCATGTCAAACCATAAAACAGAATTCAATGCATGATGAAATCCAGTAGGGATTAAAAGCCGGTTCAAAAATGCATAAATCCCCACTCCCAATGATCCGGTCTCCACCAGCGATTCTCCCAGATAGACACAGATTTCGTACAGCTGCGGCCAGATAAACATCAGCAAAACAGAAACCACAGATGCATAAAAAGAAGCTGCCAGCACTGCAGCTCTTCTTCCGCCGAAAGCCGCAAAGGGTCCAGGGAAATGGCAAAAACGATATTTATTGATACAGGATGCTCCGATAAGACCACATAAAATTCCCACCAGCTGATTATCAATATGGGCAAAAGCAGAAAGATCCGTTTGATTTCCTGTTAACACACGAATATTCTCCGCAGTCAGCACCTGCTGAATGACCAGCCAGCTGACCACACCAGCAAGAGCAGCAGTTCCATCCTGTTCATCTGCCATTCCCACCGCTACCCCCAGTGTGAACAGAAGGCTCATATGATCAATAAGAATTGAGCCTGCCTTTACCAGAATCTGCGAAATCAGATAGCTGTCTCCGTGTCCAACCGGATCCATCCAGAACCCAATTCCCATTAAAAGACCTGCCACCGGAAGGCAGGCTACTGGCAGCATCAGAGACTTTCCCAGACGATATGCATATTTCATAACCGGTATTCCCCCTGTTTTCTTTACTGAAAACCTTTATTTTTTTATCATACCAAATCTGGTAAAAGCTGTCAAACAAAGAGAAGGCCCCGGTTTCCCGGAGCCCACCTTTGGATATATGTGTTTTAGGATAGTGGATATAATTACATCAGCTTCTTAAACTCATCAGCCACGAACTGTACCTTCGGTCCAATGATAACCTGAACAGAAGTTTTGCTCGGACGGATAACTCCGCTGATTCCTGCAGATTTGATCTTCTTCTCATCTACTGCAGTGTAGTCTTTGATCTCCAGACGAAGTCTGGTGATGCAGTTGTCAACGCTTGTTACGTTGTCTTTTCCGCCAAGACCTTCAAGAATGATTGCTGCCATGCTGGTGAAATCATCATTTGCAAGTTCGATCTTGGTCTCATCCTCTTCATCATCCTCACGGCCCGGAGTCTTAAGATTCCAGGTAGTGATTGCGAAGCGGAATACTACGTAGAATACGATAGCTGCTGCAATACCGATCGGGATGATCAGCCATGTCTTAGCATGTGCCGGCAGAGATGCACTAAATACCAGGTCGGTAAGTCCTGCGGAGAAGGAGAAACCTGCTCTGAAGCCAAGTGCTACAGTAACTGCTGCAAATACTCCGTAAAGGATTGCATATACAAGATACAGTGCCGGAGCAAGGAACATAAATGCGAACTCGAACGGCTCAGTAACACCACAGATGAATGCACAGATCGCTGCTGCACCCATCAGGGAAGCTGCTGCTTTTTTCTTCTCCGGTTTTGCACAATGGATAATTGCCATTGCTGCTGCCGGAAGACCGAACATCATACTCGGGAAGAATCCAGCCATGTACATACCTGCGCTTCCGCCTGCTCCATTGAGAAGCTCACCTGCCCAGTAAGAACCAAGGTCATTGATTCCTGCTGCGTCAAACCAGAATACAGAGTTCAGTGCATGATGCAGACCAAACGGAATCAGAAGACGGTTCAGGAAAGAATAAATACCTACACCAACAACTCCAAGACCAACGATTTTCTCACCTGCAAATACCAGTGCAGTGTAAACGATCGGCCATACGAAGAACAGAATAGCTGCTACGATAATGGAAACAACTGCCGTTACAATAGCAACACAACGTTTGCCAGAGAAGAAGGACAGTGCATCCGGAAGTCTGGTTCCTTTGAATTTGTTGTAGCAGGCAGAACCAATCAGACCTGCAAGAATACCGATGAACTGATTGCTGATTTTAGCAAATGCTGCATTCGCCTCAGCTCCGGTCAGAGTAGCTACAACACCGCTGGACAGAAGATTGGTGATCATCAACCAGGATACCAGACCTGCCAGACCTGCTGTACCATCATTGTCATCTGCCATACCTACTGCTACGCCGATAGCGAACAGCCAGGACATATTATCGATCAGTGCTCCACCTGCTTTTACCAGGAAGAACCCAATGATCTGAGCTGCGCCGCTGATGTCACCGCCCTGCATGGTGCTCGGACAGAGTGCATAACCAATTCCCATCAGAATACCACATACCGGAAGGCATGCAACTGGAAGCATCAGGGATTTTCCAAGTTTCTGTAAATATTTCATCATATCTACATTTTCCTCCTTTTTTTGAACTCTCGTTCCTAAGTTGATTTTATTATATAAAAATCAGCCGAAAGTGTATAGTTACGATCTTCTCCTTCCTATGGACTATTTTCGATTCTTAAATATCTATAAATTTTTAAAAATTTCTATAAAAGCTTTCTATATGGATGATTTTATTCTTCCTATGGATTATTTTCCTGTTTTCAGTTAAAATGTACAAAACAGGTGAAAATAATCTATACTGGACTTATCTATATCGATTGATACGAAAGGATTTCCCATGAACTACGATGAACCTTATGAAGAGCAGGCTTATCAGACTCTCCGTAATTTTGCGCTGGTTGGTCTGCGAAGTTTGAAAATACGAAACAGGCTGGTTATTTCCTATTTTATATCCACCGTTCTTCCTCTGGTATTTGTCTATCTTTATTCCTATTTTTATGGAAGCACGGCCCTGACCGGACAGCTTCTGGTTCTCTCTATTTTAATTGCAGGCATTGCCCTGACCATGACCACCTACACTTATATGAGTATTGCAAGTCCTATCAACCATATGAGCGAAACCTGCCAGCATATCTCCGATGGTGATCTGGATGCCCGTATTCAGGATCATGGAAATGACGAGCTCTCCTTTCTGTCCGACAATATTGACGGAATGGTAACAGAGATTCAGCTTCTGTTGGAACAGCAGCACGAAAGTGAAGTACGAAAAAGAGATCTGGAATTGAAAATGCTTCAGTATCAGATTAATCCCCATTTTCTGTTCAACACCCTGAACACCCTCTGCCTGGTGGCACAGATGAACCAGGACAAAGTAGTTGCCGAGGGAATTCGTTCTTTAAGTGAACTTTTAAAAAATACGCTGATCAATGATCACGAATTTATTCCTATTCATGAAGAAATTGCTAATCTGAAACATTACTTTTCCATTCAGGCCATTCGTTATGCTGGCAGTTTCCATGTCAATTATGAGATTCCTGAAGAGCTGGAACGCTACATGCTGCCAAAACTGATCTTACAGCCTCTGGCTGAGAACTCCGTTCTGCACGGTTCCTATAACGACGGCACCATCATGGAAATCACCATCCGCTGCATCCGGGATGGAGCGGATCTGCTTCTGGAAGTACAGGATTACGGAAAGGGATTTGATATGAACGATAAGGCTGCTGTACCAAAAGGTTTGGGCGGCATCGGAAGCCGAAATGTCAATGACCGCATTCACTTATATTTTTCAGACAATTATGGGCTTTCTGTAAAAAGTGCTCCCGGAGAAGGAACGCTCTGTCAGATCCGGATCCCTGCCATTGATTCTGAATCAGCGAAACACACGGAGGAAAAAACGAATGTATCAGGTACTGATCGTCGATGACGAACCTATTGTAAAAATTGCCCTGCGCTCCATGATTGACTGGGAATCCCTGGGATTTCATATCTGTGCCACCGCTTCCAACGGTGAAGAGGCACTGGAAATGGCAGAACGTTTCCACCCTGATCTGATGATCTGTGACCTGAAAATGCCTGTCATGGATGGAATTGATCTGATTAAAGCCGCTAAAGACAAAAAGATGGATTGTGAATTTCTTGTCATCAGTAACTATGAAGACTTTAATTATGTAAGAACTGCACTGGTACTGGGAGCTTCTGATTATATATTGAAAGTCAGCATCAGCCCGGAAGAACTAACTTCCCAGCTTCAAAAAGTCAAAACCAAGCTGGAAGATAAACAGGCAAAAAAAGAACCGGAAGACAGTGTGGAAACTTCTCTTCTTCACCAGGAACGGCACGCTGCCTGGCGGGAGTTTTTCACTCACAAAAGCTATCCACTGGAAAATCTCCTTTCCATCACCGGAATCGATGTCTCTGGGCTGGGAACTCTCGCTCTGTGCGAAATTTCCTTTGACTGGTACGTTCAGCAATTAGAAACATTGCCTGACACTGCACTCATCCGCAATACTTTAAAAAATGCCCTGGAGCACTATGACCGAAGACGGATTATCTTCTTCAGTCCCAGTAATACATTGATTGTCATACCACAGGCAGAATTGGATCAGCATCAAAATACCATTGCCAGTCTGTCTGCACGCATTGAACAGCTATTCCGATACTATATGCCTGTCTCTCCGGCTATTCTTTATCAGGATGGTCTCTCCGACCTTCAGGAAGCCCGGAAAGCCTATCACCATTTTCAGGATCTGTTGGATCTTACCTTTTATGGTGCCCTGGGACAGATTCATGCCGAAGAATATCAGCTCACCACAACAGTGCCTGACATTTCCTATAAGGAACTCGTTTCCGAACTTCTGGAACACACAGAAGAAGCATATCCTGATTATGCTTCTGAACGAATCCATAGACTGCTCGAGACATGCCGTCTGCAAAATGTCATGCCATCCCGGCTGATTCAGTATTTCGTGCAGTTTCTCAGCGAACTGGAATACCAGCTGACAGATGTGAGCGCTGCCTCCCATGATATGATTGCAGAAAGTTTTGAATATATTCGAAACGCTGATACGATGGAAGAACTGGAACGACACTTGCAAAATGTTCTAAAGACCGTTTTTACTGCCGATACAGACAAGCCAAATGCTGCTGACCAATACAGTGCAGAAGTCCTACAGTCTCTCTCCTATATTCAGGACAATTATGGAAAGAAGATCAGTCTGGCTTCCGTAGCTGATCATGTAGGATTGAGTTCCGGCTATCTCTGCCGGATCTTTAAGGACGAGACTGGCGTCAGCATTAACTCCTATATCAATAATCTCCGCATGACCCGCGCAGGCGAGCTTCTGGCCGATAAGAACAGTTATATCAAGGAAGTGGCGATCTCTGTGGGATTTGAAGACCAGCTGTATTTCAGCCGGTTGTTTAAACGATATTACGGAATAACGCCATCAGAGTATCGGGCAGGGAAAGCAGGAAATTAAATTTTGAAAAACGACGAAGGATGCATCAGACGGTGCATCCTTTTTTGAGTCAGAAAATGGATCAAAAATGGAATAAATGCACAAAAAAACAAGGATTCCATCTCTGAAATCCTTGTTCTCTTAAGCTTATTCTTGATTAATCAACAGAAACGATCTCTTTCTTGTTGTAAGATCCACAAGCCTTGCATACTCTATGCGGCATCATAAGAGCACCACATTTGCTGCATTTTACCAAGTTCGGAGCACTCATTTTCCAGTTTGCTCTTCTCTTATCTCTTCTTCCTTTGGAAGATTTATTCTTAGGACAAATAGACACAGGTTACACCTCCTCTATGCTTTCTCGATTCATTTTATCGTTCGTCGAACCTGCACAGGAGGTCCGTCTCACTCACACTTTATCAATTATACATAGCTGTATTCAGAATGTCAAGTGCTTTTTTGAAAACTTATTTTGTAAGTCTCAGGGTCTCTCTTGCAATAGCCAGCTCCTCGTTAGTCGGAATCAGCATTACTTTTACTTTGGAATCTGCTGCAGAGATAACTCTTCTCTCACCGCGAACATCATTTGCCTCGTCGTCAATCTTAACACCAAGATATCCAAGATACTCACATACAGCTTTTCTTGTCTTCTTGTCGTTCTCTCCAACACCAGCGGTAAATGCAATCGCATCAACACCGTTCATAGCTGCGGTATAAGCACCGATGTATTTTGCAACACGATATACGAATGCCTGCAGAGCAACGTCAGCCAGATGATTGCCTTCTTCTTTCGCTTTCTCAATATCACGGAAGTCGCTGGAAATGCCACCGCTCATTCCAAGAATACCGGATTTTTTATTCAGGATATTCAGCATCTCGTTGATATCGATGCCCTCTTTGTTGCAGATGAACTGGCAGACAGCCGGATCAATGTCACCACTTCTGGTACCCATGATCAGACCTTCCAGAGGGGTAAGACCCATACTGGTATCTACACATTTTCCACCGATGGAAGCAGAAATGCTGGCACCATTTCCAAGATGGCAAACGATTACTTTTGCATTCTCCGGATCCAGGTTACCGAATTTGATCGCCTCACCAGACACAAACATATGGCTGGTTCCGTGGAAGCCGTAACGACGGATGCTGTATTTCTCATAATACTCATGGGGAATTGCATACAGATATGCTTTTTCCGGCATAGCCATACCAAATGCGGTATCCCATACAGCTACATTTGCTTTGCCCGGCATAACTGCCTCGCAAGCTTCGATTCCCATCAGGTTTGCCGGATTGTGCAGCGGTCCAAGATCGAAACACTCACGGATTACTTTCTTAACATCCTCATTTACAACGATGGACTCGCAATATTTGGTTCCTGCATGCAGTACACGATGTCCTACAGCTGCGATCTCATCAGTGCTCTTAACAACGCCGTGCTCCGCATCCTGCAGAGCGTCCAGAACCAGACCGATAGCAACTTTATGATCCGGCATAGCCTGCTCTACAATGTATTTATCTTTTCCCGGTACCTGATGAGTCAGTTTGGAACCTTCGATTCCAATTCTCTCGCAAAGACCTTTTGCGATTACGCTCTCATCAGTCATGTCGATCAGCTGATACTTCAGGGAAGAACTTCCGCAGTTGATAACTAAAATTTTCATGAATATGTTTCTCCTATACTAAATAATATTTCCGGGTGCGATGATTATTTTACGATTTCACCGTAAACTTCTCTGCCGCATCCTGCTGCATTGGACTCATCCGTATCAATGTGCATAGCCAGAGCGAATTTCGGGCTGACACGAACAACTACATCACCGAATACAAGGCTTCTTCCGTCGGTATCGATCTTAACAGATACAACGTCTTTGTCCTGTACGCCAAGTTTTTCAGCATCTTCCGGAGTTGCATGGATATGACGTTTTGCAGCGATAACGCCTTCTTTCAGCTCAACCTCTCCACAAGGTCCAACCAGCTTACAGGCACCACTTCCAGCGATATCACCAGACTCACGAACCGGAGCTGCGATTCCAAGGGTACGAGCGTCAGTCAGAGAGATCTCTACCTGGCTTGCGGAACGAACCGGTCCAAGAATGGAAGCGGTCATCTCTTTCTTCGGTCCAACGATGGTTACTTTCTCATTGGAAGCAAACTGTCCCGGCTGGGAAAGATCTTTTTTCTTAGTCAGCTGATAGCCTTTTCCAAAAAGAACCTCCAGATCCTCCTGAGTTACATGTACGTGACGTGCAGATGTTTCAACAATAAATTTCATAATTTATTATCCTCCTATGAATGTATGATATATAATGGTAACGCTGTCTCTGGCAGCTTTACTAACAGGATTAACCCTGGATCTCAGATACCAGGATGCAGTTCGGGGTTTCTACCTTTAATGGTTTTCCCCACATACTGAAATATTTCTTTTCATAATTGATCTTAAAAATTGTCATCGTATTCGTCTCATGATTGAGCGACATAATATGACGGTTATCCGGGAAGAAATCGGCCGCCTTCGGATAGTCTCCACTGATAGGAAGAATACAGATCTTCTCCAGCATACCAGTTTCATGATCCACTTTGAAAATACCGATACTGTTATCTCCCGCATTGGAACAGAGCACATAATTCCAGTCTCTGGAAAAACGAAGCACGCAGGCTGCACTTCCTTTTGAGTGATAATCATTTAACGTAGAAATGGTCTGTACCAGTTCAAAAATCGGTCCCCTTGGACCATCCTTGTAAGAATACACACTGATGTAATTCTTCAGTTCACAGATCAGATAGGCAAATCTTCCATCAGGGCTGAACTTGATAATACGTGGTGCGCTCTCCTGCTCACACCGAAGCATGTCCATCAGCGTAATCTTTCCTGTCTCATAATTGAACTTATAGATCTTCACCTGATCCACACCCAGATCTACTGCACACAGATATTTCTGATCCGGTGTAATGTTTACACAATTGACATGGGGGCGGAAATTCCGTTCTGCCACACTTCCAAGACCTTTATGAAAAATCTCGTCTGTCATTTCACCGATGGTTCCATCTTCATTCAGCCGCATCACCGTTACTTTTCCATCATGCCAGCCACCCACAAACAGATACTTGTCTGCCTTATCCGTCGAAAGATAGCAGCCCCGCATACCGAAAATAGATGCACTGTTCATCGGTTCCAGATCTCCATCTGGAAGAATTCGGAAAGATCTGACTCCCTCATCTGAAATCGAATATAAATATTTTCCATTATGTGACTTCTTAATATAAGAAGGATTATTAATCGGAACCACCTTGCGTTCTACTGCCCGTCCGTTCTCCACATCCAGATCGTAGATATAGATTCCTTTGCTGTTTCCATGGGTGTAGGTTCCCACATATGCCACATATTTTTTCTCTTCCACGATGGTTTTCCTCCGTTTTGCATTCCTTCGTCAAAACCACTGAAGGAGTTGCTCACATTCTCTAAAATAGTAACATACTTTAAATCTTTTGTTAAGCATTTTAGGATTATTTCTCAAAATAATTGTGCATAATATTCAACGTATGTTGAATTTCCTCATCTGTATGCGCATCGGAAATAAACATAGCCTCAAACTGAGAAGATGCAATATACACACCATTCCCAAGCATATAGCGAAAGTACTCTGCAAATTTCTTCGTGTCAGAAGTTTTTGCACTGGTATAATCCACAACCGGCTGATCCGTGAAGAACAGGCTTCCCAGCGAGCCAACATGATTTACCTGATACGGAAGCTGCAGCTCTTCGCACATCTTTTCCATACCTCCATAGAGCTTCTCGCCCAAAGCGTTCAGATGGGTATACACTTCCGGATGCTCGTTCAGATAATGCAACTGCGCCAGACCTGCTGCCATGGCTACCGGGTTGCCGCTTAAGGTTCCGGCCTGGTATACATTTCCTACCGGAGATACTACTTCCATCACTTCTTTGCGTCCGCCATATGCACCCACCGGCATACCACCGCCGATAATTTTTCCATAGGTTGTCAAATCGGACTGTATTCCGAAATATTCCTGTGCACCTGCTTTTGACAGACGGAATCCGGTAATAACCTCATCAAAAATCAGAAGAGATCCATTTTCCGTACAGAGTTTTCTCAATCCTTCCAGGAATCCTGCCTTCGGAGGAACTACGCCCATGTTAGCGCCTACCGGCTCCACAATGACTGCTGCGATCTCTTTTTCCCAGGTATTAAATAATTGTTCCACACCCTCCAGATCATTATAAACCGCCAACAGGGTATCTTCTGTTGCTCCTGACGGTACCCCTGAGCTGTCCGGCACACCTGCCGTCATAACACCGGAACCAGCCTTTACCAGCATGGCATCACTGTGTCCGTGATAGCATCCTTCAAATTTGATAATTTTATTTCTTCCTGTATATCCTCTTGCTGCACGGATCGCACTCATAACAGCCTCTGTACCAGAGTTTACCATACGAACCATCTCCATCGACGGCACCATTTCGCAGATCAGGCGTGCCATATCTACCTCTGCCTCGGTAGCTGCACCAAAGCTCAAACCTTTTTTGCATGCTTCTGCTACTTTTTCCAGCACCATCTCATTACCATGGCCAAGAATCATCGGCCCCCAGGAACCTACAAAATCAAGATAACGGTTGCCATCCACATCCGTCATATGGGATCCTTCCGCAGATGCAATAAAACGGGGTGTCATTCCTACAGAACCAAAGGCACGAACCGGAGAATTAACGCCTCCCGGCATCAAATTGACTGCTTCTTTAAATAGTGTTTCTGATCTGGTCATTATCCGATTCTCCCTTCATCCATAAAGTGGGCCACTTCTTTTGCATAATAAGACATATAAATATCCACCCCTGCACGATATGCACTGGCTGCCATCTCACAAAGAATGGCTGCTTCGTCCACATAGCCAAGTTTGGCAGCTGCTTTTACCATAGCATACTCGCCGCTGACGCTGTAGGCTGCCATTGGCACATCTGTCAGATCTTTGATCTCACGTACCATATCAAGATAAGACATGGCCGGTTTTACCATGATAATGTCCGCGCCTTCATCGATATCCAGCATAGCTTCCTTGATACCTTCTCTTCTGTTGTGATAATCCATCTGATAGCTCTTCCGATCTCCAAATGCCGGAGCACTGCCTGCCGCATCACGGAACGGACCATAGAATGCAGATGCATATTTGACTGCATAGGACATGATCGGAGTAGTTACAAATCCATTCTTATCCAATCCTTCGCGAATGGCAGAGATATGCCCATCCATCATGTCAGAAGGAGCTACCATATCAGCACCTGCCTGTACCTGTGAAACTGCAATCTGCGCCAGCTTCTCCAGAGTCAAGTCATTGTCTACATAATCTCCTTTCAAAATACCACAATGTCCGTGACTGGTGTACTCACACATACAGACATCACCAATGTAATAAAGATCCGGCACTTCCTTCTTTGCCTTCTCCAGTGCTCTCTGGATGATGCCATCACAGGCATAAGCCTGACTTCCCACTTCATCTTTGTGATTAGGAATTCCGAACAGCATCACACTTCCCACACCTGCATCTGCCATCTCATTTAAGATCTCCGGCATCCGGTCTATGGTATAACGGAACTGACCCGGCATAGTCGGAATTTCCTCCTTTTTGTTCTCTCCCTCCATAACGAACATGGGATATACGAGAGAACTTTTATCCATTCTGGTCTCTCTCACCATTTTTCTAAGCTTTGCTGACGTCCGAAGTCTTCTCGGTCTCATCGTCAAATCCATCTTTCATAACCTCTTTTCTAATTTTATCGGTCCATGCCTTTGCCAGGTGATGATTCCCGCCTCCGGCATTGATGCCTATTACCAGATTTCCCCTGGATGCAATTCCCGGGAACTGAAAATCACAATGTTCCCGATTACTGCATACATTGACCAGAATCTGTTTCTTTCTGCATTCCTGCCAGATTGCCTCATTAACTGCCTGATCATCTGTTGCCGCCAGCACAAGAAAAGTATCTTTCGGGATCGATCCTGGTATATACCGTTCCGTCCGGTGATACAGCAGATGTTGTTCAGCCGCTCTGCGAATACGGTCCGATGCTTCTGGTGCAATAACAGTTAAAGACGGCGCAAAAGCCAGCAATGTCTCCACTCTCCGTGAGGCAATTTTGCCGGCTCCATATACGATCATCTTTTTATTAGAAACATCCACAAACAGTGGAAAATTCTTGGCCATGTCCCTCTCTCCATGATCATCTGTATTCTGTCTTATATATTCTACAACTGTTGGATTTCCTGTGTCAACTGTTCTACCATGTATTTTTCCATCATCCATCTGGCATACTATCCATGAGGTGATCAGATTGCATACATTATCTTCTTATACCGAAAATGTTTCCGAACTCCGTCGGATTTTGAAAACAGATCTTAATTTTGATATACAAGAAAAGACCTTTCTCATCGGTGGGCGGGCTGCCAGCCTGTTCTTCATTGAAGGGATGGTAAAAGATGAAGTCCTGGAAAAACTGCTGGAATTTTTCCATGATCTCAAACCGGAACAGCTGGGAAATTCCCTGGAAGATTTCCAACTACAGGACTTTCCCTACATTGAAGCAGAAATTCTTACAGACTATTCCCCGGTACTAAAAAATCTCCTATCCGGTGTTTCCTGTCTGTTCGTATCGGGAATGCCAGGTTGTCTGGCTGTGGACTGCCGCTCCTATCCTGCACGAAACGTATCCGAGCCCCAGAAAGACCGGACCCTGCGGGGTTCCAGAGACGGTTTTGTGGAAACTCTGGTTTTTAATACTGCCCTGCTTCGGCGCCGGATCCGTTCCTCTGAACTCCGCATGGAAATGATGGAAGTAGGATGCAGCAGCCGCACGGATATTGCTCTCTGCTATATGCAGGACCGGGCTGATCTGAAATGTCTGCACCATCTGAAAGCACGCATCTCCCAGATTCAGATTGATGCTCTTTCCATGAACCAGGAAAGTCTGGCAGAGCTGCTCCTTCCGGGCCACTGGTATAATCCGTTTCCAAAGTTCCATCTTACAGAACGGCCTGATGCAGCGGCAGCTTCCATTTTAGAAGGAAATATCATTATTCTTGTGGATAATTCTCCCTCTGCCATGATTCTCCCTACTACCTTGATAGCAATCACGGAAGAAGCCAATGATTACTATTTTCCTCCCGTTACCGGTACCTACCTGCGATTATCCCGGATGCTTATTACCCTCATGTCCCTGCTGGTAACTCCGTTATTTCTATTATTCATGGAACATCCTCAATGGATTCCGGGAACTTTTTCTTTCATTGCTATTGAAGATCCTATTCACATTCCGCTGATCTGGCAATTTCTCATGTTGGAGCTGTCCATCGACGGTCTCCGGCTTGCCGCTATCCATACACCGGATGTATTAAGTACCCCTTTGTCCGTCATTGCCGGTCTATCCATCGGTGAGTTTTCCGTGGAGTCCGGCTGGTTTAACAGTGAGGTACTTCTCTACATGGCTTTTGTGACCATTGCCAATTACTCACAGATTAATATGGAACTGAACTACGCATTAAAATTTATGAGAATCCTGCTCCTGCTGCTCACCAACTGGTTTGGTCTGCCTGGTTTCATGCTTGGGCTTCTGGGCATCTTTTTCAGTCTTCTTACCTGCCGCACCTTTTCAGGAAAAGGATATCTCTATCCCTTCATTCCCTTCGACTGGAAGCTTTTAAAAAGATATCTATTCCGAATGAAGTTAAAAGAACCCGGGAACTAAAGCTTACAGCATAAATTTCTCAATAATTTCGCGGATTGCTCCATGGTTATTATCATGTTTCGTCACATAATCTGCAACTGCTTTTACGTCAGGTCTGGCATTGGCAACCGCACAACCAATGCCTGCCATCTGAATCATGGAAATATCGTTATACTCATCCCCTGCTGACAGTGTATTGGCAAGTGGAATGCCCTGACCTTCGCAAAATGCTTTCAGAGCATTTCCCTTAGATACACCTTTTGGCATGATTTCCATATACTCCTTGCAGCTTAAATAGAGATCCATGGGCTCCTCCTGCCAGGATTCCAGTTCCGCCTTCAGCGGTTCCAGATACTCCGGATGATGAATATCGATAGCCAGCATTTTGCAGGCTTCCTCATTCATATCTGTAAAAAGATCATTCACTAACTTGTGCTGCATGCCATTTTTATGGATATAATGAACCAGTCCTTCCGCTTCCGCATCATCCGTCAGCACTTTATCACCTTCGTAAGTCTGAATATAGATTTTTCGCTCATGAGATGCCTGCACAGCTTTTCGCATCTGATTTAAAGTCAGAGTTTTCTGATATAAAATCTCTCCCGACAATGTATCCAGCACCATGCCGCCATTGAATGCAATCACATAGCGCAGTCCGATTCGTTCCAGATCCCACTTTTTTAAAAGGATTCTGGCACTGGCCAACGGTCTTCCGGTGGTAATCACAATCTCATGACCTGCTTTTTTTGCTGCTTCCATTGCTTCGTAATTTTCCTTTGGAATCTGCACATCATCATTCAACGTGGTGCCATCCATATCCAGAAATAATGCTTTTCTTTCCATTTTCATAACTCCTCTACATGGGCTCTGCCGGCGTGAAGATCCGGTCATGCACATGTTCTTCCTGCTGTCCTTTTGCCAGCTTTCTGGCATAATCCATAAAATATTGCTGTGCGCACAACGGCTGTTTTCCCCTGCGGTCTACCTTTTCATAGGTACCGTCAGACTTCTTCACCTGGGCCTTCAACGTATCTTTCAGCTGAATATCCAGAATATGCATCACTTCTTTTTTCAGGTGTTCATTCTCAACCGGAAACAAAATTTCCACCCGGCGATCCAGATTTCGCGGCATCCAATCCGCGCTGGACAGATAGATTTCTTCCTCGCCGCCATTCTGGAAATAATAAATCCGGCTGTGTTCCAGAAATGTTCCAACAATAGAGCGGACACTGATATGCTCACTAACGCCCGGGATTCCCACTTTCAGACAGCAGATACCACGTACAATCAGTTCAATCTCTACGCCTGCCGCGCTGGCTTCATAAAGAGCCGCAATAATACCCTGATCACAGAGGGAATTCATTTTAGCAATAATGTGAGCAGGTTCTCCTTTTCTGGCATGTTCAGTTTCCCGTTGAATCATCTTGAGAAATTTATCTCTCAGCCAGAGCGGTGCTAAAGACAGCTTGTTCCAGCTTTCCGGTTCGGAATAACCGGAAAGCATATTAAATACCGCCGTAGCATCTTCCCCAATCAGTTCGGAACAGGTCAGAAGTCCCATGTCTGTATATAGTTTTGCCGTAGAATCGTTGTAATTTCCGGTTCCCAAGTGAACATATCTGCGGATACCGTCCTCTTCCCGGCGAACTACCAGTGTAATCTTACTGTGGGTTTTCAGGCCCACCAGGCCATAGATTACATGACAACCTGCCCGCTCCAGCATTTTTGCCCAGGCAATATTATTTTCCTCATCAAACCTGGCTTTCAGCTCCACCAGAACCGATACCTGCTTGCCATTTTCTGCTGCCTGCGCCAGCGCTGCGATGATCGGAGAATTACCGCTGACCCGGTACAAAGTCTGTTTGATGGCAAGCACATTCTGATCCCTGGCCGCCTGTCGGATAAAATCCACCACCGGATCAAAGGTTTGATAAGGATGGTGCATAAGAATATCCCCTTTTCGGATCTCCTCAAAAATATCATTTTTTCCGGTCAGTTCCGGCACCGGCTGAGGCGTGTATTTCGGTTCCTTCTGTTCCTCGAACCCATCAAGGCCGTACATTTTCATCAGAAAAGTCAGATCCAGCGGACCTCCGATCCGATAGATACCGTCCTCTTTAACAGCAAATTCCTTTTTCAGAATTTTTAACAGCCGTTTATCTACTTTTTCGTCGATCTCCAGGCGGATCACTTCGCCCCACTGTCGTTTTTTCAATTGTTTTTCAATCTCTTTTAACAGATCTGATGCTTCGTCCTCATCGATGGTAAGATCAGCGTTTCGCATAATCCTGTATGGATGGACGCAGAGAATATCGTAGCTTAAAAACAGTTTCTGCATATTCCGTGAGATAATTTCTTCCAGGAGAATTACAGAAGGAACGTCTTTTTCTACACCCGGAATGGACACGATTCTCGGGAGCACCGCCGGTACCTGCACTGTGGCAAATTCCAGTTCTGCATCCTCCTCGTTCTTTTTTTTCAGAAGCGCACAAAGATTCAGCGTCTTATTTACAATCAGCGGAAAAGGTCTGGAAGAGTCCACTGCCATAGGTGTCAGTACCGGATACACGTTCTCCATAAAATATTCATCCACATATCCGGCCTGCTCCGGTGTTAGATTCCGATGATCCTGTATCACCTGAAGTCCGCACTGCCGAAGCCCCGGAAGAAGTGATCTCTGCCAGGTGGAGTACTGGACGTTGACAAAACTGTGCACCCGGTCATGAATGGCATCCAGCTGCTGCTTTGCCGTCATCCCCGCAATGTCTTTTCCTTTGTATTCCGCATTGACCATATCCACCAGAGAAGCAACTCTGACCATAAAAAATTCATCCAGATTGGAAGCGGTAATACTTAAAAATTTCAACCGTTCAAAAAGCGGAATGGTCTTATCCCGTGCCTCTTCCAGAATCCGCTCGTCAAATCCCAGCCAGCTTAATTCCCGATTTTCATAGTACTCCTGTCTGACAAATTCATTTTTCATATTCCCTTCCTCCTACACCAGACGCTTTGCTTTCAATTCGGGACGAATGCTGTACACCTCTTCAAAGAACTCCGCTTTTTCCTTAAACAACGCCTGCTCCAATGTCAGATCCTCAAAAGTATCCACCAGGATCTGCATGGTATGATTTCCTTTCATGGTCACACGGATATCCTTTATCTTTTGTTTATGACTCCGGTCCATAGCGTTCGCCACCCGCAGAATTGCTGTCAACTTGGCTATGGTCAGGTACTCCTCACGTCCCAGAAGGGATCCTGCCGCCAGCTCCTCATAGGACAGAATCGGACTGCTGTTAAACCGTACGATATTAGCCACCATTTCCCTTTCCGCGTGGGACAGTCCGATAATTTCCGTTGCCATAATAATATTGTAGGAACACTCAGACGACTGGGCCATATTGATATACTTTCCACAGTCATGGAGCAGTACCGAAATCTGCAGCAGTAAACGTTCCCGTTTCTCCAGTCCATGAATCGATTTCATTTTGTCAAAAATCGTCAAGGCCAGGCGTTCCATCATCTGCGCATGATTCCGGTTGGTATGGTACCGCTTTGCGATATTCCGCGCTGATTCAATAATATCATTTTCAAAATTATGCCGGGGTTTCACAATCTTATTTTTTTCAGCGTAATCATACGCAAGACCATCCCCCAGATCAGTTCCCACAATGACTACGTTTTCCGCCCCTGTTTCTTCCAACAGACGTTTATACAAGACAAGCGTAGGTAAAAGAAGCGAAATGTTTTCCTGCGAAATTCCTAACTGCTCCGACATAACCTGAGCGCCTTTTTTTGAAAAATCATCATAAAATTCCAGAAATTCTTCTCTGGAAATCTGGTTATTCCCATCTCCGCCATGGATATAGCGGTTCACATACTGGATATAACTTCCTACCAGTAAAATATACTGAATATTCCGGTCCTTTAAAAACAATTTCCGGAAAGTACGCAGTTCATTATTCAGAAGTTCTTCCATAACTGCCGTATAATGCACCGTCCGCTCTGCCACATCGGCCAGGCGCTCTCTGAGTCTTAGCGTACCAAGCCGGATATTCTGTGTAGTCACCAGATTGTCTTTATCGAACAAAGAAATCTGGATACTTCCACCGCCTACGTCCACAATGGCTGTTCCCTGTTCAATGATTTTCTGGAAGGCCTGTTCATTGGACGCAATGGACTTATATCCAAGAAACCGTTGTTCGGAATTACTTAAAATTTCCAGACGGACACTGGTTCTTAAGTAAATCCGGTCCAGCAGCACCAGCGTATTCCGAGTCTCACGAAGGGCACTGGTGGCGCAGGCTCTGTACTCTTCCACACCAAATTCTTTCATGATTCTCTGAAAATCCAGCAACACCGCACACAATTCATCTACCAGTTCTGTGCTGATCTTTCCGGTCGCATAGGCATCTTTTCCAAGTTCCATCCGATGACGCACATGATTCAATACCCGAATTCCATTTCTGGCAGAAAGCTCATAAATCTTCAGATTTATCTCATAGCTTCCCACATCAATGGTTCCGAAAATTTTACAAGCCATACCATATCCTCCATTTATGTATTACTGGCGTCCGGTTGTTCCAAATCCGCCTCTGTCTTTACCATCCAGTTTTTCTGTTTCCTCAAAGATGATCTGCGGCTGATGCTCCATAATACGGAACTGGCAGATCCTGTCATTGACATGAATCTCCGTATCTCTCATAGCAAGTGCCGGGAAAAACCACTGATCGTTATCGCCGCAATAGCTCCCATCAATGAGTCCGCAGCTATTCGTCTGCAGCAGTCCAAAATTCTTAAATGTACTGCTTCTCGGGATCACATGGGCCTCATATCCTTTCGGAAGTTCCATGGCAATTCCGAGGGGAATCAGCTTAAATTCTCCTTGCTTCATGACAATATCTTCTGCAGCCCGCAGGTCAATCCAGTCAGACTTTCCTGCAATGTAGGTCAGTTTCTCGATTTTGTCAGAAAAATATTTAATCTTAATCGTTTCCATTTATTAAAGTCTCCTTATCCACACAGAGTCAGGCCAATAGACTGCCTGACTCTGTTGTTCTTTTTATGCTTTCTTTTATGCGTACAGTACGACTTTTCCAAGTTTTCTCGTCATCTGCACATCAATAACGCGCTGATTGGCGCTGCCTTTCCAGGGAAGGTTATTGTCCTTCAGATCTTCCATAAATTCACCATCTACCAATACGTTCAGATCATCTATCAGTTCCAGGTCACTGATCTCTTCCCATAAATATCCCGTATACAGCCATATGGTCTTCTCCGGAAACAGGCTGCGAATCTCCCGTATCAATCCTGTCAGTTCCTCCCTGTTTTGCTCCAGCAGAGGATCGCCACCGCTGAAGGTAATGCCATCCACATAGTCTTTTTCAAGTTCTTCGAATATTTCCTGCTTCGCATCCTCGTCAAAAGGAATTCCTCCATTCGGATCCCAGGTGATTGGATTCTGGCAATTTTTACAGTGATGTGTGCATCCGGCCAGCCAGAGTACTACCCGAAGTCCATCCCCATTCAGCATATCATCCTTTGTAATATTATGATACCTCATAGTCTCGCCTCGTTAGATCTCGTAATTTTCCAAAATACTTTTTCGCAGAAGGGTCAGTGCATGAATCACTGCCTGTCTGCGCACACTGGCACGGTCTCCTACAAAATGATATTCTTCCACATACACTTTGTCATGCACACAACAGCCAATATAGACAAGACCTACCGGATCTCCGTTTTCGCCGCCATCTGGTCCTGCATATCCGGTGACGCTGACACAGACATCTGCCTCTGCCATAAATGCGCCGCCTTTTGCCATTTCTTTCGCTGTCTGTTCGCTGACCGCCGTATACTTTTTCAGAGTTGACTTCTTTACCCCTACCATCTTTCGTTTGGCACGATCTGAATAAGTCACAAATCCCTGAGAAAATACTTCTGATGCTCCCGGTACATCTGTAAGACGTGCACTGATCAAACCTCCAGTGCAGGACTCTACTGTAGAAACCGTCATCTTCTGTTCTTTCAGGAGATCTACAATGGTCTGTTCCAGTGATATATTTTTCTTCGTTGTAAAAATGCTGCTTCCGAAGCGAACTTTCAGTTCCCGGATCAGACTTTTGATCTTTTCCCTTGCATTTTCATCCTCGGAAGAAAGCCGGATAACCACCTCGCCGAATGCGCCGTTGATGTCAAACTGCACCTTATCCTGTGCAATGAGCAGATCACTTAGCTGTTCTCTGACTTCGGCCACTTCCATTCCGCAAAGTTTCACTATCTTGGAATACGCTTCGTTCTCCATCTTAAATTTCTCCTTCCAGAATCACCTGTTTGTTCTTCACCAGGTAGTCAATCAGGGACACAACCGTCAAAATCAATGCGATCCAGGTAAGCACCAGACCAATCATGTCGAACACCCCACCCAGATTCAGAATCAATACAATGATCATGAGCATCTGGAAAGTCGTCTTAAATTTTCCCCAGTAGCTGGCCGCAATGACCACACCATTGTCAGAAGCCACCAGACGGAAACCACTGATGATAAATTCCCTGCTGATGATAACAATTACCATCCATGCCGGAAGACGTCCCATCTCCACCAGACAAATCATAGCCGCGCATACCAGAAGCTTATCCGCCAGCGGATCCATGAATTTTCCAAAATCTGTAATCAGATTATATTTTCTTGCAATTTTTCCATCCAGAAGATCTGTAAGACTCGCAATAATAAATACAGCTACTGCCCACAGATCATAGCCATTCAGCATCAGTGCCACAAAAGGAATTACCAGGATCACCCGGAAAATCGTCAGTTTATTCGGCAGATTCATCGTCAATCTCTCCTATCAAATCATAATCATCCGCACCGGTCACTTTGACCTTTACAAAATCACCGGACATGAGTTCCTCCAGGGTCTGGACAAACAGATAACCGTCCACACCCGGAGCATCCTTATAAGTTCTTGCCACATAAGCATACTCATCCGCTACTTTTCCCTCAATCATACACCACAGGGATTTTCCAACCATATCCTCTGCTTTTTCAAAGGAAATCTCCTGCTGAAGCTCCATGATCTCGTCCCGACGCTCTTCTTTGACTTCTTCCGGGATCTGATCCGGCATAGTGGCAGCCGGAGTATCCTCCTCCGGAGAATAGGCAAATACACCCAGACGGTCGAATTCCATCTCATCCACGAATGCCATCAGTTCCTCATGATCTTCCTGGGTTTCACCCGGGAAACCACTGATCAGCGTCGTACGAAGACAGATATCGGGAATCTCTTCTCTTAATTTTGCAACAATTGCTCTTAAATCTGCCTGGGAAGTTCTGCGGCCCATTCTCTTTAAGATCCTATCGGAGGCATGCTGGATCGGAAGATCCAGATAGTGACAGACTTTCGGCTCCTCCTTGATGGTCTGGATCAATTCATCATAAATCTCCTCCGGATAACAATACTGCACACGAATCCAGCGGATGCCTTTGATCTTGCATAACTCTTTCAGCAACAGGTGCAGGCTTTTCTTTCCATATAAATCGGTTCCGTAAAGGGTTGTCTCCTGGGCTACCAGAATCAGTTCCTTCACACCCTGCTCTGCCAGTTCTTCTGCCTCCTTTACCAGACGCTCCATAGGGAAGCTTCGATAATTACCGCGCAGTTTTGGAATAATACAGTAGGTGCAGTGTTTGTCGCAGCCCTCTGCAATTTTCAGATGTGCATAATGTCCACCTGTAGTCAGTATTCTCTTTGCCGGAGTCAGCACCAGACGGTCAATATCCTCACATTTGAGCATATGCTCACCACCTATAGCCTGCTCAATGGCTTCCACGATGCTGTCATAGGTAGTGGTGCCGAGAACCGCATCTACTTCCGGTATCTCGTCAATGATCTCCTGCTTATAACGCTGAGCCAGACATCCGGTCACAATCAGTGCCTTACATTTTCCTGCTTTCCGATACTCTGCCATCTCCAAGATTGTGTTAACACTCTCTTCCTTAGCATCACCAATAAAACAACAGGTATTTACCACAATGACGTCAGCTTCCGTCTCATCATCGGTAAATGTATAACCTTTGTTTGAAAGCAGTCCCAGCATAACTTCAGAATCCACCAGATTCTTGTCACAGCCAAGAGATACAAATAAAATGTTCATCATAAATGATGTAGTCTCCTTTATCTTTATAGATTCCATAGTATTATAATACAGAAAGCCCCGGGAAAGCAATACCGCTTTCCCGAGGCCCTATTCTTTCCTGTTTTCTATCTCATAATCATGTTAAGCTACGTCTTCTTTTTCTGTATTCAGCACCGGAACTGCTTCATTACTGTGTGCATCCAGATTATTGATATATTTTCTGGTTTCTTTCATAATCACCGGAGACAGCAGGAGCACTGCCACCAGATTCGGAATCGCCATCAATGCATTCAGGATATCAGCAATAGTCCATACCAGATCCAACGCTACAACCGGAGCAATGGCAGCTACTACAATATAGAGAACACGATACGGAACCAATGCTTTTTTACCCAGGCAGTACTCTACACAGCGTTCTCCGTAATATGCCCAGCCAAGAACAGTGGAGTATGCGAAGAGAATAATTCCAAATACGAGAATCATCGGTCCTATGTACGGAATCTGATCAAAAGCCAGTGTCGTTAAAACACCTCCATTGTCCACTCCGGAAATATCAATATTGGGATTTTTCATAATACTGGTAACCAGTACCAGACCGGTCATGGCACATACAACCACAGTATCCCAAAAAGTTCCGGTTGCGGATACCAGTGCCTGGCGCACCGGATTTCTCGTCTGTGCAGCTGCAGCTGCGATCGGGGCAGAACCCATACCGGACTCATTTGAAAACAATCCTCTCGCAACCCCATAATGCAGTGCCAGCATGATACCTCCGCCAGTCAGACCGCCTGCAGCTGCTCCCGGCTGGAATGCCAGCGTTACGATCGTCTTCAATGCCGGAAGAAGAAAATCTCCGTTGATACAAAGAATTACGAAACATCCAAGCACATAAAATAATGCCATGAACGGAACCAGCTTCTCACATACGCTGGAAATAGACTTGATTCCTCCAAAAATAACCAACGCTGTAAAAAATGCAACTGCACCTCCTACCAGCCATGTCGGAATGCCAAGATTCTCAGTGCAAACAGTTGCGATGGCGTTGACCTGTGTCGCACATCCGATTCCAAAGGATGCAAAGGCTGCAAAGAATGCGAAAATCAGACCCAGCCATTTCATGTTCAGCCCTCTCTCCAGTGCATACATAGCGCCTCCCTGCATGCGTCCGTCAGAAGTTTTTACTCTGTATTTCACTGCAATCAGAGACTCTGCATATTTGGTAGCAATTCCAAATACACCAGTCAGCCAGCACCACAGTACCGCTCCCGGACCGCCAAGGTAAATTGCAGTTCCCACACCAATGATATTTCCGGTTCCAATAGTGGAAGCCAGCGCCGTTGCCAATGCTCCGAACTGACTGACCTCACCTTCTGCTTCTGTATCCTTTGTCACGGAAAGCTTGATTGCTGTTCCGATCTTCCGTTGGATACCTCCCGTACAGACTGTCATTACAATGTGTGTTCCCAACAATAAGATGATCATTGGCCATCCCCACACAAGTCCGTCCAGTTCATTGATGAAATTTACGATCATTTTCATTCTGCTTTCTCCCCCTTGTTCACGTGTTGTATTTTTGTACTATTGTATCATTGTATACAGTTTTATCAAGAATAATTTATTTTTTAACAAAAATACAGAATTTTTAAATGATTTTGAAAAGAACGCAGAAAATTTTTCTGCGTTCTTCTATGTGATCTATGATTTTCAGCATCTATTATCAGCCATTACAGGGTCTTCTCTCCATTCACATACAGATGATCGGATTTTCGTGTTAAAATTATGGGCGGGCTGTGAAAAAAATATGAAATGCTTAAGGCTGTATCTGCAGCCTGGCAATCAATTCCTTCGCCAGATCCTAATCATCAGACAGATCACTCCCAGCGTTCCTGCTACACCTGCAATTGTTCCATAGAGTTTTTGCTTATTGTTATAGAACCGTACCCACGCACTGGTAGACAAGGTGAATGTAATGCTCTGTGGTTCTGAAATATTTCCTGCGCGGTCGGTTGCCGTTACAATGACTTTCTGAACCTTTGCATTTTCCTTCAGTGTATATTCCAGTTTACCGGATGCTGCTTCAATGGCTCCGTCATCTGCCACATACTCCACGCTGTCTATCACATCATTCTCATCTGCCCCATTGACTACCTGGATATTCAGTCGTTCCATTTCGTTATTATCGAAATAATTAACAAGAAGCGGCATACTGGCTTCATTATAGAATCCACCTTCTTCCACACCTGTCAAAGTCACAGTCGGACCTTCCGTATCCTTGCAAAATTCAATCACAGACGCATATTCTTCTGATGCCGGATTTTCATTTGTCGTTGCATTCTCCAGTGTATCTTTGGAATATACAAGTACCTTATAAGTTCCATCTTCTACAAAATTGGATGCATGAATCTGATATTCCGTCTGCTTCCAGTTACAGTCATTTCCAGAGTCCCCCTGCTGCTGTACACTGTAGTTAGTATCTTTTGTCAGCTGCGTTTCTTCTTCACTGTTTCTGGCCACATCAATCCAGGAATCTGCCTGATTACTCAGGTTGTATTCTGTCAGTGTCAGTTCCTGTGCCTCGTTTGTATAATACTGTTCCAGCAAAGCAGATGTCTCTTCACCAAGTACATAGACAGAGCCATAACGGTTCAGTGAAAATGTAACGCAAGTCTCATCGCTGTTCGGATTTCCCGCCATATCCTGTACTCTCACGTTCAGTGTATAGACCGCATCATTTTCCGGCATCTGCTCCAGTTCCTTCAGCTGCCAGGTACTTCCATTCAATCCTCCGAAATCAGTCATTTCCTCTTCGGAATCCCATTTCATTCTTGACATGGTAACTGTCACACCAGCCGGATCAAAGTTCGTATCATCGATAGTGATATACGGTACAAATGCACTGTCACTTTTACCGTAAGCTGTCATATCTTCCACATCATGGAATGTAATCACCGGTGCTGTCTGGTCAATGACAAACTCTTCGCAGTCTATCGGAAGTGATACATTTCCCGCCATATCCGTGACGGTACCGGAAAAACTGTAGATTCCGTCCATATGAAATGTTGCGGAAGAAGATTTTCCGGTGAATGTAAATGCCGGTGCTGCTCCGCCACCAGACACATTTACGGTAATGTCTGCCTGTCCGCCAAAATTCACGTCATCAACCAAGAGAGTTGCTGTTCTTGCGCTGTTGTAATACTTGCCATTTGCCGGATCATTCCGGTCAAATTCCAAAGTCAGTACCGGAGCTGTCTTATCAATCACAAAATCCTGGGATGCTGTTCCGGAATAGCTGATGCTTTCCGCACTCTGTCCCAGCAGATCTTCTCCTGAAATATCAAGTGTATACTCGCCATCCACATGGTAAGTAATCTCTGCTGTCCACTTATCATCGTCACCATTGGCATCGCTGCCTTTACTGTAGCTCCAGCTGCTGATATTCGAAGACTGTGTGGAAATGTCAATCAGATCAGAACTGAAATTACGCTCCGTCACCGTTACGGTTGCCACACGATCCGCTTTAAAATACCGTCCGTTCTGCGCATCATTATTATCGTATTCCACTTCAATGGTCGGCGCTGTCACATCAATTCCAAATGTATAGTTTCTGGTATTGGTATTTCCCGCATTATCCTTTGCATTCACCACAACACGGATATCATTATAGTTATGGCTGGATGCATTCACGGTAATTGTTCTGTCAATATTGAAGACTAACGAAAAATCCTCATAATTCTCATTCCATTTTGTAGTGGACTCTGGATTCAGTACCTGTCTGTCACCGGCTACTTCTGATCCGTTTATATACAGATGATACGTTACTTCACTCAGTCCGGAACTCTTAGAACCACCATACGGATCGGTTACCTTAATATGAAGCGGTACATCATCCTTAAAGAGAGAGGTTCCTTTTGTTTCACGCTCATCACTCTCAGAGGTTGCCACTACAGAAATGGTCGGAGCCAGTTCATCCATGGTCGGCGGTGTCACATCCAGATAAATTTTATTGGTCTTTGCAAGGAAACTCATATTTCCTGCACGGTCAGTCATACTGATACCGGAAATTCTGAAAATCTGTTCTCCACTGACACTGTTCTCTCTGCTCTGCTGATAAGAGAAACCATTTCCTTTTATCTCTGCTGCCTCTTTTACTTCATCATTCTCCAGACGATCCGTGGTGTATGCAATCTGTACCGGGCTGAAGTCGTCTGATGTAATCTGAATATATGCCTCTTTTTCTGTCCGATACGGCGCTGCCTGATCCACCGCACCATCCTGTACCTGAATCTGATAGTATGTCTCTTTTCCGTTACCTACGGTAAGAGTTCCTGTCGGCTTTGTTTTATCAACTATAATGTAGCAGCTGGTATTTCCTTCCATATCTTCATTGATGCCGCTTCCCTTTTTCATGACCAGAGCATTTCCAGCTTTATCAGTTCCATAGACCGCATAGCGGAACACTCCTTCCATACTTTCACTGTCTGTATAGATATTGTTTCCGTTATTGTATGTATCACCGGTCAGTTTTTTGTAATCAGATATTGTAGCTGCAGAAGCATCATAAGCACCTGCCGCTGTCATTCCTTTATTAAGAAAAACCTTCCCTGCATCAAAGTTGGTATCTTCCACTACAACAGTAACCCGATAATCTCCGTTAAAATAATAACGTCCATCCTCCTGCTTCTTCTGATTGGTAACCGCTGCATCTGGAGTTACCTGGAAAGTAAAGACCGGTGGGGTTGTGTCACGGATAATAGTATATGGTATGGCGTCTCCGTCTTTACCGGACACATTTTCCTTAAATCCGTCCATCGTCCCCGGAGGCTGTTCTCTGACAGTCAGGGTGTTTCCTGCGCGATCAGTTCCATAGATACTGAGATCATATCTTCCGTCTTCTTTATCAATCTTATAAATAGTCTTTTTATTGCTGATATTCTCCACCGTTCCCTGTCCGTCTTTCCGGCATATCGTAAACAGTTTCGTAAAATCAATGCCACAGGAATTATCACCGTATTGATCTGTTACTGCAATTTCTGCTGTAACATCTTTGTTGTAGTAGTACTCAGTGCCATATCCATTCGGATCGGCTTTGGAAGTATAAGTAATCACAGCAACCGGTGCGACTGTATCCACGACTCTTGCATAAGAGAGGTTGACCGTTCCATTTTCTGCTTCTGCCTCATCCCATATTTCGTGTTCATATCCATTTTCAGCCAGAACCAGCGGATTTCCCGCAAGGTCCGTTCCTGCTGCTTTAAGATCGGAATATCGGCCGTCTGCTTTCATTGTAAATGTGATTTGTCCGGATTCTGCAGTCCGTAAATCCCCTTCCACATCATTTCCGTCTTTTTTCATGGAAGTCTGCCAGATCTCCGTGGAATCAGATGGTAAGTTTTCGTCTTCAATTGTAATTACAGTCGTAATTGTTTTATTAATATAATAATCAATTCCATCGTACGGACTGCCATCCGGTTCTCCATTCAGATTTTCACTGGTTACGATCCGGGTAACTACCGGGCTCACCTTGTCCATCACCATAGATGCACCTTCATAATCCAATTGATTTCCTGCCAGATCCTGATAATGACTCTCTACGGTGTAAACATCATTCTCTTCTGTCCCATTGATTCCTGTCAGATTTACGATCGCTTTATGAAGTTCTCCGTCATGTTCCCACGTCACCGTATATCCTTCTGTGATCTGCTGACCGTTCTTTTTGACCACGATACTGGAATCATTATCAAGATCTGGATCAAAATTCTTCTCCAGAATAGAAATCTGTATCTGATGTGCAGTCGCCTTCTGCCCATAGTATATATTTCCATCTGTACCTATATGGGTATATCCATCATAGGAAGCATCTACAAGCTTCGGTGTCTCATTATCAAAGTTTAGAATCCAGTCGGATTTTACGGTTTCATTTCCGCAGAAATCAACTGCTGTTACCGTCAGAATATAGTTGCCATTCAAAGGCTGTCCCTGGTCATCATTTTGAAGGACAATCTGATCTTTTGCCTTTGTTCTGGATGCTTTTACAACATCCATCGTAAGAGGCATGAAAGCTTCCGCATCTTCTGCTGTCAGAACAATATCTCCTGCTGTTCCGTCTTTATTCTGTCTGCTCAGACTGTAAGTCAGTGACTGAATTCCGGAATATGAATACGGTTCTGTCCCATCTTCTTTGGCATCTTCTGCCGTAATATTCAGGGTATGTGCATTTCTCGGCATATCAAAATCATAGCCCTGATCCTGGCAGGTCACAGTAACCGTCGGTGCTGTATTTTCCAGAATCAGCAGATAGAACGGTCCTCCAAAGCTGTTGTTTGCCACTTTGTCAGCTGCCTGAATATAAAGATATCCGGACGCCGGAACGGTCACTGTTACTTTATAGTTTTCTCTATCCTGTGATACTGTGGCGGATTTTTTCCATGCAGAATCTGTTTCTTCTGGAAGTGTTCCGTCTTCTTTCATCGTCTTGTTGTCTCCGATAAAATAACGGATCGAATCTGCATCTACACCACTGCCATCTGTATCTTTGATGATAATGGTAAACTCTGTACTTTCTTCTCCGAAATTGATCTTCTTAATCTCATCAATCTGGTAGGTCGGCTCATCCCCATCACACTGTAATTCAATGGTATAGGGACCATAATACCATACGGTATTGTCTTCTTTTGTCTGCTTTACATAATACGTCTTGCCGGACTCTGTTATGAGACTGTCCGTATACTGCACATACTGATCTGTCAGCAGCTGATAGCCCTCATCAACCGTTAAGGGAAGTCCTGCTTCGTTATACCAGTAGGCTTCATCTGTTCCTTTTATACCTGCAGAAAGAAGAATACCGCTTACTTCATCCTCCGTAAGGGCAAACGTCTGATCTTCTTTTGCCTGAGTCATATCATAATCAGAAGTCTCTGGTGCCTTCGGTGCAATCTCTGCAGTTATCTTCAGATCATTTGCAGCGGGAACATCGGCATCCAGCACATAATTAGCACTGTCCGTTCCTTCCAGTTCGAAACTGTCCCTCAGGCTGTTCAGTGATACCGTATTGCTGCCCAGCTTATTCTCTTCATAAGAAAGGCTGCTCCAGGGTGCATCATCTCTGACCTTCAGAGACACTTCATCACCATCGACAATCCCCTCAAGGGAAAGTGC
This sequence comes from Clostridiaceae bacterium Marseille-Q4145, assembly GCA_018223365.1. Taxonomy (GTDB): domain Bacteria; phylum Bacillota; class Clostridia; order Lachnospirales; family Lachnospiraceae; genus Hominiventricola. The sequence continues at coordinate 327,599 of JAGTTP010000002.1, forward strand.
ATTTTCAATCGCGGTGATATTATCTGTTGTCAGTGCTGTTGTTCCATCGCTGACTTTTGTTACAATTGGTCCCTCTGCCGTACCTTCCGTAACCTTTACCTGCAGTTTTACCGGATGTATGGTCAGCTCCTTCTCGAGACTTCCAGCGGACTTAAAGTAACCATTTCCATCTGTGGATACTTTTACTTTAAAAGCGCCTACTTCACGTGCAGTTACCTTTCCTTCTTTCGTTACTTCAGCTATTTCCGTCCCATCTGTCTCCTCAAAATAAAGCGGAGGCATTTTGTCTTCACTGACTGTTTCATCACCAGACTTTACAGTTGCCGTCAACTGTGCTTCTTTTCCATAGGTAACATCGATATCATCGACAGAAATTTCTGTAATTTCTACTTTTTTTAGGATAATCTGAACACTGTCTTCTTTATCACCGGCTTTTGCAGTAACGGTTACCGTCTCTTCGTCATCCGCCAGTTCATGAAATGTCAGTTCTCCAGTGGATGAATTTATTGAAGCAGTACTTCCCTCATTGACTGACCATGTGGTCGTTGGAGCATTACAGTATTCCTCATCCGGTATAAGAGCTGCTGCAAATTGCACACTGTCTGTAAATGCCGGATAAAATTCTGTTTCTGCTGGCTGTTCAATTGTAATGGAGGTTACATCTTTGGTCACTTTTACTGCACACTCGGCTGTTTTTCCTTCCTGTGTAGTAACCGTGACAATCGCAGAGCCTGTTTCTTCTTCTGTCTGTTCCTCCTGCTCTTCAGCACGGGTAATCATACTCCAATTCTCAACAGAAACCAGATTTGACATCAACACAGCCGTGCATATCAGTGCCAGAATTCTCTTATGCATTTTCTTCTCCTCCTTAGATTTTTTCCTCTGTATGAATCACCATAATATTTTTAGTGAGAGTAAAGCAGTTTTCTCTTTTCATCATTACTTCTGTCGCTTTCTCTATCTTCCGAATGCTTTCATTTCTGGCTCTTCCTGAACTCATCTTCCATGCATCTTTAATATGAAGGGTAAAGAAAAACAAAATCGCAAGTATTACTCCAAATATCGTGACAACCAGACATATATAAAACCCGGCGTTATATGTCTGTATTCGTTCCATTCCCATATGTTTCCTCCTTAAGCACCATATGCCACGGCCGATATATCTCTGGCTCCTTTCACCTGGTTTCTGATTTCTTCCATCAGTTTCTGGTCTTCCTCATCCAGGTTATTTTCTGTTTCAATCTGCGCTGTTCCCTGTTCGATCCGGTCAAGCAATTGCTCTATCTCTGCTTTTTCAATACCGCCCTGCGCTTTGAACTTATTGATCTGGGATTTGATCTCTCCTGCTGTATATCGGTAAATACCAAGGGCAATATAATATCCTGCATTTGTCACAAGATCATCCTGTACCAGTCCATTAAGGTCTGTCCAATATTCTGTATAGGTATATTCCGAGTTCACCTTCTTTGTCAGTTCTCCATGAGACTTTGCAATTGTCCAAAGACTTTCCGCCGTTCCTCTTTTTTCTTTTGAGAGGGTTGTACTGTCAGCTGCATACTTCAGCCATTCCAGAGAAAGGCTCTTTCCATTATCTGTACAATAGAGATAATAATTTACACCAAGATCATAAGCGAACTCATCAAATTCTTTTTCATTCCGCTTTTGAAAATAGTTCTGAGCCGGATTTCCTTCCAGCATCTGTCCCAGAAGCGTCTGCATTGCCTGTATTTCCTTTATATCAATCCGGTTATCCTGAATGATCGTGTCCAACAGATTCCTGTATGCCTCACTTCTGGCCGGTTCCACCTGGATAGCCTGTTTATAAATCTCTGTCTTTTCTGAAAGTTCCTGCTCCTTGTCGTCTTCCGCCACCGCATCACCCTGTGAGATATAATAGTCATAGCTGGATCTGGTCTCATTGGAGGCAGCTATTTTAAATCCGGTCATACCGGCAATTCCGGATACTGTCATCAGAACCGCGCCAAAAAACAGTCCTAAATTTCTGCTTCTTTTTCTCTGGGCTTTTCTTCCGATCTCTTCTACATGATCCAGATCAAATTTCAGCTCCGCACAGGACTGATAACGTTCTTCCGGGTTTTGTCTGGTACATTTCTGAATCATCTTTTCCAGACCTTCTGAAAGTTTCGGATTGATTTTTCTGACTGGTTTCATGTATGGTTCACTGCTCGGGTGTTTTCCTGTCACCAGATGATAAAGAGTTGCTCCAAGGCAGTAAATATCTGTCCTGGCATCCGTTCTTCCATGTCCTCCATACTGTTCCGGTGCTGCATATCCTCTTGTACCAAGACAGGTGGTTGCATCTCCCGATTCATCATATTTATATTCTTTCGCCGTACCGAAATCCAGCAGCATCACCACTCCGTCCGGTCTCAGTACTACATTGGATGGTTTCATATCTCTGTAAATAATCGGCGGATTACAGCTGTGAAGATACAGCAATACATCACAGAGCTGTTTTGCCAAGTCAATCACCTGTATTTCCGACACGCTCCCATGTTCCAGTACCTTCTCCAGTGAATTTCCTTCCACGAAATCCATAACGATTACAAATGTATCATCAATATCAATCACGTCGATAATACTTGGCAGATGTGGATTATTGAGATGCTTCATGATCTCCACCTCTGTCAGGAGACTCTGCTCTACAACCTGATCCTGATTTACACCGCTCTTTCTGACTTCTTTTACCGCCCAGTTTTTATTTGCCCGTTCATTACGCGCCAAATAGACGGTGCTCATTCCGCCCCGTCCAACAACACTCAGTATTCGATATTTTCCACCCAGTAAATCACCAATCTTCAGCATGTATACACTCCCTCATCTCACCTGCAGACCTGTATCCAGATCGAAGTGATATTATCCTTTTCTCCCCGCTGCTTGCAAAGTTCCGTTAACCCCTCAAGCCGCTTTCTCATGAGATCTTCATGATGCGAAGACGGTAATCGCATACCTTCTGCAATTTCTCCTGTACTGATTACGTGCCGGAAACCATCACTGCAGATCAGGAACCCCTGTTCCGGTGCCAACTCTCCCTGTATGAAATCCGGTGCCAGATAATTACCTGCCCCCACACACTGCAGCAGCATATTTCTTTTCGGATCTTTTATTGCTTCCTCCAGAGTCATTCTTCCATAATCCATCTCCTGCTGAATATAGGTCTGATCCTTTGTAATCTGCTGTAAAATTCCTTCCTTTTTATAAACCCGGCAGTCTCCGATATGAAATACATAGTATCTTTTTTCATAAAAAAGGACTGCTTCGACCGTTGTCCCCAGTAATAATCCATGCATTTTCCCATACGTGGTCAACTTCTGATGCGTTTCAGATACCAGCTTCGACCAGCTCTCCCGCAAACCATCCGCGGTAAATCTCTGGTTCAAAAGAATCGGGTACTGATATTGAAACCAGGCGGAAAATGCTTTGATCATTTCTGCGCTGGCAATCTCTCCTTTTTGCAAACCGCCAAGCCCGTCACATAAAACCGCCAGCAATGTCGTTCCTGTTGCTGTATTCGCTTCCTGGATTAACAGCGAATCTTGATTACTCTTTTTTTGTGTTCCAATATCTGTGTAAAAAGCAGATAAATACCTCATAAAATCCCCCTGTCAAATCAGTCCCAACATCCGACAGCCTACGCCCAGAAATACGCAGATTGCCAGAGGGACCTCCTTTTTGCATAATATTCCCCATACCGCTGCCATCAGAAAAATCAAAAACAATAGCTCCCAGATTTTTTCGCACCCCACGTAAAATCCCACCACTGTCAGTAATTTCACATCTCCGGCACCGATTCCTCTGCGGAATACAATATAAAAGATCAGCATACTTCCGCCTGCCAGTAATGCCCCTTTTACCGACAAATTCCACTCTCCTGGCATCCCTCTGCTGCAAATTCCCCATAGAAGCAGACAGATGACCAAAAAGTTTGGAATCCTGCGATGTTTCAAATCTTCTGCTGCAATTCTACCAAGCAGCAAAAGAAAAATAATGTTATTCACACTTTGCACTTTCCCCCGTTCTTTTGCGCCACAGTTAATTTCATTGTTGTTTGGAAAATTTTGGCCGATATGGCCGAATTTTGACTTGCGTTGTTGTTATGACTGACTTTAGCATAAAGCTTCTGTCTTTGCAACTACTTTTCGACTGTTTATAAAACTTTTAGATTTACATAAAAAAACTGTCCGAAAGAATGTATCTTCCGAACAGTTTCGCTTTTATTTTTCCATGGATAAGAGAATCCGGTCATTATCCAGATCTTTTCCTGCCTTGCTGTGGAATTTTTCCAGAAGATCGTTCACCGTCATATTGGCACGCTCTTCGCCTTCCACATCCAGTACGATTTTTCCATCGTCCATCATCAGCGTCCGATTCCCCATCGTCAATGCCTGATGCATATTGTGGGTTACCATCAGGCAAGTAGTATTATTTTTCTCAATAATTTCCTGAGTCAGCTTCAGCACTTTATCTGCGGTTGCAGGATCAAGAGCTGCGGTATGCTCATCCAGAAGTAAGAGATCGGGCGGTACCATGGTTGCCATAAGAAGCGTCAGTGCCTGACGCTGTCCTCCAGAAAGAAGGCCTACCGGATTTTTCATCCTGTCTTCCAGTCCCATATGTAGAAGGGATAACTGCTCCCGGAAAAACTCTTTATCCTTTTTGGAGATCCGGCTAAAGGGAGCGGTTCCCTTAGAAGCTCTTAAATAGGCCAGTGCCAGATTTTCCTCAATCGTCATATGGGGAGCCGTTCCGCGAAGCGGATCCTGGAACAGGCGGCCAATGACACGGCTTCTCTTATATTCCGGGATAAACGTGATGTCCTGTCCATCCAAAGTGATAGAACCTTCATCCACATAGAATACACCTGCAATGGCATTCATCATAGTGGATTTTCCGGCTCCGTTGGAACCGATAATCGTTGCAAAATCACCTGGTTTTAAATGAAGGGATAATCCCTGCAGCGCACATTTTTCATTCACCGTGCCCGGATTGAAGGTCTTTTTGATATTTTCCAGTTTTAACATATCAGTTGCCTCCCTTTCTGGACGCAGATGCGCTCATTTTCCGTTTTTGGAATGCGGCTCCTTCTTTCAGTGCCGGTCCGGCAATGGCCAGTGCTACCACGATAGCGGTTACCAGTTTCAGACACTCAATCGGTACGATGCCGGTCTTTAAAATGACTGCATAAATAAAACGATATACAATACTTCCCACGATAGCTGCGATCACATTTCTTCCCATGGATCTGCGGCCAATGAGAGTCTCACCAATAATCAGGCAGGCAAGACCAATGACTACAATTCCCGTTCCACCGTTAATATCTGCGGACTTCTGATACTGCCCTACAACAGCTCCGGACAGAGCAGTCAGTGCATTGGAAATGCAAAGGCCAATGGTAATAGTAAATACTGGATTCACAGATGAGGCACGCACCATATCCGCGTTATCTCCGGTTGCCCGGATACTCAGTCCGATACGGGTTCCCAGAAACCATACCAGAAAAACTCCGGCTGCAATTGTGATTCCGGCAGCAAGAAGAAGCTTATACCAGCTTCCTCCAATACCTGTATTCTTCAGAAGCGTGAACAATGTATCCTGTTTCAGAAGACTCACATTGGAACTCCAGCCCATGACCATCAGGTTCACCGTATAAAGTCCTGTGTTAGTTACGATTCCTGCGAGAATCGACGGAACTCCCAGTCTGGTCTGCAGAAATGCGGTGACAAAACCGGCACAGCTTCCGGCAGCCATTGCTGCCAGAATAGCCAGGAACGGATGTCCTGCTGCCGCTACTGTTACCGACACAGCTGCTCCCAGTACAAATCCACTGTCTGTCGTCAAATCTGCAATATCCAGAATCCGGTAGCTTAAAAACAGGGCCATGGCTACCAGTGCGTACATAAAGCCCAGCTCCAGGGCTGTCTGAATCACATAAATCATAATTTACTCCTCAGTTGTGGTAACTTCTACCACTTCTCCCATGTCATTAAATACGGAATAATCAATTCCAAGTGCTGTTGCAGTCTCGGTGTTGACTGTGATGATGCCGCCGTCCATCAGATAGTAGTCTTCCAGGTCATCCATGCCTTTCGCCATTGCATCATATGCAAGATCAGCGGTCTGATGTCCAAGGTCGGTATAATTGACACCACAGGTAGCGAATGCACCATTTCTTACGAAGGAATCAGCTCCGGTGTAATGAGGAATTCCTGCTTCAGCCAGGTTCTCATAGATAGCCAGCTCTGCTGCCATGATCACGTTATCCGTAGGGGTAAATACTGCATCCACATCATCAGCGATCAGTGCGCTTGCTGCAGTGATTACTTCATCGTTGGTGTTTGCAGTTTTCTCTTCGTATGCAATACCTTTCTCATCCAGATAAGCTTTTGCATCTGCGATTGGTTTGGTAGAGTTTGCTTCAGACTGGGAATAAAGAAGACCAACCTTCTGTACATCCGGGTTCTGTGCCAACATCATATCCATGATAAAGGTGGTATTCAATGCGTCGGAAGTACCGGTTACATAATCGATGCCAGTCAGCTCTGCTGCTTCCGGATCAGAGATTGCTGCATAAACAACCGGTGTCTGGGTATCCTCTGCACAGGTTGCCATCACCTGTGCTGCCAGAGTTGCAATCGGGATGATGGCATCTACGCCATCTGCTACTGCCTGGGTTCCGATCTGGGTCAGTGTAGACTGATCCCCCTGTCCGGAATAGGTTTCATATTCAATGGTAACTCCGTTCTTAGCTGCGATTGCATCCAGTTCTTCTTCTACTGCGTTTGCAATCTCATCCAGTGATGCATGATCCATCTGTTTTACAACTGCTACTTTGTAGGTAGCACCTGCATTGGCGGTCTCTTCTGCATCTGCCGCATCTGCTTCGGTATCATCTGTGCTTTCCGTGGTCTCCTCTGCAGAAGTATCTGCTGCGGTGTCTGCTGCTCCAGTGCTTCCACATCCAGCTACCAGGGTTGTTGTCATTGCTGCTGCCAGTAATACGCTTACTACTTTCTTTTTCATGTCCTTTTCCTCCACAATTCAAAAATCCAGGGCTTATTTGCTGGCTTGAAACGGCTGCCCTTCGCTTTTTATCATACAAAAAAACCGTCCCAAGCTTTTTCTGCTTGAGACGGTTATAAATATCTTATAATCGCGGTACCACTCAACTTGACATTGCTGTCCACTTTCGGTGTACTGTCATACACTCCTCATTGATAACGGGTTTGGTTCCCGACGGTTCCTACTCTTCTCATTTCGGGCCGCCCTCGAAAGGCCATTCAGCAATCAGCTCTGTACCGCAATCCCACCACCTGCGGTTCTCTGTGACTTTACTGGAAAGCTTACTTCTCTTTCTCATCGGTTTTGGTATACAATTGGTTTGAACTTGTTTGTATTCTATGCCTCTTGAGGTGAAATGTCAACTGTTTTTTCAAAATTTTTATGCGACCTGCATTTTTGCCTTGATTTCACGAACGCCACGTTCTAAAGCTAATATGCGGATTTTCATCATTTCCCATTCTTCATTACATAACTGGACCTGTCGAAACTTTCTCATCAAATCAAAATGACCTTCCGCCACAATATTAATTTTTGTTTCAATTTCATTTTCCAGATATGTTTTAAGTGACCGAATCTCCTGTTTTGTACTGCTTTCCAAAGCATCCATACATCTGTCCATTTTGTCAAACCGATCGTCCATTCTATCAAGGCGACCATCCATTTTGTCAAACCGATCGTCCATTCTATCAAGGCGACCATCCATTTTGTCAAACCGATCGTCCATTCTATCAAGGCGACCATCCATTTTGTCAAGACGACCATGGATCTTTGCAAGTTCTTCCATAATCATTTTCGTATCTTCCGACATACTAACTCCTCCTTTTCTTTTACTATATGTTTCTTTTTGGTAGATTTATCTTATCACATATAGAAAAATAAAACAAGGAGTATATCTCAAAACTATATTTCAAATATAATTTTTTAATCCGTCAGAAAATCTTTCCAATCCAACATCTCTCCATTCAGTACACATTCCTTCAGTTCATCCTGCTCGTAGTACAATTTCAGTGAAAAGAATGGTACTTCCTCCGTGAGTAATTTAAAGAAAACTTTATCTCCTTCCCAAAGTTCCAGATCTTTGATACGGTCTTTTCTGACCCATTCCAGATCACCTTCCAAGCAGTCATAGTTCAGCTTTCCTTCCCATCCAGTAGCTGTAAAAAGGCACATATACTGGGTCTCGACATTCTTCAATGAAAAGGTCACAATGCCCCTGAAACGGTAATCGGTCAGGGTAAGACCCGTCTCCTCCCGCACCTCACGAAGGAGGCAGTCTTCCGGACTTTCGTAATCTTCCGCATGACCACCTACTCCGATCCATTTATCCTGATTCACATCATTCTTTTTCTTTACCCGATGCATCATCAGGTAGCTGTCGCCCTGCTCCAGATAACACAGCGTAGTAAGACTCATTGGTAATGTTGGCATCTTATTTCGTCAGCTCCGCAACGACCTGGTTAATGACTTTACCGTCAGCTTTGCCTTTCAGTTCGCCCATAACGGTCTTCATGATCATACCTTTATTCTTGGTAGCCAGCACTTCAGCAAATTTGCTGGTGAGAATTTCTTTTACTTCTTCTGCACTTAAAAGCTTCGGAGCAAACTCACTCATCACTTCGTAACGTGCTTTGTACTCTGCCAGAAGATCTTCTCTGGAAGCCGGGCAGGTATCAATCTGTTCTTTTACACTTTTCAATTCTTTTAAAATGACCTGACTTACCATATCTTCCGGGATATCATCGCGGCAGCCTGCGTCGATACCTGCTTTTTTCACTGCAGATACCAGTGCGGAAATGGAATCTTTTCTCGCTTTGTCCTTTGCTTTCATTGCTGCGATCATTGCATCCTGTAAATCTTTTAATTTCATGACTTCTTTTCCTCCTCAAGCCTTCTGGCATACTCCTCGTAGCAGAAACGGATAATATCCTTTCTGGTTACGATGCCGATAAATATTTTTTTATCGTCAATAACCGGAACAAAGTTCTGGTTCATGGCCATCTGTACCAAATCCTCCATGGTTGCGTCGATGGAAACCGGTTTGAACGGAATGCGCCGTTCTACACTGGTCACTGGAACATTCTCCGCTTCCTTCAGATTCATGTTATAGCGCTTTTTCAGCGTCCATAAAATATCCCCTTCTGTAACTGTTCCCACATAGTGTCCTTCCCGGTCGATCATAGGAATGGCAGTATAACCGCTCCGTTCCAGTTTCTCAATGGCCTGTCTGAGGGTCCATTCCTTTTGGAGATGGGCCACCTCACTTTTCGGGGTCAGAAAAAATAATACATTCATCCTTCTCTTTTCATCCTGTCGTAATTATCGTTTTTACAGTACTTTACATCAGCGGAGCCAGTACACGGAGTACGGAAGTAAGAAGATCTCCAATCACACCCTGTCTGCAGTCTCCCATGGTTACTTCATGACACTTCGGGAAACACTCCTCCATATCCTTTTTCACATCCATCACTGCTTTACACCCATACAGCAGTGTTCCACACTCAAAGTGCAGGTAAAGACTCCGGAAATCCATATTGATGGTTCCTACTGTCGCAATCCGGTCGTCGCACACATAGGATTTTGCATGAACAAATCCCGGCGTGTATTCATAGATCTTAACGCCTGCCCGAAGAAGCGGCGGATAATAAGATTTCGCCATATAAAATACCATCGGTTTGTCCGGAATACCAGGCATCAGAATCCTTACATCCACACCGCGCTTGGCTGCCGTACAGAGTGCATTTTCCATTTCATCACTGATCAGCAGATAGGGTGTTGCTATATAGACGTAATCCTTCGCCTGATTCAGGATATTGATGTAGACATTCTCCCCCAGTTCTTCAAAATCCAGCGGTGTATCGGAGTATGGCACCACATAGCCGTCGCTTTCAAAAGGTTCCGGATGCCACCGATGGGGATCAAAGGCTTTAAAATCCGTCTCCGGCTCCCGGAATGCATTCCACATTTCCAGAAACATCATGCTGAAATTGAAGACGGCCTCACCATGAATCCGCACCCCTGTATCTTTCCAGTGTCCAAACCTCATCTTCCGGTTGATATATTCATCTGCCAGATTGATACCGCCATTGTAAGCTGTGTGACCGTCAATCACCAAAATTTTCCGATGGTCACGGTTATTCATGGCAAGAGACAAAAACGGTACAAAACGGTTGAATGCCATGCATTTGATACCTTTAGATTCCATAATCTTTGTATAATGTATTGGCAGCAATGACACGCATCCTACGTCATCATAAATAAGCCGGACATCCACACCTTCTTTTACTTTCCGTTCCAGTATCTCCAGAATCATGTCCCACATGACACCTTCAGCAATAATGAAATATTCCAGATAAATATAATGTTTTGCCGCTTGCAGATCTTTTAACATGGCATCAAACATCTTTTCACCCACCGGAAAATATTCAACTGTCGTATTTTTCCACGCCGGATAGGGGCCATAATTTCCAATATACCGGATATTTCCGGCAACCCTGGCATCCTGTTCCTCGATTTCCTGCAGGATATCTTCATTTTGCTTCAATGCATCTGTCATACTGTCTTTGACAACTGCCATCTTTGCAGCCAGTTTTTTCCCCGGCTTTTTGTTGCCAATCATTACATAAAGGATGCCTCCCAAAAGCGGAATCACCATAATGAGGATCATCCAGGCTATTTTATAAGCAGAATTTTCATCCTTCCGAATCAGATACAACAGAATAATCACACTCAGCACACGGAAAAAACCATTAACGACAATTGAATAATTCGCGAGTCTGTTCAGAAACAACAGGTACCATAACAACTGCACCAGCAGAGCCAGGCCTACCACAACTACACGACTGGTAAATATCTTCAGGAGTTTCCTCATATGCGCTTTCATTCACTCACCTCATGTCTAACTATCCGATACCAGTATATCCCTTTTTCCAGTGGTTTTCCATTAAAACTTTATGAATTCTGATCAAGATGTACAGTCATCTGCGGGAACGGGATGTCTATCTGTTCGGCATTCAGTCGATTATGAACAGCTTCCAGCACACTCCATTTCACTGCCCAGTAGTCCTCGCATTTGACCCACGGACGGATCAGCACGTTCACGCCGCTGTCTCCCAGATTATCCACTGCTACGATCGGAGCCGGATCTTTCAAAATTCGTTCATCCTGATTCAGGATGTCCATAATCACTTCTCTTGCCTTCTTCAGGTCAGAACCGTAGCCCACATCTACGCTCATATCCACGCGGCGAATTTCATTGGCTGAATAATTCGTGATATTACTGTTGGAAAGACTACCATTTGGCAGTACAACATTTCGGTTATCCACCGTATGTAAGGTTGTGTAGAACAGGGATATCACTGCTACCGTTCCTTCACAGCCACAGACGCTCACATAATCCCCCACCACAAAGGGTTTCAGAATCAGAATCAGGATACCGCCTGCAAAGTTGGACAGGCTGCCCTGCAAAGACAGACCAATGGCTACTCCAGCAGAACCAAGGATAGTAATAAAAGAAGTTGTCTGCACTCCAAAATGTCCTAACAGTGCCAGAATCAATACCGCATAGGCTACAAATTTTACAAATGCGTCCAGAAACTGCACGACTCCGGTATCAATACTGGAACGTTCCAGTGCACTTTTTAACAGTTTTCTTGCCACATTAATAACTTTAATGCCAATAATCAGGAGAATCACTGCCCATACAATGGACAGCCCCGCATCCAGAAATTTCGGCCATATATTGTCAATCCAGTTCGTCATTTCTCTTTCCATAGCTTACGTATAATCCAATTATCTTAGATGGTAATTGGATTTTTCCTTTCTCCCAGTTAACACTGGGTATTTATTTCCATCTCTGTTATATTTTGAAAAGGCACTGTGGATCTGTACCTATAACTTTACAGCTTTGACTGGTATGAGGTGACTCAGACCACAGCTTTTCGTCTATTACTGTTAATCAGTTTGTTAACGCATCGACGTTTTTATTTACGTGATTACACAGCCGAATTCTCTGTGGAAGACAGCAGTGCTCAAAATATTTATCAGGAGGTATAACCTATGTCAATGTACTTTATTGGAATTGATATTTCCAAGTACAAACATGATTGCTGCATCATTTCTGCAGCTGATCAAAAAGTAGTTTCTAAAGTCACAATCAAAAACAATAAAGCCGGTTTTAATGAACTGCTTACAATCATTCATTCTCTCGCAAATCCTGCGGACATAAGAATAGGGTTTGAATCAACTGCCCATTATGCTCTCAATCTTGAACTCTTCCTTGAAAATTCTCTCCTAACCTTCATGGAAGTAAATCCTGTTCTCATCAGTGAATACAAGAAATCAAAAACACTTAGGCGTACAAAAACCGACTCTGTTGACTGTGAATCAATAGCTCGTTGGTTAATGACTGTTGAATACAAACCCCATACAAAAGGATTTTACCGCGCTTACACTTTAAAATCATTAACTCGTTTACGCGATAAACTTATCCGACAGCGTTCTTTCTATCTTGTTAAAATCACAAATGTGTTAGATCATACATTCCCTGAGTTTAAACCATTCTTTAATGAACGCTTATCCAAAACCGCTCTCTATCTGCTTGAGAACTATGGTTCTGCTGAAAAGATGGCTCGTATGAACTCAGCCTCTTATGAAAAGCTACGTTCCATATCCCGGGGGAAGTTTTCACCACAGCAATTCCTACGACTAAAAGAACTTGCTGCCAATACTGTTGGTGTAAATAACTCTATTTTTGATGTAGAGCTGAACAGTCTTTTATCTTTATACAAATCCCTTGTAAAAGAGATTGATACCATTGAAAAAGAAATCAACAAACTAATTGAAGAAGTACATCCTCACTATATGTCAGTTCCTGGAATCGGACCATTATCAGCAGCTGTAATCTATTCTGAATACGGCGATATATCTAACTTCACTAATCCAGGACAAATGCTTGCATTTGCCGGAATAGAACCAGGAATCAACGAATCTGGTACTGAATCTCACGGAGGCAAGATGGTTAAGCGTGGATCATCCCAGCTCCGCTACACACTTATCAATTGTTGTCTACCGTTAATCCGCTTTGACATGACATTTGCAACTTACTATGCCAAGAAACGCGAAGAAGGCAAACCACATCGAGTAGCCATTACTCATGTAGCCAAAAAGCTTATTAGAGTCATCTACACATTGGAGAGCCAAGATATCGACTTTAATGCTCAAAAACTTCGTTAATCTCTAGTGGATTAATACTAATTTCTCCCATCTGAAATACGATGTATTCAGATGGCTTATTAAAATTACCCATTTTTACAATTCAAAAAATTTCAAAATTCTCTTGACTGTTTATAGTTTGTCACCTCTTTTATCAATCATTTGTAAACCGGTCGATAAAATCCTGTTCGGAAATAATCTCCACGCCCAGTTCTTTTGCTTTTTTATTTTTGGAAGAATTGGACATCACATCGTTGTTGATGAGATAATCCGTCTTTGATGTCACGCTGCCGGTTACCTTACCGCCCTTTGTTTCAATAAAATCTTTAAGGGCCGCCCGGTTATCAAACTGCTCCAGACTTCCGGTGATGACAAATACTTTTCCTGACAGGTTCTGCTGGCTCTCATCTACTGTCTCTTTATAGAGATCCAGCTCTCCCAGCAGATCGTCAAGCCATCGGTTATGCTCCTCATTTTTAAAATAAGCCTCCACGCTGGCACCGATCACACCGCCGATACCCGGAATCTGGCTCAGTTCCTCCGCCGTTGCCTTCCGAAGCTTCGTCCCATCGTCATCATACTCTTTACAAAGCATCTTCGCATTGGCAAGTCCAATATTCGGAATACCAAGGCTGTAGATCACTCTGGACAACGTTGTATGTCTTGCTTTCTGCACACTGTCCATAAGGTTTTCATAGGATTTTACACCCATGCCTTCCATCCCGACGATCTCTTCTTTGTAGCGATCCAGACGGAACAGATCCGCATATTCCTTGATAAATCCTTTGTCAATAAATTTCTCCAGCGTCATCTCTGACAAACCGTCAATGTTCATGGCATCTCTGCTTACAAATAATGTAAATGCTTTGATTTTTTTTGCCGGACATTCTGGATTGGTACAATAAAGGGATTCCACATCATTGGTTTTCCGGATCTCCGTGGCACCGCCGCACACCGGACAGACAGACGGAATCTCTACCGTTCCGCTTCCAGTCAGGTTCTCTGCAATCTGCGGAATGATCATATTGGCCTTATAGACGGTGATCACATCACCAATACCTAGCTTTAATCCTTTTAAAATGCTCACATTATGAACAGACGCACGGCTGACGGTTGTCCCTTCCAGTTCCACCGGTTCAAAGATGGCCACTGGATTGATAAGGCCGGTTCTGGACGGACTCCACTCAATCTCCTGCAGATGAGTTTCCCGCAGCTCATCCTGCCATTTGAATGCATAGGAATCTCTTGGAAATTTTGCTGTTCTTCCTAAAGACTGCCCATATGCAATGTCATCATAGGTTGCCACCAGTCCATCGGATGGGAAATCATTGTGTACAATGGCTTCTGAAAACCACTGCACGGTCTCCGGCACCTGGGCACCAGTCACCTTCTTATATTCCACCACATCAAAGCCCTGGCTCTTCAGCCACAAAAACTGCTTTTCTCTGGAATTATCAAACTCCACACCTTCGGCCTGAACCAGTGCAAACGCATAAAAATAGACATTTCGCTTTGCCGTGATCTCATTATTCAGCTGACGGACGGAACCGCTGCATAAGTTTCGCGGATTTTTATATTTGGCTGCTTCATCCTCGATCTCTTCATTGATTCTCTCAAAGTCAGAATAACGAATCACTGCCTCACCTCGCAGAATCACCTGTTCTTTGCAGGGAATCGTAAGAGGAACATTTTTAAAAACTTTTGCATTGTTCGTAATGACTTCTCCCACTTCACCATTTCCTCTGGTGACAGCCTTGGAAAGCTGGCCATTTTCATAAGTCAGAACAACCGTCAGCCCATCCAGCTTCCAGGACAGCAATACCTCATGATCTCCGGCAAATGCTGCCAGTTCTCCCACATCTTTGGTCTTATCAAGTGAAAGCATCGGTGACGCATGGCGTTCTTTCGGCAGCTCGTCCACTGCTTCATAGCCTACTGTCATGGTAGGACTGCCGGATAACACCGTGCCGGTCTCTTTCTCTAATGCCGCCAGTTCATCATAGAGTTTATCATACTCCAGATTACTCATAATCTCCCTGTCTTCTGCATAGTAGGCCTTCGACGCATTCCGGAGCAGTTCTCCCAACTCCTTCATACGTGCAATCTGCTGCTCCTTATTCGTCATCCTGCATATCCTCCTCATTAAGTTCCCGGACATCTTCTGACTCGTTCTCGGATTCTTCCAGTAAATACAGCAGTTCCTGAAGTTCTGCTTCTGTTACATTCCTATATCCACCGGTTGTCAGATGCCCCAGATGAATATTCATAATCCGGACACGTTTAATTCCAGTCACATGAAAACCCAGTTCCTTACACATCCGGCGAATCTGCCGGTTCAATCCCTGGGTCAGAATAATTTTGAATTTCTTTTTACCAAGTCGTTCTACTTCACATGGACGTGTGGTCACTTCCAGCTCTTTCAGGTGCACACCTGCCGCCATGTCTTTCAGAAAGCGGTCATTAAATTCTTTATCTACCGTTACTTCGTATTCCTTCTCATGATAATTTGCCGCACGCATCATTTGATTAATGATATCCCCATTATTCGTCATAAGAAGTAACCCTTCAGAATCTTTATCCAGACGCCCTGCATAAGTAATCCGTTTGGGATAATGAAGAAAATCAATGATGTTCACATCACCGCCCTGACTTTTTTCTGAGCAGACTACTCCCCTTGGTTTATTCACTGCCAGAAGAATGAGCTTATCCTTTTTATCTTTCTGTACTGGTTTTCCGTTCAGGCAAACCTTCTGCCCTTCCTCAATCTGCATGCCGACAGTCGCTTTCATGCCGTCAACGGTCACTTTTCCAGCCTCGATAAGCCGGTCTGCCTCCCTTCGGGAGCAGACACCCGCCTCACTCATATATTTATTTAAACGTATCATGGTATGTACTTCCTTTCCCGGAACTTTTTGCCGCTCTTTTCAGCTGCTGTTTCGTGGGGCTCCATACTGCCCCACGCCATTCTATCATACCAAATTTTCCTTCAAATGACCAGTGACTATCTAAGATACGCTTTCAGTTTCTCAATATTTTTCTCTTCAAAATCCATCAGTTCCTGCGCAATTTCATAATATTCTTTCTTCACACTCTGATTACTCTTCACTGCCTTCATAAGCTCTACAATACCTTTTGTATTTCCCTGAATCATCATATCGGCCAGATGGCTGGTACTGGCATTCAACAGGGTATTCATCTGAATACCTCCCCACAGCATTGTCTTTCCTACCAGATTTTCCTCCGGCAGCGGCTCTTCTGCCTTCATATATTCTTTTTGGATCTTCTCCTCAAACTGCATGAATTTACATGCCTGGCGATTCAGATCCAACGCCAGATCATCATCCTCCACTTTACTGATCATCACATTGATGGCTTCCCGTCCCATCCGGCTGTTCCGGTAATTTTCCTTCATCACAGCTCTGTCCGCATCTGAAAACATAAAAAAGCTCCTTTCCCTTGTATTGCTACTAGGGTATGGAGCTTTTCCATATTTATTCACTTTTCAAAAATTCATTACTCCAGGAATTCGGTCTTCACATAACCGGTCTCACCTTTGTACTCAACCTTGCTCCAACCATTATCATAGGACTCAATCTGTGTGATGGCATCTCCCTGATATGCAAGGGCAATACGGTCAGAATCCGTAGACGCCTCCGAACGGATATTGACACTCTCCGTAACACGGGTCTCTCTGTTCTGTGCCTCTGCTGCCGGTGCTTCTTCCTCTGCTGGCTCTTCGTTCTGCTCTTCTGCTGCCGGTTCTTCCCCAGTCTCCTCCTGAGCATCCTCCTGCTCAGCGGCCTCATCTGCTGCAGGAGCTTCCTCTTCAGCAGCTTCTGTATTCTCATTTGCCTTACCGGTCGCATTCTGAACAAATTCTGCCAGAGTCGGATCACTGTTCAGTGCTTCCTGATAGCGGGCATTGACGTCATCGTAAAGGGCTTTTACTTCCGGATCCTGTTCCAGCTCCTGCACATAAGCCTGCAGTGTCTGATCCTCCTCTACATTATTATAGCGGATATAACGGTTGCCGGATTCATCTTTTGCTGATACATACAGACAACTGATATAGGGAGCCAGCGTCTCTACACCGGTGATTTTCATATCGCAGCATACAAATACAATATAAGAGTCATCCTCCGGTCCTTTTTTGGTATAACACTCCAAATTGCTGTAAGCTTCATAAGCTTTGGAAAGCTTCTGTACTTCTTCTTTATCATTATCAGACAGATCATCTACAATCTCTGATAAAGCATCCGTATCACCGCTTACAATACAATCCAGATACTTGCTTACCAGACGTTCTACTGATGAATGAGTATTCTCTTCCAACTCATTCGGCTCTTCCTCCTCTTCCGCCTGACCTGCCTGAACAGACGGATCAGTCTGCTCTGTCTGATTCTGCTGCGTATTTTCTGTATTATTTTCCGTCTTATTCTGACCGCAGCTGCGTGCCAGCGTTACAATTGCTACCAGCAGAATCACAAGAACAATTATATAGTTCTTATACTTCTGCAACAATTCTTTCCAGTTTTTCTGTTCCATTCTTTTTCCTCCAACAAACTAGCATAGCTTTGACATAACACTTCTTTTCCCCGTCCCCAACAGCCGAAGCTATTTTTGGATATAAAAAATGCACCTGACAAGATTCGAACTTGCGACACCGGGCGTCGGAGGCCCGTGCTCTATCCAGCTGAGCTACAGGTGCTTGGCTTATTACCTCAACTATAATACACCATGTTGAGGAAATAAGCAAATGTTTTTTGTAATAATTTTGTAATATCTATTCAGAACCCTGCAAATGCCCGTAAATATGTTCCGTATGCTCGCATAAAAGAACATATTTCGGAGCATTTATAGGGCGAGAAGCTCTGTATGAGCAAAAACAAAGCCTCTCAGAGGCGGTTTTGCGAATGGGTTCTGAATAGTTTCTCAAAATTCTAATTTTCCCAGTGCAACCGAGTAATAATATGCATGATTACCTAAATATTCTTCCCGACTCACACACTGCCCATTCACATCTCTGATCATCTCATCCAGTTCTTTTCTCTCATACTCCTGTCTGGCAGGCAGTAAAATCACCTCATGAATGCTGCTTGGCAGCACATAGTAATCTCCTTTCATCCGATCGGCACACATTTTCTGTACTTTGGGATCAACAATCACAGCAGCTCCAAACTCTTTCTGTTGATTGCTCAGCACATGCATCCCGCTTCCAAAGTCTTCCAGTCCATAGTCCTTCAGAAAATCTTCAATAGGATGCAGGAATAACGGCATTTCCTCCATATTGACCTTTGCTGTGTGATAAAGCTCTTCTACTCCCACTCCCCAACGCTCCATATGATTGGTATGGATAACAGCTGTCGCATGTTTTACAATCTCCTCAGGAATTTTCAAATAAAATATCAACGCCAGATCCTGCCATTCTACATACGGTACTTTTTTAAGCAGCTCTGCATTTTTTTCCTTCGATACCAGTCGGAAAAAGATCCGCTTCTTCATTCGTTCAAAATCCAGCACCTGTTCCAGATCATTGGAGGAAAAGCTCATACTTTCCCGCTGGATTCCCAAAATCATATGCGCTACCTCCTGCACATATTCTTCCTCTGCATTTTCCCGATAATAATGATTCACATAAACCGTGGGTTCCTCCCTTCTTCCAGGAAGCCTGCATGCAAATCCATCCATATAAACGCCGTTATTTTTCAGAATATGAACCCTTTTAATCTGCTCATTTTCTCTTTTCGCCTGCTGCACTGCGCATTCCAGACAATCTAAAAACATCTCATATGTCATATACTTCCTTTCCGTTTTCTCTTTCGGTTTTTATTGGGAATTATGTGCGATTGCACGGAAACTTTTATATCTGCATTTAGTTTACAGGAACTTTTTCTTTTTTGCAATATTTTTCTTAAAATTAAAAAGAGAACCTGTTACAGTTCTCTTCTCATTACTCCAGTATCATATCATCCATTAATCTGTCGCCGTCTGCTGCCGTGGTTGCCAGCTGGTCGCATCGTTCGTTCTGCAGGTGTCCGTCATGTCCTTTCACCCAGATAAAGGTTACCTGATGCGGTGCTTTTGCTTTTAAGAGCCGCTTCCAGAGATCCGGATTCTTTACCGGTTTTTTCTGGCTGTTAACCCAATTCTTCTTCAGCCAGGAATCAATCCAATGCTGATTAAATGCATCCACCAGATACTTGGAATCCGAATACAGTTCTACCTCGCAGGGGCGATTCAATGCTTCCAGACCCACAATTGCTGCCATCAGCTCCATGCGGTTGTTAGTCGTCTTCTTATACCCCTGTGAAAACTCCCGGATATGCTCCTCCCCCTTTGGATCCACATAGGATAAAATCGTGCCATATCCGCCAGGTCCGTCAGGATTTCCTCTTGCTGCTCCATCCGTATAAATTCTTACCTTCATATGATCCACTCCTGTCCGGTCCGTTCCACCGGATAATATGTTTCCAGAAGTCCTTTCATTTCCGGCTGCTCTATGACTTTTCTGCACACCTCATACTGTCCCCAGCAATGCATCGGAAATACCGCTCTTGCCTCCACATGCTCCAGGAAGTATTTCATTCCCCAGTAATAAGCACTTCCAAGTCTTGGATCCAGTGGAAGAAAGGCTGCATCCAACGTCTCGCCATCAAGTTGATCCACAGATCTCTTATAGTTGCTGGCCATATTATTGTTCCAATATTTTTCTTCTCCCTGCCAATGCCACCAGTTCAAATCTCCTGCATGATAAATCTTCTTTTTATCTGTTTCCACTAAAAACGCCACCCCAACATCTGTGGATTTCAGTGTACGAATCTTCAGTTCTCCAATCTCATACTCTGCACCGGCCTTAACACTGTGAATCCAGTCTCTCCGTTCCTCTTCATGGAATCGGATATCTTTAGAAAGAATATACTCTGCCGCTGGATATTGTTCTTTTAACGCCAGAATTTTTCTGGAAAAATGATCCGGATGACTATGACTATTCAGAAAATAAATCTGGCTGTCCGCCGGATATGCCGGAAGATCTCCTTCCCCATAATAATCAAACACCAACACTTTACCGGCAATTTCCACTGTAAAACAACTGTGGTATATAAACTGTATCTTCATGTTGTCCTCTTCTTTACTGTCCTAAAAAAAGAGACGGCATTTGTTGAAATAAGCCGTCTCTTTTCCCGTTATATCGTTCCGTTACTCTACGGAAATTACGTAATAATAAATCGGCTGGCCTCCTGCGTGTACTTCTACTTCCGCATTCGGATAAAGTGCTGCCAGATCGTCTCCAAGCTTCTGCGCATCCTCTTCGGATACTTCCTCGCCATAGTAAACACCGATGATCTCAGAATCTTCATCCACCAGCTCTTTCATCATTGCCTTAGTCGTTTCTGCAATATCTTTGCCCACCGCAAGAATTCCCTGATCTCCGATACCCATGATATCACCTTCATGGATCTCTTTATCATCGATCTTTGTGTCACGAACTGCATAAGTTACCTGTCCGGTCTTCACATTCTGTATCTCTTCAATCATGCGTTTTTCATTTTCTTCCGGTGTCTCTTCCGGAATGAAATTGATCATAGCCGTAATACCCTGCGGGACTGTCTTTGTCGGAATCACAACAATCTTCTTGTCCTCAGTCAGGTAACTTGCCTGATTAGCTGCCAGAATAATATTCTTATTATTCGGAAGAATGAAAATAGTATCTGCATTCACTTTGTCGATAGCCTCCAGCATATCCTCCGTACTCGGATTCATGGTCTGTCCGCCTTCGATCAAGTAATCAACACCCAGTCCTTTGAAGATTTCTCCTACGCCCTCTCCGATGGATACGGAAATAAATCCCATCTCTTTGCGTGGCTCTTTTTTCTGCTGATTTTCTGCTTTTTTCTGTTCTTCTGCAATCTTGGAAGCATCTTTGATCAGCTTCTCCTCATGTTCCAGACGCATATTATCAATCTTCATATTAGAGAGAGAACCATATGTCAGCGCTCTTTGGATTGCAAGACCCGGATCATTCGTATGTACGTGTACCTTCACAACATCTTCATCGGACACGACTACGATGGAATCACCGATAGACTCCAGAAAATTCTTGAATTCCTGTTCCGTTTTCCGATCATAAGGCTTCTCCAGCATAATGATAAATTCCGTACAATATCCGAATTTGATCTCTGCTTTCGTCTGCTCACTGACCTTTAAGGGCTCGGTTTTTTTAGAAACTTCAAAGGAATAATCCACTTCTTTTCCAAGCAATGCGTCAAAGGCACCCTTCATGGTTTCTACCAGACCCTGTCCACCGGAATCAACCACACCAGCTTCCTTCAGAACCGGAAGCATGTCCGGTGTACGCGCCAGAACTGCCTCTGCCTCTTCAATCACAATGCGGCAAAACTCTTCAATGTCTTCCACGGTTTCTGCTGCTTCAGCTGCTTTTACTGCTGCACCCTTGGCAACCGTCAAAATGGTACCTTCCTTCGGCTTCATAACTGCCTTATATGCAGTCTCCACTGCCTTTTCCATAGCATCTGCCAGATCTACTACATCCAGATCCTTGTGATCACGGATTCCTTTGGAAAATCCCCTCAGCAGCTGTGAAAGAATAACTCCGGAGTTTCCTCTCGCTCCACGCAATGATCCTGAAGAAATGCATTTTGCCAGTGTCTCCATATCCGGATCCTGAAGTTTCATCACCTCGGATGCAGCCGCGGTAATGGTCATGGTCATATTAGTTCCGGTATCACCATCCGGCACCGGAAATACGTTAAGTTCATTGATCCATTCTTTCTTGGATTCCAGATTTTTTGCACCGCCCAGAAACATTTTTGCAATCATCCGGGCATCAATAGTCCTAATCAAGATGAAGTTCCTCCCTCATTAATCTATCACTCTTACACCTTCCACGAAGATGTCAATCTTTTTGATTTTCATACCAGTAAACTCTTCTACCTGATATCTGACAGAATCCATCAGATTCTCTGATACCACCGGGATATTTACTCCGTAAGCTACAATCACGTGAAATGCCAGATAAATCTCGTTATCTTCGATCTCCACCTCAATACCTCTCGTGATGTTCTCCTTCTTCAGAAGTTTCATCAGACCATCACGCATGTCAAGAGATGCCATACCTACAATACCCGTACAGCCTAGTGCAACGGAGCCTGCATATACTGCAATCACATCCGCATCAATTGAAATATTTCCCAGCTTCGTATTAATCTGTCCCTGCATACGAATACCTCCCGATTAAAATACATAACTGAAATTATTATACCCGATCTCAGTAAAAAATGAAATAAGTTTTTATTATTTTCTATTTTAACATCATCTGCATATACTGGAATAAGGAAATCAGCAGAGGATCGCTCGGCCACCCATGAAAAAAACAATTGGCTTTGTCATGTTCTGGATCGGCATCGGAATCTTTCTGACGCTGTTTCTGCCGGCAGACAACCTTTTCCCACGAATTCTCATGTCTGCAGTCTTTATTATCTGTGGCTATCAGTGTTACTTTTCCTGCTGATGAGTAAAAATCGCAAAAAAGGGGCATCGCACTGCGACACCCCCTATGCATTCCTATCATATGACAGCCGATTAAGCTCTTTCAACTTTACCGGATTTTAAGCAAGAAGTGCATACATACATTTTCTTTGCTCCGCCGTTTACTTTCACTTTTACGGACTTCACATTGGATCTCCACATTTTGTTGGATCTTCTATGGGAATGACTCACATTGTTACCAAAGTGAACACTCTTCTCACAAACTGCACATTTAGCCATCATTGCACCTCCTTAGGGTTATTTGAGTCCCGGAGACTCACAACTTCTGTTATTCTATCAGAAATATTTCTTCTTGGCAAGCAAAATTTTACTTTTTTTACAGACTTTTTTTCAGTTCTGCAAAATCCATTTATTTTTCACCGTCCAGAATATCGTTTACCGCTTTATCCACATCTGGATCAGACTTTTTTCCGGATGTAAATTTGTTGACAAAATCCGGCACCATATCCAGTACTTTCGTCACAGCGTCCTGATTTTTCACATTTACAAGACGGATATTTCCATCTTTGATTACCAGTACCGCGCTGGGGGAAATCTTACCTCCCAGACCGCCTGCGCCATTGTTCTTACTGTCCGATGCAGATGCTCCTGCTCCTACGCCAAAGGTCACATCCACCAGCGGAAGAATAATGGTATCTCCTACCGTAATAGCATCTCCTACCACTGTCTTGCTGGAGATGAAATGATCCATTCCCTGAAACAGAGACGATACAGTAGATTCAAAGGTATTATTATTTTTTTCGCTCATAAGAACCTCCTATTTTTGTTTCCAATGTTTATACATCAGCCGGGTATCCTTATTTCTCCAGATCCGCCATGCGGACAGACAGAAAGGATACAGCCTTATATGTCCTCTGATATGAAGCTCACCTTTTAAAATAAGCTGATCGAAATCCGGATGCAGGGTAAATTCTTCCGAATACCAGGCATAGAGCATGGACAACATTCCCATGAGAATTCCCGTCGCCGCCGGATCCCATAATCCAAACTGCAGCGTTCCCTTTATTTTGCGTGGTCTGGACCGTTTCCACAGGTAAGAAGCCTCTTTGATCAGCGCTTCCCTTGCCCGCACATGTTCTTCCAGATTCCAGAACTCCACCAAAGTATCTTTCTTCTCTTTGATCTTTTGGATTCTATCACCTAAATGCCGGACAGAATTTCCGATACCTTTCATCCGGTCTGCCATTTTTCGGAAGAAGAGGCAGAGCCTCTCCCATAGAGAAATTTTCGGTTTCTCTGGCTCCGGAATATGCTCTTTTTCCGGAACAGCTTCCTGTTCCGGGGTTTCTTCCGAAGTTTCCTCGGATTCCGGAACTATCTCTGGTTCCGGTGCCGCTTCTGGCTCCGGCGTTTTTTCCGATATCTGTGTTATTTTCTTTACCGGCTCTGGCTTGCCCTTCTCCCGCTTCTTCTTTTTCTTCCGAAACGGACGAAACACGGGGATTCCCAAAATCCGAAAACACAAATTCTGCCAGAGTGCTTCTTCCTCCGGCCAGCGTAGTTCGTATTTTACAAACAGAAACCGAAACAGCCATCCGGCCCTTACCGTTACCCGAACCTGTTCCTGCTTTTCCATATCCAATTGATATCTGACCGGCACAAACAATGCTGCACATAACAGCAGAAGAAATAATCCCAGGATACTAAGAAACAGGATTCCCAATATTTTCAGAATTAAAAATACCACATGCAGCATCTATCTTTCCTGTATCCCTTCATTCGATTGAAAATCTTCTTCCCGGAAAAAAGCTTCCACATCGAACCCTCCGGTCTTCTGGAGCACTTCTTCCATAATCTGTGCTGTCAGGCGGAATGCCTCCTGCTTCCCTTCCGCTATTCCGATTACATCCTGTCGCTGATGTTCTGCAAACAGCTCCTGCTTGAGAAATCCGTTATGAAAAATATCCAGCAGATTGCCGGGCACCGTCGGAAGCGTCAGATAATAAATCCCCGGCATCATTTTTCCCTGTGCTGCTCTCCTGCGGATTTTTTCCACATAAAGTGCCGCATTGGGGCCCATATATAGATTTCTGTACCAGCGCATACGCCACCTCCTTTTGAAAAAGAGGCTGTCGTCTCCAACAACCTCTTTGCTTATCTGTGGTTCTTCCAGAGATTATTTCGTTTCATCTCCGTATACTCATTGTATGCCTTTTCCAGAATCTGCTTCTCATTGGGAAATTTCAGAAGATGATATGCCTCATGAAACTTATAATATCCCGAATCCATAAAGTACTCTTCACGCTGTGGCTTACTGTAGTAGCTGTCCGACATCATCAGATACCAGTGGACATCCTTCTCGATCACGTCCTCCGGAACAGTAAATGTATACTGGCTTTTTCCCACATACTTGATAATCTCCGCATCAACACCCGTCTCCTCCCACACCTCGCGGGTAGCTGTCTGGGGATATTCCTCTCCCGGCTCTACAGTTCCTTTTGGCAAAACCCATCCCTCATATTTATTTTTGTAATTCTTATACAAGAGCAGTATCTTGCCTCGAAAAATCACCACACCGCCACAGCTTGTTGCCTCGATCATTGCAATTCCTCCTGTCGCCTGGTGTGCCTCTTAGACTGGCTATAGCATACCATTTTTTCAGGCAAATGACAAGGCAAACCTGTAAAAGCATCTGTTACTCTTTATAATACGCATCAAATACTTTCTTCGCAATAGGTATCGCATATTCGCTTCCGGAGCCGGCTCCTTCCACGATTGCCACCACCACCAGATCATCCTTGCTGCCAGATGCATAACCGGCAAACCAGGCATGGCTCTGCTTTTTGTTGCTGGAATATTCTGCCGTCCCGGTCTTTCCTGCTGCCTCATATACATCACTTTGCAATTTCGTTCCGGTTCCTTCTTCTACGACAGCCCTCAAATATAGCTGCAGGATTTGCGCTTCTTCTTCCGTCATGAGCTGTCCATAGGTAGTGACCGGATAAGATTCCACCTGCATGCCTGTATAGCTTTCCGTTCGTTTTAAAAATCTTGGTGTCATCAGCAGACCGTCATTTGCCACTGCACACATAAGAAGCGCCATATGCATGGGCGTCATCAGCGTGTTGCCCTGACCAATAGCAGTCATCATTTTTAAAATTTCCGGATCAGAGGCTTTTAGCGAAAAAGAACTTTGACTATATGGAAATGCCACCGGCAGTTCCTGATCAAACAATAATTGATCCGTCAGCGACTGAAAGGAAGAGATGTCCAGATCCCGTCCAATTTCCGCGAAAGCACCATTACAGGATTTTGCAAAAGCCTTCGTCAAATCCAGATCTCCATGGGCTTTGCCTTTATAACAGCTGATGGACGTATCCCCAGATGTCACTTTTCCCGTGCAATGGAAAGAAAATCCACTGGCATTCATCTGATGTTCCCGCAGATATTCCAGCAGCGTCAGCATCTTAAAAGTGGATCCGGGGGGATAGAGACCCTGGGTTGCCCGGTTTAAAAGCACACCGTCTTCCGAATTGCTGAAAGAAGACCATTTCTGTGCAATCTCTGAAGGGTCATAATCCGGCTTTGATACCAGTGCCAGCACATCCCCGGTAGACGGCTTCATTACAATCACCGCACCTTTATTAGTGCCAAGCGCATCATGGGTCACTGTCTGCAGTTCCACATCCAATGTAGTCACCAGACTGTCTCCGATATTTTTCTGTTCCTTTAATTCATTCAGGAAACGCTCCACAAAATAGGCATTGGATGTGGTCAGCTGAAAGTTGCCGATACTCTCAATCCCTGTCTTTCCGTATTCTGAATATCCCAGTACATGGGAAAACGTACACCCAAAAGGATAGACACGCTTCTCTGTACCATCTGCATCCACCTTTGTGGTCGCCAGTACCTGTCCGTCAGAAGCCAGAATACTGCCGCGGATCACTTGATTTTCCATGGCTTCAATCCGGGCATTATAGGAATTATTGATTACTTCCCTGCTTTTAAATGCCTGAAACCAGACTAGATAGCCAGTCATCAGTACAAACAGTGCCGTAAAAAACAGCAAAATATTGGTGTATTCTTTACTGTTTTGCTTTTTTTGTTTTTGCCTTTTCATCTTTACTTTTGTTATCTTTGTCTTCTTTTCTGTCATTTTCTGCCACCTCATCGCCCCGTTTCAGATACATACCCTGGATAATTGCCCAGATCATAAATGTGGTGAGAAGTGAGCTTCCTCCATAACTGATAAAGGGAAGCGTCACTCCTGTGGAGGGAATGAATTTCATAGCGCCACCCACGGACAGGAATACCTGAAAAATCAACAGCACACCCAGTCCAAGCGCCACAAGTTTATAGTAAGTATCCTTAAGACACGCTGCAATATTGATAATCATATAGAAACAGCAGATATATACAAAAATCAAAAAAACAGCAAACAACACGCCCAGTTCCTCCGCAATGGCAGAAAAGATAAAATCCTGCTCTACTACCGGAATCTTGTAGGGCATTCCCTTTCCCAGACCAGAACCAAACCAGCCACCTGTTCCAATGGCAAACAAAGACTGGGTAACCTGATATCCTTCTTTCTCAATAACAGAAAACGGATCTCTCCACGCCAGCACACGAGTCTGTACATGAGAAAAAAGCCGATAGGCGATAAAGGACGCTCCGCTGCCAGCCAACAGTCCTCCCAGCAGATAAAGAGGCTGTCCAGTTGCCACATACAGAATCATCAGATAAGTCACGAAGTAAATAAGCGCGCCTCCCAGGTCTTTGGACAATACCAGAACCAGCACAAACGCCGCTGCCGCTGCCGTTGTCACTCCTACTCTTCGGAAGTCAGGCTGTTTATGCAGCATACCTGCAGCAAAGAATACAAACAGGATCTTCACCAATTCTGACGGTTGGAAAGTCACACCATGAATGGTAATAGCAAGCTTAGCACCATAGCTCAAACTTCCCAGAATCAGCACTGCTGCCAGCAAAAGAAACCCAACAGCGCCATATAGCCAGTAAAGCTCTCTTAATTTCCCTGCTTTCCTGATAATGAGGGGAATCAAAAATGTCAGTCCCATAGCCAGAATTGCCACTTCCAGCTGCCGTTCCGCCTTATCAAAGGACAGGCGGGCCAGCATCAGGAGTCCGATGCTTAACAGCATCAACAAATTATGGTTCAAGAGTTTATCTGCTCTCGGATAAAGCAGATGCTGCAGCACCAGGAATACCACGAAGGCTGCCACCTGTGCCCCGTAAAAATACAGGATTTTCTCATTCTGTGTGTTCAGATACAAAATTCCATTTCCCAGAAAATGCAGCGCAAAAAACAAAATATTCTGCTGCCAGAGGGCCGCTTCTTTTTCTTCATCCTGCAGATTTACCAGTCGGAATCCCTGCAGTGTGTACAATGCCAGCATCAGAATCATGGCATATCTGGAAAGTTCAGTGATTACATTAACCATACTTACTCCACGCCCCGTTTAAAGTGACCTCTTGTAAATTCTCCGTTCCAAGGAGTTCCCGTGATCCACCGTTCCAGTAATTCCCGGGTCTCTTTTCCCTTTTCTGTTGTAAACATCATACGGCAGGCACCTGCTCCCAGGGTTTCCACCTCTGCTTTTCTGTCCAGAAGATACAGCGGCTGACTATTGTAAATCATATTATAGCAATCCAGACAGTAATTCTTTACCGGAAATTCCTTTCGGTAGCGGTCTCGTAAAAACCATTGCTCCGGCTTCTTTTTGCACTGATTTAACGTCCTGTGAACGCAGCCTGCCGTCACCATCATTGGATATCTTCCGTACACTACCTGAATGGAATACTCATAGGAAATCTCCTTTAGTTCCCTGGCGTTTAATTCCAGCGGATTGGTCTGCCAGAGGACACCTCGCTTAGTCCATTCCTGACGGCTCCTTTTGTTAAAGGTATATACATTATGATCAAGAAGAATTTCTTTCTCACAGCCTGCACCTTTCAGAAACACATACTCCTCCGGGTTGCGGATCACATAACCGTCTGCCGGGAGTGACTTCCACATCCGCTGCTTCTCCTCATACCGTTTTTTCGTGTGAAGCCGGAATACCGTCGGAAGCAGCACATAAACCTTCCAGTTTTCCGTCTCCGACGCCTTTTTCTGAAGTTCCGGCACAAGCTCCTGCAGCTCTGCTTCAAAAGTTTCCGCTTCCAGATAAAGGGCGTGAAGCTGTCCCGTCCTCTCCTCCGTAAAATCCAGTACCGCCTGCAGCTGTTCTTTCGTTTCTACAGATACGTGAAGTTTCTGGCTGCCAGAAGCCGCCTTTTTCAAAAAAACGGTCTCTTCTGATTCTTTTGCTTTCGGCTGTTCCCGCCAGTAACGTTCCACCAATGCTTTCTGAAGTGCTTCCAGTCCTGCTCTTCTTAAATTGTTGAGCGCGCCTACTGGCACAAACAAGGTTCCTTCCAAATGAAGATCCAGCTGTTCCCATGTAAATGGCGTTCCTCCCAGTTTCTTCATCTGCTTTAAGAACTGTGGTTCCTCCATAGGGCGGTTCTGTGCCTGCTGCGGCACCTCACCTGTCACTTCCACCTGACAAATCTGCCCATCCATCCTGCAGGACAAAGTTAGCTGCATAGGTTCTCCCGGCACAGCCCGGAATTGCCCACGAACAGGTACTTTCCGCTCTGTTTCCACATATTCTGTATGGAGTTTTTCAATCAACGCTTCATATGCCCGTTTTTCCTGATCAGATGCTTTGGCATTTTCCAGCGCCATCATATTTCTTCCATTATGCTGTTCATAGTATCCTCTGGAAAATCCATCCCGGTTAAATAATAAAAGCAATTCTTTCCGATCCGTTTCGGCAACCTGATAGCCTTTGGCACCATTCTGCAGATACTGATCCACATATTTCCTGTAAATCCGTACCACGCCAGCTGTATATTCCGGACGCTTCATACGTCCCTCAATCTTCAGGGAATAGACACCCGCCTCTGCAATCTGCGGAATCAGATCCAGGGCACAGATATCCTTGGGACTTAACAATGTCTGTTCACCGGTCAGCGCTTTTTTCTGCTCATCTACTGCCTGATAAGCGAGACGGCAGGGCTGGGCACATCTTCCACGATTTCCACTTCTCCCACCCAGAATACTACTGAACAGGCACTGCCCGGAATAGCAATAACAGAGGGCTCCATGAACAAAGGTCTCCAGCTCCATTCCCGTCTTCTGATAAATGTCTGCAATCTCCTTCAAACTCAGTTCTCTGGAAAGGACGGCACGCTCTACGCCCATTTCCTTCAAAAGCTCCACGGAACCCGATCCACAGATCGTCATCTGGGTGCTGGCATGTACCGGGAGAGACGGAAACCATTTCCGAATGGCACACAGAACCCCCAGATCCTGTACCAGCACTGCATCCAGTCCATGCTCATAGCATGGTTTCAGATACTCATATAATTCCTGTTCCAATTCCTGATCTTTCAGAAGCGTATTAACTGTCAGATATAGTTTTACGCCATACAAATGTGCATAATCAATGGCATCCAGAAGAATCTTCCCTTCCGGATTCTGCGCATAAGCACGCGCACCAAACTTGCTGCCTCCCATATAGACTGCATCCGCTCCTGCACTGACTGCCGCCTTCAGACTTTCAAAAGAACCTGCCGGGGCTAACACTTCTAATTTTCTCTTTTCCATTCTTCTACTCTCTTTCACAAAACAGGCCAGCTCTTCCGGGCTGGCCTGTCATTCTTCGTTCCTTATAACTTCTGCTCCGGCTTGTGCAGTTTCCGCACAGATGCAGACTGCTTCAGCTGCTTTTTTTCATTCTGAAGCTCACCTTCCAGTTCCTGGATTCGTTTCATCAGGTTGTCCTTCTCCATCCTGGCATCAATCAAATCATGCTTCAGGCTATAAATCTCCTTCTCCCGGTTCTCCAGTTCTTTTTCCAGCTGCTCCTTTGCATCATATGCCTTAAAATACTCATCTGCCAGATTCATATTTTTTAAAAGCTGCTTTTCTTCCGATCCCAGCCGCCGGTATCCTTCCATCTGTGAGACTTTATCCTCCATCTCATTCAGATAAACTGCCACTTTCTGAAGATAGGCTGTACTCTCGTACCCGCTGATGGTATATATTTTTCCATTAATCAGCACTTCCGCTGTGTTCTTCTTCGCCATAGATATTTTCTTCCTCCAGATCGGCTTCTTTCTTATAAGTATACTGATTTATTCAGGAAAAGCAATCCCCAAATGTTTATAAGCCGCCTGGGTTGCCACACGCCCTCTGGATGTCCGGTTTAAAAATCCATTTTGAAGAAGATATGGTTCATACACATCTTCCAACGTTCCGGCATCTTCTCCCAGCGCTGCGGCCAGCGTGTCCAGCCCCACGGGACCGCCTGCAAATTTTTCAATAATGGTTCTTAAAATCGTCCGGTCAGACTGATCCAGACCGTGGCGGTCCACTTCCAGAAGATCCAGCGCAAAGACTGCTACTTCTTCCGTAATCTTTCCATCGTATTTTACCTGGGCAAAATCCCGGACACGCTTCAGCAGGCGATTCGCCAGACGGGGTGTCCCCCTGGATCTTCTGGCCAGCTCCATCGCACCATTCCGGTCGATCTCCACATGGAGTACATCCGCTGAACGAACGATAATCGTGGTCAGCTCTTCCACCGTATAATATTCCAGATGATGCACAACGCCGAAACGGTCTCTTAAAGGTGCTGTCAGAAGTCCTGCTCTTGTAGTCGCACCTACCAATGTAAATTTAGGTAGATCCAACCGGATGCTCCGGGCCGAAGCACCTTTACCAATCATAATATCAATGGCATAATCCTCCATCGCCGGATAAAGCACCTCTTCCACCTGGCGATTCAACCGATGGATCTCATCCACAAAAAGGACATCCCCTTCCTGCAGGTTATTCAGGATCGCTGCCATCTCCCCTGGTTTTTCAATGGCTGGACCACTGGTTACCTTCATGTGAGTTCCCATCTCATTGGCGATAATTCCTGCCAGAGTCGTCTTTCCAAGACCGGGAGGACCGTAAAACAACACATGATCCAGCGCTTCCCCTCTGGACTTGGCCGCTTCAATATAAATCTTCAGATTGCTCTTGGCCCGTTCCTGACCAATGTATTCTGACAAATGCTGCGGACGCAGGGTTCCTTCTATCTGAATATCTTCTTCTGCTTCTTCTGTTGTGATAATTCTGCGGTTGTTCATGCTTCTATCTTTCCATTTCGTTTCATTTTACTATGCAAAATCATTTTGTCTAAAAAGACATGTGTTTGAGCGCTTCCTTCAGCAGCTGCTCCACATCCATGAAGTCTGCCCCTTTGACTGCTCGAACTGCTTTCAAAGCTTCCGTATTTCCATATCCAAGTGCCACCAAAGCTTCCACTGCATCCTGTACCATTTCCGCTCCGGCTGCCACAGCTGTCTCTGGTGTGATTCGATCCGCATTCAGCTTCTTTTCAAAAGCATCCTCCAGATCCAGTTTGTCCTTCAGTTCCAAAATAATCTTCTGGGCAGTCTTTGCCCCGATTCCCGGTGTCTTCGCAATCCGCTTTGCATCATCCGCCAACACGGCAAACCGAAGATCATCCGCTCCCAACGCCGACAAAATAGCCAATCCCGCTTTCGGTCCCACACCATTCACTGCAATGAGCATACGGAACATCTGAAGATCATCCTTCGTCAGAAAGCCAAATAAAATGACCGCATCTTCCCGGACCTGCATATAGGTATACAGCTTAATCTCCTGTCCGGTTCCTCCCATCAGATCCAGAATCTGTCCCGGAACCAGGACTTCATATCCCACTCCATGAACATCCAGAACCAGACTGTTCCCTGTAATATCTTCTACCATTCCTTTTAAAAATGCGATCATCTTATCGTCTCTCCCGCTGTCGTCTGCTTTTCTACTTTGCTTATCATAGCATGAAATCAGGAGAACCGCAATCATATGTTCGATTTTATTCTGCTTTTACTTCCACAATCACCTTATGAGGCATACATACAATCAGTTCCTGTTCCTGACTAATGGGCGATGCATTTACGCAAATCTGATCCGGGCAATCTGCCCAGATCATATCTGCTGTTCCATCATGGATCTCCAGACGATTGCCATTTCCAATCTCAATAACCTGATCTTTTTCCAAGGGATAAGTTCCAAAGGTTTCTCCATCTATCGTCACAACCACCTGGCTGCCCTCTGATTTTCCAAGTAAAAACCACGCTCCCAGCACCCCGGCTGCCAGCAAAACTGCCGCTGCCAGTATCCAGTCACTTTTTTTCATTCTGCCTTTCCTTCCTTAACCTGCTCTTCTGTGTTGTACCGCACGATTCCGGCACGCTTCATATTCTCTTAATTTGCCCGCAGATTCCGCATCCAGATTCTTCGGAACCTCGATCCTGACAACCACATAGAAATCCCCCCGTACGGAAGAGTTGCCCAGCACCGGTGCTCCCTTTCCTTTTAAACGTATCTTGCTGCCCGACTGGGTGCCAGCCGGAATCTTGCACATGACGGCTCCATTTAATGTCTGCACTCTTACCTCGCCGCCAAAAACTGCCGTAGTGAAGGGAATCTGCACATCTGTATAAATATCCGTTCCCTTCCGCTCAAATCCGGCTTTCTGCCCTACATGAACTTTCAGGAACAGATCACCCGGTTCACCGCCGTTTCTTCCTGGCATTCCTTTGCCTTTCAGCCGCACACTCTTACCCTCATCAATGCCTGCCGGGATGTGCACCTGCAGAGACTGTGGTCTGCCGGAACCATCCTGACTGTTTAAATGAATCACCTTATCACAGCCAAATATGGCATCATCAAATCCCACCTGCACATCTGCATGAAGATCTTCTCCTTTCATGCGATAGCTCTGCTGACGAAATCCACCGTTTCCACGTCCATGGAACATATCTCCGAACATGTCGCCGAAAATATCGCCCATATCGCCACCTTCAAAATGGAATTCCTGATAATTGCCGCCCTGGCCAAAACCACTCTGACCAAAGCCGCCCTGACCGAAGCCACCGAAACCGCCGGAAGAAGCACGTTTATATGCTTCCGGATCAAATCCTTCCTGGAAAGCAGCAAATCCATACTGATCATAAAGTTTTCTCTTTTTTTCATCTCCAAGGACATCATAGGCTTCATTAATCTCTTTGAACTTTTCTGCTGCCTGTTCATCTCCCTGATTCGTATCCGGATGATACTTCTTCGCTAATTTTCTATAAGCACGTTTTATTTCATTTTCATCGGCACTCTTCTGAATTCCAAGCACTTCATAATAATCTTTTTTCATATCAGCCACCTCCTGGTGCTGCCGTTACCGGCTTTATAAAATCCCGACCATACAGCCGGGAGATTCTAATTTTCTATGTTCTATTTGAACTATAACACATATATTTTACTTTTTCAAGCACCTGGAGATAATTTCATATACTTTTCACAGATAGTGTTTTTTACGAAGCTCCGCCTCCAGAAGATCGAGATGCTCCTCCGACGGCGCTGTCACAGTGTGATAATGCCATCCATCGGTCAGCATATTCAACGGATGTGCTCCGCAATCTTTCATTCTTGCCACAAACTGTCCCACTTCCAACCGGTTATGCACCATCAGGTCCGCACGAATCTGACCATACAGTGGATGTTCCACAAATACATCCAGAACCGTTCCTCCAAAGTCCACCATCGTTTGAAGCTCATCCAGAGTTTCCTCTGTTGCGTGATTTACCCGGAACACCCGGACACAGCCCCTTTGCTTTTTCACAGATGGCATCACATATCCCTTATAAGTAGACATGATTTCTTTATTTTCTGCTCTTAAGAGCGCCACATCCTGCACAATCACCTGTCTGCTCACATGGAGTCTGCCCGCCAGGTCCGTTCCGGAGACCGGCTGCTCGCTTTCTCTTAAAATCTCCAGGATCTGCGCCCGTCTTCTATCCCCTTCGCTCATATAAAACGCCTCTTTTCCTGTTAATCTTCCGGTTTCTGGTAAAATCTTCCAGACAACTGGGATGTTTTAATCGCATTGATAAACGCGTGTTCGTCCACCTCCCGCACCGCTTTGATCACATGCTTGCTCTCTGCACTGGAAACCACAGAGTACACCATGTTCCGTTCCTCCAGTTCATAGGACCCTTCTCCCTGCAAAATGGTAGCTCCGTGATGACTTACCTGGGAAATTGCATCACAGACCGCCCTCGGATGATTCGTCACAATAAAGAGGGTCTGCTGCTGGTATTTTTTGTACAGTGTATGTAGTACCTGAGTGGACGCATACTGATAAATAATGGAGTACAACGCCTTGTCCCAGCCGAACAGAAGACCCGCCACTGCAAGAATCAACACATTGAGACCCAGTACCAGGTTCCAGGCATCCATTCCTTTCCGCTCTGACAGAAAAATTGCAATAAAATCCGTTCCGCCGGTGGTAGCATTTCCAAAGAGGCAGAGGCTCATAACAGAACCATTGATAATGCCTCCGAAAATACTGATGAGCAGGGTATCCGATGTAATAGAATAACCTGGAAGTAAATCCGTCAGAATACCGGACAGTAAAATCATCAGACAGGAATAACCAGTAAACTTCTTTCCAATATACCGAAATCCGATATACACGGGAATGGCATTCAAAATCACATTTACCAGTGTATATGGTACTTCTATATGAAAAAACATTCTGGCAGAACGCTGAATCAGGATTGTGAGTCCCGTCGCTCCTCCCGGAAAAAGACCGCCGGTTCTTACAAATGTCTTAATATTCAATGCCATGATCACCGCTGCCAGACAGACAATCACAAATCTTCTGACATCCTCTTTCCAATTCATTTTCATGAATGTTTTCCCCAACCTTCCTTATATTCTTTTTTTATTATCATGCCACACTCTGGCCTTTCCCGCAAGCCTTTCCTTTCACTCTGGTATCTGAATTCCACCTGTGCTAAAATAAAGAAAATATTTGTTTTAAGGAGGCCTAATCCTATGAAAACCATCGGTTTTGTCGGCGTTGGTATTATGGGAAAATCCATGGTACGCAACCTTATGAAAGCCGGATTTGAACTTCACATCTATGCCCGGACCAAATCCAAGGTGGAGGATGTCATCAGCGAAGGCGCTATTTTCCATGATTCTATCAAAGAATGTGCGACCGGACGGGATGCAGTCATCACCATCGTCGGTTTTCCAGCAGATGTGGAAGAAGTGTACTGGAAAGAAGGCAATATTCTGGACAGCGCAGATCCCGGATGCTACCTCATCGACATGACAACCACCAGCCCGACCCTTGCAGAAAAACTTTATAAAGACGGAACTGCACGCGGATTCCACGTACTGGATGCCCCGGTTACCGGCGGAGATGTGGGAGCTAAAAACGGGACCCTCTCCATTCTGGTTGGAGGCGAGACTGCCGATTATGAAGCCTGCATGCCACTCTTCCAGGCTATGGGCACCAATATCAATTATCAAGGAAAAGCCGGATGCGGACAGCATGCCAAACTGGCCAACCAAATCATGATTGCCGGAAATCTCTCCGGTGTCTGCGAAGCCCTTTCTTATGCCAAAGCAAAAGGTCTGAATCTGGAAACTCTTCTCAACTCTGTTGCCACAGGAGCAGCCGGAAGCCGTCAGCTGGATCTCTTCGGTGAGAAGATTATCTCCGGCGACTATGCACCTGGATTCTTCCTAAAACATTTTGTCAAAGATATGCGGCTTGCATCTGAAGAAGCAGAGACCAGCGGATTAAAGTTGGATATTCTGAAGACAGCTCTTGGAAATTATCTGCAACTTCAAGATGAAGGCTGCGGCGACCTAGGGACCCAGGCACTGATCAAATATTACGAAGAGACCAAGGAAAATTAAGTTTTTGATTTTAGAAATCAAAGCAATCGAGTAGGAGGAATTTCTCTTAAATGAGAAATTCCGACCTCTCACACCACCGTACGTACGGTTCCGTATACGGCGGTTCAATCAACTTAACAAGTAACACACTTTTCGGTGTAGTAATCTAACATTGAAATTAGTCCAAATGAGGCTAATCTTTTGTTACTTATAGCAGCATTTACTGCGCCTTTGTTACATACATGAGCTATTCTTTTACCTGTGTATGCAACTCGTCTAGCTGTGTTTCTGTCTATTCCAAGTTTTACAAGGTTCTTCTCTCGATTCTGTGGTGTTTTCCATTGTTTCCAAATGCACATGCGAAGCCGATAACGGATTCTTGAATCTAATTCCTTGCATAGTGTTTTCATACTGCCTATCTTGAAGTAGTTAATCCAACCTCTTATGAGCTGATTAAGCTTCTCCACTTTATAGCTGTTGCTAACACCCCAACTACGGCATGTGAGTTCTTTCATTCTCTTCTTAAACTTCGTTACTGATTTAGCATGTGGTTTTGCCTTAAACTGATGTGCTCTTGAATCAAAGTAGAACCCAAATCCAAGGTATTTAAGTCCGCTTGGTCTGTCTACTTTACTCTTAGTCATGTTGACCTTGAGCCCTAGCTTTTCTTCGATGAATCGTGAGATATTTCTCATAACTCTATTCGCGGACATTTCACTTCCGACCATGATAATACAGTCATCTGCATATCGTACAAAGTTAAGCCCTCTCTTTTCCATTTCCTTATCAAGTTCATTGAGCATGATGTTTGCCAACAACGGAGAAAGGTTTCCTCCTTGTGGAGTTCCTACAATGGAATCCTCATACTCATCGTCTATCATAATTCCGCTCACTAGATACTTCCTTACAATAGAGATGATATCTCCGTCCTTAATTGTTCTTCCAATTAAAGTCATTAGCTTATCATGGTTTACTGTGTCAAAGAACTTTTCCAAGTCGATGTCTACAATCCAGTCATTTCCGTCATTCATTATATCGAGTGCCGTTAGAATTGCCTGCTGTGCACATCTATTAGGTCTGAATCCGTAACTGTGGTCATGGAACTGTTCCTCATAGATTGGTGTTAACACCTGTGCGATGGCTTGTTGTATGAATCTGTCTGTTACTGTTGGTACTCCCAGGTTTCTGACACCGCCATCAGGCTTTGGTATCTCCACTCTTCGTACTGGCTGAGGCTTATATTTTCTTGTCCTCAACTGTCCCTTGATGGTTTCGCCGTTCTTTGCAAGGTGTTCCTTCAATTCTGTGTACTTCATTCCGTCCACTCCCTCAGCACCTTTGTTTCGTACGACTTGCAGATATGCTCTGTTGAGATTATCACTAGATAATATCTGCTCCATTAGATTACTTGTGTCCATGCGTTCTTTCCTTTCCGTCTCGCTTGATTTGACCACCTTTTACCCGATTGGTTACGGCAGATGTTGTCATTTCTGCAATACGAGACATACTCAAACTGATTGATTGTTCGCCCCTTCGCTCCATCCCCATTACAGAGACTTCTTCGCTACTATGGGCTCGGCTGACTTCTCACAGTTCGTTGTTACTAGGCTAATGAAACCTCTGTGAGACCTCCACGCTTAAGGTGCACGCTCTTTCTCTCCATATATCCGCCGCATTTACTCTGCTTCTACAAACGTGGTAGTTATTAGACTTCGCTGTTCTTTGCCAGCTTATCACTCGAAGCCTAGCCTTATATGCGATTTCTGTCCGTCGGACCAGAGATTCGCCTACAGCTTCCTTCAGATTCCACCTCACGGTAGACACCCTTGCTGTTTGGCTATACATTTCCCACTACCCGGGCATGTTCGGGACTTACACCCGTTAGAGCGCGCCCATGGCGCGCAAACCAAGAAAAGGGATGCAGAAAATCTGCATCCCTTACTTTTTACTCGCTATTCAGTGGAGAGTCAAATTACTCTTCCTCAGCTACCTCTTCAATCGGTGCTTCCAGAGCTTTCATGCTCAGGCTGATTTTGCGATCCTCGCCATTGAAATCAACAACTCTTGCTTTGATCACCTGTCCAACTTTCAGTACGTCAGACGGTTTCTCTACGTGCTCTCTGGAAATCTGAGATACGTGAAGCAGTGCATCAACACCCGGCTCCAGCTCAACGAATGCACCGAAGTCAGTCATACGTGCAACAGTTCCCTCTACCTCATTGCCTACTGCATATTTTTCAGCAGCATTCAGCCACGGGTTGGTATCGTCGAATTTCAGGCTCAGAGCAATCTTGGTATCTCTGATCTCTTTGATCAGGACATTGAGTTTCTGGCCAACTTTGAACATCTTCTTCGGATGCTCAACACGTCCCCAAGACATCTCGGAGATATGAAGCAGGCCGTCTGCTCCGCCAAGATCTACGAATGCACCGAAATCGGTAATGTTCTTAACGGTTCCTTCTACAACGTCACCCTCATGGATGCGCTCGAACAGCTCTTTCTGCATCTCTGCTTTCTTAGCTACGAGAAGCTGTCTTCTGTCACCGATAATTCTTCTTCTCTTCGGATTGAACTCGGTAATTACGAATTCGATCTCCTGATCTGCATATTTTGCAAGATTCTTCTCATAAGTATCAGATACAAGGCTTGCCGGGATGAAGATTCTAGTCTCATCAACAACAACGCTTAAACCACCATCCAGTACCTGAGATACTTTTGCGGTCAGCACTTCTTTGTTCTCGAATGCTTCTTCCAGTCTCTTGCTGCCTTTCTCTGCTGCAACTCTTCTATAGGAAAGCTGAACCTGACCTTCACCGTCATTTACTTTCAGCACTTTCACTTCCATCTTGTCGCCAACATTTACCATAGTTCTCAGATCAGCGTTCGGTACGTTAGTATACTCGTTACGGGATACGATACCGTCGGATTTGTATCCAATGTTCAAAATGATCTCATCTTCTTTGACATCAATGACCGTGCCCTCTACGACTTCTCCTGTTCTGATAGTTTTTAATGAATCTTCCAGCATCTGTTCAAAACTTAATTCTGACATCGTTTTTGAACCTCCTCAATAATTTTCTTTGGGGTGGAAGCCCCTGCTGTAATACCTACGAGCCCAGTAGATCGTAATACTTCTAAATCCAGGTCATGAACTGTCTGTATATAGTAAGTATTCTCACACTCTTTTCTACAAATCTCAAATAGCTTCTGCGTATTTGAACTGTGGCTGCCGCCAATCACAATCATGGCATCTACTTTACCTGCAATCTGACGCGCTTCTGTCTGCCGCTCTTCCGTCGCATTGCAAATTGTATTTACAACAATCCTATCATACCTCTTTTTGTCAAGAATTTCAACTAAATCTTTAAATTTCTTGTAGTTAAATGTCGTCTGTGACACGATGCAGACCTTCGTTCCTTCCGGCAGATTGAGTGCCTCTGCCTGCTCTGCGGATTCAATGACCAGAGCCGGATGATGGCACCATCCCTTAATTCCTTCTACTTCCGGATGATTGTCATTTCCAATAATAATAATCTGACGTCCTGCTGCACTTTCTTTTTCCACGGTACGATGGATTTTTTTCACAAAGGGGCAGGTAGCATCCACACAGTTTAATCCTTTGGCACTGATCAGATCATAAATTTCTTTCCCGACACCATGGGACCGGATAATGACGGTTCCTTCTGTCAGCTGCCCCAGATCTTCTTTTCCTTCCAGAACCTGGACTCCTCTTTCTTCCAGATCCTGCACAACCACTTCATTATGAATAATGGGACCATAGGTATAAATTGGACGAATTCCTTTTTCCACCTGCTCATAGACCGTGTCTACCGCCCGCTGTACACCGAAACAGAATCCTGCACTTTTTGCCACTGTTACCTGCATAATGAAAGAATCCTTTCTACCACCTGTTCAATGGTCATCTCGGAAGAATCCACTAAAACTGCATCCTCCGCCTGACGAAGGGGGGAAGTCTCCCGGTGCATATCCCGGTAATCGCGGTCTGCAATGTCAGCCTCAATCTTCTCAAGATCTGCCACCTGTCCCTTTTCCTGCAGTTCCAGAAAACGTCTCATGGCTCTGGTATGGGTGCTGGCGGTCAGATAGACTTTTACATCCGCTTTGGGAAGCACAACGGTTCCAATATCCCGACCATCCATTACCACATCTTCTTTGGCTGCCAGCTCCTGCTGCAACTCTACCAGTTTCTTCCGGACTTCCGGCACCGCAGAGGAGACGGAGGCCATATTTCCCACCTCTTCGGTTCTCAGGTAGGCATTTACATTCTCTCCATTTAAAAGGACAACCTGTTCCCCCTTCTGGTAAGCAATAGAAATATCCGCATTCTGGCAGGCTTTTGCGATCGCAGCCCTATCAGACGTATCCACTCCGGTTCTCAGAAGATACAATGCCATGGCACGATACATGGCTCCCGTGTCCACATAAATAAATCCGCGCTTTTTTGCAACCAGTTTTGCAATGGTGCTTTTTCCGGCTCCTGCCGGTCCGTCAATAGCAATATTATAACTCATCTGTCTTTCCCCCATTTATTCTGTAGCAGCATTGGCTGCGGCTACTGCCGTAGACCAGGCAATCTGCAGATTGAATCCACCGGTTACCGCATCCAGATCCAGCACCTCGCCGATAAAATAAAGTCCCGGAACCGTTTTTGATTCCATGGTGGACGGATCAATCTCTTTCACAGACACACCGCCTTTTGTAATGATAGCCTCATTATATCCTCTTAAGCCTGTTACGGTCAATTCCAGTTCTTTTAAACAAGATAGAAAACGCTCTCTTTCTTCCTTTGTTATATCATGAATCCGCTTTTCCGGTGCAATTCCGCACAGTTCATACATGACCGATACGAGTTTGGACGGCAGGAAGGACGGCAATACATTTCGAAACTGCTTGTTGGCATTGGCATCAAACTCTCTTAAAATTCTCGCATCCAGCTGTTCCTTTGTCAGTGCTGGTTTGAGATCCAGATAAAGCGTTACCTCTTTCTCCCGGATTTTTCTGGCACAGACACTGCTGGCTGTCAGAATTAACGGTCCAGTCACTCCAAAATGAGTAAACATCATTTCTCCAAAGTCACTGAAAAGTTTCTTTTTCCCGTCTTTTATCAAAATAGAGACATTTTTCAATGAAAGTCCCTGCAGTTCCTTCACCCAATCTTCCCGCACATTGAAAGGCACCAGCGACGGACAGCATTCCGTTACCTTCAGTCCAAACTCTTCTGCAAACCGATAACCATCGCCTGTAGAACCGGTACTCTCATAAGAAATACCTCCGGTTGCAACGATCACTTTATCTGCAGTATCTTTCGTGCCGTCCGCCAGCTGTATCATAAATCCCGTGGCATTTTTAAGCACTTTTCTTACTTCCGCATTCAGATGTATCCGGACCCCTGCCTGTTTCATGGATCTTCTCAAAGTATCCAGTACATCCGCAGAACGGTCTGACAGCGGGAATACACGATTTCCGCGTTCTACCTTTAATTTAAGCCCTTCTTTTTCAAAAAAATTCATGGCATTTTCATTGGTAAATCCATAAAATGCGCTGTACAGAAACTTCTTATTACTCTTCACGCTCTCCAGAAGTTCTTCCATATCGCAGGCATTGGTCAGATTACACCGGCCCTTTCCTGTGATATACAGCTTCTTTCCGGTCTTTTCATTTTTTTCATACACATGTACTTCCACTCCCCGTCTTGCCGCGAAGATGGAAGCCATCATTCCGGCAGCTCCGCCGCCGATAATCGCAATTTTTTCCATAAAAAAAGAATCTCCTTAAAATACAAGGAGATTCTACTATCTATAGGAAGGTTTGTCAATGTTCTGAGATGTCTTTCCTTAGACGACTCAACATTTCTTCACAAATCTGGTCTGCTGTTTTTTCATCTGTTTCTATTATCAAATCTGCGGCAGCCTCATACTTTTCACGACGCTGCTCCAATAGTTCCTTAATATAAGAAACATTTTTATTGTCCTCAAGCAATGGTCGATCGTGATTGTTCTTTACTCGCTCCAAAATTGTCTCGGGCTTTGCCGTAAGAAGTACAATCCGTCCATTTTTTCGCATTTCCCGCACATTACATTCTCTCAGAGGAGTTCCTCCGCCGCAAGATACGATCACCGGTACACCAGACTGCATTTCCACCAGAAGGTCTGTCTCCAGATCAC
Source organism: Clostridiaceae bacterium Marseille-Q4145 (assembly GCA_018223365.1). GTDB lineage: Bacteria > Bacillota > Clostridia > Lachnospirales > Lachnospiraceae > Hominiventricola. Next base: position 370,415 of record JAGTTP010000002.1, read on the forward strand.
GAAAATGCTGTTCTCCATATGTTTTAAATATGTCGGAAATACTCATATCCGCACGTTCTGCAATGATCTGATCCATCTCCACCACTTTTCTGTCCAGTTTTCTGCTGAGACAGTTCGCAATGGTCGTTTTCCCAGTTCCCATAAATCCAATTAGAAAAATATTAAACTGATCCATCTGTTTCTTCTCCGTCTTCATAACAAAAAAAGTTCCGATCCGCAAAAAATCTGCGGGCCGGAACCTTTCAGTTTCAATAATTATACCGGATAAGCTCCGTTTTTAGTATCTGCAACGTTTGCATCTACTTTGGTCTGCTGTGCTTCTCTATATTTGAAGAAGTCAGTAGCAACCTGCGGGAACAGTGCATAGGACAGAACATCCTCATCCTGCTGTTTGTATTTCTCCATCTCAGCTTCCAGCTTCGGCAGCTCGTTGCCGATCAGGTCTGCCGGACGACAGGTAATGATCTCGCTGTCTCCGATGCACTTCTTCTGTACTTCCGGATTGAACGGTTTTACAGTCTTTCCGTACTTTCCGGAAAGAACGTCTTTGGTCTCTTTGGTTACCATCTTGTAACGCTCACCCATGATAACATTGAATACTGCCTGAGTACCAACAATCTGAGAAGACGGAGTAACCAGCGGGCACTCACCAAGGTCTTTACGTACACGCGGAACCTCTTCCAGTACGTCGTAGAACTTATCTTCTGCATGCTGCTCTTTCAGCTGGGAAGTCAGGTTGGAAAGCATACCACCCGGTACCTGATACAGAAGAGTCTTAATGTTAACACCAAGGTTCTTCGGATTCAGCAGACCGCTGTCCAGAGCCTCATCACGCATCGGTCTGAAGTAGTCAGCAATCTCAGCCAGAAGCTTCTGATCATAACCGGTATCGTAGGGAGTTCCTTTGAAAGTCTCAACCATAACCTCAGTTGCCGGCTGGGAAGTTCCCAGAGCAAACGGGGACATTGCACAGTCGATGACATCTACACCAGCCTCAACAGCTTTCAGATAAGTCATGGAAGCAACACCGGAGGTGTAATGAGTATGCAGCTGAATCGGAATATCAACGGTCTCTTTCAGTGCTTTTACAAGCTCAGTTGCTTTGTAGGGCAGAAGCAGACCAGCCATATCCTTGATACAGATGGAGTTTGCACCCATCTCTTCGATCTGTTTTGCCATGGAAGTCCAGTACTCCAGAGTGTAAGCATCTCCTAAAGTATAGGAAAGAGCTACCTGCGCATGTCCTCCCTCTTTGTTAGATGCCTTAACAGCGGTCTGCAGGTTACGCAGGTCGTTCAGGCAATCAAAAATACGGATAATATCAATTCCGTTTGCAATAGATTTCTGTACGAAATACTCTACTACATCATCACCATACGGACGATATCCCAGGATATTCTGTCCACGGAACAGCATCTGCAGTTTGGTTTTCTTTGCTCTTGCACGGATTTTACGAAGTCTGTCCCACGGATCCTCTTTCAGGAAACGTAAGGATGCATCGAAAGTAGCTCCGCCCCAGCACTCCAGAGAATGATATCCAACATCATCCAGTTTCTCGATGATCGGAAGCATCTGCTCAGTGCTCATACGGGTAGCGATCAGAGACTGATGTGCATCACGCAGAATAGTCTCTGTTATTTTAATCGGCTTTTTAGCGATTTCTGTCATTTTATGATTCCTCCTACATAATATTCACTTCAGTCAGCAGCTTAGAATACTCCAAAGATAGCCATGAAGGTACCTGCAGCAACTGCAGTACCGATAACTCCTGCTACGTTCGGTCCCATTGCGTGCATCAGAAGGAAGTTGGTCGGGTCTGCCTCAGCACCAACCTTCTGGGATACACGTGCTGCCATCGGTACTGCAGATACACCTGCGGAACCGATCAGCGGGTTTACCTTTCCTCCCGTCAGCTTGCACATCAGTTTACCGAACAGAACGCCTGCTGCGGTACCAAATGCAAATGCAACCAGACCAAGAGCAACGATTTTCAGTGTATCAGCATTTAGGAATGCCTCTGCACTGGTGGTAGCTCCTACGGAAGTACCAAGGAGAATAACAACGATGTACATCAGAGCGTTGGATGCAGTGTCAGTCAGCTGACGAACAACACCGCTCTCACGGAACAGGTTACCCAGCATCAGCATACCAACCAGCGGAGCTGTGGTAGGCAGAATCAGGGAAATGATAATCGTAACGATGATCGGGAACAGAATTTTTTCCAGTTTGGAAACCGGACGAAGCTGCTCCATCTTGATCTTACGCTCTTTCTCAGTCGTCAGGAATTTCATAATAGGTGGCTGGATAACCGGCACCAGAGACATATAGGAATATGCCGCTACTGCGATAGGTCCCATGATCGCCGTCTGCTGCAGTTTACCTGCCAGGAAGATAGAGGTCGGGCCGTCAGCACCTCCAATGATGGAGATGGCTGCAGCTGCCTTATCAGAGAATCCAAGAAGCATAGCTCCCAGATAAGCTGCGAAAATACCAAACTGTGCTGCTGCACCCAGAAGGAAACTCTTCGGGTTAGCGATCAGCGGACCGAAGTCAGTCATGGCACCTACGCCCATGAAAATCAAGGACGGAAGAATTGCCCACTCATCCAGTTTGTAGAAATAGTAGAGAAGACCGCCGACTCCGTTGGCAGAATCCTCAAAGGAAAGCATAATGTCAGGATAAATATTTACCAGCAGCATACCAAAAGAAATCGGAACCAGCAGAAGCGGCTCGAATTCTTTGGCAATAGCCAGATAAAGGAACACACACGCAACCAGAATCATGACATAATTGCCCCATGTCAGGTTGAAAAATGCTGTCTGATGCAGGAGATTCCCTAAAGTATCAGCAATGTAGCTCATGTTGTAACCTCCAATGATTTATTGTCTTAGTTCATAGTAGCCAATACGTCACCGGATTCTACAGCATCACCAACTGCAACATTGATGCTGGCAACAGTTCCATCTTCCGGAGCTACTACCGGGATCTCCATCTTCATAGCTTCCAGGATTACGATCGGATCACCAGCTTTTACAGATGCACCTGCATTAGCCTCAATCTTGAATACTTTACCCGGAACGGAAGCAGTTACTTCAACGGATCCAGCTGCTGCAGCCGGTGCTGCCGGAGCTGCTGCCGGTGCCGGAGCTGCTTTCGGTGCTGCCTTCGGAGCTGCTGCACGTACAGGAGCGCTTCCTGCGCCACCCTCTTCTACGCTTACTTCATATACAGTGCCATTTACGGTAATAGTATAATTCTTCATTTTTCAATTCCTCCTATATTCCACTAAGCTCTTTTCCATTTTGCAGAATCCGCACGTCTGATGGAACGTACAACGAATCCATCGGAAGAGCTTCCGGTGTATGCACAGATTGCTGCGGTGATTGCTGCTACCAGCTCGCCCTCATCAACTGTCTCTTCTTCAACAGCTGCAGGCTGTGCTGCTTCTTTTGCAGGAGCTGCTGCCGGAGCCGGAGCTGCTGCTTTTTCGTCCTCTTTCTTTTTGCCGAACTTCTTCTGGATTACCGGAATGAAGTTAAAGCAGTAGATAATCAGACTAATGAAAATCAATACACTGAATACGGTACCCATACCAAGGATCGTATTCATCAGTGCCTTTTCAAGAATCTCTCCAAGGCTGTAATTGGGATCCAGTGTTACACTCTGTGCAACACTCTTTTTATTAAATACAATGCTAAGATCTGCGGTACGGTTCTCATAGGTCAGATGGGTTACCAGAGTAATCTCATCCTTGTCTACGCTTACTTCATATCCATCGGTGGATACGTAAGCACCCAGCTCTTCCTCATTTCCTTCATAACCGGAAAACGCGGTAGTAAAAGCTTCCGGTGTGAAAGGAAGGCTGTAACCATCCAGAAGATCCTGTGCATCCTCTGCATCCATGGTTGCATAAGTGTCAATCTGCTCATCCGTCATGCCGTCCCAGTTTGTTACCAGGAAGTCAGCCACAGACTGCAGATAGGACTGATCGTATGTAATCTCATCTGCTGTTGTTGCAGTGCTGCCACAAGCAGTCAGTCCGAGAACAGATACACCAAGAGCCATTGCTGCAAGAGTCTTTTTATAATTCTGTCTCATTTGCCTTCACCTCGCTTAAACGGTTCCGTGTTTTTTGCCCGGTCTGTCTTCTCTCTTGGTAAACAGCATTTCAAATGCGCCGATGACATATTTTCTGGTGTCCTGAGCATCGATTACGGTATCTACATATCCTCTCTTAGCAGCAGATGCTACACTGTTCTGAAGCTCTGCATATGCAGCTGCTTTCTCACGAAGCTCTTTTGCATCTGCTTCCGGATACATTACTTTGACTGCCATCTTGGCATCCATCATACCGATCTGAGCGTTCGGCCAAGCGTAAACGATATCTGCACCAAGACCTTTGCTGTTCATGGTAACATAAGCGCTTCCGAATGCTTTTCCGGTTACAACGTTTACCTTCGGTACATCTGCCTCAGCGAATGCTGCGGTCAGGGCTGCTGCTGCCTTTGCGATCTTTTTCTCGGTACATTTGGTTGCTTTGAAGCTTGCTGCATTGGTCAGGGTCAGCACCGGGATATTGAATGCATCACAGAATTTTACGAAGGAAGCTGCCTTCTCACATCCTCTTGCGGACATCTCTGCGTTAAACTGCTCTACTGCGTTGCCGTCCTCATCATACAGAGTGGAACGGTTTGCTACTGCACCAACGGTCGTTCCGTTCAGTTTGATAAATCCGGTAACCATATCTTTTCCGTACTCTGCTTTGGTTTCAAAGAAAACTCCGTCATCAGAGATCATCGGCAGTGCAATTGCCGGATCTGCTGCGGAAGCCTCCAGATCTGCACATACTCTGTTCAGATCATCTTCGCAGTCAGTATAGGAAAGATCATCCTCGTTGTTAGCCGGGAGCATGGATACCAGCTCACGGATCTGAGCAATGAGTTCTGCTTCTTCTGCCACAACGTCTACGATACCAACTTCCTCGCTCTGGAATTTTGCACATGCGGTATCACATTTGGAACCATCATTGCCTGCCAGGGCGTTCGGAGCGTTTACAAATAATTTTGCTTTCTTAGACTCCATGAAAGTGAAATCAGACATAGCAGATGCTACTGCCATTCCGCCACCGCAGTTGCCGAATACAGCTGTAATCTGCGGAACCACACCGGATGCCAGTGCCTGTTTCATATAAAGCTCTCCAAAAGCGTTCAGTGCATCAGATGCTTCCTGCAGTCTTAAACCTGCGCAGTCGACAAGACCGATGACCGGAGCGCCCATTTTCATAGCCATATCATAGATTCTGCTAATCTTCTTTGCATGCATTTCACCCATGGAACCTCCAAGAACGGAAGCATCCTGACTGTATACATACACAAGACTGTCGTTGATGACACCGTAGCCGGTAATAACTCCGTCAGAAGGGGTGTCTGTGTTGTTCATGTTAAAATCGGTAGCACGTGCAGTTACTGCAGCGCCGATTTCAACAAAACTGTTCTCGTCAAGCAGTGCTGCAATTCTGCTGCTTGCCAAGTTCTGTGCTGTACTACTCATTTTTCGTCCTCCACATATATTTATAGTTAAACCAATTTCTGCCGAGGATAATTGTAACAATTTGACGGGGATTTTTCAAGACATTTTTGTAAATACGAACCAGAATTGACAAGTTTTTCACATTTTTACTGAAAGTTGTATGAGACAGGCCGGCAAATTCATACATTACACCAAAACCATTTTTAAGAGTTGTTTATGAACGTGTTAAGACGACTTTTTTTCCTTATTCTGTGTCTTTTACTTCTCTGTGCGCTTCCCTCTCTTGCTGCGGAAGCGCCGGACCAGCTCTATGCCCGCTCCGCTGTACTGATGGACGCAAATAACGGCCGGATTCTCTTTGAAAAAAACGGAACCGAACAGCTTCCCATGGCCAGCACTACAAAAATCATGACGCTTCTGATCACCCTGGAAAATGCAAATCCGGAAAATACAGTTACCATCTCTTCTTATGCTTCATCCATGCCGGAAGTAAAGCTTCACATAAGAGAAGGCGAGCAATACCGGCTGAAAGACCTTTGTTATTCTCTTATGCTGGAATCCCACAACGACTCTGCTGTGGCCATTGCGGAACATGTGGGCGGAAGCGTGGAAGCTTTTGCCGCCATGATGAACCAGAAAGCGCGGGATCTTGGCTGCTATCACACCTACTTTATTACCCCTAATGGTCTTGATGCTTCGGATGAATTCGGCGTGCATTCCACCACAGCCGAAGATCTCGCCCGCATTATGCGCGCCTGCATGGAACGGGAAGATTTTCTTGCCATCACCAGAGAGCCTTCCTGGTCTTTTTCAGATCTCTCCGGCACCCGTCATTTCACCGTCAACAATAAAAATGCGTTTCTCCATATGATGGAGGGCGCATTGACGGGAAAGACCGGTTTCACAAACGGGGCCGGTTACTGCTATGCAGGCGCACTGGAACGGGACGGGCGGCGGCTCATCGCAGTCGTATTGGCCTGCGGCTGGCCCAGCAACCGCACCTGGAAATGGTCTGACACCCAAAAGCTGATGAACTACGGCCTCACCTACTTTCATCCCGAATCCGTAGGTACCAATCTGTTTCTGCCTGATCCCATCGCAGTCACCAACGGACAGTCTGATCAGGTATTTCTCTCTGTAAAGACAGAAAAAAAGGAGCTCCTTCTGTCAGATCAGGACTCCTTTACCATGGGCGTATTACTCCCTTCTTCGCTGGAAGCCCCAGTACAGGCCGGTCAGCTGGTGGGAACCGTTATTTATTATGTCAACGGCACTGTTCTGGATCTCTTCCCCATTGTCAGCACCGGACAGGTATCCTCTATTGATTTCCGCTTCCGGCTCCACCAAACTGTTGCTTTATGGCTTGCCGGAACCTTTCCTGGAAGTTAACTGTCAAAGATTCAGTTTCAACTGTACTTCTTCCTCTGCCTCGCTCTTCATCTCTTCCATCAGATCCGGCTGAATAGACGGCAGCTCCTCCGTAGAACGTACGCCAAAATTTCTCAGAAATTCTTCCGTCGTTCCAAAGAGAATCGGGCGTCCAGGTGCATCCAGACGTCCTGCTTCCCCTACCAGTCCATATTCCACCAGACGGTTCAGGGCATGATCAGAATTCACACCTCGGATCTTCTCCACCTCCTGACGGGTCACCGGCTGCTTGTATGCCACAATAGACAATACTTCCAGCTGCACATCCGTCAGCACATATTTTTTCGGCTGTTTTGCCACCTTAATCAACGTATCATAATATTCCTTCCTGGTACAGAGCTGAAAGGAATCCTCCAGTTCAATGATCTCCAGTCCGCCCTCCCGGCTATTATAACGGTCCATCATCTGATGCACCAACTTTCTTGTCGTCTCTGTGTCATGACCAATGGCAGCGGCAAGTTTGTCCACGCTTACTGCATCTCCCATGGCAAATAACACGGCTTCCACTGCCGCTTCGATCTTTTCCAGCTCCAAATCCATATCCTCCCACCTCATCAAATTTGTGAGGTAATCAACATATCGTCAAACAACTGCTCCTGTACTACCAGAAGCTCTCCTGTCTTCATAAGTTCCAAAATTGCAAGAAATGTTACAATCATCTGAATCTTTCCCTTCTGTTCCTTCATAAGTGAAGAGAAACGGAAGGTGCTGTGTTGGCTTGCATACTCCCTGACAGAAACCATCTTCTCATCCAGGCTGACTTCTTCCTGCTCAATCCGCCCGAATTTGCTTCGAATCGGGTCAATTTTCTCCGTCTGGCGCCGCATGAGTCCCTGAAAAATTGCATTCAGCCGGGTTAATGTCAGATCCCCTACCAATTCTTCCAGATTCACGGGCTGCTCGTATTTTGCCACTTCCTCCGGAATCGTAGGACCTTTATAAAGAGCATGTCCCGACATCGACAAACGGTCTCTTAACTCATAGGACATATATTTGTACATCTTATATTCCAGCAGTTTCTGTACCAGATCCTCTCTGGGATCAATCTCCTCGCCTTCCTCATCCACTTCAGCCGGAAGCAGCATCTTCGCCTTGATCTCCAGAAGGGTGGCCGCCATGACAAGGAATTCACTCATGACATTTAAGTCTTCCGTCTCCATGGCTTTCAGATATTCCATATACTGCGCTGTAATCTCCACAATGGGAATATCAAAAATATTAAATTTATTTACATCTATGAGATGGAGCAGAAGATCCAGCGGACCTTCAAAGCTCTCAATCTTTACCGACAATGCCATTTTCTATGCGTTTCCTTCCACGGTAATCAAAATCAGCTGCGGTGGATTAAAAATACGGATGGGCACTGTATGTTCTCCCAGTCCCGCACTGACTACCATATATTTTCCATTGACGGAGATCAGTCCTCTGTCATATTTTGGGAACAGCTGGGCCTGGGGTGTAATCAATCCTCCAATTCCCGGGATTCTTATAATGCCTCCATGCAGATGTCCGGAAAGTGTCAGATCTGCCCCCCATGCTGCATAAGTATCAAAATAAACCGGGTTGTGTGCCAGAAGAATATGAAAAACTTCAGGATCAGGGATTCCGAATTTTTCCCGCAGATCCTGTCCTTCAAAAGGCGGCTGCCGAAACTTTTTATAAAAAGAAAGTGGAAGCTCATATCCATAAATTCGGATTTTCTGCCCTTCCCAGGAAAAATCCATGGACTCATCTGTCAGAATTTTCACGCCGCACTCTGTCAGTCTGCGGCTGTAAACTTCATACTGCGTTCCGTATGTTTCCGGGCATTGCCGCATACGTGACTCATGATTCCCATTTCCACAGATTACCGGAATCTTTCGCTTCTTTAATTCTTCAAAAAGCTGTACCGCATGATCCATGGCTGCATGTTTTTCCGCAATCAGCATATCTCCCGCACACAGCACCAGGTCTCCCTGCAATTTTTCTATTTTATCTGCCAGAAACTGCTGATGCTCCCCCCATAACCGGTCATGGAGATCCGCCAGCATAACCAGTTTCAGAGGACGCATTTTCCGGGGCAGTTTTTCACTTTTAATCGTATATCGTACTGTCTCCAGTTTTCTTCTCTTTTCCATAAAATTTATCATAGCATAAATTCCGGCAGTTCTGCAATTGGTTTACAACAAAAAGATGCGGAACACCTGACCTATGTAGTCTCCGTAAGCAGCCCGTTCCACCGTATCCGCCGCCAGAAGTTCCGTAGAACCAATCTCTCTGCCGTTCAGCACATAGACCATGCTGCCGATCCTGTCACCTTTCTCCACCGGAGCCGTTACCTCTTCCGGAAGCTTCGGCACCCGCTCCACCTGGGACAAATTGCTCCCATCTGTAGATACATAAGAAAATTCATCTGCATATTGAAGCCCGACCTGTCCCTCTACGCCTCCTTTTACCGGGATTTTCGGTAAAGCAGCCCTGTTCTCATCCGTATAAAGGCTGCAGCAGGCAAACCCGCTGTTCAAAAGTGTCACCGCATCCTGAAAACGGCTTTTGCTGTCTGCACCGCCCATAATCACAGCAACCAGCTCGATATTCTCTTTTTTGGCACTGGCAGACACACAGAATCCCGCCACGCTGGTATAACCAGTCTTCAGACCGGTCGCATATTCATACTGCCGGATCAGTTTATTGGTGTTAGTCAATCCAAATTCAAAGGATCCTCTTGCTGTCTGGTGGGTAATATTTTCCATCCAGATCGTACAATATTCGTGAATCTGCGGGTGATTCCGTAAAAGCTCCCGGGACATAAGTGCCACATCCCTGGCCGTTGTCAAATGTTCCTCTGCATCCAAACCGCAGCAGTTAACAAAATGAGAATTTGACATGCCCAATTCTTCCGCCCGGGCATTCATTTGTTTTACAAAATCCCCCTCACTGCCGCTGATATACTCTGCCATGGCCACGCATGCATCATTGGCACTCGCTACTGCAATACATTTCAAAAGGGTCTCGACCGTCTGTTTTTCATACGGTTCCAGATATACCTGGGAACCACCCATGGATGCCGCATGTTCCGATACCGTCACCATATCAGACAGCGCAATTTTCCCATCCTCCAGTGCTTCCAGAATGAGAAGGAGGGTCATAATTTTCGTCACACTGGCCGGATGGACTTTCTCATCCGCTGCCTTTTCCATCAGTACCGTTCCTGTGGAAACTTCCATCAAAAGCGCATGGGGTGCCGACACCTCTGCCGCCACCTGATTTAATTCCCGGTCTTCCTGTGTCCGGCTTTCCTCCGGTACCTCCGTCTCTTCCTGCTTCTGATCTTCCGCCGCCCATACAGCTGCAGGCTTTAATACCAGAAGCAATATCATCAGATATGCTGCCGCCCGCTTCCACATTTTCAGAGTATCACCTCATAGTTCTTTTACTCTATGTGTAGTAAAAAAGCAGAAAAATATGCATAAAGTAAGCCGGAAAACCTTTTTGATTTTCCGGCTTCGGTCATCTTCTATTTATATTACATAAGCATCAGACAGGCCACACAGATTCCCAAAATACATCCTGCTGCAACCTGCAGCGGTGTGTGTCCAACAAATTCTTTCAGACTTGCTTCCCAGAACTCGTACATCTTATCGTTTTTCTTAAAGGCTTCCACGAATCCTTCGGTACGGAAAAAATCGATCATTTCATTTAGGATCTTGCCCTGTTTTCCAGTCTCCATACGGACGCCCATGGCATCATGCATGACAATAATTGCCATCATGCAGGCAATCGCAAACTCAAAGCCGCCAAACCCATAAAGAATTCCTGCTGATGTGGCCATGGCACTGACAGTCGCCGAATGAGCACTTGGCATACCTCCATCCCCGACCATGCGCTCCCAACGGATCTCCCTGTGGAGCATTGCATAAATCATTGTTTTCAGCACCTGGGCAATGGCCCAGCCTGAAATTCCGCAGACCAACACTTTGTTATTGGTCAGCGCTGTAAAAAAGTCCCCCATTCTTTTGCTCCTGTACTTTTCTTGATTGGCTTTATAAATAAGAATCTCTATTACGAAATTCTCTGCCGGCAGCGCATTAACTAAGAAATGCCTTGACTTTACAGTCAAGGCATCACTGCACAATCCTTAATTATATTTACGCTTTCTAGCTGCTTCGGATTTTTTCTTACGCTTTACGCTCGGCTTCTCGTAATGCTCTCTCTTACGAATCTCCTGCTGGATTCCAGCCTTTGCACAGTTTCTTTTGAAACGACGCAATGCGCTATCCAAAGTCTCGTTCTCTTTAACGATTACATTTGACATAGTATCACACCTAACCTCCCTCCAGTTGTGTATTGTGCAGAATACAACTGTCTGGGTATTTTATTGCACTGCTAAAATTATATGCACCTTATCCCGTTTTGTCAACAGTTTTTTCTGTTTTTTTGCATTTTTTATTTAATCTGGCTTTCTACTACTTTTGCAGCCTCTTTAATGGCATCATCTACACCGGCCGGATTCTTTCCTCCTGCCTGTGCCATACCCGGACGTCCACCACCGCCGCCACCTACCAGTGCGGCAATTGCTTTGATCAGGTTGCCTGCATGAGCGCCTTTCTTCTGGGCCTCATCCGTGGCGGTTGCCATCAGGTTTACTTTACCATCATTGACAGATGCCAGTACAACCACACCTTCGCCAAGCTTCTCTTTCAGCTGATCACCTAAGTCGCGCAGACCATTCATATCCACACCTTCCAGTTTCGCAGCCAGAAGTTTGACCCCTTTGATCTCCTGCACCTGATTCATAACATCACCAAGTGCATCTTTGGCAGCTTTACTCTTCAAAGCATCATTCTCTGCCTGCAGGGATTTGATCTCGCTGTACAGATGTTCGATCTTCTCACATACAGACTGGGGAGCGGTCTTCAGAAGTTTTGCTGCTTTTGCAAGCTCTTCTTCCTGCTCTTTATAATATTTGAATACGCCGTCACCGGTCAGTGCCTCAATACGACGTACACCTGCTGCGATGCCGGACTCGGATACCAGTTTAAATGCAGTAATTGCACTGGTATTTGCTACATGAGTACCACCACACAGCTCTTTAGAGAAATCTCCCATGGATACTACACGTACCTTCTCAGAGTATTTCTCATCAAATAATGCCATTGCACCGCTCTTCTTTGCTTCCTCGATGTCCATAACCTGAGTCGTTACCGGAAGAGCTTCCTGAATCTTCTCATTGACCAGTTTCTCTACCTCTGCAATCTCCTCAGCAGTCATCGGCTGGAAGTGAGCAAAGTCAAAACGAAGTCTGTCCGGAGTTACCAGGGAACCTTTCTGCTCAACATGGCTTCCCAGAACAGTCTTCAGTGCTTTCTGCAGCAGATGAGTTGCACTGTGGTTCTTGGAAGTGCCTGCACGACCTGCAGCGTCTACTTTCAGAGTAACCACATCGCCGGTCTTGATCATGCCTTTGGTCATACGTCCTACATGGCCGATCTTACCACCCAGCAGTTTGATGGTATCCTCTACCTGGAACTGCGCGTCGCCAAAGGTAATGATACCTTTATCTCCTTCCTGACCACCCATGGTAGCATAGAACGGAGTCTTCTCCGTGAAGATGGTTCCTACCTGACCGTCAGTCAGTGCTTCCACGATCTCCGCATCCGTGGTCAGAACAGTTACTTTGGATTCGTCAGTCAGGCGGTCATATCCGGTGAATTCACTGGTAACAGCTGCATCGATCTCATCATATACGGTCGCATCTGCTCCCATGTAGTTGGTCACTTCACGGGCAGAACGGGCCTTAGTACGCTGCTCTTCCATGCATGCTTTAAATCCGTCTTCGTCAATAGCGAAACCTTTTTCCTCCAGGATCTCTTTTGTCAGATCCAGTGGGAATCCGTAAGTATCGTATAATTTGAATGCATTCTCTCCAGACAGAGTCTTCTCACCGGCTGCCTTCATCTCCTCTTCCAGCTGTGCCAGAATGGAAAGTCCCTGATCGATGGTCTTGTTGAACTTATCTTCTTCCTGATTCAGAACTTTAAAAATGAACTCTTTCTTTTCTTCCAGCTCCGGATATCCGTCTTTAGATCCCTCAATCACGGTCTCAGACAGTTTTGCAAGGAATTTTCCTTCAATTCCAAGAAGACGTCCGTGACGTGCTGCACGGCGGATCAGACGGCGGAGTACATAACCGCGTCCCTCATTGCTCGGCATGATACCATCGGAAATCATGAAAGTTGCGGAACGGATATGATCGGTAATCAGACGGATAGAGACGTCTTTTACATCATCCTTATGATATTCACAGTGTGCAAACTCACATACTTTATCTCTCAGTGCACGAACCGTATCTACATCGAAAATGGAATCTACGTCCTGAACAACGCTTGCCAAACGCTCCAGACCCATACCGGTATCGATATTCTTCTGTACCAGCTCCGTGTAGTTGTTGTGTCCGTCATTATCGAACTGGGTGAATACGTTGTTCCAGATCTCCATGTAACGGTCACAGTCACATCCTACGGTACAGCCCGGTTTGCCGCAGCCATATTTTTCTCCACGGTCATAGTAAATCTCAGAGCAGGGACCGCAGGGACCTGCGCCATGCTCCCAGAAGTTATCTTCTTTGCCGAATTTGAAAATGCGGTCTTTTGGAATACCGATCTCTTTATTCCAGATGTCAAATGCTTCATCATCCTCCAGATATACAGACGGGTATAATCTCTGCGGATCCAGTCCGACCACCTCAGTCAGGAATTCCCAGGACCAGTGAATTGCTTCATCTTTAAAATAATCTCCAAAAGAGAAGTTACCAAGCATTTCAAAAAAGGTACCGTGACGTGCGGTCTTTCCTACATTCTCGATATCACCTGTACGGATACATTTCTGGCAGGTGGTTACCCGTCGTCTCGGCGGGATCTCTGCTCCTGTAAAGTAAGGCTTCAGAGGTGCCATACCAGAGTTAATCAGAAGAAGGCTCTTATCGTTATGCGGAACGAGTGAAAAGCTCTTCATTTTCAGATGGCCTTTGCTCTCGAAGAAATCCAGAAACATTCTCCGGAGCTCGTTTACGCCGTATTCTTTCACTTTCTTTTCCTCCTGTCAAAAGACCCGGATTCTCATCCAGGTCTTTCAGAAAATTCTTTCTCAGTTTTCCTTATACACGGGACAGATATTCACCGGTTCTGGTGTCAATCTTAATCTTGTTGCCCTGCTCTACGAACAGCGGTACGTTTACAACTGCTCCAGTCTCTACAGTTGCAGGTTTAGTAGCACCTGTAGCAGTATCACCTTTGAATCCCGGCTCAGTATCAATAATCTCAAGCTCTACAAACAGCGGAGCCTCTACTGCAAATACATTTCCGTTATGAGAACAGATCTTAACCATCTCGTTCTCTTTTACGAACTTCAGGGAATCTCCAACATCATCGCTGTTCAGTGCGATCTGGTCGAAAGTCTCTACGTTCATGAAGTGATACAGATCTCCATCACTGTACAGATACTGCATGTCTACACGGTCAATACGTGCTGCCGGGAATTTCTCAGTCGGACGGAAAGTCTTCTCAACCACACCGCCGTTGATGATATTCTTAAGCTTGGTTCTTACGAATGCAGCACCTTTACCCGGTTTTACATGCTGGAACTCCAAAATCTGATAAACGTTGCCCTCGATCTCAAGGGTAACACCATTTCTAAAATCTCCTGCTGAAATCATTATGTTCGTCCTCCTTATGTTACAAAGGGGATAGCACAATCCCCTCACTTTAACTCATTTTATAATACTTCCACGATCATTTCAACTATTTTATAAGAATTTTTTTCATATTCTATTCCAAAATCTTCTTTAATTCATCCATAAACGTGTTTACATCCTTGAATTCTCTGTAAACAGATGCAAAACGCACATAAGCAACGGAATCCAGGTCCTTTAATTTTTCCATGACCAGCTCCCCAATCTTCTCACTGGAAATCTCCCGCTCTTCTTTATTAAAAATGCACGCCTCCACGTCATCCACCATGGCTTCGATCTGGGCTGTGGAAATGGGACGCTTGTGACAGGCCCGAAATACACCGCCTTCTATCTTAGAACGGTCATAGGTTTCCCGGTTATTGTCCTTCTTAATCACAATCATGGGAATCGTCTCCACTTTTTCATAAGTGGTAAACCGCTTGTGGCATTCATCGCATTCTCTTCTGCGTCGAATGGAATCTCCGTCATCCGCAGGTCTTGAGTCAATGACTCTGGTGTTATCTTTTCCGCAAAACGGACATTTCATGTGGGAATCCCTCCTTTTTTCTTTCGTCCAGTATATACCAGAAACCAAGAGAATGTCAACGAACGCCAGCGCATAAACTGACACTAAAAACAAGGTTTTGATCTCCATGCATTTTTGTGAATTAAAAGAAAAAGATGTCATAAACCGCTGCGACTGCAAACGGCTGGGAAGAATCAGTGACCTGGTTCTGGATCCAAAAAACGGCTGCATCTGTGCCATCGTGGTGCCAGGACCTTTTCGCCTCTGCGGACTTCTGGGACCGGATCAGGAATATGTCATTCCATGGAAAAAAATCTGTCAGATCGGTCCCGATATCATTTTGGTGGAAGTCTGCATAGAAGAAATACTCGCCCCAAGAAAATTCTGGCATTAACCCAATTCTTTTGCATAACCATATGGTTTTGGGAAATCCTTTTTAACAAACCCGAAACTTGCAGGAGGCGGTCCCATGGTTATGAATAAAGTGGAAATCTGCGGAGTCAACACATCAAGACTTCCGCTTCTCACCAATGAAGAAAAAACACTTTTATTTGAGCGAATTAAGAAAGGGGATAAAGAAGCCCGTGAACTGTACATCAAAGGAAATCTCCGTCTGGTCTTAAGCGTTATCAGACGCTTCTCCTCCAGTAACGAAAATGCGGACGATCTTTTTCAAATCGGATGCATTGGGCTTATGAAGGCCATTGACAATTTTGACTGCACGCTGGATGTGCGCTTTTCTACTTATGCAGTACCCATGATCATAGGTGAGATCCGGCGGTATCTTCGGGATAATAACAGCATCCGGGTCAGTCGCTCCCTCCGGGATATCGCCTACAAAGCCATTTATACGCGAGAGATGCTTTCCCGGGAATCCTCGCAGGAACCCACGATTCAGCAGATTGCCGAAGCCATTGACATTCCTGCTGAAGAGATTGTCTACGCTCTGGATGCCATACAAAGTCCCATCAGTCTTTATGATCCGGTCTACACAGAAGGCGGTGATACTCTGTATGTGATGGATCAGATCAGTGACAAGAAAAACAAAGAAGAAAACTGGGTACAGAATCTTTCCCTGACGGAAGCTATGAAAAAGCTTACCCCCAGGGAACACCATATTATCGATCTTCGCTTTTTTGAAGGCCGAACTCAGATGGAAGTTGCCGAAGAAATCCATATTTCCCAGGCCCAGGTGAGCCGTCTGGAAAAAAATGCCCTAAAAACCATGCGCGGTTATTTAAAATAATCCATTTTACTCGTATTTTACAATTTCCTTTTTCAGACGGCTGATGATCTTTTTCTCCAGTCTTGAAATATAGGACTGGGAAATTCCCATAAGGTCTGCCACTTCCTTCTGGGTCATTTCCCGTCCTGCCGGCTGGTTCAATCCGAAACGGAGTTCAATAATCTTTTTTTCTCTTCCGGACAGTTTCTCCAAAGCTTTCCGCAGAAGTTTCCGCTCTACTTCATTTTCCAGATCGCGGTAAATAATGTCTGCATCTGTTCCCAGAATATCTGATAGCAAAAGCTCATTGCCATCCCAGTCCACATTCAACGGTTCATCAATGGACACTTCCATCCTTATTTTGCTGTTCCGGCGCAGATACATAAGAATCTCATTTTCAATACATCTGGAGGCATAGGTAGCCAGCTTGATATTTTTATTTCTATTAAAGGTATTGATGGCTTTAATAAGACCGATCGTTCCAATGGAAATCAGATCTTCCACACCCACTCCGGTATTCTCAAATTTTTTGGCAATGTAGACAACCAGACGAAGATTATGCTCAATGAGTGAGGCTTTCGCCTGGGCTTCCTGCTCCGTCTCCAATCCCATAATCGCCCGGTTTTCTTCCTCTGCATTAAACGGCGCCGGAAGGATCTCCGCGCCCCCTATATAATGGATTTCCCCTTTCTGTGCAAAAAACATGCTTCTGAGTTTCGGTGCTACTTTCAACTGAATCTGATTGGGTATGGTAACTTTGATGATCATATTGCCTCCTCTTACGAGGGGAGCAGGTCTCTGTGAAGCAGAAGCTGGCAGGAGCCGATCTTCTCCGGCATGCAGGCCACCTCTGGCCGTTCAATCCGAATCTGTTCTTCCGGACCGCCAATTTCCATGGCATCCAGTATGTACACATCCAGAACTCCTTCCCGGTCAATGGTCCGGTAAGGGATCTTCCGTGGAATCCGTTCCTGTTCCCTGCCTGCCAGCAGCTGTTCCATACAGCTCTGTTCCAGAATACTGACTGGTTTTCCGTTAAACGGATCATACAATCCATTTCCCGTATCATACCAGGCATGCACCTGAATTCTCCTGACACCGCAGTACAGCATGGTCTCCTTTGAAAGACTGGCTTTCTTTCTGCGGCTTCTGAGAAATCCTTCCAGAATCAGCAATATCACTGCACTTATCCCTTCTGCCAGCCAAATGTGTGTTCCGCCAAAAGGATCCAGCATTTTCAGGAATCGTAAGATACCGCCCAGTGCAAATCCTTCCAGATAAAGCCCCACCGCTGCCAGCAGAAACCTTTTTTTCCCAGGCAGTCCAATGGCTGTCATAGCCGCAGAAAGCACCAGCATGCAAAAGAAATACGCAGCACTGCTCAGAGCCGCAGAATATACAGTCATAACGCAGGCTCCCCCACTTCCTAACACAGCCGACAGGAGAATCCGCCGGGATATGACCGGCAGCCTGCAGCACCATGCCGTGAGTAATAGCAGGATGATATTCATCCACAGATTTTCCAGAAACAGAAGATCCACATCTACTTCATAGTACACTTGCTTCCCTCTTTCTTATGGTTGCCACCATTATAGGAGCAAGGCTTCTGAAATTTTGTCGTTTACTGTTAAGATATGGACTGGATTACCGCCAGAAAATGACAAAGAAAAGCCGCCGGAAAATCCGGCGACTAATTATGACAGGATATTCAGAAATTCATTCATCTTTTCCACCGGAATCTGTCCCGGTGCAGATATATCTCCCACTGCTGCAAAGGTAATGGCTGATCCGGTCACCCCCCCGCTGATCCGGCTTATGATTCCCGTTTTGCCCATGGACATAGTAATCACCGGAATTTCCAGCGTTTCTGATGCAGTCAGCGTTACCTGCAGGAGGTTCAAAACATCCTGCGGACATCCCGGCATCACAGCCAGCTTTGCCACGGCCGCTCCCATCTCTTCCATACGTTTCAAACGGCGCAGCATTTCCTCCGATGCCGGAGTTGCCACAAAATCATGATTGGATGCAATCGTATGTGCTCCCAGTTCTTCCAGTTTTCGAATATGGTTTTCCGTCCGGGTTTCATCCATAAAAGCCTCCACATCTACCAGATCTGCAAAACCACAGGCTGCTGCCCGTTCGTTAAGCTGATAGTACGTCTCCTTATCTATGGTCCTCTGCCCGCCTTCTCCAGCGCTTCGGAATGTATAAAGAATTGCCTGGGATTTCAGAATTTGTCGAAGCATGGCAAGAATCTCTTCCAGCTTTCCCTCTGTAAAGATTTCCTCATAGAAATCCGCACGCCATTCTACTACTTCCACTGGAAGTTTGCTGATCTCTTCCGCTTTTTCCCGGATCGTTTCTTTCGTCTCTGCTACAATGGGCACGCAGATCTTCGGCCTTCCCTCGCCCATAACCGTTCCGCTTGGTCCCAGTCCAAATGTTCGTTTCATGTGTTGTTCCTCCCGGTATGATTTAGGTAAAATACTTTTCTTTCACAAGACCGATAGGCATTTCTTTGCCGGTCCACAGGGTAAATGCATAGGCTCCCTGATAGAGCAGCATGTACATACCGTTAAAGAACGGGCATCCCACGCTCTCTGCCATGGAAAGGAGCTTTGTCTTCCGGGGATTATAAATAACATCTGATACAATCAACTCCGGATGAAGGAATCCCGGATCCGGAACCAGACAATCATCCTCATGAGGACTCATACCTACAGAAGAAGCATTCACCAGAATTCCACTTTCTCCGATACTCTTTCGCATCTGTACTTCGTCTGCCAGTTCAAACATCCGAATTTTGCAGTCGGTTGCTGCATTGACGCGATTCACCACTTTCTCCGTCTCTCCCCAGGAATGACCTTTTCTGGCGATGACATCAACGGCCGATACCCCGTCCAGTGCCGCCTGGGCAATAATGGAAGCCGCCGCTCCCCCTGTTCCCAGAATGGTCATCTTCTTGCCGATAATGTTAAATCCGGCATCTTCTACCGCCCGCATATAACCTTTTCCATCGGTATTGTATCCGGTCAGCACACCATTCTCCTGTACCACCGTGTTCACGGCTCCAATGAGTTCCGCTTCTTTGGAACGAATATTCACACGCTCAAACATGCTCCGTTTGTGCGGCATGGTACAGTTCCATCCTCTTGCATTCATGACAATCAGGCCGTCCACTGCCGTTTCGAATTCTTCCGGAGGCACATCAAAAGCCAGATATACATAATCCAGCCCATGATACCGGAAAGATTCATTATGCATGGCCGGAGACACGCTGTGTGCCACCGGACTGCCTAAAAGGCAGGTCAATCCTGTATGTCCTGTAATTGGTACTCCATTCATGGTTTGTTTCCTCCATATAAAAATAACCGTCTATGGAAAGGGATACAGCACGTATTCTTGCCATAGACGGTCCGCTGTTTTTCACAACTTTTCCGTAAACTTATCTGTTTTTCTGGAAGAACTGCGGAATCTTGATCTCCTGCTCTTCCACAGTGCTCTCCGGTTTCTTGAAGCTCTTCAGCCCAGGAAGCGGCTGCATGGTCATTTTCTGTTTTGCTGCTGCAGTCGGTACGGTCCCTGTACCTGCTGCCGGCTTCTGTGCCGCTGCCGGACGATATCCCGGAAGAACGGATTTCGTACCACTCTCCTGCAGACCGGTTGCAATGACTGTAATGCTGACTTCATCCGTGTTGGTTGCATCGTACATAGCTCCAAAGATAACGTTCGCATCCTCGCCTACCTGCTCCTGTACGTAGCTTGCCGCATCATTGGCATCAATCAGGGAAATATCACCGGATACATTGATGATAACATGGCTTGCACCTGCAATCGTAGTCTCAAGCAGTGGGCTGGTAATTGCCTGTTTTACAGCCTCCAGTGCCTTATCATCACCTCTTGCGGTACCAATACCAATATGAGCAATGCCCTTGTCAGTCATGACCGTCTGAACATCTGCAAAATCCAGATTGATCAGTGCCGGCAGATTAATCAGATCCGTAATACCCTGTACTGCCTGCTGCAGTACTTCATCTGCCTTTTTCAGTGCTTCCGGCATAGTAGTTCTGCGATCTACGATCTCCAGAAGTTTGTCATTCGGAATAACAATCAAGGTATCCACTGCTTCTTTCAGCTTTTCTATACCCATAAGTGCGTTATTCATACGCTGTTTTGCTTCAAAACGAAACGGTTTCGTTACTACGCCGACTGTCAGAATTCCCATCTCTTTTGCCGCTCTTGCAAGTACCGGGGTTGCTCCGGTACCGGTACCGCCACCCATACCGCAGGTAACAAATACCATATCTGCACCCTGAATTGCCTCTTTCAGCTCTTCGATGCTCTCTTCTGCAGCCTTCTCGCCGATCTCAGGCTTTGCGCCAGCGCCCAGACCTTTGGTCAGTTTATCACCAATCTGAATCGCTGTCGGAGCTTTGCAAAGCTTCAGTGCCTGCTTGTCCGTATTGACTCCAATAAACTCGACTCCGCCAATCTGTTCCTCTACCATTCTATTTACAGCATTATTACCTGCTCCGCCCACACCTACAACGATGATACGCGCAGCAGATTCCATTTCATTCGTCATGATTTCCAACAAGGTCAAATCCTCCTTCAAACACGGTATCCCACGCAATCTTACAATATATCATAGCTTTTTTTATGTAAATAAGCAACCATAAATTTGATTTTTTTTGCATGAATTCTCTTTTTTTTACTTGGATGCTTCCAATGAAATGTGAGTACTCTCATCGGTATAATTTTCCATATGCAAAGTTCCCGATTTTCCTTCCAGATCTGCCTCCAGTTTTTTCAGCCGTGATACTTTTTCATCCAAATAATCCCCTGTTCCCAATGCCACTGTCACATCTTCCAGTTTCAAATACAACTCCGAACTGTTTCCAAACCGTATTTCATCCGGATTCAAATCATACTTGTCCAACAGCTGGGTAATTCTCAAAATGGTCTGGAAAATCTCCGGATCCTTTACGGTCAGCGCCTGATGCATGGTAAGGCTGTCAAATGAAAGTCCTTTGATCATAGGGACTCCATCCATGACCTGGTCAGAGCTTTCTACCACGATACCATCTTTATCAAAATACACATTTTTTCCCAGATACTGCACATACCCTACAATGTTTTTCTCATAAACCCGGATCGTAATACTGCTGGGGGAATCGATCTTTACTTCGAAGGTATCAATAAACGGGATCTCCGGATGTTCCATGTAATTGTAACGAATGTAGAGATACAGTGTATTCCGCTGCAGTCCTTCTCCTACAATAAAATCTGCCACCTGTTCTTTTGTATAATATTCATTTCCGGTAATGGTCACTTCCCGTACCCGAAAAACGCCAAACACGGACAAAAGCAGCACCACAACCACCGCCAGTACTGCCCCTGCCAGTATCATTCCTTTCCAATATCTCTTTTCTGATCTGTTGCCTGCCATGTTTTTTCCTTCAATCACTTAGGTTATGAGTAGTTTACCACAACTCCCAGTTTTTTTAAATCCCCACATAAATCTTCATAGCCCCGTTGTACAAATTCCATTCCACTAACCGAACTTACCCCTTCCGCGGCCAAAGCCGCCATAACAAGGGCTGCGCCACCTCTTAATTCTCTTGCTTCCAGGTCTGCACCGTAAAAAGTTTTCACCCCTTCGATGAGGGCAAAAGCTCCTCCCGCCTGAATATTCGCTCCCATTTTCTGAAGCTCCGGCACCACCTGAAAGCGTGCTTCAAAAATTTTCTCTTCCAGAAAACTGAAACCGGTCGATTTTCCAAGCACTGCCATAAGCACTGACTGAAGATCCGTTGGGAACCCTGGAAATGGAGCTGTTGTCAGATAGGAAACCGGACGGACCGAACAGTTCATATTTACGGATATCCAGTGATTGCCCGGATCAGTCTCCACATTCGCCCCAAGCTCTTCCAAAAGTTCCGGTAATGTTCCCAGATGATTCACCTGAACATTCAGAAGCCTTGTCTCCCCACCTGTAAGCACTGTCCCCAAAAGATACGTACCTGCCACAATCCGGTCAGACGGAACAATATACTCTGCCGCATAGAGTGTATCCCTTCCCTCCACGGAAATGACCGGCGTTCCATCCCCTTGAATACTGGCTCCCATTTTTCTGAGAAATTCTGCCAGTTCCACAATCTCTGGTTCCATGGCCGCTCCATGAATCATAGTCTGCCCCTTTGCCGTCACTGCAGCCAGCAGAATATTCTCCGTAGCTCCTACGCTTGGAAAATCAAGATAGATTTCTGCCCCCTGAAGATTCTCTGCACGTCCGCAAAGAGTATGTTCTTTTCGTTCAAATACCGCTCCCAGCTGCTCCATTCCCTTTAAATGCAAATCAATGGGTCTCCTGCCAATGGTACAGCCGCCAGGATAGGGAATTTCCACCTGATGCATACTGCCAAGGATACTTCCCAACAGATTAACGGTGGAACGCATCTTTCCCGCGCCTTTCCCTTCGATCTTCCATTTTTCTGCATCTCTGGTATCAAGAATCAACATGTGGCCTTCTCTTTTTACTTTGCAGCCAGTCTCTTCCAACAGCTCCAGCATATGTTCCACATCCGTAATTCTGGGACAGTGATGCAGAATGAACACTCCTTTTCCCAGAAGCGTGGCCGCCAGAATCGGGAGTACTGCATTTTTTGACCCCTGCACCAGCAATTCCCCCTGCATTCTCTGAGGTCCTCTGACATACAGTTTTTCTTCACCCACATCCATATCCTCCGGACCCATCAACAGGTCAGCTGCTATATACTATGATATGCACCATCTGCCTGTCAATGTTCCTTTTTCATCTCTCTGGACACACTTAGCACAAGCCCCATTTCCATCAGCAGAAAGACCACCGAAGTACCACCGTAACTGATGAGCGGCAGCGTAATGCCCGTGTTGGGAATGGTGTTGGTGACCACCGCAATATTTAAAATAACCTGAATCATAATGTGTCCCATGACACCGGTCACCAGTAAAGTACCAGACAGGTCCTGGATGTGGGTGGCAATGACCATCAATCTCCAGATCAGAAATCCAAACAGCAAAATAACACCACAGGCTCCTGCAAGCCCCAGCTCTTCACAGATAATCGAAAAAATCATGTCGTTCTGGGCTTCCGGCACAAATCCCAGTTTCTGCATACTTTTCCCCAGTCCCACACCGAAAATACCGCCGGAGCCGATGGCATAGAGTCCCTGCATCGTCTGATAACCTTTTTCATAGAGCTCCGGATTTCTCCAGATGGCAATCCGTTCCAGCCGGTAGGATTCTACGCTTAAAAAAATTCCGGCAAACACGATTCCCAAGAGCCCCAGCCCGATAAACGGAAGAAACTTCGGATTTGCCACAAATACAAGAATCACTGCAATACCAAGAATAATGATTGCGGTACTCAAATTGTTAGTCCCAACCAGCCCCGCAATAGGAAGAACCGACGCGATGGTCAGGAACATCTGCTTCCAGGATTTCATCTGCTTTTCCTTCCGGCTGATAAGAAAGGACAGCAGCAATACCACCGTAAGCTTCGCGAATTCCGACGGTTGAAAAGAAAACGGCCCCAGAGAAAGCCATCTTCTGGAACCGTTATATGCATCTCCAATAAACAACACTGCTGTGGAAAGTGCGAGAGCCAATCCATAAACAGGAACTGCCAGCCGGATCAGCCGTCGGTAATCTGCAAGAGAAGTCAGATACATAACCATCCAACCAATACTGGTGGCAAAAAACTGCTTTTTTAAATAATAGGCAGGGTCTGCGAATTTGACCCTGCCATTATATACACTCGTGCTATAGAGCATCACCAGTCCGAAAATGGTAAGCGCCAGAATCAGGAGCAGCAGTCCCTTATCGACTTTTTGCTTATCCATGCCTTCCGCCTTTCGCAAAAAGGAATTCTCTAACCAGTTTATGCATCTTTTTTTCTTTCAGAACTTAAATTCCTGCCAGTGCTACCAGGCAGCACAAAGCAGTAATAATCGAAAACACCGTCACTACGCGGGTCTCAGACCAGCCGCATTTTTCGAAATGATGATGAATAGGTGCCATCTTGAAAAACCGTTTTCCATGAGTCACCTTAAAATAAGTCACCTGAATCATAACAGAGAGCACTTCTACCAGATAGATAATACCTACCAGCAGAAGAAACAGCGGCATATTCATCATATAAGCTGTGGATGCCACAAATCCTCCCAATGCCAGAGAACCGGTATCTCCCATGAACACGCTGGCCGGATATACGTTAAAGAGCAGGAATCCAAGAAGACCTCCCACAACCGCAAGGGTAATCGGCGCAATGCCTGCATTGGTTCCCAACGCTACCACCGAGAAAAACACTGCAACCATCACGGTTACACTGGCAGCCAGTCCGTCCAGTCCATCCGTAAAGTTAGTTCCATTTACCGTTCCAATGACAACAAAGAACAGAAGCGGAATGGATAACCATCCGGGATTCAGACTGATATTCGGGAAAAACGGCACCTTCAGTGTCAGTCCCACATCCGAAATCTTTGCCATATAATAAGCAAATACGGCTGTCACCACCAGCTGGCCTGCCATCTTCTGTCCCGGCGTCAGACCCTCTGACCGATGAAGCACGACTTTGATAAAATCATCCAGAAAACCAACAATTCCAAATCCCACCGTCATAAAGAGCACCGGAATTACCTTCGGATACTGGGGCGCGTAGATCAGTGACGTAATCAGCACTGCCAGAAGGAAAATCACACCGCCCATGGTCGGTGTTCCATTTTTCTTCAGATGAGTCTGGGGGCCATCATCCCTGACCGTCTGTCCCACCTTTAACTTTCTTAAAATCGGAATCACAATCGGACCTGCCGCTGCACTGATCGCAAAAGAAATCAGCACCGGGAGGGCAATCTTTACATCCATCATTCTCTTACACCTCTTCATTCATTCGTTCTTTTTGAAGTATACGTCTTCCGTAGTGAATTATCAACCTCTTTTTTCCTTGCTTTTTGCCCAAGGCAGGTGTAATATATAAAATATCCTGCAGGTATGGTTCATCGGTAGAACATCAGCTTCCCAAGCTGAGGAGGGGGGTTCGACTCCCCTTACCTGCTTTTTTCTTATTCTTTTTCTGGTTCTTTTTCTATCCCCAGATACGGCAGAATATTGGCAAAGATATTTTTTACCACCGGTGCGCAGACGGTTCCACCATAGTAGATACCCTGGGGATCATGAACGATGCACACTGCCAGCACCTGGGGATCATTCGCCGGAGCAAACCCCAAGAAAGAAGAAATATATTTGTGAGCACTTCTTGGCAGTGTCTGGGAAGTTGCTGTCTTTCCGCCAATCCGGTAGCCTTCCAGATAGGCTTTATGCCCGGACCCTTCCGACACTACCTTTTCCAAAATTTCCCGCATCTGTCCGGAGACTTCCTCCGATACGATTCCTTCCGTCACCGGATACTCCAGTTCTTTTAACACCTTGCCTTCCCGGTTTTGAATCGCAACCCCAAAATGTGGTGTCACTCTCCGCCCTCCGTTCACCACGGAAGCCGCCATCACTGCCAACTGTACTGGTGTGATCTGAAAGGACTGTCCAAAGGTCATGGTCGCCAGCTCCACTTCCCCGATATTTTCCAGCTGATGCATAATGGTGGACGCCTCGCCCGGAATGTCAATTCCCGTCTTTGTGAGCAGCCCATAGTCATTAAAATACTGATAAAACATCCTGGATCCCATTTTTAAACCCATCGTCATCAAGGCCGGATTGCAGGAATTTTCCATCGCATGGGTAAAATCTTCCGCGCCATGGCCGCCCGCCTTATGGCAGCGGATCCGCCGGTCTTCCACAATTTTATAGCCGGGGCAGTAATACTGATCCTGCAAAGTGGATGTTCCTGACTGCAACGCTGCCGAGGAGGTAAAGATTTTAAAGGTGGATCCCGGTTCATAAGTATCATTGACGCACTGGTTTCTCCACATCTGATTTCTGGCATCCTGCTTTTCCTGATCGGTCATGGAGGAAATATCCATATCTTCCGGCAGTGTAAACGGATCATTCAGATCAAATTCCGGTACGTTGACACAGGCATAGATTTCTCCGTTTTGCGGATTCATGACCAGAATGGACACATAGTCTGCCTGTTTATATTCCATGACTTTTAGTGCCTCCTGCTGAGCATAGGACTGGATATTATAATCAAGGCTCACCACCAGATCGTTTCCTGCCACCGGTTCTACCCGGTTTTCTTTGGCATTTTCAATCTCCACTCCTCTTGCATCGGTAAGGGTCAGAATCCTGCCCGGAATTCCCTGCAGATAATCCTCGTATTTTACCTCCAGTCCGATAATCCCCTGATTATCGCTTCCCGTAAATCCCAGCACCTTGGACGCCAATTCGCCATAAGGATAATACCGTTTGAAATCCTCATCCACTTTGACTCCCTCATAGCCATAATTTCGGATCCGATCCCCGATCTCTTTCTCCACATTAGACTGGATCCGTTCAATGGAACTGACCTTTTCCACTCGTTTTCGTACCCATTCTTCCGAAAGTCCCAGTTCCTCCGTCAACATCTGAATGATCTGTTCCGGTTCTTTTACCTGACTGTGTATGACAGAAATCGTGCAGACAGTCCGGTTATCTGCCAGAATGGTTCCATTCCGGTCAATGATCCGGCCCCTGGCCGCTTTAATACTTCGCTCCCTCTCATGAAGATCTTTCGCCAGCTGCTGATAATAGGCAGATTCAAAAATCATCAGATAGGCAAGTCTCCCTGCCAGCGTAAAAAAACTGAACACGCACACGCCAAACACGATCAAAATTTTCTTTCTATGAAATGTTTTACAATACAAAAAAGCACCCCACAGCATAGATTCTCAGATCTATTCTATGAAATGCTTTTTATAGTTATTCGGTCATTCTATTCCGTTGGATTATCATCCTGCGGCTCTTCTGTCGCATTTTCCGGCTGGGTATCCACCAGATTTTCATTGACCGGAGAATCTCCCAGAACAGAATCATCCGCCTGATCAACAGTATCCGGATCCGGCATAGTCACTGTCTCTCCTGTCTGGGGATCCACCACCGTGCCTTCTTCCTGCTGATCTTCCGATTCTTCGGAAGATTCTTCTGCTGCCGCAGCTTCCTCCGCTGCCTTCTGCTCCGCTTCCACCTCATCCTTCATATCATCCGGAATTTCCTCTGTCGGATAAATATTCAGGTACGGAAGCGCTTCTTTCATAATATTTTTCCAGATTTCCTGCGCGAAGGAACTGGTGGACTGCTTTACTGCATTCGGTTCATCCACAACCACATAAAGCACTACCTGCGGATGATCCACCGGTGCAAATCCAATAAAGGAAACCACATAATTCGTCTTATCCCTCGGAATCTTCTCTGCGGTACCGGTCTTACCACCCATGGCATATCCAGCAATTCTGGCATTGCGTCCAGTCGCATTATTTCCATTGGCGTCCTGCGGGCCATACATGGTGTTGTACAAATAACGACGGATCAGTGCTGATGTCTTCGTGGAAATAGGTGTTCTCAAAAGCACCGGTTCCACATTCTTTATCGTACCACCATCACTGGAAAGAATCTTTTTCACCACATGGGGCTGGTAATAATAGCCTCCGTTAATGGTCGCAGAAAATGCAGATACCATCTGAATCATCGTCACGTTAAAGTTCTGCCCAAAAGAATTGGTCGCTAGGTCTGTAGAACCCATAATCAGATTCTCGCTGGGTGCCGTATCTGACGGATAATAAATCAGGCTGTCTGTTCTTGCCTCTCCCGGAAGGTCAATGCCTGTCCGCAAACCAAAATTGAACAAGTTCTGATATTTGGAATAGTTTTCTTCTCCCAGTTTCGCTGCAATCTGCATCAAAGCGTCATTACAGGAGAATTTCAATGAGCCTTCCAGATCAATAATACCATGCCCTATCTTCTTTGCGCACCAGATGGTGTGTCCACCGACGGTCTGATTTCCATCGCACAGGAAGGTATCTCCATCATGTACGACTCCTGTCTCCAGCGCTGCTGCCACCGTAATTGGTTTTGCTGTAGAACCCGGCTCATAGGTATCACTGACACAGAAATTTCTCCACAGTTCATTCAGCGCATTTAACCGGTCTTCTTCTGAAAGATTTGCTGCATCTTCTTCCGAATAAAGTCCATTTGCCACCACATCATAAGGATTATTCAGATCATACCGGCGGTTGCTCGCCATGGCCAGCACTTCACCTGTATTAGGATCCATCATAATGGCTGCTGCCGTCTTACTTCCATCCCCCTCGCGGGCTGC
This sequence comes from Clostridiaceae bacterium Marseille-Q4145, assembly GCA_018223365.1. Taxonomy (GTDB): domain Bacteria; phylum Bacillota; class Clostridia; order Lachnospirales; family Lachnospiraceae; genus Hominiventricola. The sequence goes on from JAGTTP010000002.1 coordinate 399,120, forward strand.
ATTTGTATATTTTTCCTGAAAATCGTCAATTGCTTTTTCCACGATTTTCTGCAGGGTTACATCAACAGTGGAAACAACACTCTCTCCGTCCACTGCTGCTTTTATTGTTTTGTCCTGCTCCAGATCCTCATTCAGGTAATTATAACTCCTTCCGTCCTCCCCATTCAGAGTGTCGGAATATTGCTGTTCAATACCATACTGCCCCACATTTCCGGATACAGTGTAACCAATGACATTACATGCCAGAGAGTCGTAAGGATAACGACGGATATAAGTATCCTGAAGCCAGACACCTTCTATTCGGTTGACTTTATTTCCTTTGTCATCCTTCTCATTCTGCTTATCCTCAAAAGACTGTACCTCGTCCTTGGTCAGTTCTTTTTTCAGCACTACATAATGGCTGTTCTTCTTCTCTGACATAATGGTGTCCAGTTCAGACCGATCCATCTCAAAACATTCTACCAATGCCTGAAGAGTTGGTTCCAGATAATCCTTTTCCGGATCTTCATCATGATATTCCCACAGGACACCCGGATCGAGAATCACGTTGTATACTTTCTCACTGGTGGCAAGCACAGTGCCGTTCCGGTCATAAATATCTCCTCGTTTGTAGGGAAGTGTCGTACTGTTGGTATCCTGCTGTGCAAGAACTTTTTTCGTATACTGTTCTCCGCTCACCCGGTTAATGTAAACCAGACGTACAATAATTCCAACTAAAATCAGCACTATTACGACAAATAATAGTGCTAATTTACGTTTCATTTTTAAAGTTATCTTCTGTCTTCTCGTCAAATGATGATGTCTTCTGCGTGTCGACACTGAATACTCCTATTCTCCATCTTTTCCAAGAACCTTATCCTTCAGACTGGAATGATCTGATGGGATATCTCCGTCCTGTCTTACATAGTCATCTGTTCCATTATCATACAGAACAACCTGATCCGGTCCGGCATACACCATGCCCAGTTCGTTAATGGCTACATCTCTGATATAATCCAGATCTACGGAAGTCATAATTCTCGTATAATGGTCATCGTTTTCTTTTCTCAGATCTTCCAGCTGCGTCTCCAGTGATGCAATATGTTTCATCCGGCTGGTCGTCTCCGCCTGCAGCTGTAAATAATTCACGCAGGACCACAAAACCATACAGGCCGCTGCCGCCAGAAAGATGGTATACAGAATATTTACATAAGATACCTTTTCTGCATGATGCCGTACATTTCTCTGCGGATGCTGCTCAATATATGGCCGCTGTGATGGCTGTATCTTTCGTACAGTATTACCTTCTATCACTCCACGTCTTCTTCCTGTGGACATATGCCGTATTCCTCCCATATCACTCTTTTATTTTATGCCCTTTCGAAAACCCTCAGCTTGGCACTTTTTGACCTGCTGTTTTCTTCCAGCTCCCTCTCTCCCGGAAGAATAGGCTTTCTTGTTATCACTCTGCCTTTGGAAACCTTTCCACATACACATACCGGAAAATCCGGCGGGCACGTACATGGATGTTCATTTTTCCGAAATGCATTTTTTACTATTCGATCCTCCAGAGAATGGAAAGTGATAATACACAGTCTTCCACCTGGATTCAGGAAATCAATCATGTCATCCAGTGAATCCCTCAACACTTCCAGTTCCCGATTCAGCTCAATTCGGATGGCCTGAAATGTCTGCTTGGCCGGATGGCCTTTCTGCATCCGGATCTTTGCCGGAATTGCAGCCTTGATAATCTCTACCAGCTCTCCTGTGGTCTCGATTGGTTTCTTCTCTCTTGCCTGTACAATATGTTTGGCAATATTTTTTGCAAATTTATCTTCTCCGTAATCACGGATGACCCGGTACAGCTCCATCTCGCTGTAACCGTTTACAATATCTTTCGCTGTTTTATCCTGCCGCTGATCCATCCGCATATCAAGCGCCGCATCTTCCCGGTAAGTAAACCCTCTGTCCGCTTCATCCAGCTGATAGGAAGACACTCCCAGATCAAGAACAATTCCGTCTACTCCGGTAACACCTCTGGTTTTCAGCTCCTGCACCATCTGGCAGTAATTGCTTCGGATAATAGACACTTTCTCCCCGAAACCAGAAAGCCGTTCCCCTGCTGCCTGAATTGCCGCTGCATCCTGGTCAATTCCGTAAAAATGACCCCGATCCGATAAGCGGCTGCAGACCTCATATGCATGTCCACCGCCCCCGAGCGTCCCATCCACATAGATTCCGTCAGGCTGAATATGAAGTTCTTCGATGGTCTCATGTAGCATGACAGAATAATGATTAAATTCCATGTGTCTGTACTCACTCCTTGTTGTTCAAATAATTCAGATGGCTGGCAATCATGTCCATATCACCAAAATCTGCATTTTCTTTCCAGCGTTCCTCATTCCAGATCTCAATATGATCCAGCATTCCGGCTAACAGTACATCCTTTTCCAGTCCTGCAAATTCACGAAGGGTTGCAGGAAGTAAAATTCGTCCCTGCTTGTCCAGCTCGCAGGTAGTGGCTCCTGCCACGATAAAACGCATGAAAAGCCGGGCATTTTTGTCTGTAAGGGGAAGTTTTTTCAGGTCTGCCACGTAGGCTTCCCAGCTATCCATAGGATATACAAAAAGACAGCCATCCAGTCCTCTTGTCACGACGAATTCTGCACCAAGCAGTTCGCGGAACTTGGAGGGAACAATCAGCCTGCCCTTGGGATCTACCGTATGTCTGTACTCGCCCATGAACATGCGTCTTCACCCTCTTTCGCACTGTCGGTTCCTCCACTTTATTCCACTCAGGAACCATTATGCACCACTTTTCTCCACTTACTTGTTAATAATACCCCCTATCTTTCCAAAAATCAATACAATCTTAAGAATTTCTTATGATTTTCAGCTTCCATTTTGCGGAATTTTTCCAAAAAAATACCGTGGAGCATTTATCTGCTCCACGGCATTTTTTGTCCTTATGCAGTTGTGTGTACTTCCGTTTCGTATGCTTCTATGAGGCGGTCCATTTTTCTGGCCTCCTCAAGAAGTTCTGTCAGATGAGTGGCATTCTCCGCCATTTTGTCCAACACACTACGCTGTTCTTCAATTGCCTGTTTAATGTTCATTTTTCTCTGTCAGTTCCTTTGTTTTCAAACGATTTCTTCCCCTTATAATCATAGCAAGAGAAAACAATATCAGGACACCTGCCAGAAGCTGTGAAACAGGGATGCCTGTCCCCCCGATCTGAAGCTGATCTGTCCGAAGGCCTTCAATCCAGATACGTCCCATTCCGTATCCCAGAAGGTACATCAGGAACTCTTCACCTTGAAATTTTTTTCGCGTCCGGTACCAGTAGAGAAAACAAATCACGATCAGATTCCAAAGTGACTCGTACAAAAAAGTCGGATGTACCTGTATAAACTGCTCTCCTCCGATGATCTGCACATGTTCCCACATCTGCTCAGTGATCTCATGTGCACGCACTGCACTAACAGGAAGCTGCATGGCAAACAGCCCGTCCGTATATCCGCCAAAGGCTTCTCTGTTAAAAAAATTACCCCAGCGTCCCAGTATCTGACCTGCAACCAGTCCGATACATGCCGTATCCAGCATCAGTGTAAAAGACTGCTTTTTCACACGGCTGTACACAAAGACTGTCAGCACAGCTCCGATCACAGCTCCATAAATCGCGATTCCACCCTGTCTCAGATTAAAAATGCTGAGCAGATTGTCCTTATAGTTGTCCCATGAGAAAATCACATAATATGCCCGTGCACAAATAATGGAGACCACAATGGCATAGATCACCAGATCTGTATATGTGTCCGGATTTTGCCCCGTCCGCTTTGCTTCCCTCTCTGCCAGAAACAATCCTAACAAAATGGAGCATCCCATGATAATTCCATAGTACGCAACCGGAAAGCCGAACACAGAAATGAATTTTCCCACATGATCCAGGTATATCCCCAGATGCGGAAAGTTAATTGACATGTTCATCGATGAGTAATCCTTTCCTTATGAATCGCCCGGTACGATTCATGCTTTTATTTTAGTTTCTGCACGAATCTTTTGCAACCGGATTCTATCGACATTTTTCGACATTTACAGTTAAGCTCAACCATACTCCGTTCCTGGTAACTGTTTATACATTAAAGCGGAACAGAATCACATCACCGTCTTTAACCACATAATCTTTTCCTTCCATGCCGACGATTCCCTTTTCTCTCGCTGCGGAAAGGCTTCCATTATCAAGAAGATCCTGATAGTTCACAACCTCTGCCTTGATAAATCCGCGTTCAAAATCTGTATGAATCTTACCTGCTGCCTGCGGTGCCTTGGTACCTTTCTTGATCGTCCATGCACGACACTCATCTTCTCCTGCAGTCAGAAAACTGATCAGTCCCAAAAGGCTGTAGCTTGCTGCCACCAGTTTGTCAAGTCCACTGGACTCTACACCCAGATCCTCCAGGTATTCTTTCTTCTCATCCTCATCCAGTTCAGAGAGTTCCTGCTCAATCTGTGCACAGATGACAAATACTTCTGCGCCTTCTTCTTTTGCCATCTCTCTTACTTTTGCTACGTGTGGATTGGAAGCTCCGTCATCTGCCAGATCATCCTCTGTTACGTTGGCTGCATAGATCGTCGGTTTTGCAGTCAGAAGATTGTAATTCTTAAACCACAGCTGATCGTCTTCATCATCAGGCACCTCAAAGGTTCTTGCCATCTTGCCCTCTTCCAGATGCGCTTTGACAGCCTCTACCAGTTCCAGTTCTTTGGCATAGGTTTTATCCATCTTTGCCTGTTTTCCGATCTTGGAAATTCTTCTGTCCAGAATCTCGATATCAGAGAAGATCAGCTCCAGGTTAATCGTCTCAATATCTCTTGCCGGATCAATGGAACCATCCACATGAATGATATTCGGGTCCTCGAAGCAGCGTACCACATGAACAATGGCGTCTACCTCACGGATATTTGCCAGAAACTGGTTGCCAAGTCCCTCACCTTTGCTGGCACCCTTTACCAGACCTGCAATATCTACAAATTCAATGGTAGCCGGTGTTACTTTCTTTGTATGATACAGCTCGCCCAGTTTTACAATTCTCTCATCCGGAACAGATACGATGCCAACGTTCGGATCAATTGTTGCAAAGGGATAGTTTGCAGACAGCGCTCCTGCCTTGGTCAGAGAATTAAATAATGTACTTTTTCCTACATTTGGAAGTCCGACGATACCTAATTTCATGCTATCAATTACCTTGTTCAGAAATTCCTGGTTTCCAGGATATTCTGCCTTTCTCTTTCTTTCCTTACACAGCTCGGGCAAATCCTGGCTGGATTTGCCCGATACAACATTATATTATAGCACATCCCTGTGGGTTTGGAAAGAGGTGGTTCTGGGGTTCCGCACTTTATTGACCGGGTTCGGGCGTGGGCTCTGGGGTTATGTGTCCCGGACCGGGACGTGGATCTCTGCACCCAACTTGCCAAAAAATTTCCTGCCTTTTTTGAAAAATGCGGAACTATCAGCCAAAGAAGCCAGTTTCTGGCCCATTTCACGTAAAAAAGCTTGTTGTAGCGACGTGAAACAGGAACTGGCGCGGAACTATTTTGATATAGACCCACATTTCATAATAACTCTCTTCAACAACAAATTTTCCTTTGAAATCTTCAGGAAGGTTATTCATTTTGTCATTACAGATTGTATTTACATGTTCCGCATATGGATATGTTTTCCCTTCTGCCTGCATTTTCTTAAATTGATTCTTATTATCAAAATGTCCTGTCATCATTCCTACAAAATTATCAAGTTTCATCATATACTTTACCTCTTGGTATTTGTCTAATCACACTATTCCTCTTTTGCTTTTGCCATACTGGCGATATCTCCCACTCCATTCAATACCATTGTCGGAAGATAAGCATAAGTTTTGAGTGTATCCTTCGTTGAACATCCAGAGAGCACCAATACAGTAGACATACCACTTTCCATTCCTGAAATCACATCTGTATCCATACGATCCCCAACCATTACAGCTTCTGCCGAATGACATCCAAGCATATTTAATCCTGTTCTCATCATCAGTGGATTCGGTTTCCCACAGAAATATGCCTGTGTACCTGTTGCCATTTCAATTGGTGCAATCAATGCACGACAGGCAGGAGCGATTCCGTTCTCGATCGGTCCGGAAACATCCGAGTTTGCTCCAATCAGCTTAGCTCCCTTCAGAACTAAATTCGTTGCTTTCGTTAAAGTATCCAATGAATAGGAGCGTCCCTCTCCCACAACAACATAATCTGGATTTACATCATTCATTGTAATGCCAACGTCATAAAGTGCATTTAAGAGACCGGCTTCTCCTATCACAAATGCTGAACAGCCTGCCGCCTGTTCCTTTAAAAAAGCGGCTGTTGCCAATGCGCTGGTGTAAAAATGTTCTTCTGGTACATCAAGTCCCATCCTTGCCAGTTTCTGATTTAATTCCCGTGGCGTATATCCACTATTATTTGTCAAAAATAAATATTCTTTCTTTTCATCATGCAACCACTGGATGAATTCTGGAACACCTGGCAATATTTGATTGCCATGATAAATCACACCATCCATATCACAGATGAATCCTTTTTTTTCATTAAAATCAATTATGGATTTTCCCATGTTCATATACGCCCTGCCTTTCTTGTCTCTTTAGAATGCACCTTGTTCTTTTCATAATAAAATAAAAACTCTATTTTCTACAAATATTTTCATATTATATCGTGATTTCATCACTCAATAATATCGCCGTTCGTCAAATGCAAATAAATTTGCATTTTTCTCACTTTCGCTCATTATATCATCCACACATAAAATCAAATACATAGTACTGTAAAATCAAAGTAAATATTTCGATCAACAGAACCTTTTATGACAACATCTCTTTCACACAAGTACTCCGATAATCACTTGGTGATATTTTATATCTTTCTTTAAATACTCGGTTAAATGTTCTCTGACTTTCAAATCCACTATCCAGACAAATATTTGTAATAGAATCACTCGTATTTTCCAAACGATGGCATGCATAGTTCAGCCTTGCATCGTTAAGATATTGATTAAAGTTTCTATGGAATGTCTTGGAAAAGAGTCTGGATAAAACATATTTGCTCACGCCCAGGTCTTTTGCCATCTCTTCCAGCGAAAACTTCTTCTTGAAATTTGCTGATATATAGGAAACTGTCTGATAAATAAGATCGTTGCTCCCCACACTGCTCTTTTCTACCAAATTTAATTTTCCTATGCAGCGTGCCAACACAATTTGAAGATATGCCTGTGCAACAGTAATATCCGACTGTTCTGTCTCTAAAATTGCATTTATAACCCTATATACCTCCAGTTCAACCTTTTCCGCTTTGATGATTGGGTATTCAGGAGCCATGGATTGCATGATATCTGCAAATTTGGCTATCGTAAATGGCGATGCAATCAGATAAGTCGCTTTATTTACACCGGGTGTCAGTACCTGATAGTGATGAATAACATCCGGAAATACAAAACCTATATCTCCTTTTTCCATATGGTATAGTTCCTGTCCGACACCAAGTTCTAATGATCCACTTGTTACACAAACGATCTCCAGTGCATTATGAAGATGTGGTTCAATATGTTTTGACTTCCTATTTATTGCTATAATCTCCTCTTTTGTGTCAACATATTTTAACTGCATGAAATACTCCCCTTTGCAACATTTGTCTATATCTTCTTTCGATTTGGCAAGCAATCCTTTTACACCTATCTTATAATCAACTTGTAAATAAGGAAAGGAGGAATTGCAAATGAGTAATCTAAAAAAATATCTGAATGACCTTTTAGTATTCTACACTGAATATTTTGAACATCCATACCATGTATAAATGCCGAAATCGAGTAGGAGGGAGTGATTAGCTCCCGTCCTCTCACACCACCGTGCGTACCGTTCGGTACACGGCGGTTTCAATAGTTGACGTGCACCGACTGATAAGCTGTGGCTAAATCGTAGAAGCCACCGTTTATCAGTCTTTCTTTTGTCATGGCTTTCTTAACTGTTGTCAGATTCGCACAATACCATTGTCCTCTTCGGCAGTTTGCTGCCATGTTCGCATAGTATTCGTGTACTCCCATCTTTATCAGATTTCTTTTCTTTGTTCTTGGAAGTTTCCACTGTTTCCATATACACATGCGTATTCTGTGATAGAGCCATCCGTTGATATCTTCAATGTTGCTCCTCATACTTGCTATTCCGTAATAGTTCAGCCATCCTCTTGCATATACCTTGATTTTCTCAAGGCTTGGTTTGATTGACTGACATCGTTTACGGGAAGACAACTCCTTCAGTCTGGACTTAAACTTCTTCCATGACTTCGGATGAACTCGGACATAAATGCCTTTTCCGTTCCTTCCCAATGCAAAGCCAAGGAATTTAAAATTTCGGATTGCAAATACGCTGACCGTACGACTCTTTTCTCGGTTGACTATAAGTTTCAGCCTCTCCTCAAGATATTTTGTACTGCTTTCCAAGAGTCTCTCAGATGCTCGCTTGCTCTTTGCAAGAAGCACAATGTCATCTGCATATCTTATGCATGGAACACCTCTTTTCAAGAATTCTTGGTCAAACTCATTGAGGTAGACATTTGCCAACAATGGTGATAGATTCCCACCTTGTGGTGAGCCTTCCTCTGTGTCAATGACTACTCCGTTTTCCATTACACCGCTTTTCAGGTAGCGCTTTATCAACTGTACTACACGTTCATCTTTTACATTCTTTCGGAGAAGATTGATGAGAATTTCGTGATTAAGAGTATCGAAGTACTTTGTCAAGTCAAGGACTACAGCAAATGTATAGCCTTGTTCGGTATACTCCTTAACCTTAAGTATTGCGTCTTTTGCACTTCTGTTCGGACGATAGCCATAGCTGTCCTCTGCAAACAGCGGTTCATAGATTGGCACTAACTGTTGGGTTATTGCCTGTTGAAGTGTACGGTCTACCACTGTTGGTATGCCAAGCTTTCGCACACCACCATCTGGTTTGGGAATCTCAACTCGTCTTACTGGAGACGGAGTATACTTTCCACGATAAATGCGGTCGGTTATCTCTTGTTGATGCTCCTTTAGATATGGAAGAGCCTCTTCAATGGTCATGCCATCAATTCCTGGCGCTCCCTTGTTTGCCTTAACTCTCTTATACGCTCTGTTAAAGTTATCTTTATACAGTATCGCTTCTAAAAGTCTCGGCTGTGCACTGTCTCTTTCTTTCCATATCCGATTGAATGACCTAGACGCTTTCACATACCCTTCATGTTCCGCATTATCTCTTTGCGAACAGCCATTGTTTTCAATGTTTTCTGCCATAGACGGTCATTCCTCCTTTCTCGGTCATACTCAAGACTCCTACTGATTCGGTCCTTCACCTCTCGGCTACTATGACCTCTGCTGACTTCTATGCGTTCAGCATTGCTTTATGCAATGATTACCTCTTTCAAGGCATACCGCACAGACCTCCCCGGGTACCACACGTTTCTTCCTCTCCATCCATCTGCCTCATTTATCATACATGATTCCGTGTAGTTATTGGGCTTTGACTTGACTTGTAGCCTTACCCTCATGCATAACCTTATATGAGATTTCTGTTCGTCAGACCAGAGATTTGCCCGTGGTTAGTCTGTTCCCACATCCGGCTTCCTTTAGATTCCACCTCACGATGGACACCCTTGCCTTCGGCTATATCCTTCCCACTACCGGGCGGATTCGGGACTTTAACCCGTTAGAAACGTGCGCCGCCGGGCGCACAAGAAAAAAGCATTGCCTCATCAAACACTGATCAGACAACGCTTTTTCCTGTCAATTCTAATTTATGTCTAATGCATCTGTTACTTCATCTGCAGCAATTCCTTTTTCTGCTTTCAGTTTTTTATTTGTATCTTCTACATTCATTCTTGAAAGTACAAACATAATCAATACATCAAAGATTAACGGAAGCCAAAGATACATGAACTGCATCATATCAAGTGCAGACTGTGGCTGAGTTGCATTTGTTCCGACATATCCACTGAACTCAAGCATCCATCCAACAACAGCGGTTCCAATACCTCCACCGATTTTTACACCAAGAGAAGTACAAGAGTACATCGTTCCATCAATTCTCTTTCCCTGTGTAAGATAAGTGTATTCAGAGCAGGATGCAATAACAGCATTCATATCTCCCTGCCATGGTCCCTGACCTAAGGCTGCAAGAGCTGTAAACGCCATCATCAGCGGAACACTACCCATATATCCGGCAACAACAACAAGTGCTCTACCGATGACTGCTAAGACGTAACCTCTTAAGTTCAGTTTATACATACCTTTCCACTTACCAACTAATGTCGGTGTGAAAATCAGGGCAATGATCAGTGGAATATTTACTGCCCATGCAAATTGTCCAAACAAATTCTTATTTTTCAGTACCCATGTCATGTAATAAATGCCAGCTCCAATCATGGCACCATATAACTGCTGTAAAATATATGTTCCACAAATCATCATGTAATATTTGTTTTTGACAAGAAGCTTGAATGCCTGTACCATTCCGTACTTTTCATTATCATTCTTTACTTCTCCTTCATTAAGTTCTTCCTCCGGAAGTTCCTTAACAGAAAGTGCTGAAATCGTATTTACGACCAGACCAATGATTGCATAGATAATAGCAACCGTTCTCCATGCCGCAGCATCTCCACCACATTTATCTACAAATCCAACTGTAACCGCCTGAATCAGAAGACTTGTTGAAAATGCAAAAATAAAACGGTAAGATCCCATCTGTACACGCTCTTTGCTGTTCTTTGTAATCAGTGACGTAAGTGCTGAATAAGCAATATTGTTTGCTGTATAAAACACACCATTTAACAGTGTATAAGAAATAAAGAACCATGCATATTTAGCCGTTGTTCCCAAACTCACCGGTACTGCAAAGCAGCCGACCAGCGTAATGGCACAACCAATATATCCGTATAGCATCCAAGGCTTTGCTTTTCCCATTTTACTGTGTGTTTTGTCGATCATTGATCCAAAGAATATATCCGTAAAGCCATCAAATAATTTTGATACAGCAATCAGTGTACCTACTACACCTGCAGCAAGCCCTACTGAATCCGTCAGATAGACCATCATAAAGGAGGTCAGGAACGCATAGACTACATTGCCTGCAATATCACCTGAACCATATCCAATTTTGTTATACCATTTCAAATACTTTTTTTCTTCCATCGAATTTCTTTGCTCCTCATCTTCATTGCACTTAGAATCTCAATATGTCTAACCGTATGATTATCCCTTTACATACGGTATCAGGGTAAACTGGAACCGGAATAATACATCATCAAATCGGTACTGATCCAATACAACCGGACCACAACTGTTAGAACCAATGCCATTTAATGCGTAGTCAACGCAAAATACTATACTATCTGATTCTGTCAGTTCATAATTATGCGTTTTCTTCTCAAGTTCTTCCTGCGTATAATAAGAAGCATTGAATGAGAAAGCATTTTCCGCGGATACCACAATTCCATATCGACTGTTGTTAAGCTCTACATATTCACAATCATAATGGCTTCCATTTTCCTGTGGGCGAATATAATCTTCATGCAAATCATCTACATTTGCCTGATACAAACCGTGGCTCGCAGCCTGATGTTTGTCACAATAGCTTTCCTGTGGTCCCATTCCAAAGTATCGTGCAGCTGAAAGTTTTTTATCCAGGAACATCCTCACACCAAATCTTGGCAGGTCCGGGAATTCATCATCTTTTGTTACTGCAATATCTGCATCGATCTTTCCAGCAGCTTCTATTTTCCATGTGATCGTCACATCAAGAATCTTCTGTACTGTCTCTGCCACAACGGCCGCATGGCTTGTAATTTTCACACCATGTTTTTCCTGCACGACCTCTGTCGTGTAGGCTCTTGTATAAGCTTTATCATAGTGGGCTTTCTTCCATTCAGACTTGATGTACATATCGTTATCTGTTGGAGCTCTCCAAATATTTAATTCCATCGGATGGTTCAAGTATTCCCGCCCTGCGAATTTCATCTCTGTAAAGAGTGCAGTACGTTTGTCTATGGTATAAGTAAATTCACGCCCCTTGATATGAATCTGTGTATCATTTTCATTTACCTGCAATTCAGAGTCCACTGCTGTTTTTTGTAGCCATTTCTCAGCAAGTTTACATTTTGCACCATCTTTGCTTACCTCAATTTCATCAAATCCAAGAATATGGTCTTCAGCCAACAGTGGCAATTCCTTTTTCAGATGGTAAATAAATTTTAAATAACATTTTCCATTCTCTGGTATATTGACCTTCAGGTTTGTTTTTCCTTCTCTGTGTGGTGCCACAGAAAATTCCGGAAGTTTACCTTTACCTATCACAAGACCGTCCTGTGTCAATTCATAACTGATCTTCACATAATCTTTCAAGTCATCAAAATCCATGTAGTTATGAAGCACCAGTTCTCCGCTTTCTTTGTTATAGGAAATAACTCTTGCCGGGCGATAAACATTCTTGTATTCCAAAAGTCCTGTATGTACCGTTCTGTCCGGATATACTAATCCATCCATACAGAAGTTGCCATCATGAATTTCTTCGCCATGGTCGCCCCCATAAGCATAGATTGTCTTTCCATTCTCAGCAGTTCCATGAGCAATCGCATGGTCACACCATTCCCAGACAAAGCCGCCGCACATTTTATCATTATCCTGAATCATCTGGAAGTAATCTTCAAAATCTCCAGGTCCGTTTCCCATGCTGTGACAGTACTCTACCAAAAGGAAGGGTTTGCTTCCATCTTTATCCAGATATTCCTGAATTTCGGAAAGCGCTGGGTACATCCGGCTGTACACATCCAGATTGCTGTAATCATATGTTTCATCATAATTACGATATCTTGCACTCTCATATTGTGTGATGCGGTATGGGTCAAATTTCTTTGTCCATTCCAGTACTTTTTCAAAGTTGCAGCCATATGCACTCTCATTTCCCATTGACCACATAACAATACAGAAACGGTTTTTGTCGCGTTCCACCATGAGTTTCACACGATCAACGATGGCCTTTTCCCATACTGGATCGTCGGCAATCTTTTCATTCCACCGCTTAAATCGATTGTAATCGGTGTCTTCTTTTCTGTAGAGCATAAATGGACCATGAGCTTCAATATCTGCTTCATCTATCACCATAAATCCATACTTGTCACACATTTCATAGAAAAATGGTGCGTTCGGATAGTGGCTGGAACGAATCGCATTAAAATTATGCTGCTTCATTAACGTAAGATCGGTTGTAATCTGTTCCATACTGATTGTAAATCCAGTAACTGGATCGGAATCATGTCGATTGACACCACGGAATTTAATCTTCTGTCCATTTAAATAAATAACCTGGTCTTTCATCTCTATCTTTCTTAATGCAATGTGGTCTACAATTACTTCATTCTCTGTTTCAAAAATCAGTTTATATAGATATGGATTTTCTGTATTCCAAAGTTCCGGACTTGCGATTTCTAATACAGCTGTTCCTTCTTCAGCAATACTTCCTAGTGCTACAACTGCTCCGGTTCTATCTTCAATCGAAATTTTTACATTTAACGGAGAGTAGAATTTCATTTCAATTTCTACTTTCGCAATCATATCCTCAATTCTTGTTTTAATATGATAATCACTGATTGCCTGTTTTGGGCGTTTCAAAATGTACACATCCCGGAAAATACCACTCATACGGAATTTGTCCTGATCTTCCAAATAAGAACCATCACACCATTTCATGACCAACACTGCCACCGTATTCGTTCCATCCTGAAGTACATCGGTAACATCAAACTCACTGGTCATATGTGAAACCTGGCTGTATCCTATATAAGAGCCATTGATCCATACATAAAAGCAACTGTCTACTCCTTCAAAGTTCAAAAAAGCTTTTGATGCTTTCTCATCTCTACTGTACTCAAAATTATGTACATAGGCTCCACACGGAATATCCTGTGGCACATATGGCGGATCAAACGGAAATGGATACCGGATGTTTGTATACTGGTGTGTATCATATCCAGCCATCTGCCATACACTTGGAACCTGAATCTCATCAAAATTTTCTGTATCATAATTCTTCTCAAAGAAAGAATCCTGAATGTCATAGATGCTGTTAAAATACTGGAATTTCCAAGTTCCATTCAATAACTGCATACGATCTGACTCTTCTCTGTGTTCCACCAAGTTATCCATTCTTCTGGATGCCGGAATATAATAGGCTCTGGCTGGCATTGTGTTTTCGTGCAGTACGCTTAAATTCTCATAATAACGTGGTACAATCATAAATAACGCTCCTTCAATACATATACTTTTTTGTTCCCCTACAAAAAATCCTGTCTTTTACTTTTATATTTACATTTCTTTATTATGTTATATATAGCTTATGATAAAATGCAAAACATGTCTATGAATTGAATTAGACAAAATATGCACTAAATGATACAATAACAAAAAAAGTAGGAAAGAGGTGATGTCATATGTACATGAACACCGGTTATTTGAACCATTCACATATGGATTTCAAAGATAAAAGTCATCCGTTGATTGTAGGAAGCTGTGGTACTTATCGTCTTTCCAGCCATCCTAAGCTTCCTACCTACCGTCCAAGGGGACGTCTGGATTATCAGATTATATATATCACTGCTGGTTGTGGGCATTTTCATTTTGATAATGTCAATAACGAAATGATTGTTCCAGCCGGTAACATTGTACTTTACAGACCGAAAGAACTTCAGAAATATGAATATTATGGAGATGATAAAACAGAAGTATACTGGATTCACTTCACAGGGAGCAATGTAAAAAATATCTTGCGTCAATATGGATTTCCAGATAAAGAACGTATCTTTCAAGTTGGTACATCTAAGGAATATGAACAGCTTTTCAAACGTATTATCATCGAACTTCAACGCTGTCAGGATAATTACGAAGAAATGCTTGCTCTTTTGCTGCGTCATCTTCTGATTAGCTTCCACCGGGAACTGGCCAGAGAACACATCTTGAAAAATGAATATCTTGATCATGAGATGGATAACGCTGTTACCTTTTTCAGTGAAAACTACAATCAAAATATTAATATTGACGATTATGCGGCCTCACGAGGCATGAGTGTCAGCTGGTTTATCCGAAATTTCAAAAAATATACCGGTTCCACGCCAATGCAATTTATTGTGGGAATCCGTATCAACAATGCTCAGATGTTACTTGAAACAACAACGTATTCTATCAATGAGATTTCTAAGATTGTCGGATATGATAACCAGCTTTATTTCAGCCGGCTTTTTCACAAGCTGAAAGGATATTCGCCCAGAGAATATCGAAAAATAAGAAACAAATTCTAAAATACAGAGGATGTAAAAATCTGACTCACGCCAAAAGAGGATGCCACCGAATCAAAGCAGATTACGTGACATCCTCTTCTTTTTATTAATGCTATTTTATGAATTCAATCGAATAGTAATACATGTACTCATTATCGGTATCTATATGCTCCCCTGTAATTTTTAGAGAAAAAACATACCCATCGAAGGTAGAATATGCTTTTTAAGCCTGTCTAGTTTGCCAGATAAACGAAAGAGCTTATATAACCGTATTCTTCCAGTGTCAGAGTTTCATTTCCTATCATAAACGTCCGAATACTTCTGCACAAAAAACGCCTGCGGTTACCCGCAGACGCTCTCATTTTCATTTCTTATCTTAAAAAAATCTTATACACATCATTAAAAAGAATCAGCACCATCAATCCCATGAGAAATACAAAACCAAGGAAATGCACCATGCTCTCTTTCTCTGCCGGAAGTGCCTTTCCACGGATGGCTTCGATAATCAAGAATACCAGCCGTCCGCCATCCAGTGCAGGGATAGGCAGGAGGTTCATGACCCCCAGGTTGACGCTTAGGAGAATTGCCATCATCAGCAGATTCATAGCCACATAGAACCAGCCATCCGGACGGGATTCCTGATAAGTATCACCGATGGCATCCACGATGCCAACCGGACCGGACATTTCATTTAAGCCCACTTGTCCGCGCACCAGCATGGACAGGCTCTCCACCGTGGCTTTCATCCAGTAGCGGACTTCCGCCCCACTGTAGCCGAACACCTGGAACACATTTCCTTTATCCCGGTAAACAGATTTGGAAAATCCATAGAGGTAAGCTCCATTTTCACTCTGAAGCGGTGTCAGAGTCACTTTGTAGCTCTCGCCGTCTCTTTTGTAGGTTACTTCTGCGGTCTGTCCCTGATGAAGGGTACTGTAGAGGCTTACTTCCCTGTACAGAAAAGTGTGACTGCCGCCGATACTGGTGATCTGGTCACCATCCTCCATGCCGGCTGCTTCCGCTGCGGAACCGGGGATGACATTGATTACGGTACTGTCATAGCCCACTCCTGCCACAATGATCATGGCCATCAGATAGGCAAGGATAAAGTTAAAGATGGGACCTGCCGCCACTACGGAAATCCGGGTCCAGACGGAAGCACTTCCAAAGGATCCCTCTTCGTCGCTGTCTCCATCCTCTCCCACCATCAGGCAGGAACCGCCAAATGGAAGCAGCTTCAGAGAATACCGGGTTCCACCCCACTCATGGCTCCACAGTCTTGGTCCCATGCCAAGGGAAAATTCCGTCACCGCAATCCCGCCCCGCTTCGCCAGGAGAAAATGTCCCAACTCATGGAACAGCACAAGGGCGCTGAAAATAATCAGTGCAAAAATGATACTCAATCTACCACCTGCTCTCAATCAGTTCATAGGTTGCCGCTTCTGTCTCCAGAATCTGCTCTACTGTCGGATTCTCTGTCACTTTATGTTCTTCCATGCAGCTTCTGATGATTTCCGGAATATCCAGAAAACCGATCTTGCGATCCAGGAATTTGGCAACTGCACGCTCATTGGCTGCATTGTAGACTGTCGGCATAGTGCCGCCTGCTGCCGCTGCATTAAAGGCCAGCTTCAGTCCCGGGAAGTTCTCCATATCCGGCTTCTCAAAAGTAATCTGATTCAGTGTCCAGAAATCCAGACGATCTCCCGGCAGATGCCGGCGGTTCGGATAATACAGGGCATACTGGATCGGAAGTTTCATATCCGGTGTGCCAAGCTGCGCGATGACCGCGCCGTCCACGAACTCTACCATGGAATGGATGATACTCTTCGGCTGTACCACAATCTGAATATCTTTTGGCTCCACACCAAAGAGCCAGCGGGCCTCCATCATTTCCAGTCCCTTATTGACCAGAGTTGCCGAATCAATGGTAATCTTTCTTCCCATGGACCAGTTGGGATGCTTCAGTGCGTCCTCCACCTGGACATTTTTCAGTTCTTCTTTTTTCTTTCCGCGGAACGGGCCGCCGGATGCCGTCAGAAGAATCTTCTTCAGCTGATCCTTATGCTCACCGTTCAGGCACTGGAAAATGGCGCTGTGCTCGCTGTCCACCGGGAGAATTTTCACATGACACTCTTCTGCCAGCGGCATGATAATGTGTCCTGCGGTTACCAGAGTCTCTTTATTTGCCAGCGCAATGTCTTTTCCCGCTTTCATGGCTGCAATGGTCGGACGGATACCGATCATACCGACGATAGCCGTTACCAGAATCTCAGATGCCGGGTCTGTTGCCACTTCCAGAAGTCCATCCATACCGGATACGACTTTTACCGGAAGATCCTTTACACGATCCCGTAATTCTTTTGCTTTTTCCTCGGTCCACATAGCCGCCAGAACCGGATGAAATTCCCGGATCTGTTTTTCCATCAGATCAACGTTGCCGCCTGCTGCCAGTGCGGTAATCTGAAGATCTCCGTTCTCCCGTACCACTTCCAGGGTCTGGGTACCGATGGAACCGGTGGAACCTAATATTGCTACTTTCTTCATCGTTCTTCTCTCCTGTAGAATCTCCAATTAATGGTTAAAATATAATGCCAGAATGTAAATCATGGGCGCGGTCACAATAACGCTGTCAAACCGGTCCAGAATACCGCCGTGTCCCGGGATGAGGGTTCCATAATCCTTGATATCATGTTGTCTCTTCACCGCAGAAGCTGCCAGATCACCGATCTGGGAGGCAGCCGCGCCGACTCCACAGATTACCGCATAAAGTCCCGGATCTCCCTCTGCCAGTGCACCGAACAGAGCACCAAGAAGGGCAGCGCCCACCACGCCGCCTACGGCACCTTCGATGGATTTCTTCGGGCTTAACACCGGCGCCAGCTTGTGTTTGCCAATGAGCACACCGGTGCAGTAGGCACAGGTATCACAGCCCCAGGCGCTTAAGAAAATAAGCCATACCAGCTGAAAGCCATCCTCCAGCATCCGGGTCTGGTAAATAAAACTCAACATGACCGGCACATACAGAATTCCAAAATAGGCTTCCGTAATCTTCCGGGTATCATACTTCGGAAAAGAAAATACATAAACAGCCAGAAACAGCATCAGGGTAATAACCAGAGTCATCCACAGATTTTCTTTCCATGCCAGATCTCCTCCGCAGACAATCCACTCTATAAATGCCCACATAACGGTTCCGATCATACCAATCCACCAGAGCAGATCATTTTTCTGAATATCCACTGCCCGGTAAAATTCATGCAGTCCCACAAAGCCGGCCAGCGTCACCGCAATCCAAAGAGGCCAGCTGCCATAGGCACCAGTCACCAAAATGATTGCCACCAGAAGGATTCCGCTTCCCAGTCTGGTTAAAAATGATTTCATTCTTCCTTCACTCCCCCATAACGACGATCTCTGCCGTTATATTTTTCAATGGCTTTTTCCAGTTCTGCCTTGTTAAAATCAGGCCACGGCACATCTGTAAAATAAAATTCCGTATACGCCAGCTGCCACATAAGGTAATTGGAAAGACGCAGCTCTCCGCTGGTACGGATCAGAAGATCCGGATCCGGGATGCCTGCCGTATCCAGATGGTCAGAAATCGTCTCCTCCGTAATATCCTCCGGACGGATACCTTCCTCCACAATCTTCGTCACGGCTCTGCGGATCTCATCACGGCTTCCATAGTTGATGGCAATGGTAAAATTCAATCCATCCTGATCTTTGGACTCTTCTTCCAGTTTTGCAATGCTGTCCTGGATATCCTGTGCCAGTCCGGTCTTATCACCGATGACGCGGACTTTCATATGATTCTTCTTTGCTGTTTTGACACAGGTTTTCATATAATTGCGGAGCAGTGTCATAAGGGCATCCACTTCATCCTTGCTGCGCTTCCAGTTCTCCGTGGAAAAAGCATAGACCGTCAGATATTTAATCCCCATATTATATGCTTCTTCACAGATTCTCTCCACATTTTTTGCACCCTGGACATGTCCGTAATTACGGGGCATTCCCTTTGCCTTTGCCCAGCGGCCGTTGCCGTCCAGAATAATGGCTACATGCTGCGGAATCTTCATATTATTTCATCCTCCACATTTCCTTAAAACGTATTTTAGGCTGCCGCCGGGAAGAAAGCTCAATATTTCCCACACTTTCTCCATTCCGACAGCAGCCTCCCTCACCGCATGCCTTATACGGTCATAATCTCTTTTGTCTTCTCTTCAATGGCTTTGTCGATGTCGGCAATATATTTGTCCGTCATCTTCTGCACCTTGGTCTCCAGATCTTTCTGGTCATCCTCAGTCAGCTCATTGTTCTTGTTCATCTTCTTGAATGCTTCGTTTGCATCACGACGGATGTTACGGATGGCAACCTTTGCCTCGTCACCTTTTTTCTTTACATCCTTTGCCAGCACCTTTCTGCGCTCCTCTGTCAGCTCCGGGAATACCAGACGGATGGAAGAACCATCGTTGGTCGGATTGATGCCAAGCTCAGAAGTCATGATGGCTTTCTCGATCTCTTTGATCATTTTCTTTTCCCACGGCTGAATCTGGATGATTCTTGCCTCCGGAACAGAAATATTTCCAACCTGCTGCAGCGGGGTCGGTGTTCCGTAATAATCTACTTTAATTTTATCCAGCACATGCGGATTGGCACGTCCTGCACGGATAGCTGCCAGATCTCTTCCCAGTGCATCAAAGGATTTGGTCATTTTGCTCTCATATACCTGTAATCTCTCGTCCATGAATAAGTCCTCCCTTTAAACCGTTACTTTCGTTCCGGAAAATTTTCCCTTTAATGTATTCACAATGCTGTTCTCTTCATTTAACCCGAATACCATCATGGGCATCTTGTTCTCCATACACATAATGGAAGCGGTCAGATCCATCACTCCAAGCTTCTGATCGATGACGGTCTGGATGGAAATCTCGTCATATTTCTTTGCATCCGGATTCAGCTTCGGATCGCTGTCATAAATACCGTCCACTGCTTTTGCCAGCAGAATGACATCTGCTTCAATCTCAATGGCTCTGAGGGTTGTCGTGGTATCCGTAGAGAAATACGGATGTCCGGTTCCGCCTGCGAAGAAGGTTACCACGCCCTTCTCCAGACACTCTACCGCTGCATCCTTGGTAAACATCTCTGCCATGGGTCCCATGGTAAACGGAGTAAATACCTTCGTCTTCATGCCGACACTGCGGAAAATCTCGGACACGTAAATGCAGTTCATAACCGTTGCCAGCATTCCGATCTGGTCGGATTTGGTACGGTCAATGTTCTCGCTGGTTCTTCCGCGCCAGAAGTTGCCGCCGCCGATAACTACGCCTACCTGCACGCCGCTGTCGCAGACTTCCTTTACCTGTTTTGCCACCTGTACGCAGGTCGCCTCGTCAAAACCGGTGTGCTTCTCGCCTGCGAGAGCCTCACCGCTCAGTTTCAGTAATACACGCTTCATATAGCACCTCTGTCTGTTTCTTTGCGGTACAGTTTGCATACTTTCACCGTCCGCTTACTCTGTCAACACTTTACCATAGATTCCCCATTTATGCAAGCTGATCGGAATCAAGAAGAATAGTAAAGGGTCCATCGTTTAAAAGCTCCACCTTCATGTCTGCGCCGAACTCCCCGGTCTCCACGATTTCTACCCGTTCCCGGCACTTTGCAATGATGTATTCATACATTTCATTTGCCATGTCCGGCTTACCTGCCTTGATAAAGCTGGGACGGTTGCCATGCTTACAGTCCGCATACAGGGTAAACTGGGAAATCAAAAGAAGGCTTCCGCCTACTGTATGTATATCCAGATTGGTCTTTCCGTTCTCGTCCTCAAAAATACGGAGTCCCAGCAGTTTTTTCACCATTTTATCTGCGGTCTCTTTTGTGTCCTCATCAGACACGCCGATCAGCACCATAAATCCCTGTCCGATCTTTCCAATGACATTGCCGTCTACGGTTACGGATGCATGGGTTACTCTCTGTACTACAAATCTCATCTTCTGTCTCCTTATGTTTCCTTATTTTCTAAGATCGATGCCTGCTGCCAGCACCTCCTGGTAGAGCCGCCCTACCGGGAGCCCTACCACATTATTATAATCACCTTCAATGCCGGATACATAAGCCGCAAACAGTCCCTGGATGCCGTAAGCACCGGCCTTATCCATAGGTTCTCCACTTGCCACATAATCCCGGATCTGTTCTTCTGTCATGGGATAAACATGCACGTGAGTAGTCTCTGCAAAACAGATCTCTTTTTTCCTGACTCCATCCCGCAAAATGACCGTCACTCCGGTCAATACCTGATGGGTCCGTCCCTGCAGCATCCGGATCATCCGCACAGCGTCCTCCTGATCCTTTGGTTTTCCCAGGATTTCATGATCTGCCGCCACTACCGTATCTGCACCAATCACCACATCTCCGTCGGTCCGCGCTGCCACTTCCCGTGCTTTCTGCCGGGACAGCTCCTTTACTGCCTCCTCCGGTACCGTGGTATTAATGATTTCTTCTCCCTCTGCTTTCACGATCTCAAAAGAAATTCCGACCTGTGCCAGCAGTTCTTTCCGTCTCGGTGAGCCGGAAGCAAGTATGATGTTTCTCATAGATTTTTCTCCTCGTAACTGTTACCGCTATTCAGTGTACCAATTCCCGGCCTGGATTGCAATCTATAATCTGTCACTCTTTTGCAAAAGGGTTTCGGTAGGAAGCCAGTTCTCCCAGTTCCTCCTGAATCCGCAGCAGCTGGTTATATTTCTCCGTCCGCTCTGCCCGGCAGGGTGCCCCTGTCTTAATCTGTCCGGCGCCAACCGCCACAGCAAGGTCTGCAATCATGCTCTCGCAGGTTTCTCCACTTCGATGGGAAATAATTGTCCGGTAACCAGCCCTGTGTGCCATATGGATCGCATTGAGAGATTCTGTCAGCGTACCAATCTGATTGAGTTTAATCAAAATCGCATTGGCTGCTCCCAACTGGATCCCGCAGGCCAGACGTTTTGTATTCGTCACAAAGAGATCATCCCCCACCAGCTGAAGCTTCCCGCCTAACCGTTCTGTCATAAGCTGCCAGCCGTCCCAGTCATCTTCCGACAGACCATCCTCCACAGATACCAGTGGGTATTTTTCTGCCAGCGCTTCATAATAATCAATGAGATCTTCTGAACTTCTGCTCACCAGATGACCGCCTTCTTTCGCCTCGCCCGGAAATTCATACCGGCCGCTCTTCTCACTCACCAGTTCACTGGCTGCCGCATCCATGGCAAATACAAAATCCGTTCCCGGTTCATATCCCGCTTCTTCCACAGCCTCTTTCAGATACCAGAATGCTTCCTCTGCATTTTTCAGATCCGGGGCAAATCCGCCCTCATCTCCCACCGCTGCTGAAAGGCCTTCCTTTGCGAGCAGCAGTTTCAGTTTGTGATACACTTCTACTCCCATGCGCAGTCCTTCCCGGAAACAGCAGGCACCCACCGGCATAATCATAAACTCCTGAAAATCCAGGGAATTGGCCGCATGACGTCCTCCATTTAAGACATTCATCATGGGAACCGGCATGACGTCCGTCCCCACTCCTCCCAGATACTGATAAAGAGGCACGCCAAGGGCTGCTGCCGCTGCTTTCGCCACCGCCGCAGACACCGCCAGAATGGCGTTTGCTCCCAGGTTGGACTTATTTTCCGTACCATCCGCATCGATCAGCAGATGGTCAATATACCCCTGATTCAAGGCATTTTCTCCCAGCAGTACATTGGCAATCTTTGTATTCACATTGGAAATGGCTTTCTCCACGCCCAGTCCAAGGAACCGCTCCTGCCCATCCCGCAGCTCCACTGCTTCAAACCGCCCGGTAGATGCCCCTGAAGGAACCGACGCCCGGCCTTTATGGATGCCGTCCAGAATAACTTCCGCTTCTACCGTAGGATTCCCCCTGGAATCCAGGATTTCTCTTGCGTAAATATAAGTGATTGGCAGATACAGATTCATAAAAAAAGAACCTCCTCATACTGTTTTTGATAGTATGAGCAGGTTCTTCTGCTTCTATTCCGGTTTGAACTACTCAGCTGCAGTCAGGAACTCAGACTTCACATAGCCTTCTTTTCCATCCTGCTCAGTGCAGCGGATCTGTACCCACTCCTGAGATGCATCACCTACAACCTCCACCGTCTCACCGTTGGTCACTTTGGTTACAATGCTGCTGTCCGTGCTCGCTTCACTGCGGACATTAACAGAGCTTGCGCTTACCTTCATGGTTACAGTCTCCGGCTCTGCAGGTTCTTCTTCCGCCGGCTGTTCTTCTTCCGGAGTTTCCTCCTCAGAAGAATCCGCCTCTTCTGTCTGCTGATTCTCAGCCTCGCTGCTATCATCAGAGTTGCTGTCGCCATCTCCGCGAATCACCAGTTCTGCATCGCCCTCCTGGTCATCCTCTGCTTCCTGTTCCGTTGTCACAGATGCATCATTTCCTTTGCTTTTGTCCAGAAATGTTTTCACACCAAAACCAACAATTGCCACAATAACTAATGCAAGAATGACACCGATAATGACCATTTTCTTGTTATCATCTTCCAGATCCCAGTCATAACGGTCGTCATCCTCATCTTCGTCATCCTCATCCTCGTCATCCTCGTCGTCTTCGTCGTCGAGATCTTCGTCGTCCTCATCATCCTCGTCTTCGTCGTCGGCGTCTTCTTCCTCGTCATCCTCTTCCGGCTCTTCTACTACCGGAGCAGCCTTTTTCTTCTTCGGCTTCTCAGGCTCTACTTCTACATCTGCCACAAAGTAATCAAAATCATCCTCTTTGGCAGAAGTCTCCTCCGCCTTTACACCTGATGCGTTTGCTGCACGCTCATAGATGCCGTCTACCCACTGGTCAGATTCCGCAGTCAATACCTGGCGAAAAGCTGCTGCAATCAGTATTCTCCAGTCACTGGTGTAAACAGTTTCTCTTTCCGGCTGATTCTTTGTCAGATTCGGCAGAAGGTTTTTCACCTTTCCAAGCTCTGACTCTATTTTTTCCTCCGGAAGTCCGAAAATCTCAGAAATCTCTTTGCCGGAAAATTCATCCTGGAAAGACATCATCAGAAGAATTCTGTGCAGAAGCGGCAGCGCTGCCGGAACTGCTGCCAGTGTGCTCTTTCCGCAGTGCTGGCCTTTTACCTGTGCACTGAGCAGCTGATGATAATTCTTTCGCATTTCCTGATAATATTTCTGCCAGAACCAGTGTTCCGGCTGCTCCGGAATTGCCATGGTTCCTGCATTTTCAAAGAACGCAGCATAAAAGGTCTCCATGAAATCTGCGGTCTGCTTTTCATCCTGAAGAATCATCAGGTTTCTGCAGTATACTTCTTCATATGTTGCATCATACAACTTACGGTATCCCTGATGTTCCCCTTTTCCCAGTTCTTCCAGGGCGCGTCTCATCTCAAGTATCATAAAAACTCCTACCTTATCTTACAAGCAGAGATTTTCCTGTCATCTCTGCAGGCTGTTCCATTCCCATCAGCTCCAGAAGGGTCGGGATAATGTCTGCCAGGCATCCGCCCTCACGTAGCTTGTATGCCGGGTCTGCATTTACCAGAATGAACGGAACCGGGTTGGTGGTATGTGCGGTATAGGGCTCACCAGTCTCATAATCTACCAGCTGCTCTGCATTTCCGTGGTCTGCGCAAATGAACATCTGTCCATCCACTTCTTTCAGTGCTGCAACTGCTTTTCCTACGCACTCATCAACTACTTCGATTGCCTTCACTGCTGCTGCCTCTACTCCGGTATGTCCTACCATATCCGGGTTTGCAAAGTTAATAATAATCACGTCGTATTTGTCGGAACGGATTGCTTCGCACAGACGATCGCATACTTCGTAAGCGCTCATCTCCGGCTGCAGATCGTAGGTTGCAACCTTCGGAGATTTTACAAGGATACGGTCCTCTCCCTTGTTTGGCTGCTCTACACCACCATTAAAGAAGAAGGTAACATGTGCATATTTCTCTGTCTCGGCAATACGGGCCTGGGTCTTACCATGGGCAGCCAGATATTCGCCGAAGGTATTGTGAAGCTCAACTTTCTTAAATGCAATGATGGTATTCGGGATAGTTGCATCATACTGAGTGAAACATACATAGGTCAAATCCAGCTTCTTCTCTCTTGCGAATCCGTCAAACTCATCTGCACAGAAGGCTCTGGTGATCTCTCTTGCACGGTCCGGACGGAAGTTGAAGAAAATCACGGAATCTTTATCCTGAATGGTTGCTACCGGCTTGCCGTCTTCCATTATAACACTCGGTTTTACAAATTCGTCATGAACTTCTTCTTTATAGGAATTTGCCACTGCACATACCGGGCACTCTGCCGGAACGCCTTCTCCTTTGGTCAGTGCCTTGTAAGCCAGCTCTACACGATCCCAGCGGTTATCACGGTCCATTGCATAATAGCGGCCCATAACGGTAGCAATCTTACCAACGCCGATCTCTTTCATCTTATCACTTAACTGTTTTACAAAATCTTTTCCGGATGCAGGCGGAGTATCACGGCCATCCAGGAAGCAGTGAACGAAAACTTTCTCCAGCCCTTCACGTTTTGCCATTTCGAGAAGCGCATACAGATGCGTAATATGACTATGCACGCCGCCATCGGAAAGCAGTCCATAAAGATGAAGAGAAGAATTATTCTTCTTCGCATTCTCCATAGCAGTCAGAAGTGCTTCATTCTTGAAGAAATCACCATCCTGAATCTCTTTGGTAATTCTGGTCAATTCCTGATATACAATGCGGCCAGCGCCCATATTCATATGTCCTACCTCGGAGTTACCCATCTGTCCGTCCGGAAGACCTACTGCCAGTCCACTGGCATTTCCTTTTACAAACGGATATTCTTTCATCAGCTGATCCATTACCGGGGTAGCTGCCTCCGCAATGGCATTTCCATCTTTTCTGTCATTCAGTCCATAACCGTCCAGAATCATCAACACTGTTGGTTTTTTACTCATTCTTTTATCTCCTTTATCATCTATCTTTAGAGGCCTGTCTTCAGGACAAGCCTGTAACCAGCCATATGTCATTGTACATGAAGTCCGCGCAACATGCAAGCAATCACAACACGATTTCAGACTTTTTTCACTGCTGTGCCGGAACCCTTGGCAGATCCGGATGTTCTCCTGACCATCCCATCTGGGGCAGTCCCCGCAGAAACCAGAGATCTTCCTCTTCAATGGAAAATTCCGGCAATTCCAGATTCTGTCTCATTCGCTCCGGCACTGATGCCTTGGGAATCACACCAATTCCCAGCTGCAAGAGAAACCTTAACAAAAATTGAGCCGCTGATACCTGATATTTCTCAGCCATCTTCTGTACCTGCTCCTGTTCCATAATTCTTCTTCTGCCCAAGGGGCTCCAGGCCTGTACCAGAATCTGATGCTCTTTGCAATAAGCAACTGCGGCTTCCTGCAAATAACCCGCATGTAATTCCAGCTGATCTACCATCGGCTGAATCTCTGCTGTCTTTTGAATATTTACCAGATGATGGGGAAGAAAATTGCTGACACCAATGGCCCGTACTTTTCCTTCTTTATATAATTCTTCCAGGGCTCTCCAGCTCTCCCGGTCCAGTTCTTTCCAGTCTGCAGATTCCGGATCCGGTTTTGGCCAGTGCAGCAGACAAAGATCAAGATAATCAGTCTGCAAGCGTTCCAATGATTCCTGAAAGCTTATTTTCGTATTCTCATAACCCAGATTGGTCTTCCATACTTTCGAGGTAAGGAAGATCTCTTTTCGGGAAATGCCACTCCGGGCCATGGCTTTTCCTACCTGTTCTTCATTTTTATAAGCAGCTGCTGTATCCAGAAGACGATATCCAGTCTCCAATGCCTGACCGATCACCCGTTCATCACTTCCGTCAGTGCTCTTATACGTACCAAATCCAATTTTCGGCATTTTCACGCCATTTGACAGTACAAAATAATTCTCCATCTTCATTCCTCTTCTTTATGCAAAGAGAGAGAAGACAAACGCCTTCTCTCCCTCTCACTTCATTTCTGCAATGAATTATTTCCAGTTTACAATTTTTCCAAAGTCCGGTTTCAGAGCAGCGCCGCCTACCAGGCCGCCGTCGATATCCGGCTGTACGAACAGTTCCGGAGCAGTTGCAGCGTTTACAGATCCGCCGTACTGGATACGGATAGCTTCTGCAGTTGCCTCATCATAGATCTCTGCGATGCACTCACGGATGCCCTTGCATACTTCCTGAGCCTGCTCAGTAGTAGCGGTCTTTCCGGTTCCGATAGCCCAGATCGGCTCGTAAGCGATCACTGCGGTCTTAGCCTGCTCTGCAGTTACACCAAGGAAACCAACCTTAACCTGCTGACGGATGAAGTCCATGGTAACGCCCTGCTCTCTCTGAGTCAGAGTCTCGCCACAGCACATGATCGGGGTCAGGCCGTGCTCAAATGCTTTCAGCATTTTCTTATTAACAGTCTCGCTGGTCTCTGCGAAGTACTCTCTTCTCTCAGAGTGTCCAAGGATAACGTATTTTACACCTACATCAGTCAGCATGTTCGGGGAAATCTCTCCGGTGTAAGCACCTTTCTCCTCGAAGTACATGTTCTCTGCACCAACCTGGATGTTGGAACCTTTTGCAGCTTCCATAACCGGGATGATATCGATAGCCGGTACGCAGAATACTACGTCAGCGTCCTCAGTAGCTACCAGCGGCTTTAAAGTGTTTACCAGTTCTACTGCCTCGCTGGGAGTCATGTTCATTTTCCAGTTTCCAGCAATGATTTTCTTTCTTGCCATTGTTATGTTCCTCCTAAAAAATATATATCAATGCTAATTCTATTTATCGTCTGCTGCCATAACGCCCGGAAGCTCTTTGCCCTCCAGGAACTCAAGGGAAGCTCCGCCACCGGTGGAAATATGGCTCATCTTATCGCCAAATCCAAGAGTGTTGACTGCTGCCGCGGAATCTCCACCACCGATAATGGTAGTAGCATCGGTCTCTGCCAGTGCTTTTGCAACTGCGATGGTTCCTTTTGCAAGGATCGGGTTCTCGAATACACCCATCGGTCCGTTCCAAACAACGGTCTTAGCAGATTTTACTGCCTCTGCATAAAGCTCAGCAGTCTTCGGTCCGATATCCAGACCCATCTTGTCAGCCGGGATTGCCTTGCTGTCAACAACCTCAACAGCGATCTCAGCGTCGATCGGGTTCGGGAATGCTGCTGCAATGGTAGTATCTACCGGAAGAAGCAGTTTCTTTCCAAGCTTCTCAGCTTTCTCGATCATCTCTTTGCAGTAATCCAGTTTGGTATCATCTACCAGAGAAGTACCAACTTCTGCGCCCTGTGCTTTCAGGAAGGTATAAGCCATTCCGCCGCCGATGATCAGGGTATCGCATTTCTCCAGAAGGTTGGAGATTACGTTCAGCTTATCAGCAACCTTTGCACCGCCAAGGATAGCAACGAAAGGACGAACCGGGTTCTCTACAGCGTTGCCAAGGAAGTTAATCTCTTTCTCCATCAGGTATCCAACTACATTCTGTCCGCCTTTTGCGGTGATGAATTTGGTTACGCCTGCAACAGAAGCATGTGCTCTGTGGGAAGATCCGAATGCGTCACATACATAGATGTCAGCCAGGTCAGCCAGCTCTTTGCTGAACTCCTCACCGTTCTTGGTCTCTTCTGCACCACGGAAACGGGTATTCTGAAGAAGAACTACATCTCCGTCTTTCATGTTCTCAACAGCTTTGGTAGCTGCCTCTCCGGTTACATGATAATCGGATACAAATACAACCTCTTTGCCAAGTTTCTCGGAAAGACGTTTTGCAACCGGTGCAAGGGACTCTCCCTCGTTCGGGCCGTTCTTTACTTTTCCAAGATGGGAGCAGAGAATTACTTTTCCTCCGTCAGCGATGAGCTTTTTGATGGTCGGAAGTGCTGCTACGATACGGGTCTCATCTGTGATCACGCCATCTTTCAGCGGAACGTTGAAATCGCATCTAACCAGGACACGTTTGCCCTTTGCGTTGATATCATCGATAGATTTCTTATTTAATGACATTTGAAAATGCCTCCATTTCTTTCTGGATTAAAAAAAGGTCCGGTCCTGAAGACCGGACCTTTTGAGGTCTTAAAATCGTTTTGCTAGTCTTATGCTAACTCAGCGAAATATTTGATAGTACGAACCATCTGAGAAACATAGGAGTTCTCGTTATCATACCAAGAAACAACCTCTACCTGGGTCTTTCCATCCGGAAGCGGGGAAACCATAGTCTGGGTAGCATCGAACAGAGAACCAAATCTCATACCAACGATATCGCTGGATACGATCTCATCCTCGTTGTATCCGAAGGACTCAGTAGCTGCTGCTTTCATAGCTGCGTTGATCTCTTCTTTGGTTACAGCTTTGTCTACAACTGCGAACAGAAGAGTAGTAGATCCGGTCGGGGTCGGTACACGCTGAGCAGCACCGATCAGTTTGCCGTTCAGTTCCGGAATAACAAGACCGATTGCTTTTGCAGCACCAGTGCTGTTCGGAACGATGTTGATTGCGCCTGCACGGCTTCTTCTCAGATCGCCTTTTCTCTGCGGTCCGTCAAGGATCATCTGATCACCAGTGTAAGCATGGATGGTGCACATGATACCGGACTCGATCGGAGCCAGATCGTTCAGAGCTTTTGCCATCGGTGCCAGGCAGTTGGTGGTACAGGAAGCTGCGGAAATAACAGTATCCTCTTTGGTCAGGGTCTCATGGTTTACATTGTATACGATAGTCGGCAGATCGTTTCCAGCCGGAGCAGAGATAACAACTTTCTTAGCGCCTGCAGCGATATGAGCAGAAGCTTTCTCTTTAGAGGTGTAGAATCCGGTACACTCCAGAACTACATCTACGCCGATCTCTCCCCACGGAAGCTCAGCTGCGTTAGCTTTTGCATAAATTTTGATCTCTTTTCCGTCAACGATGATGGAATCTTCGGTTGCAGATACGGTATCAGCCAGAGCGTATTTACCCTGAGAAGAATCGTATTTCAGAAGATGAGCAAGCATTTTCGGGGAAGTAAGGTCGTTGATTGCTACAACCTCATATCCTTCTGCGCCAAACATCTGTCTGAATGCCAGACGGCCAATACGTCCGAATCCATTGATAGCTACTTTTACTGCCATGATTAATTCCTCCTAAAAGTTGAAAATGATAAATTTCTGATCCTTTAACTCTTACTATGATTGTTAAAAGATCATCAACCGTTACTTATTTTAACTGCTTTGTCCAAAAATATCAATACCTAATTGAAAAGATTCTCTATTTTCTTTCTTTACTTTATGATCATAATCCTCTATCATTGGGAAAGAATGATTTACACAGGAGGAAATTTCCTTTGAATATTTTATCTGACTGTCATGTACATACTTCTTTTTCCGGTGACTCCAGCGCTTCTCCTGAGTCCGTAATTGAGCATGCTCTTGATCTCCATATGGCGCATCTGTGCCTGACGGATCATATGGATTACGACTATGTGGAGGACGGTCTGTGTTTTGAATTTGACCCCAAACTGTATTTCCAGCAGCTTACCGCCCTGCGTTCCCGTTATCAGGACAGAATTGATCTGAACATTGGGATTGAGCTGGGACTGCAGCCTTATTTAAACAAACGTCACCACAACCTGATCTTTTCCTACCCCTTTGACTTTGTCATTGGATCCATCCATCTGGTGAATGGAAAGGATCCTTACTATCCTTCTTATTTTGAAGGCCGGGAAGAAACGGAAGGTTATATGGAATATTTTGAATGCTGCCTGCAGAATCTGGAAGCTTACTGCAACTTCGATACGTTGGGCCATCTGGATTACGTTGTACGCTACGGTCCTAATCAGAACCGGGATTACCATTATGCACAGTATCAGGAAATTCTGGATGCGATTCTGAAATATCTGGTAAAGAAAGATATCGGTCTGGAAGTCAATACCGGCGGTTTTAAATATGGACTGGGAACAACAAATCCCTGCCCGGAAATTATCCGCCGTTACAAAGAACTGGGCGGCAAAATCATCACCCTTGGCTCCGATGCCCACGAACCCAACTATCTGGCTTATGAGTTTGACAGAGCAGCAGAACTGATCCGTTCCTGCGGATTTTCATCCTACTTTATCTTCAAAAACCGGATTCCCACGGAATTGCCATTATAATTCCTATGTAAATCACGCAAAAAAATCCTCTGAAGGATCTCTTCCTCAGAGGATTTTTCATTACTATTTAATAATGGTGCCGCCTCCGGCTACGTACTCTCCATCATAGAATACCACTGCCTGTCCCGGTGTCACTGCACGAACCGGATCGTCGAAGACACATTCCACTTCGTCTTCTCCCACCATCCGCACGGTACACATGGCACCGCTGTGATTATAACGGATCTTGGCAAGAAAACGCCGTTCTCCGTCAAGCTTCGGAATGCTCATCCAGTTCAAACGGTTAGCGCGAAGTGTAGTGCTGAATACCGCATCTGCCTCTCCGATCACCACTTCTCCCGTCTCCGGGCGAATCTCCGTCACGACTACCGGCCGGCCCATGGCCAGTCCAAGCCCTTTCCGCTGGCCGATGGTGTAATGAGTGATTCCTTTATGCTTTCCGATGACTCTGCCATCTTCCCACACAAAGTTACCTTCCGGAATCTTTCTGCCGGAATTTTCTTCAATAAAACGGGCATAGTCCCCGTCCGGTACAAAACAAATCTCCTGGCTGTCCGGCTTATGAGCCACCGGAAGCCCCGCCTCTTCTGCAAAGGCACGGATCTGATCCTTTGTATAAGCTCCTACCGGCATCAATGTATGGGACAGCTGCTCCTGGGTCAGATTGTAAAGAGCATAGGTCTGATCCTTTGCTGCTGTGGCAGAATTCTTAATGGCATACCGACCATTGGGCAGGTGTTCAATCTGTGCATAATGACCGGTTGCAATATAGTCTGCTCCGATATCAAGACTGCGCTTCAGCAGCGATTCCCATTTTACATAGCGATTACAAGCAATACAGGGATTGGGTGTACGGCCTTTTAAGTACTCGTCCATAAAATAGTCGATGACCCGCTCCTTGAAATCCTGCTTGAAGTTCATCACATAGTAGGGAATCTCCAGTCTGGACGCTACTCTTCTGGCATCATCTACCGCAGAGAGGCCACAGCATCCACCATTTGCCTCCACCTGATCCGGATCTTCATCCTGCCAGATCTGCATGGTAACGCCCCACACTTCATAACCCTGCTTCTGAAGAAGCCAGGCCGCCACGGAAGAATCTACGCCGCCGGACATTCCGACAACGACCTTCTTTTTCTCCATTTTAGTATTCTTCCTCTTCTTCTCCCTCATGAATGTCAGACTTCGGTTTCTTCAGTCCGTCAATCTTGATGTGGTTCTTCTCTGCATAATCCCACAGTGCTGCATGGATTGCCTCCTCTGCCAGCAGGGAGCAGTGTACTTTTACAGGCGGAAGTCCGTCCAGTGCTTCCATAACTGCTTTATTGGTAACTTCCAGAGCTTCATAGATGCTCTTTCCTTTTACCAGCTCTGTTGCCATGCTGCTGGTTGCAACTGCAGCGCCGCAGCCGAAGGTTTTGAATTTGACATCACGGATGATCTGGTTCTCATCGATATCAAAATAAATTCTCATGATATCGCCGCATTTTGCATTTCCTACGGTACCAACTCCGCTGGCATTCTCGATCTCTCCTACGTTTCTCGGATGCTGGAAATGATCCATTACTTTATCACTATACATATCTTTTTCCTCTTTTCTAAAATACTCCGCCGACTAGACTGTCGATCTTATTTCTGTTTTTTCATGAAGTCCTCATAAAGCGGAGACATACTTCTCAGTCTTGCCACGATCTTCTTGATGCACTCTACTACATAGTCAATGTCTTCCAGGGTAGTCTCCTCACTTAAGGTCAGACGCAGAGAACCATGGGCGATCTCATGGGGCAGTCCGATGGCCAGAAGAACATGGGACGGATCCAAAGATCCTGATGTACAGGCAGAGCCACTGGAACCACAGATACCATCCATATCCAGCATGATCAGAAGGGACTCACCCTCTACGAACTGGAAGCTGAAGTTTGCATTGTTCGGCAGACGGTCAGTTCTGTGTCCGTTCAGTCTGGTGTAGGGAACCTCTGCCAGCACACGGTCAATCAGATGATTTCTCAGCTCGATCTCTTTTGCAGTACGCTCTTTCATGGTTCTTGCCGCCCGCTCTGCTGCCACGCCATATCCTACGATACCCGGCACATTCTCAGTACCTGCACGTCTCTTTCTCTCCTGCGCTCCGCCGTGAATAAAGCTTCTGATCTTCACGCCTTTACGGATATACAGGAAACCAATTCCCTTCGGTCCGTTCAGTTTGTGTCCGCTGGAGCTTAACATATCAATGTTCAGTTCGTCTACATTAATAGGAAGCTGTCCATATGCCTGGACTGCATCTGTATGGAACAGAATGCCGTGTTTCTTCGCAATCTCACCAATCTCTTTGATCGGCTGGATGGTTCCGATCTCGTTGTTTGCAAACATTACGCTGATCAGAATGGTGGTCGGGCGGATTGCCTTCTCAAGCTCATCCAGTTTTACTTTACCAAATTCATCCACATCCACATAGGTCACTTCAAAACCATGTTTCTCCAGCCACTCGCCGGTATGAAGAATCGCATGATGCTCAATCTTCGTGGTAATGATGTGGTTTCCTTTCTCTTTGTATGCCTCAGCAGTTGCTTTCAGCGCCCAGTTATCAGACTCGCTGCCACCAGCGGTAAAATAAATCTCCTCCGGATTTGCTCCCAGAGTCTTTGCAATCTTCTCTCTGCCTGCTGTAATGGCTTCTTTGCTCTTCTGGGAAAAGCTGTAAACACTGGAGGGGTTACCATACATTTCTGTAAAATAAGGAAGCATTGCCTCCACTACTTCCGGCGCTGTTTTGGTTGTTGCCGCATTATCAAGATAAATAAGCTTCTTCTCTTCGCTCATATCCAATCACTCCTTTTTTTCACAACATGATCCTGGAATCTGACTTTTCTTCTGTACCGCCCTGCTCTCTTCCAGCAGTTCGCTCAGTTTTATCTCATCCACTGTCCGATTGATACTATCGTTAATCCGCTGCCATACATATTTTGTCACACACACATCAGAACCGTCACATCCGCTGCTGTTCTGGATGCCAGGGCATTCCACCGGGTCAAGATTCCCTTCCAGTGCACGGAGCACATCTCCCACGGAAATCTCCTCCACCGGACGTCCCGGTACATAACCGCCGCACGCACCGCGCACGCTGGTAACCAGGCCTGCCTTCCGAAGCTTCGCAATGAGCTGCTCCAGATAGCTCTCCGATATGTGTTGTCTGGCTGCAATACTTGCTATTGATGCCGGTTCTTTTTCCGAATACAATGCCAGATCTATCATGGCGCGAAGACCGTAGCGTCCTTTTGTAGACAGCTTCATAATCATCACCCCGTTCTAATTCCGAGTATTTTTGTCGGATTTCATTGTTGATAATATCATTCCAGTTACGTTCTGTCAAGCACTCATTCGGAATATATTTTGTAACTATTCAGAGCCATGCAAAACTGCGTTCTGCGAATGCTTGCATTCAGGCAGATAAGCAGTTTTATATGGTGAAATAACCACATGAGCAAAAGTAAAGCTGCGCAGCAGCGATTTTGCGAATGGGGTTCTGAATAGTTACATATATTTTAGAAAAAAGGAACCTCGTTACAGTTCACAGTTATGCATACAGGTGGAAATAACAGACTGTGAGCGGAACCGCTCGCGCTAAGTCCTCGATCCAGCGGTACTAACCTTCGAATATCGCCTGCTGCTCATTCTCAGGAAGTACCGGGACTGCGGACGTTCCTTTCACAGTGAGTTATTTCCACCTTCCAGCTTATTTCCTGTAAACTGTATCGGAAGTACTATCTATGCGATCTTTCTCCTTCTTTCAGGGTACCCTGATCCTGACCATCTCTGGTCTTTTGATTAAATTTTTAGGCTTCTTTTATAAGATATTCCTGGCACAGGCTCTGGGTGCGGAAGGGATGGGCATCTATCAGCTTATTTTCCCCGTATTTGCCGTCTGTCATTCCCTGACTTCTTCTGGTCTTGAAGTGGCTATTTCCCGTTTCACGGCCCGCTCCCGCGGGCATGAGCAATCGGATTATCTCTGGGCCGGGCTCTTTCTGACATTGACCTCATCCCTGGTTATCGGTCTTTTCCTCTGGACCAGGTCTGATTTCATTGCCCTTACTTTGCTCCATGAGACACGATGTGCTCCCCTCTTAAAAATTCTGGCAGCCACCATTCCCCTGGCCGGCTTTCACGGCTGTTTCTGCGGGTTCTGCCTTGGCCGGAAAAATGCATCTCTTCCTGCCTTTTCGCAGCTTACAGAACAGGCTGTCAGAATTGGTTCTGTCTGGCTTCTTTATCACATTTTCCTGCAGGAAGGTATGGAAATTACTCCCATGCTCGCCGCTGCAGGTCTGCTCACCGGAGAAATCGCATCGGTTCTTTTCATATTCACCTTTGCTGCCAATAAGACTTTGCTGCCCTCCAGCCTGTCCGCCTGTTTTCACCGGTGCCGGACGCTGCTCACCATGTCTATTCCTGTCACCGCCAGCCGTGTCAGTCTGACTTTACTTCAAAGTGTGGAAGCGGTCCTGATTCCTCTGTCGCTCCGGCAATCCGGTCTCTCTTCCACAGAAGCTCTAAGTCTGTATGGCATTCTCACCGGTATGTCCCTGGCTTTCCTGCTCTTTCCAAACGCAGTCACCTCTTCTTTATCCGCTATGTTACTGCCGGTAGTATCTGAGGAGCAGGCAAAAGGGAATATGCAAAAAATCTCCCAGGCCATCGAATATACTCTGCTCTTCGGCATGAACATCGGTATTCTCTGCATGGGTATTTTTCTGCGCTTTGGAAAAGAGCTGGGAACACTATGCTTCCATCAGCCGCTGGCTGGAGAATTCTTACAGACCCTGGCATGGATCTGCCCATTCCTTTATCTGTCCGGCAACTTAAGCAGCATCCTTCACGGACTTGGAAAAACCCCGGTTACTTTTTTTAATCAGCTGGCTGCCCTGCTGGTACGGATTTTCTGCATCGTCCTTTTCGTTCCCTTTACCGGCATTCAGGGCGTTCTGTGGGGCATTCTGGCAGGTGAACTTCTCCTGTCCTTTCTGGGCATCCGCTCCGTCGCATCTTATGTCACGCCCTCCATCGGTCTTGATGCCTACGTATTGAAACCTGCTGCCGCCATACTCTTATCTATGGGAGGAATTCATATGCTAAAACCCGCTGCCAGTATCTTCGGCCTGTTCCTGCAAATTGCTTTGATGTGTCTTGGATACCTGCTCCTTTTATTTTTCTTTGGTATCTGGAAGCTGCTGCGTCCATTGACAATGCGCCGATAACAGGACGTGCAGAAGTGACAGCCTGTGAAGGGAACGTCCGCAGTCCCGGTACTTCACGTGAACGAGCGGTCAGCGACATTCGAGTGTTAGTACCGCTGGATCGAGGACTTAGCGCGAGCGGTTCCTCTTCACAGCCTGTCACTTTGACTCCTCCGGCTGCGGGTGAACTGTCTTGGCGTTCACTTTTTTACGTCAAAGCGTCAAAGTAATGTATTTACAACCGCAAAAAACTATATTATAATGTATCGCAGTAAGCAAACACACGAAGGAGACTGTTATGGGATTCACATTTAACAAAAAGCTGCCAATCCCGAAGGAAATCAAGGCTATGTACCCGCTTTCCGAGAAATGTGCAGCGTTAAAAGCACAGAGAGATAAAGAAATCGCCGATGTTATCACCGGAAAAGACGACCGTTTTCTGATTATCGTCGGACCTTGTTCCGCTGACAACGAGACGGCTGTTATGGATTATCTGCACCGCCTGGTTCCGATTCAGGAGCAGATCAAAGACAAATGTATCATCATTCCGCGTATCTACACCAACAAGCCGAGAACGACCGGTGAAGGATACAAGGGAATGGTTCATCAGCCGGACCCGGAAGCAGCACCTGACCTTCTGGAAGGTCTCATTGCCATCCGTAAACTTCACATCCGCAACATTGAGGAGACCGGACTTACCGCAGCAGATGAGATGCTCTATCCGGAAAACTGGTGGTATCTGGCAGATCTGCTTTCTTATGTGGCAGTCGGTGCCCGTTCCGTAGAGGATCAGCAGCATCGTATGACCGTCAGCGGTTTTGACGTACCGGCAGGTATGAAGAACCCGACCAGCGGTGATATGACCGTAATGCTCAACTCTGTTGTTGCTGCTCAGCATGCTCACTCCTTTATTTACAGAGGATGGGATGTCGACACCTCCGGCAACCCCCTTGCTCACACCGTACTCCGCGGTGCTGTCAACAAGCACGGACAGGTACTTCCGAACTATCACTACGAAGATCTCCGCCTGCTCTGTGAGCTGTACGCAGAGAAGAACCTGAAGAATCCGGCATGCGTGGTTGATACCAACCACTCCAACTCCAACAAGCAGTATCTGGAGCAGATCCGTATTGCAAAAGAAATACTTCACAGCCGCCGTTACAGCGACGACATCCACAAACTGGTCAAAGGGCTGATGATCGAGAGCTACATCGAAGATGGCAGCCAGAAGATCCATGATCATGTTTATGGAAAATCCATCACCGATCCCTGCCTTGGCTGGGAGAAGACTGAGCGTCTTCTCTTCGAGATTGCAGAGACCTGCTAAAATCAAGTCAGAACTCTCAAGAAGCTCCACGCCGTTTTACGGCATGAAGCTTCTTTTCTATTCCTCATTATTTCACATGTTTCTGAATAAAATCCAGTACAATTTTCCTTGTCTCTTCGTAGGCATTGGCTGTCTCAAACCGGCGTTCCGGGTGCCACTGCAGTGCCAGAATCTTCATTTCATCCGATCCGTAGGCTTCCACCACATGATTTTCCCGGTCAATGGCCAGCGGCTCAAAGCAGGGTGCCAGTCCTTCCTCATAGATGCAGTCCGAATGGTAATTGTTGACCCAGATATTCCGCTGTTCTTTCACAAGCCACACTTGATGATCCATGCCTCTCGTTCTGGTCACCGGAAGCTTGGGGTGATACCAGAGCTTTCCGCCAAACATGACATTCATGTACTGCATACCACGGCAGGTAGCAATAATAGGAATACCATGGGCCACACAGTAGTGGATCACCTGCTCCTCCATCCGGTCACGGTTGGGCTGCAGTTCATCTTCGTGGGGGCGGTCATACATAGATGGCGGCAGAGAACCGCCCCCCACTACAATGAGGAGATCCCTCTTCTTATTGAAAATCATCTCCACATTCTTCGTAAAATTGGAAATGGTCTTCGGGATAAAGCCCAGCAGTTCATAGAACCGCACATAGCCGGACTCCAGAATGTCCACCGGGTCACCGTATTGGTTCACGCCTTCTCTCTGGGTAATGAGGGCACTCAGATTCCGGTATTGGATTCCTTCCTCGATCTTTCCTGCCCGGCAGTCAAGGCTTAAATAACTCAAGGAAGATACATAATGGTAAATCTTCTCGCCGCATCCAATGGCCGCCGGAATCTCAAACTCCGCACACCGGATGGCCATATGGGACGCTGCACCGCCAAATCTGGTGATAAACCCTTTGATTCCTTTGGTAAATACCCACTCGTATCCAGGATCCGCTTTAGGAACCACTACGATTTTGTCATGAATATCCGCATCTGGTTCTTCATCCAGCAGTACGACCTCCCCTTCCACCTTTTTCGTGGTAATGAAGTTAGGTCTTGCCTCATAAACTTCCACCACATTCAGGCTCTGCCGGTTCAGAATCACCTCCGGCAGATACAGTTCCCGGAACTCCTGATATTTCCGGTGTCTTCTGACAATTTTTTCTTCCATCCGGTCTTTCAGTTCATCCAGGCTCATATACTGGGGCAGCTGAAAGTCTTCGATTTCCAGCCAGGACAGATCATTTCTGGCAATTTCCATGATCGTTCCTGCCCGTACCAGAAGTTCCAGAATCAGGCTTAATGATTTTGTAAACTCAAATTTAAAATATTCCCTCTGTTCGATGGCATGCCGGATAAAATGGACCAGCTGTTCCCAGGTCACATGAAGTTCAGCTTCCTCAATCGCCCGGGTAAGACGAGCCGGATCCAATGCATCTTCCCTCGGTGTCACTTTTCTCTGGGACTTGGAGGGACACGGGCGGAAATTCATCTGATCGTAACGTTCCGTGCGAATATCATAGGTTCCCACACGAAGATGACCATATTTCTGATTGAATTCCGTCCGGCTGATCTCGTCCATGGAAAATGCCCGGAAATCCTTCTCAAACTCCGTAGAGACCGTGGAAATGGACTGCATGAAAGCGTCTGCATCTTCCTGCGTAAACCAGGTCTTTTCTCCGCTTTTCTCCTGCTCTTTAGGTCCATTTTCCGTCAGACTCCGCAGAAAAGCTCTTGCCATAAATGCCATCCGGGCCTGGCGCGCAAACTGGGGGGTTCCATAATGCTGCAGACCGGCGCGAAGACTCTGCACCGCCTGCATGATCTGATGGATGGTTGCCGATCCGGTATGAAGAAGCTCTTCTTCTTTTTTCCGGATTTCTTCCAGTTTTTTTAAGCTGTTCAAGTCTTCTTCCAGAATCCGGTCAAATTCCGTGATGGCATGTTCTGTTACCGCCTTCAGGCTTTCCAGAAGTTCTGTCCGGTCCTGTTCCGAAAATCCGAAATCCAGTAATTTTCTGGTTCTCTGCTCCGTCCCAAAATCGTAGCTGGAAAATACGATTTCAAATTCAATCTTATCATGAGCTGTCAGATTATGCCGCAGTGCATTCTGATAGTAATGGACCAGCCTTTTCGCCAGTTCTTCCGGCACCCTCTGGGGAATCAGCGAATAGAAGGCATATTCCAGACAGATATATGGCTTATTTCCAATCCGATGCATCAGGTCTTCTGAAAGTTTCCGGAAGCCCAGCTTGACAATTCCCTGATTCCATGCCTGATGAGTGATAATGGCCCGGTAAAGAGAATAGTCTAACGGCCGCGGATTCGTTCCAATGATCTCCGATGGATTCCAGAATGCCATATCTGACATCATCATGGGTTCTCCCGTGATCACATTTTTATGCTGCAGGTACATATTCGCTGCATTTTCCAGCAGATAAAAAAACGCCGGGTCATCATAATTGCTGCCTTGTTTGTAGCTTGCCACAAGGGGACGCATCTGGAACAGAATAATCCTGTTCTCTTTATCAATGGCGAACTCAATATCCAGAGCCAGTCCCTCCATAATGTGTTCCAGTTCCCGAACCGCCTTTAAAAGCTCTTTCCAGGGTGTCTCCAGCGTATTTTCATCCACATTGCGGACCACCTTCATCATCCGTCCCGCAGAGCCGCTGGTAACGCTGTCTGTTGATCCGGTCTCATCATAATTGATCAGATAGTAGGGCTTATTGTTCTGAATATCCCTGGTAAATACCACACCGCTGCAGGCTACATTCAATGCCTGGCACTGAATCAGCACCTGTTCCTCTGCCAGATTGGAGATATCCTTCCGATAAGAGGCAATGACCGCATCCACCGCTGCGATAATCTCCTCCTCACTGGAAGAATCCACGTCCAGAATACTTTTGTAGTGGCCTGCATTAGAACGCTGGAATGAATCCTCTGCCGACGAAGAACTCCGGACCACAATCCGCCGCCCCCGGAACTGATCCATAATTTCATGGCAGACTTCCAGCTTGTCCATCTGGTAATCCCGGACATGAAGAATATACATTTCTTCAATGGTCGATTTATGAATCAGGCTTCGTAGTGCAAATAATGTATCGGCCTTTGTGGAAATCAACGATTTATGCTGTTCCATCTTCCTATCCCCTTCCTTATTCTAAATATTTTATGCACCCAAAAAGGCGCAAAAGCTCCTAATAAGCTTCTGCGCCTTTGCAGTATTTCTTACCATTCTCAGCCTCTCGGATGAGCTTTTCGGTACTCAGTTGTAATTCCCGGCTGAAATTCCGCATAAATCTGTGTGGCAGCCATATCCGTATGCCCCAGCATTTCCCGGATAATCTGAAGTCCGGCTCCGCCTGCTGCCATATGGGCCGCACAGGAGTGACGAAACATCCGCGGTGTAATATCCTTCTCAATTCCGGCTCTGGAAGCATAGCCTTTGAGCACCTTCCAAAATCCCTGTCTGCTCATGGGTGCTCCGGAACAGTTAAAGAACAACAAATGATCCTCTTCATTTTTCAGGAAGGTATTTCGTCCCTTATCCAGATACATCTGAAGTGCCTTACCGGCCGTTCCTCCGAAAGGAATCATCCGCTCCTTGCCGCTCTCCCTGCAGATAATCCAGCCAAAACGAAGGTTCACATCCTCCACTTCCAGGTGGACCAGTTCGCTGACTCTCATACCCGTGGCATAGAGAAGCTCCAGCATAGCCTTGTCCCGCATTCCTTTTGGATTATCTCCTGACGGCTGTTCCAAAAGATGCTCCATCTCTTCGACCGTCAGAATTCCCGGAAGCTTTTTCTCCACTTTGGGAGGTTTCAGAAAAAAAGACGGATCCTCGTCCAGTATCCGTTCCCTTACCAGATATTCAAAAAAGGCTTTCATAGAAGCAATGTAACGGGAAATGGTGGCCGCCGACATTCCATTTTTCTCCATATGCAGTACATAAGCATTCAGCGTCGTTCCATGAATATCAGCTGTCGAGGTAATCCCCTGTTCTTTCATATATACTGCCATCTTGGTCAGATCGCCATGATATGACATGACCGTATTACGGGACAACTTCTTTATCTCTTCCAGATATCCCGTAAAAAGTCGAATTTCTTCATCCATAATGTTTCCCCAAACTACCTAAAGATGGTTACAGTATAGCGAAGAAATTTCCGAATTTCAATCTTTTTTATGAGATTTTCCGTAAAAGCTGCTGTAACAGCGGTGGATTGATACAGGTTTCACTTAAAATTCCAAATAGCAGGAACAGACTGCCTGCCGCAGCCAGAAACAAATACTTCTTTCGACTATTTCCGTGATAGGTAATCCATAACAGCACCCAACCGAAGGCAGGAAGATAGAAAAAAATCTGAGGAAGCACACCTGCCACGCAAATAAGAATTCCTTTTATTCCCAATTGGATTGTTGAAATACTCAGCATGGTTCCCATCACCATTCCCAGCACCAGCAACAGCACTCCCATCACCGCCGGTGCCATAGGCATAGCTCCGCAGCATACTACAAACAAATACTGTCCTGCCCGGTAACTCCCCGTATACTTCAGCAGACGAAGGGTATCAATTTTCAGATTTGCATACTGACTCAGAAAATAAGTCCCAAAAATTCCTGGAAGCATGGATTTCTGGCATGTCTGCACCAGCACCACTCCCAGAATCAGACCCGCAAACAAAAGCAGTAAATATCGGTCATTCACCCATCCACGCATAAAAAGACCTCCTCTTTCATTATATGAAAAGAGAAGGCCCATTATCACCCGATCAGATTTCGGTACATTTTTTATAAACTGCCTCACAGCCTTTTAACACTGCATTCCGGAATCCGGCTGCTTCCAGGGCAGCCACCCCCTCGATGGTCGTGCCAGCCGGGCTGCATACCTGATCTTTCAGTTCGCCCGGATGTTTTCCACTTTCCAGCACCATGGAAGCGGAACCCTTCACCGCCTGGGCCGCAAAGACATATGCCTGTTTTCTCGGCATACCGCAGCGCACCGCTCCATCTGCCAACGCCTCAATAAACATATAGACAAAGGCCGGGGAGCTGCCGCTGGCGCAGACCACCGCATTCATGAGCCGCTCTTCGATAAATTCTGCCTTTCCACAGGAAGCAAAAATTCGAGACAGTACTGTCAGCTCTTCTTCCGAGAATTCTTCCTTCCTGCAGCTGATACCCGTCATTCCCTCACCGATCATAGCCGGTGTGTTGGGCATTACACGGACAATCCTCTTGTCCGTTCCCAGATTCAGTTTCAGCTGATCAATGGTTCTTCCCGGTGCCAGGGAAATAATCACATGTTCCGGAGTCACCATATAGCGGATCGCATTGAGCACCTCGTCATAGAACTGAGGCTTCACTGCCAGAATCAGATATTTACAACGGTTTGCGCACTCCGCATTCGAATCTGCAACCGCTACTCCTAATTCTTCGGAAACCTTCCTCTTTGTCTCCTCCGTCTTTGCCGAAAATACAAAATCTGTCCGGGGAAACTCTTTTAATGCCCCATGCAAAATTGCTTTTCCCATGTTGCCCATTCCAATAAAACCAATTTTCTCCATGCTGCTGTCCTCCTCTGGATTTGAATAAGAATTCAAAGAAAGGATGCCGCATATGCGACATCCTCTTTGTTATCTTTTCAATCTTTCGTCATTATTTGGCGTAATCTGTAACTCTGCTTTCGCGAATTACATTGACCTTAATCTGACCAGGGTACTCCAGTTCCGCTTCGATCTGTTTGGATATGTCTCGTGCCAATAATACCATCTCTGCGTCATCTACCTGGTCCGGAACTACCATAACACGAACCTCTCTACCTGCCTGAATAGCAAAAGATTTATCAACTCCCTTAAAGGAGTTCGCAATATCTTCCAGTTGTTTTAATCTGTTGGTATAAGTCTCCAGTGTCTCTCTTCTCGCGCCCGGACGTGCAGCAGAAATGGTATCTGCTGCCTGTACGATACAGGCGATCAGGGAAGTAGGCTCTACATCACCATGATGTGATTCAACTGCGTTGATCACTGTAGCTGATTCCTTATACTTCTTACATAATTCTACACCGATCTGAATATGGGATCCTTCCATCTCATGATCGATGGATTTTCCAATATCATGTAACAGTCCGGCACGTTTTGCCAGACGAACGTCAACACCGATTTCACCGGCCAGGAGACCTGACAGATGAGCAACCTCGATGGAATGCTTCAGAGCATTCTGACCATAGCTGCTGCGGAATTTCATACGTCCAAGCAGACGTACCAGTTCCGGATGGATTCCGTGAACACCAACCTCCAGGGTTGCTGCTTCACCTTCCTCGCGGATCATTGTGTCAACTTCTTTCTGGGCCTTCTCCACCATCTCTTCAATTCTTGCCGGGTGGATACGACCGTCAACAATCAGTTTTTCCAATGCGATACGGGCAACTTCACGCCGTATCGGATCAAATCCTGACAGAATCACTGCTTCCGGTGTATCATCAATAATCAAATCCACACCAGTCAGGGTCTCAAGAGTACGGATATTCCGTCCCTCACGGCCAATGATACGTCCCTTCATTTCGTCATTTGGAAGCTGCACTACAGAAATCGTTGTCTCAGC
This sequence comes from Clostridiaceae bacterium Marseille-Q4145, assembly GCA_018223365.1. Taxonomy (GTDB): domain Bacteria; phylum Bacillota; class Clostridia; order Lachnospirales; family Lachnospiraceae; genus Hominiventricola. The sequence continues at coordinate 443,805 of JAGTTP010000002.1, forward strand.
CACATGGTCGGCTGCGCATTTCTGAATGGCGGTAACAACATAGTCCTTCGCCTTTTTGCCTGCTTCCTCTTTTGCCCTGCTCTCCAGCTCTTTTACCAGCTTGGCAGTTTCATGTTTCACATCGTCTTCAACTGTTTTCAAAAGATATTCTTTTGCTTGTTCGGAGGTAAGACCTGAGATTCGTTCCAGTTCCTGTACACGCTTTGCAGAAAGCTCTTCCACTTCCGCACGTCTCTTTGCAAGACGTTCTTCCTGTGCTGCGAAGCTTGCTTCCTTGCGTTCAATCGCTTCCGTCTTCTTATCAAGAGTTTCCTCTTTTGCAAGGACGCGGCGCTCATAACGCTGCAGCTCTGCTCTGCGCTCTTTGGTCTCTTTCTCTAATTCGTTTCTGGTCTTCATAGACTCTTCTTTTGCTTCCAGCATTGCTTCACGCTTCTTCGTTTCTGCTGCTTTCAGCGCTTCGTCTACGATCTCTCTAGCTCTGTCTTCTGCATTACCAAGCTTGGCTTCCACTACTTTTTTACGGTAGCCAATTGCACACGGCCAGGTAATAGCTGCGGTCAGAACAACTGCGACCAGAACTGCTATTATGATCGGAACCATATACAGGAGCACCTCCTTATTTAATTTTCATTGTACATACACAACATCATAAATTTTAAACTGTTTTTACAATTATGTCAAGTGCTGTGTGTTTCCTTTTGTGCAACTTGTTTTACAAATCGGCAGCCTGATCCCATCTGTCCTCTTTCATCACAGACAGTATGTCTCCCATCCGGAAACCTTTTCTCAGAAGACCTGCCAGAAGCCGCTGACGGACTTTTTCCTCTGTGGCAGTCCCTGCAAACTTCTTCTTTTCAAGAAACCTGCGGATGATAATTTTCTCATCCGCAGGTTCCAGTTCTTCATATACCTTTTGAATCAGCTCCGGAGATACTCCCTTTCGAAACTGAAGCTCCTGCTCCAGCTGTCTCCGGCTCTTCTGCGAGGAACGGTATTCGATATAATTACGAACATAACGCTCATCATCGATATAGCCAAAGCTTTTCACATAGGCAACTGCTTCCTCCACCAGTTCCGGAGAAAACTCTGCCTGCAGAAGCTTTTCCCGAAGCTGGGCTTCCGTCCGATCCATCCGTTCCAGAATCTTTAGTGCCTTAATCTTAGCTTTCCGGAGTTGTGAGCTCCAGGCTTCCTCCTGCTGCTCCGTCTTCTGCTTTTCGGAATGCTTCCGGTACCGGTAATCCATAATGTTCTCTGACCCTCATCTCTACTTCATCGCGAATCTCAGGATTGTCATGAAGGAACTGCTTTGCATTCTCCCGTCCCTGTCCGATCTTCGCATCATTATAGGCATACCAAGCGCCGCTCTTGGCAATGATCCCACATTCCGCTGCCAGATCCAGAATATCTCCATCTGTGGAGATTCCCTTTCCGAATACAATATCAAACTCTGCCTCTTTGAAGGGCGGTGCAATCTTATTCTTTACAACTTTGACGCGGGTATGGTTACCTACTACCTCTCCGCTCTGCTTCAGTGCCTCTGTACGGCGTACATCCAGACGGACGGAAGCATAGAACTTCAGCGCACGTCCACCGGTAGTCGTCTCCGGATTACCAAACATAACGCCGATCTTCTCACGGAGCTGGTTGATAAAGATTACGATACAGTTGGTCTTGCTGACAATGGAGGTCAGTTTTCTCAGTGCCTGGGACATGAGGCGAGCCTGCAGGCCCACATGAGAATCTCCCATGTCGCCATCAATCTCTGCCTTCGGAACCAGCGCTGCAACAGAGTCCACAATCACGATATCCACTGCACCGGAGCGAACCATCATCTCGGTAATCTCCAGAGCCTGCTCTCCATTATCCGGCTGGGAAATATAGAGATTATCCACATCCACGCCGATATTCTTCGCATAAACCGGATCCAGCGCATGCTCTGCGTCGATAAATCCTGCAATGCCGCCGCGCTTCTGTACTTCCGCTACCATATGGAGTGCTACCGTCGTCTTACCACTGGACTCCGGTCCATAGATCTCCACAATACGTCCCTTCGGAACACCGCCTGCTCCCAGGGCAATATCAAGACTTAAGGATCCGGTCGGCACCGTCTCCACCTGCATGCGGCTGGACTGATCTCCCAGCTTCATGACAGAACCTTTTCCGTACTGCTTTTCAATCTGAGAAAGGGCCGCATCCAGTGCTTTTAACTTTTCTTCTTTCCCAGCAGCTTTTCCATTCTGCATTTTATCTTCTTTTCCCATGAAATATCTCCTTATCATCGAATTTCACAATACGAACTTTTGTTCGATTCCCTGCTTTCTATCCTATCCTATTTACATGGGATTGTCAAGAAAAAAAATCCTGCCTGACCATATTCCACGGTCAGACAGGATTTCTGGCTGATTGCTCTTATTTCTTTGTAATATATCCTTTTGCTTTCAGAGTCTCTGCACAAAGCACTGCTCCACCAGCTGCACCACGTACCGTATTGTGGGAAAGTCCTACGAATTTCCAATCGTAGATGCTGTCCTCACGAAGACGTCCTACAGAGATTCCCATTCCGTTCTCATAATTGACATCCAGCTGAACCTGCGGACGGTTGTCCTCCTCCATGTAACGGATGAACTGCTTCGGTGCGCTCGGAAGTCCTGCCTCCTGCGGGAATCCGCTGAATTTCTCCAGACGGTCGATCAGCTCTTCCTTGGTCGGGTTCTTGCGGAATTTTACAAATACCGCTGCAGTATGTCCGTTCAGTACCGGAACACGGATACACTGGCAGGTGATCTTCGGCTCTTCTGCCTTTACAATCACACCATTCTCAATGTGTCCCCAGATACGAAGGGGCTCCTGCTCGGATTTTTCTTCCTCGCCGCCAATATAGGGGATAATGTTGCCTACCATCTCCGGCCAGTCCTTGAAGGTCTTTCCTGCTCCGGAAATTGCCTGATAGGTCGTAGCTACTACTTCATAGGGTTCAAATTCTTTCCATGCGGTAAGAACCGGTGCATAGCTCTGAATGGAGCAGTTCGGTTTTACTGCAATAAATCCACGTTTGGTTCCCAGACGTTTCTTCTGGAACTCAATCACATCAAAATGCTGGGGGTTGATCTCCGGTACTACCATCGGAACGTCCGGAGTCCAGCGATGTGCGCTGTTGTTGGAGACAACCGGAGTCTCGGTCTTTGCATAAGCTTCCTCAATGGCTTTGATCTCGTCTTTGGACATATCCACTGCGCTGAATACGAAATCAACACTTGCTGCTACTTTTTCCACTTCGTTGACATTCATGACAACGATCTTTTTCACTGCCTCCGGCATAGGAGTGTCCATTTTCCAGCGGCCTCCTACGGCTTCTTCGTATGTCTTGCCTGCGGAACGTGCACTTGCTGCAATCGTTACCACCTCAAACCACGGATGATTCTCCAGAAGGGAGATAAATCTCTGGCCTACCATACCAGTTCCACCAAGGATACCTACTTTCAACTTTTCACTCATTTTCTCATTCTCCTCTTATCTTATGCGCGCCCTGTGTGTCCGCGTATGACGCACATTTGTCATTTCTATGAAATAGTACAGGATTTCTTTCAAAAAAGCAACCCTTTTTTGAAAATTTATGCCATTATGCCTCCAGATACTCTTTATAACCTGCAATGACTTTTTCCATTGCCTCCTTGCCCGGCGCACCAATGGTCAGACGGCGGTTCACACAGGTCTCCATGGAAATCGCATCATAAATGTCATTTTCAAAGACCGGACTTTCTTCTCTGTACTCCTCAAGGGTCAGATCATCCAGGGATTTTCCTTCTGCAATGCAGCGGAGTACCAGCCGTCCTACGATTCCATGGGCATCCCGGAAGGGCACGCCATGGTTTACCAGATAGTCAGCTGCGTCTGTGGCATTGGTGAAGCCTTTCTTTGCACTTTCCTGCATGCGGTCTTTGCGGAAGCTGATGGTATCCATCATGTCAGTAAACAGGGCAAGGCAGCCTTTGGTGGTGTCGATCGCGTCAAATACCAGCTCTTTATCTTCCTGCATATCTTTATTGTAAGCCAGCGGAATGCCTTTCATGGTAGTCAGAAGAGACATGAGGGCACCATAGACACGTCCGGTCTTACCGCGTACCAGCTCTGCAATATCCGGATTCTTCTTCTGGGGCATAATAGAGCTTCCGGTGCTGTATCCGTCGTCAATCTCCACAAACTGATACTCGTTGCTGTTCCAGATAATCACTTCCTCAGAAAAACGGCTCAGATGCATCATGATAGTGGACATGGCAGACAGATATTCAATGAGATAATCCCTGTCAGATACGGCGTCCATGCTGTTCTGCATCGGACCATAGAAACCAAGCAGCTCTGCTGTATAGTCGCGGTCCAGCGGATAGGTGGTTCCTGCCAGTGCACCGGCACCCAGGGGACAGTAATTCATGCGCTCTGCAATATCATGAAGTCTTGAACGGTCTCTTTTGAACATTTCAAAATAAGCGCCCATATGATGGGCCAGTGTAATGGGCTGTGCCTTCTGCAGATGAGTAAATCCCGGCATAATGGTCTCGGTATTTTCCTCCATGATGCGAAGCAGTACTTTCAGAAGACCCTTTACCAGTTCGTCAGTTTCTTTCACTTCATCTCTTGTATAAAGTCTCATATCCAACGCCACCTGGTCATTCCGGCTTCTTCCGGTGTGCAGCTTCTTTCCTGCATCTCCAATCCGGTCAATGAGGTTTGCCTCCACAAAGCTGTGAATGTCCTCATATTTATCGGTAATCTCAAGTTTTCCAGACTCTACATCAGCAAGAATACCTTCCAGTCCTTTTAAAATCTGTTCTTTTTCGTCTTCTGTCAGGATTCCCTGCTTTGCAAGCATTTTGACATGTGCCATACTGCCCTGAATATCCTGTTTATAAAATTTCTGATCAAATGAAATAGATGCGTTAAAACGATATACCAGCTGATCGGTTTCTTTCGTAAAACGTCCGCCCCATAACTGTGCCATGGTTCTTCTTCCTTTCCGGTTTTTTCTACAAATCACAGTTCATTTTATCACAAAGAATCTTCCTACACAAGAGCGGGGCGCCGGTCTTATGGACCGACGCCCCGGGTTTATATGGGACTCAATATAGAAGTTACTGTCATTTTTCTTTCTGGATGATATAGTATGGGAACGCCACCAGAAGGGCACCTCCTGCCACATTTCCAAGGGTTACCCACAGGAGATTGTGAAAATATCCTGCAATAGAAACACCTTCCACTCCTGCTCCATTTAACAGGCCAACTGCCATCACGCTCATATTTGCAATGCTGTGTTCAAATCCACATGCCATAAATATGTAAATGCACCAAAAAATCATGATCAGCTTTCCGGATTCCGTCTTCAGCTTGGTGCAGCACCAGACTGCCAGACATACCAGCATATTGCAGAGCATTCCTTTAAAGAATAAGGCCGATGCGGTTCCGCCCATCTTTCCGGCTGCAATCGTTGCAAAATATTCACCGGTAGCTCCCTTCGGAACTCCTCCAAGCTGGAACAACGCTACCAGGATCACCGCTCCCACAAAGTTTCCAAGATAACAGACAACCCACAATTTCAGAGTGTCAAGCCAGGATACTTCTTTTTTGAAAGAAGCTGCTGCCATTACAAAGTTATTACCTGTAAAAAGCTCCGCTCCTGCCATAACCACCAGACTCAGTGCAGACGCAAAGGAAAACGCCATAATCACTTTTGTAATCGTACATCCCGCTGTCGTCAGAATCGAGCCAAGGGTAAACGTTACAAATCCGCCAAGAGTGATAAAGGCGCCTGCCACCATGGCTGACATAAAATAACCAGCTGGGTTGTTGTTAAGAAGTGCCATCTTTCCTTTTGCCGCATTGCATACACTATTGAATTCATCACGAAACATCATCATCTCTCCTATCTGTTTATGTTTTCCCGTCCCTTGCTGTCGCAGATTTCTTTATCTGTATCATCCCATATCCTTCAAAGATTGTTATTATAATAACATACTTTTTCCCATGTGTGATTGTACACATTGTAGGAAACCATTGCCTGATTTTTCATCTCAAAAACCAGAATCCCAAATTTTTTCAAAAAGCACTTTACTTTTTTTCTACCATAAGATATAATAGTTTTTGTTGCTGAATGCAATCAATGCTTCCGTGGCTCAGCAGGTAGAGCGACGCACTCGTAATGCGTAGGTCACCGGTTCGAATCCGGTCGGGAGCTTACTTTGAGAAGTCCTGAATTTCAGGACTTTTTCTTTTTAAAAAGAATATTGCAAAGAAAAATTGCATATGTTATAATGCCGATAGGCTAAGAGATACGACTAGACCACAATTGGCTAGGCAAGAAATGAGCAAATTGTTTCCACTATGAAGCAGCGCAAACGAAAAGCCCCGGAGCGGCATCTCCGGGGCTTTTCTATTCCGTTTTGGTATGGTGGCTTAATCCATAGGCTGGTTACCGGCTATTTGTCGCTATCCAACCATTTGCAGATGTAGTGGCAGGCTACACCAGCCGCGACAGCGACAAGAAATGAACAAATATGTTCCACTATAAAGCACCTCCCTTCCGTACCAGTCTAGGAGGCGGTAACATATCAATAATAACACATACAGACTAGATTATCTACTTTTTTCTTACAAGCAAAGGGACTGATGCAGAATAGATGGAGTCATCTGTTCTGTATCAGTCCTTTTTGTGTGATTTTAATAGTCATTTTCTATTTTGTAGGGCAGATAGAAAATAAAAGTTATTTTTTGCCCAATCAGGCAGTGCAGACACGCGAAAATTCTATAAAAAACAAGTCTTGTTATTTGATTTGGACATATAGAAAATCTGTGATATCAGATGCCCAGAAAATTAGGAAAATTTGGGCAAAAGATGCATAAAAATCTCTATATGTCCAATTTTTTTAATTTCTGAAACTATATAGCGAAAAATATTTTTTTCACTGCAAATATTGGGCATGGAGAGGCACGAACATTCCATATACCCAAATGGATCAGCTTCGAGAGAAGTGTTGCCTTCACACAAAATATTCCACAAGTGGGCGAAGTCCATCGTCCGGCCTCCGGTTGCATAAAACCATACAGAAATCCTACCAGCCAATCAGCCAGGAGTAGATTCCTTCGTATTTATATCTGGATGCATCCCATGAGAAATCTTTCTTCATACCACGTTCTACCATCTCGTCCCATTCTTTGCGGTGTACGAAATAAGTATATTTTGCGTAGTTGATGACTTCCATCATATCCCACGGATTGTAATTGGTAAAGGAGAATCCGGTTCCTTTGCCTTCATACTCATTGTAGGGTTCTACGGTATCCTTCAGGCCGCCGGTCTCACGCACAATCGGAAGAGTTCCATACCGAAGGGAAATGAGCTGGGTCAGGCCACAGGGTTCAAATGCCGACGGCATGAGGAACGCATCTGCTGCCGCATACAACTTGTGGGACATCTCGTCTGCATAATAAATATTGGCAGATACTTTATCCGGATATTTCCATGCATAGTGCCGGAACATATTCTCATACCGCTCGTCTCCGGTACCAATCACCACAAACTGGGTATTATCATCCACGATCTGTTCCATCACTTCCGCAATCAGGTCGAGACCCTTCTGATCCGTCAGGCGGGAAATGAGACCGATGATCATCTTATTCTCATCTACCGTCAGGCCCAGTGCTTCCTGCAGGGCTCTCTTGTTGGCTGCTTTGCCCTTCTTAAAATCTTTGATGGAATAATGATCCTGGATCTTCGCGTCGGTCTCCGGATTCCAGATATCATAGTCGATACCATTGACAATTCCTCTAAGATCCATATGTCTTGCGGACAACAGGCCATCCATTCCCTCGCCGTACTCCGGTGTCTGGATCTCCTGGGCATAGGTTTCACTGACTGTCGTGATATAATCCGCGTACACCAGTCCGCCTTTGAGCATATTGGCATCCCGCTTGTACTCCAGCTTATCCGGTGTAAATACATAATCCGGCAGACCGGTCAGACCCTTCATGGTCTCGATATCCCAGATACCCTGGAATCTTAAGTTATGGATGGTCATGACCGTCTTGATACCCTGATAAAATTCACCGGCTGCGAACTCCGTCTTCAGATAAACCGGAATCAGTCCGGTCTGCCAGTCATGGCAGTGGATCAGATCCGGGCGGAATCCAACGATGGGAAGAATGGATAATACCGCCTTATCAAAGAAGGCAAATTTTTCAATATCTGTCCTAAAATCCCCATAGGGTCTGGAGCCGCCAAAATACACCAGGTTGTCAATGAAATAGAAGGTAACCCCTTCATATTCATACGTCATGACACCTACGTGGGCACCTGGATTATAAGAACCGGTTCCCATATAAAAATGTGTGATATACTTAAAATTATTCCTGAACTCATCCGGTATACAGGTATAATTCGGTATTACCACACGCACATCCCACTCATCCTTATTAAATCCCTTTGGCAGCGCTCCACATACGTCCGCAAGTCCCCCTGTTTTGATAAACGGCACGCATTCGGAAGCCGCAAATAATATTTTCTTCATATAAGAGCCCCTCCCACAAGATAAGAAAATTCTGTTGTAAATATCATATCATAATCCGACTCATTTCAAAAGGGATTTTTCATTATTTTAAAGAAAATGGGCGGCAAAAATACAACGCAGAAGATGTATCATTCACACCTCCTGCTACATATTCGTATTTTGCCTTTTACAAAGCTTCCACCGCCATGTGAAATTGTCTTGCCGAATTTGTAATAGCCGTAAAATCACCTGCTTCAGCATTCTTTGCACTGACCAGATTACTACCAATTCCAAAACAGCAAATTCCTGCTTTCACAAAATCCTTAATACTCTCTGGTGTAACTCCTCCAACTGCAGACATAGGAATATGATGTAGTGGTCCCATCAGCGCTTTGATATATTCTACTCCCATCAACGCCGCCGGAAACAGCTTTACAATATCCGCCCCCGCCTGATATGCCATCACTATTTCGCTTGGTGAAAAGGCTCCAGGTATTGACACCATTCCAAATTCTCTTGTTTTTCGAATTACAGCTTCGTTTGTATTTGGTGAAATCATGTAATCCGCTCCTGCCTGATATGCATCTTCTACATCTTTCTCCGTCAGCACTGTACCTGCTCCCAGACAAATTCTTTCTCCGAAACTCTTTTGAATTTTTCTCAGACTATTAAGCGTCTCTTCCCGCTTTATTTCGTCCGTATGATCAAATGTAATTTCCGCCATATTGACGCCGCCATCCAAAAGTGCCTGTATTACATCTTCTATATTTTCCTGACTCACTCCACGGATAATCGCAATGATTTTATTTTGATAAATCATATCGAGAACTTTATCTCTTCCCATCATATTACTTTCTCCCGATTATTGCTTTCTTCTGTTTTCTTCCATCCTATGTATTGTTTCCTCCATATGTTTTCTCATATAGAGAGTAGCAAGTTCCACATCTCTTTCCTTCACATATTTCAGAATATATTTATGATATTCCAGTCCAATATCTGGTCCAACACCCAAATTTACCTTTTCGTGATGTCGGATCAATGCTTTACTGATCGATTTTGTAATACGATATACAAATTCCTTTTTTGTTCCTTTTGCAAGCACTTCATGGAATTCATAATCCGCCGTATAAAACTCCTGCATATCCCCGCCACAATTTTTCATTCGGTTATAGCAGCTTTCCAGTTCCGCAATATCCCCTTCATCCGCATATTTTATAAAGAGGGCAATATTTCCGCATTCATAGTATTTACGATATTCCAGAATGCTGATGACATCTTCATACTCTACACAATCCAGTCCCAGATCCATATCATCCAGCATTCTCGGATCCTGCACATAGGTTCCGGATCCCTGAATAGAATACAGTACAGAAGCCGATTCCAGCCTGCTGATAGCCTGTCGAACAGCCACACGGCTGACACCCAGTTCTTCCCGCAATCTTGCTTCTGTATAAATGCGATCTCCCGATCTCCATTCGTTCTTTTCTATCTTGTCTTTAATAAATGCGTAGACAATGTCTGTTGCCTTTTTTGTATATCCCATTGTTTACCTCTTTTATGCTTATTGATGAGCAAAGCTCCTGCTCATTTTCTCTTCTGTATCAAAAGAGAGTTCCACTTCCCCCAAAATCTCGGCATCCTCCATCTGTTCATACTCCATCTTCAGAGCTTCTGATACCCACACTTCATCCAGATTCAGCGTATTTTTAATTCTCATAACCTTTACTTTATCTTCCGCCAGCGAAGAGGTCAGCATAATGGCTGTTTTTATTGCTTCCAGATCACTGTTCAAAATAACTGGCAATCTGGATGGACCGAGAATTCCCGCTGTAATAGAATTCGTATACATCACGCCTAAATCCAAACCTCTCACACAGTCTACCGTCGTAATGTCTGCCATTCCAATTCCGGCTCCATTTCCGGCAGTTTCCGGCGTAGTCCCCAGAATTACAATCTGTTTTATCTGAATGGAATCAAAACCTTCATTCAAATAAGAACCAGGTCTTCCTGTTACATTCGGATCCATACCTTCTCCGCTGATGTTCTTTCCTATCTCGTCAATAACCAGCACATCTAGTTTCCGTGCTTTGATTTTGGGCATATTTTTCTTTGCCAGCTTCAATAATTCTTTATCACGCTCCATAATACATGCAGCCGGAACTGCTTCCAAAATCATCGGTTCATCATATGCATTTTCCACAATTCCGATTCCGCCGATGATTGGAGCTTTCTCTAATATCAACTCTGCAGCTTCCGGAAGTGCCCACGGAAAATTTGCAAATCCTAGCTTATGGAGGCTCGCACAGCCTCTATGTTTACCAAGACCTATTGCAAGCATTTTCACCAGACCGCTTTCATGCTCTCCTTTAAAGTCCGCATGAGGCTTCACTTTATTCATAATGAATACACCATCAGACTCATACGCTTCTTTTGAAAAATACACAGGAAGCCCGCAGGAGAGGTTTCCCAGCTCTACAGTCTCCATGGAAGGTTCGAATGGCACTCCCATACTTTCCGGTGTAATACCCAGATGTGAAAGTACATCCAACTGCCCCTGCATAGTACCTCCTCCATGGCTTCCCATGGATGGCACAATGAATGGTTTCGCTCCCTTTTCTTTCAAAAAATCCAAAATTGTCCGTAAAATTTCTACACTATGAGAAATTCCTCTGCTGCCAGCTGTTACCGCAATTTTTTTGCCTGCAAAATCTGTTTCACCAAACACATTTTCCAGTTGTTTTCTGGTTTCTTCCTGAATATTTTCAATTCTACGCTTTTCAAAATTCTGACGTACTGCATACATTTTTGGAATTTTTATATCATCCAGAAGATTTCCAAAATTTACATTTATTTCACGTTTCAACCTTTATACCTCTGCTTTCCGTAACCAAGCCTTCGCTACTGAAAATGCTCCTTTTGCAGATAACGGAATATGATCTTCCGCCTCATACGGACGAACGCTTTCCAAAAGTTCATCCTCTTGCAATACATCCAACAATCCATTCAGGAAAGGTGCTTTTCCCGCTATAATTCCTTCCGCACCTTTTACTTCATCCTGCATGCTTCGTAATGCTGCTGCATCATTATACAGTACAGTTCCCAAAAGATAACTGGATGCCCAGCTTCGCTCTTTCTTCTGTCCGGCACCAAACATCCGATAAATTCTGGTAAGAAAAGCTGCCCGGCCAAAACCTTGCCTTTTCGCCGTCCGATAGCCTTCCAGTACTGCTTCCCGACAATAATCCTCTTTAGAAGCAAATGTCCGCTCTACTGCATCTGCAAGAATCGTATTTTTACTCAACACTTCCAGAAGTTCTCCTGTCATCGAAGTCAGACATGCTGTTATTTCCTGCCGTTCATTTACAAACACAAATTTTGTATGGGAGCCAGGCAACACAAAGACATATTTTTTTCCACATGGACAGTTCTCCAGGAGCGCAAGTGTTTCCACTTCTTCTCCTCTCATAATATCCATTCCATCCAAGCAATTCCAGTCTTTTATTGTATTTTTGAGTCCCCGGATAAAAAAGATCGGTACAGGACATAATTCTGGCATCTCTGCACGATATACATTTTCCACAAACTGTTTTGCCGAAACCGGAGCAGTCAAATGTGGAACTTCCAGAACTCCCACATTAGAAGTAATCATTCCTGAAGCAAACACTGCCTCTACCTGTTCAAAATCCGTCTTATTATTTTTCACCAGATTTTCCAGACATTTCCGTATTTCATTCTTTAGAAAAGTGTTTGTTCCACTCTTCGCTGTATCACGAACTCCGGCCTCACAACGCTCTATTCCCTCCAGTTCTCCAGAAATTGTCCAAAGATACGCTCTCGTATTTGTCGTTCCTGTATCCAATGTAATCACATATGTTTTCATTATCTTTTCCTTTTCTTTTATCCCATCAATAATGAAGGAAGAGCCATGCTAAGCTGTGGAATTACCGTAATTAGAAGCTGAATCACCAACATCACCACCAGATATGGCATAATAGCTTTTGTAATTTTTTCCACACTCAAGCCGCTAATTCCACTTGCCACAAACAGATTCACTCCAAGAGGCGGTGTGCAGAAACCTATTGCCAGATTAGCAGTAAGCATAACTCCAAACTGAATCGGATCTACACCAAATCCTGTCACTACAGGCAGTAAAATCGGTGTCAGAATGATAATGGATGCTACAGTTTCCATAAACATACCCACAAAAATCAAAAATACATTGATCAGCAGCAAAATTACATATTTATTGGAAGAAATACCCGAAATAAATCTTGCCAGATCATTCGGCACCTGCATTAACGTCAGAAGTCTTCCAAAAGTAGAAGCAAAAGCAACCAAACCCATGCAGGTAGCTGTAGTCTTCGTACTCTTTACGAAAGCATCCACCAATGTCTTCCAGGTCATTTCCCGATATACCACAAACCCGATAAAAATCGCATAAACTACGGAAATTGCAGCTGCTTCTGTCGGCGAAAAGAATCCACCATAAATGCCTCCCAATACAATGATCGGAGCTAAAATTGCCCAAATTCCATCTTTTGTTGCCACCAGTGCTTCCTTCAACTCAAACTTGTGAGCCTCACACTGAATATTTCTTTTGCTGTACAAAAATCTAGCCACTATACAGAAAGCAATAGAAAATAAAAGTCCCGGAATAATTCCTGCCATAAATAAGGTACTGACAGAAGCCCCTGAAGAAATTCCATACATAACAAAAGGGATACTTGGCGGAATCAGAACTCCCACAATACCAGCCGCCGCTGCCAGACCGGTGCTGTAATCCTTCGGATACCCCCTCTTTTCCATTTCCGGAACCACATTTGATCCGATAGCCGCTACGGTTGCAGGACCTGAACCAGAAATTGCTGCAAAAAAAGTAGATGCTGCTACGGTTGCATAAGCCAGACTGGCCTTTACAGATCCCAGCCAGACATCAGCCATTCTGACAAGACGTTTAGACAAACCGCCTGTATACATCAGATCTCCTGCCAGAATAAATAGTGGAATTGCAAGTAACGGATACGAACTTACCGCAGTTACAATCGAACGAACCTGCAGCATCGGTGTTGCCGTTCCAAACAGTAAAATCGTCAATGCCGAAGACATGGCCAGTGAAATAGCAATCGGCATTCCGCACAATATCATAACCAACAAAGATAAAAACAGTACCGCTGCTCCCATTATTTCGTCTCCTCTCCATTACGAATCAAATGAACTAAAATCTGCACGATTCTCACAATACTGCAGGCTGCCCCAACCGGTGTGGCCAGATACAGACTCCACATAGGATATTTAATCAACAGACCATATTTTCCCACTACCGAATTGTCAAACAACAGGCGAATGCCAAAAATAAAAATATATGCAAATCCTGCAAGAGCCACCAGATAGCATAAAACACTTAATATCTTTTGTACTTTTTTCGGTAAAAGTCCGGTTACTGCTGTTACATTTACGTGCGAACCTGCCTTAAATCCAAAACTAATGGCAAACCATACAAACCATACAAATAAAAAAAGTACCAGATCTGATGCCCATGGAATTGCACTTTTAAAAACATATCTCATGACCACATTAATTGCCATAAATGCAGTAAATATCATAAAAATTGCTACACAAGCGTACTTCTCGAAATTATCATTTAACCAGTGTATAAATTTCATTTCTGCCTCCTTGTTTTTATCGGCTGCCGCCAGATGCGGCAGCCGTTTAAGGACTATTTCTGAGCTGCTTCTACTGCTGCTGTAAATTCATCATAAACATCTGCGCCTACAATTTCTCTATACTTCTGCAGTGTAGGCTGAGCCGCTTCGATAAATTTCTGTTTTTCTTCATCTGTAAGCTTGGTTACCACACAGCCTGCTGCTTCCATCTCTTCCAACTCTTCTGGTTCTTCCTTTTCTACCAGCTCCATCTGATAATTATAAGCTTCTTTAAACGCATCATTGATAATCGTCTGCTGTTCTTCGGAAAGGCTGTTCCAGAAATCTACCGTAACCACTGGAACGTACGCGGTAAATACATGGTCAGAAATGGTAATATACTTCTGGACCTCATAGAACTTCTGGGAATAAATATGTGCAATCGGATTTTCCTCTCCATCAAATACACCTGTACTTAAATTGGTATACAGTTCTGAGAATGGAGAGCCCTCAGCAGAGCACCCCAAGCTATTCCAGAAATCCACATGCGCCTGCACCTGCATGGTACGAAGTTTCATTCCATTTAAATCTTCCGGCTGATGAATCTCTTTTTTGTTGTTGGTAAGCTGGCGCATTCCATTTTCCATGTAGCCCAATCCGTGCAGTCCGGATGCTTCCAGATCATCCAGTTCTTTCTGCCCCCATTCTCCATTCAATACCGCCCAGGCTGTCTCTCTGTTTGGATATACATACGGAAGTTCAATCAGGCTCATGGACGGTAATTCTTCTGTTAAATAAGAACTTGGCGAAACTGCCATGGTAAGATCACCTGTCTTCACACCTTCAATCATTTCTCCATCTGACCCAAACTGCTGAGCAGGATAAATTTCCACCTGGAACTGTCCTGTTCCTTCTACAATCTCTTTAAATTTTTCTATCGCACGATGCATATGATAAGTCTCACTTGCTCCATGTGCAATCTTCAAAGTAATTACCCCATCTGTAGATGCATTCGCACTTCCTCCATCAGAGCTTCCTCCACAACCTGTCATTCCTAATACCATTGCTGCTGTCACTGCTGTTACTACAAATTTTTTAAATACCTTCATATTGTACCCCCACAATTTTTAAATCCGGCCAAACTTTGCCAACAGTTCGTCCACACCTGCACCCTTCAGGATTTCTTTTCTAGTTTCAATCTCTTTATCTGCCTGTTCTCTTGCAATAGGATATATCTCTGCAAGTCGATTATACGGAACTACAGCAACACCAATCTCATCAGCTACAATCAAATCACCCGGATTTACAATAACGCCTCCACAGCACACCGGTACATTGATTTCTATCGGTTCTTTTCGTCCTGAATATGCAGTATGTGCCGCTCTTGGTCCGCTTACTTTCGCAGTAATAGGAAACTCCAGCATCTTTGCTTCATCCGTATCTCGACAACTTCCGTCAATAACTGCACCTACCACACCTGCATTTTTAGCGATACCGGACATCAGTCCTCCCCAAATAGAAGTCTCTGTCTCACCAAATGCATCAATTACTACGACATCTCCCGGTTTCACCAGTTCAAATACTCTCAGACAATCTACAATATCACCAGCTGTCAATTTTACAGTAATTGCAGGTCCGATAATTTTCTTATCTGCTGCTTTTGGTTTCATATCATGCCGCATTACCTGATCACGTTCCATTGCATCTCCAACTACACAGGATATAGAATAGACATCCTCCATCTCGCGGAAAGGTTTTACCAGATTCTCGTCAATCTCCGGTCTCGGATTTACAATACACTTCATAACTTTCTTCTCCTTCTCTCATAACGTTTATTTCTTTTTTGATGGATACACCGGATTCAACGGTTTTTCTCCCAATAACACGGCTTTTACATTTTCTGCTGCGATATGACGGCATTCATCCAATGCTTCCCGACTGATGTAAGCCGTATGTGGTGTAAAGAAGCAGTTATCCAGAGTAAACAATGGATTGTCTTTCGGTGTCCACATTTTCATTTTCATCGGTTCCTCTTCCGGATCATCCAGCGCTGCTCCTGCAATCCACTTTTCTGTTAATGCTTTATACAGAGCCTGATTATCCACACATTTTCCTCTGGTTACCCCTACCAGATAGCTGTCTGGCTGCATCATGCGAAGAGTTTCTTCATTAATGATGTGATGTGTAGATTCCATATATGGTGTCAGAACACATACCACTGTGGATGTAGAAAACAGTTCTTTCTGATCTACCTTTTTCACCCCAAAAGTTCGCATATAGCTTTCAGATACGTATGGATCACTGGAAATCAGTTCAAATCCAAAGGCTGCCATTTTCCGTGCAAGGTTCTGTGCAATTCTTCCAAATCCCAGGAATCCATATCTTGCATTTCTGCATCTGCGAATCGGAACTCTCCAATCCTGCCACTGATAGCTTCCATCATGCACCTTGGCATTATAGAATGGAAGATTTCTCATCAGCATCATAGAATATGCTGCTGCCTGATCTGCCACCTCATCCAGGCAATAATCTGGAACATTAGTTACAACCATTCCATGTTCATATGCTGCATCCACATCTACAATATCTACACCAATTCCATACCGTGCAATGATCTTACAATTCTTCAGCTGCTCGATTGTACTGCGCGGAATTTTCGCATATTGCTGGATGATTGCGTCTGCATCCGCGGCTTTTTCCGGAAGTGTCTTTCCTGTGTTGTCTTTCAGCCCGATAACCTCCGCCCCAATCGGTTCCAATACACTTTTTTCGATCTCATTGTCGGCATAATCATAATCACTGATATATACCTTAAATTTTTTTCCCATGTTTCCTTCTCCCATTTGTCATATCTTTTTTCATAAACAATATATTGTTTTCTTTAAAATATCAGATAATTCTACAAATGTAAACATCTTTTTGTATATTATGTATATTTTCATCGCTATATACAATTTCTTTTTGTCTATTTTTAATACAATTTTTAAATTTGTATTATCTTTTGTATATTTTATTTGTCTGATGACTTTTAAATGTTTTTTATTTTAGCTTTAAAATGCAATAAACTCTTTATAATCCAGGTTTTTTCATTATTTTTCTTGAAAAAACCCGTCATTCATGTAATAATGGAAATCGTGGCTTAAAGACATGAAATTACTGTAATTATGAGGTTTGAATATGATTAGTGCAAACAACGTGACCTTACGTATTGGAAAAAAGGCCCTCTTTGAAGATGTGAATATCAAATTCACCGAGGGAAACTGTTATGGTCTGATCGGTGCCAACGGTGCCGGGAAGTCCACCTTTCTGAAGATTCTCTCCGGAGAACTGGACAGCACCAACGGTGAGATCGTGATCACGCCGGGACAGCGTCTGTCTTTCTTAAAACAGGACCATTTCAAATATGACGAGTATACCGTTATGGATACTGTCATCATGGGAAATGAACGTCTCTATGAGATCATGAAAGAAAAAGACGCCATCTATGCAAAAGAAGATTTTACCGATGAAGACGGTATCCGCGCCAGCGAGCTGGAAGGCGAATTTGCAGATATGGATGGATGGGAGGCAGAATCCAACGCCGCTACCCTGTTAAATGGTCTGGGAATTGAGACGGAGCTTCACTATTCCATGATGAAAGACCTGATCGGTGCCCAGAAGGTCAAAGTCCTGCTTGCTCAGGCACTGTTCGGAAATCCCGACATCCTGCTTCTGGACGAGCCGACCAACCACCTGGATCTGGATGCGATCGCATGGTTGGAAGAGTTCCTGATTAACTTTGAGAACACCGTCATCGTCGTATCCCATGACCGTTATTTCTTAAATAAAGTATGTACCCACATCGCTGATATCGACTATGGCAAGATTCAGCTCTATGCCGGAAACTATGATTTCTGGTATGAGTCCAGCCAGCTGCTGATCCGTCAGATGAAGGAGGCAAACAAGAAGAAGGAAGAGAAAATCAAAGAGTTACAGGACTTCATCTCCCGTTTCTCCGCAAATGCTTCCAAATCCAAACAGGCTACTTCCAGAAAGAAAGCCCTGGAGAAAATCCAGCTGGATGAGATCCGTCCTTCCAGCCGTAAATATCCCTACATTGATTTCCGCCCGAACCGTGAGATCGGAAATGAAGTGCTGACCGTAGAAGGCATTTCCAAGACTATTGATGGTGTAAAGGTTCTGGACAATGTATCCTTCATTCTGGGACACGACGACAAAGTTGCCTTCGTAGGAAGCAACGAGTTCGCAAAGACCACTCTGTTCCGTATTCTCTCCGGTGAGATGGAGCCGGATGAGGGAAATTACAAATGGGGTATCACCACTTCCCAGTCCTATTTCCCGAAGGATAATACGCAGGAATTCGATAACGACGATACCATCGTGGACTGGCTGACCCAGTATTCCGAGATCAAGGATGCTACTTATGTCCGTGGTTTCCTGGGACGTATGCTCTTCGCCGGCGAAGACGGTGTGAAGAAAGTCCGCGTCCTGTCCGGAGGAGAGAAAGTCCGCTGCATGCTCAGCAAGCTGATGATCTCCGGTGCCAACGTCCTGCTTCTGGACGAGCCGACCGACCATCTGGATATGGAGTCCATCACCGCTCTCAACAACGGTCTCATTAAATTCCCGGGAGTGCTTCTCTTTTCCTCCCGTGACCATCAGATCGTACAGACCACCGCAAACAGAATCATCGAGATTCTGCCGAATGGTTCCATCATCGACAAGATCACTACCTACGATGAGTATCTGGAAAGTGATGAAATGGCAAGAAAGAGAACTGTCTACAGCAACAGTAAAGAAGACGAAGACGATAACTAAAATTGAAAATTTCTGCATAACAAAAATACCTCTCTGGATCATCTCCAGAGAGGTATTTTTTACTTCGGCATCTGTTCGTGATACCGTTTGATTTCTTCCATGGCATCCTGCATGACGCGGTCGCCTTTTGCCATTCCATAGTCACGGGTGTCCACCGCCATGACCGGAATGTGGCGTGCCACCCGCTCTCTCACGCTGCCAAGGGCACAACGCACCTGAGGTCCAACCAGTATGATGTCCGCATCTTCCTTGTCGTAATCGAGTCCTGCCAGAGAAGAGACAACCACTTCCGCATTCACCAGATTGTCTCTGGCCCAGGCAAGCATCCGGTCTCTCAGTATACTGGCTGAGCTCCCGGAATAACACACCAATACGATCTTCATTCTTTTCCCATCCCTCATCCTGCAGTCTGCTCTTTATTCCGGATCGTTGTATCCGTTGGGGTTCTGTGACTGCCATCTCCAGGAATCGGCACACATCTCCTCAATACCGTACTCTGCTTCCCAGCCAAGCTCTGCTTTTGCTTTTGCCGGTGTACAGTAGCAGGTAGCAATGTCTCCTGCACGGCGGGGTTTGATCTCATAGGGGATCTCTTTACCGCATGCTTTACTGAAGGCTGCGATGACCTGAAGTACGCTGTATCCGTGTCCGGTACCCAGGTTGTAAATCAGCACGCCTTTGTTCTCTTTGAACTTCTCCAGTGCTTTTACATGACCCCTTGCCAGGTCTACTACATGGATGTAGTCACGTACACCGGTTCCGTCCGGCGTATCGTAGTCATTTCCGAAGACACCGACACATTTCAGTTTTCCGATGGCTACCTGTGCCACATAGGGAAGCAAGTTGTTCGGAATTCCCTTCGGATCCTCTCCGATGAGACCGGATTTGTGAGCACCAATCGGGTTAAAGTAACGAAGCAGGGTAACATTCCATTCCGGATCTGCACGATGAATATCCATCAGTACCTGCTCCAGCATGGTCTTGGTCTGTCCGTAGGGGTTGGTCGGGCTCTGCTTCGGGCATTCCTCGCTGATCGGGATCTGCAGCGGATCACCATATACAGTTGCAGAAGAACTGAAGATAATATTCTTGCATCCGTGTTTTCTCATGGTATCACAAAGAAGCAGGGTTCCGGTCATATTATTGTGATAATACTCGATCGGTTTTGCCACTGACTCTCCTACTGCTTTGTATCCTGCAAAATGAATGACTGCATCCGGCTTCTCAGCCTCGAAAATCTGATCCATTGCCGGCTGATCCAGCATATCGGCATTATAAAATTTTAAAGTTTTTCCCGTGATCTGCTGTACTCTCTCCACTGCCTTCTCGCTTGCGTTGTACAGGTTATCCATAACCACTACTTCATAGCCATTGTTCAGCAGTTCCACACATGTGTGGCTTCCGATATATCCGGCACCACCAGTCACTAAAATTTTCATCGATTTTTACCTCACTTGAGTTTAATAGAAAAAGTAACCTTAACTTAATCAGTGTAGCACAATTTACAGGGATTGGCAAACATGGATTCTGCCTTTACACCTTCGTTGTCCACTGGCTGCAGTCCCACACCTTGGTTGCCAGTCCTTCATAAAATTCCGGTTCATGGCATACCATAAGAATACTTCCACGATATTCCTGCAACGCACGTTTCAGTTCCTCCTTGGCATCCACATCCAGATGGTTGGTGGGCTCGTCGAGAACCAGAAGGTTGCTCTCACGGTTGATAAGTTTGCAGAGGCGCAGTTTTGCCTGCTCACCACCGCTTAGTACTTTGACACGGCTCTCGATATGTTTGGTGGTCAGTCCGCATTTTGCCAGGGCAGAGCGGGCTTCGTACTGGGTAAATACCGGAAATTCCTGCCACAGCTCTTCCAGGCAGGTGGTGGCGATATCCTGGCTCATCTCCTGCTCAAAATATCCGATCTCCAGATAATCTCCCAGTTCCACACTTCCGCCCAGCACCGGGATCAGGCCCAGAATACTTTTCAGAAGCGTCGTCTTACCAATTCCGTTGGCTCCGGTAAGGACCAGCTTCTCTCCCCGCTCCATTTCCACATCAAGTGGTTTTGACAAAGGTTCATCGTAACCGATGACCAGATCTTTCGTCTGGAAAATGTATCTGCCCGGCACCCGTGCCTCCTTGAAATGAAACTCCGGCTTCGGTTTTTCCGCTGCCAGTTCGATCACATCCATCTTATCCAGCTTCTTCTGGCGGGACATGGCCATATTTCTGGTGGAAACCCTTGCCTTATTTCTTGCCACGAAATCTTTCAGCTGTGCGATTTCCTTCTGCTGACGGTTGTAGGCTGCCTCCAGCTGGGCCTTCTTCACCGCATAAACTTCCTGGAATTTATCATAATCGCCCACATAGCGGTTCAGCTGCTGATTATCCATGTGGTAGATCAGATTGACCACGCTGTTGAGGAAGGGAATATCATGAGAAATGAGGATAAATGCATTTTCATAATCATTCAGATAACGCTTCAGCCACTCAATATGCTCCACATCCAGATAGTTGGTCGGCTCGTCCAGAAGAAGGATATCCGGTTTTTCCAGTAACAATTTGCCAAGTAGTACCTTCGTTCTCTGGCCGCCGCTCAACTCCGTCACATCCCGATCAAGGCCAATGTCTGCAAGACCCAGAGCCCGTCCCACTTCCTCTACTTTTGCATCGATCATATAGAAATCATGGGCGGACAAAAGCTCCTGAATCACACCTGTTTCTTCCATATAAGAAGCCATCTCTTCGTCGGTGGCATCTGCCATCTTGTCATACATCTGGTTCATCTGCTCTTCCAGTTCAAAGAGAAAAGAAAAAGCCGATGCCAGCGTTTCCCGGACGGTCATGCCTTTTTTCAGTTCCGTGTGCTGATCGAGGTAACCAACGCGCACATTTTTGGACCATTCTACTTTTCCCTCATCCGGCTGCAGCTTTCCGGTGATAATGCTCATAAATGTGGATTTTCCCTCGCCATTGGCTCCGATAAGGCCGATATGCTCTCCTTTGAGCAGACGGAAAGATACATCCTGAAAAATAGCACGGTCGCCAAATCCGTGGCTTAAGTGTTCGACATTTAAAATACTCATACGTTCCTCTCTATTCCTTCATAATCAAATGCGGGGATAAAGCTTTCTCCCACACAGCCGCCCTCCTGAATGTACACCTGGCTCATTCCAAGGAAACGGGCATAATCTACAATTTCTTCATACTCCTCGTCCGTTACCTTCCGGTTGATCTCCGGATAGGCCGCCACATGGGGCAGCGGCGTGTACTGGCTCATAATGCTCACATAAATCTGGTTTCCAAAGGTATCCCACAGATACTCCAGTACATCTTTGCTATCGGATACACAGCCCGGCAATACCAGATGCCGGACAATGACGCCTTTTTTCATCATACCACGCCTGTCAAACAGGGGGGCACCCGTCTGCCGCACCATCTCTGCCAGGGCAGTCTTCACCGTCTCCGGATAATCCGCGGCCCGGGAATAGCGGCCGGAAAGTTTCGTGCTTTGGTATTTGCAGTCCGGAAGCCAGATATCCACCAGACCTTCCAGAAGGCGCAGTGTTTCCACCTTTTCATAGCCGCCGGTGTTATAGACAATGGGAATGGTAAGTCCCATCTCTTTCGCGTGTTGTAATGCCGGAATCACCGTCGGCAAAAACTGGGTGGCCGTCACCAGATTGATATTATTGGCGCCTTTTTCCTGTAATTCCAGAAAAATCCGGGAAAGTCGTTCTTCTGTCACCGGCTTTCCCACCGCTCCTGCTGCGATCTCGTGATTCTGGCAGAAGACACAGCGAAGGGTACAGCCGGAGAAAAAGACAGCGCCTGATCCTTCTGTTCCGGAGATACAGGGCTCCTCCCAGAAATGAAGGGCAGCCCTGGCCGCCATCACTTCGGAAGTCATGCCGCAGAATCCGGTCTTTCCTGCCCTCCGGTCTACTTTACATTCTCTGGGACAGAGACGGCAGCTCCTGTATAATTCTGTTCTGTCCACTATAATTCGATTCCCTTTCGCGCCGGGATGCCCTGATCGAAGGGATGCTTCACCTTCCGCATCTCCGTCACATAATCTGCCAGCTCCAGCAGTTCTTCTCCCGGCTCTCTTCCGGTCAGAACCACTTCCAGATGTTCCGGTCTGTTTAAAAAGAAATGCAAAGCTTTCTTTTGATCAATAAATCCGTGATTGTAGGCACTTATAAACTCATCAATGACCAGAAGATCATAGTCTTCCTCTGTGGCGGTCTTCACCGCCTCATCAAAGAGCTGATTATAGAGTCTGGCAGCTGCTGCTTTCTGCTCTTCCGTCATATTCCAGAAAAATCCCAGCCGCTCCCCACAGCAATGGTAGTTGACACCCAGTTTTTTCAGCATCTCCACCTCGCCGGAGCGTCCGTCCTTCATCACCTGGCAGAAATAGACTTTCATGCCGGTGCCAGCCGCACGGACCGCCAGTCCCACGGAAGCCGTGGTTTTTCCTTTTCCGTCTCCACAATAGATCTGCAGGCAGCCTTTCTTTAAATGAGCCATAATACGATTCCTTTCACCAATCCAAAGACCACAAGTGACAGTATTGCCGTTGCATAAAGCAGCCGGTTCACCCTCGGAATATCCTCATATTCCACCGGGCGGTCCGGATCCCCCAGCGTTGGCTTCTCATATAATTTTCCAAAATAATAAGCATTTCCGGCCAGCTGGATATGCATGGCTCCTGCTGCCGTGGCTTCTGTGTGGGCAGAATTGGGGCTGCTGTGATTGTACCGGTCTCTCCGGTAAATCCGCCAGGCATTTTTCGGATCCATGCCGCAGAAAGGTGCCGCGCCGCACATCAGCATGCCCGACAGCCGGGCCGGAATATAATTCAGCACATCATCAAATTTTGCTGCCGCACGGCCAAAATAGAGATATTTATCATTTTTATAGCCCACCATGGAATCCATGGTATTGACTGCCTTATAGAAAAATCCCAGGGGTGCACCGCCGATCATGAGAAAAAGAAGGGGTGCGATCACGCCGTCGGAAGCATTTTCCGCCACCGTCTCCACAGCTGCCTTGGTCACACCGATGTCATCCAGCACTTCTGTGTCACGTCCTACTACCATAGATACAGCGAAGCGGGCTTTCTTAAGATCCCCCTCTTTCAGTGCATCATAGACTTTCATGGTCTCGGTCTTCAGGGATTTGGTTGCCAGCACCCAGTAGCACATGATGACTTCCAGTACAAATCTCAAGTACGGATGCACCAGACCTGCCGCCAGGAGAAGTCCCCAGGCAGAAGCCGTAGTAATTCCAGCCGTCAGCACCAGCAGAAATCCTCCTGCGATCAGCTCTCCTTGTTCCGTCTTCGGGAAAATACTCCGAAGCAGCTTCTCCAGTCCGCTGATGAGATGTCCCACCAGACGAATGGGATGATAAAGCCAGTGGGGATCTCCCACTATGAGATCCA
The DNA here is from genome assembly GCA_018223365.1 of Clostridiaceae bacterium Marseille-Q4145. Lineage (GTDB taxonomy): Bacteria > Bacillota > Clostridia > Lachnospirales > Lachnospiraceae > Hominiventricola. The sequence continues at coordinate 468,252 of JAGTTP010000002.1, forward strand.
GGATAAATCCCAGGATTACTGCAAGCAAAGACAATTCCATAACCTTGTTCCCTCCACCGGCGTCAGCCTGTAGCCGCAGCCGTTCTTTACCTGATAGTCAAAATAGGCACGCTTTGGATAGCCGTACTGCTCCAAAATTGCCATAATGGTGCCGCCATGCACCACGATTCCTGCCCGGAATATCCCGGTCTCACCGGAATCTTTCCACTTCTGCTCTGCCCCGGACACCTCTTCTACAATCTGGGCAAAGGCCTCCCTGCAGCGGCTCTTGAAGGCATCCATGGACTCGCCATTGGGAAAGGGCAGCGTGCCATTGCTGTCGATCCATGCCTGATAGTCCCCATTTCCGGACAGTTCTTTATAATTCTTATTTTCAAAATCCCCGAAATCACATTCCCGAAGATCCTTCACTTTCTGTATGTTCTTCCGGTCAAATTCCGGCCAGAGAAGTTCTGCCGTCTCCACGCACCGCTTCATGGGGCTGACATAGAGTCGTTCTATCTCTGGCAGCTGCTTTCCCGCAAGACCTTCTCTTCCTTCGTCACATAAGGGTTCGTCGGTCCGGCTGCCGATATAGCGGCCCAGCAGATTTCCTGCGGTCTTCCCATGCCGGATCAGGATAAGTTCAGCCATGCTTGATCACCGTCCCGATTCCGCAGACTACCCGGTGGACTTCTGATGCCCTCTTCGCCGCCTGACAGCAGACTCTTCCGGTCTTCTCCCGGTAAGCCCGATCAAATTTATCAATGGGAACCACCCCATAACCAAGTTCGTTGGTCACCAGTACAATATCCGGATTCCGTCTTTCCAGCTCCTCAAGATCCAGTTCCTGATTCGCTTCCATACACCGTCTGATATACTCATGAAAATGATAGAGAAGCTTTGTCTCATAGATGGCTTCCATCGGGCAGTTCATGCCATCTGCTGCTTCTTCTTTTGCAATGTGAAAGGTCTCACATGCATAATCCGTCTTTCCCTGAAAACATCCGCCTGTCACCAGAATCATAATAATTTTCCTCCCAGCATCACCGTGCAGGCACATGCCAGTTCACATACCTGTACAAAAAATCCTGCAATATCTCCCGTCGTTCCGCCAAATTCCTTCATAGCTACATGATGATAATACCAGAACACTGCTGCCTGGGTCAGGAGCATAATTCCTCCGATCACCGGATTCAGCCACAGGGCCGCTGCCCCACAGGCAAGAATCCACAGGGTTAATGTACCCAGCAGGATCTTTTTCTGGGCCGCATCCGAAAACATACTAAGAGATCCGCTCTTATTCGCCTTCGGGAAGGTAGAAAGAGCCAGACCGCTTAAAGCCCGGGACAGGGCAAAAGCTACCGCCATCACCGGCAGAAGCTCTGTCTTCATCTCACTCCACACACCCAGTCCCAATGTAAAATAAGCACATCCCATAATAATGGCAAAGGCGCCCGCATGGGAATCCTTTAAGATCTGCAGTTTTTTCTCCAGGGGCTGATAGGAGCTGAGGGCATCCACCGTATCCAGAAATCCATCCAGATGAATGCCTCCGGTCACAATGAGCGGAATCAGCACAAAACCTGCTGCCCGCATCAGGCTTCCAAAGCCGAGCTTCATTGCCACCCATCCGTAGCCCCATTCCAGCAGACCGATGATCACACCGATGGCCGGAAAAAAGCAGATCATATATTTCATATTTTCCTTATCCCAGTCTGCCCGCGGCACGGGGATCTTGGAAAACATGGCAAAGGAAATCAAAAAACTGTTCCATACTTTCTTCATCGTCCAAACACCTCGTTTAAATCTCCCTTATGAATCAGCGGGATGGAATATACCACCTCTGCCACCAGATCTGCCATGGAAGCCATCCGGACATTGATCTCTCCCAGATACTTCTGATACCGCCTGGTTTCCTCGTCATAGTCCATTCCATCCGAGAAAATCTCATTGGTCACAATAATGAGATTCCGGCACTGTTCCTTTACATGGCGGATTCCTGCAAGAATCTCCTCCACGCAGTGATCCCCGCTGCCCTTCTCCTGGTACATCTCATTGGCGGTCAGATTGGACATACATTCCAGCAGCACCGTATGATAACCAGACACATCTGCATGTTTTAACCCTGTGTAACACTCCAGTGTATCAAATCCCTTATCTTTCCGCATTTCCCGGTGTCTCGCAATCCGCTTATGGCATTCCTCATCAAAGGGGAACATGGTTGCAATATAGAGATTCGGACCATCCGCCAGTCCGGTTACCAGCGACTCCGCAAATTCTGATTTTCCGCTGCCGCTTCCTCCGGTCACCATCATTAACATCCGTGGTATTCCTCACATTTCTTTAAAAATTCGTAAGCTGCTTCCGGATTGGACCAGAAAAAGAGATGGGGGAATCCCGCATACAGGGATTTACTGCTGTTCACACAGTCCCATTCCCGTTTTCCTACCGGTTTCTTCGCATGGAAACTATTTCCGCACTGCTCACTGTCCCAGTAATGAAATTCATGTCCGCGAATTTCCATCCCTGCTTTTCCCAGAAGCTGGTCTTCCTCCGCCGTCAAAGTAATATATCCAAAACGTCCCAGCCGGTCCGTCCTGTAGGCCTTCGCATCCAATACTCCTGCCATAGGATAGAACACCCCGTCCTGTCCTTCCAGCTCCCGGTGAAGATAGAGAAATCCGCCGCATTCCGCGATACAGGGCATCCCATCCTCGACCGCTTTTCTGACAGCTTTTCTCATGGAGTGATTTTCGCTCAAGGTCTTTGCATGAAGTTCCGGATAACCGCCGCTTAAAATCATGCCGTCCACTTCTTCCGGCAGCTTTTCATCCTGAAGGGGCGAGAAAAAGACAAGCTCTGCACCCATGGTTTCCAAAAGCTTCAGATTGTCCTGATAGGTGAAACAAAAGGCGTCATCTGCTGCCACTGCCAGCCGTATTTTTTCCGGTTCTTCTAATACCGGTATCTCCGGTACCTGTAGGGTCAGTTCTTCCGTGTCCTCTGCCAGTGCACAGAATGCATCCAGATCCAGCGTCTCTTCCAGCACAGCTGCCAGCCGGTTCAGCTTTTCCTTCAAGGCTTCGATCTCTCCCGGCAGTACCAGTCCCAGATGGCGGCTTTCCAGATTAAGATCCGTAAGCTTCGGCACATAGCCAAGCACCTTTACTCCCAGTTCTTCCTCGATCAGCGGCTTTAACTGCCCGTAGATCATGGGAGAAATCTGATTCAGAATCACGGCTTTGATCCGGCTGTCGGGCCGGTATTCCAGAAATCCTTTGATCATGGCCAGAATGGAAAGGCTTGCCCCACGGCAGCCGATAATCAGCACCGACGGCATGTTGAGAGTCGCCGCCACATCATAGGTGCTTCCTTCCGTGCGGATACCTCCCAGGCCGTCATAATATCCCATAACCCCTTCTGTCACGGCAATATCGCAGTCCGCTGCATTTTCCGCAAAGAGATAGCGGGTGGTCTCTGTATCGGTAAAAAAGGTGTCCAGGTTTCTTGACCGGGTTCCAATGACCCTTCCATGAAACATCGGATCAATGTAATCTGGTCCACACTTAAAAGATGCCACTTTCATCCCCCGGTTCACCAGCGCCTGCAGAATCCCGCAGGTAATCAGCGTCTTGCCGCTTCCGCTGGCCGGTGCGGTCAGAAGGATTCTCGGTATGTGTCTTTTCACTCTTTCACAGCCCCCCTGCAGGTAATAATGTAAATCGGATTCTGTCCCATCATGAGATGATAGCTTCCCAGTTTCTTCGCCTTCGCCACACTGACAGAAACAATCTCTTCCTCCAGCAGAGGCAGATCTTTTAAGCACTCCGTCACTTCCCCGATGGTCTCCAGTGTCACCGTATTGATCACCACACGGATCTTCGGATTCTTTGCCAGCAGACTTTCCAGAATTTCTTTTAAGTTACCGGCAGAACCGCCGATAAAGGCATGGGTCGGTGTGGGCAGATCTTCCATGGCCTCCGGTGCCAGTCCGTGAATCACCTCAATATTCGGTGTCCCAAACTTCCGCTTGTTCTGCTCAATGAGATCACACGCCTCCTGATTCCGTTCCACCGCATAAACCATACCATCTGCGGCAGCCAGTGCCAGCTCAATGGTCACAGAACCGGTACCTGCTCCCACATCATAGACCACGGAATCTTTTTCCAGATGCAGTTTTGCCACGGAAAGACTTCGGATCTCACTCTTGGTCATAGGCGCTTTTCCCCGCAGGAATTCTTCATCCTCCACGCAGGAGCGGATCCCTTTGAAGGGGTGGTGATTTTCAATGAGGGCCACACAAAGACCATCGTAACTTCCCTGCTCCAGTTCTTCCGGCGTTCCGGTGGTGATCTTTTCCTCCGGGTAGCCAAGTCGCTCTCCAATATGAAGGGTCACATCCGTGAGACCATATTCTTTCAGCTCTTTACACAGTCCTTCCACACTTCCATGAGCACTCAGAAGCGTAAAGGTCTTCTCATGGGCTTTCACAGCCCCTATGAGATTCGCACTGCGTCCGTGGGTACTCTGAAGACATACATCCTCCCAGGAGGTTTTCAGCTTTCCGCAGAAATATACCACAGAAGAAATACCGCACAGACTTTTTACCTCGTAATCCTGAGGATTCAGTACTTCATAAAGCTTCTTTGCCCCACTGTAAAATCCAATATCTCCGGACAGCAGAATCACTGCACGGCCATATTCCGGATGAAGCTCCAGATAATCGACAATTTTCCGGGGCTCATAGGCTGCAAATTCCTGTTTGCCTTCATAAAAGGCCGGATCTGCGCCTTTTGTCTGTACAGCGTCCAGCATCCGTCTTGCTCCGATGAGGAGATCTGCTTTCCGGATCTCTTCTGCTGCTTCCACCGTCATTCCTTCGGCAGTGCCCATACCAATGCCAATAAGGGTCACCTGACGACGGGCACCTGACTCTTCTGCCCGGTTCTCCAGTGCTCCCGGCACCTGACTTCCAGCAGCTGCCTTCTGCTCCGGTTCCAGTCCGAACCGCACATTCAGCATCTCCACCACCCGGTCATAGGAAAAGCCTTTCTGCTCGGTTGGACGTCCTACCAGCACCAGTTTCGCTCCGGCACGCTTTGCTGCCTCTACCTTTTCCTCATAACCACCGGCTTTTCCCGTCTCCTTTGTGACCAGATACCGGCAGTCAAACTGCTTTAACATGGCTTCATTCAATGCCTCGCTGAAGGGTCCCTGCATGCAGATGAGATTTCGTCCCACAAATCCCAGTTTTTCACAGGCTGCCGCCACTTCCGCAGTAGAAAGCACCCTTGCAAAGACCCGGCTCTCATAATTCGGAATCACCGTATATTTAAAAAGCTCCTTGCTCCCTGTGGTTGCCAGAATGTTTCCTTCGGTCTCCTTTAAGAAATTCACCGCCTCATCTACGGAACCCACCAGAACTGCATCTTCCGTCTCAGAAGTACTGGACTCCCGAATCAGGCGGAGATATTCCACTCCTGCTTTTTTACAGGCTGCCGCCACATTTTCCGACACGACCGCCGCGTAGGGGTGGGTTGCATCCACTACCAGCTCCGTCTTTTGTTCCTCAAAAAACTGCTCCATGGCTGCCTCGTCCATCCGTCCGGCATGCACCTTCAGGTATTCCGTTTCCGTCAGGAGGGTCTCGCCATATTCCGTTGCCACACAAGCGGTCACCGGAACTTTTCTCACTGCCAGATACTCTGACAGCCTTCTTCCTTCTGTTGTTCCTGCAAATATAATCACTGGTCTCATACGCTAGTCCTCCATACAGATGGTCAGATCCATCACAGCTGCTGCTACTGTCACGCCATTTCTCGCCGTCTTGGGAATCAGGAGTTTCTGTACCCCTGCCGCCAGAAGGGCCGAACGCTCACATATATTTCCCACTCCGGTAATGGATTCTACAAAGGCGGACTCTGCAAATCCGTCTTCACACACTGCCTTTTTCAGCTCCTCTGCGGTATAGGTGAGAAAGGGAACCTGATAGCTTTCCGCCAGCTCCAGAATCCCTGTTTCGTCTTTTTTCAGATCTATGGAAGCGATCTTACAGATGCTTTCCCTGAAAATACCGTTGACCTCCAGCACTTCTTCCACCAGTTCCCGGATGGTCGCGCTCGCTGTTCCTCTTTTACACCCAATGCCCAGCACCACTGCCTTCGGCACCAGATGAAGGGTCTTCTCAAAAGGACTGGTCTTTTGCACATCTATGGAAAATCCCAGCGGCTCTTCCCCTTCCGTGTCCAGTTCCGGCGGAACTACACCGGTTACCGGAAATGCGCTCCACATGCCGACTTTCAGATTATCCACCAGTGCTGCTGCAATTTCCTTCGCTGCAGGCATGGAATCCATATACAGATTTCTCTTTGCCGCAAATGCATCCACTGCAAATTTTCCATGAAGATCCGTTGCCGTCGTAATCACCGGTTCCGCTCCGGTAAGCTCTGCCACCAGAAGGGTCAGTTCATTGGCTCCGCCAATATGGCCGGACAGAAGAGAGATGGCATGCCGTCCCTGCTCATCCACCACGATCACCGCCGGGTCTGTCTTCTTGCTCTGCACGTAAGGGGCAATGCTCCGCACGGCAATTCCCGTGGAGCCGATAAAAATCAGAAGGTCTTTGGAACGGAACTGCTCTGCCGTCCATTCTGACAGACTTCCTTCCAGAAACGCTACCTCCACAGGCAGCGCTGCCCGGTATTCTTTCTTCTTAAGCCATGCCTCACATAGAATTCCGTGAGCAGCCAGTCCATTTACCAGCTGCTCAGCGAGCAAAACTCCATGCTCCGTAAAACAGATGATTCCCGCTTTCATGAATCTGCCTGTCCTCCCTTTTGATGTCCGATTTTTTCCACCAGATCCGGCACTTTGGAAGTCTGTCCCAGAATTCCGAATACGTTGGAAAAGGTAATGACGCCAAGTTCGATACTGCTCTGGGTCCGGTGATTGACATAGAACTCCATCCGCTCCATGATTCTGTCCATAACAGGCTTCAAAAGCCCCGCTTCTTTCAGATATTTTAATGCATCATCGGTGGTCACACACTCCATCATCTTCCGGAGCAGTTCTGTGGGGGCTCCTAAAAGTGCCGCATGGACCGTCAGAAGCTCCATCCGGGAATCCGCATTGTGGGAATGGGTATTCATAATGCCCCCCGCCAGCTTCACAAATTTACCGATGTGACCCACCAGCAGTACACCTTTTGCTCCGAATTCCACGGCTGCATCCAACGCCTCGCCTACAAAATTACTGCATTTCACAGCATCATTGAGATCCAGTCCATGTCCGTACTGCTCCAGAAAATCAATCCCGTAATTACCCGGCACCACCAGAAGATACTCCATGCCATTTGCCAGCTTCTGCCGCATTTCCACCCGGATCGTCTCGATCAATGCCTGCTCACTCATGGGTTCCACGATTCCGCTGGTGCCAAGAACCGAGATACCGCCCACAATACCAAGGCGCGGATTAAAGGTCTTTGCCGCCAGTTCTTCTCCCCGGGGGATGGAAATGACTGCTTTCAGGCCACCCTGCCAGCCGTATTTTTCACAGACAGCCTCCAGATTTTCCCGGATCATCTGCCGGGGTACTTTGTTGATGGCAGCCGCGCCCACCGGCTGCTCCAGTCCCGGTTTGGTGATACGGCCGACGCCAGTACCTCCGTCAATAACAATCTGTTTCTCCGGAATCCGGGTCACTTCCGCATAGATCAGAATGCCGTTGGTCACATCCGGGTCATCCCCGCCGTCCTTCCGGATGGCGCAGGAGACAGATGTTTTCGTGCAATGGGTTTCCAGCACTTCCAGCCGAAGGGCAATGCCCTTTGGCGTCATCAGTTCCACATCCGAGATCTCTTTCCCTGAAAGCAGCATGGCAGCCGCCGCTTTGGAAGCAGCCGCTGCACAGGAACCGGTCGTATATCCATATCTTAATTTTTTATGATTTTTATAAACATATTCTTCCATCAAGAAAGGTCTCCTGCCGTTATTTCTGATGTGTATAAGCCTCCACATGAGCACCGTCCCAGGTTGCCACATGATAATATACATTCAGTCCCTGGTCAATGAGGGAAAGACCCATGATTGCTCCGGTTCCCTCTCCTAAATGCATGCCTGCCTGTATCGGTGCCTGCATTCCCAGATGCTCCATCACCAGCTTAGCCGCCGGCTCTGCAGATCCGTGGGTCGGAATCATATATTCCTTTGCGGTTTCGCAGAGCATCGTTGCCAGATACGCAGAGATAGCAGAAATAAAGCCATCAATCAAAATTGGGAGATGGCAATAAGCTGCTCCGAGATAGCATCCCACCATACCGGCAATATCAAGACCTCCTACCTTTGAGATCACGTCAATGGCATCTGTTTTATCAGGACGGTTTACCTCAATGGCACGCTCAATGGCACGTACTTTTTTATTCAGTCCCTCGGTGGAAAGACCTGCACCTCTTCCTGTCACCACTTCCGGCGCCTGGTCAAACAATACGGCTGCACAGGCAGAGCTGGTGGTTGTATTGCCAATACCCATCTCGCCGGTCACAATCAGATCATATCCTTCTGCTTTCAGGTCTCTGACCGTATCCACACCCGTCAGAATTGCCTGCACACATTCTTCTCTGGTCATGGCCGGGCCTTCTGCAATGTTTCCGGTGCCATAACGTACCACACGATTACGGATCTTCGGATGTATCCCATCCTTCAGTCCTCCGATATTGACCGGAACCATGGTGCAGCCTGCCAGATGGCTCATAATACATGCCGTGGACAGGTCATTTCCCATATTTTCCAGTACCTGCAGGGTAACGGAGCTGTCCGTCTGGGTAACGCCCTCTTTGACAACGCCGTTATCAGCGCCCATAATCACGACGGCACGTTTGTCAGGATGGGGATGGGCATCTCCATAGATTCCGGCGATCTGGACCACCACTTCTTCCAGCCATCCAAGTCCTCTTAATGGTTTACATAAGGAATCCCAGTTTTTCCAGGCTTCTTCTCTTGCTTTTGCATCTGTCGGCTGAATGCCGGCAATGAGCTCTTTCAGTCTGTCCATCTTCTCTAACCTTTATAATACAGCATGGCATTACAGATGGTTGCTGCAATGTTGCTGCCGCCCTTTCTTCCTCTTGGAACAATATAGGGAACCCCCGCCGTCATGATCAGCTCTTTGGCCTCTACCACGTTGACAAAGCCTACCGGTGCACCGATGATCAGTGCCGGATTTACCTTGCCTTCCTGGATCAGCTCATAGAGACGGATCAGTGCAGTCGGTGCATTTCCCACTGCAAAGATCACTTCTTTGCCGAGAGCTGCGCCCCGCTCCATGCAGATGGCTGCACGGGTACATCCCCGCTCCTGGGCTTCTTTTGCCACATCCTCGTCGGACATGAAGCAGTAAGCTTCTCCGCCGTACTCTGCCAGCTTTTTCTTATTAATTCCGGACCATGCCATCTTCGTATCAGTGACAATGACAGCGCCTCTTCTTAAGGCTTCCACGCCCAGCATAGCGGCATTTTCGGAAAAACACAGGTTGTCCGCATAGTCAAAATCTGCAGACGTATGGATACAGCGTTTTACAATGGAGAACTGGGGCTCAGGCCAGGTTCTTCCATTTAACTCCTGCGTGATAATCTCCATACTGCGCTTCTCTATCTCATTTGGTTTTACAATCTTAATCTCATTCAGCATCAGATCCCCGCCTCCAGAATTTCGTATATTTTTTTCATGTCAAATGATGATCTGACCAGATCTGCCAGCTTGTCATATTCCTGCTCTTTGTGAGCAGCCAGATCAAAGTGCCAGCTGCCGTAATCAAGGCCTTTGCTTCTCATAAGCTCCCGGATCATGCTCTCTGCAAAATCATCCGTATCAAAAAGACCGTGGAGGTAGCTTCCCAGAACGGTACCGTCCTCATTGGCAAGGGCGTCAATCCTTCCGTCCTCCAGACGAACCAGCTCCTGACAGCCGCCCAGATTTTCGGAAACACCCATATGAATCTCATAACCGGTCACGTCTTTTCCTTCCCAGTCACTCCACAGGCCGGCACCCTTCCTCATGATGCCATGAATCTGGGTTCTGGTCTTAGATTTGGCAAAGACAGTCTTCGTATCCAGAAGACCCATGCCTCTCATGGTACCGCCGTGCTCCACATTGTCCGGGTCTTCCATGACTTTTCCCAGAAGCTGGAAACCGCCGCAGATGCCGATGATCGGCGTCTTCTTCTCTGCCTGCCGTAAAATCAGCGCTTCCATACCAGACTCCCGGAGCCACTGCATATCGTCCATGGTATTCTTTGTACCCGGCAGCAGAATCAGATCCGGATCTTCCAGCATGCCCGGCTGGGATACATACCGGAGTGATACCCCATCCATCCGCTCAAAGACGGAGAAATCCGTAAAATTAGAAATATGGGGCAGACGGATCACCGCCACATCAAGGCCTGCTCCTTTATGAGTCTGCTCAAGGCGGTCGGAAAGACTGTCTTCATCATCGATATCCAGCCGTTCCATAGGAACCACTCCCACCACCGGAATATCCGTCTTTTCTTCAATCATCCGAAGTCCCGGCTCCAAGATCTTCACATCCCCGCGGAATTTGTTGACAACCAGACCTTTAATCATGGCCTGCTCATCCTCCGGGAGAAGCTTTACAGTGCCGTATAAGGCCGCAAAAACACCGCCCCTGTCAATATCTCCCACCAACAGTACCGGTGCTTTCGCCATTCTCGCCATTCCCATGTTGACGATATCATTTTCATGGAGATTGATCTCCGCAGGACTTCCTGCTCCCTCAATGACAATGATGTCGTACTCACTGCTCAGCCGCTCATAAGCTGCCAGCACATCCGGAATCAGCTGTTTTTTATTCTTATAATAATCCATGGCCTTCATGTTGCCGCGGACTTCCCCGTTTACAATGACCTGGCTTCCCACATTGCTGGTGGGTTTGAGCAGAATCGGATTCATATCTGCTGTCGGATCAATACCGCATGCTTCCGCCTGCATGGCCTGTGCCCGGCCAATCTCCAGCCCCTCCTTTGTAATGTAGGAATTGAGGGCCATATTCTGGGATTTAAAGGGTGCCACTTTGTAGCCATCCTGCTTAAATACCCTGCATAGTCCCGCTGTCAGGAAACTCTTTCCGGAATTGGACATGGTTCCCTGCACCATAATCGCTTTTGCCACGTTTCTCACCTCGCTGTCTTCTTCAATGCTTCTATCAGCCGTTCATTGGCTTCATGATCTTTGACTGCCACCCGGTAACAGGTCTCATCCAGTCCCCGGTAATTGCTGCATCTGCGGATCATAATCCCCTCCGGCAGAAGCCTGTCATAAAGATCCCGGATACCATCCGTGCGGAAGAACAGGTAATCTGCCTGTCCATCCCAGACGGTCATCCCCAGAATCTCCATCTCTTTTTTGAGATATGCCCGTTCCTCTCTCACAAGAGTAATGGCCTTCTCTTTGTATTCCCCTTCACCAAGGGCCGCAACGCCTGCTTCTGACGCCACCACGCTGACGCCCCAGCACTGTCCGGCTGCTTCCATCTTCCGAAGGAGCGCCCCATCACCGCAGACACCATATCCCAGACGGATGCCCGGCATGGCATACATTTTGGTAAAGGATCTTAAAATAAACAGATGTTTATATTCTGTTGTTTTCTGAATCAGCGACCGTTCTTCCTGACCGGTAAAATCAAGGAAACATTCATCCAGCACCAGCAAAATACTCCTGCTTTCTGCCCGCTCCAGAATCCGGAGCAGCAGCTCCTGCTCTACCAGAATTCCGGTGGGATTATTGGGATTGCAGAGGAACATCACATCCATCTCTTCGGTCATCTGTTCCAGAATGTCTTCCCGCACCTGATAATCCGGCTGCATCTCATAGATGTGAATCTTCGTTCCCACCTGTTTTAATGCTTCCTCATATTCCAGGAACGTAGGGGCTGTTAAAAGGGCATGGGCAGGCTTCGTCCCATAGGCAAGGCGGTAGATGAGATCCGCTCCGCCATTCCCGCAGATCAGTGCTTCTTCCGGGACTTCATGGTACTCTGCCAGTGCATGCTTTAATTTCCGGCTTTCCGGATCCGGATAATGCTCCGCTTTATCAAGAGCCTCCATCACCGCCAGCCGGACCCCTGCCGGCATGCCCAGCGGATTGATATTTGCGGAAAAATCCAGAAATTTCCTGTCTTCTTTCGCTATCTGTTTCTGGATCTCCTCACTGTAAATATCTCCTCCGTGCTGTCCCATGCCCGGTCCTCCTGTTTCTCTTTCTCTTATTTTCCGGCTTTTACATCAGCAAGAAGTACATTTCTGATTCCTTCTGCTGTGTATTCTACCGCCGACTGCCCTACGGCAAGTCCTGCTGCTGCCGCTGCCTTCTCCGTTACCGGTCCGATGCAGATGATCTTTGCCGGACAGTCCACACGGACGCCGTCTTCTTCCAGCATGGATGTAAAGGCGCGTACTGCAGATCCGCTGCACAGCGTCACATAATCCACCTGGGAAATCATTCTTCTTAACTCTTCTGCTTTCCGCAGATCCATTGCTGTATGATACATGGATACCTTACTGTATACGATACCGGCTTCATCCAGCGCCTGATCCAGTTCCTTCGAAGCTTCTTCTGCACGCACCAGCACTACCCGCTCATCCTTCTGTAACGTCGGCACCCACTCTTTGGCCAGTGTCCGGCTGGTATATTTCGTCGGCACAAAATCTGCCAGGAAACCTTTGCCTGCCAGTGCTTTCGCCGTACCCTCGCCGACTACGGCAAATTTCAGGTTTGCAAGGCTTCTGAAATCTTTTCCTGCTGCCAGCAGCTTTTCAAAGAACAGCTCTACGCCATTGCTGCTGGTAAATACCATCCAGCTATACTGCTCCGGATGAGCCACCAGACGGTCGAGTTCCGGACTCTTCAGGGCTTCTGTATGAATCAGGCTGAATCGGATGGCTTCTGCGCCTTCCTCTTCCAGCACTTCTGCCAGATGTTCAGTCATCCGTTCTGTTGCGGTCACCAGTACCCGTTTTCCGGATAAGGGCTGATTCCCGTACCAGTTGATCTCATTTCTTAAAGAAACCACATCGCCGATCACCGTGATGGCAGGAGTCTGAATGCCTGCTTTTTTGGCTTCTTCCACGATGGTCTCCACGGTTCCCACAGCGACCTTCTGTCTGGCCGTCGTACCTTCCTGTACCACCGCTGCCGGAGTCTTCGGGTTCTTGCCGTTGGCAATGAGATTCTTTGTAATATTCGGAAGATTTTTAAGACCCATCAAAAATACCAGGGTACCTTCTTCCTTTGCAAGGGTTCCATAATCAAGAACCGTGCTGTCCTTGTGGGCACCCTCATGTCCTGTAATCACATGAAACGAAGAAGCATGATCCCGGTGGGTCACCGGAATACCCGCATAAGCCGGTGCTCCATAACAGGAGGACACGCCCGGTACGATCTCATAATCCACACCTGCTTCTCTGAGTTCCTGGGCTTCCTCTCCTCCGCGTCCGAAGATAAAGGGATCTCCGCCTTTTAAGCGGACTACATTCTTTCCTTCTTTTGCCAGACGGATGAGCAGCGCATTGGTCTCCTCCTGTTTCAGATGATGATGGGAAGAGCGTTTTCCTGCGTAAATCAGCTCTGCATCCGGTCTTGCTTCATTGAGCAGGGAATCCGTTGCCAGACTGTCATAGACCAGCACATCTGCGCTGCGGATACAGGATAAGCATCTTTGGGTCACCAGCCGCTCATCACCCGGTCCTGCGCCAACCAGCCATACCTTTCCCTGACAGATTTTCCGTGCCAGTTCCTGTCCAAGGGCTTCCGCCTGCTCAGGCTGAATTCCATTTTCAATGGAACCGGATGTCCGTTTTACATGTTTTGCGTCCTGTGCAAACAGTACTTCCATGGAAAGCTTCGTTTCCTCCACTTTTGCCAGTGCTGCCGCCGGCGCATTACAGCTGCCCCCAATCGCTTTCAGGTAAGCACGCTCAGCACTTAGCATCGCCATCGCTTCTGCATCATTCAATGCTTCCATCACTTCTGTCAGATGTCCGTTCTTCGTCTCCACTGCCAGAATTGCCTGGCCGGCTGCCGGAAGGCACTGATCTGGTGACAGTTTTTCAAAATGGAATTCACCACCGGATACCATATCCAGACGCTCCAGTCCTGCGGATGCCAGTACAATGGCATCATAGAGACCATCTGTCAGTTTTTTAAGCCTCGTCTGTACATTCCCCCGGATAGGCCGAATGACCACCAGCGGGTTCAGTGCCCGGATCTGCAGCTCTCTTCTTAAGCTTCCGGTACCTACCACACTTCCCGGTTTCAGGTCAACAAGCTTCGTTCCGTCTTTTGTAACGATCACATCCTCCACAGGACCTCTCTTTAATGCTGCCCCGATTCCCAACCCTTTCGGGAAATCCATAGGCATATCCTTGGCGCTGTGCACCGCCAGATCGATCCGTTCATCCAGCAATGCCTCCTCCAGTTCCTGGGTAAAAACGCCTTTTCCGCCAAAGGACGTCAATGTCCGGTCCAGAAGCTCGTCACCCTTTGTGGACATCTCGCAGATCTCCACCCGGATGCCCGGAAATGCCTCTTCTATCTTCTGTCTTACGATATTTGTCTGAACCAGTGCCAGGCGGCTCTTTCTGGTTCCGATCCTTATCAGATCCTGCATGTTATCCTCCTTATACCTGATAACCTCTCGGAGTAATCATTCTTCCATTCTTTGTATATGTCTGGGAATTACCCACAATCACCACACTGAACATGTCAATGTCTGCATTTTTCAGTTCTCCCAGAGTCGTGATACAGGAGGACTCATCTTTTCGTCCTGCATTTCTCACAATCCCCACCGGAGTCTCCGGTTTGCGGTATTTCATCAGAATATCTGCTGCTTTTTCTACATAATCTACACGTTTTTTGCTCTTCGGGTTGTAAAGGCAGACGATCATATCACCCTGTCCTGCACAATCCACACGCTTCATAATCAGATCAAAGGGTGTCATCAGATCACTTAAGCTGATCACTGCAAAATCATGCATGAGCGGAGCTCCCAGTACAGATGCCGCTGCACTGGCTGCCGTTACACCAGGAACTGTCTCAATCTCAATATTGGCATTCATCTCTTCCGCTACCTGATAGATGATGCCTGCCATACCGTAGATTCCGCTGTCACCGCTGGATACCATTGCAACGGTCTGGTCCTTCATTGCTTCCTCTACTGCCATCTGACAACGCTTTACTTCCTGCATCATCGGCGTTGCAATGTAATTTTTATCCGGAAAGAATTCCTTTAAAATATTTACATAAGTGGTATAACCGGTAACCACATCCGCATTTTTAATCACTTCAATGGCTTTCTCTGTCATATGCTCATAACCACCGGGGCCGAATCCGACT
The DNA here is from genome assembly GCA_018223365.1 of Clostridiaceae bacterium Marseille-Q4145. GTDB lineage: Bacteria > Bacillota > Clostridia > Lachnospirales > Lachnospiraceae > Hominiventricola. Next base: position 483,634 of record JAGTTP010000002.1, read on the forward strand.
ACGTATAATTTTCCCATAAATTATTCAATCTCCTTTAAATGTCCAAAAAATGCATAAAGCTCTGCCGGAGTGGAATGATCCCGCAGACGGTAAAACATCTTGTCAATCGCTTTATCAAGTCCCTTTTTCTCCACTTCCTGTTCCAGCCATTCCTTAAAAGAAGCCATGTCGGGCAATGCCAGCTGGAATACCATCCAGCGTTCAAAATCCATCTGTACTTCGTCAAGGATCTGGTCCGCAGCCACAACCTCATGCTGTTTTTTCTCGTTATTTGTCCGGGCAAGCTCCTGGAAATCATCAATATCATAACGCATGATTCCCGGCAGTTTCTCCACCTTTGCCTCAATGTCAATCGGCACTGCCAGATCCACCAGTACACGGGGTTTCTCTGTCACAAGCTTTTCCGCCATCTTACTGTAAGTCAGCGTATAATGAGGGCTGCTGGTAGCACTGATAATTGCATCCATCTTATTGACCAGCTCGTACCGTTTTTCATATTCCATGATGCGGTATGTAATCTTGTGATGATGGTCTTCCCCTGCCTGTCCCATATTTCTGGACGTAATATAAACCTCCGCACCATCAATGCACTGGAGGTTCTTTAACACCGTGCTTCCGATCTTACCGGATGCACCGATGATCATAACTTTTTTGCCATGAAGGGTTCCCAGCCCCTGTTCTGCTGCCTTGATGGCCATGGTAGCAGTGGATACACTGGTTCTGGAAAGATCCGTTTCTGTCTTTACCTTCTTGGCTGCCGTTACCGCATAGCGGAACAGCGTATTCAGATAGACGCCGCAGGTGCCCGTCTCTCTTGCCTGATCATGGGCACGTTTCACCTGGCCGAGGATCTGATCCTCGCCCATAACCATGGACTCAAGACCTGATGCCACATGAAACAGATGGCGTACTGCCTTGCTTCCATTATAAAAACGGATATAGTCGCCGATATTTTCCACATCCTGTGCGCCGGCAAATTCCAGCACCAGATCCTGCAGTTCCGTAAAATTGCCGCCCGGACAGGCAGTATAAATATAAACCTCTGTTCGATTGCAGGTACTGATAATCACGCATTCTTCCGCGATGCCTCTCGCGATCATCTCCTTCATCAGTTCCTGCTGCTTCTCTGCCGGAAATGCAAACAGTTCCCGGACAGCCAGCGGTGTATTATGATGACTGATTCCGATCAGTGCGATTCCCATTACTCCGTCACTCCCTTTCGGAATTCTGTGGTAAAGGTCTTGTCATACAGTTTGGACAGGTCATAATCATTTCCAAGGAAATCTCCGACTACGGTCAGAGCCGTCTTGGTAATGCCTGCCTCCTTCACGCGTTCAGCAATATTGGTCAGATCACCGCGGACAATCTTCTGATCTTCCCAGGTCGCCTTATAGACAACAGCCACCGGAGTTTCCGGACGATATTCCTGTCTCAGAATCGCAGACATCTCATCCAGCATTCCAACGCTTAAGAAAATGATCATGGTGGCATTGTGCTTTGCCAGATCTACCAGCTTTTCCTTCGGCGGCATCGGGGTACGTCCTTCCATACGGGTCAGGATCACCGTCTGGCTCACGCCCGGAAGGGTATATTCCTTCTTTAACACTGCTGCAGTTGCAAGGAAAGAGCTGACACCCGGAATCACCTCATAGTCAATGCCCAGCTCATCAAGTCTGTCCATCTGCTCTCTGTGAGCACCATAAATAGCCGGATCTCCCGTATGAACACGGGCAACCTTCAGACCCTTGTCTTCTGCATCTTTCATCACATCAATGACTTCATCAAGGTTCATCAACGCACTGTTGTAAATAACAGCTCCCTCTTTTGCATCTGCCAATACCTGTGGATTGACCAGAGAACCTGCATAAATGATGACATCTGCGCTGTCAATAATCTTCTTTCCCTTAATCGTCAGAAGTTCCGGGTCGCCAGGACCCGCCCCGATAAATGATACCATGTGTTTTCCCTCCACGTAATAAAAGGAGTCCCCGCAACACAGCCGCGAAGACTCCCTCATTTTTCTTTTGATCTGAATGTATTTCTTTGTCAGAAATTTTCAGGATCTGCTTTCTTCGGAAGCTCTCCCAGATCAGATAGCAGGTCTCCTGACTCACGGTTTTTTAAGGAAGGACTTTCCCTTCTCACCCTGATAGGGCAATGGTTACTGCAGTCTCCTCATTCCCGCTTACAGTGGCCGGACCGTTCGGGCTTCTCACCCGATTCCCTGTTAGGCTTCACTAAGCACTTTCTGATGGTTTTGCATATAGGAAAGCATACCATATTTCTTATAGTTCGTCAATTTGCACCAGAATTTTCTTTCAAAACCTGCATAAATTCATCTCCGGTGATGGTCTCTTTCTCATACAGATATTTTGCAAGGGCATGAAGCTGCTGCTTATTCTCCGTCAGCAGGGTCATAGCTTTGTCATATTCCTTCTTGAGAAGAGCTTTTACCTTCTCATCCACAACGGCTGCCGTCTCCGCTGCACATGCCAGAGAGGTATCTCCACCCATGTACTGGTTATTTACCGTTTCCAGTGCCATCATGCCAAACTCATCACTCATACCATAACGGGTAATCATCCCTCTTGCAAGTTTCGTCATCTGCTCAATATCATTGGAAGCACCCGTAGTAATGGAACCAAAGATCAGTGCCTCTGCCGCACGTCCGCCTGCATAAGTTGCAATCTTGTTCTCCAGTTCTTCTTTGCTCAGAAGATACTGATCATGTTCCTCCACCTGCATCGTGTAGCCAAGGGCACCGGAAGTTCTCGGAATGATCGTAATCTTGGTAACCGGAGCAGAATGACTCTGAAGCGCCGCTACCAGTGCATGTCCGGTCTCGTGGTATGCCACAATCAGTTTTTCCTTGTCGGAAAGTACGGCATTTTTCTTCTGATATCCTGCAATGACCACTTCAATACTCTCTTCCAGATCCGACTGGTTGACATAGGTCCGTCCACTTCTGACCGCACGGAGAGCAGCCTCATTGATCATATTGGCAAGCTCTGCACCGGAGGCTCCGGCTGCTGCTCTGGCCATAGCATGAAAATCCACATCATCTCCCAGTTTTACTTTCTTGGCATGGACTTTCAGAATTGCCTCACGGCCGATGAGATCCGGAAGTTCTACCGGAATTCTTCTGTCAAAACGTCCCGGACGTAAGAGTGCCGGGTCCAGCGTTTCCGGACGGTTGGTTGCTGCCAGGATGACAACACCCTTGGAACCGTCAAAACCATCCATCTCAGTGAGCAGCTGGTTCAGCGTCTGCTCACGCTCATCGTTTCCACCCATGCCGGATCCATCTCGCTTCTTACCGATGGTATCAATCTCATCGATGAACACGATACACGGTGCTTTTTCATTTGCCTGCTTGAACAAATCTCTTACCTTGGCCGCACCCATACCAACAAACATCTCTACAAATTCCGAACCGGAGATGGAAAAGAAGGGTACTTCCGCCTCACCGGCTACTGCCTTTGCCAGCAATGTTTTACCGGTTCCGGGAGGGCCGACTAACAGGGCACCTTTGGGCATCGTTGCACCAATCGCCTGATATTTTGCCGGATTATGGAGGAAATCAACAATCTCCTGAAGCTGCTCTTTTGCTTCATCCTCACCAGCCACATCACGAAATTTGATCCCCGTCTCACTGGCTACATAGATCTTGGCATTGCTCTTTCCAAACTGCATGGCATTGCCGAGTCCGCCTCCGCCCATTTTTTTCATCAGCATTCTGGACAAAATCTGTCCAATTGCGACAAAAATAGCAATCTGGATCACTACCAGAATAATCTGATCAAACAATGATGAATCCTGCTCCTGCACTGCACCGAAATCGCATCCCGATGCCATCAGACGGTCCACCAGACTCGTATCATTCGGGAAGGGCACTGTTGAATAATAAGTAGGATTGTCTTTATTATTATCCGTGAAATAGATCACATCATCCTCTACCTGGGCCATTGCTACTTCCTTGTCATCCAGCATGGTCAGGAACGTACCATAATCTACTTCCTTGATCTGATGCTTTAAGTAACCAGGAACTACAAACGTATTTAATACAAACATTACCAGAAGCACAAGAACATAATAAAATATCAATGGCTTCTTTGGTTTCTTAACCTGCTGCATATGCGTTTACTCCTCCTTTTATCGTTAATTGCAGTGTACCATAGCACCGAAACGTGAATTAAATGTAAACTGTAGGTGATAATTTGATATGATTCTCCTTTTCAACTTAATATTATGAGGCACTTCTTTTACATTTATTATACTCTCATATCCACCAATTTTTCCGCGATCTGCAGATCACTTGCTCCAGCACATGTCTGCAGTATATCTGCTATCTTCTGAATATATCCTAATGGCATATCCAGTAACTCAGCCGTTTCTTCCGGGGTTCTTTTCTTCTTTTCCAATTGTACTCTTACAAATCTGATCTCTGTCTGCTCGTTTCCTTTTGATATGCCTTGTTCTATTCCCTGCTCGATTCCTTTTTTGATCGCCTTTGCCTCTATGTAATCTCCCATATTACACATTTTCCCAACTCCTTCCTCGATCCGGTCATCCACACGCATTCCCAGATTCTTCAGTTTTTCCAGTTTTTCTTCTTTTGAAAGTCTGTCACTTGATAATGTTTGTAGCATTTGAAGTGTCTTATCCTTCAATTCTGTTTTGTCATTGTATCTCATGATAATGACGCTCATCAAATCATAGATCTCTTCGTTTCTTTTTGCTGTACCAATTATATCATTTTTGTTTAAAGAATACAAGCTCACTGTATTTTCTTCATATACTGGAACATTCCCCATACACAGCCAGATACTGTACACTTTCTGTAAAGCTCCATAATTCGTATCCTTATCAATCTTTTTTAACTGTGCTGTCAATCGCCTGGCTGCATAATAGATTCCTCTTGGCTCTATGGGGTAACCTGGATAGTAGTCAGACTGTGCTTCCAGATTCAGGTACATGCCTATCTGTTTTCCATTCATGCCCGGATACCAGACATGGAAAAGTACATCATAAAATACAGTTGCCTCGCCCTGTACCGCATCCTCATTTCTTATCCCCTGGATGTTTTCACTGCCCTGCTCCACTCCAATTTTCGACACCATAATTGTCTCCGATTGAATATATTTCTTCTCAATATCCTCCAGTTCACAATTCTGGTATTCCGGCACAAAACGTTTTAAAATCCAGGCCAGCACCTGTCTGTCCGACAACAGTTCTTTCATGGTCTGATCGTACTTTGTTTTTCCTATTTCCATATTCATAACTGCATGTTTCAGGTTACTCACATAATTCCTCCTGTCGTTATATTTAGTCATGGGATTTCTTTATCGAACGATTTGAAATATCTTAAGATATGTTCAGTATACTGTTTGTTTCAGAAAAAGCAACTATGTTTACACTTTGTTTACAATTCTTGTCTACTTTTGACAAATTTATTTTTCCAGTTTTTTCTTTCCCATTTTATGATATACTTACAAAGATTTATTTCTACAAATTCCGGTCATCGACCGGCGACGGAGGCATTACATATGAGTAATCTGATTTTCAGCCTGAATTCCACGCTTCCTATCTTTATCGTGATTATCATAGGATATGTGCTCGGGCAAAAAAAGTTTCTGACAAAAGAATTCTGTTCCGTGGCAGATAAGCTGATTTTTCGTGTCGGACTTCCGGCCATGCTGTTCTGTGATATGACATCCATTGACCTGACGGAAAATTTCAATGGCAAATTCGTCCTGTTCTGTTTCGGAGCCACCGCCATTTCCATCATCGTCATCTGGATTCTGGCACGCATTTTCCTGCATGATAAAAGTCTGACCGGTGAATTCGTGCAAGCCTGTTACCGAAGCAGCGCAGCAATCCTTGGCGTAGCCTTCATCCAGAATATCTATGGCACTTCCGGTATGGCTCCGCTTATGATGCTCGGCAGCGTGCCGCTGTTCAATATTTTTGCAGTGCTGATTCTGACCATTGAAAATCCATCCCACAAGGGTAAGCTTCATCCGGGCGCCATCCTCTATGGCATCCTGACCAACCCGATTCTGGACGGCATTCTGATCGGTACTATCTACAATCTGCTGCCCATCGGCCTGCCGGCCATGGCTCAGAAGACATTCAACACTCTTGGAAGTCTGACCACTCCACTGGCGCTCCTTTCCATCGGAGCTTCTTTCGAAGGTGCCAAGGCAATCAAAAAACTGGGACCTACCGTTGCAGCGTCCTTCTGCAAACTAATACTGTTAGATATGATCTTCCTTCCCATTGCAATCAAATTCGGCTTCCGCGGACAGGAGCTCATCGCTCTGCTCATTATGCTGGGCAGTCCTACCACTCCGGCATCTTATGTCATGTCGAAAAATATGGGACACGACGGTACCCTCTCCGCCAGCTGTGTTGCAGCAACCACTCTGTTCTCCGCTGTTACCATGACATTATGGATCTATGTCCTAAGTGCTGGCGGATTTCTAGCATAAAAATATCCGGGAAACCATACCAAATGATTTCCCGGATATTTTATGTCCTTTTTTATTTCGCCGTACGTACAATCTCTTCTGCCCGGTTCAGAGCCTCTGTAATATTTGCGCAGAAATTCTCTCTTCCGACCAGTTCCATAAATCCGTCTTTTTCCATAACATGTCTTGGCTGCTCATTCACATGGGAGAACACCAGCGCAATTCCCTTTGATTCACAGTATTTCGTCAGGTTATGAAGGGCATTCATAGCGGTACTGTCCAACGCCGGAACTGCACGCATACGGAATACCACACACTTCGTAAAATCCTTCACCACAATATGTTCAATGGCGCTGGCTGCACCGAAGAAGAGCGGTCCGGTGATCTCATATACCCGGATCTGTTTAGACAGTTTCTGCAGATGTTCATCAACCATCTGAGAATCATCATCCATATAGATCCAGCTGTCCACATGAGTCTCGTCGCTCATCCGTTTAATGAAAAGCAGACATGCCAGAATCATGCCGACCTCAATTGCTACGACAAGGTCAAATACAATCGTCAGCACAAAGGTAACTGCCAGCACGATAATGTCGCTCTTTGGAGCTGTCTCCACCAGATGTTTGAAGGTTCTCCACTGGCACATATTATAAGCTACGATAAACAGAATCGCTGCAATGGTCGGCATAGGAATCATACCAGCATAAGGCATCAGCACGACCAGAACGATCACCAGTGTGATGGAATGTACCATACCGGCCACCGGCGTGCGCCCGCCATTTTTAATATTGGCTGCTGTTCTTGCGATGGCTCCTGTCGCCGGAATGCCTCCAAACAGAGCAGAGGCAATATTTCCTGCACCCTGAGCTACCAGCTCCATGTCAGAACGATGTTTTCCATTGATCATACCATCGGCCACCACACAGGAAAGCAAAGACTCAATGGCAGCCAGCACTGCGATGGTAAATGCATTCGGTACGGCTGCTTCCACCGACTTCAGACTGAGTGCCGGAAGATGGAAGGATGGCAATGCATTACTGATAGTATAAAGATTTCCGATGGTAGATACCTTCAGCGGAAGAAACCGCACCATCAGGATTCCCACAATGACTGCGATCAGAGAACCCGGAATTTTTTTGAAAATGTAAGGAGATACAATCAGGACTGCCAGACTGACAGCACCCACAATCAATGCATCTGTATTTACCGTACTGATATTTCCGATAAATGCTTCCAGTTTTTCCATGGTCTCGATCGGTTTTACCCCATCCGGATAGGTCACACCGAAGAAATCTTTCAGCTGCCCGATAACGATAGTCACTGCGATTCCTGATGTAAAACCAGTCGTAATCGTATATGGAATAAATTTAATCAGCGTTCCAAAATGGCAGAGTCCCATAAGAATCAGGAACACACCTGCCAATACTGTCGCAATGACCAGACCATCCAGTCCGTCTCTTGCCACAATTCCTGCCACGATTGTCGCAAAGGCTGCAGTCGGACCAGCAATCTGCACACTGCTCCCTCCCAGTGCGGAGATCACAAATCCCGCTACAATAGCCGTAAAAATACCAGCCTCCGGTCCCACACCTGATGCAAGTGCCAGTGCGATGGACAACGGCAGCGCGATAATCGCCACAATGATTCCAGCCGTCACATCTTTAAAGAACTGTTCCCGGCTGTATGACTTTAAAGAAGTCAATAACATAGGTTTTAAAGAATTCATCCGTATTTCTATTTCCTTTCTATCCTTTATACACAACAGTTTAAGATTATAGCACAGATTTTTCCTAATTATCAACTGAAAATATGACAAGTACCACTTTTCAAGCACCAGTTTTTTTTGTACAATAGATATATTAAAGAACGGAGGCTTTTCTCATGAAAAAATACGACGTAATCGCTCTTGGTGAGCTTCTTATTGATTTCACCCAGAACGGGCTGAGTGAACAGGGCAACGGACTTTTCGAAGCCAATCCGGGAGGTGCTCCCTGTAATGTACTTTCCATGTTAAATAACCTTGGAAAGAAAACTTCCTTTATCGGGAAAGTAGGAAACGACCAGTTTGGAAAAACACTGAAAAAAGCGTTGGAAGAGCTTGGTATCGGCACGGAAAATCTGCTGATGGACAACGAAGTACATACGACCCTGGCACTGGTACATACCTTTGCAGACGGAGACCGTGATTTCTCCTTCTACCGCAATCCGGGCGCTGATATGATGCTCACTGTGGACGAGCTGAACCTTGATCTAGTACGTGATACCAGAATCTTTCATTTTGGCACCCTGTCCATGACCCATGACGGTATTCGCGCTACCACGAAAAAAGGAGTGGAGACTGCTAAAGAAGCTGGCGCACTTATCAGCTTCGACCCGAACTTAAGAGAACCGCTCTGGGATTCTCTTGACAATGCCAAAGAGCAGGTTCGCTGGGGACTTGGAAAATGTGATGTACTGAAGATTTCTGATAACGAGATTCAGTGGCTCACCGGAGAAGAAGACTTTACCGCAGGCGTAAAGAAGATCCGTGAAGAATTCCCAATTCCGCTGATCCTTGTTTCCATGGGCCGTGACGGAAGCCGTGCATACTATGGTGATCATTATGTAGAAGTAGCTCCATTCCTTCAGAAAAATACCATTGAGACCACCGGAGCCGGTGACACTTTCTGTGCATGTGTTCTGAACTATGTACTGGAGCATGACCTGGAAGCACTGACGGATGAGCAGTTAAAAGAAATGCTCACCTTCGCCAACGCGGCCGCTTCCATCATCACCACCAGAAAAGGCGCCCTCCGCGTCATGCCGACCCGTGAGGAAGTTCTGGATTTTCTGAAAAAACAGGAGGCATAAATTGATGGAACTGTTTGAAAAACTGAATGCATTTGCAAAAACTGCGGCTGACAAAACCAATGAACTGGTAGAAGACACCCGTCTGAAGGCCCAGATTCTCCATGACGAAAAATCCATCCGGGAACTGGAACGCAAAATAGGTGCTTACTACTATAAAAAATTCGCAGCCGGAGAAGCGGTAGACGAAGCCGTATCCGAATACTGCACTGCTATCTCCGTTCATAAAGCAAATATTGAGGAAAAGAAAGCGGCTCTTGCAAAAGAGGCAAAAGAAGAAGCTGCTGCTTCTGAAGAAGTTTCTGAAGAGGCAGAAGAAATTTCTGAACCGGAAGAAGACCCGTTTGAATAATCGAAATTTTTCACAAAAAAGGCTGCCCGTCCAACAACGAGTAGCCTTTTTTTCATCTTTTTCAATTGAACTCAGCCACCGGAATAGATGTAAAGTCAAGTTTCATAAAGATTCTACCAGAGTCGCTATGCGTTCAGTCCCATACCCGGAGCCAATGCAAACGGATAGTTTGCAAACAATGCCATGCAGGCAGTTCCAAGAAATGAAGCCAGCACCGTTGCAGTAAAGACCGCTCCTCTGTCCATACCTGACGCTCTTAATACATTTGGATTCACAGCAAGAATATATGCCATGGTCATAAATGTGGTAATCCCCGCCAGAATCTCTGTTTTCACTGTCGTGTGGTTTTCACGCAGTTGAAAGCATACTACTTCTCTTTCTTCCACATAATTGTGACTTTAAAAAGATCTCCGTCTGTCTCTACCTTAAATTCACCGCCCTGCAGTTCCGTAAAACTCTGGGCAATCGCAAGACCAAGACCGCTTCCTTCAGTATTTCTGGAAAGATCACCTCTTACAAACCGCTCCGTGATCTCCTCCGGTGTAAAATTCATCTCCGTGGCAGACATATTTTTCAGGCTGACGGTAACTTTTCCATCCTGATCATTCATGGCAATATACACGCGGGAATGAGCCATGGAATATTTTAGAATATTCTGCACCAGATTATCAATAATACGGAAGGTTCTCTGCGGATCCAGACGCAGAATGCATTTCTCTTCCGGCAGACTCCACCGGAAATCCAGCGTGCTTGACTGAATCTTATCTTCATTTTCCAGTCGTACTTCCTTGATAAGGCTCACCAGATCTACTTCGTCATAATTCATGACGATATTGTCAGTAGTTGCCTTACTAATCTCAAACAAATCCTCAATCAGCACTTTCAGCCGCTGAGATTTTTTCTCCAGGGTTGCCACATATTCTTTACGTTCTTCCTCTGTGATATCTTCTTTTTTCAGCAGATCCACATAGGTGATAATAGCGGTCAACGGCGTCTTTAAGTCATGAGATACATTCGTAATAAGCTCCGTCTTCATATTCCGGCTTCTTACTTCCTCATCTACCGCTTTCCGGAACCCACTTTGAATCGAAATCAGCTGATCCCGGATGGGATTAAAAATCCCCATGTCCTCTTCCGTAGAAGCATTCAGATCTCCATCAGCAATGGTCTGTGTGACATTTAAAAGTTTTTTATAATTTTCCTGAATCTCTCCGCATTTTTTCTTGATAAGCACATACAAAAGAATCGAATAAATAATTGCTCCAAAGATTCCTCCAAACCAGATACAGCACAGCAGAACCACAATCAGTCCATTAATGCCGACCACTTTCCAGATATTTCTGGTCAGATGCTCATCCAGCTCCACATCCGTCGCCCAATTCCACAGCCTGAGCCACTGACGTTTCAGCCATACGAAAAACCGGAAGAACAGCGTCTGTTCCCAGATCGTCCGGAGTGGATGTGTGATATACGGAAGCAGGGAAGCCATCAGCCAGTACCAGCCAAATGCAAAGCAGCTCCAGAACAGCCAGATCAAGAATACCGCTACTGCGGGGGCATACTGTCCCAACGCCATATCTGATTCCAGGTAACCGGTCAGAGAATCCGATCCTCTCTTAAGCGTCAGTATCGCAAATTCATTCCCCAGCGCCCAGACTGTACCAACTGCTCCCATACACCCGATCACAAAGCTTACTTCTGTTGGCAGACGGAAAATCCGGTATTTCCGCAGTTCGAGAGAAGGGATATTTTGCAGGATAAGCGCCAGCAATGCCATGGCAATGATGATGACCATACCTGCCGTGGCAATACCGCTGTTATTATAAGCAACTCTTTCCACCCAGTACTCATCATCCATGTAATTATAGCTGTCATAATTTCCATTAATTCCGAAGACAAACGTCACATTCTGAATGATTGGAAGTGACATCTGCCTCAGCAGTGCATCATTACCAGCCTGATCAACTCTCAGATAGGTTTCATCACCAGATACCACGGTACCCGACTCCACATTGATGGCAGTATCCTCGTCGGTCTCATCATAGCTGACCTCATAGTCTTCGCCTTCATCCATGCCATTGTCATCCATGAGCTGTCCAATCGTTGCCTGCGTGAGACATTCGGTCAGATTTGACAGGCCGCCGATCTCATCCAGATCGAGATTCCATGTCTTACGGATATCCGGAACGCCTCTGCTGTCATAGGAAATGACCAGGCCGGAAGAATAGTAATCAAACATATCCACTCCGTCGTTATAAACTGCCTGCAGCAGTCTGGCATCCGAGCCGAAATTTTTGTCCACCCCTTTCGCATAGCTGGCATATTCGTAGATATCCTGTACCGTTACATACTGGTTTCTCATGTTCTTCATGAGTCTTGCGGCCGCTTCTTTTAAGCCCGCCTGCTCACTGTCTGTCAGTTTTCCTTTGTCATAGTTCTGTGTCAGATAAGTATAGGCATCCATATCCGGTGTAATCTCATAATTCAGATAGTAAATCGAGGATAACAGATACCGTTCAAAGTCGTCACCTACTGTAAATGCAGCCACATCACGATTTTTACTTACTCTGGCTTCTTCCTCTGTCTGATAAGTCTGAATCCTTTTCTGCGCTTTCTGCCAGAATACCGGATAGAGATTGCACATAATCACACCTGCCAAAGACACGCAAAGCAGTACTGCCAGTATTCCTTTGTATTTATTGTTTTTCCATTTTATAGCCAACGCCCCACACCACCTTCAGATATTTTGGATTTTTCGGGTTAATCTCGATCTTCTCACGGATATTCCGCACATGCACCATGATCGTATCTGAATTGACTGCTTTCTCATTCCAGACCCGCTCATAGATCTCATCAGAAGAGAACACTCTTCCCGGATGCTTCATCAGCAGCAACAGAATCCGGTACTCCATCGGAGTCACCTTCACCGGCACACCATCCACCCGGAGTTCTACTTTTTCCTCATTGAGTTCCAGACCGCCGATCCGGTAAATGTGCTGTTCTTCTTCCTTTGAGCCGCCGTCCTTTAATTTTTCCAGATAACGGCTGTAACGGCGCAGCTGGGAATTGACCCTTGCCAGAAGCTCCAGCGGAGTAAAGGGTTTGGTCACATAATCGTCCGCTCCCATGTTAAGTCCCAGAATCTTATCCACTTCCTCCGATTTTGCAGAGAGCATAATCACCGGGAAATCATAGTCTTTACGCATCTCCATCACCATCTGGATTCCATCTTTTCTCGGCATCATCACATCCACAATGGCAAGGTGGATTTCCTCCCGGTAAATAATTTCCAGTCCTTCGATTCCATCCGCAGCTTTGAATACTTCATAGCCCTGACTTTTCAGATAAATCTCGATTCCGTCCCGAATCTCTTTGTCGTCCTCGACGACTAACACATGATATTTCTCCATTTCACTTTTCCTGCCCTTCATGACTTGTATTCTAACTGCCGATTCTTAAAATCAAATGCAGGTATTTCTAAAGAAATTCTGAAGAAATACCTGCATACTTTCTAATTATAAATCTACTCTATGCACTTCAAACATGTCCTCTGACCGTCTGGTTACCTGCAGAACAAAATCGAACCGGTCCACATCTGTACACAGCTGATAATCTTCTGCCGGAAATACCTTCTGAGTCTCCGGCCGGAAAAACTTTTCTCCGGATTCGGTGTGACGGAGTGTTTCCAGTTCTGCTTCCATATCAAGAGCGGTCCCTTCCACCAGACTCTTAATATAGCGGGCACATAAAACATCTTCCGGCGCAGAGGCCTTTCCTTCCAGTCCCATGGCAACCAGAGACACCTGCTCCGGCTGTACTTTCTGAATATACCGCGCAATGGCCGCTGCGTTGACCAGACTTCCCGTGATAATCTCCTCTGCTCCTGCAGCATTGACGATTCCCTGGGTTCCGGCACTGGTGGTGTGGATCAGTGTCTTTCCCTCAAGATCAGCGTCTGCGGTCTGGGACGGAGAATTGCCATATTGAAATCCCGGAAGAATCACACCGTGACGCTCTCCTATCAGAACTGCCTCCGGATGGTTCTCTTTCCATGCATAAGCGGTCTCTTTCGCTCCCACCGGACACAACTGTGCCGGATGTTTTGCCATCAGATAGCACTCCAGGGAAAATGCCCGGAAGACATCAATAATAACGGTCAGGCCTTTTGCCTGTCTGGCCCCTTCTATCATTTCCAAAATCTGAATATTCATCTTTTTCTGCCTCAATCTAATTGTCTGATTCATTCTGACAGAGCCTTTCTGCCAGCTCGTCCAATTTTTTTCTCACATCCGGGCGCTCCGCAAGTCCTCTCTTATCTGAGCCGCCCATAGTCACGATACCTTCACAGACTGCTCCCAGATCATCCAGCATGTACTGGAACGTAGTGGATGCTCCCAGAAACTGCCGTTCGGATTCCGGTGCTCCGCCCACCAGCAGAATCGCTCCTTTCCGGTAAGGCTTTTTTCTCCCGCCCCGGATGATGGCCGCCCAGTATACCTGCAGCCGGTCCAATACTGCCTTCATGGATCCTGGAATATTATAAAAATATACCGGAGCTGCGAAGATAATCCGATCCGCTGCGTCGAGTTTCGCGTAGATCTCATTCATAGGATCATCAATGGCACATTTAGGATGGGTAAAGCAGTAGCGACAGTCTCTGCAGGGAGTAATGTCTTTCCGGTTATCCACCGACAGCCATTCCACTTCGCCGTCAAGCTGTCCTGCCAGATACTCTGCCATGTCAATCGTATGTCCTTTTTTTCTCGGTGATCCGGTGATAATCAGTGTTTTCATCATTGTTCCTTTTCTTTTTATAGAAGAATTCCCGGTAATATCCAGCTGCCGATAAGTCCGTAGATCAGCAGATGGACGGGATAAAACCAATAGAAAAACCATTTGGGCTGCCGCCCCCGCTTCCCATTGTAAAACCAGACAGGAATGAAGGCAAGCGGTGCCGTGAGCTCCCAGAAACTACAGATTGCGCCCGTGATACACTGCTGGAATCTGGATTCTCGCATAACATAAAGCGCTACAATCAGAACTACTCCGAATGCTCCATAGTCACAGTGCAGCAGTTCTCCCAGTGCACAGCCAATTGCTGTCACCGTCAGACGTACGTACCAGACATCCCTCTGAGTTTTTAATACCCAAATCGTCAGAAGTCCAAGCAGCAAAGTTACATACACATTCTGATACTGCCAGTCAAAGAATTTTCCACGCACTGCCAGATCAAAAGGGATCTCACTGATCAACGCAAAAATCCCCAGCCGCATGGCATATTTTTTCACATCTCTGGTATGAAGAAATCCTTCCACCAGCAAAAAGCAGAAAATCGGGAAGGCCGGCCGGCCAATATACCGTAGGATCCGGTCCACCCGCAGTAACTCGTTCCAGTGATCGGAAAACAGATTTCCCAGAGGTGACCTGCCCCAGACGTTCATCACATAGGTTTCCAGAATCGATGCCCCGAAATGGTCAATGGCCATGCTAATAACCGCAAACCATTTGAGTACGCTGCCGCTGATCCCCCATTTAGTCTTCATGTTTCTCCACTACTTCGCCCTGTTTCTTATAAATAGAATGTGCCGGCACTACACCTCTTACGGAAGACAGCGGATAAATATTGCTCTGTCTGCCGATCACCGTACCCGGATTCAGGACAGAACCGCATCCAACCTCTACATTGTCACCGATCATGGCACCAAATTTCTTGATGCCGGTCTCAATATCTCCCTCCGGTGTATGTACTTTCACCAGATGTTTATCAGATTTTACATTGGACGTGATGGAACCCGCTCCCATATGCGCCTTGTATCCAAGAATGGAGTCACCCACATAGTTGTAATGGGGAACCTGTACTTTATTGAAAAGCACCACATTTTTCAGTTCAGTGGAATTGCCGACCACAGCCCCCTCGCCTACCAGTGCGTTGCCGCGGATAAATGCACAGTGACGCACCTCTGCTTCTTTTCCAATGATGGCCGGTCCATGTACATAAGCGCTTGGAAATACATTGGCAGATTTTGCAATCCAGACATCCTCGCCCACTTTGTCGTACTCCTCCGGATCGAGAGTTGCACCTAATTTTTTGATAAATTCACCGATTTTCGGAAGTGCCTCCCACGGATAGGTCAGACCTTCAAAAAGCTCTGCTGCGATCGTCTCGTTTAAGTCATACAGATCCTGAATGGTAATGTTGCTCATACTGTTATTCTCCTTTTTGCTTTGTCGGGGTTTTCTGCTCCGTTTTTGTTTTCTCTGTCTTTTTATAATATGCTGCTGCCGCCTCAAAATAAGGCCTCATGGCAAAATGCTGGCGGCTTCCCAGCACCTGCTCCGTTCTGCTGCGGACAAAATGTTCCAGTTTACCCATGTATTCGTCCTGGGTAATCTGGCCTTCCGCCACATAGGTAAGTCCCTTCTCCCAGCTGGCAGTCAGCTCCGGATTCAAAAGGGACCGGATGGATACGCTGACCACATCGAAAATATTTTCGCCCAGCAGAGTGGGGGTAATAATCTGTGTCTTTTTATTTAACGCAATATATTTATTGTTCACCAGCTTTTTCAGAATCTCTGCTCTGGTTGCGCTGGTGCCAATACCGCTTCCCTTGATCTGTGCCCGCAGATCCTCATCTTCAATAAGCTGTCCTGCATTTTCCATGGCCAGAATCATGGAACCAGAATTATAACGCTTGGGTGGAGAGGTCTCTCCCTCCTTGATCTTCGCATTCTTCACCGGGAGCTTCATGCCTTTCCGAAGCTTCATCAAAAGCTCCAGCGTGGAAGCATCTCCTCCAGTCTCCTCCTCCTCCCCGGCATCGTCCTTTTTCTTCTTGAACTCCAGGGCTTTCGGCGCGATTTTGAGATATCCTTCCTCCATGAGAATCCGGAAATTCGCAAAAAATTTCTCCGTTCCCATACGGGTCACCAGCGCTGCCTTCTGATACACCGCCGGCGGATAGAAAATACTTAAAAATCTTCTCACAATCAGCTCATAGACCTGCTGTCCGGTCTGTGACACACTTCGAAGCGCTCCAAATCCCTGACCAGTCGGAATAATTGCATAGTGATCGGTAATCTGCTTATCATTGGTATAGCGGCTCTTTCCAATCCCCTGCCAGGATTTTTTCTCCAGAATCTCAGCCGCTGCTTCTGCCAGCGGCTGATAATTCCGTAAGCCGCCGATATTTTTATAAATTTCTTTCGCCACCGCCGTGGATAACACACGGGCATCCGTTCTCGGATAAGTCACCAGCTTCTTCTCATAGAGCTCCTGAGTAATCTTCAGGGTCTCATCCGGACTGATCTTGAACCGTTTGGAGCACTCATTCTGAAGCTCCGCCAGGTTAAATAAAAGCGGCGCATAGCGGGTCTCTTTCTTCCGCTCGATGGAGACAAGCTCCGCCTCCTGAGGTTCCATGGCTTTTAATTTGTGAATCAGGGCTTTCGCGTCCTCTTCTTTTTTGAAACCATTTTCCTTATAAAGAAGCGGCGACTGATAGTAAGCGCTTCCTTCCACAGCGCGCCATTCTCCATCAAAGGGTTTTCCGCCCAGGTCCTGTACCAGCAGCACCCGGTAGAACGGCGTCTTTACAAAACTTCGGATCTCCCGTTCTCTTCGAACCACCATACCAAGGACACAGGTCATAACCCGGCCCACGGAGATCACTGTGTATTTGGTATTCTGAAAACTGGAAATAGCTCTTCCATACTGCAAAGTCAGCAGTCTGGAAAAGTTGATTCCCATCAGGTAATCTTCTTTGGCACGTAAATATGCAGCTCCCGCCAGATTGTCATACTCGGACAGGTCTTTTGCTTCCCGGATACCGCGCAGGATCTCCTCTTCCGTCTGGGAATCAATCCAGACTCTCCGGCGTTCTTTGCCTTTCACGCCTGCCATCTGTTCTACCAGACGGTAAATGTATTCTCCTTCCCGCCCGGAGTCCGTACAGACGTAAATACATGTCACATCCGGCCGGTTCAGAAGTCCGCTCACGATCTGAAACTGCTTCTTCACGCTGCCGATGACCTCATATTTCCATTCTGCCGGAAGAAAGGGCAATGTCTCCAGGGACCAGCGTTTGTATTTTTCATCGTAGACTTCCGGGTAACTCATGGTTACCAGATGACCCACGCACCAGGTTACGATGGCCTCATCGGATTCGAGGTAGCCATCCTTTCTCGCCATATTCAGTTTCAGTGCTTTTGCGAATTCCTGCGCCACGCTGGGCTTCTCCGCAATATATAAAGATTTATTCATAGGTACTACACTTTCTCATTCTTTGCCATGTGCAATTGTAACATACTTATGCTATAATGTCCATGATATCGGGAACCTCCATCTGGTTCCCGCATCATTGTTTTGAGGAGTACTTTCATGAAGGTTGTAGGTATCATCGCAGAATATAATCCTTTTCATAAGGGACATCAGTTTCATTTATCGCGTGCGCGGGAATTGACCGGTGCGGACTATGTGATTATTGTCATGAGCGGCAATTATGTGCAGCGGGGAACGCCTGCCATGTTCGATAAATATACAAGGGCAGAGGCAGCTCTGCGAAGCGGTGCTGATCTGGTGCTGGAACTTCCTGTATCTGCCGCCACGGGAAGCGCCGAATACTTTGCATCCGGTGCTGTGAAAATGCTGGCTGATACAGGAATCGTGACAGATCTCTGCTTCGGCAGTGAATGCGGTTCTCTTATGGAGCTTCAGAAACTGGCAGATATTCTGGCAGCGGAGCCGGAAGACTATCAGATTCTCCTTCGAAAGTATTTAAAGGAGGGAATGAGTTTCCCGGCTGCCCGGGCGCATGCCATGAAGGACTATGCACCGGAGCTTGCCTCTGATCTTCTCGATGCGCCCAACAACCTGCTGGGACTGGAATATTTGAAAGCGCTGAAGCGGCTTCACAGCACGATCCTTCCTCATACCATTCAGCGGGAAGGAAATGCTTACCACGACATTACCGTTACAGACGAAAGATCTGCCTCTGCCAGCGGTATTCGGGACACTCTGATGAAGAGTCAGGGCGTCTTCACTGACTGTATACTGCAGCAGCTTCCATTTCCGGAACTCTATAAGGACTACGAAGGACTGTCACCTATCTCGGAGAATTCCTTTTCCCTGCCCCTTTTGCAGAAGCTGCGGGCAATACAGGATCAGCCACTGGAACAGTACTTTGGTGTCAGTGCCGAGCTCTCCAACCGGATCTGGAACCGTCTGGATGAATTTTCATCTTTCTCCGGTTTTACGGATCTTCTGAAAACCCGGGAACTGACCCGCACTTCCGTAAGCCGCGCACTGCTCCATGTTCTGCTGGATATCCGCGAATATAAGCCCGCAAGTGTATTCCGCGTACTCGGATTTCGGAAATCCTCCGGCATACTGCTGAAAGAGCTGAGTGTTCATGGGAATCTGCCCGTGATCACTTCCCTTTCCCAGGCTGGAATTCCACCGAAAGAGCTCTACGCAGATCATCTTTATGAATCCGTCCGTTCCCTGCTGCACGAACGGTCCTTTCAGAATGAATACCGAAGAAAAATGCTGGTCATCTGACCACAGGAGGTTCTGCTTTTGAAAAATTATATCTGGAAACTGTTCACTGATTTTGTAGAACGGATTTCGCGCACCCATACCTTTCATGCCCATTTCAGTCTGCTTTTTACCATTTGGGCCATGGCGGCAGCCACCGGACTTTCCACTTTGTACCATCGCATCAATCCCACCGGATCTGCCAATGTGGCGCTGATTTACATTCTGACGATTATTATGATTTCCTACCACACGGACAAATACCGGTACGGCATTATCTCCGGTATTGTCAGTGTCTTTTTCATTAACTATCAGTTTACTTATCCATTTGGCCAGTTCAGCTTTGCGGTGTCCGGATATCCCTTCACTTTTATGGTCATGTACTTCATTTCCATTTTAACCAGTGCCACCACCTTCCGCATGAAAGATCAGGCACGAAAGATTAACGAAGCAGAAAAGTTTCTGGCTGAAGCAGAAAAAGAAAAGCTTCGCGCCAACCTGCTGAGGGCAGTTTCCCATGATCTTAGAACCCCTCTCACCAGCATGATCGGAGCCAGTTCTTCTTATCTGGAAAATGAAGCTGCTCTTCCGCCGGAAGAAAAACGGGAACTGGTCTCTGAAATCTATGAAGATGCCAACTGGCTGCTCCATATGGTAGAGAATCTTCTGTCCGTCACCCGGATTACCGACGGAGGAGCCAATGTTCTGAAAAAAACGCCAGAGGCTGCTGAAGAGGTGCTCTTTGATGCAGTATCCACTTCCCGAAAACGATACCCGGATCTGCAGATTAAGACTGTCATTCCCGACGAATTCGTAACTGCTCCCATGGATCCGCTGCTCATAAAGCAGGTGCTCCTAAATCTCATTGAAAATGCATATTTTCATGCCCACAGCACGAAACCGCTGGAATGTGTTTTAAGCAGTACCGAAGATTCCATCGAATTCTGCATCCGTGACTATGGAACCGGAATTGCCCCGGACCGTCTGTCAAGCATCTTTGACGCGGTTCCGTCTGCTCCCAGCTCTGCCGCCTCCACTGTGGATGCCCGCAAAGGCATGGGCATTGGACTTTCTATTTGCAAAGCCATCGTCAATGCCCATAACGGCGAGATTACCGCACGGAACCATGCAGAAGGGGCGGAATTCCGTTTTACCATTCCAAAGGAGGAAATTCATCATGAAACCAATGATTCGAATCCTCGTCATTGAAGATGAGAGAAATATTCTGAACTTTATTACCTCTGTCCTGGAATCCCAGGATTATCAGGTAATTCCTGCCTCAAATGCTGTCGAAGGACTTTCCCAGGCAGCTTCTTCCTCGCCGGACCTGATCCTTTTAGATCTGGGACTTCCTGATCTGGATGGGACAGAAGTGATTCAGAAAATAAGAACCTGGTCCGCAGTTCCCATTCTCGTGATCTCTGCCCGTACCCAGGAACAGGACAAAGTACAGGCACTGGATCTGGGCGCTGATGACTACATCACGAAACCCTTTGGCAATTCCGAGCTTCTGGCAAGAATTCGGACGGCTCTCCGCCATACCCTGCAGCAGCAGACAGGCAGCGATCTGCTCCCCCATCCCTATCATCATGGCAGCCTGACCATTGATTTTGAAAAACGACTGGTCACCAGAGATGGAATGGACATCCACCTGACTCAGAACGAATACAAAATCGTAGCGCTTCTGGCCCAGAACAATGGCCGTGTACTCACTTATGATAAATTGATTGAATATGTATGGGGACCTTATTCTGAAAATGATAACACCAGTCTCCGGGTACATATGGCAAATATCCGAAGAAAGCTGGAGCCAAACCCTGCAGAACCGATTTATCTTTTTACTGAAATCGGAGTTGGCTACCGCATGGCAGAAGAAGATGCATAAGATATGCTGATAACAATAACCCCTCCGGGAGGCAGGATGTTCAGGAACCTGCGCCCGGAGGGGTCATTGTCTGTTGCTGGACTGATGTGCCATTCATATGCGATGGATATGGAGGATAACGCATATACACCAGTCATATATTCGTGCATTCTGCATGAGATTTCACATAAATAAAAAAATTGCCGCTATAACCCACAAGCCGACATTTCGCAAAATGAAGTGCGCCATTCACTCCATCTGTTGGATGTTAAGCCTTGCTCGGAAGCTCATCTCATATACCAAGCAGGTTTCCTGACTTACGGATACCAACGTCTGTCCTCCCCTTCTCACATGTATGATTGGGTTATGCAATGGGATTTTGAAAACAGACTCTCCGAATACAGTGACCGGATCG
Source organism: Clostridiaceae bacterium Marseille-Q4145 (assembly GCA_018223365.1). Classification (GTDB taxonomy): domain Bacteria; phylum Bacillota; class Clostridia; order Lachnospirales; family Lachnospiraceae; genus Hominiventricola. The sequence continues at coordinate 505,114 of JAGTTP010000002.1, forward strand.
CTCAGGACTCACACCTGATTCCCTTTTCGTACCTGTTGTATGGTAGGTACGCACTTGGTACAGCATTCTCTGCACATTATTGATTATAGACAACAGCAGCCGAACTGTCAAGAGTTTTGGGATAATTTTCCCCAATTTTCTTTTTCAGTCCGGCTGTTTTATTGGCAATTATTACCTCTTAGTTCTTAAAGCTGTGAATCGGAGCCGGAATTCTTCCGGTTCTTTCTACAAATGCGTCACAGGAGAAATTATTTACCGGCATGATCGGTGCATAGCCAAGCAATCCACCAAACTCTACCATCTCACCTACGCCTTTTCCGATAACCGGAATCAGACGAACTGCCGTTGTCTTCTGGTTAACCATACCGATTGCCATCTCATCAGCAATAATACCAGAAATGGTAGTTGCTTTTGTATCACCCGGAATGGCAATCATATCAAGACCTACGGAGCAGACACAGGTCATAGCTTCCAGTTTTTCCAACGTAAGTGCTCCCGCCTGTACTGCATCGATCATTCCCTGATCTTCACTGACCGGAATAAATGCACCGCTTAAGCCGCCTACATAAGAAGATGCCATAACGCCGCCCTTCTTCACCTGGTCATTTAAAAGAGCCAGGGCTGCAGTGGTACCCGGTGCTCCTGCATGCTCCAGACCAATCTCCTCCAGAATCTCAGCGACGCTGTCTCCAATGGCCGGAGTCGGTGCCAGAGAAAGGTCGATAATACCGAATGGAATTCCCATTCTTCTGGATGCTTCCTGAGCTACCAGCTGACCGACACGGGTAATCTTAAATGCGGTTTTCTTAATCGTCTCACAGAGCACCTCGAAATTTTCTCCACGAACCTGGGAAAGGGCCTTCTTTACAACACCAGGGCCGCTGACACCCACATTGATGACGGCATTTCCCTCCGTCACTCCATGGAAAGCACCTGCCATGAACGGGTTATCATCTGGTGCATTGCAGAAAATAACCAGCTTTGCACAGCCAAGAGAATCATTCTCCTTCGTCATCTCCGCAGTTTCTTTTACGATTTCGCCCATCAGACGGACTGCATCCATATCAATACCGGTCTTGGTGGAACCCACATTGACAGAACTGCAGACACGTTCCGTCTCTGCCAGCGCCTTCGGGATAGCACGCATAAGAAGCTCATCACTCTTCGTCATTCCCTTGGAAACCAGTGCAGAAAATCCGCCCAGGAAGTTAACGCCTACCGTATGGGCTGCTTTATCCAGCACTTTTGCAATCTCCACATAATCATCCGGTGTCTTGCAGGCCGGTCCACCGACCAGAGCAATCGGAGTTACAGAAATACGTTTATTAACAATGGGAATTCCGTACTGCGCCTCGATAGATTTTCCAGTGGATACCAGATCTTTGGCCGTCGTGGTAATCTTCTCATAAATATTTTTCTTCAAAGTCTCAAGGTCGGAATCAATACAGTCCAGAAGGCTAATGCCCAGCGTAATGGTACGTACATCCAGATTCTCTTCCTCGATCATTTTATTGGTCTCAAGAACTTCTGTAATATTTATCATAGTCTTCTTATCTCTCCTTAGATACGATGCATCATGTTAAAGATATCTTCATGCTGACAGCGGATCACTACTCCGATCTCCTGTCCCAGTGCACCGAGATCACTGGAAAGCTCTGTCACATCTCCTGCCTGTGCAGCGTCCACAATCATCATCATATTAAAATAACCGTCAACGATGGTCTGGGAAATGTCCAGAATGTTTACCTGATGTTCTGCGAGATACGTGCAGACTTTTGCAATAATGCCTACCGTATCGTGTCCTACTACCGTGATGATAAATTTGTTTTTCATAGGTTCTCCTCCATATTGGTTAGAAATTACATACTCCGGAGCATTGCTCCCGGCTTGCCACCTGAATGTCAAAATCTCCGGATTTATAATCCACCGGATTCAGCTCAATTTCCAGACGTACCGTCTCATAAGCCAGCTCCGCGTAGTTATTTTCCTTGCTCAGATGTCCGAGGTAAATCTTCTTAATATTATCATGCAGAATCCTGCAAAGAAGCTGTCCGGCACTCTCGTTGGACAGATGTCCCCTGTCTCCTAAAATCCTCTGTTTTAAAGGATAAGGATAAGGCCCTACCTGAAGCATCTGAATATCGTGGTTCGCCTCCAGAAGCACTGTATCCAGCCCCTTAAGATGTTCCACAATATAATCGTTATAGACCCCCATGTCCGTGGCTACCGCCGTACTCTTCTCTCCGCACTCAAACCGATAAGCCACCGGTTCCGCCGCATCATGAGAAATAGCAAATGGTTCCACCTTCATATCCCCTATGAAAAAATCTTCATCAGCATGCACCACATGGTACAGTCCTTCGTCTATGGTTCCAAGACTGCTCATAGACTTCATCTGACGGATCGTGCCTTCCGTTGCATAGATCGGCACACCATATCTTCTGGCCAGAACACCCACTCCCTTAATATGATCTGAATGCTCATGGGTAATCAAAAGCCCCTGAATGTCGCTTCCTTCCAGCTCCAGTTCCTTTAAACCCGCTTCGACCCGTTTCGCGCTGATGCCCGCATCCACCAGCAGATGGGTATTGTCACTTCCTGTATAAATACAGTTTCCGCTGCTTCCGCTGGCAATACTGCATAATCTCATCTATTCCTTCATCCTTCTGTCTATCTGTCGAAATGTCTCTTCCTCACTGCCGTTATTATCAATCATAAACAGACAGCGCTTCTGAAATTCTTCATGTGTTTTCTGGCTGCGGAAGATCTGATCTATCCTCTCGTCGCTGTAACCGCGGCTTTCCTTCAGTCTTTGACGCCGAATTTTTTCATCTGTATAAATATACCATGTTTCATCACAGAATGCATCATAATTTTCTTCCAGAAATAAAGCAGCTTCTACCACAACATATGACAAATGCGATAATTCCGCCTCTTCCAGCCGCCGCAGAATTTCCTGCCGCACTGCCGGATGGATGATCCGGTTCAGAATCATACGTTTCTTCTCATCCGCAAATACGATGGCTCCCAATGCTTTCCGGTCAATGGTTTTGTCTTCACTTACTATTTCCTGACCAAACGCCTTTACTACCTGCTCATAAGCTTCATGACCTGGTTCCATCACTTCATGACCTACCAGATCCGCCAGGATAAGCTTCGCTCCGTAACGTTTTTCCAGATAGTTCAGCACCGTACTCTTTCCGGCTCCCACACCGCCGGTTACTCCGATAATTTTCATCTGCTATTTCGCCTCATACCAGTTTTTTCCTCTGTGGAGATCGATTTCCAGCGGAACCCGCAAAGACGCTGCCTGCTGCATCTCCTCCCGCAAAATTTCTTCTACCCGGTCTGCTTCAGAAAGCTTTGCCTCCACCAGTAATTCATCGTGCACCTGGAGAATCAGCCTTGATTTCATTTTCTCTTCCTGTAACCGGTCATGCACCCGGTTCATGGCAATCTTGATAATGTCCGCTGCCGTTCCTTGAATGGGGGAATTCATGGCCACGCGTTCTCCAAAGGATCGCTGCATAAAGTTAGAAGATTTCAATTCCGGAACCGGTCTTCTCCTGCCGTACATGGTAGTCACATAGCCTTCCTCTTTGGCATGCTCTACCAGTCCATCCAGATAAGACTTGATTCCCGGATAGGTTTCAAAATATCGTTCAATATATTCTTTGGCTTCTTTAGTGGAAATGCTCAGATCCTGAGACAGTCCAAAAGAACTGATTCCATATACAATACCAAAATTAACTGCTTTCGCATTTCTACGCTGCTGCGGTGTCACCTCATCAATAGGCACATGAAATACCTGAGAAGCAGTCAAACGATGAATATCCTCTGCCTGCTGATAAGCCTCAATCAGTTTCTCATCCCCGGACATATGAGCCAGCACCCGAAGTTCAATCTGGGAATAATCCGCATCCAGGAAAACACATTCCTCCGCCGGGATAAAAACCTTTCGGATCAGCCGTCCAAGCTCCATACGTACCGGAATATTCTGAAGGTTCGGCTCCGTACTGCTGATCCTTCCGGTGGCTGTAATGGTCTGGTTAAATTTACTGTGGATTCTTCCATCCTTCGCAATACAGCCAGCCAGTCCGTCCGCATAAGTAGATTTTAATTTGGTCAGCTGACGGTATTCCAGAATATCCCTCACTATAGGCTGATCGCCTGCCAGCTTTTCTAGGATATCCGCTGATGTGGAATAGCCGGTCTTGGTCTTCTTACCACCCTTCATCCCCATCTTTTCAAACAAAATCACGCCCAGCTGTTTGGGAGAATTTATATTAAATACCTCACCGGCTGCCTCATGAATCTTTTTCTCCAGCTCCTCAATCCGGCCAACCAGCGCTTCCCCATATTCCCGGAGTTCTTCACCATTCACCCTGATACCCGCCTGCTCCATGTCATACAGGGTAAATACCAACGGCATCTCGATCTCATCGAACAGCTTTCTCATATCCATCTCGTCCAGTTTTTTCAGAAGCTCCGGCATCTTTTTAAAAGTAGTGAGTGCCGCATACGGTTTTTTCAGATCTTCATGCTCATAGCTGCTCATGAGCGGATTGATAAGATAAGCCGCAATCTCAATATCAAACAAATGTTCCCGGCAAACCGGATGGACAAAAGCTAATAATTTTTTCACATCTGAAGCCCCACAGAGCGGTACTTCCTCGATGATTTCTGTCAGCTTCTCCAGAAGATATTGTTCCGTCAGAAATCCTTCCTCGGAGACACAGAACACTTCCTGCTCTGAATCTGTCAAAGATACATGCAGTCCATCTTCATGATACATTTCAAAGGCAATCTGTTTCTGCTTTTTCAGTCGTGAAAACAGATTTTCCGCTTCGGCAAGATCGGTAATCATCGTCACTTCCGGTTCTGCCGGCTTGCCTGCTTCTGCCTGCTCAAACCGTCCCAGCAGCTTCTTAAAATTCAGTTTTCTGCACCATTCATAGGCCTCCGGCGTATAGAGGTTTGTAAGTCTGGCATCCTCAAAAGAAAGAGTAAGAGGTGCTTCCAGGCAGATGGTAGCCAGTTCTTTACTCATCCTGGCCATATCGTAATGGTTTTTCAGCGCTTCCTTTGCACGGTTTGGCTTAATCTCCTCTACATGGTCATAGGCATTTTCAATCGTGCCGTAAGCGACGATCAGATTGGTTGCTGTCTTCTCTCCAATACCCGGTACCCCCGGAATATTATCAGAAGCATCTCCCATAAGTGCTTTTAACTCGATAATCTGGGGCGGTGTTACCTGATAGGCATCCTTTACATCCTGGGCATGATAATTTTCGATTTCCGTGACACCCCTCTTTGTTTTCGGCATCCGGATCATAATTTTCTCTGTAGCCAGCTGCAGAAGATCCCTGTCTCCGGATACAATGACTGCATCCATGCCTGCCTCTTCGCTTTTTTTTGCTGCTGTTCCCAAAAGATCGTCCGCCTCATAACCTTCCATCATAAGCAGTGGGATACCCATGGCTGCAAGCAGTTCTTTTAATACCGGCACCTGCTCGCGCAGCTCCTCCGGCATAGGTTTTCTCGTTCCCTTATAAGCATCATACATTTTATGCCGAAACGTCGGTGCCTTCAGGTCAAAAGCCACCGCCAGATATTCCGGCTTTTCCTCGTCCAGAATCCGAAACATAATATTCAGAAATCCGTAGATTCCATTGGTATGAAGTCCCTCCGCATTGGTCAGATCCGGGACACCATAAAAGGCACGGTTGATAATACTGTGCCCATCAATCAAAACTATTTTTTCACTCATCAGATGAGCCACCTCACGATCATATAGAATAACGCTCCAGTTGCAGCTAAACGCATCAAAAGCACATACAAATATAGAAAATGTTCATCCCGTACATCCTCTTCGGAATTTTCCAGGGAATCATTTACCAGCGTCCGGTAATTCACCGTCTCCTCCGCACCATCCAGCTGTCGGATGCCGGCAAAAACCGTGGCATACACTTCCAATTCTTCATAACATTCCGGACAATGCCGAATGTGTTTCACAAATTCTCCCTCTTCCTGCTCGTCCAGTTCCCCATTAATATAAGGAACCAACAGCCGTTGTGCCTGCTTACAGTTCATCCTTCCCGCTCCTGTCTTCACTCATACACATGTATTTCTATTATATCTAATCAAATATGGGAATGCAAGTTGAACAAAAAAAGCTCCATACCGTCTGGTATGAAGCCTTTTTTCCTATGCAGGAGATGGGACTTGAACCCACACGAAGTCACCCTCGTCAGATTTTGAGTCTGATGCGTCTGCCATTCCGCCACTCCTGCGCATCCAACTCAGTTATCATACCACAAGTCCTCCCAAAGTGCAAGAAAATTATTTTACAAGCTCTTTCAGTTTTTTCCCAATTTCAAAGCAGTCAAAGGTTGCGAAGTAATCATTCAGTGTCTCTGCTCTTCGAATCAACTGTACGGAGCCATCCTCTTTCAAAAGTAGTTCTGCAGAACGCAGTTTACCATTATAGTTATATCCCATAGAATGTCCATGTGCACCTGCATCATGAATAAACAGATAATCACCTTTATCAATTCTCGGAAGTTTACGGTCTACAGCAAATTTATCACAATTCTCACAGAGAGATCCGGTTACGTCGTAAACATGATCGCAAGGTGCATTCTCTTTACCAAGAACAGTAATGTGATGATATGCACCATAAATAGCCGGACGCATCAGATTTGCTGCGCAGGCATCCACACCAATATACTCTTTATGCGTATGTTTCTCATGAATAGCCTGAGTTACCAGTCCACCATATGGTCCCATCATGTATCTTCCCAGCTCTGTGCACAGGGATACATCACCCATACCAGCCGGTACCAGCACCTCTTCGTATACTTTACGCACTCCTTCGCCAATGACCATAATATCATTCGGTTCCTGATCCGGCTGATACGGGATACCGATTCCACCGGACAGATTAATGAATGTAATATGTGCACCCGTCTCTTTTTTCAGACGTACAGCCAGTTCAAATAATACTTTTGCGAGCATTGGATAATACTCGTTAGTTACGGTATTACTTGCCAGGAATGCATGAATTCCAAAGTTCTCAACACCTTTTGATTTCATGATCTTGAAAGCTTCGACCATCTGTTCCTCTGTCATGCCATATTTGGCATCACCAGGGTTGTCCATGATACCATTGCTCATTTTAAAATATCCGCCCGGATTATAACGACAGCTCATGGTTTTCGGTAAATAACCAACGGATTTTTCCACAGCTTCAATATGGGTAATATCATCTAGGTTAATAATTCCACCCAGTTTTTCACAGTACGCGAACTCCTCCAGTGGAGTATCATTGGAAGAGAACATGATATCATGTCCGATAATGCCTACTGCCTCAGACAAAACCAGTTCTGCCTGGGAAGAGCAGTCACTTCCGCAGCCATACTCATTTAAAATCTGCATCAGGAATGGATTCGGCGTTGCCTTCACTGCAAAATATTCTTTATATCCCGGATTCCAGGAAAATGCTTCGTAAAGACGTTTCACATTTTCGCGGATTCCCTTTTCATCATAAATATGGAACGGTGTCGGATAAATCTTTGCAATACCTTCGATTTGATCCTTGGTAACAAATGGTACTTTCTTCATCTGCATATTACTCCTCATTATTGTATAGTTTGTTTGCGAACCAAGCAGAACACACATACTCATTCTGCTGAAAAAAAAGAGGAAGTCTGTTCACACAGCCTCCCTCTTCGGATTGAGCCGCTTCAGGCAGCCCTGTTAATCGGGGTAACAGGATTCGAACCTGCGACCTCACGGCCCCCAGCCGTGCGCTCTAGCCAAACTGAGCCATACCCCGACAACGGATTAATTATACCGTATAGTTTTAAAAAATGCAACTATTATTTTTTTCTTCCCTTTACTCTATATTTTGTCAATAGTTTTGCGACAAGTTTTTAAAAAATATTATGCCGTGATTTTTTCCAACTCTTCTTTAAATAATTCTTCTGATGTTCTAAAGCCAAAAATACCCCGTGGGTATGTGTTTATCCAATTTTCTATAAATTCAATGTCCCTATCTTGCTTTTCGTCAAAATCTTCCCCTTTAGGGATATGGCGGCGTATTAGTTTGTTAGTGTTCTCGTTGGTCCCTCTCTCATAACTACTGTATGGGTGGCAGTAGAATAGATATGTGCGTTTCTCCCCTGGTGTCAATGCTGAACGCTCCATGCCCTTACAATCCGAAAACTCCACGCCATTATCTACCGTGATGCTTCTAAACACTTTAGAAAACATATCTCCCCATTTTCTTTCTAAACGGTCCAGGGCATCCACCACGCTTTCCGCCTTTTGGTCTTTCAGTTTAAATATAATCTCGTCCCTGGTCTTTCTCTCTGTTAATACAAGCATACATGATTTTGTAACGCCTTGTTTGCCCTTTACGGTGTCCATTTCCCAATGTCCGAATGTTTCACGGGTTGTCACTTCATCCGGGCGGTTCTCTATGCTCTCCCCGGCCGTTGCTCTCTTCTGCACCTGGACTTTCTTATTTTTCTTTTTCTTCTTGCCCTTAACGGGTAAATGCTTGTTGGTAAGTTTAAGGAATATGCCGTTATCAATATAGCGGTATAGGGTTCTTACGCTTATAGTGGTACTAAATTCTATTCCGCTTGTGGCTACTGCTGCCAATGCTGCTTCCGGGCTATATTTATTTTCCACAATCTTATTTTCTATGTATTCCGCCAATTTAATATCATTACCTATTTTAATGTTTCTGCCTTTGCCCTGGGCGTTCCAATCATGGGTCTGCTGCCCCTTATCACTACTATAACGCACCTCTTCCGTATAGTCTGAATTTCTATGTACATACTCGCCCCGTTTCATTTCTCTGTAAATAGTGCTTCTGTGAACGTGTAAATAATCCGCAACCTCTTGTACGGAATGACCTTTGTTAAGTAGTGTTTCCATTGATATTCTATCATTTTGGCTTAATTGTTTGTATTTTCTACCCATAAAAATAACCCCCTTGATACGGCAATAGGGACAACCCGGAATAATCCGTTGTTGTCCCCGTCTGTTTCCTATGTTTCTTTCCTTATTCTGTGATTTCTTCTTTATAGGTTATTTCAATGGTAATACTAAATTCTTTTTCTAATTCATCATAGTAATATACGTCTTTCCCGGCATCATATCTCAAATGCTTATAGTTTCCGCCGGAAACCTCGGACCATATATTTTCTATATTTCCTTTTTTCAAAAGGTTCTTTACTTTGCTTATGCCGCCCTTTTTAATATCTCCAATGTGGGTATTACACACAAATACTTGTAGTTGCTCCACCCCCCCCCTCACAAGATATAGGGGTTATTGTGGCTTTTTCGTTCAATTCATATTCGTAGATGTTTTCATCTTCCCTATTTTCTTCTATGAGGTCTTTCTTTTTTAACTTGTAATCCTCGTTTTTCTCCACAAGGTCCATAATATCTTCCATGTGGTCTTTTATATTATCCAGGATGAACCGTTGGCTTTTTACAATGTATCTTGGCTTTTTTTCTTCCGGCATCTGTACGGGCTGCGGTTGTACTGCTGCCGTGTTCTTTTTAGAAAATAGGTTACTAAATAATCCCATGTTGTGTTCCTCGCTTTCTTCCATGTTACTTTTCTGTTTCTGTTACTGCTTCCATTGCTTCCATTTTTTCTTTTACTGCCGAATACACAAACTCATTTACACTTGTCCCTACTGCTGCCGCTTTTTCCTTTATTACTGCTTTTTCTCCCTTTGGCACAAGTAATTCCATGCGGTCATAGGTTTTCTTTTTATATTCGTTCTGATATTTCGTCTGGTCGAACTCTTTTTTTATTTTTGGCATTTACGCCCTCTTCCTTTCTCTTGCCAAATGGTGTATAATACTTTTTACAGTTTAGGGCGGCTTTGGCAAGTCCACCGCCCTTTCTGTTTCCCTAAAGCCTTACTTATTAAGTAGGGCTTTTACTCTTTCTTTGGCTTCTGCCAGGTCTTTACACTCGTTTAATATTTCAAGTATTTTCCTGGTCTGATTTTCTTCTGCCGTTTCTTTAAGTAACTCGCCTACGTTCATATCCTCGTCCATGAAGTTCTCCTTTCTATGCTTGCCCATTACTCATTAAGTTTGTGTATCTCCCTTAACTGTCTTTATTATATAACATATTCCGTACTATGTCAATACATATTCCGTACTATTTTAAATTTATTTTTTATGTGCAATAAGCCCGGCGGAATGTGCCAGGCTTAAAAGTGCGTGTATTTACCATTGATAAAATCACAGAAACAACGGGTTTCAATATATAGTTGCATCATATAGGCGTTTTGGGTTTCCGGGCATTGGTCTAAACGATTGTGTATATAAGCAATGCACCCTTGCCCGGTGTATTCCTCATTGCTTCCCCGTTTCACATTAAAACGTGGGTCAAAACTTGTCAGACAGTACCGCAACGCCTATTGTTGCAACCCCTCAACGGTTTATAGTGGCTTGGGACACTCGCACCCGTTCACGGTGCGGCCGTTTTAGTTGCCGGGCGGCTATTGTTCCGCCCTGTATTTTTTCAATGCTTCTACTGCCATTTCTATGTTATATTGTGCTTCCTCTTCCGTTAAATTTTCCTTTTTCCTGTATTCTTCCATTTTTTCAACAAAATTTTTATGTGCTTCCTTAAAATTCCCCGGATTTAAAAAAGCATCTTCCATTATCATGTAATATTTTACCGCTCTTGCTAATTCTTTTGTAATATCCATATTTCCCCTTTCTGCCGGGGTCATTGCCCCGGCTCAATGCTTATAGTGCAGTTTCGATAAACTCAACCGCTGCCTTTATGGTTTTGAATGTGTGGAACTCTCCAAAGCCTTTCCCCTCTCTTACTGATACATGGTAAGCACCACGGCTTCCAATCATTCTTGTTATATCATATCCCTTTACCGTTTTTACTACTTCCCACATTTTCTTTTCCTCGCTTTCTTTGTGTTCCTCTCTTAACTGTCTTTATTATATTACATATTCCGTACTATGTCAATACATATTCCGTACTATTTTAAAAAACTTTTAAAATAAAGAAAAAGCACACTTTTAAAGGTGTGCTTTTAATTCCGTGATATACATTATTTCCTTGCTCTTTTGGTAGCCAAATTCCTAAAGGTGGCGTTGCTTATGCTGCTGCTAAATTGGCGGCGTTTACTGCTGCCGTCACGGTGTTACCGATACCAATAACAATTCTGTCATTCTTAACCTCGATAACATCATATTTACTGTACCAACACTTAAACATATTACCGTAGTAATCGTAAGCATTGATAACCTTTACTTTCTGCCCTACCTTGAAACCGTGGGCGTTCTCTGTTTCTTCCTGGGTCGGAATGTCGGTTGGTACTTCTGCATCCGCCGGGGCTTCTGCAATCTCTTCATCCTTTGCAATGTTGGCGGCGTTTACTGCTGCCGTCACGGTGTTACCGATACCGATAACAACACGGTCCCCGTTTACCTGGATAACATCATATTCATTATAATAGGTTGCAAAACGCACCCCGTTGTATGTGATGTTGTCAATCACTCTTACCTTGTCCCCCACCTTATAACCGTGGGTTTCCTTGTTCGCCGGTCCCTGGTTCTCTCCGTCCCATGTATCATACTGTGTAAGGTTGTAAGAATTGATGATGTTCATTACATTCTTGATGTATGTAGGACTTGTTGCATATCCGCCGTTTTTGATTGCGGTAATAGCACTTTCGGCGTTTCCGTTGTTTACTGCTCCGGCATAACGGGAACTTCCGCAAATCAGATTGTAATAATCTGCCACGCTCTCTTCCAGGCTATCATAAGCACGGAAAGCGGCGGTAATCTGCGTGTAGGTCTTACCGTCATAGCACTCGTTTGTTTTACTACTGTAAACCTTGCCTTTCCAACTGCTTCCGGCCTTGATGCCAAAAAACGCATTAGCCTTTGTCATAAGCCCGGATGTTCCCCACCCGGTTTCTAATGCGGCCTGTGCGATACATACGGACGGTAAAACCCATTTATCACGGGTTAAATATTCTTTTCTTGCGATTGCTGCCAATTTCGCAATAAAGGCGTTTACCTGGTCTTTTGTTGCCATGTCTTATTCCTCGCTTTCTTCTTTTTCTTCCGCTTTCGCTGCGTTCTTGTCCCTTAACTGCAAAAGCACATCTTTTAACTGCTGCGGTATGTTGATAAATTCCGCCGCATTTTCCAAAATGGAAAGTGCTTCATTGCAGATAAAGAAAACAATAACAATTTCCCTTAATGGTATTGTGTCCCCGGTCATTCTCTGCACGTTGTAGGCAACTGCGATAACCACAAATACCATGATTTTTTTTACAATCCCCTTAAATCCGATTGCACTTGAAAGTTCTTTTTTATAGACTGCTTTCAAAATGCCCGTGAAATAATCCAGGATAGCAAAAAGCAATATTGTGTATAACATCACATCCCAACCGCCGAACAACGAAACGATAAAACCGCCAACCAATCCGCCAATCACGGAAATAAAGTTAAACATTTTCTCCATTGTTCCATGCTCCTTTCCTTGTTTTTTACAAGTAAATCATATAATGGAACGGCTTTTTATTCTGACCCTTTTTACGCCGTTGCTTCCAGGCGTTCCCATTCATAGAACAACAATTCGTATTCAACCGCCTTTGCAATGTGGTATGTGTCGGCGTGTCCTAAATGTCCCTTTCTGCTTTCATACTTCCGGTTAAATTCTTCCGGCGGCAATTCGCCCAACTCATACGCCTTTACATCTTGCTTTAACTTTCTGATAGATGATTTTCTTACTTTCTTGTGGTCTGCATAGTGGATATATCCGCAAAAATCTATGCCATTCCCGGCGTATAGGATTGTGCTTTTAGGGTTAATATGTAAAAGCATTTCATTTTCCAAAAATTCTTCTATTCTCTTAACCCATTCTTTTAACTGCTCCAAATCATCCGATAGGATAATAAAATCATCCATGTACCGCACAAAATACGGAATATGTAAAACGTGCTTGCAAAATTTATCTAACTTATTGCCGTACACATTCGCAAATAACTGACTTGTGAGGTTTCCAACTGGTATTCCCACGCCGTCCGGCAATATGCCGTTGTGGTCTATAATATCATCCATTAACATAAGGGCTTTCTTATCCCCTATATAGCGGCGGTTTTCATCCTTTAATTTGTCATGTGGTATAGATGCAAAATACTTTGATATGTCCCCTTTAAAGGCATACATCCTTAACCCTTGCTTTACCTCTGTTTCATACATCCATTGATACAACGTATCACTTGCGGCGTGCATCCCCTTACCGCTCCGGCAAGCGTAAGAATGGTAATAAAATCCGTTCTCGAATACGGGTTGAATAGCATTACAAATCATGTGTTGCACCACTCTATCATAGAACGGCAACGCCATAATAAGCCGTTCTTTTGGCTCAAACACCTTAAATATCTTATATTCCCCTTGCTTATATGTTAAATTCTGTATTTCCTCGGTTGCTCTTAAAAGTTCCTCTTCTTTAACCATAGAAAAAGCCAATACCTCATCCGTGTACCGCTTGCACCTTGCCGCCTGGTGGAATGAAGTATTGGCGTTTTCAAAGGTCCCCATTTTCTCATGTAGTCCCTTTACTGTTTTCATTTAATCCCTACCAATTTTCAAATATTCTATTTTACTAAAAGGTGGTTTGCTTTGTTAGTTTGTCCGGTATCGCACCGGAACGGGCAAACCGTCTGACTTACTTAAAAATGTAAATCTTTGCTAGTGGCCGCTTGGGCTTCTATGTCTATAAAATTGTAAAGTCACACACGCACCGCACACCAATGTTCGTGTTCACGTTCCACGGGTAATTGTTGCAATTGACGGCACGACTACCGCAATGCACGCCGTTGTTCCAATTGCCGCCGCCAATGAGGGCGTGCAAGGCTCGGAAAGTTCCGTGAACTGGCCCGGTGCATATTAACAGTTTCCCCAAAATAAAATTGGCAATGCCAACATTATTTCCAATTTCCATTCTTTACGGCTTCGATTATTCCGCCAATGATACATCCTAATTCTGTCATTTTCTTGCTCAATACTTCGTATCTGTGTTTGCTCATTGCCGGATATTCCAAATCGTAGGAAAGCCGTATGAGGGTTTTGATAAACTGCAACTCCACATCTGCGTTATATATGTGGCTCTTTGTCCCGGTCTTTCTAAATCTGATTACTGATTTAAGCATTTCAAAAACCGCCGTTTTAATTTGGCTCTGCAATGCGAATTTCTCAAATTTCGGAAACTGTGACAATATGGGATAAAGGTACAAAAGAAAATCATAGGTCTTTTGATATGCTTTCATGCTCTCCATATACGCATCCGCTTGATTGCTTTTCTTATTCTCTGCCATGTTTTTATCCTCGGTTTATATATTTTTCTATGGGGTGGGCTTTCGCCCACCCTGGCAGATTACAGACTGTCACACACGCACCGCACACCAATGCCCGCGCTCACGTTCCACGGGTAATCGCTGCAACCGACGGCACGACTACCGCAATGCACGCCGTCGTCCCAATAGCCGCCGCCAATGAGGGCGGGCAAGGCTGTTTGTGACGGCATATAAATTTGACCGTAGCCGGACATAACATTGTACCAATTCCAGGATGCAGCGGTTGGGTCTAAACACAACTCGTTAAGCCATTCCCACACGTTCCCGGCAATATCCATAATATTTTTTACAGAAATTGCATTTTTGATTTTTCCAACGGCGGTTCTTGCGGTGTTGGTTGTTGCGGTCCAACCGTTTGTATTGCTGCCGTCTAATCCCTGGGGGCTTCCCTCTGCTGCAATTAACCATTCTGCAAGGTCCGGTAAACGCTTTCCGACACGGGCGGCCTTTTCATTGGCAATATACCAATTTAAACCCTCTGTACCCGTAATAGGCGTTGCGTTATATACGGATTGTAAGCCGTTCGCCCCATCATCTGATGCAAGGTAAATATCAGCCCACAAACCATTCCCCAGGTATGCCATACCGGACGGGTCGCACTTCGGACGGTGTAATGCGGTCCATACAGAGTTAGGGGCAATGTCCTCACGCACGTTACTTTCCCAACCGCTACCACGCACACTTCCACTTGTATTTACTTCTCTGCCGTATTCATCCACATTTCTAACAAAGCCATAGTGGAAACCGCCAATTTTACGGGTGTTTGTATCGTCCCATTCCACGCCGTCCGGGAATGTGGAATTTTCAGAGATTAAATAAACCTCGTTTGAACTGTCCTTGCCATTGTCGCACAAGTAAATGTAATAATCCTTACCGTGTGCAAAACTGCTTGCACCGTCCAGGTTGGCGGCGGAAAGTGTTGTTTCCTCGGTCTGAAAAATGGCATCCCCTACCGCAATAACTGCCCCGGCAAGCACGGTTAATTGTCCGGCTGCGGAATACTGTATAAATGCCTTTTCACTCGCTACAATGTCCGATACGGCGGCCATTTTAGCAACTGTGATTTTCGCCCTCTCGTCCGTCATATTCTCGTCATAAACAAATAATCTTCCCATTATGCTAACTCTCCTTTCATCTGCTCCACTTCCTCTTCTGTAATTCCCAGGCGGTCATAAAATGTAACCTCTGCCGGAATACCGATTGTAGCCGCATCCGCCGCAATAGCCTTTGAAAGTGTTAAAATTGTGTGCTTGGTCTGATTGTTATTTGTGGTTGTTTCGGTATCTGCTGCCGCCGTTCCCTCTGTTGCTGCCACTTCCTGGTCTGCTTCTGCTGCCTTTTCAACCTCAATATGCTCCACGGTCTTAACGGTTGCGGTCACGTTCCCGGCTTTTACCTTGTCCCCCTCTGTAACCTCGTTTACAAACATAAGGGTAACGCCCTTTCTGTCCTCGGTTTTCTCCAGGATAGGGCAAAAGATGAAATTCTGATTTTCTAACTTCTCAACTGCTGCCAACCAATCTTCTTTCTTCAATCTGCCTTTCTTTACAAGTTTGTAAGTGTTGACTAAATCCGCCTTTGTCTTAATTACTTTTGGAAATCCTACCATTGTTTAATCCTCTCTTTCTTTTTATTGTGCAATAAATGAACCAATATAATTTCCGATATAGCCCAGGTTTGAACCCTCACGCAATGTAATATTCTGCGTTGTCATAAGATTATCGTTTGTAACCTTAAAGGCTTTCGGTGTAACCATAACGCTTTCCAAATCCGCTTCCACGGTGTATTCTCCGGCTTCCGTGACATAAAAGCCCATTTGGCTTTTTGTAACTGTAACCGTCTGCATGGTCCCCGTGGTCTTATTCGTAAGTTTTACCGTTACCGGGCTTGTAATCTGCTCCAATGTGCTAATGATGTAAACCTTAAAGGCAATGTTGTAAACCTTTTCTTTTACATCATCAATCTGTAATTGCAGTTTCCCGGCAATGTCCCCGGAAAGTTCCGTTTGCTTCTCTTTAAACCACTTATTCCATTGTGCTTCCTGGTCCGTCATAAACGCTTGTGTCATTTCGGCGTATTCTTCAATGAAATTTGCATGGTCTTGTTCCATGCTCTTTTTTTCCAGGGCGAACCATGCGTTAAATTGCTTTGTGAACTGTGAAAAATCAAAGTCCTCAAACTGTGATGCAATGAAACCGCACAATCCCGTGTCTGCCCTGGTGTCTGTAATATCACTTTGGGATATTGCCACCGCTCCGGCTGCCACATAAATTTCCGCCAAACATTTTTCCTGGATTGTGTCATTGTTCGTAAGTTCCGGCGGCTGCGGATTGCTTGAATATGCCCCCTCTAAAATAAAAATGCTTGGTTTTCGCTCTGTTTCATCATTCCGCAATATTACACGGTCAATTCTTGGCAATGTACCGTTTGAACCGCTCACGGGCAATTCTAGGACGGTTGTGTTATGGATTGTGTGCAAGTTGATGTATGCGTACCCGGTACGGCTTCCGCCGTCCACCTTTACCGCCATACTTTCCCCGTCTGCGGTTACTTGCAAATGTCCATACGCCACACCCTCTTTATAGAACGGGGCTTTGTCCTCGTTCATATCCTGGCCGTTGTATAAGCGGTCTTTATTTACGGAATTGTAAAAAAATCCTCTTACTGCCATTTGCTTTTCCTCTCCTTTCCTAATTGTCCCAATTTATGGTTGTGGGTAGGGCATCCCCAAAAGTAGGAACAACATACATTCCGCCGTATTCGTAAACCTCGCAAAGTTCCGTAATGCGTAAATTTAATACTTTGTTCCATTTTGCCTTTTCTACTGTCACAATGTCCCCTAAATCGTAATCCGTGCCATAGATAAAATTAACCTCGGCTTCCACTTCGGCTTCTATGTTCTCAATCACGGCGTTTTCCGCTTTGTGCTGCTCCCCCCGGATGCGTAACGCTTCCAGGTATTCCGCATTGGTTGAAAAATCATCTTTATTTATGTCTTTGGCATCCAAAAACTCTTCCCGTAAATCAAACCCCGTTCCGCCGCCTACCGTTACATAAATACGGTCCGCACCGTCCCCGGCCCCACCTACAACAATCTTTGTTTTGGCGGTTTCGTCTGAATAGGTATGTTTTGCACGGTTTAGGTTGTTGTAACTCTCTGAAAAGATTACACGGGGCTTTGTGCCTTGCTTCGTGGTTCTGTCTATGCCTTTATATGTTTCAAAGGTCATTTTCTTACCCTTAAAGTCCGGCACTACTCTAAAGCCCAATTCACAATACCGGGCAATCTTAGAAAGATAGGTTAATACATTCTTATAGGTTGCCTGGAATGTTATTTTGGTTGCATCCCCTATTCCTGGGGCTACTTCCAACAACGGTACTGCTGCCATGCGGTTAATCATATAACGCATAGCATCTTCACACGTTCCGTTAAATGTAAACATGGGACCGGTCAATCTGTCATTAAAATATATAGGCAGAAAATAGCCGTTTCGCACAATCTCATTTACAAGGGTGCTTTCCTCTTCTGTCTGGTCCCCACGGATAACGGCGGCTTCATCCTTTCCCTTTGGTCTTATTACATTACCCGGCTGCAAAAGCCTTATGTTGTCCTCTGTTGCCGGGGCGTGTAACTCAAACGTTCCACACTCGTAATATTTTCTATGCCATTGTAAGGATGTATGGTTTTCAATCGTCCCCAGGCGGTACAAATTGCGGTCATATACAATAATTTCCATGCTCTTACACCCCCAAATATGAAATGCGGTAATATACGGACACGGATAAATAGTTAATGCCGCTTTCTGCATTGTATGTAATGGTGTTTGTGCCGTCCTGCAACTGTATAAAATCCCCGTCCTCGTCCAAATACTGATTTATGATTGTTCCGTACATAGAAACAACCGTTTCCCAATCAATCATTCCGTAACGGTCCTTGTGTTCCTCAATTTCTGCCTGGCTCACACCGTCCAAAAGGTATATATTTTTCTTTCCGGTGTGCGTGAAAATAACCACATATTGGCCGCTTTGCAATTCAAAATCATTTCCGGCATAACCGACTTTTATATATTTCCCGCTCTCTGAATGGTAAATAGCCGGATTTTTTACAATGCCGTCCGCTCTGAATATTGCAGTTATTCCGATATTGTCCGCACCGTTGTTATTTTCAATTTCCTTTACCAACTCGGCTTCCCGGTGTCCAAATTCCACGCCGTTAATATCAAACCCGTTTTCAAAGTACCAATCTGATACCCAACTTGCCATTACCACTTCCACATCTGACAGGTCCTTAAAATACGGGTCGGTGCAAATAAGACTAATTGTATAATCCCTTACAACGCCCGTTGTTGCCCCTGGTGTCACGCTTTCCACTCTGTAAGTGATTGTTTTTATATCCCCGTCCTCGCTATATTCAAGTGTTCCGGTTCTGCCTTTCGGAAACACTCTATACAGTAATTCCCGGTTCTTTCTGTAATCTCCGTCAATCTCTGCGGTTATTACAATGTTTCTTTCCTTTGCCGTGCTTCCCTGGTATGTGCTGCCGTCTGTTGTGGTATTTTCTGATGTGGTAACATTGCAATCATAACCATATATTCCGTCAAGTCCTAATAGGTGGAATGGGTTATTATCCCAATCCCACCTAAAGGCAATAGAAACATTTTTATCATTTGTGCAAGTAACTGTAATATCTGCCATAATTTACCCCCTCTGCATTGCAATAACCATTGCACGGGTCTGTATTCTCGTTTGTCTTGCTACTTCATAAGGGGATAGGGCTTTAGGACTTGTAATATTGATTTCCTGGTGGAAACCGCTATTGTTGCCCTTTAGGTTGTCTGCTGCCGTGTTTACCGCCGAACCCGTAAGCGGTGTTACAACTGCCTTTCCGTTTACCATGCTTAAAAGTTCCGGTCCGGCTTCTGCTACCATTGCCGTACCCTCTCTTAATACACCGCCTTTTGCTAATCTTGGAAGTGAAAGTGTATCTATTTTTGAAAGTGAAACGCCCGGTATCTCATTGATAATTCCAATTACTCCATTAATCATACCGATAAACTTATTTACAACACCCTCTATGGTTGATAAACAACTGTTGATTGCCGATTTAAAAGCATCCCCAATCGCTGAACCGATAGCCACACCGACATTTACGAAACAACCTTTGATTTTCTCCCATAAATCAGAGAAAAAGGAAGTTACATTGGCAAATGCGTTTTTTATGTTCGTCCATGCGTTATCAAACTGTGTTTTAAACCATGTTGGAACGGATGCAAGGGCGGTTTTTATCTCCGTCCACCTTGCCCCGAACCATGAACCGATTGCAGCGAATACATTTGTTACATTGGTGTATGCGTTTGTGAACATAGTTAAAAACCATGTGGCTACTGCTGCAAGGGCGGTTTTTATGTCGTTCCACCTGGCGGCGAACCATGAACCGATTGCAGCGAATACGTTTGTTACATTCGTATAGGCATTTGTAAACATGGTAAGAAACCACGTTGCCACGGTCGCAAGGGCGGTTTTTATGTCGTTCCACCTGGCGGCGAACCATGAACCGATTGCAGAAAAAATTGTGGTTATTGCGTTCCATGCTTCCGTAAATCGGTCACCGAACCACTGACCCACGCCCTGGAATACGGCAACAATGCTATTCCAAATATTGGTAAATAATGTTTTTACATTTACGCCGAACCCCTCTAAAAATCCGATTATGAAATTTATAACCGCCTGGATGATGTTTTTTACAAACGATATTGCACTATTAAACGCACCTTGCAGATACGAAAAGAAACCGTCAAAATCTCCATGTAATAACGCTATAATGGCATTTATGATATTGGTAACAAAATCAATCACATTTTGGATTGCTGCAATTATCGGTGCTGCTGCATTGATAACCCCATTTACAATACTTGCTATGTATGTAAGAACAAATTCAAATACGGGTTTTAATGCAGCCATGAGGTTAATAAACGCTTGCTTTAGGCTCTCCAAAAGCGGTTGTATGGTTGTCCACATCTGCGAAAAGGCATCCTTTACCTTTCCTATGGTCCCGTCCACTTTCTCTTTAAATTCATCATTCGTTTTATATAAAGCAATGAACCCGGCGGCAAGTGCCGCTATAATAGCAATCACTATTCCAACCGGTCCCGTGAGTGCTGATAAAACACCACTCATTCCGCCTATTTTGCTTGTTAATCCCGTTACGGTTTTTATTACCCCGGATATTCCCGTTGACATTTTCCCAAATATGATTAAAGCCGGGCCGATAGCCGCAACAATCATTCCGATTTTTACAATCATCTGCTTTGTGTTGTCGTCCAGGTTTTTAAACCATGTTGTAAACTCTTTTACCTTGTTCACAACCTTATCAATTGTTGGCTGCAATGTGGTTAAAATGGAACTTCCCAGGTCTGCCCCGGCAAGTTTCAAATTGTTCATTGCTACGGCTGCATCATCCCACGGGTCTAATGTGGTTTCAAATGTGTCACTTACCACATCCCCATAGTCTGATAAAGCACCGCTTAAATCGTCTACGGATAAACGTCCCTCACGGATTGCCTGGGTCATTTCCGCCGCACCTTTCTTTCCGAAAAGGTCGGATGCAATGGTTAAGGCTTCCGTTTCTGTCTTTGCGTTTTTAATGCTATCTATTGTTTCGGTCAATGCTTCGTCTGCACTCTTGCCGTCTGCCGTTGCGTTCTGCACCGCTTTTTTCATTCCGGCAAGGGCGGTTGAAACATCAACGCCGCTTGCTTCCATTTGTGCAAGCAAATTAACGGATGATGTTAAATCAAGCCCCATTTCTTTGAGGCTTGCACCGTTGGTTGTAAGTGCGGTTTCCAATGTTTCCATTGAAATACCCGTGTCCTGGCCCGCTTTCGTCATAAGCCCCAACACATTTTTTGTCTGTGAAGCATCAACGCCGAATTTTGTCATAATACTGTCCACGCTATCAATAGCCGTGTTTAAATCCGTTCCGTTGATGTTTGCAAATTTAATAAATTCTTTTGAAAGATTTTCTAACTCTGTCCCGGTTGCCCCGAACCTTGTATTTACTTCTCCAACCGCTACGCCCACATCATCCATTGTAGTTGGCATATCTGAAAATACATTGTCCGCTACTGTCGTAAGGCTTTCCAGGGCTTCCCCGGTTGCTCCCGTCTTGGTAATAATGGTGTCATAGCCGTTATCTAATTCCATAGATGCAGCAACCCCGGCTGCTCCTAATGCGGTTATTCCGGCCGTTACGGGCATCATCTTTTCCCCGGCTTTGGTTGCCTTATCCCCTACCGTTCCAAAAGCATCCCCCACCTTTGCAAGCGTTGAATTACTCGCCTTTGCTTGCTCTTCCAGGTTTTTAAGTTCTGCTTCCGTTGCGATTACTTCACGTTTGATTGCCCGGTACTGCTCCTCGGATGCTTCGCCGTTTTTAAACTGCTGCTCCACCTGGGCTTCTGCCGTTTTTAATACATCTAATTTATCTTTGGTTTCGCCTACTGCCTTTGTAAGCAACTGTTGTTTCTGTGCTAAAAGTTCGGTATTCTTGGGGTCTAATTTCAAGCCCTTTTCAACCTCTTTTAACTCATTCTTGGTACTTTTGAGGTCCCCGTTTACACCCTTTAAGGCATTTTGCAACTTGGTTGTATCTCCGCCAATCTCAATAGTAATACCCTTAATGTTGTTAGCCACTTGATTTTCCCCCTTTCTTTCCAAATCTTTCTCTTAATCCCTCACGGTCCGGTTTTGTCTGCTCCATACGGAAGCAATCTTTTAAATATTTCCGTCCCTCTTCGGTCTGTGAATTTTCAAAAATCATTGCTTCCCGTAAGAAGAAAAGGTAAATATCTATTTCCATTTCCTGGACTTCGTAAATATTGATATGGCAATAGTCCATAACCAATTTTTCCGGGCGTGTAAGGATTGTATACGGGATTTCGCCCTTTTTATCCTGGCGTGGATAATAGGGCATTTTTAGTTTGGGTTTGCTTTTAATTCATCCACAAACTCCATGTATGCGTTAAGGATTGCCGTACACTCTTCAATGTCGTAACTCTCTACCTCTTCGGCTGAAACTTTCACATTTCCCATATTGTTGTTTAATACTGCTGCCACAAGGTTATAAATGGTTGATGTATCGGCATCCTCGCCCGTTCCGTTGGCTTCCACATCCTTTATTGCTTCAAAAACGCCCTTTTGCGGCATACGGACAATAATTTTTTTGCCCTTTTCAACCACATTTCCGTTTTCATCCTTTTTATCTTTCAGAGTAAACGGCCAAAAGGTACGTTTAATTTTGTTCATGTTAAATTCTTTTACTGCCATGTTGTGTTCCTCTCTTTCATGCAATAAGGCGGCTCGATTTTTCAACCGGCCGCCCGTTCTTATCGTTGGCCCGTGTTTTGGCTACTCTGTTTTGTCAATATCCTCTGTGTAAAGGATTAAAGTACCCTCTTTGTCCATAGGCTGTGCTTTAAATTCTGCATCAATAACGGTTTCGCTATCCTTTGCAAAGGCAATCGTAAAACCGGCCTGGTTATTACCAACAATCGTTACACGGATATTTCCGTCCTGGGTATCTTTATGGACAAATCGCAAAAGGTATTTCTTACCCGTTGCGTTTCCGATACCGCCAATTTTGACCGTTCTAATTCCCTTTGCCTTATCTTCTGTCACTCTTGCGGTCTGACATAACTTTTCAAGCGTTGTTCCGCACCATGTCATAATTCCGCTTTTAAGGGTGGCTTCCTCTTCCGTAATAATTACTTTGGAAACTTTACCCATATCGTCTTTTGCTTCGTAAAACTCCGGTGCATACTCAATTTCCGCACCGCCCTTAATATGCCCCAGGCGGTTATCTTCTGTTTCAATCACCGCATCATCCGGGATTGCTTCGCTTGTTCCCTGGAAGTCTGTACAATACAAATCTCCGCTACCTAAAACAATGCTTTCTTTGTCCATTCTTATTTCCTCGCTTTCCTCAATAATCCCGTGACTTCGTAGGTCGTTTGAAAACATTCCTCACTATCCACATAAGCCACAAATTTAACATAGTCCACATCATGTAAAACCTCGTTTTCAATCCGTGTTCTGATTTCTTCCGCCGCTTCATCATCTGCAACGGTGTAAAGTTCCAATTGCCAATCATCCGCCATTAGATTATTTGGTCTACTATCCGCCCCGGCGGTTGCTTCCCGTGGCAAAAGGTAAACCATGTAAGGTAATGGCGGCACGGGGTTTTCTAAAGTCCCCTCAAAGGCGTTTTTTGTTATGGGTAGTCCCAGGCTTTCCGCCCTCTCTGTTAATACTGCTGCCGTTGCCATTTTTACCCCCTTAATTTGCTTTCAATCTTTCCGGTTACCATTTCGCCCAATTGTTCATTGACCGGGGCAATGTGGCTAAATGCCTTTACACGGCCCCCTTTTCTGCTTTGGTGTCCGTTTTCCAAAAGGTGGGTTAATTGGTAATGCTTCTTGTTATAAACGCTATATCCATTTAACCCGGTAACTACACTTGTCCGGCTTCCTCGCTTGTCAACCGCCCAATCTTTTGTGTATGCTCCGGTTCTTTCCTGGTACGGTCCGCCTTTTTTTAACATTTCTGCGGCTTCTTTTGCCGTTTCCTGGAAACTGTCATTTGCTGCGTTTATCACTTCCGCATTGAAATTTTCCAATTCTTTTTTTATTTCTTCGTCCAGGCTATCAAGTGAAACTTTCAACCTTTCCCCACCCTTTCCGCAATATACAACTCTGTTTTTCCGTTGCTCTTCGGTCCGTAGGTTCTATATACTGCATAACGCTTTCCGTCTATGGAAACTTCCGTTTGCCCGTCATATTCAAAGTCCCAAACTTCCAATTGTGATGTTGCTTTATAACCCAATTGCCCGGCGGCTGCGAACTCGTCACGCCCCACCGGGTTAATTGATGCTATTACTTCCGTTTCCTGGTATTCTGTTTGGTTCTTTTTAATCAATAGTTTTATTGGCTTCTCTATGATACCCACCGCCTTTTATCTTGGTACACATTGCATTATAGGATGCAAGTAACTGTGTCTGATTATCCGGGCTTCCAAAATTAGCGTGACAATATAACAAAACGGCTTCAATGATTAAGGGGTCTTTTATGTCTGCTTCATCCAAATAGGAACTATGCACACCGATACGTTTTAAGTCTGCAAGGGCAACTTCTACAAGCTGCCTCACATCTTCATCCAACATATCACTTGATGTTTTTCTAATTCTCAATTTGGCTTTCGCAATCAATTGTTCCTTTGTCATGCTTTAGCCGCCTTTCTCTTACGCTGCCGGGTTCTTTACACGGATAAATCCGTTTCTTGCAACGACATTTCCGCCCATGAATACGCAACCCTTGTAGCAAATCTGGCCGGACTTAAACTTGTAATCCGTAGATTTTGCCGTTTCAATATCAGAGAATACGGCAACCTCGTAATTGGATAACGGACCGTAAGCCATACAATAAGCATCTTTTGTTCCGCCAATTTCTGCACAAGCGGAGTTGATGATATAAGGCACTTCGTCAATTGTTCCGGTATTGCCATGGTTTACGATTGTATAAACCTTTCTGCCCTGTTTATCTCTTAACTTGGCAAACTTCTTTAAGTCTTTCTTACTAAGGATTAACACGGCTACATCCTCTACCTCTTCATCCCCACCGTAGGAATAAATAATCTCGTCCAGGGTATCATCTGCAACGGCGGTAATGGTTGTAATGTCCGTGTTGCGGTCAATAATATCATCACTTTCGCTTGCCGGATTATAGAAAATTCCCTTGAATTTTCCGCTTGTGCCGTCCCCTACCAAAATCTGACGAGATGCGTAACGGCGGATTGCTCTTGTAATGCTATCTTCAATAACGCCGTCATAATCTGCATCCGTTAATTTCTGCATTTCTTCCGGCTCTTCGGCGTATGCTGTGATTTTCTCTCTTGCAATCTCTGCGTAACCAAATTCCGGTTCAGATGTGTTGTAATCTGCTCCCTCTGCGGTGCTTCCGGCCCCGTCCCCGTATGACTTCACATAAGGACGGCTATATGTTTCGCCGCCTACAAGCGGAATAGTTGTAACACGGTCAATAAGGGATGATACGTTGTTAAATGTCGGTGCAATGTCCGGGCTTGTATGGTGTGGCATAACAACGCCCGTTGTGGTGGAAAGTGCCGCCATAGGTTTAGCAATCTTCTTTGCGTTGTATGTGGTCTTTGCTCCGGCTTTTAATGCCTTACCGCTCTTTGCTCTTGCCTGGTCTTTGACCTCTGCACCCTCTCCGGCGTTTCCGTCCGGTCCTTCGCCCTCTCCGGCTGCTGCCTGGGCTGCCCTTGCAAGTTCCTCACGGGCTTTAATCTCGTCCAGGATTTCCCCAATGGTCCTTGCTTCGTCCATGAGGGCGGTTAATTCCTCGCCGCTCTTGTCCTGGGCTTCTTTACCCACGGTAACAAGGCGTGCTTTTAACTCTTTCTTGCTCATTTTCATTAACTGTTCTCTGTTCATGCTGCTTTCCTCTCTTTCTTACTCCATGTGTTGAATTGTTAATGCTGCAATTTTGCTTCTGATTTCTTTTTCTTTGGCTGCTGCCTGGTCCTTGGTATCGTCCGGCGGATTTCCCCCGGCTAATGCTTCCGGCGTGTTCTTGCAATATAATTTCGTGTAGTCCTGGACTGCTGCAACGGCGGTATTTTCTTCTCCCACCGACACGTTAAAGTATTTTGCGGCTTCCTCGCCGCTCAACCATGTTTCCGCTTCCATTAACTCTTTTATCTGCTCGATTGTTACGCCCTCTGCTAAATGTTCCTCGTAGATGCTCCAAATTCCGGCTTCTATGGCTTCCAATGTGTCCGCCATTTTGCGTAATTCGTTAGCGTTGCCCTCGCAATTGCACCACGGCTTATGTATCATCAAATAGGCGTTCTTTGGAATTGTTGGTTTGTCACTATCCACAAATGGAAAAAGTGATGCTATCGAACCGGCCAGGGCATCCACAAAACAATGTTTCTTTCCCTGGTAGCGTTTAAGCATATTGTAAATAGCAATTCCGGCAAATACCGAACCGCCGCCGCTATTAATGTAAATGTTTAAATCTCTGCCGTTTGCTTCTGCAAGGAAATTTTTGATTGCATCCGGGTATTGGTCCTCTTCTTGCCATGCTCCCCACCAATCCGAAACAATATCCCCGTAAAAATAAAGGTCCGCCGTTGTATCTGTGATGTTTTTAATCTCACAAAACGGCTTTACGGTTGCGGTCTTGGCATTTTTGCACGCAATAAACTGTTTTATCTGTGGCATTTCCATTAACCCCCTTTCATAATCTGCATATAGGCACTGGCGGCCGCTTGCATTGCCCGTTTTTCTCTGTCATTTGCTCCGGTATCATCCGGCGGCTCGTTCTGCTGCCCTACCTGGTACAATGATTGGTCCCCAACCTTGACATAGTTTAGAGATACCAACCTTTGGTCCCCGTCCTCTACCGGGCCGTAATACATAAGTTCTCTGTATTCGTTAATTGTCAACGCTCCACGGTCAAACATTCCGCCGCCTATGGTTTCCCTTGTCTGCAATGTGGCATACTGTAAAAGGTTTGCCACAAAATCAATGCGGTTTCCGTAACCAATTTCACGGGGCGTTAAGAGTTTAAATGTAAACTCATAGGACAATTGCACGCTGATAGGTTCAATTACATTCTCGTAAAATGAAATAAACTCGGTATCGTTTAGCGTGGAAGTCAATATTTTGTCATTCACGCCGTAATAACGATATATGTTATCCCGTAAGAATGTAATTTGGTTTGTCGGTATGCTCGGCGTTCTCTGTGAGATTTCTTTAAACTCCACCGTGTTATCAATTGCGGCAATTCCCCCGGCGTTGTCCTTGTTCATATAGGCATCCTGGAAATTCCGGGCTATTTCTTTCAATTCTTTATCATCTGCGATATTGTTATATTTCAAATACCCGGCTAAAGAATTTGAACGGTTTACAATGTTCTTTATTGTTTCCCCGGATGTTTCTATGAGGTCCAGGCTTCTTTTTAACTCCATATCCGGCGTTGTTCCCAGGAAACGGCGTTTATTATATCTCGCCTTAACATGGATTACATTTTGGTATGGCACGGTGTACGTTTTTCCGTCATAATCCCAACGGAAGCGGAAAAGGATGTTATTTTTATCATCCTCAAAAATCCTATATGATGTTGTGGTAATCGGTTGGATGCTCTCAACCCTGGTAAAATCCTTGTTCCAAAAAATCACGGAAAAGGAATTGGATGTATAAACCAAATCAACGGCAATACGGTATAAAAAATCATAGGTTGACATTTCCGGGCATGGGCGTAAAGATAAAAGCCTTGCAAGGTAATCATTTTTAATTACCATGCCTTTTTCATCCTTACGGATTACCTGGGGTTTCAACTTGCCAACATTCTTTCCGATTGCATCCGCAATTGCTCCCACAATGTCATTATCCCGTAATGTTCCCGTTGGCTCATACTCTCCACGGCTCAATAGTAGGGGTCTGTACTTTGCCCGGAATGAATTTAATACATTTGCGATAATTCCCGTTTTCTTCTCCCCCTTTCTTCAAAAATAGGGCCAGTTTTCCCACACCAACATTCTATAATGTTTCGTGTTGAAATTCTGACCCACTTTAATACTGCTGCCGCAACGCATTTTCCCTTGCATCTATGCGGTTTCTTTGCTTATATTCAATAATTTCTTGCCTATCTCATTGTGGTACTTGGAAACCATTGTGAGGGCATCAAACACACTCATAGCCCCGTCTATCCTCATACGCTTTTCAATTTTTACGGGTTTCATTCTGCTATCGTTTAGGTTAATATCCACCGCCACGTTAAGGAAATGTGCCGCCAACATGGAATTGTCCCCAAAATCAAAAAGCCCGTCTTTTAAATTCCCCTCAAACTCATGTAATATAGGTGTGAGGTTCGTTCCCTGGTATACATCATCCGTGTGAAACCCGGCGGTTTTCAAATCTTCCACAAGGTAATTTGCCGAATACCTATCATAGCCGATTTTTAGCGGTTTGATTTTATACACTTTCACAAGTTCGATAAACCAATTGTAAACATCCTTATAGTCCACCTGGTTTTCCCCGGATATGAACAAAAAACCCCGGTCCCTATATATGTTGTACGGCGTGTTGTCCTCGTTAATTGCCACTTCATACCGCTTTTGTGGCATATAAAACCGTGTGAATATATGGTTTATTCCGTCCCGGTTTATTACAATGCTTGCTGCGGTTAAATCCGTGGTTCTTGATAGGTCGATACCGCCCACACAATAGCATCCTTTAAAATCTTCCAGGGATAACGGCTTTTCTTCGTGTACGCATTTCATAACATCCCAATAATCCAACCATGCCACGGCTGAATTTTGTTTGATGTTACAAAACTTTGTCATAAACTCAACCTTTTTCGAGATTGAATTTCTTGCAATCTCTATTTGCTCCAAATAGTATTCCGCCGATACGGACACGCCCAAATTTGGGTTGCTCTTCTTTAATTCCTCTATGCTATCCCATTTCTCTATATCGTCTATCATGTAAATAAAAGGCAAAAGCCGTTTTTCTCTGCTATTGCCCTTTAGAAATGCCGTTGCCCTTTTAAATAATTCATCAAAAATTCCGTCATTCACATATCCGGCGGTTGCAATGGATATTATTAACGGCTGCTTTCTCGCTCCCAGGGCGGAAGTCATAACCTCGTATTGCTTCAATCCCTGGTCTCCCGGCCACGCTTCCATTTCGTCATTGACTACCAATTGAGGGTTGAAACCGTCCGATTTCTTAGAGTTGAAAGCAATCTTTTTTACGCTTGTATTGAAAGCCTTTATGTAAATATCACTCCGGCGTTTTTTTGTGATACTGTCTAATTCATCATCTGATTGCACAATCTGATAAAAGGCATCATACACCAAATCCGCCTGGTCTAACTTCGGTGCAAGGAAATAAACCTTTGCCCCATATTCCCCGTCTACGTATGTCATGTATGCGGCTATCGCTGCGGCAAAAAGTGTTTTACCGTTCTTACGGGCAACAATTATAAAAACCTCTCTAAACTGCCTATACCCGGTTGTTTTGTCCATAATGCCAAATATGGCGGACACAATAGCCTTTTGCCACAATTCCAG
The DNA here is from genome assembly GCA_018223365.1 of Clostridiaceae bacterium Marseille-Q4145. Taxonomy (GTDB): domain Bacteria; phylum Bacillota; class Clostridia; order Lachnospirales; family Lachnospiraceae; genus Hominiventricola. The sequence continues at coordinate 534,696 of JAGTTP010000002.1, forward strand.
GTGTAAAAGGTCGCTCCGTCCCTCTGAATGGTGGCAAAAATTTTCTATGAATTTTATAGCCTTGTTCGCTTTTTTCTCGTTAAATTCCCACTCGCCATTTAATAGCCCGGTTGTCAAAATTTCAAAACACAACCGCACCCATACACCCACAATTACTTCTTTTTTTTGGATTGCTTCATGGTATTTAAAAATCCAATTATCCATTAACTATTCATCCCGTAACGCCGCCAAACGGTCCACTTTTTCTTTTTCTTTTGGCGGTAAATACTCAATGAGTGAGTGGATAATTGCGGTATATTGGCGTGAATATTTCTCGTAAATTTGGGTTGAGGGGTGGGCTTTTACAAATTTCTGTGATGCGTTCACGGTTTCCGTTGTAAGGCCCTCTTTTTTCAATTCTTCTTTCGCCTGGAAACAAGCCACTTTTAAAAACGCCGCTTCCTCAATCAGTGAATTTATAAGGGTTTTCTTGTTTTCATCATCAACCCCAACGAACATTTTTTCTAAAAACTCTATCTCTTTTTTAATCCTCGCATTTGTTAATTTGTTCGGTCTTTTTTTCTTATTTTCTGTTAAATCATTCTTGCTTTCTGCCATAAATATACCCCCCTCATATGCGTGCGACCTTGCGGAGTTTTTTTGAGGTAACTCCCTCGGTTCTTTTGCCCGGGGTCAAATTCTGCACCCCGGGGGTGTGGTCTGCTTTATTATTTTCTTTCGGCGGTAATAAATTTCCGTTTGCATCATACTGATAACGCATTGGTGTATGTGCCGCCTTGTGTTCTTTGTTGTGGCAATCCTCACAAACATATTCCAGGTTGTCCAGGTTCAATGTTATGTTTGGGTTGTTGATATTGCCCGGCGTAATATATTCTTTGTGATGCACAATGTAACCCGGCTTATATATTCCTCTCGCCTTGCACCGCTCACACAATCCGTTACTCCTGGTTATTACTTGTTGCCTTGCTCTCTTCCATGCGGCGGACTTATAAAAGCCCTTTGCATATTCTTTCACGGTCCCACCGCCCTTTCTGTAAATGGTTTATGGGTTATGCGTATTGCTACCCCATAACCCAATTATAAATTCTTTTGCCTTGCTATTATGTCCCCGTTGTACTGCTGCATCCGGTATTCTTTTTAGTCCTGCTGCCGCCGGGCAACATTCCTAACCCCTCGGCAACTGCGGTTATAAATTCATTGCGGTAATCGTAGAATTGACGGCGGCCACACATCACATCATAAATACTTTCATACGGCGTACAATGAACCACGCTTTTATATATTTGTTTCTGCATCTGCTCCCGTGCCGTTTCGCTTTCTATGTTGTGGCATGAATTATTAAGGGCTTCATCTATCACGCTATAAGCCATACGGTCAAATGCTGATGCGTTCCCGTTAAGCATCCGGCGTTTGCGTTTCTCGTTGCCCTGGATAATCTTTTTTACTGTGGCTTTAATATCATCATCAATTCTTTGCAATACTGCCCCCCCAATCCGCTATTCTTCGTATGTGGTCTTTTTATTCTCTGACCGTTCAACCTTAATACTTTCTTTCGCCATTTTAGAAACCTTTGCTTTTACTCCATGCCCCACATCAACGGTAATACCTTTCATGTGCTTATCCTCGATTGCATCAACGGTTGCAATTAAAAGATTAACCACATCTTCCGCAACGGGCTTTTCTGCACCGCCGCCGAATAATTCGTTTACTCTTTTCTTTGCCTTGTCTTTTCTCTCTTTTGCTTTGGCGTATGCTTGTGCTTGCTCACATTCGCACTCACACGTTACCGCTTCGTTAATCTGCCCTTGCTCCCACTCTTCCGGGACCTGTATTATTTTGGTCTGTCCACAAAAGGAACATGAACCCGTCTTTTCTACTTTTGCACTCATGCTTTTGTCCTCTCTTTCTTTCCTACCTCGTAGGCTTTCATAGCAACCGTTAATACTGCTGCCGACTGCTCCACCGTCAATTGTTGTTCCTTTACCAAAAACGCTAAATTTTCGTTGATGCTCTCCAATGTTTCTTCCAGGCTGTCATTGCATAGCCCTTTGCCACATGAAAGATAAATGATTTTACGCCTTATGTCTGCCGTTATCCCTTTAAGTTCCACCATAACATCCGCCAATATTTCATTCATGGTTCTTTCTTCTCTTGCCGGATTAAAATATTTACATTCCTGGCACTCTTCCCGGTGGAACATACGGGACCTTAAATTGATACCGTCACACATTCCGGCAATCCACGGTGCATTTATGCACGCTTTCTTTGGCATTCGTCCCGGTTCTGTGAGATATGTCAATATCTCTTCCCCGGCTTCCTCTGCTCCATAGCACACCGCCGTTTTATAGCCTTGTGCATTAAGCATTGCCATATACTCTTCCTGTGCTTTCGTTGCCTTGTTCTTGCCAAACTTTAATTCGATATAAAGCCCGTGAAATCCGTTATTTGCAACGGGTGGACATATATCCGGCACACCACTTTTAAGACCGGCCGCCTTTAATATTCCGCCATTGCTCCTTTTGCCCTCGTTTGGCACATGGTACATCAACGCCAATTCCGGCAATATGCTTTCTATCCTTTTCGCCCAATTGAAAAGGTTTATTTGCTCTGTTGTTTCGCTTCTCTTCATGTTCTGCATACTCATGTTTCATATTCCGCCTTTTCTTTCCGGTATTTGCAGTAATGCCACACGCAATTTACCTTGTATTGATTTTCGTTGTATTTCTCGCTTGCACACGTTCCGTTGTCCCTGGAATAAATACACCTTTTGCAATAATCCGGGTGCGTGGGGAATAATATAATTTTCCCCATACCCGTTTAATCTTCCTCTAAGGCGTATTCACGCTTGCGGCGTTTGCAATCTTCCAACATCCGTTCCAAAATGCCCGTTTCCTCTTCGGAAAGATAGATATAATATTTTTCAAGCATTTTTATGGCGTGTAATTTCTTGGCATTTGCCTTTTCTTCCTCGGATGTGTCGGTATCTGACACATTTTGTTCTTTGGCTATGTCCTCGGCGTTCTTACGCTTCTTTTTCTTCTCCTCGGACATCTGTTTTATCTCTTCGCTCTTTATATCCGCCCCGGCTTCAACTGCTGCCGCAACCTCTTTTTGTGCATCCTCGGATAATCTACTTGTTTCATAGGCACTTGTAATTTTCATATTGCCTTTTTCAAACTGCTCTTTTACCTCTTCCGTGGCATTGTTGTTAATTGCTTCCAACTGTGCAATCTTGGTTGGTTTCTCCCCCAGGACTGCCGCCACGTAATCCCTAACCCTTTTTCCCTCTTCCAGGACTAACAATTTTTCCTTTCTCGCCTGGGTCAATACCTCTTTCCAATCCGCCGCCTGGTTCATCAAATCGTAATCGGTCATTTTTCGGTTAAAGGTGTTGCCGATTAGCAAGGATAATCTAAATTGTGTTTCTGTCATATCCTTAAAGCGGCACGGAATAGCCTTTGTAATTTCTTCGTGTCCCTCGTCCTTTAAGATTTTAAGGGCTTCACGCCGTCTATGTCCGCCGGAAAGAAGATACTCCCCGTTTACCCGGCCAATGATTAAAGGCTCTTGCAATCCGTCCATAAGAATTGATGTTGCCAATTCTTCCAAATCGTCCATGCTATAACGGTTGTGCTTCGTAACTTTGATTTCGTCCAGGTTAAGGGTTATTGCTTCGTAGTTGTCTACGCCCTCAACTGCTGCCCTGGTTGCTCCGTTCATAAGGTCCATAATATTAAAGCCCATGTTATCCCCTCTCTTTCTGCTCTGCTGCCATGTGTGGTTTATTCATGTATTCCAGGATGAAATTTTTATATCCTTGTGCCGCTCCGCTTCTCACGCAATAGGCTATTGGCGTTTTGTGGTAAAATGTACTGTCTTTTACTTTCTTGGAATGGCGTATGATTGTATTAAATACGGGCAATCCGCTTTTTTCTCTCAACCATGTTTCCGCCGCTTCGCTTGTGTCTGATTTCTCATAGTCCGTAATAAGCACCCCGGCAATGTGGGCTTTGCGGTTCAACTGCCTAACATTGTTTACCTGGTCCACCAATTCTTCCAATCCGTCCAGGGAATAGCAATCTAAATTCACGGGTATAACAATTTCATCCGCTGCCACAAGGGCGTTTATTACATTCATGCCTAAATCCGGGGCGTTGTCTATGATGCAGTAATCATAATTTCCAAATGGCGGCGTATTCTTTAATTCCTCAAATGCCCGGCGGTATCTGTCATGTTGTGGCGTTTCCGTGTCCGCCTTAATCTCCAATTCCGCCAACTCCATAAAATAATTGCATGGCACAATGTCCAAATTCTCAATTTTCGTGTGTCTTATTGTGTTTCCCCGGAATGTGGCTCTTTTTAATACTGCTGCCGCCGGGGCTTCTGTACTCCCCAGGTATTGATTAAATAAGCGGCTTGCGTTTCCTTGCTTGTCATTGTCGAACAAAAGGACTTTTCCCGGCTTAACTGCTCCACGCTTTGATTTAAACCCGGTTGCCAATAATTCCGCCATGCTGACCGCCGTTGTGGTCTTGGCACATCCGCCCTTTAGGTTCAATGTGCAAATAATTTTCATGCTTTGTTCCCTCGCTTTCTTTTTTGTGGCTTGCCTTTCGGCTTCTCGCCCTTTTTAACCATACGGGCGTATATGTAAAAGGCTGCGTTTACTCCGTTGTGCTTTACCTCTGCATCCAGGAACGTAAAGCCCGGATATGCCTTTTCCATTTCTGCTTGTAACACGCTACTATCAAAGGCCATTTTCTCCACCTTTGCTTTTCTGAATTTTGAGTAACTGCGTTTTGGTTCATCCGGCTTTTTTAAATTCTTGGACGGACACCAACGCTTTGTTCCGTGTGGGTTCTGTGTTATGTAGGTAGCAAGTCCGGTTAATAAAAAATTCTCGTCCGGGCTTATGTTCCTGGTGTTTGGTCTATCGCACTTTCCCCACATTCTTTCTAACTCGTCACGGTCTATTCCGCCGGATATGAGTAAATGAAAATGTGGGCGTGTGTATTCCTCAAATGCGATTATGTAAATATACTTTGCATTTTCTAACCCTAACTTTTTACGCTTGCGGTTTATGCGGCGTATGAAATTAACCACATCTTTTTTTGCATCCTCGTAGGTTTCCGGCAATAACCCATTATTCCAACCAAACGTAGCCCATATATCCCCTTTTCCAAAATTGATATTGGCTAAACGGATTAAATACCGTCTTGCGTTCTTATCGTTGAGGTTTGATTGTGACGGGCTTGTTTCTCTCTTCTTTTCCGTCTTTGGCATATCTGCTTTGAATTTAAAGGACGGGTACACCATACTTTCAAGCAATGTTGTGTTGCTCTCTGTATTGGTGCTTTTGTATGTGGATGTTCTGTATAGGCAGTTTACCCACCCCTCTTTCATCCACCTTTCCATTTCTGCTTCCTCTAACTTCTTGCACTGCTCCTTGTATGCTTCCTCATAATCGTAATTATCATAATATCTTTTACCCATTGCCCCACCTTTTCACTTATCTATCTAAAACCCACCTATCCAGGCAGATATAAAACATATATTTCTATAATGGTTGATATGTTAAGGCCCATTACAAGGACGTCTAAACCCGGTTGCACCGTCAAAAAAAATTAAAATCTACGGTCCCAATCTTCAAAAAGCCACGCCCACGCCTGGCGGACTTTCAAAAATCCTATGAACCATAAAGCGGCAAGCGTGAAAAATCCCGTTGCCGTAACTGCTGCAATTATGGTAATAATCCTTGCGACCATGTAAAACCAACCTTTCCAATGCGGTTTCTTCCTATATATAGAAAAACCACATTTACAAACACTATATATTGTGCTATACTCTCTTTGTTGAGTTCCAACCCCTATTGTTTTAGGTCCCCACCTTTGCAATAGGGGTTCGCTTTTTCTATGCTTCCGGTATTTCTTCAAACTCTGTTTCGTAAATATCCGGTGCATATCTCATTAAAAGGCTTTTTGCTTCCTCTTCTGTTATGGCGTGTCCTACTTTCATGTTGTAGTCCTCTGTATGCGTCAAAAGCCAATTTCCTTTTTCACTTCTCCACAATTCACAATCGTATGTAGTTCCTACTTCTCTATTTCCGTAAATTGCCTTAACAAGTGGGCTATTGGTTTCATACCATTTCTTCACATTCGCTATTTTCTTCATTTTATCCGTATCGTACTTTAATCCCTGGATAATAAACTTCATTACTGCACCCCTCTTTCCGCCTTTTCCTCACATTTCCAATAATATTTATTGATAATCAACATTTCTTTGGATAAAAGCATAGATAACCCTAAAGGAACGGTTATAAATGCTATTGTTGCATCCCCCTCTAAAATCTTGATTGCTACGGCCGTGAAAATCAGCAATGCAACGCCGTTTAACTTCTGCATGGCAAAATACTTTTTTCTTTCCCGGCGTTCCCTGGCGGCTCTTCTGCGGCTTCTCTCCTGGTTTATGGCATCCGTGTAGCCTATCATATAGGCCTGGTCCAACGTTGCTTTGTACGGGTTATTCTGTTCGCTTATCTTCTGTACTGCTGCCGTCTGCATCATGTTGTGTTCCCTCGCTTTCTGTTTCTTCCGCTCTGCTTTCGTCCCCACATAATGGCGGAATTAGTAATTTGCTTAATCTTGCGTTTTCTGCTTCTCTGTTTTCTCTAATTACCTTTAATTCCTCAATCCGGTTTTTGCTTAAATCATCTATAAGCCTATGTAATCCGGCCGCTGCACTCTCAACGCCGTTTTCTTTATACCAGGCTTCAAAAATTGATACCACTGCCCCGGTTATCTGCTCATATTCCGTTCTAAATCCGGTTTCCTCTTCCTCTGCATCCAGGGTATTAAGAAAATCCGGCTTTTCCCCGGTAATCATTGCCTGGATGTAATACCCTGGCATTTCCGCATTGACCGCATTTGTGATTAACTCCGCTTTGGCTGCTTCCTTTACCATTGCGTAATAATCCGGCTGCTTTATTGTTACCGGGCTATCTGATGTAAAATTGTCCATAAATCCCATTTATTCATCCTCGCTTTCTACTCTTCTATCACTTTGCACTCTCTTGGATATACCCCTATTTCTCTTTTACCAACTTCTATATAGTACATTTTCGTGCGTCTGTTTCTTGGTGGTTCTGTCTCTCTTCTTGTAACCGTGTGTACGCTCCCTACTTCCGGCGGATTAACAATAGGTAACACATCTGTAATTTTGATTTTCATTATTTCACTCCTTTATTTCTTCCATAATCTCTTTTATTTGGTTCATGGTGCTTTCCACCTGGGCTATTGTCATATTCTTATCGTCTATGTAATAATCTGCATAGATTTTTCTTGTATCGTTGCCCCACCGCTTTATCTGCTCCGGTAACGGCTCGTTCACGGCATCAAATACAAGCCCTTGCAATCTGCACCACTCCACGGCATTTTCCAGGTCTGCCCCGGCTCTGCTTGTCCACAATATTATTTGGTGTCCCTGGGCTTTTACCGCTTTCGCAAAAGCAACCATTTTTTTGTTTGGGGCTACAATTTCCGGGAAACGGGTAATAGCCAATGTGTTATCAAAATCAATTGCGTATATTGCCATTATTCGCCCTCTCTTTCTGCTGCCGGGTTAAGGCTCATTTCATATTTCATAAGCATAGCGGCCGTCTGTACGGCTTCGCACGCAAGGTTAATTGCGTAATCTGCGATTTTAAGCGGTGTTATCTCTTCTTTCAGATAACAAGGCGTTTCTTTCCCTCTCACATCATCCCATAAGCACTTAAAGGATGCTTCTAACTCTTCAAGGGCTTCTTTGCTCTCTTCCAATTCCTCATAGGCAACCGCCACGCCCTCATGTTTTGATGTAAATAACGGGAATTGCTCATTTGCCCGGTTTAATTCTCTGTTGGCTGCTGCCGTGATTTCTTCTTTTAATTTCTGCATCATGTTGTGTTCCCTCGCTTTCTGTACTGCTGCACCCTAAACCATGTAAGGGGCTGCAAATTCATATACCGGCCTATCTGCTGCCGGGTTCATCTGCTCCGGTTTGGTATAAAGTTTTAATGTGATTGCCGGGTTTCCGTCTGCATCCGTTCCCCGTGGGTTGAAATTGTACTTAAATCCCAAATGGCTATTCATGGATGCACCTTTTAAGGTAAAGGCAAAATTGCTTAATTCCCTTGCCCCAATCGCCACGCCCTGGGTGTTTAAATCCCTCCACCGCTTAAAGGTGCTTTTGATGTGTTCTAAAAAATCCGGCTCAATCTGATTGTTAATAGGCATCATTGTTTTTTCTTCCATGTGTTATTCCTCGCTTTTCAATATGATTTCCCGGTATATAGTTAACTGCAAATCTGAAAAACTGTAATTTGGTGTTTCTTCCGGGTGTAATGGCTGCATTAGTCCCAATTCCTTATATCTTTTATGGGTTATGTCCACCGTTTCTTTTATTCGTGCGACCTCTTCCGCCATAAGTGCTTCATATTCCGGCGTGCGTACCATATTTCCTAAATATCCGGCGTATAGTTCCGCTTTTCCTTTCATAATCCGCACACGGTCCGGGCCGGACATAACGCCCACAATGTCCGCCAATGTCATACGCTGCACCTACCTTGTAGCTTCTACAATGGCGTTGTATAAATCCGGCGTTCTTTCTCCGGCTTCCAACCGCTCTTTTAATGGGGTAAGTAATGGATAAATGATTTTCCCCATATATCCGCCCGGTGCATATTTTGAAAGCATATCATTGACGGCGTTTTGTGCCGCTTCCCAATCTCTTAAAATCTCCGGTGCTTCCCCAATCGTCATTCCGTCCAATTCCTCTTTAATGTGCTTTGCAAACATCTCTTCTGTTTCATCTGTCACGCACGCACTCGCTACAATTCCACTATCAAGAAGAAACTGTAACATCCCGTTGGCTAATGAGTTCGGTGTTATGGTTTCCTCTGCCGGAATTGCGGTTTTAGTTGTTTCTTTCTGGCCTGCTGCCGCCTGGGCTTCTGCTGCCGCCAAAATGCTTTCCGCCGTTGGTTTCTCTTCCGGTTCATTCATCCCGGTAAAATTCTTGTTTTCTGCTTCCATGTTTTGTTCCTCGCTTTCTTCTGCTGCATAAATGCTTTTTGCTATCTCTTCCGCTATTGCGGTAAATACCGTTGTGGTTACTGCATTGCCAAATTGTTTATATGCCTGGCTATCTGAAACAACTTGTTTCCAATCGTCCATAGGGAACGCTTGTAAAATTCCGTATTCTTTAGGGGTCAACTTTCGCACCCTCAACCGCTTTGTATCAAATATTTTCACTTCCCTTTGCCCCCCCCGGATGTTGTAAGGGTTGGTGCTATTCCGTCCACGGAATACACCCGGCGGCATTGGTCTTGTCCTTTTATGTCAAGCATCCCCACCATTTGGCAACCCTGGTTGTTGGTTCTTTCCATTGTCTTGTTCCTTTCGCTTTTCTATAACTGCTATCATGTCTTTCTTTCCGGCGTACCCTTTATAATCCCTTGCGGTAAGGCACGGGGAAACATCCGCAATTTTCAAAACATTTCTTCCGCACTTATTGACCGTTACCGTTATGGGAAACTCCGTTGTCCTCTGCCCCCCCCCCTGGGTTGACAATAACGTGTTGGTAGTTATGTTTCTTTGTGATGCTTCCGCCCCCCCAACTCGTAATGTTTTACCGCAACCGTTAGGGTCTAAAAGCCCGGTTTTCTCTGCAATGTCCGTAATAACGCTTTCTTCCGTCTGTTCATCTTCCAGGATGATAACACCGTGTAAATCCTGGGCGGTAAGTGTAAACATTGGCTCGTCCTCTGCCTTTGCCCTCGGTCCGTTCTGCCGCTTGTTGATACGGTCCGGCGTAATGCACGCATGGCACTTTCCTAAACCCTCTAGTTTCTCTAACGCCTGGGCTATAATGGTTTGTGCCTTTTCATCCGGCAAGTAATATTTTTCCGGTACATCTTTTTCCAGGTAATCCGATAACTTCGGTACAAATTCGTGTTGCTCTTTCGGAAATGTAAATGTTAGGTTCTTTTTATTTCTGGTCCCTACTACTGCGTAACGGTCCCGGTTCTGTGGCACGTTCCAATATTTGGAATTAAACATTTCAATATGTGCCGTGTACCCGTGGCGTTCGTATTCCAGGCGTAACACTGGCAGATATGGGCGTAACCCTCGCACATTCTCCGCAATTATAACGGCCGGCATGGCATATTCCCTTTCCCTCTCTGTTTCTTCAAGCAACCGCATCATTTCAAAGAAACATCCGCTACGGCTCGCCGCCTTAAAATTGTTACTGCTGCACTTGGGGCAAATGGTGTTGCCCGTGTACTCTTCCGGGTTTATCTCTATTTCCTCGCCGCAATCCTCGCATTTTAAAATCATGCCCCGTTGCTTTCCGGCAACGCTCAAATCCTGGCACGGGAAGCCAAACGCCCACACATCCGCTTGTGGTATGTCTGCTTGGTGCAATTCCTTAATGTCCGCTTTCTGTACATGGTCCCCTACGTTTGCCCGGTAACTCTCTACGGCGTATTTATCAAAGTCCCATGCCCCGGCTATCTCATACCCGGCATTTTTAAATGCAATACCCATTCCGCCGCATCCACAAAAGAAATCATTAACCTTTAATTTTCTTTTCATCTGCTGCCACCCGTCCTTTCGTTCATTGCTCTGTGCAAATCCCTTTTATTTGTGTAGACTTCATTGGTCTGCACTCCGGCGGCATTTAACTTTTCTTTCACTTCTAAAAGTTCTCTTCTAAAAAATCTTTCTCTATTTCCCCTCGGTGGCTCTGTGAAATTCACTATTTCCCCCGGCGTTATAAGTAACCTTAATATTTTTGCGGTTGTTTCCCCGTATTGTCTGAAAACGCCACGTTCTATATATGTTTTTTGCCATATAAATAATTTGAACCCCAACGCCTTTTCCACATCTTCAATCTTTTTATCAAGTTCCGGCGTTGTGTAGTACGGTCTATAAAACCATTTTGATATATCCATGTTGAGTTCCTTTCTATACTGCTGCCGCCTGGCATTTATAAACTTCTCTGCGCTACTTCTGCCCGGTATGGTGTTCCCCCACGCTTCAATTCGTTATAAATCGTTGCTCTGTGAAACCCAACCGCCTTTGCAATATCTGTAACCTTTGCCCCGGTTCGCTCCATTGCTTCAATCTTCTGTCTGTCGGCGTATGTAATACGCTTATCTCCTTTTTTCACGTTTCCGCCCACCTTTCCTTAAAAATTGGCAAAATAAAAAGTGCTACAAGAGTTTTTAATTCTCTTGTAGCACTCATATTTTCCACAATAAAAAATCAAGTGCGATAGAGTTATTAACCCTTGTCGCACTTGATTTTACAACTTAGCTTCTTCCCTTTACTCCCATTCTCGATTTTTCTTAAATTTTACGCAGATTTTACCAGTTACAGCATTTGGATTTTACATTGCTATTTTATATTATTTATTAGAAATGGAGGAATACATGATGAAATCATTCATTTTAAACCATACAAAAATCTATCTGCTGCTCTGCTGGCTGCTACTGTGGGGCATCGGTTCACTGCTCGGTCTTCCAGCAGCATTAAACACTCTTTTGGTACTGACAGTCGGATATCTGGCAAATGTAATCTGGCTCATGCGATTGGCAAGTGGGCTCTCGCCTCAGACAGAGAAAGCTTACCGCAGCAAGAAATCTTATTCTTGTACCCTCGCCAAATCATAACCCGCCTCTTTCAGTTTCTTTTTATATGTTCTGTATTGCTCTTTTGAGTGCAGGTGCCTGTCTGCATTCGGTACTGGGATTTACGGTGTATCCTGCAGCCTGCTGGGTACACCGTGAATCCCCTGAGCAATCAGTTATCTATTTTTCTCACAGCATTTTCCTTTAATTCCCGTATCGAATTCCGGATTCATAATATAAAAATTTTTCGCATCCAGATTTTCCTGTACAATCCGCAAGGTTTCACCAAAGCGTTGGAAGTGAACAACCTCTCTTGCTCTTAAAAAGCGAAGCGGATCTGCCACTTCAGGATCTTTGACCAGTCGGAGCAAATTGTCATACGTCGTCCGGGCTTTCTGTTCTGGGGCGACTTCGTAAGAACAACATTACACAATATAATATGAAGATAAAACAAGCTATCCTACATAGTTCCAGTGTTTTCGATATTTAGGCGTTCAGAAATGAGCGTCTTTTTTCATACCCAAAATCGAAAGGAGAAAGAGAAAATATGAATAAGCTAGTAAAGCGATTGCTGACAGGAACGCTTGCTTTTGCAACTATTCTCACGGCATTACCAGTGACGGCGGTTCATGCTTCCGGCAATCAATACTGGACAGAATCAGCAGAACGTGTCGGCTACATTGAACACGTTATGAATGATGGTTCTATCAAATCTACATTCAATGAGGGACACATGAAAGTTGAGGGCGAAACTGCCTACTGTGTGGACATCAATACCAGTTTCAAGAATGGATATAAAACACGTTCTGACGCAAGCACCCGCATGAGTAGCGATCAGATTGCGGACGTTGCTCTTTCTTTAGAGTACGTCAAGCAATATACCGCTTCTCATACGAACTTAAATTATAAACAAGGTTATCTGTTGGAACAGTGTGTTGTCTGGCAGAGATTGAGTGAACAGCTCGGCTGGCAATGTGATAACGTCAGAGCTTCTTATAATGAAATCTCACAGGCAGTACAGAATGAAGTGTATGCTGGTGCGAAAGCATTTGTGAAAGCGAATAAGGGACGCTATGAATGTGGCGGTTACATCTACACTGGCGAAGGACAGGACATCGGACAGTTCTGGGCGAAGTTAAATGTGGGAAATGCAAAGGTCAAAAAGACTTCTTCCAATCCCACGGTCACAAATGGCAATGCCAACTATTCCTTTGAGGGTGCGACATTTGGTGTCTATTCTGATAAGGGCTGTAACAGCCAGCTTGCTACACTTACTGCCGATGGAAATGGCGATACCAAAGAAGTTGAGGTAAAAGCCGGAACAGTTTACATCAAAGAGCTTTCTGCTCCAAAGGGTTACAAGCTGGATTCTACTGTCCATGCCTTAAATGTGGAAGCTGGAAAAACAGCGACATTGACTGTTGCTGACACTCCAAAGGTCACAGAAACTTTGATTGATTTATTTAAAATCGACATGGAAACAGGAAAATCCACTCCACAGGGAAATGCTTCTTTAGAGGGTGCAGAGTTCACATGGTGTTATTATGACGGATACTACAATGCAGACAATCTTCCTGCAAAGGCTACCCGTACATGGACAACCAAAACCGCTACCGAAAAAGACAGTGACGGAACTATCTATTATGTATCCAGACTTGCTGACAACTACAAAGTATCTGGCGACAGCTTCTATACACAGGACGGTAAAAATGTACTGCCACTTGGTACACTTACTGTCACAGAAACCAAAGCACCAAACGGTTACTTATTAGATGGTGCATATATGCAGGCTGACAGAAGTTCCGAACAGATTAAGGGAACATACCTTACACAGATTTCCGAAGATGGCGAACTTGCCGTACTTTCTGGAAGCAACCAGTATTCCGTATCCGATAAGGTTATCCGTGGCGGTGTAAAAATCCAGAAACGTGACCTTGAAACAAAGGATACCAAAGCACAGGGAAGTGCGACCTTACAGTACACAGAATTTAATATCATTTCCTTAAATGACAGTCCTGTACTGGTTGAGGGAAAATTATACAGCAAGAATGAAACTGTCAAGAAGATTCAGACAGGAATTGACGGAATCGCTTCTACTTCTGCTGATTTACTCCCTTACGGAAATTACAGATTAGAAGAAAGCAAAGCACCAGAGGGTTACTTAACAGACGGTGCAAAAGCAATCGACTTTTCTATCACGGAAGATGGAAAAATCGTGGACTTGACCGACAAATCCCACTCTGTCTACAACCAGATTAAGCGTGGCGATATTGAGGGTGTAAAAATCGGTGCAGGTACGCACAAACGCCTTGCAGGTGTTCCATTCAGAATTACAAGCAAGACAACGGGAGAATCCCATATTGTAGTCACGGACAAAAACGGTCAGTTCTCCACTGCTTCAAGCTGGGCTTCCCACAAGGTCAATACCAATGCCGGAAAATCCAGTGAAGACGGTGTATGGTTTGGTACATCTGAACCAGACGACAGCAAAGGTGCATTACTTTATGATACCTATGTGATTGAGGAATTAAAGTGTGATTCCAACGCCGGATTTAAGCTGATTCCAGCCTTTGAGGTGGTCGTATCCAGAAATAAAGTGACCATAGATTTAGGGACACTGACCGATGAATACGAAAAAGAAATCACAATCCATACCACAGCTACCGACAAGAAAACAGGCGAAAAAATGATTGTTGCCGGAAAAGACATCAAGATCGTGGACAAAGTCACACTTGATGGCTTGGAAACTGGAACAAAATATAAACTTTCCGGCTGGCAGATGTTAAAGGAAGAAAACGCCGAACTTCTGATTAACGGGAAACGTGTAGACAGTGATTACACATTCACTGCTGACAGCGAAAAAATGACGGTTGGGATTACTTACAGTTTTGATGGTTCAGCTTTTGGCGGTCAGAACCTTGTTACCTTTGAGGAATTGTACGATATGAGCAATCCGAAAGAGCCTGTTAAGGTTGCCGAACATAAGGACATCAACGATGATGGACAGACCGTTCTTATCACAGAACGTATCATTAAAATCCATACGACCGCTACGGACAAGAACGGCAAGAAAGAAATTGAAGCCGGAAAAGATGTAACGATTGTGGATAAGGTCACATTAGATGGTCTGGAAGTTGGAACAAAATACAAACTTTCCGGCTGGCAGATGTTAAAAGAGGAAAATGCCGAACTTCTGATTGATGGAAAGAAAGTATCCAATGATTATGAGTTCACAGCCGACAGTGAAAAAATGACGGTTGAGATTGCCTTTACCTTTGATGGTTCTTCTCTTGGTGGCAAGAGTCTTGTTACCTTTGAGGAATTATATGATATGACCAATCCAGACGAACCAAAGAAAGTGACGGAACATAAGGACATCACAGACGATGGACAGACTGTGACAATCAAGGAAGTGCCGGAAGTCCCAGACACACCAAAGGATACCGACACGCCGGATACACCATCTACGGTTACTAAGACAAGTGACAGCCCAAAAACAGGCGACAATACCAATATCTATGCTTATCTTGCCATGCTCGGTCTTTCCTGCGTAGGACTTGGCGGTATGCTTTACTTCAAACGCCGTAGAAAGAAATCATAAGGCGGTAATGTAGCGGTTGGTAAAGCGTTCAAGGTCGCCACCCTTTTTGCAACTTCACGCTCCCGTGAAGCTTTGATTTACGGGAGCGTGAAGTCCACTAGGGGCGTGGGGAGTGTAGCTCCCCACAAAGTACAGCAGGAAAGAACTTACAAATAGAAAGAAAAGAGGTCAATTATTTATGGAATTAAGATTTGTCGTACCAAACATGGAAAAGACATTCGGTAACTTGGAGTTTGCCGGAGAAAACACTACGGAACAGCAGAGAATCAACGGGCGTATGGCTGTCATTACCAGAAGCTACAACCTGTATTCCGATGTGCAGAGAGCCGATGATGTAGTTGTGACACTTCCTGCCAAAGCTGGCGAAAAACATTTCTCGCCGGAGCAGAAAGTCAAACTTATCAACCCACGAATCACTACCGATGGCTATAAAATCGGGGAACGTGGATTTGTCAATTACATCTTACTTGCAGACGATATGTTACCAGTAGAAAGTAAATAAGGGGGTATTCAGATTATGAGATTAGCAAATGGAATCGTCATTGATAAAGAAAAGACTTTCGGAGTGTTGAAGTTCTCCGCATTACGCCGTGAAGTTCATGTGCAGAATGAAGATGGAACGGTCAGTGAGGAAATCAAGGAACGTACCTACGATTTGAAATGCAACACACAGGGACGCATGATACAGGTATCCGTTCCGGCGACCGTACCGTTAAAGGATTATGACTACAACGCCGAAGTGGAACTTATCAATCCTGTTGCAGATACGGTAGCCAATGCGAATTACCGTGGTGCAGATGTGGACTGGTATGTAAAAGCAGACGATATTCTTCTAAAGAACAAAGGCACTCATGCCGGAAATCCACAGAACAATGCTCCACAGCAACCACCGAAGAAATAAATTCACAATTTAGATTTTCATTGTACTGGTCAAGTGTAATTGATATAATGTATTAAATAATTAAATCGAAACTCGGGGAGGAAAATCAAATGAAAATAGGAAAAGTTGAAATTAGCTCATGCCCATATTGTGAAGGAACTGATATTAGATACGGATACCAAAGTGGTGATTGCAGGTTGTATGGAGCGTCAGGCTTCTTAGATAATCAAGAACCGATACATCATTTAGTATGTGCTGAATGTGGTGCAATTATTTTTACATGGGTAACTAATCCTAGAAAATATTCTAAAACTATTCCAGAACGAGCTATTTAAGTTTAATACTTATATTCGCAAAGCAGTTAGTCTACACGATTGACTGCTTTTCTTATGTCCAAAGAAAGGAGTTTTAATGAAAGTATGGGCGTTTAAAGGTAACAGGATTCGTGCCAGTGACAAATCGCTGGTCTATCACTTCTGTATTGGCTGGCTGTTGCTCCTGTTCGTTGAGGTGTTCCTGCTACTGAATCTGCGACAGCTCCTTGTTATAGACTGGAAAGATTTTAACCTGCTCCATGCCGGAATTACTTGGACTGCCTACAATTCCATTACGGTTCTGATAGCGACTGGTGTTTGTGCATTGGTCGCTTTCCTCTACTACCGTTACGGATATGACCGTATCAAGCGGTTGCTACACAGACAAAAGCTGGCTCGCATGGTGCTGGAAAATAAATGGTATGAAGCGGAGAACACCAAAGACAGCGTTTTTTTCACTGACCTGCAAAGCAGATCAAGAGAAAAAATCGTGTGGTTTCCGAAAATTTATTACCAGATGGAAAATGGATTGCTCCATATCCTGTGTGAAATCACAATGGGAAAATATCAAGAACAGCTTCTGTCCTTAGAGGACAAATTGGAATCGGGGCTGTACTGTGAGCTGACTGATAAGACACTGCATGACGGCTATATCGAATACACCCTGCTCTATGATATGATAGCGAACCGTATTTCGATTGATGAAGTGATTGCCGAAAACGGCGGTCTGCGGTTAATGAAAAATCTGGTGTGGGAATATGATTCACTTCCCCATGCCCTTATCTGCGGTGGTACAGGTGGTGGAAAGACCTATTTTCTGCTGACCATCATTGAAGCATTGCTTAGAACCAATACGGATTTATACATTCTTGACCCGAAAAACGCTGACCTTGCAGACTTGGGAACCGTCATGGGAAATGTCTACCACACCAAAGACGATATGATTGAGTGCGTCAATGCCTTTTATGAGGGCATGGTCACACGCTCGGAGGAAATGAAACTGCACCCGAACTACCGCACAGGGGAAAACTATGCCTATCTGGGGCTTGCTCCACAGTTCCTTATCTTTGATGAATATGTGGCGTTCTTGGAAATGCTCACGACAAAAGAAAGCACAGCCCTGTTAAGCCAGCTAAAGAAAATCGTCATGCTCGGCAGACAGGCTGGATACTTTCTGATTGTGGCTTGCCAGCGTCCAGACGCAAAGTATTTCGGGGACGGTATCAGAGATAACTTTAACTTCCGTGTGGGGCTTGGTCGCATGAGTGAACTCGGCTACGGTATGCTCTTTGGAAGTGATGTAAAAAAGCAGTTTTTCCAGAAGCGAATCAAAGGGCGTGGATACTGTGATGTGGGAACAAGCGTCATATCTGAATTTTACACTCCCCTTGTACCCAAAGGTTATGATTTCTTAGGTACGATTGGGGAACTTATACACATAAGGCAGGACGGACAGGTGGCGTGCGGAGCGAAAGCCACAGGTACGGACTAGCCTTGCTGGTGTGGCGGTAGCCACGCCAGCATATATCAAGCCCCTCGGTATCTAACAGAGGGGCACAAATCACAAGGAAACATACACAAAAGTTACCAATTCTTGGCTAAAATTAAGCGTTTGGTAGCTTTTTTTATTGCTGTGACATCAGATGAAAAATGTCACATTTTTTTCGGAAAGGGGGTATCGAACTGAATGATACAGAGTGGATACAGGATTTTGCAGACAAACGTTTGCAGTACGGTGTATCCCAGACGAAACTTGCGGTCATGGCTGGAATCAGCCGTGAACATTTAAGCCGTATCGAATCCGGCAAGGTGGCAGTCACAGAAGAAATGAAAGTAAAACTTTTGGAAGCTCTGGAAAAATTCAATCCAGAAGCACCGCTTACCATGCTGTTTGATTATGTGAGGATACGGTTTCCGACACTGGATATTGGACATATCATTAAGGACATCTTACAGCTCAATATCCAGTACATGATACATGAGGACTTCGGGCATTACAGCTACACGGAACACTACTACATCGGAGATATTTTTGTATATACTTCCCCCGATGAAGAAAAAGGTGTCCTGCTGGAACTGAAAGGAAAAGGCTGTCGCCAGTTTGAAAGTTATCTGCTGGCACAGGAACGAAGCTGGTATGACTTCCTTATGGACGCTCTGGTGGACGGCGGTGTGATGAAACGCCTTGACCTTGCCATCAATGACCATACAGGAATGTTGGATATTCCAGAACTGACCGAAAAATGCCGGAATGAGGAATGTGTATCGGTGTTCCGTTCCTTTAAGTCCTATGCTTCCGGCGAACTGGTCAAGCATGAGGAACAGGACAAGGCTGGTATGGGTTATACGCTTTATATCGGTTCACTGAAAAGTGAGGTGTACTTCTGTGTCTATGAAAAAAGCTATGAACAGTACATCAAACTGGGGATTCCCATTGAGGAAGCACCGATAAAAAACAGATTTGAAATACGGTTGAAAAATGAACGTGCTTATTATGCTGTCCGTGACCTGCTGACTTACTATGACGCTGAACGGACGGCATTTTCTATTATCAACCGTTATGTACGCTTCGTGGATAAGGAAGCAGACAAGAAACGGAGCGACTGGAAATTATCTGTCCGCTGGGCGTGGTTCATCGGGGAAAACAGAGAGCCGTTAAAGCTCACGACCAAACCCGAACCCTACACACTGGACAGAACCCTACGCTGGATTCAACGGCAGGTTGACCCGACACTCAAAATGCTGGAAACAATCACAGCGAAAACAGGCATTGATTATCTGAAAGAAATCCGTAAATCCACAAAACTGACGGAAAAGCACTACAAGATAATCGAACAACAGACCACATCTACCGAAGATGTGATTTTAGAAAAGGAGAATTGAAAAATGCAACGATTATTATTTGACTTCCTGTTCTTCTCCTTAGGGGGAACAGTCGGCGTGATTGCCATGTGTATTTTACAGGCTGGCAGACAGTCTGACAGAAAAATGATGGAACTGAAAGGAGAAAAGAAAGCATGAATTTTGGACAGAACCTTTATAACTGGTTTTTAAGCAACGCACAGAGCCTTGTGCTGATGGCGATTGTTGTTATCGGTATCTACTTGGGATTCAAGCGTGAGTTTTCCAAACTCATCGGATTCTTGGTAGTTGCCTTAGTAGCTGTCGGTCTTGTATTCAATGCGTCCGGTGTAAAAGACGTATTGTTACAGTTATTCAATAAGATTATTGGAGCGTAAAGCCTATGGAAGAATGTAGCGTATTGATTGAAACGACCAAATCAGCAGAGGATAAAACCTCTCGCTGGTTTGATTTACCCATTGATTATGAGCTGTTCCGTGACCTGCTCGGCGTGGAAGCTGACAGTGGCGATTATCAAATCAGAGATATGAAGCTCCCTTTTGCTGGCGACATTGTAAGGACAACTTCTGTCAGACGGTTAAACAAGCTGTACTTTGCTTACACGGATTTATCGCCAGAAGTTCAGCAGGCATACAAAGAGTTGATTCCCTATTGTTGCGGTGTAGAGGATTTATTGCAGAAATCAGAAGAATTTCTGTTTTATCCAGAGTGCCACAACATCATGGACGTTGCCCGTTACCGCTTGGAGCATAACATTGAATTTTCTGCTCTTTCCGAAAAAGGAAAGAAATACTTTAATCTGGAAGCCTACGCCCATGAGCTGGAAGAAAAAGGACGTTATGCTCTCTGCAACAATGGTATGTTCAAACTTTGACAGGTGGTATTGCTTATGGCAGAAATGAAAGTATTTGTTATCAATCTTGATGAACAGGAAAAAGATACAGGCTGTGCATGGTTTACACTTCCCTGCAACATAGAAGCATTAAAACAATCCATTGGTTTACCGCCGGACAGTGACCGTTATCTTATCAGTGATTATGATTTTCCTTTTGAAATCCTGCAAGATACAGACCTCGACTTGCTAAATAATGTCTGCCTTGCAATTTCAGAGAGTGAAATCCCACACGAAGATATACCTGCAATTCAAAGAGAATGGTTTTCAAACCTGCAAGAGCTGGAAGCCGGACTTTGCAATATTACATACCATCGGAACTGTTCAGATATGGAAGAAACATCAGAACATTTCCTGTGTGTGCATGGCAGATTTTATGAATACAATGAGTGAAAGGAAGTGACCGTTTATGATTGATGATATGCAAGTCTATATAGCCAATCTTGGCAAGTACAATGAGGGAGAACTGGTCGGGGACTGGTTCTCTTTTCCGTTGGACGAAGAAGTGATTGCAGAACGTATCGGCTTAAATGCAGAGTACGAAGAATGCGCAATCCATGATACGGACAACTTCCCGATGGAGATTAGCGAATACATTTCCATCGAAGAACTGAACCGTATCTATGAGCAGTTGGAAGAATTACCGGATTACCTGCTGGACGACTTGGACAGTTTTATATCCTGCTATGGAAGTCTGGAAGAACTGGTGGAACATAAGGACGACATCATTCTGTATTCCGGCTGTGAAACGATGACCGATTTAGCCTACTATCTGATTGATGAAGAACAGATACTCGGAGAAATCCCGTCCTCTTTACAGAACTATATCGACTATGAAGCCTACGGGCGTGACCTCGATATAGAGGGGACATTTATTGCAACAAACGCTGGTATCTGTGAGGTACTGCGTTAAGGGCTGGCAGATCAGCACCGCCACTGGTGCTACTGTCAGCTTTTCTCTTGGGGGCAGTCTGGAAAATCCGGCTGTCCCTGTTGTTAGGAAAATGAAGAAAGGAGCATTTACAAGTGAAGAAAATCCGAAGTTATACAAGTATCTGGAACGTGGAAAAGGTACTGTATGCCATCAATGATGTAAACCTGCCATTCCCTGTGACCTTTACCCAGATTACATGGTTCGTGCTGACGGAATTTATCATCATTCTATTTGCAGATGTACCGCCACTTTCCATGATTGAGGGTGCGTTTTTGAAATATTTCGGGATTCCCGTTGCCCTTACATGGTTTATGTCACAGAAAACCTTTGACGGGAAAAAGCCATACAGTTACATCAAGACGATGGTTCTGTATGCCCTGCGTCCCAAAGTGACTTATGCCGGAAAAGCCGTGAACCTGCATAAGCAGAAATTTGAGGAAACTATCACGGCAGTAAGGAGTGTGACCTATGTTCCCGATTAAATATATCGACAATAACCTTGTCTGGAATAAGGACAATGAGGTGTTCGCCTACTATGAGCTGATACCGTACAACTATTCGTTCTTATCTCCAGAGCAGAAATACCTTGTGCATGACAGCTTCCGTCAGCTTATCGCACAGTCCCGTGAGGGAAAGATTCATGCGTTGCAGATTGCAACCGAAAGTTCAATCCGAAGCATACAGGAACAGTCAAAGAAGCTGGTAACGGGAAAATTAAAGGAAGTCGCCTATCAGAAAATAGACGACCAGACCGAAGCCCTTGTATCCATGATAGGCGACAATCAAGTTGATTACCGTTTCTTTCTGGGATTCAAGCTCATGGTCACAGAGGACGAAGTCAATCTGAAGAACATCAAAAAAATGGTATTTCTGACATTCCGTGAGTTTTTGAATGAGGTAAGGCACACGCTGATGAATGACTTTGTTTCCATGAGCAATGATGAAATCAACCGTTATGCGAAGATGGAAAAACTGCTGGAAAACAAAATCTCCCGTAGATTCAAAATCCGCCGACTGGAAGCCAAAGACTTTGCGTATCTGATGGAACACCTCTACGGCAGGGACGGGATAGCCTATGAAGATTATGTGTATCCTCTGCCAAAAAGAAAATTAAAAAGGGAAACACTGATTAAGTATTATGACCTTATCCGTCCTACCCGTTGTGTGGTGGAAGAAAGCCAGCGATATTTGCGTCTGGAACATGAGGACAGTGAAAGTTATGTGTCCTACTTTACGGTCAATGCGATTGTCGGAGAACTGGACTTCACATCATCGGAAATCTTTTATTTCCAGCAACAGCAGTTCACATTCCCTGTGGATACTTCCATGAATGTTGAGATTGTGGGAAATAAGAAAGCATTAACCACTGTCCGCAACAAGAAAAAGGAATTAAAGGACTTGGATAATCACGCCTATCAAGCCGGAAATGAAACAAGTTCAAATGTGGTGGAAGCCTTAGACAGTGTCGATGAACTGGAAACAGATTTAGACCAGAGCAAGGAAAGTATGTACAAGTTAAGTTACGTCATACGGGTGTCTGCACCCGATCTTGACGAACTGAAACGCCGTTGTGATGAAGTCAAGGACTTTTACGATGATTTGAATGTGAAACTGGTTCGCCCTGCCGGAGATATGATGGGACTGCATGGAGAGTTTCTTCCTGCCAGCAAGCGTTATATCAATGATTATATCCAGTATGTGAAATCCGATTTTTTAGCCGGACTTGGCTTCGGTGCTACCCAGATGTTGGGCGAAAATACAGGAATCTATATCGGATATTCCGTGGATACGGGAAGAAATGTCTACCTGCAACCGTCCCTTGCCAGTCAAGGGGTAAAAGGTACGGTCACAAATGCGTTGGCTTCTGCTTTTGTAGGTTCGCTTGGCGGTGGAAAATCATTCTGTAATAACCTGCTAGTATATTATTCCGTCCTGTTCGGTGGACAGGCAGTTATCCTAGACCCGAAAAGTGAGCGTGGAAGCTGGAAAGAAACTCTGCCGGAGATTGCAGAGGAAATCAACATTGTAAACATTACCAGTGATTCCAGCAATCAAGGGCTGTTAGACCCGTATGTGATTATGAAAGATGTCAAGGACGCTGAAAGTCTTGCCATCGACATTCTGACATTCCTTACAGGAATTTCTTCAAGGGACGGCGAAAAGTTCCCTGTCCTTAGAAAAGCTGTCCGCACGGTATCCCAGAATCAGAACCACGGGCTGTTGCAGGTCATTGAGGAACTGCGAAAAGAGGATACCGCCGTATCCCGTAACATTGCAGACCATATCGAAAGTTTTACGGACTATGATTTTGCACAGCTTTTGTTCTCAGACGGTTCGGTGGAAAATGCAATCAGTCTGGATAACCAGCTCAACATCATACAGGTTGCAGATTTGGTTCTGCCGGATAAGGATACTACCTTTGAGGAATACACGACCATTGAACTGTTGTCGGTATCCATCTTAATTGTTATCAGTACCTTTGCACTTGACTTCATTCACAGTGACCGAAGCATTTTTAAGATTGTAGACCTTGATGAAGCATGGGCGTTCTTAAATGTGGCACAGGGCGAAACACTCTCAAATAAGCTGGTGCGTGCTGGTAGAGCCATGAACGCCGGAGTCTATTTCGTGACACAATCCTCTGGGGACGTATCGAAAGAAAGCCTAAAAAATAACATCGGTTTAAAGTTTGCGTTCCGCTCCACAGATACCAATGAAATCAAACAGACCTTAGAGTTTTTCGGACTGGACAGTGAGGACGAAAACAACCAGAAACGGTTGAGGGATTTGGAGAACGGACAATGCTTAATGCAGGATTTATATGGACGTGTCGGTGTGGTACAGATACACCCTGTCTTTGTAGAACTGCTCCATGCCTTTGATACCAGACCGCCGATAAAAAGTGAGGTGGATTTGGAATGATGAAATCTGTCACAAAAGAAAAGGTATTCCATGTACTGAAACTGGTACTGCTTGCCGTGACCGTTACGCTGGTACTGCTGTCCCTGCTTGGGACGGTAGCTCATGCGTCTGGACTGGTCGATGATACGGTCAATGCAGACAACCTGTATTCAAAGTATCCGCTTTCTAACTATCAGCTTGATTTCTATGTGGACAATAGCTGGTCTTGGCTACCGTGGAACTGGCTGGACGGCATTGGAAAATCGGTGCAGTACGGGCTTTACTGTATCACAAATTTTGTCTGGACAATCAGCCTGTATCTTAGCAATGCCACAGGATATGTGGTGCAACAGGCGTATAAGCTGAACTTCATCAATGACATGGCAGACAGTATCGGGAAAAGTATCCAGACACTTGCCGGAGTGACCGAACATGGATTTTCCAGCAGTGGATTCTATGTGGGATTCCTGCTCATTATCATTCTGATTGTAGGTGTTTACACCGCCTATACAGGGCTTCTCAAACGGGAGACAAGCAAAGCACTTCACGCTGTTATCAACTTTGTGGTGGTGTTCATCGTATCGGCTTCCTTTATTGCTTATGCTCCTAACTATA
Source organism: Clostridiaceae bacterium Marseille-Q4145 (assembly GCA_018223365.1). GTDB lineage: Bacteria > Bacillota > Clostridia > Lachnospirales > Lachnospiraceae > Hominiventricola. The sequence continues at coordinate 559,363 of JAGTTP010000002.1, forward strand.
TCCAGAAAATCAATGATTTCAGTTCGGACATCAGCACCGCTTCTCTGGACTTGGGGACAAAAATCATGCTCCCCGATTCACAAAGCAAAGGCAAGGACAGCGTAGACCTTATCCGTGACAGCCTGTTTGCGATACAGGTAGAAAAACCGTGGCTGTTGTTGCAGTTCGGGAACAGCGATACCGAAGAAATCGGGACTGACCGTGTGGAAGCTCTGGTATCTGCCAGCCCGTCAGACGAAGATGGGGAAACAAGGGAAAATGTCGTCAAAACAGAGATTGAGGATAACGACAATGACAACCTTACCATTCCGCAAGTCGTCAACCGTCTTGGCATGGTGTTCTTCCTGCTCATTTTCAATCTCGGTATCACAATCTTTATCTTTCTGCTTACCGGCATGATGTTATTTTCCCAGATATTATTTATCATATATGCCATGTTTCTACCTATCAGTTTTTTACTGTCCATGATACCGACCTATGAGAACATGGCAAAACAGGCAGTTGTCCGTGTGTTCAATGCCATTATGACAAGAGCCGGAATCACTCTGATTGTGACCGTAGCATTTTCGATTTCCAGTATGTTCTACAACATTTCCACGGACTATCCGTTCTTCATGGTGGCGTTTTTGCAGATAATCTGCTTTGCCGGAATCTATATGAAGCTCGGAGAACTAATGAGTATGTTCAGCCTTAATGCGAATGACAGCCAGCAGATAGGTCGCCGGATATTCCGTAGACCGATGGTGTTTATGCGACACAGGGCAAGACGTATGGAACGCCGACTTGCAAGGGCTGTGGGTACAGGAAGTATGGTCGGAGCTGGTGCTGGTGCAGTCGCTGGTTCTGCTTATAATCACTCTCGTTCTACACATAAAAATACGCCAGCCAGACCACAAAGGAATAATGAGGTTTCCATGGGAAGCCGTGTTGGTTCTGCGGTAGGTGCTGTAATGGATACGAAAAATAAAGTCCGTGACAGTGCTTCTTCTCTGAAAGAAAATGTGAAAGACTTACCGACACAGGCTGGTTATGCTGTTCACTCTGCAAAACAGAAAGCAAAGGATAATGTATCGGACTTTAAGCGTGGCGTTGTGGAAGAACGGGAAAACCGACAGGAACAGCGTACACAGAAACGTAACCTGCACAGGGAAAATATCTCACAGAAAAAGCAGGAATTACAGAAAGCACAAGAAGCAAGGCAGACAGTTCATGCGAATGGATCAGCGACAGCCGGAGCTACCAGAAGCCATGAACGCCCTGTTGCCACACCTGTTCCAAAAACAGCACAGACCGATACGGTCATAAAGCCGGATATGAAGCGTCCTGCTACTTCTCCTGTGATAAAAAATGCAGAAGTCAAGGCTGGAAAAGAAACTGTCCGAACCAATATCAGACAGGAACAGCAGGTCAAATCGGTTGCCAGAAAGAACCAGACAAACGTAGCGGAATCCATCAGCAATCATAAGAAATCTACGGTACAGAAAACACAGGTCAATGGGAAATCTGCCCGTAAGATTGTTACGAAACAATCAGAGAAAGGACGGAAGAAATGAGATTAAAACGTATCCTTATCATAGGTACGATATTTCCTGTCCTTTTCTCTATTGTCCTCTTTTTCGGGATATTGATTTCCGGCGAAGATGACGACAATTCAAACAACTATTCGCCTGTTTATTCTGGCATGAACCTGTCAGCCGATGTCCTCAAACATCAGCCGATGGTAGAAAAATACGCCAGAGAAAACGGTATTTCGGAGTATGTAAACGTCCTGCTTGCCATTATACAGGTGGAAAGTGGCGGTACGGCTACCGATGTCATGCAGTCCAGTGAAAGTCTGGGGTTACCGCCGAACTCATTAAGTACAGAGGAATCTATCAAGCAGGGGTGTAAATATTTTGCGTCCCTGCTTTCTTCCTGTAAAGGGAAAGGTATGACAGACATTAACGTGGTCATTCAGTCTTATAACTATGGCGGTGGCTATGCTGACTATGTGGCGAAGAATGGGAAAAAGCACAGTTTCAATCTTGCAGAGAATTTCGCAAGAAACAAATCTGGCGGTACAAAAGTGACCTATACCAATCCGATAGCTGTCAGTAAAAATGGTGGCTGGCGTTATAACTACGGAAATATGTTTTATGTGGAGCTGGTCAACCAATATCTGACCGTGAAGCAGTTCAGCAACGAAACGGTACAGGCGGTTATGAATGAAGCATTGAAATATCAAGGTTGGAAATATGTCTATGGTGGCAGTAATCCGAACACCTCTTTTGACTGTTCTGGTCTTACCCAGTGGTGCTACGGAAAAGCCGGAATCAGCCTGCCACGAACTGCACAGGCACAGTATGACGCAACCCAGCATATCCCATTGTCACAGGCACAGGCTGGCGATTTGGTCTTTTTCCATTCCACTTATAATACCAGTGACTATGTTACCCATGTAGGAATCTATGTGGGAAACAATCAGATGTATCATGCCGGAAATCCAATCGGCTATACCGATTTGACCTCTGCCTACTGGCAACAGCACATCATTTGTGCCGGAAGAATCAAACAATAGAAAGGACTTGAAATATGTTTAAGAAAAAAGAAAAAACAGAGAAAGCACCTAAGAATAAGAAAGTGCGTACCATGAAAGTCGGGACACATAAGAAATCTGTCCTGCTGTTGTGGGCGGTGCTTCTGGCAAGCACCAGCTTTGGTGTGTATAAGAACTTTACCGCCATTGACACCCACACGGTACATGAAAAAGAAATCATTCAGCTAAGATTGAACGATACCAACGGTATTGAGAATTTCGTCAAGAACTTTGCGAAAGCCTACTACTCATGGGATACCAGCAAGGAAGCCATTGAAGCAAGGACAACAGAAATCAGTAAATACCTTACCAAAGAATTACAGGACTTGAACGCTGATACCATCAGAACGGACATACCAACCAGTGTTACGGTTACAAATGTGCTGGTCTGGAATGTGGAACAGTCTGGAATGAACGATTTTACCGTTGCCTACGAAGTAGATCAGCAGGTAAAAGAGGGAGAACAGACACAGGCAGTCACAGAAAACTACACCGTGACCGTTCATGTGGATAAGGACGGTGCAATGGTCATTACCCAGAATCCAACCCTTGCTCCGGCGGTACAGAAATCAAAGTATGAACCGAAAGTACAGGAAGCAGATGTCAGTGTCAGTTCCGACACAGTCAAGGACGCTACCGCTTTCTTGGAAACATTCTTTAAGCTGTATCCGACAGCTACGGAAAAAGAACTTGCCTATTACGTCAAAGACGGTGTGCTTGCTCCTGTTTCCGGCGACTATGTATTTTCGGAACTGGTAAACCCTGTCTTTACCAAAGACGGCGATAACCTCAAGGTCAGTGTGTCTGTGAAGTATCTGGATAACAAGTCGAAAATGACACAAATCTCACAGTATGAGCTTATGCTTCATAAGGACGATAACTGGAAGATTGTAGAATAAATAATCAAGGCTTGCGTCATAAACCGTATAGTATGCTCCGCAAGCCTCATTTCGGTATGATTTGCAAGCTGATTAATATAGTTGTTACATTTCGTTTAAGAGATTATAATAATTAAAATAGCTAAAATCTATCAATTTTTAACAGTAGTATGTGGACATAGTTGATAAAAAATTGCTTTTTCAATGATAAGATATATTTCTAAGGAGGAACGAGATATGGCACAGAGCATTTTGATTGTAGACGACGAAAGAGATATTGTATCAATGCTAAATCAATATTTTTGCAAAATTGGTTATGTAGTATACACAGCAATTAACGGAAAAGAAGCACTGAATGCAATCACAAAACATCCAGATATTATTTTATTAGATATAAATATGCCAGATATGAATGGTTTTACAATTTGTGAAAAAATCAGGAATTTTGTGTCCTGTCCTATTATTTTTTTAACAGCTCGGATTGAGGACTGTGATAAAATCAAAGGATTTGCTGTCGGTGGTGACGACTATGTTGTAAAGCCTTTCTCCGTTGATGAATTAGAAGCCAGAGTTGCTGCACATTTGCGGAGAGAAAAAAGACATGGTTCGTCCGCAATAGTTCAGTTCGATAATAATATAGTAATTGATTATTCATCACGAGTTGTTTTTTATAGAAATGCTGAAATAAATTTTACGAAGAAAGAGTTTGATATTATTGAATTTCTTTCACAAAACAAGGGGATTATTTTTGATCGTGAGACAATTTATGAAAAAGTATGGGGCTTAGATGGTTCTGGCGACAATTCTGTTATTACAGAACATATACGCCGGATAAGAACAAAATTCCTTTCTATAGGCGACAATCCTTATATAGAAACTGTCTGGGGGTGCGGATATAAATGGAAAAAGTAAGGCGAAAAAATTCAAGGCATTATATTGACAACATGAGTATTAAAAATTCGTTTGTTTTTTATGCTCTTATTTCCTTAGTGATTGGTATTGTAATAGGTGTTATATCTATTACTCTTGTAGATGATTACAGAATAAACCTTAACTATAAATATGAGGACATGACAACAAGGTATGATATACCTGAAAATGGTTCATTTACAGCGAAATATAACAAAGACCAAACAGAATACACAATATATAATGCAAGTGAAAAGGAAGTATGTAATTTTGTTGTAGACTATCAAAAGGAACGTCCAGTACAAGAATATATTTATCCTAATCATGTTTCTTACATTGAAGTTTCACCAAAGTTTACTAAACATGATAGAATTGTGGATTCTGCTCTAGGTGTGGTTAATATTGTCACCATTCCTATTGTTCTTTCAATTAGCATGATTCTTTGTGTGACTATCTTTGTAAACCGAAAATTAGTAAGACCCATAAAGTTACTGACGAATGCATACAGAAAAGTCGAAAACAACGAACTGGATTTTACGTTGCCTTACCCTTATAAAGACGAGATGGGGAGGCTGTGTCTTGCATTTGAGAAGATGAAAAATTGTTTATATCAAAACAACCAAAAAATGATACGGCAATTTACTGAACAAAGGAGATTAAATGCTGCTTTTTCACATGATTTACGCACGCCTTTAACAATACTAAAAGGACATACCACAATGTTGTTATCATTTATTCCCAAAGGATTAGTTTCTCAACAGGAGGTACTCGACGAATTATCAACAGTACGCAACAATGTGGAACGGCTTGAAAAATACGTTAGTGCTATGACAAACTTATACCGTTTAGAAGATATAGAAATCGAAAAAGAAAACATAAACTTTGACTTCTTATTAAAAACCTTATCAAATACAACGGAAATGCTCTGTTCTGATATAGAATATACGATTAAAACAAATTGTAATAAACAGCAAACTCTATTTATCAATCTTGAAATTATCATACAAATTTATGAAAACCTGTTGTCTAATAGCATTAGATATGCTAAGTCGATGATAGCTATTGATGTAAATAAACAGGAGGAATTTTTATTGATTACGGTCTCTGACGATGGCTGTGGTTTCAAAAGTACGGATATAGAACGTGTAACATTACCATTTTATAAACCATCGCAAGATACTACGTCTGAACATCTAGGTCTGGGATTAAACATTTGTAAAATATTATGTGAAAGGCATGGAGGTACAATAAAAATTTCAAATAATCATAAGGGGGGAGCCTGTGTTACAGCTTGTATAAAAATTGCATATGTTGATGAAAAATAGACATTTTCCCCATATAATTGCATTAAGCACTTATAAAGGAGGTTTCGATTATGAAAAAAATTATCTGTATTATTTTAATAACTGTCACAAGCATTTTGTCCGGGTGCAATTCAACATCAGATGAAGAAATAATATCATCACAGGATTTCAAAGAGAATTATGAGGTTTCGTCCTATGGAACTGAGGAAAAAATTAATACTTTATCAGATGTTGAGCTTACATCAAGTGAAAAAGAGTATTCTGACTTAGAAAACGTAAAATTTTTTTTAGAAAATAACTCCAACAAAGAGTATCATTATTCTAAAGCCTATTTTGAAATTGAAGCGGAGCAATCAGAAACATGGTATCAATTAACTCAACTTTATGACCCATCAAAAGATAACGAAGATGATGCAGTTATAAATCCCACCGAAAGATTAAGTTTACCATTTGATATTTCCTCGGTTTATGGCGAACTCCCATCAGGGCACTATAGAATAATAGTAAGTATTTCTTATTTCGAATCCCCTAAAGATTGGGATTATGACACTTATTATTTGGCATGTGAATTTACATTAAAATAGTATATCAGAAAGGAAACAAATGGGAACAGCAAAATGGATATACTGTCCTATATGCAAGAATAAAACAAGAACAAAAATCAGAACGGATACTAAGTTGATAAATTTTCCACTGTATTGTCCAAAATGCAAACAGGAAAACCTAATTAATGCCAGCAAATTAAAAATAACAGTAATCAAAGAGCCAGACACTTAGATGCAGAGCCGATAATTCAGAGGATTTCATATCTCATAGATTATCGGCTCATTTTTATTACCTATCACCATATCCCGTATGATTGGCAGGCAAATAAAAATGGAGGAACTAATCTTCCCCCACTTCCTTTGATTTGATGATACCAGCAGCGACGCTCTCCATGACAACCATATCTTTGTCGTCGAAAGTATCAAGCTGTTGTTCCAACTGTCTGCGGCGAGTGCTTTTTACTTTGTCACTGGTCGGCAGGAAAATTTCATCAACAGACACATTAAGTAGAGTTACAAGGTCATAAAACACCTGTAAACTTGGGTGCTGCCCTTTATTCTCAATATTCGTCAGATAGCGTGGGTCAATTTCAATTTTTGCTCCCACCTGTTCACGGGTCAGACCTTGTTTCATCCTTGCCGCTTTGATGGCAAGACCAAAGGCTCTGAAATCGTATTTATCTTCTGTTTTACGCATAATTAATCACCTCACTACATTTTACTGTTCCTAAAGAATTTGTAACAGGTACAGTAAAACGTATTGCAAGGTTTATCAGTTCCTATGAACAGGTAAATAACAATATATGCTGCTTGGCGGTAAAAAAAAAACCGTTGTCAGCAGTAATGCTTTTATACGTCCTTTTAGATAGAACGACGGTTCATACAGCCGCCGTTTTATTTTTGTCCAACGGTGGACAAACTACTGGTTGGTTTTGTTTTAGCGGCTTCAGGAGGTAGCCGCATGGAATGCCTATACATTCAACAACATTCGACCATTGGTAGCTTGTTAAAAAAATCCGTTTAACTTTTGCGGATTATATCGCTCTTGTATATGGTTTTTCACATCACATAGCAGGAACAATTTATAAGGCACAAGAACAGCACGTCAGTATTGCTCTTGTGCTTTTTTGCTACTTTAAAAAATTTTTTGATTTTTTTCTGATTCGGGTTACAAATCACCCCTCCGTGTTGAGTGTTAGTGCGGAAAGAGGTAAAAAGCCTTTTCGCTTTAGCAACTTCAACTTGAAAGGAGGTGAGATTATGAAACCTTCTTCATTTGAGAACGCTATAAGACTTCAATTTGACTGTCTGGCTCGTAAGGTGATTGGCAGAACTGTAAAGAACTACAACAAAGAACTTGCCAGACGTGCAAAGCATGAAATATCTTTCTGTGAAATACCAGAGCTGGAATTAAACCAGTTGGGTGTATCGGACGAATACTCGCTTGAATTTACTTCCTTTGATGTGTTCGGTACAGAAGTTCGTGTCTATGATGAGAAATTATGTGAAGCAATCAAAAAATTAAGTGAAAGACGACGCAATGTTGTGTTGATGTTCTACTTTCTGGAATTACCAGACGCAGAAATCGCAGAGATTTTGGATATTTCCAGAAACTCTGTTTATAGAAACAGAATGTGTTCACTAAAGCTCATTAGAGATATGTACGAGGAGGAATTATAACATGATGAAGTCTACAAAAAAGTGTCCTCTATTCTCCACAATCAGTTTAGCTGCTGATGGCGACGAAGTGGCAATAGAGAAAATTTTAAATCACTATGACGCTTACATATCAAAAGCAAGTTTACGCCCGTTCTATGATGAACACGGAAATATGTATATTGTGGTCGATATGGAACTGAAAGGCAGAATTAGAGCTGCCCTTATTAAAGCAATTCTAGGTTTTGAAGTCAGAGTGAAATAAGCGAATATATACGGAGTGTGATACCACCTCATTCCAGCTCCGTTTTACAAGTGTTCTTTGAAAATTGAATAAAGTAATCAGATACGTTTGATATGCGGTGAGCCGACGGACTGGAACGCCATGACCCATGAAAAGGAGGGATAAAGAAGCGAGCGACCACGCCAGTGATCCGTAAGCGACTGTTGGAAAAGTTGCTGCCATGACCCGTATATCAGAATAATGATACACTCGCATGGTGCGGTTCACCCATCAGAATGGGAATGGTGAAATTCCAGTGGAGCTTTCCAAAGCCATCTGATTACTTCTTACTTTATAGACAAATTCTTTCATAATGTACAAGCATTTTTGCATACTTTGTAAATATATTGTAGTGAGGTGGTTCAATGGCAAATGACGCAAAGGTAGTTTGCAAGAATGTTTTTAAAAATTGTGATAAAGCGGCGTTTACAAAAGCATTTACTCTAAAATGGATAGAGTTGATAAATCAATATGAAAAAAATAAAGGAAGGGCAACTCCTGCCAGATGATAGACAAACTATCCTACAAGATGTTATAATAACATTATGTAGAGATAGTTTGTTTCGTCTTCTCAAAAAGGAGAACGAAGCATGATAGAATCAAAATCAAGAGTTGCTATTTATTGCCGCTTATCAGAGGAAGATAGAAACAAACAATCAGAAACAGACGACAGTAACAGTATTCAGAATCAAAAGTCAATGTTACTTCAATACTCATTAGAGCATGGTTGGGAAGTCTACAACATATACAGTGATGATGATTACACTGGTTCTGACAGACGACGACCAGAATTTAACAGGTTGTTGGAGGACGCAAAGAATCGTAAATTTGATATTGTCCTTTGTAAGACACAATCCAGATTTACCAGAGAACTAGAATTAGTGGAAAAATATATCCACGGTCTTTTTCCTATTTGGGGTATTCGCTTCATCAGCATTGTTGATAATGCAGATACCGCTAATAAAGGAAATAAGAAATCAAGACAGATTAACGGTCTGGTGAATGAGTGGTACTTGGAGGATATGTCAGAGAACATTAAAAGCGTTCTCACTGACAGAAGAAAGAACGGACACCATATCGGTGCTTTTGCTCTGTATGGTTACAAAAAAGACCCTGACGTAAAAGGGCATTTGATTATTGATGAAGAAGCTGCGGAAGTTGTCAGAGAAGTTTTTACACTGTTTTCACAGGGATATGGAAAGACCGCCATTGCCCGTATGCTGAATGACAGAGGAATACCAAACCCTACGGAATACAAACGACTTCATGGTTTGCGTTACAAGCAGCCTAAAACGAAAAACAGTACCCTATGGAAATATTTTGCCATATCAGATATGTTGGTGAATGAAATCTATATCGGGAATATGGTTCAAGGGAAATATGGCAGCGTTTCTTATAAGACAAAGCAAAACAAACCCAGACCCAAAGACGAGTGGTACAGAGTTGAGGGTACACATGAGCCGATTATTGACCGTGAGTTATGGGATAGGGTTCAAGCATTGGTAGCTCAAAAGGCAAAACCTTTCACAGTTGGCACAATCGGTTTATTTGCCAGAAAAGCTCGCTGTATGAATTGTGGTTATACAATGCGTTCGTCAAAGAATCATGGTAAGCATTATTTACAATGCTCTAACCGCCATGTAGCAAAGGACGCTTGTATAGGTTCTTTCATTTCAGTAGACAAATTAGAAAAAGCTGTGATTGATGAACTTAATAAGTTATCCGCAGAATATCTTGACAAAGATGAGCTTGAACAAAATGTGCAATTCAACAATGACTTGCGAGGTCAAAAAGAAGCTCTGGAAACGGAGATTGCTGCTTATCAAAAAAAGATTGCGGAATATACAAAAGGAATCCGAGAATTATATTTAGATAAGGTAAAGGGTATTCTTTCCGAACTTGATTACTTGGATTTATCCAAAGACTTCTCAACACAAAAAGAAAGGCTCGAAAAACTGGTGATTGATACGCAGAAACAGCTTGATGTTATTGAAAGAAAAATGCTGATTGGCGACAACAGACGACAGTTAATCGAGCAATATACAAATCTTGAACACTTAGACAGGGAAACGGTTGAAAAGCTGATTGATTATGTATTGGTTGGCAAAAAAGACCCTGTAACTAAGGAAGTACCTATTGAAATACATTGGAATTTCTAGGGTTCTCATATCTGGCAGCTAGTATGCCAGATTATCGGGAACTTTCTTTTAAAACCTCAATGTTGTCTTTATACAATCGCACCCTCCGCAGCAAGGTCCTCCGTGAGATCAGTGATTGCATCTCCCTTGGACTGAAACTCACAGGCATTAAACGGAATGCCGCCTGCTGCCTGTGGCCACAGCGCTGTAGTATGATCTACATAGTATTTGTCAAAACCGGATGCTTTTAATTCTTCCATGGTCATATTCTTTGTCAACTGATATACAATGGCACATATCATTTCCAGATGAGCCAGCTCGTAGGTACATACACGTTGGAAATGATTTTTTATCGGTCACATGCTCTTTTCAAGATTAGCATTCCAATCTTAACGTAAAATGGCAAATTCATTATAACCTTTCCTTTTCCGACTTTAGTATATTTGATATTTTCATCTCAAAAATATATTGACACATCCAAAAGCATTGCATATAATAAATTTATTAAATTCAACAAGCAAAGAAGGAAATGATAAACATGACCAAAAAAATAATTTCTCCTATCCATCCTGCTACTTTATCTCTACCTGAAACCCTTGGCAATACCACATTAAATGACTTACTAATAGATGAAAACACCGAAGTCGTAAAAAAGAAGAATAAACTATCCTTTCGACGAAATACTGAATTCGGAGTTGCAACATTGGAAATCGAATCATATGATAGCGGACGAAAAACAATTTTTCAATCTACTATTCCTAAAAAAGATAAAAAAGCTGATCATATCGACGATATAATCAAAATGAAAAAAAATGGAATTAAACAAAAAGACATAGCATTTCAACTCGGAATGTCTGAATCATATGTGACAAAACTTCTGCAGGATTATAAAAAATAAAGGGCATTTTGCCCTTTATTTTTTTAATTTTCTTCATTCATGCATCCCTATATATGACACCCTATTTGAACATTAGCTTTCCAATAAATTGATTTCGTTATCATTTATGCCTGACCAATCACAGAATCATAGCCTGCATCTTTCAGCCGTTTCTTCATTGCTTCCGCATTGCTCTTCTTGGTGTATGCGCCTACCTGTACCCTGTACAGAATTCCGGCCAGATCCACCGTCGTCAAAATTGCCTGGAAACCTTTGGTCTGCAGTTCCTTTTTCAGTTTCACAGCATTGTCCTCTTTCCGAAACGCGCCCAACTGAACTCTGTACAGGAATCCAGATCCGGAGCTGCTCTGCTTAATTGCCCCACCGTGGATGCCCTGGGCGATTAACAGCGCCACATCCGTCTTCTCTGCGATCTCACAATCTGCCGAGCTGTCACAGAAGAAGCTTTCCACGATAACCGCAGGTGCTTTCGTTTTTGCCAGCATATACAGATTATCCCTTTTCTGAATTCCACGATTCTTAAAGACCGTTGCCAGCTGCTTCTGAATCTGCTGTGCAAATGCCTTGCCCTTTTCAGATTTATAGAGCACTTCGCATCCTCGTCCATTATGCAGCGCAGACGCATTCAGATGCAGTTCCACTACAAGATCATAGTTTCCGGACTTTTCAATGTTGAGTTTATAATTCTTTTCCTCCGTGGACTTTGCAAAACGCAACTCCGGACAGATTGCTAGCGTTACAGTATGCCTCATAGGAAATCTGTGGCTGAGATACCTCCACCTGCTGATTCGCCTTTTCCGACATGTTATCGCCGATGGCAATAAAATCATTATCAAACGGGTTCGCTGGGAGCAGTTCCCCGGTATCCGGATCCCGTGGAATAAGTTTATCTGGAATATATCTCTTGATACGTCCCATTCGGATAGCATCCACCCACTGGCTGATCACTTCATCCAGACCGTCCAGTACATCCGTCTTACTATCGAACAGAGCCTTGCCACGACCCTTATATTTGACAGAAGAAAATATTTTGAGTGGTGCTGCCAGCATCAGATCTCCAGGAATACCGATGTCTATCAGATGAGCAGTCTCCGGCAGACGCTTCAGTTCCGCCTCTTTTCCTGCATCATCATACAGTTTGTAACGGACATATCCGTGTCCGTATCTCTCTTCAAGACGGAATGTCCTGTTTCCATCTTTGTAGTCGGTATAAAATTTGATTTCTTTGAGCTTAGAATGCACATACACAAAATCCACATTCTCAGCATCGTAGAACTCTATGATCGGATACTGGCTGCATTCATCCGCCGTTATCTTAAACGCCCCATCACCGGATGCCAATGCGCCGGCGATTCCTTCCCCAATCACATCGTTCAGGCGCTCTTCCTGAAATATCGTATTCCACAGTTCCTCAACTGCTCCTTGGTTCTCTCCAAAGGAGATGTCGTCCATGTCAGCCAGGATCATATCCCGGTACCGGTCGATAACAGTTGCCACGATGCCACTGTGCATCTTACGGACACTGCCCTGTGCTTTCGCTGCCCAGAAACGTGCTTTTTCAACATCGAAACGAGCGGTTTTTTGAAAATACTGCTCGATCTCTGCAGAATCACCTCGATACCACAATTTATTCCGGATTACATTGGCCAGGAATGTATGCGGCTCAATAATCACTACTTCTCTGTCCCTTTTTGTTTCAATTCGGAACAGCTTTTTTACAAAATTCTGAATCCAGTTTATCTTCATCACCCCCTGTAAATCTTGCTCTGATATGGAATCCAGCCATACTGTACAGAGTTGACCATATGATCATGTCCATCTTCTGGCATATTATCTTTATCTTCCCGCCAACTGTATATTTCCAGCTCATGTATGTATTCCGGACAGGTGTCTAACACATAGAAACACGGCTCTTTGTCTGCATCATAAGCAAACCATCCTAACTGGGCATTGATACGATCAATAATCTCCATCTGCTTCCATGCATCATTGAGCACATATACGCAGCCATTTCTACGCTTATACTTATTCCACTCCTGCATGGTTGCCTGATCGGCATTGTCTAAGAATGCATTTTTTGCAAAGCCCCATTCTTTCCGGTTCCGATCCATGAAATCCACAATGTTAATTACCGTATCAGAAGGAGCAAGTGGTTTTTCCAACTCGGCATTGTTATACACTTTCTCTGCCAGAACAATACATCTGCCCTTGTTTGTTATTCCAAGAAAGGACAATGCGATTGTATCCGGCGACTTCTGGGAATATGACGTATCGATGCCAACCGAAAAGTACATGAAAAATTCCTTTTTCTTTGGCTCTCCGGGACGTTGGACAAATTGCCCCGCCCACTCTTTTGACTTTACGTGAATTTTCCGATCGAAGTTTGAAAACACCAGACCAGTTGCCTTACCTCGCAGCCCCAGGATCTTATTCTTCCAGATCTTCGTGCCCTTCGGTGTGTTCTGGATGATCCGCTGCTTCTTTTCTTCCGGAAGGCCGGCATTATCGTCAAAAGAGAAGAACCAATGCACCCAGCGGGGCTTTGGTTCCTCTTTCAGCTCATCTTTAATTTCTTGCGGAGTCTCTGTCTCCCATTCCGGAAGCGGCCTGCTGCAGTTAATGTATTCCTTGTACACATCCAGGCTTGGATCATCCGGGTTCAGTGTTGCCATCAGGTAATCGCACCGCATGGACGCCTCACGGACAAAATCAATATCTGCAGTGTTGATCTCATCAATGTACAGGCACCCATACTGACCACCCAGGGCATCCTTCCACTTCCGCTTATTGCCATAGCCAACTACGAAGACAATCTTGTCACCGCCAGATGTATGGAACAAAATATGTGGCATCTTGTATTCCCCGGATCCATTTCCCTTGTATTCCACCAGCATACCAAAATCATCCAAGATTCCCAAATCCTTGTTGATGATATTCTTCTCAGCTGCTCCGGTGTCATCTGCTGCCAGGATATGCAGCTTCTTTGGACTCTCAGCTACCTTCAGCATGAACTTGAACAACCCTACTGTCGTCTTTCCGGCCGCCGTAGTGCCCTCCAGAAACTCTGCCGGAGCGTTGCACCGAAGGAAGGCCTTGTACTTGTCCGACAGTACCAGACGTTCAGTGCTCACTATCCACCACCTCGCATCTGCTGCAGGATATCATCCAGCTTCTTCTTTTCATCGTCCAGACCAGAGACTTCCACCCGGTCTTTGAACATTCCCAGATGCCGCCCCAGTAACTCCAAGGCTTTCTCTTTGTCATTCAGTTTCAGCTCGATACCGAACTTTCCCTGCTTAATTCCAGCAATCGCTCTGATCTGTTCATCCGACATATCAGCCGTATTGGTCAAGACTACTCGTCCCTTCACAATCTGTGCAAAGTCAGAAGCTCTGGCAAAGGCAATGGCTGCCAGTTCCTGCAGCACCATATCCTGGGTGATCTCTGTCCGCTTCTGCCGGTCCTGCATCCGCTTCTCGATATATGCTGCAACCTTAACATTCTTTAACAACCGCGCAGCTGCCGCTGCTGCAGTCTCATCGTTCTTCACCCGGGGATATGCAACCTTGTAAGCCCGGGTGGCATTCAGATCGATCAGGTACTCATCTGCAAATATCTTCTGTTTTTCAGTCATCCAGGCTCACCTCACTTTCATTTTAGGGCAGAAAAAGAGCCACCCGGTGAGGTGACTCTTTGATTGCTATATTACTTTTTTCGTATTGATCTCATAAAACATTTTTACATTTTCACGTAACGAATTAATGCTCTCTTGATCTTCATCAAACTCTTTTAATCGTTTCAAAAGAATTTGATATTTTTCACTATTTACCAATGCTAGAATTTGTCCTTGGGTCGCGTTTTCATTAACATATTCTAATTTATTTACCGTGAGTCCATTCACACAAACTAAAATTCTTTGTAAATCATTTTCTATTTGATCGCAGTATTTGTATTTTTTACTCTTAGCACCTATTTTAATCTTTAAACACCATATGCTATTTAATGCCGTATCAAAATCTTCCACAGCCTTTATCTTTTCATTCTTCTGAGCCGTTGTTAAAAATTGTTGCGCCGACATTGTCGCATCCGTAATGTTAGCAATTACCCTGACACTCTCATCAACAATCTGATTGCAAAAAGTCAGAATGCGATCTTGTTTTGCATCCTTTAATGTATTTTTCATAACGAATATTGCAATTACCGCGCCAACCAGCGTTCCTATAACAGAACCAATAAAACTCAACCAATCTCCTGGTTGTATTTGCATAAAGTTTCCCTCCAACACGTTTTTCTTTATTTTACAACAAAACATCCTGCATTTCTACAGGATGTCTCAAAAAATGTGTTGGATTGTTACAGTCTTCGCATCACTGCCGGCATACTGTAGAAGCCGAGTCCCCGCCGAAGCTGTGACACTTCGACAAGGTGAGAAAGGTACTTTACATGCAAACAGGCTTATCTGTCAGCCCAATTATATTGTAAAACGACTTTTCCGACCAAAACGACCTTTTTTCATTTTATCCCTGATTTTTTTAAATATGCATCCCGAATATGTAACCGAATATAATCCCCTCTTCCTCCATACCCTGTTTTCTCTGCAATCTTTACCCAGGAAATACCTTCACAATACCGCATTCGAAATATAACCCTAATCTGACCATCCGGAATATCCGCAATCCATTTTTCAACAAAAGCTACCTGCTGTTTTCTACGCTCCAGGACACCACGTCGATGGCCATATAAATCCCAATCAAAGCCGACTACACTTTGGGGCTGCGGGTATCCCCTCTTGTAATCCAGAATTACACTATTTCCAAAACCAGAATCCGATGTCAGCATTTCCTGCAGTTCAGCTTCCAGAAAAGGAATCTCTCTTTTGTATTTGCGGTAATTTCCAAGCAATTTTTTTGTCATCCGCATATTTTCGCTCATTGCTCTTCCTCTCTTTCATTTTTGGTAGGCCTATGCTATATAGACAATCGAATTCTCATTTTGGTTTTAAATAACTCTCATGAACCGGCGCCAGATGAAATCCACCATTGCCTCTGGCATCTTATTGCTACGTTCCTCTCTCTGTTCCAGTTCTCTGTCTTTCACGCATTTTACTGTGTGTCTATAACGAAAAGAGACACAACCTCCATGCACCGTCAAATTTGCCGCAACAATCCTTCCATCTGCGGTGCATTTCATATTTTTGTTGTCAATATATTCGCAATTTTTGTTACAATAATTCCAGTACATGCTCATTCTCCTTTCCACGGTTCCGGTAGCGGCATCCAGGCATTTACAAATACTCCTATTGATGCATAGCTCACATCCTTATTACCCGGATAAAATGCTCCGCTACCTTCTACATCTACCTCATACCGCCCGATATCTGACAGCGGGTAATTTTCAAACGAGATCAGAATGTAATCATTCGTTTCTGGAAGTCTCTCTGTAACTGGAATCCAGGGATTCGTCTCCAACTGTTTTGCCCACGTACATGCCTCTCTATGTTTCGGATTAGGGTTATATCTTGAAAGAGCACTTTTACATGCCAATACCCCTTCCTCATATGCCTCCTCACGTTTACCAGAGGCTCTGTTATATCCGCGCCTCACTTTCTTCAACAATTTGCTCAAGTCATATTGAATTGCATCATACTCTCTTTCTGTCATTTCAGATTCCCTCCCTTCCGCAACGGACACCACCTGGGGCTTGTCTTAATCGTCAACTCCGTGGAATGGCGCTCTGTCTTACAGATCAGTGCCGGTCCGTTCTGCATTGGTGCATCCGGATGTCCACAGTAGTATCGGTTGCCTCCGCACTTACATTCCTGAAATTTTTTCAGATCACAATCTACGCATTTCATCGATTTATCCTCCATCACCTCTGCAGTATACATTCCTTCGGCATCTCGATAAGCCATCCTGCTGCAGCAAGCTCATTCCACATCACCGCAACTTTGGCATCCACCACACCGCTCACTGACTTTTCCAGACATTCCTTCAGTGCGTCGCTGATCCGGTTGATACGCTTTCTGCCAAATCCATTGTCCATCAGATAACTGTACGCAATCAGGCACCAGCGCATGCAATACGTACAGATCTCATCCTCTGCCTCATTAAGCTTCTGCTCCATCATGTACCGGTATTTCTTTTTCCTGCTCACATGAATGTCTCTGTCTTCATGCTTCACAACCTCAAACGCAACCCCTGTCTTCTCTTTTAGTCGGGCATTAGCTGCATCAATGTCAAAGGACTCATCTGCCAGACCGTCAGCAATTGCCTGGTGCAATTTCTGGATCTGCCCCGGTCTCCAATGTTCCTGGAAGACCAGGATATGAGTCAGGTACACTGACAATCCAGAAAATGATGCCGAATAGCTGTTCCTCCTGCATTTTGCTGTATAGTTTAGTTCATGCAGCAATTCTTCCCTGGTCTTATGTATTCTATTTTTCGCCATTCTTCTGTATCTCCTTCAAAAACTCTGCCAAACCGGTAATATGATCTGATGCCGGAATATACTCATCATGATGCACCCACTTCGTCTCACCATACTTGCCCTGTGGTGGCTTCGGACCACCGACCAAATGAAAATATGCATTCACCGGGCTATATGCATGCGGGCTGTGATTATCATATTCCGCCACAATGAGCTTCGCACCACATTCAAAATCATATTTGTAGTACCGACAACCAATATTTTTATCCTCGTACCAAAGTCCCCAGGATTGGTAATTCTGCAGCCATTCTTTTCGCTGGTCATTGTTCTTCAGCAGAGGAAGTTCAGGCTGTATCACCTCTTCAACCTCTTCTTCATCCAGATTCTCATGATACTCCAGAAGCATCTTATAAGCCTGCAACTGCATGGTGTGTTTGGCATATGTAAGTGGCTGATTCTGCATCCAGTAGTCACGCATCAGTTCCAGAGCTGATTCCGTGTCTTTAATCATGCGTTTTAAAGTGCTGCGATCATATTCCACAATTTCTGGAATACTCTTCTGTGGCTCTTCCTGTTGTTCATCCAACCAGCCACATCTAACATTACAGTCTTCAGAACATTCATTGCAGCACTGCACGCCACCATAACCACAGCAATTACAGAAACCATACTTACTTTTTCCGGTAATACAATGCCGTGAACTTACTTCTGTATCCGGAACTTTTTTCTGTTGCGACGTCGCAACGGACTCTTCCGGAACAACTCCAGGATAATCTTTCACATTCATCTGTTCAGAAATATCTTTCCGCTCGACCACCGCCGGCTCTTCCACTCTTTTCTTCGGCGTCTTCATTTCCCGGATCTGCTTTACCGTAGTCTTTGCAGTTACCTTCCTGGCCTGTTCCGGGGACAAACTGATCATTTCCTGCAGCTGGGACTTACTGAAATCTTTATACTCTCTCTGCAGCATCGGTGTATTACCGCCAATAGAAAAACGGTCATTGATCTCCATGTACCTGGAAGCTGATGATTTACTGATTCCAAACTGATCTGCAGCATAATCCCACAGCGTATCATATCCTGCATCCCGGAAGAGTTCCATGTCCCGGATTGCTTTCAAGTGAAATCCAACGGAGACACAGCTTCTGGCCACATTGGTCATATCACTCTTGATGATCCGGCCAGCAGTCTCAATTGTCATTGTCTTCAGGTAATCTCCCTGATAATGCTCCACCCATTGTTCCGGGCTATAAGTTACTTCTTCCCCCATCTTTTTTTCCTCCACCAAATCCATTCTGTAGTCCGATCAGCAGCTGCTTCATAAACGGATCATGATATTTCTTATAAGCCTGATCACACCGTTCCATCAGCCACTCATAACTGTCTTCCTGGTTAAAGTCCTCATACACCAGCTGATCCGCTATATTGCTCAGTTCCCGGATTCTGCTCATGTAGTACATCCGCAGCTCACACTGCTTTTCCTTCAGATTCTCACACAGCTGCTCATAAGATTTTCTGTACTTTGTCTGCAGCAGCTCCGCAGGTACCGCCTGCTCATTCTTTCGCTTTTTCTCATACAAAGCTTGCAGCTCATCAAATTCTATCATAGGAATATGCACCCCGCCTTCCTGTAGGACGTCTTCCGGCGCTTAAACTGATTCTCACAGAAATCAATATCATCCACGTAGTCATAGCAGATCGCATCCTGTTTTCCTTCAAATGTCCGGGCAATCCGGCCGATACTCTGCGTGACCACTGCATAATCCTTTCTGGGTGTTGCGAGGTACATCCGATCCAGTCTCGGTATGTCCAGACCTTCCTTGGCCAGACTATAACTTACGAACAGGAAATGATTCTTCCCAGTTCTCATGTTCTCAATGGCCATTACCCGATCTGCCTTGGCTTTCTTGCTGGTCATGTGTCCATCTATCATGGCACTCATTCTCTGCAGTTCCCGCGGAAGCATATACTGCAGCAGCTTTAAATGTTCCAGCCGGTCAGACAGGATGATGTTATAGTGATCCGCATTTTCCACCAAGTCAGAGATAATCAATTCATTTCTCACCCGGTTTTCTACCAGATATGGGATAAGCTTGGCATATACCATAGTCCCGTCTGTATCCTGGCATGCTGCAGATAACGGGATTCCCGTCTCCCTTTTCAAGATCGATACCTTCATGGTCTTATCTGCTACTGCTTCCTCCGGGACCTGATATGCCACACCTCCCAGGATTGCAAATGTGGTTCTGATCAGTCCATCAGATCTGTGTACCGTTGCTGACAAGCCATATTTATATCTTGCTGCCAGATTACTCATCACCTTGTAGAACATCGTAACAGATGCCGGTGTACCGGATAATCTGTGACACTCATCTACTATGATCACATCCCAGGTATATTTGAATGCTGCCAGATCAAGCTTACTCAGTGTCTGTACAGTAGCAAATGTGATATGACTCCCGATTTCAACTTTCCCGGCAGTAATCTTTCCCAGTATGCCATTCCCAAAATATTGAGCAGCGCGCTCATAGGATTGATTGAGCAGATCCTGCGTATGCGTCACCCAGAGGGTCCTGCGGCTGATCTCCGCTGCCAATGCAATTCCCATCTGTGTCTTCCCGGAGCCACATGGACTTTGAAGAATTCCGCAGCCATACGTCTTCATGGCCGTTACTGCCGGAGTCTGGTAATCATACAGAGGAATTTGTTTCTCATACTTCAAAAGTCCGTTATCTGCCAGATCCAACTGTATTCTGCTGTTTTTCAAGAGTGGTCTGATCTGCTTTCCTACCCCACAGGGAAGAACCAACGCATCGGACACAACCTTGTACATTGCCAGATACCGATCTGTCTTACCAGTCCATAACCCTCTGCGTACTCTGGAGATATATTCCGGATTCTCAAATATCAGATTCTTTCGTGCCCACTCAATTAACTCTTCTGTGGGATGCTTTACAATGATTTCATTACTGATCGTTACTTCCATTTCCATTTCTCCCAGTCATTGCATAACAACTCACCAAGCTGTATAATCTGTGCATCATCTATCATTTTCTGTCCGGAACGTTTCAGTTCCAGTAATTTACTGAATGGCACTCTGAATACCTGATTGGCTCTTTCCAGCAGGATGTAATACCATGGTTCTCCATTCCCGCATTCCACCCAGCGTGTCATTGCACTGATCTGATTGGGTTCCATACGGCTCAGACGGAATACGTCATTCTCACATACCTTACAGTCACCTGCCTGTGTATTCCCGTCTTTTGCAAGAATAATATCAAATGGCTGCCCGTTACGATTGTCCTGGAACACATGTGCCCAGTATCCTTTCTCTGCCATGTACTCCGCAAAGTCATATTCAAAGCCCGTACCTGATGATTTATTGCTCATATACCCTCCTGTGAGTTACCACGTTACCAAATAGGTTAAAGTAGTGGTAACCGTAAAAACATTGATTTTTCAACGCTTTTTCGTATCGGGTTACCAAGTTACCACGTAACCACCGATTTTTTCTATATAGGGAAAAAGTATTGATATTTTCAATTTTTTTCTTCATTTATAAATACGTATTTCCATGGGTAACCTGGTAACTTGGTAACCTGGTAACTCTAATCAAAGGGAAGCTCCTCCTGTTCATATGTACTGACAGAATGAAATTCATGGTCTTCCAGCTTTTCTTCCCCACCATTCATCTTCAAAAATACGCAGCGTATGGAACGCCCGGCAATCTTCTTAATCTTCGTTTTCCGGCCGGAATCTGCCTGCAGGAAACCTTTACGCTCTGCCCAGGAGAGAAACGCTGTCTTCGAAAATCCGCCGCCTTTGCATAATTCTGTAAATGCTGCTGGGAAAATAATGGCATAGCCATCACTGATTATTCCCCACTTTTCCAACGTCTCCACAGTATTCTCAAATCTGGCCGGATTCATGGAAATCTTGTCCATAAGATATTCGTAGCAGCGTTCATTGTCAGAGATCTCATTCCTGTCTGTCAGAATCTCCTTTGCTTCTTCCAGACTGATGTACTGCCCGTCTTTGAACAAGTACTCTGTAGCCAGTTTATCTGCAGTCAGAATAATGGACATGGACAGGCTTTGTTTCTGCATCTTTTCATCATCTGCCAGCTCCTCCAGAAACATTTTCTGAATCTCCCGGATTTTGGAAATACCCAGGTCTTTGATCAGATCCACAAATTCCTTTCCTGCATATCCATAGTTCTTGCAAATAAGCTCCATCACCGCTCCAGGATCGTCGTAAACCTTCGCACCGCATTCCAGTTCCAGAATACGGTTAATAGCTCCTCCCTGCGTCACATAGGAGCTCAGAGGGCGCTCTCCGTTGGTCAGGATGCAATTCTTCCAGTGATTCTCCCGGTTGATAGACAATTCCTTGTTTGACCGCGTCTTACCTTTTCCGGAACACAGATCATACACAAGCCCCTCAAAATTTTCTTCCAGCTTCCGGTTCTTCTTACTGCTGTCGTCCAGGATTAAAGGCAGATGGTTCAGCAGATCACAGATCACTTCCAGGCCTACATCTGTGCCCTTGTAATCCTTGATATAGGCATTCTCCTCCGGGCATGCCCACACAGACGCAGCCACGGCCAGTGTGACGGATTTACCGCCCTCTGTCTCGCCCCAGAGATCCACAAAGAATGGAAGTCCGGATAATGGCTGCACCAGGACACTGGCAAAGGACGCAGCCAGCATTAGTTTGATTTCCAGACGCTTTGTCTTCCGGAGTCCAGACACATACTCAAACCATCGGTTCCTGCTCCCAACCTGCTGGATACTGTCATAGATCTGACCATACCTGGTATCACCATCAAACACAATTTCCGTATCATACGGGAGGAATCCGCCGCGGATCCAGCCCAGCTTGGCGCTGGAATACTGCACATGAATGGCATCATCATTGGCATTTTCCACATCTGCCAGGTATCGAACCAGAAACTTTGCATTCTCACTGGTCACAGAAATCCCCCGGCCGGATAACGCTACGATCTTGCTGGCCGACGTCACTACGGTCTTTGGCACGATAATTTCGTTCCACTGATTATTTCTCTTGTATGCCAGCTTAATACGCTCTTCCCCGGTCTCCAGGTTCTTCATCCGCTCCACCGGAAGAATCGGGTGGTAACAAGCTACGATGTCCGTGATTCCAGTATTTGGGTTGTAGAGCATCACCCCATCCTCCGAAGCAATCCAGGACTTGCACTTCATCCTTCCATATGGACCGATGAAGTTTGTCCAGTTCTCAATCAGCGAACTGACTCTGCTTCTGCTCTTCCGGCTCTCCCGCTCCACACGCTTATAGGCATTCAGAAGCTTTGTGAATTTGGATTTTACACCCAACTCCTGCGCCCGCTCTTCCAGGGAAATCATGAGCTTTGCTTTATATATCTCATCCTCCTGGTCGAACAGTTCTGTGAACACCTCTTCCTCCAGGATGCTTTCTTTCGTCAATTTATTTAATGGCTCCATAGTCCATCCTCTTCCTGCATATAATCAAACAGGGCAAGCTGATGGGTCATTTCCATCTGTGCCTCACACCATTCGTCACTGAACGGTTCCAGAAGTAGAATCTTCCGCCTCAGCTCCCCTATTGCATCCAGGTTATCTTTCACTCTTTTTCTGTCTGCAGCCTTTTTCTTTGCCGCCATCTCCCTGGCTTTTTGTGCATGATAGATCTTCATGCGTGCTGCAGTGTTTTGTTTCTCATAGCTTCCGCCAAGGGACTGAAATGCCTCACGGAACGTCAGGTTGTCCATTTTCTGTACAAATGTGAAAATGTCCCCATGCGCTCCGCAGGCAAAACAATAAAAATCCCGGTCATAAATCTTTAAACTCGGAGTCCGGTCACCAGTGTGAAACGGACAGCTCGCGAAACCGCTCCGATTCACATGGATTCCGTACTTTTCCAGAATATCGCGCATGGAATATGTCTGCTTGATCTCTTCTGCTGTCATACGCGCGCCCTCCGTTCATTACATGTTTCTTTCAATCCACGCTCCAAAATGGAGCGACTAAATTACATAAACGGCAATTCCTCATCAATACCATCCGGAATGTTTATGAATCCATCCCCTCCGCCCAGCGGATGAGCCGGATCCATCGGTGCCGGTGCTGCAGCTGCCGGTCCTTCCGGAAGAAGCTCATCCTCCGGAATTTCTGCATCTTTCAAGCCTTCAACACTCCGGATCTGCTTCAGTATCGTGGTCATACGCTTTTCACCAGAATTTGTAAGAAACTGCTTGCGACCGAAGATACCTCCGAAACGCTTACCTACCAGACTCTTCTCGTTCCAGTCCCAACGGTATCCGTTATTAGATTTCTCAATGGAGCAGATCACACCTTTAAAGAACGGATTCGCTGCATCTTCTTTTGTTCTGGTAAACTGCTTATATACACCACTCCATTTGACATCAGAGCCACTTCTTTTTCGTGAATCAAACTGCTTCTGGTAGAAGCCCTTCTGATCTCCTTCCACAATATCAAACAGCAATGCCAGCTGTTCTCTTCCATCCTTTGCTTCTACAATATTGGCCTGCTTTACAATGCAGACATACAGGCCCTTCGGCAGCTGCATTGTTTCTCCGGTATATGCCGGAGTCTCATCCCATCCTGGAATCGGTTTCATTCTTCATTTCCTCCCTTGGCTTCATATTTTTTCCATCCGTAGAAATCACGGATCGTATCGTCAACCATTTTCAGGTTGTTCTCAATCTCAGCGGATTCAAACATATCTTCCGGAGTTTTCGTGATATCGGATCCATCAGTCACTGTCCGGAAGAAGTGATTTCCATTCTCGCTCATACACCGGATGCAGATCGTGACCATGCCTTCCAGGCACACCTTCCGATCCAACTGCTTTCCAATAGTACGCAGTCTGGAAATACCAAAATCATCTGTATCTTCGTGAAAAATGATGTACACGATTTTGTCCGGATCTGTTACCTCAGTCTTGATCCGCTTCACCAACCCATACATGGCATCTGCAATATCGTCATACATCTCAAAAGATGCATTTCCCTTTTTGTTCCGGTGCTGCGACATAAATAGATGCGTCATAATGTAACCAGCATCATCGATCACATATACCTTCTCCGGGTTCTTATTGATCGTGGCAATAATCTGGTTGATGTTGTCGCTGGATCCTGTCTTCGGAAACCGCTTGCGAAAAGGCAGTTCTTTCCGCTCGGTATTCAGCAGCACAATTTCATGTTCATCAAAGAATTTCAGGCTCCGGCTCTTACCGCTTCCTGATTTTCCATAAATCAATACTGGCAATCCCATCTACTTATTCCTCCTCAAAGTCTACTTCCTGCAGTGCCACCAACGTCCTTTTATCAATCACCCGGTCACTGTAGGCAGGACATAAACATAAAGTTCCAAGCTCGCTATGCCAGTAAACCGGATTCTGCCGGTATGAAGATTCACTGCAGGGACCGGAAGGCATTCCCTCCTTGTCCGTATCAATCTCCCGTATATCGATCAGATCCAGCAGCTCTGTGTTAACCAGAATAAAATCTTTCTCTTCCCGGTACTGCAGTAATTTGAACATGGCATATTTCTGATCAATCACTACCGGTGTCATATCCAGCAATGTCTTCGCTCTCATGTACCGATCTTTGACTGTCTCATAATTCGTAACTTCCATCTGCAGACCTTCTTTTGTAGCAGTGAATTGTTCCTCCTTTTCCGGAAGACGTCCGCAGAGTTCCACAATGGCAGCCTTTATTTTATAGGGAACCTCCTCATACTTCATTTCCATCTCCCAGGAAGGACCGCCTATGTACAGAAAGTCTCTGTACCGGCCAACTCTCAGACCGGTTGTATATGCCCGCTTGAACAATTTCTTTGCAACAGATGCATTGATAAACATGCCGTCCTCCTATCTGATTCGCAGACTCTCCCCACGCGGGAGAAGTTTTGCCCAATCCACTTCATGATTCTTCAGGTACTCTCTGATGGCTGTATTGTTCGGCTCAGGATCTGCCTGTACCAGAAATCTCATAGGAATCTCTGAAATATCTTCCGATACCCACAAAGGCTGCGTCCCACCATTAGTCTGAATATTGAAGGAAAACAGATCTGTCTTGAATTTCTTCTTATCAATGAACCTCATATTTTCTTCCAGGCGATCCTTCAGAGCTGCTGATCTGTTCTCCAGGGATTTTCTCCGGGCTGCCAACCTGACTTCTTCCTGTTTGATCATTTCCGCAGTTGCATTCATCTCACGGATGATCTTTGCATAGTTGTCTGCCTTCACCTCAATGGCGCCCTCAATGCTCGCCAGAGTGTCATTGATCACCTGCTCATCCACATCCTCATCAAACAGCATGTCCCGCACTGCAGCATACTGCTCTGTCAGTTCGTATAAACTTTCCTTTGCCATCTCTTCTTACCTCTCTACTTTCCGGGTTATTGTCTCTACAGTTACCTCTCTTCCAATCCCAGTAAACAGTATTTTAGAAAATGCTTCTGCTTCCGGACTTCGCTTTACAAGTTCTTCCTGTATTTCTCTTAACGCAAATAGAATTGCAGGGATATCCGGAACTGGCATTGGCTGAATGCTATCCAAAAGCAAAGAAGCGTACGTGTCTACCGCTTTCATTCTAATTTCTGATACTTCTCGCATCGTCTTTGCTTTAAGCAGTTCCCCTAAAATTGACTTTGTTGGTTTCTCCATAATGTACCTTACCTCTCTCTACAATAAAATCACCCTGCGCTGACCGCTCCTCTTGCTGATCAGCGTCACTGCATTGTTATCCGCATCCTGTACCCACCAGTTTTCCGGAAGAAGCCCGGCCTTACTGATTGCCTTCTTCTCTGCCAGTGTCGGATGTCGTGGTCTTTTCTTTCCCATACCAGCTACCTCACTTCAAATACAACTCGTCGCACACATCCTCTTCCCATGCAACGATCAGGAGGAGGAATACCGCAAACGGAACAATAGCGGCGATCCAGCACCATACATTATCCGAGGCCAGCAGCATAATGCTGGCCATCAGAAATGCAGCCTCTATGATTCTCTTAAGCAGTTTCATGTTTCTTCTTTGCCTCCTGTGCAATCAGCGCCTGGTATGCGATATTGGATACCCGCTGCATGATCCGGGCTCTCTGCTCCGGAGTCACATCCCTGCAGCATGAATCATCAATAATAATGTGTGTGTTGCCAATCATCATTTCCTTCTGCATCCTTCCGCCTCCTTTGAACATTCTTGTTACATACTATGTAAAACCGGTTGTACATTTTGCTTTGCGGTATATCTGCAGTTATACCGAATGGAGCCACCAGGATTCGAACCCGGATCTCCTGCTGGGGGAACAGGCGCTCTACCATTGAGCTATGGCTCCAGGAAGCTCCCATTGGAGCTTCTTTTTATTCTGTTGTCACAACGGTGTCTGCGCCCTGGACTGTTACCCATCCATGTTCCAGACGCGCCTCCGCTTCCTTCATCCGGATCAATTCATCCGTGATCGAAGCATTCAAAGTATTATTAGCATCAGCTTCTGCCTCTGCAGCAATTCTGGTCTGTTCCGCCTCAGTTTCTGCCTGGATCTTCTTTACTACAGCATCTGCTTCAGCCTTGGCCTTATCAGCTTCTCCCTGGGCAATGGCTGTCTGCTTGTCCAGCTCTGCTTTCTCAGCATCCTGCTTTGCCTGTTCTTTGGCCTGAATTTTTGCCTGCAGCGTCTCGTCCAGCTGCACATCAATAATCAGAGCCGACGCAACACTGATTCCATATTCTTCACTCAGTTTCGCATCCAGATATTTGGTAATGGCCTGGCTCACCTCTGCCCGTTTGTCACTGTAGATATCCATTACCGTGAACTGCGGCGTCACCTCTTTTATGTATGCAACAATAGAATTCTGAACCATGGATTCTACAATGGCATCTCCATCCATTCCATTAAATTTGGAATACAGACCTACGATTTTATCCGGAAGAAAGCTATAATTCACAGTCATATTCAGCTTTACCATGCCGCCATTTGCCGGGGCATCCACATGCCAGTCAGCATGCTCCTTTTCGTTATAATCACCAGGATTATTACTGAATACTAACTGCTGCTGGGATACCGGATATTTCTTCATTTTGGCTGTAGGACTGATAAAATGAATTCCCGGACTAAGTGTCTCTTTCTGTACTCCATCCTTCATGGTCCACACCACTCCAACTTCACCCTGTCCTACCGGAGCAAGTGACATTACCGTCATAATTCCTCCGAAAATTGCCAAAATAACCACCAGTACCGCCAGTATGCTCTTTTTCATTCTTTGTTCTCCTTGTCCATTTCAAAAAATTTTCTTTCCATCTCCCTGTCTTTTCTCACAATGTAGCGCACCACAACACTTCCAATGAGAATCACCAGTAACGCTGCAAGGGCTACGACAATGCAGGCTATCAGAAATATGAACCACATCTATCTCACCTCCTTCTGTGGTATCAATCAGATCATGGAATCTGAAGGACTTTCAGAATAAATTCTCCCAGCATCCATCCAACTACAAATCCGATTCCGAGGCATATCTTGAATGGAATATTTCTTTTCACCTCTACCACTCCTCTCTCCTTTCATTGTCTCTTATCACTTGATATGGTATTATCTGCTTGAAAGGATGTGATTTTATTGGATAAAACAATTACTGCAACTAATTTAGCCGATTCACGGGAAGCACATGACTTTAAGCTTTCCATTCCCTCTCACTGTCCATGTTGCAATAGCACTGGAGACTTTCGTCTTCTCAGTGCCTATTACATAAAAACAGGAACTGTCTATAATACTGATGTTGGTAGTATGTATGCATTATTCTTTTGCCAAGGTTGCGAAGAATGTTTTATCGCCTATTATGATGTTGAAATTCGTATTCCTCGTTACGAATCCACCGGATCATTAATTTCTCTGGCTCCCCGCAAACATCAAAGTAAAACAGTCTTCCCTGACGTAATTAATAGCCTTTCTCCAAATTTTGTAAAAATATATCATCAGTCTGAAAAAGCGGAGTATAGCGGCTTGGATGAAATTTGCGGTATAGGTTACCGAAAATCTTTAGAATTTCTCATAAAAGATTTTGCAATACATGAGCATCCAGAATCAGAAGAAAACATTAAAGTTGCACCCCTCAGTCAATGCATAAAAAATTATATTTTAGCTAAAAATGTTAAGCTATTAGCTGAACGATCTGCCTGGATTGGTAATGATGAAGCACACTATATCCGAAAACAGGAAGATCGCAATGTCTCTGATCTGAAAGTTTTTATTCAAGCTTGTGTATACTTTATTGCTATGACACTAGTAACTGACGATGCTGCTTCTATGACTCCGAAGTAGATTCCGCAATACTAAAATCAATATTAAATTCAAAATTTCGAAGCCTGCTGATAGTTTCATTTAATTGGCGGGCTTCTTCTTCAACTTTTTCTAATAATTCCTTAAATTCTGGCAAATTCGAAGCTTCTATTTTTAATCTTCCCTTCGCATTCGTTCCATTATTTCCATAAAGGTTTTTAGTATAATATCCATTCATGTGTCCTCACCTCCTACTCCTTCTATTCCTCTGTTGCGAAAAGGTAATCCACTGTGCATTCCGGATTTACCCTCTTCCTATTCTCATAACTCTGTGCTATCCTTTCCCTACAGGCACCGCCATGCCAAGTAAAAAAGAAAGGAGGCTCATTTTATGGTTAAAACTAAAATTACTTTTAATCGGGACAAACTTGAAAATTCCATCAAAGAGCAAGCAAAAGAAGCAATTTCAAAACGTATCTTTGATGTTAATTGTCCGCATTGCAACCATGCGATTTCTGTTCCCGCCGGAAAAAGTACCTGTCCATTATGTGGAAAAGAAATCAACTTAAACCTTAACTTCAAATTCTAAGATTTCCGAGGAAGCCAATTCATCCGCCAGATGTTTGGCTTCCTTTAATAAATCGTTTAGCCGCTCTACCTTATGAAGAACTTCATCAATATTGGATTCAACACGAACTGTTCTTTCTATTTCCATTCGTTCCCTCCTTTCTTGTGTCACTTTATGTGACATCTTCGGTAAAAAAAATTTTTTGTACAGTTGTCTTATAATACTTAGCAAGAGCAATCTTAGTAGAGTCTCTCGGAATACGCTGTTCCGTCTCATACATTCCGAGTGTTGATGTCGCAATTCCAACAGCTTTTGCAACTTCTGCCTGACTTCTGTTTCCTCTTAATTCAATCAACCGCTTTCCATACGGAACCAATTTCATCACCTCCTATTTTGTCACCTTCTGTGACTACGCTTAGTATAGCACCTGCTTATAATGCTGTCAATCACATTCTGTGACATTTTTATATTTACTTTTATCACGCTATGTGATACCATCAATTTATAAGGAGGAACAACATGGGAGATTTTCAAAACATATTTAAACGACTTAGAAGCTCATGCGGACTTACACAAGCCGAAATGGCAGAAAAGCTCGGAATATCCAGAAGTACGATAGGTATGTATGAAACTGGCGCAAGAGAACCGGATTTTGAAACACTCGAAAAAATAGCTGATTTCTTTAATGTAGATATTGATTATTTATTGGGTAGAACAGATAAGACAACCCTTCTTCCAGAAACGGTTGGACATTATTATATAGACGACGAAGCCAGAGAAGCTGCTGAATTTCTCTTTACAAATCCTGAATACAAAGTTCTCTTTGATGCATCCCGGAAGGTGAAAAAAGAGGATATCCAATTTGTAAAAGAGATGATCGACCGCTTAAGTGGCAATAAAGATTCCTGATCGGAGATCTGTACACATGAACGATTCTATTTTTGTACGCATGGCCGATATGCCATGCACCATAAAATCATATGTCGTATCAAACGGTGATTTGACTTTTACCATTGTCATTAACTCCCGGCAGTGTCACGAACAGCAGGTGCGTGCCTACCAGCATGAACTGGCACATATACTGAATGGGGATTATGATAAAAAATGTTCTGCGGACATGATTGAGTTATCTATGCAGCAACGATAAATTTGCGAAGGAGAATTTTATGGGAAAACCAATCACAAAAGAAGATGTAATAGCTCACAAAAAACAAGCTATCCGAAAACTAAATAATCTTTTAGAAACTTATATTTCCGATGGAAGGATTGATCTGCTAAAAAAAGCTAATCTTATTTCCTACTGGTTAGAAAATTTTACCACTTACGTATCTGCAGAAGATAATTTTGATTCCTCTAGATTACTAAGATATAGACGAGGCGATGTTCTTAGAATTAACTTCGGCTTCAATGTTGGAAAAGAACTCGGTGGCATGCATTTTGCTGTTGTCATTGATAACGATAATAAAAGAAATGCTGATGTTCTTACCGTAATTCCACTTTCCTCCACAGATGGTCGTATTGTCCATAGCCGAAATGTAGATCTTGGAACTGAACTTTTTGTAAAAATAACTGACGTTCAAAACAAACTATTCACAGAAACAGAAGAACGTCTTTCTAATGCTACTGAAAACGCAAAATTGTTCACATCTGCCGTTGAACTCTTAAAAAATGTAGATGCCGCAGAAAAGGCATCCCCCGAATTTAAAAACAAGCTGAAAGAAGTATTAGATTATAAATCACAAATGGAATCTGAAAAAGATCTGTTAGAAAAGCAAATCGCAAACTTAGAGCGCAACAATCGAGAAATTCAAAAGTTGAAATCAGGAAGCATGGCTGTAATTAATCAGATTACAACTGTCAGCAAACAACGCATTTATACACCAAAGCGCTCCGAAGATTTTCTTTACGGGATTTCATTATCACCTACAGCAATGGATAAAATCAACGAAAAATTAAAGGAATTATACATTTTTAACTAATATTTATGCACTTTTTTTCACCATAACTGTTTATATCCGTTTATATCTGTTTCATACTATTTTTTTATGAATATTTACTTGACATGAGGCATAATCTATACTACAATAACTAAACAAGGGAAACCTTGAATCTTGCCTATAGGGCATTATTATAAGATCTAAGTTATTGTGAAAGGCCTCGCAGCAATGCGGGGCCTTATACGTTATATAGAATACTATATCATACTTTTGTTTAATAAAAAACCGGCCCGGTGCTACCAACACCAGACCGGCCCGCATATCCGAGGATATACACATGTGACTTCCCAATCACTCGAATATTGTATCATCCTCGGACAGCTATCGCAAGCGGAACTCCTGTTCCCCGCTGGCTGTTATTTTTATACCCATTTTCCAGCAGTGTTGCGACGTCGCAACGGCTGCATACACTATATGAGGAGGATGATACGATGTACGAAGACCTGTCTTTTCCTTACGGATCCGGCACTTATGCCATCTACCTCAGGAAGTCCCGGAAGGATCTGGATGCGGAAGCTCTGGGTGAGGGTGAGACCCTTTCCCGGCACCTGGCTATCTTAAAAACCCTGGCACAGCGCATGGAACTGAACGTGGTCAGGGTCTATGCAGAGGTGGTCTCCGGAGAATCTATTGACGCCAGACCACAGATGCAGGAGTTGCTCCGGGATGTGGAATCCGGTATCTATGATGGTGTCCTGGTTGTTGAAGTGGAGCGTCTGGCCAGAGGTGATACTTCCGATCAGGGTCGGGTGGCCAAGACCTTCAAATTCTCGGACACCCTGATCATCACCCCATCCAAGACCTATGATCCCAACAATGAATATGACGAGGAATATTTTGAGTTTGGTCTGTTCATGTCCCGCCGGGAATACAAGACCATCCGGCGCCGATTGACTGCCGGACACGCTGCTTCCTGCAGGGAGGGAAAATACACCGGGAACGTCCCGCCCTATGGTTATGCCAGGAAGAAGCTGCCAAAGGAAAAGGGATGGACTCTGGAGATCATTCCAGAGCAGGCCCGCGCTGTCCGGCTGATCTTTGACTGGTACCAGAACGGGCTGAACGGCCTGCCAGTGGGATATACCATGATTGCTGAGGAATTGAACCATCTCTCCATCAAAAGCCCGGCAGGCGGTCTCTGGAACCGCAACAGCGTCCAGAATGTGCTCCGGAATCCGGTCTATGCTGGGTACATCAAAGCCGGATACCGGAAAGAAGTAAAGAAACTGGTGGACGGGAAAATGAACCGGTCCCGCCCTCTGAATACGGACTACACCCTCTATCCCGGACGACATGAGGCCATCATCTCCCAGGAGACCTGGGATGCCGTCCATAACCGGATGCTGAAGCGCACTGCTCCGTCAGCCAGGAAGACACGTCCGCAGCAGAATCCGTTGTCAGGAATGGTCTACTGTTCCCAGTGCCACCGAGTTATGCAGCGCCGTCCCTATCAAACCGGTCGGACCGCCATGCTGATCTGCACCACACCACACTGCAGCACCGTATCTTCCGATCTTCCCATGGTGGAGCAACGGATTCTGGATGCACTGGATAGCTGGCTATTATCCGGAATACTCCCGGATCCGGATCAGCTCCCGGACCATTCCGGCCGGATTGAGTTGCTGCAGCATGCCGTCACCGGCTGCCAGGAAGAGCTCCATGAAGCCGATCTGCAGCTGCAAAAACAATATGATCTTTTGGAAAAAGGGATCTACGATGAAGAGACATTTTTTGAAAGATCTGCTATAATGAAGAAAAAGAAATCAGAACTGACTTCCAGACTGAAAGATCTGCAGGCAGAGCTGCAGCATGAAATCAGTCAGGATGCATCGGCAAAGAACCTGCTGCCAACACTGCAGACCATCCATGATACGTATCACACGATCACGGATCCGGCTGTACAGAACAGTCTTCTGAAGGAAGTCATTGATCACATCGAATACACAAAATCTGAGAGCGGCCGCTGGGGACGTCCGGATAATTTCTCACTGAAGATCTATCCGCGCATACCGCCAGCGTAACCGCGGCATCTGAAAAGCCTTGATTTCTCAAGGAAAAATCTCATTTCCAACGTGCTGGGACTGATTCCTCCGTTCCAATATCCGTCAGTGTTGCCATACACTCCCGGTACGGCATGGTATAACGTTGTGCCAGATACCGCATGCTGGCGCTCAGTTCACCATCGGGACCGCCCAATGGTATGTCAGCCAGGCAATCCGGCATAAAATATAGTAACCATCACTTTTTCAGGAGTTCTTTTCATGAACGCTGCCGCCTACATCCGTGTTTCTACCGATGACCAGATTGAATTTTCCCCTGCAAGCCAGCTGAACCAACTACGCATCTATGCACAAAATCACCAGCTTCTGCTCCTGGATTCCCACATCTATATGGATG
This sequence comes from Clostridiaceae bacterium Marseille-Q4145, assembly GCA_018223365.1. Classification (GTDB taxonomy): domain Bacteria; phylum Bacillota; class Clostridia; order Lachnospirales; family Lachnospiraceae; genus Hominiventricola. The sequence goes on from JAGTTP010000002.1 coordinate 593,234, forward strand.
AGGGAATCAGCGGGCGTACTGCCGCAAGACGCCCTGCTTTTCTAAAAATGATCGCAGCTGCCAGAGAGACTCCCCGTCCCTTCGACGTGATTCTTGTCTGGAAATATTCCCGCTTCGCCCGCAGCCGTCAGGACAGTATTTTCTATAAATCCCTACTTCGCCGTGAATGCGGCATAGATGTCATTTCTATTACTGAACCCCTGTCAGATGACCCCACTTCCATTCTTATGGAAGCCCTTCTTGAAGCCATGGATGAATATTACTCTGTCAACCTGGGGCAAGAGGTCCGCCGGGGGATGCAGGAAAAATTCAAACGCGGTGGCGTCGTCTCCATTCCTCCCTTTGGCTATCAGGTCGTGGAAGGCCATTTTATTCCAGACCAAGCAAAGGCCCCCTATGTGTCCATGATCTATCAACAATTTCTAACTGGAAGCACCTGTCCGGAAATTGCCCGTATGCTTAATACACGCGGCATCTGCACCTCCCGCGGAAACCCATTTAACAGCCGAGCGGTCCGCTACATTCTCAGCAACCCGTTCTATATCGGAATTCTGCGGAGACAGGCTCATCCCTCTTCTGCTCACGACCATTTTTATGAAACTGTAGAAATGACTTACGCACAGGGAACCCATCCTCTTCTCATATCTCCCGTTCTCTTTGAACAGGTCCAAATAAAACTGAAAAACCCCGCAGGCTGACATCAGCCTGCAGGGTCATCCTAAACACTTATCCTTCGTGGAATGCTTTTAGATAGATTTCTTTGATCTCTGACATCAGCGGATATCTCGGATTGGCACCGGTACACTGATCGTTGAAGGCATTCTCTACAACAATTATCGCAGCTGTTTTTTTCGTAACAGATAGACCGCTGGTACCAGCATTGGGAATATTTCCAGACGTCCTGCCAGCATATCAAAAACCAGCACCAGTTTGGCAAAATTTGAATACATAGAAAAATTGCAGGTTGGTCCAACCAAGGAAAGTCCCGGTCCGATATTGTTAAGTGTCGCCGCCACAGCTGTAAAATTGGTGACCCCATCCAGATTATCCAGAGAAATCAGCAGCACAGATGCCACAAAAATTCCCAGATAAGAAATCATGAACACATTAATGGAACGCTGTACTTCATGTTCCACCGCCTTTCCTTCAAAACGAATTTTCCGGATATTGCGGGGATGCATGATGTAAGCCACCTCTTTCATGACAGATTTCGCCATAATGCAGATTCTGGATACTTTGATACCACCTCCGGTACTTCCCGCGCAGGCGCCAATAAACATAAGCAGTACCAGAATGCATTTGGAGAATTCAGGCCACTGGTCAAAATCTGCACTTCCAAATCCGGTGGTCGTAATGATGGAAGCAACCTGAAATGCCGCCTGACGCACTGTCAGTTCTACATTTCTTACCAGATGGTAAATATTAAAAGAAATGAGTGCCACCGATCCAAGAATAATACCAAAATAAGCTCTCGCTTCTTCACACCGAAGTCCATCTTTCCATTTCTTTACATAAAACAGAAAATAAACATTAAAATTGACCCCAAACAGGATCATGAAAATGGTTAAAATCCACTGAGTCGCCGCATTATAGTCCGCTGCGCTGCTGTTCAGTACCGCAAATCCTCCGGTTCCTGCTGTTGCAAAAGCGAGATTAATAGAATCAAAGACCGGACAGCCAGAAATCACCAGCAATATCATCAGTACAATCGTCAAGAAGGAATAAATCTCATAAAGAATTTTTGCCGTACTGCGTACTTTCGGCACTAGCTTACCAACAGATGGACCTGGGCTCTCCGCCCTCATCAAATGCATACTGGAAGCGCCTCCCATAGGGAGAAGCGCCAACATGAAAACCAGAACCCCCATACCTCCTACCCAGTGAGAAAAGCTTCTCCATATGAGTACAGCCCGATGAACAGACTCTACATCCAATAATACGGACGATCCTGTTGTGGTAAATCCGGATACAATTTCAAACAATGCATCCACCGGATTTGGGAAGGAACCACTGAAATACAACGGGATTGCTCCACAAAGACTAAGAGCCACCCAGCAGAGTGCAACGCTCACATAACCTTCTGCAGAAAATATCGTTGTATTTTCCGGTTTTTTTCCCCGCAGCAGAGCACCTGCTGCCAGGCAGAACACTGCTGATCCCAAAAATACCAGAATACAGTGGAGCTCCTGATAAATCACTGCTGTCAGAGCAGGAAGCATTAAAAACACTGCTTCCAGCATAATAATACTTCCTACTATATATCGAATCATTTTCTTATTCATTATGTTATTCTCACCTCTGACCAGACAGTCCTGCGGTCGCTGCTGTTTTTTTCAGAATATCCCGGACATCTTTAAATGCTCCGCAATTTGTCGTAATAATGACGACAGAATCCCCCACCTGAATACGATCCTGACCTTTCGGAATGATGATCCGGCCTTTTCGATTAATTGCGCAAACCAGCGTATTCGCTTTGATATCCAGCTCCTGCAGCGGAATGTCCGTCACTTTACTTTCACCGCGAATAATAAACTCCAATGCCTCTGCATTTCCATCTACCAGACGATACAACGTCTCCACATTACTTCCGATAGAATTCTGCATGGCACGCACATACTGTAAAATAGTCTCAGAAGTGATATGTTTCGGATAAATCAGACTCCCGATTCCAAGAGAACCAATAATCGTATCAAATGTATTTCGATTGACCTTTGTAATCTTTTTTGCCTTGCTCATGCTCTTTGCATAGAGGGACAGCATGACATTTTCCTCGTCCATATTGGTCAAAGCTGCAAATCCTTCTGCACTGGCCAACCCTTCCTCTGCCAGAAGATCCCGATCCGTTCCATCTCCGTTGATAATCATAGCCTTCGGCAGCTGCTCGCAGAGACGCTCACAGGCTGCACGGTCTTTCTCGACAATTTTTACCTGAATTCCCATCTCCAGCAGACGTTTTGCCAGATAAAAAGAAATCTTTCCACCACCGATAATCATAGTGTTTCTTACCTGATTAGTCTCAATACCGATGGTTCTGAAAAAACGGCTGGCATTCAGTGGTGAAGCCACCACAGAAATCATATCTCCATTTTCCAGCACAAACTCTCCACCTGGAATCCGTACTTCGTTTCCACGCTCTACGATGCAGACCAGCACTTCGCATTTTGACAATGTATCCAGATCACGGATCTTGTGGCCACACAGTGGGTTTTTGTCATCCAGCTGGAATCGGAGGAGTTCTATTCTTCCGTTTGCAAAAGTATCAATGTCAATGGCTGACGGGAACCGTAGCAGACGCGCCATTTCCATGGCTGCTGCCCATTCCGGATTAATAACCATGGACAATCCCAGTTCATCTTTGATATGGTGAATCTCGTGATGATAAACTGGGTTACGTACTCTGGCAATGGTCTGGCATCCTCCTGCTTTTTTTGCAATCAGACAGCAAAGGAGGTTTACCTCATCCGCATTGGTCACGGCAATCATCAGATCTGCCTTATCCACCCCGGCATCCATCTGGATATCATAGCTTGCGCCGTTTCCCACTACACCGCGTACATCCGCTGCATTGGTTACCAGCTGGATACTCTCCGGTTTCAGGTCAATAACCGTAATATCATGTTTTTCTTTGCTGAGCTGCTCTGCAAGTGCCCGTCCAACCTTACCACAGCCTGCAATAATAATGTTCATAGTGTACCGTAATCCTCCCGCATTATATCTAACTGTCAATAATATAACACCCTACAGCAAAAACTGCAATCATCTCCTGCCATTGGGTCCGCCGAACTGCGAAATAATCAGCTGTGCCAATTTCGGATTCGGATTCGAAATATTTACCGGATACTGAAGTCTTTTCTCATAATTCCACATTTAACAAGTTCCTCCTTCCCATGGCCATGGCTGCTGAATCCAATCCCACTTTCCTCGAGATCCTATCGCCAGATCGACGGTAAGCGGTCCGTACATGGCGGCATAGTCCTGAAGTGCCTGTTTTCTAAGCTGCGTATATTCCTGAAAATACTGCAGCGCAGCCGGGTCTGACGGATGTGTATCCAGATAAAGATTTGCCTCGTGAGCAGAGAAACTGACCATATCCACCCATTTTAACATCTGTTGTCTGGTCGGTGCATTGGAAGCCATTATTTACATCCTCCTCTCACGCCAAGAAATGGCTTATTTAATTCTGGAAATATGGTTCCGCATTCCAACCCTTTTTCCGGGTCATATAACATGCCCCAGTGCTGCCATGGGATATACGCCATTGCTACCGGGTAGTCTTCCCCCTTCAGAAATCCGGTCTGATTCCAGTTTGCAGTACATCTCTGATAATTTTCCAATAATCTCAGATCCTTTCTCATTCTATCTGTTTTATCCTATGTCCGGGCGTAAAAAAGGTGATAGAAATGAATCTATCACCTTCTAATGACATATACTGTTATTTTCTGTGTTCATGTGTGAAAAGATGGTCCTGACAATATTCATAATTGCCGGCACATTTCGAACAATAACGGAATTCCAGATCCTCTCCGTCCTTTTCCGTTCTACCGCAAATTGCACAGCGATGATGAGTATTGTTAATTCCGGATACCTGCACCTTCTTATGATACGCCTTCCGCCGATGCACCTGTTTCGGTGAAAATCGGTTTCGGTTGCTTCCAAGGAAGAAAATAATAAAGTTCAGAAGCGATAACAACGCTGAAATACTGTTAGCCGGAAGCGCCATAATACCTGCCTGCAAAAGGGAGAACCACAAAGGGCTTCCTACCGGTACAATAAATCCTGCCGCAATCGTAATGGCGAAATAAGCGCCTTCAATGATTCCCAACCATTTTGCTTTGATCGGAATAATGAAAAAAAGTAAAAACTCCGCATCCGGAAACAATGCCACATACACGAAGAACAGGGACATATTTAAATAGAAAGAACCCATCTGAAAATTCATTCCAAAGATCAAATAAATCAACAGACATGCAATCACATGAAGCAGCATACCGGAAAAGAAATACAGATTAAACCGAAAAGCTCCCCACATATATTCCAACGTCTTGCCAATCATATAATACAAATACAATGCAAACAGTATAAAAAAATAACTGCTGTTCGGCGGCTGAATAATAAAAGTAAAAATTCTCCAGATCTGTCCGTGCAAAATCGCATTCGCATCCAATGCCAGATAATCAGTATATAACTGCGGTGACACAATATCAATTACAAAGCCTATAATATATAATATAATGACATAATACATCAAATTGGGAATAGCATATTTCCCGTATTTACGTTCCAGCTTATCCAGCCATTTCATAGATTATTCCTCCATAGAGTTTTCTGCCTCATGATAAAAAATATTATAATTTTTTGGCGTATATTTGTCAACGCGATTTCCTTTTGAATGCATCAAGGCTCTGCATAGTTACAGAATCTTTACAAAAACTTTATAGACTTTCCCTGTTACTTCCAATATAATGTAGCATGTTTTAGACTAAGGAAAATGTAGACTCAAGGCGGATATACCGCCAGGAATAGGAATGATCGTATGAACAAATGTTACAGACTTGGAATTGATATTGGATCCACGACCGTAAAGATTGCGGTACTGGATGATGAGAACAAATTTTTATTTTCAGATTACGAACGGCATTTTGCCAATATTCAGGAGACCCTCGCAGATCTTCTGGAAAAAGCAGTAAACACTTTAGGACCCTTCCATATGTATCCGGTAATCACCGGATCCGGTGGGCTTACTCTGGCCCAGTATCTGGACGTACCTTTTGTGCAGGAAGTGGTTGCCGTTGCTGAGGCACTGCAGACTTATGCGCCGAAAACTGATGTTGCCATCGAACTGGGCGGTGAGGATGCAAAAATCATTTATTTTGAAGGCGGTAATGTGGAACAGCGTATGAACGGTATCTGTGCCGGAGGTACCGGTTCCTTCATCGATCAGATGGCATCTCTTCTTCAGACTGATGCCACAGGTCTGAATGAGTATGCAAAACATTACCACTCTCTCTATTCAATTGCTGCCCGTTGCGGCGTATTTGCAAAGACAGATATTCAGCCACTCATTAACGAAGGTGCAACTAAAGAGGATCTGTCTGCCTCTATTTTTCAGGCAGTTGTCAACCAGACCATCAGTGGACTTGCCTGTGGTAAGCCAATCCGCGGTCATGTCGCATTCTTAGGAGGACCGCTTCACTTTCTCTCAGAGCTGCGTGAATGCTTTATCCGCACCCTGAAGCTGGATGAAGAGCACACCATTATCCCCCAGTTTTCCCATCTGTTCGCAGCTTCCGGATCTGCCCTTCTCTCCAAAAAAGAAAAAGCAGTCTCCGCGGAGGACATGATCAAACGCCTGCAATCCAAAATTCAGATTGCCTTTGAGGTGCAGCGTCTGGATCCGCTGTTCCACGATCAGAAAGAATTCGACGAGTTCAGTGAGCGTCATGCTCAGGCAAAAGTAGTGAAAAAGGATCTGTCCACCTACGAAGGAAACTGTTTCCTTGGTATTGATGCCGGTTCTACTACTACAAAAATTGCTCTGGTAGGTGAAGACGGATCTCTTCTGTACTCTTTCTACCACAATAATAACGGAAGCACTTTACATATCACCCTGGAAGCCCTGAAGGATCTCTTCTCCAAGCTTCCAAAAAAAGCACACATTGTCCGTTCCTGCTCAACCGGATACGGCGAGGCATTGGTGAAGGCAGCGCTCATGCTTGATGAAGGCGAAGTAGAGACCATCTCCCACTACTACGCTGCTCAGTTCTTCGATCCAAATGTAGACTGCATTCTGGATATCGGCGGACAAGATATGAAATGTATCCGTATTAAAAATCATACGGTTGACAATGTACAGCTGAATGAGGCATGTTCCTCCGGCTGTGGTTCCTTCATTGAGACTTTTGCAAAATCCTTGAATCTCTCTATTCAGGATTTTGCTCAGGCTGCTCTTTTTGCAAAGAACCCCATCGACCTGGGAACCCGCTGTACGGTATTTATGAACTCCCGTGTAAAACAGGCACAGAAGGAAGGGGCTGGTGTAGACGATATCTCCGCCGGACTTGCTTACTCGGTTATCAAAAACGCTCTTTTCAAAGTAATCAAAGTATCCGATGCTTCTTCCCTTGGAAAGAATATCGTCGTACAGGGCGGTACTTTTTATAATAATGCAGTTCTGCGAAGTCTGGAAAAAATCGCAGACTGTCAGGTTACCCGTCCGGATATTGCCGGCATCATGGGTGCATTCGGTGCTGCCCTGATCGCAAGAGAGCGTTACGAAGGTCAGGAAACCACCATGCTCACCAAAGAGCAGATGGAAGAACTGCAGTATTCCACATCCATGACCAAATGTCACGGATGTACCAACAACTGCCGTCTGACCATCAACAAATTCTCCGACGGCCGCCGCTATATTTCCGGCAACCGCTGTGAGCGTGGTCTGGGCAAAGAGAAAAAGAAAAATCCTGCTCCAAACCTGTTCGCTTACAAAAATGAGCGGCTCTTCTCCTATGAGCCGCTCAGTGATACCGACGCCACCCGTGGATTGGTCGGCATCCCACGTGTGTTGAACATGTATGAGAACTATCCGTTCTGGTTTACTTTCTTCACAAAATTAAAGTACCGGGTTGTTCTTTCCCCCATGTCCACCCACGAGCTTTATGAACAGGGAATTGAATCCATCCCCAGTGAGTCCGAGTGTTATCCGGCTAAATTGGCTCACGGACATGTAAAATGGCTTCTGCAGCACAATATTCCGTTTATTTTCTATCCTTGCGTTCCTTATGAACGTTCCGAGTTCAAGGATGCCAACAATCATTACAACTGCCCGATTGTTACTTCCTATGCGGAAAATATTAAAAATAACATGGAAGAACTGAAATCCGACCGTTACGATTTCCGGAATCCGTTCTTAAGTTTTGAAAGCCTGGAGATCATGACCAGTCGTCTGATCGAAGAATTCTCCGGTGAAAAAGGCATGACTGCCCAGGAGATCACCGATGCTGCCAAAGCTGCATGGGAAGAGCTCCGTCAGGCAAGACTTGATATCTGCCAGAAAGGGGAGGAAACCCTTAAATGGATAGAAGAACATCATGCACATGGTATTGTTTTGGCAGGCCGTCCGTATCACGTAGATAATGAGATCAATCACGGTATTCCGGAACTGATCAACAGCTATGGCATGGCCGTGCTCACCGAGGACAGCGTCTCCCACATTCATGAAGAAGACCGCCCACTTCGAGTGATGGACCAGTGGATGTACCATTCCCGTCTGTATGCAGCTGCTGATTTTGTAAAGACCAGAGAGGATCTGGATCTCATCCAGCTTAACTCCTTCGGTTGCGGTCTGGACGCTGTTACCACCGATCAGGTCAACGAGATCCTTACTAATTCAGGTAAGATCTACACCTGCCTGAAGATTGATGAAGTCAACAACCTGGGTGCTGCACGTATCCGTGTCCGTTCCCTGCTGGCTGCCATCCGTGTCCGTGAAAAAAATAAAGAAAAGAGAACCATCGTATCTTCTGCTTATAAGCGTGTAGTATTTACCGAGGAAATGAAAAAAGAATATACCATTCTCTGCCCGGATATGTCACCGATTCATTTTAATCTGTTGGAAGCTGCATTCCGTTCCTGTGGATATAAGATCGACGTACTGCCCCGTGCAGACCGCACTGCAGTAGACCTTGGATTAAAATATGTAAATAATGATGCCTGCTATCCGTCCCTCTTAGTGATCGGACAGATTATGGAAGCGGTTTTATCCGGAAAATATGACCTGACCAAAACAGCGATCCTCATTTCCCAGACTGGAGGTGGCTGCCGTGCATCCAACTACATCGGTTTTATCCGCCGTGCGCTGGAAAAAGCAGGATATCCGAATATTCCGGTTATCTCCATCAACTTAAGCGGCCTGGAAAAAAACCCGGGATTCAAATATACACCGGAAATGCTGTTCAAGGGACTATATGCACTGGTATTTGGTGACCTCTTCATGAAAGTTGTCTACCATACCCGCCCTTATGAGCTGGTTCCGGGCGAGACCAACAAGACCTACGAACGTCTCAATGGACGCTGCAAGGCATTTCTCATGAAAAAACATCCGTCATGGAGTGGCTTTAAACAGCTGTGTAATCAGATTGTAGATGAATTTGACCATATCCTTGTTACAGAAGAACAGAAGCCTCGTGTCGGTATTGTCGGCGAGATTCTCGTTAAGTTCTCTCCGTCCGCTAACAATGGACTGGTAGACCTGCTGGAGTCTGAAGGTGCCGAAGCTGTTGTCCCGGATCTGATGGACTTTCTGCTCTACTGCTTCAAGAACACCGAGTTCAAGGCACAGTACCTGGGCAAGAAGAAAATGACTTCCCGCATGGGACGCCTTGGTATCAAAGCACTGGAATTCTTCCGGAGTCCGGCAGACAAGGCACTCCGAAAGAGCACTCACTTCTCTCCGGCTTCCAATATTGACCATATGGCTGATATGGCATCTGAGATCGTATCTCTTGGAAACCAGACCGGTGAGGGATGGTTCCTGACCGCAGAGATGCTGGAGCTCATCGAAAATGATACGCCGAACATCGTCTGCACCCAGCCATTTGCCTGCCTGCCGAACCACATTGTAGGTAAGGGAGTTATTAAAGAACTGCGGCACCGTCATCCGGATTCCAATATCGTTGCTATCGACTACGATCCGGGTGCCAGTGAAGTCAACCAGCTGAACCGTATCAAACTGATGCTCAGTACCGCTTATAAAAACCTGAAACGTGAAAAAGAGGCGTAAATTATACTAGCCGTCAGGAGCACCACTGTATATAAGGCTCATATGAAGCATATCGGATCATCATGTCAAAAAAACGGCCAGAGCGAACACTTTTGTGTTCGCTCTGGCCGGATTCTTTTTGAAACTGTCGTAATTTACTCCTCAAACGGGATAACTGCTCCGTCATATTTCTCATTGATGAAGTTCTTGATCTCATCAGATTTCAGAACATCTACCAGTGCTTTCACACCTTCGTTATTCTCATTTCCTTCTTTCACAACAACTACATTTACATAAGTCTTTGCTGCTTCAGAATCAGATTTCTCATAAGCAAGTGCATCTTTACCTACAGAGAAGCCTGCCTGCAGTGCGTAGTTTCCGTTCAGGACTACGTAAGCAACTTCGTCTACAACTCTGGCTACAGACTCTGCTGCCAGTTCTTCGATCTTGATGTTATGCGGGTTCTCAGCGATGTCATTAACGGTTGCTTCCAGACCTGCGCCATCTTTCAGAGTGATGATACCATTATCCTGCAGAAGCAGAAGGGCACGTGCCTCATTAGTGGTATCGTTCGGTACTGCGATAGTGTCACCATCAGCGATCTCATCAAGGCTTGCTTTTGTTCCCGGATAAATTCCGAACGGCTCGTAATGGATTTTACCAACCTCTACCAGATGAGTTCCTTTCTCTGCATTGAAGCTGTCCAGATACGGTACATGCTGGAAATAGTTTGCATCCATCTCGCCGCTCTCTACTACCTCATTCGGAAGTACATAATCATCGAACTCAGTAACTTCCAGATCCCATCCCTGCTCAGCCAGGATCGGTTTTGCTGCCGCCAGAATCTCAGCATGCGGGGTAGCGGAAGCTGCTACGGTAATGGTTCCCTTTGTCTCAGTTGCTGCTGCGTCAGCGCTGTCGTCTGCTGCATCCGTTTCCTCTGCTGCTGCATCGTCGGTGGTTTCTTCCGTAGCCTCAGAAGCTGCTGCGTTTTCCTCCGTTTTGCTGCTGCCGCATCCAGTCAGCACACCAACTGCGAGCACACCTGCAAGAACACTTGCTAAAACTTTTCTTTTCATAATTTTTTCCTCACTTTCTATCTGGAACTGCTTGTTGCAGTTTCATTCCTATTTATTTTCTGTGGTCAAATTTATCGGCAGTCTTCATTCCAATGGTCTGGAAAATCTGGAACAGAACTACCAGCAGCACAACGGTTACAATCATGATATCCGTCTGCCATCTGGTATAACCATATCGAATGGCGATAGCTCCCAGACCTCCGCCTCCGACAGCTCCTGACATAGCAGAATATCCAAGAATCGTTCCAAGGGAAATAGTTGCTCCTACCAAAAGGGAAGTTCTCGCCTCCACCAACAATACTTTTGTTACAATATCAAAATCTGAAGCTCCCATAGATCTGGCTGCCTCGATGACTCCTGCATCTACTTCTTTTAAAGAAGACTCCACCATACGTGCAATATATGGTGCGGCTGCCACTACCAACGGTACGATGGTTGCAGTGGAACCATAGCTCTTTCCTACCAGAAACCTGGTAAATGGAATGAGCAGAACCAGTAAAATAATGAACGGAATACTTCGCACGATATTCACGATCACATCTAAAATCTTGTAAATGAACGAATTCGGCCGGATACCGTCTTTATCGGAAACGGTAAGAACAATTCCCATGGGAAGTCCGATAATGTAACCGGCAATCGTGGATACCAACGTCATATAAAGGGTTTCGCCGATTCCGGCAATAATCATATTCGTTACTTCACTACTCCACATCACCTGTCACCTCCTCGATCTCCAATCCATGCTCTTTTAAATATTCTTCCATATCAATCTGCAGATGTCTGTCATCCGGCAGTCCAAGGATCATTTCTCCCTTGGCAACACCGCCAACATTTTTTGTATCCGCCCGCAAAATATTAACCGGAGTACCAAACTTCAGGATCATATTGGCAATCACCGGTTCAAAAGCTGAGTTCTCGGAAAATACAATTCGCAGTTTCCGGTCACTCTGAATTCGCTCCATCTGAACAGCCACAGCTCCTTCGGTTCTCACATCGCTCTCAGGCAGATCCTTAAGAATCAGCTCCTTGGCTGCCTTGGACTTTGGATGGCTGAAAATCTCTTCCACCAAACCATTTTCCACCAGTTCCCCATGCTCAATAATGGCTACCCGATTACAGATTTCCCGGATAACGGACATCTGGTGGGTAATGATAACAATGGTAATTCCAAACTGCTCATTAATCTGCTTTAACAGCTCCAGAATGGAAGCCGTTGTCTGCGGATCCAGCGCACTGGTTGCCTCATCACAGAGCAGAATCTTCGGATTGGATGCCAGTGCTCTCGCAATAGCTACCCTCTGCTTCTGTCCACCTGACAACTGTGCCGGAAATGCTTTTTCCTTCTCTTCCAGTCCCACAGTCTTCAAAAGTTCCTTTGCCCTAACCTTTGCATCCTTCTTCTTCACACCCTGAATCAACAGTGGGAAACAGATATTATCAATGACATTTTTCTGCATCAGCAGATTAAAATGCTGGAAAATCATTGCAATGTCACTGCGCTGTTTTCTCAGTTCTTTTTCATTTAATGCGCCCAGATCTCTGTCTTCAATCAATACCTGACCGTCCGTAGGCCGCTCCAGGAAATTCAGACATCGTACCAGAGTACTCTTTCCTGCACCGGACATTCCGATAATTCCGTAAATATCTCCCTTCTCAATCGTAAGGTTGATATCCCGCAGCGCATCCACATGCATCCCTTTTTGCTCGAAGGTCTTCGACAAATGTTTTACTTCTATCTCCGTCATAACGTTCCTCTCTTTACTCCACAAAAAAGGAACCATCTGCGCGATGATTCCTTGTTGAGCGATTCTTTGTCTTACAAAGTCAAACCGAAACATCAGACGCAGCTTTTCTTTTTTTCATAACAAAACACATGTCCATGGATTTGCACATGCACATTTTCCCGGTCATCATACAAGTCATCATTGTGCTGGTCTTCATCATTTCGGTTCTCCTTTCTCGTTTTTATAACGCATATTATAGCAAGGTTTTCCAGAAAGTGTTAATATGAGAAACCTTGGATTCGTTATAGGATAAACCTATAACGTAATTACTTTTTCCTTATATTTCTTCAATTCTTCAATATAAATTTCCCCGATATGGCTGATCTTTACTCCTTTTCGTTTCAGATAGCCAATCCGCATTTTCTCTGTCTCTCTCAGTGGAATCGCCATATAATCATCCCCGTTCAAGTCCTCGCAAATGATGCCGGAACACAGGGTGTAGGCATTCAGGCCTCTCATTAGGTTCAGAAGCGTGGCACGGTCATTAGCCTTAATGAGACGACGATAATCATAGGTACTCTTCATCTCTTCCGCCAGATAAAGGGAATTATTCTTTCCCTGGTCAAATGACAGGCATGGATACTCGTCCAGTTCTTCCATACTGATCACCTGCTGTCCCGCCAAAGGATGCCCAGACCAGAGATATACGAATGTATCACACTGAAACAGTTCTATAAATTCCAGCCCATTTTCCCGGAACATTTTATTAAGCACATTCTCATTAAAATCATTCTGATAAAGAACTCCTATCTCACTTTTAAAATTCTTTACATTTTCAATGACACTGGTGGTCGTCGTCTCGTGGACCGCAAACTCATACTGCTCCATGCCTGTCTTTTTCACGGTCTCCACAAATGCCTGCACCACAAAGGTATAGTGCTGGGTAGATACACTGAATTTCTCTTTTGTTTTTTTGTCAATGTATTTAGATTTCAGAAGTCCGAACTGCTCCGTCACCTGCCGGGCGTATCCCAGAAATTCCTCACCTTCCGGTGTGATCACAATTCCCCGGTTGGAACGCAGGAAAATATCAAATCCAAGCTCCGTCTCCAGCTCCCGAATCGTCTCCGACAGACTCGGCTGAGAAATAAAAAGCTGCTTGGATGCCTCATTGATGGAATTGCAGTCCGCAATCGTCAGGGCGTATTTTAACTGTTGAAGAGTCATAGTTTTCTCCTAAATCAATGTATATTGCATCCATTCATAATGCAGCATGGAACCTTCTATAATTTCCGGTGGTAGTAGATCTCTTGCCACTACTTTCAGTTCCTCTTCCAGTTCATCGGTTCTTCTTAAATGAGCGTAATCGCCGTCAATGCGCTCTACGATATAATCACAGACTAACATGTTTTGTATTTCCTTTCCATTTTTCTCTATTCTACCATATCCTCCATGTAAGCGCACGCCTCCAGATATATTTTGTACAATTCAGCTATTACTACTCTTCTTAATATATGCTATACTTGCCTCTGTCATATTACATAAGAAATCGAGGTGTTTTATTTGACTGAAAATACAACTACCCAGCACGACCAGTACTATGAGATGGCCAACGCCCCGGTCAATCGGATCATTCCGAAACTGGCAGTTCCTACCATCATCAGCATGCTGGTAACTTCTATTTACAACATGGCCGATACGTTTTTCGTAAGCCAGCTGGGAACCAGTGCTTCTGGTGCCATAGGCATTGTCTTCTCTGCCATGGCAATTATCCAGGCGCTGTCCTTCATGGTAGGCATGGGAAGCGGCAACTTCATAGCCCGATCCATCGGTGCCGGAAAGCGGGAACTGGCAGAACAAGTTGCATCTGTAGCTTTTTTTACAGGATTAATCATCGGACTTCTGATTGCAGTTTTTGGTAACCTGAGCCTCAGAAATATTGTCTACTTTCTGGGGGCTACCGAGACCATTGCTCCTTTCGCGGAAGATTACGCTCGTTACATTTTCATGGCTGCACCTTTTATGGTATGTTCTTTTATCATGAACAATCTGCTGCGTTTCCAGGGAAAAGCGTTATTCTCCATGATCGGAATTACAACCGGTGGTATTTTAAATATTTTTCTGGATCCCATCTTTATCTTCGGTCTTGGACTTGGAACTTCCGGTGCGGCACTGGCTACTGCGTTATCCCAGATAATCAGTTTCTGTATCCTGTTTTTTATGTGTAATACAAAAAAAGAATGCATTACCATTCTTCCACAAAACTTCCGTCCAACGATAAATATTTACCAGAATATTATTTATGGTGGAATTCCTTCTCTGGGACGTCAGGGAATCGCCAGCGTGGCAACTATCATCATGAACATCATGGCTCATCCCTACGGAGACGCAGCGATCGCTGCCATGTCTATTGTCAGTCGTTTTATGATGTTCATCAATTCGGCCATCATCGGATTCGGCCAGGGATTTCAGCCAGTCTGCAGCTTTTGCTTTGGTGCAAAGATGTATGCCCGTGTCAAAGAAGCCTGCTGGTTCTGTATCAAAGTCAGCACTGCAATCCTGCTGGTTTTCTGCGTTACCGGTTTTACTTTCTCCGGACATATCATTGAACTATTTCGAAAGGGAGACGCTGATGTTATCCGCATTGGTACGTTAGCTTTGAGATTGCAGCTTATGACACTTCCGTTACAAGGTGTGATTATTATGGGAAATATGATGCCCCAGTCTATCGGCTACGGCATCCGTGCCACACTGGTTTCCACCGGCCGCCAGGGACTCTTCCTGATCCCGGCACTCCTGATCCTGACGCCGGTCATGGGGCTTCTGGGCATTCAGATTGCTCAACCCATTGCTGATATCTGCACCTTCTTCCTTGCAGCCTTCGTCATGAAAGGCATTTTCAGGGAAATGGGGCAATAAAAAAATGATATAATAAAAGCGTATTCCTGATCCCCCATGAATCGTTGGAATACGCTTTTTATTTTATCTGTCTATTTACGCTTCGTGATCTTTCAGATACGCTTTTCTTCCATCATCATAAAGATTATTACCCTCACTGTCAATAATAACAACCAACGGCATATCTTCTACATACAATTTTCTGAGAGCTTCCGCACCCAGATCCTCATATGCGATCAGTTCACATTTCTTGATACATTTTGCCAGCAGTGCTCCGGCTCCGCCAATGGCTCCAAAATATACGCCGCTATATTTTTTCATGGCATCTACTACTTCCGGAAGTCTTGCTCCTTTTCCGATCATGCCGCGGGCACCTACCGACATCATGGTTGGTGCATAGGCATCCATGCGTCCGCTGGTGGTCGGTCCTGCACTTCCAATGACCTGTCCTGGTTTCGCCGGTGTCGGGCCTACATAATAAATCGTCGCATCCGTAGGATCAAAGGGAAGTTTCTCGCCTCTTGCAAGAGCTTCGCACATTCTCTTATGTCCTGCATCACGGGACGTATAGATGGTGCCTGTCAGGAGAACGCTGTCCCCTGCATGCAGGGTCTTTGCCAGTTCTTCCGTCAATGGTAATGTAATCTTTTTTGCTGCCATCTAAATCACCTCCGTCTTATGGCGTGTCACATGACAGTTGATATTGACTGCACAGGGCATACCTGCAATATGGGTCGGTAAAGTCTCGATATTCAGTCCGATCGCTGTGGTCTTTCCTCCAAAGCCCTGGGGTCCGATGCCAAGCTTATTGATCTTCTCCAGCATTTCTTTTTCCAAATCTGCATAGAAGGGATCCGGATTTTCAGAATCCAGCGGACGCATCAAAGCTTTCTTAGCCAGAAGCGCACATTTATCAAAGGTTCCTCCAATTCCAACACCGACCACCATAGGCGGGCAGGGATTCGGGCCTGCGGTTTCTACGACTTCCAGGATAAAATCCTTGATTCCCTGAAGTCCTGCTGAAGGCTTGAACATACGGATCATGCTCATATTTTCGCTGCCAAAGCCCTTCGGGCCGACAGTCACTTTGATCTTGTCACCAGGCACAATCTCTGTATAGAGCATAGCCGGCGTATTGTCTCCGGTATTGCCTCTGCGTACCGGATCTTTTACTACGGATTTTCGTAAATATCCTTTATCATAACCTCTGCGGACACCTTCATCAATTGCTTCTGCAAGATCTCCACCTGTCAGATGTACATCCTGTCCAATCTCCAGGAACACACAGGCCATACCTGTATCCTGACAAATCGGTACATTTTCGGCATCTGCAATCTTATAATTTTCAATGATATTATCGAGTACCCCCTGGGCAATCTCCCCGTCCTCACAGACGCGACAATGTTCAATGGCACATTTCACATCGGACGGAAGATGCTCATTTGCCTCGATGCACAGTCTCTCGACCACATCCGTGAGCTGACTGACATTTACTTCACGTATCATGACAAACCTCCTCTTATGGAACTTTTTATCTATTGTAACACGGACAGACACAGGATACAAATCCACGATGTCTGTCCGTTCTATATGATTTTTTACCGCTCATGTCTCGCATAATTCGGCAGAAGCATTGGTGACATTTTTCCTGTATGAATGTCTGCCTGCTCCAATTCATTTTCATAATGATAAATATGATCCAGATTCAGCTTGCCAAGCTCGACATTCTTGCATTTTGCTGCTGCTTTTTTACCCGCATTACGGCCAAATACGATCACATCCAGCAATGAGTTGCCCATCAGTCGGTTGGTTCCATGAATTCCGCCTGCTGCCTCTCCTGCAACCAGAAGGTTCGGGATCTCTTTGGTAAATCCATCTCCATTGATCTCAAGTCCTCCATTCTGGTAGTGAAGGGTCGGATAGATCACGATCGGCACTTTTCTCATATCAATTCCGTAATTCATATACATACGGAACATGGCCGGAATTCTTTTTTCAATCGTTCCTTCTCCTCCAAGGATCTCAATCATCGGAGTATCCAGCCATACACCTTTGAGTCCGCCCGGAACTTCTACACCACGGCCTTCTCTGCACTCCCGGATAACACCGGAAGCATTCACATCACGGGTCTCCAACGGATGAATATACGCTTCGCCCTCAGCATTGACCAGCTGAGCACCGACAGAACGTACTTTTTCTGTTACCAGGGCACCAAGGATCTGAGAAGGATACACAGCTCCCGTCGGGTGATACTGAATAGAATCCTGATACAGCAATGCTGCACCGGCACGGTATCCTAACACCAGACCATCCGCTGTTGCTCCATAGTGGTTAGAAGTCGGGAAGCCCTGATAATGCATTCTTCCTGCACCGCCAGTTGCGATCACGACTGTTTTGGCTCTTGCCACCAGATAATCACCGGTCTCCATATTCTGAAGAACGGCTCCGGCAACTTGTCCTTTTTCATCTTTTAAAAGTTCCACGGCGGAAGTAAATTCAACCACCGGAATTCCCAGGTTCAGAACTTCATCTCTGATGGTACGCATGATCTCAGATCCAGAATAATCCTTTGCTGCGTGCATTCTCTTTCTGGAAGTTCCGCCGCCGTGGGTGGTGATCATCGTTCCATCTGCCTCTTTATCAAACTCAACGCCCAGTTCATTCAGCCACTTGATCGCATCCGGTGCCTCCATAACCAGTCTCTTGACCAGCTCTGGTTTTGCCGCAAAATGTCCGCCGCCAAAACAATCCAGATAGTGCTGCACCGGAGAGTCATTCTCCTTGTCTGCTGCCTGGATTCCGCCTTCTGCCATCATGGTATTGGCATCGCCGATTCTGAGTTTGGTTACGATCATAACGTCTGCGCCTGCGTTATGTGCTTCAATGGCACAGGAAGAACCTGCTCCACCGCCGCCGATTACAAGCACATCCACATCATAATCAATTTTTGTAAGGTCAATCTTTTCATGAATCAGCCGACTCGTGGAATGCAGCATCTCTGCCAGTTCCAACGGTGCCTTTTGTCCTTTATTCGCCCCTACCTTGATCTGGGCAAATGCATCCGGGTTATAATCCGGATGAAACTCTTTCAGAAGAGCATCTTTTTCATCTGCTGTCAGACGTCTCGGCTCAGTTGCCATACGCTCTGCTCTTGTAGCTTCTACCTTTTTGATAGACTCCATCATATTTTCTGGATATGGTGCGTACATCTTTCATGCCCTCCTTATTTCTCGATATCTCTGTTGTTATAAAGTTCCTGCATCTCTGTGAGCGGCTTCTGCATAATCTGCTCAATCAGATCATCATAGGCTCCTTCATGAATTTCTTCCACACGTTTCGTCAGATGCTTTGCTTCCGGAGCAATGTATTTGCCGGTCAGACGTCTCGCCAGAAGTGCCACCATCGGATGAGAGATCTCTGCTGGACAACGTACAGAACAGCAGCCACAGCTTACACAGTCAAAGGACTCTTCTGCACATTTCTCCAGTTCGCCTCTCTGTGCATAAGCAATATACTGCATAACATTCAGATCCTGAGTACAGGCTTTGGTACAGGCATTACAGCCGATACAGCTGTAAATCTCCGGATAAAGTTCCATCATCACCTGCTGACCAGGCTTCAGATCATTGATATCATAAGTTCGTTTATCTGTCGGGAAGAAGGGAATACTTGCCACATACATTCCTTCCTGTACCTGGGTCTGACAGGCCAGACAGGTCTTCAGCTCATTCTTTCCCTTGATTCTGTAAATGGTTGCACAGGCACCGCAGAAACCGTGGCGGCAGCCGCATCCTCTCTTTAATGTATATCCGGCATATTCCATGGCAGTCATAATGGTCAGATCTGCAGGAACACTGTATTTTTTACCGAAGAAATAGACATTTACCATATTTTCCATTTTCGTCATCCTTTCTCTAGTACTCCGCAGGCATCTCATCCAGTTCATCGCAGCGGAATACCGGACCGTCTTTGCACACGTATTTGGTTCCAATATTGCAGCGGCCGCATTTACCAACACCGCATTTCATCCGAAGCTCCAGTGTGGTGTAAACCTGGTCTCTTGAAAATCCAAGTTCTTCCAGTCCTGCAAGTACGAACTTGATCATAATAGGCGGCCCACATACAAGAGCTGTCTTGTCCGTATCAAATCCAATCTCTTTTAAATAAGTCGGAACGAACCCTACATGACCGTCCCAGCCTTCCTGCTCCCGGTCAATCGTCAGATACACATTGACATTCTCCGCTTTCATCCAGACTTCCTGTATTTCCTTTAACTGTACCAGATCATCTGCAGAACGGGATCCATATAAAATATCCACGGTTCCGTAATCTGCCCGGTTGTCCAGCACATAATTGATCACAGAACGAAGTGGTGCAAGTCCGATACCTCCGGCGATAAACAGCAGATTTTTACCTTTTAATTGATCCTCCACCGGAAAATGGTTTCCATAGGGTCCGCGGACGGTGATCTCATCGCCTACTTCCAGGCTGTGCAGCGTCTCTGTCAGGCTTCCGCATTTCTTGATACTAAACTCCTGATATTCCTTATTTGTCGGAGAGGAAGTAATAGAAAACATTCCCTCACTGACTCCTGGTACACACAACATGGCACACTGTCCAGGCATATGTTCAAATAATTTTCCACCCTCCGGAGCATTGACCCGGAACGTCTTTACATCCGGTGTCTCCTGGCGGATATCGGTGATCACTCCAACCTGAGGGATCAGCACATCTTCTGTATAGTTTTTATGACAGGTACATTCGCTCATGCCTTTTCTCCCCCTTCTTTTTCAAATGCTTTGATCACTTTTACAATATTCAGGGCAGACGGACATTTCTCCACGCAGCGGCCACAGCCAACACAGGAATACATGCCGTTATTATTTGCAGGGAAATACACCAGCTTATGCATAAAACGCTGACGAAATCTCTGCATCTGACTGGTACGATTATTGCCGTGTGCCATCATGGTGAAATCGGAATACATGCAGGAATCCCAGCAGCGGAACCGTTTCACCCCATGTCCCGTATCATAATCTTTGATATCATAGCACTGGCAGGTCGGGCATACAAAAGTGCAGGTACCACAAGCCAGACAAGGCTTATAAAGCTCCTCCCACAGCGGAGAGTCAAATCGTTTCTCTGTGGCATTTCCATCCCAGCCTTCCAGCGAAAGATGCGTATATGGAAGCTTTTCCACGATTTCGCGGATGTTATTCTTTTCCTGCTCAATCTTCTGTTCCTCTGATGCATCTGCTTCCGTGAGCAGCACTTTCACCTGTTCTGTGAGCAGCTCCCCTTTTTCCGTCAAAGCCTTCCAGTACAATTCTTCTCCTGCGAACCAGGCCGCCACATCTGCAGCCGGTTCTGCACAGTCAATACCAAATACTTTGCAAAAACAGCTTTCCTCCGGCTCGTGACAGGCAATTGCCACCATAGTTCCATGTTTTCTTCTCGCTGCATAGAAACTATCCACCGGATCTGCTAAAAATACCTGATCCAGTACCTTCACACCCTGTACATCACAGGCTCTCATGCCAAATACAGTAAATTTCTGCTCTTTTAACGCTTCCGGCTCTACTTTCAGCTTCCGGCCTTCCCGCTCACATGTATAGAGATTTTCACTCTGGGGGAAGAAAATATCTTTCGGAGACTTTACGCTTTTTAATGTATCTATATCTACCTCGGCATCCTCAGACCAAGGACCAAAATTCACTTTTCCAGCGGTTTTCACCGGCACATACAATTCCTGTTCTGCGGCGATGGCACGGAATAATGCCGTCAGATTTTCTTTTTTAATCTTATACATCCATTATCCCCTTTCTCCCACAATGCTGGGTTCCACATCATCAAATGTATAATTGGTCAGCGGACCTTTGCTGTCAGTATCTTCACCGGCCTGGTATTCGCCGTAAAACTGATCAATATCTTTGATAAATTTCCGATTGAACAGGTGAAGCGGAATTCCCTGGGGACAGACACGGCTGCACTCTCCACAGTCCGTACACCGGCCTGCCACATGGAAGGCACGGATAATGTGAAACATCTTTTCTTCAAAAGAATCACTGTTTGCTTTCTGGGCACTGTCAAATTTTGTGCTGTCAAACACACATTTTCTGCAGCTGCAGGCAGGACAGACGTTTCGGCAGGCATTGCAGCGGATACATTTGCTCAGTTCTTTCTGGAAAAATGCAAATCTCTCTTCCGGGCTCATAGCCTCGATCATTTCTACCTCTGCAAAACGGTCTGCATCCTTGGTCTCTCTGGACTCACCGATCAGTTCATCGTAGATCTTGTGCTCTTTTCCTTTGCACACATGGCAGCGGGATAACATGGCATCCTTATATTCTACTGTCTTCTCTCCATACAGCGTTTCCACCGTCAGTGTGTCTGCCTCATTTTCAATCTGGGCACCTTTGATATCTGTGATTCCCTTGATGCCTGTTTCGCGGATCTTTTCGATATCAAGCTTTCCTCTGCAGCCCACACCAATAATATATGCTTTTTCACGATCTACTCTGTGTTCTTTTATCAACTGGTTAAAACTATAGGTATCACACGGCTTCAGGCAGACCAGTGTCTTTCCGTCTAATTTAGATGCCTCAATCATATATTTACTTAAATTCGCTCCGCAGAATCCGTCGTAAACAAACTCTTTCAGACTTTCTTCGGTCTCAAAATATGCCGGCTCCGGATTCCAGGGCATATCTCCGGCTTTCCAGCCAAGCACTCTTGCCACGGTTCCATCAGCAAGCAGCTCTTTTGCCCTCTTTATCAGTTCCTGCATCGTAAATCCTCCAATCTCACATTTCTGCCAAGAGATGTGATCTTCTCTACAAATTCATTCATCGTCTGTGAGAATTTCACACCCTCCGCCGCAGATACCCACTCTACACGGGTACGGCCATTTTCCACTCCGATAAAATCAAGCATGGAAAACAGTAACGTCATACGGCGTCTTGTATAGAAGTTACCAGTTGAATAATGGCAGTCTCCCGGATGACAGCCGCACAGGATCACTCCATCTGCTCCTTTTTCAAAAGCACGGAGAATAAACATCGGATTTACACGGCAGGAACAGGGAACGCGGATGATCTTTACATCTGCCGGATAGGAAAGTCTGCTGCTTCCTGCCAGATCAGCGCCTGCATAACTGCACCAGTTACAGCAGAACGCAACGATCTTAGGTCTGAATGTTGTTTCGTTGTTTTCTATCGACATATTGCATCTACCTCCGCGATAATCTGTCTGTTGGAGAATCCTTTCAGATCCATGGCTCCGGACGGACATGCAACTGTACATGCACCACAGCCCTGACAAAGTGCTCCATTCACCACTGCCACTCTTCTGGTCTCACGGATACCATGATCATTGACCTGATGATCCTCATAGGAAATAGCTCCATACGGGCATACATTGGCGCAGGTCGAACATCCATTACATAAGAGTTCATCGGACTGTGCCGTACACGGATTGGTGGTCAGTTTATCTTTCGCAAGCAATCCGATGACTTTGACTGCCGCGGCACCTGCCTGTGCAACGGTCTCCGGAATATCCTTTGGTCCCTGACACACACCGGACAGGAAGATTCCTGCTGTCGGTGACTCTACCGGACGAAGCTTGGCATGGGCTTCTGTCAGAAAATTATTGGTATCAATGCTGGCGGTCAGCATGGTTGCAATCTTTCTTACATCCGGATTTGGTTCTATGGCAGCTGCAAGAACGACCATATCAGCTTCTTTTTTGATCTGCTTATTGTCCAGAAGGTCCACGCCCTGCACCAGAAGCTTTCCATCCGGCTGCAGAATTACTTTTCCTACCTGTCCTTTGATATAATTCACACCATATTGCTCTACCGCTCTTCTGTAGAACTCATCAAAATTCTTACCAGGTGTACGTACATCAATGTAAAATACCGTCACATTGACATCCGGATATTTATCACGGATCAGCATGGCATGCTTAGCGGTATACATACAACAGATCTTGGAGCAGTAGCTCTTTCCTCTGTCGTCTGCACAACGGCTTCCAACACACTGGATGAATACCATCTCTTTCGGTGCCTTTCCGTCAGACAAACGTTCCAGATGTCCTTTGGTCGGTCCAGCAGCATTCATGATCCGCTCCAGTTCCAGAGAGGTGATAACGTCTTTACTCTGGCTGTATGCATATTCATCATAATTGTCAAGCTTGATCACATCAAAACCGGTAGCAACTACGATTGCTCCGTATTTCTGCGTAATGATCTCATCCTGCTGGTCATAGTCAATGGCTCCGGCCTGACATACTTTTGAACAGACACCACATTTTCCGGTTTTAAATTTGATACAGTTTTCACGATCAATGACCGGAACATTAGGGATTGCCTGTGCAAATGGAGTGTAGATCGCTGTGCGATTTCCCAGTCCCCTGTTAAATTCACTCGGGATCTTCTTGGACGGGCATTTTTCCTGACAGACACCACACCCGGTACACTTATCCATGTCCACGCTTCTTGCTTTTTTCCGGATATCTACTGTAAAATCACCAACAAATCCACTCACTTTTTCTACTTCACTATATGTATAAATGGTGATCTTTTCATTGGATGCTGCATCCACCATCTTAGGAGTAAGAATACATGCAGAACAGTCCAGAGTCGGGAAAGTTTTATCAAGCTGCGACATTCTTCCTCCGATACTCGGTGTCTTCTCCACAATATCCACCTCATAACCTGCATCTGCAATGTCAAGGGCTGTCTGGATACCTGCGATACCGCCTCCGATGACCAGGGCTCTCTTAGTGACCTGACTCTCTCCCGGTGTCAGCGGTGCATTCAAATTGACTTTTGCAATGGCAGCACGCGCCAGGATCACTGCCTTCTTGGTTGCCTCTTCCATATCCTTATGGATCCAGGAACAATGCTCTCGAATGTTGGCAATCTCTACCATATACGGGTTTAAGCCCGCTTTCTTTGCTGCATTTCTGAAAGTAGTCTCATGCATACGGGGTGAGCAGGAACAGACCACCATACCCGTCAGATTTTTTTCCTTAATCGCTGCTGCAATCTTTGCCTGACCAGCTTCAGAACACATATACTGATAGTCCTCTGCATGAACCACTCCCGGCTCCTGAAGCACCATCTCTACCACTTTTTTCACATCTACCGTTGCAGCGATATTACTACCGCAATGACAGACAAATACTCCGATTCTCTGCATCGGGTCACCTCCTGTATCTTCTGAATGCACTGACCAGAAGCTGCTGCGGCAGTTCTTCATCCAGCAATTCCGGAATCTCATCTGCAGTCAGATAATTCTGTCCACGCTGTCGAACCACCAGCTGCCTTGCCGCATCGATCAGTTTTCCAGGTTTCACATCTCTTGGACAACGCTCCACACACGCAAAACAGGAAAGACATTTCCACAGAGATTCAGACTGTACCAATGCTTCAATATTTTCATTCTGCACATAGGACACAAACTGATGCGGTTTGATATCCATCTCGTCAAATGCCGGGCAGGATGCTGAACATTTTCCGCATTTCATACATTTCAGCGGATTCACACCACTGATTTCCTTGATCTTTTCAGCCTGTGAGCTCACTGTATTCATGCGTTGTCCACCTCCTCTTTCACACCTAGTGCCTCTGCCAGAAGCTCAGTAAAATAATAAACAGGAAGATTGCCCACGGTATTCTTTTTCAAATTGTACATACACAGCGGACAGGCGGTGATCAGCATATCTGCACCGAAACCATCTGCACTTTCCACAATCTTATTGCACATATTCTTTGCCATCTCTTTTTCTTTCAGTGAGATATAGCCACCACAGCACTCGTTCCGATAAGGATAGATGACCGGCTCTGCTCCCAGTGCCCGGATAAAATCTTCCATGATCTTCGGATTTTCCGGATTGTCAAATTCCAGAACTTTTCCAGGACGGAGCAGCAGACAGCCATAATAAGCGCCTATTTTTTTGCCTGTCAGCGGATGGGTCACTTTTTCTTTGATCGCATCGAATCCGACCCGGTCACGGAGTACTTCCAGATAGTGGAGCACATTGGTCTCTCCCTTGTAGGGTTCCTTCAGCTTCAGATAGTTGTTGGCTCTGGTCTGAATATCCTCCACATGCTTCATATCATCGTTGACTCTCTTCAACACATGATGGCAGGCGGAACAGACGGTGATCAGTTCCTGTCCTTTTTCTTTGGCAGCCTGAAGTGCCCGGATGGATGCCAGTTTAGTGGCGATCTCATCGCTGCCCAGCGGATATACACCGCCGCAGCACTGCCAGTCTTCGATCTCTTCCAGCTCAAAGCCAAGAGCCTCTGCAGAGGCTCTTGCATAAGCGTCAAGATCTCTGGCTTTATTCTTTAATGTACAGCCAGGATAATAACTGTATTTCATAGCCTGATGATCCTTTCTCTCTTACATTTTTTTACAGGTCGATCTGCGCGATCACTGATTTCAAAGCATCTGCACTGGCCTGAAGTTTTTCAGTCTCTTCTTTGTTCATTCGCATGGGAATCTTACCGCTGATACCCTTCGGTCCAACCAGCGTCAGTGTACTTAAGCAAACGTCTTCCACGCCATACTCGCCATGCATCATGGAAGATACCGTCACAACGGTCTCTGAAGATGCCAGTAAGGTCTTGCAAAGCTGACATACCGATCTGGATACCGCATAGAAGGTAGCTCCCTTCTTCGCGATCACGATACCACCGGATTTTCGTACATATTCGATCATTTCATCTTTATCAATCGGTTTTATATCTTTTCCCATACGCTGAGCAACATTTACATACTCATCTACATGAATGCCGGAAACGTATACACCTGTCCAGGGAATAAAAGAAGTATCGCCATGCTCACCAAATACATAAGCATGAATATTTTTTTGAGCCACCTGAAGCTTTTCAGATAATCCACAGCGAAGTCTTGCCGTATCAAGAATCGTACCAGAACCAATGATCTGACGTTCAGGCAGACCGGAAATCTTCGTGAATACATAAGTCATGATATCTACCGGGTTGCTCACAATCACATACAGTGCATTCGGCGCCTCTTTTACGATCTGCGGTGTAATGCTCTTCAGAATGTTCACATTGGTCTGGGCCAGATCAATGCGGGTTTGCCCCGGCTTTCTAGCGATTCCGGAAGTAATGATCACAATATCAGAATCTTTTGCATCCGGATAATCTCCTGCAATGATAGAGATCGGCTCTCTAAAGCAGGTACCCTGTTCAATGTCCATGACCTCTCCCTCTGCTTTCTCTCTGTTAATGTCGATCATAACAATTTCTGATGCCAGTTCTTCCTGTGACAGAGAATATGCAATGGTGGATCCTACACTTCCAGCCCCAATAATGGTAATTTTTCTGCTCATACGGTCTCCTTTCGTCTGCCCTATACTTGTTATTTATTTAACAACTTGATGTAAAAAAAATGTCCGATATCTGATCGGCTCATTGTTAATAAAATAACATAACGTTAATTTTTTATCAATAGCAATTTTATACCTTATATATGCCTTTTCGTTATATTTTCATGCAAAAAAAGAAATCAACCTGCATATTGCTATACAAATTGATTTCCTGTTTTTCATAGTTTATCGATTTTCAATCTGCCAATCAATGGGTTTTAGCCCATGGGCTTTCAGAAATTCATTGGCTTTGCTGAAGTGTTTACATCCAAAAAATCCGCGGTAAGCAGATAAAGGACTGGGATGCGGTGCCTCCAGAATCAGATGCTTCGGATTATTGAGCATGGACTTTTTCATCTGTGCCGGTCTCCCCCAGAGCATGAATACGATAGGGCGGTCCTGCTCATTGAGCACCCGGATAGCCGCATCTGTAAATTCTTCCCAACCGATGCCTCGATGCGAGTTAGCCTGATGGGCACGCACGGTGAGCACCGTATTCAGCAGCATAACACCTTCTCTTGCCCATTTTTCCAGATAGCCATTATTGGGAATATAGCATCCACAGTCATCCTGTAATTCCTTGTAAATATTAACCAGCGAAGGCGGAATCTCCACATCCGGCTTTACAGAAAAGCAAAGTCCATGAGCCTGTCCATTTCCATGATATGGATCCTGCCCAAGAATTACAACCTTCACATCTTTCAATGGTGTAAACGCAAATGCATTGAAAATATCATCTGCGGGCGGAAAGATTTGATGAGTGCTATACTCCTCCTTCACGGTTTTATATAATTTCGCATAATACGGCTTTTTAAATTCCGGACTCAGCGGTTCCAACCAGTCATTGGATATGGCAGACATGTTTTTTCCTCCAAATTTTTCTAACTATTTTATAAACGTACTGGAAGTCCGACATCCTGTAAATACTCTTTTACCTGACGAATTTCCAACTCTTTGTAATGGAACAGAGATGCTGCCAGTGCTGCATCTGCCTTTCCATCGGTCAGTGCTTCCTTAAAATGCTCCAGCGTGCCTGCTCCACCCGATGCAATCACCGGAACCGGCACATGTTCTGCAATCGTTCTGGTCAGTTCAATATCGTAGCCTGCCTTCGTTCCATCGCAGTCCATGCTTGTCAGCAGAATCTCTCCGGCTCCCAACTCGCAAACCTTCATGGCCCACTCTACCGCATCAAGTCCAACATCCACTCTGCCGCCATTTTTGTAAATATTCCATCCGCTTCCGTCTTCTCTTCTCTTGGCATCAATCGCCACAACAACACACTGACTTCCAAATTTATCTGCGGCTTCGCTGATTAATTCCGGTCTTGCAATCGCTGCGGAATTAACAGAAATCTTATCTGCTCCCTCTCTTAACAGTGCCCGAAAATCCTCAACGGTGCGGATACCGCCGCCTACCGTAAAAGGAATAAATACATTTTCAGCCACTCTGCGGACCATATCCACCACCGTATTTCTTTGATCAGAGGAAGCCGTAATATCCAAAAAAACCACTTCATCTGCTCCGGCTTTGTCATAAGCTGCTGCAACTGCCACCGGATCTCCGGCATCTCTCAAATTAACGAAATTCACACCCTTTACCACACGTCCGTTATTTACATCCAGACAGGGAATAATTCTCTTTGTTAACATGGGGCATTCCTCCTATGAAAGCTCTGCGAAATTTTTCAGTATCTGAAGTCCAAGATCACCGCTCTTCTCCGGATGGAACTGACAGGCAAACACATTATCCTTCTCTACAGAAGCATGAATCTTCACACTATACTCTGTTGTTGCCTTCACGGTTTCCTCTTCTTCCGCTTTTAGATAGTAAGAATGTACAAAATAAACATACGGATTTTGTTCAATTCCACGAAACAGTCTGCCGTCATTCTGTAAATGAAGGGAATTCCAACCCATATGCGGGATTTTTAATCCTTCCTGCTCCGGAATTTTTAAAATCTTTCCCTTTAAAATTCCGAGACCTTCTACGCCAGGAGTCTCTTCACTGGACTCATACAGAAGCTGCAGTCCCAGACAGATTCCAAGAAATGGCTTTTTTTCCGCTACCACGTCCTTGATAACCTTTACCAGATTATACTCCCGAAGATGTGCCATAGCATCTCCAAAAGAACCAACTCCAGGCAAAATCACCTTGTCTGCATTCATAATTCGTTCCCGGTCTCTGGTAATCCATACTTCCTGACCTAGCTTTGCCATTGCCTTTTCCACACTTCGGATATTGCCTGCATCATAGTCAATAATCGCAATCATCGTGTGTCCTCCTCATCTGTCATTTTATTTTGCAAAAAGAGTTACAGGATTTTCTTTTACTGCGATTCCTCGATCTGCAATCTCTGCAGAAAGCTGCGGAAACTTTTCACTGACACGGATATAACGTGCTTTTTGATTAAAATATACGGTCTTTTCAAATGGGAAACGAATCAGCTGCGGATGTGCAAAACCGACACCCAATTCCAACACGCATAATTTCTGATTCAGCGTAAAGGACAGCCAATGGAGATATTTATCCCAACTTTCCTGATTATCCGGTTCTTCCACCGGTGCCGTAATCTGCTCTTTTAGAATTCCTGCTTTTTCCAGTCCTTCCCGGTCTTTTAGTGTTACAATAAAATAGTCTTTATGTTTCAGAAGTTCAGTCAATGCCTCATAAAATCCGGTCAAATCACCAGTCAGTTCTTCTCCCAAACCGATCAGCACAAGACTGGCATCTTTTACTTCTTCTTTGATCTCTTCGTATGTCACGGTTCTCTTTATCTCCTGTTGATACATTTATTTTTTTAGTATAACACGGACTTGGTTCCTTGACCACCCGGTTTTATACAAAAAAGAGCCCCGGAAATTGTTCCGAGGCTGTTCTTGTTATTTCATTTCTAATTGAGCAGGTCAGACCGGATGTATCCGGTAGCGGATGTCCCATTGTATGTGAAGGAAATTTTGCTCCATTTCTTACCGTCTGCTCCGGTATTTTCCGATACAACACTGACCTGGGTTCCAGAAGGCAGCTTGGCTGCAATTCCTGCAGTTGTCGTTGCCGCTGCTCTGACATTTGCCACAGCCGGACGCACCTTCATGGCTTTTCCAGAACTCTGGGAAGCATTGTTCTGTGTCTGTGACGTAGATGATGTATTGGAAGAGTTCTGGCTCTTAGACAGTACATCAGAATGGACATAGCCATGAACGGTCTGTCCATTCATAGTGAAGGAAATCTTCGTCCACTGTTTTCCGTCATCGCCTTTTTTCTCTTTCTTATATTTTACCTTGTCACCCTGCAGAAGATTAGCTACTACACTGTCAGAATCAGAAGCGGTCTTCCGAACCCGTACTGCTGATACATTCACATAGCGATAATCTGTATCATCGCTGGAAGTACCGGTATTTGTTCCGGCTGCAGAGCTGTCCTTTGTCAGATATTCTGCACTCACATATCCCTGATATTCCGTACCATTGATAGTAAATGATATCTTGATCCAGGGCTTTCCGTCACTTCCTTTTTTTTCTTTAATATAAGATCCTTTATCACCCTTCAAAAGATTGGCCACTACAGTCTCTGAAGTAGATGGCTGCTTTCTCACACGGACTGCAGTTGCCGTCACATAAAGAGTATCTCCCTCTTTATAAGACGTACTGCTGGTGTTGTTCGCATTTGTATTATCAGTTGCAGTACCGGCGGGCTGATCCTTTGTCAGAAGATCGGCACGGATATATCCCTGTACTTTAGATCCTTTGAACGTGCAGGATACTTTCATCCACTCCTTGCCATCGTCACCCGTTTTAGATTTTTTCGGGTGTACTTCGCTTCCTTTCGTCAGACCTGCTACCACTTCACCATTTAAAGATGCACGGTCTCTTACCCGCACGGAAGATGCTTTTACATATAATTTGTCTGCATCCACCAGCTTAGATGTACTGCTGCTCGAAGATGTGGTATTGGATGTATCTCCTGCCACATTCAAAAGATCCGCACGCACGTAACCTTTTTTATTTGCTCCATTATAGGTACAGGAAATCTGATACCATTTGAGGCCATCGGTTCCTTTCGTGTCTGACTGGATCGTCACCTTAGTTCCCTGCGATAACTTACATACAATGGAGGATGAAGTTGACGCACTGGAACGTACATTCAATACTCTGTTTTTTACGGTTCCGCTGCCTGCTGCCATACTCTGAAATACCGGCACAGTCAATAGGATACATAAAAGTCCCAGCAGAAACCAGCTTTTTCTTATTCTCATTTTCATAACGTTCCCCTCCGTTACTATTCTATCAGTAGTCTTAGGATAGAACATATCTTCGATTTGGGCAAGCGTTTTTCAGAAAATTAAGAAATATTCAGAAATTAAAATTTCCGTTTTCTTCGCAGCATCGTTGTAAGCGCTGCCAGTGAAATCAGGAATAATACGCCATATCCTGTTACCTGCGTCTGATCGCCGGTTGCAGCTGCAGATACGCCATTGGCTGCAGCTGTTGTTTCTGCTGCTGCCGTTTCAGCCTCATTTGCAGACGATCCGGATTTATGGTGTTTCTTCTTATCTGTTTTTGACGCTGTCTTCGTCACATCTTTATAAGCAACTGCATAATCAGAGAACTTGTCTGACTCAAATTTATAAGTTTTCGTATCTGCCAGATAGGTTCCATCGATGATTTCCACAGTTCCCTCATGGTTCCGTAACAGTCGATAAGTACGGTCCGTATTTTTATTGGCAGCTGCCAGACTCTCGGATACCTGGATAGCCAGTGCAATTTTTTCTCCTGTCTCATGTACCGGCTGTGCTTCTCCACGGCTGCCGTTGACAATCAGATATTTATAAATACTGATGTCCAGATACTGGCCAATGGTATAATCGCCTGCTGCCTTCTGAAATTGTGCTTTCGATGACTCACTGATGCTGGACGTAATCTCCTTTACAGTAAATACCAGTTCCATAGAAGCTCCATTTACCAACTGTACCAGTTCTTCCGATGTGATGGTTCCATTTTTCATCAGCATTTTGAGAAGTTCTGTTTCACTGACATCTGCCGTTACGGAACCAATGCCTTCCCCTGCTTCTGTCTTCAGGCTCACGCTGCCTTTTCCAAGTTCCAGAGTCTCTCGGCTACTGCCGGAATAACTGTAAATACACCTTTTTCAAATGTCAGATCATAATTCGGATTGGCATTCTCTTTCTGTTCCGCAGTGATCTCATAGGTTCCCACTTTGTCACCAGCAGCTCTCTTTACTGTAATCTCTTTCAGGCTGTCACCAGGAATCAGTCCTTCTGCAGTCCAGGTAAGTTCCGGATCTTCTGCACCGTGAACCTTATATGCGCTGTCCGGAGTTACCGTAGCTTTCTTCGGAAGAATCGTTACTTCCAAATGCTGTGCTTCCGTTTCTCCATGTTTCTCTCCCATATAGGCTTTATAAGAAATCGTATAAGTACCTGCAACAGATGCCGTTGGCAGTTCTTCCTGCCATTCGCCATCATTTACCTTGTACATCATGGTTCCTTCTACAGTCGGCTGCTGTGTTATCAAAGCCTGGGCCTTGCCATTGTAAATTAAGCCTGACACTGCTTCCGGAACAGTTACCGGATGATGGCTGACAGTCAGTTGATAGCTTACCTGGGTTTCCTTGTAAAACTCTGTCTCTTTTGCTTTTATAATAATCTGCACAATTCCAGGCTTATGTGCGGTGATGACTCCTGTGACTGCATCTACAGATGCAATTTCCGGATCGCTACTCTCGTAAGAAATTGTCGTTTCTGCCTTTGCTTCGCGCGCTTCCAGAGTATCATTACAGTATGCTGTTCTGTCAGAACAATCTGTATTGATCGTCTGATCCAGAAGCGTTACTTCCGGATACACGATGGTAAATGTAAATGAATCTCCATCTTCACTTGCACCTTGTCCTTCCTTCACCAAAATCTTTGCAAAATTGTTTAAATATTCTTCCGTATAATTTGGAAAAGTATTTAAATCTTTCCAGGAATAAACCTTCATAGCATCCGGCTGGAACTGATTGTCAAAAAAGTAGTCTGGCGCATAAACATCATATAAATGAATCGTCACTGTCAGTTCCGGTGTATCACCTGCAGTCCATTTTTTATTTTCCTTATCCGCATATCCGCTCCAAACAGACGATTTACTCAAATATTTAGAACCATTTGCCCGAAAATATTCTTTCATATCTACTTCCTGCTGCAGCGCCGGTTCCTTTCCTACCGCTATAGTTCCATCGGCTGTCACACGCTCTGCAACGCTGATATAAGTTCCATTATATGCTTTGTAAATTTTCAACCTGAATTGATCATTCTTTGAATCCGTCAACTGCAGTTTCTTAAGTGCATCTGTCTCTGTACCTTCTTTTACCTCCAGTACATAACCCCACTTTTCTGGGTTTTCTATATTGAATTGAAGTGTTCCTTCTCCAGTGAGCGTTCCCTCTACAAGACTTGGACTATTTTTTACAGGAGTAATTGTATTCTCACCGATTAATGTCAAATTCTTCGTGTAGACTCTGCCTTCAATACTTGTATTCGTAAGTGTCAGATTTTCCACATTATTAACCGAATCATACAACTCTGAATTTTCTAATTCTATATTTTTTATTGGCTTAGATTTATCCTGAATCGTTCCCTTACAGTTCTTCACCACCAATTTCCCATCATAGGATGTGGAATAATCGCTCAAAGCAAACCTATTTAGTGTAAGATTTTCCAGCGTAACTGTGACATCGGCACTGTCCTCGCCAATCCAAGAATAATCGGTCTGTCCAAGGCTGTAAGTCTCTCCATCCTGACTTTTTACTGTGGCGCTTTTCTTAAATTCAGCACTTCCAGTATAATCACTCAATAAAATGATGGTTCCATTTGCTTTGATATTTTCTGCTGCTTTTCTCAAACTCTTTAAAGGAGCTGCTTTTTCATTTCCAATATAATCATTGCTTCCCATCGTCTGGTCTACATAAAGAATGTCGTATTCTTTTGGAGCTACCTCACCTGTTGCATCGATACTTCCATTTGATCCATCCAGCCGTTGCATTTTATAGCCGGTCTGCATAGACAAAGTAAGTTTCAACGCTCCAGATTTTGTTAATGTTGGATTTGCTGCACCGTTATAGATTTCATACGAATTTTTATATATCCATTTAAATTTAAATACTTTAGCCAGCTCTACTCCATCAATCAAATTTTCTACCATTGGTGTAATGGTCTGTCCTACTTCCATATTAGAAGGTAATGAAACGGTTGCCTCTTTATTCAAGTCATCTAAGATGTTAATACAATAATCAGTACCTGCCTTTTTTCCTTCTAACATGGCAGCTGATACTTTTCCATAACTGATATAGGTTTCTTTCATGGCTATAAATTGTCCAGAGCCGGACATTTCTGCAGTCCAAAAACACTCTCCATTTCCTGATACCCTCACCGTTCCATTGTTAGTAACAATTCCCTTAACAACAGCCTTTGACAGATAAGCATAAGGCTTTACTTCAAACTTTCCGCCAGCTTCTATCGTCAGTCCGCCAGTTTCAAATGTTTTTTGATAAACACTCCATGTAAACGTTGCATCCGCTTTAACTACAATTGCTTTATCTGTCTCAATGCTATCCGTATATCGAATGCTTCCACTAATATAAATTTTGTCTACATTATTATCATTCAAAGCATTTGCTAATTCTTTATCCGTAGTAACTGTTTGTTCTTTCTCCTCTGCCAACAACGCAATCACATTTTCGCCCACCGGCTCTGCTGCAAGTGTACTTATAGCCGCTTCCTCTGCTTCCGCAGTCTCAACGTTCTCCGTCCCTGGTACTGTCTGCTCCGACGCTGTTGGATCTTCCGTCACAGATGCTTCTTCCGGAGTTATTGTGTCTTCTGTTTCCTCCTCCACAGTTGCTTCTTCGTCTGCTGCTTCTCCCGGTTCTTCCAGATCCGCATCCGGATTCTCTGAATCGGTTTCCTCCGGTGTTACGATTTCTTCCGTTGTTTCCGCCGCGTCAGATTTTTCTTTCGATTCTGTCTGTTCAGACTGTTCTTCCTCCGACACTTCTTCCTCCGAAACTTCCGGTTCTACGCTCTCTGCTTCTGTCTCTTCCGCCACCTCTTCCTGCACAAAAGGCTCCTCGCCCTCTGCTCGAACCGCGCCAGGCAACGCGTTGAACACCAGACAACATGCAATTCCAAGACTCAATATTCGTTTCTTCATTGGTTCCCTCCTAAATCAACTTTCGCTTTTTTGCTTCTGTAATTGCCGCAGCTTTATTTTTTACTCCCAGTTTCCGATAAGTTTCCCTGCAATGATATTTCACCGTCGCTTCGGATAATTTCAGCTTTTCCGCAATATCTGCCGCTGACAATCCTTCCGACTGCATTTTTAATATCTGAAGTGCATTTTCACTTAACGAAATCTTCGCTTCCTGATCATCCGTCAAGTACGCAGGATATGCCTTCCACATCTGAAAACACTCGTCACATACTTGACGTTGATATTCTTTGTCTTTCCACACGAATGTCTCTGATTTCATCAGCGGATAGAGGATTGACCCTTCCCTGCTGAAAATCCGTACAAAATGATAAGTTTCCGCTTGACTGATGCAGGTCTGCAATGTTTCTTTCCATGCTTCCTGTCCCATGCGATATTGCACAATTGCCAGTAGAAGTTTTGCTTCCATGGAAATATAGTTTCGATTCATTTTCTCTGCATAAAATAGAATCTGCTGCAATAATCCATAGGCTGCTCCATATTTTTCCATTTGAAGATAGACCCTCACTTTGGTTAAATACTGGAACCGGTCCATCATGCAAAATTCTTTGTGTTCGTCCGGTGCCTTTTCCAGCCAATCAGAAATATCCTTGCCCTCATATAAATGAACCCGGCACAGGAATGCATCGATGTTAGGCAGCAAATTGGGATTTTCTTTCTGTGCTCGTTCCCGAAAGCTCATCAGAACCGATTCAGCGCTCTCTGCATCCTTTTTCAGAATCGACATCCATGCCAGAATTCCCAGTCCCACAAACACCAATTCCAGCCTGCCTACACTGTCTGCTTCCATTTTTCCTTTTTCCGCATAGGAAAAGATTTTGAAAATGTCCTCGCCTTTTTCCAGATAACATTCTGCCATTGCAATAGACAGCAACCCTTTTCCGCTCTTTCCAAGTACAAACTCGAATTTCTGTCCAGGCTCTATCGCTAAATTTCTATCTGCTTTTACCCAATT
Organism: Clostridiaceae bacterium Marseille-Q4145; assembly: GCA_018223365.1. GTDB lineage: Bacteria > Bacillota > Clostridia > Lachnospirales > Lachnospiraceae > Hominiventricola. The sequence goes on from JAGTTP010000002.1 coordinate 629,314, forward strand.
GCAAAAATCTTTTTCTCCATTTAAGACAGATGGCATATTTCCCGTTACCGAGATTTCCGGTAATTCAATCTTTCTTTCACGAATCAGTTTTTCCGCACGATTCAAGATTTCTTCCATATTTTCGGTATCCCTATGAGGTAACGTAAGCTGCAGATCCACCAATCTGCTCATGGCTTCTTTTCTCGCGCCTCCGGTGGCAGAAGCTAAATAGGCCTCCAGTTTTCCATACCACCGTTCGCTTTCCTCTTCATTCATGAGAATCGAATGCAGCAGACTCATTCCAGCCATCAGCGCCGGATTGTTTTCAATCATTTGTTCCGGCAATTCCAGGTAATATTTTCGAAGTTCATAATAATGGCCATTGGATGGGTCTTTTCTTGTATTGGATACCAGCAGCCGTGAAATACTTTCCATATCATGATACTGTTCATACATGAAAAGCGCCTCCGGAATCCGATCCTCTAATTCATAATATAGTCCTGCTGTATAATACAGACGATTAATCTGTTCTGTCGTCCTCTTTCTCCGAAGCCGCTGCTGCATGGATTTTCTCATTTCCCATCTGCATTTCCAAATTCCACCATTTCCACGGATGTCAAAGAAATTTCCAAGTTCCTCTGCTTGAAAAATGAGTTTTTCCACATCATTTCTTCCTGTAAGCATGGCGGCCATACCCACTGTAAATGTCTCCACAACAGAAACACTCATAAAGAAATCCTGTAGTTCTGCGCTCCACTGATCATATATATGAGTTTCAATATAATCCCATTCCCGTTTCTGTGTCTGTTCCAGATCTCCTTTTTCCATGGCAAAAAACAGCAACGACAAAGGATTTCCTCTTCCCAAATTCCATGCTTCTTCTTGAAGCTCATCTGACAAATGCAAGTCATACTGTTCTACATATCGTTTCTGTTCTTCCAGAGAAAATAAAAAATCGTCTTCTTCGATTTCCGCAAATATATATTTCGTACGCAGCGGAAGCAGCCACCTTGGAAACGGACATCTGGCAATCAGAATCAGCCATACTTGTTCCATTTTCAGTAGTTCCTGAATCTTGTCGTAGTACGCTTCCCTCGAATCCGTATCCGTCACTCCCTGCAAATCATCGATCACTACGATCTGTTCTGTCGCACGTTCCTTCACCTGAATCTGGTCTGCATCTGTTTTCTCTGCACTGTAATACAGATACTGCTTCTGATGAAGACTATTCTGAATCAATGCTGTTTTTCCAACCCCAGTCACACCATAAAGATATAGCGGTGTACGTAATTTTCTGGCTGATCGAAACTTATGCGCTGCCTTCTGCGGACAAATATATTTTGTATTCACGTCCTTTATACTTTTAGACATCTAATTCCTCCAAAAAGCCATTGAAACTATCCTAACTATGATTATAACAAATTTAGTTTTTTATGGAACTATCCGAAAGATTAGTCTAATATGTAATTCTTCGTTTCTTATATAATATTTATACACAAAAAGACCATCACTTTCGTGATGGCCTCTCTATCGTTGTACCTTCAAAACTGCATACAGTTAATACTTTTTCTTTTCAAAACCTTACACCTTAAACCTCTTGGTTAAGCCCTCGACCTATTAGTAACAGTCAGCTTCACGCATTACTGCGCTTCCACCTCTGCCCTATCTACCTCGTCGTCTTCAAGGGGTCTTACTAGCTTGTGCTATGGGATATCTCATCTTGAGGGGGGCTTCACGCTTAGATGCCTTCAGCGTTTATCCCTTCCCGACTTGGCTACTCGGCCATGCTCCTGGCGGAACAACCGATACACCAGAGGTCAGTCCATCCCGGTCCTCTCGTACTAAGGACAGCTCCTCTCAAATATCCTACGCCCACGCCGGATAGGGACCGAACTGTCTCACGACGTTCTGAACCCAGCTCGCGTACCGCTTTAATGGGCGAACAGCCCAACCCTTGGGACCTACTACAGCCCCAGGATGCGATGAGCCGACATCGAGGTGCCAAACCACTCCGTCGATGTGAACTCTTGGGAGTGATAAGCCTGTTATCCCCAGGGTAGCTTTTATCCGTTGAGCGATGGCATTCCCACTTAATACCACCGGATCACTAAGCCCTACTTTCGTACCTGCTCCACCCGTCGGTGTCACAGTCAAGCTCCCTTCTGCCTTTGCACTCTGCGAATGGTTTCCAACCATTCTGAGGGAACCTTTGGGCGCCTCCGATACCCTTTCGGAGGCGACCGCCCCAGTCAAACTCCCCGCCTGGCATTGTCCACTGCCCGGATCACGGGCACATGTTAGAAATCCAATACTGCAAGGGTGGTATCCCAACATTGACTCCATGGCAACTGGCGTCACCATCTCTCAGTCTCCCACCTATCCTGTACATGCAATACCGAATCCCAGTACCAAGCTGGAGTAAAGCTCCATGGGGTCTTTCCGTCCTGGCGCGGGTAACCAGCATCTTCACTGGTACTTCAATTTCACCGGATGCATTGTCGAGACAGTGCTCAAATCATTACGCCTTTCGTGCGGGTCGGAACTTACCCGACAAGGAATTTCGCTACCTTAGGACCGTTATAGTTACGGCCGCCGTTTACTGGGGCTTAAATTCAAAGCTTCGCTTGCGCTAACCTCTCCTCTTAACCTTCCAGCACCGGGCAGGCGTCAGCCCATATACTTCACCTTTCGGTTTTGCATAGACCTGTGTTTTTGCTAAACAGTTGCTTGAGCCATTTCACTGCGGCCCTGCTTTCACAGGGCACCCCTTCTCCCGAAGTTACGGGGTCATTTTGCCGAGTTCCTTAACAATGCTTCTTCCGTCGGCCTTAGGATTCTCTCCTCATCCACCTGTGTCGGTTTACGGTACGGGTACTGTACAAACAATAGCGGCTTTTCTTGACAGCTGGCTCACACAATTCACTACTAAGTTTCACTATGCATCACGCCTTCGGATTGCTACACGGATTTGCCATTGCAGCTCCTACCTCGCTTGCCCCGGTATTTCCATTCCCGGGATGTGCTCTCCCTCTGTGTCCCCACAGTTCTGTTATACAGCAGTACAGGAATCTCAACCTGTTATCCATCGACTACGTCTTTCGACCTCGCCTTAGGCCCCGACTTACCCAGAGCAGATCAGCTTTACTCTGGAAACCTTAGATATTCGGCCGAGAGGATTCTCACCTCTCTCTCGCTACTCATTCCGGCA
>JAGTTP010000002.1:637500-1187305 GCA_018223365.1 Clostridiaceae bacterium Marseille-Q4145
TGCCAGTTCTCCGGAAATGCCGACCTGTGTACTGATTCCCAACGCACCGGATGCTTCCGCCTGCATCGGTACTGCAGATACTGCCATCATTCCTGCCAGAAGAACTCCAGCTCCTTTGATTACTTTCTTATTTAAAAAGTTCCACATATAAACCCCGTAAATATTACAAAATTGTTACATTTCGAATACAATCTTATAACATCTACAGTAGTTTGTCAATGCCCCGTTTTATTTGGTAATTTTGTCCACAACATTCATGAGTTCATCAATCTTTTCATCCCCGGTCCCTTCCAGAATCGCCGACTTCACACAGCCCTTCATATGTGCCCGGATGATCTCGTTATTGACTTTCCGCAAGATAGCATCTGTTGCCATTACCTGGGCGGAAATATCCATGCAATAACGATCCTCTTCCACCATACGGAGAATGCCGTCGATCTGGCCTCTGGCAGTTTTCAACAGCCGTTCTATCTTTTTGTGATCTGCCTGCATATGTTTACTCCTGAGTGATTCCGGTTACTTCATAACCTGCATCCTCTACGGTCTTTCTCAGAAGTTCGTCAGATACCTCCCCGGTCAGTGTCACATAAGCTGCTTTGTCTTCCAGGCTTACCTGCGCTTCCACGCCACTAAGACCGTTCAGCGCTTTTTCTACTCTTCCTGTGCAATGTCCACACATCATACCCTCAATACTGATTTTCTTTTTCATTTCTTTCTTCTCCTTTTTTTCTGCTACCGGTTCTGCTGCAATATGCAGCTCTTCCGGCTCTATTTCCTGCTTTCCTTTTTTGAAGGAAGGCTTGAAACCTTTTAAACGAAGTGCGTTGGTAACTACAAATACAGAACTGAAACTCATGGCCGCACTTCCGAACATGGGACTTAACTGCCAGCCAAGCCACTGATAGAAGACACCTGCTGCCAGTGGAATACCGATGGCATTATAACAGAATGCCCAGAACAGATTCTCCTTAATATTTTTAATCACTGCACGGCTTAACTGAATGGCAGATACCGCATCCAGAAGATCACTCTTCATCAATACAATGTCTGCGGATTCAATGGCTACATCGGTTCCTGCTCCGATGGCAATCCCCACATCAGCTCTTGCCAGTGCCGGTGCGTCGTTGATACCATCGCCTACCATGGCAACTTTGTGGCCCTCTGCCTGCAGCCTTCTGACTTCTTTTTCTTTATCCTGCGGAAGCACTTCTGCTACCACACGCTCAATGCCAAGCTCTCTCTGAATGGCTTTTGCCGTTTTCTCATGGTCACCGGTCAGCATCACAACGGAAAGTCCCATCTTCTGCATCTCCCGGATGGCCTGGGCGCTGGTTTTCTTCACCGTATCGGCAACCGCCAACAGACCTAAGATCTTCTTCTCTGCTACAATATAGAGAACGGTACGTCCCCAGTCTGCCAGTTCTTCCGCTTTTACTTCCAGTCCTTCTGTCGCAATATTCTGTGCCTGCATCATACGAAGGTTGCCGGCCAGTACGGTCTTTCCTTCTACGGTTCCCAGAACGCCCTGTCCTTCTACAGCCTTAAAATCTGCCGCTTTCGCCAAAGAAATCTGTTCTTTTTCCGCTTTTTCCACAATTGCCTCTGCCAGAGGATGCTCAGAAGCCTGCTCCAGAGAAGCGGCCAGCTTCAGAAGTTCTTTTGCATTTCCACCGTCTGCCAGTACCATATCCGTCACTTCCGGATGACCTGCCGTGATGGTTCCGGTCTTATCAAGTACCACTGTGTCTACCAGATGTGCGGTCTCCAGACTCTCGCCGGATTTGATGAGGATGCCCTGCTCGGCTCCTCTTCCGGTTCCTACCATGATGGCTGTCGGTGTTGCCAGTCCCAGTGCACATGGACAGGAAATAACAAGTACGGCAATACCGGATGCCAGTGCAAAGCTGAAACTCTGTCCCAGAAGCAGCCATACAACAATGGTAATTAAGGCAATGGTAATAACTACCGGTACAAATACACCGCTGACTTTATCTGCCAGCTTGGCAATGGGGGCTTTGGACCCGCCTGCCTCTTCTACCAGACGAATAATCTGGGAAAGAGTAGTATCCTCACCGATGCGGTCTGCTTTCATCTGGAAATAACCTGCACGGTTCACGGTCGCGCCAGTCACCCGGTCGCCTTTCTTCTTCTCCACCGGAATGCTCTCACCAGTGATGGCAGATTCGTCCACGGTTCCGGTTCCCTCTGTGAGGATACCATCTACCGGAATACTCTGTCCAGGTTTTACAATAACAGTCTCACCGACCTGTACCTGCTCTACCGGAATCTCCACTTCCTGTCCATCCCGTAAGACCAGTGCCGTCTTCGGTGCCAGACCAATCAGTTTGGTAATGGCATCAGAGGTGTGGCTCTTGGAACGGCTCTCCATGTATTTTCCAATGGTAACCAGTGTCAGAATCATGGCTGCCGCTTCAAAATACAGATTCATACCTGCCATATGGGCCATATCCATATCACCGCGGCCCAGGGCATAACCCATGACAAACAATCGGCTGACACTGTAACCTGCAGCTGCTGTCGATCCCATAGCTACCAGTGTATCCATATTCGGAGCGCCGTGGAACAGGGAACGGAAACCATTTTCATAATATTTCCGGTTCAGATACATCACCGGCAGTGTCAAGAACAACTGCGTCAGCGCCATAATCATCATGTTCTCATGACCAAGCAGAATACCCGGGAGGGGCCATCCTAACATATGTCCCATGGAAATATACATGAGGACTGTCAGGAATCCAATGGAAAGTCCCAGACGGGTCTTCATTTTCCGTGCTTCCTCTTCAGCTTTCTTCTGCACTGCATTGGGTTCTTCTGCCTTTTCTGCCCCTTTGACAGAAGCGCCATATCCGCCTTCTTCCACTGCATGAATGATCGCCTGATCATTCGTCGCAGCTTCATCATAATCTACAACCATGGAGTTCTGCAGCAGATTCACCTGTACACTGTTCACTCCCGGCACTTTACTCACCGCTTTTTCCACATGAGCGCTACACGCACTGCAGCTCATGCCTGTCACATTATATTTCTGTTTCATCCGTGATGTCATCCTTTCTCTCGTCTCACACCCCCCTGGGGTGTCCTGTTGACTTTGTTATACCATGCGCCGGACAGACTGTCAACCCGATTTTATGTATATGAGAAAAATATTCAGGTTGTATATGTTGAAAGCAACCAGACGAACGGAGTGACAGGCTGTGAGCGGAACCGCTCGCGCTAAGTCCTCGATCCAACGGTACTAACATTCGAACTGCGCCAAGGCTTGTTCTCATGAAGTACCGGGACTGCGGACGTTCCTTTCACAGGCTGTCACCTCCTCCTGCTGGCTGCCCGACACTCTCACCATCTACAAATCACACAAAAAACACCTGCAGGTTTTATCCCGCAGGTGTCGTAAAATCTTTATGCAATTATTTTTTTGTTCCGTCAGATTCTTCTTCATCCTCCGGCGGGGTCTCCAGCATGGAGTATGCAATATTGGTTGCATGGTCAGCCACACGCTCAAAGCCGGAAATGGTATCGGAAAATACCATACCTGCTGCTGCGGAGCATTCATTTTTCGTCAAACGCTCGATATGATGTTTCTGAAGTTCGCGCTCCATCTCATCAATGCTATCCTCCAGAGTCATGATATCATGAAGATGCTCTCTGGTATTGTTGGCAAACATATCCATAGCATATTTGAGAATGGTATTCACTCTGGAGCCCATCTCTCTTAACTCCTCCAGTGCCGTATCACTGAAAGCAATCTGCTCTTTGATACGGGTTTGGGCAGAATCAGCTAAGTTCTCTGCGTGATCACCGATACGCTCGATATCATTTACCACATGGAACAGAGCACCGATACTCTTACTATCGTCGATAGGAAGCGTCATCTGGCTAATCTTCACCAGATAATTGGTGATCGCATGGTTCATAAAGTTAATCTGCTTTTCCACTTCATAGATCTTATTGATCTCATCCTGATTCAGGGTAATCAATGCATCCAGACCGCGGTTCAGGTTCTCATAAGCAAGAGTTCCCATATGCTCCAGTTCTCTGACAACCTCGATGACTGCGGTGGTCGGAGAAAATACGGTTTTCTTTCCAATGTAAAGAAGCTCGCACTCCACATCAGCATTCTCGTCTTCTCCCGGTACTGCCAGATACGTCAGTTTTACAATACCTTTCGTAAACGGAAGCAGCATGATAACCTGGCTGATCTTGAACAGCGTATGGGCATTTGCTACACATCTTCCCGGTTCCGGTCCAGAGATGATCTGCAGCAGATGCAGCACCAGATCACCTGCAAAGGTCAGGATCAGGAAAATAATAATGGTTCCGATAATATTGAAGAACAGGTGAATCAGAGCTGCTCTCTTTGCATTTTTATTTCCGTTCAGAGACGCCAGCAGCGCGGACATACAGGCACCGATATTACATCCCAGGATGATATAAAAGCAGATCGGAAGCTCCATCAGGCCCTGCTGTGCCATCAGAAGAAGAATGCTGACGGTTACAGAAGAACTCTGAATAATGGCCGTGATGACCGTACCAAGGAGTACCCCCAGGAACGGATTGGTCAGGCTGCTTAAGAACTCTGCCACCAGCGGAGAATCCTTCATGTTGGACATGCTGCCGGACATAATGTCCAGTCCCATGAACAGAACTCCGAATCCAAGAATGACTTCACCGATCTTCTTAATCCGGTCATTCTTCACAAACTGCGTCATCAGCACACCCACAAAGAGGATGACCGGTGCATAAGCTGACAAATTAAAGGATACCAGCTGTGACGTAACCGTCGTACCGATATTTGCCCCAAAAATAACACCGGCTGCCTGATACAGGTTCATCATGCCGGCATTTACAAAACTGACGACCATAACTGTCGTCGCACTGGATGACTGGATCACCGCGCAGAACAGAATTCCGACCAGCGTTCCCATGACCCGGTTGGAAGTTACCGCTTCCAGAATATTACGCATTCTGGCTCCGGCTGCCTTCTCCATACCATCTCCCATCTGATGCATACCCAGAAGGAAGAGGCCGAGCCCGCCCATCAGTGTCACAATTACACTCAACTCCATTTTTTCTCTACCTCATTCGTCCATTTTATGACAAAACAAAAGCGTATGTTGTTTAACATACGCTTTACTAATACTTTACATGAATTTCATAAAACTTACAAGGGGTTCTTTTGTTTTATTTTGCTTTTTCCCCAGTTTACATCAGATAAAATCCTGCTTTTCAGCATTTCCAGGGATTCAAACTTCTGTTCCGGGCGCTCAAACTCCAGAAATTCCACCCGAAGCTTTCTTCCATAGAGGTCTCCATTGTAATCAAAAAGGTACGTCTCTACCCCTTTCTGCTCCGTGGCCCCTACCGTTGGCTTATACCCGATATTGGTGATTCCGTAATACTCCCACTCTTCTCCATCCATGGGAATGGTTCTGGTAAGATAGACCCCATTGGGCGGGAGCAGTTTCACCTGCGGAGGAAGAAGATTCGTCGTCGGGAGTCCCAGAGTCCGGCCGATCTGCCGGCCATGAAGCACTTCTCCTGTCACATAATAAGAATATCCCAGCAGCTCATTTGCCAGTGGAATATTTCCCTCATGCAGTGCTTCCCTTATATAGGTGCTGCTGATATCCCGGCCATGGCTCTGGGCTTTTTCCACCACTTCCACTTGAAATCCATACCTGTCTCCCAGTTTCAGCAGAAGCTGATAATCCCCTCTTCGCTGGTAGCCAAAATGAAAATCCGTTCCTACTGCAATAAAGGCGGCTTTTAACTGCTCTACCAGAATCTTTTCCACAAAACGTTCCGGTTCCATATGGGCAAGTTCCGGTACAAAGGGACATTCCACCAGACAATCAATGCCTTCCTCTTCCAACATAGCACGGCGTTCTTCATTTGTAATAATATTCTGGGCGGATAATCCCGACAGCACCCTTGTCGGATTCTGGGTAAAGGTAAAAATCACCGATGCAAGTCCGTTTTTCTTCTGCTTTTGCACCTCATCCAGAAGTTTCCGGTGTCCGCGATGGAGCCCGTCAAATTTTCCCAGGCTGACTGCAGAGGGTCTGTCCATGGTATATCCGATTTCACCTGTCACATACTTCATACTGTTTCTTTTCACTTCTCGTAAAACATTTTTTCCGGACGGAACTGATTTCTTTTGCTGTCATAAGCATAGACTCCGATAAATACTCCCTCCGGGTCATATACACGGAACCATTTTCCACTGTTCAGAGAAATTTCCAATGACTTATCCACCGTCTGACCATCTTCTGTCAACGCCTGTGTGGATGAAAAGGGATTTCCGTTATATCCAAGCTTTGCCGCCTCTTTCGTAAGCTTCAGTGCCGGACAGTCAGAAAAGACCTGATCCACAGGCAGCACAATCTCAGAAACCCGGTTCTCATCCCGGTAGGTTTCGACCTGTGCCAGCGTCAGGCTGTCTTTTAGCTGAAACTGTCCTACTCTGGTTCTCAGAAGACTTTCCATACAGCCGTGGCACTTAAGTTTCTCTCCAATATCATGACACAGAGTCCTGATATAGGTTCCCTTAGAGCAGGACACGGTCATCCTTACTCTCGGAAGATAAATCTCCTCAATCTGGATCTCGTAGATTTCCACCGGGCGGGCTTTCCGCTCCACCTCTTTTCCTGCTCTCGCCAGATCGCAGAGCTTCTGTCCGTTCACCTTCAGTGCAGAATACATGGGAGGAATCTGGTCATAAGGTCCCACAAAGCTCATAATTGCCTCCCGGACTTCCTCTTCTGAGACTTCCACCGATGCCTCCTGCAATATGGTTCCTGACACATCCTGAGTGTCCGTGGACTGTCCCAGCAGCAGCACTGCCTCATAAACCTTGCTATGGTCTGTCAGCATATCGCAGAGTCTGGTTCCTTTTCCCAGACACACAGGAAGGACGCCCTCCGCATCCGGATCCAGCGTCCCTGTATGTCCGATTTTTTTCTGTTTTAAAATACCACGCAGCTTTGCCACCACATCATGGGATGTAAAGCCGCGTTCCTTGTAAATATTAATAACTCCGTTAATCACTAATCTTCCTGCCCTTCAAGCTGTCGCTCGATGTGTAAGGTTAAATTATTTACAATATCATGGAAGGTTCCCTTCATGGTCACTCCTGCAGCCCGAATGTGTCCGCCGCCGCCAAAATAAGAAGCCACTTTGCTGACATCCACAATATTTTCAGAGCGAAGGGATACTTTATATTCCATGTAATCAATCTCATAGAGGAAAATCGCTACCTCTATCCCCTCCGTCTGCTTCATCTGGCTGACAATGCCATCCAGATCTGTGGTGGTTACTCCAAAGAAATCCATATCCTTCTGCCGCATGACGCTGACAATGCATTTACCATCTAATAGACGCATGCTCTCCAGCAGTGCTTTTCCAAGGACCTGATTCTGCCGATAGGTTTTCTTATAGAAGGTTTCCTCTAAAATATCCGTGTATGGGATCTGTTTCTCCATCAAAGCAGCAGCCAGCCGCATGGTATCCGGTGAGGTGCAGCTGTACTGGAACACTCCCGTGTCATGGGCAATTCCCATGTACAGGGCAGACGCTGCGTCCCTGGAAACTTTTTCCATATCCAGCAATCTGCAGATTACTTCGCAGGCGGAGCTTGCGTCTCCGTCAATGATATTGGTCAGGGCATAGCCTTTGTTGCTCACATGGTGGTCAATACAAAGGGTTTTTCTGGCCTTTTCGAAAGCCGGCTGTGCTTTTCCCAGACGGTCCAATGCCGCACAGTCCACGGCAATGAACAGGTCATATTCCCGTTCCTCTCCGTCAGGCACACGGAGTTCCGAAAAACCTTTGAGCATGGAAAACTTGTCATCCGGCTTTTCCAGCCACATATCAGCTTCCACCTGTGGATAGTTATCATTGATATAAGTCCATAATCCGATGCAGGCGCCAACGCTGTCACCATCCGGCCGGATATGACCGGCAATGGCCACTGTAGTAACACCTTCCAGTTCTTTCTGCAGCTGCATACTTATTCCCCGTCTTTCTCTTCACTCGCTCCGTCTTTGCTTACCACATCATCAATCATTTTAGACATATTCACTCCATACTCGATGGACTGATCCAGCACGAACGTGATCTCCGGCGTATTCCGGAGGTTCAGTTCTTTTGCCAGCTGACGGCGCACATAACCTACTGCACTCTTTAATCCTGCCATAGTATTTGCCTGCGCCTCTTCATTTCCAAGAACGCTGATAAATGCCTTGCAGGTCTTCAGATCCGGAGCCACTGATACGGATACAACCGATGTCAGAGGACTAATACGCGGATCCTTGATCTCACCCCGGATAATCTCGGAGAGGACTTTCTGTACCTCTCCATTGATCCTGGTATTTTTTATACTGTTTTTTCTCATTCTATCTCGGCACCTCTACCATTGTATAGGCTTCAACCACATCCAGCTCCTGGATATCATTGAATTTATCAAATACAAGACCGCACTCAAAACCGGCCTTTACTTCTTTTACATCATCCTTAAAACGCTTCAGGGAAGCCAGTTCTCCTTCGTAGATCTGTTTGCCCTCACGGGTAATACGAACCTTGCAGCCACGCTGGAACATACCGTCAAGCACATAGGAACCTGCGATGTTGCCGACACCGGATGCCTTGAAGATCTGACGGATCTCCGCGTGTCCAATGACTTTCTCCTCGAAGATCGGATCCAGCATACCCTTCATGGCACGCTCTACATCTGCAATAGCATCGTAAATGACTCTGTAGAGACGAACGTCTACCTTCTCACGCTCTGCGGTATCTTTTGCAGCCGGATCAATTCTGGTATTAAAACCAATGATGATCGCACTGGATGCGCTTGCCAGAATAACGTCGGATTCGTTGATGGCACCAACGGCTCCGTGGATGCATTTTACTACGACTTCCTCGTTGGAAAGTTTCAGAAGGGACTGTTTTACAGCCTCTACACTTCCGGCAACGTCTGCTTTGATGATCAGATTCAGTTCTTTTAAGTTACCGGTCTGGATCTGGGAATACAGATCATCCAGGGACATCTTAAGCTTCGTGTCCTCCAGCATCTTCTCACGACTCTCCTTGATAAAGGTCTCAGCAAAAGTTCTTGCCTCTTTATCACTCTCCGGAGATACGAAGATTTCGCCTGCCATCGGCACATCGTTGAGTCCAAGAATCTCTACCGGTGTGGACGGACCTGCTTCTTTGACTCTGCGTCCCTTATCATCCATCATGGCACGCACTTTACCATAGGAAGCGCCTGCTGCGATAAAGTCACCCACATGCAGGGTACCTTTCTGTACCAGAACGGTAGCAACCGGTCCTTTTCCTTTGTCAAGCTCTGCCTCAATAACAAGACCTCTTGCCTGACGCTTCGGGTTGGATTTCAGTTCCAGAACGTCTGCGGTCAGCAGTACCATTTCCAGAAGGTCTTCAATACCTTCTCTGGATTTTGCAGATACCGGAACACAGATAGTGCTTCCGCCCCAGTCCTCGGAGATAAGACCATATTCGGTCAGCTCCTGTTTTACACGATCAACGTTTGCACCCGGTTTATCGATCTTGTTGATGGCAACGATCACTTCTACACCAGCTGCCTTTGCATGATTAATTGCCTCTACTGTCTGCGGTTTTACACCATCATCTGCAGCAACTACCAGAATGGCGATATCAGTGGAGCTTGCTCCACGCATACGCATGGCTGTGAATGCCTCATGTCCCGGAGTATCCAGGAAGGTGATCTTGCGGTCTTTGATGGTTACAGTGTAAGCACCGATATGCTGGGTGATACCACCTGCCTCACGGTCCGTTACATTGGTATGACGGATCGCATCCAGAAGGGAAGTTTTACCATGGTCTACGTGACCCATAACACATACAACCGGCGGTCTCTGCACAAGAGTATCTTCCGGATCTTCCACATCCTCCAGAAGTTTTCCGATGACATCCTCTTTTACTTCCGGTTCCGGATCAAAATTGTATTCCAGTGCAATCTCACCTGCTGCTTCGAAATCCAGCTCAGAATTCACGGTCAGCATCTTGCCTTCCAGGAACAGCTTCTTAATGATTGCAGACGGCTGAATCTTCATACGCTCTGCCAGATCAGAAATGCTGATCATCTCAGGAAGCGGAAGCTTCTTCGGTTCCGTGCTCTCTTTCTTCTGTTCAACAGGCTGCGGAGCCGGTTTGATGAAACGGCCCGGACGATTCTTCAGCTTACTGATATCCTCATCCTTATACTGTTTCTCCTGTTTCTGATGGTTACGGTTATCGTAACGTCTGTTTTCCGGCTTGGTCTCTACCGGCGTATCAAATGCTTTGTTCATCTGACGTCCGATTCCGCCGCGTCCGTTCTGGCCGCCGCGTCCGTCACGTCCGCCTCCCTGGCCTCCACGGTTAAATCCATTGCCCTGCGGTCTATCTCCTCCGCGGTTGTATCCACCGCCCTGCGGTCTGTCTCCTCCACGGTTGTATCCACCGCCCTGCGGTCTGTCCCCACGGTTATATCCCTGGCGATCTCCCTGCGGTCTGTCCCCACGGTTATATCCCTGACGATCTCCCTGCGGTCTGTCTCCGCGGTTATATCCCTGGCGGTCTCCCTGCGGTCTGTCTCCGCGGTTATATCCCTGACGATCTCCCTGCGGTCTGTCTCCGCGGTTATATCCCTGGCGGTCTCCCTGCGGTCTGTCTCCGCGGTTATATCCCTGGCGGTCTCCCTGCGGTCTGTCCCCACGGTTATATCCCTGGCGGTCTCCCTGCGGTCTGTCTCCGCGGTTATATCCCTGACGGTCTCCCTGCGGTCTCCCTGCAGGACGTCCCTCCGTTCTGTTTTCTGTTCTTGTTTCAGCTGCCTTCGGAGCTGCTGCCGGTTTTGCTTCTGCTTTTACTTCAGGTTTTGCCGCCGATTTTGCTTCTGCCTTCGGAGCTGCTGCCGGTTTCTGTACCGGTTTCTGTACCGGTTTGGCTGCCTGTGTCTTCGGCTGTGCCGGTCTTCTCTCCGGACTCTTTCTATCACGGCTGTTCTCCGGATTGTGTACTACAATAAATTTCTTTTTTTTCGGTTTTGCATCTTCAGAAGCCTTGGGAGTATCCCCGGTCTTCGGAGTTTCCTGCTTTGCCTGACCTGCCTGTGCGCGGATCATGTCTGCCTGATTATCTTCCAATGTTGCCATATGTGTTGTCACCTCAATATTTTTCTCTGCCAGTAAGGACATCACTTCCTTACTTGTTTTGTTCAGTTCCTTCGCGAGCTCATACACTCGAATTTTATTTGCCATATTACTGCCTCCACACCTACTCCTGTTCCAGATGGCTGATGGCCGCTTTCGCCAGACCTTCGTCCTCCACGGCTGTCACGATCCGGAATTCTTTTCCGCATGCGCGTCCCAGTTCTTCTCCTGTTCCAAAGAAATACAGGGGGGTCTTCCGGTACTCACACATATTACGGAATTTCTTTTTCGTATTTTCAGAGGCTTCCTCTGACACAACTACCAGTCTTGCTTTTCTTTGTTTCAGGGATTTTTCCACGGAAAATTCCCCGCTTACCGTCTTTCCAGCTCTCGTTGCAAGACCTAAGTAGGTCAGCACCTTATTCTTCTGCAAGTCCTTCCATCTCCTTCTCAAGATGCTCGTAGACTTCCTTTGGGATCGTCGTCTTCAGAGAACGCTCCAGTCCGTGGGACTTTACGGCTTTCCGAAAACACTCCGGATTTTTGCACAGATAGGCTCCCCGTCCGTTCTTTCTGCCGGTCGTATCCAGAACGATCTCATTCTCTGTCGTCCGCAGAACGCGCATCATCTCTTTTTTGCTTTTCATTTCCTGACATCCGATACACTGCCGCATCGGGACTTTCCTGACTGTACTCAAATCTTTTTACTCCTCTGCTTCAGTTGCTTCTGCGCTGTCCTCGGACTCTTCGTATGCAGCCTCATCCTGGCTGTCGTCCTCATCCTCGTCCTCATCATAGAAGCCTTCATAGAAACCTTCGATGGCATTTGCCTGGCTCTCGCTCTTGATATCGATCTTAAATCCGGTCAGTCTTGCTGCCAGACGTGCGTTCTGTCCTTCTTTACCAATGGCCAGAGACAGCTGATAATCCGGTACGACTACCTTGGCAGTCTTCTCTTCCGGATCTGCCAGTACAACGACTACTTTTGCCGGGCTTAATGCATTCTCAATAAGCAGTGCCGGGTTCTCATTCCAGTTAATGATATCAATCTTCTCGCCTCTTAACTCGTTGACGATGGAATTGACTCTGGCACCGTTCATACCAACGCATGCTCCTACCGGATCTACATTCGGATCGTTGGACCATACGGCGATCTTGGTTCTGGAACCTGCCTCACGGGCAATGCTCTTGATCTCAACAATACCGTCTCTTACCTCAGTAACCTCAGACTCGAAGAGGCGTTTTACCAGCTCCGGATGGGTTCTGGATACGAGGATTCTCGGTCCTTTGTTATTTTTCACTTCCAGAATATATACTTTGATACGTTCGGTTGGGGTATATACTTCACCCTTTACCATCTCATTTTCATTCAGAATGGCATCGACTTTGCCCAGGTTAACACTGACATTTTTGCCAATATAACGCTGTACCACACCGGTTACTACATCTTTTTCTTTTGCATAGTACTGATCAAACAGCACGTTACGTTCTTCCTCACGGATCTTCTGCAGAATGACATTTCTTGCATTCTGTGTGGTGATACGTCCGAATTCTTTGGATTTTACTTCCTCGCTGACGGTATCGCCCAGCTCATATTTGCTGTTTTTCAGTTTTGCATCTGCAAGGCTGATCTCTGTTACATCGTTCTCAACCTGCTCTACAACGATCTTATCTACATATACATGGAAATCATAAGTCTCTCTGTCGATCTCCACACGGAAATTATCCGTATCCTTACCAAAATGTCCTTTGCAGGCTGTAATCAAAGAATTCTCAATGGCTTCCAGCATGACTTCCTTGCTGATATCCTTCTCCTTTTCCAGAGTCTCCAACGCCATCTTTAATTCACTGTTCATTTTTTGTACTTTCCTCCTTAAAAATCAAATGCCAGTCGGATCAGGGCGATGTTGGCACGCTCAATCACAAGCTCTGCCTCGTCCTCAAACTCCAGCGTTACCGTTTCTTTATCCCATGCTTTCAGGATCCCCGTAAATTCCTTTTGCCGGTCAATGGCCCGGAACAGTCTTACATCTACGGACTCTCCCAGACTCCTTTCAAGATCCTTGTCTTTCTTTAAAGGTCTGCCAAGTCCCGGGGAACTTACCTCCAGAATATAGGCTTCCTCAATAAAGTCATCCTTATCCAGCTGATCTGACAATGCACGGCTGATCAGCTCACAGTCGTCAATGGTAATTCCGCCCGGCTTGTCAATGTATGCCCGCAGAAACCAGGTTCCCGCCTCTTTCACAAATTCTACGTCTACCAGTTCAAAATGATGTTCTTCCATCATGGGAAGCAGTAAGGCTTCCGTTTTCTGCTCATACAGTTCTTTCTTTGCCAAATATAATCCTCCTTTTACCGGGTGCCATCTCCAGGCATGATTGCCTGCTGCTGTGTTTCTACATAAATATCTCCAGACATATAAGAAGGAGTGGACTTTGTGCCCACCCCTTTCTTAAGTCAACGGTTTATGTTATTTCCAGTATATCACATTATTTTGTGATTGCAAGGCTTTTTTTACAATTTACAGTCTTGCAACGCCTGTTTTTCTTGCTGCTTCTGCCACAGCTGCAGCTACGGCTTTACCAACTCTCGGGTCAAATGCCTTCGGAATAATGTAGTCCTCGCTAAGCTCCTCATCCGTGATAAGATCTGCCAATGCTTTGGAAGCGGCCAGCTTCATCTCATCATTGATGTCTTTTGCACGTACATCGAATGCACCGCGGAAAATACCCGGAAATGCAAGTACATTATTGATCTGGTTCGGGAAATCGCTTCTTCCGGTTGCAACGACTCTTGCGCCTCCTGCCTTCGCATCATCCGGGAAAATTTCCGGTGTTGGGTTCGCACATGCAAAAATGATGGCATCTTTGTTCATCGTCTTCACCATCTCCGGTGTCACCATACCCGGTGCGCTGACACCGATGAAAACGTCTGCACCCACCAGCATGTCTGCCAGGCTTCCGCTCTTCTTCTCCAGGTTAGTGACTTTCGCCATCTCCTCCTTCACTGGGTTCATTCCCTCGGCACGGCCTTCATAGATGGCACCTTTTCTGTCACACAGGATTACATTCTTCACACCTGCAGTCAGAAGCAGACGGGTAATGGAAATAGCAGCAGCTCCTGCACCGTTTACCACAACTTTTACTTCCTCTTTTTTCTTACCAACCAGCTTCAGTGCGTTGGTCAGTCCGGCCAGTGTAATAATGGCGGTACCATGCTGATCGTCATGGAAAATCGGAATATCACATTTTTCTTTCAGTTTTTTCTCTATTTCAAAGCAGCGGGGAGCGGAAATATCCTCCAGATTCACGCCTGCAAAGCTTCCGGAAATCATGTAAATGGTATTGACAATCTCGTCCACGTCATGGCTCTTAATGCAGAGTGGGAATGCGTCCACATCACCAAATGCCTTGAACAGCACGCATTTACCTTCCATAACCGGCATACCTGCTTCCGGTCCGATGTCTCCCAGTCCCAGTACCGCGCTTCCGTCGGTAACGACCAGGCAGAGATTATGACGGCGGGTCAGCTCGTAGCTCTGCTCCACATCCTTCTGAATCTCCAGACAGGGCTGTGCAACGCCCGGCGTATAAGCCAATGACAGATCATCCTTGTTGGCAACCGGTACAGTTGCAACCACTTCAATTTTGCCCTTCCACTCTCTGTGGAGTCTTAATGACTCTTTTGCGTAATCCATATCCTATTCCTCCTGCTTAAGGTCAGTGTTTTATTACCTTCTCCATCATAATCGTCAAAAGCATTTCTGTCAATTGGTATTACCAATTTTTGCAACTTTTTAATAATTTCCAAGAATCTTAAAATGTACGGACTCCTCCATCATGCCGCGGATGGCATTTTTCACCGCGCTGTCATTTAAATTTCCTTCAAAATCTACAAAGAAATGGTATTCCCAGTTCCGCTCCGGAATGGGCCGGGACTCAATCTTACACATATTAAGATCGTTGTAAATCATATGGGACAGAATATTGTAAAGGCTTCCACTCTTATGGGGCAGTTCAAAACAGATACTGACTTTCTTCGCATCCGCCTCATACATCTTCCGGTTGGTAACAATGATGAACCGGGTGGAGTTAAACCGGTTATGGTTGATGGGCATCTCCAACACTTCCAGTCCATGAAAAGCTGCTGCCGCCGGACTTGCAATCGCCGCCTGGGACTTATCCTGATCTTCCTGCACCTTTGCTGCTGCCACTGCTGTGTTGGAAAGGCTGATCTGCTTCCACTCAGGATGCCTGTCCAGATACACGGAACACTGCATCAGTGCCTGGGGGTGGGAATACACCGTCTTAATATCAGAAAGCTTCGTTCCCGGAAGTCCCAGCAGGGCATGATTGATCTTCAAAATCTGCTCGCCTACAATATAATTGTCATACTCTTCCAGCAAATCGTAAATGGCATCCACCTCTCCTGCGGAGGAATTCTCAATCGGAAGCACCGCATAATCTGCCATGCCTTCCTTAATCGCTTCCATGCACTCTCTCCAGGTACTCATATGGAAAATGTTGACGCCTTCGCCAAAGTACTGAATGGCCGCCTCATGCTGATAAGCCCCTTCCACTCCCTGATAAACCACCCGGCAGTGTTTCCGGTCAATTTTTTCAATTTTCGTAAAAGGAAGGCTTCCCGATACGCCTTCCTGCTCAAGCAGCTGGTACTGGAGCTTTCTGCTCATAGCCATAATCTGCTGAAACAGTTCCTGCACCCCATGCCGGTTAAAATCACTGTGAGCCAGTTCTCCCAGGCTTTCCAGCTTCTGTACCTCTCTTCCGCGGTCCAGAATCTTCTTTCCATTTGCAATCTTATATTCTGCCACTCTGCGGCTTACATCCATCCGTTTTTCAAACAGTCGGACCATCTCCTGGTCAATCTCGTCAATCTCCTGACGAAGCTGTAATAAATCTTCCACCTGATCCTATCCTTTCTCTATTCTTCCGTTTCTTTCCATACTTCCCGCGCCAGTATTCCCAGATAAGACAGGGAACCAAAGGCCAGAATCACATCTTCCGGTCCTGCCATGCGCCTTGCCTCTGCCACTGCTTCCGCAATGCTGGCTGCCGGGTGCACATGGGGATTATAAAGTTTCACCGTTTCCGCCAATGCTTCTGCTGACAGAGCCCGCGGATTATCCGGCGTCATAATCGTAATGATCTCTGCTGCCAGCGGTGCAGTCTGTCTCGCCACTTCCTCATATTCCTTATCTGCCAGCACACCCATAATATAAATGAGCCGTTTTCCTTTGAGATCCTGTAAAATGGATTCCCGCAGCACTCTGGCTGCATCCCGGTTATGGGCACCGTCCATAAGAAACAGCGGATCCTTTGCAATGACGGAAAATCTTCCCAGCCATACGGTAGACCGAAATCCTTCCCGAATCGCTTCCTCCGGAATCGAAAAGCCTTTCGCACGACAGGCGTCCAGAATCTCCAGCGCCAGCGCCGCATTGTCAAACTGGTATTCCCCAGACAGGGAAATCTCCACATCCGTTCTATCTTTATAATCGAAAACCTGTCTTAACAGTCCCCGTTCTTTCTTCACAATCTTCTCCGGCTCTGCAAAATGAACTTCACAGCCGCAGCGTTCTGCCGCATCAAGAATCACCTGCTTTGCCTCCGGCTGTTGAGCAGCGCTCACCACCGTGCATCCCGGCTTAATAATGCCTGCTTTCTGCACCGCAATCTCACCCAGGGTATTTCCCAGCACGCCAATATGATCCATACTGATGGATGCAAGCCCTGCCACAATGGTATTTGTAATTACATTGGTGGCGTCGGTCAGACCGCCCATGCCCACTTCCAGCACCACAATATCGCATTTCTGTTCTACAAACCACAAAAATGCCAGCGCTGTTTCTGCTTCAAACATAGTAGGATGGCCGCTTCCCTCTGCCAGCATCTGCTCACCGACTTTTTTAATCTCTTCCGTCAGCCTTATCAGGCCTTCTCTCGAAATATATTCTTCATTTACCTGGATCCGTTCCCGATAGCTGAATATGGTTGGGGAAATGTACCGCCCTACTCGGTAACCGGCTGCTTTCAGCGCCGTAGAGGTGTAGGCAAGGGTGGAACCTTTTCCATTGGTTCCCGCAATATGGATAAATTTCAGCTGATCCTGGGGATTCCCCAATAATTCCAGCATTCGTTTCAACGGATTTAGGGTGATGGCACCTGCATATTGATTGCAGCCTGCCAGAAATGCCTTTGCTTCTTCATATGTCATAGGATTGTTCTCTTTTCTTTTTGCCATCGGCCTTCCAGCCGAAATGCACATAATCAGGTTAAGTATAGTATAATCCGGTTCATATTTCAAATACTATGGTTATGATAAGACGAAATTTTTTCCGATGCGGTATGATGGGCTGGTGTCTGGAGCTGTTCTGGACCGGACTTCACTCCTTACGGATCCGCGATCCCAAGCTTACAGGCCGCTCTTCCCTCTGGATGTTTCCCATCTACGGAAGCGCCGCTTTCCTCTCTCCCATCATCCGTCTGTTAAAAAAACACAGCTTCTGGAAACGGGGACTCGTTTATATGCTCTGTATTTATGCCGGGGAATATATAAGCGGCAGTTTGCTGAAAAAACGGGATTTCTGCCCCTGGGATTATAGCCGGAGCCGCTTTCACTATCGCGGTCTCATCCGATTCGACTATGCACCGTTGTGGTTTACAGCAGGTCTTCTTTTTGAAAAAATATTAAAAGTACAAGAAAAGCCTTCTGAAACGTGAACCCGTTTCAAAAGGCCTTTCTCTGTGTTGTGTGATCATTTTTTATTTACCAAGCTCAGTAGTTCTCTTATATGCAGCCTGTACTGCATCCATCACGATACCATTGAGACCTGCACTTACGAAAGTGTGATATCCTGCAATGCCGATACCTCCCGGCGTGTTCATCTCGTCGGTAATCTGGAACGGATGGCTGTCTGTACCCTCCAGACGAAGTCCGGTACCGATCAGGTTCTGAGTAACAATTTTTCTTGCATCTGCTCTGGAAATACCGCACTCTACGCCTGCATCCATCAAAGCTGCTGCAAAGAGAAGAAGCCATTCCGGACCTGCACAGCTTAATGCGGTAAATGCATCAAATTGTTTTTCCGGGATTACCAGTGTAGAACCGATGGAATCGGTAATTCTCTGTACGCTCTGTTTCGCTTCCTCAGAAGCATTCTCACTGAAGGTCAGGGCACTGTAACCACGTTTGATCTCTGTCATGGTATTTGGCATAATTCTTGCATAAGTGACTTTCTCACCGATCCATCCTGACAGTTTCTCGATCTTTATTCCTGCACAGATAGATACCAGTACATGCTCCTGTGTGATGACTTCAGAAAGCTCTCTTGCTGCTTTTTCTGCGTCCTGAGGCCGAACTGCCAGTACCAGTACCTTTGCTTTCTCAGCCAGTTCCTTCAGGCTGTCTGCCAGCTGAAGTCCGTAGGTTTCTTTTAAATATACCTGACGCTCCGGCAGAAGCTCTTTTACATAGATCTCCTCTGCTGTCAGAGTATTTGCGGAAAGAATTCCTTTGATAATGCCGGTAGCCATAGCTCCACCGCCGATAAATCCAATGCTCTTGCTCATTTTCTCGTCTCCTTACTCACATACGTTGAAATTCGTATTTCTATATTTCATCAGTGTGTCTGCCGCTTCCTGTCCGTACTCTGCTGCCACATCGGCCAACACTTCCGCGTTGACTGCCTCTCCTTCTGCCTGGAAAATAGCCGCCGTCACTTCGTTGTACGCCCAGTAGGAATGGGCACAGTGATATTCAAAATTTTTAATTCCCGCAGGATTCTTTCCCCGTCCACTGCCTTCGGCAATATCTTTCCCGGTAGAAAGCCGGTGAATACAGCAGTCCGCCGTATGAAGGGTCTGGTCTACCTCGTAACCGAGATCCGGGTTAAATCCCCTGGAAATGGAACTGTCCAGATATTTACAGTAAGCCGCTCCCGCCTCTGTAAGCCCCATATCATGGAACTGGGTGTACCATGGACATCGGGTAATTTTCAATGCACCGTTTCCATCCGGTGTCATGATATTGGAAATGCCTTCCTCTTTGGCCGATTCCGTATTGACCCATTCTCCATAGTAGTTATACGTTGCCTGGGTCAGCTCCTGCCCGTCCCGGATAGCCCGTTGTGCCATTCTCCGGCCCCTCTGGAGAGCATAATACTGGGTGGCATGCAGAAATGCTTTCTTCCCGCGCTCCCCAAAATGCTCCGTTAAATGTACGTAATACTTTGCCGCAATGTAAGCGTGAACCCGTTCATTAAATTCCATGTTCTTACCTCCAGCGGATCAGCAGTCTCTTCACCAGGCTGATCAGCGCGTTCAGCACGGTAACTACCACACCGATCACAAAGATACCTGCGATCACTTTTGTGAAGTTTGCAAAATCTGCGTTATATTTGATATACCATCCAAGTCCGGATGTTGCTCCGATCATCTCAGCCGCTGTCAGTACCAGGAAGGAAGTGGATACCGATACAGACACACTGTTGATGATTCCCGGCAGACTGTACGGAAGCAGTACATGAAGAATCATGGAGCTCTGGTTCAGATTCAGTGTTCTCGCGGAATCCATGATCTTCCGGTCAATCTGGCGCACGCTTAATACCATGTTCATGAAGATGGACCAGAAAATCGTCATAGTGATGACGAAGATGGACGCTGCACGAAAACTGGGCAGCAGTGCTACCGCGTACGGGGAATAAATAATCGGCGGAATCGGGCTGATAACCCGGACAATAGGCATCACTGTACTGCTCAGGCGGTCTGACAGGCCGACGATCAGTCCCAAGCCAACACCGAAGAACAGGGCCAGTGCAAACGCAAGTCCCATGAGCCGCAGGGAGCTTCCCACACCTTCCAGTATTTTTTCATAATCCGTTACAAAAATGTTGAATACATTTTCCGGTGCCGGATAGAGCATGGCATCTTTGACTCCCACCTTGGCAGTAATGTACTCCCAGAGAATCAGCGCCACAAATACGATAATTCCAATATCGATGGCCTCTTTTTTCTTCCAGTTGGCAAGAAGCGCTGCTTCCACGGCAATAACAATGATCAGAAATGCCGTATAGGATTTGGTGCCTTCGACTGATGGCTGAAGAATCAGGAACACCAGTACAAGGAATAACAGATGGGGAAGTGCCCCGTGTATTTTCCGTATCATATTCCTTCTCCTCCTTCAAACTCCAGTTTCTGTTCCTGTTCGTGATAAAAGAGATCCACAACTTTTCTTCGCAGGCTGAGATATGCTTCATCACTGGTCAGTTTTTCCCGGTTCCGGGGTCTTGCAAAGGGAACCTTTACCTCATGGGCAATCTTTTTGTCCTCCATAAAGAGAATCCGGTCAGACATGAGAATCGCCTCATCCACATCATGAGTGACAAACACGATGGTCTTTTTCTTCTCCGTTGCGTCCAGAATCTGTAACAGCAGATCCTGTAAAAGAACACGGTTCTTGGCATCGATGGCGCCAAAAGGCTCATCCATCAAAAGGATATCCGTCTCCATGGCCAGTGTTCTGGCGATGGCAGCTCTCTGCTGCATACCACCGGAGAGCTGGTAGGGATACTTGTTTTCAAAGCCTTTCAGTCCTACCTTCTCCAGGTATTCCGTGGCTTTTGCAGTCAGTTCCTTTTTGGAAAGTCTCGGGAAATTCTGCTTAATGCCAAATTCAATATTTTTTCTTACGGACATCCATGGAAAGAGAGAATAGTGCTGGAATACCACGCCTCTGTCTTTTCCGGTTCCTCTTGTCTCCTGTCCGTCGATCAGAAAGCTTCCGTTCTTGGGATTGTTGAGGCCTGCCAGAATGCTTAATGTGGTACTTTTTCCGCATCCGCTGGAACCGATGAGGCTCACAAATTCACCTTCTTCCACAGAAAATGTGACTCCATCCAGTGCATGGTAGACATTTCCCTGGTCTGTATAATCGAGTGTGATGTCTTTTAACTCTATTTTACTCATTTCCATGTATCTCCGTTTTTAATATAATTCTTTGTTATTAGCCGCAGCAGCTTTCCTCTGCCTTGGTGTCTTCTCTTCAATCCTGATTGGTTGCCTGATCCTCTGCCTGAAGCTGCAGATATACCTCATTATCCGGGTCTTCCTGGAGAAGCTCGTTCAGTGCATCTTCAAATACGGTCGGGTCAATGTAATCTTTCATATCTACATTACCCTCAGAATATCCGATATCTACCATTGCCTGGAAGAACTGGTCGGTATCTTTTACATCCGGGTTCGGGCTGAATCCGATGTGGCCATATTCATATACCTGGCTCCTGATGGTATCTTCGTCGGTCTCCAGTTCCTGAAGTGCATATTTAATTGTTTCATCTTCATTCGTCTGCATCAGCTCATATGCACGGATATTCGCTTTCAGTGCTGCTACGTAAGCGTCTCTGTTTGCCTCCAGCTTCTCTCTGGTGGTAAACATGCGGCAGCAGATAAATCCAGGCCACTCATCTTCGCTATCCAGATAGCTTACCGGAACCAGTCCCTGTGCTTCTGCACTCTGACGATAGGTCAGGAATGCAATACCAAGATCAACCTCTCCTTTTTTCACTGCCTCTACAACGGTTGCCTGAGAGTCCAACTCCACAAATTCGATCTTGGATACGTCCACGCCTCTGTCTTTCAGCATCTTACGAAATGCAATATCACCAGTATTTAACCGGGTAACACCCACTTTCTTTCCTGCCAGAGTCTCTTCATTCAGTTCAGTAAACTCGGATGCCCGATCCGGAAGGGCATAAAGGGAAGCACCCTCTGACATCTGTCCACCAATGATCACGATATCGGAACCCTGATCAATGTAGTTCAGGACTGCGGTTGCCCCTGCAGATACCAGATCTGCTTTATTCTGAAGAAGTGCCTGAATATTATCCGGGTTGGAGTTATTGTAGGTCATCTCCACATCCAGCCCCTCGTCTGCATAATAACCTGCTGCATAGGCAAGTGCGGAATCGATATGTCCAACCATGCTGTTCCATCCTAAAACTCTTAAAGAACCTTTACTGTCAGAAGCTGTATCTGCTGCTTCTGCTGTATCATCGCTCTCGCTGTCTGTCGTTTCTGCATTTGCCTGTGAATCGGATGCTGCTGTGCTGCTATCTGATGAAGAGCCACAGCCTGCCAGAAGTCCTGCTGAAAGTGCTGCCGTCAGTAACAGGGTAAGTGCTCGTTTTTTCATAATGTTCCTCCTTGGTTATATTCCTACTTTGTATATAGGGATTATATGTTTCTTGATGTCACTTACTATACTACGGCTTCTTTAGTCTGTCAATACCTTTTTCATATAAATCAAGTAGGAATAATAGGTTTGTTATGAAATACTTCCGGCCGATAGAGCGATACACTGTGAGCGGAACCGGCCTGGACATTTTGAAACAATTTAGTCAAAAGAAAAAGAAGTCCCAGAATCACTCTGAAACTTCCTTGTTTCTATATATTCTATTCGATTGTTTGCTGATCGTCGACTTCCTGATGAGTTGCCAGCCGGAAGATAGCCAGTGCAAATACTGCGGCCGCGGCTGCTGTGACAATCCAGAATACCATATCATTCTCAAAAATCTGGTTATACAGACTGGTACCCACAATGAGGGTGACTGCCATATTGGATACCATATGGGAAAGGCAGGTTGCCTTGATGGTGCCGAACCGTTCCATAAGCCAGCACAGGAACCAGCCAAAGAAGGAAGCATATACCCCCTGCACAATATTTCCATGGAAGATTCCAAAAAGCAGACCACCCCAGAAGATGGCCCAGGCCGGGCGCATCATGTCACGGAGTCGTCCAAAAATGATGCCCCGCATAAGGATTTCTTCCACAATGGGAGCCAGTATTCCCACACACAAAAGCTGCAGGATCAGACTTCCCGACATGAGCATGGCACTGGTTTCCTCATAGGAGCCCGACAGCTCCGGCAACGGGCTGATATCGATCAGGTTATTGCCCACCATGGAAAAAGCGATGCTCGCCACGCTGATCCACAGGATACTGTTTCCATCCATCCGCTGAGGCGCACGGACTTGCCGGTATTCCAGCCGTTCTTCACAGTCTGCCCGGTATAAAAATCCGAACAATATCACCGACAGAGCCGAACTTAACAGCAGAAAACTCACCGCCGTATCCGACCAGTTCTCTACCGAGGATCCGGCATTCTGTGTCAATTCCGGGAGGAACAGGGATAAAGCCATCATACCTACCGCCATAATCATGCTCTGTAAAAGCATATAGAGGATCATCGGATAGATGACCCTCCATATGCTATAAATGCTTACTCTTGTACGTTTCTGCATATTTACATTTTCTCCGGTGCTTCAAAGCCCAGCAGGTCAATGCAGGTCTCCAGCACTTTTCTGGTCAGCAGAAGCAGGGCAATCCAGCTCTTCTTTGCTGCCTCATCTTCAGAACCAAGAATCTTGGTCTCATGATAGAATTTATTAAATGCATTGGCAAGATCGTAGATATAAGCACAGATCTTGTGAGGTGCAGACTCCTCGTAAGCAGTCTCCATCACACTGTTGAACTTGGTCAGTTCCAGCTGAAGCGCTTTCTCACTCTCGTTGGCACTGGCCGTGATCTGTCCGTCACCTGCAGTGCCTCCCATCTCTTCGTATTTTCTTAAAATAGACTTAATACGAACGATGGTATACAGGATGTAAGGACCTGTATTTCCTTCTGAAGACGTGAAACGATCCACATCGAAAATATAGTCTTTGGACGCCTGATTGGACAGGTCACCGTATTTAACAGCGGAAAGACCGACGATCTTGGAGATCTTCTCTGCCTCTTCCTCATCCATGGGACGACTTGCCTCGATCTTCTTCAGCATCTCTTCATTGATATCTTTCAGAAGATATTCCAGTCTCATAACACCACCGTCTCTGGTCTTGAAGGGCTTTCCGTCTTTTCCGTTCATGGTACCAAAGCCAAGGAACTTAAGACCGGTCTCATCTGTCACCAGACCACATTTTCTTGCACAGCGGAATACCTGGATAAAGTGCATCTCCTGACGCTTGTCTACTACATAGATAATCTCATCCGGATTATAAAGCTTCATACGCTCTACGATGGTTGCCAGATCGGTAGTCGTATAGAGGGATGCTCCGTCAGATTTCAAAAGCATACAAGGCGGTACTTCCTTAGTATCGGTATCTTCCTTAACGTCAACAACCAAAGCATTGTCGCTCACATAAGCAAATCCATCGTCTTTCATCTTCTGCACCATGTCCGGAATATACGGCTGTGCATCGGACTCGCCTTTCCACAGGTCAAAGCTGACATTGAGGTTTGCATAGTTTCTCTTTAAGTCGGTAACAGATACATTTAAAATGTGCTGCAGCAGTGCCTGGTAACCTTTTCTTCCATGCTGCAGTTCATAGGTTGCCTGCATGGCAGCCTCTTTATAAGGTTCATCCTCTTTGGAACGCTTGCTGGCGGTCGGATAAATCTCCTCCAGCTCTGCGATCGTAAACGGAGCTTCCTCCGGGTAAGCGCCATCGTAATTCTCATCAAAATAGCACAGCTCCGGCTTTCTCTCATGAAGCTCGGTAATAATCAGACCCATCTGCAAACCCCAGTCTCCCAGATGTACATCACCGATGACATGATGTCCTGCAAACCGCGCGATTCTCTTTACACTCTCTCCGATGATGGCAGAACGCAGATGTCCTACGTGAAGCGGTTTTGCCACATTCGGTCCGCCATAATCAATGACGATGGTCTTCGGATGTTCTGCTTTCTCAAATCCCAGACGCTCGTCTGCTTCCATGCCATTTAAATAGCTGCTCAGGAACGCATCATTGATCTTCATGTTAATGAATCCCGGATTTACCGCCTGTACTTCTCCAAATACTTTGGAACCGGCAAGCTGCTCCACGACTCCATTTGCAATCATAATCGGCGCTTTGTGGTACTCTTTCGCTGCCGCCATGGCTCCGTTACACTGATATTCACAGAGGTCCGGACGGTTGGAAATCGATACACGCGCGTATTTTTCATCATAGCCTGCTGCTGCAAACGCTTTTGCCACTTCTGCACTCAGCAGATCCAGTATTTTCTTCATAGGCTGAATCTTCCTCCTTAACTTCTCCATTTTCCATTAAAGAACTTCTTTCAAGTATAGGGAAAATAAAAGCGTTTGTCAAGGAGTGGCAATCTCTCTAGTAGCTGTGATCAAACGCATACCAATGCGCCAGCTGGCGGCAGATGGCCACCTTATCCATCAGATCCATCTGCTCCCCCTCATTCATCTGTACTTTTACTTCATACTTATCCGAAAAAGTCTCCCCCGTTGCAGAGCAGGTGCCCAGAACATTTCCGTCAAAGTCCATGACATAATGACATCTTTCATCGGTCAGATAATCTGCCCTGATATTTCCATCCGCATCCAGGAAAACTATATACCAGTCATGTTCCAGTCCATCGGTCTCCATGATCCGCGTCTGGGCATAGCCAAGGCAGTTGTCATCCATATCATAATATGCGTAAGTGGTACCGGAATTGACGCCTTCCAGATTGTAGATAAAGTTATCCTTCGGGTCACCCAGATAGAACCAGTCTTCTCCTCCTGCTGTCACGGTATACTTCGTATTCCAGAATCCGGTCTCTTTGATACTTCCGGCAATCACACCATCCGCCGTCAGATCCGAGGTAAGGGTGATATCCTCCAGATCCCCTGTGTAGGCCAGTGAGGATGCCTCTTCCAGCACTTGACGTTCCTCTTCCACAGCCGCCCTTGGCACCTCCTCGATCTCACACCCCGCTGACAGAACTGCCGTCACAGCAGCCAAAAGCAGAGCCAGATTTCTTTTGTACCTCTTCATGTGCTTACTCATCCTCCTCGTCTCTTGCAATCTCTCTTGCCACCATAATGGCCATTGCGGTCATAAGCGGCAGATAATCCCTGTCATAAACCATCAGTACCGAATTATCAAAAACGATGTTATGAAGGGTAAACTGCATATCCTCCATAACAGCTCCCAGCATCCGGCCATTGAGGGTCACACTGAAATTGCGTCCGATAGAACCGGCATACTCCCGCAGCTCCAGCTTTCCTTCTGCTACATCCATAGTGAAATGATCTCTGATAAATTCCAGTTTTTTCTCCAATTTTCCGTAAAGCTCGCCCTTCAGATAGAAGCGGTAGGCAGGCAGCACATGGAGAATTTCCTTCTCCACCCGGAACACTTCCCGTTCCTGTCCATCCCGCACATAGAACTTCAGAAGTGGTGCTGTTCCTTCTATATGATAGATGAAATTTCCATCTTTATCACAGAGATCAAACTGCTGACCTGCAAGCTTGAAATCTTCCGTAAAAGTATATACTTCCGATGGCTCCGATGCCGGAATCGGAAGCACCTTCCCTGTCTTTGCAAAAGAACTTAAGCTGTCATATAAATATTTCTGCAAAAGCATCACATCCGCCTGGAAACAAATATAACCTGCCAGATCCTCGCCAAAGTCTTCCTTCATGGGAATCAGCGGCTCATTGATCCGATCTTTGATCATACTTTCCAAAAAAGAATAACCCAGATAACCATTCAGTCCGGAACCATTCAGCCAGAAGTAGAGATAATTGCCCTGAAAATCGGGTCCAAAGATCAGTGCCGGCTGCTTCATCGTATAAAAATGTCCCAGATAACCGCTGCCCAGCGGCGTCGGTACATTTTTAAATGCCTCGTAAAAATCCTCGATGGTCCGTACCGTATCTCCCATTCCAATCATCTTCACCACATCTGTCGAGGCATTATAGGATTCCGGGCTTGCCATCATAAAAACCGCAACTCCAATAATCACGATCACCGTTGATACAGAAATAAAGAATTTACTGTACCAGAATTTAAAAAGCAATGCCAGTCCCAGCAGTACAATCACAGCTCCCACCAGTCGATAAAGAAACGTCCGCATCTTCATATGTACACCCCTTTTCCATCGTAACATAATAATTTAATTTTACTGGAATCTATCTGTTATGGCACTACCCGGATAGGTAGGGTTGATATTTAGGACAAAAAATGGCATAGCCCGCTATCATGGAGCTATGCCACATTTCATTATACGTTCTACTCTTTCAGTTCTGTCTGCGCTTCTGCACTTTCCTCTTTCAGATACTGCTGATCCAGTGCGTTGATAAAGGGATAATAGATCAATCCTCCGATTACCAGTACTATCAACTGCAGAATACCGCCTCGGATATCAGCACACATCATCCATCCTCCAAACGGTGCAGGCATGGTCCACGGAACAGTGACACCCGTAGGATACGGTACCAGTCCGAAGAACATAGCCGCGAAAGAGATTCCTACCGTAACAAGCGGTACAATAAAGAAAGGAATCGCCATCATCGGATTCAAAACCAGCGGAAGTCCGAAAATAACCGGTTCATTTACATTAAAGATACCTGGCAGAAAGCTCAGTTTTCCGAGAGATTTCAGGCGTTTTGATTTACATTTAAATGCCATGATCAAAGCCAGGGAAACTGTATTACCGGTACCGCCAAGGAAAATAATCAGATTAGCAAAATCCTGCGTTGCAATATACGGTCTGACAGCGTCTGCTGTGGTCTGAAAAATATCCAGATTTGCAAAACGTGCTGCATACCACAAAGGACCCATAAAAGAATCAATTACCGCCGTTCCATGAATACCGAAAAACCATAATATAGAATTCAGCACAGTAATGAAAATTGTTCCTATGAAGGTTGTTCCTATATTGGTGAGCGGCATCTGAATCACTGTAACGATAAAGTTAGATACAGTTCCATAGGGAGTTGCTTCAAAAATCAACCGCAAAATCAGAAACAGAATCACGATCAGGGTTGCCGGAATCAGTGCTTCAAACTGTCTTGTCACAAATCCCGGAACAGTAGACGGCATTTTAATCTTAATATCTTTCTTCAGAAGAACTGCATACAGCTTCGTTGCGATTAACGCTGTCAGCATTGCAGTAAAAAGACCTGCGGAGTCAAAACTGGATGTAGCATATCCGCCTCCATCCATCTGCTGGAGCAGAAGAAAATAGGCACTGATAGAGATTGCCACTGCCGGAAGCGGCTCAACCTCTTCTTCCGATGCAAGACTATGGGACACTCCAACCACCGCAAACAGTGCAACCAGTCCCATAGTTGCCGGATTTACCATATCCCAGCACCAGGTATTCCATACATCACCAACGATGGATGTCATGAATTCATGAAAAGCCGGAACGGGGAAATCACCAATAACAATTGCAAGTGAACCAACAATCAGAAGTGGCATGGACAGCATCAGACCGTCACGCAGGGCAACCAGATATTTGTTGCTTGAAAGCTTCTGGGATAATGGCATTAAATAAGTTTCAATCAGTTTTGATAAATGTTTCATGTCTTCCTCCCTCGTAAATCAGACTAATTTCGGAAAATATTCTCCATTGGCGGCAATGTATTCGTCAAGAAGCGTTCTGGCCAGTTCCGCATCGCCAACCGTACGGCTTACTGTAAGCGCCATCAGTGCTTTTTGATAAGAACCTTCCAGTGCAGCATCTACTGTCAGTTTTTCATACGCATACTGTCCTTCCAGCAGCCCCTTCTCAAAGGCACCTGCTTCCTGGATGCGAAGCGGCTCTGCCCCGTTAATACCGACTCTGCAGGCAACTTCCAGCATCATGCCTTCAGAAAGATTGGGAACAATTCCTTTATTTTCTGTAATAATCAGGAAAATATCATTCTGATTATAAGCAATGCTCATGGCCAGTTCCACAATATAGGTGGCATGTGCATCATTATGGGCAACCGTCGCAGATGCAAAACTTCCATCTGCATCCAGATGTGATCCGCGGCTGTATTTCAAGTCAAGATCATATTGTGTGCCGCGGATCTGATTGAGGCTGGCCACACCATCGCAGTATTCCTTCACCCGGCGTTCTCTTCCGTCGATGACTGTGTTCGCTCTTGTATAATTTGGATCACTGTGCTTCACCATGGTGTCAGGGTAAAGATAATACTGCATATACGTATTTGGGAGAGAATGAGGAAAATCCTGTACCATTTTCTCCAGATGACGAAACGTGAAATTCCAGTAATCATCATTTTTCCCAGAATATCCAAGTTCTCTGTCGCAATCTCCGGTCTTCAATTTTTCCAACATCTCGGGAAGGACATCTTCACCGGTCTTTTTGTCATACATATGGGTAAACCAGCCAAAATGGTTCAGTCCATAATAACGTGGTTCCACATCTGTCCGCTTTCTTCCTCCTGCCAGCGGACAGAAGATATCCATAATGGAAATCGGCATATCGCAGATATTGATCAAACGATAATCATCCGGAAATACCCGTTTAGTTGCCTCTGCCACGATCGCAGCCGGATTGGAATAATTAAGTATCCATGCTTCAGGTGAATAGCGCCGGATGGTTTTTACAAGTTCAATCATTGCCGGAACAGAACGCATTCCATAGGCAAAGCCTCCAGGTCCGCAGGTCTCCTGCCCAATCACTCCATATTTAAGCGGAATCTTTTCATCCAGTTCCCTCATTTTCAATCCGCCTGCACGAATCTGTACCAGCACAAAATCAATATCTTCAAACGCTTTCTGAGGGTCCGTTGTGTAGGAAAACTCAGCTTCCGGATAATATTCCCGAAACAGGATCTCACCAAATTTTCCTATATGTTCCTGTCTGTCGGCATCAATGTCATAGAGAACGACTTTCCGGAGAGGAAAATCCTCTCGTACCAGACAAAGCATCTCCAGCATATCAGGAGTATAGGTACTCCCGCCGCCGGCAATTGCAACTGAAAAATTTTTTTTCATACATGCTTCCTTCCTTTTTTGCATATTTATACGCCTGCATATTCAGCAGGACTTCATCTGTACAAAGGATAAGGAATTTGCGATTTTTTTTCAAGAGATTGGAAAGACAAAGAAATTTGTAACTTCAAGAAAAAACATGTTACTCTTTCAACGGAAGGATTGAAGTGCGGCAGCGAAAATGATAGAATGTATCAAAAGCACTGAATATGCATATTTACGCATATTCAATGCAAATAAAGTACTAATTTGGACAAGATATATTCCAGAAGAATGATCGTTCTTCCAATAAAAAAATCCGGCACATTATAAGCAACTGAACCTGTTGACCGGATCACCAAATGCGGACTGCTCAAGTCCGCCAAAGCAGAAGACCCATTAGCTGTAATCAGTGCGATATCATGACCTGCGGCCTTTGCACACTGGGCAATATTGATCAGATCTTTTGTCTCACCGCTTTTAGAGAAAAATATGCAAAGGCTCGGGGTGTCTTCCCTCCGCATCATATCAGAAGGGGATCCATCATAGGCAAGAAATCCGAGCGTAGCCAGTCTTCTCATAAAATAAGAAGAGGCTATGGTAGAAAAGCCAAGTCCTATGACAAAGATACAGTTATTCTGATGTTTCAGAAGCAGTTCGACAAACATATCTATGGCCGACTCATTCACAGGATCAAGAATGCTGGTCAGTTCAATACCTTCTGCCGGTTTTTGTTCCTCGTCAACCGAATGTCTCAGAGAATAGATCATGTCACTATAACCCTGATAGCCAAGTTTCTTTGCCAGCTTTATTACCGTAGTTGTAGAGACATAAGCCTGACGTGCTATCATCCGGATATTAATCTTTGTATCTCCCTGTTCGATTGCATTCAGTATACAGGACAGGACTTTATGCTCTGTTTCATTTAATAAGTGTTGCTGTGAAAAATGCAGGTTTTTCAAAAAAATCACCTCTCTGTGAATGTACATTGCCATATTATAACACACTTTAACAAAAAATTAATCAGGAGGATTTTCAAATGAACGTATTATTACTTTGTTCTCAGGGTATGTCTACCGGAATGCTCTGTGAAAAAATTACACAGGCTGCAAAAGAAGACGGAAAAGAGCTTCATATCTGGGCTGCCAGTGAAATTAAAGCAAGAGAACATGTTGGAAAAGCGGATTTAATTCTGCTTGGGCCGCAGATCCGTTATCTTCAGAAACGTATCAGTGAGATGGCACCCGGAAAACCGGTAGAAGTCATTGATATGATGGCCTATGGAATGATGGATGGTAAAAAAGTATATTCCGACATCAAAAAATATATGGAGGACTGATCCTATGACAATTACTCAGGAAGTTCTGGAACAATCCTGCCTGGGACTGATTTCCTATAGCGGTGCTGCAAAAAGTGACTATCTGGAAGCTGTTGAATGTGCCAAATCGGGAGACTTCGAACAGGCTGAAGCAGCTATTGAACGCGGAAATGAAAACTACCTGCATGCCCATGAAGCACATTTTGGATTACTTCAGGAAGAAACCGGTACAGAAGGTGGACTTCTGACCCGATTACTTCTGGTTCATGCTGAGGATCAGCTGGCAATGGCCGAAATGGCCCGAATCATGGCAGAAGAACTAATCGAAGTCTACAAAAGAATCAACTGAGTCGGAGGACTTTCTTATGTTAAAACTCGGTTCCCATGTGGGCATGAGCGGGAAAAAAATGATGCTCGGCTCTGTGGAAGAAGCTCTCTCTTACGGGGCAAATACCTTTATGATTTACACCGGTGCGCCCCAGAATACCCGCCGGAAAGAGATCAGTGAGCTGAACATTGACGCTGCCCACGCACTGATGAAAGAAAATGGCATCGATGAGTTCATTATCCATGCTCCCTATATCATCAATCTGGCTAACACCGTCAAACCGGAAACCTATGAACTGGCCGTTCATTTTCTCCGGCTGGAGCTGACCCGCGCCGACGCCATGGGCAGCAATATCATGGTACTTCACCCGGGTGCTCACGTAGGAGCCGGTGTGGATGCCGGTATTGCCTCGATTGTAAAGGGATTAAATGAAGTGCTGACAGACGATACAAACTGTATGGTAGCACTGGAAACCATGGCTGGAAAAGGTTCTGAGATTGGACGGAATTTTGAGGAGCTGGCACGGATTTATGACGGCGTAGAGAAAAAAGACCGGCTTCGTGTCTGCTTCGATACCTGCCATACCCATGACAGTGGTTATGATATTGTCAACGATTTTGACGGGGTAATTGCACACTTTGACCAGGTGCTGGGAAAAGATCAGATTGCTGCCTTCCATATCAATGACAGCAAAAATCCCCGTGGAGCCGCAAAGGACCGCCACGAGAATCTTGGAAAAGGCTGTATTGGTTTTAATGCTCTGAACTACATCGTCCATCACCCGGATTTTGCGGATGTTCCGAAGATTCTCGAAACGCCGTGGATTCCCGTTGACGGTGATAAAAAGAATACCAGAGCACCTTATAAAGAAGAAATTGCTATGCTGCGCGCGGGCTATCATTCATAGGCAATGCTTCGGAAGATAGAAGGCTATGCTTCAAGCAAGTTATAGTTCATAGGCAATTAACCGACAGACAAGGGGGCAGTATGTGAGCGGAACCGCTCGCGCTAAGTCCTCGATCCAGCGGTACTAACACTCAAACATCGCCAAAGGCTCGTTTTTGTGAAGTACCGGGACTGCGGACGTTCCTTTCACATACTGCCCCCTTTCTCTGCCTACTTCATCACCTATGAAACCTTAACTCACTTCTTCTCCGGCAGCTGTGCCAGAATAATAGCTCCGAACATGAGCACACATCCGAACAGTTCCCTGATGCTCAGGCTCTGATGCAGAATCACCCATCCTGCCAGCACGGAAAAGACGGACTCCAGACTTAAGAGCAGAGATGCCACAGTGGGGTCCGCATTTTTTTGGGCTATAATCTGCAGCGTATAAGCCACCCCGCAGGACATGACTCCCGCATACAGAAGCGGCATAGATGCTGCCAAAATGCCCGGTAATTCCGGGTGTTCCCAGATCAGCATAGGGATTCCGCAGGCAATACCTGACACCAAAAACTGGATTGCAGACAGCCGTACGCCATCCACTTTTGGTGAAAAATGGTCAATAACCAGGATATGCACTGAAAAACATATCGCACACAGGATCACCAGAAAGTCCCCTGTGTTAAGACGAAATGTCTCATTCATGCAGAGAAAATAAAGACCTGCTACCGCCAGTGCCACACAGAACCAGATGAGCAGACGGACTTTCTTTCCAAGAAAAATACCGAAAATCGGAACCAGCACAATATACATGGCGGTAATAAATCCGGCTTTTCCTACCGTTGTAAACAAGATGCCCCACTGCTGCAGACTGCTCGCAATACCAAGGGCCAGTCCGCAGCAAATACCTCCGGTAACCAGCGTCTTTGTATCTCCACGACGGCTTTTCATTTCTTCATCCGTAAGTCCGCTTTTTCTGGCGCTCTTATCCATAAATAGAATCACCGGGATCAGCACTGCCGCACCAATCAGACACCGGACTGCATTAAAAGTAAAGGGTCCGACATAATCCATTCCCACGCTCTGTGCTACGAATGCACAGCCCCAGATCAGGGCTGTCAGCACCAGCAGCACATTATTTTTCATCTGTTTCATTCTCTCACTCATCCTCCGACTGTCTATTCTTCTTATTTTGCTGCCATGTCCAGAAGACAGTCTCTTAATTCTGACACCGTGTCAAGGAGCGTCTTTGCTCCCAGACTTTCCAGCAGTTCCTTATCACGAAATCCCCAGGAAACAGAAATACACGAAATCCCGGCGTTTTCTGCAGTAGCAAGATCTACTTCGGAATCCCCTACATAGACACAGTCCTTCCGTGGAACACCGATTCCTGCTGCCGCCTCAATCACGGTATCCGGCGCTGGCTTTTTCTTCACCCGCTCGGATTCTCCGATAGCCAGCGGCACCAGATCTCCAAAGGTCTCCCGGCACAGTTCCTTCACTGCCGCATCGGATTTATTGGAGACAACCGCCGTGGGAATTCCTTTTTCCTTCAGCTCTGCCAGCAGTTCCATAATCCCTGCATAGGGCGCCGTATGGTCGTTTAAATGCACCGCATAATGTTCCCGGAATTTCTGAAAACACTCTTCAAACTTCGGATTCTCTTCTCCGTCCGGTACGGAACGGACCATGAGGTTCCGGACTCCATTTCCTACAAAACTTCTGACTTCCATTCTGGTTCGTTCCGGGAAACCGCAGGCAGCAAGGGCTGCATTGACACTTTGGTACAAATCCTCCAGAGTATCAAGCAGTGTCCCGTCAAGATCAAATAATACGCCTTTTATCATGATAATTCAAATGCTCCCGTATATAACTGATAATAACGTCCTTTTTCTGCCAGCAGAGACTCATGGTCACCACGTTCAATGATGCGTCCCTGATCCAGTACCATGATAACATCAGAGTTCTTAATAGTAGAGAGACGATGGGCAATGACAAAGACCGTTCTGCCTTTCATCAGCTTATCCATACCACTCTGGACGATGGTCTCGGTTCTTGTATCAATACTGGATGTTGCCTCGTCAAGAATCAGTACCGGCGGATCTGCGATGGCTGCACGCGCAATGGCCAGAAGCTGACGCTCACCCTGAGAAAGCTCGGAACCATCGCCGCTTAAGACCGTATCGTATCCCTGCGGCAGTTTGGTAATGAAATAATGGGCATTGGCCAGTTTTGCCGCTGCGATGACTTCCTCGTCCGTTGCATCCAATTTTCCGTAACGGATATTGTCTGCCACGGTTCCGGTAAACAGATGGGTATCCTGCAGTACCATGCCAAGAGACCTTCTTAAATCCGGTTTCTTGATTTTATTAATATTAATACCATCATAACGGATCTTTCCATCCTGAATATCATAAAAACGGTTAATCAGGTTGGTAATTGTCGTCTTTCCGGCACCGGTTGCACCGACAAATGCAACTTTCTGTCCGGGTTTTGCATACATCTTAATATCATGAAGAACGATCTTGTCATCCGTATATCCAAAGTCCACGCCGTTGAATACCACATCACCCTGGAGTTTTTCGTAGGTGATGGTACCATCTGCCTGGTGGGGATGTTTCCATGCCCAGATACCGGTTCTCACCGGAGACTCTTTAAGGGTTCCGTCCGGCTCCTCCACCGCATTGACCAGAGTTACGTAACCATGATCTTCTTCCACCGGCTCATCCAGGAGATCAAAGACACGCTCTGCGCCTGCCAGCGCCATAATAATGGAGTTAAACTGCTGGGATACCTGGGTAATCGGCATATTAAAGCTTCTCGTCAGCTGCAGGAAGGATGCCAGTGCCCCAAGGGTCAGACCACCCACACCATTGATGGCCAGAATAGAACCAACTGCCAGAGTAATAACGTAGTTGATATTTCCAAGGTTTGCCATAACCGGCATCAGAATGTTGGCATAAATATTTGCATTTTTTGCACTGTCAAAAAGTCCGTCGTTAAGCTCATAGAATTTCTTCTTCGTCTCTTCCTCATGACAGAATACTTTGACCACCTTCTGGCCTTCCATCATCTCTTCAATATAACCGTTCAGAACTCCCAGATCCTTCTGCTGGCGGATAAAGTATTTTCCACTCTGGGAACCAATCTTCCGGACCGCTCCGACCATAACAGCAACCATAACAATGATCAACAGTGTCAAAGGAATACTCAGCACAATCATGGAAATGAACGTACTTACAATGGTGATCACAGAGCTTAACATCTGTGGAATACTCTGGCTGATCATCTGGCGAAGCGTATCCGTATCGTTGGTGTAGCAGCTCATGATATCGCCATGGGCATGGGTATCGAAGTATTTGATGGGCAGGCGCTCCATATGGGTAAACATATCATCACGAATCCGTTTCAAAGTTCCCTGGGTCACATTGACCATCAGTCTCGCATAAAGAAACGTGGCAAAGGTTCCGATATAGTAAATTCCCGCCATTATAAGCAGTGCCCGTACAAGGGGAGCAAAACTCGGATTATTTTCGGAAAGGAACGGCATGATATAATCATCGATCAGATTTTTAATAAACAGATTGCCTGCCACAGCAGCCAGAGAACTGACCGCAATGCCGATAGCAACAAACACACATTCCACTTTATAATAGTTCCACACATAGGAGAGCAGGCGCATCAGGGTCTTGCCCGGATTCTTGCTGCCGCGTCCATTCATGTTCTTCTTATTCATTCAAACCTGCTCCTTTCTGCTGTAATCTGTAAATATCCCGGTAAATCTCATTGGTCTCTAAGAGTTCTTCATGGGTTCCCATGCCGGAGATACGTCCCTGGTCAAGAACCAGAATCCGATCGGCATCTTCAATAGAAGAAATACGCTGGGCAATGATAATTTTGGTCGTAGCCGGAATCTCCTCCCGGAATGCCTTCCGGATCAGAGCATCGGTCTTCGTATCCACCGCACTGGTGGAGTCGTCGAGAATCAGGATCTTCGGCTTTTTTAAGAGGGCTCTGGCAATACAGAGTCTTTGTTTCTGACCGCCGGAAACATTACTCCCCCCCTGCTCAATGAAGGTCTCATAGCCATCCGGCATCTTATCAATAAACTCACTGGCCTGGGCAAGCTCGCAGGCATGACGGCATTCTTCCTCCGTTGCCTCCTTATTGCCCCAGCGCAGATTATCAAGAATGGTACCGGAGAACAGTACGTTCTTCTGGAGTACCATAGATACCTCATTTCGAAGGGTCTCGATATCATACTCCCGGACATCTCTTCCGCCTACACGCACGGAACCATCCAGTACGTCGTAAAGTCTCGGAATCAGCTGTACCAGCGTAGACTTAGAGCTTCCGGTTCCACCGATAATGCCGATGGTCTCTCCAGAATGAATCTGGAAATTGATATCAGCAAGGACACATTTCTCCTCCCGCTCTTCCTTCGTCTCATTTTCGCTGTAAGCAAAATTTACATGGTCAAATTCAATAGAACCATCCTCTACCTGATATACCGGGTTTTCCGGATTGTGAAGAGTACTCTTCTCATCCAGCACTTCTGCAATACGCTTTGCAGAAGAACTTGCCATGGTAACCATAACAAATACCATGGACATCATCATCAGACTCATAAGAATCTGCATGGTATAAGTAAAGAGACTCATAAGTTCTCCAGTGGTCATGGTGCCATTCACTACAATCATTTTTGCACCAATCCAGGAAATCAAAAGAATACAGGTGTATACCGTCAACTGCATGACCGGCTGGTTCATAATGACCAGTTTTTCTGCATGGACACTTAAATTTTTCAGACGATCTGTTGCTTTGCAGAACTTGTCATTTTCATGATCTTCTCTTACATAAGCCTTTACCACACGAATGCCTGTCAGGTTCTCCTGCACACTGGCATTCAAACTGTCATAGCCGCGGAACATTTCATTGAACAGCGGAAATGCCCTTCTGATTACAAATGACAGCACCAGTCCCAGAAATACCAGCGCAGCCAGGAAAACCAATGATATCCTTGCATTAATTTTCACGCACATGATCAGTGCGGAAATCATCATGATCGGCGCCCGCACAAACATACGCACCAGCATCTGGTATGCATTCTGCACGTTGGTCACATCCGTAGTCATACGGGTAACCAGACCTGCCGTGGAGAAATGATCAATATTCCGAAATGCAAAATCCTGAATATTGTCAAACATACCTCTTCTTAAATTACGTCCAAATCCCATGGACGCTTTCGCCGCAAATACACCCGACAGGGTACCTGCAGCCAGGGACAGCATGGCAACTACCAGCATGATGAGTCCCATTTTCATTACATAATTCATATCCCCGGTCTCTACTCCGTTGTCGATGACCAGCGCCATCAAGGTGGGGAGCAGTACTTCCAGAAATACTTCCAATGTTACAAATACCGGGGAAAGAATCGTATCTCTCTTGAATTCTCCGATATAGGACATGAGTTTTTTAATCATATTCAGCCTCCTTTAATCCAGTCTCTATCTTATTCACGCAGCGGAGCCACCATTCCCGCTCTTCCGGACTCAGCCATCCATTGACGCGCTTTTCCATCTCTTCAATACGCTCAATGACCTGACGCTGTACCCGGACGCCTTCTTCCGTCAATACCAGCTCTTTTTGTCTGGCATCGGTACTCACACTCCTACGCTCCACAAGTCCATGCTTTTCCAATCCCTGAATCACACTGGTTACGGAAGACCTGCGAATTTTGAATTCGGATTCCAGCTCTTTCTGAAATGCCTTTTCATGATGATTTCTCTTGTACCAGAGAAATCCCAGAATCCGGCTCTGAATGGACGAAAGTTTGAACTCTTCCATCTCCTGCTCCATGGCACGACGCAAAAGACAGCTTAAATCCATAATCGTCTTAATCGGATGGTCTTCTGTCTGCAGCATTTATTTCCTCCTTTCCCAACAATACGAATGTAACCATTCAGAGCCACATTCGCAAAACCGCTGCTTCGCAGCTTTACTTTTGCTCATGTATGGCTTCTCGCCATATACATGCTCCGAAATATGTGCCACCATGCAAGCATGAGTCACATATTCACGGGCATGTGCATGGCTCTGAATGGTCACACAAAAAGTTAGAACTCTAACGAGTATACGTTAGAGTTCTAACAAAGTCAAGAAGGAAATCCTTCCAAAATTATGAACTTTTTGTGTTCTTCCGTTTTAAAATCCGCTCCCGGATCTCCGTAGACCGGTCAATTCCCGCATTCATAAACCGGGAACCCGGGTTGTGGGTCAGAAACCATGAGGCTCCGCTGGTTATCCGTTCTTTCAGCTGCTCCTGACGGTCTTCCAGCTGTGCCATCTCTTTTTCCAACCGTTCCAGTACTTTCTCTTTCAGCTGTCCCGGATCGGGTGTCTCCACGGACGGAAGTCGTTCCGCAAGGGCTTCCTTCGTATCGGCCAGCTTCTCAGAGACTGCTTCCTTCGCAAAGGTAGAGGCGGCTTCCAGAAGCCGCTTCTTCTCTGCTGCCCGCTGCTCCAGTTCTGCCATCAGCTGCTCTGCCTGCTCCAGCATATGACGCAGATCCATAGCCTCCCGGAAAGCTCCGCTGAAATCGTAAACCATGCAGACGGTAATGAGGAAGGTTGCTACCGATACAAATTCCTGATTCATCCAGAAGACAAACCGCTCCACTTGGGGCTGAATGCCATAGACCATGGCAATGCTTAAAAATCCCCATGCAATGGAGGAACTTAAACAAATATGTCCCTTATACTGAAAATGCTGGTTGCTGTAATCCCAGTACCGTACCTTAAAGAGCCGCACCATGGCTTCTCCGGTAAAGTATTCCAATACAGTAGCCCCCACCAGGCCAACAACATACACT
Organism: Clostridiaceae bacterium Marseille-Q4145; assembly: GCA_018223365.1. Classification (GTDB taxonomy): domain Bacteria; phylum Bacillota; class Clostridia; order Lachnospirales; family Lachnospiraceae; genus Hominiventricola. The sequence continues at coordinate 676,887 of JAGTTP010000002.1, forward strand.
TCCACCGGTGAATTCTGGAATGGCAAGGTCATCCACAGCACCAAAATCGCACCACTTCCATATAAAGGAAGCCAGGGCCCCTTTAGGAAGCCCCGGTTCACAGGCCGGAGCTGTTTGAGGGATACATACGCCGACTCAAAGCACCAGCCAAATATACAATAGAGATAAAAGAAGGATAACCACTGTCTGAACGTGTAGCTATACAATACGGTAATTCCTCCGATTCTTTTTGAAAACTATACGGTGATCTCTGCCTTCACTCCCAGAACGTCTTTGTTGGCATCCAGGATCGGCTGTACCACATCACGCAGGAAATTGGTTACCTGAATCTCGGAACGACCCACGTATCTGGACGGTTCCATGCAGGATTCCAGCTGCTCCAGCGTCATGTTAAATGCCGGATCTGCTGCAATCAGTTCCAGAAGGTTGTTGTCTTTTCCTTCTACCTTGACATTCTTACCTGCTTCCATGGAAAGAGTTCTGATTCTCTCATGAAGCTCCTGGCGGTCTCCGCCTGCTTTTACCGCATCCATCATGATGTTCTCGGTTGCCATGAACGGAAGCTCGCTGCGCAGTCTCTTCTCGATTACCTTCGGATAAACCACCAGACCATCTACGACGTTGAGACACAGGTCCAGAATACCGTCAATGGTCAGGAATCCCTCTGCGATGGAAAGACGCTTGTTAGCGGAATCATCCAGGGTTCTCTCAAACCACTGGGTAGCAGAAGTGATAGCCGGATTCAGGGCGTCAATCATCACATATCTGGAAAGAGAAGCAATACGCTCACTTCTCATAGGATTTCTCTTATATGCCATAGCAGAAGAACCGATCTGGGATTTTTCAAAGGGCTCCTCTACTTCTTTCAAATGCTGCAGCAGACGGATATCGTTGGACATCTTGTGGGCGCTGGCTGCAATACCTGCCAGAATGTTCATCACTCTGGTATCCACTTTTCTGGAATAGGTCTGTCCGGATACCGGAACACATTTTTCAAAGCCCATCTTCTTTGCGATCATCGGATCAATCTGATCAATCTTCTCCTGATCTCCATCGAAGAGTTCCAGGAAGCTTGCCTGGGTACCGGTTGTTCCTTTGGAACCAAGAAGTTTCATGGTACTTAATACATATTCCAGATCCTCCAGATCCATGCAGAACTCATTGAGCCACAGGGATGCTCTCTTACCAACGGTAGTCGGCTGTGCCGGCTGGAAATGTGTAAATGCCAGGGTCGGAAGTGCTTTGTACTGGTCAGCAAATTTTGCCAGCTCTGCAATTACATTGATAAGTTTTTTGCGAACCAGACGAAGGCCCTCGGTCATAATAATAATATCCGTGTTGTCTCCTACATAACAGGAAGTTGCACCAAGATGGATGATTCCTTTTGCCTTCGGACACTGCACACCATAGGCATAAACGTGGGACATTACATCATGACGAACCTCTTTTTCGCGGGCTTTTGCCACATCATAATTGATGTCCTCTGCATGGGCTTTCAGCTCATCGATCTGTTCCTGGGTAATGGGCAGTCCCAGCTCTTTCTCAGTCTCTGCCAGTGCAATCCACAGTTTTCTCCAGGTCTTGAATTTCATATCCTGGGAGAAAATGTACTGCATCTCCTTACTGGCATAACGCTCTGATAATGGGCTTGTATATCTGTCTGTACTCATATGATTATTTTCCTTTCTCTATTTATCATAGTCACCACGAATATCTTCCGTCGGCGGATCCAGAGGGTATTTTCCGGTAAAGCATCCGCTGCAATAAGGAAGTCCTCCTACCATATCACTTAATCGCTCCAGTTTCAAGTAGGCAAGACTGTCTGCACCGATGACCTGACGGATATCTTCGACAGTACGGTTGTAGGCGATGAGCTGCTCCCGTGCCGGAACATCGGTTCCAAAATAGCACGGATATAAAAATGGCGGAGAGCTGACGCGCATATGAACTTCCGTTGCTCCGGCATCTCTTAACATTTTCACAATCCGGTCACTGGTAGTGCCGCGGACAATGGAATCATCAATCATAATGATACGTTTTCCGGCTACAGCTTCTTTCAATACGCTTAATTTTACCTGTACACTGGATTCGCGGTTGCTCTGCTTCGGCTTGATGAAGGTTCTTCCAATGTAACTGTTCTTTACAAATGCGGTTCCGTAGGGAATTCCGGACTGCAGGGAATAACCAAGGGCTGCGGCATTGCCGGACTCCGGCACACCCACTACCAGGTCTGCATCCACCGGGCTGTCCATGGCAAGATATTTTCCAGCTTCAATACGGGAACCATAGACACTGACACCATCAATGTGACTGTCCGGTCTTGCAAAATAAATATATTCAAAAATACATCTGGCTGCTTTCTCCTTCGGCAGGCAATGACTCTTGTCTGATACGATGCCGTATTTCGGAGAAATGCTGACGATCTCGCCAGGCTCCACGTCGCGGATAAACTCTGCACCAATGGTCTGCAAAGCACAAGACTCAGAAGCCAGAATGTAGGTATTGTCGCGTTTTCCAATGCAGAGGGGACGGAAACCATAGGGATCCCTTGCTCCCACCAGTTTTCTCGGAGACATAACCACCAGGGAATAGGCTCCCTGAATCTTATTCATGGCATGTGATACTGCTTCCTCTACGGATGCAGAATTAACCCGTTCTCTTGCAATATGATAAGCAATGACCTCAGAGTCAATGGTGGTCTGGAAAATTGCTCCGCTGTACTCCAGTTCCCGGCGAAGCTGCGGTGCATTGATCAGATTACCGTTATGTGCGACTGCCAGCGTACCTTTGATATAGTTCAGAACCAGCGGCTGTGCATTTTCACGGGTACTGCTGCCTGCGGTAGAATAACGGGTATGACCCACTCCGATATCCCCATGCATGTTCTCCAGAATCTCTGGTGTGAACACTTCATTTACCAGTCCCATGCCTTTGTGGGTCGTCACTTTTCTTGGACCATCCGTATCCCCTACGGCAATACCACAGCTTTCCTGCCCTCTGTGCTGTAATGCCAGCAGACCATAATATACGGAAGAAGCTACGTTTCCCCCGTCAAAATCATAGATACCGAAGACACCGCACTCCTCGTGCAGACCATCCAGTACATTTCCCTGTTCCATCCTGTTCTTTCCTTCCATCCGCGTTATCCTTCCAAAATGTATCTTTCTTGTTCTTTCGCGTTTCTGCCAATAGTATAACCTGCGCTTTTCAGAATTTCAACTGTTCAATTAGAAAAATTTATAAATTGTTACTTATTTATAAGAAAACACGCGTAATTATCCACTTTTTCATAAGCAGGCATAAAGAAAGCTGTCCTGCTGTTGAAAATAGATTCCAGCCGCAAAACAGCTTTTCTCCCCTTATCAGCCCTGATTGAATCGTGACAGGAACTGACGGGTTCTCTCTTCTTTTGTATTTCCGAATACCTCATCCGGGGTACCCTGCTCCACAATGCGTCCGTCATCCATGAAAATCACATGGTTTGCCACATCTCTTGCAAATGCCATCTCATGGGTAACGATGACCATGGTCATTTTCTGGTCAGCCAGACCTTTGATCACCTTCAACACCTCACCGGTCAGCTCCGGATCCAGTGCTGATGTCGGCTCGTCAAAACAGAGAATGTCAGGGCGGAGTGCTAAAGCTCTTGCAATCGCCACACGCTGGCACTGTCCGCCGGAAAGCTGGTGCGGATAATTTTTCATCCGTTCACCAAGTCCCATCTCTTTTAAGAGCTGTTCTGCAAGCGCCTCAATCTCGTCGTGAATCTCTTTTTTTCTTGCCTTGTAATCCGGCTGCTCCTTTGCCAGAAGCTCCTTTGCCAGAATAACATTATCAAGAGCCGTATACTGTGGAAAAAGATTGAAGGACTGGAACACCAGTCCGAAGTGAAGCCGTTTCTTACGGATCTCCTCTTCCTGCTTGGCAGAAGAATCTGCCGCATCAAACAAAGTCTCTCCATTGACACGAATAATTCCACTATCCGGTCTCTCCAGGAAATTCAGGCAGCGCAGCATGGTCGTCTTACCGCTGCCGGAAGAACCGATGATAGACAGCACCTGACTCTTCTCCAGAGAAAAACTGATGTCTTTTAAGACTTCCGTACCTCCGAAGGATTTACTAATATGTTCTACTTCCAGAATTGGCATCTCGTCTTCCCCCTTACCTGAAATAATCCAGTTTCTTCTCCAGTCTGCCAAGTAATACGGTCAGCACACCATTGAAGATCAGATAATAAACTGCTGTAAAGAACAACGGCCAGATAGCTCCCGAAATTCCCTGGGAACCTTTCATAAATGCCTGTCCTGCCCAAATAATCTCCTGCAGTGCAATGATTCTTGCAAGAGAAGTATCCTTTACCAGAGTGATAATCTCATTGGACATGGGCGGCACAATTCTCTTAATCATCTGAAGCAGTGTGATCTTAAAGAAAATCTGGGTTCTGGTCATGCCAAGCACCAGTCCTGCTTCTTCCTGTCCTACCGGTACACTCTGGATACCTCCTCTGTAGATCTCGGAGAAATAACATGCATAGTTAAAGATGAAGGATACGGCTGCCGCTGCAAAACGGCCTGTTTCTCCTCCTCCCCAGATGGCATTTCCAAGTACCAGTCCCGGAAAATAATAAATAATCAGAAGTTGGATCATGAGCGGTGTTCCGCGGACAACCCAGACAATGACTTTTGTAAAATAACTTAACGGGCGGAATCTGGACATGGAGCCAAAGGCAATAATCAGTCCCAGAGGGAATGCTCCGATCAGTGTTACAAAAAAGAGCTTTAACGTCTGTATAAAGCCGATGTTCAGTGAATGTACCACCACCGGCATCTGTTGTAATATGAGTTCCATGTACTTTTCCTGCCTTCTTTTTTCTATTGTGTCATAGACACAAGTGACAGCCAGAAGCAAAATTACGCTCCCGGCTGTCCGTTTACAAATTCAGAGCCTCCTTCGCAAAACCGCCTCTAACGAGGCTTTCCTTTTGCTCATGGATGGCTCCTCGCCATATACATGTTTAAAAATATGCTTATTCATGCAAGCATGAAACACATATTTACTGAACATGTGCACGGCTCTGAATGCTTACCACTTACTGCTGAATCAGAGCTGCCTGTACTCCATACTGCTCTGCACATGCCTGAAGAGATCCGTCCTCAGAGCTGGTCTTGAAGAAATCGTTGAGTGCCTGTGCCAGATCAGATCCTTTACGGAATCCTACGCCGTACTCCTCGCTGTTCAGTCCGATGGTGTAAGTCAGGTTCTCATAACCGGTTCCTTCTCCTACCATAGCACCTGCCATCAGAGAGTCGATAACAGCTGCATCAGAAGTTCCTGCTGCAACTTCCATCAATGCGTCAGACTGTGCTGCTACCGGAGTATAGTTCAGTCCCAGTGCACTTACCTCTGCCTCACCGGCACTTCCGGTCTCTACTGCGAAGGAAAGGTCTGCAAGACTTGTCTCATCCTGATACTGGTCTGCTTTGTCAGCCGGAACAACAACAACCTGTGCATTGTTCAGGTACGGGTTGGTGCACTCCATGGCGCTTGTCACTTCGTCGGTCAGCGTCATGCCGTTCCATACGCAGTCGATGGTCTTTCCATCCAGCTCCAGAATCTTGTTATCCCAGTCAATCACTACGAACTCAGCGTCCACGCCAAGGCTCTTGGCAAATGCTTTTGCCATATCTGCATCAAAGCCGACCCACTCGCCGCTCTCATCTTTATAATCCATCGGCTCAAACTCCGTAATACCTACTACCAGAGTTCCTTTATCCTGTACATATGCCAGATCGGAATCTGCGGTATCTGCTGCTTCTGCCTCGTCTGCTGCAGCATCTTCCGTATCTGCTGCTTCCGCTTCATCTGCTGCAGCATCTGTCTCTTCTGCCTCTGCCGGAGCAGCGGTATCTGCAGAAGAACTTCCGCATCCTGTTATCATTGCTGCAGACATCATACCTGCCAGCATCAGAACTACTAACTTTTTCATAATCATATCCTCCTGATATTTCCATCTGCTACCACTCTACCACAGTAAAGCGATTGACGATGATAGAATCATACCAGTTCAGATACAGATTGTCAAGAGATTTCTTACTGCCGCCTTCTGGTACGGTATTCCTGTTCCCATTCTAACAGCTTTTTCTGTGCATCCATTTCTTCTGATTTTTTGTTTTTCTGTTCCGGAATCATGCCTGATGCCAGCTTTTCCGCCAGTTCTGCCTGATCGCGTACCTCCGGCTCCATGGCATATTCGCAGGATTTCCGGAAACATTCCGCAGCCTCTTTGAATGCAAACTCTCTGGCATGGCAGACACCCAGATTATTCCATACCCTTGCATAAAAGCTGACTCCCAGACGACTGTTCTGGTGCATTCTTAAAATGTGCCGGTATTCTCCCATGGCAGCCCAGACATTTCCACCATCCAGCAGCTCATCTGCCTGCAGTTTCAGCCGTTCCTGCTCCTGCATGGAATCCATGGCACGTATCCGGTCACTTAATTCCGTCAGCTGCACGCTGTCATAAAGGTCTGATGCCCCAACAACTGCCACGATCAGATTGGTAAGGCTGGTCTCCGTGGAAATTCCTTTTCGGATTCGTTTTGCCAGATCTCCGCAGCCCAGCTCCTTCTCCATCCACTGACAAAGCCGTTCGTTAAAAAAACTTCTCCCTGCCAGACAGATATTGTGATAGACGAACCAGGAAAGTTCTTCCAGACTATACAGGTTTCTGCCTGTCTGTTCCACCAGATATGGTGTCTTCGCCCGTCTGCTCCTGCAGATCACCGCCAGTCCCATGGTTCTCCTCCTCTTCTTCCAGTAAAAATGAATCTACCCAGTAAAGACCTGATGCCGGATACAATTCTCCAAATCCCAGATCCGTCACCTTCACCTCACACTGCTTTGGCGAGGAAAAAGAAATCTCCACCAGAAGCCGTCCGGTTCCTTCCGGGCGTTCCGGCAGATTTTGTAACCGGATCCCTCCCCGGATCTCCGGGCCTCCCAACATAGGCTGAAAAACCAGCTCCAGCACCGGGCTGCCCACCAGAATCATTTCCTGGGACACTTGTATGTCATACCAGTTCTGTCCGGCTTCCGCCAGTGTATAAATACTCTCTTTTCCTCCCCGCCTGCTGCGGATTCCCACATTATAAAGCAGAGTCTGCTCACTTAAGAACAGATACGGCACCCTGTCTTTTCCCGCCTGTGCCAGCATACATGCTCCTCTGGCACAGATCTGCTCCGCCAGAAATACCCTTCTTCGAAAGCAGATTTCATCCCTGCTCTTTTTATAATCTCTCGCGTTAAAGTCCGTTCCGGTTAAAAATACGGAGGACACCGGCTCCCCGGAAAACCGTTCCTTCACGGTTTCCGCCAGTTTTTCATCCCGTCCGCCCTCCAGGAGATTTCCCACATACCAGTATTCCGGCTCCTCCGCCTGTACCAGCATAGGTGATGTTCTCCGATTCATATGCAGGCAGATGGAACGGATTTCCTCCTGTCCAAATTCCAGCAAAAACACCCGGTGCTGCCAGATATCGGAGGTCTGACTCATAACAAAATGCACCAGACTCTCAGCCTCTGACACCATATGGATCTGTTCCTTCCCGAATCCAGCCTGGCAGGCTTCCTGCAGATACTGGCGGATTGTTTCTTCTTCCATATCCGGAAGTACCAGTACAGCACGGATATTTTCTTTTTTTTCAAATCTTTTCAGTGCAGACAGAATCTTGCAGAAGCATGCCGTATGTCCGGAAAGTTTTTCATATTCCAGGGGAAGATATGCCGGTTCCTTCCTATCACCGGTCTGATAGCAGACCTGCGGAATTTCTTTTCGAAAATCAATTCCTGCAATCACTCCCTGCTTTTCTTTTGTCAATATCATGACATCCTGCCCTCTCATCTTCTCTGAAACTGTTCCTGTGCAATGGCACTCAACGCTTCATATTCCCTCATCATCCGCTGAAGCGGCCGCTCCTGCCGGTAATCACAGGCCTTCTGCATCCGGCACAACCTCTCATAACGCCCGTCACCGGTCAGATGCTCCTCCCGATTCTCATAGGTCTTGCACACCGTAGACTTCTCTGTTCCGTCCAGGCATTCTTCTGTGAAAAACCAGGTCAGCCGTTCTCCGTAAAATAACGTAAAGGTTCTGGTAAATACCCCTCCACACACCGGATACAGCTGTTCCGTCACATAATCGAAACTTTTCTTTCCATGGTATTCCAACACATAATGAAGAATCACCCGATGTTCCGGATGACACCGGTACTCTACGGTCATGCAGTCATTCATTCCATCCATATGTTCTGCATAAGGGAGTAATTTCGCAAGAAAAGCAAATCGTCTGCGTTCCAGCCACTGCTGGCTTAAAAGCCGTCCCGCCAGCCGCTTCTGAGTATCCGTAAGCAAAAGCAATACAGATAACTGGCGAAGGTAGGACAGTGTGGCCACTCTTGCCAACGGATCATCCCAGATCATATGCTGCTCCAGACTCTCGAACAATCCTTCCGGCACCGGCTCTTCCTTCACAAAATCGAGCCATGACAAATAGTTAAGCCATGCGCTCACCATGACCGGATCTGTCCCCCGCTCATCCATATCCTGCAGCACCGGAAATACTTCCTGCACATGCCGTTCTGTATAAAGTGCCTGGGCTGTCAGCTGCTCTTCCAGTTCCTGAAAATACAAATCAAACTTTCTGCATGCCCTCCAGAGCTCCAGAAGTGACCGGGTATCCGCCAGTCCCTGTTCTGCCAGCAGCGCCAGAATCCGATCCGTATACTTTCCTTTCCTGAATACCTCCCATGCCCACGGACGCAGGTCATCATGAGAAATCTTTTTCTGTTCCAGAAGCCGCAGCAGCAGCCTTAATAAGATAGCTGGATCTGCTGTACGGCATCCTGTTTTCTGAAGCAATTTCCATGCCTCCTCATCCCGTTCCAACAAGATAAGAATTTCCAGATAAGTCCCCTGTTCCTCTCTGTTTAAATACTCCCCGTCCGGGATCAGGAGTTCCTCCTCTATCTTTTCCAGTCTCCGATGCTTCCGTTCATACTGCAGAAGCTCCAATTTTAATTTCCGCTCATAGTCCCTGGTCAGCTTCCCACTCTTCAGAAGCTTTCGGGCTGTTTCCACAGTCTCACTATGAAGTCTGTGATCTCCTTTTCCTTCCAGCAGATAGAGATTCAGTCCCGGATGTTCTTTTCTCTGCTGAATGCAGACCTGCAAAAATGCCGGTGATATCAATAACCTTTTCAAATCATAGGGAACCGTCTTCCGATATCGTCTTCCCTGCTCATCCAGAAGGGTAATCTCTGCCCCCGGTGTATAAATAGGAATGCAGGCACTTCCACCGGAAAGCGGCACGATAAACACCTGCTCCAGCTGTTCATAGCGGACTTCCACCTGACGGATCCGCCGATCCTTACAAGTAAGCTTTCTTAAAAAAAGAAGATCTGTCAGGGCATCCAGCTGTTCTCCTTCCAATGTCTCCACAGCCAGACACTTTTCATAAAGCCATGCCAGCTGTTCATTGAGCCTTCGTTCCTTTAACTGTGCCAGTAAAAATTCCTGCAGTTTCCAGCGGTGATGCTCCATGTCTGCACCTTCCATGCCTCCATGACGTAAAAGGTTTGTGTAAAATGCTGTTTTCTGTTTCCCACTCAGCGTATTGTGATAATCGAAATACAGGATGATCTGCCGTGGGAGCAGTTCCACATAACTGTCTGGCAGCGCATACATAAAATACTCATACAGATTGGTAATCTTGGCATCCAGTTCTACCCCTTTATAATACCAGACAAAGGCATCTTCATCGGTCCTATGTCCCCGGATGTAAATCGCGCAGACCGCCCCGACCGTCTCCCTGCAGGGCACCGTCTGATAGCAGGCTTTTAAAAGTCTCGCCGTCAGAAAAGACCAGTGCTTCACTCCTGCTGCCTGGCTGGCTGCCGCCATGGCAGTCTCCGATGTCAGAAATCCATGAGCTGATGCCCAGGCAAAGGTCTGCAGTGCAAATGCATCCAGTCCTGTAAAGAGTGCCATATCCTTTTTCAGAAGCTCCCAGGCGCACTGATAGAGCAGCCGGTTTCTCACGCCCCTACGAAACTGCCGTTCCAGCAGTTTATAAGCCATGCGGGAATCCTGCTGAAGTTTTGGATCTTTTTCCAACAGCATGAGCACCAGGATCCAATTCTCCGGCTGTTTCTGATAAAGTTTCTGAAGCTGTGGCAGACAATTTCCCCCAACATAACTGTTCACATAGAAAAAGACAGCGCGGACCGTCACCTGCTTCTGCTGGTACAGCCTGGTCTTTTCATATTTTCTTAAAATCCATCCTGCCTCTTCCTTCCGTCCTTCCCGGAACATAACCCAGGCATCCATAAGAGGTCCTACCGGATCCTCCGGATTTTCCTTCCGAAGCTGATCTACCAGAGTCCGATATCTTTGCAGCGCCTTCTTTACGCTGCTGTCCCCGCGCCGCTCCCTCTCCAGCTCCATTAAGAATGCCGCCATGATCTTTTGTCTGCTGCGTCGCCGTTTCCAGTCCTCTGAACGGCCCGGTCCTTTTTTCAATTCCTGCTTAACTTCTGCAGATGCTCTTTCTTCCGGCAAAGGTTCTTCTTCCTGCTGCTGTATTTCTTTCACAGCTGCCGTGATCACCACCGGGATCTCGTATTCCCCTGCATCGGATTCCACAAAAAGCTTTTCTTCCCGTGTCTCCCCCTCCCGGATCCATTTGGGCTGATACTCATATTCCATCCTCGCCGCACGGCCGAAAAAGCTGGTTTTCTTCAGGTGAAATCCAGGAATCTCCGAAATCACAATGCCCTTTACCCGCCGTTCGTCGCAGGAAACAATCAAAAAGCTGCCCGCCACCCCACGGCCGTCCTGAATCTCCAGCTTCAGCATTTCCGGCTCGATCCGAAGGCTTGCCTGCTCATAGGTAAATATTCCATTGGAAAAGTCTATGATTTTGTCTTTCATATGAACCCCGTTGCATTTTCTCTAATTTTGATTATAATCAGTACTATCAATATTATATCACCACTGGTTTGCTCTACGCAACCGCAGGACAGAAGACTGAGGTAGAAATGAATACAAATACAGAACCTAAGATTGAGGGAAAAGAACACTTCCACGGAAGTGACTTAGAAAAGATTGAGAAATACTTTGGAATCCCGAAGGAACAGATTACCGGCTTTGGCGCCAATGTAAACCCCCTTGGTATTTCCAAAAAAATGAAGGATGGACTGGCTGCCCACATTGATGCAGTCACTACTTACCCAGATCCGGAATACACCGAGCTTCGCAGTCACATTGCCGGCTACACCGGATGCCGTCCGGAGCAGATTCTGGTGGGAAACGGATGCACAGAACTGATTTCCCTGTTTATTCAGATCAACCACCCGAAAAAGGCACTGATTGTCTCTCCTACGTATTCTGAGTATGAACGGGAGGTCCGCCTGAACGGAGGCGAAGTCCTCTACTACGCATTAAAAGAAGAAAATGAATTCCAGCTGGACGTGGAAGATTTCTGCAACGCGCTGGCAGCAGAACAGGCCGATCTCTGCGTCATCTGCAATCCCAACAATCCTACGTCCACCGCATCCTCCCCGGAGGAGATGCGCCGGATTCTCGCCCGCTGCCAGGAACTTGGCATTTTCGTCATGATCGACGAAACCTATGCCGAATTTGCTCCTGACAATGAGAGTATCAGTTCTGTAGGATTGTTGGAGGAATTTGATAACTTTGCCATTTTACGGGGTATTTCCAAATTCTTCGCCTCTCCTGGACTCCGGCTTGGCTATGCCATGACCGCCAATCTTCCGCTGCTGGCTAAAATCATGGAGGAGAAAAATCCATGGACCATCAACAGCCTGGCAGAAATTGCAGGTTCCTATATGTTTCATGACTGGGATTACATCGAAAAGACCCGGAACTTAATTTCCACGGAACGGGAACGCATTTACAACGAACTGAAAACATGGGATACCGTCAAGGTCTATAAACCCCATGCCAATTTCATTCTGGTCCGCATTTTAAAGGAGGGCGTGACTTCCTATGACGTCTTTGTCCACTGCATCAAAAAAGGACTGATGCTCCGGGACTGCTCCACTTTCCCCGGACTGGAGGACGAGACCTTCTTCCGCTTCTGCTTTATGATGCCGGAGAAAAATACCGAACTTCTGAACAGTTTAAAAGAGATTCTGGGTTAACCACGGAATCTCTTTCATTTTTTCTCATTCGTTATGCAAAGTTTTCTTCATACACTTTGAAAAAGCTGTCTGTCTTCACATCCGTGTAATCTTCAAACTTCACCTTTTCCCACAGATGCTTCTGATACTCTGACAAAGTATCCTCCATCAATCCATCGTAAATGCTCTGGAATCGTTCTGTTTTCTGCTGCTGCTCTACTTTTGCCTTATTAGCCTCAGATTCCTCCGGCAGATAGGTATTGAGACATTTCAGGATATAATATCCGTCATCCGCCGCAAACACGTCACTGATCTCATCATTATCCAGATCAAACGCCACATCCTCGTATTCCTGGCTTTCATCTCCTCTCGCCACGGATACGGTCACCTTCGGCGCCTTGGAATAGGTGCCGGCCAGTGTCTCAAAATCTTCGCCCTGATCAAGTCTGCCTTTCAGTTCCTCCGCCAGTGACTGTTCCTGCACATAGATCTGATCTAACTGTATGACCCTGGATTCGTCATCACTGACCTCCACCGTCACATCTTCCGTGATCTTATCGTAAGCTTCCTGCGCCAGACAATAATCCTCATACATGCTTTTCACTGCATCCTCATCCACACCCAGAAGCTTAATCTCCTCCTGGCTCAACGATGCAAAATACTCAGAAGCTGCTTTTTCCGCCTTCTGCTCATCCTCCTCGGAAAGCGCAATATCCCGTTCCTTTGCCAGATAAACCATACTCTTCATCTGCGCCAGCTGAGAAAGCACCTGACTTTTTAAATATTCTTCCAGTGTCGTATCTCCAAATGCATGATCCCACATCTCAATGCCATAGATATTTTCATACTGATTTTTCTGGTTATTGAGATAAACCAACGCCTCCGGCATGGCACAGGACACATTTCCAATGCGGAACAGCTCGTTAGGCGCCAGACCGGTAGTCACCACGATCTTCGTATCGCCGCAGCCAGTCAAAGAACTGATCAAAAGTATTGCCATCAGTCCCATGCAGCCAATTCTTCGTCTATTTTTCATGGGCCACCTCCTGCAAAATATCTTTCAGCACCTGCAGCACACCATCTTCCTCATAGGATGCCACCTCATACCTGGCTGCCTGTTTCACTTCTGGTGCCGACAGAACCGAAGCATAACTTCTGTCCCCGCATGCCAGCATGGACATATCATTAAAATTATCACCGAAGACAACGGTCTCTTCCCTGTTTACGCCAAGCTCCCTCTGAAGCCATCTGACTGCATTTCCCTTGGTGGCCTCCGGATCGTTAATATCCACCCATTTTTCCCCGGAAATATTAATCGCAAACTTCTCTTTCCAATTTTCGGACATGCGCTCATAAACCCTTTTTACATCATCCAGGCAGTAAAGGCTTAACTTTACCCCTTCCTGCAGATACTCCTGCAGATTTTCCACAATACCTCCTGCTCCCTTATACTGCCCAAAAATCAGATTGGCAAATGCCTCATCCTTCTCATCCGTAAAAAATCCTTCTGCCGTGGAAAGCAGCGGATAACAATCGCCGCCCTCCAGAGCCTCCTGCAAATACCCTTTCAAATCTTCTGTATTCAGCCGGAGTTCATGACATGGCGTTCCATATTTCTGAATGCAGGAACCATTATCGGATAAATAGAAAATCCGGTTCCTCACTTCGTGAAATACCGCGTCAATGCTGCTGGAATGCCGTCCGCTTGCTGCTGCAAATGCCACACCCTGATCCGCTAACTGCCGGATCACTTCCATATATTCCGGATTGATCTCTGTAGATCCTTCCTTCACTAAAGTTCCATCAATATCACTGATAATCAGTCGAATCATTTTCTGTCTTCCTTTGTATTTCATATTTCTATAGTGTAATCGAAATCAAATAAAAGCTCAACGGATATTTTCTTAAATTTCTTAAAATTTAATGATTTACCACTTTTATTGCAGGGGCATTTATATTAAAATAAATGAAATGAGGTCTAAAATGAAAGGAGCATTCCCTATGAAAAAATTATGGAAAACCGTTGCATTTCTCGGAACCGCAGCTGCTTTTGCTGCCGCAGGTCTTTATCTCTTCCGCAGGTTCTTTGGAGCTGATGAAGAACTGGAAGACTTTGAAGATGATGACCTGTTCGATGAAACTGACGAGAACGAAGATGATATAAAGGCTTTTGAGGACGATTCTGAAATCTTTGAGGATGAGGCTCCGGTAAAAGCTGATGAAAAAGAGGAAGAACCGGAAGAAGAAAAAGCCCAGGAGAAAGCAGAAAACGCTCCGGAAGCTTAGGTTTTGCCCATGAATGACGAAATCCCGACATGCGGTGCATGCCGGGATTTTTGTCTATCCTGATTTTTTTTAAAAATCATTGTTATTAAATGCACTGGCATCAAAACCGGAAATCTGATTCCAATTATTCAGGCCAACGATACTTAAATATTTATTCATATAGGTCTCTGATTCCGAAGTATCCAGATACTTATACACCTGATAGGATTCTTTTGCCACATCATTTTTTGTGCGGAGTCCCAGTTTCAGTTTTCCTTCCTCCGGGGCATCCTGATAAGCACGGATAATATAACTGTCAATCCGGCTGTTCGCCATGGCAATATAGTATCCATAGCCCAGAGCTGCCGCCTGATGCTGCTCCTGAGAAGTATTTCCGGCATTCGCGGAATAACCAAACTCACCCAGAATGACACGAATAGAGCCCGACGCTTTTCCATATCTGGATTCCAGCTGGGACAGATAATCTGTCAGCACATTGATATTCCGCATGGAAATATATTTGGAATTGCTGCTATCAGAGGTACTGCTGGTATTATTCCAGAACTCTGCCTTTCCCAGCGGATCCGAATAGGGATGATAATTCACATTCCATTGCATATCCGGTGCCGTCTGGGCCATATAGGCTGCAAACTGATCCAAAAATGATTTTCCGCTATGTCCGGCCACGGATGCAGTCCAGCAGTGATCTAGGGAAATAAAGACTCTGGAGCTGGTTGCCGTCCGTTTTACGCCTTTATACAGTAGCTGGAAAGCTTTTGCATAGTTCTCCACGCATTGATTCAAGGACATATTGCCGGAATAGTTCCATTCCTTGCAGCTGTTTACCTCATTTCCCAATGTCCAGTTACTGACACGGGTTTTGTACTGACCAAGCCACTCTCCCATATAGCGGAACAACGCCTCAAAGGTATCTTTTGCAGCTGCATCCTGCATATTTAACGCATAGTACGGTGCTGCACCTTTTTTTCTGGCTGATGGATGAATCAGATAGGACAGCTCATCCTTCCAGCTCATAAGCAGAACCAGCGTTACATTTCTCGCATGGTTTGCACCATAAGGGTTCTCTCCATTGCTTCCCCATCCATGAAGATAATAAATAGTATCTTTTAACGCAATCAAGTCGCCAAAATAATAGGTCTTTCCCTTGTAAGTATAGGGAACATAACCAGATTTTTCAGTGGTACTGATTAAGTCTGCCATATCCACGTTCAGCAGCACATGCTGGACTCCCAGATCCTCCGTGTATGCGGAAGTACCCTGAATTCCTTTTTTAGAGGTAATCTTGTACTGTTCATAGTACCCCATATAATAATCATGGTCCGCAGGCACTTTGTTCTGTGAGTATACCGTATCTTCCGGTACGACGACTGGTTTTTCCGGTTCTGGTTCCGGTTCCCATCCGCTGTCATAATTATTGGCAAGGATATTCTGATCGCTGGTCACACAGATATCCAACGTTTTTGTGCCTGTATAACTTCCTTTTCCGATAAGAAAAATCTGATACTCCCCTTCTGTCTTGATCCTGCTCAGCGTCTTTCCGGTCGCTTTGGAATAATATTTTATCGTATAGTCTTTTTTCAGGTTCAGCGCTGTACCGTCCATTGTCACACTGGCAGGCACCGGATTTACCTTTTTGGCATACTGCCATGCATACGGAATGGAAACTTTTGCCTTTTCCATGGATGCTTTACTCAATGTATAAGTCAGTTTTACAGAACCGGAGAAATTGCCCTTTCCTCTGACAGAAATACTATTTTTTCCTGCTTTCAGTTTTTTGGGATATTTAACTGTGTAATCAGTTCCTTCCTTACAAGTTTTTCCAGCATAGGTAACAGTGACTCCCGGATAACTGGTGGCACCATTATAAACAGTAGAACTGGTATTTAAGCTCACACTGGCATCCTTCATCTTTGGCCCAGTAATCTTAAACTTAATGATCTGCATTCCTGTATAGTTTCCCTGACCGGTCACAATAATCTGTCCAGTACCTTTTGCAATGTTATTTGCATAAGACACCTGGTAATCTTTTCCTGCTATCAGCGTCATTTTATTATATGTCAAAGAAAAGGATGGTTTCAATTCTGCTCCCGTATAAAGGTTTTTTTTCTGCAATACTTTTCCTTTGACTTTTTTGGCTACCGTCTGGGGTGCAATGGTGAAATTCATCCGCAGTACTCCGGTGTGACCACTTCCGTTGACACCACGGATTACCAGGGTTGCTGTACCTGCATTCACATTGTTCTCATAGGAAATGGTATAATCCTTTCCCTGTTTCAAGTTTTTTCCAGTGACCGTATCTTTTACCTTTACCTTTTGTGTCACTGCTTGTCCGGTATACGTTTTATTCTTTAGTCCTGTTACAGAGACATTCTGAAGAACTGGTTCCTGGGGAACCGCTTTTTTTGCCGAATATGTAGAAATTCCCAAATCTGCCGTGGCCGGTTCCTGACTCTCCGGTTCCGTCGTCTCCGGCTGCTCTTCTGCTTCCACCTGTGATGTCTCGTCCGACTTCTGGTCCTTGTCTGTCAGATCTTCCACTACGACCGATTTTGTTTCCTGTATTTCCTCTAAGGTTGTTGCCGGATCTTCTGCCTCTTCTGCTTTTTCTTCCATCGGATCTACCAACTGCCAGATTCCCTCTTCATCACGAACTGCATTCTGGAAAATAAACTCCTCATCCTCCACGCTGACCATCAATACGCAGGGAATTTCTTCTTCCATACACTGTTTGCGATAGAGCCGCGCTGCCTCTTCCTGAGAAAGTGCCTCCTGCTCCTCAGTTTCCTCCTGCTCTTCGGATTCTTCTGATTTCCCAGCCTCTTCTTCTGTCACCGTTTCTTCTTCTGCCTCCGGATCTTCTTTCTCCGGCAATGTCCAGAGAGCCAAAATATTCCACTCCGTCTCCCCGTCCTCTTTTACCGTTCCTTCGGAATGAATCTTAAGGTTGCAGTTATCTTTCAGTTCTTCTACTGTCCACTCGGTCTCATCCAGCAAAAATGCATCGAAAGCTGCCTGCGCTGCTTTTTCTACTTCCTCTGCGGTGACATTTTCAAAAGTAAGCTCTTCCTGATCTTCCGCTGTCAAACTCTGATACAGTTCTGCAGCCAGTTCATCTTCCAGCTGATCTCCATAATAGGTCGCATAGAAATCTGCGTTCTCTTCTGACTCGGTATCTTCCTCCTCTGCACTTTCTTCATCCAGTGCCTTTCCGATCTGCGGCTGCTCAAAGGAAAATTTTTCCTCCCATTCCGCTGCTTCTGTGAAAACCGGTTCCCAGGTATACTCTTCTGTGACGGTCTCCGGTTCTTTTTCTGTCTCCTCAGCCTGCACCAGAGGCACTTCTGTCTCCGCTTCGTCCTGCTCCGTATCCGGTGTTATCTCCTCCTGCACCGGCTCTGCTTCTGGTTCTTCCGATACCGGCTCCGTTTCCAGCGGTGTTTCCTCCTCAGGCACTTCTTTTTCAGCCGACTCCTGCTGAAGCGGCACATTCTCTACTGTCTGAGCCGCATAGACCATACCGGAATCTGTCATTACCGCTGCTGTGGCTGTCAGCAGGGCCAGTGCTCTCATCCACATTTTTCTTTTCATCTGTTGTTACTCCTCATTTTCCTCAAAAAGGGACCACTGCACCTGTGCAGTGATCCCCCCTGTTATTCCATTTATTCTGCCTTCGGCAGTTTGAAAGAACTCTTCAGAGATACAATCCGGTTGAACACCAGTGCATCTTCCTTGGAATCTTTCGCATCTACGCAGAAGAACCCATTTCTCACGAACTGGAAGCTATCGTATGCTTTCACATCCTTCAGAGCCGGCTCCAGTTTTGCCTGTGCAACAGTCAGAGAATTCGGATTGATGTTCATAGAACCATCCTCGTTGTAAACACCCTTCTCCTCGTCAATCAGGTTCTCATAAAGACGTACTTCTGCATCCACGGCATAAGGTGCCGGAACCCAGTGAATCGTTCCTTTGACCTTTCTTCCGGTAAATCCGCTTCCTGCCTTGGTCTCCGGATCATAAGTACAGTGAACAACGGTTACATTGCCATTCTCGTCCTTCTCAAAGCTTACGCATTTTACAAAATATGCATGCATCAGACGGACCTCATTGCCCGGGAACAGACGGAAGTATTTCTTCGGCGGTTCCTCCATGAAATCGTCTCTCTCAATATACAGCTCTCTGCAAAACGGAATCTTTCTGGAACCCAGTTCCTCGTTCTCCAGATTATTGGCTGCATCCAGATACTCAACCTCTCCTTCCGGATAGTTGTCGATGACCAGTTTGATCGGATCCAGCACTGCCATCATACGGGATCTCTTCATCTTCAGATCCTCTCGGATACAGTACTCCAGCATTGCGTAGTCTACGGAACTCTGTCCCTTCGCCACACCACAAAGCTCTACGAATTTCTGGATAGACTCCGGTGTAAATCCACGACGGCGGAGAGCTGCGATGGATACCAGACGCGGATCATCCCATCCATCTACTATGCCTTCCTCTACCAGCTTCTTAATGTAACGCTTACCGGTTACCACATTGGTCAGGTACAGCTTTGCAAACTCAATCTGACGCGGCGGCTGCGGATACTCCAGTTCTCTTACAACCCAGTCGTATAACGGTCTGTGATCCTCAAACTCCAGCGTACAGATGGAATGAGTAATTCCTTCAATGGCATCCTCAATCGGATGAGCAAAATCGTACATCGGATAAATACACCATGTATCTCCGGTGTTGTGATGGGTCATATGTGCCACTCGGTAAATAACCGGATCTCTCATATTCATATTAGAAGAAGCCATATCGATCTTTGCACGGAGTACTTTCTCTCCATCTGCAAATTTTCCGTTCTTCATATCCTCAAACAGCTGCAGGTTCTCCTCTACGCTGCGGTCACGGTAGGGACTGTTCTTACCCGGCTCAGTCAGGGTTCCACGATACTCTCTGATCTCCTCTGCAGAAAGGTCGCACACATAAGCCTTTCCCTTCTTAATGAGCTTCACAGCGGCCTCATACATCTGCTGGAAATAATTAGAAGCAAAGAACAGTCTGTCATCCCATTCTGCCCCCAGCCATTTTACATCGGCTTTGATGGCTTCTACAAACTCCGTCTTCTCCTTAGTCGGGTTCGTATCATCAAAACGCAGATTGAACTTTCCGCCATATTTTTTTGCCAGTCCGTAATTCAACAGAATAGACTTGGCATGTCCGATGTGCAGATATCCGTTGGGTTCCGGCGGAAAACGGGTATGCACGGTATCATAAACGCCTTCTGCAAGGTCTTTATCGATCTCTGTCTCTATAAAATTCTTGGAAACGACTTCATTCTCCATCACTTATTCCTCCTCGGGTTTAAAACTGTTTTTTATCATAGCATATTGTCTCCGTACATTGCAAGATTCTTATGCTATCTATTCACTAAATCCTGCACTGTATCCTGAATAAATTTCTTATAATCCTCTTTCGAAGCGTAGAGCTGGCTCTGAAACCGCTGAATCTCTTTTTCGTACTTGTCCGTTCCCAGTACTTCCTCCAAAGCTGCTTCCAGATCCTCTGCCCGTGAAATTACCGGAAATACCTTTCGCAGTGCTGCATGCATGGATCTCTTCCATATTTTTCCTTCTGGAAAATCACTCTGAATAATTTTCTTTCCTGCCAGCACCGCCAAAGATAACATAGCAGAATAATCAATCAATACCACATCACTGGCCATCATATAAGGCAGCCAGTCCTGTTGCGGAGACCTCACCAACATGCCTCGTTTCCTGCAGGCTTCCACCTTTTCTCCTAAAGGTTCGATCTGTTCGTCATAGCGCTGATACTCTCTTGGATGAATGGAAAAAATAAATTCATATCCCTTTTGTCTCAATTCTTCGCAGACGGCAAACAATTCCTCACCCAATACATGAAATAGGCTCTCTTTTCCCCAGGATCCCCATACGCTGACCACAATCCGGTCCTCCGGAATTCCTAATTGTTGTTTATATTCCTTTTTCTTTTCCGAAGCTTCTTTTAATCGCCAAGCATATCGATAACCACCAGAATGAATGGTCTTTCCAAAAATGGGATCTTTGCACATGAATTTCGCCGTCTCCTTATTCGGTTCCAGCATCATGTCAAACATGGGATTTCCATGCCTGTCAAAACTATCCGCTCCATAATCATAGGTGGTTTCTCCATTATCATAGCTGACGCCTCCAGCGCCATGCCCTATATAAACCTTCGGAATTGTTCCTTCTTTCACCCAGAATGGCAGCTCCAGATCCGCGCAGACAATCAAGTCCCACAAGCCCATATAGAGCTGCCAATTAGAAGTGACCATCGTTACCTTCTTATCCCGGAATAACGTCTGGCTCTTGTCCTGCTTTTTTCCTGCTGCATAATAGTCTCCAAAACACAGATAAAATATATACTGCGGCTGATCTTCCAGCTGTTCCATAAAATTTACCAGATGTTCTTCCATGGTCCGGCTGGAACAAAACAGCAAAATTTTCTTCTCGGTTTCTCTCTTTTTATGTGTATTTCGGAAACCAGAAACCTGTTCTCCGGTCGAATAGGCCAGATGCCTAAACTTATTTGTCAGCCATTTTCTTTTTGTCACGCAAAAGACCTCCTATCACTACATCCCGTTTGATCCAGATTACTGCCACAATCACCACTAACAATGCCCAGCGAAGGATGGTAAAGGAATATAAAACCGGGGCTCCAATAGACATTCCCAGGATGATCAAACCGATCATTCCCAGTTTCTTCATATCGTAAACAGATTCTCCCGTTACTTTCTTTACTGCCACATAGCTCCACACTACCTGCAGGAGATAAGAAGCCAGCGTGGTATAGCCTGCTGCAAAATAACCGCACAACGGAATAAATATAAGATTCAGGATAAAATTCATCACAGCTGCAGCAACACCTGCACCCATGACATATTTGGGCTTTTTCTCATAATAAATAATATTGGAGAAAATGCTGAAAATGGACATATAGAAGACACCGCCTACAATTACCGGAATGATGTACATGCCCTCTCCATAGCTGGACGGAGCTAAGAATCGGATAATTTCCGGCGAAAGTAACATAATTAACAGGCAGACACCTCCATATCCGGCAATAATTGGCACTACCAACCGAGAAAGAGTATCCCTTCTTCCGTCATCACACCGCTGATAGATCGTAGGAACCAACGTTGCATTGATGGAATTCCACACAATGTTTACTACCGCTGACATCGTATAAGCAATTCCATAAATTCCAGCTTTATCTTCTCCCCAGAAATATCCGATCATCAACCGGTCACTGCTGCTCAACACATAACTGGAAAGAAAGTAAGGAATTAATGGTAAATTATAAAGCACTGCATATTTCCAGTAAGAGAGTTTCGGTCTTCCGCCTCCCCGATATACTTCCAGTAAATAGCATCCAGCGCTCAACGTCAGTGTCATAACCTGTGCTCCGATAATTCTCGCCACCACCTTATTTCCCGGAAACAGGAATATTCCTGCCATGGAAATGGTCGGTGAAAATACCATGACCAGAATCATAAACATACAGAGCAATTTATATTTATACGCAAATCTCTGATCAGTTTTCCAAAATTCAAAAGCCGGTTCCAAAAGGAATGTAAAGAACATAAAGAAAATCAAAATATTCGGAATGTTCAGGAAATGAAGCACATACGTATTTACCGTCCATACCACACCAAATACAATCAAAGTAATCAGATTTGCCAGTGTCAACAAGGAGAACGTAAAATTCTTCTTATCTTCCTTAAATTCCAGAATACCTCTGCAATACACATTATTATAAAGACCAAACATGGCAAAAATACCAATGACATCTGCCCAGGAAGAATAAATCGTAATGCCCCCGTACTCCTCCGTCGTTAATAAACGGGTAAAAATAGGTGCCGTCAGGAAAGAAATCCCCTTTTGCATGAAATTGACAACCATAAATGCCATTGATGCCCGTACCTGCACTGACATGCCCCGATAAATATTTAATCCTTTTTCAATCCATTTTTTCATATAGGTAGTTTTCCCCTCATGAATATTTTTCAATATATGAAAAAAACCGGAAATTCAAGTGAATTTCCGGTTCAAAGCTGCTGACGGGAATCGGACCCGTGACCTCCGCACTACCAATGCGACGCTCTACCGACTGAGCCACAGCAGCTTGTTTTGTGTCGCTTGCGCTCGCGACTTGATTATAATATCACAGGGTCTCCCGAGTGTCAACACTTTTTTCAACTTTTTTTAACTTTTTTTTCAAACGTTGAATCGCGTTATCGACAGACTTCTCAGGGCGCCCGATTTGCTCTGCAATCTGACCGTAGCTCATGCCCTCCAGATAAAGAGCCAGTACCTTTTTTTCCAGGCTGCTCAAGTGACGGGCAATCATATCTTCCCGTTTTCCCTCCTTCTCCTGAAGAAGAAGCATGGTCTCCGGACTATCCTCCAAAGGCATCTGTGGTTCTTCGTCCAACGAGACATATGCATTCAAGGGTTCATGCTTCTTCCGGGCAGATGCCTGAACTGCCGTATACATCTGCCGGTTAATGCATAAGAGGGCAAATCCATAAAACGATCCTTCTCCCTGCCGATAGGTGCTGATGGCCCGGAACAGGCCAATCATCCCTTCCTGAATCAGATCTTCATTCTCACCGCCCATCAGATACATGGTACGAGCCTGCTTCTTCACCAGCGGCTTATATTTTTCCAGAAGATACTCTGTCACGCCTGTCTCACCGGAGCGGATTCTGGCAATCAGTTCTTCGTCCGTCTGCTCCTGATAGGGTGCTTTCACCATCAGTTCATCCTCTGTCTTACGATCTCATAGGCCAATACGCCTGCTGCCACAGAAGCGTTCAGGGAATCGATATCTCCCTTCATGGGGATTGATGCCACAAAATCACACTTCTCTTTCACAAGGCGTCCTACGCCCTCTCCTTCATTTCCAATGACCAGCCCGATAGGTCCTGTCAGATTCAGGTCATACATAGTCGTTCCACCCATATCCGCGCAGACGAACCACAGTCCTTCTTTCTTCAATTCCTCCATGGTAGCACCCAGATTTGTCACCTTGGCAACCGGAGTGTAATTAAGGGCGCCTGCAGACGTCTTCGCTACGGTTGCTGTCAGTCCCACTGCATGACGCTTTGGAATGATGACGCCATGGGCACCCGCCAGGTTAGCAGTACGGATAATCGCTCCCAGATTATGGGGATCCTCAATGTTATCCAGAAGGAAAATAAAAGGCGGCTCGCCCTTTTCCCGTGCAAGATTTAAAATATCCTCCACCTCTGCATACTCATAGGCTGCAGCAGATGCAATGACACCCTGATGCTTTCCGGTCTTTGACATTTGATCCAGACGTTCTTTTGCCACAAAGCTTACAATTACATCATGTTTTCTGGCTTCTCTTAAAATACTGTTTACCGGGCCATCCTGACAATTTTTCAGCACAAAGAGCTTGTCGATGGTCTTGCCTGAGCGGAAAGCTTCCATGACCGCATTTCGGCCCTCGATGGTCAGTTCTTCATATCTCATGGGGTTCCTCCTGTACGTTCCATACCGATTTTAATTAGATCAATCATGCGCTTCATCTGATCCGTCAGATACAGATATCCCATCAGCGCCTCAAAACCCGTCGCATGGCGGTAATCATGCATGGTCGCATGTTTTGCCATGCTGACCGTCTTTGCATTCCTGCCGCGTTTAAAATAGGAAAGCTCCTCCTCCGTCAGTTCCGGAAGAAATGCTTCTGCCATGGCAGCCTGTGCAGATGCCTTGACATAAGTACTCGCCTTTTTATGAAGTGTATTCGCCTGTCGATTTCCCTGATCCACCAAAATCGTACGGATCACCAGTTCATAGACTGCATCTCCTATATAGGCGAGCACCACCGGTGAATAGGTGCGGATATCAACCGTCTGCAGATCAAACTGCTCTTTTAAATATTTTATGCTCTCTTCCATTTTACTCCTTCACGGGTGTCTTCCAGAACGATGCCCTTCTCAAGAAGCTCATTACGGATCTCATCTGCCCGCGCAAAGTTCTTAGCCTTTCTGGCTGCCTGACGCTCTTCAATGAGCTGCTCGATATCAGCATCCAGAAGTTCCTCTTTCTTTTCTGTAATAATACCAAGAATATCGCAGAGTCCCTGAATCTTTGCCTGCAGATCTTCTGCGAAAGCTTTGCTGGAAATCTCGGATACATTGGTATTCGCAAATTTTACCAAGTCAAAGACAGCTGCAATAGCGTCCGCGGTATTAAAGTCATCATCCATGGCATGATCAAAATTCTCCTGGAATTTCTTTGCCTCGTCAGCTTTCAGGACTTCCTCTTCGGTCATCTCCTGCAGTGATGCATGCTCTGCCACATATTTCAGGTTTTCAACAGCGGTCAGGATTCTTTCCAGTGCGTTCTTGGAAGATTCCATCAGGTCAGCGCTGAAGTTCAGCGGACTTCTGTAATGTGCATTCAGCATGAAGAAACGCAGTACCTGCAGATCGTATTTCTCACCGATCTCACGGACGGTAAAGAAATTTCCAAGGGATTTTGACATTTTGCGGTTGTCAATGTTCAGGAATGCATTGTGCATCCAGTATCTGGAGAAGCATTTTCCAGAGCATGCCTCACTCTGGGCAATCTCATTCTCATGATGGGGGAAGATCAGATCCTCTCCGCCTCCATGAATATCAATCTGCTCACCCAGATATTTCTTGGACATGACAGAGCACTCAATATGCCATCCCGGACGGCCCTCGCCCCATGGAGACTGCCATGCCGGCTCTCCCTCTTTCTTCGGTTTCCAGAGAACGAAATCCAGCGGATCTTCCTTCTCATCCTCACCGGATACCAGAAGAGAACGATTTCCTCCCTGCAGATCATCAAGATTCTTATGGGAAAGCTTTCCGTACTCTGCAAATTTACGGGTACGATAGTAAACGGTTCCATTTTTCTCGTAAGCATACCCCTTCTCAATCAGCTCTGAGATCATCTCAATCATACCGCCGATCTCCTGGGTTGCCAACGGATGGGTGGTGGCCGGTTTGATGTTCATGCCTTCCATGTCTTTTTTGCACTCTGCAATATAACGCTGGGAAATCTCTTCTGCCGGAACGCCTTCCTCGATGGCTTTCTTAATGATCTTATCATCCACATCCGTGAAGTTGGATACGAAATTCACCTCATATCCTTTGTGCTCCAGATAACGGCGAACCGTATCGAACACGATCATCGGGCGTGCATTTCCGATATGGATAAAGTTGTAAACAGTTGGGCCGCACACATACATGCGGACCTTTCCTTCCTCTAACGGCACAAAGTCTTCTTTCTTCTTGGATAAGGTATTATAAATGCGAATCACTGTACATTTCCTCCTTTGATTTCTTTTTTCAGTATTTCCAATTCTTCGCGTAATTTGTTGTTTTCTTCACGTAATTCTGAAATTGCATCCAGTACCGGGTCTGGAAGATCCACCTGATCCAGATCCGTTCTCGGGATTCTCACATTGTCTTTCTTTACGATGCGCCCAGGAACACCGACTACCGTACAGTTGGGCGGCACCGGCTGCAGTACCACGCTTCCGGCTCCCACCTTGGAATTTTCTCCAATGGTAAAGGATCCCAGAATCTTTGCACCGGCACTGACCATAACGTTGTCTTCCAGCGTCGGATGGCGCTTTCCATGTTCTTTTCCCGTACCACCAAGGGTCACACCCTGATACAGAGTGACATTATCGCCCAGAATTGCGGTCTCACCGATGACCACGCCAGTTCCATGATCAATGAAAAGTCCCTTTCCGATAGTTGCACCCGGGTGAATCTCGATTCCGGTCTTTCTGGCGGTCCGCTGTGAAATCCATCTGGCCCAGAAATAATGTTTTCTCTGATACAGCTTATGTGCGAATCGATATTTCAGGATCGCATGAAAAGTCGGATACAGAAATACTTCCATATTCGACTTAATTGCCGGATCCCGTTCCCGAATCACCGCAATCTCTTCTTTTACATAACTGATGACTCCCATAATTGCTCTACTTCCTCTTTTTTCCTTCATTCTTAATGATACAAAAAAACCTCCGTCTCCAACATAGAGACGAAGGTATCCGTGGTTCCACTCTATTGAAAAAGGCAGCTCACCTTTTCCACTCCATACACGTAACGTGTGTCTGACGTACAGGAATACTGATATACACTTCCTCCTGTCTGCTCCCGGATGCACTTTCCTCTTCAGCAGCCTGGAATTGCTTTCAGCCGGTGGCAATTCCTCTCTGATGGCTCTGGCCAGATTACTCTATCCGTTCCACGCATTTTGCTTAATTCTTTCTATAGAATATGAAATTTAGCGGATTTTGTCAAGCTTAAACCGACTCCGAAAGACAAATCTTCATTCCTTCAAATAAAAATGATGTCAATTCCCCAATGGTCAATTCCAGATCAATGTGCTCCGGTGCTTCTTCCATCCGTTCTACCACACTTTCTTCCGGTGCTGTAGTCCAACAGAAATATCCGTTGTTCTTCTCCACAATCGG
The DNA here is from genome assembly GCA_018223365.1 of Clostridiaceae bacterium Marseille-Q4145. Taxonomy (GTDB): domain Bacteria; phylum Bacillota; class Clostridia; order Lachnospirales; family Lachnospiraceae; genus Hominiventricola. The sequence continues at coordinate 703,898 of JAGTTP010000002.1, forward strand.
ATCCTTAATCTTCAGATACAGCACTTTTTTTTCCCGGCTCCCAATGAGCCGCAGCATAGAAGTGACATCTGTAACACGCGCCATAAACGGCGGGATATGATCTGGCATGGCTTCGCCCGTTTCTGCAATTCTCTCTGCCTGCAGATTTTCCATATAGCGGGCGTTCCGTTTGCAGAACATCTGGTAACGGCCTGCCAGATAGCGATTCTGCGCCTCTGCGCTCATCCTTTCCACCCGCATGGGAAGTTCCGTGTACGGGCAGATCCATACAAAATCAAACGGTGCATAGATACTTTCACTGGCCGGCATCAGAAACGTAAAGGGCATCCCCTGATCTGCCATATCATTCAATGCCTTTTCCAACAGCTTTCTCATATAGCCCTGATGGCGAAATGCCTTCTCCGTCGCCACGGCCACAATATAATCCGCCAGAAATTCATATCCGTTCATAATCATGGTATAAGGATTCCGATGCAGCATGGACACGATCTGTCCATCCTGTTCCAGTGCTAAAATCTGGTTATCTCTCGTCTTATACTGATAATAAAAATCTACGAACCGTTCTGTATCTTCCGGAAACGCTGCCTGATACAGCGCTCTTGTCCGTCCCCGTTCTTCCGCTGATAAATATTTCGGCTCTGCTGTTATCTCATGCATCCGCCACAGCCTCCACAGCCTGCCACTGCCCGGTCATCATCAATATAAGAAGTAATCGGCATCAACGCACAGATGGCCTGGGAAGAAATTCCCTCTCCGGTTCCGGTGAATCCAAGTCCTTCTTCCGTCGTTGCCTTAATGTTTACCTGATTTTTCTCCAGTTTCAGCACTCTGGCTACATTTTCCACCATCTGAGGAATATGCGGTGCCATCTTCGGGCGCTGTGCGATAATCGTCGCATCAATATTGATGATCTGATAATTTTCCTCTTCCAGAAGTTTTCCCACATGCTCCAGAAGCTTCATACTGGAAGCACCTTCATATGCTGGATCCGTGTCTGGAAAATGTTTTCCAATATCTCCCATGGCCGCTGCTCCCAGAAGCGCGTCCATAATCGCATGCAGCAATACATCCGCATCTGAATGTCCCAATAATCCTTTTTCATAAGGAATTTTCACTCCCCCAATAATCAGATCCCTGTTCTCTGTCAGACGGTGTACATCATAACCCATTCCTACTCGCATATGCAGCCTCCTTTTTCACGATCGATGATTTGAAGATAAAAAAACAGCTTCCTAATTACTTAGGAAGCTTAAAGTAGCGAGAGGGGGATTCGAACCCTCGACACCACGGGTATGAACCGTGTGCTCTAGCCAACTGAGCTATCTCGCCATATATTGTCTGTTTTCAACCGACTTCGTTATCATAGCAAATGCGAAGTCGGTTGTCAACAGTTTTTTTATTTTACATGGTACATTTTCCAGAAAAAAGGATTCTATTCTTCTGTCTCTACTTTTCTGTTCACTTTATTCTGAATCTCTTCCTGAATTGCAGCGATAAATTCGCCGAGGTCTTTCTGACCCTCATCTCCAAGGAAACGGCTTCTGACGGATACTTTTCCTTCTGCCTCTTCCTTCTCACCTACAACAAGCATGTACGGAATTCTTGCTTTTCTTGCCTCACGGATCTTGTATCCAATTTTCTCAGATCTGGTATCTACGTCAACACGGATGCCTGCTTCATCAAGCTGTGCTTCTACTTTCTTTGCATAGTCCATGTATTTATCAGAGATCGGAAGTACACGAACCTGTACCGGTGCCAGCCAGGTCGGGAATGCACCTGCAAAATGCTCGATCAGAATACCGATAAAACGTTCAATAGATCCAAATACAACTCGATGAATCATGATCGGACGATGTTTCTCGCCGTCTGCTCCGATGTACTCCAGTTCAAAACGCTGCGGCAGCTGGAAATCAAGCTGGATCGTACCACACTGCCAGGTTCTGCCGATGCAGTCTACCAGATGGAAGTCAATCTTCGGGCCGTAGAATGCGCCGTCTCCCTCATTTACTACATACGGAAGGCCGATCTCATCAAGGGCACTTCTTAAGCCCTCGGTTGCCATCTCCCAGTCTTCGTCGCTTCCCATGGAATCTTCCGGTCTGGTGGACAGCTCTACATGATATTCAAATCCGAACAGAGAGTAAACTTCGTTGATCAGTGCTACAACACCCTTGATCTCATCTTTGATCTGATCCGGAGTCATGAAGATATGTGCATCATCCTGAGTGAAGCAGCGAACTCTCATCAGTCCGTGCAGCTGACCGGATTTCTCATGACGATGTACCAGTCCCAGCTCACCTACACGCAGCGGCAGGTCTCTGTAAGAACGCGGCTCGGATGCATATACCAGAACACCACCCGGGCAGTTCATTGGTTTGATTGCATAATCTTCATCATCGATTACAGTGGTGTACATATTGTTTTTGTAATGATCCCAGTGTCCGGAAGTCTCCCACAGTTTTCTGTTCAGGATAATCGGAGTGGATACCTCTACATAACCTGCTTTTTTGTGAATCTCTCTCCAGTAGTCAAGCAGTGTATTTTTCAGAGTCATTCCATTCGGAAGGAAGAAGGGGAATCCCGGTCCTGCCTCATGCATCATGAACAGGCCCAGCTCTTTTCCAAGCTTTCTGTGGTCACGTTTCTTTGCCTCTTCCATCATGGTGATGTAAGCTTCCAGCTCCTCTTTCTTAGCAAAAGCAGTTGCATAGAGACGGGTCAGCATCTTGTTGTGCTCGTCGCCTCTCCAGTAAGCGCCTGCAAGGCTCATGATCTTGAATGCTTTGCCAACGCCCTTAGTACTCATAAGATGCGGTCCTGCACACAGGTCTGTAAACTCGCCCTGACTGTAGAAGCTGATCTCTGCATCCTCCGGCAGATCCTCAATAAGCTCTACTTTGTACGGCTCGCCTTTTTCTTTCATAAACTCGATGGCTTCTGCCCGCGGCTTGGTGAAGCGCTCGATCTTCAGATCCTCTTTGATGATCTTCTTCATCTCTGCTTCAATCTTATCAAAATCATCGCTGGTCAGGGGAGTCTCAAACTCCATATCATAGTAGAATCCATCTGCAATAGACGGTCCGATTGCCAGTTTGGTATTCGGATAGAGACGTTTTACTGCCTGTGCCATCACATGGCTTGCAGTATGTCTCAGTGCAGCAAGACCTGCCTCATCCTTTGCAGTCAGAATATTTACCTCTGCATCGTTTTCTACGACTGTACGAAGATCTACAACTTCTCCATTTACCTCACCTGCACAGGCTACACGTGCAAGGCCGTCACTTAAATCTCTGGCAATATCAATGACTGCCATCGGCTGTGCATACTCTTTAACTGATCCGTCTTTTAATGTCACTTTCATCTTTTCATGCTCCTTTATTTTTTTGTAATACAACAAAAATCCCTGAACAGCCACTTAACTGTTCAGGGACGATAGACTTACTCTTACCGCGGTTCCACCCATCTTGTGTAATCACCACTCATTAGGACGATAACGGTGTCGGCCGGGCTTTATTGGAGCCGCTCCAGGGTGGTCTTCCACTGACTTCTTCATAAGATACTCACACCTTGCGTATCTCTCTCTGGATGCCTCTGTCAGCTTACTCTTCCTGTCTTTGCTTTTTGTATTAACTGGCTTTCATTATAACATTCTATTAATTGTTGTCAAGAGCAATTTAGCCCTGTTTTTCAGATACAATTTTATAAACCGGATACCCTTTATACGTATCTACCTGAACTGCCTTTGCATTTTCATCATAATATGTGTGGATGTAGTTTATCGTCACATCTATTTCATCGTCAATCAGGCGGACTTTCTCATTATTAATGCTGTCTTTGTATAGATTTACCACATCGTAGCATGCCAGCTTTTGTTTCCATAATACCGTATCTGTTTCCCATCCACCAAAATAGGTAAAATGTCCGGAAATTCCTTTCGGCATCAAATCCAATGGTCCATAACCACTTGAGTAATCTAATGTTTTACTTTTTGTAATATAAAGATGTCCCGGATCATCTTTCAGATCTTCCAGAACACTTTTTCCATCCACTGTTACCTGAGCCGCATTTCCTCTCCAGCTTCCATACCATTGATACTGGCTAAAAATCAGAACCGTAGCGCAAAGAACAATTCCCGTCTGTTTTTCAAACCACTGCCTGGTTCCATCTAACGTCCAGATCATAACCAGCAGCACCGCCAACCATAGTGAAACATCTACATGATTTCGATCATATCTTCCCTGCCAGTACAGATAAAAATATAATCCCATAAACAGAAATATTTCATAAATCCATGTTCCATATTTTTCCAGACTATTCTTTCTCTCAAGTATACCAAGAAGAAGAATCAACAGAACACAGTAAAATACCGGTGTCTGAAAATACCGTTTTGGAAACTTTTCCAGAAAGCTTTCTATCACTTCTCCATTTAACTTCTTTGCAGAAGTCAGGCTGACCAGCTTTTTCATTGTTTCTATATTAAACAAATCAGGATCGCCAAAATTCCAGTGATTCCATAATTTATAGGCATCTTCTGTAATTCCTAGCTGTTCATATTCCTCTTCATAGTCTTCGTATTCCGGGAAATCATAGTCCAGAAGTTCTGTTCGAAGCTCATTATATTCTGTATACTGTTTCCACTGCGGATCACTCTGATAAACGAACGTATCAAACCCTTTCAGTCCAAAAGAAAGCAATAGCATAACCAGAACCCCAAATAACGGTCTTCGTACTCGCTTAAAAGCATCTTTCTTTCTGCCTTTTAACATCTGACAGATTCCCAGTCCGGACATCAAAGCAACGCATGCAATAAACTGCTCAAAACGGTACATGCTTCCAATACAACTTAAAGCAATTCCCGCAATCAGCAATTTATTTGATCTGATTTCTGCTGAACATTCCTGAAAAATCAGCAAAATTCCCGCAATAGTCAGCACTCCTGCAGTCTTTGTATACTGCATTTCAATATAACATTCATATCCAAAAAAACATAACACCAGTATTGACAACGTTATTCCCAGTTCTTTGGGTAGCCGTTTCATGATCACATATACAATCGTGGAAAATGCCAGCCACAAAAAAACATATTGAATCAGTCCATACCACGGAACACACTTCGTCAGGGAATACAACAGCACATATAATTTTCCCAGTAGGTAATTCTGATACACAACATGTGCATCCTGTATGTTCCAGGCTCCTGATACCATCTCCACAATCGTCAGATCATCATTTGTTTCAAAAACCGGGCGCATTATGACTACCAGAAAAATAAGAAATACCGCATTGATTCCCAGTATCCACTCCCTCTGTGTTCTTTTCTCTTTCATTTTACCTTCAGTCTCATTTCTATTGCATTAATGAATTTTTTAAATAGTTTCTGGATAACTCTATATAGGGTTTTATCAGTTCTTTTGCCTTTTTATAATCAACCTCCTTCGTATAATCTTTTTCTTCCTTCATAATCCGTTCTTCAAGTCCCAGCATCTGTGTGAGTTCATGAATTCTTGAATTCATCTCTATTTTCTTCGTCTTTGCTGTTCTTTCAAATACCCAGAACGGTCGTTCAAAAACAGTAGAAAAAACAGTTGCATGGAAAGAATCTGTAATGACCATATCCGCATACTTAATCAAGCTGAAAAACTCTTCCATCCCAACTTCAAATAACTGTCGGTCTCCAAAATCTTTATCTTCCATCCGAAAATGAAAGCTGTTTCCATTTTTAATATGAGGAATAGTAATCAGCAATTTTTTTTGTTCCTTTGCTATTCGTTCCGCTTTTCTCCGCTGCTTTTTATCATTTCCCAATAAATAACAGAAAACATATGGTTCTTCCACCTGTCTCTCCGCTGTTACTTCTTCCCATTCTTCCCTACTTAAAAGCAGGGTCGGATCCGTCACCCGCACCACTTCCCTGCCCAGAAGTTCCGAAAAAGTTTTCGCGGTCACACTTTCTCTGACAGAAATATGAGCATACTTTTTCAATTCTGTTTTCATAAAATCCAGATATCCATCCGGGAATTCCTGAACTGCCACACTGGACGCATAGGAAATAATATGCTTATCCGGCTGCCCATCCAAAAAAGAAAACAAAAATGCTTCATCCGCCACTCCCGGCTTCCAGATCTGGTCACTGCCGCTAATAAATGTCCCATATCGTTCTCTGCATTGACCAATGGTTTCTTTTGTATAAACGGTTGAATGTGGAATCCATTCTCGGAACTTTTCCAACATTTCGCCACGCTTCTTCAGCTGATCTGCACAATTCTGTTCCAGTTTTCTCTCTATCTTGTCTTTTGCTTTTCTGTAATAGCGATCGCACAGACCAGAAATAGAATTTCTCTTGATCTTTTCCAGCAAAGATGCACTAACTGGTGCTGCTACTTGCATCGTGCGCTTATAAGAAATCAATTCGGCATCACATCCCAGCATCGTAACAGCTTTATACAAAGCATAGGACTGCGCAAGTCCTCCATAATTATTGTTTCCATAGTATAAAGTGATAATTCCTACATCTTTTTTCACATTTGGCACATTATCTTTTACCATCTGCTTTTTCTTTCTGATAGGACAAATCTTGATACATTTACCACAGCGAACACAAACTTCTTCCCGTATCTTAGGATAAAGAAAGCCTTCTTCATCCTCTTCCATTTGAATTGCCTTTACTGGACATCCTGCCATACATGCTGCACACCCGCAGCAATCTTCTCTTTTTTCTACTAACTCTGGAATCGCTTTCATTACTGTTTCCTTATCATCTTTCCAAGATGTTTTCTTAACTTCTTTATCTCATTTTTTATATATGGCGGCCTTGTCATTTTTGCGCAAAAAGACAAAAGTTCTGCATTTTTTCGATTAAATACTTGTTCTCTATACGATGGTTTCAAAGATGATTTCTCGAAATTTGTATTTTGAATTCCTGCTTCCTGCCAACTTAATTTCTGATAATTCAAATCTTCTATTATTTTTTCAAAAATACGTTGCCCCTTTGCAGTCTTCACCATTACCAATGAAGTTCCCCATCGATTGTATAATGGTTCACATCTTTTTCTTACTTCCCAAAAATCCCCCAATGTAATATCCGCTTCATCATTTTCATTCTTAAAGTAACATTGATAGCAACTAGGCCTTAAAAATATATTCTTTATGAATCCACGCATAAACACATCATAATTTCTTGGTTTTTTAATTTTCTTTCCATTTTCCAGCTCTATTTTCAATGTAAAATCAAGCCATCCATTGTCCTTATTACGAAAATTAACAGATTTTATCTTTTTCCCTTTAGCTGTACTTTTTAAGTATTCTCTCCATATAACCGGACTGGGAACTCCATGACAGATCACATCTACCGTAATTAAATTATTATAGGTTTTTCCTAGATAAGAATGCAATCCACTGATTTGACACGGTGTTCCGCTGTAAAGTACCGGAATTTCCTGTTTTAAATAGGATTCTGCCTTTTGATAAGTTTCTTTTACATTACTTGGCAGATATTTACTTCCCATTAGAGGGAATAGTTCTTCTTCCGTTGACGCCTTGTCATGCATGACTTCCCAGTTTTCATCAAATCTGGCACCAAAGACCACTCCTCCGCATGAAATAACATAATGAGCCAATAAGTAGAAAACACTTCCCGAAGATCCCTTCTGTCGAAGTTTTTCATCTTTGTTGTAGCATGCATATACGAGTGATTCTTTCATCGTTCTTAACTCCTACTTCTCTTATATACCCGTTTAAGTGGTCCTAATACCATATCTTTTTCCTGTTCGTTCATCCCCAGACACCACATGGAAACAGCAAATACCACAGTGAATATTATGACTGCAGCAAAGAACTTACTAAGGCTATCCATAACCCAAACTTTTCTCAAAATAATTCCCAAAATGCAAGGTCCTATCAATGCTGGAATAAATTTTAAAATTTCCCTCCAAAAATAGAGAATATCCAGACCAATTCGTTTTTGGTAATAAATGTTCATAAAAATAATATTTCCAACAATAAGAGAAATTGCAGTTCCTAAAGCAGCACCAGACGGTCCCCATATTTTTATAAACGGAATGCTGATCAGGACATTACTGATTGCTATACACAAGTATACTACCGATCTGACTCTATGCAGGTTCTTTGCCCTTTGAATTTCAATTCCCAGATTCTGAATTAAGGGGATGGTTACCGGCACAATTAACAATAAAGTAATCGCATAAGATTCTATATAATTCTCACCAGCCCATAAAGAAATAAATTCTTTTCCAAGGAAAATGAATCCCATTACAATCAGTGATAACACAATAAACTGAACTCGTCCAACTTTTGTGAAAAGCTTTGTAAGTGCAGTATCATCATTTTCTTCTACAACCAGCTTATTTACCTGTGGGACAAATACATTTGAAATTGCTGTTGATACCTGAAGATACATATTGTTAAGCTGACTTCCAACACCATATACCGCTACTGCTATAGTTCCACTAAATCTACCTAACAAAAATTTGTCTACACTCCAGTTTACTTGATCTACGATCATATTAATAAAGATGAAAAATGTAAATACCCACATTTCTTTTAATAAACCAAGCTGGAAATTTTTAAAACGCATTTTTATATGAAGATTTCGTACGCAATAAATAATACTTGCAATTAATTTCGCAATGGTCAATCCCGTTGTTACAAGTACCATGGCAACTGATCCATAACCCATAATCAGTAATGGCAATGTAATAAACGGATTAAAGAGATACTGCAATACTCTAAGTAGTCTCTGCAAAAGAAATCTTTCATGCGAAGTCATAAAAGAATCATATACACTTGCAGGAAATGTCAATGCAAGATTAAACACCATTAAAGCCAGCAGGATTTTTGCTTTTGCATATTCTGCGGTTGTAAGTCCTGTTCCGAAAATCCATTGGATATTTCCCAGCATGACAGCGCCACAGAACAGGCAAATTCCAGAAATAATAAGAAAAATCGTCATGAACATGCCATTAAAGCTGGCGACTTTTTCTTCATCCCCTTCTTTTTTTACCATTGTATAAAAACGCATATAAGAACTGTTAAATCCAAGACTTAACACGCTCAAATACGATACCACAGAAGCAACCAGCTGATACAGGCCATATTCACTCTGTCCCAACAACCGCAGCATAATCGGTGTGTATAGCAGTCCTGAGACAATATGAATTCCTTGTGCCAGATAAGTTAGCAGCACTCCTGCTTTTTTCTGATTTACTTTCATTATTTTATAACCTTTTATTTGTATATTGTTTCATTAACAAATAAGTGGCGCTATCAGCTTCTGACAACACCACTATCTTTTGTTATATTTTACTATGTGTATTTATTTGTTATGTTTTCCACAGCACTGTTTGTACTTCTTGCCACTTCCGCACGGACACGGATCGTTACGACCGATCTTTTTACCTTTTACGATGGTACCAGATTTTTTCTGTTCCAGATACAATGCATGTTTTTTCTCTTTATCAAAAATCTCATCCCACTGCGGCAGTTCATACAACCAATCAGCTTTTGCATCAACCATGTTCTTGTACAGTTTTTCTTTGTCAAATTTCAGGCTGACAACGGTGTCTTCTTCCATCTCTTCGATCGGGTTTGCCTCTACCAGGCTCTCATTGATACCATCCAGGAATCCGGTCATCTCCATAACGCTTAAGCCATATTTCTCAGCCAGCTCTTTTACGGTTCCTTTTACTTCAGTATCCGGATCAGAAAGAAGCTTCTCATAAACTCCTTTTTCCAGATTGAAGTAATTAGCCCAGAATCTCTGGAGAGTTCCTTTATCTTTTTTCTCATCATAGGCAATTTTATGCCACTCTTTTAATAATGCCATATTAAACCATCCTTCTTTTATTGCTAAATATAAACATAGAGTAAATATATACTATTTACTCCAATTTTTCAATCTTTTTCACTCATTTTGCTTAAATAATATCTGCTCGCTGTCCGGAATCAGCCTGCTGATATACCCGTTTTCTTCACACCACTGAGCCCACTGTTCGTCATTCCAGCCTGAAGTTTCTCTCGAATCCACAAAAATAATGTCAGGTATTTTCTCTGGATAAATTTTATAATACTCTTTAAATTTATCATTATCCAAATCGTATTCTTTGATCCATCCAGAAAAAGAAGCATTATTCGCATTCTCCGCCATCAGATAGCCCTGTGGAAACATATTGTAAAATAGAATATGTTTACCGCTTAAATCTCCCAGTTCCTGAATCAAATGATAATTTTCATCATTCAACTTTTTCTTTGCCTCAGTTGTAATAACTCCTTTTAACGGACCTTCTGTAATTTCACAGTTTAATGCTTCTCCGTCATCCTCCCAATATACATAATTCATATTAATATATACCTGAGCTGACAACTGCACTAAAATCAGTCCTATAAAACACCACGGGAGTATTTTTTCTGTCGAATTCTCTTTTCCAAAATCATACAACATAAACAGCGCTGTGCAGGAAGAGATCAGACTGGCATTACACATTACATAAATTCCCTGATTGCTTGACAGATTCATACAGAACGCATAAACCATACCGAGCATCCAGCCTTTTGCAAATAAACTCCAGTCCTTTTTCTCTGTCAGTAAAAAGCCAAGCAATCCTATCAGCGCTAATGGCAAGGCTACAGCATGCTTTCCAATTCCTGCTGTTTTAAATAATGCCAGCAGAACAAGAAACAATATATTCAGAAAAGTAATGCATACCAGCATAAAACGTCGGTATTTTCTGCTGTATACCGCAATCCCTCCACCTGCCAGAAACGCAAGAAAATAAAGCTTAAACCAGTTTACAAACCAGAGTACCGGCTCCATAAAAGCCATGATTCCCTTTTGTTTATGCGCCGGATCTGCCAAAATATATCCGATACTTTCCAAAACGGTGGTAAGTGAAGTTCTGGATAGCACGAAAACAATAAATATCAGCGCAATGAAGCCAGAACCTGCAGTCACCCATCCCAAAGCTTCGATTCCAAAGGTTTCTTTTTTCTGTCTTTTCCATAGACAGACAATCGCATACAGCGCATATGCCAATACCATATACGGACAACACAACACTACAATAGCAAGCAAGATTCCTGTTATAAAATGCTGCAGGCGAAACGATCTAAAATTTGCCATCAAAACCGATGCCATAAGCCATGTTGCCAACATACCAATGGTATTGTAACTCAATGTTCTCAGACATGCATGGGTAAAAAGAGCAAACATAATGTTGGCAATTGCTGCCATCCATCTATTTCTCTTTCGCAGCAACATATAAGAAACAATTGCACTTCCCGTCAGACATACCAGATATACATATCTTGATGCAAGGTAGATGCCTTCCGTATTCCCTTGAATAAGCAGATAACACTTCACGAATGGATACAGCAGGAAGCCCACCAGCTGAGATACATGCCATTCATCCGCCAACAATCCTTCTCCCTGTGCCAGACGATAAGGAACTGTCAAATAGAACGCCTCATCAATATCGACATTCCCAAGCCTTATTCTTGAAAGATGCATGCAAACAACACCAGCTAATAGAATTATAAACATGATATCCGCTATTCTGCTTTTTTCTTTTGTTTCCATTTATCTTATCTATTCCCTTTTTATTACTTTTCGCATCAAATCACATAACGCTTTTTCATTTAATGCTTCAAAAAATTCCGCCCGTTCATAATCTCCCACGCCATCTCTTGCATACAGGCAGTCCGCCGCCAATATTGGCGCTCCCACGGATCTTGCCTCCAGAAGCGGCAGTCCTATAGTCTCAATATAAGACGGGAATACCAGTACAGAAGACGCATACTGTTCAAAGAGCTGTGTTCGCGGCACCGGACCGATGAACTCGATCGGAAGCTTCTTTTCTTCTGCCTCCGCTTTCAACTTCTTCATGCCCTCGTTTTCTTCTCCGGTCACGGTCCATATAACCCGGTAATCTTCCATACCCTGCTCTTTTAAAAGTTCACAGGCCTTAAAAAATGTCCGGTGATTCTTATAGGCAGGCGGTCCTGCCGGATAGAAGAACGTCGGGCAGGTCTCATCCATCTTCCATGGATGGGTTTTCAGCATCTCCACCGGCGGAAACTTCACTTCCACCCGGTCAGCCGGAATGCCGCACTGACGGATGATCTCTTCCTTCATCCAGTTGGTCTGCACCAGCACCTTTTCTGCTCTGCGAATAGACTTTTTCATCATTCGGCCTAGGATCTGCTGGCTGTACCAGGGACGGAATGCCTCCCATGGTTTGAATTTATATTCCGAAAAGGGAAGCGCATTATGTTCATATACCGTCTGCGGCACATTCGTATGTGGAAGTTCAATGTTTTGCAGAGACAATACCCGGTCAGCTTTATATTTTTTTACCAGCTTATGGGCCACGAAGTGATCAAAATACAGCCGGTGCAGCATGCTTTTCTTCACTTCCGGGAAATTCAGTACTTTGATATTCTCTGTCTCCGGAAGTTCATAGACACTGAGTACGAAAATGTATTCATTCTCTGTATCTTTCTTAAATTCTTCATAAAAGCTCTGAAGAACCGTCGCTGCTCCGCCGCTGTCTGCCGCTACATCATAAACCAGCGTTCTCATCGGTCTTTACCTTGTTCATGGCTTTGATCAGAAGCTCCTGACCACGGAATGCATCCTGGATCACGGTATTCTTCTCTTTGCCCTTCAGTACCTGACAGATATACTCATACTCTGCCTTAATACCTTTGTCCTGTTTCAACTTATGGGTAACGGTCTTCGTACTTCCGTATTTTTTCAGACGGATAAAGTTGTCCATCTCATAGACAGAACCGTTGGATAATACGCGCAGCTGTTCCTTCGGATACTTCTTGGAGCCCATGGAAGAATATACAATGTTTCCAACTGCTCCGGATGCAAACTTCAGCGTAATCAGCACATTGTCATTCATAGGATAAGCATTGTTGGAAGCTGCGGTCACGTTCATATCCGTCAGTTCGCTGCCATCCAGATACTGAATCAGATCCACGAAATGGCATGCCTCACCAAGAATTCTGCCGCCGCCTGCTGCCTCGTCATGTACCCAGTGATCCTTCGGAATAAATCCCGCATTTCCAATAAAATCATAGACTGCCGGAATCTGGTCCGTCTTCAGATCCTTCTTGATCTGCTGAATGAGCGGCGCATGACGCCGGTTCAGGCCTACGAACAGCTCGCCCTCGGATTTCTCATACGCTTCTTTCATCTGCTGTAATTCATCCAGAGTCAGACAAAGCGGTTTCTCACAGTAAACATGTTTGCCTGCATTCAATGCCTCGATAACAAATTTGGCATGGCTGTTATGCTGAGTGGAAACTGCGATCAGATCAATGTCCGGATCTGCCAGCAGTTCTTTATAATCATTGGTCGTATAAGCAAACGGAGTTCCACTATTTGCCTGAGCACCGCCTACACCGCCGGTGGTAGCCAGTCCACGGAACTCAAAGAGTCCCGTTTCTTTCATAATCGGAAGCATGGTGCTGCGTACAAAGTTGCCCGCTCCGATAAGTCCCAGACGGATCTTATCACCGGATACGGATTTCTTTGCCTCCGGATTGTGAATGGTTCCATTCCATTTTTCTTTATTTTCTTCATCATATTTCAGAAGAACGCCGATATAACGCTCATGATTCGGGTTCTTCGTGATCATCTCATAAGCTTCTGCTGCCTGAGCAAAGGGAATCTCATGGGTAATGATATCGGAAAGATTGATTCTTTCCTGAGCAAGCAGGCGGACAAACTCCTCGATGTTGCGACCTTCTGTGAAGCGCACATAGCCGATCGGGTAATCAATTCCCTTCTGCTCATAGGTCGCATCATAACGTCCTGCTCCATAAGAACGGGCAATGCGGAAGGAAAGCTCTCTCTCATAGTACGGGCGTCTGTCAATGTTCATCTGAGTTACACCGATCATGCAGATAATACCGCGGTCACGGGCAATGGCTGCCGCCAGATCCATCGGTGCATTGGTATTGGCTGCTGCGGTGATGATGACTTTGTCCACACCGCGTCCTCTGGTCAGTGCCTTGGTCATATCAACGGCGCTGTCATCTCCGGAATTGATAAATGCTTTCAGACGGGTACCCGGCATGGTCTTATCTACCACATCATAGCCAATGACATCACAGCCATAAGCATTTAAGATACGGCTTACAATATGTCCCAGAAGTCCCATACCGATAACGGCTACGGTCTCTCCCGGTACGACTTCTGCCTGATGGATACCTTCCAGTGCAATACCACCCAGGGCACAGAAGGCTGCCTGACGATAATCCTGTAACTCTTCCGGAATCTTTGTGAGCATAGTTCTACTCACCCGGTTGATCTCGCAGTGATAAGCGGTACCTACCATGGCTACCAGATCTCCGGCTTGTACTTCTGTCACGCCTTTTCCGCAGGAAATGACACGTCCTACACCAGAATATCCCATAGGCATCGGTTCTGCCAGTTTGTTAAAGGCGCTCTCGATAGTGGTCACAATCCCATCTGTAGAAAGCTTTTCCAACACTTTCTTTACCTGATCCGGACGCTCCAGTGCCTTCTGGACCAGATTCTTGCCGCCGAAAGAAGCAAGGCCTCTCTCTGTACCGGCACTGACTACCGTGTACAAAGTCTCCACCAGAGCCATATTTTCTTTTACCGTCGGCATGGGCTGGTCAATCAGCTTCATGCTTCCGTCTTTTACATTCAGAAATAACTGTTTCATATATTGTGTTTCTCCATTTCCTTCTCTACAAGCGGTAAGTTCCATCCAGGAAACAGATGTGTCTGGTATCCAGCACTACTTTTCCTTTCAGTTTGTCCATATTTTCCTTAATCTCATCATGTCCTACCAGAAGTACCACAAAATCCACATCTGCAAGGAAGCTGTCCAGATCATGATACTGGTTCGGCACCAGATCTTTCTTTACATAGGGATCATAGACTTTGATCTGTCCGCCGCAGAGATGGCGTTCCATGCTCTCCAGCATCTGCAGAGTCGGACTCTCTCTCGTATCGTCTACATTTTCTTTATAGGTCAGACCATAGAGACCTACCCGTCCCACATCGGTCATATTATTTTCTTTCATAATGTCGTGAATCCGCTCCAGCACGAAGTCCGGCATACCATCGTTGATCTTTCTGGCTGCCAGAATGATGTTTGCCAGGCCCGGATAATCGCCTACCAGGAACCACGGATCTACAGAGATGCAGTGTCCGCCGACACCCGGTCCCGGAGTCAGAATGTTGACACGGGGATG
Source organism: Clostridiaceae bacterium Marseille-Q4145 (assembly GCA_018223365.1). GTDB lineage: Bacteria > Bacillota > Clostridia > Lachnospirales > Lachnospiraceae > Hominiventricola. The sequence continues at coordinate 719,147 of JAGTTP010000002.1, forward strand.
CTTGTTGGCAATCCGGATGATCTCATACACATCCATATTATCGGAGCGGCAGATCTTCGCCAGCTCATTGGCAAATGCAATGTTAATATCACGGAAGGTATTTTCCACTACCTTGGTCATCTCTGCGGTACGAATATCCGTTACCACGATCTCTCCCTGACAGAAAGAGCTGTACAGGGCTTTTACTTTTTCACCGATCTCCGGGTTGTCTGCACCAATCGTACGGGAATTATGTTTCAGCTCATATACCATATTTCCCGGAATGATACGCTCCGGTGCGTGTACCAGATTGATGTCCTCTCCAATGGTAAATCCATCGGATTCAATGATCGGACGCACATATTTATTGATGGTTCCCGGAGATACGGTAGATTCGATAACCACCGTTGCGCCCTTCGGGCAGACACTCATAACGTTCTGCACTGCCTTTACCACGTAGCTTGCATCCACCTTTTTACTAGCCTTATCATAGGGAGTCGGCACTGCCACGATATACATATCCGTGCTCTGATACTCATGAGAAAACCGGATTCCTTTGCTCACTGCCTCCTGGAACAGTTCGTCAAGGCCATCCTCCTCGAAGGTAGTCTTTCCCTCATTCAGGGTATCTACCAGCTCCTTATTATAATCCGTTCCTACAACCTCTACCCCATGTGCTGCAAACATCAGCGCAGTGGGAAGACCGATATAACCAAGTCCTACTACATTAATCATGATGCTTCTCCCTTTCTCTTTCGAATATGATCTGTGTCATGTGCTCACTTCCATCGCCCTCCCAGGCAAGTGCAAGCACTTGTATCTGTTCTGTTTTTCCAAATTCCGGTGCATAGGAACAGATGGTTCCTTCCCGGTAGATTTTCACCTGATCCTGTTTTTCCGGAATGATACGGCAGACCAGCGTATCGCCTTTTTCTTTGACCAATACGGAATTTTCCGCTTCTTCATAATGATAATCCGGCGCCAGGTGGAAATAGGCTTCTGCATGTCCGTCTACCTGATCCCAGATCTCGACCCTGCTGCCCTCTGCCCGGATGCAGCGTCCCTGCTTTCTGCCAGACGCCGTCGTCAGCCTGCCTTTCAGCTCCTGGCTGCCGGCAGAACCGGATACTTCTGAAATCCGTCTGGCTACCCGGTGTTCTCCCCAGCATTCAGACTGTTCTTCACCGTCAATCATCACCGTATTATGGGCTGCGGTGCTTCTGAAATATCCCCGTAATGCCCCTTGATACATCCCTGTACCAGAATTCACAAAGACCGGCTGTCCCTGTCTGGACAGTTCAAAACTCAATCCATCGCAGTGTCCGTGTCCCGGCATGTAATCCGGCGCAATGGCGCCTGCATCCAGAAGAACCTTCACATCTCCGCTTCGCAGGCAATAATAACCGGCATCCGGGAAAGATGCTTTGTAATCCGGCGTAATTCCGAATTCTTCCCGGAGTGCTGCCAGGAGACTTACCATGGAACGCGCCACATTATCCCCGGAATCATTGAAAAGCGGCGTCTGTCCCATGCCATCTTCCAGAGAATACATAACGTCCGCCATTCTCTTAATCTTCTTACCTAGTTCTTCGTAGAAAAGGCGATCTGCTTTCTCCACACCTCTTGCTGACCTCATCAGATCTTCCAGTACAATCTTATGATACATGGGGCTTCGTTCATAATGCATGCCATCAGGCAGGATCTGTTCTTCCAGTTCCTCCCGCAGACAGCTTTTATAATCATCGTAGACGCCCGGCTCTTTAAAATAGAGAGCACCCAGCATCACTGCTTTTAAATTTTCCAGATAATGATTGCCCAGAAGGTGAAGCTCCAGCTTCTTCTGCAGATGCAGATACTGAGCGTACATACTGTCACCCAGCTTCTGAGCAAATTTCTCATCTTTTTGGAATATCTCACCAAATCCGTCCATACAGATCCAGAGATTCGTAAGTCTCAAAGAAATGGTATAGGGATGCCATCCATCCCCGGTCCCGTCTTCATTATCTTCCATCCATCGGAGACAATAATCACGGAACTTCTCATAATACTTCGCCTCCCCGGTTTCCCGATAGGCTGCTGCCAGCGGAATCAGAAATTCCAGATACTGCAGATTAAAGTTCCACAGATGACTCTTATCCGGATTCGCCCAGTTATGACCGCCCGGAGTACCGCTCTCATGAAGCAGTGTCACCGTTCCACTTAAGATCTCGTCCCGGTCAAACCGCTTCTCATAATCCGGATGAGCGTCGAGGCGATCCATCCAGAGGGACAGTGTTCCCAACGCCGGAGCAGAGGCTTTCGTTATTGCTTTTTTCTTTCTCTCCAGACGGTTCTTCACCAAGAATTTTACCTGGCTTTTCTTCAGATAAGACACCGTCCGGTAATATTTCTCAATCTTTTTCCACACTCTTGATCACCTGATAAAGTTTCCTGGTCAGTACCGGGAAGTCAAAATCCTTTGCCCCATTCTTCGCATTCTCCGCCATCTGGGCATAAGCTTCCTCCGGCATATCATGAATCTTCAGGATCTGCTCTGACAGCGCCTTCGCTGTACACTCCTCAAGGGACAGACCACACTGATATTTATCCAGAATGCAATATCCCATCTTCACCGTGGAAATAATCGGTTTTCCACTGGCCATATACTCAAACAGCTTGTTGGAACTGTTGCCTCTGGACCAGTTATAGTTTGCCTGAGAATAATTCAATACATTCACAGAAGATCGGCTCAGGATATACGGAATATATTTTTTCTCCACAAACCCTTTGAAAATCACATTGTCAATGTGCTCATCCTGAACCCTTTTCTCCAGTTTCTCCAATTCACTTCCGCCGCCGAAGATCAGGAACTTGATATCTTTTTTATCTTTTAATAATTTTGCCGTATCCAGAAGATTGCCCACATTGTTGACCGGGCGAACCGTTCCGGTGTACACCACCTTGAAACTGTCATCCTCCAGATCCGGATCTTTCAGAATATCCTTCTCAATACTTGCATAGTAATCCTTCAGATTCACACCATTGTTGATGTAATGGCATTTGGCAAGGTCAATCTTACCGCCATGCTCTTTGTCCCATCCCATCTCTTTGATGTGATCCACGTCGCCTTCTTTGGTAAATACAATGGCATCCGCATGGACATACATCCATTTTTCACCGGCACTTAAGAGCCGTCCCACCAGACTGTTCATCTTTACTTTTCCAAAAGAGAAGATAGCCTCCGGCCAGAGATCCCGGACCTCCACAATAGCCGGTACATGGAACCGTCTGGCAATGAGAATACCTGCAATGCTGGTCAGAGGATGGGCGCTGGAACCCATAATCACATCCGGCTTTCCGTACTGCTTTGCATAGCCTTTGCTGATCTTTAAAAGTCCCAGAAAGAAGCTCACCATGTTCTTCACACGGGAGATTCCGTTGCCTTCATATTTACTCGTCTTAACAAAGACAAAGGGAACCCCTTCCTCTTCGGTCCGAAGATAAGGCTTCCCGTGGGTGTCGACACAGCCTCCGGTCTGATGAAGCTCATTGGCCGCAAAGACTGTCGTCTCAATATTTCTTTCTTTTAAATACTCCGCAAAATAATAGTGGCGGAGCAGCGGCCCCGTAAGGGGGGTCGTCGCATAATGGTTAAATATCCAAAATCTATGCATGGTTCTGTCCTTCCTCCACTCCTTCTGTACTCTCCTTGGTGAACATGATCTTCAGCGTCAGGAAGATCAGACGGATGTCCAGAAGAACCGAATAACTTTCAATGTACATAAGGTCAAGCTTTAACTTGTCCAATGGAGTCGTATTGTACTTTCCATAAATCTGCGCATAACCGGTCAATCCGGCTTTTACCTTTAGACGATAAATAAATTCCGGCGTTTCCTCGCAAAATTCGTCAATGTACGTCTGGCGCTCCGGTCTCGGACCTACAATACTCATATCTCCTTTTAAAATATTTAAAAGCTGAGGCAGCTCATCCAGTCTGGTGGCACGGATAAATTTACCCACCTTCGTGATACGGCTGTCATTCTTCGTAGAGAACTGTGCTCCGTTCTTCTCCGCGTCCACGATCATACTGCGGAATTTATAGATATAGAACTTCTTGCCGCCAATGGTTACCCTCTCCTGCTTAAAAAGCGCCGGACCGTGATCTTCCAGCTTGATGGCCAGTGCCGTCAACAGCATAAAGGGAGAAGCCACAATGAGCATGGCTCCTGAAATCAGGATATCCATGGCGCGCTTCATAATCCGCTGTTCAAAAGACAGACCAGAATTACGTAACAGGAAAAACGGTGTATCAAAGGAATGGACACGGTCTGCACCCCGCAGCAGAATATCGGATACCTCCGGAGCCACATAGATCCGGATGGATTTCTCATAACAGAATTTGATCAGATCGTTCCGTTTCTGCTCTTCAATTCCATAGAGCATCATAGCATCACAGTCTGCCACTTCTTTCTGCAGTACTGCCAGTGGCTCAGAAGCAGACACACATCTGGTCACCTCATAGAGATCCTTTCTGCCGGAAATCTTCCGCAGCAGATTGTCCTTATATGCCAAATCACAGATCAGAAGCAGACGTTTCGGAGGAAACATCTTCTTGAAGATACCATCGGAAATCTGGTTAATCAGTGCGATCACCACCAGATCCGCTGCACATAATACCAGCATGGGCCATACCGCAGGAAAGGGAAACTGTCCCACTACCATGACAATCTGAATGTACATAACCGCATTGGCAATCACCGTTCCCAGCGTCTGGGAAAGAATCAGCTGTCCTTTGCGATAATAGGCATATTTGGTGCCGCCATACATGTAAATAAAAACGATGAGATAGAGTACGTAGAACCCTACCATCATCAGATTACCTTTATTTTCAAAAGGAGTTACTTTTCGGCCATTGTAAAGCACATACCAGACATACGTAAAAAATGCAGCTTCCAGAATAATCTCAATTCCGGCTATGCCCAGACGAAGAAGCCGTTTATACTGATCAAATTTATCCATGAACACAGTTACCTCATTATCTATAGTCTTCTGTATTCTACCACTTTCAGGATACTTTTACAAGGATTGCAATTTGTAAATATGAAATAGTCCCGCACGATCCACTTCCGCGCAGGTGGTATTCTCATATAAAGAAGTCAGATATTCCAGTCCCTTATCAAAGGTACAGATCAGATACACATTGTTCCGCTGATACAATGCCTCCCGAACACTGGTAATTCCCTGCTGTTCCAGTTTTTCTTTCCACAACGGGCTGAAGCTCATCCAGTCTCCCAGAGACATATAATTCATCTCGTATGTCTCATTTCTCCACAGCTTCACATCCCAGGTGGTAAATGCCAACGTTGTTACATCATTAAAGTAAAAATTCTCCGGATGCTCTGCGCAAAAGGTCTTTAGCTGCTCCACATCCTCGCAGCGATGACTGATCTCCAGATTCTGTGTCCGAATATTCTTTGCATACAGGACTCCCACACCCATCAGGACCAGAATAAGCAGCGCCGTCCCTTTCTTTTTAAAGGATTCTGACAGATCTTCTCCTGTGGAACGGCACCACTCTCTCCATGCCAGTACCGCGATGGTGACAAGCAACAGATTCATGCTGTAAATGACTCTTGCCGGAACCCGGTCTTTATAGAGAAGATAAAGCCACAACAGGATCTGAATCCCTATGATCAACCCAATCTCTATCGCCTGCATCCAATGTCGTTTCCAGATAGTAAGAAGCAACAAAAGACCAAGCAAAACCATTCCCGTGCTCTGGGCAAACTGAAATCTGCCGCTCAGTACTCCTTTTACATAACTCTTTGTACTCTCTATAAGCCTTTCCATTCTGCTTTGTTCAGATGGGCGCATCTGCTGATAGGTCTTGATATATTGTTCAAAGAACTCCGGGGCAATCTTGTCATCCGCCGTATAATTGTAATTGATCAATGTCCGTGCCCGGCTCTTGGTATCAATTCCCGCTGCCGCATAGAGATCTTCCGCCTCCTCGTAAGGCGGAAACGTATAATCCGGATAATCATAAATGGCGGAACGATATTGATTGTACTGGTTATAGGCTTTCCATTCCGGACTTCCATAACCAACCACATTTCCCAGAAAAGCAATTCCCAATACAGCCACCGCCATCAGCGGAAGACAAACCTCCCATCTTCCCATCCCCAGGATTCCTCTTCTATGCAGCCGGATGAGCCAAAACAAGGAACAGACCGGAAGAATCATCAAAAAGATTTCTAACCGGATCTGCAGTGTCAGGAAACAAAGCAAAAATAATACTGCAAAGTGTTTTCCTTCTATTTTCTCGCTGGTCACGTACCAGTACAGCACTGTCGCTGCCACCACTGCCGCAGTTGTGGTAAAGGTCAGCTGGGTCAACGTCTGAAGTCCCACCAGGAAGAAACTCACCATAGTCAGTGCCACTCTTCGATCCTGTGCATTCCGGTCTTCTGTCTGCCCCTGCACCCGATATAAAATTAGGCTCATACACCCCCATTGTACCAATAGGAAAAGAAGGGCATACCAATCCACATGCACGGAAATTCGATACAATCCTGTTAAAATACAAGAATACCAGTATCCCAGAAAAATCGCATGGGGATCCGGATGCCCCAGATACTGCCCGGAGAGAATCTCCATCATACTCCGATCGTCAATGATGGCATATACGAATGGGGTAATTCCTCTTAATATAGCAATCAAAAGCAATGGATACAGCAATGCTTTTACCAGATTTTTATTCATATCGTCTTTTTATCCTTTTCCATCATTTCTATGTTCATATTACCCCACTTTATGTCGTTGTAAAACCATCTTTGATAATTATTCATAATTCTTTAGATTTAACTGCGAGGAATTGACGTAACTGAAAATTTCTCCTATAATAGTTTAGATATCACTTATTTTAGGAGAACGTTATGATGAAAGAATACGGCGGATACCTTCCCATCGAATTCGCAGCCGGAGTTCCCTATTATTCGGGCGAGCATGTAGCCGCTCTGAATTCCGGCCGGTATGCCATTGCCTATGCACTAAAGCAGCTGAAATGGGATATGATTTATCTGCCATTTTATATTTGTGCGACTGTTGAGGAAACCATCCGTAAGGAACTTCCCCAGATACAGATCCGCTATTACCATATTAATCAGCAGTTTCTTCCTGAATCTGTCTCTTTAAAGGAAAAGGAAGGAATTCTCTGGGTAAACTATTTTGGAATCCAGCCGGATCAGGTGATTCAGGATATGGTGCAGCAGTATGATTCCCGGATTCTCATCGATAATACCCAGTCCTTTTTCTCCGCACCGCAAAAAGGAGTCTGCCAGGTATATTCCTGCAGAAAATTTTTTGGCGTATCCGACGGTGCTTACGCAGTCGGCGGTCAGATCTGTCAGCAGCCAGTTCCGGTCTCTACTTCCAGTCTGTATACGTCACATCTGCTGCAGAGTTATGAATATGGTACCAATTATTCCTATACACTGAATAAAGAGAATGAAGAACGTCTCGGCTCCTGCGGTATTCAGGCCATGTCCCCTCTCACATCTGCCATGCTGAATGTGGTAGATTACGAGCATGTGCGTCAGAAACGAATGGAAAATATGAAAGCCCTTCACGAAGTGCTTGCGCCTGTCAACGAAATTTCATTGACGGAATTTCGTCCGGCACTGTATTATCCGTTCCTTTATTCCAGTGACACTCTGCGGAAAGAACTGATTCAGAAGAAGATCTATGTACCCCAGCTCTGGAGTGAAACGGCAGGAAATCCGGATTCCAGCACCTGGGAACAATATTTGTCTAATTGCATCTGTCCACTTCCTGTGGATCAGCGATATGATGCAGAAGATATGCGAGAGATTGGCAGACAGGTTCTTACATTGATCGGTAAATTATAATCTTAGAAAGGCAGTACTCATGGTACAACTTAGTTTTGTAATTCCCTGCTATCGAAGTGAACATACGATTCTGCAGGTATTAAATGAAATCGAACAAAAAATGACAGAACGTCCGGAAATGGAATATGAAGTCATCACTGTCAATGACAATTCCCCGGATCAGGTTTTACAGGTCTTAACAGACTATGCAGAAACCCATTCCTGGCTCCGGGTCGTTGATTTTACAAAAAACTTTGGTCAGCACGCTGCTATGATGGCAGGTCTTTCCTATGCGGCAGGCGAACACATCGTTTTCCTGGATGATGACTTCCAGTGTCCCATGGACAAATTATGGGAGCTTCTGGAACCTCTGAATCATGGTTATGACGTTTCGCTGGCCCAATATAAATTTGAAGACCGGAAAGAGAGCTTCTTCCGGGTTGCAGGAAGCCGGTTTAACGATTTTATGATGTGTGTCCTTCTGGACAAACCAAAACATCTGCGCCTGACCAATTTTATGGCCATGCAGTCCTTTATCGCAGCAGAACTGCTCCAATACAAGAATCCCTATCCTTATATTGACGGTCTTCTGCTCCGTGCTACCAGAAAAATTGCAGAAGTACCCATGCAGGACCGGGAACGTCTAAGCGGTACTTCCACTTATAATTTGAAAAAGCTGATTTCCCTTTTCTCCAATGGATTTACCGCCTTTTCCATTATTCCACTCCGGCTTTCCACCTTTGTTGGAGTTGGCAGTTCCATTCTTGGCTTTTGCTGGGGATTATATCTGGTCATTCACAAGCTGATGTATCCTAAGCTCATTGATGCCGGCTACAGCTCCCTCATGGCTGTGATGCTGTTCGTCGGTGGAATGATTATGATTATGCTGGGAATCTGCGGTGAATATATCGGCAGAATCTATATCTGCCTCAACAACAGTCCTCAGTTTGTCATCCGGGATACCACCCATATGACGCCTGAAAATGATGCCCGCCATCGGGAAACGAGGTAGTATATGGATATGCCAACCTTATCTGTCATTACCGTCTGCTTTCGGGCAAAAGAGGCTCTGTCCGCCACGGTGGACAGTCTTCTTCAACAAACTTGGACTGACTTCGAATATCTGGTCATCGACGGTGGATCCAATGACGGAACGGTTCCGTTTCTTGGACAGTTGGAACCGTTATTTTCTGCAAAGCAGATTCCTTTTTTCTGTTCTTCCGAACCGGATCATGGCATCTATGACGCTATGAATAAAGGGGTAAAAAAAGCCCATGGCAAATGGCTTCTGTTTTTAAATGCAGGAGATCTGCTGGCAGATGCCACTACTTTGGAACAGGTTTTTGCGCATCCAATGGATGCTTCCATCCTGTATGGAGACACCCGCTGTATCTATGAGGGCCAGACAAAACTATATCCAGCGCTCCCATTGGACCATCTGACTTACGAAATGGCATTCTGTCATCAGTCCGTTTTCGTAAAGCGGGACCTGTTACTGGAACACCCTTATGATACTTCCTATCAGGTATGTGCGGATCATGAGTTTTTCCTGGCCATGTATTTAAAGGGAGTTTCCTTTGACTATCTTCCCATTCCGGTTTCTGTCTATGAAATCGCCGGTTTCTCCGATCAGAATAAACTGCTTTCTCACAAAGAAAAAATCCGTATGCAGAAGAAACTGGGGGTATTTCATGTAACACCTTTCTGGATTCTCCGGGAATGTTCTTTCTACGCTAAACAGACTATAAAAAATCTCTTCGGTCAGAAACTGATCCGAGCGGTACGAAAAAGACGCCTGCACTAAGCAGACGTCTTTTATTTGCTTACTGGAATTGCCATACCGGGATTTCATCTAATTCCTCAACTTGTACCGCCTGAACCTTCTCATCGTAATGTTCCCGAATATAAGTCAGAACAGCATTACAATCTTCTGCCACATAATAAGTATGTGGTCGCTCCGCCAGTGCTCGGATTGGATTTGGTACTCCCAGGCGTTCCATCTGCCCTTTTGAGTACACCTGATTAAAGTCCCAACCACCTTCTGCAAGATTATGCTCCATAAAATTCTTTGACATTAGTTTTCCCTGTGCCATAAAATCTCGCATCGGATATTTTCTATGCTCTGCCGTTTTCCAAAGATATACTGCATTATCCTGATAGCTTTGTTCCCATTTTTCTTCGTTAGCACCTGTTTTGACAGACAACAAAGACTGATGTACACCAAAATTAACAGATGGTAGACGACATAATACCAAGCCACAAAAAATAATGACTGCTATCATTTCGATTTTGTGTACCCTTTTCTCCACATGAATAGAGCTAACTTTTACGAGAAAAATTCCCATAGCCGCATACAGCATCACCTGCATTCCACGTTCTGGAAGACGTCCTACCAGCATCAAATAGAGCATCATCAGATAAGCTCCACCACCCGCAAATACGATTTCCAGCTTTTCATACCACGCTGTCTGTGAAAATAAGATCCAGAACGCCAGAAGCATCAATCCAATACCCCAGACTTTGAAATTCTTCAGCCCATACAATCTGGCAATCAAAGAATAGGTCTTCTGAAAAATATCTTTCATGTTGATCACAATCTCATCTTTTTTCCCTATGTCTGCAATGTTCTGGCAATACGCTGTCGTAATTCGTTCTGTATCTGCATACATATGCTCTGTCAAACTATAATAATCATTTTCCGATATCTGTTCCGGCAATCGATTTTCCACTGCATCATAAGTTTCCATCGGATAATCTACAATTGTGCTGACTACATCACAAAAATTCACACTGTCCTCATATTTTTCAGAATGCTTATATCCATAATCAATACCAAGGAGTAAGGCAAAGCAAATGATCATCGGTCCAAATACTCTGACTGTTTTCTTCAAATACTGCAGCTTTTCTTCTTTCCCTCTGCTTCCAAACAGAAAATCCATGCCCCAGTCCAGCAGCAGAAACGGAATAAAGGGTACAAAACCGCCCAGCCTCCACATAAGACCACAGCAGATGAAAAAAGTGCCTGCCACAATCCAGCTTCCATGCACTTCTGTCTTCATGGATCTTAACAGCCATACCATTCCCACGAACGTGAAGAATGCCGCCCACACCATAAAATAGTCTGAAAACAAATTCATCTCAATCGTAAGCAGAAATAACACAGCTCCGGCAAACAGCCTCTCCGGCCAGTGCCGGAAATGCAATGCCACAAAATAACTGATAGATCCGATTCCTGCCAGCAGTACGACCTTTGTCACCAGCGTAAAAGCATCAGCCGTCGGAAGTACCTTTCCTACGAAAGACATAATCCAGCAAAGCACCGGATTCAACACCATGCTATAGGTATCTTTGTCATAAACTGCACCGATTACCATGGAAGTGATAAAATTATCCACATTGGTATAAATGGGCTGAAACCAGCTGAACGCTTCTGCCAGAATCATCATACAGATGGCATAGATCCAGCAATCTCTCTTTTCTCTACTCTTCACGCGGCTTTCTCTCCCTCAAAATGCTGGCAATAAACACCAGAATGCCAAACATAGTCAGTACCTGTGCCCGGTAAGTATACCAGTAATGAATCTGGGAATGGTTGGACATGACCAGATACCAGATATACGGATACAGTGCCACCAGACCGATAGGCAGGCAGGCTGCAATTGTCTTCTTATCCTTCAGCTTTTTCACCAGGATCAGAATGATAAATACCAGAAGTACTACCATCACTACTTTGCTCCAGCTGATGATACCACCATCCTGCACATTCATCCATGCCTTCAGGTTCTTCTGTAAAGTTCCGATCCGATCCAGCGGCTCATCCTCGCTTCCTTCCAGACGATACTGTACCACACTCATGGTTCTCCAGAAATACCGGACTCCCAGCACCACTGTGGCAATTCCCCACTTGGCAATCCAGGTCAGGGCATATCCCAGTCCCCAGGAGACGGAAGATTTCACCGTAAAGATCAAATTTTCCTTCAGATCTGCCGCCTCATCCCGGATTTTCAACCAAAGCAGCACCACAAGGGGAATTCCAAGTGTAATAATCGGATAGGTCAGAAAATCAAAGAAATTCTCTACCATCCCTACTACAAAGAAGTACAGCATAAGATTCATGGTGCAGTCCTTTTCATACCGGGTCAGCAGCACGATCAACGCACCGAACAAAACCGCAAAAGTAGTAAAGAACTGGAAGCAGACCGGAAGGAACACAATATATCCACTGGTCACCGCAGCCACATAACACATGGCAATGGCCGGTTTTAACTTCTTCGCCATGAGCCAGGCACTCCAGAAGAACAGAAGATGGAACACAAACATTCCCAGGAAACGAAGCTCCTGCACCTGAAAAATCACCGTCAATGGACGCAAAATCACCTGATAGCCATGCCAGTAGCGGGGATACTGATTCACACTCACGGATGCCTGAATGGGATTATAATAATCCCGGTTCTGAATCAGACTGGTATACATCAGTTTATCCGTATGCTCATCAATGATTGCACTGTGCCGATAGAAAAAATACATAGGGTATTCTCCCTCATTGTCAATCACCTCTACTGATTTTTCCACATTGTCCTGAATCCATGAGGTGGGAATACAATACACCAGCGTCATGGACAGGAAAAATACAGCAATCAGCGCAAAAAACGTCTTTGCAAATGGCTTTAATCCTTTTATTCTTCCCATTTTCTTGTATCCTGTCCTCTCTCGTAATCCTGATCTACAAAAATCGCAAATTCATCCGTTTCGTGATACAGCTTGTACCCGTAATCTTCCCAGTCTCCATTGTACGTATGGCTCTTGGACACAATCACAAAAGTACACTCCTCTTCCTTTGCCAGAGGAGCTGCCTTCCCCACATCAATCTCTTCTTCCTGCAGTGCCCAGTAGAGTTCAATCATAGGGCCTACCATATTGTCCTGAGGCACATTATACTGCAGGGCATTTCTGGCATATTCCAGTGTCAGGGACGGATCCCGCAGCCGCAGATAGGGGGTCAGCCGGTTGGATGCCACCACATGTACATTCTCCGGAAGAAGATCCGCCATCTCCATGACATTTTCCGGTACCTTATAGTCATTAGTGGCTGCTTCAAACCACTCGGAGGAAAGCACACTTTTCCCTCCCAGTCCAATGACTGCCAGTAATACCAGAAATGCCCCCTGTCGCCAGAGCCCGGAAAACCGTTTCAGCAGAAGACATCCCGCATAAGGAATGATCACTGCCAGAAGTAAAAGCCACAGGATTCTCCAGTACACATTTTCACCTAATGCCTTCATGAAAAACAATCCAGTCAGCGGGCACCAGTAGAAAAATAAAAATACCAGCGGCAGAATTCCCAACAGAAGCTTCCGCATCCAGTCTTTCTCCTGCCAGAGAATCCATAGAATTCCAATCAGTAACATAGGAAAGATCCAAGCGCCGCTGAAGGTATCCGTAAAATCTGTTTTTGCAATTTCCAAAAAGTTCTGCATACGAATTCCTTTCCTAATGAGTCAACACAATATAGTAAATTCCAAGAATCACACAGGGAAGGCAGGCAAGCGCCCCTTTCACTACATAGGAAATACTCTTCTTGCGGATTCCTGCCAGCAGCATGGCCGTACCGACAAATACCGGAGTCAGCATGATTCCCATGGAGGATAACAGACATCCTGCCAGACAGGTAAGTCCCAGCAATATAAAATCGGCAACCTGTTCTTTTTCAACGGTCCGCAGAATCCAGTAAAACAACGCTGGAATGAGAATCGTCGCTAATATTCCTTTTCCCACCCAGGGGGTAATGCTTAGGAAGGTAAGTCCTGCCGTATGTTCCCCGCTCATAAACAGATGGAGCATCACCGCCATGGCAAGGAACATGCCCTGAAGTTCACGATCTTCCGGAAACAGCTTTCTTCCAATCAGCACATACACAAAATAGGCCACTGGCAGAATCAGCCAGGGCAGAATGGTATGGGCCATGATCGTTGGCAGCACGCCTGTCAGTTTGGAAAGCCACGCATAGAAGATTGGCCATAAAGACAATACATACCGCTTGTCAAAATCCGCAAAAGTTCCCGTCTCCGGATAGACCCAGTAAATCTTATCCGTGGTCAGTGCCGTGTTGGCCAGATTCACATAATAGGTATCGTCCCATTCCAGATACATGTGATGTGCCAGATAATATAACTGACAGATCATCAGTAGAACTGCCACCAGATGTCCCAGTGTCAGATTCTGTTTCCAGCCAGATATCAGCGCTTTTCCGTCCTCCAGAATCTCCCTCCAGCAAAAGAATCCTGCCACGGTCAACGCTCCTGCTGCTGCCGTATAGACCCACACAAACGTGTGGAAAGCTGCCAGCTTCATGGTCATGGGAATGAGAATCACTTCCATCAACGCCCACCAGCCCATGCAGCCCACCAGGATTGAAAACAGGAATCCTTCCTGTTTTAATTTTAAAATATGACGAATCGTGTAACCGCTAAGCGCTGTCCCCGTAAAAAACAGCACTGCCGTCAAAATAGTCTCCAGTAACATCCTTCTGCTCCTCTATTTTTCCAGTCTCCAGAGTTCCTGATCCTCAATATTGGCATCATAAATCACCTGAACCCGATCTTGATATCCAAAGTACTCCTCGATCTTCTTCTGATCAAAAATGGATACATAGGGATGGTTCCAAAAATGATAGCCCAGTTTTGCATAACCGCCTTCATTGGTCATGGCATTTAAGTTTTTCACACCCATCAGGCAGGTCAGGCAGAAGAAGAAAATAGCCACAGCCTTTTGTATTTTTTCCTGTCCCATGGCCAGATCCACCACCAGCGCACATTCCACCACTTTGAAAATAGCACCGTAGCGGCTGGCATAATAAGAACTGCTGCACAGCATCAGATACGCACAGACGCTACACAGGTAGGTTTTCCACAGTACCTCGGTCTCCGGACGGATCTTATCCACATGTTTCCGTGTCCAAAGGTAGAGAATCGTTAATACTGCCGCCGCTGCCAACCGTTCTCCTACGGCAAACCAGCTGACTTCTCCTTCCAATAATAATTTCTGTACATGATAAACCGGGATCAGATCTGCCAGCAGCCGCTCCACCGGTCCGATCTGTAAAAGCAGACCGCCCACTGCGGAAAGTCCAGTCAGTACCATCATGGCACTCACCGACAGATATGCCGCAGGAATCAGCACCAGCCAGGCAAGAGCCACCCGGTGGAAGGAAAAGGTAATAAGGATGGTCACTACGTAAGCAACCCATTTTCTCTCCATCAAAAATGGCAGGGCAATTCCCAGAAACAGGCAGACCGCCAGTCCCTGGCGGAGTCCGGATACCATATATACCAGATACAATACCGGATACAGCATAAATAGACCTGCTGTCCTTCCCTGCACGAACCGTTTCACAAACCGATGAAGGAGCAGCATTTCTGCCAGACCAAGTATAGAAGTAAATACCCAGAAAGGTGCGCCAAACACTTTAAATGCTGCAGATAAGAGTCTCCATCCGATCTCCGGATAAAATCCGCAGATATATCCCTGGGACAGATCGATGGCTACCGGGATCGTCTCATAGAGTCCCTGATAGGTCACATAATCGGTTCCCTGTCCGAACCGGAAGCAAAGGCAGCCAGTCATGGCCGCCCAGCAGATCCAGTATGCATATGTTTTGATCTGCGGACGAAAGTACTCCAGAAGAGTCCCCGCCGCCAGCAGAAGAAATATTAATAGATAAATGCTCATGCTTTTCCTTCCAGAATGTCTGCGATCCGCTTACATGCAAAACCATCCCCGTAAGGATTGCTTGCGGTACTCATGGCTTTGTAAGCTTCCTCATTTTCCAGCAAAAGCTTGAAATTCTCATAGATCACCTGTTCATCGGTTCCCACCAGCTTCAATGTACCGGCCTTAATCCCTTCCGGACGCTCCGTGGTATCCCGCATAACCAGAACCGGCTTTCCAAGAGAAGGAGCCTCCTCCTGAATTCCACCGCTGTCCGTCAGAATCAGAAAGCTTCTGGACAGGAAATTATGGAAATCCAGTACATCCATCGGTTCAATAATGTGAATCCGCTCATCATCTCCCAGAATCTCCCGGGCCGTCTCACGGACTACCGGATTCATATGAATGGGATAAATGGCCTTCACATCCGGATGCTCGTCGCATACCCGGCGGATGGCGCGGAACATATGCTTCATAGGCTCGCCTAAGTTTTCCCGGCGGTGTGCCGTAATCATAATAAGCCGGCTTCCCTTTGCCCACTCCAGTTCCGGATGGGTATAATCCGCACGAACCGTTGTCTTCAGCGCGTCAATAGCTGTATTTCCCGTCACATAGATGGTATCCGGGTTCTTACCTTCCTTCAGAAGATTCTGCTTCGACAGTTCTGTCGGTGCAAAATTATAGGCTGAGATGATACTGACCGCCTGTCTGTTAAATTCTTCCGGATAAGGAGAATAAATATTGTAGGTACGAAGTCCTGCCTCCACATGTCCTACCGGAATCTGCAGATAGAAGCAGGCCAGAGCCGTCACAAACGTAGTAGAAGTATCTCCATGTACCAGTACCACATCCGGATGCACTTCCTCCAGCACCTCTTTGATCCGGTTCAGAATATTGGTTGTCACGTCAAATAAGGTCTGACGATCTTTCATGATAGAAAGGTCATAGTCCGGAACCACATCAAAGGCTTCCAGCACCTGATCCAACATCTGCCGGTGCTGTCCGGTAACGCAGACTACCGTCTCAATTTCTTTTCTGCTCTTCAGTTCATTGACCAGAGGGCACATTTTAATGGCCTCCGGGCGTGTGCCGAATACCAGCATCACTTTTTTCATGACTGTACTTCCTCCAGTCTCCGGCGAATGCGCTCCGCCAGTTTCTCATTATTTTTCTCCACATGAACACGGGCGGTAAAATTCTTTACTGCCTGCTGCCATTCGTCATACCGTTTCGCAATGGTCCGGATAGCCTGCTCATAATTATCCTCCGCAATGCCGATGCCATATTTTCCGCAGAAATCAGCAAGAGGCGGATTGGTGGAGGTCACCACCGGCTTTCCTTCAAAAAGGAATTCATAGATCTTGCCGCTGGCGCAGTATTTATTATTCAGGTCGTGCTGATGATAGGTCACCATGCCCACCTGACTGTTTTCAATAAAATATTTCAAATGATCCTGATCCATCCGCGGGAAAATCTTCACATTGGTCAATCCCAGATGACGAATGGTCTCCCGGATAATCAGCTCATCCTCCTCATCGCTTTCTCCAATGAGGAACAGTTCATAGTCGTCTCCCAGTCCCTTCATGGCCTGTACCATGCGGGAAGTGGTCCGGCTGACATCACAGCCTGCGGTGGAAATAATGCGGAACTTTTTCTCTTTAAAAAACTCTCCACATTCCTTTGTCACATGTGCTTTTGCCTCCGGGCTGCTGTATTCCAGTCTCCGGATATTTTCATAGTTCAATGGCACTTTCTTAAGGCCAAACATCTTTACCATGATTCTAGCACGGAAGGCATTGGCTGCAATGACCACATCGGAATGTCTGGTAAACATTTTTTCCACCAGACAGCCAATCTTTCCCGGGATACCGGACGCGCTGCGGATGCTGTAAAGCTCCCGGCAGTCCTGCACCACATATTCTGCACCACTAATTCTCTTTGCCAGATAGCCAGGAATGATTCCCTTTCGGTTGTCAATGAAAATCAAATCCAGTTTTCCCAGTTTCTTTGCCTGACGTCCGCAAAACCGGATAAAATCCATGTATCCATGGTCTTTGTAAACGATATGCTGCTTTTCCTGGGGCTGCTCATCTCCGTCACCACGGGTAATATAGGTCACATCCCCCAGGTCTTTTGCCACTTTGATCAACTCCCGGACACGTCCGTCATACCGAAAATAATCATAGGATATCAATAATATTTTCATGCCTTTGCTCCTGTTTTCTCACGAATCAACCGGATCACCTTCTGCTGATCTTCCTCTGTCAGATATGGAGATAATGGCAGCGCCAGTACCCGGCCGCAGATATCTTCCGATACTTTGAAGGTTTCTCCATAGAGTTCACATCCTGCAAAAGCGGTCTGCTGATGCATTCCCTTGGGATAATAAATCATGGATGGAACATCCTGTTCTTTTAAGTAAGCCTGCAGACTGTCCCTCTCTTCCTTATCCTTCAGAAGGATGCTGTACTGCGCCCAGCCGGACAAATATCCCTCCGGAATCTCCGGCACCTTCACGCAGTCTTTTAACTGCTCGGTATAGACAGCTGCCACCCGGTTCACATCCTCCAGTTCATATTCCTCAAATGCCTGCAGTTTTACCTGCAGAATCGCTGCCTGGATGGTATCCAGGCGGGAATTCATACCGATTCGTACATTATCATATTTTCCGGTACCTTTTCCGTGAATCCGATAAGATTTTAAGAGAGCTGCCCACTCGTCATTGTCCGTGAAGACCGCACCGCCGTCTCCATAGCATCCCAACGGCTTCGCCGGGAAGAAAGAGGTGGTGCTGATGTCACCGAAGCTTCCCACACGTCTGCCCTTACAGGCACCACCGAAGCCCTGGGCACCATCCTCCAGAATATACATTCCATACTGATCCGCGATCTTTTGAAGCCGGTCATAATCTGCCGGAAGTCCGAAGAGATCCACCACTACCATCACTTTCGGCGTTAATTTTCCTTCTGCAAGGACTGCTTTCACCGCCCGTTCCAGGCTGTCCGGGTCCATATTAAAGGTATCTTCCAGTACATCCACAAAGACTGGTGTCGCTCCTTCATAGGCAACGGTCTCTGCGGAAGAGAAAAAGGTAAAGTCCGGCACGAAGACTGCATCCCCTTCCCCGATGCCCCAGGTCATGAGGGCCAGGGTCAACGCATCCGTTCCATTGCCGCAGGTAATGCAATGTTTCACTCCCACATATGCGGCCAGCTTTTCCTCCAGCTCTGCCACCTGGGAGCCGCTGATATAATTTGACGCCTCCAACACTTTGCTGATGGCCTCGTCCATAGGCTTTTTCAATACCTGATACTGTTTCTTCAGATCGCGAAACTGCATGTTAATCCTCTCCTTTGATCCGCTGCAGCAGATTCCAGATTCCCTCTGCTGAGTTAAAATTCTCCGGTACAATTTCTTCTGCCGGGATCTCCACCTCAAACTGATCCTCCAGCTCTGCGATCAGGGTGATCACATCAAAGGACTCCAGAAGACCGTCATCAATCAGCTCTTTTTCTGTTTCAAAATCAATTTCCGGCTTTAAAGAAGCCAGTAACTCCATTAATTCTTCCATTGCTTTTCTCTCCAAAAAATAGTTCTGTCGCCAGATTCAAGTTATTGTAACACGAACCCCGATACATGGCAATCTTTACCTTTCCATATTCAGAGTCCAGGTTTCCAGCTGGTCGCGTACCAGCTCTGCCCCCTTCTCTTCGCTGTATAAATAAATGGCCGGCATTTTTCTGCTTAAAAACAGATAAATACCTTCTGTCACGGAATAGGCTCCGATATTGTGGAACACCAGATAGTCTCCCACTCTGGCATCCTTTAACACCAATTTTTTCAACAAAATATCTGACACGGTACAAAGAGAGCCATAGACGGTCCACTCCGTCTCCTTCTCCTCCAGCTCGTGCTGCGGGAAATAAGAAAGGATCGGTGTCTTCATGGCCATATTCTGTCCGTAATAATTCACATGGTTGATACCGCCGTCCACGATGCACACATTCACCGCATCATTGATTTTCTGATCCATAATCTTCGTCAGATAATAACCGCAGGAGGCGGTCAGGAACCTGCCCATCTCGAAAATCACTTCATAGGGGCGCTCTTCCTTAAAAATCTCCGTAAACGCATCCAGAAGTTTTTCGTCTTCCTCAAAGTCGTCTTTCGTAAAATACGGAACACCCAGTCCCGGACCGAACTCCAGCTCCTGGCTTACAAAGCCTTCTTTCTCTTCCAGCTTCTGAATGAAGTCCTCAATATATGCCACTTCTCCGGCAATTTTTTTGATCTGCTTTTTCTGGGTTCCGGTAAAATACTGAAGACCCCGGATAGTAAGATGGGAATATTCACCTCTCTTCTGAATAAGCTCTGTCACATCCGCTTCGCTCATACCGAACTGATTGCCGCTGGTCACCCGAAGGAGAATCTGGACTTGTTTGTCCAGTTCCTCTGCACAGCGGTTCACCAGATAAAACTGCTGCTGCGACTCTGCTGTAAAATGCTGCACTCCCTGTTCCATCGCATAACAGACATCTTCATATTCTTTATTTACACCGGAGAGTACAATTTTCTCCATTTTCACGCCATTTTTCACGCAGATATGAAATTCTCCAGGAGAGCACACTTCATAACGCTCCACTTCCTCGTCCATGGCCTGCAGAAGAAATGGATTTGCTTTAATGGCAAAACAGAGCTTTGCCGGCTTTACCTTCTCCGCCACATGGGCTGCCCGCGCCTTCAAAATATCCGTATCAAATACAAAGGACGGTGTCTTCAGTGACACAGCTAAGTTTTCCAGTTGTCTCTCGTCCATATTATTTCCTTTCCTCATAAGAAGCCATCAATGCTTTCCTGTCAATCTTTCCATTCTTGGTCAGGGGCATGGCATCCACCTTCTGAAATACATTGGGGATCATAAACCGGGGCAGCTTCTCTCCCATGCCCTGGATGATCGCCTTGGATTCCAGCTCTCCCACATAAAATGCAATGATTTTTGTATTCGGTTCATCATAGATGCAGCAGACTCTGGAAATCCCCTCCAGTGCCTGGCAGGCTGCCTCCACTTCTCCCAATTCAATCCGGTGTCCCATATGTTTGATCTGGAAATCCTTCCGGGTAGCATAGTAGAGTTCCCCGTCTTCTCCGTATCGTCCCAGATCTCCGGTCCGGTACATGGGCTCCAGATACCGGCGGTTCAGCGGATTCTGCACAAAGACCTCCGCCGTCTTCTCCGGATTGGCATAATAGCCAAGGGCCAGTGCCGTACCCGTCACACAGATTTCTCCCAGCACACCCGGATTTTCTGCTGTCACCAGATGGTCTTCCTCATCCAGCAGGAATACCCGCTCATTCGGGAATGCAATTCCGATGGGAATCTGCTCTTCCTCCGTAAAATCCTTTTTAATCTCATAATAAGTACAGTTACAGGTAATCTCCGTCGGTCCATAGAGGTTCACATACCGGGCCTCCGGCAGATAGCTTCTCCAGTAATTCAGATGCTTCACCGGCATCACCTCGCCGCTGAACATGACTCTTCGAATGCTTCCCGGCACCTTATAACGAAATCCTTTTAACATGGAAATGATACACAGAGCCGATACTGCCCAGGTAAGGCTCGTCACTTTTCGGTCATCAAGGAAATCAATCAGTTTCTTTGGTACTGAGAAAAATTTCTTTGGAATCACTTCCATCGTGGCGCCGCATTTGAGCGTCGGGTAGAGATCCTTCACTGACACATCAAAGTCAAAGGGTGCCTGATTGGCAATGACATCCTCGGAAGTAAATCCGAAGATCTCCGTAAAATGTTCCGTAAAATCAATGACGGAGCGATGGGATACCACCACGCCTTTGGGCACTCCGGTGGATCCGGAGGTAAACATGGCATACAGAGGATCTGTATCACAGGCTCCTTTCCTGCGGGCTTCCAGAAGTGACTGGTTCACTTCCGTCTGTACCAGATCTTCTGCCAGCAGGATCTTTCCCTGAAATCCCAGTCCTTCTGCTTTTTCTTTTAATTTTTCCGTGGTCACCAGCACCTGCGCATCCAGTGTCTCCAGAATGAGCCGTACCCGCTCCACCGGAAGCTCCGGTTCCACTAACGTATAAAAGCAGCCTGCACAGACTGCTCCCATAAACACATTCAACGTCCACGCTTCCTTCTCCATAAACACCGGCACTGATGCATTGGGGGAAAGTTCCGCCGCCAGGGCACTTCCCATCCTTCTGGCATTCTCCTGGACCTGTGCAAAGGTAAAGCTGTGCTCCAGATCTTCAAATGCCGCTTTCTCCGGGCAGGAAGCCGCACTGGCTTCCAGATAATTCAAAATATTCTGAATCTGCATGGAATTGAACCTCTCTATTTCTTCTTGAATTCCGGTACTTTCCGCGCCGGATTTCCAAACTGTTTCTCGCCTTCCGGTACATCCTTAATCGCCACCGCACCGATTCCCAGATAGGCATGGTCGCCTACACTGATCCGGTTGGTAGTCACGGACATGGGCGCCACATAGGTATGATTTCCTATCTGACAATGACCGGAAATACTGGATTTTCCGCTGATCAGCGTCTCCTCACCGATCCGGCAGTTATGACCCACATCTCCTACCAGTCCGATCATGGAACCTTTTCCAAGAATGGTCGCTCTGGTATCTCCAGCTGCCAGAACAGCCCCTGCCAGCAACAGGCAGCCATCCTCAATGATGGTTCCTGCCAGATGGGGAAGGGTCCGGCATGCACCGGATTCCGGACGGTAAATATCTGCATCCTCCACACCGATCATACAGTGTTCCTTAATCTGAACATCATTTCCGATCCGCACATGGTCTTTAATGATCGTTCCTGCACCGATCTCGCAGTTATCTCCAATGACTACATCCCTGCCGATGACACAGAAGGGAGCAATGCTCACATTTTTTCCCAGCTTCGCATCTGCACTGACGTAGCTTCCATTTTTCATAAACAGATCTTCACCCGGCATCATGCGCTCCATCCGGAGCAGCAGCTCACCGTACAGATTTTTCGGCATGCTGCTTTTTAACTGCACTGATGAAGCATCCAGGGAAAGCGCTGTCTCTTCCCTGGTGATAAAGATGCTTTCTTTTACCTCGCTGCAGGTTTCCGAGATGCTGTTCTTCACAAAAATCACGCTGTGATCTTCCGGCGCTTCCGGATCTGAGACACCCCAGATGGTAAAGTCTGCCGTCTCTGCCGGAAACCGATCCTGTAATAATGCTTTTGCACTGATTTCACATACTTTCAGCATTAGAATTCCCCTGTCATATCCGTACTCTTAAAATTCTTCAACGGCAGCTTCACCGGCATGCCGTCTTTCTGGCTCTTATAGATAGCCAGTACCATCTCCAGTGCATTTCTGCCTGCGACTGCATCCACATAAGGCTTTCTGTCCTTCTGAATGGCATCAATCATATCTGCGTAGAGGCTGGTATGTCCATTGCCGTACACATTGCTGGTGGCTTCCTCAAGATGCTTGTTCGCACTATCCATTTCTGTCTCATCTGCAAAATCCCACACATCAATGTTGTTGGTGGACTTTCCGCCGATTTTCACCGTACCGGTCTCACCAAAGATATATAATGTCTCCTCCAGATTCTGGGGATAGACATTGGTGGTTCCTTCAATGGTAGCAATGGCACCATTCTTGAATTTGACCACTGCCATGCCCACATCCTCCGCTTCCAGATAATGATGGAACTGCTGTCTGGTGGAACCATAGACTTCCTCCACCTCATCGCCAAACATCCAGCGCAGGAGATCAATCCCGTGAATGCACTGATTCATGAGGGCGCCGCCGTCAGATGCCCATTTGCCTCTCCACGGAGCCTGATCATAGTAATTCTGGTTCCGGTTCCAGCGCACGTGAATCGCACCGTGGGAAAGCTTTCCGAAACGTCCTGCTTCCAGGGCTTTTCTTGCTTCCTGCACCGCAATATTGAAACGGTTCTGATGGCAGGCAGCCACTTTCACATGTTTCTCTTCGGAACGGCGGACAATCTCATCCGCATCCTCCATGCTCATGGCAATGGGTTTCTCAATGATGCAGTTTACACCATGGTCAATACAGTACAGAGCAATCTCTGCGTGGATGCCGCTCTCGGTGGCAATCCCCACCAGCTCCGGCTCTACTTCCTCAATCATTTTTTTATAGTCTGTATATCTGGCAATGGAACTGTCTTTTTCCAGTCCATGTTTTGCCAGCAGTGCTTCCATCTGCTCCGGAACCACATCGCATACCGCTGCAAATTCCAGCTTGTTGTTCACAACCGCCTTCACATGATTCGTTGCAATACGGCCGCATCCGATCAGTGCATATTTCATTTCTATAATACCTCGATATTCTCTCTGTTCTTCAAGTTCTTCATGACATTCTTTGTATCAAAAATGGCTTTGGCATGCTGCTGCACGAACTCATAATCCACATTCGTATGGGCTGCTGTTACCATGACCAGATCTGCACTCTCCACCAGTTCTTCTGTCAGTTCCGGCTCACTGTCACGCACCTGACCTTTGAATTTATACTGTCTTACCCACGGATCAAAATAAACCACTTCTGCTCCCGTGTGTTCCAGTTCCTCGATGACACGTAATGCCGGGCTCTCCCGGTAATCGTCAATATCCTGCTTATAGGCTACGCCCAGCACCAGCACTTTGGAGCCGTTCAACGCTTTCTTAAAGCGATTCAGTACTTTTCCCGCACGCTCTACGCAGTAAGCCGGCATCTTGTCATTGATCATCATGGAGCTCTCGATCATGGACGTATGGAAACCATACTCTCTTGCCTTCCAAGACAGATAGTAGGGATCCAGCGGAATACAGTGTCCTCCAAGACCAGGGCCCGGATAAAACGCCTGGAAACCATAGGGTTTCGTGCTGGCTGCCTCAATGACCTCCCAGATGCTGATCCCCATCTCGTTACACAGCATGGCGAGTTCGTTGATCATACCGATGTTAATATTCCGGTAGGTATTCTCCAGAATCTTCTCCATCTCTGCAATAGCCGGAGAGGAAACCTCTTTTACATCACCCTCCAGAACCGTCCGGTACATGGCTGCAATCACTTCTGTTGCATCCTTGCCCACGCCGCCGATGACCTTCGGGGTATTTTTTGTCTTATAGATCAGGTTACCCGGATCCACACGCTCCGGAGAGAATCCCAGATAGAAATCTTCTCCGCACTTCAGTCCGGAACCTTCCTCCAGAATCGGTTTTACCAGTTCCTCCGTGGTACCAGGATAGGTGGTGGACTCCAGAACTACCATGGTATTCTTCGTCAGATATTTGGAAATGGATTTGGTAGACTCTCTGACGCAGCTAAGATCCGGCTCCTGATGAATGTCCAGCGGGGTCGGAACGCAGATAGCGATGAAATCCACATCCTTGATAAAGCTGAAATCAGAGGTCGCAGAAAGTCTTCCTTCCTCCACCAGGCGCTTCAGATCCTTATCCACTACATCACCGATGTAGTTATGACCTTCATTGACCATCTTTACCTTTACTTCCTGCTCATCAAATCCGATGGTCTTAAAGCCTGCCTTAGCTTTCTCTACTGCCAGGGGCAGTCCTACATAGCCGAGACCGATGACGCCTACCACGATCTCCCTGTTTTCGATTTTATTTAAGAGTAACTGTTTCATCTTCGTTCTCCTTTGCTTTTCTCACAGTCTGTCAGTATCTTCAGATAGTCTTTTGCCAGAAGGGCATAATTATAATGCTCCCGGATCTCCTTACGTCCCCGTTCGCCCATAGCGGTCCGCTCTTCATCGGTCATGTGATAAACCTTCATAAGTGCTTCCCCATAGGCCTTCGGATCGCTGCAGGGTACCACATACCCGCCGCCGGATTCCGTAACCACGTTCTGGGAATTGCAGGCGAAGACCGTCGGATTACCGGAATACAGATAGTCATTTAATTTATTCAGACTCAATCCCAGGTCATTCAATACCCGATCGTCCTTCAAAGCGGCAATACAACATTTTGCCTTGGAAAGTGCCACCGCCACCTGACTTTTCTCAATTCTGGAAAATATCTTCACATTGGTCAACTGTTCCTTCTGAATCCGCTCTTCCATCTGCGCTTTCAGATGGCCATCGCCAATGAGGGCAAAATGAATCTCATCCATCCCCTGCTGCTTCATAAAGGCTGCCGTATCCAGCATATCCAGCAGACATTCCGAATCCACAAAGCTTCCTGTGTAGACCGCGCACCAGTGTTCCGTCAGGTACTGATCCAGTTCCTTCGGAAGGGTTACCTCTCCTTTTTCCAGTACCTCGTCAATCTGCTCCGTGTGATATCCATTGGGAATCCAGAATACCCGGTTCCGTTTCACATAGGGAAACTGTATCAGATATTTGTAGCCAAACTCCATAGTGGTCACAATAGCATCTGCTCTCCGATAGGCTCTCCGCTCCAATGCGGAAAACAGAAGGCAGACAGGATGAAATTTGGACCAGCCATACATTTCGATAAAGGAAAGGGGCCAGAAATCCCGTATCTCACAGATAAACGGAATATGATTCTGTCTGGCAATGCGCCAGGAACTCTCCCACGCAAAAGGATGTACGGAAGAACCAATCACTGCATCCGGCCTTCCAAACCGCTCATAAAACTTCTGCTCATACTTCTTCATGAGCCGACAGTAAGAAATCATATTCAGAATCCGCGCTGCGCCATTTCCATGATAAGGCGGATCCGTATGAAGCCATACATAGGTCAGTCCATCCTGAATCTTCCTGACTACCGCTTCCTTCTCATAGAGATATTTCTCTCCCCTGTGGCTGTAGGAAGACATGAATACAACAACCTCCACGCCCTGAGATACAAACTCTCTTGCCAGCTCAAAATGCCGGTCACCTTCCAATCCGGAATGGTGATTTAAAATCCATAACTTTTTCATAAACGATGATTCTCATTCTCCCTGCGTATCATAATCTCGTTGTACTTCATCATGACAAGCCCCTCTTCATAGGCACCGATCTTCGGACTGTTGGCCTGTCCTTCCAGATTCTTCACAATATAATCGAGATGGTTCACGCCGCACTCATAGGCATGGGGATAACCTCCTCCGAATCTGGGATTCACTTCCGATATATAGTAAGCTCCGCCGCAGTCAAAGATATCAATATCAATCTGCCCGCGGAAACCGCTTTCCTTCACAAATGTTTCAATCAGGGCAAACAGCTTCTCATCCTTGAAGGAGACACCCTTATCTGTCTCTCCTGCCCGCATAACCAGTTTTTTCTTCGTAAAGACGGAGATCAGCTCCCCGCTTACCATGTCAATATAGCAGTCTGCTCCGATTTCCTGTCCCTGCAGGAATTCCTGAATCATCAGGCCTTCCGCATGGGCAAATAATAATTCTACTGTCTCTCTATCGTATACTTTGGAAATGGCAATACTGGCGCTTCCACGCACCGGCTTTACAAAGACCGGGTAGCTGATCAGTCCTTTCTCCACATCTTCAAAGAACGCTTCCTTATCCACATAGCTTCTGGCACAGGCATAACCGTGCTCCGTCAGCCATTCATACATCTGCCACTTGTCGAGGGTTCGCTCACACAGTTCATAAGAAGAACCGATGATGGCAACGCCCAGCTTCCGGAAATCTTCCTCATGCTCTGCCAGTAGGGAAAGCTCTGGATCAATCAATGAAAAAACGCCGGTAATCTGCTCTTTTCTGCAGATATCATAGATCACATTAAGATATCCTGGGGCCGTCATCCGCGGAACAATATAGTGCTTATCCGCCTCGTAAAGCGCCGGTGCGTTAGGACTCATATCCGTGGCAATAACCAGTCCTTTTCCTTCCAGTGCTTTTTTCGTATACTGAATGATTTTATTTCTTGTGCCACAGCTCAAAACTAAAATATTTACCATGTGCGCTTTACACCTTCCCGCGATATTCCTTTTCCAAATAATCAAAAAACAGCGGTCCGCCGCCTGTATGAAGGAACAGAACCTTTTTATTCCTAATTTCATGGGCCTTCAGATATTCCTGCATGCCCCAGAATGCTTTGCCCGTATACGTGGGATCCAGGGAAAATCCGGCCTTCACCAGCACTTCCCGAATGCAGCGGCTCACTGCATCGTTGTCCGTGCCATATCCTGCTCCCGTATAATCATCCACAAACTCTACCAGATCCTCCCGATACAGTTCTTCTTTTCCTGTCTTCTGCAGATAATCCTTTACACTCTGCACGACCACATCTCTTCCATAAGGCTTCTTCCGTGCAATGCTGATCCCGGTAATTCTCCGTTCCAGGTCTCCATGAAGAAGCTGCCCGCACACCAGTCCCGCCTGGGTGGTTCCGGTACCGGACGCATGGAAAATATAATCAAATTTGATCCCAGCCTCTTTTTCAAATGCCAGAATTTCCTCATAAGTATTCACATAAGCCTGGGTTCCTATGTTTCCATGACCGCCGCCCATAATAAAATAAGGCGTGTATCCCTGCTGCCGCAGTGCTTCCATCGTCTCGTCGATGGTCACTTTCACATGATCCACCGGAGTCACGATAATCTTTGCTCCGAACAATCTCATGAGATCCGAATTAAAGGTCTCCTCGCTCTTCTGTTCCGGAGAAATAATGGTACAGGGCAGTCCGTGCATGGCCGCCAGATTGGCAATGACTCTGCAGTGATTGGAACTGCTGGTTCCGTAAGTTACTACATGATCACTTTTCTGTGATTCCAGATCCTGCCAGAACAGTTCTGCCTTTCTGGCTTTATTGCCGCCAAAAGACAGAGGATAGAGATCATCCCTCTTTACATACAGCTCATTTTCCGTCTCCAGAAGCGGAAGCCTGTACACCGGCGTTGGCACGCTGCTTTTTCCTGTAATCATCAAAATCCTCCATCACTCCGGGCGCTACAATGTCCGAAGCGTTCAGCACGGTCTTTATGGTCTGCCAGATGATCTTGCAGTCCATACCAAATGTCAGATGCTCCACATATTCTCTGTCATAACGGAACCGTTCTTCCCAGATACAGGTATTTCTGCCGTGCACCTGCGCCAGTCCCGTAAGACCTGGGCGTACCTGATGCCGGATATTCTCCTCCGGTGTGTAATAGGGCAGATATTTTACCAAAAGAGGACGCGGACCAATGAGGCTCATGTCCCCTTTCCAGATATTGATCAGCTCCGGCAATTCGTCGAGACTTGTCTTTCTTAGCATCTGTCCGAACTCAGTTCTGCGCTCTGCATCCGGCAATAAATTGCCGTCCGCATCCCTGGCATCCGTCATCGTGCGGAATTTGTACATTTTAAAAATTTTTCCATGAAGTCCCGGCCGTTCCTGACGGAAAAAGACCGGAGTTCCAAGCTTTTTCTTCACCAGAATATAGGTTCCCAGCATAACCGGGCTTGCCACAATCAAGGCACAGCTGGAAATGGCAAAATCCAGCATCCGCTTTCCATATCTGGCATACAGACTTTTCTTCATCCGTTATCTCCACAATCCTCTGATCACACCACAGATCCGTTCCAGATCTTCATCAGTCATCTTCGTGTCACTTGGCAGGCAGACACCTCTTCTGAATAAGGTCTCTCCCACTTTACCATTATCAATATAATCACAGCCCGCAAATACCGGCTGCATATGCATCGGTTTCCATACCGGACGGCTCTCAATGTCTGCTTTTTCCAGCGCCACCATCACATCCAGCGGTTTTACCGGACACTCATCTGCAATCTGAATGACACTGAGCCAGCAATTCGGTCTTTCATTTTCATGCATGGGCATGAAGGAAATACCTTCCAGGTCTCCCAGATGTTCCTGATAATATGCGAAAATATGGCATTTCTGAGCAATCCTCTCATCAAGCACCTTCAGCTGTCCGCGACCAATACCTGCCACGATATTGCTCATACGATAATTATATCCAATTTCCTTATGCTCATAATGGCGGGCCTGTTCTCTGGCCTGGGTGGACCAGAACCGTACCTTCGCGATGCGCTCTTTCGCCTGCTCTTCCGGCAGGTTACATACCAGCATACCGCCGCCGGAGGTAGTGATGATCTTATTTCCATTAAAAGAAAATACGCCATAATCACCGAATGTACCTGTCTTCTGTCCATGATAGATCGTTCCAAGGCTCTCTGCCGCATCTTCGATCACCGACACGTTGTGTGCCTTGCAGATCTCCATAATCCGGTCCATATTTGCCGGAAGACCATAGAGATGCACCGGCATGACTGCCTTTACATCCGGATATTTCTCAAATGCCCGCTCCAGTGCTTCCGGAGACATGTTCCAGGTCTCATAGTCGCTGTCGATAAAGACCGGCACGGCATCCTCATAGATGATTGGATTGGCCGTCGCGGAGAAGGTCAGATCCTGACAGAAGACGATGTCTCCCTTCTTCACACCGGCCGCCTTCAGTGCCAGATGAATCGCTGCCGTACCGGCGGAAAGTGCTGCGCCGTCGTGGCTGCCCACATAAGATGCAACCTCTTTTTCAAATTCATTCACATTCCTTCCCAGCGGTGCAATCCAGTTGGTGTCGAATGCTTCCTTCACATACTGCTGTTCATATCCTTCCGCACTCATATGCGGAGAAGCCAGATAAATGTGTGCCATAATTACTGCCTCTTTTCTTCCATATGATAGGTGGGAACAATCTCGGCCACCCGTTTCTTAATATCCGGGCTGTCCATCTTCGACAGCTCATTTAATTCTTCCAGCTGATGAATAAACAACTCTTCATCGAACTCAATCGGTTTTCCAATATGAATCAGATCATTGTCCGTACTCTGCAGTCCTTCTTCACTCATAAGAAGCTCCTCATACAGCTTCTCTCCCGGACGAAGTCCCGTGAACTCGATATCAATGTCCTCATAAGGCTTCAGACCCGACAGACGGATCAGGTTCAGCGCCAGATCCAGAATCTTCACCGGCTTTCCCATATCCAGAACAAAAATCTCTCCGCCCTTTGCTCTGGCTCCCGCCTGCAGTACTAAAGATACCGCTTCCGGGATCGTCATAAAATACCGGATAATATCCGGATGGGTCACTGTCACCGGGCCTCCCGCTTCGATCTGTTTCTTGAACAAAGGAATAACACTTCCGTTGCTGCCCAGTACATTTCCAAAACGAACTGCCACGAATTCGGTCTTCGACCGGTTGTTCATCATCTGAATGACCATCTCGCAGAGACGCTTGGAGGCTCCCATGATATTGGTGGGATTCACCGCCTTGTCCGTGGAAATCAGCACAAACCTGGATACGCCACACCGGTCTGCTGCCTGTGCTGTCTTCCAGGTTCCCATCACATTATTCTTAATAGCTTCATTGGGACTGTCCTCCATGAGCGGCACATGTTTGTGGGCTGCTGCATGGTACACAATGTCCGGACGGTACTGCTCCATAACCCCGTTAATCCGGTGAGTATTCCGTACGGAACCAATGAGCACTACCAGATCCAGCTCCGGATAATTTCTCTTTAATTCCTGCTGAATACTGTAGGCATTATTTTCATAAATATCAAAAATCACCAGTCGTTTTGGCTCGTGTCTTGCAATCTGACGGCAGAGCTCACTACCGATAGAGCCGCCTCCTCCGGTAACCATGACCGTCTTGCCGGACACATATCCCATGATGCTCTCCACCTGGGTATCCACCGGATCTCTTCCCAGCAGGTCCTCAATCTCCACATTACGGAGCTTGGACACACTGACTTCTCCATTCACCAGCTGATAGATACCCGGAAGGACCTTCAGCTTGCAGCTGGTCTGGCTGCAGATATCAAGAATCTCCTGCACCGTCCCACGAGTTGCCGACGGAATGGCAATCATGATCTCATCAATGTCATATTCTTCTGCCAGTCTGCAGATATCATTCCGATTTCCTGCCACCAGCACACCGCGCAGATATTTTCCCCGTTTCCCCGGATCGTCATCTACCAGACAGCACACATTCTGTCGGATAAACTTACTGTTCTGAATCTCTTTTAACAGGGTGTAGCCTGCTTCTCCGGCACCCACGATCATGGTATTTTCCATGTTTTTCTTCTCTCCGCCCACATACCGGGACTGGAAATATCCCAGAATCCGGTACATAAAACGGAATACGGAGATTCCCATGGCCAGTACCACAAAATACATAAACGGATAACTTCTCGGAAACTCCAGTCCCAGCAGCGTCATGCCGATGGTCTGGGTCACCGCTGAAATCAGGCATCCTGCCAGAATGTTCACCAGATCTGATGCACTGGCATATTTCCAGATGCCCTGATAGAGACGGCATCCCGCGAAGGCTGCAATGGTAATGACCAGGTTCAGCGGCAGATACCGGAAAATATTCTCAATAAATTCAATCGCCCTCGGTGCAAACAACAGATTGTAACGCACATAGATGGCAATGGGACCAGACAGGGTAATGATGATGGCATCCACCAGCATCAGTAACAGAATCCGGCAAATTAGTTTTTTACTTTTATTTTTAAACATTAGGTGCTCCTACGCATATTTATCCATATTCTGTATTAGTTTATCACTTTTGCACCCTATTTACAAGTTTTGATATAATTCTTCATATGCATCCAGCATTTTTTTCTCGTCGTACTTGTCCTGCACGTAAGTGTGGCACTTCTCCGCCTTCTGTTTCCAGCCGCCACGATCCTTCTCAATCTGCTGAATCAGTGTCCGGAATGCATCGGCACTGATCTCTTCGCAGAGCCATCCGACTTCGCTTGAAACCACCTCCGGCATGACGCAGATATGAAAGGCAGCCACCGGTGTTCCGGATGCCATGGCTTCAATATTGACCAGACCAAAGGTCTCATAAGTGGAAGGATTGACCATAAGATCCGCCATAGCATAGAATTCGTTCATCTTCTGCTGCTCCCGGATATAACCAAAATCCACCACTTCAAAATGTGTCAGTGCTTCTTTCCACTCCTCGGAACATTTTCCCGCCATGAGAAGCAAAAATCGGTCTGGATCCAGTCCCTTCAGCACTTCCAGCAACCGCGCCATTCCCTTCTGGGGAATCTTCAGATCCGCCGCCACAAAGGCCAGCACAAATTTTCCGGTCTGAATGCCGTATTTCTTTCTCGTCTCTTTTTTATCCAATACCTTCCAGGCTGCCACATTCAGACTGTTATAAACCGTCATACAGTTTTCCTCTTTCAAATAGGACTCTGCAAACTGCTGCCTCATCCAATCAGAAGGCACCGTATACCGAATCCCGCATCCAGTCAGCCCACGCTTCTTTTCCTCAAATAGTACCCCGCATACATCCTTCCGAAGTCTTGGATAATTGTCCAGATGCTCACAGCTCTTACAGCCTGTTTTCCACCGGTCGTCACACCCTACCGGGAATGCACAGTGTCCCGTCAGCGCCCAGAAATCATGAAGGGTCCAGACTACCGGACAGAGCTTCTGAATGGTCCGGATATCCCGGATTCCCAGAAAACTGTCATGGGGATTATGAAGATGTACCACCTGGATCTGATGTTTTTTAATAAAGTTACAAATGTACCACACTGCATAGGGAATGATCCGGTTAGTATTCCCCCGGTTGTGGGTCTGCAACCGGTGAAACAGTTTCTCCGGTGCGCTTGTATACAGTACCTTCACATGATCGTCTTCCACCGCCCCTCTGCGATTGTAACAAACGATCTCATAGACCTCATGTCCCCGTGCTTTCATTCCCTCATAAACCTGACGGGTCACCTTCTCCGCACCGCCGCCGGAGTAGGTGGTATTCAAATATAAAATCCGCATTTTTCCCTCCCGGATTGTTCTTCTTTTTTGTTCATTATAATTCAGAGCAGGACCTTATGTAAATTCTATTTCCATTTTTCCGGATTTATTGTACAATAAATGCATTGTGATATGTGATATAAGAAAGGACTTTACTTTATGCTGGTAGCCAGAATCGCCGATCAGCTTGGAAATCAGATGTTTGCTTACGCATCTGTAAAAACCATTGCCCAGCATCGGCAGGAACCATTTGGATTTGTACGGGAATGGAATGACCGTATCAACGACAGTGACCGGAAATACGGCAATGAAATCCATACAATTTTTCCGGCCATCCATGATGAATTTTTTGAGCAGCTTCCCGCTGCCATCACCCATACTTACGCAGAACCACCTTTGAGCAGACGCACCACCAACTATCAGGCAGATGCTCTGAAGGTTCCTACAAACACCTTAATGATCGGACACTATATTTCCTATCGCTATTTTGCCGATAATCTGGAGGAAGTCCGCCACTGGTTCGCTTTTCCCGAAGATGTCACTGCCCCGGTAGACGAAGAACTGGCTGCGCTCCGTGCCAAATATCCTAGCCGCCCGCTGGTAGCCGTCCATTTCCGCATTGGAGAAGACTATGTCCGTCAGGGATTCCGCCTCCGTGACTCTTACTGGAAAAAAGCCGCCGACTATGTACTGACCCAGGTCAAAGATCCTATCTTCCTTCTTTTCTATGACCGGAAACCCAAAAAAGGAGGACTCATTGATTACTTTACCTCCCATTTTACCTGCGAGATCTGTCGGGGATCCCTGGTGCATGACCTCTGTATGCTGTCCCGCTGTGACTGGGAGATTATCTGCAATAGTTCCTTCTCCATTATGTCCGCAGTATTGAACACGACCCCATCCAATCAGATTGTCCGTCCTTCCGTTTACCCGGTAGGCCGGCAGTTCTATCCTACTGACTGCTTCTGTGACGACTGGAACGTCGTTCCGGCCAGCCAGAGCCTTCAGGCCGCCATCCAGTGCCGGATCATGTATCTGAAGGGTCAGATTTTAAAACTGATCCGAAAATAACCGCTATAGCCAAGTAGAAGAGAGGAATCACCTCTCTTCTACTACTTTTTTCCATTCTTTTACAATTTTATCCGGATAAAAATCCTTCGCCCGTTCTATGGCATTCCGGGACATTTTCCACCGAAGTGCCTCATCTTTCATCAGGTTTTCCACCGCATCCGCGTACTTATCCAATTCATAGTTGGGAATCAAATAACCATTTTTTCCGTTTTGCAGAATCTCCATAGGACCGTCTGTCTCAAATGCCACCACTGGAAGTCCGCATTCCATAGCCTCCGTAATAACTACTCCAAATCCTTCCCACCGGGAAGTGGACAAAAATACCGACGCATTCTGATAAAAAGGCTCTACTTCCTTCTGTTCTCCCAGAAGTTCCACTTGATCGGTGAGATTCCGCTCCTGAATCCAGTTTTTCAGCTTCTCATATCCACTGCCATTTCCTACAATCTGCAATTTCCAGTCACGGTATCCACGTCTGTGGAACAATTCCTCTGCGATGTCCGCCAGGAAATCCAGGCCTTTCTGCTGTACTTCCAGCCGACTGACAAACAACAGATTTTTCTGGTTTACCTCAGATTTTTCCTTGCTGAAAAAACTGAGTGGATTATAAATATACGTACATGGAAGCCCCATATTCCGCTGATATTCTTCCGCATCTCTTCTGGTCAGGGATACCAGCTGGTCAAGCTTTCTTAATGCATTCTCTGCCAGTCTCTGCTGCGCATAAAACCCACAGCCCTTCGTTTGAAAATAAATTCGGAACGAATTATGATGCCATCCAATAAGACGCATTCCTTTCAATCCCGGTGCTGCCTGTCCCAAAAGCAGCGTGCAGGGAACCGCCGATGCAATGACAACGTCAAATGCTCTCTCTGTGAGAATCTGCTGTAAATCCTTTACCATATCCTTCGGATAATAGGTCCATGCTACCACAGATGCCGGAAGTACCGGGCTTTGAAATCGTACCAGCTTCTTCACTACCCGGCGCAGTAGCTGTCCCTTTTTCCCGTACTCCCGGTTCATATTGCAGATTCTGATAGAAGGATCCACTTCATAATAGGAGTTTCCTTTTGGATTCTGTATAGAAAGCAAGGTAACTTCATGTTCTTTCGCCAGCTCATTGGCCACGCTGACCATCACTCTCTGTATTCCGCCGCACTCTCCAAGAGGCGGCCCCATCAAACAAAGCTTCACGTTCTTCAGCCTTTCCGATATTTCTGTTTCATCCGATCAAGCGCCCATTTGAGCAAATCCCGCCCGTTGATGATGCCATAGCCATATTCCAGCAGACGAATCCGTTCCTTCTTATCCACGCTGAAATTGTCATCTTTCGCCGAGGTATCATAGAGGGTAATCTCTTTTCCCGGAATCTGTTCCATCACATTCAGTTCCATAGGTTTCATGCACATGGAAAACTGCTTTACCACTTTGTAGGGACGGCGGCAGCAGGTCAATAAATATCTCTTGTAAGAAGCCTCCTGCTTCCTTCCCCAGAAGTCACAGGTCAGTTCTTCCTCCGGTACCTCCAGCACCTTTCCCAGTCCCAGCGGTTCCCCGAAAATATCATATTTCACGCCATCCTCAAAGGCTGGCATGCGGTACTCTTTCTTTCCATAAAACAAGACTGACTGGAATGCAGAAGAGTCATGGTTAAAATGTTCCCCCGCATCTCCAAAATTGGTAGTCAGAGAATCATAGCTGAAGACATAGAACTTATTCTTCTCCACCACATAGGTCTGATAGAACTTCGCCCAGGAAGTCTCTGGATAGTTCAGTACGGTAAGGGGCACATTCACATTTCGCGGTAATGTCTGGTTCTGCTCATACCACTCTTTAAAATCCGCCCACATTCTTCGGTTCCATACCTGTCCCCAGGAAGAAGCAAACTGCTGAAAATACACATCATATCCTGTATGCAGTGGAAAGAAGGGATAAGGACTCTCCAGCAGTTCCCGTTTCGTATTCAGGGAAATTCCTGCAATCCGCGGGTCATCCCCGTAACGCTCCAGCGCCTGCATAGCATAATTATAAAAATCCGGTGACACGAATAAATCGTCCTCCAGAATCATGACTGCTCCATATTTTTCCGTCATATCACCGCAGGAAATAATGTGTTTCCGAAGTCCCAGCCGCTCCGGGCGATAAAAGACTTCCTTCGAGCCATGGGACCAGACGCATTCCTCCGCAGTCCGAACCACTTCTTCCCTTCCACTGTGATCGATGCTGACCACCAGGCGAATATCCTCATAATCGTAGTCCGCCCGCTCCAATGACCCCAGAATCCGTCGTATGGAATCCGGCCGGTTGTAACCGACTACCACCAGTGTAATTAACCCTTTTTTCATTTCATCCACTACCCTCTTAGCTTTTTATAACTGTCATTCATCAGACAATACAGCCGCACATTACAGGTGCATACCAGCACCCGAAAATGATTCCAGGGTGTGGCTGCCTTGCCCCGCAGAAATTGCTTTTTCAATAACAGTCTGTATTTTTTTTGATACATTCTCGCAGTCTGTACCATATTAAGATAACTGTCCAGTGCTGCATTTTTCATCCATTTTTGAAGTTCCGGCGGCTGATGCTCCGCAATCCGCACCTGCTGCTCCAATGTCTGATACAGATCCCGGATATTCTTCTGCATGTTCTTTGCCGTGCTGATGGAATTCCCCCGAATAATGTAATGGTATAACGGCTGATCCAGTTCCAGCACCTGTTCCGCCTGCAACATGGCGCGAGGCGTAAACTCCACATCCTCGTGAAGAATTCCTTCTTTAAACTGTAAATGATTCTTCTGCAGAAAATCCCTGCGGTATGCATAAAGCCACGCTTCCACACTAAGGCTTCTCGTTTTGTAATGCTGCAGCAAATATTCTTTTCCGTTGACAGGAGATCCCGTCATGGGTCTTCTACGTACCGGAGAGGCTTCTCCATTTTCCTCTTCCAGTCCATTGTAGACAATGGCATCCAACGCCGGATACTTCCTGATCTCTTTTTTCAGAACCTCACAGAGATCTTTTTCCACATAATCGTCGGAATCCACGAAGATGATCCACTCTCCGGAAGCTCTTTCCACACCATAATTTCTGGCAGACGACAAGCCCCCATTCTCTTTATGAAGTGCCTTCACAAAGGGATACTGCTCTGCATACTGATCGCACAGGGCACCACACCGATCCGGACTTCCATCATCCACCAACAGAATCTCCAGCTGCTCCGGATCTATGGTCTGGTGAATCAGAGAATCCACACAACGGTCCAGATAAGCTTCCACTTTATAGGCCGGAACGATGATGGAAAACTTTACCATCCTATTTTCCACTTTGTCAATGACAGTTTCTTGATTCTTCTCTTCCATGTACACAGTTTTCTCTTTCTACATTCTATCCATACTTTTCCCCATACGGGATCGTTCAATATCTGTTTCAGTTTCCTGAAATCCTTGTATTCCTTTTCATAACTCCGGCACATGGAAGCTGTCATATACAATCGATCCCAGTACAAACCATAGTGAATCCTCTGATTCTCCGGATTCCATACCTTCATGTCTTTCATAAACTGTTCGACTGCAGCTGCCAGTTCCTGTTGAATCTGGAACAAATCCTTCCGATAGGCCGCTGTCAGACTGCCATCCCGATCCTGTCGATAATAGTAGAATGGTAACTCCATCATCTTATATTGCGTCGGAGCATGGCGAAGGTAATCCAGATTGAAAAGCAAATCTTCTCCCATGTTTTTATCTGCGGGAAAATGGACCTGATACTTTTTTAAAATATCCAGCCGATATAACTTATTCACCGGAGAATTGATGAGGTTCTCTGCATAAATCTTAGCAAAGTGCTTCAAGTCATAAGCTTGTATCCTCTGCTCCAGATCATCCACTTTCATTTGTTTCAGTTCTGACTCTGTCTCCGTCATTCCACACAAAAGAACACAGTTGGAATCCAAGCACTCTATATAACATTCCAGCAATTGTGGATGAATCTTATCATCCGAATCTACAAATACCAGATAGTCTCCTTCTGCTTCTTCGATTCCTCTGTTTCTCGCTTCCGAAACACCACTATTTACTGTATGGAACACCCGAATTCGTTCGTCCTTCTGTGCATAAGAATCACAAATCTCACCACTCCGGTCGGACGAACCATCATCCACAAGCAAGATCTCGATATCCTCATAGGTCTGTGCACATAACGAATCGAGGCATTCTGCCACATATGCCTCTACGTTATAAACAGGCACTACGATACTGATCAGTATCTTTTCTTTACTGCCATTCAATGTTGGTAATTCTCCATCCGTTTTCATTTACTAAGGTCATGAGGCAGGAATATCCTCCCCATCCATAACTATATCCTACTTGAATCTGCACAGTTCCATCAGACTCCTCTGATACTCTTTGAACACTGTTCACATTCATGGTAATCACTTTATCACTTCGGATATCCTCTGCAATATCTTCTGCCCTCGCAGCCAAATCCCGGAAATACCATTCATATTTATTCTGATCATTGAAAAATAACCGATAATAAAATGCCTGCATCTGATTTCCTATATCGGCCTGCTGTTTCATCAAATCCACTGTCGTATGCGGCTCCCCATCATATACTTTGATATAAGACGCTGCAGACCACACATCCTGCCGCATAAGATATCGGAAAAATTTACGCGCTGTTAATTCCGGAGTTTCTTCTCCGTTCGCATTTAAAATTCCATAATTTGCAGGAAGAATATCCTGTGTCGAGAAAGAAATTTCGTCCAATTCCTGCAAATCTTTCCTGGTATTACGAATATCCATCACTTTCGTTCCATATCCGTCCAGTGATGTAAGCAGGAGTACTCTCCAGCTTTTTCCATGCCTAGTTAATGTCCAGCGAAGTTCTTTAGCCTGTCCATCAATTTCTGCATAAATCAACATTTCTTTTACAGATCTTGCGCCAAGAATCTCGGTAATGGTTCTCTGGTTTTCATAATATTTTCCATCTGGATTTTCCGGCACATCCTCTTCCACGCCATAGAGCTTCACCGTATGAGCACTGCCTAATTCTTCCATGGCAGTCTGTAACCATTCCGTATAGAGTCCTTCCAAACGCATCTCTGAAATAGCACTATAAGCAGTGCTCTCCCAGTTAGACGGCGGCAATACCTCCAACGGCTCATAGGTTTCCGTATATTCAATATAAGTTTCCAGGTTAAAATTTTCTGCCACGCCCTGAATCGCACATCCTCGAAGCGCCAAATCCAGATTTTCGTTCTGCAGCTGGCAGAGCATATACTGAATCAATTCTGCTTCGTCTTCATAGCCGGATATGGTCTCCGGCATCTCCTGCTGCTCCACCGTCTCCGTCTGGGCAACTACTTCATCCTCATCCTGATTTT
The DNA here is from genome assembly GCA_018223365.1 of Clostridiaceae bacterium Marseille-Q4145. Taxonomy (GTDB): domain Bacteria; phylum Bacillota; class Clostridia; order Lachnospirales; family Lachnospiraceae; genus Hominiventricola. The sequence goes on from JAGTTP010000002.1 coordinate 758,867, forward strand.
TCTGATACTTATACAGCCCTCCCATCAAAAGGAGTATCATGACACTGCCAAGTACTGCTAATTTCTTGTCCATACTTTTCCAAATATCTCCTTTATTTTCAGGCCCGGCTTTACTTCTGTATCTGCCAGCAACGCAATCACAAACGGGCAATAAGGCAGTTCCACCAAATGCTGCTCAATAATACTATGTGCTGCAATTAATCCAATAATCCATAAAAAAATCCAGTCTTTCTGCGCCTTTGCCCGGCAGCCGATTAATAAAAACACGAGCAGTACTACACCCAGAATGACCACACCATACATAATAATCAACTGAAGGTAGGTCGAGTCAATATAGAAATAATATTCAAACCCAAGATTCTCTGCATTGCTGAAAAGACGAATATACTGTCCAAATGGTGTCAAAGAAAAAATATCAAATGCTTTTTTTCCTAAATCCAATCGATTACTCAGTAATTGATTCAGTTTTTGCTGCATCGGAGTTCCCTGATACATAATCGTTAACACCGTCATCCCGATCGCTGCTAACACCGGCGATAACACTAATACATCAGAAATAAAGAATGGGTGTTTCCGTTCTTTCAGCATTTTTTCCATCCCCATCAAAATACCTGCCACTGCCGTCAACACTGTCGAACATCTTGCGTGGCAACCCAAATGCAAAAATACTGCGATTCCAAATACCCCTAAAATTTCTTTCCAGGTCATTTTCTCTCTTCTTAGATACCACCAGCATAACACCAGAAAGAACACCATTGCGCTATAATTTGTAGGGGATACAATACCGAAAGAATGTCTAGTCACACTTTGTCTTAAATACGTATAATCGTCTATCAAACCAAAGACCGCACACAGAGTTGTCAAAATCATCATCGGTCCAATGACCCGAACAAATACCTTGATTACCTTCTGAAATGGAATTTTCCATGCGCCTAAAATCAGTAACCAGAATAATAATAATCTTCTGTGTTCACTTGCCGTCCATAAATAATAGCCACTGGCAAACACGATTGCTGCTGTCCACATCTTTTTTAATTCATATTTTTCCTGAACTACAAATCTCAGCAACACAATGATCTGCAGCAAATAATAGGGTGCTTCCAATAAGACTTTTACCCATAACATGGTCTTACCATCTGCATTCAATGTGAAGACTTTCCACGGAATCGGAAATGACGTAATTTTAAGATAAAGATAAAATAAAATTAGAGCAAATAGACCTAAATATATTTTTTCCAGTCCTTGCGCCATCTGCACTCTTTTTTCCTGAAAAGTTCCTTGCATTTATTTCTTCTCCGTCTCTTTCAATATTTGCAGCGTTTCTTCCAGCCCTTTTTTCATGTCGTAACTTGCTTTCCATCCAAGTTTCTGTAGCTTTTGTCCATTCAGAACTGCTTTTGTTGCTTTCGAAAAACCGGCACTCTCTACTTCATCCGGAAGTTCAAATTTCACCACAGTTCCAGATAACTCTGCAATCAATGCTGCCAAATCTTTTAACATAATATCGCATGTTTCGTCTGCCACATTATATGCGTTACCATTTTCTCCGTAAACTAAACAATACAAAATCGCCGTTACCGCATCGGCCACATAGGAATAGGAATAGAACTGCGTTCCTTTACTCTTCAGTACAATATCTTCTCCTGAAAGTCCATTTTTTAAGAACTGTGACAACGCTTTTGTATCACTTTTCAACATCGTAGGACCAAACGTTCTGGAAAGCCTTGGAATTACAATATCCAGGTTTTTCTGTCTGATAAATGCCTGGCACAATGCTTCTCCCGCTCTCTTACTTTCCGGATATCCCGCCCTTAGTGTATTGCAATCGATGTAGCCCAAGTAATCTTCTGTAAATTGTTCTACATCTCCTCTGTTCTCACCATAGATCTCCACTGAAGATGCAAATACGACACGCTCTGTCTTGTGTTCCGCTGCATATGTTAAAAGCTGATACGTCCCCAAAATATTTGCTGTAACTGTTCCAATTGGATCTGTCGCATAAGCTACCGGATGCGTATTGCTGGCAAAATGGAACAAATAATCCACTTTGTCATCCAGCTCAGTCAATGGCTGATTAATATCGCATACCACATACTTAAATGTATTCTGCTTCCACCAATGTTTAAATCGTTTTTCCGCTTTTTCCTGATTGCGGCCAAGCGCAATCACCTGACAGTTTAAATGCTTTTCCTGATTTAATCGCATGATCAAATCAATCAGAAAACTGCCGATCAATCCTGTTGCTCCCGAAACCATCATGGTTTTTCCACAAAATCGATCCCAAGGCAAATTCATATTTATAATATTCTGCAAAGAATCCTGATATTTTTTATTTTCAATTAATTCCATCTATTCTCCTCTACTTCAACCAGTTATCTTTGTCTGCTTTCAGATACGCCTTAAACAGTTCCAGATCATCCGTTGTTGTCAGCTTGATATTTTTATCAGACCCCGCTGCAAAATATAGCCGTACTCCTAGCTCTACCATCATCGTATTGGTATATGACGATCCATAAATTCCAATTTTCTTTTCAAAGGCTTCATGATACTTTTCGTCCAGCAAATCATACCGATAAGCCTGTGGAGTGGATACCCGACGCAAAGTCTCCCGCGGAATGTATTTTACCGTGGATATCTCATCATCTGCCACAAAAATCTGCTCGTTGTAGGGCATTGCCGTAACTGCATTTCCATACTGCTCGCATTTAATAATGACATCAGAAAGCACTGTATCGTCCACTAATGGCCTTATGCCATCATGTACAATGACAATATCCTCCGGACTGCACTTGTCTTCCAGATGGTATACTCCATTCCGAATTGATTCCTGTCCCGTCTTTCCACCGGACACCACCCATTTCAACTTTGTAATTCCATACTGTTTGGCATATGCCCAGAGAATATCATGCCAGCCATCCAGACAAACTACTTCAATCGCATCAATCATGGGATGCCTCTGAAATGCCTCCATTGTATAAACCAGAACCGGCTTGTCATATACATTAATAAATTGCTTTGGAATCTCCTGATGCATTCTGGAGCCAACACCTCCCGCAATAACCAGCGCTACATTCATATTTTTTCTCCATTTATTTCATAATTATGTATCATTGTAACACAAAACAGGGTGCATGCCTACACCCTGTTTTACGTTCTCCATATTTAACGATATTTCTTATAGCTGACATCCATGTCGACTTTACCAGAAATACCCTTGACACTGCCTGCATCCGTATACTGCCACATGGTGACGGTACCTCTTCCGGTATATCCATGTCCAGACTCCAGACTTCTCCATCTGGCAATCCAGATATGGGTATCTCCCAGCATACCTGTATCAATATAGTTATCCAGCCAGTTCTTATTTGCATACAATGCAAATTTATATCCAGCTTTTTCTACTTCTTCCTTGAATGCGAGAATAATCTCTGCACGGCGGGAATTTGTAGAAGTTCCCTGCAGAATACTGGAATCCTCGAAGTCCATAACAATCGGGTAATCCAGTTTTCTTCCATCCAGTGCGTTAATTACCGCTTTTGCCTCTCTTCGAGCCAATGTTCTTGATGTAGCATAGCTATAACGATAAACGCCTACATTCAATCCCGCGGCACGCGCTCCGCTATAATTGGTCTTGAACTTGCTATCATATTTAATTGCGCTTGCATCCTTACCTGTCAGAATTCGGATCATGGCAAAATCAATACCATCCTTTGCCACTGCATCCCAGTTAATATCTCCCTGATAAGAGGATACATCAATTCCTTTATAGATGCTCTTCTTATCCTCATTGGTATTCACACTGCCTGCATCTCTGGTTCTGGCATTGACCGGTCCAACCTGGTCGGATGCACAATTGCCTCTTACTGCGTAGACTTTATAGAAATAAGTCGTACTGTTCGCCAGTCCGCCATCGGTATAAAATACTTTATTCGTCTCTCCTACCTGTGTATAGACGCCATTCTGACTGCCAGAACGCAGGATCACATATTTTTCTGCACCCTTTACTTTTTTCCAGGATACTTTTAATTCTGTGCCACTTTGAGAGACTACTTTTAATTTCGTCACCGCACCGATGGACGGTCTTCCTGATATCGTTCCTGAGAGCGGGCTCTCATAATTGTCACGGAATGCAGTGACTTTAAAATAGTAGGTTCTTCCCGCTTCCAGTTTCTTCAGCACGTTGCTGGTTCTCTTAGTAGTCATATAATACTGATAGGAACCGTCTGCAGAATCAGATACATAAAGCTTATAGCCTTTTGCACCTTTAACTGCTTTCCATCTCAGGGTCATGCTGTCATAAGTAACCTTTTTCACCATAGCAGAAGGTGTTCCGATCGTCGTCATGGCAGATACGGCATTGGAAAAAGTACCATAATTCGTGACTTTTTTCACCTTCTGAATGGGGCGAATCTGGAAATAATAGGTGGTTCCGCACTGAGCTTTACTCCATTTAAACTTGGAAGCTCCTTTTCCCACACGTTTCAAAAACTGATATCCACTATCCGGTGAGGTAGAATAATAAATCTCATATCCGGTTGCATAGGATAACTTATTCCAAGTCAGTTCAATTCTGTTATAGGCACTCGCCCATGCGTTCACACCGGATACGCTTCCAAGGGTTACTAATCCGGATACTTCTCCCGTCTCCGGTCCGTAAACCTTCTGACCATTCTCCACACGGTAAGGTTTTACCTTATAGAACCAGGTCTCACCTACTGTCACTGCGGTATCACGGTAAGACGTGATATTTCCATCTGTAATATCTGCCAACAGGCTATAGTTTGTTCCGGACGTATTAGAACGATACAGCTCATATCCGGTAGCACCTACACCCTGATTCCAGGTAATCGTCACCGTCTGATATTCCTGAGAGGATGCTCCCTGCATGGAAGTTCCCGGAAGGGAAGTCACTGCAGATGCCTCACCTGAAAATGCCCCGTAAGAAGTAGTTCCGTTCGTATTCTTAAAAGCTCTTACCTGATAGCTGTAGGTCGTGCCGCATGCAATGGCTGTATCTGCATAGGAGCAGTTGCTGCCTCCCCATATTGTCTGCAGAAGCTGACCATTTCTGTAAATCTCATAGCCGTCTGCCTGTGCAGTCTGACCCCATGCCAGATTAATCTGGTTGTAAGCAGCTGCAGATGCCTGAACGGAGGAACCGCTGAGAGTAGTGGTTACGTTCACGGTATCGGACAGAGCACCATACACTCTGATGCCTTTTACTGTCTTATACGGGCACACTGCGTAGGTGTAGTTCTGTCCCACGATCAGTCCATTCAGCGTATAGCTTGTTGCATTTCCAATATCCGTATAACTTCCATCTGCACTGTTATAAAGTTCGTAGCCCTCTGCTCCGCTCACTCCGTTCCAGTTTAATACTGCCTGATCACTGGAATTGGACTGGTAAGACATTCCCGGCTTTGCCATTCCTGATACCGGTGATACCGTTTCTACCGCTGCGGAGTCACTGGTCCATGTTCCTTCCTCATAAGGCTTTGTACAAGATGCTACGATCTCGTAGGAATACTCTGCATCATTTTCCAGTGCAGTATCTTTGTAAGTCGTAGTATTAGGATCTGCAATCTCTGTCTCTTTTACAGCCTTTGTTTTCGTATTGGTTCTTACCAGCGTATACTTTTCTGCACGATTCAGCTTATCCCAGGAAAGAGAAATACTATTTCGATCCACAGAAGTCACTTTGAGACCTGTAACTGCCGGAAGGCTATATGCAACAGTATCTGAGATTTTACTGTATGTACTTACTTTTCCATCTTTATATCCCAATAAAATATATTTATAGTTTCCTGGTTTTTCCGGATTGTATGTATATGATTTATCGGTAATGTTTTCTATTACTTTTGCATCGGTCCATACCGGTTCTTCTCCGTTTACCGGAATTTCTACAAGGTTAAAGCTGGCAGCATTACTAGTATCATAACCATATGTAATTGCTACACTATCATTATCCCATGATGCTTTATCAATGTGCGCATTAAAAGCTGTATATGAAAATGTCACCTTTGTTACATTCCCGTTTTCTGTCTCGATTGCTACATCAGGCAGAACCGTAGCGTAAGTTTCCTGTCCGTAACTACTTTCCAAAATCACAGAAAGTAATTGATTCAGCTCCGCCGGTGTGACTTTTTTACCCTCTTGATCCGGATTTAATGTAACATCAGCCTTTTTATCTTTTAAGGCAGCTTCCAATACTGCTCTTGCTGCACTCACCTTCTCTAATTTTGTCTCATCAACACTAACCTGTGCATCGCCAAACTGCCTTGCCTGAATTCTTACAGAACTATTTTCCACATTCTGACCGACTGCTTCATTTCCGTCAGTATTGTCCTCCAGAATTGCGGCTGAACTTTCTACCTTCGCAGCCCCATTGCTCTGCTGTGATCCTTCCTCATTCTGCTGAGAATCATCACCCTGCTGTTCATCAGAAGCAGCACCTTCTGCAGTCTGGGTATCACCACTTTCTGAGCCAGACCCATTATCACTTGTTGTGCTGCCACCTGTTACAGTTGTATCTTCTGACTGCTGGCCTTCTGCATCCTGCTGTTCTGTCGCAGGCTGTCCCTTTGTCTCTCCTATCGTTCCATTCTGAGTTTCACCTGCACCTGCTTCCGCCTCTGCCGTAATCATAGTATTCTCTGCTGCAAAGCTCTGCATCGGCGTCTCCATCACCATGACGCTGGTGAGCAGAAGTGCTAAAGTTTTTACAACCAGTTTTTTCTTCAACTCATTTCCCCGCTTTCATTAACGTATTTTTTCGTGTGGAAATTTTGTCCCACACCATGAAAAAAGGCCATGGCAGACGCCATGGCCGCATTACCTGTATTATATTATGTTTCCCCGAGAAGTTCAATGCTTTGGGGCATGATACAATTCTTAATTTTTCTTAACAGTTATAGTTTACAGATGATGTGCGTGGTGGAAATGACTCACTGTGAAAGGAACGTCCGCAGTCCCGGTACTTCACGAGAACGAGCGATCAGCGACGTTCAAGTGTTAGTACCGCTGGATCGAGGACTTAGCGCAAGCGGTTCCGTTCACAGTCTGTCATTTTCACACATATGCTTGCCTGTGAACTGTAGCGTTTAACAAACCTACAGTTCACTGCAGCGAATGAATTTACATCCTTCTAATTCTTCCGGCATTCGACCGAACTGACAATTTTTAAATATCACATTATAGAATTCCACATCTTCCAGCTCCGTATCGCGGAACACGCAGTCTTTAAACAACATGTTTCCAACGGATGCATGGGACACCGTCAGATGGAGAAAATTGCATTTTCTGAAAGTACTTCCCGAATATATTCCATTCTCCCACTTGCATCCTACAAAACGGGATTTTTCTGCGCTTACCCGGCCGGCATTACAGTCTGTCAGAACAATATTCCAGAACGTACACGTATGATAATAATCCTTCCGCATCACAACGTTATCAAAGGTACAGCTGGAAAACTTGGCTTCCAGCCATACATTGTCTTCAAACCTGACACCGTTGCTTGCTCTGGAAGACATTACATTCGCCCACCTGATGGAACAGGTAACCATGCTGCCGCTGTCATAACTTTCATTACTCCAGTCCACTCGCAGATATGTCGTTTTTCTGCGGGAAAGTTCTGCCATAGACCTCACACCTTTCGGCGGCTTTTCTGTCTCGGATATGGCTTCCTTTCATCTGTCAGTTCAATTAGGTAATCAACGCTTGTGCCATAATACTTCGACAGTACCGCCAATATTTCTACCGGTACATGCGTTTTTCCTGTCTCATAGTCACTGTAAGTTTTCTGGCTGCAGCCAAGATGATCTGCCAGCTGCCTCTGTTTTAAATCATTGTCTTCTCTAAGATCTCTTATCCGCCTGTACACGTTCTTACACCTCTTTATCAAACATAGCGTAAAAACGTGTTTTGAATCAGATTTTACCGGAATTCCCGGTAAAATTTTCTAATTCTCTATTCTACCGTTACAGATTTTGCAAGATTTCTCGGTTTATCCACATCCAGGCCCTTGGCAACACTGACATAGTATCCCATGAGCTGTAACGGCACAATCGCCAGGCTGTTCATGAAATACTGCTCTGTCTTCGGTACATAGACAGAGAAATCTGCTGTGTCCTCCACGGCATAATTACCATAGCTGGTCAGTCCCATAAGATAAGCACCACGGCTCTTCACCTCTACCAGGTTGCTGATCGTCTTCTCAAAGAGGGCCTGCTGGGTCAGTACGCCAACTACCAGTGTGCCGTCCTCGATCAAACTGATGGTTCCGTGCTTCAATTCGCCTGCTGCATAGGCCTCGGAGTGAATGTAGCTGATCTCCTTCATCTTCAGGCTGCCTTCCAGACTGATGGCATAATCAAGACCTCTTCCAATGAAGAAAATATCCTTTGCATTGGCATATTTGCTGGCAAACCACTGAATTCGCTCCTTGTCTTCCAGTACCCGCTGAATCTTATCCGGCAGGGTTGCCATCTCGGTGAGCAGCTCTGCTTCTCTTTCCTCTGTAATCTTCCCTTTTACCTTCGCCAACTGGATGGTGAAAAGATACATGGCAACGAGCTGGGTGCTGTAAGCCTTGGTAGTTGCCACGGAAATCTCCGGGCCCGCATAGGTATAAAGCACATAATCACTCTCCCGGGCAATACTGGATCCAATCACATTCACAACGCCGAGCACCGGTCTTCCCTTCTCTTTGGAAAGGCGAAGGGCTGCCAGGCTGTCTGCCGTCTCTCCTGACTGGGAAATGACAATCACCATGGAATTTTCAATCAGCTTCGGATCCCGGTAACGGAACTCGGAGGCCAGATCCACCTCCACCGGAATATCAGCCAGAGATTCCAGAATGTATTTTGCGGACATGCCTACATGGTATGCAGAGCCACATGCCACAATATAAATTCTCTCCAGATTTTTCAGCTGCTCATCACTTAGGCCCACCTGGGAAAAGTCAATCCCGCCATCCTTCACATAAGCATTGATGGTGTCTTTTACTGCTTTGGGCTGCTCATGAATTTCCTTGAGCATGAAATGCTCAAAGCCGCCTTTTTCTGCTGCCTTGGCATCCCATTTGATCTCTACCAGATCTTTCTGCAGTTCTTCCCGATCAATATTATAAAAATGCACTTCATCCTGGGTGATCTCTGCGATCTCCAGATTCCCAATGTAATACACTTTTCTGGTCTGATCCAGAATAGCCGGAACATCCGATGCGATCAGGCTGCCGTGGTCACCAACGCCAATGATGAGCGGACTGTCCTTTCTTGCTGCAAAGAGCTTACCCGGATAATCATGGAACATAATGCCAAAGGCATAAGAACCACGAATACGCAGCATAGCTCTGGAAATCGCCTCCAACGGCGTTCCCGTCTTCTTGTAATAATAGTCAATGAGTTTTACTGCTACTTCCGTATCGGTCTGAGAATAAAAGGTATAACCGGATTTCAGAAGCTTTTCCTTCAGTTCCTGATAGTTCTCGATGATTCCGTTATGTACCAATACAACAGAACGATCCTCTGTACAATGGGGATGAGCATTCTGAGCAGATGGCTCGCCATGGGTCGCCCATCTGGTATGACCAACACCGCAGGTACCCGGTACTGCTTTTCCATTGTCCGTCTTCTCCACCAGGGCACGAAGGCGGCCTTTTTCCTTTACAATCTCAATCTTTCCTGTCGCCTCATTGCGAACAGCAATTCCCGCGGAGTCATATCCACGGTACTCCAGCTTGCCAAGTCCGGCAAGCAGAATGGGAGCGGCCTGTGCCTCTCCAATGTAACCAACTATTCCACACATATATCCTTTTCCTCTTCCAAAAATGTTGTAAAGATTCTGTACCATTATATACGATTTGCGATTGTTTCACAACTGTTTCTACTTCGTCGTCACGCCTACCGGTCCACACTCATCGGTCTGATAACTGCCCTGTACACCATACACTTTGTAGTAATAGGTCTTTCCAATCTCCAGTTCGATATTCATGCAGGAATTTTTCCCGGTTGTTCCAATCTGCCTGTATTCCCCGTTGCTGCTGTCTGAACGAAGGATCACATAGGTTCCGATTCCTCTTGCCTTCTTCCAGGTCAGCCGGACTTTTCCATTCTTCTGGGCTTTTGCTTTCAGATTCTTCACCGGATCACTGACGGTTGAAGTGGTTACTGGGTTGGACTCCTCCAGATACGTGATGGTCTTCTTCACTTTCCGAAGCGGGCGTAGTTTAAAATAATAAGAGGTTCCGCAGACCGCCTTCGTAAACTTGTATTTCTTCGCGCCTTTTCCAAATTTCTTAAGAAACCGATAACCCGAATCCGGTGAAGTGGAGTAATACACTTCATAACCGGTTGCTCCATCTGCTTTATTCCAGGTCAGCTGAATCGTTTTGTAATTTACTGCTGCTGCATGAAGTCCATAAACACTTTCATCTGCCGTATACTGGGGTACTGCAGGAACTTCTGGTTCGGTCGGTGTCACCGGTTCCGTTGGCTGTGTTGGTGTGGTCGACTGCTCTGGTTTTGAGGGCTGCGGTGGGATGGTCGGCTGTTCCGGCTCTGAGGGCTGCGGCGGGGTGGTCGGCTGTGGCGGGGTGGTCGGCTGCTCTGGTTTTGAGGGCTGCGGCGGGGTAGTCGGCTGCTCCGGTTCTGTGGGCGGATCCGGTGTCGGATCCGGCTTTACTATCTCCGGCGTTACCGCACAGCTTCGGTACGCTGCGGTTCCATTATCTACAAAACGTAAATATACCTTTCCGTCTTGATAATAAGTATCCAGACTACTTACATCCTGAACAGCGATTTTCGGGCAAAACGTTTCCCATGCGGAGCCTGTCCACACTTTGGATTCAATCACCTGCTGACTGCTGTCATAATACGTTACATAAATCTTCTCACCGTTGAAGCAGAGATCTATTCCGCTGGATGGATTACCCGTAAGTTCCTGCTCTCCCACCTGCTTCCATGCCGTATCTACCGTTGGGTCCAGGGAATAAAGATACATTCCATTCTTTCCAAATGTCGTTCCGTCTTTCAATAGATAGAGTTTTCCACCATACTGTTTCAGTACAAAACTATTCGCCTGAAGATTGGTATCCGCCAGTGCCTTCCAGAAATCGGACTGGGCATCATAGGATTTTACAGATATGTTGTTCGTCCCATCTACAGACCGGCAGGCAGCATACACCTTACTGCCACTGCAGGTAATCGACGGATTGGCTCCCTCGGTTCCACAAATCTGATTTCCAAGCAGCCTTCCACTCTGCGCGGATGGCTGATACTCATAGGCATAACATCCGTCTCCAGTCCCATATGCAAGATACAGATCATCATTTCCTGTTACAGAAATATCTGATACATATCGCTGTGGCGAAGTAAATACATTCTCCCATGTGCTTCCATTCCAACAAGCCAGTCTTGCATACCAGTTTCTATCCACATAAGCTGCAAACCGCTGTCCATTGCTTTCCATCATCTTCATGGGTGTATGCTCATCCCTATCCACAGGATCTGTCAGTCCATTCCACATGGTATCCGATTCTGCTTTCCAGGCAGCACTGTCACTGGTATCTGCAAACTCGATATCGAAGGAGATCGTATCTCCTTTCGCGCTTCCAATATTTTTGATAACAATTCCACTGTTGGTTCCATCCGAATAGGTCAGCGCATTGTCACCAAGGCCAGCCTCTGCAGAAGCATTTCCAAAAGTAGTCCGTCCGCTCTCCTGTGAAAACCAGGAACTGCTTTTCAGCAGTTCGTAATCTGCCTTCTCATGGCCATCCAGCATGGAATCCCCCTGCCGGAATACATAGATTCCAAAAGGCGGTCCCTGCATATTACCGCGGCGGCCTTCCTTTACCCGATAGATCACCAGACCGCTTCCCTGCATATAACTATCGTAATCCGTTCCTGGTTTCCGATATTCCACTACAAAAAACTCATCTGCATACCTGTCTGTCTTCAGGATCACCGCCTGCTGGTCTTTTGTGGCAGATGTTGCTGCAGAAGCCGCATAAATCCTATAATCTGTCTGGGAAGTTCTTATTTCCGGTATCCGGAACAACCCCAGATCGTGAGATCTGGTATAAGCCAATGGGTAGGGGAGTCCCGCATCACCCGTTGCCATCATATCCCAGAATCCCACCGGTACTTCTCCTCCTGTCGCTCCTCCCCAATAAAGATCTGGGCATCCAAGGGTATGAAGGAACTCATGAATGATGACTCCACTTTTCTTTATGCTGCTCTTGTAAGCATCATATTCCGGAATCACCGTGTAATTTCCAATCTGTTTTCCGCCAATTGAAGCACTCCCCTGGTAAGTATTCATTCGTCCGGAGGTATTGCTGTTAGCTGGTTCATCCGGCAGCACAAGCATCAGATTGTCAATCTTTCCGTCCCCGTCACAGTCTAATTCCTCACCTGACAAATCCAGCTGATTTCCATACTCCAGCACCAGCTGATTGATCAGCTTTTCGTCCCCTTCTATTCCATCCGAATACTCGCTGGATAACATTGACAGCTGACAAGGAGTTACTTTATGATCCCCACTGTCATATTGTGGAATTACATTCTCCACTTCCATCTGTCCATAAGAGATCGCCTTTATATACTGCTTTAAAGACTTTGGATTCTTCTCATCTCCGTCAAAAAGTTCCTGAATCTGTGGATCCCCGGTATAGCACTGTTCTTTATGTACGGTATCCTGAAAATTCACAAACACAATCAGATTCGTGATCTTGCGGACAGACTCTTCCGCTTTCGACGGAAATGTAATCTGGGTCAACGTTAACGGGACTAATAAAGCTGCTGCCAGCAGACGAGAAATTTTCATTCATATCTTCACACTTATCCTTTCAGTTCTCGCTCACACATCTTCAATAAAATTTATTAATTTTCGTCATCTTCCATTATAAAATTCGATTCATTATAAAGCTGATCTATATTTTCGTTAAATCTTTCAAAACAATATCCAATTTGAGGATATTCCATAAACTCTAGTGGCTCTACTCTTACTTTGTCATCATTATCTTTCTTAAATTCGTAAACCATTACAGTTTTATTATCCATCAGCATATCACTAACTGTTAATCCAATTTTACTTATCTTTTTTCTTTTTTCTCCCATGTTTTTCATTTTTGATAATAAAAGCAAATTGTTAATTTTACCTGCCATCGTATCACTATGAGTTGATATAATAATTCTTTTTTCCAAATTACATAGGCGTATTAATGCGGATGCAACTTTTCCCTGCATAAGCGGATGTACACTATTTTCAACTTCATCATAGTAAATATATTTCAATTGCTTATTGGATTTCAATATACTCGTAAGAACCGATACTTCATGTATCATAGACGATGCATAGTTTAAAGGAATCTTATTCTCCCCTTCATAAAAAATAAATTCATTATTTTCAAATTCTATCTTTCCCTTTATTACCTTCTGTTCCAGAAAATCAAGTAATTCCTTTTCATTTTCTGAAAAAGTATTTCTGGTTGCATATGTTTGCATAAATTTAAGATATTCAAACACTGCCAACGGCATTCCCGGATTTACACTTCCAGATGTTACAAAAAAATATCTATACAACATCTGTAATCCTGCCCTTGCTGCAGGTACAAACAATTGTTTTTCATTTCCATGTATACCTATCATATCAAGCAGTACTTTATGTGCCAGCTCATCTTCAATATTGTCAGAAACATAAGTTTCTTCAAAGATAGTTTCTCGTTCTCCATTAGGATACTGTTTTTCCAGGCTTACCTGTTCTGAAATTGCTCCAATATAAAACAACTCCTCTGTATCCTCAAATTTAATTTGAACACTTTCTAACGGAATTGAACTGAAAAAACTATTTAAAACAAACTGTTCTTTATTAACATGTAAATATCTATTAAGTTCATCCTCTACATTTCTAAACCAGTCATTCGCAAACTGAATATATTTTACATTATCTTGCTCCGTAATTCTTGCTTTATTGCAATTATTTTTCCACTTGCTGACCGAATCAATAATACCATATAACAATTCCATTAATAACGTTTTTCCACTATTGTTATCTCCTACAAATAGCAAAAAATCATCCAAGTATACACTTGCACTTTCAATTTTTGCCAATTTTCTAATTTCTATTTTTGTTCTCATAACTTTTTCCGCTCTTCTCAATTTGCTTTTTTATTACAGATATCACTATGCCAATCTAACATTTATAGCCCTCATTTGATTTCCAGTTCCTGTTATTTTATAGCTTACTTCTTTTCCCTCATATAAAATATTCATATCAGGATTGTCAAGTTCATTAAAATATATATTATTAGGTTTACGTTTTATAAAGCCAAACAAATTTCCATATTTATCTGTGGTAACAGTCATTACAGTTCCATGATACATACTATCTGATTGACTTATTTGCGTATTTCCACGAAGTTCATTTAGCATAAATTCTGTAAATTCCGGATTATCTTTTACCGAAAATCTATAATTTTCACCCTTCTTATCAATCCATTTTTTCATAAGATTTCTAAATTTGTCCGCAGCAGTCAAAACCATTTTTTCAAATTTACTTGTCGCTAAAACATCTAAAAATTCCTTACAATATTCTTCTATTGCTGCTTTATCATTTATGCTGGGGGAAGCTCCCATATTTAATTCCTGAATCAGAAATAATATATGCATTTTATAATTTTTTAAATCCCCCAATTCTTTCTCTTTTTTCATCATAATATCCAGATTTGATGATAACAAAGCAGCAACATAGTAGGGATAAAACGACTGTCCTTCTACAAAAAGAATATCTTTATAATCTGTTAACAATTTAGATTCATGACGATGTGCAATTTCTACCTTATTCATGTACATTGCAACCATACTCTGTATAAGCATTCTGAAACTCACTTTTTGATATGGTTTTATATTTGAATCAGAATTGTATTGCTTTGATCTTCTTTCATAATATATCTTACAGAATCCTTTTGTTTCTATGCATTTGATAAAATCCTCCAAGTCTTTATGAAACTGTCTGATGGTCTCAAATGCTTCTTTATATACAATATTTTGTCTATTCGTTCCTCGCACAATCCCCTGTGTAACTGATTCTCCTTTTGCCTCAATAATCTTAACAATTACTTTTGCTTTAGATAAATCTGTCTTTTCTTTATATGCCTTATATATCGAATTACAAGTTTGACATCCATTAACAATTTGAAGATTCCTTATTCTCAATGTCTTACCATCTGGAACTAATTTATTACATACCATCGTAATTCCATTATTATACAAAACAAAATTTCTCGGGCATTCTTTCAGTGTCGATACAATTTCTTTATTTACATCTGTGTCGCCTTGATATGCTCTTACATTTGCATCAAAAATATTTGTTCTAATCAGTCCATCTTCATTTTTTATTATGTCAATAAGTTTTTCTGCTTCACATAACACAACATATGTTTGTCCTTCATCAGGTTCTTTGTGAAAAGGGAATCCATCTGTATACTTCAATACTAGTTCACAACTATTTTCATTGTCATTTGCTATTCTCAATAATTTTTCTTCATCCAATCGATATACATTTTCAATATAATCATCTTTCTTAACGCTTTCTACTTCTTGCTCTTTTTCTCCTACAAATATGATATTTATGTTCGGTATTTCCTCCCATTTCGTGATTATTTTCTGTGAATTCATATATCGAATTATTTCTGCAAACTCAAAGTTTTCCCCTGCGTTTTTTAAGACATTATCTATAATCTTTTCAGGAGTCATGCTGTTCTCATGCGCAATTACATATATATCAAATTTTCCTCTCCCTTCTATTTGCAAAATATCATCTATATCTGTTTTTGATGTGAGTAATTGTGTATTAAGTGCAATTGCAATGCCCATTATCCCTTTATCCTTAAATTTATTCTCACATATTTTTTCAAGTAAATCCGTATCCCTTTCTAATCTTTCCGGCTGAATCTGCGAAAGATATGTATAACAAATATATTTTTCTTCATTTTCCGTGTTATCTGTTTCATCCAAATCATACTTTGTAACGTATTCATTATACTTAGCATTCAATATACAATTTTTAAACATCTTTTCCCATCTCCTTTACGGTCTTTTCAAAACAATAATACCTATAGACAAATATCCATGCATGCACTATATGTAATACTGTCTTCCGTATTCAGCATAATATAATTAATACTGTATACTTTTTTATTTTTCGTAAGTTCATCATAATCTATAAATTGTTCATTTACTATATTCTGCATCGCCTCTATTTTTCCTTCATACTCGCGTACATTGATTTTTCCCTTTCTTGCTGTCAATAGTAAATTACCTATTTGCAATGATTCAATCTTTTTTCTATAGTCTTCCATTTCTTTTCCAAGCCGTTCTTTATCCCAATACCTCGTTATTACTCCGAGCGAAGAATTTACATGATAGTCTGGTAATTGATCTAAATATCCCATTGAAATATGCTCAATACCACTATGCCATTGACTGCATAGTTTTACTGCTGTATTTGCATTAATTACCGTATCCTTTATATCATAAATAAACCATTTTATTTCCTTTTCATGTGAATTCTCCACAATTGCCGTAATATCCGGTTTCTTCACTCCTTCTTTTTTCATTCCATAAGGTAGATATTCTTCACTAAAATACGCTTTTTCCCCTTTTCCAATATTATAACAAAGCAATATTCGATCATATGTCCCATTATCCTGTTTTTCTTCTACCAAAATTTCTTCATTACGATCAAATTCATACATAGTAGATTTTATATAATTTTTTTCCGATGTATTGTATTTTATTCCCGGTGTAAGCTTCTGTGTTTTCATCATCTCTCAGATATTTTACTATCTGCCTCCCTGTGTTGATTCCTATAATAAATTTCTTCTATTTATGTCTTAATATTTATCTTTACTTTACCATAGAACAACGATTATTAACACCTAAAAATCAAAAACAGCCTGACACTTTTCATCAGACTGTTCTCGATCTATTACTATTCTAACCTAATTCCTTCTCGCACATCGTCAGCGCAGAAGCAATGACTGCATCCATGTCATAATATTTATATTCACCGAGACGTCCGCCGAAGATCACCTTCTCTTCCTGATCTGCCAGCTTCTTATACTCGGCATAGAGCGCTCCGTTCTTCTCATCGTTGACCGGATAATAGGGTTCATCCCCCGGCTTCCACTCAGAGCTGTACTCCCGGCTGATGACGGTCTTCGGAAGATCATTTCCCTCATCATCCTTACCAAACTCAAACCACTTATGTTCGATAATTCTAGTCCATGGAGTCTCCCGGTCTGTATAATTCACTGCCGCATTGCCCTGGAAATTCGGCTTATCCAGAAGCTCTGTCTCGAACCGGACAGAACGGTATTCCAGCGTTCCCAGCTTATAGTCAAAGTAGGCATCCACCGGACCGGTATAGACCACCTTCTCTGCCAGTGCATCCAGCTCTGCCTTATTCTCCAGATAATCGGTGTTCAGGCGTACTTCGATACCCTCCAGCAGGTTGGCTACCATCTTCGTGTAACCCCCCATGGGAATTCCCTGATACAGCGCATTGAAATAGTTGTTATCAAAGGTCAGACGAACCGGCAACCGTTTGATGATAAAGGCCGGAAGATCTTTACAGTCTCTTCCCCACTGCTTCTCGGTGTAGCCCTTCACCAGCTTCTCAAAGATATCCTTTCCTACCAGAGAGATGGCCTGCTCTTCCAGGTTCTTCGGATCGGTGATCCCAGCTTCCTTCTTCTGCTCCTCAATCTTCGCTGCTGCCTCTTCCGGTGTTACCACACCCCACATCTTATTAAAGGTGTACATATTGAACGGAAGGCTGTATAACTCACCCTTATAGTTCGCCACCGGACTGTTGGTAAAACGGTTGAACTCCGCAAACTGCGTGATATAATCCCACACCTTCTTATTGTTTGTATGGAAAATGTGTGCACCATACTTGTGAACGTGAATACCTTCCACATCCTCCGTATACACATTTCCTGCAATGTTCGGCCGCTTGTCAATGACCAGAACGGATTTTCCTGCTGCCTTCGCCTCGTGTGCAAAGATGGCTCCGTAAAGACCGGAACCGACTACTAAATAATCGTACATCATTATTCCCTTATCGTCTAAAATTTGAATGTCTCACTCAGACCATTCCACTTCTGGTCTTTTTCTGAAAGGATTAATTTTGTTCCATCCTTCAGTTCATACCCCTCAGCAGAAGCAGCCCCATTGTACTCACCCACGAGTTCCGGCCACTGAATACCAATCTCTGGATCATTCCATGCCATTCCACCTTCGTCGTTCGGATGCCAGAAGTCATTTACTTTATAGCAAAATTCCGCTTCCTCACTCAATACCAGAAATCCATGTGCAAATCCTTCCGGAATTAAGAACTGCTTTTTATTCTCCGCAGACAATTCCACTCCATACCATTTTCCATATGTAGAAGACTCTGCCCGCAGATCAACTGCAACATCAAAAACCGTTCCTCTCACTGCCCGCACCAGTTTACACTGCGGATAATGCTTCTGGAAATGCAGGCCTCTAAGCACACCCTTTACAGACATTGACTGGTTATCCTGCACAAAATGCACATCAATTCCAGCTTCCTTCATATCGCGTTCATTATACGTCTCCATAAAATATCCACGATCATCACCATGTACTGCCGGAGAGATGACACAAAGGCCTTCTATTCCACCTACATTTTTCTCTACTGTAATCTGTCCCATCGTTCTCTACCTTAATATTTTACCTTTCCCTCTGCTACTGCTTTCAGATGTTCTCCATATGGACTCTTCCCATATCTTGATGCTGATTCCAGTAACTTTTCTTTATCAATCCATTTATTAATATAGGCAATCTCTTCCGGTGCGGAAATGGTAATTCCCTGTCTCTTTTCGATCATCTGTACAAAATCGGCTGCCTCTACTAGGCTGTCCATGGTTCCGGTATCCAGCCATGCAAAGCCGCGGCCCAGTAACTGTACATTCAGCCGATCTTCCTTCAGATACATATCATTTAATGTGGTGATCTCCAGCTCTCCTCTGGCAGACGGCTTTACCTCTTTTGCCATGGCACTGACACCTGCCGGATAGAAATACAGGCCGGTTACTGCATAATTACTCTTCGGCTGTGCCGGCTTCTCCTCGATAGAGATGGCTTTCCCATTCTCATCAAACTCCACGATACCAAAGCGTTCCGGATCATTGACATAATAACCAAATACCGTTGCTTTGCCCTCTTCTGCATCCTTTGCTGCTGCACGAAGGGTCTTTCCAAATCCATTGCCATAGAAAATGTTATCACCAAGCACCATCGCACAGGCATCATCCCCGATAAACTCTTCTCCCAACAGAAATGCCTGGGCCAGTCCATCCGGTGACGGCTGTACCTTGTAAGACAGATTCAGTCCGAACTGGTTACCATCGCCCAGAAGCTGCTCAAATCTCGGTGTATCCACCGGTGTGGAAATAATCAAAATATCCTTAATACCTGCCAGCATCAGTGTGGACAGCGGATAATAAATCATCGGCTTGTCATATACCGGAAGCAGCTGCTTGCTGGTCACCATAGTGAGGGGATACAGTCTTGTTCCTGCTCCTCCTGCTAATACAATACCCTTCATCTTAAAATTCCCCCTGTTCTTTTAATGCTTTCAGATAACGACCTACCGCATCCTGCCATGTAGGAAGGGGCTGGAAGCCATTTGCCGTCAGTTTGCTCTTATCCAGTCTGGAGTTATAAGGTCTTGCCGCTTTAGAAAGACCATATTCTGCTGTCGTTACCGGTGTTACCTTCGTATCCATCCCTGCCTGTCGATAAATCTCAACCGTAAAATCATACCAGGAAATATAGCCACCTTCATTGGTTGCATGATAATAACCATATTTATCGGTCTCAATCATATCTACCAACAGTCTTGCCAGATCCAATGTATAAGTCGGTGTTCCGATCTGATCATTGACTACTCTTACTTCCGGATGAGTCTTTCCCACATTCAGCATGGTCTTAATGAAATTCTTTCCATTCAGACCAAATACCCAGGCAATCCGGACAATAAAATATTTTTCCAATGTTCCGGATACTGCCAGTTCCCCACCAAGCTTTGTCTGTCCATATACATTGACCGGCGCATATGCCTTGCAGTCCGGCTCCCACGGAGTGGTACCCTGACCATCGAATACATAGTCGGTACTGATATACACCATCTTCGCATCGATTTTCTTTGCCGCGTTTACAATATTCTGGGTTCCGTCTACATTGATGGCTTTTACCTTTGCCTGCTTGTCCTCATCCTCCGCCGCATCCACTGCCGTCCATGCTGCACAGTGCACAATCACATCGGGATGAATCTCCAGTAATGTCTTCTCCACTACTGCTGCATCAGTAATATCCATAGATACATAGGGCATCGTCGTTACTGCAGAGCCATCCTGTACTCCACTGTATGCCGGAGCAATGTCACTTCCGACTCCTTCGTATCCTCTCTTTGCTAATTCATTCATGACATCATGACCAAGCTGGCCTGCTACGCCTGTTACGAATATTTTCATCTTCTATAGTCCTCTCGGTAATCACTAATTGTCAATATTTTTTCTTTTCAGTATAGCTTCCACTCTTCAAACACATTATTCATACATCTCAGCTGCATAGGCCACTACCTACTGCCTACCACGGAGAGATGTATGATTCATCAAAGCAACTACTGTGTAATAATACTTCACACAATCTTGTATCCAATTATACTACGCTCTCATATATTTCTCTAGCTATTTCTGACTATTTTTCTTCGCCGAATCTTCCAAATTTTCCATGTATTTTTTAGCATCCTTCATAAAGCTAACTACGATCATCACAATTACCGCACCAATCGGAAATGCTGCAACAATGCTAACAGACTGAAGATTGTTCATGGAACTCTCCGCAAACAACAAAGCAATCGGAAGCAGGATCAATAAAATACACCACATCAGCTGAATGCCCTTATTTGGTTGTTCAACATCCTCCAGTGTGTGATAACTGTAGCAAGACGCTGTCAACGCAATCGAATCAAAGGAAGTCGCATAAAAAGCTATCATCGTCAACAACACAACAACCATGATAACAGGTGCACCAGGCATCGTTTTAATGATAGACACAATCATGCCATACAGATCTCCGCTCTCCAGATACTGCGCAATAAAGTCAGCCTTTCCAGTGACCTGCATTCCCATAGAATAATTACCAAGTACGATAAAGCTCGTCAACGTAGAGCCAACACCAAATACATAACCACCAAGAATTGTCTGTCGCACTGTTCTGCCACGAGAAATGCTGCCGATAAAGAACGGGGCAGCCACACACCAGACCATCCAATAAGCCCAATAATAAATCGTCCAGTTCTGCGGGAAATTCGATGTACGGAGTGGATCAGTAAACGTAGACAGATCAACAAAGTTCTGAATCATCCGTCCAAGTGAAGAAAAACCAGTTTCAATAATATACCGTGTTTCTCCGCCGAACAGCAATACAAAAGCAATCAGCCCAAAGAACATATAAATACAAATATTTGCCAGCTTGCTGATTCCCTTAAAACCATGCAGCAAGGAATATGTATATACAACGCAGGTAATCAGAAGAATAATAATGTTGATTACAGTACGGCTAACAGTAACATGGAACAGCTCACTAATAATGGTTGCCATCAGCGGTGTTGCCACACTAAATGTTGTAGCAGTGCCGGCAAGGAGTGCAAACACAGCTAACAGGTCAATAATGCGACCTGCCCAGCTATCAGTATACTTTCCAAGAATCGGACGGCAAGCCTCTGAATACTTCTGACGATTTCTTTTTCTTACATGGAGCATAAAGCCAAAGGCAACAGCCAGTACCAGATAGAATCCCCACGGAATAAAACTCCAATGAAACAGTGGATATACACCTGCCCAGTCCTGAATACTACCCATTTCTGCCAGATGTGGATCAGTTGCATACAGCACCCATTCTGAGAATGAATAGAACAAGATATCCGCAGCAAGACCACAAGTAAACATCATTGAACCCCATGCAAAGAATGAATACTTCGGCTTCTCATTCTGCTCGCCAAGAACGATGTTACCATACTTAGACCCAGCAATATACAAAGAAAGAATGAAAATTCCCAATCCAATTACTAAGTAATATGTACCAAAGGTATCACCAAAGAAAAAACGAATCTGGCTCAGTACAGCATTCGATTGTTCTGGTAAAAAAAAGAATAGAACACATAATGCAATTACGATTGCCAAAGGCACTAGTGTTATCATCCAGTCGATTTTTCCACGTTCTTTTTTTTCATTCATTTACTTTTCCTCCACATATTTTTTGTAGCTGGCATCCAAAGCAATTAACTCACTCAAATTATCCACCTCTATAATATCGTCCTTATTCATAGGACGAATACCCAATTGATACTCTTCCGGGTAACAGAATATCGCCACATCATCCCAGTAGATTTGCCGATTCTTCTTTTGTTCAAACTCAATTTCGAGATGACGTTTCAGTTTTTTTCCGTCCTCTGCAGTCCAGCGAGAAATACTGTACAGCTGCCATCCGCCTTTTCCACCTGTCCGACTGCATGCCGTAACAATGCCATTTTCAACAGTCTGAAGCCACTCATCCGTTTCTCCATCTGTCCAAACACTGTTATAGCCAGAGCGGTCGAATTCTGGTGCAAGAATTTCTGGATTATAAATAATCTGGTCACCATCCAAAATAATTGCATTTTCAATGTGGTCTCGTGCCACATAAAGCGATGCAATGTTATTGCAAATATCATAGTATGGATTTTCAATCAATCTAATACTTGAATATTTTTTCCTCAATTCTGCAAACTGCTCTTTTAGATAACCAACCACAACGTAAATTTCATATATTCCGTTTTTATGCAAACCATCGATTACTGTATCAATCATTCTGACACCATTCACTTTAACTAACGGTTTCGGGGTTTTCAGTGTTACCGGGTGCATTCGATTCCCTAGACCTGCTGCCATAATAATGGCTCTTTCTACTTTCGGCATTTACTTTTTCTCCTCTTGTTTTTTCAATTCTTCTTGAACAATTCGATAATAGTCTTTTGCATAGCGATACTGTTGGAGCGAATACTCGCCGAACTCCACACCAAGATTCCGCTTATACTCACACCAGTTACTCCACAACAAGCCACAGGCTGCAATATAGCAGTAAATTTTGATTCTGGTCGCATCAGCACAACCTTCTGTAAAATAAGCATCAATCAGTCGGTCCACCTGACACTTATTATAAAGTGAGTAAATGCAGAACATCGCCACATCCACATGAGGATCCTGCATTCCCGCATACTCCCAGTCAATTAATCGGATCTCTTCCTTGCCATCTTTCTCCACAAACAGAAAATTATCCGGCACTGCATCAATATGGGTCAGAACTTTTTCTCCAGCATGTAAATCAATATAATGTTTCAACGACAAAACATTTGCTTTTGTTTTTTCATAATCCTTATAAACAGAGGATGTTCCCTCCCACAATGTTTCATAGAATTCCATCTGTCCGAAAATGTCAAACTCATGATTTACTTTCAATTTCAAGTCATGAAATCCCCGCAAACGCTTCATGCACTTCTTAACATCTTCATAATTCGATGGATCACATACTTTTGCGCCTTCCAAAAATTCCGTAATTTTATATCCATTCTCTGGATTAATATAGGCAATATCATCGCAAATATTTTTATTACAAATTACATGATACACCGAAGCTTCTTGCTTTCTATTAATCAATTGATCTGTACCTTCTCCAGGAATTCTCATAATGTATTTTCGGCCCTTACATTCAAATAGAAAAGACCGATTTGTCATTCCCTTTTTTAATACAGTGATATTAGTCACCTCGTCTGCTTCCACCTGAAATACATCACAAATAGTCTGGATTGCCTTGGATTTAAGTTGTTGGGATTCTCTATCTAACTCACGTAATTGTTCATATGTATTGATTTCTACAACATCGGATGAATGAACTACCCGTGCATTAACTATCATTCGATTTTTATCATAAAGTGCCGCTTCCCAAAAAGACTCATCAAATTGTCCATCTTGACAATATTTTTGAATTCGTGCTTTTACTATCTCTGCATCAGTATCCACTAAATAACAAATTCCTATCATTGCATTGCCACCAATTTTTTGTGGCACTGTTACCAATTCCATTTTTCGATTTACGCGTATATTACTGTGATTATCAACCAAATCACTGACCATATACCAAGAATACAACTCATGCTGTTGGAATGGATTTCTATCACACCAAATATCGCAAGGAATTATATATGCATTTTTCAGATGATCTCGTACCAAATTAACAGAATGTAAATTATTTTTGCTTGCATATTCCGGATTAAATATAAGTTCAACATGGTACTCATCGATCAAATATTCATATTTTTCTTTCATAAAGCCAACTACTACATATATTTCCCGTATTTCAACTTCATGAAGTTGTTTAATAATCCTTTCAATCAAAGTCTCACCGTTAACTTCTAAAAGTCCTTTGGGCATTTCCAAATTAATCGGAACCATTCTCATCCCAAATCCAGCAGCTAAAATCACTGCACGTTGCGGCTTTTTTTCATTAAATTCCTCAACCGCTTTTTTTGTAGGGCAAATATTCTCATCAATATAATTTTCTTGCATTAATTCTTTTAACGAACGATTCACTATCCCTAAAGAATGTCCTGACTCTTCTGCTAGAATTCTCTGATTAATAAACGGCTCTTGTAATAAAATATTTAAAATATCATTTTTTTGTTTGTTCATATTTTTCTCCTTTTTCATTTTCATGAACACGCATATATAATAAAACAAAAACAATTTAAAATCAAGTAAATTAATCTTAACTTTCTTATTTTTTGTTGCCGACTCCTTATTGTGAACTTCCTGAAAAATTGAGTGTATGAGAAAATCTCTGTAAATAAGATTCTTCTATGATAATTAAGGGCAATAAGCTTACGGATTAGGCTTATCGCCCTTGTTTTGTATATAACAGTTGCTTACAGGCATGTCAAGGGCAGGCGGTTTCCCGCCTGTCTTTTTAAGCTGTCTTTTGATTATTCAGGTAAGCGTCCTTCGTACATAATACTCAATTCTCCATAGACCTGGCCCCAATCCCGGATTGTGGTAGTCCACTTTTTCGTAGCCTCAAAAGTGGCCAAATACAGGGCTTTTAACAGGGCGGTATCGCTTGGAAATACGCTCCTTTGGCGATTCAGCTTCCGGTAGGTGGAATTCAGTGATTCTATCGCATTTGTCGTGTAAATGACCTTTCTGATAGTGGTTGAGAACTTAAAAATAGGTGAAACAGCATCCCAGTTGTCCTTCCAACGCTTCATGGAATTCGGGTATTTGGGAGTCCATTTTTCAGTTACACGGTCTAAGGCAGCCAGAGCTTTCTGCTCGTCAGCAGCCTGATAGATGGTTTTTAAGTCTGTAGCAAAGGCTTTTCTATCCTTATCCGGAACGTATTTCAGAGTGTTTCTTACCTGATGAACAATACATCTCTGGTATTCTGTTTTTGGAAACGCTGCTGCAATCGCTTCCTTAATGCCTGTAAGGCCGTCGGCGCAGATGATCAGGATATCCTTAACTCCTCGATTTTTCAGTTCATTTAAGACTGAAAGCCAGTATTTCGCACTTTCATTGTCACCGATTGTAATGGTCAGGACTTCCTTTTTGCCCTCTGTATTAATACCTAGAATGACATAAGCTGCAAGTTTACGAATGACTCCATTATCCCGTACAGAATAATAGATTGCATCGATGTAAAGGATCGGATATACCTCATCCAGTGGACGGTTCTGCCAGTCTTCAATCTGAGGAAGTATTTTATCTGTCACGTCAGATATGAAACTTTCTGATGCTTCAAAACCATAGATATCTTCGATTGTTTCCGAGATCTGGCGAGTGGTCATTCCCTTTGCATACATAGAAATGATCTTCTGATCAATATCAGAAATATCTTTCTGACGCTTTTTCACAATCTGTGGTTCAAAGGTCGATTTTCGATCCTGTGGAACTTCGATTTCCATAGAACCATACCGACTGTTTACCTGCTTATGTTTATAGCCGTTGCGATAATCATCGTTGTCAGAACGCTCGGACTTTTCGTATCCAAGGTGATCATCCATTTCGGCCTCCATCATTTCTTTAATGGTGCCACCTAAGAGATCTTTAAGAGCATCCTGGATGTCTTCTGCAGTCTCGATATCGTATTTTTCGAGAAGCCGCCGAATGATGTTTCTTTTACCATCGGTCATTTGTACTCTGTGTACAGGTTTCTTTTGTCTTGCCATAATAAAAGGCCCTCCTAATGATAATTATTTTATCATAGAAGGACCTTGCCTAGATTATTTTACAGAAAAAGTTTCACAGACTCCACCCTCCACTCAGATACACTATATAACCACTTAACATAATGGCTAAAAGGAAAAATATTACTATATTTTTTTATTACATTTTTTCTTCATCAACATTTTATCCCTTAATATTTGTTAGTCTTTCCTATTTAATTCATCAATATTATAATGCGGTCAATTTAAGCGTAATGTAAAGAAACTATTAATGCAATGCAAAGTCGTTATTCTTTTAGCTAACTACAATTGTTTTAGAAATATCTCAAATTGACTTATAACTCGATCCGGCATAAATTCCTTTATACGTTTCTCCCCTGCGAAAATACATGCATATCTACAATTTTCATCCGAATACATTTTATAAATATTATCTGCAAGCGCATTTACATCTTTTACTGGACTTATAAGTCCACAATTATCTTTCAAAATTTCCTTGGTTCCTGGTTCACTATTAGTCGACACTATGGGACAACTATAATACATCGCCTCTAACAGCACTGTTGGAAGGCCTTCTGCCGGACTTGAATGTGCATAAACAGCCGCTGCCACATAATAATTCTGAACATCTGTCTTTAGTCCTTCAAAAATAACTGAGTCATATAAATTAAGGTCCTTTGTAAGTTGCTGTAATTTATTTTTTTCTACTCCATCACCAACAAGAACTAATTTATTTTTCATTCCATATTTGGAATGCAATTTTCCGACTGCACGAATTAAGGTTTCTTGGTCCTTATCTTCATCCAATCTTCCTACCATTAGTATAAATTTCCCATAATTATTTTTTAACTGTGCAACCTTATCCCTATCAACAATTTTATCCTTTAAATTAATGGGATTATAAATCTTTATCTTCTTTATATGATATTTTTGATTAAAATCTAATATTTTATCATCATCTTTACAAGATAAGCAAACTAAATTTTTTATTTTTCCATAAAGTTCTAAGAATCCGGGTGAAATTTTCAAATATGAATACTGACTACCGTGTAACCATGCTATTTTTTTCGTTCCTTTGAAGTTCTTCGCTACAAACATAAGATCATTAAAATGTCCAGAAAATGCAATCGCAACATCTGTATTTGGTATTCTTTTTAAATAAAAAAGAGAATAAAAAGAATTAACTGTTATCATTAGTCCTCTAACTATTTTCACTGCAATACTCTTTAAAAAACCTCTCTTTTTCAATTCACTATGCCGTTCCACTACAAGAAACTGAGAGAATTTAATATGTAATATATTAATACGGGGTGGAATTTCTTTTTCAATACTATTAAGCTCTGGATTCAAATTAATTACTTGAATCTCATACCCTTTTTCATTCAATAACTTTATATATTCAATTCCAACACGTTCTATCCCGCCATATTGTAACCCATCAAACACAAACGTAATTTTCATTATTATTTTTCCGCTTTTCTTTTTTGTATTTTTTCTCTAACTTTTATAATAAAAATATGTTTCTCTTCACTATTAAGTAAAATAGTAAAAGTTAACAAATATGTTGGAACAGCAATAATTGACATGTTAATAATAAACATTCCCCAACTATTTACTAATAAATAGGATTTTATTACACCAAATATGAACAATACAATTAAAAGAGCACCATAATTCTTAAAAATCGTTCTTAATAAAGTAAAATACTTTACTCCTATTGAATGTTCTGCATATAACGGCACTATAAATAAGTTTACTAAAGCCAAAATTATTGTACTTGTCCCTGCTATAGCATAAATTCCTAAATTTGTCCACCTTGTAATTACTAATGTTAAAACTGTACTAATACATCCACTTAAAAAAATCATAATTGAATACATTTTTACTTTATCTATCGCAATGAATAGTGAATGAATACTATACATATATGCATTTGCAATAACATTAGCTAAGGTGAGCAACATTAATACATAAATCTGAAACAAGTCCTTATCCAAATATATATTATCAGGAAGCCATAAACGAAAAAAATCCATACCGAATACAATAATTCCAGCAAACGGAACTGTGAAGAAAATTCCTAAAATTTTACAAGTAAATCTGATCTCCTTAACCAACCCTTTTTTATCATCATGTGCGACCAACTCTGTAAATGAAGCTGAGAATATATTCGACATGTACCCTAGCATAGTTCCTATTGCATTTGGGATTTGCTGTGAAATTGAAAGTCTTCCCATTGAAGTTTGGCTTACCATCAAATTCGCAATTAATAAATCTAATCCATTCAACAATAAGTTACTAATATTTGAAAGTAAAATCCATAATCCTGATTTAGCTATCTTTAAAATTTTTCTTATTGAAAACAGAGATTTCTTGACCGTAAAATCTGGTAATAATCGTTTTTTCAAATTCAAATACGAACCCAAAATAAACAATGTTGACGCAAGCGCTGAAAAACTCACAAAATATATATGTGGAAAAAATGCCGAAAATAAAATGATAGTAATTATCATTCTCAATAAATTCGATCCTATTTGGATGTATGCATGTAAATCCATCCTATTAACAACAAATGTGCTTGATATATATACAGTAGAAATAAATGATACAATCAAGTTGACAAAGGATATAAAAAATGTAATTTTTACATCCATAACCAAGTCTGGGTCTACATTAATTAAACTTTCGATATTTCCAACAATAAATAACGATACAATTAGTACAATCAATGATAAAAAGACATTAAACCAAAAAACTGATGAAAAATATTTCTTTGCTTCATCTAAATTTCCACGATTATACTCAATCGAGATAAATCGACTTGCCATTGAATTAATTGCTACAGTAATTAAACTTGCATATTGTGTGAAGTTATTAGCAAGCGTTATAAATCCATATGCTGCCTCACCCAATTTACCAATAACATATGGTGAAAGTCCAAAATTTATAAAAAGCTGTACTGCAAATACAATTATACTCGCAAACAAATTAATCATTAATTGTTTATTCTTATCTCTACTCATAAAATAATATCCTTATTGGTCATTTTGCCAATTTCTCCTCTTGGAAAACTATATATATATTTTGCCAAATTCTGCTCAATATACTCTGCCTCTTTTTCAAATTGATTATTCTGTACAAATAGCTGAGTATTTTTCTTTGATTTTTCAGGCACAAGCTTTGTCTTTTTATAAATATGATCTTTTTCTTCAATTTTCAAGAATAAAAATATCTCAGAAATTGTTTTTTCATATGAATATACTATATCTTCAAAATGAATCCGAAGAATATTTTTATTATAAACTATGTTTTCGCATTCTCTCATTTTTTTATATTGTTTACAAAATGATTCGACATCATAGGCAAAAGGAACTGGAACACCTATTTTTTTCCAATAATATTTATTTAGCAAAAAAACATCTCTCGGGTCTCTATCTACTACTATAATTTTCACGTTATCGTCAAAATAATTACCAACTCTATAGAGATTATGAGGCAATATAAGTTGATCTAAAATCAAATTATTTTCCATTCCCCCCATCAACTCAAAAATATTATTTAAAAACCTTTTTGCACAATCATAAAACTCTTCCTTAGAAGGATAAGATAACCACATATCTCTGTATTTTAAAACAGGATTTGGTTTTATCTTTCCTAAAGTCACTCGAGAGATAAATTTTCCTATGTATTTTTTCATCACCATTTGTCGATTTGGCAACTCCTGATAATACCAAAAATTATCCGGCAAAACTTCATCAACTATTGATCTCAAAAATTCATCACAATATGTAATAAACTTTTCTCCAATCTTATGTTTATAATCTGTCATCCAACAATTTTTTTCAAAATGTAATTGTCGCATACAATTATAAAATGAATGTAATGCCTCATCACTTCTAAAAGAATTATTTCCTCTTAGCAATTTGTCTTCAAGGTCAAACAAACCATTCGGACAATTCAAAAATACATATTCATAACTTCCATTTTCACAAGAATATTCCTTTACTTCGCTCAATAGATCTGTCACAGCTGATGAGCCAGATCCCATATAACCTGTTGGAACAATAATTTGTTTCATTAAATTTTTATTATGGTTATATTCTCATTAATAACCATATTTCCTCCAATACTGTAAATAATTATATTTCAATTTTATATCAATTCGCCTTAATTTTCTTTTTAAATCGCCCATGCAAAAATGCAAACATAAGAAACGGTAAAAATCGATAGTTCAAAAATAAATTGTCTATAAAAGCAATAGTAAAAACGCACACTAAACACATCAAACAATATGGCTGCGATTCAAACTGTTTTTTTAATGCTATACTGACTACATTTATCATCAGAAGCGCTACTAATCCATATCTCATGAGTAAAAATAAGTATCCATTATCTATTACTAATCCATCTTGATAAAACGTTAGATTAGTATTAAAATTGAAAAGTTTTATTCCAACATTACTCATTTTTAAAAAAGCTGCCCAAAATCTATTTGAAAATACTAAATCTATTTTTTGCACTATTCTATTTGTATTAACTAAAAGCATTAATAAAATTGATAATACACTATATAGCGGCGCCATATAACAAGCTATTTTCTTTAACCATAAAATTTTTTCTTCTTGATTAAAACGTGCTTTTAATATTAAAACTCCAAACGTCAAAAACAATCCTACGATTAGGCTCATTCTTGATGCCGATAAAAAATAAACGCATATATGAAGCATCAAAAACAATATTATAATTGATCTCGAAATTTTTTCTCTATATTTCCAGACTGTCAAAATTTCAATCATTAATAAATTATTTGGTAATACATTACTATGATAAAATCCATAAGAATGTCTTGTTAACTCCCTTGAAAACGCTTTTGAGGTCATAATCTCTGGAATAATTCCTATCATATTTCCCATTAGCACTAATATAGTTCCAGCCACAAGTATTGTTAAACTAATTGTACAAATATTTCTTTCTGAAGAATCTCTTGATCCCACAATTAGCATAATCAGCATCGGCAAATATATATCTTTGGCGCACATGAAATAAGTCATTGAAATTGCCCAGATAGCTAATTCTATCATCATTTGTTTTGGCTTTGCTTTGTGCATTAACAATTGAAAAAAAGACAATAAATATGATATGTACCGTAAAATTTTAGCTACTATCTGTATTCCATTCGTTTCTATACTAGTATCTCCTAAAAAAAGAGAGCAAAAAAAGCAGATATATGCAACTATAAATAATATTTCCTTTTTATAAAGTTTAACTGATCTTATTTTAATTTTCATTGCAGTCCTCTATGTATATATTTTTCTGTATATTATACTTGCATACTTTTCGTATAGATATATATATAAATTTTTATTACATATTAACTGTATTATGGCCACAAATTTGTGATTTTTAAACTCATTTTTAATTTTTTCATAATAATCCAGATGATGGACTTCTTTTACAAATTTTTCAGACTTAATAAATTTATCAATGCAATCAATATTTATTAAGTCAATATTTTTTCTCCGTTTCGAAAGAAATCTTCTTATTACCAACTGTTTGTTCTGATTTGAAAGAGAAATTCCATTTTCTCTTATTCTATAATTCAATCCATATATCGGTACATTTCCCAATTTATATCCACATCTTATTGCTCTCAACAAAAAATCATAATCTTCACAACACGGTATAAATCTATATCCATTAAGTTTATTAAAAACCTCTTTTTTCCCCATCCATGTCGGATGCGCCAAGCAACCACCATATTTTATTTGTTTTTCAATCCCCCTAGACGTAATAGGAAATTTTAATTCCCCAATTTCACTATTGTGGCCGTCTATTAATTTTATCCACATTCCGATCAAATCTAAATCATATTTTTTCAAATATGAATATTCTATCTCTAATCTATTCTTCTCCGCTATATCATCAGCATCCATCCTAGCAATAATGTTACCATTTATGCTTTCCAATGCTCTATTCAAAGAATAAACAAGCCCTCTATTTTTTTCATTATAAAGAATTTTTATTCTAGAATCAGATTGTTTTTCCAAAAATTCTCTAATTCGTATATTATCTGGGTTATCGTCTATGATTACAAATTCTATCTCCTTATACGTTTGCTCTAATATAGAATTTATACTTAATTCTAAATCTCTATTAGTTTCATTGTACACACTCATTATTACTGATATTAATTCACTCATTATATTCCTTTTTCCTCAAACTGATAACAATATATGTAAAGAAAAATACATTTTATATTTAAAGGCCATTAATAGTATCCAATACTTAATGCTTATCATTTTTTTATATTTATTCAAATCATCTAATATATTTTTGACATCATCTTTTTTTGACAGTTGCTGGAAATACATCCTTCTCTCTTTATAAGTCATAGTACCCTTATTTTTACTTTGTGTAATACTTCTTGCGAGGGTTTTCAACATTTTCACAGTAAACCACTGATGATATTTACTATCGTTACAAATATAATCATAAGTAGATGCATTTCGAATTATACGCAAAAAATTTTCATAATAGTCTTCTTTAAATTTAGAAGACATACCTGTTGACACTCTGTAATAATACAACACTTCATTAACATAAATAATATCGTCAGCATTTGCATACACTTCTGCCGATTGTAATGTATCTTCGCCAAATGAATTATCATAAAATTTTGAATAATCTTTACCCATATCTATACATGATTTTTTTATTACTTTTCCAGCCATACTTGTAACTACAGGAACATCAGCAGTAAAATAGGAATCTAACACTTGTTCTCTTGTAATTTTTGCATATTTTTTAGTTGTAAAACAATTATTATAATAGGCTATTTTTTCAATGCCATCATACATCCCCATATTGTAAATCAGAATATCTGGATGCAACTCCTCAATCTTTTTTTTCAAAGTCTGTAATGCATTTTCTGTAAGAATATCATCCGAATCACAATTTACAATATATTCACCCTTTGAAATCAAAAAACCTTTTCTTCGTGTACAAAGAAGTCCTTCATTTTTTTTATGTAATACTCTAATAATATTAGGATATTTTTTGTAATTAAAATCACAGATTTGACCACTTGCATCAGTTGATCCATCATCAAGCAATAAAACTTCTGCGTCTATATCAAACTTAATAATTTGAGTAACTATAGAATCAATACATTCCTGTAAATAACATTCTACATTATAAACTGGTACAACTACACTAAATAACATTTCTCTTTCATCCCATAATCCTTTTTTTTAATTTCTGTTTTATGATATAATATTTACGGTATATTTTAGAAAGCATGCCTTTGGTTTTCCATATTTTTACAGTAGTATAAAAGATAGGGAAAAATTCGCCATATATCTTTATAAGTCGTTCTAATTGATACACATAATTTACATCTAATGATTTTCCATCAGACATATGCCACATTTTAACTGGAATAACATAATTAATTCTATCCTGTAAAATATATTGTAAACATAATTCAACCGCATATAGATGCCACCCATCTACTTGTGCAAATTTATTTTTTAAAATAAATTCTCTTTGAATCAAAAAAAAACATTCATCAACAGTCTGAACTTTTTCTGGTCTTTCAATTTGGATTCCTGCAGGATTTTTATCTTTTCCATGCAATATGTTTGAATATATTATTCTTTTATTTATATTGCCCTCATCAAATGTAGCACCTGCGACACCAATAACTCCAAACGTTTCTATACGCTCAGCATATTCTTTAACAGAAAACAAAGTCTCCGTTTCCTCTAATCTTATATCTGGATGTGTAAAAATAATATATTTTCCATTACAACTATCCAAAATAGAGTTATAAGCTTTTCTCGCAGATTGATACGCTCCATCCAAATTATAAATCGGTAGTAACTCATATTTAATGTTCTTCTGACTATTCAAACTTTGACAAAAGCCTGTATATTTCTCTAAATCATTCACTATTGTCACAATCGAAAAATCAACATCTTTTTGTTCTTTTATCATAACTTATGCATCTCAACCTTTAACCAATATGTAAAGTTTAATCCCTTATTGCAATAATCAATATTTTTTTTGTCCAACAAACTCTGCTTATACTTCCGATTGCTTCTATAATTACATATCCATGTGCAGAGTTCTTTATACTCAGGCACTATTCTATTTCCATAACCTCTAACTAGTTCTTTTGTAAGTTTTTCAATTTTATATTCATTTATATATAAATCTACTTGCTTTAACGTAGAAAAAAAACCATGCTTTAAACCAATAGTATTATTTCCATGTTGTCTATAACTCATTCTCGGTTCTGGATCAACAATAATATTTCCGCCTAAACATAGACACACACGTAGTATCCATGTATCATGCATGAGCATATAATCAGGTTTAAACTTAATGACTTCATTTAATAAATGTTTATTAAAAACACCTGTGCATCCCGCAAAATCAGACAAAACAAATCTCGACTTCAACGATCTATATCTATTAAGTTTATGATCCTCGATAAAGTTTAATTGTGAGTCAACCAATCTCTGACCAGAATAATATAAAATTAACTCATTATTCTTACATGCATCCTCAGCATTTTTAATTTTTGATATTGCAATTGATAATTTATCTACATCCCAAACATCATCCTGATCACAAAAGGCAAAATATTTTGCATCTGTTTTTGAAGCCATCTTCATCAATTCGAAGTATCCTTCTTGAACATTTTTATGTTCCCCTTGATACCAGGTTAAATTATGTTTCTTTGAATTTTTATTTAAAATCTCTTGAGTCGAATCTGTTGATCCATCATCTCTAATTAATATACTTACTTCTATATTCTCCTGTGCATACAAACTATCCAGTTGCTGCTGCAAATATTTACTACCATTATACGTTGCCAGAAGAACCATTACTTTTTCCATTAATTTATAATTCTCCCATTAATCAATTTCGAAACAAATCATTAACTATTTTTTTCAGTTCGTTGCAAAAATTTTCATTATTGCTATTCACAACAGTTTTCATATCAGAAACAATTTCATCATATTTCTGAATGACATTTTCTAAATTGTTAATATCTTCAACTGAAATAATCATTCCTTTTCTCTCTACAATGTTTCTTGCAAATTCTTTTTGATGATCATTCACATGTTCTCCAAACCGATATTGTCGCGGTACCACTATTGGAATTTTACCAATCTGTAATGGCATTATGAAACTCGCCGGTCCTCCATGAGTAATAATAATACGAGCATCTTCCACGTTTCTTTTCATTTGTTGATAAGATAATAATTTACTCCATTGACAATATTGGGGCTCATAGGTACTGAATCCCGTCTGCATAATAACCTCTTCTTTGATAATTCCATCACGTTTTAACTCATCAACTTTTTGTATCAAACGATTAAACGGTTGTTCATGAGTTCCCACTGTTACAAATATCATATTTAGCCTCTCTTACTTTAAAAAATGCTTCCTAGATTTACAGCTTTAGGATACACTTTTTTCTGTTCTTCCCATTGCACAATAAATTTGTCCACTATGGGATATACTATTTTCCCAGTTACAGTTGGCTTATCGATACGATCAAACACCTCAACATAAATTAGTTTTGCACCCATCAATTTTCCCAAATAGAAAAAAGGAACCGCCACTGCTGCTCCGCTGGAAATAATCAAATCCGGTTTTTCCTTTCTTAAAACACTCCATGCTATCTTTGTATTTCTAACCAACGCTTTCAAGCTCCGATTCGTGGGATAATAACAAGGATACATTTTTTCTCCTTCCAGAAGGCTTCTCGCATCCTCCTTGTCAAACGTGACCCAAAAACGCTCTTTATCCTTCCAAAACGGCTTTAACATATATAAATGTGTTAAATGCCCTCCGGATGACCCTACCAAACAAATTTTCATCTTTTTCATATTTTCCATACATTTGTCCTTCCATTTTCAAAACGCCATACTCTTCCAAAAGGCATCTTGCACATTCGCAAAGATGCCTTTTCTTATCTCAGTTAACATTTCAATTTACTTCTATGGCTACTACCCCAATCACTTTAACTTTCTGTAATCTGCAACACTCCAACTCCCTCTCTACCTCATTACGGCTATTCTTTCCAATGCATACAACAAGAATTTCTTTTTCTGCCATTTTCGCTGCTTCCAGAGACTGAGTGCTTTTACTAATAAGTTCCATTGTTTTCACATGATCGCATGAGGTATCTAAATTACTCATAAGTTCAAAAACTTCTGGGATCTCCCTACTTCCACACACAACAGCTTCTTCACTTTCTATAGCATTAATAGCCTGTGCTACATATTCTAATGTGTTCGGCTGCTTTTTTGTTTTCTGATACGTATGGTTTAGTATCTTATCCAATCCTTTACTGTTATTATCATCTATTCTTACGCATCCAATAACCGGAAGATGATACACATTTTGTAATTCTGATATCGTTTTTACCCTTTGATCCAAAAAATATCTCATTATATAATATGCTCCCCAGATCATAAACAAAAGAAGCACACCAATAGCAAACCATTTTGCCTTGCTAACCGGTTCTGCCTCCTCCAGAAGCACAGCCTTTGCCTCTTCTGTATTGTCACTGTTCATATATTCTTTGGCCAGATATTTGTTCGTGTAGTAAGTCTTTTCATCCTCTGAAAAGTTGCTCTCTGCATTTTTCATAGTAGAGAGATAATTGCTCAGACGATCCACATTATCTCTCTGTGCATTCAGATAAGTAGTATCCGTTACCTGGCTGATGGCACTGCTTACTTCACTCACGCCATAAGCGCCATAGGTCTCTTCGTATTCTGCCTGAAGAGCCTCCACTCTTTCCCGAAGCACCTGCAGCATCTTTTCACAGGATTTCTGGTCGGTGGATACTACCCTGTAGGTCACGAAAGAATGCTTTTCCACATTTTCTCCGTTACTGTTCACATTAATAGTAACATCCTTATCATTACCGTCTTCACTGCTGATCAATTCCTTAATGTAGGGAGTTTCACATTTAAGTCCAGAAGCATCTTTTAATTCTTCCAGAATATCATCCTCATTCAGAATGCTCTGATACAGTTCGCTAAGCAGCACGGTATTATTTCCGGCAGAGATATAATATTCCAATACACCGGCATAAACCTCATTAGGATCCAACTGCATGATAATGGATTTCTGATTATATTCCAGCTGCTTATTATAGAGCTGACGATACTGATAGGCAATATCCATATTGGCCTTGGTATCTTTACTGATATTGTAGTCTTTCTCATCGAAAGCCTCATCTTCGTCATTTTTCAGAAGCTCTGCTTCCTGTGCTGCCTGTTCTGCCTGCTGCTGGTGATTCTTCACCATATAGAGTCCTGCGCCTAAGATGGCTCCAATCACAATGGCCACGATCAGGCTTCTCCATTTTTTCAGAAGATAGAACAGCAGATCCACAAGATCAATCTCCATATCGTCTTCGTAGTTATTGTACTTGTTATCGTTCATGCAATTCTCCTCTTATCTGGCACCGCTTCCGCGGAATACCACCAGTATGGTTTTAAAGATAATCTTAAAGTCCAGTAGCAAAGACCAGTTGTCAATATACTCCAGATCCAGCTTTACAATTTCATCAAAATCCGTAATGTCACTTCTTCCGCTCACCTGCCAAAGTCCGGTAATTCCTGGACGGAAACTGATCCTGCGCTTCTGATAGTAATTGTACTGCTGGTATTCATCCAGTGTCGGCGGTCTGGTACCTACCAGACTCATATCCCCTTTCAGCACATTCCAGAACTGAGGGAGTTCGTCAATACTGGTCTTTCGGATAAATGCCCCCACCTTCGTAATACGCGGGTCATTTTCCATCTTGAACATCAGTCCCTGCATTTCATTCTGAGCCATCAGTTCTTTCTTGCGTTCTTCTGCATCTTTATACATAGAACGAAATTTATAAAAATCAAAGACACGGCCATTGACTCCTACCCGTTTCTGATGGAAGACCAGCGGTCCCGGTGATTCCAGCAGCAACACCGGTGCCAGAAAAATTCCCACCACGAAGGTGACCAGTAACCCCACCAAGGCTCCTGCGATGTCGATCATCCGTTTTGCCAGTACCATCCGGTAATCGAAGAGACGGCTGGAAAAGGCAATGACATTGTAATTTTCCACCGTGTAGATCCGCTTCTCTCCGGTCAGCCCCAGATTGAAGAGATCGAGGTTCAGATTCACAACCACACCCATCTTTTCAAATTCCAGAATCATATTTTTCAAGAAATGCTCCCGGCTCTGAATCGCATCCAGCTGAATGAACACCTCATCCACCACATGTAAGGTCGCATATTCCAGATAGGCATCTTCCGTATCATCGATCACTTTGATCCCGTTAATGGCCCCCGGCTTCTCTCCTTCATCCAGAAGTACCACACCCATAATGTTCCAGATGCATTCCTTGGATTTCCGGAACCGCTGCTGAATCTCCTGGAACTGCTCCCTGGTGGTCACCACCAGAAGATTGGTCTCCCGATGCTTGCTCCAATGGAAAATTCTGTCTTTATTTCTAATGAAGATATGCAGAAGACAGATCAGCACTGTATTGATTACAAAGAAATATCCCATCACCAGTCGTGAAACAAATACGACATTTTTCATACTGAAGCCCAGAAGCATCGCTCCGGCCACCAGCACCAGATTGTATTTGATGGACATGATCAATTCGCTGTAACGACCTCTTTTGAAAAATCCATCATAGATTTTCGTGAAATAATAGGCTGCAATGTGCACGACCAGCATCAGGCTGCACAATTCCTTCATATTCTCTGCCTGCATCAGGCTCTCTATCTCATGGTAGCGAATCATTCCGGCTAACCACAAACTGAAGAGTACTGCTCCCGCATCAATGATGCACACCGCCAGCTCCATCAGCTGTTTTCTCTTACGATACATATGTTCCCCTTATATTTGTGTTCTTATTTTCTTTTTTACATAATTATTTAACATTATACCACAATTTGAGGTGCGTGCAACAAAAGAATATCTGAAGCGAGGGGGCGAAAAGTTGGGGAAAGTGACAGACATTGGAAAAGCAGGGGAAATTTATGATTTTTCGCCCCTGCTTTAACATGAAGAAATCCGTTGTCTTCTCATAAAAGAACTTTGATCGTAAGTGCTTACGTTTAATGGGCAGAATCTGGAAATCGGCTCTTCCCATATCTGCATTATACAGAAGTTTTGGGGCATGTCAATAAGACCTGCCTAAAACAAGCTGTTTTTACAGGCTGCGTCCAGCCAGACGTTCTTCAAAATAGATTTCAAGCTGGGAATGGATCTGTCCCCAATCCTGCCGGTGTCCTGTCCATTTCTTGGTAATGTCCATAGTCGCAAGATACAGCATTTTTAAAAGGCTGTCATTCGATGGAAAAACCGTCTTGCTTTTGGTTACTTTCCGGAGCTGGCGGTTGAATCCTTCAATCGCATTTGTGGTATAAATCAGACGTCTTACCGCCTCTGGGTACTTGAAATAAGTGGACAACGTAGCCCAGTTATCATGCCAGAATTTATAAATCTTTGGGTACTTGGAATCCCATTTATCTTTGAACAATTCTAATTCATTTAAAGCTATTTCCTCCGTTGGAGCCGCATATACAAGCTTCAGATCAGCCATTAGTTTTTTGATATCTTTATACGAAACAAATTTCGTCGAATTACGGATCTGATGAATGATACATTGCTGGATTTCTGTTTTTGGATAAACAGCTTCAATTGCCTGCGGAAATCCATTTAGTCCATCCACGCATGCAATCAGGATATCCTCAACTCCGCGATTCTTCAGTCCATTCATGATGGAGAGCCAGAACTTGGCACTTTCATTTTCTCCGACATACATACCGAGAACATCTTTTCTTCCATTCATATCGATACCAAGGGCAATGTAGACAGCACGTTTTACAATGCACCCTTCACTGCGGACATGATAGTGGATGGCATCCATAAATACGACAGCATACACTTCTTCCAACGGGCGTTCCTGCTATTCTTTTACAATAGGCAGGATTTTGTCTGTGATCCGGCTGATTGTACTGTCGGAAATATCAATATCGTATAATTCGCGCATATGAGATTCAATGTCTCCGGTTGTCATTCCCTTGGCATACCTGGAAAGTATTTTTCTTCCATGTCCTGAATCACAGTATTCTGATATTTTTTGATTAGCTGAGGCTCATACTCACCGTTACGATCTCTTGGAATAGCTACATTCATATCTCCATAGCTTGGGTTGAATAGTTTCCTTGTTTTTCTTATGATGTTTTTTCTTCATATTTCTCCCCCCATATTTTTATAGTTTCTTATTTGCATAATAGAACATATGTTCTTTTTTGTCAATATTTTATATTCATAATATGATACATAAACAATCAAAATAAAAAGCAGAATAAATGAATTTTCTCATTTAACTCTGCTCTTCTCCACGTTTTTTTATTCTGCGTTTATTGCAGTCATCCGATTTCTTTTCCTCAGTAATCGAAAAAGACTCGCCTCTAATATTTGTTTTTTAGCACCTTAATCACCGTCTCCCCTTGATTTTTATCCATAAAACGCTGCGACTCTGATGCAACCAAAATCTTCAGAAATGCCCATCAAACTTTTGATTTGCTTATGGGCAATAATGGAACTGTTCGCTGTATATATCCAGCATCCAAAGTTAACTAACACAACCGCACTCGTATGCAGAAAAAGCAGGATGTGCATCACTGCCCGTCCTGCTTATACCGGTCTGCTTTATTATTTTATAATTCCTCTACATAATAGGTCAGTTTCACAGATCCCGAAAAACTTCCTTTTCCTTTGACCATGATCCGGTTATTGCCCGGTTTCACAACATTGGGATATTTTACAATATAATCCTGGCCTTCTACACGGGTCTTGCCTGCATAGGTCACCATGATATCCGGATATGGCGTTCCGTTCTGTACCAGTGAAATCTGCGCATTCTTCAGTTTCGGTCCGGTAATCTTGAATTTCACTGTTTTGCTTCCTGTATAGTTGCCAATTCCGGTAATCAGGATCCTCGCAGAGCCTTTTTCCACATTATTGCTGTAGCTTACCACATAATCCACCCCTTCGGTCAGCTTCCTCTTGTTATAAGTAAGATTGACACCAGGTGTCAGTTCGCTTCCCGTATACAGGAATTTTTTTCCGTTTACTTTTGCTCTGATCTTCTTGGCAACGGTCTGGGACTGAATTGTAAAATATACATGTTTCACACCGCTGTAACCATTTGCCCCAATACCACGGATTAGGATCACTGCTGTTCCAGCATTTACATTATTTTCATAAGATACGGTGTAATGCTTGCCCTGTTTCAATTTTTTTCTTGTCACAGGATCTTTTACCATAATCTTCGGGGTAATACCTTTTCCGGTGTAATTCTGTGTCTTAATGTTTCCAACAGTTACATTCAGTGTATCTGGTTTCGGCTCTTCAACGGTTGCTTCCGGCTGTGATGGGGTGCTCGGCTGCGATGGGGCAGACGGCTGCTCAGGAACAGATGGCTCTGGGATAGTCGGAGCGGATGGCTTAGTCGGGCTGCTCGGCTGTGACGGATTGGTTGGTTCACTCGGGGTAGTCGGCTGTGGCGGAGTGGTCGGTTCACTCGGGGTTGGTGTTTCCTTCTCAATAATTCTGAACGACGTCTCTTTGGCAGAACTATAGTTACCCATCCCTGTAATAACAACTTTTGCAGTTCCAGCTTTTGTATTATCGCTATAGGAAACTGTATAATCTACATCTTCCTCCAGTTTCTTCCCATTATCGGTTACTGTCAGTTCCGGTTTTAAGGCATCTCCTGTATAGTACTGATCAGAAACAGATTCTATGGTAACATTAGAAATACTTTTCTGTTCAATAACATAGGTTTTTGTCACAAGCCCGCTGTAATTGCCTTTACCGGTTACTGTGATCTCATAGGTTCCGGCATTTTTCATCTGATCGACAAAAACATCCTCTTTTTTTATAACTATTGTATAATCCGTATCATTCTTTAAAATGGTATCTCCATCTGTTACTGCAATTAACGCTGTCAGTTCTGTTTCGCTTCCGTCGTATTCTTTTGCATCGACCAAGAGCGCTACCATCGAATCGGTGATATTCTTCGTAGCCGCTGGTACTGTATAATCTGCAGAGGATAAGGTTAATACATCCGTGTTATATAATGATCCGGTCTTTGTATCATATACATATGTAATTTCACGGGATGAACCATAATAAGTGGTAAAGGATGCCAGATATCCGGTTGAAACAGTTCCTGA
Organism: Clostridiaceae bacterium Marseille-Q4145; assembly: GCA_018223365.1. Classification (GTDB taxonomy): domain Bacteria; phylum Bacillota; class Clostridia; order Lachnospirales; family Lachnospiraceae; genus Hominiventricola. The sequence continues at coordinate 801,487 of JAGTTP010000002.1, forward strand.
AACGCCAGTCAAAAACAATTTGTCCGGGAACCCTGCCGATATCGTACCTCCCTTAGTTCCATCACAGTTTGTCACATCTGCCAGGTAGTTTTTCCCATCTTCCATCCGGACAATATTCCACATATGGCCTCCGCCATTCATCGTACCTGTCACTGTATAACAATTTATCTGATCACTACGAAAGGATGACAGATCACACAAATACTGAAATGCTTTGGAATATCCTTCGCACACGACGTTGGTACCCGGATTTCCGTCAAATACATAAATTAACTGCCACGGATCTCCATAACCATGGACACTTACATAATCCTCTTTTGCCGCTGCACTATGATAGGATACCAGGTCACAGATTTTCTGGCGGTATGCAGACAATTTCTCATAATCGGACTTTGATGTGTTTTCTGCAACAATATCCTGGGCATTTTTTGCAGCTTTAGATGCCGCTGAAGCTTTCTCTGGATCAATATAATTCTTATTTACATTTTCTTCGGTATCTGCCGGATCTGTTCCCTGATATGCGGACACCGGTGTAAAATACACGGTCAGATTATACACATATGCGGTTGAACCTGCTGTACCGATATGATATCCCCATGAAGCTGCACCTTTTACCACTTTATTATACCAGTACATATCATAGGGACAGTCTACCAGAAGAGTGGATATAATCTCACTCATCTGTATCTTATTTGCAAAAGCTGCTTTTGCTTCCTCTTTTAAAGTATCCCCTGTTGCTTCCGTCTCCCATGTAATGTCAAGATTATCCGGGATTGCGACAACCGCAGTTCCGCCTTCATTGGCGATCTTATTTACAAGAGCCTTTAATTGACGGTAAATACTAAGATTTAAATCTTCAAATTTATCTTCTCCATAGTTTGCATAAATAGATGCATCATCATTTCCATACAGCACCTGTTCTACATGTCCTGCAAAGAGTTCGTCATTATCCGGCAGTTGTTCCAGAATCTCCGGATCGATCTCTACGGTTTCCTCGACTGTCAGATTCTGCTCCTCTGCTGATTCTTCCGCGCGCACTTCCATCACGCAGGAGTAATCAACAGCAGAACTCATCATCGCAGCTGCCAGAGCAACTGCAAACAGGCGTTTTCTTACTATCTTGCTCTTCATTGGCAATCCTTTCTATAACACACAATTTTCCTACTCTTCCCCCAATACCAGTTCTTTCCACGTACTCAGGGACTTCTCAATGGCTTTCTCGAATGCTATTTTATCTCTTTTCTCGATTGCATCCAGAATGCTGTCATGGTCCTTGGTCACCAGTGAGGAATAATCTCTGTTCGCCGTATAAAGGGATGGCAGACACAGTTCCAGCACACTTTTTCCGATACAGACGACGAACGGATTATGGGTGCATTCATAGATGGTATTATGAAATTCCATGTCATTGCTTACGGAGACTTTTCCTTTTTTGAAATCCCGCTTTGTCTTTTCATGGACTTCTCTTAATCTCCGGATATCTTCCTCGGAAGCATTATCAATAGCCAGTATTCCGCCTGAGATTTCAATCATTTTTCGGAATTCTACCAGCTTTTCCTTGCTCTCTGTCTTGCTCTGCAAAATCAATTGAAAAATCAGAGGATTCATAATATCGGAGTCTACGCTTGTCCGCACTCTGCTGCCGTTGCCTTTACAGATTTCCACAACCCCCATTGCTTCCAGCATTTTAATTGCTTCCCGGATGCTGGATTTTCCAACGCCAAGGCGCTCTGTCAGTTCATTTTCTGAGGGCAAATATTCTCCCGGAACAATTTCGCCGGAAATCAGTCCTTCTTTTATTTTCTCAACCACCATTTTGGATAATGACTGTCTTGGTACCGGCGTCATCCATCCTTCATTCTGTTTTGCCATAGTTCTACCTCATTTTCCATTTTTATCATCATATAATATTTCGTTTCAAAAGTCTATATTTGGTAAAAATATATAATTTTTAAATCAATTTTTGTTGCATTAAGTCAATTTTCACAAATCCATATTGACTTTTATTGGTTTTCATGTTACTGTTCAGACATCAGATGTCTTATATCTCATCAATTTAAAGGAGGGCATTACAATGGCAAATATTTATTACGATCAGGACGCAAATCTGGAACTTATCACAGACAAAACTGTCGCAATTATCGGTTACGGAAATCAGGGACGCAGTCAGGCATTGAACATGCGTGATTCAGGAGTAAAACATGTCATCGTGGGCAGCCGCCATGATGAGTCTTTTGATCAGGCAAATGAAGATGGCTTTATGGTATACTCCATTGAAGATGCTGCCAAAAAGGCTGACATTATTTTCCTGCTTCTTCCGGATGAGGTTGCTCCGGAAATTTATGAGAAACAGATTGCTCCTTATCTGGAGCCCGGAAATGTGCTGAACTTTGCTTCTGCCTATAATATTACTTTTAAACGGATTACTCCGGCTCCTTATCTGGACGTTGTCATGGCAGCGCCACGTATGATCGGCAAAGGTGTCCGTGAATTATATGAAAAAGGAGAGGGATCCCCTGCTTTCGTTGGCGTGCATCAGGATGCTTCCGGTCAGGCTCTGGAATATGGAAAAGCACTTTGCAAGGCAATCGGTGCTACCAGAAAAGGTGCTATCGAAGTCACCTTTGATGATGAAACCTGCCTGGACCTGATGGCAGAACAGGGCACCTGGCCTATTATTTACAACGTCTTTGTGGAGGCATTTAAATTAGAGGTGGAAATGGGACATCCGGAGGAAGCTGTTCTGATGGAAATGTATCTTTCCAAAGAGCCTGCTGTTATGATGCAGAAAGCTGCAGAGGTCGGATTTTTCAAACAGCTGCCTTTCCATTCCCATACCAGTCAGTATGGACAGCTGATCGGATTTAATGATGTGGATACCACAGAAATCCGGGAATTCCTCCGTAACCGTTATCAGCGTATTAAGGATGGCGTATTTGCAAAAGAATGGGATGAAGAGCAGCACACGAACCATTTAAGCACGTTAAATAAACTGGAAGATGAAGCGTTCAACTGCGAATTTTCACAGGCAGAAGCGAGATTGAAATCAAGATTGAAATAAGGGGATAAGGTAAGGGGGATTACTATGAATGCAATGATCTTTTTGTGGCTCGTCGTTTCAATTGCTATTATTTTGTTCACCATATTAAAATTAAAGCTGAATCCTACTATTTCCCTTATTTTGGGCAGTATTTTCATGGGGCTTGCCTGCGGTCTTGGTCCGCAGGCAACCGTTTCCGCCATTACTTCCGGATTTGGAAACCTGATGACAGGTATTGGTCTGTCGGTTGGATTCGGTGTCATTCTGGGACAGCTGTTATCGGACTCCAATGGTGCAAAAGTGATCGCCACTACAATGGTGAGTGCCACTTCTGAAAAATATGCGCTGTATGCTCTTGGAATTACCGGATTTATTCTGTCTGTTCCTGTTTTTTATGATGTAACATTTGTTATTTTGATTCCGTTGGCGATTGCAGTTTCCCGACAGATTCGTAAACCGCTTCCTTATACCGCCGGTGCAATTATTATCGGTGCAGGTGCTGCCCATACTCTGGTTCCGCCGACCCCAAATCCACTGGCGGCAGCAGAGATCCTGAATTTTGATCTTGGTATCATGGTTATTGTCGGCCTGATCCTTGGTCTTGTGTCCTCAGTTATTGCTATTAAGATTTACACGGTACTGCTGGATAAGGGCATGTGGAATTCCAAACAGGACGAAACAGGTATTGAAGTTTATGAAGAAACAAAATCTGGCAAGGAAGAAAATCAGCCATCTTTCTTCATGTCACTTCTTCCGGTTATTCTTCCTGTTGTCCTGATTCTCATTGGAACCGTTGTCGGTGCCGTTATGGAAGAAACACCTGGCTGGATTTCATTTATCAGTAATAAATCCATTGCACTTCTGATTGGTGCACTTGTTGCTTACCTGGTTTCTTCTAAAAATATGAATCGGGATGAACGTGAAGCTTCCGTCACAGAAGCGTTAAAGAGCTGTGGTATTGTCCTCATGATCACAGGTGCCGGCGGCTCCTTCGGAGCTATTATCAGTGCAACGGGTCTCGCAGACATGCTTGCCGGAACGATCCAGAATATTTCCGCATCACCGGTAGTTGCGCTTCTGATTGCCTTTGTCATTGCCGGCATTTTCCGAATTGCACTTGGATCCGGAACCGTGGCTTCCATCACAACCATGACGATTATGGCTTCTGTTCCTGCTGCTGTAGGAATGCATCCCGTATGGCTGGCCATTGCCTGCCTGTCCGGTTCCCTAAGCTGCGGTCACGTGAATGACAGTGGTTTCTGGGTAAGTGCTAACCTGGCCGGATTTACCATCACTGGAGGATTAAAGAGTTATACCCTCGGAAATGCTATCACCGCTGTCTTTGCAATGCTGTTTGCAGTTGTTGGCTGTCTGGTCATTCCGTTGTAAAAGATCTGTAGCCTGGGCATCGAATGATGCCTGGGCTATTTCTTGCTTATTTTTTCAAAATGATGAATTCTGCGGGAGCCTGGGGTTGAAGCCTTTTTTGTTTCGGTGCCGATGCCTGGAGTTGAAGCCTTTTTGTTTCGGTGCCGGTGCCTGGGTCTATATCCATCTTTTGTTGGTACAGACCCAGACAAATAGAAATATGCAGGAATTTTTTCACCAACAATTCTACTCAGGCCCAGCCGATCTAGGAAAATGCGATTTTGGGCATATGAACGGGAACTTTTCACCAGAATTCTGAATATAGTTCCACGCCGCCAGCCAGGGCAGTGCGCGCGGCGGAGTCCGTTCATAATTTGTTCATTTATCTTTCAAAAAAGGTTCATGATCTGCACACGATTCCTTCACGATTATTGCATATAATAAAATCATCAAAAACAAAGAAGCCAGCTAATACTTTTTAAATAAACTTTTTCATAATAATGCCGGAGAAGCAGTCTCCGGCATCCTCCCTTTCTAGGTTCTCTTTTTAGAGGACCTTTTTTCATGCCTGTGGTGGAGCGTGGGGCGGGGCGGCACGGCTGGCACGCGGGGAACGGGGCGGCGCTGCGGATTGCCCGGCCACGAAAAAATCCGGGGCTGTTGCAAAATAGATGGAGTAATCATCTATGGAGCGGCAGCTCCTTTTTGTGCCCAAAAAAATGAAAAAGCAGGCTCCGAAGAACCTGCCATTCATGGTATAATAAATTATGCCAAGTAAAATACCAAAAGAATTATACCGAATTCAATGAAACTTATCACCTGGTTTTGCCATTAAGTTTAGAAGGTTTTGTCCCAGATGACGATTCTCCTTCATCTCAATGCTGCAACGGAAGCCGTAATTATCGTACTGAATCAGTTTGTCCCCTTCATTGCTGGCTTTCTTCCATGCATCATAATCGAATCCATAATAATCGAAGGTAGCTGTGGTGAGATCGCTGTTATTTTTGTATTTGGAGGTGAGCTTCAGTCCTGCCACCGTATCTGCTTCCCACAGATCACAGTAGAGATCATTCTGCTCCTGGTACAATATAGGGCAGCGCCGTGTATTCAAACCAGTCGGTAGTTGCGGTCACGCCTCCATTAATGACCATGGAGTTAATATATTCCTTACGGTCTGCACGGTAGGTATAGTAGCTGTAGAGGAGACGTTCCTCATCGGTCTGTGCATTCATGTAAGCATCATAGCGGGTATCTGTATAATCGTAGGCACATTTCACATCAATCCTGTACTTGCCGTTGGTCAGCATGGAGGACTGGATCTCTTCTCCGCTGCTGTTCTTAAAGGTATAGACATAGTCGTCACTTCCCACGCCGATGATGCCTTTGTAACCGGAGTTCTGATATCTGTTCAATGTCTTCTCTGCATTGCCTGCATAGAATTCTTCATAGAGAGAACTGTACTGGGCTTTGTTCCGGCTGGTGGTATTGGTAACGGTACAGGTTCCAATGGGCTCTGCACTCTTCTCTTTGTAAAGTTCAAATGTGATGGATGCCAGTCCTTTGTAGACGTTATCCGTATTCAGCTGATACTCGTCTGCGTAGGTACTGCGATCTATATCGTAGTCGTTTTCTGCACTTTCATCCCCCAGCATCAGATAACATCCCAGGTCCATGGTCGGTCCATGCTTCAGCGAGATCTTCATCTCTTTGGATGCAGAGGTATGAATGGAAGTGGATCCCATAATGACACGGTACAGACCGGTTAGCCTGTTCGCTTCATCCACAGAAGAAGCCTCGTAGCCATACATGGTTATCATATAGGAAGTATCTGCTTTCAGACCGTCCAGATCAATGGGCATGTAGATGCCGTTTGGCAGCTGTGCCGGCTCTGATGTCTCCGCAGTTCCCAGGGGTTCCATTCGCCGTGGTGGATGTATAGAAAATGGACTTAATATCATTCACCACTGCCTGAATGGTACCTTTGATGGCATTGAAGGTGATACCCTTATCCCGGTCAATGTCACGATCTGCCGTCGTATTGTAGGTCTTTGTATCTCCATTGAAGGAAAGAACCGTCTTACTTAAGCTGTCCAGGTAACCGGTATCCCATCTTTGATGGGGTCCTGATTTTTAAACTCTATGGTAAGTTCCGGAGATGCCAGCAGATAATGCTCATCTCCTGCTTTCAGGAGAAAATTCTCAAACTGCAGCTCCGTGTTATTATTGTCTATTATATAGGAATCTTCTGACTTATCCAGGGTCAGCAGCTGATCCAGATAGTAGCTGTCCATAAGACCCTTGCTGAATTCGTCCAGATCCGTCAGCACCATTCCGCCAGCTGACGTAAGAGAGTCGTTACTGTAATGGATAAAACTGTCTCACTTGGTACAGACACGCACCTGCTCTGCATCCGTAAATACCAGGCTGTCATCCGCCCTGAAATGAAGTGCAGAATCGGAGGCAAAATTCATGGTCTTCACTTCCATCTACTGACCATCCTCCGTCACCGCCACGTCCAGAACATACCCATCTGACGGAAAACGGGTCTTTACCTTGTCGCCAAACACCACTCCTTCGATGGTCATTCCTATTGTTCCGGCCAGAACCACTGCCGTCAGACCTACAGCTATTTTATTTTTCAAAAACAGTTGAATCATATCCTTACCTCATTCATTTTTAACACTTTTTTTACATCATTTTTATGTAAATTGTCATACCAAAACGTGCTTAATAGAGGGGAGAATCACCTTCCTTGGCCCTCTATATAGATAAGATAATATTAGTCCCTTTTTTTAGTCCTATCAATATTTCCATCGAAATTTTCGACATATTTTTGCAACTTTTTAACTTTTTGGAATGTAAAAAATGATCTTTATTTGCCTTTTTGGCCTCACCTGAGGTGGCAGGTCGGAAATTTTCCGGGATCTGGGCGGCTCGCCTTGGGTCTATTTTGAAAAAATGTCGCGAAAATTCCTGTCATCCTGCTCAAATCGCAATTTTTTAGCGGACCGTGGACGTATATCAAGTTAGTCTAACAAAAGTTCCTGTCTTTTGGCAAAAGTGTGGGTCTCGGGTTAAAAAAATGCCGGGGCAGTTCCAATGTGAGAACTGCCCCGACATTTGCTCTTCTTATTTATTATATTTCTTTTTTCAATACTCTGGCTGCAATCTGTATATCTTTTTCCTCTGGATATGCCCTGAACAGTTCTTCCATCTTTTTTATATCATTTACTGAAAGTTTCAATATTTTCGCTGTATCCTCCGCTGGTCTTTTATTTTCAAATTGAAAACGCGCAACACTTATTTCTGTGAGAATTCGACCCTCTTCACGACCTTTTTCTATATCCAATACTTTTTCTTCCCACTTCTGCATATACTTCACTCCCATCTCTTCGCTTGCCTTGATCTGGCTGACATGTTTATGAATCTTTTTTAATTTTTCATTTGCACTGTTTTCTGCGAGAACCGCATCTGTACTTTCCATATATTTCAGGAGTTCGATTAATTCGGGTGATACCTCTTCCGGATTTTTCCCGTGACTGTTAAGAAAAATTCTAATTGCTCCGTCTTCCATTAATAATGCAGGATTTTCATCACATCTGGATCGGAATGTATACTGATAACGCTCTTCATCGAACAAATCAAATGGTGTAATCATAATAATGCAGGTGTCGTTCATCTGATTAAAACTGATTTCTCCCGGTTCAAGCAATGAAGAATCTATCAGGCTTTGATAAAAGCGGCTCCTTTTCACCAGATCTTTCTTCTCTGCCTTCTGCGCTTCTGTATTGTAAATCCGTTTTTCCTGATCCATGGCATAGACATCCAGACGTATAGAACGCCGGAAGAAAATCTCTCTTTGATCCTATCTTATCACAGGTATATCATCCCGAAAAGCTTCTTTTCCATTCCCGTTGTTCCATATGCACTTGTGTTGTCATCGTCGGGAATGTTGCTCGAACTGAGCTTCCGAAAATGAATTTCTTTGATTTATCAGATACTTTACAGATATGAATTCTGTATGCAGTTATTATAACATACAGTTTCGTTAAATACAACTATTCTATCAGAATCCAGATCTCCAATCGTTACGGCTCAGAGATTGTTATGCGTCACGAACTCGGGGAGTTGTTCTGTGTCGAGATCCATGGACTCCAGTGATAGCCGGCGTCATCCGCGGTGATACCAAGCGTCGTTCGCGGTGAAATCTCGCCCGCTTGGGTATATGTACTCCGTGCAAGCTTAAAACCCAATTTTCTTCTGATTTCTGGGATTTTGTGGGTTTTATACCTCTTGCGCAGAGAAGGTTGGGCAGATAGATCTATTCTATGGCACTGACACCCATTATGATAAGAATTGTTGGGTGTACAGGGAAGCTCTGTGGCTATCTGCCCGGTCTCCTTCTGAATATGCTGGAAAACGGCTGAAAATGGCGGTTTCAAAGCGCCTAGCCAATCACCATCGGGCAGCAGGGAAAATCTCTGTTCTATATGCCCACGCAAGAGGTTCCTATGGCGAATGGGCCAGAACTCATGTAAACAATCTGGAAAGAAGAAAGTTTGTTGTGGCGCGTGGTGATGAGATGGCAGGACTCAGTAGAATGCCGGAACAGCCACTCAGACGCAGAAAGTCCGGAAGGCCTCGCGATCTTCCGGACTTTCTGTTATTTATTCGCAAACATCCGCTTTCAAAATTCTGGCTGCGATCTGCACATCTGTTTCTTCTGGATATTCTTCTAACAGCTCGGCTACTTTTTTAATATATTCTGGCTCAAGTACCAAAAGCTCTGCTGTTTCCTCTGGAGTTCTCTGAACCTGCTCAATTTGGTTTCGAATAATATATATTTCTGAAGCTCTGCCTTCTGCCTTCCCTTCTGCTCTTCCTTCTTCTCTATCAAGCACTTTTTCTTCCCACTTCTGCATATACTTCACTCCCATCTCCTCGCTTGCCTTGATCTGGCTGACATGTTTATGAATCTTTTTTAGTTTCTCATTCGCACTGTTCTCTGCGAGAGCTGCATCTGTGCTTTCCATATATTTTAGAAACTCAGTCAGTTCAGGTGACACCTCTTCCGGATTTTTTCCGTGGCTGTTGAGAAAGATTCTGATTGCGCCATCTTCCATTGATAGTGCCGGATTTTCATCACATCGGGAACGGAATGTATATTGATATCGTCCTTCGCCAAACAGATCAAACGGTGTAATCATGATAATACAAGTATCGTTCATCTGATTAAAATTGATTGCTCCTGGTTCAAGCAGGGAAGAATCTATCAAACTTTGATAAAAACGACTCCTTTTCACAAGATCTTTCTTTTCTGCCTTCTGTGCTTCTGTATTATAAATCCGTTTTTCCTGATCTATAGCGTAGACATCTAGACGAATTGAACGCAGCCATGGCGCGGTACGGATTTCTTTCTCCGTCTGCGCCGGTGTCAGCAGTTTTAAATTGTCATCTCCAAATATAATCTGTAATACTGCTTCATGCGCCTCCGGAATATCCATCGTCTCATCAAACAAAAATTTGTCAAACAACGTCAGTTCCTGAAGTTTCTTCATAGGTGTGCTCCTTCCTTTGCCGTATAGAACACCGGAAGGAATGCTCTCTCGTAATCATATCTTATCACAGGTATATCATCTCGAAAAGCTTCTTTTCCATTCCCGTTGTTCCATATGCACTTGTGTTGTCATCGTCGGGAATGTTGCTCGAACTGAGCTTCCGAAAATGAATTTCTTTGATTTATCAGATACTTTACAGATATGAATTCTGTATGCAGTTATTATAACATACAGTTTCTCTAAATACAACTATTCTATCAAAATCCAGATCTCCAATCGTTACGACTCAGAGATTGTTATGCGTCACGAACTCGGGGAGTTGTTCTGTGTCGAGATCCATGGACTCCAGTAATAGCCGGCGTCATCCGCGGTGAAATCTCGCCCGCTTGGGTATATGTACTCCGTGCAAGCTTAAAAACCCTATCTGCTCCTGATTTCCGGAATTTTGAGGGTTTTATACCTCTTGCGCAGAGAAGGTTGGGCAGATAGATCTATTCTATGGCACTGACACCCATTATGATAAGAATTGTTGGATGTATGGGAAAGTTTCATGGCTATCTGCCCGAGGCAGCTTCTGAAAGCACCATATGATGGCTAAAAATGGCGGTTTCAAAGCGCCTAGCCAATCGCCATCGGGCGGCAGGGAAAATCTCAGCTCTATATATCCAAACAAGTTCAGAACACATAATGCAGAAAATCCAAAAGGCCTCTCGTTCTTCAGTACCTTCTTAAATTGCCTGGTTCTCTGTTCATGGTTCTCTGCTCATGGTTCTCTGTTCAAAAAAATATCGGGGCAGTTCCTGTATAGGAACTGCCCCGGCATTTACTCTTCTTATTTATTGTATTTTTTCTCGATCTCGATAATTTTCTGTACACGCTCTGCATGTCTTCCGCCTTCGAATTTAGCACCAAAAAATGCATCCAGAATCTTCTTTGCCAGTTCATCTCCTACGACACGGGCGCCGAATGCAATGATCTGTGCATTATTGTGTCTCACGGTCATCTCTGCAGAGTAGGGCTCGCTGCAGACTGCTGCACGGATACCCGGTACTTTGTTCGCTGCCAGAGAAATACCGATTCCAGTTCCACAGATCAGGACACCTTTCTCTACTTCACCTGCGATGATGGCCTCTGCCACCTTCTGTCCCTGATCCGGATAATCTACACGGACAGATGCATCATATGCACCATAATCCACGCACTCATACCCCTTCTCAGTCATATACTCCATCAGTTCTTTTTTCAGATTAATTGCTGTATGATCGCAGCCAAACCCAACCTTCATCTTCGTTCCTCCTCATGGAAAATCTCTCAATGAGGTTATTATAGCAGTTATCTGATTGCACGTAAATAATTTCAAAAAACTATTTGTCTTATGTATTTTATTCAATATCTATTTGTAGCTATTCTGTTTTCATTATGATATACTGAAATCGTTACCGCCCCTAGACAGGTACAGAAAGGGGGTGTAAACATTGAATATTCTTTTATCTTTTATGGTCTCTATCATGGTTAATGTGATTAGCCATCTCATTAACAAATGGCTGGATGGAGATGAATAACGGTAACCAACCTGCGGTTTTCAAATTTTTCCGCGCCATAAAAAATGAAAACCCCCGGTGTTGCAGCACCGGGGGTTTTCTCTCGCTCACGTAAACATTGAACTTCTTTTATCTTTTAGCCTATTGGCATTATATCATATGCAATTTTTATTTGCAATATTCTTTTAGACCTCGAACATGAGCTCGCCATAGGTCGGTACCGGCCAGTACTCGCTGTCCACGATGGTCTCCAGCTCATCAATCGGAGCTCTCAGAGCTGCCATAGCCGGAAGTACGGTGTCATGATATTCTTTTGCGGTCTCAGCGGCATCGGTCACTTTCTTCAGTTCATCCAGCGCTTTCTGCGCATCTGCAAGAAGGGAGCTTGCTCTTACCAGAATGGTCTGCTGAGCAGAAGTATCCGCCTGAGCATAAGCACTCTTAACGGTGTTCATGGAAGAAGCCACGCTGTTGACAAATGCAATCACGGACGGAATATACAGCTTGGATGCCATATCGATCATGGTACGTGCCTCGATGTTGATGAGACCTGCATACTCTTCCAGCTTGATCTCTTTTCTTGCTTCCAGCTCTCTTGCGGAGAGAACACCCAGCTTCTCGAACATCTCGATGGTGGAGGGCTCTACGTAAGCCGGGATAGCATCTACGATACTCTTTACGTTCGGAAGACCTCTCTTGGCAGCTTCTTCTACCCACTCATCGGAATAGCCGTTGCCGTTGAAGACAATGTCTTTGTTCTCTTTCATGGTCTTGTAAATGTAATCAATGACAGCCTTTTCAAAGTCCTCTGCGCCTTCCAGAGCGTCGCATGCTTTGTTGAAGGACTCAGCCATCATGGAGTTCATAACGGTATTTGCATCACCGATGGATACGGAGGAAGCTACCATACGGAACTCAAAACGGTTGCCTGTAAAAGCAAAAGGTGAAGTACGGTTTCTGTCGGTCGGGTCTTTCGGCAGTACCGGAAGGGTGCTGACACCAAGATCCAGGGTCTCAACAGTTGCACAGGGCAGCTTTTCGAAGGGAACGCCTGCTACGATGGCATCTACGATCTCGCCCAGCTGATCGCCCATATAGATAGAGATGATTGCTGGCGGTGCCTCGTTGGCTCCCAGTCTGTGATCGTTACCGGTGTTGGATGCCGCTGCACGTAAGAGCAGGGAATGTTTCTTTACTGCTTCCATCAGGCATGCCAGCACTAACAGGAACTGCAGGTTCTTGTTGGGCTCTTTGCCCGGTTTAAACAGGTTCACACCATTGTCGGTACCCAGGGACCAGTTGTTGTGTTTACCGGAACCATTGACACCTGCGAAGGGTTTTTCATGAAGCAGGCAGGCCAGCCCATGTTTGGTAGCAGTGCTCTTTAATACATCCATTACCAGGAAGTTGCTGTCCAGTGCAGCATCAGCCGGAGCAAAGATCGGTGCAATCTCATGCTGTCCCGGAGCCACCTCGTTGTGCTGGGTCTTTACGGTGATACCCAGCTTCCACAGCTGCTCATCCACATCTGCCATGAAGTCTGCAATCTTGGTCTTCAGCGGTCCGAAGTACTGGTCTTCCATCTCCTGTCCCTTCGGTGCCGGTGCTCCGAAAAGAGTACGTCCTGCATAGATCAGATCCGGGCGCTCCAGATATTTTTCACGGTTTACAATGAAATATTCCTGCTCAGGTCCCACATAAGCCCGCACTTTCTTTGCCTCGGTATTACCGAACATTTTTACGAAACGAACACCTGCTTTGCTCACTGCATCACATGCTTTCAGGAGCGGGGTCTTGGTATCCAGAGACTCACCGGTGTATGCACAGAATGCAGTCGGAATACAGAGGATGCCGTCTTTTACATAAGCCGGTGATCCCACATCCCATGCAGTATATCCTCTTGCCGCACAGGTGGCACGCAGTCCACCGGAGGGGAAAGAAGAGGCATCCGGCTCGCCCATCAGCAGGTCCTTACCTGAAAAGCTGTTCTCAATCTTGCCGCCCTTCGGGATATCAGCAAAGGAATCATGTTTTTCAGCACCGATGCTGACAATGTAGGGCTGAAAAATATGGGTATAATGGGTAGCACCTTTCTCGATTGCCCATTCCTTCATGGCTTTTGCCACAATGTCCGCAAGCTCCAGAGTAACGTCTCCGCCCTCTTCCATCAGTTTTACCATCTGCTTGTAGGTCACTTCCGGCAGACGCTCTTTCATGACTGCCTCGTTGAATACGTCCTGACCAAATACCTCAGCCACATTTACGCTCATACTTTTTCTCCATCCTTTCCCTTGGTACTGGCAAAGTAACAAAAAAAGGCGCTCCTCCCTTATGGGTGGAACGCCTTTGTTCTCTCAATATTGCTTATTCTGTTCTTCGCCGGAAAAACTTTTGTTTTCCCTTTGTTGTATACAAAAATACACGATAAACTTAAAAAATGCAAGTGTTTTTCTTTTTTTCGTTAATTTTTTCTAATTTCCGGTACGGATCAGCAAGGCCTTCTGGTGATTTTTTATGACCACATCCGCATAGTTGCCGCCATATTCCCCGTCCAGTGTCCAGGGAATCAACTGTTCCGCAAAAATCTCCAGGTTTGCCGTACAGAAAGATACCATATACTTAGAATCCATCTCTTTTAAGACGATGGCTGCCAGAATCTCCTGGACTTCCAAAGGTGTCTTCGGTGTCCGCACAAAGGTCACTTCAAAGACACCGTCATCAAAGCGCACATGCCGCCCGATAATGTTTTTGAAGCCTCCTACGGAACGGGAATTGGTGACCATTCCAAAGATAAAATCCCCCTCCCCCTCATATTCCGCGCTTTTCAGCCGGACATGATAGGAGGGAATATTGGTCAGCCGCTTTACACCTTCTAAGAGGTATGCCATATTTCCCAGCACATTTTTCACATCCTGGCTGGTGGAGTAGGCCACATCCGTAAAAATACCAAAGGCCGCAATATAGACGAAATGCGAACCGTTAAAGGATCCCACATCACAAATAAAATCATTCCCATGAACAGCCACTTCTGCTGCATGGGCCATATTGCGCGGAATCTTCAGGCTCCGGGCAAAATCGTTGACCGTGCCGGAGGGGATATAGCCAAGAGGCAGTTTTTTCTTTCGCCGCATCATCCCTTCCACCACTTCATCCATGGTACCGTCACCGCCGCTGCAGACTACCAAATCATAGGTATCCGAAAGTTCTGCCACCACCGCTGTAGCGTCTTTGGGTGCACGGGTGGGATGAACGGTGATCTCATAACCTGCCTCAGAAAATACATTGATAATATCAAACAGCTTATTTCTGATCTGCCCTCTGCCGGACATGGGATTATACACGAAAAACAGTTTCATCAGTGAAGAATCGCCCCCAGAAGTCCATAGGATACTACGGACATAATAAACGATGCAAGTAAGATTCCCAGCACCACCGCCGGAAATGCTTTCTTAAACTTCATGCCAAGGAGAGCAGCTAAAAGAGAGCCGGTCCACGCGCCGGTGCCCGGCAGGGGAATGCCTACAAACAGAACCAGTCCCCAGAACTCATACTTTTCTACCTGTTCTCTTTTACTAAGCGCCCGGTTTTCCATCTTTTCCACCATGGGGCGGAAGGTCTTCGTCTGTTTCAGCCAGTTGAAAATGGGTGTAATCAGAAGAAGAATGAATGGTACCGGGATCAGATTACCTACGATGCAGATCCACAGGGCTCTGACAATATCAATATTCAGTACGGATGCCGCCAGAAGGCCTCCGCGGAGCTCCAGAATCGGGATCATGGAGATAATAAAGACAATCACTTCACGGGAAGCTTTCCCGCTCAATGCCCCGATCACTGCAGACATCAGTGTTTCCATATAAAAATTTCCTTTCTAGTATGTATCGCTTTACGCTTTTCCCATGTACTGGCGGAGGAATGCATAGAGCGCCTCCATCTGCCCGTCGGTTCCGATGGATACCCGCAGGTAATTATCGATTCTGGGCTGGGTAAAATAGCGTACATAAATGCCCTCTTCCCGGAGCGCCTGAAACAAGTCTTTCGCCTGATACTCCGGATGGGTGATAAATAAAAAGTTTGCCTTGGAATCCGGGAAGGAGAATCCGAGCTTTGCAAGCTCTACTTTTGCATTTTCCCGGGTCTTCTTAATTTTATCCGTAGTCTCCTGGAAATATGCCTCATCTTTTACCGCAGCCACACCGCAGCTTAATGCAGTCTGGTTCATGGTATAGGAATTGAAGGAATATTTCACATCATTTAAGTATTTGATGAGTACCGGATTCCCGATGGCAAAGCCAATCCGCATGCCGGCCAGGGAACGGGATTTGGAGAAGGTCTGGACAACCAGCAGGTTCTCATATTTTTCCACCAGCTTCAACGCGGATTCCGCACCGAAATCCACATAGGCCTCATCCACAATGACCACTACATCCGGATTATGGCGAATGATCTCTTCCACGTCCTCAAGACCCATGGCAAGGGCCGTCGGGGCATTGGGATTCGGGAACACGATACCGCCGTTCTCCCGGTAATAGTCTTCTTTGCAGATGGTAAAATCATCTTTTAAAGCCACCTTTTCAAAAGGAATCCGGAATTCCTCCGCCCATACCGGATAGAAGGAATAGGTAATATCCGGGAAAAGGATGGGCTTCTCAGAATTAAAGAAGGTCATGAAGGCCATAGCCAGCACATCATCGGAACCCACTCCCACGAATACCTGGGACGGATCTACCTGATAACGCTCTGCCAGTGCATTCACCAGCACAGATGCAGCCGGGTCCGGATAACGCCGGAGGGCATCCCCATCCGGTGCCGTCATTGCTTTTAAGACGCCCGGCGCCGGCGGATACGGATTCTCATTGGTATTCAGTTTGATCATGCCCGGCCGGTTCGGCTGTTCTCCCGGTGTATAAGGGGTCACTTTCCGGACGTTTTCCTCCCATTTGCTCATCTTTTTGTCACTCTCCTTTTAATGTCACAATGCCTTTTTCCACCATGAAAACAGGACGGTAGGAAAGCTTCGCCGTACGAAGCCCTTCATCTCCCGTGTCTTCCTCCCGGTTGACATAAGTGTAATCTTTCACCTCATGCTCCAGGAACTGCTGATTGATCATGGTATAGGCACCTCTGATATCTGCATAAGCCTTCTCAATGTGTACCACAAAGGTATCATCACTCACCGGTTCTCCCAGTGTATAGGCAACCACTTTGCCGTTCACCCGCAGAAGTCCGCCTTTTAAATGCAGTTCTTTAAATAACCGCAGGGAATTCAGTGCCACACACATCTCCTGATTTTTCTCAGGGTCATCCTCACAGCCATTATGATTTCTCCAGGATAATGCCATCTGAAAACACTCTTCCACATTTTCATCCGTGATCGTCTCGTATTTCCAGTCCGGATAAGCGGCTTTGAACTGGTTCAGATGGTTTTTCTTGCCATGGTATTTCTTGCCGGAGAGATTGATGAGCTTCTCTGTCTCATAGACATAGTCCTCCAGATCTCTCGGCCATTCCACATTAAATTTTCCCGGAAAATAGCTTTCCAGTTCTTCCATCTCTCCCTTGCTCACTGCATGAAGCTGGAATGGATAGCCTTTTTCCTTCGCATCCTCCATGAGCATTTCGACTACCTTTTTGCGGTCTCCTGCTCCGATCGGATAGGTATAGGAGTAGGCGCCTTCCTGTCCTGTACGGAAGACGGCTGTTCCTTCGATCTCTGCCCACCCTTCATTATAGAAGCGCGCCCAGAGATATACATTTGCAAAGGTCCGCTCACATCCGTGGAGCTTGCGCTCCGCCAGATGTTTGAGAATCGTATCCCGATCCTCCAATGCAGGCCTCTTAAATATGATATCCATATTTAATCAAACAACCTTTCTTTGTATATACCGGCATCGATCAGTGCTTTAAAGGACTCTACTACCAGCGGCTTGTCCTCTTTGTAGGTAACACCGAACCATTTATCTTTGGATTCCAGCACGGTGACATTCGCCCTGCCGCTGCGGATCAGCTGGTCCACAACCGTCGGAATAAGGTACTCACCCTTCATCGGTTCTGCAAGATTGCCAAGAAACTCTGCAAATCCATGCTCCAGAACATCAAAAATCTCCGTGGAGAATCCCCACATGTTCATGGATACCGGGCAGGATGCCTCCAGCGGAGTGAGGCTGCCGTCTTCTCCCTGAACCGCTGCTCCCTCCTGGGTCTTTACAATATTCTTGGTCTCAGTAACCTTGGTCAGATGCTGCGCATCATCCACGCTGCATACGCCTCTGGTCACACCGCCGTTCTCACTCAAAGTATTTCCCAGATGGAAGCCCGCCATGCAGAATTCCATGCGGTCACTTGCCGGATGCTCTTCTACAAGATAGTCATGTACTTTTACAAATGCTTCTTTTCCATAGTAATCGTCTGCATTGATGACTGCAAAAGGTTCTTTGACAATATCCTTGCAGGCAAGGATCGCCTGACCGGTTCCCCAGGGTTTGGTTCTTCCTTCCGGCTTGGTAAAGCCGGCCGGAAGTTCATCTACCTCCTGAAATGCATAGGCAGTCTCTACGATCTTCTCCATGCGGTTGCCGATCACTTCGCGGAAATCTTTCTCCAGGTCTTTTCTGATAATAAATACCACTTTATTAAATCCAGCTTCCAGCGCATCATAAATGGAATAATCCATGATGATCTCGCCGGACGGTCCTACCGGCTCCAGCTGCTTGATGCCGCCGCCAAAACGACTTCCAATACCTGCTGCCATCACAACCAGTGTTGTTTTCTTCATATTTCACTATCCTCCAAATATATCCCTTACATAATACGTTTCATTGTATCGATCACTTTGCCTACATACTCCTTGCAGAGTTCCTGGGTCGTAGCCTCTACCATAACACGCAGCAGCGGCTCCGTACCGCTTTCACGCACGAGAATCCGTCCGTCGCTTCCCAGTGCCTCGGTAACTTCTGCAATGGCTTTCTTTACTTCCGGATGCTCCAGAACTGCCTTCTTATCCGTCACGCGCAGGTTCTCCAGCAGCTGCGGATAGATCTGTACCTCGGAAGTCAATGTACCAAGGGTGGTCTTTTTCTCCAGCAGTACTTCCATGATCTTTAAGGAAGTCAGAATACCGTCACCGGTGGTTGCGTGTTTGCTGAAGATAATATGACCAGACTGCTCGCCGCCAAGGCGGTAGCCATTCTCCATCATATTTTCAAATACATATTTATCACCGACTTTGGTCTGCTGATAATGAAGACCGATTTTGTCGCATGCTTTGTAAAGGCCGATGTTGGACATGACGGTGGTTACAATCATGTCGTCTTTCAGCTGTCCGATCTCTTTTAAATATTTACCGCATACGTAAAGGATCAGGTCACCATCTACCACGTTGCCGTGCTCGTCAACGGCCAGACAGCGGTCTGCATCTCCGTCGTAAGCAAATCCGACATCCAGTCCTTTTTCCTTCACAAATGCCTGCAGGCTCTCGATATGGGTGGAACCGCAGTCTTTGTTAATATTGGTTCCGTCCGGCTCATTGTGAATGACATAGGTCTTCGCCCCCAGTGCATCGAAAACGCTCTTCGCGATAGCGGATGCACTTCCGTTGGAACAGTCAAGTCCGACTCTCATGGTCTTGAAAGATCTGGTCGGCAGGGAAATAAGATAACCGATATAACGATTTCTTCCTGCTGCGAAATCTACCGTTCTTCCGATGTTCTCTCGGGTGGCAAATGGAATCTCCCCGGTCTTGCCATCGATATAATCCTCGATCTTCTGCTCAACCTCTGCTTCCAGTTTGTAGCCGCTGCCATTGATGATCTTAATTCCGTTGTCATAGAATGGGTTATGGCTGGCGGAAATCATGATACCGCAGTCAAATCCTTCCGTACGTACCACATAGGATACACTTGGCGTGGTGGTTACATGCAGAAGATATACATCTGCACCTGATGCAGTCAGTCCTGCAACCAGAGAATACTCAAACATATAGCTGGATCTTCGGGTATCTTTTCCGATGACTACCTGTGCTTTGTGATCCTGTCCGTAATACCATCCCAGAAAGCGTCCTACTTTGTATGCATGCTCTACTGTCAGGTTCACGTTTGCTTCACCGCGGAAGCCGTCGGTTCCAAAATATTTTCCCATATTTTTCTCCTTACTATCCCTTAACTTCATGAATATTTGACATTTTCGCAACTATTCAGACCCCATGTGCATGGCTCTGAATAATTGACACATAGATTCACTTTATTATATGCAATGAGTCGACTTTTTTCAACTTAAAAAACTATAAAATGCCGTAACACGAAAAATGAGACCCGCAAGTAAACTTGCTGTCTCATCTTTCATGCTCTTATGCGTTCGTGCTTATTCGTTCATTTTCGCCAACTTCGCTGCCTGGTCGGCTGCGATGCAGGCATCAATAATCTCCTGAATATCGCCGTTCATAATCTTATCAAGCTTGTACAATGTCAGATTAATACGATGATCCGTTACACGTCCCTGGGGGAAGTTATAGGTACGGATCTTCTCGGAACGGTCTCCGGTACCGATCTGGCTTCTTCTGGCCTCTGCCTCTGCGTCGTGGGCTTTCTGGCACTCGATATCGTAAAGTTTTGCTCTTAAGAGGGCAAATGCTTTTGCCTTATTCTGCAGCTGGGATTTTTCGGTCTGGCTGTATACCACGATTCCGGTCGGGTAATGGGTCAGACGTACTGCGGAGTCAGTGGTGTTGACACACTGTCCACCGTTACCGGATGCACGCATTACGTCGATACGGATATCCTTATCATCAATCTGTACATCCACTTCCTCTGCCTCCGGCATCACTGCTACGGTGATGGTGGAGGTATGGATTCTTCCGCCGGACTCGGTCTCCGGTACACGCTGTACACGGTGTACACCAGACTCATATTTCATGACAGAATAAGCACCCTGTCCGTTGATCATGAAGGTTACACTCTTCATGCCGCCGATACCGATCTCATCAGACTCCATCACTTCTACTTTCCATCTTCTGGACTCTGCATAGTGTACGTACATACGGAAAATCTCGGCTGCGAAGAGGGCTGCCTCGTCTCCTCCTGCACCTGCACGGATCTCCACGATAACGTTCTTGTCATCATTCGGGTCTTTCGGAAGAAGGAGAATCTTCAGTTCTTTCTCCAGCTCCACAATTCTTTTCTTTGCCTCGGAAAGCTCTTCCTTCAGCATCTCCCGCATTTCCTCGTCGGATTCGCTCTCCAGCATGGAAACGCTCTCTTCCTCTGTCTCCTGACACTTTTTATACTCTGTATAGGCCGTTACCAGCGGCTGCAGATCGGATTGTTCCTTCATGAGCTTCCGGAACCGGTTCTGATCATTTACCACAGACGGCTCTGTCAGTTCGTTGGTAATCTCTTCATACCGTCTTACCAGGTCTTCCAGTTTATCAAACATGTCTTTCCTCCATTACTATTGCGCCTTGCAAGTTCCATATACGACCCGGTCAAGGCCTGCCAGGTCCTGTATTACATGAATATTTTCAAAATCCTTCTCCATCAGCTGACTGACGGATGCTCCCTGATCATACCCGATCTCAAAGAAAAGCATGCCCTTCGGAGCCAGATATGCAGGACTTTTTTCTATCATAATACGGTAAAAATCAAGACCATCCGTGCCGCCATCCAGCGCCATCATAGGTTCATGATCTTTTACCTCCTCGGAAAGTGTCGCAATGACTTCCGAAGCAATATAAGGTGGATTGGATACAATCATATCATATGTGCCATTTACCCGTTCAAACAGGTCGCTCTGCAAAAGTGCTGTTGTCTGCTCAAGCCCCAGATTTCTCCGGTTCTCCTGTGCAATCTTCAGTGCTTTTTCTGACAAATCCACGCCGGTTCCGGTAATTTCTCTGCAACCCTTTAATTCTGCTGCCAGTTTGACAATACTCAGCAAAATACAGCCGGATCCGGTACACATGTCAAGAAGCTTCATTCCGGAATGCACATATTTCAATGCTTCTTCCACCAGCACTTCCGTATCCTGTCTTGGCACCAGCACATCTTCCGATACCTGGAAATCCAGTCCCATGAACTCCTGATGTCCCGTCAGATGCTGCAATGGAATATGAGATGCGCGCTTATCAATCTGTTCCAGGTAACGGGTCTTCTCTTCTTCCGAAACTGCTTTGCCAGAATCCACCAGATACCGGGTTCTGGTTATTTCTAATGTTTCTTCCATCAAATACCAGGCATCCATTTTCCAATCTTCAATTCCTGCAGTCTGAAGCACATGCTCCCCTTCTGCCAGTAATTCCCGAAGCGTCAATCTTCCATCTCCTCGGCACTGCCATGCAAGGTACTGTCCAGACTTGGAACTTCCTCAGCCGGATATCCAAGAAATGCTTTCCAGTCAAAGACCGCTTCCACTGCGGCAATGGCCACTTCAATCATATCATCATCCGGTTCTTTGGTCGTCAGCTTCTGCATCGCTTTTCCCGGAAGACTTAACAGCTTCACCAAAGGATTCTCACTTCTTCCGGCCAGACGGATGAACTCATAGGATACACCCGCGATCACCGGAACCAGCAGGATACGAAACAGCACCCGCAGGGCCGGGGATTCCACCCGGATAAAAATAAAGAAAATGATACTGATGATCATAACAATAAACAGGAAACTGGTACCACAGCGGGCATGATACCGGGAACTTTTCCGCACATTCCGTACATTCAGCTCTCTTCCCCGTTCAATGCAGTTGATGCATTTATGTTCTGCGCCGTGATACATATAAGTCCGCTTAATATCCTTCATACAGGAAATAAGCACCACATACAGGGTAAACAGTCCCAGACGGATGACACCCTCCACAATAGCCAGCAGTGTGTTGGACACAATGTATTTACGGAAGAATCCGGAAATCACATAGGGCAGAACCATGAAAATGGCTACCGCCATAAAGATGGAAAATGCCACCGTGCAGCCCATAACCACTTTTTCCGCTTTTTCTTTGAATACGTCTGTCAGGAGTTTTTCCAGTCTGCCCGGCTCCTGATCCTGCTCCTCGTCCTCGTAAAAACTTGCAGAATAACTTAAGCTCTCCATGCCAAGGATCAGAGAATCTATAAAATTTACCATGCCCCGGATCAGCGGCAGCTTTGCCCACGGCTTGTCCGCAGCAATTCCTTTGTACACTTCTGTGTGTACTTCGATCTGTCCGTCCGGTTTTCTTACGGCCACAGAGTATTTCTCTTTATTTTTCATCATGATGCCTTCCAGCACCGCCTGGCCGCCAATTCCTGATGGTCTCAATTTTTCACGTCCTTTTACATAACTATTACGGTATCATTTTCAGAGCCAATTCGCATGACTCTGAATAATTCAAAAACGGGTTGAGATTAATCATAACCTCAACCCTGATTTCCGCAATCTTATTTAATACCGTATTTGCGATTGAACTTATCGATACGTCCGCGAGCTGCTGCTGCTTTCTGCTGTCCAGTGTAGAACGGATGGCATTTGGAGCAAATCTCAACGTGGATATCGGATTTGGTAGAACCTGTTACGAAAGTGTTTCCACAGTTGCAGGTTACAGTTGCCTGATAGTAGTTCGGATGGATTCCTTCTCTCATTGTTTTCACCTCTTCTTATTATTCGTGAACTTCCAGCTGTCGCTGATTCCCGGTCAATGCCGCTCCGATGTTTCCACGGCAAGATACCCCGGGCTATCCCTGCAAGTCCCTACAGGTATTTACTTACATTAGCCTTATGATTATAGCACACCATATATCATCATGCAAGATCTTCTTTTAGAAAAATCTTGTCTTTTTGGCGTTCTGCGCGAATTCTTCGTTATTCTTGGTTTTCGCAAAGAGATTTAAAATGGTTTCTACCGCATCATCTGCTTTCATACCATTTAACGCCTTGCGGATATTATCCATGGCCTGCTGCTCCTCGGAATTCAGAAGCAGATCTTCTCTTCTGGTACCGGACTTCGGAATGTCGATGGCCGGGAACACTCTCTTCTCAGACAGCTTTCTGTCCAGAACCAGCTCCATATTGCCGGTACTCTTGAATTCCTCATATACAACATCGTCCATCTTGCTCCCGGTATCTACCAGTGCCGTTGCCAGAATCGTCAGGCTGCCGCCCTCTCTCATATTTCTGGCTGCACCGAAGAAACGCTTCGGCATGTGAAGAGCTGCCGGATCAAGACCGCCGGAGAGGGTTCTTCCGCTGGGCGGAACGGTGAGGTTGTAGGCCCGGGCCAGTCTTGTGATACTGTCCAGAAGAATGGCCACGTCACGTCCGGACTCTACCAGACGTTTTGCACGTTCAATCACCATCTCGGAAATTCTCTTGTGGCGCTCTGCCAGTTCGTCGAAGGTGGAGTATACGACTTCTACATTTTTACCGGAAATCGCTTCTTTTACATCGGTAACCTCCTCCGGACGTTCATCAATCAACAGAATGATAAGATACATCTCCGGATTATTGGTCGTAATGGATTTCGCTACATCCTTTAAGAGGGTTGTCTTACCTGCCTTTGGCGGGGAAACAATCATACCTCTTTGTCCTTTACCGATGGGGGCGATCTCATCCACAATACGGACTGCCATGCTGCCGCCTTCCCGCTCGAGACGAATTCTCTCATTGGGGAAAATAGGAGTCAGGTCTTCAAAATTGGGTCTCTTTGCATTCACATCCGGAGCCAGTCCATTGACGTCCTTCAGATACAGAAGGGCACTGAACTTTTCCCGCTCGGTTTTTACTTTTGTATTGCCGGTCACAATATCTCCGGTCTTCAGGTTAAAGCGGCGGATCTGCGCCGGTGATACATAGACGTCATGGTCGCCCGGCAGATAGTGGTCACTTCTGATAAATCCAAATCCATCGGACATGACTTCCAATACGCCAGTGATCGTCTGTCCGCTGTCCAGCTGTTCCAGGTCGGAAACGCTTTTTCCGGTCTCTGCCGCCTGGGTTTTTACTCTTTCCGCCGCTGCTGCTTTTTCATCTGCTTCCAGCATTGCATCAATCACAGCTTCTTTCCGCATGGTGGACGTTCCTTTGATTCCTCTGTTTTTCGCCACGTCACGCAGTATTGCCAGTGAAAGTGATTCGTACTTTTCTCTCATATCTCCTGCCATAAATTCCTCCTGTTATATTCCCTGTGTATTCATGTTCTGTTTTTCTCCGGGAAAGCCTCTATCTGATCTGATGCGGCTGTCTAAACGAATTGCTTCTATATATTTTCTCAGAATCGTGGTTTCGCACTAGGTGCTGTTATTAGTATACTATCTTTATGTCCAAATGAAAAGTGAAACTTTTTAGAAATCATTGATTTTTATATTTTCCTATGTTAGATTGAAGACATGAATTTATGGAATGATAAACCCTACCACTCACTGGATTATGAATTAAAAAGCCGCTTTGGAGAAAAGGTATACCGGCTGGCCTTAAACGGAGGCATGACCTGCCCGAACCGTGACGGAACCATCGGCCGCGGCGGCTGCATTTTCTGCAGCGCAGGCGGTTCCGGCGATTTTGCCGCCCCTGCTTCTCTGTCTGTTACAGATCAGATTCATGCAGGGCAGAAGCTCTTATCTGCCAAACGCCCCGTCCGAAAATACATTGCCTATTTCCAGGCCTTCACGAACACCTATGCTCCGGTTTCCTATCTTCGTTCTGTTTTTACGGAAGCCATCCGGCAGCCGGAGATTGAAATCCTGGCCATCGCCACACGCCCGGACTGTCTGGAACCTCCCGTTGTGGAACTTTTAGAAGAGCTGAACCGGATCAAACCGGTCTGGGTCGAACTGGGACTTCAGACAGTTCACGAAGACACGGCAGCCTTTATCCGGCGCGGATATCCGCTTTCCGTCTATGAAGATGCTGTGCAGAGACTTCGAAAAGCTGGTCTGGAAGTGATTACCCATGTGATCCTTGGCCTTCCCGGCGAAGACCACGAAAGGATGCTGGACACGATCCGCTATCTGAATACCACAGACACACAGGGTATCAAACTCCAGCTTCTTCACATTTTGAAGGGAACGGATCTGGCGGATGTTTACGCTGCCCGCCCATTTCCTGTATTTACCATGGAGGAGTATGTAAGCACAGTTGTGGACTGCGTGGAGATTCTTCGTCCGGACATGGTTCTTCATCGTCTGACCGGTGACGGCCCGAAGGATCTTCTGATTGCGCCCACCTGGAGTCTTGCCAAACGTCAGGTGCTCAATACCATCCACCGGGAATTCCGGATCCGGGATACCTGGCAGGGAAAATATGCTCATTCATCAAAGGGGGAGGAAATTTCTTATGGCAGACACATTGACACTCTATAAGCTGATTATCCTGAAAATGCTGGATCAGGCGGATGCCCCGCTGACCGGTGCTCAGATTACGGATTTTATTCTGGAAAAGGAATATACCAACTATTTCACTCTTCAGCAGGTACTTTCTGAAATGGAAGAAACCGGACTTGTACTCGTATCATCCAGCCGGAACAGCACCATCTACCGGATTACCGATTCCGGCCGCCACACTCTTACGTATTTTGGAGATAAAGTATCCGAAACGATCTGCTCAGAGATTACTGCCTTTCTGGAAGAGCATCAGATTGAGATCCGTAATGCGTTATCCAATGTGGCAGATTATTTTCCTTCCAACGACGGCGGATACATGGTACGCTGCCAGGTCCGGGAACACAGCTCCACCCTCATTGAGCTGAATCTTTCTGTCCCTACAAAAAAAGAGGCCGACTCTGTCTGCCAGAACTGGCAGAGCAAAAGTCAGTCTCTCTATGCTCATATTATGAAAGAACTTCTGTAAGCTGCATCCGGAGCTTTATTCGCCCCGGCGCAGGGTATGAATATCCGCTGCCAGTTCTCTGCAGCTTTCTATCACATGATCGAATGCACCTGCCTCGTAGAGCTGTATCAGAATCAGCCCCACGGGGACAGCCACGATCATTCCTATAATTCCCCCTATCCGATATCCTACAAACAAGAACACCAGTGTTGTCATAGGATCTATACCGATGCTGTCTCCTACTATTTTGGGCTGGATCAGTTGTCTTGTGACCTGCGTCACTGCATACAATATCAGAATCCCTGCTGCCATCGGGAGTTTTCCTCCCAGCGCACAGCATACCGCCCATGGAATTAACACGGTTCCGGTTCCCAGCATGGGCAGAAAATCCAAAAATGCGATAAGCACACCCAAAAGCAATGCATAATCCACCCGCAGGATCAAAAACCCTATGGCAAGAATAACAAACACGATGAACATAATCTTAAACTGCGCCCGGAAATAGCCTCCAACCGCGTACTTCAGTTTTTTCCAGACCATGGAAATCTGTCTGCGTGTATCTTCCGGAATCACTTTTTCTGCCAGCGCATGCATCCGCTCTCTCTGGGCAATGAAAAAATAGGCAAACAGCAGTACAAACAGGAAGGAAACCAGAAGGGCCGGAATTTTGCCCGCTGCAGTTCCTGCTGCTCCTACCGTCACACCCCCAAGACTTCCCACCAGATTTCCCAGATTGGAAGTCAGAAGGGTCGTCACTTCATTAATCTTCTGTCCCGCCTCCGGTGACAGTCTTCCTGCCAAATGTTCCAGATTCAGGGACGCTGTATTTAACATCTGGACCAGGGAATGGTAATAGTCCGGCATCCGCTCCAACAGCACTCCGGCCTCCCCAAAGAGCCAGCTGACCAGATAATAACATCCAAGAACAATCAGTAAAATCACTCCTGCAATAATGCCAAAAGAACTGTGGCTTCTGACAATATGCAGATGTTTTTCCAGAAAACGGACCAGTGGATTTGCAATCTGGGCGATCAGCCATCCGGTCAGCATGGGAAGAAAAAACTTAAATGCCCATGGACCTAACAGCACCAGGACCAATACTTCCATTGCAAATACGCCCACATTCAAAAGGTTCTTACCGATCCTGTCTCTGATCTTTACTCCCTCGATTTTCTCAGATGTCTCCTCTTTCATCAGACGTTTCCTCCATATAAGACGTAATCAAGTTCCAGATTTCATCTCTGCCCTGTTTCGTCTCTGCGGAAAACGGGATCAGCTGCGTTCCCGGAACCAGCTTCAGCCCGTCTTTTAAAATCTTTAATTGTTTTTGTACCTGGCTTCTCTTGATCTTATCCAGTTTCGTGGCAATGATGACCGGTTCGTAGCCCTGAGCAAGAATCCACTGATACATGTCTTTATCATTGGCAGATGGCTCATGACGGATATCAATGAGCAAAAAGACTGCTTTCAGCTGTTTGGAGCCATGCAGATAATTTTCAATCATCCGCCCCCATTTTGCCTTAATCTCATTACTGACCTTTGCATAGCCATAACCCGGAAGATCCACCAGATACAATTCCTGATTGACTTTATAAAAATTAATCGTCTGCGTCTTGCCCGGCTGGGAAGATGTTCTTGCCAGGGATTTCCGGTTCAGCAGTCCGTTGATCAGGGAAGATTTTCCCACATTGGATTTGCCTGCAAACGCCACCTCCGGAAGCTGATTGTCCGGAAGCTTGCTGGTAATACCACAGACGGTCTCCAGCTCTGCCTGTTTAATGATCATATGATTTCCTTTCTCCCTTACGCAAATGCATGGGAAAGCACTTCATCCATCGTTCCCGCATAGACCAGTTCCATTCCACCGGTAATCTCTTTGGAAAGTTCTTCCACATCTCTGCGGTTCTTCTCCGGCACAATAACGGTCTGCATACCGGCGCTCTTGGCTGCCAGCAGTTTTTCCTTTAATCCGCCGATAGGAAGGACTCTTCCCCGAAGGGTAATCTCTCCGGTCATAGCCACATCAGCGCGAACCGGACGATTCAGAATAGCAGAGAGCATAGCCGTGGTCATGGTGATGCCCGCTGACGGTCCGTCTTTAGGTACTGCTCCTTCCGGAATATGAATGTGAATGTCATGCTCCTGGAAATAGTTCTTATCCAGCCCATACCCTTCACTGACAGAACGGATATAGCTGATGCCTGCTTTGGCAGATTCCTGCATGACATCTCCCAGCTGGCCGGTCAGTTCAAAGGCACCTTTTCCCGGCATGAGATTGACTTCAATCTCCAGCGTATCTCCACCCACACTGGTCCATGCCAGTCCACGGACAACACCGATCTCATTTTTATCCAGTTTCTGTTGGAATTCATAGACGGTTTTTCCCAGATATTTTTCCAGATTACGTTCTGTAATATGTACCTGTTTCTGTCCTTTTTCCAGTATCTCCCGGTCTGCCTTTCTGCAGAGGGCTGCCAGACGGCGCTCCAGACCTCTGACGCCTGCCTCTCTGGTATACTGGTGAATCATCTTCTCCATGGCTTTCCGGCTGACAGAAAACTGGTTTTCTGTCAATCCGTGCTGCTTCATCTGCTTGGGCAGAAGATGCTCCACTGCAATATGCATCTTCTCATTTTCTGTATAGCTTCCCACCTCGATGATCTCCATACGGTCACGGAGCGGTCTGGGAATGGTCTGCATGTCATTTGCCGTACAAAGGAACATCACTTCTGACAAATCCACCGGAAGTTCCACATAGTGATCCCGGAATTTTCCGTTTTGCTCACTGTCCAACACTTCCAGAAGGGCAGAGAAGGTATCTCCTCTGTGGTCACTGCTCACCTTGTCGATCTCATCCAGAACCATCAGCGGGTTCTTCACGCCTGCCTGACGGATACCGTCCACGATACGTCCCGGCATCGCCCCGATATAGGTTCTTCTATGTCCCCGGATCTCCGCCTCGTCATGGACGCCGCCCAGACAGATGCGCACGTATTTCTTATCCAGTGCATGAGCAATGGAACGGGCAATGGATGTTTTCCCGGTTCCCGGCGGTCCTACCAGGCAGAGAATCGGTGTTTCTTTTGCATTGAGCATTTTCCGTACTGCCAGAAATTCCAGCACGCGCTCTTTTACTTTTTTAAGGCCGTAGTGTTCTGCTTCCAGCACTTCTTCTGCCTTCTTCAGATCCAGGCAGTCCTCGCTCCGTTTGTCCCAGGGCAGCTCCAAAAGGGTCTCAATATATCCCCGGATGACAGATGCCTCAGCAGAGTTAAATCCGCTGTTCAGGAAACGCTGAATCTCTTTCTCCAGACGTTCCTTCACTTCATCGGAAGCTTCCAGCCGGTCAGCTGCTTCCCGGAACTGGGCCGCCTCTGCATTGGGGCCGTCGTCTCCCAGCTCTTCCCGGATGACCTTCATCTGCTCCCGCAGAATATATTCTTTCTGCTGTTTGTCCACCCGTGCCTTTACTTTTTCATGAATCTTTCTCCGGAATGCCTCTATCTCCATTTCGTTATTCAAAATAATACACAAGGCATCATACCGGTCTGCAAAATTCATATTCTCCAACAGTTCCTGCTGCTGTTCCCAGCCAAGCGGTGTATGGATGCTCACCTGCTCCATCAGTTTTTCCAGTGTAGTACTGGCAGAAACCTGTTTTGCCAGATCTTTTCCGATCTTTCCGGTACTCTGGCAATACCGCTCGAAAATCTCCTTCAGATTCCGGAACATGGCCTCCTCCGGCAGATCATCCGCAATTTCATCCGGCAGGATGGAAACCTCCGCTTCCAGATATTCTTCTCCTGACAACTCCAGCAATCCGGCGCGGTCCACGCCTTCCACCAGTACCCGCATGATATTATGGGGCATTTTTACGATCTGTTTCACCTCTGAAATGATGCCCACAGCAAATACATCATCCTGTTCCGGGTTTTCCATCTCAGGATCCCGCTGTGTCACCACAAACAGTGGCTGTCCTTCCGCGACCGCGCGTTCTACCGCTTTTACCGATCTGGAACGGCTTACGTCAAAATGGGTAATCATTCCCGGAAGAATCGTCATTCCCCGCAATGCCACTGCCGGCATTTTCAGTGTGGAATTCTCCATTTTCTCTTCCCCTCTCCGGTCAGAAAAAGGGCCTTATACGTAAGACCCTTTATTTCCTCGTAACTACTTTCTGGTGATCATCGGAACACCGGTTCCTTCCACCGCTTCCTTTGTCACCGTACAACTCTTAATTGTCTTGTCCGACGGGATCGTAAACATCAGATCCATCATCGTTTCCTCCATAATGGAACGGAGTCCTCTGGCTCCGGTCTTTCTGGAAATGGTTTTCTCTGCAATTGCCTTCACAGCGTCATCATCAAACTTCAGATCAACACCGTCCAGTTCAAACAACTTCTGGTACTGTTTGACAATGGAATTCTTCGGTTCCAGCAGAATCCGTACCATATCGTCTCTTTCCAACGGTTCCAGCGATACAGAGATCGGCACACGGCCCATGAACTCCGGAATCATACCGAATTTGATAAAGTCTTCGGGCAGTGCATGTTTTAGAAGCTCTCCCACATTATTCTGGCGTTTGTCCCGGATATCTGCATTGAATCCGATGGACTTCTGATCCATACGGGTCTCAATGATCTTATCCAGTCCCTCAAAGGCACCGCCGCAGATAAACAGGATGTTCGTCGTATCAATCTGGATCAGTTCCTGATGGGGATGCTTTCTTCCACCCTGAGGCGGAACAGAGGCAACGGTTCCTTCCAGAATCTTCAGAAGTGCCTGCTGTACACCTTCACCGGACACATCTCTGGTAATGGACGGATTCTCGGATTTACGGGTAATCTTATCAATCTCGTCGATATAGATAATGCCTTTCTGGGCTCTCTCGATATCGTAATCCGCTGCCTGAATGATCTTCAGCAGAATATTTTCCACATCCTCACCCACATAACCGGCCTCGGTCAGTGTCGTTGCATCCGCAATTGCAAACGGAACATTCAAAATCTTTGCCAGGGTCTGTGCCAGCAGGGTCTTACCTGATCCGGTAGGTCCAAGCAACAGGATATTACTCTTCTGGAGTTCCACGTCCAGATCCTGTTCCGCAAGAATTCTTTTATAATGATTATAGACAGCTACGGAAAGCACTTTCTTTGCTTTCTCCTGTCCAATTACATAATCGTCCAGGAATGCCTTGATCTCCTCCGGCTTCAGCAGATTGATCTCCTCTGCTTCCGTACCGTTCTCCTCTTCGCCCATCTCTTCTTCGATAATCTCTGAGCAAAGTTCTACACACGCATCGCAGATATAGACGCCATTTGGTCCTTTTAAGAGCTTCATTACCTGACTCTCTGTCTTGCCGCAAAAGGAACATCTGATTTCATTTCTAGCCATGTAATTCTCTCTCCTAGTGTCCTGCGATTACCTGGTCAATGAGCCCGTAAGCCTTTGCCTCTTCCGCAGTCATATAATTGTCGCGATCGGTATCGCGCATGATCACATCCAGTGTCTGACCGGTGCGCTCTGCCAGGATACTGTTCAGTTTTTCCTTGGTACGTAAGATGTGCTTTGCTGCAATCTCGATCTCCGTTGCCTGACCCTGTGCACCGCCCAGCGGCTGATGAATCATAATCTCTGCATTCGGAAGTGCGAAACGCTTTCCTTTTGCGCCGCCTGCCAGAAGGAAGGCTCCCATGCTGGCTGCCATACCGATGCAGATCGTGGATACATCACATTTAATGTAGTTCATCGTATCAAAAATCGCCATACCGGCGGTCACGGAACCGCCCGGGCTGTTGATATACAGATGGATGTCTTTTCCCGGATCCTCAGATTCCAGGAACAGAAGCTGTGCTACCACCAGGCTCGCCGTGGTCTCATTAACCTCTTCTCCCAGGAAAATAATTCTCTCTTTTAAAAGGCGGGAATAGATGTCGTAATTTCTCTCTCCTCTGCTGGTCTGCTCAATGACATAAGGTACTAATGCCATGTGTATGTCCTCCTCTCAAATATATGCTCAATAAGAGCATAAAAGGGCACAGCCTTCCCGCCATGCCCCCTCTGATCTCATAGATAAGCCAGTGCTTATGCTTCTACTGCAGCGTCTGTTACCAGAGCGGCAGCTTTCTGGATCACGATATCTTTCTTCAGTTCTTCTTTCTGATACTCACCAAAGATCTCTTTTACTTTCTCTACATCCAGCTTGTACTGCTCAGCCATCTTAGCGTACTCTGCATCCAGATCTTCTTCCGTTGCCTCAAGCTTCTCAGCTGCTGCTACTGCCTCAAGAACCAGTCTGCTCTGAATGTTCTGCAGTGCTCTCGGTTTCATCTGCTCTTTGTACTGATCCTCAGTCATTCCGGTGAACTGGAAGTACTGCTCAAGGGACAGTCCCTGACTCTGCATACGGCGTCCGAAGTCGTCCAGCATCTGCTGGGTCTGGTACTCAACCATTGCCTCCGGGATCTCCATCTGTGCTCCCTCGATGATCTTACCGATGACTGCATCCTCTTTTACTCTCTGAGCTTCTTCTTCTTTTTTCTTCAGAAGATTAGCCTTGATATCCTCTTTGTATGCATCCAGTGTATCAAACTCAGATACTTCCTGTGCGAACTCATCATCTGCATCCGGAAGTTCTTTTACTTTGATTCCGTTTACTTTGCATTTGAATACTGCTGCTTTGCCAGCCAGCTCTTTTGCGCCGTACTCCTCCGGGAAGGTTACGTTTACATCAAGCTCTTTGCCGATCTCTGCGCCAACCAGCTGATCTTCGAATCCCGGAATAAAAGTGTTGGAACCGATCTCAAGATCATAGTTCTCACCCTTGCCGCCGTCAAAAGCAACACCGTCAACGAATCCCTCGAAATCGATGGTAGCGATGTCACCCTTCTGTACTGCTCTGTCCTCAACGGTTACGGTTCTGGAGTTTGCTTCGCGCTCTTTATCAACCTCTGCCTGAATCTCCTCCTCAGTCACCTCAACCGGTGCCTTCTCAACCTGGATTCCCTTGTACTCGCCAAGAGTAACAGCCGGTTTTACAGCAACCTCTGCAGTGAAGATGAAGGGTTTTCCGCTCTCGATCTGCTCTACGTTGATCTTCGGATAGGAAACGATCTCCTCGCCACACTCCTCAACTGCATCAGAATATGCCTTCGGAAGCATTGCATCTACTGCCTCGTTGTAGAATACTTCTTTTCCGTACATTTTCTCAATCAGCTGTCTCGGTGCTTTTCCTTTACGGAATCCCGGAATGTTGATGCTCTTTTTCATTTTCTGATATGCACCCTGGATTGCTTTTTCAACGTCCTCTGCCGGAACCTCAACGGTCAGCTTTGCCATGTTTTTCTCTAATTTTTCTACCTGTACGCTCATGTTAGAACTGTATCCTCCTTGTATTTATATATCAGTAAGTATTGCCTGATTTACATACTCATAGACATTTTAAGAGTATAGCATAAAAAAAGGAGACTGTCCAGACAAAACCTCCGGACAGCCCCTTATTTTCTTATTTTTTTGCAGTTACTGTCCGGAAGACATCTGCTGTTCCTGCTTCATGATCATTTTCTTGACCATTTCGCCGCCGATGCTTCCAGCCTGTCTGCTGGTCAGATCACCGTTATACCCCTCTTTCAGCGGCACGCCAAGCTCGCTTGCCACTTCTTCCTTAAAACGGTTCATGGCTGCTTTCGCCTCCGGTACTGCCATCTGGCTTCCGGATGTGCTGTTCTGATTCGTCATGCTGATCACCTCCATGACCTTAGTATGAACAGAATCCACACATCCATACTGGAAAGATCTCCCTGCTTTTACTGCTGATAAATAATGCTTTTTTTCAGTTCTTCGGCTTTTTCCGGCGATACCAGCTGGCTCACCAGATGGAGTGCAAAGGGAATGGCAGTTCCCATGCCGCGGCTGGTCGTCACGCAGCCATCCTGTACCACTTCCTCAAAAAGCACCTCTGCACCGGTAAGCTTATCTTCCACCCCCGGATAGCAGACTGCTTTCTTTCCCTTCAGAATACCAAGTCCGCCAAGCACACCCGGCGCCGCACAGATAGCTGCTACTTTTCTTCCGTGCTCTGCGTAATCTTTTAAAAGTGCGCCCAATGCTTTATGCTCTGCCAGATACTTGCTTCCCGGCATTCCTCCCGGCAGTACCAGAAGTTCTCCTTCTGAGAAATCCACTTCGCCAAAGCATGCATCTGCCATCACCGGAATCTTATGGCTTCCCATCACGTTTCTTCTTTCCATAATGGATACCGTCGTTGTGTCAACCCCCGCTCTTCTTAAGATGTCCACAACCGTCAGTCCTTCGATTTCTTCAAATCCATCTGCCAAAAACACGTATACTCTGCTCATTTTTATGCCTCCTTATCTTGAAACATTGTACCATTTCCTCCCAAATCATGCTACACTGTCTTCAGAAAAACAAATGGAGGCTTTCTGCATATGAAATCTTATGAAATCGAGCGCAAATATCTGGTGAAACAGGTGCCGGAAAATCTCGCTTCCTATCCTTTTCACGAAATTGAACAGGGATATCTCTGCACGGAACCGGTGGTCCGGATCCGCCGTCAGGACGAGGAATACTATCTCACTTACAAATCCAAAGGACTTATGATCCGCGAGGAATATAATCTCCCGCTGACAGAAGACGCCTATTTTCATCTGCGGGAAAAGATCGACGGACGCCTGATCAGCAAACGCCGTTATCTGATTCCCCTTGATCCTTACACCATCGAACTGGATGTATTCCATTCCCCCAAAGACGATCTAATCCTTGCAGAGGTAGAATTTCCTTCTGAGGAAGATGCCCTTACCTTCACGCCGCCGGACTGGTTCGGAGAAGATGTTACCAATTCTTCTCTCTACCACAACAGCCGCTTAAGTACGCTCTGATATTTTTTTCTTAATCTCTTCCAGCATCTGTTCCGGTGTCTTTGCGTCATCCGGAATGTCCATTTCCACGGACTGCAGCCGGGCCAGCCGAAGTCTGGTCCAGACGTCGTCCGTCCTCTCCAGATATCTGCTTTCTGTTTTTTCCATGGATACCTCCTTTTCTTTTAGCATCTCATCGTGGTTACTTTTATATTACATCATTTCGTTGCGTAAAATCAATTTTTATCTGTCTTTTTCTATGTTTTGTTGTATTATCGTAAGTTCTCCTGTGAACTTGCTATAATTCCCGCATAACAAACTTCGGATGAGGTGTATTATGGCAGACCACGATATCAGTAAAGCTCTGCGGAGCCTCCGCAGACAGCTGGGCATCACTCAGGATGCGCTCAGTAAGGAACTTCATATTTCCCGTCAGCTTTATGCATTCTACGAAAATGGTGTTCGTATTCCGGATGCAGAAATGGCCTGTGAACTTGCAGATTTTCACCATCTCACGGTCAATCAGCTGGTACACGGACAGAGCAGTCCAGAGGAAGCGGTTCTCTCATCCCCTTCTCTGACTCCTGCATCCGGCGAATTTTTTCGGATTTATCTTTCTTTATCTTCAGAAGACCAGCATGCGATCCGTTCTTATCTTAAATTTCTCAATCAGTCTTCCGAAGAATCCTGATATGCTATCCTTCCGCTGCAAATCGTATAATGTACTTTTCCGGGAAGCTCCCAGCCAGTAAACGGACTGTTGGATGCTTTCGATGCAAAATGATCTACTTTCCATTTCTCATGCTCCCCAAAAATCACCAGATCTGCAGGCGCACCTTCTGTAATTCCACCTGGAACCATCCGGTAAAATTCTGCAGGTGCCTTGCTCATGAGCCGCATAAGATCCATCAATGTCAGATATCCCGGTTCCACCAGTGACAAAATACCAAGTCCCAGAGAGGTTTCCAGACCTGTAATGCCACTTGGGGCTTCTGCCAGGGGACGGGCTTTTTCTTCCGCACTGTGGGGTGCATGATCGGTCACAATCATGTCTATGGTGCCATCCTGAAGACCTCCTATAATCGCCATCCGGTCTTCCTCCGTACGTACCGGCGGATTCATCCGTGCCATAGTACCGTATTTGAGAACCGCTTCATCCGTCAACGTAAAATGATGGGGCGTTGCTTCCGCATGAACATCAGCTCCCAGTCTCTTCGCCAGACGCACCAGTTCCACAGAATTTTTCGAGCTGATGTGTTGAATGCAAACCGATGCTCCTGTGTGTAGAGCCAGCATACAGTCCCTTGCCACCATCACGTCTTCTGCCGCCCGCGGCGCACCTCCATATCCCAGCTGTTCTGATACTTTTCCCTGATGAACGCCCGGAGCTTTCATGAGTGCCGGATCTTCCTCATGAAACGCCATCGGCAATCCCAGTCTTTTTGCCCGCTCCATGGCTTCCAGAAGTAATTTTTCATTCATCAGCGGGATGCCATCATCCGTAAACCCGGCCGCACCGGCATCTGCCAGTGTCTCCATATCTACCAGTTCTTCGCCTTTCAGCCCTTTCGTGATGGCTGCTGCCTGCAATACATGGATGGGAGTCTTCTCCCCTTTCTCCTGGACATAGGCCAGGGTCTCCACATTATCTACCACTGGCTTTGTATTTGCCATGCAGACTACCGTCGTAAAGCCGCCTTTTGCCGCCGCTGCCGCACCAGTCTCAATATCTTCTTTATAGGTCAGTCCCGGATCCCGGAAATGCACATGGGCATCCATCAGTCCGGGAGCCACCACCAGACCCTCTGCATCCAGTATTTCCGCCTCTCCTGCCTGCAGATCTTTTCCTGTTTTACAAATCGTATTTCCATCCAGAAGCACATCCAGCACTTCATCTCTTCCTGTTACCGGGTCCACTACCCGTCCCTTCCGTATCAGTATCACGTATTTTCCTCCTTGTATTACAACGCCTGTGTCATTTCACTGTCTTTTTAACGTACCCCCATCATACCCCAGCCTTCCAAAAACAGCAAGGAGAATTCCTTTTCCCGGACTTCTGTGTTATAGTTTTTATAACTGAATAAACAAATTCGGAGGAATCTTATGAAACCACTTTTAAAAGGCTTATGTATCGGATTTTTACTTGGCATCCCGCTTCTGGCTGCAGGAATCTTCTTCTACAACCAGATGCCGGTTATTTCCGAACCGGAAGATCAGGAGAGACCGGTCGCAGAACCTGTCGCAGAAGCGCCAGAACCGGAACCGGAAGGACCTGCCGAAGAAAGGCCGGAACCGGAACCGGAAAAACCTGCCGAAGAAAGGCCGGAACCGGAGCCGGAAGAACCTGGCAGCGTCCTTCTGGCTTTCGCAGGAGATGTGATGTTTTCTGACCCATTCCTGGCCTCCTATGATAAATCCGGCATCTCTGCCATTGCGGACAGTGAGATGCTTGAACGCATGCAGAATGCGGATCTCTTTGTCATTAACGAAGAGTTTCCTTTCAGTCTGCGGGGCGAGGCAATGGAAGACAAACAGTTTACCTTCCGGGCTGATCCTAAATATGTGGAAATCTTTCAGAAAATGGGCGTTGATATCGCGACAGTGGCCAACAACCATGCCCTGGATTTTGGAAGAGATGCCTTCTCGGATACGCTGGATACCTTAAAATCCGCAGGCATCACCTGCATCGGAGGGGGATATCATCTGTCTGAAGCCTCTGCGCCCGCAGTGCAGACTATAAAGGGCCAGACCTTCGCCATCTTCGGTGCCACGCGAGTGTCCCCCTCTGCCACCTGGTATGCCTCTGACAGCCAGGCGGGACTGTTTCAGACCTATGATGCCACCCTGCTCAACCAGAAAATCGCAGAAGCCCATGCCGAATATGACCATGTGATTGTATTTGTTCACTGGGGTATTGAGAAAAATGAGACACCGGAAGATTATCAGCGATCATTGGCAAAAGGATATATTGACGCCGGCGCTGATCTGGTGGTAGGCTGTCATCCCCATGTTCTGCAGGGATTTGAATATTACAATGGTGTTCCCATTGTGTATAGCCTGGGAAATTATCTCTTCGGTAACCGGGACGGAGATACCGTTCTTCTGGAAGCCTCCTACGACAACGAAGGAGCTCCTTCCATCCAGCTGATACCATGCAAACGGGTGGGCAGTGTCCTGTCCCGGATCCAGCACCCGGAAGCCTTATTCCAACATCTGACGGAGCTTTCCTTCGGAGTAACGGTAAACGAAGATGGGACACTGTTGGCACAATAAGAACAAAAAACGGAAGTAACCCGTATCTGGCTGCTTCCGTTTTTTATGTTCTCTGTGAAATCAAAAAAAGCATCCGGATCATTCCGAATGCTCATCTGATGCGGAAGAAGGGACTTGAACCCTCACGAGCGTAACGCTCACAAGAACCTGAATCTTGCTCGTCTGCCAATTCCGACACTTCCGCAAACCGTATGAATTTTTACAGAGCTCATACTCTCTGATGCGGAAGATGGGACTTGAACCCACACGACCTAACGGTCACAAGATCCTTAGTCTTGCTCGTCTGCCAATTCCGACACTTCCGCAAACCATTGAGCGTTCTCGTTTCTGTTGTTTCAGCGACTCAACGAATGCTAGTATAGCACTTTTTTTCTCATCCGTCAATACTTTTTTTCAACTTTTTTTGTTGAAGTATTTTGGATGAGTGCGGAAGAAGGGACTTGAACCCTCACGAGCGTAACGCTCACAAGAACCTGAATCTTGCTCGTCTGCCAATTCCGACACTTCCGCATCACGAACGATATCATACAACAATTTGACGCAAATGTCAAATATTTTTATAATGTATTCGAAATAAAACTCTCCGTAGATTCTAATATAGGGGTATTTCAAAGTATCATTTATTTAAACATATCGTTGCCGAAAGGAAGGTATACAAATGGATTATCATGCATTAGGAAAACGAATTCGTGAAGAGCGCCTGCGTCTGAATCTGACTCAGGAAAAACTCGCTGAAGAGGTTGGCGTATCTACCGCATACATCGGACAGATTGAGCGCGGAGAGAGAAGTCTTACTCTGGACAAGCTTGTAAAAGTAGTAAATCGTCTGGGCGTTACCATTGACTTTCTGCTTGCTGATTATGTGGTTGCCACTGATGATCACAGCATCAATCTTCTGATCCAGCTGATGCACGACCGGACTGCTGAGGAGAAGACCCTTGCAATCAATCTGCTGAAGGTATTATTTGCAGACAAGTAACGCAATGCACAAAAGCGAATCGTAAGAAAAAAGGCGAACTTCCTGTTTGTGGGAAGTCCGCCTTTTTTGTTGTTCTTTTTTAGAAGTAAACCAGCTCTTCTTCCGGTTTTTCCGCGCTGGTAATATGGGTTGCACGCAGCACCACACCATTCTCGCCGCTGTACTCTGCACGTTTCTCCACATAAGCCTTGGCCGTAATGGTCACCCATTGCTTGTTCTTCAGTTCCTCTGCATGAGAAGACTTGCACAGGAAGCCGATAAAGGCTGTGTCGTCCGCACAGCAGGTCATTGCCATTCGTCCTGGCACAAAATACCCTTTCGGCAGCCTTGCATTCTTATAGACCATTCCTTTGTATTTGAGGGTCTTTCCTGCATACTTCTCCGGATGGTCCATGGCATCGATGTACCAGATACCGTAGTCCACGTCAGAGATCTCGATGACATCTGCATTGATATCAAAGGGAAGCTCTTCCTCGAACTCCAGCTGGCTTCCGTCTTCTTTCTCAAATACCACCTGGGCCTTCGGATTGACTGCACGCATATTTCTCTTATAAGTGGCAGCCGGTGTATCCTCCGTACTACGGTTGAAGATAATGAGATCAGAATCCTTTGCCATCTCCATGAAAATGGATTTCATGTTTTTCAGATAAACATCAAAGGTAGTCGCATCTACGGTTGTGATGACCTGCGCCACGAACCAGCCCTTCGGCATATACATCTCGCGCAGATAATCCAGTCCCCACATACAGTTATATTCTACAATAACCTGGGTAGGTTTGTATTTCTTCTGGCACTCTGCCAGAAACATTTCGTTAAATTCGGATTTGTCCTCCAGCATTACCAGAGTGGTATTGCTTTTCTGAAGCACCTCATCCTCGTACTCTTCTATTCCTTCCTCGCAGGCAATGACCAGATTGCGCTCGCCATCAGAAAAATATTCGTCTGACAGCGTTTCCATCGCAAACTGAGTTTTGCCGCTCTCCAGAAATCCGTGTACTACAAATACCGGGATTTTCGCCATGTTCAATCTCCTTTTATTTAAGCCAGCCCGAACAGTTTTGCCAGTTCCTCTTCATCAAGATGAGAACCGATCACACACAGGCGGCCTGTGTAATCCGCATCTCCTCTGCGGATTTCATATTCTTCCGGAACCATATCAAAGTGCAGCCAGGTACCGTCTGTACACGGAATAATTCCCTTTGCACGCAGAATGATGCCATATTCGTCACCATCGGAAAGTTTCTTCAGGATGTCACGCAGCTGTTCCTCGCTGTATTTGTGCGGAGTCTCCTGACCCCAGCTGGAGAACACTTCGTCTGCATGATGGTGATGATGATGGTCATGGTCATGATCGTGGCAGCCACAGGTGCAGTCATCACCATGCTCATGGTCGTGATGATGCTCGTGATCATGGTCATGATGGTGCTCGTGATCATGGTCATGATCGCAGCAATGGTCATGATCCTCATGCTCATGAAGATGCTCCATCTCCTCTTTCAAAATCAGATCCTGATGCTCCATAGCAGCCAAAATCTGCTCCCCTTTCAGCTCATCCCACGGAGTCGTGATGATGGTAGCCTTCGGGTTCTTCTCTTTTAACATCTTTACAGCAGCATCCAGTTTGTCCTCGGACATCTTCTGGGTACGGCTCATAACGATGGTTCCTGCATTCTCTACCTGATTATTAAAGAACTCACCAAAGTTCTTCATATACATTTTGCACTTCTGTCCGTCTACAACGGTAATGGAGCTGTTCAGTTCCACCGGCTCATGAGCAGCAACACCCTGTACGGCTCTGGTGACGTCGGAAAGCTTACCTACGCCTGACGGCTCAATCAGGATGCGGTCCGGAGCATAGGTCTCAATAACCTGTTTCAGGGCAGTACCGAAATCACCTACCAGAGAGCAGCAGATACAGCCGGAATTCATCTCGGTAATCTGTACGCCGGCATCCTTCAGAAAACCGCCATCAATACCGATCTCACCGAACTCATTCTCGATCAGAACAATCTTCTGACCTGCGAATACCTCTTTCAGCATTTTTTTGATCAGTGTGGTCTTGCCGGCTCCAAGGAAACCGGAAATAATCTCAATCTTTGTCATGCTATTTTCCTTCTTTCTCTGAGCAAAAAGCCCTCGGATGCTTACCATGCGGCAGGACTCCCAAGGGCTTTCGTTTGTTACTTATTTATTCAGTGCTTTTTTAGCAGTCTCTGCCAGAGCAGTGAAAGCTGCTGCATCGTTTACTGCAAGATCAGCAAGGATCTTACGGTTCATCTCAACGCCTGCGCTCTTCAGTCCGTACATAAATTTGCTGTAGGACAGTCCGTTCATACGTGCTGCTGCATTGATACGAGCGATCCACAGCTGTCTGAACTGACGTTTTCTCTCTTTACGTCCAGCGTATGCACTGGTCAGTGCTCTCATTACAGACTGTTTTGCTACTCTGTACTGTTTGCTTCTAGCTCCTCTGTAGCCCTTTGCGAGCTTTAATACTCTATTGTGTTTCTTTTTAGCGTTTAATGCGCCTTTAACTCTTGCCATTTTTCTTCCTCCTTAACTT
Organism: Clostridiaceae bacterium Marseille-Q4145; assembly: GCA_018223365.1. Taxonomy (GTDB): domain Bacteria; phylum Bacillota; class Clostridia; order Lachnospirales; family Lachnospiraceae; genus Hominiventricola. Next base: position 843,471 of record JAGTTP010000002.1, read on the forward strand.
TCTTCCCAAATCTTATAAATACGGCAGAATCTTCTTCATGCTCTTAACGTTGGTAGCATCCGTGATGATGGATTTACGAAGATTTCTCTTTCTCTTCTGGGATTTTTTCGTTAAGATATGGCTCTTATAAGCTTTCATTCTCTTTAACTGACCTGTTCCGGTCTTTTTGAAACGTTTCGCAGCTGCTCTGCTAGTTTTTACCTTTGGCATATGTTTGTTCCTCCTGTGAAATCTAAATTATACTGCAGGCCCCCTGGCCCTTGTTATTTTAACGCTTTTCCGTTAAAAACATCGTCATACTGCGGCCTTCCATCTTCGGAGCCTTATCAATCGTTGCGATGTCTGCCATGCGCTCTGCAAACACGTCCAGAATCTTCTTGCTGCTCTGTACATGTGCCATCTCACGGCCGCGGAAACGTAAAGTAACCTTTACCTTATCACCCTTCTGAATGAATTTTCTGGCTGCATTCACCTTAGTGTTCAGGTCATTCTCATCAATATTCGGGGACAGACGCACCTCTTTGATCTCAATGGTCTTCTGCTTTTTCTTTGCTTCCTTCTCTCTGCGTGCCTGCTCATAACGATACTTACCGTAATCGATGATCTTGCATACCGGCGGCTTTGCTGTAGGTGCGATCTTTACCAGATCAAGCTCCGCCTCTCTTGCCATCTTCATTGCCTCGCTGGCAGACATAATTCCTAACTGTTCCCCGTTCTGACCGACTACACGAACCTCACGGTCGCGAATCTGCTCATTGATCATTAACTCGCTAATTGTCGTACACCTCCGCAATTGTTGCACAAAAAAAGTGGATAGAAAACTATCCACTTTCTACATGAAAAATGCTCTTCGCATCATCTTTTCACGATATAAACCCGGGTCACCGCTTGTGCCGAGGTGAGAGTGGATACTCTTCTTTCATTTCATAACCTTGTATAGATTATCACACTTATTTTCTGCTGTCAACTATTTTTATACAAATTTATTTAATTTTTCATCATACTCGTAATCAATGGTTTTCAGCTTCTTTTTCAGCTCTTCCGCTGACACATCCTGGCTGCTGCAGAACCCTTCCAGACTCTCATAAAAGTCCCTAAGCTGGGTATTCACATAGCTTAACAGCATCATTGGATCTTCCGGTAACATGGTGTTTCCTCTTTCCTCTTATTTTTTCTTATCATTCTCCACAATGAGACCGGACCGGTAAGCTTCCAGCAGCTCTTTCAGCTCGCTGATGCGCTCTCTGAGCACCTCGCCGGTATCCGTATCTCCCACCAGACATCTGTACTGGGTCCGGCTCACAGCCACACGTTCGGAATGAATGTCCTTCTCATCGCGTACCGCTTCTTCCACAGAAGTGAAGGGATCGTGGGATGAAAGCATCAGTCCATAGGAATTATACGTAAGGGTGTAACCTGCAATGCCTGTTGTCTTCTGGTATGCCCTGGAAAATCCTCCATCAATGACCAGTACCTTGCCGCCGCACTTCACCGGACTTTCACCGTCCTTATGATGTACCGGCACATGACCGTTGATAATGTGGGTGCCTTCTTTGCCAAGTCCGAATTCCTGCAGGATCTTATCCACCACCTGCTCATCTTCCAGGAAATCATAATAGGCATTTTTCAATTCCACATGGGTTGCCTTGTCAGCAATAAAATAACGTTCAAAGGTGGTCATCTGATCTTTTCCGAACAAGGGCGAGTTAGGACCTGCCCAGATATACCACATAAGGTCTGCACCTTTCGCCCTTTCCTTCTCGTCCACTGCAAAAAATGCCCGGCGCACATACACTTCCAGGATATCATAAAGTGCCTTGCCTTTATAAGTTTTTCCATAGACCTGTACTTCCTTGAAACCGCCGTTGGCATTCAGCGGAATACAGCCATGATACAGAAGATTTCCATTATATACCTTATATAAGCTTCCCCGGTTCAGCAGAAGCTTCATATGAGACTGCAGCTTGTCGCATTTGAGGAATGCGATTCTAAGCCGTTCCATCACTTCTGCTTCCTCTGCCGTCAGTTCATAAGGATGTTCCGGATCAATAGTGGGGAAATTCGTATCCAACAGCGGATATTCCTTATTTTTAATGGTAATGGTTCCCTTCTCATAGTCAATCCGGTGCAGGAGACGACGATGTTCCATATGGTATTCCGGCCTCCGCTCCAGGAGCTGCCCCTCCAGTTTGAACTGAATAATGGAAATTGCCTTGTGAATCTGAATGTTCAGGCGGTTTTCTGCCTCTGTGGCTGCCTCTCCTCCCTTTACCTTAAACTGGGCGCAGGGATCGTCCTTATAGGTGCGCAGCGCAAAGGTTGCCAGAGGAAGCAGGTTAATCCCATATCCATCCTCCAGAATATCAAGATTTCCATAGCGGGCACAGATACGCGTAATCGTAGCAATGCAGGAAAGCTGTCCCGCTGCCGCTCCCATCCAGACCATATCATGGTTTCCCCACTGGATATCCAGAGAATGATATTCCATGAGCTTATCCATAATGAAATGCGGTCCCGGACCTCTGTCATAAATATCCCCCAGAATATGCAGATGATCCACTACCAGCCGCTGAATCAGTTCCGCCAGCGCAATAATGAAATTTTCCGCCCGGTCTATGGAAATGATGGTATCGACGATGGCATCGTAATACCCTTCTTTATCCAATACTTCGGATTTCTCCGTAATCAGTTCTTCGATCACGTAGGCATAATCTTTCGGAAGTGCTTTTCTTACCTTTGACCGGGTATATTTGGAAGAAACTTTCTTGCAGACCTCAATCAACCGGTACAGCATAATTTTGTACCAGTTATCCATATCCTCTTCCGTCTTCCGCACATACTCAATTTTCTCTTCCGGATAGTAAATAAGAGTGGCCAGCGCACGTTTATCTGCCGTTGTCAGCGTATGTCCGAAGACATCGTCAATCTTCTTCCGTACCGCCCCGGAACCATTTCGCAGTACATGGGAAAATGCTTCATATTCTCCGTGAATATCTGTCAGAAAATGTTCCGTCCCCTTCGGCAGATTCAAAATCGACTGAAGATTGATAATCTCCGTTGCTGCTGACGCAATGGTCGGATAAAGTTCTGAAAGCCTCTGCAGGTATCGCAATTCCTCTTTTTCCATAAAAAACCTCCCATACTATCATATATCCCATAAAATACCTGATAGGATTATGATACCATGAGAGGTCTCATTTTACCATTCTTTATTTTGTATGGATGGTCAGTCCGTTACCGTCTGTATCCACCACCATGACACTTCCCGCATGGACTTCTCCACCGAGAATGAATCTGGCTGCCATGGTTTCCACATTCTTCTGAAGGAATCTCTTCAGAGGACGTGCGCCATAGACTGGATCATAACCATGCTCCACAATGTAAGCTTTCGCTGCATCGGTCAGCTCAATGGTCAGTTCCTTATCCTCCAGACGTTTGTTCACATCTGCCATCATCAGATCAATGATGTTGCCAATGTTGTTCTTCGTCAGCGGTTTAAACAGGATAATCTCATCAAGACGGTTCAGGAACTCCGGTCTGAAATGTCCGCGCAGATCGTTCATTACCTGTGCTTCACACTCCGGACGGATGTCACCATTTTCATCAATGCCTTCCAGCAGATAACTGGAACCAATGTTGGAAGTCATAATGAGAATCGTGTTCTTAAAGTCCACCGTTCTTCCCTGGGAATCTGTGATACGTCCATCATCCAGTACCTGCAGCAGTACATTGAATACATCCGGATGGGCTTTCTCAATCTCATCGAACAGTACAACAGAGTAGGGATGTCTTCTGACTGCTTCTGTCAGCTGACCTCCTTCCTCATATCCTACATATCCGGGCGGCGCTCCGATCAGACGGGATACGGAGTATTTCTCCATATACTCACTCATATCGATACGCACCATATTCTGTTCATCATCGAACAGGCTGGCTGCCAGTGCCTTAGCAAGCTCTGTCTTACCAACACCGGTAGGTCCAAGGAACAGGAAGGAACCAATAGGTTTGGTCGGATCCTTGATGCCTGCTTTGGAACGGATAATCGCATCCGTTACTTTCTGCACACCTTCATCCTGGCCGATAACCCGTTTGTGGAGTTCTTCGTCCAGATGGAGGGTTTTATTTCTCTCACTCTCCGTCAGTTTTGCTACCGGAATACCGGTCCAGCGGGAAATGATTCTGGCGATCTCCTCATCTGTAACACTCTCGTGTACCAGAGACAGGTCTTTGTTCTTGACCTTCTCTTCCTCGTCCTCCAACTGCTTCTGCAGCTGCGGCAGACGGCCATACTGAAGCTGTGCTGCTTTCTCCAGGTCATAACCCTGCTGGGCAGCCTGGATCTGTTTGTTCACATCCTCGATCTCCTCACGGAGTTTAGAGAGATTCTCGACGGATTTCTTCTCGTCATCCCACTGGGCTTTCTTATTATTAAACTCATCCCGCAGATCAGCCAGTTCCTTCTGAAGATTCTCCAGACGTTCCTGACTGAGACGGTCTGTCTCTTTCTTAAGAGCTGCTTCCTCGATCTCCAGCTGCAGCACTTTCCGGCGCAGCTCGTCAAGTTCAGTCGGCATGGAATCCAGTTCCGTTTTAATAAGGGCACAGGCCTCATCTACCAGGTCAATGGCCTTGTCCGGCAGAAAACGCTCGGAAATATAACGATGGGACAAGGTTGCTGCTGCCACCAGAGCAGAGTCTGTGATCTTAACCCCGTGGAATACTTCGTAACGCTCTTTCAGACCTCTCAGGATGGAAATCGTATCTTCTACGGTGGGCTCGTCAACCAGTACCTGCTGGAAACGACGCTCCAGAGCCGCATCTTTCTCAATGTACTGACGATATTCATCCAGCGTGGTCGCACCGATACAATGAAGCTCGCCTCTTGCCAGAAGTGGTTTCAACAGGTTGCCGGCATCCATGGCACCGTCGGTCTTGCCGGCACCTACAATCAGATGCAGTTCATCGATGAACAGGATAATCTGTCCTTCGCTCTTTCTGACTTCTTCCAGAACGGCTTTCAGACGTTCCTCAAATTCACCTCTGTATTTGGCACCTGCTACCAGGGAACCCATATCAAGTGAAAAAATCTTCTTATTCTTCAGTCCTTCCGGAACATCACCGCGGACAATCCGCTGTGCCAGACCTTCAACGACTGCTGTCTTACCAACACCAGGCTCACCGATGAGCACCGGATTGTTCTTGGTCTTACGGGACAGGATACGGATCACATTGCGGATCTCGGAATCACGTCCGATGACCGGATCAAGCTTCTGCTCACGAGCACGCTCTACCAGCTCTGTACCATACTTAGTCAGAGTATCATACGTAGCTTCCGGATTATCACTGGTGACTCTCTGATTGCCCCTGACGGTAGAAAGAACCTGCAGGAACTTATCCCTGGTAATTCCATTCTCACGGAACAGCTCCTTCATGGAAGGACTTGGATTATCAAGCAGAGACAGGAACAGATGCTCTACGGATACGTACTCATCACCCATCCGTTTTGCTTCATCCTCTGCGCTGATCAGTGCTTTATTCAGGTACTGGCCGATATAAGGCTGACCGCCTGATACTTTCACACGCTTGTTCAGCGCCTGCTCTACCTGCTCTTTAAATAAAGTATCATCTATGTTCATCTTGGAAATCAGTCTGGCAATCAGACTTTCTTCCTGTGTCAGAAGACTGTACAGAAGATGCTCCTGCTCAATCTCCTGATTACCATACTCCATGGCAATCTTCTCAAGCTCGTTCACTGCCTGAACTGATTTCTGAGTAAATTTCTGTATATTCATATGCTCGCCTCCTCGCTTCGCATAACCGATGCCGGATATAAAATCCTGCATACTGATGTCTATTTCTTTGTTCTATGTGTACTATAGCACCGGTTGTTAGCACTGTCAAGAGGTGAGTGCTAATTATTTTGTGAAGATTTTGTGAAGCCTTGATTTTACGGGCTTCACAGGGATTTTTCACTTGCTTTCGCACTCGTTTTTCTTGATTTGACCACATTTTTACCACAAATTCTTGGAAAAATATATTCGTCTGATTTTCTTACCACATTTTACGACAACGACTTATGGTTTATACCACAGCAGGTACGGTTTCTGGCAAGTTCATTTTAGACATCTCGTTCTCCACATGAGACTTCTCTGCAATATGATTGTAGACATTCATTGTGATCTGTGCATCTGAATGGCCCATCACATACTGCATAACTTTGGGATTGACATTGTTCTCACCCAGTCTGGTACATCCCGTATGACGAAGAGTATGCGATGAAATGGGAGGCATCAGTTCCGGCTCTCGCTTCTCTTCTTCTGCCAGTTTGCTTTCTTTCTTATTATAGGCATTGACAATATTTTTCAGAAAGCTGTTCACTCCCGCCGGCATGATTGGACGTCCATGCTTTGTATTGAAGATGAATCCACTGCGTCCACCGATCTCTACATTACTCTGCAAACCAAGCATCAAGTTCAGCTCTCTCTGTTTACGGAACGCATCATATACCATCTGTGTCATAGGAATGTCTCTGATTCCTGCATCCGTTTTGGTTTCTGAATCATGAAAACAATATCCTTCATCACCTTCATAATATACAAGCTGTCCACCTACATGGATCTCCCGATTCTTCATATCCACATCTGACCAGGTTAATCCAATGGTTTCACTCACTCTCAGGCAAGCCCCAAACATAACCTGCATCATTGGAAGATGAGGCTTATACACATTACTCTGTTCAACAAACTTCAGAAGTTTTTCCTGCTGTTCCAATGTCAGTGCTTCTTTCTCTTTTGCCGGAGCCCCATAATCTCCAAGTGTTCCAGTTACCGGATTCTTACGGATAATCCCATCTTCCACTGCCAGTTCAAAACTGGGATTCAATAAGCCATAAAGGCCTTTGATTGTACTGTGTGCCAGTCCTTCATCTGACAATGCGGAAAAGAACGTCCTTATGTGAGATGTCTTAAAATCCACAACACGAATGTTTCCCAAAGTATTTCGTATCCGATAGTCCCACATACGAATATAATTCTTTTTCGTTCTTTCCTTGATATTCTTTGTTGCCATGTATCGCTCAAACAACGTATTTACGGTCAGCTTCTTGACTGAGGCGTCTGTAATAAGCAGATCATCCATATCCTTATTGATCTTCTTTTCCATTTCTCGCAGACTCGCCAGATCAGCTGCATAAACCGAATTACGCTTTCCGGTAATTTCATCCTTGTAGCGATACTCATAACGTCCATCCGGACGCTGGTATTCACCTGTTTTTAAATTTCTGCCTTTATTATCTTTTCTTGCCATATCATCATTCCTTTCACTTCATTTTTCGTTATTCGGAATGATTTTTGTCCTGTCGGTATCAGTCATTTACTGTCTGATATCTGCTCACAGATTAACATAATATTTTATGATTTCCAAGGGTAAATTCCTGCAAAATGCTAATTTTTATTTGCCTGTTTTACAGGAATATTTTCCCTTTTTTACTTTTCATTCCGAAGGAAAGTTGTTGTATTTTATCTTCTCATCTTTCATTACACTGCCATTGCATCAAGATATTTTTTTATCTTATCCACGTTATAAAGAACACGTCTTCCAATAATCACTCTTGCTTCTGCATAATCTGCAATTTTCTTTGCAGTTACTTCTCCGCAGGATAACATTGCCATTAATCCTTCAATATCTACCGTCAGACGGTTCTCAGCCTTATACTCTGTTGTTTTTCTCATGATGCACATACCTCCTTTCCTTCGTATTCTTCTGCATCACCTCCCAGACAGCGGTTATGCCCGTTGTCAGTACACTCTACTTTTTGTTTAGACTTCTTACGATGATTTTCCATTCCGTTCGGCGTGTTGGCTTCCATTCATACACCTGCTGTCAATGTTACAATCAACCTCTATCAGAATTATTCTGAATGTCAGCAGCTTCTTTCCAAACATACCGACCGTTTCCGGAGTATCTTCAACGCTCCCCATAAAAAGCTATGGATCTTGGCATCTGTGTTAGCTACATTTTCTATAAAGGAAAATATGGTGTACAGCTCATTCAATTTTCAAGGTACAAGAAGGATTTTAAATATCCCCTCATCTATACAGCCCTGCGAGGGTAAAATGTTATTCGATTTTTGGAATTTTAAAAAATCCTTTCACTAATAAAGCCTGACAGAAGCGATTTACCAACCTGCTTTTGCGATAATTCACAAAATATTTACATTTCAGCTTTTACTTTCGCTTTAATGCGAACTTTACTGTTCTGTTATTATAGTTCGCTTTAATGTTAATGTCAAACATTTTATTCGCTTAGTTGCGAATGTTTCTGTTTACATTCTGAGATTTTGATAGTAAAATGGAATTATCAAATAGAAAGCAGGAAATCTGATATGACAATTGGTGATAAAATAAAAAAAATCCGGACATTCCGGAATATGACACAGGCAGAACTCGGTGCAGCTCTTGGCTGGGGCGATAAAGGTGCAAACCGCCTTGCCCAATATGAAACTAATTACCGGGTTCCCCGTAAAGATCTGGTTACTGAAATGGCTAAGATTTTGGATGTGAATCCACTGACACTGCATGAGCCAACTACGATGAATGCTTCTGAACTGATGGAAATCCTGTTCTGGATTGACGAATTTAATCCTGGCATGATTAATCTCTTTCAATTAGAGACTTATCCAAGCGAAAAATCAAATTCCAGTGGCGATACCGCTATCCGCTACCATGATTCTGATAGTTGGCCTGCTCATCCGCCTATTGGTATGTGGTTTAATTATGGGATTCTCAATGATTTTCTAAAAGAATGGACACTTAGAAAAGAAGAACTGACATCTGGTGCGATTACCAGAGATGAATATTTTGAATGGAAAATCAACTGGCCACAGACCTGTGATGATTGTGGTAAACGGGAACCGTCGAAACAGTGGCGGAAATCAAGCGAGTAGAGCTTAGTGAAACTTAGCAAAACTTAAATTTATTATATTTTTTTCTTTTTACTCAAGGAAAAGGCACTGAAAAACCGATAATCCATTGTTTTCAGTGCCTTTTTTGCATATTTTTCTATTAAGATTCTCTCACATGCTTATATAGGTGAAACTTAGCGAAACTTAAATTATGCCCAATATGGAATGTACTTTTTATATCTTGGTGCTGTATCCGGGTCCATTACTTTAATATATCCACCTTCGACAGCACTGGTAAGAAGTCTTGATGCCTTGGCCTTCTCTTTTTCTCCCAGACCAAATATTTTTCGAATATCTGAATTAGAAATACCTTCAAAATTGACATATGCTAGACACGCCTGCATATAGCAAGTCCGCATCCGATCTTCTTTGGTAGTTAATTCAAATGGTACTTTTGCAAACAATATTGCTTTTGTGAATTGATTATTCTGATTTTCAATTCTCGGAGCAAGCAGCTCATTTTTACCGGTTGCTTCAACAATCTTATCATAACCACTGCCACGCTCCTCACAAATACCACATTTGTGCATAAATCCGGCAATGTTTTCATTTCTGGATACTGGCACCGAATCTACAATTCTTTCGATTGCCACCAATGGTGCTCCGGCATTTGAAAACTCGATTCGATTTTTAAACACCTCCACCATTGGATTCGTTCCCCTTTGCTGAAGATCCTGATGTATCATAGCATTTGCCAGCAACTCACGGATAGCGATTTCTGGAAAACTGACAACAGATTTTCTCGTAGCTTCCACAATGACTTCTTCTTGCGGAATAAGCTTTGAAAGACCATTTAATACAAACAACTGCTGACCATCTGATATTTTCGGAAGTCCCGGTGCAAATCTTCCCAGATCACCTTTCTTTGCTTCTGCTTCCACTGCTGCCTTTTCTCTTTTCCAGTCGATTCCAAAAGGCGGATTGGAAATGATATACTGGAACTGATAGCCACTAAACTGATCTTCTGACAAAGTATCACCGAACCTCATATTATTCGGATCACCACCCCGAATCATCATATCTGCTTTTGCAATCGCAAAAGTGGACGGATTGAACTCCTGACCAAAACAGGTAACGCCAATCTCTGTATTTAATTCCTGAATTCTTTCTTCCATACAGCTAAGCATCTGAGAGGTTCCCATTGCCATATCATACACAGTTACATTTCCCGCCTTACTCAGATCCGCATCGGATAAAAGCAAGTCTGTCATCAAATAAATGATATCTCTACTGGTAAAATGTGCTCCTGCTTCTTCACCGAAAGACTCTGAAAATCGCTTTACCAGATCCTCAAAAATATAACCACAATCTACAGCACTGATTTTATCCGGTCCCAGGTAACCTTTCTGGGAATTGAATTCTTTGATAACCAGATATAATGTATTGCTTTCTACCATTCTGCGGATAATGTTGTCAAAATCAAACTTCGATAACACATCCTGGACATTTGCAGAAAATCCATTTAAATAATCTCTAAAATTTGCTTCGATATTTTCCGGATCAGCAAGCAATGAATCAAATGTATATTTGCTGATATTATAAAACTGATACTGAGAGGCTGTTGTCAAAAATCCATCAATAACTGCAAATTTCTTTACTTCCTCATACTTTTCAAGTACTGCTTTATGCGTCGACAATAGGCAGTCATGAAATCTTTTTACTACTGTCATTGGTAAGATTATCAAACCATATTCATGCGGTTTGAATGGTCCTCTAAGCATATCTGCTACATTCCAGATCATCGTCGCTTTTTCTGCTATATTGGTTCCAACTACATCAAATTTATTATTCTCGTTCATTTATTTTTCCTCCGTATAAATATGTTCCAGTTCTTCTGTTGCCTTTTCCAGTTTGTATTTTAATTCTTTAATCTCACTTAGCTTCGCATAATATTGATCTGCAATTTTTTTCTGACTTTCTAAATCCGGCAACGGAATTATCACCTTTTTTAATCCTTCCACCGGTAGATTTAACAAGGTAGCACCTACTGCGACTCTGGATAAAGCCGCCTTCCCATTTTCGCTTTCCAGATACGCTTTTAAGAAATAAGGATTTATCTTATCTTCATCCAGTTCAATAACATAGAGATTTCCATTTGCCAAAATCTTATTGCCTTCTTGTACAGACGCAATCGCCATTTTCACCGGCGATGCATTTTTGGAAATTACCAGACTTCCATTTTTTATACAATATTTTTCATATTTAGAGTCTATTCCCTTTAAATATGGAAGTTCGTCACTAATGATTCCATCCTGTAAATTTGCCAACATCAAGTACTGCATGTTCGTCGGTTTATCTGATACAATTTCATCTAAAACAGATGCTTTAATTTGTGCTCCTCTTGTTATATTCTTTATTACAGTTTCAAAAAGCACACCATTTTTTACAACTGTTTCTTGTTGAAGATATCTTGAAGGATTAAGAACATATTCATTTTCCGCCACCTCTTCAATAGAAACCAGTCTTGAATTTTTGTCATCGGTATTCAACAATTCAACAATCTCAGAAATATTTTCATCACTAAGAATGTTCTGTCTCCGTCCGACCGATACCATTTCTGTTGCATCTATCATTCTTATATTTTTATTATTTCTGCTTAGCACCAGTAATGAACATGCAATTCCTGTATTTAAATATAAATTTTGCGGAAGAGCAATCACTGCTTCCACAAATCCTTGTTTTATAAATTTTTCACGAATGATTGTATTATTTCCACCATTCCAAGTAACTCCATTACTTACCGAAATAACAGCCTTACCATTTTTATTAAGGTGATTCATGACATTTATAATAAATATCCAGTCTCCTGCTGCCACCTTCTGTACTTCTGGTATCTCATCATATATTGCTTGTAATGCTTCGTTACTTCCAATGCTGTCTTTTGCTTTTATTCCCCATGGATAATCACAGAATATTTTATCAAACATCAAATTATCCTTTATATTTAAAACTGATTTTTGCTCAATTTTTACCCGATCAGATATCAATTCTGTACGGATTGCTGACACTTCTTTTACATCTCGCACAATCTCTGTACCATAAAATTGTGATTCTGGACTCTTTTCTATGGCACTCACAAGAAACGAACCAATTCCGCTGCAAAAATCTGCCACCTTATCATTTGAAATCTGAAGAATCTCATTTGCCAGCTTTATGACACTCTGCGGTGTTTCACATTCTCCCATGAAACGATTTCCCTGTAATTGCCACCATAAAACAGTCGCTAAAAGTGCAGCTTCTGAATATTCTTCTGAAATTTCTATTGCAACATTCCATAAATTTCCAATATTTTCTTTTATGAAACTGACTCTTTCTGGTGAAAAAGTCAGCTCCACATATTCTTTTAACTGGTTTATATCTGTTATCTTATTTTTTAAGGATACATAGGCCACATATGCTAAACAAAACCCACCGTACATAGAAGCATTTCCAAATTCTCTTATCCTGTTTGAAATATTCCAGCTAATCTCTTCAACTTTTGAGATTTCTTTTGCTTTTAGCTCTTTAACCGAAGTCTTCAATGCCACTTCCTCCTTTGGTTATTCACAATCAATTTCCATATTTTTACTATAGCACCCACATTATTGATTGTCAATAATCAAATTTGGTTTTTGATAACCATTGTTGATTTTTAATATATTTCATTAGCTCTACGATAATAAATCCTTATTTCTATGACAGCGATATTTATTATTCCAAATAATACCACAAGATTTATTGGCATACATCTTCTCAACACATCGCTTGATACAATAATCATCTCTAAACTGACCACCATAAACCGTATGGAATATTTATCCCACACTCTTCGATACTGTTCTATTTTCTTCAGAACAAACATTTCACCGGCAATTACTGCTCCGACAATGATAATAATTGCCATAACTCGCAAACACCACGACCATTCTGTTGAAAAATATTCCTTCTCACCCCAAATATTTAATTCTGATGGACGAATTACCCATTCTACATACCTACACCAAACTCTTACCGGAACTTTTATACAAGCAATTAAATCATTCTGAACTACTGTGCTTTTTATCATCTCAAATACTAAAAAAATAATATATGCCATCTGCCAGAAACTTGTTTTTTCTTTCATTTCTTGTTTCAGACTTTTTATTTTCTGATCCGCCTTTTCTTTCATCGTTTCTGCATTCTCTTGTAATTTGTTATATTGACATTGTATTGTCCTTACCTTCTTTTCAGCTTCTTCCTGTTTCTGCTGTGCCTGTTCCACCGCTTCCACAGATGATTGGTTCACTTGTATCTGTAATTTAGAGTTCCGGTCCCGAACGTCTTTTATTTCTTCTTCGAGCCGCTCTTGCTCGCTCCTGCTCATCAATCCGTTTCTGTTCCTCAAGTCGTCGTTGCTCTGCTGAAGCGATTGATTCAGCTTCTGCGTTTCGGACAGTTCGGTTGTCAAACGCTGAATTTCTACGGTTGATTTCCGAACTTCTTCTCGCAATCTCTGCCTGTCGGATAAGATCGTCTGTTTCTCTTCTTCCAGTGTCTGTATCTGCTTTTTCTGTGTTCGCATGAACTCTTTCGCTTTCTCGAAACTCTGTACGAGAATATCCCTCTCCGCTTTGAGCTTGATTGGTGATTCCTCTGGTGTCTGCAATGGCTGCGTCAAGCTCTCTGTAATAGTTTCTGAGTTCTTCGTCTGATCTGCTGTCTCTGTCGGCTGCAACTTTGGATTTTTCCCTATTTCCATTAAATTCATTCTCTAACCCCTCCTTGCTGATGTCCAGATGAAAGGTTTTTGACAGATTGCTGTCACGCACTTTCTTTCCATCCTGATTCTGAAATGTGATGTGTTTCCGCTTTTCTGTCCAGTTCACACTCCATCCAAACTGTTTCATTTTTTCTATAAACTTTTCTTTGCTGATACAATTTTCCAGTGCCTTTAATACCGCCATTGCACAGTCCGCTACAAAACTGTCCTTTACCTGTTGACGGAACAGGTTATATTTATCTTTACTCCATGCAATAACTTCCCCTTTTTCAATCTGGCTTCCATCAAAGTGCTTTCCTTTCTCGACAACTGTTAGTCCACGTTCTCGGCACATCTGATTGGTAAGCTGTTTCATACGTTCCAGATCCTTTTTGGTGTTATGCAGTTTTCTTCCATCTTCATAACTCACTGAATTAGTAACCAGATGGCAGTGGATATGATCTTTATCCTTATGCACAGCCATTAAGGTCTGGAATCCACTGAACCAATTTTCTGCAAACTCTTTTCCAAATTCTAATGCCTGCTCCGGAGTAATCTGCTCGTCCTTATGCCAGGAAATAATGTTGTGAGCGTACATTCTCCCAGAATCTTTATCCCACATCTTCTTTTCTTCTAAAAAGGTTCTATACACCAGATCATAGTTGATCTCATCATGGCAGTACGGACCTGTTACATAAGTAAGCAGTTCACTTGTCTTGTCCTGTCGCAAAACATATTCGATACAATTTCTCATTGCTCCATGTGTATTTGTCCGCTTATTAATCGTCTTATTAATAGCCATATCTTTTCACTCTCCTTCCTGTATTTGAGAATATTTTTGTTGAGATAATACAGAATATCTTCCCTTGGCATAAAACCATCCGTATTCATTTTTCTTGCAATCTGATTCAAATTCGTAGCTGCACCACGAAGCTGACTAAGTATCTCTGAAAGAATCTGATTCAGCGTTTTCAGTTCTTCCACTTCCTCTGCAGAAGCAATTTTTAAACCTGCTATTGCATGAATTACAACCGCCTGCTGAGTCTGTCCAGACTCCTTTACTTTATTTTGGAGCAGATCATACTCTGCTTTATTCATTCGTATCGTTACTGTATAATTTCGTTTTCGCATAAATCTTTGTCTCCTTTCTCCACTCTTTCTTTTTTATAAATCATTCATAACCTTTCCGGCTGGTAGATTAGCAGGGGATATATAAGGGAGTGCAACGCTCCCTTATACAGGTGCAGGACGGCGTCCTAGTCAATCAGTAAGTGTTCCGTAGGAATGTCCGGTGGACATTTCGCAGGATTACTTACGCCATTGACGTGCCAGGGTTCCAAGGGGCAGAGCCCTCTGGCAAGTTTAGGAACAGCCCAAAGGCTGGCTCCGGTGCATAGTGGCTTGCCACTTTGCGAAACTTGCCTGTCATCTCCCCACCACTGAACCGACACCCACCAAGCCATATTTTCCACCCTACGTTATCAGATCAAAATGGAGATGACGGTGGTTTTGTGGTGCAGGGACAGACTGTGGAAGAAAGAGAAAAGCTCCCATTTCGATAGATTTTCTCTTTCTGAAACAGGCTGTTCATGCATCACTCCGATGCAAAGAATCGGACAATCATGTGCCGTATCCGGCACTCTATTCTTTTCTTCGCCTTGCTTGTTCAATCCACCCATCTACCAACGCTTTTCTGTTATATTATCCTATTATTTCTGTCTTTCTTTTTCTGGATCTCTTCCCATTTCTGCTAAAAGACATAAAAATAGCAGTCATAAACATTTCTCCAATTCATAATGTCTGAAATGCCACCACTGCCATTGTCTTTTTCTGCTATTCTGTTTCCGTAAAACTTTCCTTACTGTCAGTCTGTTTTCCTGTTACTGCTATTTCATAACCATCTAAAAACTGTCTGCAAAATCCAGTGCTGCATCCATATCAGCTTCTTTCTCCCAGTCCAGATTATCTTCTGCGATCTCTCCATCCGTTTTCTCCATTGTTAGTGTTCTGGCCGACAGATTAATTTCTCCTACCGATTCTTTTACAAACGGTACAAGCATTTCAATCAGGTTCTTCGCCATAGCCATCGGAACGGATTCTTTTACTCCATCCCGGATAGCTGTTTCCACCCTTTCCAGAAAAGCATCTTCCTTTTCTCTGGTTTCCAGATACGGATCTGCTTCATTCCGGTATTCTCTGGAAAAATAATCGTTTAAAGCAACTACAACTGCTCTGGTGTACGATTTATATTTTTCCCTGTCCATCGTCTGCAAATATTCCCATGCCTGCCTGTCCTGTTCATCACAAAGATTCAAACGGATATTTGTGTTGATGATTTTCCGTTCTTTTCTCATACAAGCATCCCTCCGTTTCTCTGGATTTTCCTTACGGTCATTGCTTCATAGCCTTTCGCTGTGGCACAGATGTCCCGTACAATTGTCACCCGGCTCTTGTCACATTCTCCAAAATTCTGGATCATACAACCGCCACCGCCGACCACATACAGACGCATCAGTTCTGGATTATATTCCCGTTCTCTCAGCTTATGAAAGATTTCTTTCGTATAATCTCCGGCAGCTTTACGAATGACTGTCAGATATTTCTCACCAATATCTGCTGTCCCGGTACGGATTACCTGCTCAATCACCAGATCGTCCACCACTGTTCCCAGTTCTTTCAGCAGGGATTCCCTTACAGCAAGCACACACTGATGTGTTCCATATTTCTCTGTAAAGCATTTCTTCTCTAATGGACGGGAATTGTTGATATACATGATGTTCATAGTTCCGTTTCCAATATCCACCAGCATGTTGATGCCTTTGAAATCCTGTAAGCGGTAAAAGGCTGCTGCAAATCCCTGTGGGTAAATATCAGCTCCTGCGAACTCTACATGATACTCTTTATTGCGGAATGTAAAATCTACACATTCATTCTGGAGAAGATATTTCTGAAAGTCTTCTTTCTGTGTAGCTACCCAGGTAAGGGGAAGTCCGGCTGCGATATGTACCGTTGCCCGGTTCATACCTTTCCCATCCAGTTCCCTTGCGATAGCTGCCAGTGTCAGCACATAATAGTCCTCATCCTGCGTTTTCTCTGCACAGAACTCCTTTTGTTCCTCTCCGATCTGGTAATACATGCCATTGTAAACAAGAAGATTGTTCTGAAAGATTGGCTCCTTGTCATATCTGGCTACACCGGATGGAAAGCATCTGGTAGCTGTTTTCATGTTTCCATAACCATGATCAATCCCGATCACCATAACTGTTTCATTTCTGTTATTTTTCATCATTCTCATAATCATACCTCATTCTTTCTTTTCTTATCCAATCCTATTAATACTTACGTGAATTGATAAGATGGATATTTTATTTACTGGTTCTTTAATAATTCATATTTAATAACATGGATTATTAATAGCAACGGTTTGTCCAGTATGGGATTTACCATATCTGGTTTTCCTATTTTCTGATGTCCGGAGATAGAAATTTCCTATGACCTGATTGTCCAAAATTGGACTATCCACCCTTAGGCACTTCTCTTCTCCACTTAATCATTTTCTTCTCCTAATGGAACTTCCCGGATAATATATTCGGTATCTCCATAAAAGCCATATTCATTACGCAATCTATGACGTTCCACATATCCATGATGCTCTAATTCCTTAATTGCAGAACGAACAGAATCAATCCCATCTCTGCTCAGTGTTGCCAGTCCCTGCATATTGTAATTCCAGTCCTCTGGTAAACTTAACATCAGTGACAATAGGCCTTTCGCTTTCAATGTCAGATTCTTATTCTTGAAATGGTGATTACTCATTACCGTAAAATTCTTAGTTTTCTCTACACGAAAAATCTGTGCCATGCTCCCATCCTCCTTTCCAGTTCAAAAGAAAAAGACGCAAGCCATATCTTATGACTCACGTCTTACTTCGCTCACAATATTCTATTTTTATCAGTTACCTGCCAGATTAGTTACTGGCAATCCTTATACATAAATCAATTCTTTCAGGATAATCTCTTCTGCAATCGCTCTGTGCTGATTGGCAGCTCTTACCCATGCCATCTGATCTTTCTCCTTATCCGGCAGTGGTTCTTTTTCTTCCAACTGTTTCAGAATCACTTCTTCCCGTTCCCTGGCTGCCTTGTCCACTTCCAGAAGATGCTCTCCAATCGTATCCTGCAGAAGCATCACCTGATAGGTTGAATTTCGATGGTTTTTCAGATAATCTCTACGAAGAAAACCATACTTTCCAAGTTGCTCCATCTGCTCACCGGATTTATAGGTGAGATTCGGAATCAGATATCCATTTACATTCGTATACGTTAATTTCATTTTATTAGCACTCTCCATTTCTCATCATTTTTTGACCACAAATTTACGACATTTACGGCAAATCTGACACTGCTTTACAATACCAGACAAAATGACTGATTCCCCGGAAAGCCTGTAAAACAGGCACTTCTAGGATACACAAGACAGGACAAAAATCGACTTCCATTATCAATAGGTGAGTGCTAATTTTTTATGAACTTTCTGTGAAACCTAATTGTGTGAACGATATGAGCTGTGTACGACGTATACCACGGTTTCCAGCAGGTTCATTTCAGACACATGTCCTTGCCTCGTCATTTTATGACATTTCATAATAATGTGCGTAAATCCCACCTTTTTCCAACAGTTCATCATGCGTTCCACATTCTACAATTCCATTTTCTGCAACCACCAGAATTTCATCAGCGTTACGGATTGTTGACAATCTGTGTGCAATCGTAATCGTAGTTCTGTCTTTTGCCAATTCTTCCAGACTCTGCTGGATAAATCTCTCGCTTTCATTATCCAGAGCACTCGTCGCCTCATCCAGAATCAGGATAGGTGGGTTCTTCAAAAATACTCTTGCAATAGAAATCCGCTGTTTCTGACCACCGGACAATCTGGTTCCTCTCTCACCAACGAATGTCTCATACCCATCCGGAAGTTCCATGATGAATTCATGAATATTAGCCTTCTTTGCTGCCTCAATGATCTCTTCCATCGACGCATCTGGTCTGCCATACGCAATATTCTCACGAATACTTCCACAGAACAGATATACATCCTGCTGTACCAGTCCGATCTGTTCACGAAGACTCTGTAATGTCAGTTTCCGCACATCCTTTCCATCGATTGTAATACGACCTTCAGACACATCGTAAAATCTCGGAAGCAGTGAACAGATGGTTGTCTTTCCACTTCCGGATGCTCCAACCAATGCGACCGATTTTCCTGCCTGAATATCAAAAGAAACATCATCAAGAACCAGTGAGTCATCGTCATTATAATGAAAGGAAACATGTTCATAACGCACATGCCCTTTGATATTTTCCAGTGGCTCCGCATCTTCTGCATCCACAATCTCCGGTTCTGTCTCAACGACATCCAGGAATCTTCTGAATCCGGACAACCCTTTTTGCATCATTTCCGTAAGCTCTACCAGAATCTGGATCGGACTGATAAAAATGCCAATATAAAGCGCATACATTGCCAGATCTGCCGACTCCATCTGTCCATGTGCAATCAGCCAGCCTCCAAACACCAGCGTCATCAGATACATCATCCCCTGAAAGAACAAATTGCCGCCTGTAAAACTACCCATACAACGATAATTTGCATTCTTTGAGCTCAAAAAACCCTGATTGCTCTTTTTAAATTTTTCCCGTTCA
This sequence comes from Clostridiaceae bacterium Marseille-Q4145, assembly GCA_018223365.1. GTDB lineage: Bacteria > Bacillota > Clostridia > Lachnospirales > Lachnospiraceae > Hominiventricola. The sequence goes on from JAGTTP010000002.1 coordinate 862,849, forward strand.
ATGTCTTCATTCGCAAAAGACTGTACCACACGAATTCCTGCCAGCGTATCCTGAAGGCTGGAATTCAGATTTCCGATCTTACGTCTGTTATCCATAAATGTTGCCTGCATCTTCTTATTCTGTCCATAAGAAAAAAACAGCATAATTGCCACAATCACCAGAAGAGGAATTGCCAGTTTCCAGTTGATTAGAAACAAAAATACAAAAGATCCAATAATTTTGATCAATGAGATAAATAAGTTCTCCGGCCCATGATGTGCAAACTCTGAGATGTCGAATAAATCCGATACCAGTTTACTCATCATCTGTCCCGAGTTATTCTGATCATAGTATGAAAATGATAATCTTTCATAATGATCAAACAACTGTTGACGCATATCCCGTTCCATATATGCTCCCATCATATGTCCCTGATAACTAACATAATACTTGCATCCTGTCTGGATCATATACATAACAAGCAACACGAGTGTAATCGGAAGCAATGCCCTCAAAATCACATCAGAACTCTCTGTAAATAATGTTTTCGTCAATGTTCGTAAAATCTGTGGAAAAGCCAGATCAACCAGACTGATCACAGCGGCACAAATCAAATCCAGAAAAAATACCTTCTTATACGGAGCGTAATATTGAATAAATTTCTTTAATGTATGCATATGAATCCCTTATTCCTTTCAAATCAATCTGCTACATTATAACACAAAAATTGCAAAAGCCGACTCATTCTGGCCATTTCCGTTTTCTTTGTTCTGGCTGCAAGCACAATCCTGTACGGATATTTTTCTTCCGGACTGGGAAATGGAATCATTAACATGGTCAGTGCTGCTATCAGGCAGTTAGTGATCTTAATGGCCTGCGTTTACAGTTATTGTATGTCACATAAATTATTGAAAAACCTTTCCTAATCAATAAAGGGGCATGAATCCGATCATAGATTCATACCCCTTTATTGATTTCACATACTATAAAACAAGTTATTCTGTAAACGTGTAACGCACAATAGAGCCGTGGTTATCACCTGTCACTATTACAACATCTCCATTTTCATTGAGTATGGATTCCAAAATCGGAAATCTTCCATTCTCTTTTACGTAAGCTTCCGGACTATCCGCTTCTGCCTCGATCAAAGTCTTTTTGCTGTGTTTTTCTCCTCCGCACGGATTTATTTCCTCAACAAAGATTTCATACTCATGCATGTAGTGTTCCTCCTGGAATTGATTTTTTTAATAAGTAATACGTATTATTATAAAATCAATCCGTTTCTATTTCAAAAGGGGTTTTTACTAAAAATCTGCTTTTCGTTTTAGACATTATTACCATGACAGCCATGTTTATCTTCGCCGCAATGATGCTCACCGCAGGAATGCTCATGGGCATGATGGGAACACTGGACATTCGGATTATAATCCAGTTTACCGCCGACATAAGCAAGCACTGCTTCGTCCGCATTTCCGCTGACACCGCCATATAGCTTAATTCCTGCTTCTGCCAGTGCCATCTGTGCGCCGCCGCCGATTCCGCCGCAGATCAGGACATCCACATCTGCATTGGTCAGAAATGAAGCTAATGCACCATGTCCCTGTCCATTGGTATCCACAATCTGAGTCTGCTTAATCTCTCCATTTTCTACATCATACAGCTTAAACTGCTCCGTGTGTCCGAAATGCTGAAAAATTTCTCCATTTTCATAAGTTACACCAATTCTCATCTGTCCTTCTCCTTTTCCCCTGATTGATAATTGCATGTCAGAAAACTCCGGTCTTCTACAACGCTTTCCGCAACAAAACACATCCATACCATCGCAAAGCCGATAATTACCGCCTGAAATATGCAGCGTCTTTCCATTTATCAGGCAATCCGCAAGTTTATACCGGGCAGTCTCATAGATCTCTGTGACTGTCGTCCGGGATATCCCCATCTGCTCTGCACACTGCTCATGGGTCCGCTTTTCCAGATCAATCAGACGAATCGCCTCATATTCATCCACGGTCATATGTATCCGTTCGCCAGTCAGTATTCCTTCTGGCCGGAAGCTGTCATAAGCCGGCTCTACGCAGATTCTTCTGCATCTTGTTGGTCTTGCCATTGTATTTCTCCGCCCCTCATTTCCGTCATATGTCGATAACTATCATACCTCTATTATAAGCAGAAGTCAATGGGTGGATTTATTCCGGCTATCTGCCTCATCTACTATAGTGAGCAAAAAAATATTTGAAATCTTCTTTCGTCACTGCTATAATGAACCTACAGCGTGTGGCGTTTTTGCGTAAATCCAGTTGCAAAAACGCCACACGCTTTTTTATGGAATTGAGGTGGAAAATGGAAAAATGAAAAAAAACTTGATAGGTAACTCGTGTAGCTGAAATGCGTAAGTCCGGATGTTTTTGGATTTACGCATTTCTTATTTTTTGAAAGAAAGGTGAATTTTTATGGATACTGGAAATCAATTTTTAGGGACAGAGCGTGTCAGTAAGCTCATGAAGCAGTACGCCGTCCCCTGCATCATCTCACTGTTAGTAGGTGCACTTTATAACATTGTTGATCAGATTTTTATTGCAAATGCAAGCTACCTTGGCTCTTATGGCAACGCGGCCAACACCGTCGTTTTCCCTCTGACCGTGGTAGCACTGGCCATTGCCGTCATGATCGGTGATGGTTGCTGTGCCTTTGTCAGTATGGCCCTTGGCAGAAATGAGCTGGAGAAAGCAAAACGCAGCGTTGGCAACGCCGTCGTATTATCTGTTGTCACCAGTCTTGTTTTAACTGCAGTATATCTCATTTTTGCAAACAGCATTATTGCTATGTTCGGCGGTACAGTCAATGAAGAAACCTTTCACCACTCGCAGGAATATTTCTTCTATATTACACTTGGTATTCCGTTCTATATGTTCGGACAATCCATGAATCCCATCATCCGTGCCGACGGCAACCCCAAGTTTGCCATGATCTCTACGCTTTCAGGTGCTGTTATCAACATCATCCTTGACCCCATTTTCATCTTCTGCTTTAAGTGGGGTATGATGGGTGCAGCTGTTGCAACAGTCATCGGGCAGGTGCTCACAGCGATCCTTGCAGTATGGTATCTGCTGCATATGAAAATTATCAAGCCTGCATCCAGTGATTATGCCCTGCATGGGAACATCTGTGGACGGATGCTGACGCTTGGCATCACCAGCTTTCTCTCCCAGATCAGCTTGGTAGCGGCGATGGCAGCCATCAACAATATGCTCCGTAAATATGGTGCACTGGACGCTGTATTCGGGCAGGAGCAATATGCACAGATTCCTATGGCAGTAGTGGGTATTGTAATGAAATTCTTCCAGATCGTCATTTCCATCGTGGTAGGTATGGCAGCAGGCTGCATTCCCATTGTGGGCTACAACATGGGTGCGAAAAAGAAGCTCCGTGTCCGGGAGCTGTTCACCAGGCTGCTGCTCGCTGAGGCTCTGGTGGGTGCAGTGGCACTTATACTGGCAGAAGGTTTTCCCCGCCAGCTCATCGATATTTTCGGTGCCGCCAACGAGAGCAGCTACTACACCGACTTCGCCATCAAAGCCTTCCGTACCTATCTGTGCATGATGATCCTCGCCTGCGTCAACAAGGCATGCTTCATCTTCTTGCAGGCGGTGGGCAAGGCACTCTCGTCCACGCTTCTGTCCATGTTCCGTGAGGTGGTATTTGGTGTAGGCTTCGCCCTGCTGCTGCCGGTGTTCTTCGGTCTGGACGGTGTACTGTATTCCATGCCGGTGTCAGATATCCTGACCTTTATCATTTCTGCAATTATTATTGCGAAAACTTATCGGGAATTGAATGAGAAAGGAGTTTAAAGCATATGAAGAACAGAGTTATCACCATCAGCCGCGAGTTTGGCAGCGGCGGACGCACCATTGGAAAAAAAGCGGCGGAAAAACTGGGAATTCCATGCTATGACGCGGAAATCATCCATGAAATGGCAAAAGAAACTGGCTTTGCACCGGACTATGTAAAAGAGGCGGGAGAGTATGTTCCTGACAATTTCCTGTCCGCGGCCTTTTCTAACCGGATAATGGGTCCCACCAATGAGGATATTCTGTGGGCGCATCAGTACAAGGTTATCACGGAGTTGGCCGAAAAAAGTCCCTGTATTATCGTGGGCCGCTGTGCCGACTACATTTTGCAGAATAAAGCAGACTGCCTGAAGGTCTTTATCCATGCAGACATGGCTTTCCGCGCCAAACGCATTGTGGAGGTCTATGGGGAACGGGAGCAGTCCCCTGAGGAACGTCTGAAGGATAAAGATAAGCGCCGGGCTGCCTATCACCGCTTCTACACCAACATGAAGTGGGGGTACGCACAGAACTACCACCTGACTCTGGACAGCGGTGTGCTTGGCATTGACAAGTGCGTAGACATCATCACAGGACTATATTAAGACGATTAAACAGGAGTCTATTGTACTGCAACTTGGACATGATCCTATTTAACTCATATTTTTCACTTCATTTTTTATAATTACCTTGACATTTTCCTATGACAGGTATATGATTTAAATATAATAACAATAATCATTACTGTTTTAGAAAGGAGAAAATCTTATGAAATATGTATGTGATGTATGCGGATGGGAATATGATGAAGAGCAGGGTTATCCGGAGGGCGGCATTGCACCGGGTACCAAATGGGAAGATGTTCCGGAAGATTTCGAATGTCCGTTATGTAATGTAGGAAAAGACCAGTTTTCTGAAGTAAATGAATAAAAAATACAGGGGGCTGTTGCAAAATAGATGGAGTCATCTGTTCTGTATCAGTCCTTTTTGTGTGATTTTAACTTTTATTTTCTATTTTGTAGGGCATATAGAAAATAAAAGTTATTTTTTGCCCAATCAGGCAGACACGCGAAAATTCCATAAAAAACAAGTTGTTATTTGATTTGGACATATAGAAAATCTGTGATATCAGATGCCCAAAAAATCAGGAAAATTTGGGCAAAAGATGCATAAGAATCTCTATATGTCCAATTTGTTTAATTTCTGAAACTATATAGCAAAAAATATTTTTTTTACTGCAAATATTGGGCGCGGAGAGGCACAAACATTCCATATACCCAAATGGATCAGCTGCGAGGGAAATGCTGCCTTCACACAAAATATTCCACAAGGGGGCGAAGTTCATCGTCCGACCTCCGGTTGCATGAAACCATGCCGGAATAGTGTGATAAATAAAAAGGAGGCTGCAAGTTTGCAACAGCCCCTTTTTACACCGTCGTCCTATTCTTTTTTAATTCAGGAAATTCTGTATAATAACATTTTCTGCCTCTTCTTCTGTCAGGCCAAGCGTGCGCAGCTTCAGAAGCTGTTCATCGTTGATTCTTCCGATCGCTGCCTCATGGATGATTGCGGCATCCACATTTTTAGCACGGATTTCCGGAATAGAGCCTACCTCCGCATGGTCCATGATAATGGAATCACACTGGATATGTGCCTGACATTTGCTGTTTCCGATTGCATTCGGATGGAAGGTCTGCACAGACTCCCCTTTTCCTACTGATCTGGAAATGATTTGCGCAGAGCTGTCTTCACCGTTTAACTGTACTTCAATATTGGACTCTGCCTGCTGCTTTCCATCTGTCATCAGTCGTTCCGTCACAAATAATTTTGCATTTTTTGCAAGTTCTACATTTGTTTCACGGAGAGTGGAATCCACTCCTTTGATCTGTGCTGTATCCAGTGTAAATACCGAATTTTCTCCCACATAAATGTTGGTCACAGGATTTAATACTTTTCCGCCGGTTCCATTGCCTTCCCCATAGTGTTTCTCTTCATAACGCACGTTGGCATTTTTTCCTACATGAAACGTATGAATGCCGTCATGACGGCTCTCATTGCATCCACTGTTGTGAATACCGCAGCCGGCAATAATCGAAACATCTGCTCCGTCTGCCACATAGAAATCATTATAGACCACATCCGTCATTCCTGACACACTTACTACGACCGGAATATAGACAGCTTCTCCTTTGGTCTCTCCATCAATATAAATATCAATTCCCGGCTTATCTGTTTTTCTCTTAATTTTAATATGCTCACTGTCACCATGGCAGATGGACGTTCCATTCTGGCGGAGATTATAGGCACCTTTCTGCTCAAATTTGTGATCATTGATCACATCCAGCACATTTTCCGTAACATTATCAAGCTTTACCATTAAAATTTCCCCTCCATCCGGTCTGCGCATTCATGACATTTCTTAACGCCGTTAAGATAAGGAAGCACTTCCTCTTTACTTCCCATTCTCTTTATGATACCGTCATCAACTATCATAATCTGGTCTGCCATCTCTATAATCTTCTCCTGATGAGAGATGACAATCAGGCTCTGTTTTTTCTGTCTGTGGATCTCTTCAAATTTTTGGATCAGCATCGAGAAGCTCCACAAATCAATTCCTGCTTCCGGCTCGTCAAATACACACAACTTATGCTCTTTTGCAAGCACAGTGGCAATTTCAATTCGTTTCATCTCACCGCCTGATAACGTTCCATCAACCTGCCGGTTCACATACTCCTCTGCACAAAGTCCGACTTCAGAAAGCATTCTGCAGCATTCCGGCTCTGTGAGTTCTTTTCCTGCTGCCAGTGATAAAAGTCTCGAAACCGGCATTCCCTTGAATCTTGGCGGCTGCTGGAATGCATAACCGATTCCTGCATTTGCACGATGATTGATATCATAATCGGTGATATCTACATCGTCCAGATATATTTTTCCGCTCTCAGGTTTGTTAATGCCGATCAGTGTCTTTGCCAATGTCGATTTACCGCCTCCATTCGGGCCGGTAATTACCAGCATTTCTCCGTCTTTTACTTCAAACGAAATATGATCCAGCAGACATTTCTTTCCACCTTCATCATCTACCTTCACAACTAACTCTTCTGTTCTTAACATGTCTTTTCTCCTGTAGTTCTAAAACCTGTAATCTATACCTATTATATTGGCTTTTATAATGATTGCAAGTACTCTTCTCGCATTTCTCTCATAAACCTATTGAAAAACTGCCCGACAAAGGCTACACTAATCATAAATATATGCGGTGTATCCGCAAGGAGGGTATATTCATGACTATGAAAGAAATTGCAACAGGTTTACAGCACATCGGTGTTCCCACAGGAGATATGGACGCAACCATCCATTTTTATCATGCACTGGGATTCGAAACTATTTTTGAAACCGTCAACGCAGAAGCTGGCGGACGAGTAAATTTCTTCAAATTAGGAGATCTTGTGATCGAGACTTATGAAGTAACAGACCCTGCAAAGGCTCCAGGTGCTGTGGATCACATTGCTATCAATGTAAAGGATATCGAGGAAGCTTTCCGTTTTGTCAATGAAGCAGGCCTGAACAACACAAATGATATCATCCATTCTCTTCCGTTCTTTGAAAACGGTGTAAAATTCTTCACCATCGAGGGCGCCAACAAAGAAAAAGTCGAATTCAATCAGTTCCTGTAAAGCAGGACACGAAAATACCGCCCACCCTGTAGAAACATTCCTTTCTGCAGGATGGGCGGTATCTTTATGCTTTCACAAGGGGAAGGGTGATTGTGATCATAAATTCATGATTTTCCTGCTTCCAGGTAAAGTTTCCCCCATGATTTTCCATAATTTTTCGACAGGTTTTCAGACCAATCTGCGTACTCTCAGGATGGTCTTTCCGGTCACGAATATGGTTCGTGACCTGGATATGCAGCATATCCGGCTGCTCCGAAGCCTCGATCCGCAGCGGGTACGCCGGATCTCCATACTTTTTCAGATTGGAGATAAGATTATCCATGACGCGCTGCATATATTCGCTGTCCACCTGTACGATTCCTTTCAGCTCTTTAATCTGGCATTCAATGGTACCACCATGATCCTGCCAGTCAAAGAACTGACCGTTACAGAGATCTTCCGCCAGCTCCACACTCGGAATCTTCTGCAGCTGCAGCCCATTTTCTTCCCGACCATAAACCAGAAAATATTCAAACAGCCGGTCTGATACCTTTTTCATCTGAAATGCCTTCTTCCGGCAATATTCCAGATATTTTTTCAACTGCTCCTCGTCTTCATACCGATGCATATTGAGAAGCTCCAGATAGCCGATCAACGAAGTCAGCGGTGTCCGCAGATCATGGGACATGGCTGTTACCAGCTCCATGTTGGCTTTTTCCGCCTCCGCCTTCATCTGCTGCTCTTCCAGAATGCCATTCTTCAGTGATTCAATTCCGATTGCAAGACTGGTCAGTTCATCTCTTCCTTTGATCGTAATAGGATATTCCAGATTTCCTCCCCCCAGCACTTTCAGATCCTGCTCCATCTGATTGACATACCGGATTTTCCGGTGAATCAATGCAAAGAGAAGTAAAATGAATACAATTGCTCCTGATCCATACTCTGCAATATCAACCCAATAAAGATTATCTACATCCAGATAAACCTCCAGATCCACTTTAATCACGGTTCCGTCATAAAGCATCACGTCATGATAGTTACTGGTCGGGTATAGTTCGGCTGAATCTATCTCATCCGGATTTTCTGCTTCCCCTTCCATATATAATGCATCATCATCCTCCCAGGAATCTGTTTCCGGCGAATCAGGAGCCATATACGGCCCAAGAATAGGATCAATATTCCGGTAAAACGTCACATACACATCTCTCTGCCTTTGTACCCAGGCAACCAATAATTCTATATTCTGTTCCGTAACCTTATGTTTTTCAATAAACTGATCCAGATCCTTCAGCACTTCTTCGGTTTTGTCTTCATATTTTGTGCCGGAGTATGCTTCTGTGACTGCCCACTGAATGGCCGCTGTTCCTACTGCTCTTGACACCAGAAGTGCTGCCAGAAGTGCTGCTGCACTCATTACGATCAGTTCCATCGTCAGCCGGTTCCACCATTTATGTTTTCTAATTGACACAATAACCTCTTCCCCAGATATTCTGAATATAGGACTGTCCGCCCTTTTCCAGTTTTCTTCTGATATTTCGGATATGAACCATCACCGTATTACCGGAATTGGGAAAAAATGCTTCCTTCCAGACTGTCTCATAGATTTCTTTTACGGAAAATACCTTCCGCGGATTAGAAATGAGCAGCAATAAAATCTGGTACTCCATTTCTGTCAGGGAGATTTTCTCTCCTCCCGCCTGCACCGTCTGCAGATTCTGGTCAATCGTAATATCACGGTAGCACACCAGCTCCTCTGATGTCTCTGCCCTTCCCTGATAGACCTTGTAACGCCGAATCAAAGCCTTTACCCGCGACAATAGTTCCATATAAGAAAATGGCTTCACCAGATAATCATCCCCACCTGCGGAAAATCCCTGTACCTTATCATGTTCTCCTGATTTTGCCGTCAGGAATAAAACGGGAACCGTAGTCTTCTCCCGAATCTGCTCGCAAGCCCATACACCTGACTCTCCCGGCATCATAATATCCAGAATCACAAGATCTGCCTTTTCTGCCTGCTCTACCGCTTCCCTGGCATTACTCGCTTCCAGTATCCGATAGCCTTCTCCTCCCAGCATCATCCTGAGTACATCCCGGATTTCCGGTTCATCATCTGCTACCAGTATTGTCTGTTTTTCTGCCATGGGTTCACCGCCCTTCTTTTCTACATTCTTCCCCTTATTGGAAAATTTCTAATGCAAGTGTAACATGTCCATCCTGGGTAAAGAAAGACCCATGGGGCATAATTAAGACTTTTTAAGAAAAGAAAACAGGACTACAAAGCTGTAGCCCCGTTGCCAGTCTCTACCACATAAAAATCTGGTTTCAATCCTGTCTCTTTCTGATAATTCGTTCCAACCTGACTGATAAAATCGTTGACTGCACTATTTTCCACAATGCTGACGGTACAGCCGCCAAATCCGGCTCCCATCATACGGGATCCCAGCACCCCTTCCAGTTTCCAGGCTTCCTCTACCAGAATGTCAAGCTCCCGACAGGATACTTCATAATCTTCCTTCAGGGAAATATGGGATGCATTCATAAGCTGTCCGAATTCTATAATATTGCCTGCTTCCAATGCTTTCACCGCTTCCATGGTCCGTTGGTTTTCCGTCACTGCATGGCGGGCTCTCTTTAAACAAACCGGATCTTTAATCATCTCCTGTACTTCTTCAAAGACATCTGCCGTCAACTCACTTAAATGGCGGATGGCAATCACCGTCTGCAAGTCCTTCAGCGCCTCCGCACATTCTTTCCTGCGCTGTCTGACATAGTCTTCCACGCCATCCCTTGGTTTGCCACTGTTCGTAATAATAATTTTCTTATGCGGAAGCAAAAGTGGTGCATAGGCATAGGAAAGATCACTCGTGTCCAGTAGAATGGCATAATCCTTCTTTCCCATGGCTATGGTAAAGGGATCCATAATGCCGCCTCCGGTCTTCAGATACTCATTCTCCGTCAACTGGCTGAACAATGCAATATCCACCATATTCATATCCGGTATTTCCAGAAGATCTCTCAGGATCAGTCCGGTTACTACCGTCAGCGAAGAAGAAGAACCGATTCCCAATCCTTTTGGAATCTCTCCATAATATAAAATATCCAGTCCGCCTTTCACCTTACAGCCTTTCTTAATAAAAGTACGAACCACACCTTTGGCATAATTGCCCCAGCCGTCTTCCTCTCTGTAATAGAGTTCACTGGATGACATTTCCAGCACTCCCTGCTCCGGATAATTCAAAGAATAAAAACGAAAACGGTTGTCCTCCCGTTTTCTCGCCACCGCATAAGTTCCGATGGCAATGGCGCATGCAAACACATGTCCGCCATTGTAATCGGTATGGTCTCCGATCAGATTTACCCGACCCGGTGCAAAATAGGCTCTGACGTCCCCGCCAACTCCATAGATTTCCCCGAATTTATCAATCAGCCGCTGTTTCATAAACTTTTCTCTCCCATAATCGACCAAATTCGACATATATTATATGTATCATAGCATAATCTATCGTTTTTGTTAAGATTTTGTTACGTTGACTTTTACCCTCAGTGTAGTTACAATGAGAGAAAAAGTCTTTTATAAGGAGTATGTACTATGTTAGAATTTTTAAAAGTCATTTTCCTTGGCATCGTCGAGGGAATCACAGAATGGCTTCCTATTTCAAGTACCGGACACATGATTCTGGTTGATGAATTTATCAAGCTGAACGTCACTCACGATTTTATGGAAATGTTCCTGGTAGTAATTCAGCTGGGTGCCATTCTGGCTGTCGTCGTTTTGTATTTTCCAAAACTGTGGCCATTCTGTTCCCCGAAAAACGGCTGGATCAAAAAAGATACCTGGATTCTTTGGTTTAAGGTGATTGTAGCCGCCCTCCCGGCTGCCATCATTGGGCTTCCTTTTGATGATCTGTTGGATAAACTATTCTACAATTATCAGACCGTAGCAGTCACCCTGATTCTGTATGGTGTACTTTTTATTGTTGTAGAGAATTATAACAAAAACCGCCGTCCCCGCATCCGATCTCTGGAGAAGCTTCCCTGGTCCACCGCTCTTCTGATCGGTATCTTCCAGATTCTTGCACTGATTCCGGGTACTTCCCGTTCTGGTTCCACCATCCTTGGCGGTATCCTTCTGGGAGCTTCCCGCTATGTGGCAGCCGAGTTCAGTTTCTTCCTGTCCATTCCGGTTATGTTCGGAGCCAGCCTTTTAAAACTGGTAAAATTTGGTTTCCACTTTACCGGTTATGAACTTGCCATCCTGATCGTTGGCATGCTGACCGCATTTATCGTATCCATTCTGGCCATCAAATTTTTGATGAACTACATTAAGAAAAATGATTTCAAACCATTTGGATACTATCGTATTGTACTCGGTATTCTTGTCCTGGGTTACTTCCTGTTCCTGGGATAATCATACATAAGGGAGAAAGAAAAATGTACAAAGAAATCGCAAAACTCATTTTATACCGTGATCTGGGTGAGGACAGTATCCTCTTAAAGCTGTCCGGTATCTTCCGTGATTTTGAGCTGGGTCTGGCTGAAAAAGAAGAACTGACCAGCCGCATCTATGAGCAGATGAAAGCACTTCTGGATCTATCTACCCAGTATGGCTTCGACAAAAATCTGTGGCACAATTATCTGACCTTCATCCTGCTGACCAACGAAAACTCTTTCAGCATGACCAGTGAGAAGGTAGGTGCCAATGACGGTACCGTCAATCATTTTGCAAAAGCAGATTTCGCTGTATTCAAAAAACTGTTTGACTTTGATTTCAAACCTATTGAGGAAGAGCTTGGCATTGACTGTTTCACAACTATCTGCAATTACCACTCCATTCCTAAGAAGGAACGGATGTACAACCGCAATGTCAGTGAACGTGTGCAGGAAATCAGCGAGAAAATCGAGGAGGCCAAAGATGCCGATGAGGTTTTCACCATCATTACGGATTTCTACAAAGCATACGGCGTTGGTATGTTCGGTCTGAACCGCGCTTTCCGTATTCGTCATCTGGAAGAAGGTGTAGAGTTCCTTCCTATCAATAATACGGACCGCGTCATGTTAAATGACCTGATTGGTTATGAGATCCAGAAAAAGAAACTGGTGGACAATACCGAAGCCTTCGTCAAAGGACTCCCAGCCAATAACGTGCTTCTCTGCGGAGATGCCGGAACCGGAAAATCCACCAGTATTAAAGCACTGCTCAATGAATATTATGGTCAGGGGCTTCGTATGATCGAAATTTACAAGCACCAGTTCCAGGATCTGTCCTCCATCATTGCACAGGTAAAAAACCGGAACTACCGCTTTATCATTTACATGGATGACCTTTCCTTTGAGGATTTCGAGATTGAGTACAAATTTCTGAAGGCGGTCATCGAAGGCGGCATGGAAACCCGCCCGGATAACGTACTGATCTATGCCACCTCCAACCGCCGTCACCTGATCAAAGAAAGCTGGAGTGACCGCGACGATATGGAAACAGACAACGGAATGCACCGCTCCGATACCATGCAGGAGAAGCTTTCTCTGGTAGCACGCTTCGGTGTGACCATCTACTACGGAAAGCCGTCCCAGAAAGAATATTTCACCATCGTCAAGGAACTGCGGAAACGTTATCCGTCCATTACCCTGACCGATGAGGAACTGTGTGCAGAGGCCAATAAGTGGGAATTAAGCCACGGCGGCATCTCCGGAAGAACTGCCCAGCAGTTTATCAACTATATGGCAGGCATGGCTCCTGCAGCCGAATAATGTTCTTATGTGCATAAAAGGGCTGCCCGATGACGGGCTGCCCTTTTTGTGTGCTCGGGTGGGAAGATCAGGTGCATGCGCTGGAGAGTTTGGACCTTTCAGAGCCTTTGTAATATTATTCTTCTTCTCTCTTTCTTCGGCCAAGTAAGATCAGAAGGAATCCGATTCCTGCTGTCACAATCAGGAGTATCAGAAGAATCCATGAAAGATGTCCGTTCTCCACAGACTGGCTGTCTGCATCCACCGCATCTTCTTCCTGATCCGGCTTCGGAATACCATCTTTATCTTCTTTCTCCTGGATTTCTTCAACTGGTGTATTGACTTCTCCTGTGTCATCTCCAAGATCAATCTCCGCCAGATCTTTACCTGGCTCTGACATCTTACCGGTTGGAATCTCACCCAGCGCAAGATCACCAATCGGACTTGCAGGTGATGTCTCGCTTCCTGATGCAAGTTTTGAACCGGAACCAGAGGTTTTTCTGGATCCAGACGGTTTTTCCGGCGTGGTCGGTGTATCCGGGGTCGTCGGCGTATCCGGGGTCGTCGGCGCATCCGGGGTCGTCGGTGTATCCGGATTCGACGGATCCTCCGGGCTTTCCTGTGCAGTGGTACGGACACTGACTGCCGTCACATATGCAAGGTCACTGCTCTTCAACGGGCGGAACACGGCCATAATCTGGCTGTCTCCTTCGTTTCCGGTCTTCTTCACAAGTGTTTCTCCGGACGTTTCCACTTCCACACTGTCTCCCCACCGTACATCCACGGAGGTCTGCTCATATCCGGTCAGGTCAAGCGTGCTGTCATCCGAAAGGACACCTGTCAGTTTTAATTCTGCATGGTCTTTCTCTGTCAGATCGATCACACCGTCCTTCACCGGACTGCCATCTGCCAGGAGTTCCACATATTTGAGATCGGCCAGCCGTTCAAGCAATGCTCCATTCTGGAACGAAACCTCTTTTTTCGTCTCATTTCCGGCATGGTCTTTTGCCAGGATGGTCAATGTCCGGTTCCACAGTGTCTGGTTCTCCGGCAAGATAAGTTCCACACGTAACTGTCCCTGACTAAGGTGACTGTCCAGATTCTGGTCCGCTTTTCCAATTTGCTCCCCATCAATCAGGAAGGTATATCTGCTGCCTTTCTCTGCAGCTGCCCGGATCTGAAGCTTACTGCCCTCCGGTGTCTCTCCTGTCGTCGGACTTTCCAGCAAGAGCAATGGCGGTGTCGTATCCACGATCACATTCTGTGTCAGGATCTTCTGATCCCCCTGCTCATTTTCACAGGCAAATTCCAGTGTATGTACTCCATCTGAAAGACTGATCTGCCGACTGAACTCTGTCGCCAGCGTCGTAAATGGATAGCTTTCTCCTTCCGCGCCATCCACCGTCAGCGTTCCTTTTACCGGAATCGTACTGGTGATGCGTACCGTGTTGGACGTCTGGCTGCTGAGAATGCCGCTTACTCCATCTGCTTCACTCTCTTCCGATACTGTACTTCCATTGACCGCAATCGTCAGTTCTGCCATCTTCGGTGTGTTCAGCACGGCCGCCTGACTTGCCTTCCTGCTACTGCAGTAAAGGGTCTCTTCGCCCGACGCAGCATCCACATCCGTTCTTCCTGCACGGACATCCACATCATAGGTGCAGCCCGGCGTATACCCGATCTCTGTCGTCGTTCCGTCCGGTACCAAAGTACCCTCTTCTCCTTTTGCGTAACCAGGCATCTCATAGCGTCCGCCTATAAAGACTTCGTCATTTTTTGCCTGCTCTTTTGTAAAATAAAGTCCGCTTTCTTTTAATGTTCTCGTTCCGTCTTCCGCTGTTTCATACACATCGATATAGTATCCGTCAAGCATTGGATCCTGAAAATTATCCTGGATATCGACGGTCAGCTTATAATTTCCCTGATTTTTCAGTGTCACTGCATCCGGTGCCTCAGGTGCCTTTGGATTTGTAATCATCACCTTTTCTAAAGACTGTACCCGCTCATAGGTCTTTCCTTCCTCTTCGACGGTGACATTCACATAGTAATTGCCGGAAGGAATATCATCCGGAATGGATACATTCGTAAATCCCGCCTCGATTGCGCTCTTGCTCGTAATCGTTTGATTCAGCAGTACATTTCCGGAAGCAAGGGTACTTTCCAGATCCTGCTTTTCAGAAAGGGAAAAATGAAGCTTTGTATCATCTGTAATATGGAATGCTTTCCATTTTACCTTTATCATTGAACCGCCGGGAAGTGTCTCTGCTTCTACATTTTCAACTGTCGGCAGCTCTTCCACCTCGATCACGCCCACGCTGGTGGCAATCGGATGCGCGTCCGTTCCTGCGCTCAGAAGATAAGACTGATCTGATCCTTTCACTGCAATGTAGGCTACTCCATTGACCAGATTGGCATTGGAACTCTGCGTCAGCTCCTGATCCTTCTCCACATCTCCTGTCGGTTCATAGAACTTCAGCAGATTTCCGGAGCCATTCTGCGTCAATGTCAGGTCATCCGCTTTCAGCGTCTCCCCGTTTTCCACCGCATTTACGGTAATG
The DNA here is from genome assembly GCA_018223365.1 of Clostridiaceae bacterium Marseille-Q4145. Classification (GTDB taxonomy): domain Bacteria; phylum Bacillota; class Clostridia; order Lachnospirales; family Lachnospiraceae; genus Hominiventricola. The sequence goes on from JAGTTP010000002.1 coordinate 878,596, forward strand.
AGATAGGTTTTTCCACTGTCCAGTTTCAGCCGGTGTTGATAGATCGTCGTATTGCTCTCCACAAAATTGAGATTGGTACCAAGGTACATCATCTGCGTTTCATCTGTCTTCGCGTTATACTGTACCGGTATCGGTTCCGAAAGCCTCCGGTAGACCTGTCTGGCATTTGCCATCCGGGAGGTAGTGAACTTCACTTCTCCATTATCCCAGTAGTATACAAATCCAAGATGAATGATGCCAAGCACCGTAACCGAACCCCACATCTTCACCGTTCCGCCGCCAAGTTCTGCGGAAGCGATCTCCATGCCTCCGATGACCGGAATGTACTGCGGCAGGGAAATCGCCACTCTCATCATCATTTCAAAAAGATCCTGTGTCCCGATCACATAGAAGCTGCCTTTGAACAGCTGCATAAAGTTTACACTGCCCTCCAGGGAAATTTCCATGTTGGGGTACCAGGCCACGCCGACGCTTCCGCCATCCAGAAATCTCGCATTTCTAACAAATTTCAGGCTCACATCCGACAAGGATACCGCGATTGCCCGCAGGGACAGTTCCAAATCTGCCGTACCTGTCATGACCTTGAAAATGTCAAACTGTACATTCAGCAATAATGTCAGAGGAGGCAGTCCGTCGGTTCCGTAGATTGTATCATAAAGCTTGTCATATCCACCGCCTCCGCCGGTCAGCCAGAAGATACCAAGACCGTCCACGTTGGCACCCGGTTCAAAGCCGCCCAGTGTAAAGTAGAGTTTATCCGGTATGGGTGCCCCGGAAGGATTTCCCTTTACGACCAGTGCAAACTGCATCTCAAAGTTTGCCGCTTCCGCCTCTCCTTCCACGCCGACTTCGTATCCGCCTATCGTATTGACAGAAAGCTGACCGCTCATGGAACCCGGCAGGAAACTGACGATCTGTGGCATGGTCATCCATGCATCCATGTTGATGCCGATGTAGCCATCCTTCTTCCCGTTGCTGCCGAACAACACATCCGTAATCTGCGCGCCGCCCGCAAGTGCCGTCACATCCTCCTGTTCCGGTGCGTCCTCCGCGACAAAGCTCTCAAATCCGTAGGGGTCAAGGCCGCTGGTGCTGTCCATCTTCGTATACGTCCAGGAACTGCTCTTGGACTGGTTTTCCCTCGCCTTTTGTGCGCCGCCTGGTGTCATGAAAGACAGATCAAGGCCGCCACCGAAGGATACGATATCATAATAGTCTGCCGTCACATCTTCCTGGTCTTCCTCTGTGTCATTCATCTTTCCGAAGACACCATACCGAAGATCAATCAGAAAGCCTCCCACGCTCTGCAGAAAACTGTAGGAGCTGTCCCAGCTCACTTCCATATATTCCTGTCCGACGGTAAGGTCATTTCCGGACAGAATCACGCCGCTCTGGTTATAGACCGGAACGACAATCTCCTTACCGCTTTCCAGGTTAATGCTCGACCGGCCGTTTCGCACACTGGTATTGGCACCCAGTGTCGTCAGGGAACCGTTCATGGAAATCCGTACACTTCCACCCGTCTCCTGTACCTCAAAGGAGCTTCCTGTATATTTCAGCGTATTGCTGATCGTCACCGATTTGTCCTGTCCTGCCATCCGGTACCGGCCGTCTTCTTCCTTCACCAGATCGCCGCGGAGTGTGAGCAGCAGGTCTTTCCCCTTTCCGTCTACACTCAGCTGTTCTTCATACCGGGACAATTCTGCTTCACTTCGAAAAGCAGTCAGACTATACTTGTTCTCCGGTTTTCTCACAACTGCCAGTACTGCATAAAGATCATTCCGGTAGCTTTCGTCATCGGTCATCAGAACCTTCATGCCGTCTCCGGTAATATCCTCCGGCACCCCTTCCGGGCGGTTTGCCTCCGCGCTGTCCCACTTCATATGTACCTGATAGCGTCCCGTTTCCATATATTCTTCCAGATAAAAGACCGCACTGTTTCCGTCCTCGCTGACACTGCAGGCATCCGTGGCAACTGCATAGCGGACCGTTTCGTCCTCTTCTTTCACCAGTTCCAGTCCCCTGAAACCGGCATGCTTCAGAAAACTCATGCCTTTTCCGGCAATCGTGAGATACCTTCCGCCTTCATTGTAGAGAATCTCCGGCTGCACGCCAAGTACGGATACCACCGGCATATCCGGATCTTTTCCCGGAATAAAGATACTGTTCTCTGTAGTCGCGATGCAGAAATCCTCCGCATAGACACCCAGCTCGTTGACCGCCGGGTCAAAATTGTACACTTTGGTCACAAAGCTTCCAAGCTGCGGCTCTTCCTGCGGGGTAAACTGAAAATCAAAATAGGTCGGAAGTGATCTCCCCGGCTTGAAATCTTCGATCTCTGTCACCAGTGGGTTCGTATTGTCATACGTCGTCCAGGAGCCGTCATCCGACTGTCTCTGTGTGGTCAGTCCCACTGCGTAGACCGCTACCCGCAGATGGCTCCATGTGGTTCCCTCCTGTCCGTCTGTCTGTTTTGACGGATTATTGACCGTCGTGCTCACCCGGACCAGATTGTCTGCCTCGCCGGAGCTTCCGATAAAATCCGTCCTTGCGTCATTGAACCGGAGTACAGAAGGGGCTGTCGTATTTACCCGGACCTGATTTCCCTTATTCTTAACATTTGCCGTGACTCCATAGTATGTGGAGAATGTTTTCTTCTCTCCGCCTCCCAGCGTTCCCAGATCAAAATACAGTGCCACCGCAGAATCCGCTGTCTTCCACTCATTCAGATTATTCGTAAAATTCAGCGTCGTATCCGGTGTATAATCAAAGATACTGGAAGCCAGGTTCGCCCAATGGGCAAATATCATCTTATAGGGTTTTTCTGTCTTCAGCGTACTGTTTACTCCGAATGCCGCTATGGTCGATTCTGACAGACGGTTTCTTGCAAAATAATCTGCCGGAATCACCGTTTTCCCGTCCGAGGAATCCAGTACCGTCTCTTTTACATAACCCTGAAACCCGTCACCGAGAATGTTATTTCCCGCTTCGTAAAGGGCGTAATCCTGATCCCCCAGCATGGTATCCATCAGAAGTCTGCTCCGAACCGCCTTTTCCTGGTCGGATTTATTTTCCACCGTATAAAGGATCTGTGCCGTTCCCAGCTGCTCGGACGACGCATTGTTGACCAGTTCAATTCTCTGGGTGATGCTCAGATCCCCGACGCGATAGGTACTGGTAATGCCATTGGCATCGGATGTGGTCACCAACGGTTCTGAGAACAGGTAGTGATTACCGAAAATATATCCCTTCCCGTTCTCGCCGCCGACCTGGAAACTGGCAAAGGAACTGTCATACTCCTCCCCGCTGTGCAGGAGTGCTTTGTCATTATCCGTTTCTTTGGTCACATCACCTTCCTTTGTCGTGATGCTGTATCCACCGTTTTTCTGATTCACAGTGACTTTGATATAGTCATTTTCCACACTGAGTGTCCCGCTCTCTGATTTCCATGCAAATACCTCAAGAGGAACACTCTCGGCCATCAGAAAAACAGCCAGAAGAGCTGAGACAATCCGTTTTCCAATTCTGCTCTTATTTTTCATCTCCTTCGTCCCTCCCCGTTATTGTACATAAAGATAGATCAGATAGGCATCTCTGTTCGGCGTACCAAGCATCACGGTGTAGTAGCCACTTTCTGATACTTCAAAGGAATCGGTAAATTTCTTTGCATCCTTCATCTGGGCTCTCGTCTGATAGCCTTTGCTCCAGTAGAGGACTGCCTCTCCGCCTGCCGACAGTTCTTCTGTATATTCCTCCGGTGCCTTTACCGTCACGGTTGTTCCCGTCACCGTGCTCACGCTGCCTGCCTGTACGTTCCTTCCATTGACCATAAAGTAATGGCCATCTGCCTGGAGCACTTTCAGCCTTCTTGTCTTTCTGGTCTCATTTCCGGCTTTGTCCACCGCCTGGATAGGAACCACGTAGGAACCTGCCATGCGAAGTATACTTTCATCCAGCAATACTTCCATATCACACGCTTCATCTGCGGTAACGCCGGAACGAAGTGCTGCTTTTACCACTTCATCTGAAGTACCTGCCAGGACTTCCACCGCGCCGGACGGAAGTGTCAGGGCAGGCGGTGTTTTGTCCAGAAAATCGATGGTCACCGTGCTGACTCCGGTATTTCCATACCGGTCTTCCGCGATCAACTGATAAATGCCGTTTTCCTCCACCAGATAGTCTGCATACTGATCTTTTCCTGTGATGCCAAGCTTCTGCTCCATGCCCCGCGTGCTGGTATTCCGGATTCTCACAGATGTGTTGTCCTCATCGGTCGTTACTTTCAGATAAAATCCATCCTTCCGGACCGGTGCAAAGAGGTTTCCCTGTTTGTCCTTCTTCAGTTCCAGTGTTGTGCCGTCCTGCTCACAGAACGTAAATGTGAGCTTCGGAGCTGTCGTATCGATCTCTGTCACCTGTACCACCTGGGATACCGGATTGCCGGCTTCATCTGCGAAGCTCAGCTGATAGGTACCGTTTTTATCCACCGTCTTTTCAAAATGATTCTCATAAACAGGCGTACCATCCGTACCGGTTCCTGCTTCAAAGGTGCCCGTCACCAGTTCACTAAAATCTGACGCAAGATGAACGGTATTCGCATCCTCATCATAGGTTTTGGTAAGCGTCATGGTCGGTGCTGTTCTGTCAATGATGGTAAGTGGAGCATCTGCCGGATAGGTCCACGGAGTCTGCGGTGCATTTCCTGACATGTCATAAGCCTTCAATCCGATCTGACAGTTCTGCTCAAAATCTACGGTCAGCGTGTTGCCCAGCACCGTCGCCTTCGCATAGGCATCCTTCTGAGCAGCATCCACCAGATTGCCTTCCCTGTCTGATATGGTAAGCTCTGCTCTGGAAATCTGCTCATTAAATTCCATGTAGAGGCGGACAGCTCCGTTGGTCACTTTTGTAAGATCACCGGTCTGTGTCAGCCACCGGCTGGATGTGATCACCGGCGGTTCTGTGTCCAGTACATAGACTTCTGCAATCAGTGTGGTGATATTTCCCACATCATTTTTCAGCGTAATCTGAATCATTCCGTTGCTGGTAAACTCGATATATTCTCCTTCCGCATCCTTCTGCACGTTTTGCGGTTCCTCGATCCAGCTGTCCGCATCATGCTCCACATAGACTTTTACCTTTCCGTTTTCCGGCTGTCCGTAGATCAGCCTTCCTGTAGGTACCCGCTTATCAATATTGCTGATAGTCAGCGGTATCTGTACTTCATTGGCTGCCTTCAGTGTCAGCGTCAACTTTCCGTTTCCGGAGAATACCACGCTTCCATTCGTCTGATTGATTTTTGCAAAATCTACCTCTGTTCCTTCTGCGAGAGACAGTTCTGTATCTACAGTCTCCCCTTTCTCATTCAGTGCAGTCAGCACAGCCCGCATATTTTTCGTGGTCTTCGGGAAATCCACCTCCTGTCCGTCCGGGTTTACATAAGTGCCTGCCAATGTATCTCCCAGATACCAGGAAATGAGGACTTCTTTGATCGTTCCTGCTTCGGTGCTCACAAAATCCGTATCCTGCTCACTGACTTCCAGTGTGCCACGGTTACCGGCTTCATCCTGAAAATGGAACACTTCTTTTCCGGGCGCGGTAAAGCGGATGACTCCATTGGAGCTGTCCGTAATCCGGACATTTTCTTCGTCAAATCCAAGAATCTGGTACGTCACACTTCCATATACGGTACGCTTCACGGAACCGTCTTCCTGAAGCGCCACCACTTCATTTCCATTGACGACCCGTTCCCAGACCGCCGTCGGCGCTGTCCGGTCAATATTTCCAACCCGGTATTGGAATGTCATCGTGCGCTCTTCCGCCGTACGGTCTTCACTCAGGACTGCAAGTGTGTATGCTTTTATGCCACTCTCTGTATAGGTAAGTTTCCCGGTCTTACCATATGTACTTTCACCGATAGAGACCGTATCACCGTCAGCTTTCACATCGCCATCGCATTTCACATACAGATGATCTGCAAGTGCTGAGATTGTGACAGTTACATCCTCCTTTGTAGATGTCGTAATGGACTGCACCACACTGTGGCGGAATGCATCCTCCAATACAGCCGTGATCTCTTCCGTCCATTGTCTGGCAAACAGATCATAATAGGTGATGGTAAAGGTTCCCCTCTCATAAACCGGCAGGAAATCATACGACGCTTTATAGGTCCATTTGTCCACTCCGGTATCCGGCTCTGCCAGATAGACCGGCTGATTAAAGCCAAAGCTCTCTCCGCATGTATACGAAGTGGTCACTGCTTTTGCCCGGCTTCCGGTCACACTCAGCGCCAGCGTCTGCTCCGTCACATGTCCATACCGGTCTTCCGCCCGGATGGTAATGGAAGTCGGGTTCACCCCTTCTCCGTTTTCTATTGATTTGGCTTCCGCAAGGATTCGGAAGGTTCCATCGTCATTGAACGTTGTTCCGTCCAGTCTGCCTGGGAAGGTGCCTTCCTTCACATCATGCCACTGTCCGTCATCATTTCCGTCTGCATCGATCCACCTCTCATAAGCTTCATCGAAACGGAATCCCACACGCACTGCGTTGGTTCCGGTCTTACCGGTCACATCAATCTGCGTCGTGCTGTTGCTCTTCACATCTTCCAATACCGGTGCTTCGGAAATGTGTATCACCGGGATGGTCTCACTGGATATATTTCCTTCCTTGTCTGTAAGCGATACGGTTACGTTACCATTGCGGGCAAAAAGGAAACTGTGGGTTCCTTCGGCACTTCCAGACAGCTGCGGCACCGCTTCACCGTCTTCATAAGCCGCTGTCACATCCACGTTTGCAAGGTCTTCTTCCTCACTGATGTGAATATTCACCGTGACTTCCTGGCTCACCTTGCTATCATCCGTCGGTGCAGGCGGGTTCATCTCAGAAGTCACCTGTGGCTTTTTAAGCTGAAGGCTCAGCTTGTAGACCGGGGAATAGTCACCACTTGCCGAGACAAACTGATAGTAAATCTCATTTAAGCCGGACTGAAGATGAAGTCCATAGCTCTCACCCAGCAGTGCATTCTCATAACCGGCATGACCTTCTGTCGCCTGCTCCGGCCAGGTGCCATTCCTGTACGGATCCTCGTAACTGTTTATCAGCTCTCCGGAAGGTGCGGTAACGTCATCTGTATTTATCACAAATGTTCCGCTCTCCGTATCCAGCTTCAAGGCACTCCTGCTGCCTGTAATCACCTGCGCGGTTCTGCTCTCATATCTTCTTTCGGTATCTTCTGAGTTTTCATTCACACCGCCATCCTGTGCATAGAAGACCAGCTGCGGAATCTCATATCTGTTTGTGAGATCTGCCAGTGTGGCAAGTTCCACCACCTGCTCTGTGGTGTGATCCTCTATCGTTCCATTTTCATCCACAGAAAGCTGTGCCTGTGTTCCGGCAAAATGAAGATCTCTGGTAACTTTGTATTCTCCGCTTTCATCTTCGCTTGTCCCCTGCCATGTCTTGATTCCCGCAATTCCTCCGGTGATGGGAAGCTTCGGCACAACAGAGAAATAATGCCTTTCCACCCTTCCTCCTTCATCAAAAGAAATCTGATCTGCATCTCCAATTGCAGTCGGTGTATAAGGAACCAGTTCCATCGTCACCGTAAACCATCTCTGTCTGTTCTCTACCTTGTCAAATACGGATGCCGGGATTACCGTCGTGTAACGGTAGTGGGTGCAACGCTTAAGCATCCCTGTCTCTGTCTGCAGGCCTTCAAACCATTGCAGCTCACTATCAAAATTGTCCTTCACAAGCGTGCTTTCATCAATGGTTTTCCGCCAGAGTTCCTCGCCGGTCTCATCATCTGTTACTTTCACATACGAATTTGCATAATCAATCTCAGCGCCGTCATAGGCTTTTCCCACAATGATCTTCCCGGTTACGAGAAGATCTTCCCCTTTCGTATATGGCTGCATCCACTTGGATTCTCCATCCAGTCCTGTCACGTCCACATCCCATACCCGGAAATTGGAATCAATAAATGTGTAACTGTTGCCGAATCCCAGCTCCTTACCACTTGTGTTCAACCGATTCAACAGCCGGAAAGAAATACTCTTATAGGTAGATTCACCGGAAGCATCCGTTGCTTTTACAAACAGTTCCAGCGGCCGGTAGATCTCAGACACCTTTTTCTGTACATTTCCCTGCAGCCACAGCTTTGCTGCATCCGCTGCATTCAGTGTGACACTGCCTGTATGCAATGTTATTGCTTCATCTTCACTGTTAGTTGCTGTATCATTGTCTGGTATGTCATTGTTACTCGCAGTATCTTCACTGTCTGGCAGCTCCTCATGATTCACAGTCGGCACCGAGAGACTCTCGTTCGCAGTCATCAGCCGGAACTGTCCACCGGTGCTTTGCTCCGTTTTCACCGCATGTCTGGCGGACATGGTCATAAACTGGCCACCTGTTTCCGGTACCGCTTCAACAGATTCTTCTGCCTGCTCTTCCTCGGTCGGAGCCTCTTCTGCCGGTTCTTCCGTCGTCGACTTCTCTTCTACCGACTCTCCATCCGGTTCTTCGGCTGATTCTCCGGTCTGTTCGCTGTCAGACGGGTTCTCTTCTGCGGTTTCTTCTTCCGCCGTTTCTTCTTCCGCCGGCTTTTCTTCCGCAGGTTTCTCTTCCGCAGGTTTCTCTTCCGACGTTTCTTCTTTCGTCGGCTTCTCTTCCGAAGGTTCTTCCTCGACCGGTTCACTGTCGGACGGGTTCTCTTTGGTCACTTCTTTCCCGGCAGTCTTTTCTTCCTCGATCAGTTCCTCCTGCACCGGTTCTTCCACAACCGCCTCTTCGTCCTGTATCTCATCCAGTGACTGGGTACTGGTATCTGTGCTGCTCAAATCAATCTCTGTATAGCTCCATTTCGAATAGTTTCCTGCGGGGGCATCGACAGATCTTGCCATCCAGAAATATTCCAGCTTTGCCACATCCTTATAGTCCACTTTCACCCAGGGTGACCCGCTGACAAATGTATCTGTCGGAACATCACTGCTCAATTCGATGCTGGCAACGGTATTGTCATAGCTTCCGGTCAGTTCCGGCATGGTCACCGTCTGTCCATTAGCTGTCACCCTCAGTGTAAACACAGATTCATAAAGCATCTGATCGGTTCCAATCTCGTCATTTTTCAGAGTAATGACTTTCTCGGTTCCTTCCCCTGTCTGATGCGTCTCCTGATCTTCCAAATTGCCGCTCTTCTTCGTGAGCTTCCAGTCATAGCTCCACGATACATCTGACAGATCGGTAATACGGATGCGGATGGTACGTTCATCCACCCACTCCATCTTCACCCGAGGTTCTGCCCGGTCAATACCGATCTTGACCACCTGAATACTCTGCGCCTCATTTCCGGCGCCGTCGCTTCCTTCCAGCTTCAGGTTCAGGTCGCCTGCCTCACATTTGTCCGGAAGCTTCAGGAAGAAATATCCCTTCTGTTCCTTTGCGTCGGAAAAAATCAGTGTCTCCGCGCCGGTGCCGTCAGATGCCGTTTTCCACTCACTGTCCGCAACGGTATCCGTATCCAGTACCGCATACTGAAGCTTCTCTTCTCCATAGTAAGAAGGCGTCAGATAGAATGATAATTTTCCGGTGCAGCCCTTTAAGGATGCATTGTCATTTACCTGATACGGCACTTTATAAATGTTTGTCGTATTATCAAAGCTTCCATCACCCAGCGTCAGTGTCATTGGCTGATAATCAAGCTGGTAGCTTCTGTCCGGTGTCAGATCTGTGCCGTCCTGGGTCTTTCCATCCTGAATGATCTCTCCGGAAAGTACATTTCCGACCTCGTCCTTGATCTCCAACCCATTCAGATGCAGGCTCTTCACACGGATACGGTCTGCATCTTCCTCCAACTGCCATCCTTTTTCCGTCTGCGTGGTAAACCGCAGGGCGAGACAGCTGGCGCTGTTGGCCGTGTCTGACGTATCGGTTATTTCATAATTCAGAACCTTCCCGCTTTTGTCATTCACCATCCTGCGTGTGCCGCCGATGGTCACATTCTCTCCATTCTGATCTTTCACGTTCAACGTCAGTACCGGCAGGTTTTCCTCTGCCTTTTCCAGCTCTTTCCGGTTACTGATCTCTTTGGTCAGATTGACCGTGACTGACAATTTGCCGCCTTCCGGCACATTTGCGGCGTCTCCCGCATCCATGCTGACACTTTTCACTGCCAGTTTTCTAAGATCAATGACCGTATTTACCAGATTTTTCTCAAATCCATCCTGCATGCCGGACTGGTTCAGGCCCATGGCATTTCCGGACAGGTCCGTAATATTCCGGAAGAGAGCCGCATTGTCCTGATTATTAAACACCACCTTGGTCAGACGGTAGTAATCCCCTCTTACGCTGCTGTCTGTGGGAACCGTGTATTTAAATACCATGACCGGAAGACCGGTCTTCTCATGCGGTGCGTAACTGTAAAAGGAAGCGGCCGCCGGATTGGCATCGGAACCGCTGATTCCCATGGCTTTCACATCCAACTTCAGATCAGAAAGATCGGTGCCCTCTTTGAAAACGACCGGTTCGTCAAATACCAGTGCAACATAAAGTTCCTTCCCCGCCTCACTTACACCAGTGACCGGGGCAAGTTCCCAGTTCATAAACCCTTCTGCCTTGCCCTCCGGAATGGTATCTCCTTTCTGATAGACCGGATTTCGGTCATAGACTGCCGCATACGCAAGCTTCGGTCCCTGTGTATCTTTTCCATATACCGTGATCTTCTGAAAACGAACCGGACTGACGGTACTGTCATTTCCATATCCCTTAAACCACATGCCGCCATTTTGAAGCTTCTGCGCGCTTGTCCAGTAATCAGAGAGAGAAGAAAACTGAAGACTCCTGTCATTTTTCAGGTTAAATGGCTTAAACCGTCCCAGACTGTCCACATCCGCACCGTGTCCCAGCGCATTGATCAGTCCCCGGAACACATATTTGTGCCCATACAGTCCGGCAAATCCGTCCATCTTCGTTATTTCATCAGAATAGCCTTCCAGCGCATACGAGTATTCCACATCTCCTTTGGCTACCATATTGACGGTATTCCCATTCCAGATCGTATCCTTATCATACTCTTCTGTCCCCACAGAGATTCCATTTCTTTTCAAAGTAGCATAATACCATTCTCTGGACGGATCAAATGTATGTACACGGCTTCCCTCTCTTATCATGCCGGTCATACCGTTTCCCGCTGCGTACCCGGCCGCATAGGTTCCCTTTTTCGTCCCCTTCACAGAACTTCCAAGAATCTGATCCCCCTGATAACGAAACGTGGAACCCCCACCGTCCGGCTCCAGTGTAAAATACGAATTCAAGAGATAATGATTCTGCTCCAGATATGCGCGCTGACTGTCATAGTCCTTATAAGTCGTCAAAAATGTACCGTCAGATGCAGCCATGCTCATGGACTGATCCATCAGTGCGATCTGGCTATCCCCGGTCGCCGGATGATTGCCGCTCTCATATGCCATATAAAGTCCGGTCACAGGTTCATAGGTATATGCCGGTGCGGCCTTCACCTGCATTCCTGACAGGTCTCCCATATTTCCCGCCATCAGACTTGCCACCAACAGAATACTGATTATCTTTTTCTTCATCGGTCTCCTCCCCGTTTGTTTCATAACACGATCATTACCTGTCTTCATTATATCGAATTACAAAAAAAGCAGGGTGAAGGTTGCAATTTTGTAACCTTCACCCTGCTTACGAGTCCTTATTCCTGTTCCAGGCAGTAGCCTTCTCCTCTCACCGACACGATGCAGAAACCACTCTCCCTGATCTTGTTCCGCAGTCTCGCCACAGCCGTCTTGAGTGCCTGGGTGTCTCCCACCGTAGAAGTCTTCCAGACTTTTTCATAGAGATATTCTCCGCTTATCACCTGCCCCTGGTTCTGTACAAACAGTGATAACAGCGCAAATTCCTTCTGGGTCAGCAGAAGATCCCGCCCTTCCATACTCGCCGTACAGGAGGTGATATCCAGCACAAGCTTTCCTGCCTGCAGTGTCTTCGGAATCCGGTCTGCCCTCCTCAGAAGTGCCTCAATACGTGCCAGCAGAATCGGAAAATCATAGGGCTTTGTCAGATAATCATCTCCGCCTGCTGCCAATCCCTGTATTACATCTTCCTGGCTGGTGAGCCCGGTGAGCAGTAAGATCGGCACATCGCCATCCCTTCCCTGCCGCAGTGCTTTCATGTATTCCAGTCCGTTTCCATCCGGCAGCATAATATCCAGGATCACGGCATCCGGTCTCCTGGATTCAAAGCACTGTTCTGCCTGTTCCAGCGTCCTGGCCGCGTCCACCTCATACCCTTCCCATTCCAGCAGACGCTGGTTTCCTCTCAGAATCTTTTCATTGTCTTCTACAAGAAGCAGTCTTTTTCCTTTCATCTATCCCCTTTGTCCTTCATATACCGGCAGGACAAAGGATACTTTCGTTCCTTCTCCCTGCCTGCTCTCAATCCAGATCTTTCCATGGTGGGATTCCACCACACTTTTACTTAAAAACAGTCCAAATCCGGTGCCTCCGTCGGAAACACCCCGCTCAAACACATGAGGCAGAAGCTCCGGCGCGATGCCGCTCCCATTATCCGTAATCTCCACCTGATATTTTCCATCTTTTAAGAAAGCCCGGACTTCAATCCTGCCGCCCTGTGTATGGGTATTGGCATTCTGCAGAAGATTCACCAGCACCTGGGAGATCAGATCGGCATCTGCAAACACTTCCATCCCTTCCTCCACGGACACTTCCAGTTCATTTTCTTTCTTCCGGAACAGAAGCCTCAGCATATCCGTGCTGTTTTTCAGAATCGCAGTCAGACTGCACCGTTTCTTTTCTGTGCTCTCTGACAGGGAAGCCATGGAAAGCATGCCGCTGACCATCCGTGCAAGCCCCATGATTTCCTCCTGCGCGTCTGCTAAAAGTTCTGTCGTCTCCGGATTGCTCTCCCCCATATGATTCAGCATCCGCATGACCGTCTGAATGTTGACGGAGGCCACTGTAAGAGGCGTCTTCATCTCATGGGAAGCATTGGCAAGAAATTCTGTCTTCGACAGACTGGCCTGTATGAGCAGCTGATTCTGCTGGTGCAGCCGCTGCTGCTGTTTCCGGTACAGCCGTACCTGTACATACATCGTCACGCAAAGCGTCGCCCCGACGATCAGAAAGTCCATAATATTGCTGCGAAGATAATCTTTCTCTGCCGGAAAACCTGATACCAGGAAGGGATACCGGTAGGAAACGACATACAGTCCTGTATAAAAAAGCAGTTCCAGCACAGTAATACCAAAAGCAAGCCATCCTTCCAGCATAAAGACCGTGTAAACCACCGCAAAAATCAGGAACGCGGTAAAGCCTCCATGATATCCTCCCATCCGTAAATACAGATATGGAAACAGCCCGAAAAATACACAGACAATCGTGATCAGCTGACATTGCCGGATACGCCTGCTTGTCCTTGCGTACCACAGAATCAATGCACAAAAAACAGCGGATGCCAGATCGACCACTACGCCGACAGTCCCGACACCCGCTGCAAAATTGACTGCTGTGATGATCAGGCAAAACAACATACTGGCAATGACCAGCACAAAAAATACTCTGGCCGAAAGATCAATCTCCGGACTGAAGTAAGTTTCCCTGAATTTTTTTATCCATCCTTGCAGTTCTTTTTTCATTCTTTATTTTTCCAGTAATTTTTCCACACTTGCCAGTTTTACACACAGTGCAAACAGCTCTGCACACTGTTTCAGTTCTTCCATGGACGGGAAGGACGGTGCAATTCGGATATTGGTATCATGGGGATCTTTCTTATATGGATAGGTGGCTCCGACAGTGGTCAGAGTAACGCCTGCCTCTTTACATTTCTGGTATACAGCCTTTGCACAGCCTTCCATCGTATCGAAAGAAATGAAGTATCCTCCCAGCGGTTTTGTCCAGGTACCGATGCCCAGACCGCCCAGCTCTTTCTCCAGCACATCCAGCACGAGTTCAAATTTCGGACGCATGATGGCTGCATGTTTTTTCATATGCTCTTTGATACCGTTCAGGTCCTTGAAGAAACGTACATGACGCAGCTGGTTGATCTTGTCATGGCTGATGATCTGTACGGTCATGGATTTCTTTACCCAGTCCAGATTGTCCTTGGATGCAGCGATACAGCTGATACCAGCGCCTGCAAAACTGATCTTGGATGTGGAAGCAAACTCCAGAATCATATTTTCTTTGCCATTTGCCTTGCACATGGAAAGCATCTCCGGCAGATGATCCTGTTTTTCTTCCTCATCATACAGATGGTGAACACAATATGCATTATCCCAGTAAATACGGAAGTCTTCTGCAGCCGGATTTAAATCTGCCATCCGTTTGCAGACATTCTCAGAATAGGTAATTCCCAGCGGATTCGTATACATCGGTACACACCAGATACCTTTGACAGCCGGATCCTTTACATACTCTTCTACCAGATCCATATCCGGGCCTTCTGCGGTCATGGGAATCGTAATCATCTCGATACCGAAATGCTCGGTGATTCCAAAGTGACGGTCATAACCCGGAGCCGGGCATAAAAATTTTACTTTATCAAGCTTACACCACGGAGTACTTCCCATGACACCATGCGTGTAAGATCTGGAAATGCTGTCATACATGACATTTAAGCTTGCTGTACCAAATACAATGACATGCTCCGGATCCACACCAAGCATCTCGCCCAGCAGACGGCGTGCACCGTAGATACCTTCCAGGCATCCGTAATTTCTCGTATCCACACCCTGCTCATCCTTCATATCCGCATGGCTGGTGAAAATATCCATCATCGGCATGGTCATGTCAAGCTGTGCCGGAGCCGGCTTTCCTCTGGACATATCCAGTTTCAGTCCTTTTCCCTTTGCATCTTCATATTGAAGCTCCAGTTCTTTTTTCAGTGCCAGCAATTCTTCTTTTCCAAGTTCACTATACGGTGTCATCTTAGGTCCTCCTCATTTCTATAAATAAGGGGTCTGCATCTTATATGATTACAGCCCCCTAAATTACCCTTGTTCAAATACTTTTCTGATCAGACGGTCATACTCCTGCCATGCCGGATACAATTCCAGTTCCCGGAGTGCTTCCGCTGTCTGGCGATAAAACCATCCATGCATTGCTTTATCCTTCTGGTTGAAACGCTGCCAGATACGGTCTCCGATGCTGTTCAGATCCCTCTCAATAGAACGCAGATTGGAAAGCTTGTCTGCAAGTGCCAGCATTCTGGCATTCCGATCTGCCTTTTCCTTAAGAAATGTAATGGTTTCCAGCTTTCGCAGCTTCCAGGTCGATTCCGGCGGCAAATCCCTGCGCTTATTCTCGGTCTCACATGCCACATAATGGGCCACTCTGGCTCCAAACATCTCTTCCAGTTCCTGTGCTGTGACCTCGGTGTCTTCCACCACATCATGCAGCACGGCAGCTGCGATCAGTTCTTGATCGTCTGTCATTTCCGCTATAATTGACGCCGCTTCCACCGGATGAGACAGATAAGGAATTCCGGTTCCCTTTCTTGTCATTCCACTGTGTGCCGCAGCAGCAACCATAACTGCCCTCTCGTACAACGGCAAACCGCTCTTTAAAAGCATGCAATTGATCTCTTTTGTCATATTGACCGCCATTCGCTATCCACCCGTTGCCTTTTCCCCAATATCTTTCAGAGTATAGCACATCCATGAAGAAATGGCAACCTATAAATGTTTTTACTCACCGGACAAATGACCGTAGAAGGAAAGCATATACAAACCACATATTCCTACCAGTGCATAAATGATTCTGGAAAGCCAGCTTAAATTTCCGAAGATCCACGCTACCAGATCCAACTGAAAGAATCCGATGAGTCCCCAGTTGATGGCTCCAATAATAACTACTGTCAGTGCAAAACAGTCCAAACCTCTGTTCATCAAAGTTTACCTCCTTTTGCACCTAGTATATCCAGCGTGAAGAAGACTATACTCCGCTGACTGCGGTCTGTCCGCATTTGATCTCTTTCAATACGAAATAAGTTTTCGTTGCAGATACACCGCGGATACTTTTGATAATTCTGTGAAGATGCTCCAGAGTCTCAGAAGACTGAGTCTGGATTTTCAGCATAAAATCATAATCTCCCGTCAGGTAATCACAGGCCACAATATTTTCGTTATCAGCCATCACTTTTGTAAATTCTTCATAATATTTTGGATGCTCCAGAGAAACTTCCATCAGAGCCGTCACATCATTTCCCAGTTTGTGCTGATCTGCCACAATTGTATACTGCTGAATAATTCCCTTCCTCTCCATCTTCCGGATTCTTTCGATAACAGCTGCCACTGACAGATGGACTGCCTGACTGATATCTGTTGCTGATCTTCTTGAGTTTTCACTGAGACATTTTAAAATACTGCGATCCATGCTATCCATAACGGTGTGCTCCTTCCTGAAATAAAAAAGGGCATGGAAAAGAATTCCTCTTTCCATGCCCATTCATGTACATCATTCAATTTTCTTTACTGTACAATAATTTTTTCTGTTTTGCAATATCTTTTTTGCACAATTTTCAGTGAAAACTTTTTTAAATTTTTACTTACCACTCTTCCGGTTGGAAACTACGTCAAAGATAACTGCAATCAAGAGCACACCACCCTTTACTACGTACTGCCAGGAATCGCCGATACCCATGATGGACATACCCATGTTGATAACACCAAGAAGAAGTGCACCAATGATAACACCAGGAATGGTGCCACTTCCGCCGTACGCCGATGCGCCGCCGATGAAACAGGAACCGATGGCATCCATCTCAAAGGAAGTACCAGTGGAACCGTTTACAGAACCGACACGTGCCAGGCAGAGGAGTCCGCAGAGACCGGCCAGAAGACCCATGTTTGTATATCTCTCAGCCCCAGCAAAATCAGATTCTGGCTGGTATCTACACGATCCTCATCCATAAGCACTAACACATGAATCGTATCCTCTTCGCTGACTTCTTTTTCTTGCAATATTTCTGCAATCTGTTTTCCGTAATCCTGTCCCAGATTGTAATTATTCGTTCCCACAAAGCACTGACGCAGGCTGCCAGAGCAGTCCGTCTGTACTGTCACTACCGGAATTCCTGCTTTACCTGCCTCATCCAGAAGATCAAGGGTTTCCTCTTCTTCATCTCCCGGAAGAATGATTCCATCTACAGACGCCTGAATTGCCAGTTCTATCAGTTGATTTTTTGTATACTCCACGGCAAGACCGCTTCCAAAACGTTCCGCATAAACACTATTTTTTAAGCCTGTTTCTTTTGCGCTTTCATACACTTTATCCCAAAAATCACTGTCTCCCGCATCCGTAATCATGGCATAATGATAGTCATATGTTTTCGGAAGTTCCTCCGATATATATCCTATTCTCTTCATACCATAGTGAAATACTGTTATACAGAACAATGCCGATAACACTACTCCTGCAATCCAGAACCTCGTCCCCTTTTTCATGACCTGTATCCCCCACTGCTGTAATCACAAAAGGGATGGGCGGGACAAAATGCCCCGCTTCATCCCTTCAGCAGTACTTTTTATTACTTATGCAAATGGATTTTCCGTCGGATAACGTACTCCTGCCGGCTGATTGTAACCGATTTCTTTTACATCCACACCAATGTACTTGAATACTTCATAGAGTGCTTTTCCATAGTGTCCGAAGGCAACAGCACCATGATGTGGGAAATTGCCTTCCACCAATACATGACGGTAGAAGCGCTTCATCTCCGGAATTGCAAAGATACCAATTGCTCCGAATGATCTGGTAGCAACTGGAAGAACTTCTCCATTTGCCACGTATGCACGGAGAATGTTATCCGCAGTGCTCTGCAGACGGAAGAATGTGATGTTCCCCGGTGTAATATCTCCTTCCAGAGTTCCCTGTGTTACCTCTTCCGGAAGGCTTCTTGCCATGATCAACTGATACTTCATCTGACAGAAGGACAACTTCTTACTGCTAGTATTTCCACAGTGGAAGCCCATAAATACATCGGTGCTGCTGTAATCAAATTTGCCTTTGATATCCTCATTGTACAAATCATAGGGTACGGTATTATTGATATCCAGCAGAGTTACAATATCATCGCTGACACAGGTTCCAATGAACTCACTTAAGCATCCGTAAATATCCACTTCACAGGATACCGGGATACCGCGGCCGGTCAGACGGCTGTTGACATAGCACGGAACAAATCCAAACTGGGTCTGGAATGCAGGCCAGCATTTCCCTGCGATTGCCACATATTTACGATAACCTCTATGCTCCTCTACCCAGTCGAGCAGAGTCAGCTCATACTGAGCAAGTTTCGGCAGAATTTCCGGTTTCTTGTTTCCATCACCAAGCTCTTTTGCCATATCAGCAGCAACTTCTGCAATACGCGGATCACCTTCATGTTTCTTGAACGCTTCAAAAAGGTCAAGCTCAGAATTCTCCTCGATCTCTACTCCCAGATTGTAAAGCTGTTTGATCGGAGCATTGCAAGCCAGGAAGTTCAGCGGACGCGGACCGAAGCTGATAATCTTCAGGTCAGAAAGTCCCACAATAGCTCTTGCGATTGGAACAAACTCATGAATCATATCTGCACATTCTTCTGCAGTTCCTACCGGGTACTCCGGAATATACGCTTTGATATTTCTCAACGCCAGATTATAGCTTGCGTTCAGCATGCCACAGTAAGCATCTCCACGACCCTGGATCAGATTGTCACCGGACTCCTCAGCTGCTGCCACGAACATTTTCGGTCCCTCAAAATGTTTTGCAAGCAAAGTTTCAGAAATCTCCGGGCCGAAGTTGCCAAGATATACAACCAGCGCATTACAACCTGCGGCTTTTACATCTTCCAGAGCCTTCACCATATGAATCTCACTCTCTACGATACAGACCGGACATTCATAGATGTCTGCCTCATCATATTTTGCCTTATAAGCTTCTACCAGCGCTTTTCTGCGATTTACAGAAAGAGACTCCGGGAAGCAGTCACGGCTGACTGCCACAATACCGATTTTTACTTTTGGAATGTTGTTCATAATTACTTACCTCCTGAAATTCTTTTATTTAACGGAAATATTTTCCCCTACAAGACCGATATGGGATCCTTCCGGGAGACCGCCTTCCGGATGTCCAATCAGCCATTTGTTCTTTGCTGCCAGCAACTTGTCTTCCCATCCTTCATGTCCTTTTTCCAGAGGAAGGTTGGTATCTTTCGGAAGTACAATTGCTACCTGGAATTTATTGTCCCCTACACTGCAAGGTGCATAGTGAAGCGTTGTTGCATAAACTTCTACTGCTGTTCCCTTCGGGAGAAGGAATGCTTCTACCCTGGACGTATCATAAGTAAATTCATCGGTGATATCCTGCTGGGATCCTACTAGCAGAACTGCATCGGTTCCTGCTACATTGATCTCAGAGGAACGATGATACTCCAGTGCATTCAGAAGATAGTTCTGTCCATTACAATAACCGATCTGAATGGGCAGTTCTCCGTAGGTCTTTGTTTTCAGTTCCTCATATACAGGAAGTGTCTCCAGTTCAGGCACCGATGGCTCATATACCACATCATCCGGTGTAGGTGTTTTTGTATTCAGAGCTTCTACAAGACCTGTAAAATCAATTTCCCGAATCACACGGCCATATTTTTTAAAAGCCTCATCTGTCACTTTTTTCAGTTCCATAGGGTCTCTTCCTCCTTACTTATTTAATAATCTCAAACAGCGGTTTGCATGCCGGATAAATCTGTTTAAACTGCTGATATTTTTCTTCGTACTTTGCTGCCAGCTCCGGATCCGGTTCTACGGTACCAGTAACTTTCACCAGTTTCTTCGCTGCTTCTTCTACATTTTTATATTCACCGCAGGCTACGGCTGCCAGCATAGCTCCACCAAGGGCCGGGCCTTCCTCGCTCTCGATCATGTCCACCTTCAGGTTCATGATATTGGCAATCATCTTTCTCCAGAGCGGACTCTTTGCTCCGCCGCCGCAGATCTTGGTTCTCTCAATGTGAATACCAAGGGATTTTGCCACTTCCAGAGAATCTCTCAGGGCAAATGCCACACCTTCCAGTACCGCCTGAGTCATATCCGCTCTGGTGGTGTCCATGGTCATGCCGATGAAGGTTCCCCTTGCGTTCGGGTTATTATGGGGAGAACGCTCGCCCATGAGATACGGCAGGAAAAATACATGATTCTCACCAAGCTTCTCAATAACTTTCTGCTCAGCTGCATAATCTTTGGTTCCAATGATCTCGTCCATCCACCATTTGTTGCAGGAAGCAGCACTGAGCATGCAGCCCATCAGATGATAATGGCCGTCTGCATGAGCAAATGCATGAAGAGCATTGTATTTATCTACACCAAATTTTTCAGAAGAGATGAAGATAGTTCCGCTGGTTCCCAGAGAAATATTGCATCTTCCGTCTCCTACCGTTCCAGTTCCCACAGCAGCTGCCGCATTGTCGCCTGCTCCTGCTACGACTTTAACGGTCTTTGGAATACCAAGTTCTTCTGCGATCTCCGGAAGTACATTTCCTACTGCCTCATAGGACTCATATACTTTTGCCAGCTGATCTTCGGTAATACCACAGATCTCCATCATTTCCTTAGACCAGCAGCGGTTCTTTACATCAAAGATCAGCATGCCGGATGCATCGGATACATCCGTGCAGTGTACACCGGATAATTTGTATGCAATGTAATCCTTCGGCAGCATGATCTTTTTGATCTTTGCAAAATTCTCCGGTTCCTTATTCTTCACCCACAGAATCTTCGGTGCCGTAAATCCGGTGAAGGAAATATTTGCCGTATACTCGGAAAGCTTTTCTTTTCCGATCACGTTATTCAGATAATCGCATTCCTCATAAGTACGGCCATCGTTCCAGAGCAGCGCCGGACGGATCACCTGATCCTTCTCATCCAGAATGACAAGACCATGCATCTGACCACCGAAACTGATGCCTGCCACCTGACTCTTATCACATTCAGAAAGCAGTTCTTTCAATCCGTCCATGGTCTGTGCAAACCAGTCCTCCGGATTCTGCTCCGACCAGCCCGGATGCGGGAAGAAGATCGGATATTCTCTTGATACAATTTTTTCAATATGCCCTGCTCCATCCATGAGAAGCAGTTTTACTGCGGATGTTCCAAGATCCACTCCAATATACAGCATAATAAATCCTCCTTTTTTAGTTTCACGTCTTTTACGTGCACGTGCACGTCATCTGTCTTTATATTACGATATCCTTTCGTCTTTTTCAACACTTTGACTGCATTTTTGTCCTATTTTCCATTTTTTTATGAATAGTGTATAATTTTTCTTATGTTTTCCGATGTTGTATCGCCTTTTTTTGTGCACTTCTATCTAAAATATGCTTCTTTTCTTTGCAGAAAAGCGTGCGCGTGCACGGTTCATCCATTGACAGTTTTGCTTCTTTCCTGTATTGTCAATATAGAGAGTTTTTTGGAGGCATTTTCATGACTACTATCAAGGATATTGCCGACCTGGCAGGTGTATCCCGCGGCACTGTAGACCGGGTGTTAAATAACAGAGGTGCTGTCAATCCAAAGACAGCCGAGAAAATTATGGAGATTGTCCAAGCATTGAACTACCGCCCTAACCGGGCCGGTCTTGCTCTGGCTGCTCAGAAGAAAAAATATAAGATCGGAGTCATTCTGTTCAGTGAACATAACCTCTTCTTTGATGAAGTTATGACCGGTGTCCAAAACAAATCCGAAGAACTGCAGGACTATGGATTTACTACCATTACGAAACGAGTGGAATTTGACCTGCAGGCCCAGCTTGCCGCCATTGACAGTCTGATGGAAGAAGGCATTCATGGCCTGATGCTGGCGCCCTATAACCATCCTGCCATCCAGCGGAAAATTGATGAACTCATGGACCAGCAGATTCCCGTAGTCACTGTGAACACAGATATCGACGGCTCCCGCCGCATGGCTTATGTGGGCAGCGACTATTTCCGCGGCGGCTGTACCGCGGCCGGACTTTTTAACCTGATGACTTCCGGAAATATTGAGCTCGGTATCATCACCGGCTCTTCCAACGTTCTCTGCCACAGCGAACGGATTCGAGGTCTGCGCCATACACTGGAAACTTCTTACCCTCGTATTCAGATTGCGGAGATTCTGGAAAATCATGATGATGAGTTTGAAAGCTATGCCCTGACAAGAGAACTGCTTGATAAAAATCCAAAAATTGATGCTCTGTTCTTCGCAGCGGCCGGTGTCCACGGCGGCTGTAAAGCGGTGCTGGAATCAGGCAGACATCCAAAAATCATTACCTTCGATGAGGTTCCTACGACCGTGGAAATGTTGAAACAAGGCGTTATCTCCGCCACCATCAGTCAACAGCCTTACCGACAGGGTTCCAAGTCTCTGGATCTCCTCTTTGAGTACCTGACGTCCGGGAAAATGCCGGAACGGGAGCTGAATTATGTGGAACATTCAATTAAGATAAGAGAAAACATATAGCGTCCCGCTTGGGCTCCCGCTAGATTGCCATTTTGTCGGCGCTTGGGCTCCCACGAGATTGCTGTTTTGTCGGCGCTTGGGCTTCCGCTAGATTGCCGCAAAAAAAGTTCCTGCGTTTTTTAATTTCGCAGGAACTTTTTTTATGCTAGCCTAATCGAAACCCATAACGGCTCTTTTTACTGCACAATCTGGCTTGACGCGGGAACTTTTTCCAACAGAATTTCATATAGACCCGCGAACAAGTTTATCTAAAAATGCCAACACTAATTCTTTTATCTTTTTCTGATAAAAAATGTCTTCCCCATGTCCAGCTCCAAGAATCTGATAGTATTCTGCATAGATTCCTTTCTCTTGCAGTTTTTCATACAACTCATTGCTCTGTTCTATAGGAACTGTTCCATCTTTCGTTCCATGGAGAATTAAAAATGGAGCTGTTTTTTCATCTACATAATTGACAGCACTTGCTTTTCTGGCATTCTCATCGTATTCATCTTCTCCCAAAAAAGCGGTTGTCGCCCACGATGGAACCACATCATTTTTGATCACCGATGTTTTTCCAATATCGGAGGGGCCATAATAGTCAACTACACCGGCCACTTGACTATCGAAAGAAAGATTTTCTCCCTGATCCCACTCCTTCACATCACTGGTTGTTCCTGCAAGGCACGCATAAGTGCCTCCTGCAGATTCCCCCATAACAAATATTTTGTCTGCATCAATACAAAATTGATCCGCATGTGCTTTCAGATACCGGATCGCAGATTTCACATCTACGATTCCTGCCGGAAATGTGGCTTTATTAGATGTTCTGTATTCTGCGCTTGCAACAATATAACCATGTCTCGCAAAATACATCAATTCCGGCATCCAGGCAGAATTACTGACCACGCTGTATGCACCTCCGCAAAGCCACAAAATGGCTGGCATTTTTTCATGCGCTTCCCTGTGCTTCGGAATGATCAGATTCATTTTCAAGTCTGTATACACTGCATCATACCAGTCCGGCACACAGCTGTAAGTAATATCTGTCACCAGCGATAATACTTCCTGCTCTACATCTACTGATATTTCCTTTTTCATATAACGTCTTCTCACTCTCTCATTTATAGTGCTGATAATTCCATAATCTTTTCCTGTGAGAATTCTTCTGCCTTTAACGTTCCTGTAATTCTCTTATTGGAAATCACCATGATTGTATCAGCCATGGACATCAGTTCCGGCAGCTCTGATGAAATCATAATAATTCCAACTCCTGATTTTGCGAGGCTGACCATGATTTTATAGATTTCGTATTTGGTAGAAACATCAATTCCTCTGGTAGGTTCGTCAAGAATCAAAACTTTCGGATGACGTGCCATCCATTTCGCCAGTACCACTTTCTGCTGATTTCCACCGGATAATTGCTGGAGCAGTGTATTTAAAGAAGGAGCCTTAATTTTCAGATCGTTAAAATATTTCTCTGAAAATGCATTTTCTTCTTTCAATTTCATAATCTGATGGTTGGAAATTGCCTGTAGATTTGGCAATGTAATATTTTCAGCGATGGTCATTCCTGCAACAATACCGTCTACTTTTCGATCCTCTGTCACTAATGCAATTCCATTGTCAATAGCGTCTTTAGGCGAACGAATCTCCAATTCTTTTCCATCCAACTCTACAGAACCGCTGATTTTTCTATCTTTACCAAAGATCGCATTCACAAGCTCACTTCTTCCAGCGCCCACAAGTCCAGCCAGACCAAGAATTTCTCCCTTATGAAGTACAAAACTTGCATGATCTACAATTGTTCTATCCGGAATGGACGGATGTCTTACCGTAAAATCTTTCACTTCCAGAATTGCATCCCCAATAGGAACCGTTTCTTTCGGATAAAAATTCGTAATTTCTCTTCCTACCATGTCTTTGATAATCTGCTGAGGTGAAGTTTCTTTCAGCGGATATGAAGAAATGGTTTTTCCGTCTCTGATCACCGTGACCCGATCTGCATGCGTAAATACTTCGTCCATTTTATGGGTAATCAGGATACAGGCAATACCCTTATCTTTTAATTGATGCAGGATTTCAAATAGTTTATCTGCTTCTTTCGCAGTAAGGGGCGAAGTCGGTTCGTCCAGAACTAAGATTTTCGGGTTTTTACTCAATGCTCTCGCAATAGACACCAGCTGCTGCTGACTGGCTCCTAACTGTCTTAATGTCGTATCCGGCTCTACATCCAGGCCAACAAGATCAAGATAATATTTTGTATCTTCCCTTAATTTTTTCCAGTCAATAATTTTTCCTTTTTTCGGCCAGCGTCCAAGAAACAGGTTCTCTGCAATGCTCAAATCCAGATGCATGCTGATTTCCTGGTAAATCATACCAATTCCCATTGCTTCAGAGTCAGCTGGTTTCAGGAAATGGCACTGCGTTCCATTGACATAAATCTCACCTTCATAAGAAGATTCATCATAGGAACCACTCAATACTTTCATTAACGTAGATTTTCCAGCTCCATTTTCGCCACAAAGCGCATGGATTTCTCCTTCATACGCAGACAGGCTTACCTGATCAAGAGCCAGTACTCCTGGAAAGCGTTTTGTGATATTCTTCATTTCCAAAACAATCTGATTCTTCATAAGTCATCACTTGCCTCCGGACATTCTCTTACGTCTGTATGTATCAATTCCAACTGCCAGGATAATAACAATTCCAATGGCAACTTTCTGCCAGTATGCATTTACTTTCATCATAGTCATGGAAATATTAAGCGTTTCCATGAGGCATGCACCAATAATAGCTCCCGGAATGGTTACCGATCCGCCAAACATACTAACTCCACCAATGATCGCTGCTGCAATACAGGTCATTTCCCAACCATTTGCTGCGGCTGCCTGAGCTGTCTCCAATCTGGCTGTTGACAAAATTCCAGCCATTGAGCAAAACACACCAGAAATTACGAAGGAAATAGAACTAACTAATTTTACATTAATTCCGCAAAGACGGGCAGTTTCTTTATTTCCACCAACCGCTAGCAGGGATCTTCCTAAAATGGTGTATTTGAATATCAGAAATGCTCCAACTGCCAAAATCAGAGAAATGTAGATACTCCACGGAATATTAAACGGACCATAACTTCCAAGTGCCTTAAATTCAGCTGGAAATCCGGTGATGGATTCTCCTTTTGTCACTACATTGCTCAAGCCTCTTGCCATGTACTGGGTTCCCAGTGTTGCAATAAAGGCAGGAAGTTCAAATCTGTTCACAATGAATCCATTAAATAATCCGAAAAACAGACCCACACAAAAACCAGCAAGAATTGCAGCCGGAACCGGTAAGCCCCAGTCCTTTAATGCCAGACCAGTAATCATACCCGATAATGCGTAAATAGATCCGGAAGATACGTCCATCATTCCGCAGGAAAATACGAAGGATGCTCCGATAGTTCCCAACAGTGTAATCGATACAGATCTAAACAGCGAAATCATATTTACCGAAGAAATAAATGCATGATTTGCCGCATAGGTAACAATCCATAAAATCAACAGCGGAATCAACACACCCATTTCTCTTATCTTCAATACTTTTTTCATGGACTTCATGAAATTCCTCCATACCGGATAGATTCCGGGAAGCCTTTTACTTCCCGGCATCCATCTTTTTCCCTTATTTGCAAGCCTTTAGTTTTTATAAGTCTCTACGTTGTCAATGCTTACTGTAATAGTACCGGTATCAATGCTTTCCTCTTCCAGAGAACCATTGTCAATATATTCTGCCAACATCTTAACCCCAAGGTATCCCATCTGATACGGAGCCTGTACGATGACTGCATCAATGACACCTTCTCTGATATAAGCAAGAGTTTCTTCCTGATCGTCATAACCAATTAAATGAAGATTTTCAAGATTGTACTCTTTTTTAACTTTTGCTGCTGCCTGTACGTCGTATGCAGAAGTTCCAAGGACTGCGGTCAGATCCGGATATGTCTGGGCAATGGCTTCCATCTTCTGTACACCGGTTGCCAGATCTGCATTGGTTTCTTCCATGCACACAATTTCCAGATTCGTATCTTTAATAGCATCTTTGAATGCCTCAATCTCGGTCTGCTCTTTTTCAGAACTTACAGAACTTGTCAAAATAGCAACCGTTCCCTCTCCGCCAGTTGCTTTTACCATAGCTTCACCACTACTGTAACCTGCATTATACGGATCGGTTCCTACATAAGCAATTCGATTGGTCGTATCGGAGCAGTCAGAATCAATGGTAATTACCGGAATGCCCTGGTCTGCTGCCTCCTGGAGCAGTTTCGGATAGGAATCCAGACCTGCGTAGCACAGAATTCCATCTGGCTTCGTTGCAATTGCAGATTCCATGTAATTTACAACTTCAGTCGTAAAGGTAGATGCATCGGTCGGTCCGACAATCTGTGTATTTACATTAAATTCTTTATCTGCTTCTGCGATTCCATCGGAACACATATTCCAATATTCCAGACCAACAATCGGGCATACAAAGATAAACTGTTTGGTGTCACCGTTTGTTTCTGCGGTATCTGCAGCTTCCGTTGTTTCAGCCGCAGTATCCGATGATGTAGATGCCGTATCTGTACTTGCTGCTCCACCGCATCCAGCTAATAAAGTGGCTGTTGTAATCGCTGCTACTACCTTAGTTAAAGATTTCTTTTTCATTTTTACCCTCCTGTGTTGTGTTTAAAATGAATAGTTTTATTTTTGCGGGGGCGCACCCACAATGTTCAAAAAAATAATATTTATTTGCGGGAACGAACCCGCAAATATTAAAATACGACTATTCGTCAATATTTTCCGTAACTACAATGCTTATTTTGGTGTATTCATTTTCTCCTATTTCTTCATCTGTCAAAAGCTTCTTGCAGATTTTATCAATTGCTGCATATGCCTGTCGCTCCGGTTCCTGACCAATCAGAATGTCAATCACCCCTTTTTTCATATATGCGATATTGGTCTCTGTCAGGTCGTGACCAATAAAAATGACTTTCTGATTCAGATTTTCATCTTCAATTGCCTTTGCAACCGTTCCTGCAATTGCAGTCGTCACATATACTGCATCAATTTCCTGGTTCTTTTTTGAAAAAATCCCCCTTATCTTCGTATACACTTCTTCGCAATCTTCCGGAAAATTTAAGACACCTAAAAACTGCATGTCTTTTCTATTCTGATTGATCACTTCCAAAAATCCTTCGCTACGTTCATCAATCTGATTCATGATACTGCTGTGTGCCGATACAATCACATATCTGCAATTATTTTTTGCAATTAGTGACATCATCTTCCCTGCAGTTCTACCACTCTGGAAACCATCATGTCCAATATAACAACAATTCAAATTTCGATCTTGATTATTGAATGTAACTACTTCAATTCCTTTTTCCATGGCTTCTTTCAAAGCCTCAGTTATTCTTTTCGAATCGTATGGTACAATGGCAAGTCCATCATATTTGCTGTCAATCACGTGTCTGATGATATTTAACTGTGCCTCAATATCAATTTGCGGCAAAATGTAATCATCCACCGTTACTCCCAGTACCTTATACTCTTCTGCCGCCTTATCAACCCCTTCTTGGATCTGATCCCAGAATTCTTTCTCCTCATTATGGAACGTCACCGCAATTCTGTAGTTGCCTTTTCTGGCTAACATTCTTGCTGCTTTATTCGGTTTATAATTCAGTTCTTCAATGCAACGCAGAACCTTTTCTCTGGTCTCAGCAGATATTCTTCCTCTGTTATGAAGAACCCTGTCAACGGTTCCTCTTCCTACTCCAGCTTTCTTTGCAACGTCTTCAATCGTAATTACTTTTTCCATGCGGGTGCGCCCCCTCTTTATCTTCATTATAATATTTTTCATATTTTTGTCAATTTATTTTTATTTATTTCTGATTTTTTATGAATTTTTACTATTTTATTTGACTAATTTTATTAGAATAACAATCTATTTTTATCTATTTTTACAGATTTTTCTTCTTGCTATTGCGCTCCCATATGCATTGACAATTTCATTTAGTAAACATATGATAAATGAAAATGTATTTGTAAACTACTGAAAATACATGAAATCAAAATTTTCCACATGATCTAAAGTAAGAATTGAACAAAAAATGTCATAGACTTCATGGAGGGACAAACCATTGGAACAGGATTATTTAATTAAGAAACCGCCGTTTCAGGCACTTTTTCTATTTGCACTGCCAATCATTATCGGCAATTTATTTCAGCAGACTTACACCATGGCGGATTCTGCCATCGTGGGCCGCTTTGTCAGTGAGCAGGCGCTGGCCGCAGTGGGAGCCTCCTATTCACTGACCAATATTTTTATCTGCGTTGCCATTGGCGGAGGCATGGGTGCTTCTGTCATCGTCAGCCAGTATTTCGGCGCACAGAAATATGACCGCATGAAGACTGCCATCTACACGGCATCTCTGGCTTTTCTTGGCTTAAGTCTGCTGCTTGGCATCTTCGGATTATTTTGCAGCCGGGAAATCATGGTTCTTCTGAACACACCCGCGGATTGTCTTTCCATGGCTTCGGAATATCTGCGGATTTATTTTCTTGGGTTGCCGTTTCTGTTCATGTACAACGTGTTTTCCGCCATGTTCAATGCCCTTGGAAAATCAAGAATTCCTCTCGGATTTCTCATTTTTTCCTCACTCTTTAATATTGTTCTTGACTATCTTCTGGTAGCCGGTGCCCACATGGGTGTCTCCGGGGTAGCGTGGGCAACGCTGATCGCGCAGGGAATTTCAGCAGTTCTGTCCATGCTTGTACTGCTGAAGATTCTGAAAAAAATATCATCACCAGTATCTTCCATAGATGACTCTTCTTGTAGTGTCGGAGCAATGACAGCATTTTCAGAGAGCCACTCTGTCTTCGACGGAAAAGAGCTGGTTTCCATGACCCGCATTGCCATTCCCTCCATCCTGCAGCAATCCACCGTTTCTATCGGTATGATGCTGGTACAGTCTGTGGTCAACAGCTTCGGATCCGCCGCACTGGCCGGATTCTCTGCTGCCATGCGTATTGAAAGCATCTGTGTAGTTCCCATGTCAGGCATTGGAAATGCGGTCTCTTCCTACACTGCACAGAATCTGGGTGCCGGAAAGACGGACCGTGTTGTAAAAGGCTATCATGCTGCTGTCCGGATGGTCATCTTCTGTGCTGTCATCCTGTGCATCAGTATGGAATGCTTTCATCATTCACTGATTGCTCTTTTCCTTGGTACCGACGGTGCCACAGAAGCCTTTCTGACCGGAGAAGGTTACCTCACTTTCATGGGATGGTTCTTCTGTATGATCGGTTTTAAAATGTCCGTAGACGGTCTCCTGCGCGGTTCCGGTGATATGGTCATGTTCACCGTCGCCAACCTGGTCAACCTGTCCATCCGCGTTATCGTCGCCATGACCTGCGCTCCCCGTTTTGGAATTGCCATGGTCTGGTGCGCCGTTCCCATCGGCTGGACCGCTAACTTTTTGATCTCTTATGCAAGATACCGGACCGGGAAATGGAAAGAACGCGAGATGGTGTGAGACCTGAGCTTTCGGCTCGGTTGCGAACACTTGGGCAGGCACCTGGGTCTCTGTCTCGGTTTACCTCGAAAAAGTTCCTGCGTTTTTTGAATTCGCAGGAACTTTTTTTCACGCAAAGCCAATCGAGACCCACAGAGACTCTTTTCACTGCACAATCTGGCTTGACGCGGGAACTTTTGACTTCAAAATTTCATATAGACCCGCGAACAAGTTTACTGACATTGCCCCGTGAGGGAGATGTCCCTCTGGCAGTCGGTCACCACAAAATAATCCTTGATCAATCCCTCCACATAAGCCATATCCAGTGGATATTCCTTCGTCTCAAAAGTTAATATCAGATTCACGGATGGAATCCAGCCATGCTCCATATATAACTGCAGTTTTGACAAGGCATTTCTACGGTATGCAGGCTCATCCACCATTCCCAGATGCTCCCAAAGAAACAGCTTTCCTGTTTTCGGATGCCTGATTGTAAAATCTGGATAAACTGTCACTTGTCCCAGTTCCAGTTCACTTTCATATCGGAACGGAATTTTGTAATCATGAAGAAGATAGACAATCATAGACTCGGATTTTGACCGGACATGAATTCCGGCACTTGTACCGTAAATCTTCTGCTCTGGATACTTTTTATTCTGTTCATAAGGGGATTCCATCCAGGACTGAAGGTCACTGGATTCCGGTTGAAAATAAGGTGCAAGAAGTTCGGCATAAGGATCACCAGGCTTCAACATCTGCTCCGACGAAGATTCCCGATGATGTGACAGATAACTGATCACCGCTCGCTCTTCCTGAATCAATTCTTTCATCCGCAGTAACAAATATTTTTTTACTGCAAGCTGTTCTGCATACTTTCGTTTGCTTTTAGGTAAATATTGACGTTGTTTTCCGTCTTTCTTATACCATTTGACACTAGAGCCATTTTGGAAGCAAAAAATATTTCCCGCGGGTAACTTAAAAATTTGTTTCTGAATTCGTTCCTTTTCTTTCTGGATTCGCTGCTGTTCTGCAAGCATCTGATAATAAATAGAAATAAGACCACCTCCTGATGTTTTAGAAAATAACAGAATTGATAGTCTTATTAAAACATACAGACAAGAAAAAGTAAACTATTTTTATAATACTTTACTGCCATTTGCGGTCAGCTTGAATCTTGCTCCGAGCATCTCCGCCGCGCCCCGGCACATCATCATTCTTCCAAGAAAAATATCAAAATACTCAAACATAGTACAGATATTTTCATCAATCTGCAGATTCAATGCGATGGTCATTTTTTCTTTATTCACTTTCAATTTTGCCTCGGTGACTGCATAATTGACACGGTCGTGGATATCAAAGGCAGCCGGTTCTTTGTCACGAACCCGGTTGCGCCGTACATCCGTCTTGTCCGCAATGATCAGTGCGGCACTGATTACATCGGTTGCTCCACCTGCAGATTCATCATGATGTCCGATGGCAGACATGACTGTTATCCGGTCTTCCAGACTCATATCCGTCTTCTTCAGAATCTCACCTGCCAGCAAAGCTCCATATTCTGCATGCTGCTTCCGGTTAATGGCATTTCCAATATCATGCATCATCCCGGCAATCTTTGCCAGTTCTATATCATGTTCTGTATAGTCCAGCTTCTTTAAAATATAAGCGGCGCGTTCTGCAACCAACACACAATGTACTTCTGAGTGATCCGTATAACCGAGAACTCCGAGATTTTCATTTCCTTTTTTTAGATAGGCACGTACTTCTTCATTTTTTCTAATTTCTTTATAAGTCAAATTCTTATCCTCCTGACAAGGTATTAGTATAATCCCTGTCGCGGAGGCGCTTCTATCATATAGCTATGAAGTTTTTGTAAAATGGAGGTAAAACCTGTTGTGGCCGGAAATTCAGAGAACTGTGACCGGAACCAGTGTTGGCCGTCAGAGTACAAGCAGACCGGGCAGTGTCCCTGAGCTTGTTCGCGGGTCCACTTAAGCTTGTTCGCGGGTCTATATGAAATTCTGATGGAAAAAGTTCCCGCGTCAAGTCAGATTTTGCAGTAAAAAGACCCACTGTGGGTCTCGATCAGCTTTGCATAAAAAAAGTTCCTGCGAAATCAAAAAACGCAGGAACTTTTTCGGGAGCAGCCGCACCAGAAGCCCATCCAAGTGGTCGCAGCTGAACCAGGAACCCAGGCACCCAACTAAGCAGGTGAGTCGGGAACCCAGGTGCTCAACTAAGTGTCCGCATCCGCGGCCCAACCCTTATTTATCCTCTATGGAACAGAGAGAATTTTTTCTTCTCATATGGCTCTGTTTTTATACCCAGCACGGTGTAGCCAGTTGCCTCAATGGCGCTTTTCAGTTTCTCCTCATCCAGCGGTTCCTCGGCAATGATTTCCGTGGTTCCTTTGCTGTGGGAAGAGGTCACTTTCTTCACCTGAAATACTTTTCTGACCGCATCATTCACATGTGCCTCGCACATACCGCATGCCATGCCGTCTACATCTAAAGTCATCTTTACCATAACTGTATCCCTCTTTTCTGTGAAATTCTTTTCCAGCTGCATTTTCTGTTTTCAGCAACTCTGTGGACACCCACCCCGGGTGTCGTTCTTTGGCAATAGTATAACACAAAAATCTCGTTTTAGTTAGTCTAAACTTATTCTTTTTTGCAAGAATCGCGGCTTAAAAGTAATAAAACGGGCAGAAGTGACAGCCTGTCACTTCTGAGCGTCTTGTTACTTATATCTCTAAGCAAGCAGTTCTGCTACCAGTTCTGCCCCGCTGATCATATCCTGTACATAGGTATATTCCTTGACAGAATGTGCCTCATACATACCGCTGGACAGGACGATGCCCTGGATGCCATGAAGGACAAAGTTATTATTATCGCTTCCGCCGAAGGTCTCGGTCAGAGTTCCGGCAAGTCCCAGTTTTTCACATGCCTCTTTAAAATGCGTAACTACCGGAGCACCCTTTGGGATGTCATAAGCAATAAGACGGATATCCGGTGTTACCTCTACAGTTGCGCCCACTTCTTCTGCTGCCTTCTCAAAAGTCCTGGTAAGCTGATCCATCAGCGCCAGTGCTTTTTCATGGCTGTAACTGCGGATCTCGCCTTCGCAGGTACACAGTTCCGGGATAATGTTCGTTCCCTCGCCACCGGAAATCTTTCCGATATTCAGCGTCGAGTCTTCATCCACCTGTCCCTGCTCGATCCGGCTGATGGCAAGGCTGACTGCTCGGATGGCATGAATGCCCTGCTCAGGCGCAAATCCGGCATGAGATGCTTTTCCATGCATCTTTACGGTAAAGGAAATGAGGGATGGTGCCCGAAGGGCTGCTGCTCCCGGTGCTCCGCCCATGTCGAGTACATAGGCTTCTTTTGCCTTCACCTGGCTGAAATCAAATGCATCCGTACCTTTAATATACAACTCCTCGGCAATGGGGAAGATCACTTCGATATCCCGATGAGGAATCTTTTCTTCCTGTAAATGACGCACTGCTTCCAGAATTTCCACCAGCCCGGTCACATCATCCGCACCAAGAATGGTATCCTTGCCGCTCTCGATCTTGCCGGTTGCTTCATTAAGGAACATCTTCTTGCCAATTCCCGGACGCACCGTATCCATGTGTGCGGAGAACAAAATGGGGTCTCCCGGCAGGGTTCCTTTGAGATAGCCATATACATTTCCGGCTGTTCCATCTTCCTGGGCTCCGGCATTGTCCTCACGGACTTCAAATCCAAGGGCGGCCAGTTTCTCCTTCAGCCGATCCGCCATGTCCCTCTCTGCAAAACTCAGGGAATCAATGGAAATCAGTTCTTCAAACTCTTTTAAAATTCTGTCTTTTTTAATCATCATCTGTCACCTGTGTTAGATAAAGTATTCGATCGTCTTCTCCGGTTCCAGCTTCGTCCGGCCATTGAAGAGAATCACCGCTTCCCGGCCCTCAAAAGGTCCCAGGGCATAGATGGTCTCCCCTTCTTGATTGAAATACTGCTCCGGCACCAGCCGGTTACAGCTGGTCTCACGGTCTGTCACCAGTAAAATATCCTGTTCGTTAAAAGGTTCTGCCCGATAATAAGGGTCAAACATTTCCACCACACCATCATGCTCACCTGTGAGCAGCACATAATGAGGTTCATCAAGATAAAGCCGAACCACCACTGCACCGCCTCTGTGCAGGGCATCATTAATAAGACTCTCACTGCCCAGATAAACACTTTTTCCCGACAGATACTGGCTACTCACCGGCAGGTTCCGGATCTCACCAAAGCCATTGAGCCAGTTGCTCAGAAACATCATGGCTGCTCGCGAAGTGCCGCTCTTTCCCGGAATCCCTTCCGAGCCATAACAGTCCAGACAATAAAGCATGACATTTCTGATAATTTCCGGTAAGATTTCCTCCCGGTCAAAGAGATAGCTGATGGCATCCAGCATAGCGGTGGGACCGCAGTCGTATTCCGAAAGCTGATAGTGCAGAGGATTTTTCATATGTGTTCTTCCTTCCTGTTATCCCAGAGAATTCAAGGCTTTCGCCAGCCGGTCAAAGGCCTCCTTCAGCGTCGTTCTCGGGCACGCAATATTGATCCGTTCAAATCCTTCCCCATCTGATCCAAAAATAGCACCGCTGTCAAGCCACAGCTTTGCCTCCTTCGTAATCAGATGTTCCAGTTTTTCCTCCGGCAATCCAAGCTCCCGGAAGTCAAGCCAGATCAGATAAGTGCCCTCCGGCTCGATCAGATGAACGCCCGGAAGATTTCTTTCTATATAATCTCTTGAAAAATCCAGATTTTCAAGCAAATATTTCTTTAATTCTGTAAGCCAGGGCTCCCCTTCTTCATAAGCCGCCTGGCATGCCACCAGTCCCAGCGTATTTAACTGGCTGTAACCAGCCTGATCAATGGCTTTTTTGAAGGTCTTCCGAAGAGTTCTGTTCGGAATGAAAATGTTGGAGGTCTGAAGTCCTGCCAGATTGAAGGTCTTGCTGGGTGCCGTACAGGTAATGGAAATCTCCGCATATTTCGGATCCAGGTTTGCAAATACATGATGCTCATGCCCCGGCCAGGTGAAATCGCTGTGGATCTCATCGCTGACCACTAGCACATTGTGTTTCACACATAGATCTCCCACTCTTCGAAGTTCTTCCTCTGTCCAGACACGGCCTACCGGGTTATGAGGACTGCAGAGCAGGAATAATTTTACCTGATGCTCCACTATTTTCTGCTCCAGATCCTCAAAGTCCATCTCGTAATGACCATTCACCAGCTTCAACGGGCTGTTCACCAGCTCTCTTCCGTTGTCCTTAATGGCCTCGCTGAACGGATAATAAACTGGCTGCTGCAGGAGCACTGCGTCTCCCTCTTTGGTGAATGCACGGACAGCAGCTGCAATGGCGAATACCACACCTGGCGTTTTTACCAGCCACTCCCGTTTTACCGTCCATCCGAAATGCTTCTCATACCAGCCTGCCAGTGCCTGAAAATAGCTGTCCTTTCCTTCGCTGTATCCGAAAATACCGTGAGCCACAGATCTTTGCAGGCGCTCCACAATCTCCGGCGCCGTCTGAAAATCCATATCTGCTACCCAGAGAGGCAGCTCCTCCTCGCTGTGTCCGCGTTCTCTTGCAAAATCATATTTCAGGCAGTTGGTGCCTTTTCTGTCAATTATTTTGTCAAATTCATAAGCCATACTGCCTATTCTCCTTTCAGCGCCTGCGCAAGATCTTCGATAAGGTCGTCACTATTTTCAATCCCCACAGACATTCTCAGAAAATTATCGGTAATGCCAAGACGCTCCCGGATCTCCACCGGAACATCTCCGTGGGTCTGCAGCATAGGATATGTAATCAAGGATTCCACGCCACCCAGACTCTCAGCATAAGAAATGACTTTCACCCGCTCCAGAATCCGCTTTGCTGTCTCTGCCGTATCCGTGTGGAATGAAATCATACCGCCAAATCCTCTTGCCTGACTTTTATTAATCTCATACCCTGGATGTTCCGGAAGCCCTACGTAATAAACCCCCTTGATCTCTTCCTGTTCCTTCAGCCAGTTGGCAATCTTCAAGGCATTTTCCTGCTGCCTCTCCATGCGGACTGACAGGGTCTTAATGCCGCGGATGAGCAGAAAACTTTCAAAAGGTGACAGGCAGCCGCCGGTGGTCTTGTAGATATACCGGATCTTGTCAGCCAGATCCTTGCTCGCTGAGCATAAAAAGCCTGCAAGTGCATCATTGTGGCCGCCCAGATACTTGGTTCCGCTGTGTACCACCAGGTCTGCTCCAAGATCAATGGGATTCTGGAAATAAGGGGAGAGGAACGTATTGTCCACAATGAGCAGAAGACCATATTTCTCTGCCAGCGCCTTCATAGCACGCAGATCTGTTACCTGCATGGTCGGGTTGCTTGGAGTCTCAATATAGAGGGCTTTTGTCTCTTTTTTAATGGCTTTCTCCACCAGTTCTGTATCTGCCGTGTTGACATAGGAAAATGTCAGGCCTCTGTTTGCTCCAATGGTACTGAAGATCCGGACAGAACCTCCATACAAATCCTCTGAACATACAAAATGTGCTCCATTTTCAAACAGCTCCAGTAAGATAGAAAGGGCTGCCATACCACTGGCACATGCCACCGTATCATAAGCTTTTTCCAGGGAACTCACAATCCGCTCCAGTTCACTTCTGGTAGGGTTACTCTCTCTTGTATAATCAAATCCAGTGGACTGCCCCACACCCGGATGGGCAAAGGTCGCTGTCTGATATATCGGCGTTCCCATGGAACCATATGCATGCTCTCTCGTAATTCCATCTTCTCCATGAATACATCGCGTCTCAATTCCGTATGCCATTGTATGTATGCCTCCTCATTTGTCTATATTTATAGACTATATAATTCCTATATATTTAATAGGATTATATCTTTTTGAAAGTGAGATGTCAACATGGTTTTCCATCATTTAAGCAAGCGAAGGGCAGCCGTGGGTCTGGAATCTCCTCTGCTGGGTCTGATGTGGCTTCTGTTGGCTCCGTCCTGAGTCTGAAATCTCCTCCACCGGCCCGCCATGGGTCTGGAATGAAAAAATATCAAAAAAGTTCCTGTTCAACTTACAGTTTATACAGAAAAAATAGCTGATATGGGTCTATATTAAAATGCCTGAAACTCAGTTCCTCTTTTTCACAAAATGGCAGGAACAAAAGAGAAGGAAATTCAATATAGACCCATACATGCTAATTCAGGAAACAGGAATTCAGAAAATCAGAAAACAGGAATTCCAAAGCAAAAAATGGATTGCTGCAAAACAACTGATTTGATATTACGACAGACCATGCAAGTATGGATGTCCGAATCACAATGTCACGCATTACAATCCTCAACCTAAACCATCAAATCTTATTGATAGATACTAAGGGTTATTATTGATTTCAAAACAAAAATACTACTAAATCCAAAATAGAACCAATAGACTTCTGAAACATTTTTCCGAAAAGAGAGTAAATAAACAAGAAGGGTCGCTGCAAAACAACTGATTTTGCAACAACCCATTCTCCTTATTTTCTCTTTTTCCGTCTGGTCTCGAGAGAGATTCCAATTGCAGCTAAGCTTGCTGCACCAAGCAGCACCCACTGCCCGGTTTGAGCCATATCTCCGGTAGCCGGAACTGCACTGATATCCGCCACTGCGGAGTTCTCTGCTGCAGCCTGTGCTGTGGTTTCTTCCGAAGAATTGCCATGTGAAGAATGTTTCTTTTTCTTCTTGCTGTTATTGACTGCACTATTACCGGTGTTGCTATTGCTGCCGGTATTGGTATTGCTGTTGTTGGTATTGTTACCGGTGTCATTATTATTCTGGGCGGATGATTTCTCACTGATAGTGAAGCTTACCTTTCCAGTGGAGCCTTCATAGTTTCCGATTCCGGTAATGGCCATCTCATATACACCTGCTGCCACAAACTCTGCATCAGCATACTCTTTTCCATCAACAGAGACGGTAATTTCGTAATCAATTCCTTCTGCCAGAACCGTGTCGCCATCTTTGACCGTTACAGTCGGACGCTTATTCTGTCCGTCATAAACGGCGGAAGATGCGTCTTCCGTCACTGCAAATATCGTCTTCTTCGATTCAATGACAAATGCTTTTTCGACGCTTCCGCCATAAACACCGGTTCCTCTTACTACCACGGTATAAGTACCGGCATCCGTCATCGAAGCTGCGGCGGCTCTGCTCATAGCTTGCTTACAGGTAACCAAATAATTGGTTCTTTCTGTCAGAAGGGTTCCTCCATCCATTACTGTAATCTGTGGCTGTAACTCTTTTCCTGTATAAACCTGATTGGGAATATCAGAAACCGTAA
The DNA here is from genome assembly GCA_018223365.1 of Clostridiaceae bacterium Marseille-Q4145. GTDB lineage: Bacteria > Bacillota > Clostridia > Lachnospirales > Lachnospiraceae > Hominiventricola. The sequence continues at coordinate 916,961 of JAGTTP010000002.1, forward strand.
AGCTCTTGGTATCTGCAGTTACAAATTTTTCCATCGACGGTGTCGGAGCTATTCCGGGCTTCCAGTACAGCTCTGCCAGAGGATCATTTTGTCCACTCTCAACCTGTGTACCATCTGCCACATGACGTTTTGCGCTGGTAAGTGTGATATCTCCTTCCAGTGCTTTTCCAGGTGCCGCATTCTTTGCTGTATAGGATGTTGCTCCCTGCAGGAACACTTCTGAAGTATGGATTGCGCCATTTCCGGAAACTGCATTTCCACCCGTTCCAAATGTCACACTGCCTCCAATGGCTATCACTTTTCCATTTCCGGTTATCGTACCATTTTCCAGCTGGATTGCTTCTCCTCCGTTGGAATAAATCGTTGTATTTCCACCGCCTCCGTAGGTGGCAAGGGTCGCACCAGCTTCAAGGTTTAAGGTGCCATTTTTCACCTGAAGAGCTGTCTGTCCTTTCCCGGTGCTTCCGGCTTCGTCACCGCTGATAAATACCTGCCCTTTTAATGTTACATTTCCGATAACTGCCACGACTGCATCATCATTGGAGCGGTCGGTCAGATCACCGTTAGCAAGATAATTGGTGTGGGAGTAAATAGCTGCATTTTCCAGAATTGCGCCGTCCTCCAGCCGAAGCTGTCCACATAAGGATGCTCCTGTGGTAAATTTCTTGCCATATGCATCATAATTCATGGAGAAGGTACCGCCGTTTTGTACGTCGATAATTCCCTGTACGGTCGAATCTGACAGCGTCAGTTTGCCGCCATTTTCCACGACAATCCGCACACTGCTCAAGATTTTCATATTGGTCAGTGTCAGATTGCAGCCAGCCGGGATATACAGTGTCTGGGGAATATTACCTGCTTTTACATCTGCCCAGGGAATATCATAGCCAAGAAAACCATAGGTTCCACTCTCATGGGAGCCAAACCATACTTCCAGCTTCTCCGGTACCCGAACGCTTTCCTCCTGTCCCTCTACATTGCTTCCAAAATTCTTAATCGCCCAGGGTTCCATAATATCCCATGCATAAAGTCCGCTTGCATACTGCTTCAGGTTATCTGTTTTGATCTGCTCTGCAAGGGTCTCCTCACCTTTGTAAATCCGGAACGGCAGGGTATTACTGGTTGCTTTCCGTCCCCGATTGTCTTCAATAGAAACAGAGATCAGATAGGTGCCCGGGTCCTTTGGTGTCCCGTTCAGTGTCAGATCACTGCTCAGCGTCATATAGACACCTTCCATTCCACTGTCACTGTTCTCAGCGGTACCACCGGCAACATCCGGTACGATAGATACGCTGCACTTGTTTCCTTCCAGCTGGATCTTTGACTGATGGTCCAGTGCTTCCCAGTCACTGTCTGCCGGTTCAGTATCTTTCTGAACCAAAGCTCCATATACAGTTACCGCACTGTTTTTATTGCTGGACGCACCCCCTGTGCTCGCACTGGATACTCCATCATAATCTTTCTGTCCTACAATGGCGGCTTCAAAAGAGCCTTCAATCTTTACATGAAGTTCATATGGATCACCCTGTTTGTCATCTTCTGTCAGAGAAGCATTTCCATTCGGATCAATGACCAGTTTAAAGGTCAGATCCTCATAGCCTGTGGCTGTGATGGTAATCACATCACCACTTTGCAAAACTCTAATAGTCGGATTGCTGATATTATCATTTCCTGCAAAAATAAGATAGTTTTCATCAGTATTCTTCTTATAAGAACCTCCTGAATAAGGTCCATAAGAAGTCTCTTTCCACGCTGTATCATTTACCTTGATTGCTGTTACTTTGGAAACATAACCATCAGCATTTGTAAATTTAAGATTCCAGTTACTGCCCATCCATTCTTTTTCTAATTTCAGCTGGCTTAACCCGATCTTTCCAGCTTCTGCCGGTGTAGCTGCTTTGAAGGTGGCAGAAACTGTCACATTGGAAGCCGGCATGGTAAAGGTATAAACACCGCTCTCTGCGCCTGCTGTCAAAGTTATTTCCGTGCCATCGTCTTTTTTCGCAGTCACAGTATCTACTACATATCCTTCACTCGGAATAGTAGTGACTGTAACAGTAGTATTCTCCGCTACCGCTGTATTCGGGTCAACAGTAAGGGTACCGTTGCTACAATCAGATTTGGTGACTGTGTAAGTCTGAGCAACCGGAGTGTCCGGGGTGGTGTCAGAGATTACTTCGGCGGTGTAGGTATAGCCATTTTTAGTTACTTTTAGTGTCAGATCTTCGTATCCAGCTGCGGAAATCACCATTGTTGTCGGGAATTTAATATTATCCTTTCTAATTCTTAACGCAAGATAATCTCCATTTGATCCTGTATAGGATCCAATGCAATAATTATTTCCTGAAATCCAAGTTGAATCAACTTTCTCAAAAATATCATTTTCTATCTTCACTACAGTAATATTTTTCATCCAAGTAGTATCTTCAAAGCCTAAGTTCAACTCGTTCCATCCATCATCACAGTTCTTTACTTCCGTCGGCGCAGCCATAGTTGCAGCAAGCGCAGCCGGTTTTTCATCCTGCTCTGTCAGCACAACTGCATCCTGACCAGCATCCTGCGCATCTCCCTGAATATTTACCTGGATCTTTTCCTGTTCTGTACTCTGGGTGTTGGCCTGCTCAGCATTCGCGATATCGCCCTGCTCTACATTCTGAACATTGTCATTGGTATCGCCCTGCACATCTCCCTGTTCTGCATTCTGGACGTTGTCATTGCTATCGCCCTGTCCTGCATTCTGAGTATCTCCTTGGACGTCTCCCTTTTTCTCTGTATTCTCTTCTAATGATGAGTTATCAATAACTTTGTTTTCCAGTAAGTCATCACTAATTACTTCTGCTGCATGTACTTCTATTGTGCCACCATAGACAGATGTGGACACGGAAAGCAGCACAGCCATACCAAGCGCAAACACACGCTTCAGTTTTTTGTAATTCATCAGCATTTCTCCCTTTCGCTCTGTTGTCAGTTACTTTTGTTTCCTTCGGTCATTGACTAGCCTTTTGTACTCATGCTATAATCGATACCGTTGTTAGTTTTAACTAATGTCATTACAAAAAATTAACTGTCAAATTAATGACAGCTAATTTTAAGTTAGACTCAATTAACCACAGTAGGTACTATATCAAAATTGGATTTTTCTGTCAACTCAGTCTTTGAAAATAGTTCACTTCTGTTTTGACTTTTTTTATCATTATCATTTACAGGGAGATTTTTTATGAAAAGAATGTTGATTTTTCCGCTCTTACTTGGCATTCTGGCACTGACAGGCTGTAGCTCTGACCGAACCCAGGCTTCTGAAGAAAGTTTTTTTGCCATGGATACAGTGATGCAATTTACTATCTATGGAGATGACGCACTGCTGAAAGATGCGCAGGATGTGATTGCAGATATTGAAGAGAAAGTCTCCGTAACCAACCCTGACAGTGAACTTTATGCGATTAACCGGGATGGTTCGGGAGTTCTGACCGGTCAGGCCGCCGAGCTGATGGAAGATACCCTTTCCCTTTGTCAGCGAACCGATGGGGCTCTGGACTTATCCATCTATCCCATCGTCCGCGCATGGGGATTCACCACCGGAAATTATCAGGTGCCGGAGGAATCCACGATTACGGATCTGCTTTCTAATGTAGACTATACTCAAGTACAATACGACGCAGCAGCCGGCATAGTCACCCTTCCTGCCGGGATGGAAATAGATCTTGGGAGCACCGGAAAAGGCTTTGCCGGACAGCAGGTGGCTGCTCTTCTGCGGGAAAAGGGTGTCACCTCTGCCCTTCTGAATCTTGGCGGAAATGTGCAGACCATCGGCACGAAACCAGACGGCAGTCTCTGGGAAATCGCGATCCGCGATCCGAAAAAGGATGTACCCATGATGGTTGTCTCTGTCAACGACCAGGCAGTGGTCACTTCCGGCGGATATGAACGCTATTTTGAACAGGCCGGCCGGACTTACTGGCATATTATGGATCCGGCCACCGGCCATCCGGCTGACAGTGGCCTGCGTTCTGTCTCCATTATCGGGGATGATGGCCTGACCTGCGACGGCCTGTCCACATCCCTCTTCGTCATGGGACTTGAAAAAGCCGCTGAACTGTGGGCTCAGAGCGATGATTTCGAAGCGGTATTTGTCACAGATACAGGAGAAGTCTATATCACAGAAGGACTTGCAGATCATTTTGCCCTGACAGAAGACTATTCTGATACCCCGGTTAATCTGATCAGACGCTGATTCCGCCGTCTACTGCGTAAATACTTCCTGTGGTCCAAAGGCATTCATCCGACAGCAGAAATGCAATGGTCGGAGCCAGATCTTTATCAGCGTCGCCGATTCTGCCCAGCGGATAAAGAACTCTCTTCTCCTCCGACCATTTATCATAGCCTTCCTGTGTATAATCACCGGAAGAAACGTAAATATTTGTATGCACGGCTGCCGGGCTTACCGCATTCACACGAATCTGATATTTTCCCAGTTCTTTTGCCAGATACTGGGTCAGATTCTCCACACCCGCTTTGGATGCACAGTAAGCTGCGGAACCTCCCGGTCTTCTGGCATTGAGAGAAGACAGATTTACGATGGACGCGTTGGTTCCCTTTTTCAACAGCGGGAGCATGGTTTTCACCATGAGAAAAACACTGGTCAGATTCGTATCAATCACCCGTCTCCACTCTTCCAGTGACTGCTCTTCCACGCCGCCCAGTTTCATGACGCCCGCGCTGTTGACCAGTCCGTCCAGTTTTCCATAGCGTTTCTCTATCTCTTCGTATAACTTCTGCACATCTGTCTCACTGGAAATGTCACCTTGCAGGAACAGGACTTTCTGTGCCCGGTCTCCCAGTTCCTTTTTGGCTTCCTCAATATGACCTGCGCCTCTTGAAAAAGAGATCACCTCATAATTTCCTTTGTTCAACAGATATTTCACAGTGCCAAGGCCGATGCCGCTGGCTCCTCCTGTAATCAGAACTGTTTTCTTCGCTGCGCTCATTTGTCTTTCCTCCTGATTTTATAAAAAATGAGGCGGAGATTATGGCATGTTTTCCATGCGCATTCCCTCCGCCTTGTATATTCTATGCCTATTCAGAACCAATTCGCAAAATTCCGAATAGTTAAATATAGTACATCTCCTGTCCGCCGGACTGCCGCTCCTGAAAACTTTCCTCCAGATCAGCCAGCGTCAGGTTTTGAAGAATCTGATCCAGCCCGTGATTGACTCTATCCACGATCTCTTCCTGTATGGTCTCCGCAATCCCGGCTGCCCTTTCTTCTGTCTTTGTCTCTTCGTCATCCAGATAATAGGTTCCTTCCAGTGCCTGTATAATGGAGGCCACTGTAATACTGGAAGACGGATATTTCAGCAGATATCCACCCTGGGAGCCTTTGACGCTCTTCACAATCCCCGCCCGGCGCAGGCTGGCAAACACCTGCTCCAGATACTGGGGAGAGATCTCATTTCTCTCAGCAATACTTCCGAGTGCCACATGACCGTTTTTCGAATTGACTGCCAGATCAATGAGAGCCGTCACTCCGTATCTGCTTTTCTTGGAAAATTTCATTCCTTACTGTACTGCCTTGAATGCCTCATCCAGGTCCTGAATAATATCGTCGATATTCTCGGTACCGATGGAAAGACGGATGGTATTCGGTTTGATTCCCTGATCCAGAAGTTCTTCTTCTGTACACTGGCTGTGTGTGGTGGTCGCCGGGTGGATGACCAGAGATTTCACATCTGCTACGTTAGCGAGCAGAGAGAACAGCTCCAGGTTATCGATGAAGTCTTTTGCTTTCTGTGCATCTCCCTTGATCTCGAAGGTGAAGATAGAACCGCCTCCATTCGGGAAATATTTCTTATAAAGAGCCTGCTGCTGCGGATCCTTGGATACTGACGGATGATGAACCGCCTCTACCTGCGGATGATTGTTCAGATACTCTACCACTTTCAGTGCGTTCTGTACATGACGCTCTACACGAAGAGACAGAGTCTCAAGTCCCTGCAGGAAAATCCAGGAATGAATCGGAGAAATGGTAGCTCCGGTATCACGCAGAAGGATGGCACGGATCTTGGTTACGAATGCTGCCGGTCCTACTGCTTTGGTAAAGCTGATACCATGATAGCTCGGGTTCGGCTCCGTCAGTGACGGGAATTTTCCGGATGCCTCCCAGTCAAATTTACCGCTGTCTACGATCACGCCGCCGATGGTAGTTCCATGTCCGCCGATGAATTTGGTTGCGGAATGAACAACGATATCTGCACCATACTCAATCGGGCGAACCAGATACGGAGTAGCGAAGGTGCTGTCTACTACCAGCGGAATCTTATGTGCATGAGCAATCTTTGCGATTGCTTCAATATCAACGACATCAGAGTTCGGATTTCCAAGGGTCTCGATGTAAACTGCCTTGGTATTCTCTTTGATCGCTGCCTCTACCTCATCCAGATCGAAAATATTTACGAAGGTAGTCTCAACACCATATGCCGGAAGAGTATGCTCCAGAAGGTTGAAGGTTCCACCATAAATGTTCTTTGCAGATACGATGTGGTCACCGCTCTGTGCCAGGTTCTCGATAGTATAAGTAACTGCTGCTGCTCCTGATGCGACTGCCAGGGCTGCAACACCGCCTTCCAGGGCTGCAATTCTCTGTTCAAAAACGTCCTCGGTCGGGTTGGTCAGACGTCCGTAAATGTTACCTGCATCTGCCAGACCAAATCTTGCTGCTGCATGATCGCAGTTGCGGAATACATAAGAAGAAGTCTGATAAATCGGTACTGCACGTGCGTCAGTTACCGGATCGGGAGCTTCCTGTCCCACGTGAAGCTGTAAGGTTTCAAATTTAAACTTTCTATCTGCTCTTTTGAGTTTCTCTGCCATTGGTTTTATTACCTTTCTTTTCTATGTTCGTATGGGATTTTGTAAATTATTCTGCGAACAGCGGAGTGGAGTAATATCTGTCACCGTTGTCCGGAAGCAATGCTACGATGGTCTTTCCTTTATTCTCCGGTCTCTTCGCCAGCTGGATAGCTGCCTGAAGAGCTGCTCCGGAAGAAATACCTACCAGCACGCCTTCATGTTTTGCAAGGAGCTTTCCGCCTGCGAATGCGTCGTCATTCTCAATCGGAATAATTTCATCATATACTTTGGTGTTCAGTACATCCGGCACAAATCCTGCACCGATACCCTGAATCTTGTGGGGACCGCTCTTTCCTTCAGAGAGAACCGGAGAAGTTGCCGGCTCAACTGCCACGATCTTCACATCCGGTTTCTGGGATTTCAGATACTCGCCAACTCCGGTAAGAGTTCCGCCGGTACCTACACCTGCTACAAAGATGTCTACATTTCCGTCGGTATCGTTCCAGATCTCCGGACCGGTTGTCTTCTTGTGTGCTGCCGGGTTGGCCGGGTTTACAAACTGTCCCGGGATGAAGCTGTTGGGAATCTCTTTGGAAAGCTCTTCTGCTTTCGCAATGGCTCCCTTCATTCCTTTGGCTCCTTCGGTCAAAACCAGCTCAGCGCCGTAAGCTTTCAGGATGTTTCTTCTCTCCACGCTCATGGTTTCCGGCATGGTAAGAATGATTCTGTATCCTTTGGCTGCTGCGATGGATGCAAGTCCGATACCTGTATTTCCAGAGGTCGGTTCGATGATGACGGAGCCTTCTTTCAGAATTCCTTTCTCCTCGGCATCCTCGATCATGGCCTTCGCAATACGGTCCTTTACGCTTCCGGCCGGATTAAAATACTCAAGCTTTACCAGAATCTTTGCTTCCAGGCCAAGCTCTTTTTCCACGTTTACGACTTCTACCAGCGGGGTGTTTCCAATCAGTCCAAGTGTTCCCTTGTAGATGTTTGCCATTTTCTATTCCTCCTATAATTCCTATTCACATACTATGTTTTATTTGATGATGCAATTATATCCCTATATTTCCTATTTGTCAACTATGTTTTATTACATTTTTTTAAAAAAAGCAGCCGGAAATTCCGGCTGCCCTCTCCATTCTGATATTCTGTTTTATCAATCATCGTCGTGATCATCATCGTCATCATCATCGTCATCATCATCATCGTCATGATCATCATCATCGTCCCAGTCGTCATCATGGTCATCATCATCAAAATCATCATTGACATCATCTGCATCCTGGTATTCCGAATCACATTCCAGAATAGAACCGTTCACTGCATCAATGGTGTAATCGTACTCTACTCCATCCCGGAAGAACTCAATCTCATATTCCAGCCTTCCATCATCATTATCAAGCTTTGCCTTGGAGAACGTCACGTCTGCCACTTTCAATCCGGCATGCCCGGTAGCGGTTTCTTTTGCTTTATCAACGCTGATGGTGCTCGATGCTGCCGGCTGAGCCGCCGTTTTTACTTCTGTCTTTGTTTCCTGCTTTGGCTGTTGCTTTACTTCCGTCTTCGTTTCCTGCTTTGGCTGTTGCTTTACTTCCGTCTTCGTTTCCTGCTTGGACTGACTGGACTGCTGTGGCTGGCTCTGTACGACTGTCTCGGTCTCTTTGCTCTTGCTTCTGATGCTGCCGCTCACTGCATCAATTTCATATTCATATTCTGTATTGTCTTTAAAAAATTCTACTTCATAAACCGGCACACCGTCTTCTGTGTCAGCCTTTTCTTTTGTAAATGTCACTTCCGCTGCTTTCAGTCCTGCATCTGCAAGTGCTTTGTTTTTCGCCTCTTCCAGCGTAATCTGCTTTGTCTCTGCTTTTACTGCATTGCTGCCGGTTTCCTGTTTTGCCTCTTCTTTTTTCTCTTCCTTTGCCGTAGTCTGGGCTCCCGGAAGCAGTTTTACATCCTTCTTTACAACTGCACCGCTGGATGCTTTGATCCAGTAATCATATTCTGTGTTATTGGCAGTAAATTCTACATCATAAATGAACTGTCCCTGCTCATAATCAAAGTCTGCTTCCACATCTGTGGCGCTTACCGGATCAATTCCGGCATCCGCAAATGCGAAATTAATGGCATTTCCCGCTCCTATGGATGACTTTTCTGCAATACTTCCCGCTGCAAATACGGTTCCTGTTCCAAGCAGTGCCAATGCTGCAGCTGCACAGGCGGTAGTCATAATGGTTCTCTTCTTCATACTGTAATCCCCTTTCCTGACAGTTGTTCTTTGTTATGGGTACAGCATACAATACAAAGATTAGAGAAACATTAGAAACGTAAAAATGCTTCCTTTTCCCGGAACACTTTCCACCTGAACCGTTCCGCCATGAAATTCAGCAATCTGCCGCACCATGGAAAGTCCAAGACCTGTTCCTTCTCCGGTTCTGGAACTGTCAGTTTGATAAAATCTTCTGAAAATTCTTTCCTGCTCTTCCGGTGCAATTCCAATTCCGTCATCTTCCACGGAAAGTCTGATCTCATCCGTGTTTTTTTCAAGCTTTACCAAAATATGACCATTTTCTTTTCCATAACGATAGGCATTGGAAATAAGGTTCACAAGCAGCCGCGTCAATAACATCTGATTTCCGGAACAGGTAATTCCTTCCTGCACCTGCCTGGTAAGGGTAATCCCCTTTCTACGGATCAGCGCCATATCTTCGCATACAGATTCTGCAATTTCTGATAGAGATACCTGTTCTTTTTTGTATTTATCTGTCTTCAGTTCCAATCTGGTATACATGAGCAGATCCTGAATCAGTTTTGACATTTTCCGGCTCTGTCTCTCAATAACGCTCAACGCGTGCTGATATTCTTCCGGACTTTTTTCCTCTCCCATCATCAGTTCGCACTGGGCAAGTATCACTGCCACCGGTGTACGGAGCTCATGGGAAGCATCTGAGGTAAACTGCTTTTCCATCTCAAAGGCCTGGTCAAGCCGCTCAAACATACCATTGAATCCTGCTGCCAGCTGATGCAGTTCATCCTGCCCTTCTCCCACATCAATCCTCTTTTTTAAATCATTTCCATTGCAGATTTCTTCCGCAGTCTCCGATATTTTCCGGACGGGCCACAGCATTCTTCCTGCAATTATGTAGCCTCCAATGACCGCCAATATCAGCAAAAGCGGCATAAGCACCAGGGAAAGCCGGGTAATTGAAGACATTTCCGCACGGGTCTGCTCTTCGGATACTACGCCTCTGAGCCAGAGACCGTCAAGACCTTCTCCTTCAAGCTCCCGGTCAAAGATATAATACAGCACACCTTCCACTTTCAATTTCCGGATTACTGCATTTTCCAACGGTATTTCCAGACTTTCCATGGCAATCGGATTTTCTCCATAAAGAAGACTCTGGCTGCTGTCATACAATGCCGTATAGATCCCGTTCACCTGATCCAGAAAGTCGTCATCTACTTCCAGATATCCGTCCTTCCAGGCCATAAACTGATCTACATCGCCGGCAAGATTCATCTCATCCAGAGTCTCATAAAATTCAATTTCATCTACATTATTTTCCACCGTCTCGATCAGTCCGTCCCTGACGGTCTTCTGAATCACCTGATGACTGACCGATAAAAGAACACCATAAGTCAGAGCCACCATCAAAACCAGTGCCCCTGCAAACCATAATGTGATCTTCATACGGATGGACCATTTTTTCACTATGCTTCCTCCCTGAGCACGTAGCCGCGGCCACGTACGGTGTGAATCAGACGTTTTTCATGTCCACCGTCGATTTTCTTTCTCAGATAGCTGATATAAACGTCTACCACATTAGTTCCGCCTTCATAGTCAAAATTCCAGATATGGTTTTCTATCTTTTCTCTGGATAACACGATGCCCTGATTCAGCATGAGATATTCCAGAAGTGCATACTCTTTTGCGGAAAGTTCGATGAGTTTTCCACCGCGGGTCACACGATGGGATCCACAATCCACCGTCAGATCATCAATTGTCAACAGATTGGTGGATTTTCCATGAGAAATGCGGAGTGCCGCCCGGACTCTTGCCGCCAGTTCTTCCAGTGAAAATGGTTTTACCAGATAATCGCAGGCTCCGCTGTCCAACCCTCTTACCCGGTCTTCAATGGCATCTCTCGCCGTCAGAAATAAAACCGGAGTCTCTTTTCCTGACGCGCGCAGAGCCGCCAGTACCTGATATCCATCCGCTTTCGGCATCATAATATCCAGAAGTACTGCATCATACTCTGTATAAGAGAGAATATCCATGGCTTCTGCCCCGTCATAGCAGGCATCCACACTGTATCCCTCTGATTTTAACTTCTGCATGATAATCTCATTTAAATCCCGTTCGTCTTCCGCTACCAATAGTCTCATAATTTTTACTCATCCCATCCATCAAACAAACGGATATTTACGCAGATCTGTCTGACCTGCTGCCCCTCCTTCAGATGCTGTTCCAGATCTCTTGGATCCGAAATCGGGGGAAGATTCACCTCATCCTCGGAAAGTTCCAGTTCAATCCAGTCGTAAAGGGCTGCATTGGCTTTCTCAATCACTTCCTCCAGAGTTTCTGCCTCCGCCTCACAGCAGGCCAGATCCGGAAGTACTGCTTTCCAGGAACCATTTTCTTCTTTTCCAATCACTGCCGGATATGTGAATTTCATATTGCATTCTCCTTTCGCTTCGCTGCTTACACGAATCGTTATTCCACTGCGTCTCCGCGGTCGCTGACCAGATGAAGACCTACACTTTCCACTCTTCTGGAAAGGCAGCCGCGGCATTCTGCCGCTTCCTCACCGGTGCAGATTTTATTGTCATAGAGTTCATACTGCTTCCGGTTTTTCACCGGAGACAGATTCGGCATTACCACGTTGGCTCCCACGGCAAGCCCTTTTTCTCTTCCTCGAGGATCCATGGTGCCAAGGGCCGTCGTTGCCGGAAGAAGTACCTTCGGCAGCAAAATCCGGATGACAGACAAAAGATACAATGTCAGTTCCACGCTCCCTGCCGGTTCCTTTGCAAATGCTGTATCGTGGTGAGGAATGAAGGGACCAATGCCCACCATCTGAGGCGCCAGTTCCTTAAGAAACAGAAGATCCTCTGCCAGACATTCTTCGGTCTGGTTAGGTGAACCCACCATAAATCCTGCCCCCACCTGATACCCAAGGGTTTTCAGATTTTTAAGACATTCCATACGGTTCTGAAGGCTCATTTCTTCCGGATGGAGCGTCCGGTAATGGGTTTCATCCGCTGTCTCATGACGCAGAAGATACCGGTCTGCCCCGGCCTTACGGAATCTTTGGTAACTCTCCATAGAACGTTCCCCTATGGACAAGGTCACAGCACACTCCGGATATTTTTCTTTTATCCTTCGGATAATGTGTTCCATCCGTTCATCGCTGTAATACGGATCTTCCCCTCCCTGCAGTACAAAGGTCCGGAATCCCAACTCATATCCATTTTCACAGCAGGCAAGGATCTCCTCTTCTGTCAGCCGGTAGCGTTTCGCATTCCGGTTGCCCCTGCGAATACCGCAGTAATAGCAGTCATTTTTACAGTAATTGGTAAACTCAATGAGACCTCTTGTATAGACCTTATCCCCATAATATTTCTTTCGGAGCTCCAGTGCACGCTCTGCCAGAAGCTCTCTTACCTCCGGATCATGGGCACACCGGATCAGCTTTACGAACTCTTCTTTCTTAAGATTCTGATTCTCCAGAAACTTCTGTGCTATTTTCTCCATGACCTGTCTTCCCCCAATCGTCATAGTCATCCAGGAAATTATATTCCATGTCATCCTTGTGATAACCGATAATGGTCCGCAGGTTGACATTATGCACACTGTTGAAAATATTATACTCAATCACGTCACTGGTTTCACGGAATTTTGCAACCAACTCTTTCATTTCATCCCGTTTGGAGCCCTTTGCTCCTCCACAGGTGGCGCAGTTCTCAGTAAAACGGCATGCACACTGAATGAAATGCAGCTGGTGATAATCGCGCCATGCCTTGATATCCGCCTCTTTTACCATATACATAGGCCGGATCAGCTCCATACCTTCAAAATTCTTACTGTGAAGCTTCGGCATCATCGTCTCGACTTTTCCGCTATAGAGCATTCCCATAAGTACGGTTTCAATCACGTCGTCAAAATGATGTCCCAGAGCAATCTTGTTGCAGCCCAGTTCTTTCGCATGGGAATAAAGATAGCCTCTTCTCATTCTGGCGCACAAATAGCAGGGATTTTTATCCACTTCTGCTACAATGTTAAAAATATCACTTTCAAAAACAGTCAGCGGAATGCCCAGAACCTTCGCATTATCCTGAATAATCTTCCAGTTATCCGCATTGTATCCCGGATTCATGACCAGAAATACCAGTTCAAAAGGATATTTTCCATGACGCTGCAGTTCCTGTAAAAGCTTTGCCATAAGCATAGAATCCTTACCGCCGGAAATGCAGACTGCGATCTTGTCCCCCGGCTGGATGAGATCGTATTTCTGTACTGCTTTGGTAAAGGCTCTCCAGATGGATTTTCTGAACTTTTTAATGAGGCTCCGCTCGATTTCTTTGGTTTTTTCCTTCATGATGTCTTCTTCGGAAATAAATCTTCCCAGCTGAAGGCGCAAGAATGCACGGTACCCCCCTTCCACATTTCCTGCATCATAGCCAGACAGGCAGAGAAGCTCCACATATTCCACACTACGCTCTCCGGTATGACAAAGTAACCAGACCGGTTTATCTTTTGGAATCTCATCCATCCGGTCTGAAAATTCTTTCATGGGAATGTTGATGGCTCCTTCAAAAGTACCTCTCCGGAATTCCTCTTCGGGACGCACATCCACGATGGTTGCCTCTCCGGGAGCCAGCTTTTCCAGCTCTTCTATGGTAATTACTTTCATTCCTGACCTCCTGTTACCGTGGCCTCCGGCTGTTTTAGTGCTTTTTTCTTCCGGTTCACGGTCAGATCTTTGACGACTTCACCGGCAATGATAAGACCTACGACAGACGGAACAAATGCCGTACTTCCCGGAATAGCCCGTCGCTCCGTACATTTTCTAACTGCTCCCGGCGGGCAGATGCAATGTTCTCTGCAGCTGACCGCCATATCGTCGATGGGCTCCAAGGGCTGTTCTTTGGAATATACCACTTTCAGGTGGCGGATTCTTCTCTTCTTCAGTTCCCGGCGCATCACCTTTGCCAGCGGGCAGACAGAAGTTTTGTAAATGTCAACCACCTCAAAAGCAGACGGATCCAGCTTATTGCCGGCTCCCATGGAACTGATAATCGGTACGCCACAGGCATTCGCCTGCTCCACCAGCTGAATTTTACCAGTCACCGTATCAATGGCATCCACCACATAATCATACTGGCTGAAATCAAACTGATCTGCCGTGTTCGGCATGTAAAACGTCTTGTAAGTATGAACCACCGCATGGGGATTAATATCCAGAATGCGATCTTTTGCCACATCCACCTTGTATTTTCCAACGGTACTGTGAGTTGCAATAATCTGGCGGTTAATATTGGTCAGGCACACTTTATCATCATCGACAAGGTCCAGGGTACCCACACCGCTTCTTGCCAGCGCCTCCACGGTATATCCACCCACGCCGCCGATACCGAAAACAGCTACTCTGGCATCTGCCAGGCGTTCCATATTCTCTTTTCCAAGTAAAAGTTCTGTTCTTGAAAACTGATTCAACATTGATTCCATCATCTCCTTTGCCGGACATTGAAAAGCTCTGTCCGCATTTATCCCCGGGCAGAGCCTATCTTTCGTTTATGTCCAGTCTCTTAAAATACTTTTACAATTCTGCCCTATTCTCAACGAAAGGTCAAGAATTATTTATGATGAGCCAATCTTTTTCATCAGCACATTTTCATTTACACCATCTTTATAAAGATCTGAGATCAAAGCCACCTTTTTATAACCTTTTGACATATAAAGAGCCTTGGCTCTTGGGTTAAATCCACTGACACAAATAAAGAGATTTCTGACTCCCATTGCCCTTCCGATTGCTTCAAATGTATCCAGAAACTGATGTCCGATGCCCATTCCCCGATAATTCTTCTTCACGCCAAGAAGTGCCAGATAGGGCCACAGTCCAAACATTCCCTTCCATTCACAAATCATCAGACCTGCCGCCTCTCCGGAAGAGGTCTCTGCAATGAATACCGTTCCATCTCTCAGTCCTTCTGCCAGCGTATCTCTCAAAAGGCTCTCATCCGGGACATAATAATGATCCCAGAGCGCACTGTCACGCATCACATCCACATAATCTTCCAGTCTTTCCGGAACTCCTTTTTTAATCGTTACCTGCATTTTTTATCCCCCTTCTGTTGGCGCCCCCAGTGCCAGTTTCTCTTTTTTTATCATACCC
Source organism: Clostridiaceae bacterium Marseille-Q4145 (assembly GCA_018223365.1). Lineage (GTDB taxonomy): Bacteria > Bacillota > Clostridia > Lachnospirales > Lachnospiraceae > Hominiventricola. The sequence continues at coordinate 932,206 of JAGTTP010000002.1, forward strand.
TCAGTCGGGGCAGTCTGTCAATGGCAGCCTCTATTTCACAAACATCCGTACCAGTTTTTCTTTCCATCCGGTATAAGGCTGATAACGCATAGGCAGGTCCATCCATGTGTATTTTTTCACGATGCTTTTCTCATGGCTGAAGGTCTCAAAACTTTTCTTTCCATGATAAGAGCCCATTCCACTGTTTCCGACGCCGCCAAATCCCATTTGGGATGTAGCCAGATGAATAATGGTATCGTTGATGCAGCCGCCTCCAAAGGAAGTATATTCCAGTACATTTTTCTCCGCTTCCCGATTTTCTGTAAAGAGATACAGTGCCAGCGGTTTCGGTCTGCGATTTACAAAAGCAATGGCTTCTTCCATGGATCCAACAGTCAGTACCGGCAGAAGAGGCCCAAAGATTTCTTCCTGCATGACTGCGTCATCCTCTGTCACCTGATCCATAACAGCAGGGGCAATCCGTAATGACGCCGTATCATTTTCTCCGCCCAGAATCAGTTTTTCTTCTTTCATAAGTCCCAATACCCGGTCAAAATGTTTCCGGTTGATCATCTTTCCATAGTCTGGATTCTTCAGAGGATCTTCCCCGTACATGGCACGGATTTCCGATTTCAGGAGCTTTAAGAACTCCTCCTTCACCGCTTCGTGCACCAGCACATAATCCGGTGCCACACAGGTCTGTCCGCAATTCAGATATTTTCCAAAAGCAAGCCTTTTCGCCGTCAGTTTCAGATTAGCACTTTTATCAATGATGCAGGGACTCTTTCCTCCCAGCTCCAGGGTAACAGGAGTCAGATTTGCAGCTGCTTTTTCCATGACCATCTTTCCCACCTGCACACCGCCGGTGAAGAAAATGTAATCAAATTTCTGAGAAAGAAGATTCTGGTTTTCCTCGCGACCACCTTCTATAACCGTTACATACTCCTCGGGAAATACGTCTGCAATCATCTTTTTCATCACCGCAGATGTTGCCGGTGAGTAAGCAGACGGCTTCAGTACACAACAGTTTCCTGCTGCCAGCGCACCGATGAGAGGTTCCAGCGTAAGAAGCACCGGATAATTCCACGGTGACATGACGAGCACCACGCCGTAAGGTTCCTGTACAGTAAAGCTCCTGGCATGAAACTGTGCCAGTGGGGTAGGAACCCGTTTCTCCCGGCTCCATTTCTGCACATGCTTTTTCGCAAAACGAAGTTCAGAGAGCGTCAGTCCCACCTCGCACATGTAGCTTTCGGCTCTGGATTTTCCCAGATCCTTTTTCAGTGCTGCATATAGCTCCTGCTCACAGTTTAAAATTCCCTGCTCAAGTTTTTTTAACGCCTCCATTCTCTGCCCGACCGCCAGAGTTCTGCCTTCTGCAAAATACATCCGCTGCTTTTTTACTATTTCTTCTATATAAATATTGTTCTTCTCCATTAATTTTTACGTCTCCTGACCTTTTACCTTCTTATAAATATTTTCCAGTTCTTTCCGATTCATGAGCATGGGAACCGGATACAGCGGATTTCCTTCTTTATCTGCATGCTTTGCCATAACCGGGATATCCTGCTCCCGGATCTCCGTCAATGTCCGCGGAATCTCCATGGCATCATTCATTTCCTGTATCCAGTCGATAAACTGCCGGGAAGCTTCATGGTCGCTAAGATGCTTCTCTACTACTCCCGTTCTCCGGGCCAGACGGCCCAATCGTTTCTCACAGGTCGCCCCGTACATACGGAGCACAACCGGAAGAATCACTGCATTGGCCAGACCATGAGGTGTTCCATACTGACCTCCCAGAGAGTGGGCCACCGCATGGACATATCCCACATAGGACTTCGTAAATGCCACCCCTGCATAGTATGCTGCCTTCAGCATTCCTTTTCTTGCTTCCTTATCATGACCATTATCATAGGCACGTTTCAGATACTGATGCACCAGATAAACCGCTTTTTCTGCCATCTTCCGGGTCTCTCTTGTAGTCGAGCCGCCAATATAAGCTTCCACCGCATGGGTCAGCGCATCCATTCCGGTAGTGGCGGTAATGCTCTTTGGCAAGCCAACTGTTTCATGATAATCCAGTACTGCGTACCGTGGAATCAGGCTAAAATCATTGATGGGATATTTATAATGCTTTTCGCTGTCGGTAATGACCGCTGCCAGCGTAGTTTCACTTCCGGTCCCCGCTGTGGTGGGAATTGCGATGAGCAGAGGCAGTTTTTTATGCACTTTCAGAAGGCCTTTCATCTGCCGGATGCTCTGGCGCGGTTTTACAATTCTGGCTCCTGCAGCCTTGGCGCAATCCATAGAAGAACCGCCGCCAAATGCAATCAATGCCTGAGCCCCTTCCTTCAGATACAGGTCTTTTGCCTCTTCTACATTCCAGATCGTAGGATTTGCTACCGTCCGGTCATAGATACAGTATCCAATTCCTTCTTCTGCCAAGGTTTTCTCCAGAAAAGAAGTAAGTCCCAGCTTTCGGATACCTGCATCCGTCACAATCATCACTTTCTGAAGTTCATGCTTTCTCAATACCGCCGGAATCTCCGCATCAGAAGAGATAATTTCCGGATTCCGATAAGGTAAAAATGGCAACGCGGCACGAAATGCCAGCTGAAATGCACGACAGTATATTTTTCTCAATACGAACATATTATTTTGCTCCTCAAACTATTTTTTCTTTCTATACTGCCGCGAAAAACAAAAAAGGTCAAGCATTTTAAATGCCTGACCCTTCATTTTCTCTAATTTTCCACTCCTGCCTTCGAGCAAATGTCGTTAAGACAGCACTTTTCACAATGAGGTTTGGTTCTTGCCGTACAGACATCCCGTCCATGATTGACCAGACGGTGGCAGAAATCACTGCCCTCTTCCGGTGGGATCAATTTCCATAATGCCATCTCCACTTTCTTCGGATCCTTAATGCCATCCACCAATCCCATGCGATTCACCAGCCGGATACAGTGGGTATCCGTAACTATGGCCGGCTTGTGAAAAACATCTCCCATAATGAGATTTGCACTCTTTCTTCCAACTCCAGGAAGTGCCAGCAGTTTGTTAAAATCATCCGGCACCTTGCCGCCATAGACTTCTTTCAGCATTTTCATGCAGGCACTGATATCCCTTGCCTTACTTTTTCCCAGCCCACAAGGACGGACGATCTCTTCAATTTCGTCCACCTCCGCTGCTGCCAATGCATCCACATCGGGAAATTTCTTATATAAATCTTCCACTACCACGTTCACTCTGGCGTCCGTGCACTGGGCAGCCAGCCGGACGCTGACCAGCAGCTTCCAGGCATCGTCATAGTCCAGCGTGCAGTCCGCATCCGGGTATTCCTTTCGTAGGCGCTCAATAATTTCCAGCGCCAGTTCTTTTTTCTTCTGTTCGTCCATACTTTCTCCTGTTTAATCCGCATCTGCCATCCGGTATCCCACGCCTACTTCTGTAAAGATATACTGAGGCTGCGCCGGATTGGTTTCGATTTTCCGACGAATATTTGCCATATTCACCCGAAGAATCCGATTATCATTTTTCATATTCGGTCCCCAGATCTCTTTAATTATGAAATCATAGGTCAACACTTTTCCTGCATATTTCCCAAGAAGACTTACAATCCGGAATTCATTCTGGGTAAGCCCGGCATCCTGCTCACGGATATAAACCCGGTGTTTGTCATAATCTATCGTCAGATCTCCGGAACGAAAAATTCCAGTCTTCCCGCCATCCGGCATCAGGAAAGCCGCTCTCGCATGCCGGATAGCCATACGTACCCTGGCCAGCAGCTCCGATGTTCCAAAGGGCTTTGTGATGTAATCGTCTGCCCCTGCGTCTAAAGCCTCCACTTTATCCCGCTCATGACTTCTGGCAGAGACCACAAGAATCGGCATAGCAGACCATTCCCTGATCCCTTTCAGAATTTTCATGCCGTCCATATCTGGCAGACCCAGATCCAGAATCACCAGGTCCGGGCACTGAGACGTAGCCATACTGTAGGCCTCAGCCCCTGTTACTGCTGTAATCACATCGAAATTATTCGCTTCCAGAACTGTCCTCAGAAAATTCCGAATACTTTTATCATCTTCTACAATCAGGACACGATCTTTAATATCCATCCACTTCATCCTCCATTGGCAGCCAGAACATGACTCTGGCACCACCTTCTTTTCTGTTTTCCGCCTTCATTTCACCTTTATGGGCGCTCACTATACTTTTACATACGGAAAGTCCTATTCCCATATTCCGCTTGGAATCATATTCTTCTCCATCTGCAGAGGAAAGCTTTCCTTCAAACATGACCGGAAGCACACTTTCCTTAATGCCCTGTCCGTCGTCTTCCACAGATACGATCATTTTTCCCGGTTCATGAGTCACAATAATTTGAATCAGTGACACCGTTTTCCCGTGGAGCACGGAATTTTCCAGAAGATTCACCAACACCTGCTCAATCAGCACACCGTCCATAGAAACCAGCAGCATTTCCTCCGGCATCTTTACTTCCACTTTTTCATCCGGAAAACGCTTGCGGAATTTCATCACCGCACTGCTGATAACCTCCTCCGCTACTTCTTCTTCCGTGTTCAGCTTTGTATTTTCCCCACTCATCCGGGTAACAGACAGGAGGTTTTCCACAATCCGGATCAACCATTGAGCTTCTTCCCTGATATCATACAGGAGCTCCAGCTGTTTTTCTTCCGAAAGCGCTTTATGATTTTCAATAATCCCGGAAGCAGATCCCATAATAGAAGTGAGGGGTGTACGAATATCATGGGAAACCGCCCGCATGAGATTTGCCCGCATCTTCTCTTTTTCCACTTCCAACCGGATCTGTTCCTGCTGCTTGATCTGAGTGGTCAGGGCACTGACGCTCAAAGACACTGCCAGCATCGCCACAAAAGTCAGCGGATAACCGGTAATGGTGAAATTAAATTCAAAATAAGGATAGGTGAAAATATAATTCACCTCAATGACCGCTGCAATCGCTGCCACGATTCCGTAAATATATCCTTCCGTAAAACGGGAAATAAACAAAATTGCCAGTACAAACAACAGCGGCACATGACTGTCAGAATTGACAAATGAGTTAAGCAGCAGGGTAAATCCGGAGGCTGCCGCCAGAATTCCTGCCGTAATCGAAATGTTCTTCCACACAGCGTTCCATCGCTCCATTCCATTTTTCTTTCGTCCTGTTGTTATCATAGCCCAGCCCCCTGAAAGTGTCAATGAAGTTTCCTATACAAAAAAAGGACTTTGTTTCCAAAGTCCTTCTCCAGTGTCTAATTCCATATGGATGTTCCATATCTTGCTTTCCGGTAAATCTTCTGCACCAGAATCACCGGAAGACTGATCAGGATATACAAAGAAGGAATTCCTCCCAGTACCACCATAAATGCAACAAGAAGCATACTAAATAAATTTTGCATGATGCCATCCTCTTTTCTTTTTCATTTAATTTTGTCGGCATCATAACATAATCCTGCCGATGTATCTATGGCTTTTACCGGATCTTAACCTTCTGTTAACCGACTGCTCTTTTTCTTAACCTGTTATTAACACCTGTTTGTCGAGTTTTTGTAGAAATATTACAAATATTTTGCACAAAAACCCTATCATTTTTGCAAAAAATATAGTAAAATTATATATCATATAGAATTCTTCAGGAGGGAATGTTATGGCAAAAGAAATGATTGCAATGCTTCTGGCTGGAGGTCAGGGTTCCAGACTGTATGCGCTGACCCAGAAGCTTGCAAAACCAGCGGTTCCATTCGGTGGGAAATACCGTATCATAGATTTTCCGCTTTCTAACTGTATCAATTCCGGTATCGATACTGTTGGTATCCTTACCCAGTATCAGCCATTGGTACTAAATGAATACATCGGCAACGGACAGCCGTGGGATCTGGACAGACTTTACGGAGGCGTACATGTACTGCCGCCTTATCAGAAAGCATCCGGATCAGACTGGTACAAGGGCACAGCCAATGCTATTTACCAGAATATTTCATTTATTGAGTCTTATGATCCACAGTATGTGATCATTCTTTCCGGTGATCAGATCTGCAAGCAGGACTACAGTGATTTTCTCCGCTTCCATAAAGAAAAGGGCGCTGAGTTCAGTGTCGCTGTTATGGAAGTGCCATGGGAGGATGCTTCCCGTTTCGGTCTGATGGTTGCCGATGAGGATGACCGTATTCTGGAATTCCAGGAGAAACCGAAGAATCCGAAGTCCAATCTGGCTTCCATGGGTATCTACATTTTCAACTGGGATGTTCTTCGCAAATATCTGGAAGAAGACGAGCAGGATCCTAACTCTGAAAATGACTTTGGAAACAATATTATCCCGAATCTACTCAGAGATAACCGCAAGATGTACGCTTATCATTTCAGCGGCTACTGGAAAGACGTAGGAACCATTTCTTCCCTATGGGAAGCTAACATGGAAGTTCTGGATCCGGAGCACAGCGGTATCAACCTTTTTGATGACAACTGGAAGATTTATAGCCGAAACAGTGGTATGACCGGTCACAAGATCAGCGCTACTGCCAATGTGCATGATTCCATGATCACCGACGGATGCCGTATCAAAGGTACAGTAAAACATTCTGTTCTGTTCTCCGGTGTAAAAGTAGCCGAAGGTGCTGTTGTGGAGGATGCCGTGATTATGGGCGGCACAACCATCGCAAGCGGTGCAGTCGTTCGTCATTGTATTGTGGCAGAAAATGTTACCATCGGTGAAAATGCCGTTGTCGGCGCTATGCCAGAAGGTGATGAAAAGGGAGTTGCCACCATCGGTTCCGGTGTAACCATCGGTGAAGGAGCCGTGATTGGACCGAAAGCTATGGTAAGTAAAAATGTAGAAGGTGGTGCAGAAGAATGGTAAATGCTAATTTAAATACTCTGGGAATTATCTTCCCAAACAGCTATGATACCTTTGTCCCGGATCTGGTAAATGTCCGCCTGATGGGCTCCATTCCTTTTGCCAGCAGATACCGCATGATCGATTTTATGCTGTCCAGTATGTCAAACTGTGGTATTGATACGGTAGCCGCTATCGTAAATAACAATTATCAGTCTGTTATCGATCATCTGGGATCTGGCCGTTCCTGGGATCTGGTTCGTAAAAACGGTGGACTGAAGATTTTCCCCCCTTATGCGGATAAATCTTCCAAACCATACCGCGGACGTGCAGGTGCGCTCGCCAACATTCTGGGATTTTTAAACGACCAGAAGAAAAAATATGTAATTCTGGCAGACTGCCATATTGCAGCAAACTTTGATTTTAACAAACTGGTTAATTCCCATATCGAAAGCGGTGCTGACATTACCATGGTGTATCGCGAGCAGGAGATTCCGGAAGGATTCCGCAAAGTCCGCGATGATTCGAAGGGATATTACTACACCCTCGGATTGGATGACGACAAAGTCACCAAAATTTATATAAACTCCAAAGAGGAAGGAATCCAGAATTTCTCACTCAATATCATCGTGTTGGAAAGAGAACTTCTGATTGATCTGATTACCGAGGCATCTCTTCTGGGCAAAGAGTGGCTGGAGCGCGATGTGCTGATTCCGCAGCTGAACAAGCTGAATATCCGCGGGTATAAGTACGATGGTTATGTAGCATGCATTTCCAATATCAAAACTTATTTTGACGAGAATATGAAGCTTCTGGATGATTACAATCTGAATGCCCTCTTCTCCCCGTCTCCCATTTACACCAAGGTGCGTGATGATACACCGACCCGTTATGTAGAAGGAGCTACCGTACGCAATGTAATGGTTGCTGACGGCTGCCTTATCGAGGGCGAAGTAGAGAACAGTATTCTCTCCAGAGGCGTTAAAATTGCCAAAGGTGCTAAAGTAAAAAACTGTATTCTCATGCAGGATACCGTTGTGGAAGCAGGTGCTGATATCGAGTATCTGATTGCTGACAAAAATGTCATTGTGACAGCCGGAAAGGAAATGAAGGGTACAGATACCTATCCAGTATACATTGCCAAATTCCATATTGTCTGATATCACTTCCAGATACGGGAAGAGCCCGGATTCATGCGAATCCGGGCTCTTCCCTTTTTCTACTTTGTGTACAGATTGATTTTTATTTGATTGCTGCAACTTTGTCGAACTCATCCTGAATTTCCTTTGAAGGTTCCGGTGTCAGCAGGCTGACAATCACATTCACTGCCAGACCAACAACAAATGCCGGAAGAAGCTCATAGATGCCGAGTACGCCGCCCATGGGACGAACCAGGAATTTCCAGATAAATACCATGGCGCCGCCACACACCATTCCACTTAAAGCTCCCTGCAACGTAGAACGCTTCCAGAACAATGCCAGCAATACCAACGGTCCGAAGGAAGCACCAAAGCCTGCCCATGCAAAGGATACAATCTGAAATACAGAACTGTTGGAATCTCTTGCAATAAACATGGCAATGACTGCAATGATCAGTACGGTCACACGTGCTACCACCATTCCGGTCTTCTCGCTCATGTCTTTTACAAATACTTCCTTCAGGATATTCTGGGAAGCACTGGAGGATGCTGCCAGCAGCTGGGAATCTGCGGTGGACATGGTTGCCGCCAGAATACCTGCCAGAATCAGACCTGCCACAATGGCTGCCAGGAATCCATGTCTGGAAATCAGATCTGCCACTACCAGAATAATGGTCTCCGGATCATCCAGTACCGGAATCACACCTGCCTTTGACATGGCATTTCCTACGACACCAATAAATACAGCAATTACCATGGAAATGACAACCCAAATGGTTGCTACTCTTCTGGAAAGCTTCAGTTTCTTCGCATCCTCAATAGCCATAAAGCGAAGCAGTACATGGGGCATTCCGAAGTAACCAAGTCCCCATGCCAGCATAGAGAAAATCGTTAGCAATCCATAAGGCGCTGCAGAATTGGTTGCCGGATCATAAATCTGGGTCAGGCTGAAGTAACCTGCCATGGATTTTGCATTTTCCATAACAGCATCGAAGCTTCCTACTTTGCCAATTCCGAATCCAAACACCACAACAATAGCTAAGGTCATTACGATACTCTGTACAAAGTCTGTGGTACTTGCTGCGAGGAATCCACCAAGGGTAGTATATGCCACAATGACAATCGCACTGATAATCATAGCCGGAAGGTAGCTGACACCAAACAGGTTGGAAAACAGTTTTCCACAGGCTGCAAATCCGGATGCAGTATACGGCACAAAGAAAATAATGATCAGTACAGCTGCAATAACAGACAGTATTCTCTTTTCGTCACGATATCGGTTGGAAAAGAACAGGGGCAGTGTGGTAGAATTTCCACAAATATGGGTATAATGGCGAAGTCTCTGTGCCACTACCAGCCAGTTTACATAGGTTCCGATGGCTAGACCGATGGCTGTCCATGCCGCATCTGCTGTTCCGGTCAGATAAGCAACGCCCGGAAGTCCCATGAGGAGCCAACTGCTCATGTCAGATGCTTCTGCACTCATAGCCGTTACAAATGGACCTAATTTACGGCCTCCCAGATAGAAATCATCAGTGGTCCGGTTCTTTCCTGACAGGATCGCACCAATCCATATCATTGCTGCCAGATAGACCAGAATGGTCACCAGCATGAGGATCTGTACTGTATTCATTTTTCATTCTCCCTCTCGTTCTGGTTTTAGTCTGTGAAAAAACCTTTATTTTTCACACTTTCCATGCATTCTACCACAATCAGGAATGGGATACAATACAGAGTTTAGTATAGAATTCATTCTAGTATTTCGTCTATTTTAAGCTTTGAATCATCATGGGGAACTTGCGTTCCGCTTCTTCTGACAGGGAATATTCTCCTTTACGCAAACACCATTCATAGAGCAGCGCCCGCTCGCACATGGCATAATAGCGAACCATCTCGCTGACACTCATATCCTGTCTTAATTCTCTCCGTTCACGTCCTCTGGAAATAATTTTCCGAAGAAGTTTATAATAAGTTCTTCCATGATCCAGAAGCGGCCGGTCTCCGTGAGTCGTCAGCTGGGTAGAATACAACCTTGCAAGAAGCTCTATATTAATCGTTTCTTCAATCATAGTCAAAAGCTCCCGGTTCAGGTACAGCAGCACTTCATAACTATTCTCATTTTCTCCGATCCCGGGCTCCAACTCCTCATATTTTTCATCCATCATATAAGCCAGAGAACTAAGAAGGGCATCCTTCCCTTCAAAATAATGATAAAAGGATCCCTTTGATGTTCCGGATTCCTCAATAATTTCCTCGATGGTCGTATCCTCATACCCCTGCTCATAAAACAATTTCCAGGCCGCAGACACAATTTTACTCTTTGTTTTTTTCAAATTCTTCTTTGCCATCTTTTTCTACTCCCGCATTTTCTTCTGCAGTCAGTGTAACATAAAAATACGCGCAAAAAAAGAGAGAATACAACTGCATTCTCTCCACCAGATCATGATGATCATTGACTTTCGCATAATCACACCGGGACCTGGGTCTCCACACCCAACTTGCTTTCAAAAATTCCTGCCCTTTTCAAAATGGAAGGAATTTTTCTCCTCTTCCCAGTATTCTGACCCATTCCACTTGAAAAAACTTGTTAAAATGTGTGGAAACAGGAACTGACACAGGGTTTAACGAACTATAGACCCACGCATTCCTGACATCGAAGCCACAGCTTAAATCTCTGCTTTACAGTCAGTCTCAGCAGACCTATAATTTTCTTTACTATATAGAATATCAAGGAATTGTTTATGAAAACATCCACTTTATTAGAGCAGTTAAAAGCTGCCATTACCGCAGAAGAATATGAAAACCTGACAAATAACACCATTACTCATATCAGCCAGTACAACCGCCGCACCACGTTGGAAATCATAGGCCGAACCGATATCCTGGAAGGAGAAGTTCATTCCGATCAGGTCGCTGCACTTAAAAATACGCTGGAAGCCTATCTGGGAACCTATATGACCGATCACCCGGAAAGCTGGAAATGGATTATCCTTCCCTGCATCTATCTCTGCTTTGTCTGCCAGCTGCCGCTGCATCCCCAGGAAGCCGTGCATTATACGACAATACAAAAGGACAATACTACGCTATACTTCTGTCCTATGAGAGAAGACGGTGAAGGAAGTGTCTGCCATTTCTGCGTGTGCCGGAAAGCTCGTGAAACTTAGCGAAACTTAAATTATGCCCAATATGGAATATATTTTTTATATCTTGTTGCAGTATCCGGATCCATTACTTTAATATATCCTCCGTCAACAGCACTGGTAAGAAATCGAGATGCTTTCGCTTTCTCTTTTGCTCCCAATCCAAACATTCCAGCGATTGTTACATTGTGGAAAATAACCACCTTTGCTTCCACGTTTCGCATATACATCGTCTCTTCCCCAAAACATAGAAAAATACCATTTCGCCATATTTTCCGTATCTGATAACAACAATCTTTCAAAAAGTGATGACGCTATTTGCCTTCTTAATTCTCTGACACTCCATCTTGAATTCGCACATTCAACTTCATAAAAATGACGTTTATCTTTATCAGAAATTGACAACAGTTCACAATAATGTGACCAGCTTAAGCGTTCAGACAGTGTCTGAACGCTACCATACTCTTTATAAAATGTAATCATATTCCAAATATTAGCACGTGAAAAACCTTTACCAAATTTTCTGGTAAGTTCTTTTGAGAGCATAGAAATTGTTTTATTTTGATAATTTTCTTCATTTTCATGCAAATTAATATCTTCAACCAACATCTCTACACTTATTATATCAGTTTCCCACTGATAGTAGTTGTAAAAACTTCACATTTTTCATATTTTAGGGATACTTTGTGCTGTACATAATGCTCCCGAGGATGTCAAGTCATTGCTACAAAAAATATGCGGCTTTTTTGCCGTGGGAATGGCTTAAAACCGCATGTTTCTGGATAGAGGACTGTTATCCATCACCGGAAGCATTACTATGTGTGTTTTGTAAACTGTTCTATATTGTCCCTCTAAGGATCAAAAAAATTTCTCCGGTGCAATCGATGTTACGCCTTCTGGCAGATATCCAAGTATTTCTGTCATTGCTATTGATGGCTGAAAAATTCTTTAAGTGCTTCGAAAAAAAGCACTACCAAAGGATTTTCGTTTCCGGCTATACATACAAAACCGAAAGACATTCCAGGTTTTTTTGATGAAATCGGAATATATACAACAGATGATGCGTTTTGCCTGCGAACACTTTCGCCTGTGATATGGATACCGCCTGTTGAGCGGATGATCCATGGAACTGTCTCTACATTATCAGCCAATATTATTTCCTGAAAGTGGAGATGATTTGCCAACAAATACTGCTGCGTTACGGATGCGGAGTATTCGTCATTTTCTAGTGTAATCAAGGGGTAATCTGTCAATTCAACCAACGTAACAGAGTCTTTCTCCGCCAGAGGACTATCCTTTGAAGTCATTGCAATCATGGAAGTAGAACTGATTCTAAAGTACTTCAAATCCTCCGAAGATGCAGAATCCATTCGAAAAAGTGTCCCGACATCTATTTTAAAGGCGCGAAGGTCATTCACAAGCTGCTGAGGCAGATAACTGTTGCATTTTAGTTGAACATTTGGATATTTTCTCTGAAACCACTGCAGAAAACCTCCGCAATAATCATCGATGGCATAGTATAGAATTCCAAGTGTCAGTGTTCCGGAAATCCGCTGTGCAAGGTTTTTGCCAGTTTCAAGTAAAAGATCATATTCTTTTAGTATTTTACGGAAGCTTCGTGCCGCACTGAAACCATACTCGGTTAATTTTACGCCGTGGCTGGATGATTCTACCAGAGGATATCCCAATGCCTCCTCAATAGCCTGAACATGCCTGCTAAGAGTTGGCTGCGATATAAACAGTTTTCTTGCTGCCAGAGAGTAGTTCTTTTCAGTAGCGAGTTCTAGAAATTCACGCATGTATTCTGTTTTCATACGAGTGCCTCCTATGCAGTTTTAGTATAGCACTGCGAGTTCTGATATTCAATATATGAATAACATGACGAACAAACGCATAACTGATTTTACAACTATACGATATAATGAATATGTCAATTTGAAATAGGGAGGACAAATAAATGAAACTTTTCAACACACTGGACATGGATGCAGTCCGTACAAGCTGGAAACAGAAAGATAACTATGATTTGTCGTATTATGGCGGCAAGGAGCCTGCGTTTACTCCTGCTGTGCAGGGACAGGTGACGGGCATGAATCCCAACTCCGGTATTGAGCACTATAGTGGGCTACACAATGTGCTGGGAGTGTGGGAGTTTACTGGCTGGATGGACGAGTGCAACGCAATTTCAAAAACCGGCTACATAGGAGACTGGTCCTGGCTGAACAAGTACCGTATCACGGGACCTGATGTAATCAAGTGCATGGAGCAGGGAACCATCAATGGCTATAAGAAGTTTCCTGTAGGAAAAGGTCGCCACATTGTGTCTGTTCTTCCCAATGGAAAAATGATGGGTGACGGCATTGCATTTCGAGAAGCAGAGGATCAGATTCTCCTGACCGGTGGCGCTATGATTGCTCCCGGCTTGATGATTCGTCCGGAAGGTTGCGACGTGACAGTGGAAGATTTAACTGGAGAAATTTTCAACTTCCATGTTCAGGGGCCAATTTCAACTGCTGTTATTGAAAAGGTTACAGGTGAGTCTGTAGGCGATCTGGCATTTATTTCTTTCCGTGATGTTATGATTGCTGGTAAAAAAGTTCGCCTGTACCGAGGCGGCATGTCCGGCGAAGTTGGGTATGAACTGTTTGGTGACAGTGCAGACGGCTCTGTAATTTGGAATGCTGTTGTGGAAGCCGGAAAAGAATTCGGCTTACGTCAGCTGGGCCAGAGAAGCCTGATGCTGAATCATTTACAGGCGTTTTTCCCCACAATCTGGGTTGATTTCATTCCTGCAATTGTATCGGGTGCAGAAGCACTGCACCGCTCTCCGGTAGATTACGGTTGGGATCGTCTCGTGGACAAAACCAGAGACTTCCCGGGAAAGGCCGCCATTATGGCAGAAGCTGCTGACCCCAAAACCAAGTGCGTCACATTGGAATGGAATAGTGAGGACTGCATCCAGATTTTTGCTTCTTTGTTCGATCAAGAAAACGAGGCGTTTGAACAGATGCCGTTGCCTGTGAACACATCTGATTTCTCTGCAGCTTGCCCGCAGTTTATTCCTGCCTTCAGTAAAGATCATCAGATGATTGGTTTGGTTTCCAATCGTGGTTACAGCTGCCAATATAAAAAGGTGATTTCTCTGGCAAACATTGATATCCGGTATGCGCAGGAAGGAACGGAAGTATATGTACTTTATGGTTCTGAAGGACATCGGCAAACCATGATCCGTGCCACTGTAACCAGAACTCCCTACAAGGCAGACCAGCGCAAATAAGGGAGAACTGCATGAACCCTTCACCCAATCAGATTCTTACACAAATCTGCTATTCAATCTCTCCTTTGCAATTATCATGGTTTTGACTTCGTCATTTCTGAATGGAAAGGCAATATCCTTTGATTTACTGCTTTTGAGATTTGGAACATCATCTCGTGAATGCGCAGGAGATAATGGGCTGGTGGCTATTAAGCACTTACAGCCTGCTCTTCAGAAAAGTCCATAGCGTACCTTCTAATCATCAGCGGTACTCCGCATAGAAATATACCCCCTTATGCCTCTTTGCTATTGGGATAAGGGGGTATAATCGGTTTTTCACGCGACAGGCACTGGTTGCCAATATACAGCCAACTGGCGTATACCTGAGCCAGTTGAGATAGGTTATCATCCGTAGAAAAACCTGGAGTCTCCTGATGAACCGATGTTGCGCTATCATACAAAAGGTGGTACGGAGCTTCGAGGAAAGGCTTCTAAAATGCACAACCGTCCCGAGGATGTCAAGCCATTGCTACAAACTTTTTGACCTTTTTTCCTCGATTTTTCCAATAAAACCGTTGTTTGGGAACAGAGGACGTTATATTGTTGTCACAAAATCAGCAGGGAGGATGTAACGTCATTGCTACAAGTTCAGTAGTAGTGGACGTTACATTATTGCTACAAATCAAGTCAGTGATTTCCACTCCACCTCCACTCTCCCGTCATCATACACATATATTCCCTGCACATATTCTTCCAGCATCTCTCGTGTCAGCTTCTCATAGCCTAAATACTTCAACATTTGCTCCACCGGAATATTCTTTTTCATCAGGATTTCTTTCTCGTCGTTTATCAACTCATCCAGTTCCTGTACACGTTTCTGCAGTCGTTCTCTTTCTTCTTCCAACTGCTTCTTGGCTTCCATAAACTGGTTCTGGTTCATCTGTCCCTCGTGATACTTCTCGTAGTTCTGGCGGTTCTGGATTTTTATTTGTTCTTGACACTTTTCACAATCTGCACTTTCCGTCTTATAGGCTTCTATACTGTCCTCATGCTGTTTTCTCATGGATTGCTGCATCTGTTCTTGGCTGATATTCTGACGTAAGTAAGCCTTTATTTCTGCCAGCACGATATGCTCCAGCATTTTGTTATCCGCTTTCCCGGCAAAACACGCTGTATCTTCTTTTCCTTTACTGTAAGCACAGCTATAAAGGATATGACCATGAACAGGACTGCTTGAAGTCAGACTTCTGCGACAATTCCCGCATTTTACATAGCCACCTAATAGTGTTGTTTCCCTGTCAAATTTGCTTTTCTTGGTGTATCTGATCTGCAGAGACTGTGCTTTCTCAAAGACCTCTTTTGATACGATCGGCTCGTGATGGTTTTCCATCACTTTCCACTGATTTCTCGGCACTGGTACTTCTTTCCCTGTTCCGGGATCTGGAATCTTTGTCTTTCCATAGACCATACAGCCTATATAAGTCTTATCATCCACAATCTTCCGTATCATATCACTCGTCCACTGCAATCCTCTTGATGCAGCTTTCTTGCTGTCTGATTTCTGTCGTCTGCTCATAGACTGCAAGGGAGTCAATACACCCTCTTCATTGAATAACTTACAAATCTCCATCTTGGAATATCGCTGATTGGTCAGTTCAAATACTCTGCGAATCACTTCCGCTTCGTCCTCTACAATCACCAGTTCTTTCTTATTTTCAGGATTGATTCGATACCCATACGGTGCAGAGCCACAGCAATACTCACCTTTTCCTCGTCTGGTACTGACTGCCGCTTTTACCTTTACGGACTGGTCTTTCACATAAAAATCTGCTATCAGTCCTTTAAACTGTACTTCAATATCCGAACTCTTTCCCTTATAATCTTTAGAATCATATCGGTCTGAGATAGAAATGAATCGTACTCCCAGGAATGGAAAAATCTGTTCCAGATAAGTTCCCATCTCAATATAGTTTCTGGCAAAACGTGAAAAATCTTTTACTACAATACACTGCACTTTATTCTCCCTGGCAAGTTCCAGAACCTGCTTAATTGCCGGACGTTCCATACTGGAACCAGAATATCCATCGTCGTAGAACTCCTGAAAGGGCATAGCCACCAGTTCAGGAATATTGGAAATATAATCTTTTACCAGTTTTCTCTGATTAATAATGCTGTTACTTTCTCCCTCTGAGTCATCTTCCATGGAAAGGCGGTAATATCCAATAATCAGTTTCTGATCACTCATGTTCTACCGCCCCCTTAAACCCGAAGTTGATTTCCAGTTTGCCATCACCATATAGATACATACTTTCAATCAAGCCTTCTGCAAATTCCGCATTGATTCTGGTTGTCCCATCCAGCTCCAGCAGGCTTCGTAAAAATCTGGCTTCTTCTTTCTGCTGTTTTTCCAGCTTTCGTATGGTCTGCTCTAAAGACTTCTTTCTCTCTTCGCAGAACTCTTTCCAGCTATTACGGTCATCTTTCATTTCTATATAGGCTTCTTTGGAAAGTTCCCCCTCTTTATATTGCATAAATGCCTGTGCCAGTTTTTCTGAACGTTTTTCCATATCTACATCCAGTTTTCTGATTTCTGTTTGAACTTCTTTGATTTTGGAAAGAAATACCACACTGCTTATAGCAGACATATCCTTTTTCCGTAAGCCAGATAACTGAAACTGTCTGGTCAGCTCCGAGCGGACAATTTTCTGCAATTTTTCTTCAGAGATAGATTTATGACTACATTTCCTTTCATCCCGATACTGAGCAGCGTTGCAAAAATAATACACATTGCCTCTGTATCTGCGTGTACACATTTTCCGCTTGCAGTCTCCACAATAGAATACATTATAAAATGCTCTTTCATCCTCTTCCCATCCTGCCGTAGTTTTTGTTGTTTTCTGTTGTGCTGCTTTTAACCTGACTTGTGCTTTGTCAAACAGTTCTCGGCTGATAATCGGCTCATGGGCATTTGGCGTAATAATCCACTGGCTTTCATCCAGTATATCACACCATTTTTCACCTCTTTGAAATCTGGATTCATATTTTCTCTGAACCAGATCACCATAATAATTATTTCGGTTCAACACCGCACGTATCGAAGAATTTCCCCACTGATGAAGCTTTTCTCCGTCCTTACAGTACACATGATGATATTGGTTATAGTCTGAAATACGATGTACTCCATCCTCAAACAGCCTGTCAATAATACTCTGTATACCATCTCCAGAAGCATATTCTTCAAAAATCCTACGGACAATCTTTGCAGATTCCGGTTCCACAATCAACTTATAAATCCCATTTACCTTTTCCACACGATATCCGTATGGAGCTGTAGATCCCACATATTCACCATTTTTCTGTGCAATACGTTTCGCAGCCCGTTCTTTTGCAGAAATGTCTTTCGCATAAGCATCATTCACAAGATTTTTGATATTCATGGATAATTCCTGATTCTTAGCACCAGGTGCAAATGAATCATAGTTGTCACATACAGAAATAAACCGTACTTTCATAAAAGGAAGAATCTTTTCCAGATAGTTACCAGTTTCGATGTAATTTCTTCCAAATCGTGAGAAATCCTTTACCAGAATACAGTTTATTTTACCTGCCCTGACATCATTCATCATCCGTTCAAATCCCGGTCTGTCAAAATTTGTTCCAGTTTTTCCCAGATCAGAATAAATGTCATATACAGCAATCTCATACTCTCTGTCTGGATTTTCATTGTGCTTCTGAATGAATTCTTTTATCAGCGTAACCTGTGTTTCAATAGATTCCGACTTTTTTTCATCACTGTCTACGGATAATCTGGCATAAATTGCAGCCATACATACCGGAATCCCAAGAACTTTCTTCTCTGTGTTTTTCTTATATCTTTTTGCTGTCCTTGCCATTTATCCCACCTCTTTCCTGCACTCTGTCCGGTGTTCCGCATAAAACCGTCTTATGACTTTCATTTTCTCAATCATATCCTGATAACGGATGTGAATTTTAATTTGCTTATTTTCATAAATATAGATTTTATCTACGGTCAGTGCCAGCAATGTGCGATCCAGTTCTTTGATTTCCAGTGATTTCTTCCAGTCCTCCAACTGAACAGTTGCAGACACTCCACCCTCAAACATTTGCTTTACCAGCTTTTTCTGATTTTCAATCATCTGCTCCAGTTCTTCACATTTTCTTCCGTAACTTTCCCGAAAATCATCAAACTCCTCTTTACTGATCAGTCCCTCTTTCAAGTCATCACCCAAAGATGCTTTCAGACTGTAATAGCGGTTATATTCTTCCTGTAACTTACTAATCTGTGTATCATAACCAATTACCTGATCGTAACTGACTTGCATCTCACAAAGTTCTTCCATAATCATCTGATAGTCTATAAAAAGTGCCGTATATGCCTGAATCTCTTTCAACACAATTCTTTTCAGCACCTCTTCCGGAATACTGTGTCTGGTACAATCTCCACCTTTATTCTTTGTCTGGCAGATATAAAAAGCTTTTTTCTTCCCCTTATACTGATTTACCCTGCGTATCATCGGTGTCTTGCAATCTCCACAAAACACAAATCCCGAAAAAAAGTTTGCACTGTCTGATGTTTTTGATGCTCTGCCATCATATTGAAGCAGCTTCTGCACTACGTCAAAATCATTTTGCCTGATAATTGCCGGATGCGTATTTTCTACTTTCACCCACTCTGCTTCTGGCTTATCCAAACGTTGTTTTACCTTGTAGCTGATTCGTTCCTGCTTGCCCTGTACCATGTTTCCAATATAGACTTCATTTGTCAGAATCCTTTTGATCTGCACTGCCGACCATTTCGGTGTGTCTGAGCTGTGAAATCCAGAATTATAATTCTCGCCATTTGCCTTTTTATATTCTTTTGGCGACTGCACATGACGTACATTCAGTTTTTCTGCGATTGCTCCAAGACTGAACCCATCAATTTTCCATGAAAATATTTTTCTTACAATATCTGCTGCATAAGAATCAATCACCAGACAGTTCTTATTCTCCGGATCTTTGCAGTAACCATACGGGGCAAATGCTCCAATAAATTCACCTTTTTCACGTTTGATTTTCTGATGGCTTCGCACTTTACCGGAAATGTCCCGGCAATAGCTTTCATTTACAAAATTTTTGATTGGAACTACAAATGACTTCTCTGAAAAATCTGCTGTTTTACTGTCGAACTGGTCTGTAACTGAAATAAAACGCACATTTAAAGCCGGGTAGGTCTTTTCGATCCATCGCCCGGCTTCTATATACTCTCTTCCGAATCTGGATAAGTCTTTTACAATCACACAGTTTACTTTTCCAGCTTCTATATCAGTTGTCATTCGTTTAAACTCAGGTCGGTCAAAATTTCCTCCTGAGTATCCGTCATCCACATATATATCAAAGATCTGAATATCCGGCTGGCTTTTTACAAAGCTCCGAAGTAACTCTCTCTGATTTGCAATGCTGTTGCTCTCTGACTTCGCACCTCCCTCTTCCATATCATCTTTCGATAACCGAAGATACAATGCAGCATCGTACATATCTGGCATATTCATTTGCATTTGTTCCATTTTACATCGCTCCCAACTTACTTATTCCATTGAATTTGAAGTCAGAAACCATGTATCACGTTCATTTTCCCTGACTTCACATTAACATAACATCTGTAGCTTCGCAAGATATTTTTTCAAGACTTGCATCTAATACATCAACTCCGTTCTTTTTCTTAGATAATCACTGATCGCATCTGTAGCATCCATTTCTCCTGTCATTTCCACGACTACCACATACCCTTCATTCATGTGAGCATACGGCTGATCGCCAGATTTATCCAGAAAAGTTTCCACTTTTTCAGAAATAGCTTTATCCATATCAGGAATTAAATCTTCAATGTCCTTTAACTGCTCCAGATTAACACTGGAATCTATTACTGACTGATTCACCATGATGCTCACCTCTTTTCCAACATATTCTTTGTATCAGTTGTCCTATACCTGCAATTTTCTCAATTGCATCACCTTACCTTTTCGTATTTTGTTCTCACAGTTTATCTATTGTTATAGCATTGCATATTCCGTTCGGCGTGTTGGCTTCCATTCGTATAATCTGCTGTCAGCGTTACTGCCAACCTCTATCAGAATATTTCTGAATGCTGGTAGCTTCTTCGCAAACTTACCAGCCGTTTCCGGAGTATCTTTGACGCTCGCCCGTAAAATCCTTTACAGGGTTATGGCATCTGTGGAATCAGATTATACAGCTCATGTAATTTTCAAGGTACAAAAGAGAGTTTTTTGAATATCCTTTCACTTATTACAGCCTAGAAACACCAAAATGTTGTTCTCTTCAAAAAAATCCTCTCACTAATAAAGCCTGACAGAATGATTTTACCAACCTAATTTTGCAATAATTTGCAAAATATATTTATCCTCATCTGCACATTCGCTTTCATGCGAACCTTTATTATACTGCCATTTTAATTCGCTTTCATGCGAATGTCAAGTGCTTTATTCGCTTCAATGCGAATCTTTCTGTTTACATTCCTTGTTTTTGGTAGTAAAATGGATTTATCAAAAAGAAAGTTGGAAATTTGGTATGACAATCGGTGATAAAATAAAAAAAATCCGGACATTCCGGCATATGACGCAGGCAGAACTTGGTGCTGCCCTCGGTTGGGGTGATAAAGGTGCAAACCGCCTAGCCCAATACGAAACAAATTACAGGGTTCCCCGTAAAGATCTTGTAACTGAAATGGCTAAGATTCTGGATGTAAATCCACTGGCACTACACGAACCGACTACTATGGATGCATCTGAACTTATAGAAATCCTATTCTGGATTGATGAATTTAACCCAGCAGCTATTAATCTCTTTCAGTTAGAAACCTATCCGGGTGAAAAATGCAATTCCAGTGAGGATACCGCTGTCCGTTATCATGATTCTGATAACTGGCCGGCTCATCCACCTGTTGGTATGTGGTTCAATTATGGAGTTCTCAATGATTTTATGAAAGAATGGGTTCTCAGAAAAGAAGAATTGAAATCCGGTAAAATTACCAGAGATGAGTATTTTGAGTGGAAAATTAACTGGCCACAGACCTGTGATGGGTGTGGGAAATATGAGCCGAAAAGACAATGGCGATCTGCAAATGCAGAACTTAGTGAAACTTAGCAAAACTTAAATTTATTATGTTTTTTCTCTTTAACCAAAGAAAAAAGCACTGAAAACCATTAGTCCAACGGTTTTCAGTGCTTTTTTCATATTGCTCTATTGAATTTTCCTCATTCCACCTATACAAGTGAAACTTAGAGAAACTTAAATTAAATCTCTTTCAGACAATTCAATTTGGATATTCTCCAACTGTGGATTATTTCTCAGTGGGCCAGTTTCCAGCTTACTGCCTGCTGCCTTGCATCCACAAATCTCTTATAAATGCCTTCCTGCTTCATTAGTTGCTCATGTGTTCCCTGCTGTACAATTCTTCCTTTGTCAACAACCACAATCTGGTCTGCATGTCTGACCGTTTTTAATCTGTGGGCAATCATAATAATCGTTTTTTCCTTTGTAAGTGCATCTACTGCATCCATCAGCTCCTTTTCATTCTCTGGATCAACATTTGCCGTCGCTTCATCCAATATGACGATTGGCGCATCCTTCATAATCGCTCTGGCTATCGAAATACGCTGTTTCTCACCACCGGAAAGTGTGGCTCCTCCTTCTCCGATCACTGTGTCATATCCATTCGGAAGTTTGCTGATGAAATCATGACAACATGCTTTCTTCGCCGCTTCCACCACTTCCTCATGACTTGCATCCTGGCGTCCGAATTTAATATTATTCTCAATGGTGTCTGCGAACAAATACACCGACTGAAATACAAATGAAAAATTACGCATCAGACTGTTCATGCTGTAGTCTTTTACATTCACACCTCCAAGTGTCACTTCCCCGGAATCCACATCCCAGAACCTGGCAATCAGATTGCAAAGTGTTGATTTTCCTCCACCAGATGGTCCAACGATTGCTGTCGTCGTTTTCTGCGGAATAGAGAGCGATATATCATCAATGATCTTCCGTTTGTCATAAGAAAACGAAACATTAGAAAGTCTAATATCGTAATTTTCCGGCTGTATTTCTTTACCGTCGATATCCATGGTATCCAGCTCCAATATTGCATTTGCTTTATCTACACATACGCTTACCACATGTAAAAGAGATGAATAATTTCCTGCACATTCCAGACTGGCATAAAGCATAAATGCTGAGATTGTCATACCAATTGCATAGACCGCACTCATAGTTCCATTAATATAAAAATATGCACTGCATGCTACGATTACTGCACCTGTGGTTTTTGTTATGACGCTTTGCAGAAAATGATAAGGGACAAACAACATCTCCATCTTTGTATTAATCTTTTCGCATGCTTCATTTGCATCATTTAATCTTTTTGCCTGTTTTCCAAGCAGGTTGTATGATTTTACTTCTGATATTCCCTGCAGATACTCCATGATCTGATTTACAAGCTCTGTATCGCATACCACTTTTTGCTCTGAATCGTTTTTCCCTGCATTCTGCATCACAGCATTTACACCAAAGAAAATAAGCACTCCTGCTGCAGCTGTCAGTCCAATTCTCCAGTCAAAAAGAAACAGCATAAGAATGATCATGGATGTTTCCAGAATTCCCTGCATGGTCAGCATAACCACTCTCGCAGCTACATCGCCAAGTGTTTCCATTGTATTCGTCGTAATAGAAGAAATTTCCCCGATGCTGTTGGCATTAAAATATCCCATCGGCAGATAACGCAGATGCTCTGCAATTTTGATTCTCATAAAAGCACTCGCATTATATCCGCCTTCTGTCTGAAGCACTGTAGAGTATCTCTTACAGATGACATCAACTACAATTGCAATCACCATGATTGCAATTGAACCACCAATATATTTTCCTATTGGTTTTCCACTCATCAAACCAATCAATATGTACATAATAGCCGGTATCTTCATTGCTGAAGCGAGAGCCTCTATAAGTCCGATCACTATCGACAGTTTAAATTTATTACCATTTTCCCTGCCTGAAAAACGAAAGAATTTTGCCAGAATTCCAAACATATCATTCTCCCTCCTTCACCGTATCTTTTACAGAAATATGGGCATCCCACATTTCCTTATAAAGCGGGCATGACATCAGTAGTTCCTCATGTGTACCATGTGCTGTTACATTTCCATCATTTACGACAAAGATCTGATCACTGTCCTTAACGGTAGAAAGCCTGTGTGCGATTACGATCAGTGTCTTCCCTGCTACCAGTTTTGCAATAGAATTCTGCAGAATCGCCTCATTTTCCGGATCCGTATAAGCAGTTGCCTCATCAAGAATTACAATCGGAGCATCCTTCAGCATTGCCCTTGCAATGGAGATACGCTGCCTCTCTCCTCCTGACAGATGTCCTCCTGCACCTCCTACAACCGTATCAAATCCGTTCTCAAGCTGCATGATAAATTCATAGCATCCGCTTTTCTTTGTCACCTCGATGATCCGTTCATCTGTAGCCTCCGGATTTCCCTGTCTGATATTTTCACGTACCGTTTCATTGAACAGATAATTATCCTGTGCAACATATGCAATTTTCCGATTAAAATCTGCAAGCGACATTTCTTTGACATCAACTCCACCGATTTTAATACTTCCGGAATCCACATCCCACAAGGACGCAATCAGCTTTGCGATGGTTGACTTACCGCTTCCGGAAGGTCCTACGATTGCATTTACCGTTCCTGCTTTTAGCTCCATAGTTACTCCATGCAGAATCTCTTTGTCGTGATAACCAAACCTGACATTTTCAAGTGTAACGGAGTTATCTTTTGGAACACTTTTACTTTTCTCTGGACGTTCAAGCTCCGGCTGTTCCAGAATTCCTGCCACTTCACCAACAATCACTCCGATCTTGCCAAGATCATCTGTATAGGAACCCACTGTGATCAACGGTCCAACGATTCCAAGTGATAAAATAATGCAGATGACAAAATCTGAAATCGCAAGTGTTCCATTGGCTACATAATGTGCCCCAAACGGCAATACCGTAAGAAGCGTATAAGGTGTGACCACCATCATCAGTCCATGAAAAATCGAGCACCGTTTCATCCAGGAAATAAAGGAATCTGCATAGGCCATAGCCGCCTTTGTAAATTTTGCATAAGAACTTTCTGTCTTTCCAAATGCCTTGATCACTTCGATTCCGTCAATATATTCCACTGCCGCATCATTCAGATCTTTTGTTGTCTGAACCGTTCTCTCGAAGCTTGGTTTAAAATCCAGCATCATTCCAAAATAGGAAAGAAATCCCACTATAACCGGCACCAATGACCAGAGTGCCAGTCTCCAGTCTGTCAGGAAGAAATAAATCAAAATCACAATCGGTGCCAGCAGATTGGACGTGAATTCCGGGACAATATGCGCCAGTGTTGTCTCGATACTGTCGATTCTTTCCACCATAATATTTTTAAATGTACCGGAAGATGTGTCTTTCACATAGCCAAGAGGTACCCGCGCCAGCTTGTCACAGCAGGATTTTCTTATATTTGCAAGTACTGCAAACGTTGCTTTATGTGACAATGCTGTCGAAAGTGAATGAAGCAGTTCTGCAATGATAAACGATAATGCAATCAGAACCGCTTTTGCAAGATATATTTCAAACTCCTTTTCACCATTTAAAAACAGCTTTACTATATCTGCAATAATAAAATACGGCAAAATCTTAAAAATCACATTTCCGATTGCAAGTAACACACTCCATACATAGGCAATTCTTTTTTGTCCGGCCCATGTCAGGATCCAGCTGACTGCCGACTTCTTTTTTTCTTTCACATTCGTTCACTCCTTACTTTGGTTTTATTGTTGTTTCTTTCATTAGTTTATTCTAACTCATATATAATAAAATAGGTGGCTTACTGGCATTAGCCACCTGACTTACATTAGTTATACCGGGAATTCAATATTCCACAATCGTTCCCAGCCACCTGTATTGAATTCTTTCAGCTGATGCACATTTTTCTTTGCAGTCTCCCTGTCTATATCATGCTCAATGATCTGAAATACTGATGAAAAAAATCCCGTATAGATCATATGCATAAGGCTTTCCTCTACAATCGGTATTTTCACACCGTTCTCTTTCATCTTTTCCATATATTTCAGGCTGGACTTCATTTCCCGTTCTACCATATTGTGTATGAATAGTTCAAATTTTCCACTGTCTCCACATTTCAACAATAATCTGAAATTATCATAATGATCATAAATATAATCAACCATCTGCTCCATTCCATCACTGGATGTATACGACATATTCCTTGTCTGATCACTGGCCGAAAGCTTTTCAAACTCCTCAACGATCTGATCATAAATCTGATAAATGTGTTCCATATAGGGATCTGTCAGTGCATCAAAAAGTGCCTCTTTCGTCGGATAATATTTGTAAAATGCACCAGTAGTAAGTCCGGCATCTTTTACAATGTTTCTTAAAGATGCTCCGGTCAGACCATCTTTCAGGAAATGTTTTCTGGCTGTATTTAATATATTTTTTTGTGTATCTTCTGCTTTTGTCGACATTCTTTTCGTATCCTCTAAAGTTCTTTCCAAAAATATAACAGTGCTATATAGCACTGTTATATTTTAACTCATTACAGGAATTTGTCAAGTCTGCTGTTTCGATTTTTTATTTTCCCGTGTATTCAATTTTCACTTAGCAGATGCATCTGTAGTTTGATTTTGCCGTCGTCACACCACATGATTCTCTTCAGCATCTTTCCTTTTGACCAATATAAACTTTTCATTGCTATATATAAGAACGGAACCATGATTTTGCGTGTTGCCTTTCCAATTTGTACAAACTGTCCACCATCAAAAAATACATGCTTTAACGGTATTTTTGCCTATGTCAGAAATGCCATGGCAAGATCTGCACCAATCGAAGATGCAACTACAAATTCTATTTCTTTGATTCCATGTTTAAGCCTCCTCTTTGACTTTTTCAAAATCTACTGTCTGTTCCTTCATAGAAATTTTTACCACCTTAAAACCATACTGCAAAAGTTCCTTTTTGAATGTAAGGAACGAATGATCTATAGGCACTCCGGCAATGTTTTCAATTTCAGCAAAAGTCAACTTGAAATCGTCTGTTTTATTTTTATTGATCCACTTCCATAAAGGATTATATTTGCTCATAATTATCATTCATCTACTTTCCAAAACTATTTACGATATCCTTTACCATCAGTCAGATTTACTCCACTTGCCACAACACTTTCCCTGCATAAAATATTTTCTTATCTTCTCCATTCCTTCTGCATCCATCTGATACTGATCTGCAATAGTTCCATTTTCAAAATGAATGACGTCAGTGCAACACTCTATAATCAGTTCCAAATCATGTGTGATCACATAAACCGAAATTCCGGTATCCCACACTTCTCTTAGAACCTCTGCAACCTCCAGCATATGCTTATGATCAAGACCACTGGTTGGTTCATCCAAAAACAGCACAGAGCGCCCAGAGGCAATTGCAGATGCGATAGCCACCCGCTGCTTCTGACCTCCGGAAAGTGACATTGGATGACGGTCTTTGACTTTTATCAGATCCAGCATTTCAAGAAATTTGTCTGCTTCTTTCTCATTTTCTTCTTTCATGCTGATCATAACTTCATCCTGTATTGTCTCTGTAAAAAGCTGATGGTTTACTTCCTGCATGACCATATAACAGGCTTTCAGCCTTTCTTTTGGTCTGTAAGTTTTTCCATTCCAGATGATTGTGCCACATTGTTTTTCCAAACCACAGAAACAACGGGAAAAAGTAGATTTTCCAGCTCCATTATTGCCCGTAATTGCGACAATCCGATTTGCCGGAATCTCACATTCTCTGATATATAAAATCTGTGGACCATTCTTATATGCAAAATTAAAATCATGAAGCTCCATTGTGGTTCTTTCTGATATCAACATCTCTGGCATAAGGAGATTTTCCAGAACATAAGCCCGCAGTCCCATCTCTCCCCGCTTTTCTTCTGTCAGATTTTCAAACTCTGTGGCTGAATAATCCTGAATAATCTGTCCCTCTTTCATATAAATAAACCGATCCGCCAGCCCACGCAGATAATACAGGCGATGCTCCGATATAATAATCGTTTTTCCCTGTTCCTTCCAGTGAGCGATTATTCTTCGCAGATCCATGATTGAAGCTGCATCCAGATTAGAAGAGGGTTCGTCCAGGACAAAAATATCCGGTTTCATGATAGAAACCCCTGCACAGGCAATCTTCTGCTTCTCTCCACCTGAAAGCTGAAAAATATTGCGTCCAATCAATTTTTTCAGATGCAGCTCCTGAATTGTAGCCTGCAATCGATCTTTGATTTCTTCCTTTGGCATTCCAAGATTTTCACATCCAAAAGTAATCTCGCTTGTTGTATCTACATTAAAAAACTGTGACCGTGGATTTTGAAAAACACTTCCAACAATTTTTGCTGTATCATACAGTGGCTGCTGCGAAACATTTATCCCATTTATCCATATCTCACCAGTTAATTTTCCTTCATAATAATGTGGAATCAACCCATTGATCATTCGAGTGAGTGTTGTTTTTCCACAACCGCTCTCCCCACATAGCACAATAACCTGACCATCTTCTATCTCCAGATCAATATCCCGGATTCCCACAGAATATTCATTATTTTCTCCATATGTAAATGTTGCATGATCTATTTTTATCATAATGTACTACCTCAAAAAAACAATATACTGATGCAAAAAGAACAATATAAAGCATGCAAAGCAAACAACAATGGCAATAAAATCCTGTACATGAAAGCCAATCTCGCAGACATTGGTTCTTCTGATCGGTGCACCAAGTCCCCTTGTTAGAGCTGCTGCAGACAGCTCATCACCAATTTTTATTACGGATACCATCAATGGTATCAGCCGGTATTCAATCATAAGGAATGGATTTTTACCACCAAAACGGATATTTCTCATTTTCATTGCATCCCGGATTGCCTGATATTCTTCCTTGATTGTAGGAAAGAAACGGAAAATAACTGACAACGGTATAATGATTTTTTCTGTGACATGCATCCGCTCCATTGCACTGATAAACTCACTTACAGATGTAGAAGAGATCAGATATGCACCTGTCATAATTCCCGGTGCAAAACGCGTCATAATTGATGTTGCTGCCAATACCAGAAAAGAAATCATACCACTCCAAACATTCAATGCCAGCCGCTCCAGTACAAAGCATACCGCATAGAGAACTGCATATTTACCGGCTGTTTTGAATTTGTGCTCTGACAAAATCAATGCAAATGGTATAAGGCTTAGTATTGGTTTTACTATATTCATGATTCCATCATTGCTGGTACTGAACATCAATGTTGTAATCGTTATAAGCATAAACAATTTTGTTCTAGGATCTAAAACAATTCCATTTCTGCTGTCAACAGTAGCAGATAATATCTCATCCATTACACGATTCCTGCTTTTACAAAGTGTTTTTTGAGCAACGCTTTTCCAATCATTCCTCCAATGATTGCGCAGATAAAGATACCTGCAATCACAAGAACAATGCTCCACATAGGCATGACAGCCATTACTTTATCTGCATACTCTTTACCAAAACTGGCTGCGAAGCTGGCTCTTGAATCTTCTACCATGAAGTACATTGGAATATATGTACCAACCATCCAGAGACTGAATACTGCATATCCAATCAGGCTCCTTTTAGCACTTTTATAATTGCCAAATTTCAGAATCAAATCTCCCAGCAGCCCAAAGATAAGCCCCAAAGGTACACCCCAATATCCCATTCCGGTAAGTCCCATCAAAAGGCCACTCAGAATTGCCATCAGCGTTACCATACCAAACTTCTTTACCCTTGTCAGGAATAACATAAATGGAATTCCTGTGATCAGTGTCCACAATGCACCAAGAATCGGAAGAAATATCGGAACAAATCCAATCGGAATTGCCACACAACATCCGAGTACAAAATAAAGGACTGTGAAAAGTCCCAGATTAATCAGGTCCTTCGCCTGTAATTTGTTATTCATACAGAATACCTCCCTTGTATAATTAGCTCTATCTAACTACTCCATAAAATACCATATGTTTTGTTATATCTCTACAACCAAATATCATTTTAGCTCCAAACAGCATTGGGTTTTATTGTTGACTCTGCTCTCTTCAAATCCTATAATATTATCTGTTACAGGGCAAAAGTACTTATATCAGGGAGATCTTCTATGAAAATTAACGACGTGATCCAAAAATGCATCAAAATACCGGGTATATCCATAAAACAGGCTGAATATAGTATGGAGCTTATATTAAATACGAAGGAAGGTAAAGGTTCGATGACCTTTTTTTCACTTTTCCCCGGTCTGTCTCTGGCATATATTTTTATAAATTCTCCAACCTGGACGGCTCCCGACCTTCGATCAGACAGCTCCATTACAAAAGGTCCATTGCTTCTTAACTATTGTGTGACAGGTCGTTGTGAAATGATCCTAAACAGCAAAAATTTTGTCTACATCAAAGACAGAGAACTTTCTCTCACAGAATGCTTTGCCCAAAAAGAATATGTTTATCCAAGGCGCATCTATGAGGGGCTTGAATTCTTTATTGATATAGATACATTTACTTTAGAAAATACATGGGTACAAAATGAATTTAGCATTGATTTCAGAAAAATCTCAGAGATGTTTTGTCCTCATGGAAGCACTTATATATCGACAGCGGCCCACGAAACTGAGGAAATTCTCAAAAAACTATGGGAATTATATGATTTTCCGGCCTCTTTTGCAGTCATTCAAATGAAAATATATACGCTCGCTTTATTCTCAGTACTACAAAATTTGGAGGCTATCCCTAAGTCTCAGGCCTGCACTTTCTTTACTGAATCTCAGGTTAATATTGCTAAAAAGGTCGAAAATATCATTACCTCAGACCTAAGGCAGCATCATCCTGCGTGGGAATTGGCTGAATATTTTTCTATCAGCGAAACCAGTCTAAAAAATTATTTTCGCGGTGTTTACGGACAGAATATTTCTGTCTATCTGCGTGAAATGCGTATGAATAAAGCAGGCGAACTGCTTGCCTCAACACGACTGTCTGTAGCTGAGATTGCAGCACAGGTCGGATATCTGAATCAGAGCAAATTCGCCTCTGTGTTTAAAAAGCATTTTGGTGTATCACCTTTGGAATATCGCCGCACCAGACATTTAGACTCCTAAACTCTCCATTTTGTTGCCTCTCTTCTTTCAACAATAAAATGACGATAAATCCCATCCTGTCTCACAAGTTCTTCATGTATTCCCTGCTGTACGGTTTTCCATTCTCCAGAACGAAAATCCGTTCAGCTTTCTGTACTGTTTTTAGGCGGTGTGCAATCATAATAACAGCTTTATCATTTGTCAGGTACCATCCACTGGTCATTAAAATGACAAATTACATACAATAAAACTTCTTCCGAAGATATATTCTGAGTAGCATGATACCCATATTAATGAGTATAAATAGCAAAATCAAATTCACTGGCAGATATTTTCTAGTTACATCTCCAAGCACTGTTATTCCTGAAAGACTTCCAATTAAAAACATCTGTGAAATTTCATCCCACATTTTTTTGTATCGTTTTATTGCTTCTATAATCATTACTATCATAATTGCCAATATAAAAATTATAGCTACGATTGCCAAAATCCTGATAACCCAGGCTTCTCCCCCCGTATAAGCTATTTTTTGATTGAACCCATTATCATAAGTCGGATATACCAACCATTCACAAAATCGAACATACCATGTGAATGGAATCCTAAAAAAATCTATGAAATCATGCTGAAAAGCACCATTCTGTATGATTGCAAACAGGATTACTGTAATGTATCCTATTCCCCAGAAATATTCTGCGTCCCTCATTTTTTCGGTTCTGGACTTTACTTCTTTTTTCGTTTTACGGATTTCCATCTCTGCACGTTTCTTTTCATTACGGGCTTTTGCTTCTGCCTGTTCCATCTTTTTCTCTGCTTCTTTCTGTTTCTTCTGTGCATCATCTACTGCTTCAACAGATGATTTATTAACCTGTATCTGCAATTTAGAGTTCTGGTCCCGAACGTCTTTTATTTCTTCTTCGAGCTGCTCTTGCTCGCTCCTGCTCTTCAAGCCGTTTCTGTTCCTTAAATCGTCGTTGTTCTTCTGAAGCGATTGATTCAACTTCTGCGTTTCGGACAGTTCGGTTGTCAAACGATGAATTTCGTCGTTTAATTTCCGAATTTCGTCTTGCATTTCGTGACTCTCGAAGAATAGCTTCTGTTTTTCCATCTTCAGCTTGTGTGTCCTTTCCTGAAATTTCTGGATAAACTCGTTCATCTTCTGAATTCTCACCTGTAACTCGTCTCTCTCTTCCGTCACTAGCTCCAGTAACGCCGCCTGCTCCTTCGCAAGCTGCTTCCACTTGTCGGTAGTATCCGGCAAGTTCTTCATCTGATCTGCTGTCTCTGTTGGCTGAATCTCTGGCTTTTTTCCTATTTCTATCAAATTCATTCTCCAATCCCTCCTTGCTGATGTCCAGATGAAATGTTTTTGACAAATTGCTATCTCGCACTTTCTTCCCATCCTGGTTCTGAAATGTGATGTGCTTCCGTTTCTCTGTCCAGTTTACGTTCCATCCGAACTGCTTCATTTTTTCTATAAACTTTTCTTTGCTGATACAATTTTCCAGTGCTTTTAACACTGCCATTGCACAGTCCGCTACAAAGCTATCCTTTACCTGCTGACAGAACAGATTATATTTGTCTTTGCTCCATGCAATGACTTCCCCTTTTTCAATCTGACTTCCATCAAAATGCTTTCCTTTTTCGGCAACGGTCAGTCCTCGTTCCCGGCACATCTGATTGGTAAGCTGTTTCATACGTTCCAGATCTTTTCTGGTATTATGTAGCTTTCTCCCATCTTCATAACTCACTGAATTAGTAACCAAATGGCAGTGGATATGGTCTTTATCCTTATGCACAGCCACTAAGGTCTGGAATCCACTGAACCAATTTTCTGCAAACTCTTTTCCAAATTCAAATGCCTGCTCCGGGGTGATCTGCTCATCCTTATGCCAGGAAATAATGTTGTGGGCATACATTCTCCCTGTATCTTTATTCCACATCTTCTTTTCTTCCAAAAAGGTTCTGTACACCAAATCATAATTAATTTCATTGTGACAGTACGGGCCTGTTACATAAGTAATCAGCTCACTTGTCTTGTCCTGCCGTAAAACATATTCAATACAATTTCTCATTGCTCCATGTGTATTTGTCCGCTTATTAATCGTCTTATTAACTGCCATATCCTTTCACTCTCCTTCCGATACTTGAGAATATTTTTATTGAGGAAATACAACATACTGTCGTTTGGGATTTCTCCATCTGTATGCAGTTTTCTTGCAATCTGGTTGATATTTGTCGTAGCTCCCCGGAGCTGACAAAGGATATCCGCAAACATCTGGTTCAGTCTTTTCAGTTCTTCTATTTCCTCTGCCGATGCTATCTTCAAGTCTGCGATTGCTTTTATCACAACTTCCTGCTGTGTTCTTCCGGATTCTTTAACCTTGCTCTGAAACAAATCGTATTCCTCTTTATTCATCCGTATGGTTACTGTATGATTTCGTTTTCTCATAGGCTTTTGTCTCCTTTCATTGCTTGATTTTCATTCTTTGTTAACAGCCACAGCGTTCTGGCGGCATATTGGCAGGAGATTTATAAGAGAGTGCAACGCTCTCTTATACAGGTGCAGGACAGAGTCCTAGTCAATCAGTAAGTATTCCGTAGGAATGTCCGGTGGACATTTCGCAGAAATACTTACGTCATTGACGTGCCGGGGTTCCAAGGGGCAGAGCCCTCTGGCAAGTTTAGGAACAGCCCAAAGGCTGGCTCCGGTGCAGAGTGGCTTGCCACTTTGCGAAACTTGCCTGTCATCTCCCCACCACTGAACCAGCACCAAGTAAGCAACATTCTCCTCTGCGTTATTAAGCCAAAATTGAGATGACAGTGGTTTTGTGGTGCAGGAACTGACTGTAAAAGAAAGAGAAAATCTCCACATTCCATAGATTTTTCCTTTCTGAAACAGGCTAGTCATGCACCACTCCGATGCGAAGTATCGGACAATCATGTGCCGTATCCAGCACTCTATATTTCTTCTTTGCCTTGCTTATACAACGTTTTCCATCTGCAAATGTCTCTCTGCCATATTTCGCTGTTATTTCTGCTTTTCTTTTTCTGAATCACTTTCCATTTCTGCTGAAAAGCATAAAAATAGCAGTCATGAACATTTCACTGATTTTTACCAATAGAAATGCCATCACTGCCATTACCTTTTTCTGCTATTCTGTTTCCGTAAAGCTTTCCTTACTGTCAGTCTATTTTTCTATTACTGCTATTTTATTTTGTCGCAAATTTCAAACAGGTCATGCAATAAATTCTCCAGTTTCATAAGTCTGCGATGCTGATACCAGATCAATCCGGGAAGTCCCACTGCAAGGAAGAACGAAGCACATAAAATCTTTATTGCCTGTCCTCTGCTGCTTATCCCTCCATATCCAAATCCACATACCAGATTCACGAATAAAACATAGAAATATCCACAAAATAAAACAAATTCAAAAATCCACACCAGCACCTTTTTCACTTTCTCTTTCACTCTGTACTTCTCCCTTCTGCATTTTTAAATTCAGTGTAGCGAATTTCTCGCTATATTTCAATAGTGAATATCTCGCTAAGTTATTATTATGCTAGAGGTGAAACGCATGTATCAGAGAATACGGGATCTGCGTGAAGATCGTGACCTTACGCAGAAGAATATGGGTGAAATTCTGAATTGCAGTCAGCGTATTTACAGTAATTATGAATGTGGTGATGTCGATATCCCTACTCACATTCTGATTAAACTGGCTGAATTTCATAACACCAGCGTTGACTATCTGCTAAACCTGACAGATGATAAACGTCCTTACCCAAGAAAAAAGAATAGCTCCACTTAAGGCAGTCCGATTTATTTTATGCAAACCGGACTGCTTTTCCTTTTTACAGACAGCTAAAAACTATCCGCAAAATCCAGTGCTGCATCCATATCAGCTTCTTTCTCCCAGTCCAGATTATCTTCTGCGATCTCTCCATCCGTTTTCTCCATTGTTAGTGTTCTGTCCGACAGATTAATTTCTCCTACCGATTCTTTTACAAACGGTACAAGCATTTCAATCAGGTTCTTCGCCATAGCCATCGGAACGGATTCTTTTACTCCATCCCGGATAGCTGTTTCCACCCTTTCCAGAAAAGCATCTTCCTTTTCTCTGGTTTCCAGATACGGATCTGCTTCATTCCGGTACTCTCTGGAAAAATAATCGTTTAAAGCAACTACAACTGCTCTGGTGTACGATTTATATTTTTTCCTGTCCATCGTCTGCAAATATTCCCATGCCTGCCTGTCCTGTTCATCACAAAGATTCAAACGGATATTGGTGTTGATGATTTTCCGTTCTTTTCTCATACAAGCATCCCTCCGTTTCTCTGGATTTTCCTTACGGTCATTGCTTCATAGCCTTTCGCTGTGGCACAGATGTCCCGTACAATTGTCACCCGGCTCTTGTCATATTCTCCAAAATTCTGGATCATACAACCGCCACCGCCGACCACATACAAACGCATCAGTTCTGGATTATATTCCCGTTCTCTCAACTTATGGAAGATTTCTTTCGTATAATCTCCGGCAGCTTTACGAATGACTGTCAGATATTTCTCGCCAATATCTGCTGTCCCGGTACGGATCACCTGCTCAATCACCAGGTCGTCCACCACTGTTCCCAGTTCTTTCAACAGGGATTCCCTTACAGCAAGCACACACTGATGCGTTCCATATTTCTCTGTAAAGCATTTCTTCTCTAATGGACGGGAATTATTGATATACATGATATTCATAGTTCCATTTCCAATATCTGCCAGCATATTGATTCCTTTGAAATCCTGTAAACGGTAAAAAGCTGCTGCAAATCCCTGTGGGTAAATATCAGCTCCTGCAAACTCCACATGATATTCTTTATTGCGGAATGTAAAATCCACACATTCATTCTGGAGAAGATATTTCTGGAAATCTTCTTTCTGTGTAGCTACCCAGGTAAGTGGAAGTCCGGCTGCAATGTGTACCTTTGCCCGGTTCATACCTTTCCCATCCAGTTCCCTTGCGATAGCCGCCAGTGTCAGCACATAATAGTCCTCGTCCTGCGTTTTCTCTGCACAGAACTCCTTGTGTTCCTCTCCGATCTGGTAATACATGCCATTGTAAACAAGAAGATTATTCTGGAAGATTGGCTCCTTGTCATATCTGGCTACACCGGATGGAAAGCATCTGGTGGCTGTTTTCATGTTTCCATACCCATGATCAATCCCGATCACCATAACTGTCTCATTATTGTTGTTTTTCATCATTCTCATAATCATACCTCATACTTTCTTAATATTTATTTTTGACTTTCTCCCAAATTCGGGAAAAACCTATATTTGTATCAGCTAAAACGTTGATACCTGAAAAAGGGCAATCAGTGTAAAAAAGCAAAATTTTATGTACTCTGGCAGCTATCTTTGTTATTTCTCCTGCTCCGGTAACATTTCTTTTTGCTTATTTTGCCCTAAATGCCCTTAATTCCCTGATTCATATTTAATTGTAACTGTTTATAATCTATATCTGTTTCTTCAAAAGGTATTCTTTCTTCTGGATCTACAGGACAAAAATCTTCTTCCTTAACTGCAATATCCTGATAATAGAACTCACCATTGTACTGCTTCAGAAGGAAACCTTTATCTGTCATATTCCTGAAAAAGTTGGATTTACCATGCCCCTGTCTGCCATTCTCTTTGCAGTATTCCTCATACATATGGAACACTTCACTTCGTTTCAGACGTTTCCCTTTGGCACGCACCAATGACTCATCAATAAAAGCACAGATACTATCTGACGTCCGTTGCACTTCTCTTACACATTCTTTGCTGTGTTCGCTCTCCGTGAACTTTCCCTGTTCGTACAGATTTTTCAATGCAATCATCGCCATATGAATTGCATAATCGGATTCTGCCTGTACCTTTTCCTTTAAGTGCAGATCTTTTTCACCACTTTTTACTACCCGGTTCATATCGAGAATCAGTAGTCTACGATAAAAAGCATCTGACTTGTCCTCAAGATTCTGTGGCATTTCATTGGTAGAAAAAAGCAGCTTTGCATAAGAGTGGAAATGAATTGCATCCTGTCCTTTTTTCTCATAAATCAGTGTGTCCTCACCGACTGCTTTCTTTAATACATCTGTATTCTCCATTGCCTTGCATGGAATATCCGCACAGGCATTTAATAGCTTTCCGTACATTCCAGTCGCATAGAATCGTTTATTTAAATCCTGTAAAGAAATGCTGGACATATTGTTGATTCCAACTACATGCTGAATCAGCGATACTGCCACAGACTTTCCGGTTCCACCATTTCCTTTCAGTGTAAGGAATTTCTGAAACTGCGTATCCTGTGTCATGCAGTATCCAAAATACTCCCAGAACGTCTGCTGTTCTTCTATATTTGGAAGAGAGGATGCAAGATATTTTTTGATATTTTCGCCGCCCTGCATCACCTGCTCTCTGTCTTCCGGATAATAGGGAAATGGTATCTGATTGATTGTCAGATAATCCGGATTGTGTTCCAGCATTTCACCCGTAATCGGATCATAATATCCATTTTTAAAATTAATCCACCGCACAGGCTGCTTATTTAGTTCATATGCCTCCCG
The DNA here is from genome assembly GCA_018223365.1 of Clostridiaceae bacterium Marseille-Q4145. Classification (GTDB taxonomy): domain Bacteria; phylum Bacillota; class Clostridia; order Lachnospirales; family Lachnospiraceae; genus Hominiventricola. The sequence continues at coordinate 969,422 of JAGTTP010000002.1, forward strand.
GTGAACTTTCGGCTGTGTAATCAGCAGATTATAAATTCTTTTAATTACGCCACTCTGTATCTGATCTCGATAGATCAGCTTCTGTATACGGTATTTCATTCTCACCCCATTATGATCTTCCCAATAGGCACCATGTTCATAATAATAAGGTGTAATTCCTACCACAAAAAACTGAACATTCTCCACCAGATAATCTACAATCTCCATATCCCGGACGCCTTTCACATTCCCTTTTGCATCAAATAAATGAAAACGGCTCAGTTCCGGTTGTTCTTTCGGTTCTCGTTCAAACCGAAGAATATACTGTTCCAGTAGTTTCTCAACTTCTTTCTGATTATCCAATTTGCCAAGGTACTCTTTCTCTTTGAACAACTGCCAGCCTGCTTTTCCATCAAGACCAGCGTCTTTGAAAAATATCTGTAACTTATCATTCATCCACTTCACCGTACAGGCAGCCACATAATGATAGGCACTCTGACAGCTTCCAGTAAACTGAATAGACCTCATTTCCTCTATAAAGGAATCTGCACTGAAATAATATCCGTCATCTTCCTGCACCAGGCAAAGTGCCTGATAACCTGACATCACAATATTCAACGCTATATCCTGATTGTCCACCAGAAAGATATAGGTCTGTGCTGTCCCTTCTGGATTGGTTTCCATATAATGCTTCAAAAACTTCTTGTTCAAACTTATCACTTCCTTTCAGGCAAAAAGAAAGACGCAAGCCATATTTTATGACTCACGCCTTACTTCGCTCACAATATTCTATTTTTATCAGTTACCTGCCAGATTGATTACTGGCATTCCTTATACATAAATCAATTCTTTCAGGATAATCTCTTCTGCAATCGCTCTGTGCTGATTGGCTGCTCTTACCCATGTCATCTGATTTTTCTCCTTATCTGGCAGTGGTTCTTTTTCTTCCAACTGCTTCAGGAGCACTTCTTCCCGTTCTCTGGCTGCCTTGTCCACTTCCAGAAGATGCCCTCCAATGGAATCCTGTAAAAGCATCACCTGATACGTTGAATTCCGATGGTTCTTCAGATAATCTCTGCGTAAGAATCCATATTTGCCAAGTTGTTCCATCTGCTCACCGGATTTATAGGTGAGGTTCGGAATCAGGTATCCATTTACATTTGTATAAGTCAGTTTCATATCCCTATGACCTCTCTTTCGTTTAAACTGTTGTCTGTAACAGAACCAACTGTTCATGTTACGTCATTGCTACAAATCTTTCTTTCCATATCATTTTGAATCCAACCCGGGCAGATTTTCTTCAAAATCATGGTGAAAGTGCTTCGTTTCTGTGTTGGGAAAATGAACGGAAACACTTGATTTTACTGACTTTCTTCAATGTAACCTTATTATAACGTCCTCCCCATACCCCACCCGTTCATCAGGATACTCCCGAATCCCCGGCAGCGGAGCAGCACCGCGGCGGAGATATGCCTTCACTTTTTCTCCATAGAGATAGGGATCATTTCCATCCGTAATTCCATATTGCATCAGAAGTGCGGCAGCACCGGTGACGAAGGGAACAGCAAAGGAGGTACCGTTCTTGCGGAGGTATCCGCCGCCGGGCGCGGCAGTCAGGATCTCTACCCCTGGTGCCACAAGATCCGGCTTCTGGATTCCGTTTCTGCCGCCCCGACCAGAGAAGTCTGCATAGGCGTTGGTCAGCGCATCATAAGCCCCCACGGTCAACACTTTGGATGCGGTAGAGGGAATGGTAAGCGTTGTCTCTTCTACCGGACGTAAGAAACGGGTATCGGTTCCCAGAACCACACTTCCCGGAAGCCACATCTGCCAGATTCCATCCACAATTTTTTCCGAAACCAGCCGGATCGTCCACACTCCCGCATCTATATATCCACTAAGTGGGATCATCTCAATAAAAATTTCCTGGTCAACACTATAGGGGCCCGGTTCCCCATAATAAACCAGAAGTTCCGTTCTGCCTGCCAGATAGCGCTGGGCTGGCGGCCGTTCATAAAAAGGACCGACTGTCGTCCCATCCGGTGCTGTCAGATAGATCCGAAATCGATCCACATAATTCTTCCATATTTGTATGCTCAATGCCGGTTCGTAGGAAGCCACTGTCAGTTCCACCAGCTGTTCCCTCACCCCGGTTAAATTTCCCGCCGTGTGTCCGGCTCTGTTTCCTTCATTTCCGCTGCCTACACAAATCACATTTTTCCAGCGGCTGCTCATATCGTCAAGATAAGTTTCCAGAAGACTGGTCCCCCTGTGAGATCCATAGGTATTTCCAAAGCTGATATTCACCGCCACCGGCATCCGATATTCCAGCGCCTTACGAAGCACATAATCCAGCCCTTCCATGAGTTCCGTGGTTCTAGGAAATCCGGTCTCTCCGGGAATGCCAAGCTCTACCACCAGGAGTTCGCTGTCCGGTGCAACGCCTCCATTTCCTGCAGCGATGGCTGCCACACCTGTCCCGTGTCCACTGCCATCACTAATAGGAAGTCTGTTTCCAGATGTCAGCACCTCATTCATCTGCGCCCTGGTATATTCCACGCCCTGATGAAATCCCACGGGCGGCCCCCCTGCTGCCTGCACCGATCCCTCCGGTGATGTTCCACTCCCTGTCTGGTCCCAGTATGCCAGAATCCGGGTGGTTCCGTCCGCATTCCGAAATTCCGAATGGGTATAATCCACACCGGAATCCAGCACTGCCACCAGCACTCCTTTTCCTGTTAGTGACAAGGGCGCTCTCTGCACCGGATTCACACAGGACACTCTCTTTCCATTTTCCCTTTGAAAATACAAGCGATGCGGTTTCTCTATATATTCAATTTCAGGAAGAGCCGCCAGTGTTTCCACCAGCGGCTCCCGTACTTTTAAAATTGCATATTCATTGGTTAATTCTGTCACCTGTACGGCATCCGAAGCAATCCGCTCCAGGCTGCCGGAATATTTGACAATCAATTCCCATATTCGATTTTCCCTGTCGTATCCCACGTTCAGATTCAAGGATCGTTCCCGCTCCTCTTCCGTGGCATCCAATGCCAGGTTCAGATCACTTCCTGTTTTCTGACTATTCATAGTTCCATTCTTTTTCTTTTATTATATTCTCCCATTTATAAAAGATCATAAGAAACTTTGTAATTTACATGACAAGATATTTGTATTATAATCAGATCTACAGAATATACACCCGAAAGAAGGAGGCTCTTATGGAATTATCATTTGGCGAACAGATCAAAATACTGCTGAACAGAAAACATATGACCATCAAAGATCTGGCAGATCTCTATACCCAGTCTACCGGACAGCCCATGTCCCGACAGAATCTGACCCAGCGACTAAAACGGGATAATTTCCCGGAGCAGGATATGTACACGATTGCCGGCCTTCTTGGATACCGGGTTTCCATACGGCTGGAGCCTGCCGACCGCATCGCGTCCAAATATGCATGGCCGCAGGCCGCCAGAGAACTGCCGCCTCATATGGCACAGCCTTCTTCCCTTCCGGACATGGAGAATGAAACTGATATTGCAGTACCTCCAATGTCCCAGACTCCATCCCCGAAGCTTTCTGAAAAGAATACAGATCAGGATTCTTCATCTGGTGCGGATGACATGATTGACCGTACCCTGGAGAACGGGGACCGCATCACCTTCCAGATTCCAGAAGCATTCCGCCGTGTCCGTCCGGCAGGTGAGATCAATCCCCTGACCGGTGAAGAATACTTAAATAATACCGTCCGCCAGCATCCGGAACTGGAAGGATTTCTTCAGGTTTACGACCGGGCTACCCATTCCTGGTCCGATGTGGAAGAAAATTATTTTTGGGAATTTCAGGAAAAGAAAAAACAGATGCTGGGCGCTGATTATCAGTCTCCTATCCGCATCTGATCAAAGGGGATTTCTATTGAATTTCTGCCGGAGCAGGTATTACACCTGCTCCGGTTTTTCTTTTTTCGCCTGTGCTCTTCGTCTGGTGCTTAAAATTCCGCCGATTTTTCCGGTTTCTCTGGACGATAACGATTTCCAGCCGCCCTTCTGCACCTTTTCCAACAATCCCAGTTCTTCTGCAATTTCATATTTCATCCGGTCGCTTTCCTCTAACTGGTTAAAATCCATAGATACTCCTTTCTGCTACTCCTTCGTTGTAACAGCTAGTTTTTAATTATAATTCACTGATTACCAGCCGGGCGGAAGTGACACCCTGTGAAGGGAACGTCCGCAGTCCCGGTACTTCATGAGAACGAGCATTCAGCGAGGTTCGAATGTTAGTACCGCCGGATCGAGGACTTAGCGCAAGCGGTTTCTCTTCACAGGGTGTCACTTCCGCCCGGCTGGATTCAGGAAACTATAACTTAAAAAGAGTATGGCCCGTTTCCCACGCCTTATACCTCTTGACACTGCTTTTTTCAACCGCTAAACTAAAAACAGGTTATAAATACAAAAGCTGTAAGAAAACAGCTCAGAAAGAGGATTCTATGTATCACACAATTGTAACATTGAAAAAAGGCGAGGGCCGCACGATCAAGTCCGGTGGAGCCTGGATTTTTGATAACGAGATAGATACCATTACCGGACGGTTCAAGAATGGTGATTTAGTAACTGTCCATGATTTTGACGGCTACCCTATGGGAAGCGGATTTATTAACCAGAATTCAAAAATCCGCATCCGTATGATGACAAGAAAAGCCGATCAGGAAATCGACCACGCATTTCTTACCATGCGGGTGAAAAATGCATGGGACTATCGAAAAACTACCGTGGATACTTCCTCCTGCCGGATTATTTTCGGTGAGGCAGATTTTCTGCCCGGACTGGTCATCGATAAATATGAGGATGTGCTGGTTGTGGAATGCCTGGCCCTCGGAATGGAAGCTTTCAAAGAAGAGATCGTAATGATCTTAAGAGAACTGCTGGTCAAAGACGGCATCACCGTCCGCGGCGTCTATGAGCGAAGCGACGCCAACGAGCGCACCAAGGAAGGGCTGCCGAAAGTAAAAGGCTTTATCGGAGAGGAATTTGACACCACTGTAGAAATCGTTGAAAACGGAGTACACTATCTGGTAGATGTGGCAAACGGTCAGAAGACTGGATTTTTCCTGGATCAGAAGTATAACCGACTTGCCATGCAGCGCATCTGCAAAGGCAAAAAAGTGCTGGACTGTTTTACTCATATGGGAACCTTCGCGCTGAATGCCGGTATTGCAGGTGCCAGTGATGTGACCGGACTTGATATCTCTGAATATGCAGTCTCTCAGGCTGAAGCCAACGCACGCCTTAACAGACTGCAGAATACCGTTCACTTCCGCTGTGCCAATGTACTGGATGAATTACCGAAGCTTGCTGCTGCCGGCGAAAAGTACGATGTGGTTATCCTTGACCCGCCTGCTTTTACAAAATCCAGAGAAGCCACTAAAAATGCCATTAAGGGCTATCGTGAAATCAATATGAAAGGTCTGAAGCTGGTAAAAGACGGTGGTTATTTTGCCACCTGTTCCTGCTCTCACTTTATGACACAGGAACTGCTGGCAAAGACCGTAAAGGAAGCTGCCAAAGCTACTCACAAACGACTTCGTCAGGTAGAGTTCCGTACTCAGGCTCCGGATCATCCGATCCTGTGGGCCGCGGATGAAAGTTATTATCTTAAGTTTTTTATCTTCCAGGTGGTGGAGGAAAGATAGCGTTTGTTATAATCGAAAGAGGAAGCCGGGACAGCAACATAACTCCCGGCTTTCTTCTGTCTTTTGATGATTATACACCTAGATCAGATGCATCCGTTCCAGTTCCCGAACCACGCCGTCTTCCTGTACGGACTCACAGATCCGGTCTGCAATTGTCTTCAGGTATTCATCCCCGTTTGCCATCACCACACCGCAGCCAGCCTTCTCGATCATCTCATAATCATTCATGCTGTCCCCGAACGCGATGGTGTCCTCAATCCCTATATGAAGAAGTTCTGCCGCTTTCTGAATGGCAGTCCCCTTATCCGCCCTTCGGGAAATCAATTCACCATTCCAGAAGTCATCGTAAGCCGCCGGGAAAAAGACCACATGAAAATGTTCTGACATGATCTCTTTTACTTTCTCCACCTGCTCCTTCTGAAATAACATAAAGGTAATCTTCGGCACCTTCTCTCCATCCGGTGTCCATTCCTCGATCGGATACAGGTTTGGCTTCTGCCGAAAATACTTTTTCCAGCGAACCAGCTCCGGATTGTCATTTGGCAGCACCTCTTTCCCAAGAAGAATCCGCTGCGCTTTCTCAGACACATAGATCCGGTCAAACCCTTCCAGCAGATAGACCGCATCCATCTCTTTTAAGATCTGACAAGTATGTTCAATCAGTTCCGGTGAAAGAGACTGACGGTACACATTCTGTCCGTGAAACCAGATATCACTTCCTGCACTGGCAATAAGCCCGTCCAGTTCCACATCCTGCAGTTCTTCCGGCAGACAGCACCAGGCACGCCCGGTAGCAATAAATATCTGATGCCCATGATTTCTTACTTTCTTAAGCGCCTCCCTCACGCTCTCATGAATTCCCTCCCCCGAGGCCAGTAAAGTTCCATCTATGTCAAAGAAGATGGCTTTTCTTTTTTTATTGTACATGTGAAAAAACTCCATAATATAAGGTAAAAAATAACTTGGTTACTATATAACAGGGAAATGCCAGCCCATGTTTCATCATAAAAATATAAACTTTCACAGACAGTCCCAGACGATCCATGGTATGGTTGTTCAACGCTTCCTGCACTGCCTTGTCCCGGCACATTTCTTTTGTTTTCTGAAGTACCGTGAAGAAGGAATCCTGATGATTTCTCCAGATCTCATTTTTCACTGCCATAATGGCAAGACTCAGGAAATCATTTCGTATCTGCGGCCGGAAGTCATATCCCTTTTTGGCGTCCGAAATTGCCTCCATCCGTTCCCGCAGCAATTTAATTTTTTCAAGATAGCGGGCATCATACTGTCCGGTCATAGACGCCGTATTATACCAGTAATGATAGGGATAATAATCTGGCACTACGCAGACTCCCTTCGCATCTATTGCAGCCGCAAAGACCATCTGCAGATCTTCTCCCACTGTCACCCAGTCGTCCCACAGGTCAAGATTTTGCTCCACTAGTTCCCTCCGGAACAGTTTGGTCACCCGGGATGGCTGAATGGTTCTTCCGATAAAGCTTCCATCATTGATCAATACCGGGAACAATTCCTGCCATTCTTTCGCACTGTAATATTCCTTCGTCAGCCGGTTGCCTTCTTTTCGTGGCGGATAATTGGGATCTTCGTAATCAAAGACCAGACCTGCCATGGACATATCCGCCTGCTGTGCTTTCAGCGGCTCATATAGCCGCTCATACATATCCGGCTCAATCCAGTCATCACTGTCCACAAAGCCAAGCCATTCGCCCTCAGCATGCCGGACTCCCTCTTTCCATGCCGAAGTAAGGCCGCCATTTTTCTTATGTACCACTTTGATGCGGGCATCCTGCCTTGCATAAGCATCGCAGATGGCCGGACACTGATCCGGTGACCCGTCATCCACCAGGATGATCTCCAGATTCTCATAGGTCTGGGAAAGGATGCTGTCCACACAACGTTTCAGCACCTGTTCCACTTTATAGATTGGTACTATGACACTGATTTTCTCGTTCATGATGTCTCCTGCATTTTCTGAAGCATTTTAGCATAAAGTCCCGGACTCATGGAAAATAATTCATATCCCATGCGGGTTTTTAAAGGCAGCGCTGCGATCCAGGCAGCCCCGTTCGCCCGGTAAGTTTCCAGCCGCTTCCGCAGCTCTTTCTTGAGTTCTTCTGCATCTTTCACCTGCTCCGTGCAGCGGAAATAGAAAGTAATGCAGGCATCACAGAGCTTCCGGTAAGCTGCCGGGAGAAGCTTCTCATAACCATTTTTCTTAAAAAATGCAATCCGTTCCTCATGAGCCGTCAGCCACTGCAGCCGCTTTGCAGAGAAGACAGATGTAATGCTGCCTCCATTTTCTGTGTAATATCCATACAACACCCGGTCAAGAAATGCCAGCTTCTTCGCCTCATGAAACAACCGATACGTGGTCGCCTCATCCTCGTGAATCCGTCCTTCCGGATACCGGATTCCTGTTTCTTTAAAAAGTTCCGCCCGGTACAGCTTGTTCCAGGCCACCACAAAACAGGTGGCTTTCTCCTCCGGTCCATAGAGCTGTTCCATCAGACTCTCTCCCCGGTAAATGCAGAACGCAGAATCGCCTTCTTCCACCAGTCCGTCCTCTTTCACATAGGAAAAACGGCACTGTCCGATGGCGCAGCCGGTGTCCTGCAGAAGCTGATACAGTTCCTCGATAAAATGCGGACTCACATAATCATCACTGTCCACAAATGCCAGATATTCTCCGGAGGCTGCATCGATCCCTGCATTTCTCGCCCCGGAAAGACCTTTGTTTTCCTGATGAATCACTTTCACCCTGGCATCTTTTTCTGCACAGGCATCGCAGATGGCAGGGCACTGATCCGGAGACCCATCGTCCACCAGAATCACCTCCAGGTTTTTATAAGTCTGGGAAAGAATACTTTTCACACATCGTTCCAGATACTTTTCTACCCGGTATACCGGTACAATTACACTGATTAATGGGGTTGTCATCTTCGGCTCCTCCGTATTTCATGCAGCACTTTCACCAGAAGGCTGCGTACCACGCACAGACCATAGACCGTCCGTACCATATCCCTCTTCAAAAAAATCCATAAAATCCGATAATCCGGATACGTAAACCGCACCTCGGATCCACGATTTTTCACCAGCGGATCCTTCGCATAGCCGTGCAGAATTTCTAATTTTTCCCGATAAGCCAGCGTTCTGTCATCCGGAAGTTTCTCACATTCATCCATGACTTCGTTCATATAACGAAGAAAAATACTGCCGTCCTTACAAGGGGTTCCCCAGGTCTTCTCATAGAAATTTTCCGTCTCCCTGCAGATGCGTTCTGCCAGTTCCATCCGGTTCTGACGCTTTTCGGAAGACAGGGTCGTCTTTCCCATGTCCTGAACATACCAGCACAGCGGTTCTCCCAGAACAGCAACCCTCCGGCATTTTGATAAATATTCGAGATTAAACAGGAGATCTTCCCCCAGGCTCAAAGACGTATCAAATACACCAGCCAATGCTTTCCGATATAATTTATTCCATGGCATATTAAGATCACTCTTTTTATAGAGCTCCAGAAATTCCTGCTGGAACTCTGCCATGGTACTCACATGGGTCTCTCCCGGTACTTTTACAATATCTGCACCATCATAGAGATGATGATACCCGCAGAGTACCAGATCTGCATCACTGTTTTCCTGCAGAGCTGCCATCTTTTCCAGATAGTCCGGCTCCACATAGTCATCACTGTCTGTGAAAAGAAGGAATTCTCCTTCTGCAGCCCGGATTCCCGCATTTCGCGCCGCGGATACACCGCTGTTAGCCTGATGAATTACCCGGACACAGATGCCAGAATGATTCTTAGCCAACTCGTCGCAAAGTTCTTTGCTTCCATCGGAAGAACCATCATCCACCAGAATGATTTCCAGATCCTTTCTCGTCTGACAAAGCCAGGAATCCACACAGCGCTCCAGTGACGCTTTCGCATTATAGACCGGAATGACGATACTGAACATCTTTCTATTTTGCTCCTTTCAGCCTGGACTTCAACATGCCAATCACCATTTCCCGCTCCTCTTTTCTAAGAATAATCAGGAAATTTAAGGCCAGTGCCAGCGGTCCCATAACCACGCCTGTCAGAATCAGTTTTATCCAGGAATCTACCGGGAATACCATCCGGGACAGATTTCCAAGAATCACAATACTGCCAATAGAAATCCAACCCAGCAGAATATCTCCATAGAACCGGTTCCAGCGGATCTTCAGGCATCTGGCCGCATAGATCGGAGTAAAAATAAGATTTCGCAGAAGTCCGGTCAGCATACTGGACAGCGGAAATACCATGACTCCCAGATCCGTTGTCTTCAACAAAAGCAGTGACAGACAGGAGGACAGTACTCCGGAACCAAGGATAACTAAAGAATTCCATTTTACTTTTTTCGTAATAATAAATACATGATAGAGCACCTGAATGCTCATGCTCACATAGAGCACCCCTACCGCCAGCAGAGACAGTCTCTGCAGCATGTCCGCATCCTTGGTAGGCTGCCACATGGCATAGAAATCTCTTCCGTAAGCGGTCAGAAATGCAATGGGGATACTCATGATAAAAATGAGAATCCGGTTGCAGCTCTTAATAATCTTCACGAGATTTTCCGTGTTATCCTCTGCATAGGCAATGGTGATCTGTGGATTGAACACGCCCACCACCGTTCCCATAAGACTGGAAATCGCTGTCGGCACCATTTTTGCCAGAGACAGCATGGTCATGGAAGCATTTCCATCCAGAATCAGTGCGCCTGACAGCAGAATATCCACACCATCCAGCAGCTGCTGTCCCAGACGGGTCAGGGAATTCCAGGCTCCCAGAGACACCAGCTCCCACACCTTTTTCCAACGGAAATTGGATATCTTCATCTGTACCTGGGGCAGAAGCTGCCTGGTAAATCTGCGGTTCCAGAAGGCTGTATACGCCGTGCTTAAAAGGGATGCCGCTCCGATAAACCACAGTGTCGGTTTAAAGATCAGAAACGTTCCAAATAAAAATACAATCCGGATAATATCTCCGTACATGGTACGGATGGATGTTAAGTCCAGACGGTTCGTCGCATAGGTGGAAATTCCGTATACAGACGTAATAATACTTAAGAAAAAGTTTGCAAATACAAAAGCCCACAGAAGCTGCACGTCATGAAGCACATCCGCCGGTACATTCAAAAACGGCATACTTCCCATGAAAATGACAATGACGAGCGCCGGCAACAGAAACATCCCCGCCATCATCACATTGCCAAAGAATACCGATGAAAAATATTCACTGGCCGTCTGGTCTTCCCCTCTGTGGATGTGAATTGTGATGAAACGGCTGGCCATCGTATTTAACGCAGATACAACGATCTGGGCATACAGGACAAACTGGTTGGCCAACGTGACAAATCCATAGGTATTTTCCATCTTGGCTTCGATAATCGGTGCCAGGAGAAAACTGATCCCCATATTGACGGCAAATGCAAGAAGCTGTGCCGCCATATTGACGGCCAGTCTTTTTTTATCCATAAAATCGTTCCTCTCCAGGCTGTCCTACACAGCCATTACTTGTTTAATCACATAGACAATCGTCAGAAGCTGCCCTGTCACCGCCGCTGCCATAATGCCCCGATCCATCTTCTGACGCAGGAAAATCATCCGATTTCTGCATGCAGTCAGAAGAATTAGCAAAAACGGCAGAAAATAACGCCCTTGCACACCTTCTACAGATACATATCCCATAGGAGTCCAGGAAAGCAGCATTCCAAGTACAATAAGCCCTGTGCAGCCAAGGCAGGAAAAGATCATCACCGTACGCTGTCCGGCTGTCACAAATATAGATTCCTCCCTGGTCTGGCAATTGGACAAAAACAGCAGGAACAAGAACAGTACCACAATCATAGTGGATGTCTCAATCTCCACCCATCCCAACTTATATCCGATCAAAGACTCCACATAAAATCCACCTTTATCGAGAATGGTATTTACAATCATATAAATGAGCTGCAGCGGATCATGAAGGAAATAGCTAAGAGTATATCCGGTGGCATAAGCCGTCCCATCTCCGGTGCTTACCACACTGGTGGCATCCGTAGTGGCGGCGATGCCGGTCACCATCGACATATTTTTCGCCGCAAATACCAGCAGCAGCATACCAAAGACAGATGCCGTTGCCGCCCATTTCTTCTTCGGACTTCCATAGGAAGCCACCGGAATCAAAAGAATCAGCAGCATCAGCGGCAGATAGCTTCCGCTCTTACAGTAAACAGCCATGACTCCAAGAAGCTCCAAAAGGAGCATCTGCCATCCGGTCAGTTCCTTTTTTCCATAAATGGCTTTCAGGCAGAGACAACAGAACAGGAATAAAATGCCATGCACCATGGCATCATGGGAAAAAGACGTACATTGCTGCAAATTAATCGGTAAAACAGCGATTAAAAATAATGTCAATTTCCCAAAGGGCAGGCGCTTCATGCCAAACCAGGTAAGCAGCGCAAAGGCGATCAGATTCAGATATCTGGCAAAGAGCAGCATAGGAACTGTTCCCAGATGTAATATCCTCGCCAGGCTCATACCAAGCACAGCCGGTGCATAGAACAGAAGACTTCCTTCAATATTGCTGTTCACCTCTGCTTCCACCATCCGGTCATCCTGTACCCGTGAAAACAGTCCATAATATATATTGCGGTAATTTCTAAAAGACGGTGACGATGTAAATTCGGTCTCCACATCGTCTGCTCTCATAAGACAGCTGGTATCTCCCAAGGATTCATACCCCAGCAGCTCATTGCTGTACCGGTATGCCATATCAATATGTTTTGCCTCATCAGGTACCATCTGGGGTGTGAGAAGCACGTTATAGAACAATCCCAATCCCAGTACCGTCACCAGAAAAACCGTCTCGATTCTTGTCTTTCTCACAAAAACCAGATACCAGAACAGGGTAATAAATGCTTCCATACCCAGAAACATGAAGAAGAAAAACTTCTTCAGAAAAATATTATAATATAAATAAGCATTTATACAAAGATTATCCCCGCTGGTCAGTACTTCCAGGCCACTGTTCCAGAGCTCCGGGGAAAATGTCAGATCAATCCGATAGGTGTGGTCCCTCACTCCCACCTGAGAATTTTCAAAAAGCAGCCCTACATACTCGCCGGAAATAAATTGTCCTGCCTGGATATCCGTCTCGCAGAGTATTTCCGACAATGTAAGATCCGTAACTGTTGCATGCATGGCTCCCTCATGAAGCACTGCCCCTTCTTCCAGCCAGAACCGCACGCCAAATCCGGTCATCTGATCCTGCAGAGGCTTCACAACCTGACTCAAGGAGGCATTTTCTTTCGTCACTGGGATTGACTTTCCGTCAGTCTGAAAAATTGCAACTTTCTCCGTCGTATTCTGTGCGATCCGGATTCTGGTATCATAAAGATAGAAGAACAACAGTGCTCCGCAGACAAGGGCAAGGCCCAAACCCAGAAGCTGCCGTCTGTCCGGCATCTCTCTGCCAATAGGCAGTGCCGCCTGTTTCTGCTGCTTTTCTTTCTGAAGACCACCTGTCAGCCAGACGCCCAACCCTCCCAGAAATAAAATCAAGCCCAGCAGAATCGGCCGACCTGTCTGATGGGTCTGTTCCGTATAAGTCAGATTGTAAACCAGGCTTTTTTCCAGTGGAACGCCATTCACGGAAGCATGTCCGGGTGTTATGGTTGTTTCGTTCAGCCAGACAGAAGGTCCCTTTCTTCTGGCATCACAGGTCATCCGTACGGTCAGTTCCTCCGGTGAATGATCCAGCGAAATGAACAGAAAACGGTCTTCATCCAAATCCTCCAGCGGAAAATCCTGTCCGCCGATAAGTTCTTCTCCGTCAAATGCGGCAATCCGCAAAATACCTTCTTCAAATTCATGTTTATTTACCGTGAAAAAGAATCCGATCTGATTTGCCGTTGGCTTCGGCGGATTTACCGTAAATTCCAGTATGGTTCCTTCGGTCAGTTCTTCTGTTGCTTTTCGTAAGTTCGCCTGATTGGCACCTTCCAGTCCAAGCGAACAGTTTCTCGTCACCGGAAGCGCAATCCCGATTATGACGACCAACAGGCAGATCACCGCCCAGACCACCAGATATTTGTTTCTATTCTTCATGCAGAGTATCCCTTTCATGCATTTTAGATTTGTTCCTGACGCAGAAAGGCAGACCCGCAGGTCTGTCTTTCCTTTATTTCCTTATTCCTCTTTCGAGGATACCACATGAACGGTCATTCCCAGATCCTGCGGGCAGCTGAAGCCAGCCGGAAGCGTCACCGTCACCGGTACCGTATAGGTTCCTGTTTTGCTCACTCCTGACATGTCTGCTGTCACTGTAATGGAGTCTGCCGTGAGGTCTGACAGCGCAGAAGCCAGTCCGCTGACCGGCATAATGACGGTCTCGCTGTTGGAACGGTCTACCTGCAGGCCATCCGCGGTATTCTCATATTCAATCTGATCCGGTGTAAAGCTGTAATTCACCGTCTCATTGGCTACAATTTCCATGGTTACTACAATATCATGCTCATCCTCCTCCGGAATGATAACATTCTCAGGAAGATACTGACTGATATCTACCGTCTGTTCTACTCTTCCAGTCTTTCTCTCGGGATTCAAAGCCTCTGCCGGAATATTCAGATTATAAATCGAACGAATATCAGACAGTGCACCTGCAATGGTTACCGTCTCCGGCTTATACGTAATGGTGGACAGACTGTAACCTTCCGGTGCCGCTTCGCTGATATCAAAGCTGATACCTGCTTTCTTTGTATTTAACGTAGTTACGGTCACATTGAAATCTGCATCTTTTCCCAGATACTCCAGCTGGGAATCATCCACGTCTTCGCCATTTCCATCTACCAGCTCCAGGCGGGTAGTCAGAGCTGCCGTACCGGTAATTCCGGTAATATTTACTTTCGCCACCACTTTCTTGATCTGTTCTACCACAGATTTTGGTCCGCTGATCTCGATCATGGATTTCTCCGGAATGGCGGTTCCTTTTTCCAGTCCATCGCTTGGCGTTCCGTTGGTATCTACCGTTACCTTGAACTGTTCCGTCACCTTCTCCTCAATGCTGACCAAAACATTTTCCCGGCTCTGTTCAATGTTGTCGATTTTGGCATTACCGGTATAAGTTACTTCTATTTTCACCATACTGTCATAGCGCAGATCTTTTTTCATATCTGCCGTAATCACAAAATCAGAGGGTTTCACCTTCGCAAGCTCTGTTCTCCTGGCATAAACGGTCAGATTTACTTTATCTGTTCCTGGATCAATCCGATAGGTCTGATCCTGGGAAGTAATCACGTCTGCATTCAAAAGACTGACCTGCAGGTTTTTCAAAGACTCTGATTCAATGGTGTCATCAATATTCACCACAACCAGCCATAGCATAATAGCCGCCAGCACGGAAAGGATTTTCCACATCAGATTATTCAGCAGTTTTGTCTTCATTATGGCCACGTCCTCTCCACAGTCTGATCTTCTTGTTTCTCTCCGCGGATTTTACCTGCAGCGTCTGCAGCTGTTCTCTCAGCTGATCCTGATTCAGATTGCGGAGCAGGCGTCCGTTCTTCGCCACTGATACGGAACCGGTCTCTTCTGATACCACGATGGTCAGGGAATCAGTCACCTCACTGACCCCTACCGCTGCCCGATGTCTTGTTCCCAACGCTTTACTAAGTGTCATATTGTCTGACAACGGAAGATAGCAGGTAGCAGAACGAATTCTGTCACCGGACAGAATCACCGCACCATCATGAAGCGGTGTGTTCTTTTCAAAAATATTTAAAATCAGCTGACTGGATACCTGGGAATCAATCTCGATTCCGGTCCGCTCATATTCTTTCAGGCTGACCGTCTGTTCCAACACCATCAACGCTCCCGTTCTGGCTTTTCCCATCTCAAAGCTTGCCTTCACCAGTTCAGTAATCGTTCGGTCAGAAATACTGGTTTCCTCTTTTCTGGATGCGTCAAAAGGTACGATGGTAGTCAAAATATTATTCTCACCCAGCTGTTCCAGCGCGCGCCGCATCTCTGGCTGAAACACCACGATGACCGCCATAATTCCAAGACTGAAAAAGTTTTTGGCAATCCATAAAATGGTGTTCATATGGAAAAATGCTGCCACCACAAGAAGCGCCAGAATCACGGCAAAACCTTTCAGTAATGCCCATGCTCTGGTGGACTTAATCCACATCAGGATCTGATAAATGATCACTGACAATATGATAATCTCTGCCACGTCTGTCCACGTCACATGCAGCGCATCAATCGACAGATACTGATACAGCTGTCCAAGATTCATATTCTTCACTTCCTTCTCCTTTATATTTCCACACTAATGTTTCTTCCGGCTGTTCCTGCGTCTGGTATTAATCTTCTTTACTTTCTTATCCGGAATGGAAATTGACATTTTCGGTACTGCTTTTACATAATAATAATATTCATCATCTTCAAACTGCGTATATTCTGTTCGGGAGTAATCCACACTGAACATGAAAAACTCCACAATCATGGCAAGCAGAAAGGAAACCGCCGTTCCAAGCACCAGTCCAATGACGGAAATCCGTACTTCCATAACCAATCCGCCGGTCAGAAACAGTACAATGTTCAAAACCGCCCCGGAGCCGATGGCCATATACCAGGCATAATCCGCACTCATTCTCCGGATGGCATATACCACCATCAGTACGATAGCCAGAATCAGAATGGTCATAATCACTGCTTTATTATTCAGCACATTTTCCACCAGAAACGTCATTCTCGTTGCCATAGTCTCTGTCTCGGAATTGGTAATCATGGTCTCATTATTTTTCATATAATACATAAGATAATAAATAATGGTTCCAAAAGCCATGGGAACTGCGCAGACCGGTCCGCCCACCAGCCCGAGTACCAAGGGCATAGCATAGGGAATTCCCATAGCAAATGCAAGCGGAGTCAGCACCAGTACATACCCCTGCCCCGGACACACGCGGAAATACACTGCATACATCACAAAAAAGATACCTGCTGCCACAGCAAACACTTCCATAGAGAGTGCAAATGCATGGACACACACCATAAGGGCACCGAACAGGACAATCATATTCACTGGAAGGAACGAGCAGAGCAGCGCCAGCAGAATGGCTACCACCGGACTTGCAAGTTTTTCCATAAATCCAATCTGGCTGTTTATCATCAGAAACGCCGCCAGCGCAATGATAAATTTTGCTGCAGGAATCAGATAAATATCATATTTTGCATAGATCATTTTCATGCGCTGTTTTAATTCCAATAGTGCTGTCATGATTCTTTTCCTCCGTCCGTATCCTCTGTTGTCTCGCCAGAATCCTCTTTTTCGTAAATATCGGAAATCTTCTGCAATGTCTGCATATACTCACTCACACTGCGTTTAGCGCGGCTGTAGCGGTAGGAAGATACCCCGTATAAAACACTTAAATAAACCACCACTGTTACCACATAAAATGCCAACACAAGCAGTCCAAAACCCTGTATATCCATTTTATGGAGATTCTCCATCAAATATTCCATGTGGCATGCGCCCCACAACACTGCAGCCAGCAGAAAACATAAGGTTACGAAAAACCAGCCTGCCAGGAGCTGTACGCTGATATAGTCATGCCGGAAATACCTGGTAATTTTCAGATTTCTTTTCTTTTCCTTATTTTCATAAAGGGATGCCTGAGTCATCAGGATTACTTTTTCTTCATTTATCATATAAGCAGTCTCCACCTCAATACTACATAGTATAACACACTCAAGAGCCTCTTCCAACAGAAATGCATAAAAAATATATCATTTCCGCCCCGCAGGCCTTCAGAACTGCAGCTGCTTCATCCATGGTACTTCCAGTTGTGTAGATATCATCCACCAGAATTATTTTTTTATAAGGGATTCGCTTTTCCCGAACAGAAAAAGCATGTTTCAGATTTGCTTTGCGCTCCTGATCACTTAATTCTTTCTGAGCACGGGTATTTTTTGTTCTGATCAGAAGACTCTTATCCACAGGAATCCCGCTTCTTCCTGAGAGCTCCCGGGCCAGCAGCTCTGCCTGATTATATCCTCTTTTCCGCCTTCTTGCCGAATGAAGCGGAATGGGAACGAATGCTTCTGCATTCCAGCCAATTACCTCCCTGGCACAGGTCTTAAGAATCTCATCTGCATAAAAAGCGGCATACTCCTGTCTGCCTTCATATTTGAATTTTGCAATGGACCGGCGCATGGTTTCATCATAGACAAAGGCTGCCCGACCTTTGTGAAATTCATGCTGCTTCCGGCTACAGTCTCCGCAATACTCCTGCTCATGAGCAACCAAAGGTTTTCCGCAGCGCTGGCACCAAGGCGTACGCACCCGGTGAAGTCTGGTCCTGCAGATATCACAGGCCAGTTCTCCCGGATCCTCCACAATCTCGTGGCAGACGGGACAGCGCCGTGGAAACAAAAGTCCTGGAAAGTCTATTTTCACGGCAACACCTCCCGGATCCGCTCCTCCAGGCCGCTGTACCGGGTCTGCTCCCTCACATTGGCAATCATCATAGAAAAGGTATCCTTACTTCCCACCAGTGTCACGCAGGATCTGGCACGGGTAACCGCCGTATAGAGAAGATTCCGGTTCATGAGCATACGGGGACCCGTGAGCAGAGGAATGACCACCGCCGGATACTCACTTCCCTGGGATTTATGGATGGTCACGGCGTAAGCCAGCTCCAGTTCTTCCAGATTCTCAAAACTGTAGGATACTGTCCGATAGTCATCAAACAACACCTCCATAATCTCTGCCTGGGGGTCAATTCTGGTAACCATTCCCATGTCACCGTTAAATACACCGGTTCCTTTGTCGATGGCAATCCCATATTTATTTCTTGCTTCCCATTCAATCTGATAGTTGTTTTTGATCTGCATGACCTTGTCTCCTTCGCGGAACAGACCTCTGGCAGTCTGATGTTCCTCTTTCTCCGGAGATTCAGGATTCAGATATTTCTGCAGCACTTCATTCAGATGCTCTACTCCCAATACCCCCTTACGCATAGGTGTCAGTACCTGAATATCATAGGGCCGGGCATTCACATACCGGGGCATCTTTTCCTGCACCAGCGCCAGCACTACCCTTAGAATGATATTGGGATCCTGCCGCTCCAGAAAGAAGAAATCCCTGCTCTTATTATCCACAATAACCTGCTCCCCGCGGTTGATCTTATGGGCATTAACGATAATATCACTCTGGCTTGCCTGCCGGAAAATTTTGGTCAGCATCACCACATGAAATGCCTCCGACCGGATCATATCTTTCAGGACGCATCCAGGTCCCACGCTTGGCAGCTGATTAATATCTCCTACCAGAATCAGGCGGGTTCCAGGACTCACCGCCCGGAGCAGCGCATGCATAAGAAAGATATCCACCATGGACATTTCATCAATGATAATCACATCTGCCTCCAGCGGATTTTCTTCATTTCGTTCAAAGGATGCCTGCCCCCGCTCTTCGGACGGAGCACCTGACAGTTCCAAAAGCCGATGAATGGTCACAGCCTCATAACCGGTTGCTTCCGTCATTCTTTTTGCTGCACGGCCCGTAGGAGCTGCCAGCAGAATCTCCATTTCCTCCGTCTCAAAATAGTGGATAATGGTATTAATGGTGGTCGTTTTTCCCGTACCGGGACCACCGGTAATAATGAGCAGACCATTTTTCACGGATTCCACCACGGCCTGTCGCTGCATCTTATCCAGTTCTATCTGCTCCTGCTCTTCAATCCGGCTAATCTTCTTTAAGATCTGCTCTTCCTCCATAGAGCATACCAGATTCAGGTCATGAAGCATTCTGGCAACATTCAGTTCCATATAATAATACTGGCTATAAAAAACCAGTGTCTGTTCCTTTGTTTCTTTTATAATCAGTTTCCGGTCCATGCAGAGATTCATCATCTGCACTTCGATGTCGGATTCCTCCACCCGGAGAAGATCTGCGGTCCGTTGAAGCAGCAATTCTTTTGGAAGACACGTATGCCCTTCTCCTGCAGCCTGCTGCAGTATATAAAGAAGTCCACTTCGAATCCGGTAATCAGAACCAGTGTGTATTCCAACCCGGCTGGCAATCTCGTCTGCCATCTTAAATCCCACACCAGTGATGTCATCTGCCATCCGGTAGGGATTTTCCTGCACCACCTGATAGGTTTTCGGGCCGTATTCCTGATAAATCTTCACTGCCAGCTGCATGGAAATCCCATACTGGGTGAGGAACATCATAGCCTGACGCAGTTCCTTTTTCTCCATCATCTGCTCAGAGATTTCCATTGCTTTCCGTTCGCTGATGCCTTTTACTTCTGCCAGTCGCTCCGGCTCCTCCTCGATGATCCGGAATGTATCCCCTTTGAAACGCCTCACAATCCGCGCAGCCATGGCTGCACCAATTCCCTTAATGGCTCCGCTTCCCAGGTAACGTTCCATGGCCATCTCATCCTCCGGCGCCAGAATCTCGTACTGTTCCACCTGAAGCTGTTCCCCGTACAGCGGATGTTCCTTTCTGGTTCCTGCCGCCTGAATCAGTTCTCCTTCTGATAGGCCAGAAAAGACTCCCACGCAGGTCAGTTCTTCCTCATCTGTCACCATTTGAAAAACCGTATATCCATTTTCCGTATTCCGAAATACAATATGTTCCACATATCCTTTCCATATTTCCACGGCTTTTCCCCTTTCTGTCCATTGCCAAAATGCGATAAAAAGGCTGCCATAAAAAAGACTGGTTCCCCACCTTTTTTACAACAGCCCCACGCTTCTTTTTCTTTTTTTATTCCTCGTCGCGATGTCCGGACAGGAACTCTACAAATTTACCGGTTCCGATTGCAACACACTTCATCGGATCCTCAGCAGTCATGGTATTGATACCCGTCTTGGATTCCAGCAGTTCTTCCAGTCCACGAAGCAATGCTCCGCCTCCGGTCAGTACAATTCCCCGCTCTGCAATATCTGCAGTCAGCTCTGGTGGTGTGCGCTCCAGTACACTGTGAACAGCTTCCACGATCTGGGAAGTGGTCTCTTTCAGCGCTTCCTCGGTCTCCTCAGAAGTAACGGTAACCGTCTTCGGAAGACCGGTTACCAGGTTACGTCCACGAACATCAATGCTGTCTACCTCTGATCTTGGATAGCAGCTTCCTACCTTGATCTTAATATCCTCTGCAGTTCTCTCTCCGATGAGCAGATTATGCTTCTTTCTCATGAAACGTACAATAGCCTCATCGAAATCATCTCCTGCAATCTTAATGGATGTACTGACAACTGTTCCGCCAAGAGAGATAACAGCAATATCTGTCGTACCTCCACCGATATCTACGATCATGTTTCCGCAAGGTCTGGAGATATCAATACCTGCACCGATAGCTGCTGCGATCGGCTCCTCAATAATGAATACTTCTCTTGCACCTGCCTGATAAGTAGCATCCTCTACTGCTTTCTTCTCTACCTCAGTAACACCGCTGGGTACACAGACTGCAATCTTCGGTTTCCGGAAGGTTTTCTTTCCGACTGCCTTGCGGATAAAATGCTCCAGCATCTTCTCCGTAACGGTAAAGTCAGAAATAACACCCTGACGAAGCGGGCGGACTGCCACGATATTTCCCGGCGTACGTCCAAGCATCAGTCTTGCTTCCTCACCAATTGCCTTAATCTTGTTTGTATCTCTGTCAAACGCCACAACGGACGGCTCTTTTAATACAACTCCCTTACCTTTAATATACACAAGGATGCTGGCTGTTCCCAAATCAATTCCAACGTCTGTTCCTGCCATAAAAGTTCTCCTTTCGTTCCTTCCTCTATTTCAAATGATGCATCGAATACATTCTGTTGTCAAGGGGACCTATTTCCCCTGTCTTGTACGACCTTAGGCTCAAAAAGTGCTGTGCACTTTCCTTGTTAAGGTGCTGGCTTTGTCTACGCAAAGCTAGCACCTTACATTATACCCAACTTTAGCAAAAAAGCAAAGACTTTCTTTTTCAGAATTTCTTATAATTTTCTAAAGCTCTGCAATTCTCGATACACCCACATAGATTTCCGATATCTTGTACCAGGTCCGGTAATCTACAATCCCTGTTACCGGAAGCCCAAAGATGGACTGAAATTTCTCCACGGCTGCTTTCGTGGCCGGTCCGTAAACGCCATCTACCGTTATCGTGGGAATCGCCGGATAGGACCCCGCAATCACATTCAGCTGTTCCTGCATTTGTCGCACCTTTGTTCCCCGGGAGCCCTCCACCAGCTCATATCCCGGCCACGAAGAGGGTACTCCTGCAATTTCCACTGCGGTATTTATATAGATACTCTCTCCATAATAATAACGCAGAATTTCAATGGTGGAATACCCCTGCTGCCCAAGACTCTGGGATCCCCACTGGGTCATCCAGTTGGGACAGGATACCTGCCGTCCATCACAATACTGGGTAAGGATCGGCTGCTTCACATTAGGCCTGGACAGATAATTTCCAAACATCTCATCCACCACATCTGAAATATTCTGAAAAATATTTCTGCCATATATCCACTTCTGATCAAAAGCGGTGGAGGAAGTGATGGTAAAGTCATATCCCTTATTCCGGTACCATTCCGTATATACCCGATTCAGTGTGAAGGACATAATTGCCAGTACATTGGCACGAATGGCTGCATCATTCCAGGTTGCATAGATTTCGCTTGATGCCACATTTTTAATATAATCCCGGTAACGCACCCAGTAATTTTTTGCACTGCTGTCCGTTGGCACACCGTCATGGACAATCACATACTCCGGAATCACCACTCTGCTCAATACAATTTCTCCGGTCTCAGTTACCGGTTTAATCTCCGCTTCCGCAATTTTAGGCGGATAAGAACCAAACAGGGTGTGTGGCATTATCACAATCCGCTGAAATTGCTCCTGGGATACCGCTCTCTTCATCCGGATTTCCTGCACTGCTGTTTCTCCCGGCAGTATTTCCGTTCCGGCTACTTCCACATTCTCATATCCATTTGCCCGTACCTGTACCGTGTACTCCGCATAGGGCTGTTCTTCCGAGAAAGTCAGGCTGTATGCCGGATCCGGCGCAGGAAGCGCTGTAAACTCCGTCATTCCCGACTCATCTGTCGTCAGATTTCTCACTTCACTCTGAGGATCCCCCTCATAAGTAATCTGCACCTGTGCCCCCTGAACAGGTTTGCGCGTCCGCTCTTCCACCAACCACACTTTCAGTTCTCCCGCAGACACCGGTGCTCTTCTTGTTGGTTCCATTTCATTTTCCGGCATAAAAAAACCTCGTTTCCTATAGAATAGCTGCGGAAGGCATTTCATGTCGTCTCCGCTTTCTATAATATATGAACGAGGCTTGTATAGATTCCTGAAATTCCGATTTTATTCCTGCTCTTCCGATGTTTCTTTCTTCTCTTTGTCAGGATCCACGGATACATCCGCTGCCGGAGCATCCAGAAAAATCTTCTTTCCACAGATCAGTCCAAAAATCAGAATCGCAACACCACCAATACCGAAGAGGATGGATGCTGCCAGCATCATCGTGTGTTCGGTTCCCGTCATTGCTCCCAGGTCCTGCAGCATATGCACTGCCAGATAAATGAGATAGGCTCCCGCTGCAATGTACAGCACCGGTCTTAGTTTTTCTCTTGTATTGTCATCCATATCGTCGTCTCCTATTTTCCTTCGATCTTCTCCATCTTTTTATAGGGAAGCCGAATATATTTTCCATCCTGTAAATTCAAATCCTCAAGGGAGCCTCCCGCTGCCAGCTGCATGGCCAGGCTTAACATTGCCTGGGCCTGTCCTTCTTTATCATTATAGACGGTTCCCTTTAACTCTCCCTTGCTGAGTGCTGTCTGCCCCACATCAGTTCCATCAATTCCAAAAATGGCGGGCCATTCCTCCTGCTGGATTTCCGCTTCTTTCAGGGCATCCACAGCTCCCAGTGCCATATCATCATTATTCGCCAACACCAGTTCGATCTGATCTCCGTACTGACTAAGCAGCTGCGTCATCTTTGTCTGGGCCTGCGCCCGATTCCAGTTTGCAATGGCATAGCCAAGCTTTTCCGCTTCCACACCTTTTTCCATCATTGTGCTCACCGCATATTCCGTGCGGACGATCGCATCCTGATGATCCATCTCTCCTTCCAGAATCACATACTGGAAGATGCCATCTCCGTTTTTATCCACAGACGGGTTCTTTCGAAACAGATCTGCCGCCATCTCTCCCTGCATAATTCCGGATTCCAGTGCAGGAGCCCCTACATAGTACAGCTGATCCCAACGCTCCAGATCCTGCTCTACCAATTCCCGGTTAAAGAAGATAATGGGAATTTTTTCTTTCTCCGCCATATCAATAATCGTAACAGGCTCTGTCCGGTCTACCAGATTAACACAGATCACGTCACAGCCCTGGGCAATCATATTTTCCACCTGACTGTTCTGGGTAGTCTGGCTCTTTCCTGCATTATAGACTTCGATCTGAATGGACAAATCAGAATCTGCCTCTTCCATGGTTCTGGCAGCATACTGGTTAAACTGATCCATCAACCGTGAAATAAAGGTATCATACTGGTCGTACACGGTAACACCAATCTTTACCTCATTCACATTCCTGCTCTTTTTACTTTCCCCACATCCGGTCAATATACCGCCTGCCATGGAACAACAGAGCAGCAGAGCTATGTATTTCTTTCTTCTCATTCTCCCCTCCTATTGAACGATTGGAAATAAAATCTTCTGGTTCGTTTCATCATACAAGTTCGTCCGATCAACAACCAAATACCCGGTCTGTACATTGAGTCGTCCGGATGCCTGATATCCCAGTTTGTACGCGATCTCTTCCATGCTCTGATATCCCATATGAAATTCATTGGGCACTACCAGCGTCTGGATCAGTCCTCTGTCTAAATAATACACTACTTTTTCCGAATTTCCTATCCCATAAAGAGCGCAATCCCGTCTTTTTAATCCATTTTCTTCCATATAATCGACTGCCCGCTCCATCTCTGTATTGTCAAGGGCAATCACAATATCAGCCTGCTTTTTCCAGCAGGACCGAACCGCATCCATATTCTGGGTTCTTCCCACTTCTGCAAGCCTCCATTGAATTACTGCCCCTGTATTTTTTAATCCTTCTTCCAGTCCTTCCAGCCTCTGTCTGATCGCCAACTGACCTGTATTTCCACACAGGACACCGATCCTCTTCCCCCGCAGACGTTCTCCGAAATCCGCTTTCAATTCACCTGCCAACACACCTCCCAGCTTCCGGTTATCCGGTCCTACTGTCTGATAATATTCTTCCGGCGTCATGTCTGTTTCCAGCAGCACACATCGGTCCCTGCTCACCATCTGCTCCAGACGCTCATGGACCCCTTCACTGGCATACAGCTGCAGGATAATTCCGTCCGCTCCGGATTCCAGTTCCCGCTCCACTATATCAAGTTCCTGGGTTTTACTCCAAAAAACACTGGTTGATACATAGTTCAACCGGATCCCATAGTCTTTTGCTGCCGCATCCAGACCTTCTTTTAAGGAGGTCCATCGGCTGCTGTTACTGTTATCTACAATAACAGATACGGTATAATTCCGCTCTCTATTTCCCTGATCCAGAATAGAAAATGCCATGGCAACACTCAAGATCAGGAGCGCCACTACGGAAAACATAAAAATTTTTCTATTTTTTGCCATTTTCCGTCTCTCCCTTCAGCGGTTTCATACGTTTTCCATCCAGGTACTCCTGCATATCCGGCGTATAAGGAATATAGGGAATCCGGATCCGCACGGTGGTTCCCTCATCCGGTTCGCTCTCAATTTCCAGTCCGTACTGCTCGCCAAAGCGAATCCTGATTCGCTTATGTACATTAATCACGCCCACGCCGGAACCATGTTTCGGCACATGTTCATTTTCCGTGAGCAGTTTCTCCACCATCTCTTCCGGCATGCCAAGACCATTATCCCGCACTTCAATACAGACGTCGTCCCCATCTCTGTAGCCGACCACATGGATCTCCCCCTCGTCATCCATGCCCTCAACTCCATAGTAAATGGCATTTTCCAGAAGGGGCTGCACAATCAGCTTCACGGTGCAGCAGTCCTTAATCTCATCTGCAATCTGAAAATCCACCTGGAACCGGTTCTTGTAACGGATTTTCTGAATATTCATATAGTTCTGTGCATGCTTGATCTCATCTTCTACCCGGATAATCGTCTTGCCTTTGCTTAAACTGATCCGGAACAGACTGGCCAGCTGGGAAATCATAAAGACCGCATCATCATATCGCTCTCCTTCAATCATCCAGGTAATGGATTCCAGCGTATTATAAAGAAAATGCGGATTAATCTGGGACTGCAGTGCATCCAGCTCACTCTTCCGTTTCTCCTCCTGTTCCAGCAGCACATCATCCATCAGACGCCGGATCTGTTCTACTGTCGACTTCAGCGTTCTTCCCAGATGTTCCACCTCGGTAAATCCGCCAATGTAAATATCAGGCTGCATGTTTCCTGCTTCCCATTCTTTCACGGAATCATTCAGTTTTTCCAGTGGTTTCGCAATACTGGAAGATACCATCTGATTCAGGAAAATGATCATAAGCATGGACAGAATCAACAACAGTACAAAGAACAGCCGGGTCTCATACATGCCCATATTAAAAGCACTCATTGGAATCACACTGACAATTTTCCATCCGGTGTAGCTGATGGTTTTCACTGTCACCAGACGATTCTCCCCCTGATAGTAATCCTTGTGGCTTCCATCCTCCCATCCGGCTGTCTCACTATTGTTTTCCTGATAGAGATTGGCATAAATCATCTTCTGCTTGGGATGATAGATGATCTCTCCATCTCCATCCATCAGGTATAGATATTCCGAAGCAGTTCCTTTGTTAGCCTTTTCCAACAGCTGCTCAATACTGGAATAGTTCATATCCACCAGCAGCACTCCCAGCCTGGAACTTCCATTGGTGGTCAGCTCCACTGCCCTGCTCAAAGAAATAACCCAATAATACTGATAACTGCTGTCATCAAACAAATTCTGCACATGGGGCGTGGAAAAATGAAAGTTTTCCATCTGTCCGACCGCCTCCGTAAACCATTCCTTTTTTGTCACATCAAGATTCGTCTTTTTTTTGGATACCGGTGCCGCATCCACCAGATCACCCTCTCCCGTAAAACAGGCAATACTAACCAGATTCTCCTTATTTGCCTCATAGAGCAGCCCCAGCTCCGGAGCCATCGTATCTTCTTCCAGATCTTTATCTTTAATGACACTGTAGTACATGGTATCGGAAATCCGCCGCATGCTTTTCAGATAACTTTCCAGATTCATGGCTGTCTGATCCAGCAGCTGCTCCGCGCTCTCCGACATCATGCTTTCCATACGGTTCACAAACAGATGATACATGGTAATGCCGAACACGCCCATGGCGAACAGCGAAACAACGGTAAAAGAAAGCGCCAGTCCCACCTGCACCGACAGCGTCTTTTTCTTCACATATTCTGAGATTCTTTTCACTTCTGCTCCAGTCTTTCTGCCTTATATTTGGACGGAGACATTCCAAACTGTTTCTTAAATACATAGCTGAAATAGTTAGGTTCTGCATATCCAACTTTTTCTGCAATGACGTAGGTCTTTTCATTTCCTGTCATAAGCATGTTCACTGCTTTTTCCATCCGGTAATCGGTCAGATAACGCACAAAGGTTTTTCCTGTCTCTTTCTTGAAAATCGTTGAGAAATAAGCTGCACTCACATTCAGTTTCCGGCAGACTTCATCCACACCCAGATCCTGATCTGCAAAATGCTCTTTTACATATTCTTCTGCATTTTTCACAAAAAACTTGGTGCTGTCCTGACGCTCATTCATCACAGCATTCTGCAGATTGGTACAAACTCTCCGAAGCCACCGATCCAATACCTCAGCCGATTCCATCTGCAGCACCTGACTGTAAACATCCCCGTTTCCTCCAAATACATTCTCCGGATTCAGGTTATGGGAGGCAGTAAAACGAAACAGCTCCGCTACTAGCTCCATCATCACAATCCGGTATTTCTGCATCGAAATCTGTTCCCCGGAAAGCCATTCTGTGAACTGAGAAATCGCTTTTTCCAGTCCGTCCTGCTCTCCGACCCGCACTTTCTTCATGATCTGCTGTATATAAGTGCTGTATACATCCTCCCAGTTTAATTCCACATGTTCTGCAGGCTCCACTTCGGAAATACTGATAGCTCTGGTATTTCCATAAAGCACCCGGTAGGAAACTGCCTGCTTGGCTCCCTGATAGGATAAGGGCAGCTGTTCCAGATTATCACAAAGATAGCCAATGCCCGCTGTAATTCTGGCATTGCATACTTTCTTCGCCATCCGGCAGAGCCGGTCCATCTCATTGGTGTATTCCAGCATTTCTTCTCTGCTGTGCATCTGGGAAATCATAATAATGTCCCCCAGATAAATGACAACACGGCTTCTCCATCGGTCTTCCACCTGTTCCTCTGCGAACTTTCTGACTGAAACTGCCTGCAGGAACGGATCCATCCGGGACTCTTCTTCCAAAGACTGCTGGCTGATGTGCAGCACAGCAACCACATAATACGGTCCCTGCAGCTGCACCTGATAGCTATCCATATAACGTCCGATCTGTTCCGGCGCAATTCTGCCTTCCAATAGCGCCATATAGAAGCTTTCCTGAAGAACCGGCAGGCTTTCCATGTAATAGGCTCTTAATTTATCTGTATTACGCTTTTCATCCAGTTCCCGGTCCAGATCATTTTTTACCCGCTCAAATACTTCTTTTAATTCCACCGCATTCACCGGCTTCAGAAGATATTCCGCCGCCTCCATTTTGATAGCTTCTTTGGCATATTCAAATTCATCGAATCCGGAAAAGATAATGACCCGGATGGTACGGGACAGTTCTTTCAGCTTTTTGCATAAAGTGAGTCCATCCATATAAGGCATTTTAATATCCGTCATCACAATGTCCGGTGACAGTTCCTCTGCCATCTCCAGAGCCTCCACTCCATTAGCTGCATGTCCGATAATGACGAGTCCCATGCTTTCCCAGTCCAGTTTTTTCATGATAATCCGGATAACGTCTTCCTCATCATCCACCAGTAATACTGAATAACGATTTCCGCTGTTGTCCATAAATAATTCCTCTTAAAATTTCCTGTATGATAAAAAAATGGCGGCGGGGTCAGAACCGACCCTGCCGCTATTTATTATACTATATTGTTTATTTCTTTGCTACATACTTTCTGATATCCAGAGAGATTGCTACGAAGATAACGATACCGATTGCAATGTACTGTGCATTTGCATTAACGCCCATGTACTGCAGAGCGATCTTCAAGAGCTCAAATACTGCAACACCGACAAATGCGGAAGATACTTTACCACGTCCACCGGTAACGGATACACCACCGATGGTACATGCAGCGATTGCCTCCATCTCGTAACCATAACCAAGCTGTACAGATGCTCCACCGGATTTTGCACCCAGCATGAAACCTGCCAGGCCATACATAGCTGCTGCTTTCATGTAGATGAGAATCAGAGTCAGTTTTACCGGAACACCAGCAACCTCTGCTGCCTGCGGGTTTCCACCGATTGCATACATATATTTTCCATGACGGGTCATATTGAAAATAAACCAGGTAATTGCTGCTACTACAAGAGCAATCCATACCAGATAGCTAAGACCCAGGAATTTACCACTTCCTACGTTGGTGTACTCTGTCGTAAAGCCACCAAGGGGAGTTGCGTTGGTAAACAGCATGTTCAGACCATATACAATCTCCATGGTTGCCAGCGTTGCAATGAACGGAGGTACACTTAAGTAAGCAATGAAGAAACCGGTAATCGTACCGAAAATTGCACAGATCACCATAGCGATCAGTGCTGCGAGGAACACATTCAGCGGCTGCATATCCGGGAAAAATTTACCGGAATAATCCATTCTCTGCAGCAGTACACCGGAGATACATCCGCCAAGACCGATCAGACGTCCTGCGGAAAGGTCACATCCTGCGGTAATAACGCAGCCCGCAATACCAAGTGCGATTACCAGACGGAAACTCATGTTGTTTAACAGGTTCGTTAAGTTATTCAGTGTAAAAAAGTTCTGGGTAGTCACTCCGGCTACAATAACCAGAATGAACATAACAATAATAACACCATTATTAATCAGAAAATCTGTAATCTGTTTCTGCTTTGTCTTTTCCATTCTTATTTTTCCTCCTTCAGCATCAGAATCGTGTTGCAAACTGCATAACGTTTGCCTGAGTCATCTCATCCTTCTCCGTGATCTCACCGGTCAGGCGTCCGTTACACATGACACATACTCTGTCAGACATTCCAAGCAGCTCAGCCATCTCTGAGGAAATCATGATAATTGCCTTGCCCTGTTTTGCCAGGTCTGCCATAATTTCATAAATCTCATGCTTGGCTCCAACGTCGATACCACGGGTCGGCTCATCCATGATCAGCACATCCGGGTCGTTTGCCAGCCATCTGGATACGATAACTTTCTGCTGGTTACCACCGGACAGGTTGGCGATATGTTCTTTCATGCTGGGAGTCTTAATTCTCAGTTTCTCAATGCTCTCATCCACAACTTTATTAATTTCTTTGTGGTTCAGAACAAATCCTGCTTTCAGATATTTGTTATACACCGACACGCCTACGTTGTCCTTGATGGACAGGCAGCCGAAGATACCATTTCCACGACGGTCCTCGGTAATCAGTCCGATACCCGCATTCATGGCATCAATTGGGTGCTTAATATTCACTTTCTTACCGTGAATATAGATCTCACCAGATGCTACTCCACGGATTCCGAAGATACCTTCCATCAGCTCGGTTCTCTGGGCTCCTACCAGTCCTCCGAATCCAAGAATCTCTCCTTTACGAAGCTTGAAGCTTATATGCTGGAATGATTTCTCATGGATAGAGCACAGGTCTTTTACTTCCAGAATGACATCACCGATCTCATTTTTCTTCGGCGGATATACATTTGTCAGCTCACGGCCAACCATTTTGGCAATGATCTGATCTGTTGTCATCTCAGCTGCAGGCCAAGTGCCTACATAACCGCCATCACGCATGACTGTGATATCGTCTGCGATTCGTTTGATCTCATCCATCTTATGAGAGATGTAAATCATAGCTACACCCTTATCTCTCAGATCGTTCATGATCCGGAACAGGGCATCTACTTCTTTATCAGACAGAGAGGAAGTCGGCTCGTCAAAGATCACGACTTTCGCCTGGTGGGAAACTGCCTTGGCAATCTCAACAGACTGCATCTGACCGATGGACAAGGAACCAAGCTGGGCTTTCGGATCGAAATCCATACCAACCTCATCCAGCCACATCTTCGTATCTTCATACATTTTTTTATGGTCGATCACTTTCAGTGGACCATAATTCTTCGTAGGAAATCTTCCCAGGAACAGGTTCTCACCTACGCTTCTTGCCAGAACCGGCTGCAGCTCCTGATGTACCATGGCAATACCTTTGTTCATGGCATCATCCGGATCCTTAACTTCAATCTTTTCACCATCCAGATAAATCTCTCCGGCATCCATCTTGTAGATACCAAACAGACATTTCATCAGAGTGGACTTACCTGCACCATTTTCTCCCATCAGCGCATGGACTGTGCCGGGACGAACTGACAACTGCACATTGTCAAGCGCCTTAACGCCGGGAAAGGACTTGCAGATGCCCTTCAACTCCAGTTTATACTCAGCCATTTTGCTCTCCTTCTTCAATCAGCTTAAAAAATGCGGACGCCGTTGTCCAACGCCCGCACCATATTCAGAATTAATTATTTTACCATGTCAAGAACTTCCTGAGCATTATCCTGAGTAACTTTTACGTAGTCACAACCAATGTAGTGCTCATTTCCAGCTCCGGTCAGGTAGTTGATTGCAGCATCAGCAGCGCTGTGAGACTGTGAGAAGTGATCATTAAATACAGTACCGGTCATGGTTCCTGCAATTACAGACTCAAGAGCCTCAGACAGAGCGTCTACACCTACCAGATAAATGTCAGTTCCAACGGTACGTCCTGCGGACTGGATTGCCTGCAGAGCACCCATTGCCATTGCATCGTTGTTACAGAATACAACTTCTACATCGTTTCCAAACTGTCCAAGTGCATTAGCAACGATCTGCTGTGCCTGATCCTGCTGCCAGTTACCAACCTGATCCGTCAGGCAGTTAACCTCAAGACCTGCATCCTCAAGAGCTTTTACAGAGAACTCGGTACGATACTGAGCATCTACGTTCTCCGGGTCACCCTCTACCATGATGTAATCAACTTTTCCGTTTCCGTTGAAGTCAAGTGCATCAAGTCCAAGATCAGAAATGATCTCGCCCTGGAAAGTACCGGACTGACGAGCATCACAGCCTACATAGGTAACATCCCAGTTATTGTCTTCCCATCTCTGCTCCTCTGCCTCATCCGGCTCACGGTTGATGTATACCAGCGGAATTCCAGCATCTACTACTTTATCAGTAATGGTAGCTGCGGAAGAAGAGTTAACCGGGTTGACAATCAGAACGTCAACGCCCTCAGTGATGAAGTTGTCGATCTGTCCGGACTGGGTAGCCTGATCATTTGCACCATCTACGATCTTAATGTTCTCTGCTTTGAATCCTTTGCTCTCCAGATAAGACTGAAGCTCGGTACGGAACAGAGTCATGAAGTTGTCGGAGAACTGATAAATACAAACGCCGACTTTTTTGTCTGCCAGATCACCGTCTACTGCTTCTGCTGCTGCATCTGCGGTATCAGCTGCATCAGTTTCCTCTGCTGCATCTGTGGTTTCCTCAGCTGCTGCATCATCCGTTGTGGTGGTCTCTGCCGGTTTGCTGCTACCGCATCCCACTGCCATACCAGCTACCATTGTCAGCGCCAGAACTACGCTTACTACTTTTCTTTTCATGTTGTTTCTACCTCCCATTTTTTGGTTCACGTGTAACTCTCTGTTACTAATGACAATATAACAGGACAACCATGAAAAAAACATAGAATATTCTTCTGTCTTTCTTAAAAATTCTTCTTTTTCATTTGTGCATTTTTCACAAAAGAAGAATCCTCTGTTCATCAGTTTTGTCTAAAGGTTTTCCAGGCTGTCCATCCAGAGCTTCGCGCAGGCGTCACTCGGCATACGCAGATCTCCTCTCGGAGACACGGCTACCGTACCAACCTTCGGACCATCCGGCAGACAGGAACGCTTGAACTGCTGTGCAAAGAACCGGCGCATAAAGGTTTTGAGCCATTTGAGAATGGTCTCATCATCGTACTCCCCTGCAAAGGCCTGCTTTGCCAGATAGAAAATCTTATCCGGTGCAAAACCGAAGCGGAGCATATAATAAAGATAAAAATCATGAAGCTCATAAGGCCCTACCAGATCTTCCGTCTTCTGGGAGATGGTTCCATTTTCCGGTGGCAGAAGTTCCGGACTCACCGGTGTATCAAGGATATCCAGCAGAATTGCAGAAAGCTCTTCATCCCCGCAGGTATCCACATAGTAGCGTACCAGATGGCGCACCAGGGTCTTTGGCACGGATACATTGACACCGTACATGGACATATGATCACCGTTATAGGTCGCCCAGCCAAGGGCAAGCTCGGACATATCTCCGGTTCCGATGACCATGCCGCAGGTCTGATTTGCCACATCCATCAGAATCTGGGTACGCTCTCTGGCCTGGGAATTCTCATAGGTCACATCATGGACACTGCTGTCATGCCCGATATCACGGAAATGAATGTTGACCGCTTCCTTAATATCCACTTCCCGAAGCTGTGCCCCAAGACGTCTGGTCAGCTCACAGGCATTATTGTAAGTACGGTCCGTGGTTCCAAAGCATGGCATGGTCACTGCGGTAATACAGGTTCTCGGCAGGTTCAGGCGATCCACCGCTCTTGCTGCCACCAGAAGTGCCAGCGTGGAATCAAGACCTCCGGAAATACCGATGACTACACTCTTACAATGAGTATGCTCCATACGTTTCTTCAGACCCATGGACTGGATGGCAAGAATCTCCTCACAGCGTTTCTCGCGCTCCTCCTTCCGTCCCGGTACAAAGGGCGCCTTATCCACATAACGGTCAAAGGCCGCATCAGCTGAAGCCATCTCATATTCCACTTCAATATAACCGTCTGCATCTGCAGTTACATCATAGGTCGTATAATGTCTTCTCTCTCCCACCAGACGCTCAATATCCAGGTCTCCATAGATAGTCTCGTTGGTGAATCTCTCAGACTCTGCCAGCACGGAACCGTTCTCTGCGATCAGATGATGCCCACCGAATACCAGATCCGTGGAGGACTCTCCTTCGCCTGCGCTGGCGTAGATATAGCCGCATACCAGACGGCCGGACTGAATCTTCACCAGATCCCGGCGATAGGAATCCTTGCCGGTAACCTCATCACTGGCAGACAAATTGACGATCACAGTCGCACCGTGCATGGCGTGGCAGACGCTGGGCGGATTGGGCGTCCACAGATCTTCGCAGATCTCCGCTGCCACCTTCAGTCCCGGCATGGTTTTACAGGTAAACAGAAGATCTGTTCCAAAGGGAACAGTTGTCCCATCCTGCCATGTAACAGAAGTGCATCCAACCGGTGCTGTCGTAAAATGACGCGCCTCATAGAACTCACTGTAATTGGGAATATATGTCTTCGGCACCAGTCCCAGCAAATATCCGTCAGAATAAGCAGCTGCCACATTGTAGAGCTTTCCGTTTATTTCCAGTGGAAGACCTGCAAAGAAAAGACCATCCATGCCTTTACTTGCTGCTACGATCTCCTGCAACGCTTTTTTCGCACCATTTAACAGAATATCCTGGCGGAACAGGTCGGAGCAGGTGTAACCGGTAATGCCCAGCTCCGGAAATACAATGATCCTGGCACCATTCTCCCAGGCTTCCTTCATCAGACGAATGGTTTCCTGTGCATTGTACTCTGTATCAGCCACTCGGATCTTTGGAGAAACCGCTGCTGTCTTCACAAATCCATACTTCATTTTATTTGCTCCTTCTGATCAGGTTTTTCAGTTCTTCCATATTAAATACGTAAGGGGTGTTGCAGAAATGGCATTTCACTTCAACCGGCTTTCCTTCCTGCACCATGTCGTTCAGTTCTTTTTTACCGACGCTGATCAACGCTTTTTCTACTTTTTCTCTGCTGCAGTCGCAGTGGAACCGGGTGTCCAGTTTATCCAGAATCTCCAGACCAAATTCTCCCAGAAATTCATCCAGCAGCTGCTCCGGTGTAAATCCTCTATCCAGATAAGAAGTGACAGAATCTACGGAAGACAGTTTCTTCTCCAGACGGTCTACCACACTGTCCTCCACGAAGGGCATCAGCTGAATGATGAATCCACCTGCCTGACGGACGGTGTTATCCTTCTCCATGAGGACACCCAGTCCTACAGAAGAGGGTACCTGCTCAGAATTGGCAAAGTAATAGGTTAAATCTTCTGCAATCTCACCTGTTTTCAGTTCTGTCTGTCCCACATAGGGTTCCTTGAGCCCAAGGTCTTTGATGACGCTTAAAAATCCAAGATCCAATGCTCCGCCCACATCCAGTTTTCCTTTGGCATTGGGAGGCAGCATCACATCCGGATTTTCCACAAATCCTTTTACATTTCCGTGGGAATCTGCGGTGACTGTCAGTCCTCCGATGGGTCCATTGCAGCGGATCTGCAGGGTCAGCACATCTTTTTCTCCTTTCATCATAACGCCCATCATGGCCCCCGCACTCAG
This sequence comes from Clostridiaceae bacterium Marseille-Q4145, assembly GCA_018223365.1. GTDB lineage: Bacteria > Bacillota > Clostridia > Lachnospirales > Lachnospiraceae > Hominiventricola. Next base: position 1,004,879 of record JAGTTP010000002.1, read on the forward strand.
GAGACGCCCCAGTGCTGCAGTTGCCACCGGACTGGTATTATGATCCTGTCTCGCAGTCTCCACCAGTTCTCTGGAAGTAATGGCAAATGCACGGATCTGGCCTTCTGCTGCTGTTGCTCTTACAATATAATCTTTCATCTGTCTCTTCTCCTTTTCTACTCAGCCGTTTTTTCCGGACGCTGGCAGATCACATAGACTCGTTCTGAATCTTTTCTTGCCGGTTCATGAGTAAATGCATCATAAATATGAAGAAGGTTAAGCCCTGACCTCTTCACCAGCTCCCGGATCGTTCCCAGAGAATAAGCTCTCTGGAAATGATTTTCTTCTTCTTTTCTATAAAGTCCTGACGGTTCCTTCACAAAAAGGGTCAGGTCATATTCATTGATCATGGATTCTTCATCATAATAGTTTTCCCAGATGAAGCTTCCTTCTTCCCGGTTCTCTGCAATGGTCTGTTCACCCAGAAGCTCCCGGTACTTGTATTCCGTGTTCAGGTCAAAAATAAACAGTCCACCATAATCCAGATAGTTATGTGCTGCGGAGGTTAAAATACCAAGTATCTCTTCCTCTTCCAGGATGTAATTCATAGAATCGCAGATACAGATAATTGCCCGCACCGTTCCATAAAGCTCAAATTCCCGCATGTCCTGACAAAGATACAAAATCTCATGACCCGACTCCTGCTTTTTCTCCAGTGCTTCCTCCAGCATCTCCTCTGACTGGTCAATACCGATCATATCGTAGCCTGCCGATGCCAGAATCTCCGTCATGGTACCTGTGCCGCAGCCTAATTCCAGCACCAGTCCTTCATCCACTCCATACTCTTTCAACAGTCCTTTTACATATTCCCCCCATTCTTCATAGGGGATATTGTCCATGAACAGATCATAGACTTCTGCAAATCCCGTGTATGCTTCCATAGGCTCTTTCTCTCCTGCTTTTTATCCAACAAAAAATCCCTTTTCAGGAATTCCCATATGATGACAAAAGGGCTGCTGCGAACCGTGGTTCTGCAAACAGCCCCTTTTTCTTTATATGATCCGCGCTTAGTTACGACTGCTCAGATACTTTTCGATATTTTCAATGGCAGCTTCCTCATCGGTTCCTTCCGCACTTACTACTACAGATTCCCCTGTGCTCAGACCGAGAGTCATCATTCCCATAATACTTTTTGCATTTACTTTTTTATTATCGATCTCTACATAAATCTTACTCTCATACTGACTTGCTACCTGTACCAGTACTGCTACTGGTCTGGCCTCTAATCCACTTGCCAACTGAACAGTCATTGGTTTTCTAATCATGCTTACTCCTCCTTATACTCCTCTTTGCCCCCACGCAATTTTTCAGCAATTAAGCTCAGTTTGCGAAGGCGATGATTTACTCCGGATTTTCCTACTGGCGGAACCAGCATATTTCCCAACTCTTTTAAGCTGGCATCCGGATGCTCCAGTCTGAGCCTGGCCATCTCTCCAAGACTCTCGCTTAGGTCCTGCAGTCCTGTTGTCCGTTGGATGAAACGAATATCTTCCACCTGTCGAACCGCTGCGGAAACCGTCTTGTTCAGATTTGCAGTCTCACAGTTCACCTTACGGTTCACTGAGTTCCGCATTTCTTTCACAATTCGTACATTTTCCAACTGCATCAGCGATACATGTGCTCCAGTCAGTCCCAGCAGTTCCACAATCTGAGATCCTTCTTTTACATAGACCACATAATGCTTTTTCCGCATAACAATCTTTGCATCAATTTCATATGCAGTCAAAAGACTCCGGAGTTCCTCTGCTTTTTCCTGCCCATTACAGACAATCTCAAAGTGGTAGGATTTCTCCGGATCACTCACGGATCCTGCTGCCAGAAACGCTCCCCGTATAAAAGCCTTCCTGCAGCAATTCTGTTTCAGGAGACTGTTATGTATCTGGCGGACATCGCCATCAATGTTTCCGTCCTGGTTCATCAGACGGGTTCCGTAAAGGAGCCGCCTTGCATCCTTATCACACCGGGTTACTATGGAATAATACCGTATTTCCCGGCTTTTTCGGACAGAAACCTCAGCTCTCATATTAAATGTTTTTTTCAATAATGTAAAGTACTTTCTTGCCACCGGAAGGTTTTCCGTCTGTATTTTTACACAGCAGGAATCGGTCTCCGTCAGAATAATTTTTCCGCAAAACAGCAAAATTGCCGCAGTTTCTGCAATACGACAGTGATGAGCCGCCGGAACCAGTGTCGAAAGTTCTTCCTTAATTGCCCCGGAAAAAGACATTTCAACCTCACTTTCCTCTGGCCGCGTCTTTACCGATATCCCGATGTTCCAGACGCACGCCGTAATCCGACTGCTTCTGAAGCCGCTCATATAACTTATTGGCCAGAGTTACGGAACGGTGCTTTCCTCCGGTACAGCCAATGGCTACTACCAGCTGATTCTTTCCTTCCAGCACATAGTTCGGCACCAGGAACAGCAACATGTCCTCCAGTTTGTCCAGAAATACGTGGGCCATATCATAACCCATGACAAAGTCCTGAATCTCCTGATCGTTTCCGGTCAGTTTTCTTAAATTCTCATAATAATAAGGATTCGGAAGGAATCGTACATCAAATACCAGATCCGCATCACTGGGGATTCCGTACTTGAACCCGAAGGACAGAACCGTGATCATCAGGTTCTTAAACTCCCGGTTCTGGATAAAGATCTTATCCAGCTCCTGTTTTAGTTCCCGGGTCAAAAGCTGGCTTGTATCAATGATGTAGTCTGCCTGCTTTTTCAAAAATGTCAGACGTTCCCGCTCCAGGGTGATTCCCTGCTCCACTCTGCCGGACTCTGCGAGGGGATGCATTCTTCTGGTCTCTTTATAACGCTTCACCAGGACTTCATCTGACGCATCCAGAAAGAGAATCTCATGGGAAATCCCTTCCATCGTCATATGTTCCAGCACCTGTTCCAGCTGTCCCAATGATTTACCGCTCCGGATATCGATTCCGATGGCTACTTTTGTGATCTCACTGTTTCCTGACGCTGTCAGCTCTGCAAATTTATCGATAAAAGGAACCGGCAGATTATCCACACAAAAATAACCCGCATCTTCCAGTACCTTCAAGGCCGTCGTTCTGCCCGCGCCGGACATTCCAGTCACGATCACCAGTCTCATGTTGTATCTCCCTCTCTACCTTAAAAACCCAGAAGCTTTACCTCCGGTTCCAGACGGACACCGGACTGTTCGTACACCCGCTTCTGTACTTCCTGTATCAGTTCCATAATCTCGGATGCCGTGGCATTTCCACGGTTGATCACAAAACCACAGTGCTTTTCTGACACCTGTGCATCCCCCACCGAAAATCCCCGCAATCCTGCATCCTCTATGAGTTTTCCCGCGAAATAACCTTCCGGACGTTTGAAAGTGCTCCCCGCACTGGCATACTCCAGCGGCTGTTTCGCCACTCGTTTTTCTCTTAATGCTTCCATTCTGGCAGCAATTGTTTCCGGATCATCTGCCTTCAGCTCCAGCTCTGCTTCCAGAACAATTCCCTGTTCTTCGATCACACGGCTTCTCCGATAGCCAAATGCCATCTCTTCTCTCGTATAATCCCGGATGGTCCCATCCGGCAAAAGTACACGGACTTTTGTGACTACATCCTTTATCTCTCCACCGTAGGCGCCTGCATTCATAACCATGGCACCTCCGATGGTTCCCGGAATCCCCGATGCAAATTCCAGACCGGAAAGTCCTTCTTTTGCAGCCATCTTCGCCACACGAACCAGCAGCGCTCCTGCCTGGGCTTTCAGGTGATTTCCACTGATCTCAAAATCAGACATATTTTTATATAAATGGAGAATGACTCCGTGATAACCTTTATCGCTGACCAGAAGGTTGCTTCCGTTCCCAACTACATAATAGGGCATATTCTCCTGGCAGCACAGACGGACAATTTTCCGGACTGCATCCACAGACTCCGGCTCAACCAGATAGTCAGCACAGCCTCCTGCCCGGAATGTCGTATGATTTTTCATGGGTTCATTGATCCATACGTGATCTTCGCCCACCAGCTTTCGCAATTGTTCCAGCATCTTTTTTCTCCTGCTCTGATTACTCATAACTCTAAATATTTATCATACAACACTTTCCTGTTTTTGAAAAGTCATCTTCCTATTTCTTCAAATACTTTTTCACATAATATCCGGTGTAAGATTCCGGTACTTCCGCGATTTCCTCCGGGGTACCGCAGGCAACCATGGTTCCGCCGCCATCTCCGCCTTCCGGTCCCATATCAATGATATAGTCAGCGGTCTTAATCACATCCAGATTATGTTCAATGACGATGACCGTATTGCCGCCCTCTGCCAGGCGCTGAAGAATCTCTGTCAGCTTATGCACATCTGCAAAATGAAGTCCGGTAGTTGGCTCATCCAGGATATAGACAGTCCTTCCCGTACTTCTGCGAGACAGCTCCGTTGCCAGCTTGATACGCTGTGCCTCGCCGCCAGACAGGGTCGTAGATGGCTGTCCCAGCTTGATATAGGAAAGTCCTACATCATAGAGGGCCTGAATCTTTCTGCGTACAAAGGGCACATTTTCAAAAAATGTCAGTGCCTCCTCCACCGTCATTTCCAGCACGTCATAGATGCTCTTTCCTTTATATTTTACTTCCAGTGTCTCCCGATTATACCGTTTTCCCTGACAAACCTCACAGGGAACATACACATCCGGCAGGAAATGCATCTCGATCTTCAAGATACCGTCACCGGAGCAGGCCTCACAGCGTCCGCCTTTGACGTTAAAGCTGAAGCGTCCTTTTTTATAACCTTTTGCTTTGGCGTCGGAGGTTGCCGCAAACAGATCACGGATCATATCGAACACGCCTGTGTAGGTAGCCGGATTGGAACGGGGGGTTCTTCCAATCGGAGACTGGTCGATGCAGATCACCTTATCCAGCTGCTCCATTCCTTCGATGCATTTATGTTTGCCCGGAATGGTTCTTGCCCTGTTCAGCTGCTTTGCCAGGCTTTTATACAGAATCTCATTGACCAAAGAACTCTTTCCTGATCCCGATACCCCTGTCACACAGGTAAGCACTCCCAGTGGAAATTTCACATCGATATTTTTCAGGTTATTTTCCTGGGCACCTTTCACCGTCATCCAGCCGGTGGGTGTCCGTCTTGTCTCCGGTACCGGAATCTTCATGCGGCCGCTTAAGTAGGCTCCCGTAATGGAATTAGGATTCTCCATCAGTTCCTTTGCCGTACCGGTGGCCACCACCTGTCCACCGTGCTCTCCGGCTCCCGGACCGATATCCACAATATAATCCGCCGCCAGCATGGTATCCTCATCATGTTCCACCACGATCACAGAATTGCCCAGATCACGCAGTTTACATAAGGTTGCCAGCAATTTATCGTTGTCCCTCTGATGAAGTCCGATACTTGGTTCATCCAGAATATAGGCCACACCTACCAGTCCGGAACCGATCTGGGTTGCCAGACGGATACGCTGTGCCTCGCCGCCGGACAGGGTTCCCGTTGCACGGGTCAGGGACAGATAGTCGAGTCCCACATCCATCAGGAAACGGATTCTCGCTTTAATCTCTTTTAAAATCTGATCGCCAATCAGAAGCTGCTGCTTTGTCAGCGTCATCTGCCCCAGGAATGAGTGAAGATCACGAACGGACTGATTTGTCATATCATATATATTCTTATCGCAAATGGTCACTGCCAGAGAAGTAGCTTTCAGTCGCTGTCCATGGCAGGCACGGCACGGGGTAATCCGCATGAAAGATTCGTATTCCTGTTTCATCGTATCGGAACCAGTCTCCCGGTAACGGCGCTCACTGTTCTTAATAAGGCCTTCAAAGGCTACCGGATAGATACCTTCCCCACGCTGTCCTTTGTAATGCACCATCACTTCCATGCCATCGGTGCCATGGATCAGCATATGGCGAACATTTTCCGGTAAATCCTGATACGGTGTATTCAGATCAAAGCTATAAGCTTCAGAAAGTGCTCTTAAGATCGCATAGGTGAAGCTGGACGGATCCGTACAGGACTGCCATCCCATCACCTGAATCGCACCCTCTGCGATGGACAGAGATTTGTCTGGAATCATCAGATCCTCGTCAAACTCCATCTTATAGCCAAGTCCGGAACACTCCGGGCAGGCACCGAAGGGATTATTAAAGGAAAAGCTTCTCGGTTCCACTTCCTCGATGCTGATGCCGCAGTCCGGGCAGGCATAACTGGAGCTGAAGGTCATGATCTCACCATCAATCACTTCCACCACCAGAAGTCCGTCGGATAATCCAAGGACCGTTTCAATCGAGTCTGTCAGACGCTTCTCGATACCCGGCTTCACCACCAGACGGTCTACCACAATCTCGATCAGATGCTTATTATTCTTCTCCAGCTTAATCTCCTCGGACAGATCATAGAGATGGCCGTCGATCTTCACCCGGACAAAACCGCTCTTTCTGGCTTTCTCCAGTACCTTTACATGTTCGCCCTTCCGTCCCTTTACCACCGGTGCCAGCAGCTGAATCTTCGTCCGCTCCGGCAATGTCATAATCTGATCCACCATCTGGTCTACGCTCTGCTTTTTAATTTCCCTGCCGCATTTGGGACAGTGGGGAATCCCGATTCTCGCATAGAGCAAGCGGAAATAGTCATAAATCTCTGTTACCGTACCCACAGTGGATCTGGGATTCCGGTTGGTGGATTTCTGATCGATGGAAATAGCCGGGGACAGGCCTTCTATGCTCTCCACATCAGGCTTTTCCATCTGGCCCAAAAACTGTCTTGCATAGGAAGATAAGGACTCCATATAGCGTCTCTGTCCCTCTGCATAGATTGTATCAAATGCCAGGGAACTTTTTCCTGATCCGGAAAGTCCGGTGAGCACTACCAGCTCATTTCTCGGAATCTCCAGACTGATATTTTTCAGATTGTGCTCATTGGCACCTCTGATCTTAATAAATTTTCTTCTTTCTTCTGCCATCTTCTATGAAATCTCCTGTAACTGCTTCTTCAGTCCGATCATCTGATCACGCAGCATTGCCGCCGTCTCGAAATCCAGCTCCGCTGCCGCCTTCTTCATTTTCTTCTGTACTTCTCCAATGAGCTTTTCCAGTTCTTTTGCGCTCATAGACTCCGGATCTTTCTCAAACTGCAGATCTTTCTGAGCCACTTCTTTGGAAATACTGATCAAATCCCTCACAGCCTTTTTGATGGTCTGCGGGGTGATTCCATGCTCCTCATTGTATGCTTTCTGGATCTCACGTCTTCGCTCTGTCTCTTCAATGGCCAGACGCATGGAATCCGTCATATTGTCCGCATACATGATGACATGGCCTTCGCTGTTTCGCGCAGCACGGCCAATGGTCTGAATGAGGGATGTCTCGGATCTCAGGAATCCTTCCTTATCCGCATCCAGAATTGCCACCAGCGTAATCTCCGGAATATCCAGTCCCTCTCGCAGCAGGTTGATACCCACCAGTACGTCGAATACATCCAGACGCATATCCCGGATAATCTCTGTCCGCTCCAGCGTATCCACATCGGAATGCAGGTAACGGACCCGGATACCCAGTTCCTTCATATAGTTGGTCAGATCTTCCGCCATACGCTTGGTCAGGGTGGTGATCAGTACCTTATGGTGGGCTGCCACTTCTTTATTAATCTCACCGATCAGGTCATCGATCTGCCCTTCCACCGGACGCACCACTACCTCAGGATCCAAAAGTCCGGTAGGACGGATAATCTGCTCCGCTCTTAGAAGCTCGTGTTCTGCTTCATAGTCCCCCGGTGTCGCCGATACAAACAACAGCTGATTGATCTTGCTTTCAAACTCCTCAAAGTTTAATGGCCGGTTATCCTTTGCCGATGGAAGACGGAACCCATAATCCACCAACGTGGTTTTTCTGCTCTGATCGCCGAAGAACATGCCCCGGATCTGGGGTACGGTCTTATGGGACTCATCGATAATAATCAGGGAATCATCCGGGAAATAATCCATCAGCGTATGGGGAGGCTGCCCCGGCTTTAATCCTGCCAGATGTCTCGAATAGTTTTCGATTCCTGAGCAAAATCCCGTTTCTTTGAGCATCTCGATATCAAAATTCGTCCGTTCCTCAATGCGCTGGGCTTCCAGAAGCTTGTCTTCTCCTTTAAAATAGCGCACCCGCTCTTCCAGTTCCTGCTCAATCGCCGCTGTTGCCTTCTTAATCTGCTCAGCAGGTACTACATAGTGAGAAGCCGGGAAAATAGCCACATGCTCCAGCTCTCCCTTGATCTCTCCTGTGAGCACGTCGATCTGGGTAATCCGGTCGATCTCATCTCCGAAAAATTCCACCCGCACAGCGGTATCGGATTCATTGGCCGGAATAATCTCCACCACATCTCCGCGCACCCGGAAGGTACCTCGTTTAAAATCCATCTCGTTCCGGTCATATTGGATGTCGATGAGCTGCCGGATGACCTCGTCCCGGTCCTTCTCCATACCCGGACGCAGGGAGACCATCATTTTTTCAAAATTCTCCGGCTCACCCAGGCCATAGATACAGGACACACTGGAGACGATAATCACGTCCCGCCGCTCAATGAGGGCCGCCGTCGCCGACAGGCGCAGCTTATCAATCTCGTCATTGACCGCAGAATCTTTGGCAATATAAGTATCGCTGGAGGGCACATAAGCCTCTGGCTGGTAATAGTCATAATAGGAAACAAAATATTCCACTGCATTCTCCGGAAAGAATTCCTTCATCTCCCCGTAAAGCTGTGCGGCCAGCGTTTTATTATGGGCAATGATCAGCGTCGGCTTATTAAGCTGCTGAATCACATTTGCCATGGTAAAGGTCTTGCCGGATCCGGTAACACCAAGAAGTGTCTCGAACTGGTTGCCTTCTTTAAAACCTTCCACCAACTCTTTGATTGCCTGGGGCTGGTCTCCGGTTGGTTGATATTCAGATACTAACTTAAAATGATCCATGCGTTCTCCTGATTGTTATCTCTTCGTTCTTAGTATGTTACCAAATCAGTATATCATTCTCGTCTCAAAAAGTACAGCAAAATCGAATGTCTGTTCTGTGCTTGTCCCCTTTCTGCAATGCCTGTATAATAGAGATATTGTAAATCACTCAAAAAGGAGACATCCTGATGATGGATTTTTCAGGCCTGTTTGAAATGCAGGGTACGTTATTTCTGATCATGCTGCTGGGCATGTTCCTCCGAAAGAAAAGAATCATCAATGACGGCGGCAAGACCATGTTAAGCAGCCTGGTCATCGATGTGACACTGCCCGCCAGCATCATCAAATCCTTTGAAATCGAATTTAATAAAGAAATTCTGATCAGCTGCATGGCCGTCTGTATTGCCGCTTTTCTGATTCAGGCAGGCACGGCAGCTTTGAGTTCCTTCCTGTATCCTGGATTTCAGGGCAATCGCAAAAAGGTGTTAAAATACTGTACCATCTGTTCCAATGCAGGAATTCTTGGAAACCCTATTGCAGAAGGCATATTTGGCAGCCTTGGACTTCTCTATGCTGCCATCTACTGCATTCCTCAGCGAATTTTCATGTGGACGGTCGGCCTTACCTATTTTACGGAAGCACCTGACAAAAAGACGCTGTTGAAAAAGATTACTACACACCCCTGTATTCTGGCTGTGGTTATCGGACTATTCCTGATGATTTTTCAGATCACGCCGCCAGAACCTCTGAATTCCACCATCCGGACTATCGGCAATTCCAACACTTTTTTGGCGATGATTCTGGTCGGAACGATTCTGGCTGATGTACGGTTAAAAGATCTGGTTTCCAAAGATACCTGTTATTATTCCCTGATCCGGCTCTTTGTCATTCCTCTTCTGGTCCTCATTGGATGCCGGATCGGTCATGCAGAGTCTCTGGTGACTGGTGTCTGTGTCGTACTTTCCGGAATGCCGGCTGCCAGCACCGCTGCCGTCATGGCCGCCAAATACCAGACAGATGAAATATTTGCAACCAAATGCGTAGTATTTTCTACATTGTTGTCCATGATCACCGTTCCTCTCTGGTGCCTGTTTCTTGGATAAATAGCCGGAAAGCTCATGTGATATATAAAAATGCAAAAGGAGTTTCATGATATGGAAAAAGAAGAACCTGTAAAAAAGAAAAAGCGCAGAAAGAAAAAACGCAAAAAAGACATGGGAAGCTTTTTCTTCAACCTGACCCAGCTGACTATGCTCTGCATCTTCATCGGTGTCTGTTTTGTGATTTTCCAAACCGGATATATTCAGAAGATCTTTCAGCTTCATCAGGAAGCCCAACAGATTATGAAGACCTCCACGGCCGCCGATTTTCAGACCGACCAACAGGGAGAAGTCTATGATAAGGACGGCACCCTCATTGCCCTTCTGAAAAATGACCGCAACCTGATTTATCTTACTTCAGATGAAATTCCGGACACGGTAAAAGAGGCATTTGTCAGTATTGAGGACAAACGGTTCTACAAGCACCATGGATTCGATCCGCTGGCAATCATCCGCGCGGCGAAATCCATCATCTCCAACGAGAGCATTACCCAGGGCGGAAGTACCATCACCCAGCAGCTGGCCCGGAATATTTACCTGACCCATACGGTCCGCTGGGAACGTAAAGTGGAAGAGATCTTCATCGCCATGGCGCTGGAAAAAAAATATTCTAAAGAGGAATTGTTGGAATTCTACATCAACAATATTTATTTTTCCAACGGCTATTATGGGATTCAAGCGGCAAGCCAGGGATATTTTAACAAAGATGCTTCGGACTTAAGCCTGTCACAGGCTGCATTTCTCTGTGCCATTCCCAACAGTCCAAACCTCTATGACCCGCTGACTCACAAGGAAAACACGATAAAACGGCGGGACCTGATTCTGGAAAATATGTTAAAGGACGGCATCATCTCTGACAATGACTATACCCAGGCTGTCAGTGAAGAGATCACTCTAGATAATTCTTCTCCCCAGTTTACCCGTACCTGGGCTCACACCTACATCTATGAATGCGCCACCAGAGCGCTGATGCAGGCCACTGGAGAAGATTATGACACCTGCCACGAAAAGCTCTATACCGGCGGTTACCGGGTCTATACCTCTATTGACATGAATGCACAGAAACTGCTGCAGAGCACGATAGACACGGAGCTGGAAGCCTACAATACCATGAACAGTAACGGGACCTACGCCCTGCAGGCATCCGCTGTAACGATTGACAATGAAACCGGACTGGTTACTGCCATCGTAGGCGGGCGGTCCCAGGATGATATTTCCCAGGATTACAACCGGGCCTATCTAAGTTTCCGGCAGCCCGGAAGTTCCATCAAGCCACTGATTGTCTATACTCCCGCCCTGGAACGCGGCTATTCTGCTTCCAGTACGGTTATCGATTCCAAAGAGGTGGACGGGCCGTCCAACTCGGGCAACCGGTATGCCGGTGCCATCTCTCTGCGCACGGCTGTGGAGCAGTCCAAGAACACAGTTGCTTACAAGCTGTTCAAAGAGCTCACCCCGGAAGTCGGGCTTTCCTATCTGCTGGATATGAATTTCTCTTCCATTAAAGATACGGATTATACACCGGCTGCTGCCCTGGGTGGACTGACTACCGGAGCCAGCTCCCTGGAAATGACCGCAGCCTATGCCACTCTGGAAAACGAAGGTGTCTACCGGCAGCCCACCTGCATCACCATGATCACCGACATGGACGGCAATATCATCGTTATGCCGGAACAGGAAGAAAAACAGGTCTATCAGTCATCCGCAGCTCATGAGATGACCAATATTCTGGAAGGGGTTCTGACACGCGGTACCGCCCACGGAAATGCCATTCCCGGCATGCCCTGTGCAGGAAAGACCGGCACCACCAACGATAATCTGGACGGATGGTTTGTCGGTTATACTGGATATTATACCACCGGTGTCTGGGTCGGATTTGACTCTCCCAGAAGCGCCAAGGCTCTTTCCGGAGCTTCCTATCCGCTGGCGATCTGGAACACTTATATGACCGAACTTCATCAGGGACTGACCTCCAAAGCCCTGAATGATTAACCGGATTCCAAACATACAAAAAATCCCCGGCATAGGGCTGATCCAATATTCAGCTTCCCATACCGGGGATCTTTTTATATTCTTTTATTCTCCTGCGCCTGCGGAACCTGCTGTTCCGTCACCAGCTGCCGGGTCCGCTGCAGCCGCTGCATTCGGGTCTGCTGCCGGATCCGTCACTGCATTGGGATCAGTCGGTGTTACTGCCCCTGCCGCTGCCCCCGCCTGCTCATAAAGGCTCGGCACATAGACGCCTCCTGAATGAACCGTGCAGGTCGCTGCCTGCAGGTTTGCACTGATTCCATAGGCAGTATCCAGTGTCACCGCCTCCGCAACACCATCCTGCATCGCCGGGAGCAATACCTTGGACTGTACAATCTGATTCGGGCACATGCTGGTTGCTAAAAGTCCTGTATCTGCACAGATGTTAACCAGTACATGTTTATCACAGGTCTCTGTAGGCTGTGTACCCTCTGCAAAATATTCATTCACTACAATACCGGAACGACCGTCACTGTCGCAGACACCCGGAATTGCCAGCTTACCGGATTTTGTACAGATGGTTGCCTGCACAATACCGGAAGGTTTTGTAAAATCTTTATTCTCCAGTCCCTGATGAACCCGGCTCATAACCTTGGACCAGAGCTTTTTATGAAAGCTTGTCTCACCGGCCTTACTGCTCAGCTCATGCTTGTATCCGTTGTTATCATATCCTACCCAGATACCTGCCGTATAATACGGAGACATGCCGACAAACCATACGTCACGGTTCTCGGAAGTGGTACCGGATTTACCGGCAGTGGTCATGTTGCTGATCTTCGCCGCACTGGACGTTCCGCCTGCACCGGTGACTACATCTTTCATACAATCAATAAGAAGCCATGCATTCTGTTCGGAAATAACCTGGGTCGGTTCTGATACGGTATTATCCAGAATTACATTTCCATCATTATCTACAACTTTACTGTACATCTTCGGACTATTATAAGCTCCGCCGTTGGCAATTCCCGCATAAGCTGCCGTCAATTCCAGATTGGAAACACCATTCGTCAATCCGCCCAGTGCCAGTGCCTGACCATAGTCGGAGTTGGCACCTTCCAGCTGCAGGCTGGTAAACCCAAACCGCAGAAGATAATCAATGGCAACGGTCGGAGTTACATCCGTGATCGTCTTAACTGCCACAATGTTCATGGAACGGGCAATTGCTTCTCTTAATGTGGTCCATCCACGGTACTGGTTTTTCTTATCCCAGTTATTTACCAGTCTGCCGACTTTCCCGCCTTCTGTATAAGCAAAGGGACCATCATACTGAACGGTTCCCGGACCATATCCCAGTTCCTCAAAGGCCGGTGCATAAGCTGCTACGATCTTAAATGTGGAACCTGGATTTCGCAGAGCATCCGTCACACGATTCAGAGTCTTGTTCGCTGTTTTCTCTCCGCGGCCGCCGATCATTGCCACCACGTCTCCCGTGGACTGATCCATAATCACCATGGAAGCCTGGGGCTGGATAATCATGGAGGTTTTCTCATATACAGTATCATCATCGGAAATATTCAGCGTTGCCACATAACCGTCAATGGCTGCCTGGGCCTCTTCTTCAGAATTATACAGTGGTTCATATGAGGAAGTCTGTTCTTTATAATACTTGAACATCATTTCCTGGCTGTAGTTGGTGGTCTCTCCATCTGGGGTTACCACACTCATAGCCCATTCGATGGCCACTTTAGAATTTGCTGGGAAATTTTCCGCATTGGAAAATTCTTCATCCAAAGCTGTCTGTATGTCCGGATTCTGGGTCGTGTAAATCTTCAGACCGCTGCTGTACAGTGCGTTAAAGGCCTGAGTCTCGGAATATCCTGCCTTCTCCACCAGATCCTTCTGCACCTGATTGATGGCTGCATCTACAAAATAGGAATATACAGAATTAGCAGACTGCGACTCTTCATTGTGTTCGCTGATTCTTGCATACACATCATCTGCAAGAGCACTCTCATACTGACTCTGACTAATACATCCCTGATCCAGCATATTTTGAAGCACCAAAGCACGGCGTTCCTTGTTCTTATCCGGATGTTTGATAGGATTGTATTCTGTCGGACTCTTGGTAATGGCTGCCAGAACCGCCGCCTCAGAGATATCCAGTTCACTGACACTCTTTCCAAAATACCGGTTTGCTGCTGCCTGAACACCCAGAGTATTCTGTCCCAGATTAATGGTATTCAGATAACTCTCCAGAATCTCATCCTTACTCATGATGTCTTCCAGCTTAACGGCCAGATACTGTTCCTGCAGCTTTCGTTCGATCTTATCCAGCATGGTATCCTCTGACATAAAGTCGAACACGTTATTTTTCAGCAGCTGCTGGGTAATGGTACTGGCACCCTGGGTTTTCTTAAACCCGCTGGTGACAAATTTGACCCCTGCACGGACAATTCCCTGCAGGTCAATGCCGTTGTGCTCATAGAAACGTTCATCCTCAATGGCAATAAACGCCTCCTGCACCTGTTTCGGGATATTTTCCAGTTTCACATAAGTACGGTTGGTTCCTTCCGCAACCAGCTCCGCCGTCTTGTTGCCATCCGCATCATATACCGTAGATTTATATCCTCTCGGCAATACACTGGCACTGGTAATGTCCGGAGCATTTTCAATGACTCCCTTGACAATTCCAATTCCGCCGCACACGCCGGCAACTCCTAATGCTATACACAGCACTAACAGCGTCTTCAGAAAGACAACGCTCAGCTTTTTGCCCATCTTACGCTTCTTGGACTTGAGCGCTTTCTGCTTTCTGGAGGTGCTTTTTTTACTGTAATTCATTGGTCATCCTCCTTTATTCTGTCTATTATAGCAAAGTTGACCGTTCAAATAAAGGGGAATCTTATTCGCTTAATACTTCCATGGCTTTCTGAAGCTGATTATCCTCTTCGCTTTCCGTATCCCTCTCCAGAATAATGTTTGGTGTAATGCCTACCCCATGGATATTATTTCCAGCCGGAGTGTAATATCTGGACACGGTAATCTTAATCGCAGAACCATCACTTAACGGGAACAAACTCTGTACAATTCCTTTTCCAAAGGTCTGGGTTCCAATCAAGGTTCCTACACCATAATCTTTGATGGCACCTGCAAAAATCTCTGACGCACTGGCACTGTTTCCATTGACCAGGACTGCCATCTTTCCATCAAAATAATGTTCTGCATCGGAATATTCTTCCTGACGTTCACCGTTTTTATCTTCCGTATAGACAACCAGGCCTTCCGGAAGCAGCTGATCCAGAATATTACAGGTCACATCCACCAGTCCGCCTCCGTTATTTCTCAGATCAATGGTCAGATTTTTCATGCCCTGGGTTTTCAGGTCCTCCAGTGCTGCAATAAACTGTTCATCGGTTACATCATCGAATTCGCTAATGGCGATATACCCGATATTTTCATCCAACATCTTATATTCTACGGTGGGGACTTCAATACTCCTGCGGGTCAGGGTAAAGTCCAGCACTTCCGTATCCCGCATCATGCTGATCTCTACATCCGTCCCTTCTTCACCTTTCAGATCCGTTACCACCAAGCTTAAGTCCTGTCCGGTTACCTCTTCACCTTTTACCTTATAGAGAATATCATCTGGCTGAATACCTGCTTCTGCTGCCGGAGAACCATCAAATACTTTTACAACGGTAATGATTCCCGTATTATAATCCTGGCTTAACATGGCACCGATTCCGCTGTAGCTTCCATTGGAGCTTTCCATAAAGCTTGCGTATTCATCCGGCGTGTAATAGGTCGTATATACGTCTCCCAGACCAGCCATCATTCCTTTATAAATTCCGCTCTCCTCGTCTTCCTTCGCATAGTCAAACAGGAAATAACGGTCTATATAGCTCTGAAGTTCCTGCATTTTACTGCTGACTTCTGACTGGTCGGATCCCGATGCCAGTCCGTTTAAGCCGGCCAGACCAAGTCTTCCCAGCATCCAGGCCGCTCCACAGCCACAAACTGTGATTCCCAGCACGCATACCAGAATTCCGCATACCAGACCTTTTCTGAAGGAATGATTCTTCTGTTTTTCTTCCATGCACGTCTCTCCTTTTTTCTTCCTTCTATTCTATGAAGCCCCTCTAGTTCACATAACCAGAGGGGTTCACATAACTTCCATTTACAATTACTCCAAAGTGAAGATGAGGACCAGTGGAAAATCCGGTAGACCCCACCGCCGCAATGGTATCTCCCGCAGAAACAGCTGCACCTTCCGCTACATACAATGCAGACGCATGCATATATACGGTTGATACTCCGTTACCATGGGAAATAACCACATAGTTTCCTGCTGAACTGCTGTAGGCTGCCGTGGTCACACGTCCTGATGCCGCTGCCACAATAGCCGAACCGCTGGCTGCACCGATATCAATTCCCTTATGATAGGTCGATGCACCAGGAACCGGGGCAGAGCGGCTTCCAAATCCACTGGTGATCCGGTGGCTGGCAGGACAGGGCCAACGGAATCCAGAACTTCCTCCATCCCCATCATCCTTCGCTGCTTTGGCCGCAGCTGCTGCCGCAATCTGATTTTCTACCTGCGCCAGCAGTTTTTCCTGTTCATCCAGCTGTTTTTCATATTCATCCTGCTTTCCGGAAGCAGAAGCAATCTGGCTTTGATAATCTGCAATTTCTCTGGTTTTGGCCGCCATAGCCGTATTTACTGCTTTTTTCTGTTCCTCCACCTGAGACAGCATATTCTTCAGCTCCTGTCTGGCCGTCTCCAGATTCACTTTTTCTTCTTCCAGGTCTTTTTTCTGCTGTTCCACCGCATCGCGGGCTTCTTTTAACTTCTGCATCATGTCCCGGTCATACCGGAACATCTCTGTTGCATATTCTGCCCGATTCACCATATCGGAAAAACTCTCTGATTCCAGCAGAATCTCCAGCCATGACTGATTGGCATTCTCATACATGTACTGGATCCTCTTTTTCATCAGATCATACTGTTCCTCCATATCGCTTTCCGCAGCTGCCAGTTCTTCCTTTTTTTGTTCAATTTCTTCTTTTTTATCGCCTATTTTCGCTTCCTGGTCACTAACCTGCTCCTGAAGCGTCCTGATCTTTGCCGACAGGGTGTTTACTTCCTGATCCAGTTTATTGATATAGGTCTGAAGATCACTTTTACTGTTCTTCAGATCCTTAATCTGGTCTTCCACGGTACTGATATCCGACTTAATGGATTTAATCTGATCCAGGGCATTCTGACGCTTCTGCTCCAGCTCCCCTGTATCCGTATCCTCCGACTTCTCCTCTTCCTGTTCCTCCTCGGAATCACCCGGATTCGCCTGAACGGGCTGTCCTTTACAGAACATCATTCCCGGCAGAAAACACAACAGAGCAAGCACCAG
This sequence comes from Clostridiaceae bacterium Marseille-Q4145, assembly GCA_018223365.1. GTDB lineage: Bacteria > Bacillota > Clostridia > Lachnospirales > Lachnospiraceae > Hominiventricola. The sequence continues at coordinate 1,022,309 of JAGTTP010000002.1, forward strand.
AAATCCCTTTACCAGGCGCTGCTTCATTTTTTCTCTCCTCTATACCCGAAGATGACGACGACTGGTTACAATACTTCCGAAGAATCCAATTCCCACTCCAAGAAGCATACCTACCGGGAGCAGTGTACTAAACAGCTCATTGACCGGAAGAAACTTCATGACACTGGTCAACATATTAAATTCTCCAGCAACATACAATATCACTTTATGATACAGATAATACAAAACCACCAGCGGAAGCGCTGCCCCCACCAGACCAATGATCACACCCTCAATCAGGAACGGCGCTTCGATAAAGATATTCTTTGCGCCAATCAGACGCATGATTGCAATCTCCTCTTTCCGGACGGCAATACCGGTTGCAACCGTATTACTGATCAGGAAAACAGATACCGCCAGCAAAAGACCAATCACTGCAATGGATACATAGCTGACCAGACGGTTAAAACCGGAAAGCATGTCGGCCACCTGATCAGAGCGATTCACCTTCCGCACACCATCAATGGACTCTATGTATGTTACCAGACTATCCTGAAGAGAAATATCCTTCATATAAATCTCCAGATTGGCGCTGTTAGCCAGAGGATTGTCATTGACAAAGGCATCAGCCATGGATTCATCTCCCTGGAAATAGGTTTTCTGATAGCTCTTCCACGCCTCATCTGCCGACACATAAACCACTTCGGAAACCCCTTCCCTTTTCGTCAGGTCTTTTCCGATCTCCATAATCTGGTCTTCCGTGGTGCCCTCATCAAAAAGAACCGTAATTGCTACACCTTCCTCTGCCGACTTTACAAAATACTGAAAATTCTGCACAATGCAGAAGAAAATACCAAACATAAAAATACATGCGGACATGGTAGCCATGGACGCAAGGGAGAAGAGCTTATTTCTCCATATATTTTTAAAACCCTGTTTTATGCAATATCCTATTGTACTGAATCTCATCCGATATACCCGCTTTCTTTCTCGTCTCCTGTAATAATACCTTTCTGCATACGGATAACACGTTTCTTCATGGTATTTACGATATCCTGATCATGAGTAACTACCAGCACGGTTGTTCCACGGGCATTGATCTCTTCCAGAAGTTTCATAATCTCCATGGAAGTCTTCGGATCCAGATTACCGGTCGGCTCGTCTGCCAGCAGAATATCCGGACTGTTAACCAGCGCCCTTGCCAGCGCCACTCGCTGCTGCTCTCCACCGGAAAGCTGTCTCGGAAATGATTTATACTTTTCTGCCAGGCCTACCAGGGACAGCATGGCCGGTACATTTTTTTTAATCTCTTTGGTAGGGGTTACAATCACCCTCTGGGCGAATGCCACATTTTCATAAACATTCCGGTCTTTCAGCAGGCGGAAATCCTGGAAGACACATCCGATTTTTCTGCGGTATTTGGGGATGTTCCGTTTTTTCATACGGTTCAGAAGAACACCGTTTACCCGAATGGTTCCTTCCGTCGGCTCCAGTTCCTTTAAAAGCAGTTTAATCAGCGTGGATTTACCGGAGCCGCTGTCTCCTACCACAAATACAAACTCGCCTCTCTCAATATGCAGACTGATCCCGTTGATAGCGCCTACTCCATTGGGATAAGACTTTACAACATTTTCCAGTGTAATCATTGAAAATCTCCTAACATTCTAGTAATCCAGAGTCTCCATATATTTCATATACTTCACTACCATCAGTGCAATCTTGAAGGTAATGGCGTCTTCGAAGACACGGATATCAAGGCCTGTGGATTTCTGCAGCTTGTCCAGACGGTATACCAGCGTATTCCTGTGGATATACAGCTGTCTGGAAGTCTCAGATACATTCAGGCTGTTCTCGAAAAATTTATTAATGGTGGTCAGAGTTTCCTCATCAAAATCATCCGGTGACCGTCCATCAAAAATCTCCCGGATAAACATCTTACAAAGGGGAATGGGAAGCTGATAAATCAGACGACCGATTCCAAGGGAGCTATAGGCAATCACATCCCGGTCATCGAAGAAGATCTTCCCCACATCCAATGCCATTCTCGCCTCTTTGTAGGAACGGGACACTTCCTTGATCTCACCAACAATGGTACCAAGTGCCACATGCACCTCTTCTCCGTCCACGCAGGCTGCTTCCTTCATGATCTTTGCCGCCATGTACATCTCGTCATAGCCTTCACCAGGGGATAGTTCCTTGACCACGATGACGTTTTTCTCATCTACTGCGGTAATAAAGTCCTTGGACTTGGAGCCGCACTGATTCCGTACATTATCCAGGGCTGTGTTCACGCGTTCCCGGCTGCTCTCAATAATAAATACCACGCGGCGCACTTCTGTTGCAATATGGAGCTTCTTGGCACGGTTGTAAATATCTACCAGAAGCAGGTTGTCCAGCAGAAGGTTCTTGATGAAATTATCCTTGTCAAACCGTTCTTTATAAGCAGTCAGCAGACTTCCCAACTGGAAGGCAGCCAGCTTTCCTACCATATAGACGTCATCGTTGGATCCTTTTGCCAGCAGAATATACTCCAACTGATTGTCGTCAAATACCTTAAAAAACTGATAACCATGCACTACCTGGCTGTCCGCCGGTGAAGTGATAAATGCCGTCACTTCTGCTCCCAGGCCTTCCGGCTGTTTTTCCGTGGATGCCAGAACCTGTCCTTCCATGTCCATTACGCAAAGATCTACCCTAGTAATCCCCTTTAGTCCGTCAATCGTATTTTGAAGAATCTGGTTTGAAATCATAATACTCTCTCTCCTTTACAAAAATACATTTGTGCAAACTCCCATAAAAAAGTACCGGCAAAATTCCCAACTTATTTTGCAGATACTAAATACCTACGATATATACTAATGCAAAATGACGTAAAAAGGAAGAGGGAATTTGTTTTTTTTTATGCATAGCGTCCTCTTTTTCTCCTTTTTTTCCATTTTCGGATATTAGACATTGTTCACAAAAGCAGGCCATGCATAAAGATGCCCTTTTCCTCATAAAGTATAACAAGAATTGTTGACACAGGAGGCCTGCATGAGCACTCGAACCAGAATCTGGGTCTTTCATATGAAGGAGCTTATCTACACGGCAGTCTTCATTGTCCTTGGTGTTCTCTTTTTACTGCTGTTCATTTTCATGTTCATGCCCAGTGGGGAGACACCCCTTGCGGAAGCGGACTCTCATCAGTACACAGCCGGCATCTATACCGCTTCCATGACTCTGGAAGGCAATCCGGTGGAAATTGCCGTCACAGTCGACGAAGATTACATCTCCTCTATCCGTTTCCGCCAGCTGGACGAAGCCGTTTCTGCCATGTATCCGCTGATGGAGCCGGCACTGGAATCTCTTTCTGCACAGATCTGCGAAAAGCAGTCACTGGATCAGCTCTCCTATTCGGAAGATAGTCAGTATACCTCGCTCATGCTGATGAGTGCCATCCGGACTGCATTAACAAAGGCAGAGAACTAAGCTCTCTGCCTTTGAAGTAGTTCTTACTCTTTTTTTCCAAGTACAATCAATACCGATCCGATAAAAATAAAGAAGTCTGCCAAATTAAATACCAGATGGTTCAGCCATTTCCAGGGACTGTGAAACCGGATATAATCCACCACATATCCCTTCCGGCACCTTTCATAAAGATTTGACAGAGCTCCCCCCGTAAGGATTGCCCACCCGGTCCGCTCCACATTTCCCGCAGGCTTTATGAGGGACCGTGCAAACGCACCGATACATCCCAGAGTTATGATGCCGCTGACTTTAATGATCGACCCCATATGTCCCACGGCCTTGCCGCCAGCCATCCCATGATTGTGGAGACGCTTGATTCCCACAACACCGCCCGGAATAAGATGCTCCTCTTCCTGCTCCGGAAGCTGTTCTATTTCCTGCTTTACTGCCAGATCAATCTGAAACAATGCCAGTGCCAGCTGCACGAAAAGAAATCTCATGAATTTCATTTATCCCCTCATTTCTACCGACGGGACACCCCGCATGGTGATGAGCGGGCCTCCCTTATGTTCAATATAATCTCCGGTAATGGTTACCTGACCAATATTATCATCTTTCGGAATCTCATACATAATATCCAGCATAAATTCTTCAATGATTGCCCGCAGTGCTCTGGCTCCGGTATCTTTTTCCATGGCCTTTCTGGCAATGGCGGCCAGCGCATCATCCGTAAAATCAAGCTTTACCTCGTCAAGTGCCAGAAGCTTCTGATACTGTTTGAGGATTGCATTCTTCGGCTCCCGCAGAATTCTCACCATCATGCTTTCGCTCAGAGCATCCAAAGTAAAGATCACCGGAAGTCTTCCCAGAAACTCCGGAATCATACCGAAATTCCGAAGATCCTCCACCGTCACTTTACGGATCAGATTCTTATCATTATCATATTTATCCTTCAAATCCGCCCGGAAACCGATGGAGGACTGTTTGTTCAGACGTTCTTTAATAATTTCCTCCAGATCCGGGAACGCACCTCCGCAGATAAACAGAATGTTCTTCGTATTAACGGTCTCCAGCGGAACCATGGCATTCTTACTGTTAGCGCCTACCGGCACTTCTACATCCGCTCCTTCCAGCAGTTTCAACAGCCCCTGTTGTACGGATTCTCCGCTCACGTCCCTCTGGTTGGTATTTCTCTTTTTGGCAATTTTATCGATCTCATCAATAAAAACGATACCTCTCTCTGCCTTCTCCACATCATTGTCCGCTGCTGCCAGCAGTTTGGATAAAACACTCTCGATATCATCACCGATATATCCGGCTTCTGTCAGAGATGTAGCATCTGCAATGGCCAGCGGTACATCCAGAAGCTTTGCCAGCGTTTTAACCAGATAAGTCTTCCCGCTTCCGGTTGGTCCGATCATCAGCATATTGGATTTTTCAATTTCGATACCGTCTGCATCGGAGCCGGCTGCCACTCTCTTATAATGGTTATAAACTGCCACGGAGATTACTTTTTTAGCCTTCTCCTGACCTACCACATACTCGTCCAAGCTGGCCTTGATCTTATGTGGTGCCGGAATGGAACGGATATCCATTGCTTTCTGCGCCTCTGTCTTCTGCTCCGGTGCTTTTTTCTTCACTCTCTGACGCTTCGGAATCATGTTCTGCAGATCTGACAAATTAACCATGCTGATATTCGGCATACGCGAAAAATCCATCTTACTGTAGTCAATATTTCCATTGTTCATCATATCCATCGTCCGCTGCATACATTCTGCGCAGATATGGATCTCCGGTGTCAGGTGAATCATTTTTCCTGCCTTGCTGGAGGGCCGGTGGCAGACAAAGCACACATCATCATACTCTTCTTCCTGATGCTCTTCTTTTGCGGTCTCCATCACCTGATCCTGTTCTACTTCTGTATCTTTATTAAATTCTTTATCCTGCTCCATATAAATCCTCTTTCTCTATCCATTGCTATGGTTTCAATTATATCGGCTTGCCCATGGAAGAGCAAGTAAACTTTTCATAAAACTGCCGGATTCAAAAAGGGCCTGCCGCAATGCGACAGACCCTGATTTCTTATGTTTTAACGGTTATTTATTTGCTGCTGTCATCCTGACTCTGCTTCTGACTCTGTGCATTTGCCTCATCTGCAGTGCTGAGCGTTACATTCAACGTCTGCTCCGTATATGCAGAACCGCTCATTCTCTGAACTACTACCTCGATGGTCTCCCCTGCGGAATAATAACTCATAAGATCTTTCAGCTGAGCATATCCGGTAATGGTGGTTCCGTCTACTTTGGTAATAATATCTCCGTCCTGCATACCTGCATTGGCAGCTCCCAGTCCGTCCATGACTTTCCTTACATAGACACCAACTGGCATATTATAGTTCTTGGATACTTCATCTGTTACATCTACGCAGTTGGAAACACCTAAATACCCCTGCGCCCCATCTTCTACCTTATCTCTGGTCGTCTTGTTCATCAGATCACCGATAATAGATTCCACATCGGAAATCGGGATGGCGTAACCCATACCTTCTACATCCTCAGAAATAAATTTCACAGAGTTGATACCAATCAGTTCGCCTTTGCTGTTCAGAAGAGCTCCTCCACTGTTGCCCGGATTGATGGCTGCATCCGTCTGAATCAGTTTGTTGGTAATGTCCTGTCCGTCAGACTGAACGGTTACTTCACGATTCAGGGCACTGACAATACCAGAGGTTACGGAAAGGCCATAACCATAGGCATTACCAATGGCAACGACCGGCTCGCCGACTTTCATTGCAGAAGAATCACCAACAGTAGCAGTCTTAATGCTGCTCATGGTCTCTTGCGGAATATCACTTAACTGGACAGCAATCACTGCCAGATCTTTGTTGGCATCAGTTCCTTTGATCTTTGCAGAAATAACATTGTCTTCATCCGCATCCTGTCCGTCGGAGTTAAAGTAAACGCTCAGCTCCTTGGCACCGGATACTACATGGTTGTTAGTCACAATCAGAAGCTCCGTATCGTTCTGTCCAATGATAATACCGGAACCACTGGACTGGCTTTCCTGCTCATAGTTTCCAAAGATGGTTCTAAACTCCTGCGTACCCACATTAGTAATGGATACTACAGACGGCATACAGTTTTCCACGATGGAAGACACATCATACACATCAGAGGAAGCAGAAGCGGTACTCGTAGCCGGAACTGTCGTATTTGCTTTATTCAGGCTGACCTTGGTATTGACAGAATCGCCAAGGGCTTTGTTTCCTACATAATTCACACCCATGAAAGCTGCGCTGGAAACGCTTCCGAATACCAGTGCCAGCACCAGGCATTTTGCAACGGTTCTTCCGAAGCCGCCTGCTTTTCTTTCCCGTTTCTTCTTCGGTGCTTTCTGATTCATGGCCTCGGAAGAATCATAATGGGTGTAAGCACTTCCGGTATCGTAATAGTTGTCTTCCTTCTGTTCAGTCGTCTGCTCCGTGGTATTTTCCGCGGTATCGTTGTTTCTCATTTCATCATCATACATATCTATCGCTCCTTTCCATCTCTTACAATGGGTTCGTTTTCTCTTTTCTTTATGAGCATACTATAGCAGGCAATTGTGATGGAAGTGTGATAAAACCTTTAAAAAAGTTTGTTTTTCCGGTTCCCGCAAAAAAGGATTGAGGAATGCAGCGACTTTATGCTATGATAATATAGATCGAAAACTTTCCCGGTTTTCGTGAATTTGCAGAAGAAAGGAGACACGATATGGGATATAACGATAAATGGGAGCTTTTTTCAGAAAAATATAAAAATTTATGTACGGGGCACGATGTCATACCTGACAGTCTGTTCAAAGAATACGGCGTCAACCGGGGGCTCCGTGACATTAACGGAAACGGCGTTCTGACCGGTCTCACCAACATTTCACGAATTGATTCCTTCCGTATGGAGAATGGCAGGAAGGAGCCCTGTGATGGAAAACTCTGGTATCGTGGTTACAATGTCACCGATCTGGTACAGCACATTCCAAAGGATTCCTTTGGATTTGAAAAAATAGCCTATCTGCTGCTCTTTGGCGAACTGCCATCTGCAGAGGAAGCAAAAGATTTTTCCGAGCTTCTGGCTGCCGGTCGGGAACTTCCCACCAACTTTACGAGAGATGTCATTATGAAGGCTTCCAGTAAAGATATTATGAACTCCATGACCCGGAGTATTCTAACCCTTGCCTCCTACGATGACAATCTGAATTCCACGGAAATCTCCAATGTCATCCTGCAGTGTCTGAATCTGATCAGTGTATTTCCCATGCTGGCTGTCTATGGTTATCACGCATACAATCATTACGACAGAAACGAAAGCATGTATATTCACCGTCCGGACCCGAATCTTTCCACTGCGGAAAATCTGCTCATGATGCTTCGTCCGGATAAAAAGTATACTTTTCTGGAGGCAAAAGTACTGGATGTCGCCCTGATCCTTCATATGGAACACGGCGGAGGTAATAACTCCACCTTCACCACTCGTGTAGTTACCTCTTCCGGATCTGATACTTATTCTGCCATTGCGGCAGCCATGTCTTCTTTGAAAGGTCCCAAACACGGCGGCGCCAATATCAAAGTCATGGAGATGATGGATGATATCCGGAGTCATGTCCGTGACTATTCCGACAAAGAAGAAATCAGCCAATATTTAAGCAAGATTCTGGCTGGCGAGGCATTTGACAACAAAGGTCTGATCTACGGTATGGGGCATGCAGTTTATTCTCTGTCCGACCCAAGAGAACGGGTATTCAAAGGTTTTGTGGAACAGCTGGCGAAAGCCAAGCACCGGGAAGAGGATATGCTTCTCTACAACAATATCGAGACCCTGGCTCCCGAACTAATTGCAGAAAAAAGAAAGATCTACAAAGGCGTCAGCCCCAATGTAGACTTCTACAGCGGATTTGTCTATGACATGCTGGATATTCCGGTAGAGCTTTACACACCGATCTTCGCCATCGCAAGAATCGTCGGCTGGAGCGCTCACCGGTTGGAAGAGATCGTTGGCATGAACAAGATTATCCGTCCTGCTTATAAGAGTGTGATGGCAGAACGGGAGCTGCCGCGGAATATTTTATAACTATTTGTACAACAAAAATCCGGATGCGGAAAATTCCGCTCCGGATTTTATGATTGCTTTTATTTAAGCACCAGCTCACTCCATCTGTTGTCTCTCACCAGTGCGATATAGGTCTTACCTGTGTTCAGGGTGATCTCAGTACCATCTTCCTCGTAGAACTTGGTCGGGGACATGTCATGACCTTTGGACCAGGTCACCGGAATTGCCTTTCCTCCGGTGATATAGTAGCCCTCTCCCGTGGAATTCAGAATGTTAAACTGCATGTAACCGTTGCTGTCATACTGGGTTACCGGCGCACACTGCAGAATGACATTGGTGAATGCCATCTGCTTGTTATCATCCAGCGGATCTACATGTTTCATTCCATACTCAGAATAAAGATATGTATTGCTTGCTGCATCATAATCAAGCTGGGATCCGTTGTGATCAAAGGGCAGATCTACCAGGGTGCAGTCCTTTGAGTCTGCTGCTTCAGACAGATCTACCGGATTGGATTCACTTGCAAACAGCCAGTGATTTCCCTGAGCGTAATCATTGTATTCAGTAGAGTATCCTGCTGCCTTCAGACGTTTTTCAACCTCACCGGTGGTTACGTACTCGGTAAACTCTCTCGGCTTTCCATTCTTGATACGTGCAAATCCGCCGCTTAAGTGCTCTACCCACGGATTCTTCAGATATGCGTCAATATAGAAAGGACCTCCGTCATGAATCACAACTGCATTGTACTCCGGTGCAATCATAAAGTTCGTCGGACGTACACTTCGGATGCTGCCTACCTGTTTGATGCTGCCCCAGTCTTTAAAAAGAGCCATAAAACGGGTAATCTCGCCATTTGCGGTACTGTTCATCATCTCATAAACAATATCAGCATCGTTCAGTCCGTAATGGGGAAGAGCGGTCTTCTCATTATCTACCATAATGGCAACCGGACGCTGGTTCTGAAGGCTCTCATCAATCCATTCATTGGTCAGCTCACTGCGGTACATTCCCTCACGTGTCTCTTCCTCTACAGGTGCTTCTTCTGTGTCCTCCTCCGATGCTTCTGCTTCTTCTGAATTCTCTCCCTTTGAAACATCAGTAACGGTCGGCGCTGCTGTATCATCAGAGCTTCCACCGCATCCGGTCAGCATGGAACATGCCAGTACTGCGGACAGGAAAAGAAGTAATGTTTTTTTCTTCATGCAACTAAATCCTTTCTCCTTATATTCGAAAATAGGTGCCTGAAAATTTCTTTCCGGCACCTATACAGTATACACTATTTTGCTTCGTTTTGAAAGCATCTTAACAGATATTTAAGAAAACTGAAGATATTGTTATTATTGCGCTGTATCTGTCTCAGCAGAAGTATCCGCTGCTTCACTGCCCTCGCTGGGTGCCCCCTTCTCCTGCTCGGAAGACCGTTCCGTGCCTGCCAGATGATAGCAGATGACCGGTGTCCCTTTCTGCACATAACCATACATTTCCTGTGCTTTTGCGGGCGGCATATTGATACAGCCGTGGGAGCCTTTTGTCTTGTAAATGGTTCCGCCAAAGTCGGATCTCCAGCTGGCATCATGCATACCAATATTCCTGTTGAACGGCATCCAATAAGAAACCGGCGTTTCATAATTCTCGCCCTTCAGAGTTGCGTCACGCTGTTTATATGTAATGCTGTACACACCAGCCGGTGTATCATAACCTTTTGCTGAATTACCGGATACAAAATCTGATTCCATCATGAGCTGACCATCCTGATAGAAGAACAGGTGTTGTGCAGTCAGATTAATCTCTACATAGGTATTGCCATAATCCGGTGTACCATAAGAAGCTGCTGTCTGATAGTAAACCGGCGTCCGCTCTCCGCTCTCGCCATTTTCAATCATTTCTTCCAGTTCTTTGGCTTCCTGGTCATAATTCATCCACCAGCCGTAATCTCCGCCGTCAATGGTAATCTCTTTTCCATAGCTGGTCATAAAGGTTCTGGAACGGAAAATCGTATCATATTTTTTCCGAAGCGCGGCTACATAATTTTCCACCTGGGAAGTATCCAGTTTTACTTCAAACCCATCCACATGCAGCCAGGAACTGACCGTTGCTCCGTCCAGTACTTCCTTCTGCTCTCCGAAGGTGTAGGTAATTGTAAGATCCGCATACTTCTGCATTTTTTGAAGAGTTGCCTGAAGCTTCTCATTGTCCGCAGTTACCTGCGGTTCCTCATAGCAGCCTTCTTCATCCAGGTTAATCTTCTCATGCAGGCTTTCTACCGCTGCCCGGATTGCCTCTATGGTCTGCTCCTTTTTCAGCTGATTTCCCTGGGTCTCCGGTACAATGGAAAATCCGGTTCCTTCCACATAATCGCTGATGTAGGCATCTGTCGACGTTGCCGCAAAATCCGTATCAAAGCCTTTCAGATTTTCAATCGCCTTTGTAAGGGCTGCCTGATCATACGTAATCACATCCTGCAGTTCATACTCATGATCCTGACGCAGAAACCACTCCCACACATTCTGGTTTTTCAGGATCTGCTCCAGGGGTTCCGTCGACGAATAGGAAAGTCCGATGGTGCTTCCCTGAATATCCTCATCCAGAGTACCCCCATCACTCTTTCTTTCTGTAATCTGCAGCATATAATCCTGTATCTGATGGCTTAACTCCTCAATGGTCATTCCTGATACATCGACCCGGTCAATGACCGTTCCATTTACAAAATGATTCTGATAGTAAATTACCCCGCCGGCATAAACAAATGCAAGACATAATATCACGATGCCGAATGCAACCGGCAGTACAGGAAATTTCTTTTTTGCCTGCTTCTTTCCTCCCATAATACCTTCCATCCTTTCTCTCGGCCTGTTGTCTCTTGTCGTATCAGTATATTCCAACTCTGTTCAAAAAACAATCCCGAAATAGAAGGAAAAGAAAGGATATTACTGCTTTTTAAACCAGACCGGATCCACTTCCGGCTCCAGCTTCAGAGAAAATCCATCCAGCTTTCCTGTCAGCTCCTCATAGTGATAAGTCATGGGCATGGTAATAAAAATCGTATCTTCTTTTACCCCGCGCACCCGAAAAGTATCATAATGAAAATGTTCCATAGGAAGCAGCCAGTCTTTAAAGTGGAGATACAGGCCATCCTTCGCCAGCTCCACCTTCAGTTCCCCATAGGCAGGATTTTCATACATTCCTGCGTATTCTTCCGGCTTATGGGACAGCTCTGTGTGTTCCACCGGCTCTCCCGGCATCAGATCCACTTTCCAGTCATAGTGAGTACCGCCGAAAACGCCGTCATAAGCATGGAGCCGCTCTGCCCAGTCGATCTCCGGCAAATTCAGCAGATGATCGATGACCGTATATGCCATCGTACTGAGAAAGGGTGAACATGGTTTATGCCGGTTTGCCAGCAGAATAATTCCAATCTTCTTTCCAGGAATCATGGCCTGCATGGTACAGTAGCCTTCAATCTCCCCGGTATGGAAAACGAAGGGCATTCCCCGGTAAATAAAGCTCTTCCATGCCATACCGTACATACCGCTCTCCGGGATTTCCTCACACTTCCACGGAAAAAGGTTCATGGGCACAGCACCTTTATGCATCTCATACATGACCTGCTCAGAAAAAAGCCGCCTGCCTTCATAGATTCCCATATCCAGATGAAGCTTCAGCCATTTCAGCATCTCATGGGCGCAGGTATTGACCGCTGCTGCAGGAGCTCCGACACCCATCTCCCAGGACGGCATCTCTAACAGTTCCTTCCCCCGTTCCCGTTCAAAATATCCGGTGGCATAATCCGGATCCTGCCGCATCTCCTTTACGGTCAGACAGCTTCGTTCCATGCCTAATGGTTTGAAAATCCGTTCTTCCACCAGTTCCTCCCAGGTCTTTTGGGTCACCCGCTCTGCGATGCATCCCAACAGATTATAAATTACATTGCTGTACTGGGTCGTACTCCGGAAAGGTTTATTCGGCTGCAGATAACGAAGCCTGTGCATGTATTCTTCCCGGCTTACGCCTTTTAACGGCCACATGCCGTCATGACCCGCCAGTCCGGTTCTGTGATACAGCATATCACGAATCGTCGCTTCTTTTGTGGCCACCGGATCCATCAGGGCAAAATCCGGAATATATTCACTTACCGGCTGGTCATAATCAAGAATTCCTTCATCCACCAGAGAAGCCAGCACCGCCGAGGTAAAAGACTTGGAACAGGAGGCAATGCCCTGCAGTGTATAGGGTGTCATGGGCTCTTTCGTCTCCAGATTCCGGTAACCATATCCTTTTTCCAGCAGAATGTTCCCATCTTTTATAACTCCTACTGCCAGTCCGGGGATATTCCAGTATTCCATTTCACATTTTACAAATGCATCATTCAGTATCTCTTTCATCGTGTCATCACTCCTGCCTACGGGATTTGTACCGCCTTCATGGAAAATCCATCTACCAGTGGATAATGACATTTCACCATCCTGCCATTGGCATCTTCTGTCATGACCGGCTCTGCCGTCCGGCATTTCTCCGTGGCAAAGGGGCAGCGAGGATGAAATGCACATCCTTTGGGTATATCAATGGGACTTGGTGTCTCTCCACGGATCTCATATTCCCGTTCTTTATGTTTTGTGTCAATCACAGGTGCTGCCTGTATCAGAATCTGCGTATATGGATGAGCAGGATGTTGGAACAGCTCTTCTGCAGACCCCATCTCCACCACTCTTCCCAGATACATGACCATAACCCGGTCAGACAGATACTGTACCACCCGAAGGTCGTGGGAAATAAACAGCATGGTCAGATTCAGTTTTGCTTTCAAATCCATCAGAAGATTGATGATCTGTGCCTGAATGGACATATCCAGTGCAGATACCGGCTCATCGGCAATGAGCAGTGCCGGATTTAAGATCAGTGCTCTGGCAATTCCAATTCTCTGCCGCTGACCACCGGAAAAAGCAGAAGGATAACGGTCCAGCGCGTAGGACGGCATGCCTACCATATCCAGAATCTCAATGGTTTTCTTCTCAAATTCTTCCTTCGGACAGATATGATGGACTGACAATATCTCATAGAACATCTGCCGGATGGTCATCTTGGGATTCAGGGAAGAATAGGGATCCTGATAGACCATCTGGATGTCTCTTCTTGCTTTGGTAAGGGCTGCACCCTCTTTCAGCGCCAGATCTCCATACTGGTCAAACATGATCTTACCATCATCCGGTTTATAGAGACGGATCAGTGTCTTGGAAAGAGTACTCTTTCCACAGCCACTCTCGCCTACCAGACCTAATGTCTCTCCTTTGCGGATGGAAAAAGTCACATCTTCCACAGCCCGGACATATTTCTGTTCTTTCTTTCTGGCAATCTCCGCGATATTTCTTTTAATTGGAAATGTTTTCGATAAATGAGATACATTCAATATCGGGGTAGCTTCCTGCTGCATCATTCCCCATTCCCTCCTGTCTCTTTCGCTTCTTTCATTGCTTTCTGAAGTTTTTCTATGCAATGGCATCTGCTGTAATGATCTGGTGTAATTTCCTTCAGTTCCGGTACCTTCTGTTTACAGATTTCCTCACAGAATTCACATCTGGGTGAAAATGCACATCCAGACGGCATATCGTTTAAGTTGGGCGGCATGCCGTCGATGGAGTAGAGCTTCTGTCCCTTTCTCTGCAGAGAAGGAATGGCGCGCATCAGCCCATAGGTATACGGATTCTGTGGACGTTCAAAAATCTCATCCGCACTGGCCATCTCCATAATCCGTCCTGCGTACATCACCGCGATATGATCACACATCTGGGAAGCCACACCCAGATCGTGAGTTACCAGCACCAGGCTCATATCCAGTTCCTTTTTCAGCCGTTTCAGAAGCTTGATGATCTGATCCTGAATGGTGACGTCCAAGGCTGTGGTCGGTTCATCTGCCAGCAGAAGATGGGGCTTTGATGCCAGAGCAATGGCAATCATAGCACGCTGCCTCATACCGCCTGAAAACTGATGCGCATAACATTTCAGACGTTCTTTTGGGGAAGGAATACCTACCAGACGGAACAGTTCCTCCGCATATTCCTTTTTCTGTTTCTTCGTCATGTGTTCATCTTTCATGGATTCCACCAGCTGGGTTTCCATGGTCAGTACCGGATTCAGAGTCGTCATGGGATCCTGGAAGATCATGCCGATCTCTCTGCCCCGAAATGCCTGTAATTCTTTTTTATTAAAATCCAGTACGTTCTTTCCTTTATATAGGATTTCGCCTCCGGTAATCTGTCCCGGCTCCTTCAAAAGCCGCATAAGAGAACGGCATGTCACACTTTTGCCGCAGCCGCTCTCGCCGATCAGTCCAAAGGTCTCTCCGCGTTTAATCTCGAAGCTGACATCATTTACCGCCTGTACCGTCTTTTCGTCGGTCACAAAATCTGTATGAAGATGTCTGACTTCCAAAATATTTTCGTCCATACATTTGCACTCCTTTTCCGTCATCCTGTTATACAGATTTCTGCAGTTTTCTGGAAACGCCCTCTCCTACCAGACTGATGGAAATACCGGTCAGTGCCAGCATGATACCGGGAAATGCTGCAATCCACCATGCCGTCATGATGAAGGATTTTCCTTCTGATATGATGGCTCCCCATTCCGGTGTCGGAGTAGGAACTCCAAGACCTAAGAAACTCAAAGATGCTCCCATCAGCATACAGAGCATGATATCGGAGATCGCATAAACAAACGCACTGTTAACGACATTCGGAAGAATATGACGGAAAATAACTCTCCGGTTGGAGTACCCCAGTGTCTTTGCTGCTGATACATACTCACTGTTTTTTACCACCAGGACTTCACTTCGCACCAACTTGGCATATTCTCTCCAGCCTACCAGCCAGATGGCAATAAACAGATTCTTTACGCCGGATCCTAAGATTGCCACAATGGCAATGACCAGGACCATCAGCGGAAAGGCAGTAAAAATATCAAGAATTCTCATAATCAGTGCATCAATTTTTCCTCCGAAATAGCCGGAGAACAATCCTACCATGGTGCCGCATACAGCAGGAATCAACATGGCGAAAATACCAATTTCCAGATCCAGTCTTGCACTGTATACTACTCTGGAGAATACATCTCTTCCCAGGTTGTCGGTACCAAACCAGTGTAATGCGGACGGCTTTTGAAGAAGTTCATTCATATTCTGCCCGATAGGATCATAATGGGTAAACAGCTGCGGCACCAGTGCCATCAGCAGAATTACTCCCAGAAATACTGCTGCAATCCAGAACAGCGCCGACTGCTTTTTTAATAATTCTTTCATCTTCGGCACCCCTTTTCTAATCCAGTTTGACTCTCGGATCCAGCAGAGAGTAGGAAATATCTGTAATCAGGTTCATAACCAGCACAATAATGCTGAATAAAAATACAGTTCCCTGAACTACGGTATAGTCTCTGGACAGAATCGCATTCAGGAGAAGCTGACCCAGTCCCGGAAGGACGAAGACACTCTCAATGACAATACTGCCTGCCAGCATATAGGTCATCCTCATCGCTAACAATGTAACCGTTGAGACCAATACATTCCGGATAATATAGCTGTTCCGGATCCGGCTTGGAGAGAGTCCTTTGCTGTATGCAAAATCCACATAATCCATCTTCAGAACTTCGATCACATTTCCGCGGATGTTACGAAGAACCAGTGCCGAGGTTCCAAGGGCTCCTGTGAAAGCCGGAAGTACAAGAGAACGAATATGCTCCGGCACCGTATTTCCCCAGCCGCCTACCGGGAACCATGCCAGCTTCATTCCGAATACCAGAAGCAGCAGAAGGCCGATGAGAAATTCCGGTACCGAAATAAAGGTCAGGGAACAGGAATCAATAAAGCTTCCGATCTTGCTGTTGTGTTTGACACCGGAAATATAACCCAGAGGGAAACTGATCAGAACAGAAAACAGTGCCGTCATCAATGTCAGAGAAACAGTAATCACTGCTTTCTGCCGAAACAAATCTGACACCGGACTTTTCAGGGTCAATGAATTTCCAAAATTAAAGGTAAGACATTGCTTCAAAAACAGAAAATACTGCACATAAAGCGGTTCTGAAAGACCAAGCTTCGTTCTCATGGCTTCAATGACTTCATCACTGGCACGATTTCCTACCAGCAGCAGTGCCGGATCACCCGGAATCAGCCGCATACCGAAGAAAATAATCAGTGTGATAATCAGCAGAACCGGAATCATCTGCAGTATTCTCTTAATAATATAAGTTAGCTCTTCCATACTATCTGCGGTTCCTTCCTGTCATTTCGTTAACAGAGGGGAGAGAATTCACTCCCTCCCCCTGCCTTTTCCTCTTTTTAAAAGCTTACTCTGCTTTATCAAGATTCTTGAAATTATAGATTCCAAGAGGAGTCTGTGCTGCTCCGGTGATCTTATCAGTTGCTATAAAAGTGTAGGGTGTATAGATCAGCGGAATAACCGGAACGGCATCTGCCACGATCTTCTGCATCTCACCGTAATCTGCAAGTCTTGCAGCTTCGTCCATCTCAGAATTTGCTTTCTTGCAGTATTCCTCAGCCTTTGCCTGGTCTTCATCATTCCAGTAGCTTCTCCAGCAATTTGCCTGGTCTTTGATACACCACAGCCCTGCCAGCTCAGAGGTATCGGTCATATCACTGGTCATGTAACTGATAAATACATCATAATTTCCGTCTTTCCAGTTCTGTCTTGCAGTTGCAAGGTCGATCTGCTGGATATCAAGGGTAACACCAATCTCTGCCCATTCGGTCTGCAGCATGGTTGCCACCTGCAGGAATGCACTGTCACCGCTTCCTACTTCAACCGTCAGATCCATGCCATCTGCATATCCGGCTTCTGCCATCAGTCCCTTTGCAGTCTCTACATCAAGACTGGTGGTCGGCAGATCTGCTGCATAATGCGGTGCAGACGGAGAAAGGAAGGTATTGGCCGGCTCACCATAACCGAAGTATACGGCTTTGTTAATGGCATCTTTATCTGTTGCCAGCTCCAGAGCCTGTCTTACTCTCTTATCAGAAAGTTTCTCACTCTGGCAGTTCAGAATGACAAATTTTACATCTGTAGAATCAAACAGAGATACATTCAGGCCACCGACCGCTTTCAGCTCATCGATCCTGCTGTATGGAATCTGAGTTGCAATATCGATCTGTCCACTCTCCAGCTGCATGATTCTGGTATTGTCGTCTGCGACTACGGTCATATCGATCTCATCTACCTTCGGGCAACCCTCTTCCCAATAATAATCATTTTTCGTGAAGACCATCTTCTCACCCTTGTCCCACTCGGATAATACATAAGGACCTGTTCCGACAGGAGCTGATGAAATGCCTTCCTCTCCAACCTCTTCACAGTAAGCTTCCGGCATAATTCCAGAACTGAACATAGCCAGAACGGAAAGGAAAGAAGGAGAAGCTTCTGTCAGTGTGATCTTCAGCTGATTGTCTCCTGCATCTTCCATAGATGCAATCATATCCAGCATACCGATCCACGGTCCGTCCGTATCTTTTGCACGGGTCAGGCTGTAAATACAGTCTTCTATGGTCACATCCTCGCCATTGGAGAATTTAATGCCGTCGCGGATATGGAATACATATTCCAGACCATCATCGGAAACGGTCCAGGTATCTGCCACCGCCGGAATAATCTCTTTTCCATCATCGGAAGTACCTACCAGACCTTCCACAATCATGTTCAGAATCCAGATGTCGCAGTTGTCTGCGGTCATAACCGGATCAAGATTGCTGGAGTCCAGATCTCTTGCCATGGTGACAACTTTTCCACCGGCGGAAGCGGTATCTGTTGACACAGATTCCGCAGCACTTGCGGTGTCAGCTGATGCATCCGTACTTTCTGTGCTTCCTGAGCTTCCACATCCGGTCATCATCATTGCTGCTGCCATGAACAGCGCCATCCATCTTGTCTTTCTTCTCATAATATTCCTCCTCGTCTTTCTGTTATAAAAAAACGACAGTATTTTCTTTTATGAAAACACCATCGTTTCTCTCAGATAAATTATGCAGTTGTCTCGGACTCTCCGAAATGCTTTCTTACGATATCCGCTACCATCTGTGCCGTTCCTTCTACTCCGAAAAAACTGCTGTCGATCATCAGATTCCGATTGTTCAGATCAGACGGATAGTAATTGGTATATTTCTTATGATACTTCCGTCTGGCCTTATCGACCTCCATGATCATTTTTATAGCCACATCCTCTTCCATGCCAAGCTGTGTCACACAGTTCTCGATTCGTTTTTCAAAGGGGGCATAGATATAAATATTGAAACAATTCTTAAAATCACTTAACACATATTCTGCACATCGTCCTACAATCACACAGGACTCTTTTGCCGCCAGTTTTCTGATAATCTCAGATTGTACCCGAAAAATCTCGTCCTGCTTCTCAGAAGAAAATTTTCCAAGGGGAGACTTCATTCTGGCATAAATGCCACCTTTGCTTTCCTCATTTTTACTGACTACGGAAAGCGGCAGTTCCATCTGCCGTGCCGTCTCCTCTACAATATCCCTGTCATAGAATTCCACATTCAGAAGCTCCGACAGCCGTCTTGCAATCGGACGTCCCATGCTTCCAAATTCACGGGTAATCGTCACAATAAATTTTTCACTCATGCAATGGCCTCCGCCAAGGAATCAAGAATTTCTTTTTCCACTGTCATGTCAAATCCGTCCACGCCCATCTTCTTCTCTTTGAGAACGCCATCCACACTGCCTATCTCCAGTGTAGCTGCCAGATAAGGCTCTGCTTCTTCATAGGTAAAGAGTACTTCTTCCCCTGACAGTTTCTGAAGCCATGCAGTCAGTGCATAAGCGCCCCAGTTGGACGTGGTTGCAATGATCAGGTCATCCACCGGTACTACGCATGGGTTCAGCTCCAGTTTCTCGGAAATAATATCTTTTACATTGCCCATGCCGATCTCATTACCACCGTCTCCCACACCAATGGTCGGAATGTTCTTTTCCGGTGCCCGTTCAAAGAGATGGTCAATGGCTGCTGTCTCGCTGGTAATGCTGACACCACGCATATTGGCATATTCATGCTCAGCGTTCTCACCGCAGCGTTCAATAGAGATCATATACACTGGATTATATTTATCCAGAATATCTTCATAGACCTGCTCATCTGCCGCAATGTCCACATACTCTACATCCAGCTGTTTCAGTTCAAAAAATCCCTTGCAGTATTTATCCGTGACAACGACCGAATGAAATCCCAGCTGGTTAAGGGCCTCCGCTACGGCAACGGTGCCAAGAGGGCCATCCGTTTCTGCATAACCAGCCACATAGAATCCAGTGGTCAGAAGAACGGTTCCACGCTCTGCGTGAAGAAGCTTTTCTGCTGCGGTCCTGCAATAGCCATCTTTCAGATACTTTTTCAGAATATTCATTCCTCTTTTAGAATAACGAAGCACTACGTCTTCCGGTGTTAATTTACTCATCATGACTCTCCCACAATAACTTCTTTCATCGGTGCAATCACTACACCTGCTTTTTCCAGTTCCGAACGGATCTTCTGAACAAACAAGAGTGCCTTCTGTCCGTCTCCGTGAACACAGATGGAATCTGCCTGTACCTCTATCTTTTTACCGGTAATCGCGGTAACCGTTCCCTTTTGTACCATCTCCAGTACTCTTGCTACCGCTTCCTCTTCATCGGTAATCATGGCACCTTCCTGAGATCTTGGTACTAAGGTTCCATCTTCCATGTAAGCACGGTCTGCAAATACCTCACCGGCAGTCTTCAGTCCCAGTGCCTTTGCAGCTTTCACCATTTTGCCGCTTCCAGGTCCCAGAAGAATGAGATCCGGATTCACAGCCTTGATTCCTCTGCAGATGGCCTCTGCCAGTTTATCATCCTTCTCTGCCATATTATACATGGCTCCATGGGGTTTTACATGCTGCATGGCAATTCCATTCGCCCGGCAGAATGCTTCCAGCGCACTGATCTGATACATAACAATGTCTGTCACTTCTGCCGGCGCAACCTTCATGTTTCTCCGCCCGAATCCCACCAGATCCTGATAACCCGGATGAGCACCTGTTGCCACACCGCTCTCTGCTGCCATCTTCACCGTTCTGCTCATGATCACCGGATCAGATGCGTGGAATCCGCAGGCAATATTTGCCGATGTAATGAGCGGAAGAATCTGCTCATCCATCCCCAGTTTATAATTTCCAAAGCTTTCACCAAGGTCACAGTTTAAATCTACTTTTTTCATCCTGCTCACTTCCTGCTCAGTATTTCAAATTGATATTTTTCACATCGGTCACCAGCATATGACCCGGTGCATGGGTAATACAGAAATCCGGTTTGGAATCCATAATCACATTCTGCGGCGTCACTCCACAGGGCCAGAATACGGGAACCTCCCCTTCATGAATCGTCACCATATCACCGAAATCAGGATGCAGCAGATCGGTAATTCCGATCACTTCCGGTGCTCCGATATGAATCGGTGCTCCGTGAACCTTCGGCATATCTCCGGTGATCAGTACCGCTTTCGGAATCAGATCATGAGGAATCGGACGCATGCTCACCACCATATTTCCATGGAAAACACCTGCCGGTGCGCATGGGATATTGGTCTTATACATGGGAACGTTGCAGCCCTCCTCAATATGACGGACCGGAACTCCTGCTTCCAGAAGATCAGCTTCAAAAGAGAAACTGCAGCCGATCAGAAAGCTGACCAGATCCTCTCGCCAGAGATCCGACACATCCTGAAATTCTCCTTTCAGCTCGCCATGTTCATAGAGCCGGTATTTCGGAATTTCTTTTGCAATATCACATCCCGGAGCAATGGTTTTCAGGTAGCGGTCTCCCACATCTCCTACTTCCAGAATCGGGCAGGATCTGGGATTTCTCTGGGTAAAGAGTAAAAAATCATAAGCATATTTTTTCGGAATAATAACCAGATTCGCCTGTGCATATCCGCCGCTCATGCCTGCCGTGGGTCCGGTAATTTTTCCTTCTGAGATCAGCTTCCGGATCTCCTGTGGTTTCATATGATAATAATCCATTAAAAGCACTCCTTTTTCCGTTCTTTTCTGCTGATCTTCTGGGCTTCCTCCACCGACACTTTCCGAAATCGGATCCGGTCTCCCGGCTTACACTGGGCCACTTTCGGAAGATCTGCCTGGGTGACAGTTCCGATTTTGGCATATCCACCGGTAGTCTGATGGTCTGCCATCAGGATAATCGGTTTTCCGCTGGATGGAATCTGAATAGAGCCAAAGACAATGCCGTCTGATACAATATCCGTTCCGCTTTTACTTTCCACTTCCGGTCCTTCCAGCCGATACCCCATCCGGTCGCAGGACTCCGTCACTTCATAGCTTTCCGAATAAAAATGATGAATGCCTGCTTCTGTAAAATATTCTTCCTGCGGTCCCGGCACCACAGATACCAACACTTCCTTCGGGTAATCCGGCACCGATACTTTCCGGTCTTTCACTTCATCCCAACTATGTAATGCTTCTCCAATGGGAAGTTCGTCTCCCATCTGCAGTGCACGTCCTTCATGCCCTCCGATACCGCATTTCAGGTTCGTGGAATAACTGCCCATCACTTTCGTCACTTCAAATCCGCCTGCCACAGCCAGATAGGTACGGCATCCGGTCTTTGCCATGCCAAGGTTCAGCACCCCGCCTGCAGGTACCTTCACCGCCTGGTTCATGGCAATTGGTTTCTGATTCACCGTCGGCTGCATATCTGCACCGGTCAGCGCGATAACCGTATCCTCTTCAAATCTGCAGCTTCCGCCATAAAGGGTCATCTCCAGCACCGCTGCTCCCTCTTCATTTCCGACCAGATAGTTTGCTTTCCGATAAGCCGCCGTATCCATCACTCCGGAACAGGTCATGCCGGATTTCTGGTACCCGAAACGTCCCAGATCCTGCACGGTGGTCAGCACACCCGGAATCACAACTTTCATTGTCTTCATAGTGCTTTCCTCCTTTACTCCTCTGTGACTTCTATCTGATACTTGCCGTCCAGCACTGCCCGACGGATATCGTAGTAATCCATAATTGTAATGGGTACAAAACGAATATAATCTCCCGCCTGTACCAGAATTGGCTGTTCCCGGTTCGGGTCATACATGTCAATCGGGGTCTCTCCCATAAGCCGCCAGCCGCCCGGTGAATCCATAGGATAAATGCCTGTCTGGCTTCCGCCAATCCCTACAGCTCCCCTGCTGATCTTCAGTCTCGGCGACTTCAGACGCGGCACATGAATTCTCTCATCCAGTCCTCCAAGATAAGCAAATCCCGGAAGAAATCCAAGCATATAGACTTTATAATCCACAGAACTGTGAATGTCAATCATCTCTTTCCGATCCAGCCCTGTCAACTGTTCCATGTCTGCCAGATCCGGACCAAACCGAGCCCCATAACAGCATGGAATTTTCAAAATCCGCTTTTTCGTCTTCTGTTCTGTCTTCAGATTCCGGGCCAGTTCCTCGATTTTATCTGCAGCTTCCCGATACGACAGCTGATAAGAATCATAATAGATCAGAAGCGACCGGAAGGTAGGAACCACCTCTCCAATTCCCGGAATCTGCTGTTCTTCTATTTTTGCAGCCAACGCATGTACCTGATCATTGACTGCCTCATCAATCCGGTCACCAAACTCCGCTACCAGAACCTGATCACCTGCTGCCATAAGTTTCATGATGAAAGAACTCCTTTCCACGGCCTGCTTTTATATTGCTGTAGCCTCTGTAAATTCGTCGATCAGTGCGGCCCGGATTTTTTCCAGAAGTTCCGGTGCCTTTCCGCCTACCGGTCTGCCGTCCAGTTCATTTGCATGGAGACATAGGTTACTGGAACTGGTCACCAGAACCTCATCTGCATTGTACATTTCATCCAGCGTGTATGGAGTTTCACTTACCGGAATCTCCAGTTTCTTACACATCCGGATCAGATGAGCTCTTGCAATACCCGGAAGAATCAGATTATCGGTCGGTGCGGTAATCAGCTTGCCATCTTTTATAATATGGCAGTTGCTGTGGGCGCATTCTGTAACCCTTCCGCCCGGTCTGTAGAATACTGTTTCATCTGCTCCGGCTTTCTTAGCCTTCTCAGCTGCCATAACAGATGGGATCAGGTTCAGGGTTTTAATATTACAGTGGAAGAATCGGGTATCTTCCGTGCTGATCAGTTTGATGGGTTTCATTCCATCGGAAATCTCAGCCGGTTTCAGCATGATCCAGAGATTTCCAGGACCTTCTGTAAATACGTGATTCCGGATCCCGGTTCCTCTGGTCAGCTGATAATATACAAACAGATTACCCGTATCCATCTTATTTACCATTTCCTGAAGGAGATCTTTTAATTCCTGCTTGGTTACCGACATCTTCATATCCAGAAGTCCGGCGCTGTTAAAGAATCGGTCGATATGCTCATCAATGGCAAAAATTTTATAATTTCGTGCAGGACCTGCATCATACACACCATCACCGAACCAGCATACTCTGTCATTCATCGGGACTGTCATCTCATCCAGTTCACCAAATTTTCCATTGTAATACCCTAGTGTTTTCATAGCTATCTCCTCCATCGTTTTCGAACAAATAAAAAACGATGGCAGTTTCCTCTTCGGGAAAACGCCATCGTTTTTCGCTTGTTCTTATATTGATGGAATTAATTATACGATCTTTCATTCAAAAGTCAATGTAAAATTTATGGCATTTACCTGCATCTTCCGTAAATTTTAATCTCATTTCGGATTTTTTCAGACAATTCCGACGTGAAACTGCCTTTCAGTGCCCTCCATTTCCAGTTTTTTCCTACTGTAGATGGAGTATTCATCCGTGACCAGCTTCCTAGTCCCAGAAGATCCTGGGCCTGCACAATGGTAAGTCCTGCAGCGCTCTCCCAGATGGCCCGCATCATCTTCCAGTTGATCTCTTCCGCGGTGTCTGTATGCAGGTAACGAAACGCTTGTTTCACATCTTCCGGTTCTGCGGAAGTCACCCAGCCTACGGATGTGTCATTATCATGGGTTCCTGTATAAGCCACGCAGTTTTCCGGGTAATTTTCCGGCAGGTACATATCTCCGCCTCCATCCCGGCTGTCAAATGCGAACTGAAGCAGCTTGATGCCTGGGAAACCGCTGTCTGACAATAATTTTTTTACCGAATCTGTCATATAGCCGAGATCTTCTGCCATAATGTTCTGCTTGCCGATCTTCTGCTCCACGGTAGAAAACAAATCCATTCCGGGTCCCTGTTTCCAATGTCCTCTCTTGGCGTTGGCATCGCCATAAGGAATAGCAAAATAGGAATCAAATCCACGGAAATGATCAATCCGCAGCATATCGTAAACATTGCACAGATACTGAATTCTGGCTACCCACCAGCTGTATCCGTCCTTTTCCATATAATCCCAGTCAAAGAGGGGATTGCCCCACAGCTGTCCGTCTGCAGAAAATCCATCCGGCGGACATCCTGCCACTTCTCTTGGCACTTTATCTCCGTCCAGCTGAAACAGTTCCGGATGTGCCCACACATCTACGCTGTCCAATGACACATAAATGGGAAGGTCTCCAATGATCTTCACTCCATGCTCATTTGCATAGGTTCTGAGTGCTTTCCACTGTTCAAAAAACAGATACTGCATGATCTTCCAGAACTGTATTTTCTTCATGTACTGCAGGAGCACCAGGTCCAGCACTTTTTTATCTCTGTTTCGCAGTTCCGGCTCCCATTCCTGCCATGGTTTACCGTCATGTACTTCCTTCAGCGCCATAAACAGAGCATAGTCATCAAGCCAGTATGCGTTATTCCGGCAGAATGTCTCATAGCTTTCCGGTATCTGCTCCGCAAATCGTTCTGCCGCTTTTCGGAGCACCGGATACCGGCTCTCATAGATCTTTCCATAATCCACCTGCTTCGGATCATTTCCCCAGTCCCGCTCCTTATATTCTTCCGGGAGCAGCAGTCCCTGCTCACACAGCAGATCAAGATCAATAAAATACAGATTTCCTGCGTAAGTAGAGAAAGACTGATAAGGGGAATCTCCGTAACTGGTGGGGCAGATGGGCAGCATCTGCCAGTAACTCTGACCGGCAGCTTCCAGAAAGTCCACAAACTTTCTGGCTTCCACGCCCATCGTACCAATTCCATATTCAGAAGGCAGCGAAGAAATATGCATCAGGACCCCACTGCTTTTTTCCTTCATCATGATTTCCTCCTCTGAATTTTTTATTAATGACAGATAATCTCTTCTGTCTCTGCATCAAATACATGGATCTTATTTGTATCCAACGCCAGTTTTACATGATCCTCTGCTTTGATGCCCGTGCGGGACGGCACTCTTGCCACCAGATTCTGTCCGGCGCAGGTCAGATAAAGATAAATCTCCGAGCCCATCATCTCTGCCAGATCTACATTGGCCTCAATGTTGGATGCCTCAGAAATGCTTAAGAAGGATTCTTCTGCATGAATATCTTCCGGCCGGATACCAAGAATTACTTCTTTGCCTACGTAAGCTTCCAGCTCCGGCTTCTTAAGCGGAATCCGGTGCTCACCAAAAGCAAGTGCATAGCTATCGCCGTTTTTCTCCACTTTTGCGTTCAGGAAGTTCATCTGCGGAGAGCCAATAAATCCTGCTACAAACTTATTGCACGGATAGTTATAAAGTGCCTGCGGTGTATCCACCTGCTGGATAATTCCGTCTTTCATAACCACAATGCGGTCGCCCATGGTCATAGCTTCCGTCTGGTCATGGGTAACATAGACAAAGGTCGTCTGGAGACGTTTGTGAAGCGCTGCGATCTGGCTTCTCATCTCCGTACGGAGCTTCGCATCCAGGTTGGACAGCGGCTCATCGAGAAGGAATACGGAAGGATTTCTTACCATGGCACGTCCCAGTGCCACACGCTGTCTCTGCCCACCGGAGAGTGCCTTCGGTTTCCGGTCCAGATACTCTTCCAGTCCAAGAATCTTTGCTGCTTCATGTACCTTTTTATCGATTTCATCCTTCGGCGTTTTTCTTAATTCCAGTGCAAACGCCATATTTTTATACACAGTCATATGCGGATACAGAGCATAGCTCTGGAATACCATGGCAATGTCCCTGTCCTTGGGTGCCACATTATTTACCAGACGGTCGCCAATGTAAAGCTCTCCATCGGATACTTCCTCCAGACCGGCAATCATACGAAGCGTGGTAGATTTTCCACATCCGGACGGTCCTACCAGCACAATAAACTCTTTATCTTTAATTTCCAGATTAAGATCCGGAACTACCACATTACCTTTATCATATACTTTCTTTACATGCTTAAATGTAATATCTGCCATCTTTTTTTCCTCCTTATTCTGCTCAAACCTTTACTGCACTTTCTCTCATCACAAGATCAAATGGAAGCAGCTCATGCACTGCCGCCAGTTCTTCCTCCTGTTCCTCGTCCATGCAGGAGAGCAGAATCTCCATGCTCCTGTCTGCGATCCGTTCTCTGTCCTGACGAATCGTGGTCAGCCTGGGAGTGAGATAATTTCCAAGTTCAATTCCATCAAATCCTATGACTGAAATGTCTTCCGGCACTTTCAGGCCTCTGTCACAGATTGCCCGGATTGCTCCCATAGCCAGTACATCCGCCATGGCAAATACCGCTGTCAAATCCGGCATCCGATCAAGCAGTGCATTCATGGCGCGGTACCCTTCTTCCATGGAAAAGAGTGCTGGTTCATACTGTTTTTTCCGGTCAAATGCCATTTTGTGCTTCTGGAATGCATCCGCACATCCTACACATCTGGTGTAAGCGGCATGGGATTTTTCCATACGGCCTCCTAAGATGCCGATATTCTTATGGCCCAGATTCATCAGGTACTCCACCGCTGCTTCGGCTCCCTTCGCATCATCCGTGCTGACACTGGAGAGATTCCGAAAATGAA
The DNA here is from genome assembly GCA_018223365.1 of Clostridiaceae bacterium Marseille-Q4145. Taxonomy (GTDB): domain Bacteria; phylum Bacillota; class Clostridia; order Lachnospirales; family Lachnospiraceae; genus Hominiventricola. Next base: position 1,049,737 of record JAGTTP010000002.1, read on the forward strand.
GCTGCTCCGCTGAGTTGGTAACCAGAACGCAGGGAACGTCAATTCGTGCAAACCGCTCCTGAAAGAACTTCAGATTACTTCCCAGAAACAGGATCCCTTTCGGATGCCGTTCCAGACAGACACTTTCCGCCTGTTCGACCTCATTTTCTTCCTCACCAATGTAATAGATGAAGCAGGCAAAATCTTTTTCCTCAATCAGTCCCTGCAGCCGCTCCACAATGGAAGCAAACAGCATATTCTGGGAACCTTTGACAATAATGGCAATTCCGCTGCTGGCCTGCTGCTTCAGATGCTTGGCATTGTTATTCAGTTTGAAGTGGTGTTTCTCCACCACCTCCATAATGGTCTTCCGTGCTTTTTCTGACACATCCGGATGATTGTTAAGTACACGGGATACGGTTCCCACCGCATATCCGGATTCTTTTGCAATATCTTTGATTGTCATAGGTACTTGTTTAGCCTTTTACAGCTCCTGCGGCTACTCCTTTAATAATATGCTTCTGGCCAACCAGATAAACAATAACGATCGGGATGACAGTTAACATAATGCTGGCCATCATCGGTCCCATCTCAACCTTTCCGTAGCTTCCACGGAAATACTGGATCAACATCGGGATGGTCTTATAACTCTTAATATCCAGTACCAGCGTCGGCAGGAGGTAATCATTCCATACCCACATAGCCTCCAGAATTCCTACAGAAACCATGGTCGGCTTCAGAATCGGAAGCACAATCAGGAAGAAGGTCTGGATCGGATTGCAGCCGTCAATCATGGCTGCCTCTTCAATTTCCAACGGAATGGATTTCATGAATCCCGCAAACATGAAGACCGCAAGTCCTGCACCAAACCCCAGATAGATGACCCAGATATTCCACGGCGTATTGAGCTTCAACCGATCTGCTGTCTGGGAAAGGGTAAACATAACCATCTGGAAAGGTACAACCATGGAAAATACAAACAGGAAGTAAAGTCCCTGGGAGATCACACCCTTCACCCTCGTGATATACCAGGCACACATGGAGCAACAAATGAGAATTGCCACAACGGATGTAAGGGTAATCAGAAGGCTGTATCCAAGGCTCTGTAAAAATCCTTTGGATGCAATGGCATTTACATAGTTTTCAAGTCCTGCAAACCCATCCGCCGTCGGCAAAGTAAATGCACCTGCCGTAGTGATGGTCGTCTCTTTTTTCAGCGAGTTAAAAAGGATCATAATGATCGGATATACATACAGAAGCGCCAGGATGGTTAATACAACAGTCCAGATGCGGTCTGCAATTTTTTTCTTTTTTCCCATCTTACTGCTGCACCTCCTTTGAACGCGTTGCTTTCAGCTGAATCATGGAAATGACAATGACCAGCAGGCAGAACAATACTGCCTTGGACTGTCCAAGTCCCTTCCACTGGGCTCCGGCCCTTGCATAAAACGTCTGATAAATATTCAGCGCCATCATCTCCGTCATGTGGTTCGGATCACCACCGGTCAACGCCAGGTTCTGGTCAAAGAGTTTGAAGGAGTTGGTCAGTGTCAGGAATACACAGATCGTGATAGACGGCATAACCATAGGAAGTTTTACCTTCCATAAGGTCTCCCAGGGAGACGCTCCGTCAATGGCTGCTGCCTCGATGAGATCATCGGATACATTCTGAAGACCGGCGATATAAATGATCATCATATAACCGATCTGCTGCCAGCACATAAGGATAATCAGTCCCCAGTATCCCGCGGAACTGTTCAGTGCCAGAAGCGGCTGTCCTACGATGGACAGAATACAGTTAATCAGAATCTGCCAGATATAGCCCAGCACGATTCCACCGATCAGATTCGGCATAAAGAAAATAGTACGGAACACATTGGTTCCTTTCAACTGTCTGGTCAGAAGCAATGCCAGAGCAAATGCAATTACATTGATAAGTACAATGGATGCCACCGCAAACATTACGGTAAATTTAAAAGATGAAAGAAAAGAACTATCTGCCAGCGCGCCCTGATAGTTTGACAGACCCGTAAACGTTGCATTATTTACTGTCGTAAACTGACAGAAGGACAGATACAGTCCCTGAATAAACGGAATGATAAAGCCGATCATAAATGCCAGTAATGTAGGCAATACGAAGACCGGCGAATACCGTTTGATTGCTTTTTCCATAAAGCCACTCTCCTTTCAAGGCGTAAAAAGGGCAGGCAAGTCTCTTGCCCGCCCCTTTTTATCATATGATGTGTGGTCTTACTGTCCGTTTGCCAGCTGATACTCTGTTGCCCATCCATCTACGAATGCAGATACAACAGCGTCCCAGTTTGCATCAGTTTCATCTGCTGCGTAAGCGGTAAGTGCCTGGCCTAAGCCGTTCTTCCACTCTTCAGACGGCATGGTAGTGAAGTTCCATGATACCGGAGTCTTGCCTGCTGCAGTGTACTCTGTATCCTGTTTTACGAACAGGTTCTGAGATTCCTGAGCACCCTTGAACGGAATTACAAATCCCATATCATCTGCCATGGTCTTGGTTCCAAGATCAGAGGTTACACACCAGTTCATGAAGTCCAGAGTTGCCTGAATGTCAGCCTCGTCTGCCTGATTGTTTACACACCAGTAGTTCTCAGTACCGGTACACAATCCCTGATTAGCCTCATCGCCAACTCCGATATAGATCGGGATCATAGCGAGATCATCATCTGTAAGAGTTCCATCTGCTGTCAGGTTTCCATACTCCCAGGAACCATTCTGGAAGAATACTGCCTCGCCTGCAAGGAATTCGTTTCTGGAGTCATCACCGGTCTTTGCAGAAAGCTCGGACGGATCACAAGTGCTGTTGTTGATGTACAGATCCCAGATATTGCGGTAGTTATCAAGATAGGTTCCTTTGATTGCATCTGTACTGTCAATGCCATCTGCCTGATACTCAAAGTAGATCGGCAGGTTTGCCAGATGGGTCTTGAATCTCCAGTCAGAAGATCCATCCATACCAGCGGAAGTAAATGCTGCGAAGCCAAGCTCAGAAGATCTTGCGGTGATATCCTCTGCTACTTTCTTCAGATCATCGAAGGACTGAATGTCGTCGATGGTGTAGCCTGCAGTCTGAAGTAAGGTTTTATTTACGATCAGTCCGTAGGACTCGATTACATATGCGATTCCGTATACGGTGTCGCCTTCTTTTAATGCGTAGCTGTCGCTGGTCAGCTGGCTGTAAATATCAGATCCTGCCAGATCGTAACAGTAATCTTTCCAGTTTGCCAGTCCAACAGGTCCGTTTACCTGGAACAGAGTCGGAGCACCGCTCTTGCCCATCTCACTCATCAGGGTTGTCTCATAGTTTCCGGAAGCTGCTGTTACAACGGTTACCGGTACGCCGGTCTCTTCGGTGTAAGCTTTTGCCAGATCCTGCCACTGCTGATCCTGCTCCGGTTTGAAGTTCAGGTAATAAACAGAGCCTTCTGCATCAGATGCTGTGGTCTCAGCTGCTGCACTGTCAGTTGTGGTCTCAGCTGCTGCACTGTCAGTCTTGGTGTCTGCTGCGCTGCTTCCTCCGTCTGAGGAACCGCCGCATCCAGTCAGTGCGGTAGCTGCCAGTGTGCATGCCATAGTCATTGCTACTAATTTTCTCTTCATATTGAAATCCTCCCGTTTATTTTCTGGAAACGTTTCCAGTTCTTATGCATCTATAATAGATCTTTTCTGCAATAAATGCAAGTAAATTCTGTCGGTCATTGATATTTTCGTCATAAGTGCATATTTTAGTCTCTTGTTTTTGTGCGATATTACTATATAAGCAGCAAATATCAATGGAAATGACCGGTGGATTCATCATCTGACAGGTGAATTTTAGAAACGAATGGCAATTTTTCCTTTATTTTTCTTTGCTTTGAAATATTCAATTGCCTCTACGCTGTCTTTAAAGTCAAACACATCAGATATATAATTGGAGCCTTTCAGTACGCCCTGCTTCATAAGCTCTATAATCTCATCATGCACCGATGCTTCTTCTGCCTTTGACGGCCACTGGGCAAAGCGCAGATTGAAGCAGAAAGGTGCTTCTTCCCAGTTAATGAGATGCTCGCCCTTTGCAGTTTCCCCATAAATACATACATCACCAAAGTTCTTTACCAGCTTCAGATTCTGATTGATCAATGAGGGAATACCGGCTGCATCCAGAATCATATCTGCTTTATCCGGAAGGATTTTCAGTACCTCTTCCATTACATTGCACTGATCAAAATTCAGTGTATAATCCGCACCACATGTTCTGGCTGATTCCAGTTTTTTCTCTGTATGGTCCACACTGATGATCGGAGAAAGTCCCATATATTTAGCCAGGGTAATAAATACCAGACCCACCGGTCCTGCACCATAGATTACCAGGCTTTTTCCTTTTCGGAACCCCAGACGTTTCATGGTAGAATATACTTCCCGATAAGTCACGATCATGGCTGCTTCCACATCATCAAATTCCTGCGGGATTTTCTTTTGTGCCAGATTACCTTCTGTCAGGACACCGTCACCAACCGTATGTCCATCTTCCATCATAGCCTCAGCGTCGCCAATAACTGCGTATTCTGCAAAAGCTCCCCAGGTGGAATAGAAATCTTCCCCATCATCCAGAAATGGAAGAACGATTTTATCGCCTACAGCAAAATTTTTCACTTTGCTTCCGACGGTCTCTACAATCCCCACTCCTTCATGGCCAAGCACCGTGGGATAATTATGAAATCCCTTCAGGACATCATGTATGATTTCCTTGTCGGTACCGCATAAAGCTCCGGCTGTCACCCGGACCAGTGCCTGGTATTCACCAATTTCCGGCTTCTTCATTTCCTCCAGACTTGCATGTCCATCCTTCCAGATTACTAATCCTTTCATCATTGCAACCCTCCTGATTTTATTAATGATTAAAATAGTTTACAAAATAAGAATCAATCTCTGCCGCACAATATTCCAGCTCACCCATGGCGGACTGTGCAGTTTTCATATCGGCCTGTGCTTTCCGGCTCTTTTCCGCATCACCATTCTGCAGGTACATATAGTATATAGATGCCGCCTCATAATAATCTGCCACTGCATAGCACTCCTGAAGCTGCGCATCTGCTTTTACGTGTTCCATCTCATTCCTGCGCTTCTTCTCCGGCAGTTCCGAATACCTGCCATCCTGGATCGTATAGAGGAAGGTATCTTCATCATAACTGTAATGATATACATCGCTGTGAATCTGAAGTGCCAGATTCAGAAGCTGTCCTACAATCAGCACCGCCAGTACTACGGTAATCACCCGAAATAGTTTACGATTCATCCTTGTTGTAGCTCCTTTCCAGTAATACCACCAGCTTGGTCCTGGACATCTCACGGATCTGTCCGGACTCGATCACTTCACTGTCTACACCTGCATAAGCCTGTACTAATTCCTCCGCCTCTGTAAGGATAGGATCACACCAGTCCCGATGGGCCTGATAAACTTCATAATAGGTGGAATATTCATCTTTTTTCACAAAGTCATACATATGTTTCAGGCTGTCTGCAATCTGTTCCAGGGAATAATCCGGTGTATAGTAATAATATTCATCTTCATCCAGGTTTTCATAATCCACCAGATGCATGCAGGATTCATAAATGTAATTGTAATCATCTGCCAGCTGTCGGAAATACCGATAATCTTCCAGTTCATCGATGCCGGAATAATACAGCTGATTCATGTCGATATAATCGGTGAAGGAAGCCCAGTCCTCTTCCGCAAGATACTGGTCAAGCTTCGCAAGATGGGTGGAAATATTATTTCGGATTTTATGACGCTGAATCATTCGCTCCACAGTCCAGATATTGGTATTCAGCACAACTGTCCCAAGGAAAAGTCCTCCCAGCACTGCCAGAATCGCAATCTGTGTCGCTTTCCGGCTGGTCTTTCCCGCTGTCTCATAGACGTCGCTCTTGGTCTCCTGATAATCCTGCTCATACCGGTGCATGTCTTCCCGGTGCTTTACATAATACGGATTCGGATTATGGCAAAAAGGACATACCTCATCTTCCATCGTCAGATCCGCCCCACAGTAATTACATTTCACTCTTATTTTCCTCCACGTACTGATAGATTACTTTATAATTCAGGAATCCGTCTTTTTCTGCTTTTGCTTTCAGATCCTGAATTTCCTGCTCATCCATGTCATATACCTCTTTTACAAATGCATCCGCATCTGCGATCCAGGCATCTGCCTGCTCACAATCCTTCTCGTCCTTCAGCGGAAAAAGTGCCCGGTCATAGCTCATGGTCAATGCATCATAAAGGGCACTCTGGAACTCATAGGAATAGGTCTCTCCTCCATTTTTCACCCGGTTCCACAGATCCATGCACTCTCTCCATGGATCGTAAAAGGCCATAAGTCCCCAGTGTTCCCAGTTGGAATAATTGTACTGAATTCCATCTGCCGCCTCGTCCGTTTCATTGAAGAAATTCTGAATTGCCTCATAATTTTCTTCTTCATACCAGGTATCCAACTGCGGAAAATATTTCCGCTCCCACTGCATCTGCTCCCTCATATCCGCAGATCTCGTATGGGTAATGACCTCATGCGCTTTCCAGATCAGATCCCCTGAAAACCGTAAGAAAAGGAAAATCCCCACCAGTACTAGTACGATCAGTGCAATCACTGCAAATGCTTTTCCGGTAAATTTTGCATGACTTTTTACTTCATCAGAAATCTCCTCCTGCGGCATGTCCCCCAGGTCCTCAAGGTCATCCTTCAGTTTATATAAATCCTGCATATATTTATGCTCTGCACCCGGTTCATTCATGGCCCCGCAGTAGGGACAGCGCGGCACCAGTTCTTCGATGTCGGCACCGCAGTTCTGACATTTGATCACCTTTTGTATCCTCCCCCGATTTTATGTCATTACGATAGTTTTATTATACGTTACAACAAGTGGGAACACAATAAAAATCCGCAGCCCCGGATGTCCGGTTCTGCGGATTTTTTAAGATTACTCTTCTGTTTTTTCTTTTTCTTCTTTGACAATCTGGATATGCACATCGCGAAGCTGTCTTTCCTCAACTTCTGCCGGTGCTCCCATCATGACATCCTGTGCATTCTTGTTCATCGGGAACGGAATAATCTCACGGATACTTTCCTCTCCTGCAATGAGCATCACCATACGGTCTACACCAGGAGCGATACCAGCGTGGGGCGGTGCTCCGTAGCAGAATGCATTATACATAGCCGGGAATTTTGCTTTTACATCCTCCTCGCCAAGACCAACGATGTTGAATGCTTTGACCATGATCTCCGGATCGTGGTTACGAACAGCGCCGGAAGAAAGCTCAACGCCGTTACATACCAGGTCATACTGATATGCCAGAATATCCAGCGGATTCTGGTTTTCCAGAGCGTCAAGTCCACCCTGAGGCATAGAGAACGGGTTATGGCAGAACTCCAGCTCACCGGACTCCTCACCGATCTCATACATCGGGAAGTCTACGATCCAGCAGAACTCATAACAGTCTTTCTTCATGTAAGCGTCAGAAGATGCACCCAGCATCTTTCTGAGCACGCCAGCAGTCTTCTGCGCAGTCTTTAAGTCGCCTGCCGTCAGACCAACGAAATCTCCTGCCTTCAGTCCGAGAGCTGCTACTACTGCATCTTTCTTATCCTGCAGGAACTTGGAGATACCGCCTACCAGCTCCATCTTTTCATCCAGTCGGAACCAGTATGCTTTCTGTCCGCTCTGTACTTCTACATCTGCACACAGTTTATCAATGACTTTTCTCGTACCCTTGAACTCAGGTGCAACGATTGCTTTTACCGTCTTTCCTTCAAAAGGTCCGAATCCACAATCAGCCAGTACCTCGGTTGCATCCTGCACTAACAGGCTGATACGAAGGTCCGGTTTATCGGAACCGTATTTATCCATTGCTTCCAGATACGGAATTCTCTTGAATGGCGGTTTGGAAGCCTCTTTGTAAATGCCGTATTTGGAGAAGATTGGCGGCAGTACATCCTCAAGGACTGCAAATACGTCCTCCTGGCTTGCGAATGCCATCTCCATATCCAGCTGATAGAACTCTCCCGGAGAACGGTCTGCTCTGGCGTCCTCATCACGGAAGCACGGAGCAATCTGGAAATAACGGTCAAATCCGGAAGCCATCAGAAGCTGTTTGAACTGCTGCGGAGCCTGGGGCAGTGCATAGAACTTGCCCGGATGATTTCTGGAGGGTACCAGATAATCTCTTGCTCCCTCCGGAGAAGAGCAGGTCAGAATCGGGGTGGTGATCTCCATGAAATCATGAGCAGTCATGCTCTGACGAAGGTCAGCTACAATCTTGCTTCTCAGAACGATTTTGCCTTTTACCTCCGGATTACGGAGATCCAGATAACGGTATTTCAGACGGATATTCTCGTCAGCATCTTTGGAATGATTGATCTGGAAGGGCAGCTCATTGTAGCGGCATTTTCCTAAAACTTCAATCTTTGTCGGTACTACTTCAATGTCTCCGGTCGGAAGCTTCGCATTCTTGCTGCTTCTCTCACGAACGACACCATCTACCTGAATGGTAGACTCATAATTCAGCTCAGACAGCTGATCCATGATCTCCTCAGTTTCTACTACGATCTGGGTCGTTCCGTAGAAATCTCTTAAAATGAGGAATCCTAAATTCTTACTTACTTTACGGATGTTCTCGTACCAGCCTACCAGACGTACTTCCTGTCCGGCATTCTCAAGACGCAGTTCTCCGCAGTTATGGGTTCTTCCCTGCATGTTCTTTACCTCTCTCTTCCTCGCTGCAGCTTATCTGCAGAAAAATTCCTTGAATTCCGTATAGCCTTCTTTGGAAAGCTGTTCCTTCTGGAATTTTTTATTCTTATTCATCAGAGCCACAAGTACCTGGGCACCTGCTTCACGCTCTGCCTTTGCCTCTTTTAATACCTCACAGAGCTTGTCTGCAGGCATATTTTTCTCGATCAGGAATGCTTTCTTTCCGGAGGTACCCGGTACCTGGAAATTCTGCTCCATAAGAATCGTGATAATTCTCTCAAATCCAATGGAGAAACCGCAGGCCGGAGTATCTTTTCCGGTGAATTTTCCGATCATCTTGTCATAGCGGCCGCCGCCTGCTACGGAGCTTCCGAACTCTGCCATCTCGATCTCAAAGATGGTTCCGGTGTAGTAGGACATACCACGTACCAGCGTCGGATCAAATACCAGCTGGAACTGGGAAGCAGCGGTTGCCTCCACGCTGGTGCGGATGGTACGGAGATTCTCAATCACATCCTCTTCCAGAACGCCGGAAAGCTTCTCTTCCAGGTATGCAAGTGCATCTTCTGCCTTCTCCATCTCATCAAACATGGTGACATATTTCTCTACATTTGCTTCCGGATATCCGGACTCGATGAGCTCTGCTTTCACGCCATCCCAGCCGATCTTATCCATCTTGTCAAGAATAATGAATACCTGATCATACTGATCCTCGGTAAATCCACTGTAGGATGCCATTGCTTTTAAGATACGACGCTCATTGATACGTACTTTGAAATCTTTAAAATTCAGTTTTCCAAGCAGTGTGGTGGTAGCCAGGATCAGCTCGATCTCTGCCAGGCAGGTCGGCTCACCAAGGATATCGATATCACACTGAACGAACTGACGGAAACGTCCTCTCTGGGGACGGTCCGCTCTCCATACGCTGCCCATCTGCAGTGCCTTGAACGGAGTCGGCAGATCGTTGGCATTGTTGGAATAGAATCTGGAAAGCGGTACCGTCAGGTCATAACGAAGTCCGCTATCAGTCAGGTCTGCCTCACTCTGGGCAGTCTCCAGATTCAGTTTCTCGCCTCTCTTCATGATCTTGAAGATCAGCTTCTCGTTGTCTCCGCCCTGTTTGCTGCACAGGTTCTCGATATGCTCCACACACGGAGTCTCAATCGGAGAAAATCCAAAACTTTTATAGGTTTCTTTAATCAATCCGGTAACATAATCTCTGACCTGCATCTCTGCGGGCAGAATGTCTTTCATACCGGTGACCGGTTTCTTCTTTAAAGGCATAAATCTTGTTCCTCTCTGTATTACATATTGTGAAAACAGCTGTATTTTGCTGATTTTTCTCACATCTACCGACTATTATACGTTTCGGTTTTGTCACTGTCAAGAATTCTCAAATTCCATTCTCTATGAAGAATTTCTCTTTCCGTTCGATCATCTCATCGATCCGCTCAATGTACTGGCTGACATCTTTTACATTTTCGCATCGTTCAATCCGGCTTTCCATGACTTCCGGCTGATCTGATGGAAGGACTACTTTAGTAGATGCACCCGCACCTGCTGCCAGAATGGTCTGTTTTTCTTCCATAATCAGAATGTTGTAGATGCCTGCCTTATCTACTTTCGCATAACCAACATTTTCAAAATTACCTGCCATATTTTTCTGTCGGTAGAGATAATAGGGAGACAGTTCCATCTCGGCACAGTATCTGGCGGTCATATCCATGATCTGCATGTTGTTTTTCAGACCCATCTCTTCATACTTATCTTTGAAGAGACTAAGCCTTGCGGCACGCTTGATAGCAAGAGAATGAACCGTCACACTGTCCGGTGCCATCCGCTGCACTTCCTGCATGGTATGTTCCACATCCTCATAGGTCTCGCCAGGCAGTCCTACGATGAGATCCATATTAATATGAGAAAATCCCATCTCTCGGGCCAGCGCAAATGATTCCTGCACCTGCACCACCGTATGTCTTCTGCCAATAATGTCCAGCGTCTTCTGATTCATGGTCTGGGGATTAATGGAAATCCGGTCAATACCGTGATCAAGAAGTACCTGTAACTTTTCTCTGGTAATGCTGTCCGGACGGCCTGCTTCCACCGTAAACTCCTGCAGGTGTTCCGTGTCGAAACAGCTCTGGATCTTGGTCAGCAGACGATCCAGCTGATAGGGTTCCAGTGTGGTAGGTGTTCCGCCTCCAATGTAAACGGTATTTAATTTTTTATAACGGAACCGGTTGGATAAATAATCCAGTTCCTTACAAAGCGCATCCAGATATTCATCTACCCGTTTCCGCCATCTTTCCAGCGGATAGGAAGAAAAAGAACAGTACAGACAGATGCTGGGACAGAAAGGAATTCCCACATACAGGCTGTAGCCGTCCTTATAGTCGATATTTCTCAATACATACTGTTCCCGGTTGGCAATCATAACGCTTAACGCCACTTTTTCCTTGCTGGCCAGGTAAGTATTTCTCATATATTCCGCAATTTCCACATTGCGTTTTCCCTGCTCTAAAAGTCCCATGGCAATCTTGGTCGGTCGGATGCCGGTCAGGGTTCCCCAGGGAAGCTCTTGCCCGGTGTAATCTGAAAGTTTCCGATAGATCAGACGCTTCAGATGGTTCTTCGTCTCTTTCCGATTGCTGTAGTCAATGACCTGCTCGCCGCTTTCCTTGAGATATCCATCTTCTGTCACGGAAAATGACACCTGTTCATCCGTAAAATGCACTGTCATCTGAACCGGTGTCTCATCCGTAAAGGTATCCTGTACTCTCACCTGCACATCTTCCTGCGGAAAGAATGCCTTTACCAGAGAATGGATGTCATATTCAAAGCTGGGTCTGTTTACAATTACTTCTATCATGTTCTATCCTTTTTCTTATGCATATGGATTGTATTTTTCTTCATATCCAATGCTTGTTTCGTCCCCGTGTCCCGGATACACTACCGTCTCCTTAGGAAGCAGGAACAATTTTTCCCGCAGAGAGCGGACGATCGCAGACATACTTCCTCCTGGGAAATCCGTTCTTCCCACCGATCCGTGGAACAGGGTATCTCCGGAAAATACGCAGTCTGCTTCTGCACAGTAGTAAGAAGCTCCCCCCGGCGTATGACCCGGCGTGTGGTATACCTTCAGTTTCATGCCCGCCAGCGTCAGTTCCTGGCCATCATGAAGAAATTCATCCGGCGCAAAGGTTACTACTTTCCGTGCAATATAAACCGACAGATTCTGTTTTGCATCCAGAAGAAGGTCCTCCTCTTCCTGCAGCGCATAAACCTTTGCTCCCGTCAGTTTCCGGAGTGCATCAGCGCCGCCCATATGATCAATATGACCATGGGTCAGTAAAATGGCCGCCACTTCGACACCCTGTTCGGATGCGAACCCGGCAATCTTCTCCGCCTGATCGCCCGGATCAAATACCAGAGCTTCCTTTGAATCCTCATTTACCAGGAACCAGCAATTTACCGCCAGTTCTCCCACCGTAATTCTGGAAACATGTACTTTCGGCATCTTTTCCTCCTTAACTTGCAGAACGTTCAATATCAAGAACACTCTCGATCTGACGAAGCTTGTCAATAATCCGGTTCAGTTCTTCCACACTGGAAATATCAAAGCTGATGGTAATGGTGGCTGTGCCCTGCTTGCTCGTTCTTACATTCATGGCGGTAACATCGATATTCCGCTCGGTCAAAGTCCTGGAAATATCCACCAGAAGTCCGGTACGGTTATTCCCGTAGATCTTGATCTCCGTTGTATATTTTTCACCTGCAGGTGCTTTCAAACCAGACTGCCACTCTGCATCAATCAGGCGCTCCCGCTCGGATTCTGCCAGATGCAGCATATTGACACAGTCCGTTCTGTGAATGGTCACTCCACGGCCTCTGGTTACAAAACCAACGATCTCATCTCCCGGTACCGGGTTACAGCACTTGGAGAAACGTACTGCCACATCATCAATGCCCTTAACCACAATGCCGCTCTTGGATTTGCTGATGCGGATTTTCTGCTCCTTCGTCTCACTGACAGTCTCCATGATCTTCGCATCAGTGACCGCTTTCTTCTTCGCCTTCTCATACTCTTCCAGCATCTTGTTCACGACCTGGCCCTCTTTCAGGCCGCCATGTCCGATGGCTGCAAGAACAGACTCCCAGTCGCGGAAGCCATATTTACGGAGAACACTTTCCTGATATTCCGGTTTGACCACCTGTGCCTGCGGAATTCCTTTCATCTTACAGTACTGGGCAATCACTTCCTTGCCCTTCACAATGTTCTCTTCCTTGAATTCCGTCTTAAACCACTGATTGATCTTATTCTTTGCCTGGGTACTCTTGACAATGTTCAGCCAGTCGCGGCTCGGTCCCTTGGAGTTCTGGGACGTAATGACCTCAATCCGGTCACCATTTTTAATCACATAATCAATCGGCACCAGTTTTCCGTTGACTCTGGCACCAATCATTTTATTTCCAACTGCACTGTGAATGCTGTAGGCAAAGTCAATGGTGTTGGAGCCATTGGGCAGGGTCTTCACATCACCGCCCGGCGTAAAGCAGTACACGCTCTCAGAGAACAGGTCAAGATCACTCTTTAAGAGGCTCATGAATTCCCGGTTATCGGACATGTCACGCTGCCACTCCAGAATCTGACGAAGCCAGGTAAGCTTTGCCTCTGCACTGTTCTTACCTTCAATATTCTGCTCATTACTTCCGCCGCTCTCTTTATATTTCCAGTGAGCAGCAATACCGTACTCTGCGGTACGGTGCATGTCATACGTACGGATCTGAATCTCAAAGGGCTGTCCTTTGGGCCCGATCAGCGTCGTATGAAGGGACTGGTACATATTGGCCTTCGGCATGGCAATATAATCCTTGAAACGTCCTGGAATGGGTTTGTACATTTCGTGGATGACGCCCAGCGCTGCATAACAGTCCTTTACGGATTCCACCAGAATGCGCACGGCAAACAGATCATAGATCTGATCCAGCGTCTTATCCTGATTGACCATTTTCTTATAAATACTGAAGAAATGTTTCACACGTCCCTGCACGTCCGCCTCAATGTTGGCGTTATCCATATGCTGCTTCACTTCCGCCACAATAGACTTGACGTACTTTTCACGAACACTCTTCTTGTCTGCAATCTGTGCTACCAGATCGTAATAAACTTCCGGCTCCAGATATTTCAGTGCCAGATCATCCAGCTCGATCTTTACCTTGGAAATACCAAGCCGCTGGGCGATGGGAGCATAAATATCCATGGTCTCCCGCGCCTTTTCCTTCTGCTTCTCCGGACGCATGTATTTCAGCGTTCGCATGTTATGCAGTCGGTCAGCCAGCTTGATCAGAATGACACGGATATCCTTCGCCATGGCAAGGAACATCTTACGGAGGTTCTCCGCCTGTTCATCCACCTTATCCGCAGAATAACTCAACTGACCCAGCTTGGTAACGCCATCTACCAGAAGGGCCACCTCATCACCGAATTCCCGTGCCACATCTTCCGTAGTCATGGGAGTATCCTCCACCACATCATGGAGAAGGCCTGCTGCGATACTCTCCTTATCAAGCTCCAGATCTGCCAGAATAATACCAACGCAAAGCGGATGAATGATATAAGGTTCTCCGGATTTACGAACCTGATCTTTATGGGCGGCCTTCGCCACCTGATATGCTTTTTCAATCATGGTAAGATCTGTGGAAGGATGATATTTCTTCACACTTTTTACCAGTTCCTGATACAATTCATCCGGACTGGTAAAATCTTCCATTTTCTTAATACTTCTGTCATCCTCCTGAACTTCCCTTGCCTGTTCTTCCGTCATATATCAATCACCGCTTTTCTATCTAAAAGTCTAATTTCCTGCTGTTTCGAAAAACGTTTAGTTTCCTTCGTAGCAGATTACGCTTCTTACATCATATTTTTTCAGTTTCTCTCTTCCCTTCAGGCCTGCCAGCTCCATCAGGAAAATGATTCTCACAACCTCACCGCCCAGTTCTTCCACCAGTTTAACGGCTGCCTCAATCGTTCCTCCCGTCGCAATCAGGTCGTCGATCAGGACTACTTTCTGTCCTGGCTTTATGGAATCTTTGTGCATCTCAATCTCTGCACTGCCGTACTCCAGATCATATTTGGCGGATACAGTCTCTCTTGGCAGTTTGCCTTTCTTCCGTACCAACACGAATGGTTTGTGGAGATTATATGCAATCGGCATTCCGAAAATAAAGCCTCTGGATTCCGTTCCTGCAATCACATCAAAGTCCAGGCCTTCCAGCTGCTCCTGCAGTCCGTCGATGGCCAGTTGCAGTCCGTCTGCGTCCTGCAGAATACTGGTGACATCTCTGAAAATGATGCCCGGTTCCGGATAATCCGGTATACTTACCACATAATCCTCTAATTTTTTCATGTGTATCTCTCCTTTAAACACCCCTAGGGGTATATTTTGCCCACAATAAAGTAAATATAGCACATTTTTTGCGGTTCCGCAATATTTCTGACGGGCTACGACAATACACAGACAAGCCGCCAGAAACCACTCTGACGGCTTGTCCTTTTTATGACTCCAGATATCCTATTTTTTTCAGTGCTTCTGTAAGTACATGTGCAGTTTTGATTGAAAATTCATTGCTGACCAGCGGTTTCTCGCCTTCCAGAATGCATCTTCCGAACTGTTCTGCTTCCAACCGATAATTGCTCGGCACTTCCACTTCTTTCTTAATGGTTTCGCCATTTTTATGAATGTAATAAGCGAGAGTCCCTTTTGCATTGTATGGTAGGGGTGCTTCCAGTGTACCTTCTGTTCCATGGATAAAATAACGGTCCGCCCGCTGTCCTGAACACAGGCCGGAAACTGCACATGCACTGGCCCCGGATGGGAAATGCATATAGACCGTAGAAAGATCATCTACTCCATTCGGCATGTAATGCGCCATTGCCTGAATCTCATCGGGCATCTCATCAAGCAGCTGTAACGTCAGGCTTAAATTATAACATCCCTGATCATAAGTACAGCCTCCAAAAGTTTCTTTTCGCATCCGAATATTTTCTTTCTGCCACGGTTTCACGATAAATGTGGTCTCCACAAATACAGGCTTCCCGACCACACCATTTCTTACAGCCTCAATCACCTCTCTTGTGGCATTGCTGTGCAGATAGGCAAACGCCTCCATCAGGAGCACTCCTTCCTGTCTACATACATCGACAACTTCTCTTACTTCCGCTTCTGTCGGTGCCAGCGGTTTCTCACATAACACATGTTTTTTCTTTTTGGCCGCCCGGATGGTCCATTCTTTGTGAAGCTGATTGGGAAGCGGAATATAAACAGCGTCTATATTCTCGTCATCCAGCAATTCATCGTAAGAATGATATATTTTCTGAAACCCAAAATCTTTTTGAAACTGTGCTGTTTTCTCCGGATCTCTTCCAGCAATTGCATATAATTCACAGTTTTCTGCCTCCAGCATTCCAGGCAGCGTATGATTTCTTGCAATGGTGGCTGTGCCAAGCACGCCCCAACGTACTTTTTTCTGCATTATCTTCATCCTCTCTGAAGAAGCTTCACCATTTTCTCGGCTCTTTCAAAAATTTCCTGATAGTTTCCTGCCTCCGCAAGTTTCCGGTTTACAAGGCTTCCACCGATTCCAAAGCCCACGCATCCACTGTTCAAGAATTCCAGCATATTTTTCTCATCAATTCCGCCGGTTGCAACCAGTTTCAGATGATTCATGGATGATAACATTGCCCTAATATAATCTGCCCCCAGATTACCCGCCGGAAATACTTTCACATAGTCCGCTCCACATTTCCAGGCATTCTGCGCTTCGGTTGGTGTCATGGCACCTGGAATGGAAATAAGTCCCAGTTCCTTCGTTTTCTGAATTACGCTTTCCTCCACATTGGGAGAAATAATATATTCTGCACCCGCATTTCTTGCTGTTTTCACCTGTTCTGCGGTCAACACGGTTCCCGCGCCAATGTGCATTGCTTCTCCAAATTCTTTTTTCAGCATTTCAATACTTTTTAATGTATCCTTTGATGCATTTTCATCAGACGGATTATAGGTAACTTCCATGAAATGAACACCGCCTTTGCGAAGCGCATCTGCCGTTTTCAATATATAGTTGCTGGAAATTCCTCTTGCTATGGCAATTATTTTTTCAATTTTCATTTATCTTCGTTCAAATACTCCAGATTAGCTTTTGCACCTGCCATAAGAAAACCGACATCATTTCCACACATATTCATCTGATACCCTTTTGCTCTGCAGGAAACCACATATTCTTTCTTTCCATAATGAATTCCAGCCTGTTTTCCAACCCGTTTTGCTGCTGCAAGAATCTTGTCATATGCAGCCAGCATCTCTGGACACTCATACTGTCCAAGCACACCCATATCCTGAGATAAATCATTAGGACCCACAAGTGCAATATCTATTCCTTCCGTTCCAATAATCTCATCTATATGTTCCACTCCTTTTCGTGACTCAATCTGGCACATCAAAATTGTTTCCTGATTAACTTCATCCATATATTCCCGGCCATTTACTTTTTTGTAATCCGTATGAGGACGGGTTAAGGATACTCCGCGATCTCCCATTGGTGCATATTTGGCATACTTTACTAACAGTTCTGCCTGCTCTTTTGTCTCAGTACTCGGAAGCAAAAGCCCATCTGCACCCATTTCCATGTATTTTAATACCACTTCTCTTCTGATTTCTGGAATTCGGACAATCACAGGAAATTCCAATGCTCGAGCCAGTCCAATGATTCTTGCTGCCTCTCCATATTCGAAACTTCCATGTTCGCAATCAAGTACTGCAAAATCAAAACCACTCTCTTTCAACAGTTTTACAATATCCGGATTCTGAAATACGGTAATCATGGTACCCAAAAGATTCTCTCCATTTTTCAGACGCTGCTTTACTTCATATCGTTTCATGATTCAAATTCTCCTTCTAAAAATTTCAGACTATTTTCCACTGCTTCTTGCATTGTCACCAGAGTCGGCTGCTGTGGAATCTCCAGACATATCAGCATGTTCGGATTTTTTTCAAAGGCTTCAAACAATTTATGAAGATCAAAATCTCCGTTTTCTTCCAGAGCATCCAGCACTTCATGGTTTTTAGTCAGTTTCAGATGAAAATAAAAATTTCTCTCCGTATATTTCTGATAGTATTGAATCAATTCTTCTTCTGTCGGGTTCACACAAGTCGTGCTGCTGCATGCATTAGCCGCATCAAATGTCACACACATTCCCGGACATCTTTCCAACAGATCTTCCATTCCAAAATAAGTTTTTCCATCTCCCCGAAGCGGCTCCATTGCATTTTCAAAACACAGATAAATGTTTTTTTCTCCTGCCTTTTCCACGTAGGAATTAATAATAGGAACCAGCGCTTCCATCTCTTCTTTGGTATAGCCCTTTTTTCCTTTCACCGTATTGGGAGCAATCAGCACTCTGCAGCAGGTTCCATCCCCAAATAATGCAGCATTCTCAATTCCTTGCAGGAAGGACTCCGGTTTACATAACAAATCTTCATTATCCCAGGCATAATGAAGTCTTACCTGCAGTTTGTCTGCCAGTTCCTTCATATCCAGCAGTTCCTGTCTGGACATCTTCACATCTGCATCTCTGATTTCCACCCAGGAAAATCCACGTCCGGCCGCCCATGTGATCAATTCACGAAGAGTCAGTTCCCCTGACTCCAGAACTTTCTTATACGTATTGGTCGCCAGTCCCAATCCTGTACCAATCTTACTGCCGACATACAGTCTTTCCATTTATTCTCCTTCAGATAGTCTTTCTACCAATTCTTTACTTCTACATCAAAAGATGCTCTTTTTGCCATCTGTTCCACTTCTTCCATTGAAGGAAGTGCTCTTCCGATAGACCCCTGCTTGGTCACTGCCAGTCCTCCTGCACAGTTACAGTAGACCGCAATTTTCTCAAGATCCCATCCTTCCTGAATACCGTAGACAAGCATGGATGCAAACGTATCACCTGCTCCTGTCGGGTCAACCGCAGCGACACCTGTTCCTGCTACAGATACAATTCTCTTTCCATCACTAAGTACCGCACCATTCGCATCTCTGGTAAGCGCTACGATTTTGGGTCCTCTCTTATGCAGCTCTTCCAGATTTGCCATCTCGCTGTCCAGACCGGTTACAAAGCGTGCCTCTTCCAGCGTTGGTGCAATCACATCTGCAGTTTCAATTCCTTCATAAAGCCGTTTTCTTGCATCATCGCTTTTCATGACTTCCTTCCGGATATTCGGGTCAAAAGAGATCATAACCCCGGCATCTTTTGCGATTTTTACACATTTAATGCATGCTTCCCGCATACTTTCGCTCAGTTCCAGCAGCATTCCTGAATAGTGAATGGCACTGGCATTTCTGATATATTCCTCATCAATATCTTCTGGACCAAATTTGCTTCCTACAGAATTCTTTCTGTAATATTCAAAATTCCGTCCATGTTCCAGATTCTCGAGGAAAGACAGGCCAATCTGCCCTTCTCCTGTTACCACTCTGGAAATATCAACACCTTCACGCTCCATCACACCAATTACAAACTGGCTGAGCGCATCCGGTCCAATCTTTCCAATAAACGCAGCACGATCACAGATTTTTGCATTTGCGCAGGCAAAAATACCGGAAGATCCGCTGGCCGTTTTTAAAATACTTCCTTCTTCATGCAAACGAAGCGTTGGATTTACCGGGATAAATTCCACCAGTAATTCTCCAATAGAAATAATCTTTCCTGTTGGGTTTTTCACCTGTATCATTTTTCTGTCTTTCCCTTCTTCATTTTCATAAATACCGGTCCTGTCAAAGCCAGAACTGCCAGAACCAGAAGCACAATTGAGATCGGACTCTTTACAAAGATTCCATAGCTTCCGGAAGAAAGTGCCAGTGACCGCCTGAGATTGGACTCTGCCATCGGTCCAAGAATCAGTCCGAGAATCAGCGGCGGAAGCGGGAAATCATACTGCTTCAGGAAAAAGCCGATGACTGCGCAGACAAACATGATAATCACGTCAAATAAAGAGTTATTTACTGCATAGGAGCCTACAATAGACAGAATCACAATGGCTGCCCATACATACTGTTCTTTCAGATTCAGAAGACTTGCAGATGCTCTGGAAGTCAAAAGTCCGACCACAAGGAACATAATGTTGGCCACAATCATCATTACCATCAGCTGATATACGAATGGCTTGTTTTCCACGAACATCATCGGTCCGGGCTGCATTCCGTACATCATCAGTGATCCGATCAGGACCGCCGTCACACCATCACCCGGAATTCCAAGGGTAAGCATGGTCGTCATGGCTCCTCCGATAATTCCGTTATTCGCCGTACAGGTAACTGCCAGTCCTTCCGCAGAACCTTTTCCGTAATTTTCCTTGTCTTTGGATATCTTCTTTGCCTGATCCCAGCAGATAATGGATGCAATATCACCGCCTGCTCCCGGAATCGCTCCGACTACTACGGAAACCAGGGCACTTAATGTGGTCAACGGAGCAAAATCCCGGAACATTTTCATAGTCGGAATAATGCGTCCTATTTTCTTTTTCTCCGTGGCGCGTTCTGTCTTTTTATTTTCATAAATCTGAGACAGAACCTCGCCAAAGCCAAAGAGTCCGATCATGACAGGCACATAGGAGATTCCCTGCAGCAGATGAACAAAGCCGAAGGTATATCTGGGATATGCATACATGGAATCAAGTCCTACTGTTGCCATGAGAAATCCGACGCATCCCATCATGATTCCCTTTAAAATAGACTTTTCGGAAATACCGATAATCATGGATAATCCGAACAGAGATAATGCGAAATACTCTGCAGGACCGAATTTCAATGCAAATTTGGCAATGGGGAATGCTGCAAACATCAGCACAATGGAACTGATCAGGCCGCCAAATGCCGAATAAATGACGTTGATACCCAGTGCCAGTCCTGCTTCTCCCCGTTTCGTCATACTGTAGCCATCCAGTGTTGTCATGATGGACGCCGGAGTTCCTGGCGTATTTACCAGAATGGCAGAGATACCACCTGCCCATACACCTGCATTATAGACGCCCATCAGCATGGCAAGTCCCTGTGCCGGTTCCAGTCCGAATGTAATCGGTGTCAGAATGGAGATCGCCATTACAACTGACAATCCCGGCAATGCTCCGATCAAAGCTCCTACTACAACACCGATCAGCATAAACGGCAGGACAGCCGGATTTAAAATGGCAGTAATTGCTTCTAAAATCATAGCTTTTTGTCCTCCTCTCTAACTGTTCAGCATGACATTCAGTACCTGCTGGAAAATAAAGTAGATCAGTGCAGAACTGACAACTGCTCCCGGTATAAATGTCTTCATCTTCTGTTTCAATATCAGTCCGATCGCGATCAGATAGATGCTGCACAGAATTACAAAATGAAGTTTTCCCCACAGAATCAGCATGACAATGGTCGCTGCCACAAGAAGTCCGGCTCTCTTCAGTCCTTCCTTCTGCTGTTCCGTCATCTCCATTTTTGTTTTCTTTCTCAGTGCATTTACAATCAGAATCAGATTGATCACGATAATAATCACGCAAAGTGCCTGTGGAAATACCCCAGCTCCCGGGACACCGTCTGATGTCCCGCCGGGAAATGTAAAGGCATTTATAAATGCCAGAGCAGATATTAAAATGCCCACAAGTGATATGATAATTTCACCAATCATTCTGCTCCTCCTTCTGCCAGTCCGTTATTTTGCAAGTCCTGCCTCTTCAATCAGGCCTCCCAGGAATTCTGTCTGCTCGGCAATAAATTCATCGTACTCATCTCCGCACATGAATGCCGGCTCCATGCCTCTCTCTTTCATAAATGCTGCATACTCATCAGATTCTACTGCCTCTTTCAGTGCACTCTGCAGAGCTTCCTTCACGTCTTCCGGAATATCTTTCGGTGCAGCAAATCCACCCCAGTGAAGCAGTACATAATCAATTCCGCTCTCTTTCAGAGTCGGTACATCCGGGAATGCCTCGGATCTCTCCTCACCCATGGTAGCCAGTACTTTTAATTCGTTTCCGTTTACACCGGACATCAGTTCAATCGGAGCACTGACAACTGCATCTACATGTCCGCCCATAAGAGCTGCGATAGATTTGCTTGCACCATCAAACGGAACATGGTTAAATGTGACATCTGCTGCTTTCTCCAGTCCAATAGCACCGATATGCCAGATAGAACCGGTTCCCGCATTACCAACTGCAAGCTCGCCTGGATGCTCATCTGCATATGTCATGAAATCTTCTACGGTACTGAATCTGTCATCATCTGCTCTGACTGCCAGCGCTCCAACGGTGGTATAAGCACGTCCGAGAAGCGTCAGATCTTCTGGTGCCAAGTCTGCATAACCAAGAGGTTTCAGCATTACCATCTCAAGCGGTGTATGTCCAATGGTATATCCATCTGCTGCACTTGCCTGTACGAAGGACATTCCGACTGCTCCGCTTCCGCCCGGTTTATACTGGCATACAACGGTCTGTCCGAGTGCCTGTCCCATCAGGTCTCCCGTTTCTTTTGATACCTGATCGGAAAGTCCGCCCGGATTTGCCTGAACGATCATATTGATCTGTTTTGTCGGAAAGTCCGTGGTGGAACCACTGCTTTCCTGTGCCGTTTCTGTTGCTGTCTCAGCTGCCCCCGACTGATTGGATGCACCGCATCCTGCCAACATCATCACGCCTAATCCTAACGCAATTAATTTTTTCCAGTTCTTTTTCATTTTTGTTCTCCTTTACTTTTGTTTTATTAATAATATTAATTATTTTCTTGCTATGTTCTTAATATTTTTAACAATTTCATATTATCATCGTTTATATTATTTGTCAATGTCGTGTCATTTTTATATTTCAACAAATATATTCCATCATTTTTATGCATTTTGCACATTACATATTCATTTTTTCGGTTGACGAATCCGTTTTTCTTATTTATAATATTATTAATAATAATGATAATAAAGAACTGAGGTATTTATATGAAAAAAGTAACTTCCACGGATGTTGCAAGACTGGCCGGTGTATCACAGGCAACCGTTTCCATGGTTCTCAACAACAAAGTAGGTCCTTCTTTCAGTGAAGAGACAAAAAACAAAGTACTGGATGCAGCCAGCCAGCTTGGTTATATGCTTCCGGCGCAAAACATCTCTCCCAATGAGAAGAATCTGATCGCTGTGTTCATCCCCACACTGTCAAACTATTACTACACGCAACTCGTTTCCTATATAGAAAAGTGCGCGCTGTCACAGGGATTCAAAATCCTCATTTGCAACACCTCCAGAAACAAAGATTATGAAGCTTACTATCTGGACTATTTTTCAAAATCAAAAATTGCCGGCATTGTTTTTACTTATGTCCCGAATTATCCAAAACTGGTGGAACAGCTTTCTCTCTGTCCCCATTGTACTGATTGGCGAGAAAAACGATGAACTTACAATTCCTTCTATTGAACTGAACAATGTAAAAGCAGGTTACATGATGGGCGAACATCTTATCTCGCTTCATCACACACATTTTGCATTTTTCTCCACCCCTTTCAACAATGTGACCCTTGCAAGACAGCAGCGTCTCGACGGACTGAAGCAGGCACTCCGCGAACATGGCCTGGAGCAGAATCTTTATATTTATTCCGAAGATTATCAGTCCGAGACCGATATTCATGTGATTCCCTATGAATATGAACTGGGACATTCTCTTGCACAGAAATTACTGGAAACAGAATGTCCGGCCACTGCTCTAATCGGCGTCAACGATATGACAGCACTCGGCGTCATCGGATATCTTGCCGAACAAGGGAAACAGGTGCCAGAGGATTATTCCGTATGCGGTTTCGATAATATTTTTGTGAGCAGTCTGTCCATCCCTACTCTGACCACCATCGATCACCACCTGCATCTTCGCGGGCAGGCAGCCATCGACATGATTCTCACCAAAAACACGGAAGCAAACAAAAAAAGAACCGCCAATCTCCTCAATTCCCAGATTAATAAAATTGAGTATGATCCGCAGCTTTTAATCCGTAATTCTACCGGCCCGGCGCCTTCCAATCGAGTAGGAGGGAGTGATTAGCTCCCGTCCTCTCACACCACCGTGCGTACCGTTCGGTACACGGCGGTTTCAATAGTTGACGTGCACCGACTGATAAGCTGTGGCTAAATCGTAGAAGCCACCGTTTATCAGTCTTTCTTTTGTCATGGCTTTCTTAACTGTTGTCAGATTCGCACAATACCATTGTCCTCTTCGGCAGTTTGCTGCCATGTTCGCATAGTATTCGTGTACTCCCATCTTTATCAGATTTCTTTTCTTTGTTCTTGGAAGTTTCCACTGTTTCCATATACACATGCGTATTCTGTGATAGAGCCATCCGTTGATATCTTCAATGTTGCTCCTCATACTTGCTATTCCGTAATAGTTCAGCCATCCTCTTGCATATACCTTGATTTTCTCAAGGCTTGGTTTGATTGACTGACATCGTTTACGGGAAGACAACTCCTTCAGTCTGGACTTAAACTTCTTCCATGACTTCGGATGAACTCGGACATAAATGCCTTTTCCGTTCCTTCCCAATGCAAAGCCAAGGAATTTAAAATTTCGGATTGCAAATACGCTGACCGTACGACTCTTTTCTCGGTTGACTATAAGTTTCAGCCTCTCCTCAAGATATTTTGTACTGCTTTCCAAGAGTCTCTCAGATGCTCGCTTGCTCTTTGCAAGAAGCACAATGTCATCTGCATATCTTATGCATGGAACACCTCTTTTCAAGAATTCTTGGTCAAACTCATTGAGGTAGACATTTGCCAACAATGGTGATAGATTCCCACCTTGTGGTGAGCCTTCCTCTGTGTCAATGACTACTCCGTTTTCCATTACACCGCTTTTCAGGTAGCGCTTTATCAACTGTACTACACGTTCATCTTTTACATTCTTTCGGAGAAGATTGATGAGAATTTCGTGATTAAGAGTATCGAAGTACTTTGTCAAGTCAAGGACTACAGCAAATGTATAGCCTTGTTCGGTATACTCCTTAACCTTAAGTATTGCGTCTTTTGCACTTCTGTTCGGACGATAGCCATAGCTGTCCTCTGCAAACAGCGGTTCATAGATTGGCACTAACTGTTGGGTTATTGCCTGTTGAAGTGTACGGTCTACCACTGTTGGTATGCCAAGCTTTCGCACACCACCATCTGGTTTGGGAATCTCAACTCGTCTTACTGGAGACGGAGTATACTTTCCACGATAAATGCGGTCGGTTATCTCTTGTTGATGCTCCTTTAGATATGGAAGAGCCTCTTCAATGGTCATGCCATCAATTCCTGGCGCTCCCTTGTTTGCCTTAACTCTCTTATACGCTCTGTTAAAGTTATCTTTATACAGTATCGCTTCTAAAAGTCTCGGCTGTGCACTGTCTCTTTCTTTCCATATCCGATTGAATGACCTAGACGCTTTCACATACCCTTCATGTTCCGCATTATCTCTTTGCGAACAGCCATTGTTTTCAATGTTTTCTGCCATAGACGGTCATTCCTCCTTTCTCGGTCATACTCAAGACTCCTACTGATTCGGTCCTTCACCTCTCGGCTACTATGACCTCTGCTGACTTCTATGCGTTCAGCATTGCTTTATGCAATGATTACCTCTTTCAAGGCATACCGCACAGACCTCCCCGGGTACCACACGTTTCTTCCTCTCCATCCATCTGCCTCATTTATCATACATGATTCCGTGTAGTTATTGGGCTTTGACTTGACTTGTAGCCTTACCCTCATGCATAACCTTATATGAGATTTCTGTTCGTCAGACCAGAGATTTGCCCGTGGTTAGTCTGTTCCCACATCCGGCTTCCTTTAGATTCCACCTCACGATGGACACCCTTGCCTTCGGCTATATCCTTCCCACTACCGGGCGGATTCGGGACTTTAACCCGTTAGAAACGTGCGCCGCCGGGCGCACAACGCTAAAAAAAGAGGAGCTTCGCGCTCCTCTTTTCTTTAACAATATCCCTGAATCCGCAGCTGCAGGGAGCGCCGTCCCCTGAATTCATTGATCTCCGGGTAGTACAGAATATGGATCGCCTTTTTCCCCTGCAGATCCCTCAAAACTTCCTGCATACAGTTATGGAAATAAATGCCTTCCAGTGTTGTTCCGCTTTCATCCATCAGCTTCATCCGCAGTACATTCTGATTTTTTCCCAGCACTCTGGATTCCAGCACCTGCACATTCCGTGCCGCAAAGACGGGTTTTGTATTTCCTTTTCCGAAAGGTTCCAGCAGGGATAGTTCTTCTACCAGCCGCTCCGATACATAAGAAAAGGGAAGCGCCATATCAATATGAATCACCTCTGTCAGTTCCTCTTCTGTCAGCGTGCACAGTTCATTCAGTCTCTGCCGGAACAGCTCCACATGTTCTTCCGGCATGGAGACACCTGCTGCCATGGGATGACCGCCATACTTGGTGTACAGTTCCTTACATTTACTCATTTCCTCAAACATGGAATAGGTCTCAATAGAACGTCCGGATCCTTTGACTCCATCTTCTGCCCTGGTCAGCACGAAGACCGGCCGGTAATAGCGTTCCCGGATCCGTCCTGCAATAATTCCTGCCAGGCTCTCATGGCAGTCCGGCAGATAGACCACCAACACCCGGTCATATGTCAGACTGCTGTGCTCAATGAGGTCTACCGCTTGCGTAAGGCCCTGTTCCGTCAGCTCTTTTCGTTCATCATTGAGATGCTTTAATTCTGCCGCCCGTTCCAACGCCAGATCCTGTTCTTCCGTATCCAGAAGCTCCAGCGCCCGCTTGGCTGTAGAAAGCCGTCCACTGGCATTGATGCAGGGGCCAAGCACAAACCCAATATGGAATGCCGATAACGTATCTCTTGCCAGTTCATTGGCTTCGATGAGGGCTGACATTCCCGGATGCGTCGTCATGCGCAGCCTTTTTAAACCTTCCCGTACCAGGATCCGGTTTTCCCCGGTTAAATCCATCACATCGCCAACCGTGGCAAATCCTGCGAACATCAGAAGGTCATCGTAAAGGGCCGCCATGGGAAGCTCCATCTGTTTCCATAGCTCTCCCACCAGCTTCCACGCTACTGCCGCACCGCAGAGCTTTTTGAAAGGATAAGGACAGTCTGCCTGACGGGGATTTACAATGACCTGAGCAGGCGGCAGTTCCTCCTGCACCTCATGATGATCCGTCACGATCACCGTCATTCCCAGTCCCTCTGCATAGGCAATTTCCTGTACCGCAGCAATTCCATTATCGCAGGTGACTATGGTATCCATTCCTGCGTCATAGGCCCGTTTTACCAGTTCTTTATTGAGGCCGTATCCGTCCTTTTTCCGGTCCGGAATATCCGTATCTACCTGTGCGCCTGCCGCCCGGAATCCTCTGAGCAGAATATAGGTGGAACACACACCATCAATGTCATAGTCACCGATAATCCGGATGGCTGCGTGTTCCTTCAGTTTCTTTCTGAGCAGCTCTACTGCTTCCGGGATCCCTTTCATCAGAGAAGCCGGATGAAGATCTTCTAATGTTCCATGCAGGTACTCTTTTATCTCCTGCTCACCGGTAATGTCTTTATTACGGATCAGCCTTGCCGTCAGAGGGCTGATCTGAAATTTTTCTCCAATGGCACGAAAATCCGCGCCTTTTCTGATTTCCACCCATCTGGCCATAAGTTTCTCCTCTATCCTTTCCTTATTCTCCGTGCCTGTGCAAAATTTCTGCGTTCCTGCCGGAAGCAGTCATCACACACCTGGAACGTGGAACCCAGCGGAAGCAGTTTTCCACAATATCTGCACCGGGCAATATAATTCTGCTTGCCTTTGGTGAGATAGCTCATGATCTTCATTTCCGTCTTTTCCCGTTCCCGCCGGAGCCAGTCTTCCTCTATCACCTTCTGCATCCGATGGGAAAACTGATAATACAGATCCAATTGTTTGTAATACGTTTCATACTGCTGGATGCCCGCCTTTTTATCCCGGCATAACACCGGTCGTTCCAACGAGACATCCGCCGTGTAAGTTTTACAATAATGAAGCCACAGATCAACTACCTTCTTGTCCTTGATATCAATGGGACAGGTGATCATTTTATAAAGCGTTCTCTTTTCCTGAAATCCATCGATCCATTCTTTGTAAAGTTTCGCCTGGTCATAGAGGAACAGTGCCTCATCAATATTCTCCTTCACAAAAGGATCCGATGGCGTAACCGAATGCCAGATTTCCAACAGTTCATCCAGGGGTGCGTCAATATCCAACAGGATCTGCGGAAATCCAAGATTTACCTGGGTCAACGGTTTCTCTGTATCTGCCATCCGTTCTTCGATATAAGCAAGATCCGCTTCTTCCGTTGCCGTCACGTATCCTTTCGGATAAAGTCCAAATCTTCCCGCTCTTCCAGCAATCTGCTTCACTTCCGCAGTGGTCAGCAGCCTTCTGGTAACTCCGTCAAATTTTTCTGCCTGCAGAAAGACAATTCGTTTGACCGGAAGATTCAGTCCCATACCGATCGCATCCGTCGCCACTACCACTTTCGTCTTTTTCTTATGGAACAAATGCATCTGCCGCCGGCGGATTTCCGGTGGGAGGCTTCCATAAATTACACTGGCATTGACCCCCACTTCTTCCAGACGTCCCGCCACATCCAGCACTGATTTTTTGGAAAATGCAATGAGGGCATCTCCCTGCCGCACATCATCAGGGAAAACAAATGCCTTGTTTTCACAGAGCAGTTTTGTCTTCCGCTCATAGCGTTCCACTTCATAGGTATCCTCACAGAGATCAATAAGATGGCATATAACTGCTTCTGCCGCCGGACTCATACAAATGTGTATTTCCGGAGCCCGCAGTCCCAAAATAGCCTTCGTCCAGGAATGACCACGGTCCGGATCTGCCACCAGCTGGGCCTCGTCAATGACCGCGATATCATAATTTTCATCAAAATCTGCCATCTCAATGGTAGATGCCATCACCCGGCTTCCATCTTCTTCGATACATTCCTGACCGGTCCGCATGGTACAGGGTACATGGTATTTCTGCATCTGTTCAAACACTTCCAGAGCCAGCAGACGCAAAGGTCCCAGATAGACGCCGTTGGCTGCCAGCTTTAACCGTTCCAGAGAACGGAAGGTTTTTCCGCTGTTGGTGGGACCGATATGCAGAATAAAATGCCGGTGCATCTGGCGGACTTCCGGGAACTCCAGCTCCGGGCGGGCCGGAACCAGTTCCAGAATCTTATCCTTTACTTTATGCTGCCGGAAACGGGGATACAGGGTAAACAACGTCTCCTGGCAAATGGCCCCCGGCATGGTTCTTCGAAGATAAGAAAGGAATTCCCCGTTGATGCCGTCTTTCTGTTCCTGTAAAAGCAGTCCCAGATCGAGGTCCACCAGGCGGGGAATCATTTCTTTCTTAATTCGAAGCGACATTTCTTCTTTTTTCTTCCGATGGGCAAATACCGCTGCATTCTTCAGCTGCCTGTGATAATCTTCCAGTGTCCGTACATTCATTCCGGAAGATCTGGCTGAATTAAGAGCCCGGAAAAGATTGTCCGTCTTCCGGAGCATCTCCGTTGTTCCAGTCATCTTCTTCGGTCTCTTTTTCGCTGCATGTGCGTACTGCTCCACGTAAAATTCTGTCAGCTTCTTCTTTTGTATCATAAAATTCCTTTATTTCATCAGACTTTCGTTCTCAAAGTAGTTGATCTTCATGGCCTCACGCACATCATGAAGGGTTTCTGCTGCTTTGGCCTCTGCCACTTTGCTGCCTTCTCTTAAGATCTCATAGACATCCGGCAGACGCTGCTCCCACTCTTTTCTCCTTGCACGGATAGGTGCCAGTTCTTCCTGCATAACATTGTTCAGGAACTTCTTTACCTTCACATCCCCCAGTCCGCCTCTGGTATAATGGGCTTTCAGCTCATCCAGATTCTGATAATCTGGCAGATACTCTGCAAAATGCTCCGGCCGGCAGAATGCATCCAGATACAAGAATACCGGGTTGCCCTCTACCTGTCCCGGATCCTCCACTCTCAGGTGATTGGGGTCTGTAAACATGGACATGATCTTTTTCTTTACATCTGCCTCTTCATCAGAAAGGTAAATGCAGTTGCCAAGAGACTTGCTCATCTTCGCCTTTCCGTCGATACCCGGAAGACGCAGGCATGCTTTATTGGACGGCAGTACAATCTCCGGCTCTGTCAGGGTCTCGCCATACACGCTGTTGAACTTATGTACAATCTCCTTACACTGCTCCAGCATCGGCAGCTGATCCTCTCCTACGGGAACAGCGGTGGCACGGAATGCGGTAATATCTGCGGCCTGACTGATGGGATAACAGAAAAATCCTACCGGAATGCTCGCCTCAAAATTCCGCTGCTGAATCTCGGCCTTTACGGTCGGATTCCGCTGTACACGGGATACGGTTACCAGGTTCATATAATAAAAGGTCAGTTCCGTCAGCTCCGGTACCATGGACTGAATGAAAATATGGGACTTTGCCGGATCAATGCCGCATGCCAGATAATCAAGGGCTACCTGCATAATATTCTGGCGCACTTTCTCCGGATGCTCCGCATTATCCGTCAGAGCCTGGGCATCTGCGATCATAATATAAATCTCATCATAATCTCCGGAATTCTGAAGTTTCACTCTCTCTTTCAGGGATCCAACATAATGGCCCACATGAAGACGTCCTGTAGGGCGGTCTCCTGTTAATATTACTTTTTTCATATTCTCTACCTCGGATCAAATATCATTATCCTTTATTGTACCGCACCCGTCAATTCCAGTCAACGAGAATGGCTGCGCATGCCCTTGCCTCCCAGTTCCCAGAAGGCTACAGCACTGGCTGCTGCCACATTGAGGGAATCCACCCCATGGGACATGGGAATTTTCACCGTATAATCACTGTCTGCAATGGTGGTGGAGGCAAGTCCTTCCCCTTCGGTTCCCAGAATCACCGCCAGTCGTTCTTCTGCATGGAGTACTGGATCGTTAATTTCCACAGAGTCATTTCGAAGGGCCATGGAAACGGTCTTAAATCCACTCTCTTTCAGAAGTTTCATTCCCTCCTCCGGCCATGATGCGTCTTCCGGAAAATAGGTCCATGGAATCTGGAATACCGTTCCCATGCTGACACGGATCGATCTCCGGTACAGAGGATCGCTGCAGTCCGGTGTCAGCAGTACTGCATCCATATTAAGAGCAGCAGCAGAGCGGAAAATAGCTCCCACATTGGTGGGGTTTACCACATTTTCCAATATAGCAATCCGGTGTGTTCCAGCACAGACTTCCTCTACACTTAACGGCTTTGGCCGCCGCATGGCGCAGAGCATACCTCTGGTCAGTTTGTATCCGGTAATCTGTGTAAGCACATCGAACTCCGCTGTATAAAAAGGGCTTTCCGGACATCGCTCCATCAGTGTCCTTGCTTCCTGTTCCAGATGTTTCTTCTCTACCAGAAAAGAAAGCGGCACACAGCCTGCATCCAGGGCACGTTCAATGACCCGCGGACTTTCCGCAATAAAAATTCCCTGTTCCGGATCCTGTCTGTTTAACAGCTGCACTTCCCGGAGTCTGGCATAGACATCCAGCTCCGGTGCAGCAAAATCTGTAATTTCAATGATATTGGGCATCGTATGTCTCCTTTAATCTTCCGCCCGATTATAGCATATTACACCTTCTTTCTCCAGTCATAAACCGCAATTCCAAGCCCGGTTCCGGCGATTGCTGCCGCAAGCAGGGCAATCCACAGCAGGAAATCCGTGGCATCTCCGGTTCCGGCTGCTTCCGCCGTTACCGGCTGGCTGTTCTTAGATGTCTCCTCACCAGAGGATCCTCCCTTATCTTTCTTCTTATGGGTCTTCTTCTCCGGTATCCGTTCATCCTCCAACACGATGACCTGAACGCCTGATTCATCCAGCACTTCGAATACCAGCGGTTCCGCGGTCAGATAGCCTTTGGGAGCCTTCTTTTCTTCCAGCCGGTAAGTCCCGATCGGGAGACGCGTCATTAAATATCCTTCGTCGCTCTGTGATATCCAGGACATGACTTCCTGTCCATCCGCGTTATACAAAGTAAGTTCCGCACCTTCCAGCAGTTCCTGGGTCTCCTTGTCCCGTTTCTGAATCTCCACCTGGGTAATATCATCCTTCATAACCAGCATATTTTCTTCCAGAGACGTCCAGACTTCCACTTCTCCCTGTCGTTCCAGCATCTGCACACTGCTGCGGTTCAGCCACCGACCGGACTCATCCCGATCCTGGATTAATCGAAATTCCATCTCTTCCGCCGTCACAAACCCCAGTGCCGGGATCGTCTCCTGCAGAAGATACCGGTATTCTTCCGTTCCGGAGAGACGAAGTCCTGATACGGTATGTGGAATTTCTTCAGATATCCACGTGTCCACGATCTTTCCAGTCTCTTTTTCCACAATTCTGAGAGTTGCACCGGGGATTTCCTGTCCATTCGTCAAATCCTGTTTGCTCACCTGCAGCCGGGCAGCCGTGTTAAACACTTCCTGCTCAAACAAAAGTACCGTATCTCCCTGCTCCCCCGTATAAGATGCGTCAAATTCATAGACATCCGGATTTTCCAGATATCCGGGTGCCGGCTGCAGTTCCTTTACATAATATCTGCCATTTGGCACATCTGCGCGAAATACCGCCAGTCCCTGCTCATCACTTGCCAGCACTTCCAGCAGCTGATCTTTTTTGATGTAGGGATCACTATAGGGCGTCACCACCCGGTCATTGCTGACCGCATAACCGTAAAGATTCTCTGCCGCATAAAGGCCAAATACTGCTCCCTCTATTGGTGTATTCTCTCCTTCCGGATGATTGGTCTTTTTGTGGATTCGGATCTCAACCTTCTGCCGGGCATTGATGTAGGAAGTATCTTTTGCAAATACAATCGGCGTATCCTGATTTTCATAGGATAATACCACCTCTTTGACCTCCGGATTCAGCAGGAAAGTTCCGTTTCCCGCTTTTACCTCTTTCACATAATAAGTACCCAGCGGAAGATTCTTTATGGACGCTGTTCCTGTCCAGTCTGTGATGATGGTCTCGATTTTCGTATCTTTTTGAAGTTCCAGCAGTTCTCCCGCCCCATTGAGCCACACCGCATAATTTCCAGTGCCATCCGGCTGCAGAATATCCTCTTTTACATAGACTTCAAAAGATGCCTGTTCTACTCTGCCAAGCAGGTACCGGAACAACGTCGTAAAGAATCCCCTGATCTGATCGGTGATACTCTTTTCTGTTCCCACCAGGAATTCTCCTTCCTTAGTGACGGCAAAGCTTCCCACCGTTCTCTGATCCTTCAGATCATGCTCAGCTACCAGATTGGTACCCTCCACATGGAACCGCACTTCCTCTGTAATCGAATTTTCCTCCCGGTTGCTCTCTTTGGTATAATCATCCGATGTCTCATAGCCTACATAATTTTCCGGTGCCAATGTTTCCCGAAGGATATATTCTCTTCCTTCCATGAGCTTTTCAATGAGATGCCCCTCCTTTATGATCAGGCTGGCTCCTTCCGGCAAATCCTCCGGGGAAGCAAGTTCTTTATAGAATCCCTGCTCTTCGTAGAAATAGTGTACCTCTTCTCCTGCTTTCTTTGAAACCCAATGATCCACCGGCTCCTCCATGAGCATCCAGGAACCATCTGGATTTTTTCTCGGATTTCCGTGAGCATCCACCTGAACTTCCCATACTTCCAGATAAGCGCCTCCAATGTGAACACCAGATGTCAGGTCTGATTTGGTAAATACATGCTTGATTTTCTGATTTTCATAGCAAAGATCCGTATGATCCTGCACTTCCACCAGCTGTCCTCCCTGCTCACTTTCATAAGAAGCATCCACCTGCAGCTGCTCATCCGATGTGGTATAGCCTTTGGGCCCTTCTAGCTCCCGTACTTCGTACTTTCCAAGTGGAAGATCCTCTGAAAATACAGCCTTTCCTTCTTCGTCTGTAACTGCTGTGGCCACCAGTGCTCCCGCCGGAATGAGCAGCCTTCCTTCATCCGCATTTTTGTAATCAAAAATGGTCTGTACATGGCGGTAATCCGGCACGGTTTTTTCCGTATTTTTCGTAATGTAACTGTAAATATCTTCTGTATTGTAAAGTCCGTACACAGCACCTGCCAGTGGTTCCCCGGTCTCTACATCCTCTTTGTTCACTTCCAGGCGGACTTTCTGTCTGCGGTTCTCATAATCGCTGCTCACCCATTCAAAGTTCACTTTCTGCTCCTGGGGTGTGATCTCAAAATACTGAATTTCATCATTCAGCACGAATCCATCACCTGCTGTCACTTCCCGGATATAGTAAGAACCAATATAGAGATCTGCCAGATATCCATAACCCGTCTGGTCTGTGGTAATGGTTCCCACCTTGTCATTCTCATGCCATACCAGATAATCGTCTAGCGAAACCCCATACTCGGAGAGCTTCTCCTTATCCAGCTCCTGGGTATAAATATCCTCCGCCGCATAGATTTCAAATACTGCGCCTTCGATGGGCGCATCTTCGTAATCAAAGACCAGATCTTTTTTGTGATATTCCGGCAGTTCCCATACGGGACGGAAATAATGCTCGTCCAGCTTTTCCTTCAGGCTCGTTCCTTCTTCTGCGGCATCATAAAGCTTTTCCCCGTGTTTAATGAGCTCCAGAATTCCTTTCTGCTCCTGATTTCCCTGTACCACCGTGCAGATCAGATTTCCATAGGAATCCACCAATGTATATTTATTGCCGCCCATCTGTCCGTCCGGATAAACCGAAGCATTTTCCACAGTAAATTTTACTGGGATTTCCGGTAAAGATACTATTTCATAGGAATGATTCCGATCCCTGCCCGTATCTTTCAGTTCTTCTTCCGCACCATTTAGCACATAGCCTTCCGGTGCTTTCACTTCCGTCAGTTCGTAAGAGCCGGTGGGCAGTTTTGCCGGAAGTATCAGATAGCAGTCTGCAATCTTTCCTTCTGTATTTCTCAGAACGACAGGTTCAAAAGGATATTTAATCGTTCCATATTCTTTTCTGGAGGACGGCTCATAATACCAGAGATACCCTTTTGCATCCTGCTTCCATCCGGTTTTCGCCATGGTCTCCTGTTCCCGTCCGGTCATTTTCGTTACCTTCAGCCGATAGGCAGCCCCCTCTTTCAGTACGGTTCCACTGACCAGTTCTTCCGGTTTTAAAATGGTTCCATCAGCAGGCAGTTTATCGGCATCTGCCTTAACCAGTCTTAAATAAGCCTCCGTACAGTTATCGGAAATGTAACGAATATCCTGCGAAACACGGCCCTCCACAGCTGACGGATCGTAAATCTCCCCATCTTTATAAACACTGCTGTTGGCATGGTCTCCAAAACGAATATCTTTCTCTTCCCCAAATGTCTCTTTCACCTGCTGCCTTGTACTGTCTGTGTAAACAACGCCTCCGTCATCTGTGATATAAACAAAGAAGGGCTGCGCCATTACATGGTTGTCCGGCGTGGTCGTCTCCACCACCACATAGGTTCCATAGGGCAGCTCCGGGGAAGTCAGCGCTCCCTTTTCATCGGTGAACATTTCCGCTACCTGATATCCATTCTTCTGTCCGTTTGCTGCCGGTATCAGCCATGCGCGGTCTCCGTTTGTCCAGCTTTCCAGCTTCCGCTTATAGACCGTTGCCGCCTGCTCACCGGTAAAATCATAATCATAGAATTTCCGGATGTCCGCACTGCTCCAGGCGATTCCATTTTCCGGCTGTATCTGCCCCTTGCGGACTGCTGCCAACTCCGACACCAGATAGACCGTGAACCCGGCCCCTTTGATGGGCTTCAATTCCGTCTGGCTCTGATTATCGGAAGTCTTGACGATGGAAAATGCTTTTTTCTGTACATGGTCTCCCGTATACACAATTTCATTTCCCATATCCTGATCGTCCACCGTCAATGTATTTGCATCCTCTCTGGATGCCTCATCTCTTAAAATCACCCGTTGAGTCTCATCATCATAAGTAAAGGTAAGATGATAGGTGGTCTCATCCAACATATAGCCTTCCGGCGCCTGCACTTCCTTTAACACATAGGAGCCAAGTTCTAGATCGTGGAACTCGAATCCGCCCGGAACCTCGCCCACCGTTCCGGTTCTGACCAGGTCTCCCTTCCGATAAAGAATCCCCGTATGTCCATCCGCATGAATGATATCTGCTGCCGCCCGGAGTTCATAAACTGCTCCGTCAAGCACCGCATCTCCCTGCGGCTTCCCAATTTCGGATTCTGTATCGTATTTCAAGACCGTCACCCGGCCTTTGGTCCGCTCATTGGTTACCGTCCCCTTCCGGTTGGAGGTAGCCGTCATAGTTTTCTGGTTATTGTATCCATCCACAGCCCCTTCTTCTGTCCGGGAACCTGTAATCTGGAAATAATAAGCCGTCTTTCCTTCCGCGTCGTCATCATTCCAGCCTGCCGGATGTCCAGTAATCAGTTCCACCAGCCGGTTTTTCCAGTCTCCAAAATAACCTTTTCGCGCATTTGTCTCTACCAGATAACATTTTCCTTGATTTTTATAATTCCAGTAAATCCAGTCACTAAGATAGGTACCATCCGGCTGTTCTGTCACAGAAATATTTTTCGGTGTATAACTCGGATCCAGCTCATAATCTGCCGTCTCCCGGTTGTAGCGCAAAATCTGGAACAGGACAGCGGACAGCCGTTTTCCCGTATCTTCATCCTGCTTATCCACGCTCACTTTGATTTTCCACGGCTCGTTGTAAGCCTGAAATGAATAGGGATTTTCCTTGCTAGCCGGATAGGTTCCTGCTGTATTCCAGGCATTTCCTTTTGTAAATGTGATCTTCTGATCTCCAATAATTTCAAAATAAAACCGATTCGTCGTCTGATCGATGGTATACCCGTATGGTGATTTTGTCTCCAAAATCATAAATTTTCCCTGATTAGAAGGATTGTAATACAACGGTCCAACCAGATAAGTACCATCGCCCTGGTCCTTCATAACTCTCCGGTCTTCATACCGATAAGGCACATACTTGCCGGTTTCTTTCTGAAATTCATATACGCTGAAATCTGCATCGGACAGTGAGAAATCTGTCTGTCCGGTCACGGAATCGTGTTTTACGACTTTGAGCCATGCCTCCCATGGCTTGTTATAGAAATCGTGATATTTATGCTGACCATCCTTTGCGGTCACTGAATAATTATTTTCTTCATTGTTGCAATATCCATAAGGCGGTGCCGTCTCTGACGCCTGAAATTTAGCTCTCCAGTCATGAACCCAATCGCTTAATTCGGATCCTATCTGGCCCGACGCCTGTGCCTTGGAAGCCTCGTAAGCTGCATCCCTACTGTGGTAATAGCCATGGTTATCTGCATCCGCCTTTTGACCGTCATCCAGGGAATCCCAGTTCACCACATACGTATAGGTTGGACCAGAGGCACTGGCTTCATGACTTTCCTTTTCTCTGCGGGTTACTGTTCCATTCGCCCCGGAAGAGGCCGTTTTTCCATTGATGGTAATCTGTGCTCCTTCTAATACTTCCTCTGTCAGGCTGTCATGTTTGGTAATGGTTAGCTTTGCCTCCACACTGACTTTATCTGACGCATCCGCAGATACGCTGCCCGTCTCATACTCGGAGCTTTCTCCTCCTCCTCCGGTCTCGCCTCCACTTCCGCCACCTTCATAGGGAAAGGTATCCGGCAGAGAACTTAATCCTACTGTCTGGGAATTTGCATTTTCCGAATAGAAAACATAATAAGTATGAGTCTTCCTTTGTGCAGCGGAATAAATATCCCATACAAAAGTTCCATAACGGTCTAAATCATCCTCATCCATACTGGAAGTATTTAACATGGCAACCGCCCTGTTCTTCACCGCACTTTCTGAATGGGAAGTGGAATTCTGATAAATCCATAATGCGATCTGGGCACACACATAATTAACTCCGCCAAGTCGCCCATAAGTGAATACAATATATCCGATTCCATCATCCTTTTTCTCATAGTCCCCGGGATTGGCTTTATAGAGGTAGGTGCTCCTTGCAGATTTTCCCATGCTCATACAGAGCGCTTCCTTTCCCCCCACCGTCAGCTTATAAATGGTTCCGTGTCCCGTTCCTGAATAGCCGGTAGCAGAGACCGTCATCTTACTGACCAGATCCCCTCCGGATAACGCATATGGCTGTATCGGTTCCCACTGCTCATACAAGTCTTCCATCGTGTATCCGGCTTCGCGAAATTCATAGAAATCCTCCAGTGACAGTCCCTGATAAATAGTTCCGCCAAAAAATGTTTCCGGCGGCACCCCGGATTCCATTATCGCAATACACTCGTCCAGACTCTGATCCATATAGACCTGATCGGAAAGCTCTACATTCAGATCCTTCAAATATTCTGCCAGATCCCGCTCATAGTCATAAAGCTGATTCCACCAGTCATCATCATATTGTTCCAGATCCTCATAGCCGTTGGGTAAATAAAGTTCCCTCCATCTGGCAACACTCGAGAGATCATCCTCGGTAAAATGATACTGACCATCATCGGTTTCTTTTGTTTCTTCGTTTGGTTCCTGCTGCTGTTCATCCTCCTGCTCTTCGTCTTCTATTTGTCCCTCTGTTTCCCCATTTTCTGTTACTTCCGGATCTGTCTCTGATTCATTTTTTACCGGGATTTCTGGTAAAACTTCTCCCCCTGTTTTCTCTTCTTCCAGCTCTTCATTTACCGGGATTTCCGGTAAAATCTCATCCTCCTGCACGGATTCTGTCTCTTCTGTGGCAGTATCTGCTTCCATTTCTGCTGCCACAACAGGTTCCACTTCCGCCGCATAGCTATCGGCCGGAATACTTCCCGCCAGAACAGCAGTCATGAGCAGCAAAGCCCCCAGTCTCTGCCATAACTTTTTCTTCTTCATAAAATTGTTCATTCTCCTTTTCCGTAATACATTCGATTGCTTCCAAGGCTGCAGCTACATCATCCGTATCTCCCCCTTTCATACGGTCGGTGCGACTTTATTTCTTTAACTAATAAAATGGGAATAGTGTAGGGAAATCCTAAAGACTATTCATAGATGAATAAACTTATTATACCGGTTGTTGCAAGACATGTCAATGAAAAAGCCGCCATATTTCCAAAGAAATACGGCGGTCTGTAGAATTTAAAATATCAATTTAGAATACTGTGCGGAAAAACCAAGTAATAATTCCCACGATCAAAAGGATCGGTAAAGCAATGTACAAAAAACCGGCTGCTACCAGTCCAATAAGAATCAATGGGAAAAACACCAATGTAAAGAAAATCTTTGTAATTCCCCAGGTTGCTCTCACCGCAAAAATCAGTAATTTACCAAATACTGCAATCATCAATATGAGAAAAATCAATGTCCACATACGAACTTCCTCCTGCCTGTCTTACGTGTCTTATACCTCTGTCAGTTGTCTCTGGCAATCATGGATGGGATTGACATGAACCATACAATGTTTCACCTCTGCAAAAGTTTCTTCAATGGCATGGTGAACCTTCTCCGCAGTCTCATGGGCTTCATCCAGTGTCTGTGCTCCATCTGCGGCAATCTCAATGTCCACATACATTTTGGAACCAAACAATCTGGTCTGAAGCAGATCAATCCGTTTCACACCATCCACTTTCAGAATCGTCTCCCGCATCTCTTTCTCCGTCTTCTCATCACAGGAGCGGTCTACCATCTTATCAATGGCATCCCGGAAAATGTCTACGGAAGCCTTTACAATCAAAAGACAAATAACCACACTGGCCAGTGGATCCAGAATCGGGAATCCCATTCTTGCTCCGAAAATACCAACAAATGCACCAACGGAAGACATTGCATCGGAGCGATGATGCCATGCATCTGCCATCAATGCGCCGGAATTAATTTTTTTCGCTGCTCCACGAGTATACCAGAACATCCACTCTTTGACAACAATA
Source organism: Clostridiaceae bacterium Marseille-Q4145 (assembly GCA_018223365.1). GTDB lineage: Bacteria > Bacillota > Clostridia > Lachnospirales > Lachnospiraceae > Hominiventricola. The sequence continues at coordinate 1,089,457 of JAGTTP010000002.1, forward strand.
GAAACAACTGCTGCCACCAGCGCCAGCATACCGGGAATGACAATTACTTCTCCATGAGAACTTTTCACAATATTCTCTACGCCGCCAAGGCCAATGCCAAGACCGGTTGCAAGCAGTAATCCGGACAAAATAATGGAAGATACACATTCCATGCGCTCATGTCCATACTGGTGCTCCTTATCGGATTTTTTACCGGAGAGAGTAACTCCGATCATCACAATAAAGGTACTTCCTACATCCGATGCCGAATGCACTGCATCGGAAATCATTGCTCCGGAATGAGCCAGAATTCCGGCAATCAGCTTAAATACCGAGAGAAGCAGATTGACTGCAATACTTACGCCTGACACTTTCATCGCCAGGGCATTTTCTGTTGATACATTGTTTGTTGTTTTGTTTTCTGTGTGTTTCATAACCAGGACCTCCTTATTACACTTTCGGGTTCTTCTTATGTCACATACATTGTCCGCAGCAGGAATGTTCCTTTCCAGTGCTGCTACTCGCCGCCGAGGGATCTTCCGGGCTGCTCTTTTTTTCGTAAACAAAAAGACATACCTGCGGAACATACACTGTCCCACAGATATGCCTTACTATGTTCATATCTGCTGCCGCGTCTGCGGCCCGGCCCCACGCCTTCCGGCATCGCCTGCTCAGTTTGTACTGTTGATCTCGCATCCTTGTTCGAATGTAATGCAGTGCAAAGAGAATTTCTTTATGATTGTAAGATCATATACTACAGACTATGGGTTAGTCAAGATAAATGTGATAATTTTTCTCAATTACTTTCAATTTTTACCTGGCACATCTGCATGGTGGCCAAAGCTGCTTCATGACTGCCTGGTGTTACGCCTGCACAGCAGGAAGCCACTACTTTTACCGGAATTTCCGGTAAATATGCCTTAATGAGAAGGGCATTGGATACGACGCAGATATCCGTACACAGACCGATCAGCGTTACTTCAATCTCCTCCTCTGCAGCAATGGCAGCTATCTTCTCTGCCAGCGTTCTGGAGCCAAACGTCGGCTTGTCAATGATTTCTGCTGTTCCAAGTGCGGCGGCAACCTTCTCATTAATCTGCCATCCAAAAGTTCCTTTGACGCAGTGTACCACCGGAAGATTCTTTCCTTCCTGAGTCTCCAGATAATTCTCCGGATGAGTGTCCCTTGTGGCAAATATGTCTTTTGAATCGTATTTTTCAATCTCTTCTACTACACGATCCACAATGCCCTCTGCTTCTTTGGTTCCCAGGGATCCGTCAACAAAGTCATTCTGCATATCAACAACTACCAGTAATTTTCTCATGCTTCTGCTCCTTCTTCCTCTTTCAGAGAAAAATATAACTTTTCATATCCCAGCATGCTGCACAGTTTCGTCAGATACGGCTGATCAATCCGCGCCTGTTCCAGCACCTCTTTCCGGGCAAATACTTCTTCTTTTCTTCCGTCTGCCAGCACCTTTCCATGAGCCATAACAATGACCCGCTCAAAGCATTCTGCTACAAAGTCCATATCATGAAGAATAGCAATAACCATTTTCCCCTGTTTCTGAAGAGTTCGGATAATTTTTTGCAAAAGCCTCCGGCCATTCCAGTCCTGGGCAATGGTCGGTTCATCCAGGATCAGCACCTTTGTGTCCATGGCAAGTACCGACGCAATCGCCACCAGCTTCCGCTGGGACAGCTCCAGATCGTATGGATTTTCCTCTGCCAGTGCCTCCAATCCGACGGTCTTCAGCGCTTCCATGGCGCGGTTCTTCGCCTGTTCCTTGCTCATGCCAATATTCTGCGGTCCGAACATAACTTCATCAATCACATGATACTTAAATATCTGGTCATCCGGATTCTGAAATACATAGCCAACTTCTTCGGCCAGCATGGCGACGGTCTTTCCTGCCATATCTTCTCCGGCATAATAAATAGATCCGCCCACTGGCTTCAGCAAACCTTTTAGGAGCTTTACCAGCGTGGTCTTTCCGGCTCCGTTTTGTCCTACAATGGCAGTCGCTCTTCCATCCAGAAGGAGATTGACATCTTCCAGAACCGGTACCTGTTCCAGATAACGGAATTTCAGATGTTCCGTCCTGAATATTTCTTTCCGCTCCTTTTCTCCACCACACTCTGCATCGGAGCTCTTACAGATTTTTTCAAAATCTGTTTCTGCCGGAAACTGTTCTTTCCATTTCATAGTATCTTTGAGCGATGCCGGATAGCACCCATTTTCATTTCGTATGTCCAATGCTTTGCAGACTCTGGTATAGGCCGGTGGCTGTACCCCATATTTCTCCAGATCCGTTCTGGAGAAAATCTGTTCCGGTGTATCAAAAGCAATCTGCTTTCCTTGATGAAGTAATAAAATCTGATCACAGTATTCTGCCAGTTTTTCCAGTTTCTGTTCCACCATGATAATGGTGATTCCGGATTTTGCCAGCTTATCTACCGCCGCAAATACTTCCTCACTTCCAGCCGGATCCAGCTGGGATGTCGGCTCATCCAGCACAATCACCTCCGGCTGCATGGCAAGAATGCCGGCCAGCGCTACTCTCTGCATCTGTCCTCCCGAGAGATCAAAGGGATTCCGCTCTTTATATTCACTGATGTCCAGAAGTTCCATCACTTCCTGCACCCGGCGGATCATTTCCTCTCTGGGAACACCAAAGTTCTGCAATCCAAATGCGATTTCCTCAAATACCGTCTCTTTTGCTCCTGACAGCTGATTAAAAGGATTCTGGAACACCAGTCCTACCGTCCGGCATAGCCCAGACACCGGCGTCTTTGCTACGTCCTGATTTCCGATCATCACTTTCCCGCCGTAAGCACCTTTGAAAAATTGCGGTACCAGTCCGCTGAATGCCTGACACAGCGTACTTTTTCCGGCACCATTCTCACCGACAATTCCGACAAAAGAGCCTTTTTCAATCTGAAACTGCAATCCGTCCAGTGCCAGCTTCTTCGTATTTGGATAGCGGTATTTTAAATTTTCTACTTCTATGTATGCCATACAATGCCTCCGCATTTCCTATAAAAAGATTCTGGCGACAATGACCAGGAAAATCAGTAAAAACATGCCAACACAGAGTACCCGGTCCAGATTTTTCATTTTATCGTCTTTTAAGTAAGTTTTCTTCTCTCCTGACTCAAATCCCCGGATTTCCAGTGCAATGGCTCGCTCTCTTGTATTAATCAAGGAACTCATAACTACCGGAGAGATTAACGGCAAAAATGACTTTGCACGGGTAATCAGAGAGCCTTCTGTCTCCAGGCCACGGCTTCTCTGTGCATCCATAATCGTATTCATAGTACCGCTCATCTGAGGCACAATCTGAAAGACAGAACTGATGACATATCCGATCTTCGGAGAAAATCCGGCACGTTCCATATCCTCCACTAATTCAACCGGTTTTGTCGTCAGTACAAAGACTGCAAAAGCCAGCAGCATGTTCAGTACATTGCAGCTGATCCGTGCTGCATACTGAACACCCTCCCGGTAGAAGCGAATAGGACCTGCTGCAAACAACAACGTTGCATTTTCATGATTAAATAAACCATGAATCAGGAAAATGGTAATCAGAATTGTAAAAGAAAATGCAATCAGTGGAAAAACCCTGCGAATGATTTTTCCACTGATTAACATCACAAGACTGATTCCAATGAAGATACCAAATGCCCACAGCTTTCCACAGATCAGGGAAACGCTGATCGCCGTCAATATGTAACACAGTTTGGTAAACGGATGCATTCGAGTCAACCAGGTATCCTTATCCACATACAGACTGATACTTTTCATTTGAATCACTCCAACATTTTTTCATTAGTCCAGACTCTCTACACTGTCATTGATATCGTAAAGGGCAGTCAATTTCTTCGGGAGTCCTTTCAGGATTGCAAATACGATCAGGATCGTAATGATTTTATCCGGAACATCCACAACAACCTCGTCCAGCAGAGAGCCAAGAGCAACCGGCATATTTGCTGCCTGAGTTGCTGCAAACAGAGCGTCTCCCCAGACATTTCCGGTAGTGCCGCCCCAGAACAGAACATTCAGCGGTGTAGAGACGCAGACTGCAACGAGGCCTGCCACAACAGCGGTCAGGATTGCTCCTCCTGCATTTTCCATCTTACCGAGTCTTGCCATAATACCAACTGCAAGACCAATACCAAGGCTGGTCAGTGCATAAACTAAGGTAATGGAATCACCGGTGGTAAATCCGTAGATCAGGTTGTTGGCCGCACCGCAGATCGCACCGATGATCGGTCCTCCCAGCGCACCGCCGATACAGGTTCCGATAGCATCCAGCCAGAGCGGCAGCTTCAGTACAGAAGCAAACAGTTTTCCGAGGTAGTTGATACCGATACATGCCGGAATCAGTACCAGACTTGCGGTGTTCAGTTTTGTTTTAAATACGTTATTCATAACACATGTCCTTTCTCTCCAACGGAGATTATCTCATATATTTGCAGCGGTTATTCCGCCTGAGATACTGTATAAATGGCTTCCAGTGCCGTGTGAATTTCATTCCATTCACCCTGCATCATTCTGGATGCCCCATCTGTATAATGATTGATGTTTTCTTCCAGATTCTCTTCATATTCCACAACCGTATTCAAAATAGATGCAGTATGTACCCCTCTCAGCCGCCCGATGACATAAAGAGCTGCCGTCTCCATATCAGCGCCCAGCACATCTTTGGACGCCCACAGAGCATCAATCGCGTCTTCCCGATCCGTGTAGAAACTGTCATGGCTTCTTCCCAGACCTACATGAAATGGAATCCTCTCTTTTCTGGCTGCCTCCACACAGGCACTGAAAAGCTCATAATCCGGAATTGCCGGGTAAATAGAATCTATATAAGTTTTGGAGGTTCCCTCATCCCGTACCGCCCCCTGCACCAGGATCAAATCTCCCAAATGGATGTTTTTCTGCAATGCTCCGCAGCTTCCGATCCGGATCGCATGGGTCACACCGATTCTGGAAAGTTCCTCTACTGCAATTCCCGTGGATGGGCCTCCGATTCCAGTCGATACCGCCAGCACCGGAACCCCCTTATATAATCCCTGAATACTCTTATATTCCCGATTATAAGCCAGTGATTCCACCTGTTCCAGCTGCTCCGCAATCCGATCCACCCGTGCCGGGTCTCCCGGGAGAATGGCATATTTGATGTTCAGCTCATCTGAAAGCTTCAGATGCGGCATAATTTCCATTATGATTCCCTCTTTCTTATATTTGACCTTTAAAATAACACTTTACAGCTGTCTTGTCAACCTCATTGACAGACTGAAAGAAATGCTCCGATCTCTTTCATGTCTTCGGAAATCAGTACCTTCTCAAAATCTTCCGGCTCTGCAAATCCGGCTTTTTCCATACCCTCCAGCACATTTTTCAACGGCTGGTAAAATCCGTTCACATCAAATAATACACATGTTGCGTCGGTAAGGTGAAGCCTTGCCAGGGAAATCACATCTGAGATTTCATCAAGGGTTCCTGGTCCGCCCGGCAGTGCCACAAATGCATCCGCCAGTGCGATCATCTTCGCTTTCCGCTCCGCCATATCTTTGGTCTCAATATACTCAGTCAATCCCGGATGACGCCGCTTCTGAATGGATTCCACTGCCGGAAGCACACCAATGACCTTTCCGCCGTTCTCCAGCACCGCATTGGAAACTGCTCCCATCAGGCCTCCCTGAGCGCCACCGTAGATGAGCACATGCCCCTCGTCTGCCATCCATCTGCCAAACGAAGCTGCCTTCTCCCTATAGACCTCCTGATTTCCAGATACCGAACCACAATAGACTGCTATATGCATTGGACTCTACCTCCTTTTCCTTTACTCTTCTGCCCGGATTGCCCAGCGCATCTTTGTGGAACGGGCTCTCGGATTTCGTACGCATTCTTCCGCTGTCGGCCGGACTACATCCTTGGAATAAGAAGAATAGATGCCTGCCCGGCAGCCTTCTTTCAACGCTGCCTTCACCAGCTTGTCCTCACCGGAATGAAATGTCAGAATCGCTGCCCGTCCACCCGGACGAAGTGCCCCCGGAAGCTTCTCCATAAATTCATACAGCACTTCAAACTCCTGGTTGACATCAATCCGAAGTGCCTGGAACACTCTCTGGCAAGTCTTTTTGACCGTCTCCTTTTTCTCCTTCTCCGGCAGAAAATCCAATGTCTTTTCAATGATACCGCGAAGTTTGGTAGTCGTATCCACCCGGTTTCCACGGCGGATCTCATCCGTAATGGCCTTTGCCAGTTCCTCGCAATAAGGCTCATCGGAGTTTTCATAGAGCATTCCTGCCAGCTCGTCACGGCCTATGGTATCCAGCCGCTCCGCCGCGCTGATGCCTTTCTGCTGATTCAGCCGAAGATCCAGGGGGCCGTCCACTTTAAAGGAAAATCCTCTCTTCGGATTATCAATCTGCATGGAAGAAACTCCAAGATCCGCCAGAATAAAGTCAAAACCGCCCGCTTCTTTTGCAATCTCATCAATGGTGCAGAAATTCTGAAGCCTAATGGTCAGCATGTCTTCTCCAAAGCCCTGCTCTTCCAGACGCTTCTTCGTCTTTGCCGATTCCTCCGGATCCACATCCGTGGCATACATATGTCCCTGTCCCTTCAGACACTGAAGCATGGCTTTCGTGTGTCCTCCATAACCAAGGGTTGCATCAAATCCCGTCTCTCCCGGCTGGATTTTCAGAAAATCCAGAATCTCATCCACCATAATGGAAATGTGCATGCCCGCCGGCGTATTTCCTTTCTTCATCACATGCTGCACCGTGTCCTGATACTTCTCCGGCTGCAGCTCCTTGTATTTTTCCTCGAATTTCTTCGGGTATTTGCCTTTATAACGCACTCTCCGCTTGTGCGGTGTCTGCTGTTCCTGATCCATGTCTGTCCCTCCATCTATTTATCTAGGTCCATTATACGGAAACTTCCGTATTACCGCAAGGAAACGCCTCTTCAAGCATAGACAAATACGAAGTTCTCGTCGTATCCTGCATCGTATAACCAAGTTTTACAAGCAAAGTTTCGATTTCACTTAATGCTGCGGCGCGCTTCGTCTCGTCTTCCACAATAATCTCCAGTTCCAGGAAATCTCCCAGTCCCGTTACCTGATCCACACAAGCGGTCATCTGCTCTCTATGAAAATACTGCCGCAGCTTCTCCACTGGCGTTGTGGGATAGAATCCAATGCTTTTCAGTAGTTCCACTCCCGTCTCCCCATCAGAAATCTCCAATTCCACTTCTTTTCGCGTCATAGAACAAGTGTCCAGTTTCTTTCCCTTATAGGTCAGATATGCCGCCTGTTTCCCTGTGTCTTTTTCCTTCACACAACGTACCCTCAAGGCTTCATCGCAGGCTTTCATATTACGATGCTCTGATGTAAAATAAAGGTCCGATTCCCACACGGTTTTCCCTGCTGTAAAATGCTGGTCTTTAAGCTTCTTTATAAGTTCTCCACTATCCTCAATTTTCAGCTTAATCTCTACCTCAATGGCCATTCCCCATCCCCCCACTTTGTGTTTTTCTTATTATATTATAAAACTGAAAAAAAGGACATTCCCCGGATGAAAAATCCAGGGAACACCCTTTTCTTAAAACACACGAAAAAAAACTGTCAACAATTTGAATTTAATGTTTAAAACGTTGAACAATAAAATCAGTCAATCAATCATAATCAAGTAAAATTTTTGTAATTTTTGTAATACAGGAACCCTATGATGTCCGCTAACGCCCATCCGATTGGCACAGACCACCAAATACCTGTCACACCAATCTGTGGTATTGCTGACAAGGTATATGCCAGAACTACCCTGGTTCCCAGGGAAAATATGGTAAGTACCACACTCATTCCTGGTTTGCCCAAAGCCCGGTACAAGCCATACAGCAAAAACAGCCATCCAATTCCTATATAAAAGGCACCTTCTATCCGCAGATAACGGACCCCTTCCATGATAATATGTGTTTCTTCTGCATCTACAAATATCATCATAAGTGGTTTTGCGAATAGGAATACAAATGTAGAGATCACTATGCAGAAGATTGCAGATATACGCACTGCCGCTTTCAATCCATGCTGTATTCTCTGCTTTTCTTTTGCTCCATAATTCTGTGCAATAAATGTAGAAAATGCGTTTCCAAAGTCCTGCACCGGCATATATGCAAAAGCATCTATCTTTACAGCCGCTGCAAATGCTGCCATAACAACCGTTCCAAAACTGTTTACTAATCCCTGTACCATAAGGATTCCCAGATTCATAACCGACTGCTGAATGCATGTCAGCATGGAAAAGGAAACAATTTCACTGATTCGTTCTTTCTTCAGACAGCTGATTTTCCAAATTGCATGAACTCGCTTATAACGTACAAGCGTATAAAGCATGATCCCCAGTCCGGACAAATACTGCGCAATCACCGTCGCCTCTGCTGCTCCTGCTACTCCCATCTTGAAACCAATGACGAACCAAAGATCAAGAATAATATTAAGCAGGGATGATACGGCCAGAAATACCAGAGGTACCACAGAATTACCGATGGCCCTGAGATATGACGCAAAATAATTGTACAAAAAAACAGCCGGTATCCCCATAAAGATTACGAATAGATACTCTCTCATTTCCCCCCATACTTCATCCGGAACTCTGAGGAAAACCCGAAGTCCGCCCAGACTTGCATAAGCAACCACATTTAACAACACTGTCACTGCCGCAATAAAGATAAAGGATGCACAAATATCCTCTTTAAGTCCATTTTCATCATGCTGTCCAAACCGGATAGAAAACAATGCACTGCTTCCCATACATAAGCCAAGAATAATGGATGTTATAAAGGTCATAAGTGTAAATGAGGATCCTACCGCTGCAAGTGCCTTCTCGCCAAGACAACGTCCAACAATCAGTGTGTCTGCAATGTTATAACACTGTTGAAGTAAATCTCCCAATATCATTGGAATAGCAAATAAAAGCATCGACTTTACAACAGGTCCTTTTGACAAATCGCCATTCATTTTTATCTCCGTTTCGTAAGTTATATATTACGTTTTGTCATTATTATAGGTGTTTAAAATACTTAAGTCAAGCTGTCATTTACTTTTAGAAATCTGCATGATATTATAATGAAAAAATGAATTACAGTGATAGTTATCATTTTACAGGGGGATTACTTATGTACCTGAATGGTTTAGATGAACTCGATCAGAAAATTATCCAGTTGCTTATAGAAAATGCACGTATCTCATACTCTGATATTGGCGAAAAAACCGGTATTTCCAGAGTCGCAGTAAAAGCCCGTATTCAAGCCTTAGAGAAAAAAGGGGTAATTGAAGAATACACAACAATCATCAATCCTCAAAAGATCAGTGGTGCTGTATCCTGCTATTTTGAAATTGAAATTAAACCAGATCATCTGATGCAGGTGTCAGATATTTTATACAAAAATGATATCGTCACACAGATCTATCGTGTCACCGGACGGGATAAACTTCATGTACATGCCGTTGCCTCATCCAGTGATGAAATGGAACTTTTCCTGTACAATGTCATTGATACACTGCCTGGCATTCTTAGCTGCAGCTGCAATATGATTTTATCCCGTATGAAAGATATTAAAGGATTACGGCTATAGCATATTGATCCAAAAATTCGTAGTAATCATCGTCCAAAAAAATCGCAGACAGTACGGGTTGCCCGCCCTGGTTGTTGGCTGCGGAAAAAGTACTCGCCTCTTTTTTATGTACAGCAGAGTAAAAGGGGTTACAAATGTGGAAGCATATTATAATATTAGAATATAGCATCATTACAATATGAAAAAGGAGAAGCACGATGAGTTTACAGCATGGGATTCTCGGATTTTTGAATTACGGTCCTTGCAGCGGGTATGAGTTGACGAAGGCGTTTATGTGCATCGCGTGGGCCGAAAGCTGCATCAAAAAGCTGGAGGAGATGGTATGAAGGTTCTGGTACTGAACGGAAGCCCCAAAGGCGAGAGAAGCAACACCTACCGCCTGACCAGTGCGTTTCTGGACGGCTTACGTCAGGTGCAGCAGGCAGAGGTGGAGGTGCTTGAGATCGGGAAGCTGCATCTTCTGCCGTGCCGGGGCTGCTTTGCCTGCTGGAGCAAAACGCCAGGGAAGTGCGTTTTGCAGGACGATATGGCCGATGTGATTGAAAAGATCCTGGCCTCCGATGTGCTAATCTGGAGCTTTCCTCTCTACTATTTCAGCATTCCCGGTCAGCTGAAGCTGCTCATCGACCGGCAGCTGCCGATGTCGCTGCCCTTTATGACGACCAACGCCTCCGGTGGCCACCCCAGCCGCTATGACCGCTCCGGCCAGCGTCAAGTGGTGATCTCCACCTGCGGCTTTTACACTGCCCAGGGCAACTATGACGCGGTGGACGCGCAGTTTTCCCGCCTCTGCGGCACAGACGGCTATACGGCCATATACTGCGGTCAGGGGGAGCTGTTCCGGGTTCCGGAGCTGCGCCAGCGCACAGACGCGTATCTGGAGCATGTGATGCAGGCAGGCGCGGAATTCGCGCATGGCGCTGTTACGGAGGAAACAGCCTGTGCGCTGCGGCAGCCGCTGTTTCCGCGGGCAGTGTTTGAGCAGATGGCGGACGCCAGTTGGGGCGTCAGCCGGGAAGATACTGCCAAGCCGGGAACGTCACAGACTGCAAAGCTCTCTCCGGCGCTGGCCTTTACCCGGCAGATGGCCGCGCTTTATAACCCCGCAAGCTGGAACGGGCAGGACCGTGTGTTGGAGTTTTTCTATACGGATGCCGGGGAAACCTATCAGATCGTGCTGGGAAAAGACGGCCAGCGTGTGCTGGAAGCCGATTTCCTACCCTGCACCACGCGCATCGAAACGCCGCTGTCCGTCTGGCAGAGGATCGGCAGCGGAGAGCTGAACGGACAGCATGCCATGATGGAGCATCTGTACCGCGTGACCGGCGACTTTTCGATCATGCTTCACTGGGATGAAATTTTCAGTCTGGGAGCGGCTGCGCCGAAGCCGTCTGCCGCGCCCCGGAAAAAGACCAACATGACGCTTATGCTGCTGCCGTGGATGGCGATCTGGATCGCACTGTCCATCCAGGCTCGGACCGGCGCGTGCATCGGCCTTGCGGTCTGTGGACTGCTGCCGTTTGCGTTTCTAAAATACCGCATGACCGTCTTTGAGCCGTGCTCTATGCTGACGGTGGGCGCTGTCTGTGTGCTGACGCTTCTGGACGCGCTGCCCCTTACGGTGCTCCTGCCGATATCGTATCTTCTGTTCGGCCTGATGTGGGGCGTGACGGTATTCCGGCCGCTGACGCTGACGGCGCACTATTCCATGAACGGCTACGGCGGCGAGACGGCGCTGCAAAACCCGCTGTTTCTGCGGACGAACCGGATTCTCACGACCTGCTGGGCGGTCTTGTATCTGCTTACGCCGATCTGGACTTGGCAGCTGATGCAAACCTCCGTCTCCTATCTGACCGGTGCGTTCAACTCCGTGCTGCCTATCCTGCTGGGCATATTCACGGCCTGGTTCCAGCGCTGGTATCCGGCGCACTACGCCGCCAGCGCCAAGTGAACTTCCCATGAAAAAGGGGCTGTCCACTGAGGGGATAACTTCGCCCGCGGGAGTCGCTGATGGCTGAGGCGCAGCTTAAAATGTCATTGATTTGTTTCTTGTAGAAAAAAGAGAACAGCGCAGCTTCCGGATATTTGCCCGGAAGCTGCGCTGTTTGTTGGCCTTTAAGGCATGATAAGACAATTACCGTGCGCGTTTTCTCTTATAGTGGACGACGCCGGCAAGAGCAAGGGTACTTGCCAGCAGAAGGGCGCTCCACAGTGGAAGATTGCTGCTGTCTCCGGTGCTGGCGCTGGCAATGCCCTTGACGAAGATGACCTCGATGGTATGGGTGCTTCTGACATTCTCAAAGGTGTAGGACTTCACCGCGCCGATGCTCTTGCCGTCGATCTTGACGTTGGCGACAGCATAGCTCTTATCCGGGGTGATGGTGAAGGTCTGATCTCTGCCCTCGCGGACGCTGACATCACCAGAGGGAGAAATGGAGCCGCCAGCTCCGGCAGTTGCCTGGATGGTGTAGTAGCTGTAGCCGCTGCTGCTGCCGCCCCCGCTGCTGCTGCCGCCCCCACCGCTACTGGACTTGCGATACAACTCGATCTCGCCGGTCAAGGTCGTATAGTTGGTGTCCGTGGGCGTGAAGCGCCACTTGTAGGTCGTGTTGGCTTTAACCCTGGTACTATCAGGCAGGACGTTGCCCTTGTCATCCACCCATTCCAGCTCGCCGTCATTGGGATTCAGCGTGCTGCCATTGGTGGTCAGCGCCGCGTCCTTCAATGTCTTGCCACTGGTGGTGATCTTGGTGTAGTTCGGCGCGCCGGTGGGAGCGACCGATTTGATCATGAGCACGAAGGGGGCGCTGGTGACGTCATTGTAGTCGTTGTCGCCCGCCTTGATCGCGATGACGCTGACAGAGCCGACCTTAACCGGGGTCAGAACGCCGGTATTGGGATCAATGGTCGCTTCGCCGGTGCTTTGAGCAGTGTCAATGCGGTAGGTCACAGCGCCGGTGCCGGAGCCGCCGGTGGTGGTCAATGTCAGCGTCTGACCATAGACCACACCGTCCGCACCGGTGATGGTCAACGGCTTCTGATCGTCCTTTTCTGTCAGGGGGATGTTCAGCGTGATGGTGAAATCCCCATAATTGTCGCAGGACGCCTTGAGGGTGAGGCTGATCTTGTCGCCCGCCTTGCCGCCGGAGAGCGCGTAAGTCAGCAAACTGCCGTCCGCTGCAAAATCATGCTTGATAAGTTTGACCTTCGAGCCAGTGCTAACGCTGTGTTCGCTACTATAGCGCCACGTTTGTCCGCTGGGAAGCCCCGACCAGTCCGGTGTGTAGGTGTGCTCTGAGGCGTCCGTGTACTTCTGCGCCAATTCGACCGTTTTGAGGCTGCCGCCATCCGCCTTGTTCACCATGACTTTAAGCTCGATGTTCTCCACTGCATTGTAGTTTTCGGTGTCTGTCGGGGTGAACTTCGCCTGGAAGGTCTTGGTTACGGTTGAAGCATCGCCCACGGATTTGCTGCTGTCCATCCAGCTCCAGCCGTCCGGCAGCTTCACATCCGCAAGTGTCTGACCGTATTTTGCCGTCAGGCCGGTGGGAACGGTGTAGGTCGGCGTTGCCTTCGCTACCACAAATTCGCAATACACAGCTTCAAATCCGTAGTAGTTATCCGTAACACCAATGCTGGCGTACATACGGTAGGTACCGGCGTTCAGCGCGGGCGGATTCTGAATATCCCATGTCTGAACAGAGCCGCTGTCCGCAGCGGCATAACTGTAGGTCACTTGAGCATTCAAATCACCCGTCTGGTCTGTCAAGGTCGGTGTGCTGGGCGTTTTACCGTAAGTATAGCCCGCCATGCTGAGCTTGCCGTACTGTCGAGCCTTTTCGACAGTGATATTCGATCTTCCCGAAACCGTTAAATACTTCTCGGTGTCAGTCGGTTCGAAAATCCACTCGGCTGCATAGGTACCGTTCCCAACCACGGGTATATGCGTGCCGTCCACCCATTCAAAGGTTCCATCGACATCCACGTTGTTGACATTATCATGGAGCTTGCCGGAGAGAGCGATGGTATTCAGGGCGTCGCCGTAGATGATGGCGTTCTTGCTCAGCGTCGGTGTGCCGGTGGGAGTGATCCTGTTCTTCGCGCTGATGTTGACAGTCAGAGTGATGTCCTCATAGTTTGTGCTCTTGATTACAACGGTCGCTGTACCCACAGAGCCGGTGGTTCCCACGTCATTTTTCTGAATGGGCAGGGTCAGCTCGCCGTTTTCCACCTTCGCGCCGCTGGTGTAGTAGCCGTCATTGAGTTTGATTTCGCCGATCTCATAGGTGAGCGCACCGTACTCTTTGGGCGTTTCCAGCGTGGGCAGGGCGGGGAGCGTCACAGTATAGGTCTTTTCGTGGCCGTTTACAATGGTCAGCGCGGTTTCCCTGGTGAAGTCAGGCGCAGCGGCCTTGGTGATGCTGCCAGTCGCGGGAAAGCTGCTCTGCTCCAGGGCGTAATTCTTCGCGGCCTGCCCCATCAGGGTCACTGTGGCAGTGATGTTCTTGCCGTTGCCCGCACTGGCATCGTCAAATCTGGCGGTCACGGCGTAGTCCTTGTCCTTCTGCAAGGTTACGCTACCCTCGAAGGTCACGCTGGTAATGCCCGCGTCTGTCGTGCCATCATAGGGCTTGGACACAGCCGTTACCCCGGTGATCGTCAGCGGCTTCTGCCCAATGCGGACTGCCACGCTGGCGGGTGCGGTATCGTTGTGGTTTGCATCGCCAATCACCCGATACCACACGGTATATGCTCCGGCATCGGTGCCGGTAGGGGTGTCCTGGCTGTATGTGCCGTTCTCGGTCAGGCTGTACTGCATGGTGCCACCGCTGGTCACGCTGCTCGCGGTAATCAGCGCCTGCTCCTGTCCGGTATAGGTCAGGTTTTCCTGCGCCGTGGGAGCGGTGAAGGTGGGGGTAGCCTTGTTCACCTTGATGGTCACAGTTCCGGTCGCAGTCGCGTATTTCTCGTAGCCCGCAGCCGGAGTGAACGTCCATTCGGCTTCATAGCGATCATTTGCATCTGGCTTGATTGTGCCATCTGTCCATGTAAATGTACCGTTGACTGCATCACCCGTGGTGGGGTCTTGCATCGTGCCGTTGACCGTGAGTTTACTGTCAGCCAGCGCCTGACCATAGGTGATGTCCGTTGCGCTGACAGTATTGCCCTCAGCCAGAACGGGAACGAGTTTGTCCTGCGCGATGACATGGATGGTCAGCGTGAACGGCTGATAGTTTGTGGTTTCGACCTCGACGGCTACCGTGCCAATTTCATCACCTTGCTTGGAGCTTGCGGCCTTTTTGATGGACAGGCTCAGCTTGCCGTTTCCGATCTTTGCGCCGCCGACGGGATAGTACGCGAAGCCCATGGTGACGCTCGGCCGACCATATTGGATATCGCCGTACTGGCCGCCCTCAGGAAGGATAGTATCCAGAACTTGATTCAAATCGATCTCGTAGGTCTTTGCCAAATCGTTGAAAACAGTCTGCTCAAACCGGTTGTGACTCAGGTCGATGGTGGCCTTATTGATCTGGAAGGTCTTATCATCAAAATCCGCGCCGTTCAGCGTAAAGGCCTTTTCCTTCGTGCCGTCGTCAAAGACATAGCCCTTATTCTTCAGATTGATGGTGAAGGAGACAGTCTTTTCGGTTTCGCTGGCATCGGCGGAATCATAGTGGGCGTTGAGCACCTCATAATCTGTACCCTTAGCCAGCCGAAGCATAATACCAGTATAATAGCTGTCCGCGCTCTTAAATGTGATTTTCGTGTTTTCAGGCAGATTTTTCGTTCCGTCGTATGTCTTAATGATGTCTCCCACCGAAGCCGCTACTTTGAGCGGTCGGACATTCCATTGGGCAGACTTGCTTCCGGTATAATCGCCGTTTTCTGTTGCCTTGATGGTCAGCGTACAGGGGCCTACACCGGAGAAACTATCGCCGCCGGCAATGGTGAAATCCTTGTCCTTTTCCAGCGTTTGGCCTTTGTATGTCACGACAAACGTCGGCACACCGGTCGCAGTCACATAATTAAAGGCCGCTACATTGCCATCGGGGAATGTGATCTCGGCATTGCTGAGATTCGGCTTGGTGACGGTCAGCTTCTTTTTGGCGCTCTGCACCGTATAGCCGTCCTTGGTGGCGGTGAAATAGATGGTGTATTCTCCAATCGTATCGAAGGAGTAATCTTTTGTATACTTCCCACTGGCATAGCTCGGCTCCGTCAAGGTGATGGGCGCTGTTTCGCCCGTCTTCAGGATGGAGAACGTCACCGTCGCGCCCTTCGCATTGCAGCTGGCGCAGAGCTGGACAGTCGTGCCGCGCTCCACCTTCAGCGAGCTGCCGGTCAGGTTCTTGCCATTGACCTTCAGATTCAGAGTCTTGGAGGTGATGGGCAGGCTATTGATAATAACGTTGTTCAACTGCGAGACTTTGACATCATCCGGGGCATACCACTTGTAAGTGCCGTCCGCGTTGAGCACCTTGTATCCAAGTGTTTTAAGATTCAGAATATTTTTCCATGTCGCGCCATCGGCCAATGTCAATTCACCGATCACGGCAGGTTTACCCGAACCGGCGAGTTTTGCACCCTTGTGGGCAACGACCTTATCAATGCTGACCGTGGTCGTGTTTTTTGTGTTGCTCAAGGTGGTGGTATTGTTGCCCGCAGCCGCCTTGACCGTTACCGTACCCTTGATGCAGTGGCCGTTCAGGTCAAGTCCCGTGTCCTTCGTGCCGTCGATGGTGTATTCGCCGGTCACGTCGGCCAGCAGCTTAAATTCTGCGCCGCCGTCTCTGTCTGCGTCAAGGGCTGTCTGCAAATCAGCAAATCTCCGCCACGGGCCATGGTTCAAGGCTGTTTCAGCCACCGCGGGCGCGTTGCAGCAGGGACAGTTGGTGCCATCAAAGCCGTTCTTGCCGCCGTGGCTGCACGACTTTACCACCAGGTCGCAGGTCTGGGAAGTGGCTTCCTCCAGCGTGAGCTGCGTGTCACCATGATAGTAAGCAAGTCCCGCTTTCTGGGGAAGCAGATTGCCCAATGTGATGTTATTATTCAGCCGCAAACCGCTTCTCGAAATCTTTCCGCCGTACAGCTTGACTGTGCCGCCCCAAACCTCCAGCTGGAGCAGAGTGGTATTGTCATTCCCCGGATCAAATACCAGCGTACCGCCGTCCCGCACGGTCACTCCCACCGCGCCGTTGCCGCCGCTGCTGTCAATGACCGTCAGATTACCGGTGCGAACCTGGCTTGTGGCCGTAAGGCCGCCGACATTCAAGCTGTATCCGCTCAGACTGTGTCCGTCCAAATCCAGCGTGAGGGTCTTGCTGACATATATGCCGTCAGGCAGCATCCCGTTTGCCAGCAGCTTGACAGTCTGACCGTCAGCTGCCGCATCCAGAGCGGACTTCACATCGGTATAATAGGTTTCACCGATGCCAGCCGCAAACTGCGTCCCGCAGACCGTGCACTTGCCGTCTTTACCGATGGTGCTTGCACCCTCGGTGTTCGTGTGCGCGCAGGAAAAGCCACAGGCGCACTTGTTGTTCACCATGGTGTGGGTGTGTTCCTTGACCGTTACATTTTGCAGAGAATCTCTCTTGCTGCCGTCTTGCACTGTATCGTCCTTGTAGAAGGCATGACCCGGCGCCAGCAGGGACATGGGCGCAATGGCGCTGCTTGCATCCGTATTTCGAATCGTAGAGAACGTGCCGCCGCTGATGGCGATGGTTCCACCGTTATTACGGAATTTTACATTACCGAACGTACCGTCTGTGATGTTCAGCGTACCATCGTTGTACCATTGGCCCGCGTGCTCTGTGCCGCCGGTGACGGTAACGGCTGCGCCATCGCCTACTGTGACGTTACATACCGTGCCGCCGCTGATGGTCACAGTGCCGCTGTTCCCGTCGCAGGTAAGGTTGCTTCCGTCATTATCTCCAATCCGGCCGCCCTGAATCGCCAGGGAACCTTTTACAAATTCGAGGTCCTTGATTTTGCCGTGGCTGCCCCCTTGAATGTTATCTACGACGGTCAGATTGCCGTCGTAGGAATCAAGGATTCCGCCTGCCTCGTCAGAAACCACATCGCCCACAGTGAGATAATCCACCGTCATGCCGTTCAGGTCGAGCGTCAAGGTTTTCTTGACGACAGCCAAAGTGGCATACTCGCCCGCTTCGACGTCGCTCCAATTTGTCGTATGGTTTGCCAGCAGCTTGACGGTGTCGCCGTTCTGCGCCGCGTTCAGTGCTGCCGGGAGGGATTCGTATGTACCGCCATCCGTGCCGTCCGCTTTTATCACGGAAGCCGCCTTAACTACCGCCTTGTTGACCGTGAGTTCCACGATTTCCGACCGTTCCTCCTCGTAGTTCGTAGTCTCGCTGGACTTGGCATAAACGTAATATGTGCCGGGCTCGCTGATTGCAGTGTTCTCGTCAATCTTGGGCATGGCTTCGCTGCCCTCTACGTCAGAAGAGCCCGCCCAGCTTTTTAACTCGGAAGCCAGATAATAATATGTCACCTCGGCGTCTTCCGGAGCACCCTCGACAGACAACAGCGGCAGGAGCTTTTCGCCCGCCGTGCAAGCCGTCTTGGAAAGAGTTACGGTCAGATCGGGATAGGCCTTGTTGATGTTGCCGCCGATCGTAAACATTTCTTCGCCCGCCTTGAGCTTGTACTTTACCGCGGCTTCGCCGATTAGCGCGATTTCCACAGTGACGGTATGCCATCCCGCGTCCGCGGAATCGAAGGTCTTCTTGGCGGTAAAGCCCGTTCCTTCTTTGAGTTTGATTTCATTTGTGCCGTCTGTAAACGTCAAGTCGATTGGAATCGTGCCGCCGTCCGTCGTGCCGTCATAGCTGCGGCCAATGGAATCGGGCTTGCTCACGCACCAGATCTCCGCCCGCGTGTCCGTTTCGGAGTTGGGCTGTTCGCCTTCGCCCGTGTTGGTCGACTGCCCGTTGCCTTCGGTCGGGGCTCCGGCGGCGGCCGGCTGACCGCCCTCCACGGTGCTGTCCCCGCCGTCCTGAACGGCAATGCCATTTTCCGCCGCCTGTTCCAATATGGCGGGCGATTCCGCAGCCGGAGCTTTCTCCTGTTCCTCCTGCTGCTCCTCCTGCACGATGGCGCTGCCCTCCGGTGCGTCCTCCGCCGCCCACGCGGGCGCGGGCAGGAGCGTCAGACACAGCGCCAGCGCCATGAGCATACTCAATACTCGTTTTTTCATAAGATCCTCCTTTGGGATATATGTATAAGGTTTATATTCAGCCCGTTCAAACACAGGCACAGCTTTTATAGATCATCCAGAATGAGCCGCAGCTTCTTCGCGGCGGTCTTGGCTTCCGCCCGGCGCTTCACGTCCAGCTTGTTGAGGATGTGGCTGACGTGTGTCTTCACTGTGGGCAGCTTCACGTCCATGATCTGCGCGATCTCGGCGTTGGACTTGTCCGCGCAGAGCAGATGGAGAATTTGCAGCTCCGTGGGCGTCAACTCCTCGCCGGGGGCAAGGCGGGGTTCGAGGAAATGCGGGTAGAACGCCGCCTGCGTCCGCACCGCCACCATCAACCGCTTGCGCCATGCCTTGTCGCCGTCCCAGTCCAGCACTTCCAGCAGCGGCAGCACCGCCGTGCCGTATACGCTGACGGTGCGGATGAAGCGGTACTCCGCTGCCGCGTCCAGCGCCGCCGTCAATCGCTCGCGCCACCCCTCGTCCTTCTTGCGGTACAGGGCGATGGCAGTCAGGACATTCAGGTGAATTCCGTCGATGATGCGGGCGCAGTTTTGAATGTACGGCTCCATGGGTGAGAGCGTCAGCAAAGCGGCGTCCGGGCGGTTCTGCATAATTTCCACCATTGTCTGCGTCAGATACCGGTAGCGCCGCATGACGTTCAGGTGCGTGGGTTCGCACGGGGCTTTTTCCCGATACCACGCGTCCGCCGCGTCAAGGTCTCCGGTGTACATGTCAATACGGCAGAGCATGGCGTCCATATTGGGCAGAAAGCGTGTCAAACCGCGCTCGGCAAAGCATTCACGGAGCACCTCGATGGTGCGCCGCGCGTCCATCGCCTGTCCGTTTGCCAGCTGGCTGCGGGCCAGCAATCCGCTGACGGCGAACTCCATGTCCGGCGTGCCGCGGTTGCGGACCTCGTTCAGCTGTGGGAGAAGGGACAGCATCCGCCCGGCCACGTCCTCGCCCTTTTCAAACTTACTCTCGGCGATGGCGCAGTCCGCAAGACCCACGCCGTCCCGCCCCAGCACCGCCTCCACGGGGATGCGGAGGGTCTTGTAGAGCAGGTCGTCCTTTTTACTCCATTCGGAAAAGTCCTTGCCGCCGTTCATGATGCTCGGCAGCGCACTGGTGACGGAGAAGGACGGCAGCGTCACTTCCTTGTTCATCAGCAGTCGGAACACGGCGGGGATGGTTTCCGTCAAGCCGTTCACGCCCCGCTGGGGAAGAGAAATGTCCAGCCATGCAAGGCGACTGCGGGCCTGCTTTCCGGCGGCGTCCTGTCTGCCGCAGCGCTCGGCAAATGCTTGCAGCTCGCCGTACCAGCGCTCCGAGCCTTCGTAATCCATCGCCAGCGCGCAGAGCATACTCATGCCCTGCATCAGCGAGGGGGAGGCGAGAATTTCCGCCTCCGGCAGACTGCGGTAGTATTTTTCCATCTCGGCATAGTGGCCCATGCCGGGGTGGAGTTCTGCATTGCGCACCAGCAACTCGGAGACCTTGGAATGGTCGCCGCCGCTGGTGTAGCATTCCAGTGCGCGGGCGTAGTCCTCCTTCAGCTCGTAGTAGAGCCCGCCGCGGCTGAGCAGCGCGCGGCGCTTTTCCTCCGTGTATTCCCGCTCCATCTCCCAGAGGAGAAAAGCTCGGAAACCCGACCAGAAGTGGAAGCGCTGGCAGTCGTCGTAGCGCAGCATAGTGGTGTATCGAAGAAGCCAGTCCAGCCGTTCGCCGGCACGGGGATCGCCGCTGACCATCCGCGCCATTTCCAGGTCAAAACTTTCAAAGGGAGCCAGCTCCAACAGGAAGCGCCGCACCGGCAGGTCAAAGCGCCGGTAGATGGCGGTCTCAAAGTAGAGGAACACCTCGTGGAACACCCGCGCCACCAGCTCCGGCGTCCACGGCTTGTCCGGGGACATGCACCGCGCCGTGATGGCCACACCCAGCGGATAGCCCACGGATTCTTTCAAAATTCCGTCGATCTCGCTATCTGTTACATTTGCTCCCGAAAGCTGAAACAGTCGCCGCACATCGTCCGCGTCAAAAAGCAGGTCGTCGGCCTCCAGCACCGTCATCAGCCCCGTGTACTGAAACGCCATCAAGCAGCCGGGCGGCACACCGCGCGAGAGCAGCACGAAATGGCGCTCCGGACTTGAGCGAATCAGTTCGCAAAGAGCCTGCTGCCCGGCTTCCTCCTGCATGAGCTGAAGATCGTCAATCAGCAGAATGTCCCAATCCTGCGCTGACGGTGGAATCGCGCAGTCTGGGTCTGCCGCACTTTGCCGCAGCACGTTCCGACCGCGCAGCAGTGCGTCCGCCAGTACTGTCTTTCCAAAGCCGCAGGGTGCGCTGAAAAAAAGGACTCTGCCATGCACCATGAAGCTGTCAAACCGTTTCTGAACGGAGGTCTTTATGATAATATTTTTGGTCATTTCTTCCCTCCCTTTGATACAGAGCGAGATTGCCATAAGCCTTTCGCAACCTGTCTCGAATTATATTATACGAGTCTGTTTCGAAATGTAAATCATCCCAAAGGATGAGACACGCTGCATTCTTTAATTGTCATCATTCCAAGAGACGGCATGCATCCAATGATTATGAAATCATAAAAATCTCTCAACTTCTCTACCATAGATTTAAGTATCAGTTCTCTGCTCATTGCACACGCAAAAAAATCCGCCCAGATTAGAACCTAATCTAATCTGAACGGAATACTCATTCAGGCTTGATATTTTTCAAGTAGAACTATTTTAATCATTACCCTTTTGTTAACTACAAGAATTTACAACATTTTACACCAGTTGCATTATAGTTTGTCACGTATTTTAGTTCCATATTCAGTTTTATTCTACAAATCCGACAGTGAAATTCGGTCATATGCGCCATTTTTCTTATCTTCCGGATGTGGCTCCAGTCCGATAATCGTAATATCTTTCTGATCTGGTCCATAAACCCAGTACATTCTCATTGCACCACTGGTTTTATTTTCCAGATAAGATTGCCACACTTTCATTCCATAGCGTCTGGATAATGGCTCTATTTCATGGGTTTGAAGACTCGGATAACCCGGAGCAGCCGACAACAGCTTTAAAGCCTTTCCCCATTTTTTATACAACTATTCTTCCTTCTTTTTTATATTACCGGAACGATATTTCTCCTGCAGATCTAACCAAAGTTCCTGCATTTCAGGAATTCCCATTCGTATATTAAAATTCATCTCTTATTTCTTTTAAAAATCTGACAGGTCAATAGCCGGGGAAACATCGCCTCTCTTAAAGTTACTTACTGCACGATCCATATCTGCCAGAGTTTTGGCTGAAATGCTCTCTGGCACTGCCAGTTCCCGAGGTTCCAGAATAATGCAGCCATTTCCGTATTCTTTAACATTGTAATACTGATAAGCAGCTCCTCTGAGCGTAATTCTTTTTTTGTTATCCAGATGGGCAACATAATCTTTCATTGCTTCCATTACCACACCTCCTACGCAAGCATTTGTGTGGGAAATCCCACTTCTTATTATCATAATACGCTTTTCTATATTATCTGTCAATCTACTTTTACTTACTCCTGATACTTGAAAGTATTCATGCACCGGCAGACGGCAAGTGGCAGATAAGATCTCTATAAAAATCTGTATTTGCTTCGATGACTCTACCACCCATCGGAAACCTTCTTCGTCTCCCAGTTTAAATGCCATTGTTTCCCCTGGTGGCGCAAGAGAACTTTTTTCATGAATCAATACCCTTGTGGTTCTTTCCTTTGTAATGTTTTGGAGCAAACTCATTATACATCAGAAAGCCCTGTACGATATTTTTTTATGAAAAAGTTGTAAAGTGGTGTAAAGATTAATGATCTTTGTATTGGCACCGAAAATATATTTATTTCTCCGCGGCTTTTCTTCCAGGATGGGAGAGTGCCGCGGAGAATTTTTTACGAAGAAAGAATTGTTATAGCTTTTGTAATTCCGGGAAAACCTTTATCTAAGAAAAAAATACCATATTAACATGAATATCATGAATATAATATTGGAGGCTATGAATATTCCCAAATACTTCCCTCTCAGATTCCTGTTTTCTTTTGCAATATATTTGAAACTTATCAGGCTTGCCATGGATGCAATCAGAGTGCCGAGACCTCCAATATTGGTTCCGACAATTAAAGCCCGGTAATTATCTGTAAAGCCGGATAAAAGAAGCGCAGCGGGAACATTGCTCATAATCTGACTGGCAAGAACAGCAGTAAGTGTTTCCCTTCCTGCCATGATTCTTTCCAGAAAACTGCTGAATTGCGGAATCCTTCCAAGGTTGCCGATAAAAATAAATAATGCGATAAAGGTGGCAAGTAGGGAGTAATCCACCCTGCTTATATTTTCCCTGTTTCTTAGCAGCATATATATAAGAACCAATACAAGAGGAATCTGGTATGGAATGATACGTGCAACAGTGAGCAGGCAGATTGTAAATAAGATCAGGTAAGCGGCCAGGTATTCCATGTTAAGTTCTTTTCTGTCAGAGAATCCCAAAAGAGTTTTATCTTTTTCGGAACCGCATACGTGAGGTGCTTTGGCAGCGGCTACCTGTATCCATATCAGAAGAAGGATAAGTGCTGTGGCGGAATAGGGAAGCATCAGGGTTATTAATTCTGCCGCGGACATCCCTGCTCTGGCATATAGATAAAGGTTCTGCGGATTTCCGATTGGTGTGAGCATGCTTCCGAGATTAGCAGCGATTGTCTGCATGGCTACTATTTTAAGAAGCCAGTAATTGCCCAGTTCCTTTGGCAGTTTATGCACAATGATCAGTGCAAGAGGAACAAAAGTAATCAATGCCACATCATTGGTGATCACCATTGACAGGAAGAAACATAAGAGTACCAACAGCCTGATCACACCCACAGTTCCCGATGTTCCCATCAGCAATTTTTTGGCAAGTATATCAAAAACACCAACAGCCTTCAAACCAGCTACAATTGCCATCAAACAGAAGAGGAGCCCGAGAGTCCTGAAATCGATATAAGTAAAATAAGCCTTATCCGGTCTGACCCAGAACATAGAAAGAAGCGCCAGGATCACTGCAATTGACAAAACGGTTTCTTTCCTGAAAAAAACATATAATTTTTGTAACATAATATTTCCTTTCCGGTCTGATACGACCGCGTATAAGTATATCACAGAAACATCCAGAAAAAAAAGAATATCATTTTGTATTGTGGATTATACCTGTCTGGAATAGGGATAAAGTATCTTATCTTTCCGTTCCTCTTGGCTATCGTATGTGGCAGAAAAAATAAACTGGTGTTCCATTATACAGTGCAAAATAAATCCTTGTTGCTATCCCTGATACCTTATTCTTTCAACCAGCGTTTCCTTTTTCAGATTACTGCTTAAAACGCAGGAAAGTACAATCTGCAACAGACCGACCAAAAGAATCATAATAAGAATTGGTACGATTGGAACATGATAGATATTCATTCCAAATATTCCATTATGTTTTGCATAGGAAAAAAGTGCATAGCCGAGCGGCAGACCAATGATCAAAGCTACGCATATGGTACCAACCGTAAAAATCAGTCCCTGTAACTGCAGGCATAAATTTAATTGTTTATTTGTCATACCCACAGCCTGTAATATACCATATTCCTGCTTTTTTGTCGTAATATTCATGATCATGGTATTCGCCATATTCATAAACCCGATGAGTCCTACAATAGCCATGAACAGATAGCAGCCAAGCTTCATCATACGGCTTGCGTATTCTGCAGATTGTAACTGTGCATGATAGGTATCCATTTTTATATGCGAAGTATTAGAAATCAAAGTATTCAGACTTTGTTCTACAGATGCCACATCTTTTTTATCACAGTCCACCCACAGATAGCCATAGGCTGCTCCTCTCGGATTCATGGAACGATATACACCTTCCGGAATGACAAGATAAGTGTTCGCGCTTATAAAGGATCCTGCAATCTTTCCCTGATAGGTATAGGTTTCACTTCCATTCTCAAAGTCAAATACAATAGATTCACCCGGAGCATATCCATCTTGTTCCATCCACGTTGACCAGCCAAAGAAAATATCACCATTCTTTACCGCCCGATCATAGTCCATAGAGCCAATATCCCCTTCTTGGCGCATAAAATCAAAATCCTTTTTACTCACAATATCAGCCGGAAATCTTGTTCCGTTCAGATTTACAGAGACAATCTCTCTCGTCATGACATCTGTCACTCCTGGAATGCTTTTGATTTCTTCAATCATTGAATCATTCAATGGATTATCCGTCAGAATCGTATCCAGATTATTCTCCGGATATCTTTCATCATACTCAGCAGAATAGTCAAGCTGCAGTTCAAATTGTCCATGATTAACGGAAAGACGTGCTTCATGCTCCGTGTCAATATTTCCCACATAATTAGAGATAATTACAAACAATACACAGGAAAGCCCCATGGTAAGAATCGTAGCAATGGTTCTTTTCGGATTGCCTGTCACATTTGCCATTGCCATGGAGAAAACGGTGACATCTTTTCTGCCTTTTCGTCTGCTCTGTTTTTGCGTTTTGGAGCCGTCAAGATACCGTGTCGCTTCGATGGGTGAAATCCGGGAAACAATTTTCATGGGTTTGCGCAGAGCCAAAACGACCGTAAGAAACGATACAAAAATGCAGATGAGCATAATTGTCAGTGAAAACAGAGGCACCTGATGGTTCTTGATTCCGGACGATACCAGATTTCCCTGCTCCACCAGCCAGTTGAAGCTGACTTTTGCAATCAGGAAACCAAACAGCAGCCCCAGCGGTATCGAAGGAACCGCCAGAAGAATGCCCTCACGAAAGATCAACTGCTTCATCTGCTTTCTGGTTGCACCCAGCGCCTTGATTTTTCCGTACTCCTGAACCTTCTGGGCGATCCCGACCTGGAAGATATTATAAATGACCACAACGGAAAACAGCACGATTCCGAGGATCAGGGTTCCACAAACCACAATCATTTCATAGCTCGGCTGCAATACCCACTGCAGGTAGAGGTCATTGATGATCACGTTTTTCTGATCAATGCCGCAGGAATCCGCGATTTCTTTTATAACAGGCGCAACATTATTCATAGATACATTTGCAGAATCGCTCAAGGTAAAATAGATATTATATTGCCTGTCACCCTCCGCAACACGCTCATTATAAAAATCCTGCGAACCGAATACAACATAGGAAGCCTCGATGGTATATTCATCCCGGTCATATAAAATCCCGCTGACAGTCAATTCCACCGGTGCGTATTCCGACTGCATGCCGGAACGGTACTCCAATGTTACGGTGTCTCCGACCTTTACATCATGGTATCCCACTGCATCAAAGAAAGCGCGTCCTGCGGCAATTTCCTGCTCCTTTTCCGGATAGGTACCTTCCTTCAACACATATTCCTGATTATAGGGAAGCATTTTCCTGACCGTTTCATCCGCACTGACAAAGCCGCCATTTTCATTTCCTTTCAGGATGCCCTCCGTACACATGATACCGATATCAGATATCTCAGCTCTGCGTTCCACTTCTTTTAATTGCGTACCATCTGCGGCGATAAACAGGCCGTAGTTGCTCCCGTATGAGCTTGCCGCCTGACTTTTCTGTAAATGAATTACCCCATTTCCCACAGTACTGATGATAACAAGCAGCATCGTGGTCAGACAGATTGCCATCATGATCAGTATACTTCTTGTCCTGTTCCTTTTGTCATTGCTATATGCAATCCTGCTTATTATCTTCATCTGAAATCCACCACCTGTCCGTCCTCAATCACCAGAATACGGTCAGCGACCTGTGCAATTTCGTCATCATGGGTAATCATTACAATTGTCTGTCCATATTTTTTTGCTGTCATCTTAAGCAGAGCGATTACCTCATCACTGGTCTTAGAATCAAGATTTCCTGTCGGCTCATCTGCAAATATAATTTCCGGACGATTCACCAGTGCTCTTGCAATTGCTACTCTCTGCTGCTGTCCTCCGGATAACTGATTTGGCAGATTATAAATCCGGTTTTCAATCCCCAGCGTTGCAATAATATCATTTACATACGCTTCATCCACTTTTCTTCCGTCCAACCCCAGTGGCAGTACAATATTTTCCCAGACATTAACAGATGAAACCAGATTAAATGCCTGAAAAACAAATCCGATTTTTCTTCTGCGGAAAACAGCAAGGGCATTTTCCTTCATCCTGTATAAATTTTTCCCTGCTAAAGTAACACTGCCTTTTGTCGGGGTGTCTAGCCCTCCAAGCATATGAAGTAATGTACTTTTACCGGAACCTGACTTTCCGACAATTGCGACAAATTCTCCCCGCTCAATCTGAATGTCCACCTGATTGACTGCTTTGACCTGATTCTCACCTGCGCCATAAAACTTACAAAGCTGCTTGGTTTCTAATATCACACTCATGTGTTGCCTCCTTTTCATCCTACATCCAAATTGTATCAGGGCAATCTTTCATTTCACTTTCAAAAAACGAGCAGAAGTCTTACAGAATTGTAAGATTTCTGCTCACTTAAAATTTAACCAACATATGGTAATTGAATCACAAACGTGCTTCCTTTTTTCTTTTTGCCGGAGGTTACCGTAATCGTACCTGCGTGTTTTTCGATAATTTCTCTCGATAGAAAAAGTCCGATTCCTGTACCACTCTTTTCCATGACCTCCTTGGAACTTCCTCTGTAAAATCGTTGAAAAATTTTGTGATACTCATTCTGCGGAATACCAATTCCCTGATCCTCAATTTCCATTCTTACAAGATCGTTTCTTTTTTGTAACCGGATAAATATTTTTGAACCACACGGACTGTACTTGACCGCATTATCCAGAACGTTGATCACAGCTTCACCAAGCCACCTTTTATCCTGCATAATCGTGCATGTTTCCAGCTCTTTTTCATAGTCAAAAACGAATTCAATTTCTTTCTCATCCGCTTTTGGATAAGTACAGTTCACAGCAGATATGACAGTATCCATAAACGGAAGTTTTTTCTTATTAATCTGAATCAGTCCAGTTTCCATCTTGGATATTTCAAGAAGCGACTGCAATAATGTCTCCAGTCCATCCAGAGCACTCCGACAACGGATACGAAACTCCTCCTGTTCTGTGGCACTTAAGTCATTCTGCATCAGCACACTAAAACATGTATCCAAAGCTGCAACCGGTGTCTTTAACTGGTGAGAGATATCAGAAACCATTTCTTTCGTGCTCTCTTTTTCTTCCCGTGCTTCTTCCTTTAGCAACTGAATATGATGTCCGATTGCTTCAAGCTGGTCATTCAATTTTTCCAGTTCTGCTGGATTTTCCGTTTTCAGTAAAGCATCAAATTTATTTTCACGGAATCTGATCAGAATTTCTTCCAACTGGTCTAAAATTTTCTGATGACACGCATCTTCTTTTTTCTTCCAATAAAATAAAAAAGTCAAAAGAAGCACGCATATCACAGTGCTTACAGCACCGGTCACCATAACCTGATGCCGGAATTGCATATAAAATGCATTCCCTTTATTTCCCCAGTATCCATATTGCTCCAATAATCGCCTTCCCTGTTCGTTAGTTTCAATATCCTTATCCTTAAGCAATTCCGAAACAGCATCCAGCCCAGAAAATTCTTCCTTTGCAGCAATCTCTGTCATAAGATTCATTTTATATTTATAATCTTCATAAAACACATACGTGGTAAAGCAATTTAATATTGCAAACAATACTATGACAGGTAATACCAAGGAGAGCACTACTGTAATCTTCTTGCGATATCTCTTTGTCACTGCCTTACCTCCTGATTCCATATATACCCAAGACCTCTGATATTCTTTATATAGACCGGTGCAGCCGGATTGTCTTCGATTTTCTCACGGAGTCTTCTGATATTGACAGCGATTGTATTTTCATCCACAAAATCCCCTTCCAGATCAAACACATTTTCCAATATTTGTGTTTTTGAAAGAATCTGTTTCGGATTCTGAAGAAAAAAAGTCAGCATTTTCAACTCCGTTTTTGTCAGACTGATTTCACGACTCTTTATCAGGACTTTCATTTCTCCTGCGATAAATACGATATCTCCCGAAATCATCTTTCCGGCTTCCGTTTTCTCCTGTCTGCGGCGGAAATGTGCTTCTATTTTCAAAAGAAGTACCGAAAGACTAAACGGCTTTGTAATATAATCATCTGCCCCTGCTTCATATCCCATGACCTGATCCATCTCCTGATCTAGTGCTGTAAGACAAATAATGTATGTATTATAATTGCATCTCATCCACCTTACAAATTCCAGTCCATTCCCATCCGGAAGATTCACATCACAAATGGTAACATCCACATTATGATCACTTGCAATTCTTTTCGCTTTTTTCACTGATTCTGCTGAAAAAACCTCATATCCGGATTTTTTCAGTGAAAATGTAATTCCACGATTTAAATTTTCATCATCTTCAACCACGAGTATACCTGGCATAGCATCTGCACCTCTCTTTATTAACTATTTTTCCTCTTCGTTACATATTTGTTCTGCCTCAATATCCCCGGTAGTGACTTTCCCTGTAATATCCCTATAGGCTTCTTTTATTCCATTTTTGACCGCCCACTTAATTATAAAATATAATTGGTGTACGGTATAAATACCATACGGCATATCTTTTGTCTGACCGAAGCCATTTTCATCGCATACGATAGTATCTCTCTCGTCTTTATTGGCTGCGTCATAGCTTCCGGCAGATTTCAGGTAAATCTCAAAGGAAGCACCCTTTTCAGGTGTTTCAATCTTTGTTTCTCCATCATCAGTGTGTTTAATGTCAAGTCCATCAATTTTAGATGGAGTATGATGGTTGCCTATTATAAAGCATATTCTATCAATATTTTTGTTATATCCTACCTTTTTTAATATTTCTTTCGCTACTTCTGGTCCTTCCTTTTCTTGATAGACACCATCAATAGAACCGTATTTTTTTTGTGCTTCAACCGCACCAATATCATGTAGTATAGCAATAATACTGATGAATTCTTTTTCTTCCTCTCCGATATTTTCTCCTTTCATTATATCTTCTGCATTTTTCAAAACTTTGAGAGTATGCTCTATGCCAAAAGGAATTTCTTTGAATACTTCTTTCATCTCTATAATAATTTTTTCTTTAAACATAAATTACCCCCATTTATACCTTATAGGTGTTTTAGTTCTATCTATCCACTTTTTTGTTCGCCGATACAATCAGCATCATGGGACGGCGCATTTCATCCTGCATCCCCGGAATATTCATCATGTATTCCGGCGGCTGCGGCTCCACAATATGATTTATTATAAAACCATTTGAAAGCAGTGTATTTAGATATGTGGTCAGTGTTCTATGAAATTTTGTAACCTTTTCTCCCAAAAACACAGCTGTCCGTTTGCCCTCATAATAATAATTATCCACCGGAAAATGCAGTATTTCTCCTTTTTCGTTATAATACCAGTCTTGTGTTCCATAGGCCGTAAAAACAGGATGTTCAACCGTAAAAACTAGCTTGCCACCAGACTTCAGTATTCTATATATCTTTTTTACTAAAATCTCATAATCTGCTACATAGTGAAACGCAAGTGAACTTAATATTACATCAAAACTCTCCTCTGGGAATTCCACATCTTCTATAGCACAGCATTTATATTCAACCTGTGGAAAATGTGTTTTTTCTTTGGCTACCTCGAGCATTTTATGAGAAATATCAACACCTACAACAGAAGACGCTCCGTGTTCCATCGCATAAATACAGTGCCATCCATAACCGCATCCTAAATCAAGCACACGCTTATCTTTAAAATCCGGCAGCAGCTTTCTCAATGTTTCCCATTCTCCTGCACCGGCTAGTCCCTGCTGTGAGCGACTCATTTGACTGTATTTTTGAAAAAATATATCATCATCATATTTGTTTTCTTTTCCATATTCTACATAATTCAACCTCTTTCACCTCGCTGTAAACTTCCGATTTTTCGTTCTCTGCGACTTCCCAATAAACGGGAATTTCTCACTTTTTCATCTTAGGAGCAATAAGCAACACCACTGTCACAAGAAAATATATACCATACAGTAACCAAGTAATTGTATTGTTCCAAGGGAAACTCTTTTCTGGATGGTTCAATGCAAACACTATAAATACAATAGCTACAATCAACATTATCACACCGATAATCCTTGATATACTCTTTTTCATGTAAAGCACCTCCTCGTCAAACTGGAAGTTATCTATTCGCATAATCAATCAAAATCTTTTTGCAACTACTGCAACGATAAGCTTCACAATGAGGGATTCCTCCTGAACCTTTACTCAATTCCAGATCGTCCGATTTTTTAATGCGAAAAACTTTTGTCGGATTATCAACTGCAAAAGTAATGTCTCGTGAGCTCATTAGGTATCCTCTTATCATTTCTTCACCACAATATGGACATTTCATTCTGCTTTACCTCCTATAAATTCCGATTTTCGTTCTCTGTGACTTCCCAATAAACGGGAAGTTATGGCTTTAATTTTCTCCAAATAATTAGCTTTAGGATAATACATACGACCACCAAAACTGCCACCATGGCACCATCCAACAGTAACTCTGTGTACCACGGTGCAGACTGCATGGCATATAAATTGGGATAGGTTTTAAAGTGCCAGAACTTATAAATCCCGAACCCAATGAAAACTCCTATGAATGAACCAATAACGATGTTTAAAAAACTATTTAACTTTCTCAGCATAGCAGTACCCCCTTCCAGTCGAGTAGACTTACACCTCACAATGTAAGCCCCTCACAGAACCGTACGTGCGGCTTTCCCGCATACGGCTCTTCATAATAATATTTACAGTATCAAAACAAGCTGACATATATCTTTGGCGTTGCCAATGGATAGTATTTCAGCATTTCAATGAATCCTTCTCTTGTGTAACTCTTTCTGTCACTTCGTCTGTTCAGCACCTTAAACAGAAGCTCTCTGACTTGCTGCTTGTAGTTTGAAATCATTCTGCCATTAAAGCTAATGCCATAGTACCTATAGTGACCGACTATCTTCAGATTAAGCATTCCCATTAGTTTCTTCAACGATTGGTCTCTATTCGCATATAACCATACTTTAATGTCTCGGATTTTCTGTCTGAATTTCTTAGAACTTGTCTTTGGCATTATGTACGGCATGCCTTTGCGTGAACGTCCGCAGTAGAATGTGAATCCCAAGAAGTCGAATGTCTCTAATCTGGTAGACTCACCGCTCTTTTGCTTCGCCCTCGCAATGTAAGCACCACTTTGCAATAGACGGCTTTTGCTTTCCTCTAATTGCAAACCGAACTTTTCCATTCGTTCTTTTAGAAGCTTATAATAGTTTTCTGCTTCCCACTTGTATTGGAATCCTGCAACAAAATCATCTGCATAGACAATCAAAAAGTTATCTCCTTTGCACTCCTTGGTAATGATAAACTTATACCAAAGTGTCAATACATTATGCATGTAAATATTTTCAAGGATTGGACTTATGATATTCCCCTGTGCCGAGCCTTCTTCATTCATCATCAGTACTCCAGCATCTAACACTCCAACTTTTAGGTACTTCTTGACGAGACTGATAATGTTAGGGTCTTTGATGTAGAGATTAAGGAACTTGATAATCCATTCATGTTTCATGTGGTCGAAGAAGCCTTTTATATCAGCATCCACGATATAACAGATTTTAGTGTTGTTTAGTCTCTTGTATAGTTCTTTTATTGCATCATGACATCCTCGATTAGGTCTGAATCCGTACATGCAGTTCAGAAATCTCGGTTCATAGATAGCTTCCAATATCTTCTTTAATGCTAATTGAACTATTTTGTCCTCATAGCACGCAATTCCTAATGGTCGAAGTTTTCCATTGCTTTTAGGGATGTATACCCTAATTGATGGCTGTGGCTTGTATGATTTTCTTTTCAGTCTCTCCACCAAGTCATCTATGTTTTGTTCCAGATTTCTCTCGTACTCTTTCTTAGTAATCTCATCAATGCCGACTGCTTTGTTACCGTCTAATTCTTTATGACATTGTAGAAGCATGTCTTTATTGATTAAATGATACAACGATGTGAACTCTGGTCTCGGCGTACTTGCCGATATTTCTGCTATTCTTTCTAATTTTGTTTCCATCAATACCTCCGTCCCTGAGTACGGTTGATGTGTCCTCAGAAAGACCATTATTATGTAGCTCCCTTTCCTCCCTTGGCATTACCCAATTTCCTCGGTACTATGAAGCTATCCGACTGCCTATAGTTCATTTGACATTCTTCTGTTTTGCAGTTGTTTGCCATACTTGCCTAGGCAAGAAACCATAGGCTCTCCCCAGTTGGCTGAATAGTCACTATGTGAAACATAAAGTGCTCTTTGACCCCGCAGAAGTAAACCACTTCTTACCATAATGACTTGGTTTATGTTGCTTTCCGCTGGAATTAAAGCGTCAGCCTTCTAGATGTCAAAATTTCGAGGCTCAATCACACTCTCTATTTCCTCGCTGTCTACGCTTAGCAACTGCCATTACTGACAGCCACCCAAGACTCACTACTAGTGGTTGGTTAGACCTTACCAGACAGGCTTTCCACCTGCTAGACTATTCGCCCTTCGTCTGGGCGCACAATTCCGATTTGTATTTCTGTTTGTTTTAAAAATGGGCAACTCCGATTGGAATTGCCCACTCATTGCACTAATTATGCGATTTTTTCTTGCTTGCACCGATTTCTGCATCAATTGATGTAAGTTTACGGTACATCTTTACATCACGTCGACTGGCGTCTCCGTGCGTTTTTCGCCTTATGTCGGTGTTCGCAAGCGCACACCGCCGCAAGGCTCAGTTTCTCATCTTAATAGAGCTTTGCACCTGCCGGAATATGGTTATCAACCATCAGAAGATGCAGTTCTTCATCCTCTGAATCCTTCAGGTTATTCACTGCTGAAAGCAGCATACCGCAAGACTCGATTCCCATCATCTTTCTTGGCGGAAGGTTGGTGATTGCGATCAGTGTCTTACCAACTAATTCTTCCGGCTCATAGTAAGAGTGGATTCCGCTTAAGATCGTGCGGTCTGTACCTGTTCCGTCATCCAGTGTGAACTGAAGGAGCTTCTTGCTCTTCGGAACTGCTACACACTCTTTAACCTTTACGGCACGGAAATCAGATTTGCTGAATGTATCGAAATCAACCTCTTCTTCAAATAAAGGCTCAACCTTTACGTTGGAGAAGTCAATCTTCGCGTTGTCTTTGAAGAATCCGTTGTTGTCGTTTGCAGTTGCTTCTTCTACTGCTCCGGATTTTCCTGCTTTTTTGTCAGAGTCAAGACTCTTCATTGTCGGGATTGTCAGAACATCTCTTTATGTATCCCTGCTATATCCTACAAATACCTGTTTTTCTGTACTTTTAAGATTTGTCTGGGCTATGCAAATCTTTATATCTCTACGATATTTTTTACAGATTGGTACAAAATTGGTACATGATTGGTACAAAGCTTATTTACTTACTTTTGTGTAATAGCCTCTCGTACCTGCTCAACGGACAGCAATGTGGTCTCTGCAATTTTATCAAGATCATGCTCTCCATTTTTCCACATATTCCATGCGATTTTTTTACTTCTGCTTACTTCTGCTTCATCACGTTCTCTATCTACAATTACCTGCATCGTCTTGCACATATCAGCCACTCCTTAAACGGCAACTGGATTACTTTCGACTTCCTCATAATACCTATCAGCTATATATTCTGCCGATTCTGCCCATAATCCATTTTCTGTTTCCTGCAATGTCTTATACGTTTCGGATTTATAAAATTTCAATGCTGCTTCCTCGAAACTGATTTGATAATGTTGTTGCAATAATTTTAATACATCTCTAATTTGTATGCATACATTCATAGTGATATCTTTTCCATTAAAACTATAAATCATTTCTGGCATAAGAAATCCTCCTCATCAACTGTAAATACTGTAATGCTTTTTCTGTATGAAATGACACCTGATTATTCACTTTATTATACCGTAATCTTTCCACTGCTTCTGATGATGTCAAAATATTTGCTATATATAGCTGAACAGTTTCCATTGTATTATCATCGGCAACCGGTCCGATTACTACATCATAATTGTGCTGTAATCCACCTTTACTTCTATTTTCTTTGATAAATTCCAGCCATTCTTCGCTCAAAGCATCAAATCTTTTTACATTCAACACAGAATTTTCTTCAAACAAGTATTCGTAAACAAAATACTTCTTCTTTTTTTCTCTTAATGAAAGCCTGTACCCCCACTCCTTTGACTGTGATTGTAAAATCGTAGTATAAAAACCTTTTCCAAAATCTCTTCTATTATGAGACTTATTAAGATCTATATTTCCAAATTCATAGCAGCTTCCATGATAAACCACCAATTCCTTTGAGTCTTCCTTGATAATTTTCTCTACATACTCTAATACTTCTTCAAAGCTTATTTGGTGAAGATATTCATGTTGAATCATCATCTTTTCAAAAACTTGATTTTCATGAAATAACTCGACCACATCATTTCCTGAAACGTGATATTTTCTGGCATACGCTTCCATTGCCTGAACAGATAACATTTCACAATCTGTCTGTACACTCATTCTTTTACTACTCCCATTTTCCCGAAAATATTCTGTCTTTTTTCTATGCATTTATTATAAGCTCATTATCCATAAATACGCAATGAGATTTTTCCGACAAAACAGGAAGAGAATCATGCATCCTCTTCCTGTCTGTTTTAATTCTTTTGTTACGGTCTTATATATATCAAGTGTCACATCACTTCTGCTATGACCACACAGGTTCTGGATTACTTTGATATTTACTCCTGCTTCCACCAGGCGTGTTGTAAACGTATGTCTGAGTGAGTGGCAGGAGAAGTTTGGAACCTCCTTTTTGGCATGAAAAAAGCAGCTAACCTATTTTTCATAGACTAACTGCTCGTGTTTTTGTTCCATATTCTGTTTTAATTTACTGAAACATCTTCCGTTTGTCTTAACTGTTTATGAACATCACGTCCACCATACATAATTCGCACTACATATACCGTTTCAGTTTCATCATCTGTCTTATAGAATACCAGATAATTATCCACTGGAAAGAATCGAAGTCCCCTGCTGTATACATCACTTTATATTTCATATACCAAATTCCTGTTTCATTTCTGCTTCAACTTCATCTGCTGAATACACTCTGCCAGCCTTAATATCTTCCATGCCTTTTTCTATTTCTGCATTGAACTGTTCCTTTGTCAGAGAGCCATATGCAACAGGCTCCTCATAAGCTGGAAGTTTCATCTCAAAAGGAATTCCTCTCTGGAGTACAATCTGTCTCAGAAACATTCCTACTGCATTGGACATTGGAATTCCAAGTCGATCAAGCACCTGCTCTGCCTGTTCTTTCACTTCAGGCTCAACACGTGCAAATACATTTGCTGTTCTTGCCATAGATATCGCCTCCTCTTTTTTCTTCATTATATCTTGTTTGATTGCAAGTTGCAAGCGATTCGCAATCTGTTTTCGTAATTTCATACACCGGCAGACGGCAGGCGGAAGATAGGTTATCTATAAAACTCTGTATTTTTACAAAAATGGTCTCTCGCACCCTACTATTTAATTACTTTGCGCTAATCAATAATGGAAAATGACTCTGCCGTCATTAATTTTTTCCTTTTACCATTCCCAAGCAAAAAGTTACCCATCGGTTACTTTGATTGCAGTAACCGATGGGTAACTTGTCAAGTGGAAATATAACTATTAAAAATAAAAGATATCGTTTCAGTTTATTCATTATAAATCTCTCCCTCTTTTGTTGTTCTATCTATCAGCGGTCTGATTTCTCCTGTAAATTTGAATATCTTCTCTTATATATAGTCAAAAACCGCTCATATTCTTCCCCTGAAATGCCAGACAATGCTTTCTGTTCAACAGAATCATTGATTTCTATCGAATAAGTTTTTAAGTTTCGTCCACGATAACTTTCTCCCTTCATGAGATAAACGGTAGCAGCATCGAAAGTTCGATCCAGAGCACAGAGTAAAGCATCATCTTCTCGAAAGAAATCACGCCATTTATCGGGAGTCAGGTTACTGGTGAAAATCATGCAGTTTGGACCTTCCTTAGAGCGGTCGCACATTTTGTTTATCCCGTCAAGTGTTTTATGGAAATTTCACAAAAAAAGAACAGGGTACACATTTCTATGTACACTGTTCTTTGTGTCATTCTTATCTAAATGACATTGCCATAAAAGGAGTGCCTTTTATTGTTAATATTACTGTTTTCTCTTACGCAAGTACCAGAACAGTCCTGCAAGAGCAATTGCAAATAATCCTATAGAAATTAAGACATTTGTATGTGCCGCTGTTGGTACTGTACCGTTTGTATTTGTGAAACTTACATTTGTGTCTTTGGTCAACGTACCAGAAGAATTTGTTGATTTTACTGTATATCCGCTAGACGCTCCGTCCACTTCTGTAATCTCATAGGTTGTACCGATTGGGATAGCACTCAGTACGATATTCTCTCCATGTGAAAGAGTAAATTCTGCTACTCCATTAACAACAGCAAGTGTACCCGTTTCTTTGCCTTTTGTGTAAGGGAGTTTTGCAGGGGTATTTCCTGTCATCTTCAATTGGAAAGTAAAGTCTTTTGTTTTGTCGCCCATAGCACCAGCTACCGTTTTTGAAACTGTAATATTTGCGTTTTTAACTTCTTTTACCACTTCATGATAGGTCGTTTCTGAGACAATGTCTTTTGAAACGTTGTTGACTGATGTAATCTTTGCTGTGTTTTTCAGTACCGTTCCAACTTCTGCAGTTACGATGGATGGGATAATGAAGTTAATCTTCTCTCCTGGAAGTAAGGTATTGATCTTGAATTTCAGACACTTCCCTTTCTTCTCCAAGGTAGCTCTTGGTGTTTCGCTGATTGGAATTCCTTTTAATGGAATTGTTAA
The DNA here is from genome assembly GCA_018223365.1 of Clostridiaceae bacterium Marseille-Q4145. Lineage (GTDB taxonomy): Bacteria > Bacillota > Clostridia > Lachnospirales > Lachnospiraceae > Hominiventricola. The sequence goes on from JAGTTP010000002.1 coordinate 1,127,265, forward strand.
ATCAGTCTCTGTGTAGTGCCATAACTCTTTGACGTTATTTCCGTAGTTTCCATGTTTGGATTCTAAGTCACTAACGCTTGTTGCTTCTTTTACAGTTACTCCCGATGGAAGACTTGCTACACTTCCTGTAACAGCTGCGTCATTGGTTGGGGTAACGGTTGCTTTGTATCCATAGTAGGCATCACTACTGCTATCTGTTTTCCAGTACAGGTAGAAATCTGTGGTTGGAAGAACAATAGTCTTTCCTGCAATGTCAGAGCCACCAAATTTTCCTGCCGAATAAGTTGTCCCGTTAAGTGTGTAGAATAACTGTACATAATCGTAACTGACACTCTCTGTTTTGGAAGAACCATCAAAGGTTACTGCTACATTTTTAGCTGTTGCTCCTGATGAAATATCACCAAATAATACTTGGATATTTGACGTGTCGATATTTAATCCATCCGGAAGGGTATCTTCTACTACCAGATCCTGTAAGGTAAAGGGAATATCCGAATTGCTCACAGATAAGAAGTAATTTAATACCGTATCCTGATATACCTTCTTCGGTGCTATTTGAGTTCCGGATTCCGGATCGGATGTTTTATGAAGCTCTGGCACTACATTTTTCAGTGTGACGTCTGCATCCGAATAACTTGGTGTTGCACTGATGTCGTCATTTTTCTTGGAGTATACCACACCTTCGTTATAGGCTGTCTTTTCAAAGTAGGAAGCATCGGTTGGTGCTGTCATCGTAACGTAAATTTCCAAGACCTGTCTTCCATTCATGACAAAATCAGTTCCGTCTGTATTTTTCGAACAATCTACAGCTACAGCTGTAATCTTGGATGCGTCTGCCGGTTTTTCGGTAGACCAGGTTGCCGTATTCGTCACATCATAATCATTAAATGTGAAGGTGCTTCTGTCTTTCGTTGCGTAATACACAACTGGTTTACAATGAAGCTTTGTAGAACCGTCGGTGAGCTTTTCTTCTGCGCTCTTAACGTTGATATCCTTGAGTGTTCCATGCCACTGAGATTCTTTGAATACTTTGTTGCCGGACTCATCTTTGCGGTTGGCGGCATATTCCAGAATGTCATAAAAGACAATGCCGGAACTCTTTGCCTCATCAGACTGTGAATAGCTTAATCGGTACGTGTATTCATTGTTTGGAATCGTGATTGCACTGGTTTCGTATTCGGTCTGCGTCTTCACTGCCTTTGTAAATCCCCAGGTGAAGGCATCTACCGGAATATAATTGGTAGAGGCTGCTGCATAACTGGTAAAGCCCGGTCTTACTGCCTGAATGGAATCGTAATATTTAGACTCTGTTACTACATACTGTCCACTTGTTCGGCTGGATGGGATAACTGCTCCTTCTGTCGTATTAACAAAGGCGACGTCGTTCTCTACCGTAGTTCCATTTTCAATGACATTCTCGTAGGTATTATGAAGCAGGTACCAGAACTGCATTCCGGTTGCTTTCATATTGTCCGGTGTTGCAAAGTTGATTACCATCATGGTACGTCCGGAACCTTCATAGTTGCTGATGAATCGTACGTCATAGTATGCCGGATCAATCACAGAAGTAGAATTCTTATAAGAATTGTAGCTATTTGCAAGGTTGGGCATACTGTAGGCATTACCCGTGATTGGAATACCAAACAGGGTATTCACATCGACGGTCGTACCTGCCGGCAACAGGTCATAAAACGTACCTGTTTTGATCTGTTTCTTACGATCAGAGGTGTTCTGGTTCCATCCTGCAATATAGATTGGATTATCCTGAGTCCCCTTATTGACATCAAAGATGGTATTATTTTGCTGTGCGGCATATTTTTCCGTTTTCTGTGTGGTGTCACTAACATTCAACTCGTAAATCACCTTGTTGGCTGGGTTGGTTCCACCTAAGTTATTGGTTGCATGGAAGATGGGTGTTTTATTTTCGGTATTCCAGATATCACAAGTTGCCACGTTTTTGATCAAGGAAGTAGTTCCCTTATTTACATCCTTCTGTACCAGAGTCTGCACATACTTGGTTGGGTGAAGGTTCATATAACAGCTTACACTCATAGCTGTAGAATAAAAACTGGTATCATGCTCCACTTTGTATCCCACCACATCATCTGGTAGGGTTACTGTCATGTATGAGGATAATGGTACGGATTTATAAAATACATAGTCCGAGGAGTTACGATAGCGTACATATACATCCACACTTTCATAATCATCCATATTACTATGTTCATAAGTTTTTGTCCATACCCCGTCTTCCTGTCTGGAATCATATTCTTGAAGACTGATATAAAGTTTCGTAAAGCTGTAATCATTATCTGTTAGCGCCACATTCCCCGTCACCGGTTCCCAGATATATTTGGCTGCCGGTTCTCCGGAACTGTATAGTACATCACCTGGATTTCCATCAACAAAGGAAATGGTACGTTTTTCTGCCGTATATCGCTGATTGTCTTCATCCCAGGTAACCGGATTTTTTCTGGATGCTCCATTGTATCTAACTGTCCAATACATATTGACATCCTTTTTATCATCTAAGATATCCTCCTGTCCCCCTTCTATGGTTCTTTCTCTTTCTTTAAGGTCACCATTTGTTTTATCAAATTCGCCCATTGGATACTGGGCATCGTAAATGGTAATGGTATCTCTTACTCTCTGGCTGATCTGGTATCCGGATTTCATTGTTACATTTAAAACTGCTTCGTTTTCCAGTACCAGACCAAACTCCGGAATGTTCTTCAATAAAGACACCGGATATTTCATTACCACGTAATCATTACTATCCATCGATGAATACTGCCCCGGATTAGAGGTCTGGCTGTGCGTCGGTTCTGTTTGAGAACCGTTGTTATAACACACGACGGTTCCGTCATGCACTGTATCTTCTGACCAGCTCCAGCTAAATGGCTGGTTGGCGAACCACCAGCCATTTAATCGCCACTTCACATAGAAGTAATCATCTGCATCTGCAGGTTTTTCACCCCATGATGTATCCCACTGATAAAATGTTCCCTTAGCACTTTTCGAACTGTGTGGTGTATTTAAGGTATGCATTTCCAGGGTCAGCTCTTTGCTGGTAGTTAAATCGACCGTTCCATCCAAAGTCTGATCCATAGTTACAGTCACCGGGACTGTTCCTTTGTAAAAATCATATCCGTCTACATACTTTCCCTTTTCATCAATGGCACCACCTGGAACGTCCCAAGGAGAGACTGTATAACTGATGGTTACGTCTAATCCGGTTCCTCCGGCCATTTCCTGATTGTTGACCAGAATGTAGTCGTCCCCGTCTTCCTTGTAGGAGAAGAACATACCGGAACGGATATCCGGATATTTTGGAAGGTTTGCACTTAAGTTATTAGAACCGGTATTGTTTCCCTCCCAGTCCTTCCAGACGTATTTTGGTACTCGGATCTGAATGGCTTCTGCCGGGATCTTGGTATCTCCGATAGACTGATTCAATTCAAATCGGATATGTAAGGATGCTGTCTGATTTGCGCGGTCCGATGGATGGAATTCCAAGTTATCGTTTACATTATCAACGTTACTATTGGAAGCATTGCTCCATTCTGCACCAAAGGTATACATATGACTGTCATCGGTGCTGGTAGTAAGAGCTTCTTCATAGTAGGCATAGTAGGTGATATCTGCCGTGATTGGGGTTGTAGTAGTCAACTGTTCCCCTTCACCGTTTTCTTTCGTATACCAGCCTTTTAAAATATAGTTGGTAAGTCTAGCTCCAGGTAATGTCTGAATGGTATCTCCATCTGCTACTTTTTGTGTTTTGGAATAATAATACATGTTTCCATTTCCCGGATTGAAAGTAACAGTATGAACTTTTTCAGCCCATTTAGCGGTTAGCGTGATATCTGCAGCTGCACTGCTGTTTTCATCATACTTGGTATCTGCATCATCATACCAGCCAAGGAAGTTGTAACCGCTTCTGGCTGGAGTATAAAGGCCCGTCATCTTTGCATCCTGATAGTATTCGATGACTTTGTTGTCAGATGAACTGTTAATGGTTCCACCATTTGGATCCAGCGTTACCTTTACGGTATTATCTCTTTCCCAAGTAGCTACAATCTCAGCGCCCTTAGATAAATCAATGGTATCTCCATCGTTTACCTTTGTAACTCCGTCAGAAAGATACCATCCCGTAAGGGTGTATCCATCTCTCACTGCCGTTGGCAGGGTGGTAATGGTATACTGACTGCTGTCCTGTGCCGGATAGGATAAGATTCCCGTTAATTTACCGCCATTGGCATTAAATCTTGGCGCCCAGCCCCATCTTGCGTAGTAAGATACATCCTCTGTTACTCTTGTACTTGCCGTAATCTGGGTACCGCCTGTTCTACTGGTAAACCAGCCCATAAAGGTTTTATACATGTTGAGTCCCGGTGCAAAGATTGGCAAAGTTCCGATTGGTTTACCATACTCTACCTGTCTTTGTTCCGGAAGGACACTAATATCATTATAGAAAGAAACCATTGGGTTCTTCTTCCATTCTGCATAGAGGGTAGTATCAGCATCGATAATAGTGTTGCTGTTTACCACACTTCCTGTTAAGGAGTCCTTGCGCCAGTTAATAAAGGTATAGTTCTTCTTCGTTGACTCCGGAAGCGTACCCAGCTTACTTCCCTTCTTTAGCACCTTGGAGTCGATGGTATTTCCACCCTGGGTATCAAAAGATACTTCCGCATAATTCGATAACAAGTCCCACTGAGCATATAAAATAATGGTATCCTTATCTTCTGTTGTTAATTTTAACACCATGTCACCCACACTGTAATTTTCGCCAGAACCATCTCTTCTGGTATTATATCCCACCAGCTTGTATCCTTCGTAGGAAAACGCATCTTCCGGAAGCTGATATAGTTCACCGTACTCTAACGTCTTGGTAATATCTGCCGTGTTTTCCGGTCCGTTTGGTTTCAACACAAGGTTATAAGTGCAGTTGCGATACTGAGCATAATAGGTACTTTGTGTGGTCGGCTCTCCTGCCTTCAATTCCACGCCGCCCGTTTTTTTCTGTGAACCAGCCTAAAAAAACATTTCCTGTTTTTGTTGCAGTTGGCAGAGAATCAAAAGCTATTCCTATATACCCAAATTTTTTGCTTTCTGATGATTTTCCGCCTAGTGCATCGAATTTGATGTCGAAGTATTTTACATAGGTATCTGCCATAGTTGTGCCATCGTAGGTAGACTGAAGTTTAGTATCTGTATAATCTTTGCCTTGTTTTAATCCTCGCCAGGTAGAAGATGTAGGAAGCGCACCTGTTTTAAATGTAAAATTTTGTCCTAATGTAAAAGTACTTACACCAAAGAACATGGAATCCATACTCGTTACCGCTTGGGTATTAAAAGACTTCAAGTCCAGGCTTGTTAACGAACTACAGTTATAAAACATGTAATCCATATCCGTTACCGCTGAGGTATTAAACGAACTTACGTCCAGGCTTGTTAACGAACTACATCCAGGAAACATGCGTGCCATATTCGTTACCGCTGAGGTATTAAAAGACCTCAAGTCCAGGCTTGTTAACGAACTACAGTCCCAAAACATGGAATCCATATTCGTTACCGCTTGGGTATTAAACGAACTTACGTCCAGGCTTGTTAACGAACTACAGCGTTCAAACATGGAATCCATATCCGTTACCGCTGAGGTATCGAATGAGCTTGAGCTTACGTCCAGGCTTGTTAACGAACGACATCCAGAAAACATGCATGCCATATTCGTTACCGCTTTGGTATCAAACGAGCTTACGTCCAGGCTTGTTAACGAACGACACTCATAAAACATCTGAACCATTCTCCTTACCGCTGAGGTATTAAACGAACTTAAATCCAAGCTTTTTAAAGCCCCACATCTACAAAACATGTAATCCATATCCGTTACCGCTGAGGTATCGAATGAACTTACGTTCAGGCTTGTTAACGAACTACACTCATAAAACATGGAATCCATACTCGTTATCGCTGAGGTATTAAAAGACCTCAAGTCCAGGCTTGTTAACGAACTACACTGAAAAAACATCTTATCCATACTCGTTACCGCTGAGGTATGGAATGAGCTTACGTTCAGGCTTGTCAACGAAGTACAGTAACGAAACATCTCATCCATACTCGTTACCGCTGAGGTATTGAATGAACTTAAATCCAAGCTCGTCAACGAACTACAGCCAGGAAACATCTCATCCATATTCTTTACCGCTGAGGTATTGAATGAACTTAAATCCAAGCTCGTCAACGAACTACAGGCATAAAACATCTGAACCATACTCGTTACCGCTGAGGTATCGAATGAGCTTACGTCCAGGCTTGTCAACGAAGTACAGCCATAAAACATCTCATCCATACTCGTTACCGCTGAGGTATGGAATGAACTTAAATCCAGGCTTGTCAACGAATCACACTGATAAAACATGGAATCCATATTCGTTACCGCTGAGGTATCAAACGAACTTACATCCAAGCTTTTTAAAGCCCAACATCCACTAAACATGGAATCCATATTCGTTACCGCTGAGGTATCCAAATTTTTAAAATCTACATCCGTCAAATATCTGCACGTAGAAAACCAATACGCTGTAGAAACCGGCTTTATAACATCTTTAAAAGATACCGCTTTGATAGATGTCCTATTTTCATACCATGGCGCGTAACCGCTAGGGTAACCTGTATATGTCTCTGTCTCAAACCCTGTATACGTCTTTAACACTTTTCCCTTGCTTGCATCCGGTGTACTTCCACGCTGGAATACCAGTTCTCCGCTTTCGTAAAGGATGGCATAGGCATCCGTATCTGCAAGTGGTGAAATTTCTGGATCCGTCAAAGCAGCGGGTTCTGCAAATACAAAGTTTCCAAGTTTTTCTGCATCAAAAGCAACATATGAAGAGTCTTCTGCAATCTCAAATTGAATTTCTTCCCATGTTTGATCTTCTTTTTGATGATACAACACAGAGTCTTCCAAAACAGAAGCGTCTGTAAAGATTTTGACAGATACCTTCCCGGCATCCTTTTCGTTCCCATCTTCATCAAGGACATTAACTTCTATTGCAAGAGGTATATCTAAATTTACGGTATATCCCTCGTTTTGCTCTTCGAGTGATTTTTTTAAATTCTCGACTACATCCTCATATGCATTGTCCTTCAACAAATTAATGGCAGCTGTTAATCCAAGATCAAAATCACTTTCTTTTGTTAATTCTACAGAAAGCTGATCTGCTGTATTTTCGAAAGATAACACATTTGTTGTCTGCTTTTCTTCTGCCTGCGTTTCTTCCGTTTCAGTAAGGTCAGCTTTTGCAAATACAAAATTTCCAAGTTTTTCTGCATCAAAAGCAACATATGAAGAGTCTTCTGCAATCTCAAACTGAATTTCTTCCCATGTTTGATCTTCTTTTTGATGATACAACGCAGAGTCTTCTAAAGCAGAAGCATCTGTAAAGATTTTGGCAGATACCTTTCCGGCATCCTTTTTATTCCCATCTTCATCAAGGACATTCACTTCTGTTGCAAGGGGCGTATCTAAATTTACGGTATATCCCTCGTTTTGCTCTTCGAGTGATTTTTTTAAATTCTCGACTACATCCTCATATGCATTGTCCTTCAACAAATTAATGGCAGCTGTTAATCCAAGATCAAAATCACTTTCTTTTGTTAATTCTACAGAAAGCTGATCTGCTGTATTTTCGAAAGATAACACATTTGTTGTCTGCTTTTCTTCTGTCTGTGTTGTAGCTTCCTCTGAGACAGACTCCACATTAGGATCTGTCTGTGTTGTAGCTTCCTCTGAGACAGACTCTACATTAGGATCTGCCTGCGTTGTAGCTTCCTCTGAGACAGACTCCACATTAGGATCTGCCTGTGTTGTAGCTTCCTCTGAGACAGACTCCACATTAGGATCTGCCTGTGTTGCAGCTTCCTCTGAGACAGACTCCACATTAGAATCTGCCTGCGTTGTAGCTTCCTCTGAGACAGACTCCACATTAGAATCTGCCTGCGTTGCCATTGCATTTACAGGTTGAATACAGCTAACTACCATAAGGAGAGACAATGCTAAAGACAATACACTTGTGAATTTCTTTTTTCTTCTCATCTATCTGTCCTCCTTTTTCTTCCTTTTTAAAATCATAATTCCCATCAACGTTGCGCTGAGCCCTAAAGTCACAATCCAAAAAGCAGTATTAGACGTGTCTCCTGTTTTGACATTTCCAGTTGTTTTAATTGTGTCCGTTTCGACATTTCCAGTTGTTTTAATTGCGTCCGTTTCGACATTTCCAGTTGTTTTAATTGCGTCCAATTCTTTGGTGTTTACAAAACTGGCCGATTGTTTCTTCCCGTTACTACCATTTAGATAAATGATTGGCTCTGCTGACATCTCTCCGTCTTCATCTTCTGTTACGTAAACATCGACGTTATAAACAGTTTCGTCATAAGTTGTTTTTTTATCCGTTCCTTTTTCCTGCGATATTGTGTAGTGATAAGTTCCCGGATAAGTGTAAAGGACGGAGAAACTGCCCGTTTCTCCATCCCTCAGACTTAAGTTGTCAGTCGCCAGTGTCTGAAACTCTGAGGTTTCAGCTTTCAGATGATAGGAAAAAGATTCTTTTGTGTTTTTCCCAGTACTTGATACCGGGATTTTTGCTTCGACTGTTTTTTCCGCAGCACATACCGGAATGGTGCTGAAAAGCATCAGCATTGCAACCAGACAAGTAAAGACGCAAATTTTCTTTCCAGTCTTACTCATAAATCTCCCTTCCTTTTCTAAATATCAGCTAAAAACATATTTTATTCTTCTTCTGATGATTTTCTCTTTTTCATAACCATTGTTACAACACCGGCTCCGCCAAGTAATGTTACAGCTGCAAATGGAGCGACTGCCATGATAACACCGGTTGGGATCACACCCTCTCTTGTGTTTAAGTAAGAAGTTTTAAGGTCTGTTGATACAACTGTTCCATTTGTTGCATCTGTGTAGTCAGTAACTGCTGCTGCTGTTGACTTATAGTCTTCTGCATTCTCTGTAACTGTGTATGCAGAGTCTTTTGCAATACCCTGAATCTTAATTTCCTGACCGTGTGCCAGGTAGAACTTCTGAGTAACTGTTCCATCTGCACCAACTGTTAATGTTGCAGGGTTTGTCTTGTTTGCATTGGCTGTAATTGTAGCTGCATTTGACTGTGTTGTTGCTTCTGCTTTTGTAAGGTCTACATCATAGACTGTTCCAGGAACGGCACCAGTGATGTTTACTGTAAACTCGAAGTATTTGTTTCTTGATGCCTGGTTACCGGATACTTCTTTTTTGATTGAAAGGTCTGATGTATCATAGCTGTTTGTGAATCCCTGAGATTTTGTTGCTACATAAGCACCTGTACTTCCGTTGTTTTCTCCAAGTGATACATCCGGAGCATCATTTGCGTTTGAGTGAAGCACGTAACCTGCGATTGTCAATTTGTATCCTGTGCCGTCAGAAGCATCGTTTACATATACGTCTACAACACGGGTTGCATCTGCGTCGTTTGTTACACCCTGATTGGTTCCGCTCTCTGTTACGATGTAACGGTAGATACCTGGCTCTGTGAATTGACATGCAGAGAAATCAAGTGTTGCTGTCTTCTTTGCATATTTTTCTGTTGTGTTGTCATAGTCTTTTACTAATACGTTTACATCGTTCATTGTCGCATCGCCCTGACTGTATGTGATTGTATTTGCTGTAGCCGAACCAACACCAGTCATTGTTACCTTATCTGCGTCAACACCTGCTAAAACTGCAAATTTCTTTCCCGCTACATCGTAAGCTTTTGCTGTACCTGCTGTTACGGCATAAGTGAAGGATGCGTTTGGTACTTCTGCCTGTGCGTCCATGACAAGATACTTGTCAAATGTTGTTGTTTTTGTTCCACCGATCGTTGCATCATAATTTCCTGCTGCAAGTGCCGGCATTCCCATAGACATCGTTAATGCTGATGCAAGGACTACAGCTCCAATAGATTTTTTTGTCATGTTTTTCTTTTTCATAGTGTTTTCTCCTTTACTTGAAATTTATTAAAGTTTTTATCCTAAAGATTGCTCTTTAATTCAATGTAAGATACCCAAAAACCAGAGTGCGCTCTACTGTATCCGGGTATTTGCAGGTTGATAATGCGATAATCCTATCATTTTCCTGCCTTTTCACACTCTCGTCAAAATAGAGTGCGTTCTGTTTTATGTAGTTATACACGGTGTCTGCATCGACAAATGTCGGTGCAAATATGATTTCGTTCGTTGCTTCGGACTCTCCGACTGCAAAAAGCGTCAGCTCGTATGGCACGTCATCGATATAGATAGTTCCTTTGTTGTGCTTTTCCAAATATCCTTTTTTTAGATAATGGTCTAACGCACCGAACATCAAATCACTTTCCATGTGATGTCCGTAGATTAAGGAATAATCATCTGTAAAATCACTGTTATTTCTGCTGTCTAAAAAGATGCTTCCTGACAACGAGTAATCCCCAAACGGATCTTTGTTCAAATACTCGTTATTGTCTTCTCCCTGCATGATTGGATAATCAATTTTCGTATCATCTATCGTGAGCCATCCAACCATGTTTCCTTTTATTGGCTTATCTGGGGCTATTCCTTCATAACCGGGCTTGTATTTCAAGATGCTTGTATCGTTTGCTGCCTGGTAAACCAGGAAACTATCATACATAGCATACAGCCCAATCAGAAACAGAAACAGAAAAATGAAAAACAATATCTTATCCGTAATTGAATCGAGGCACCGAATTGTCTTTTTTAATGTTTCCATTCTTTAAAAGCCCCTTCTTCTTAGCAGGTACAGTAATTTTCCTTTTACATTCTTCTTTTTTACCGGTCCGTATTCTCTACTATCTGCCGTATCATTTCTAAAGTCGTTTAGAATGAAGTATTCATCTGCTTCTAATGTAACCGGATAAGAAATAGAATGTTTTTCAGACATGTAGGTCTCATAAGGAATTTCATCATATGCGGCGGCTCCATCCACTTCATAGCCTCCGTCCTTAAAAAATTCTACAGTCTGGCCTCCAACTGCAATGATTCTTCCTACCGTCACCTGACCAGTTTCGTCCGTGTATAGCACGACGTCATTGGTATAACAATCTGCCAGTCTATAAAAGATCCCCAGATCTCCATCTCGAACCGATGGAAACATACGGTTTCCTTCCATACGGTGCAGGTTAACAACCAATGTCAGCACAACTGCAAAAATACCGGCAATCACAGCAATTTTTAAGAGATAGCAAAAAACAAACCTGTACTTAAAATTCTTCTTCAAAATTTCATTTCCTTTCTTTTGCAGCACAAAACGGAAAATTCGAAAACACGTTGGGAAAAGCAGCAGTTTGCCATCATACAGTGCATCCACTTTGATAATTGAAATTTCTTGTGCAGACACCACCATTGTCTGAAATAATATAGAAGAAGCCAAGACCCAAGCAATTCCTCTTTTTCAGATTTTATACCGAAATAATTGTTTGATACTCCTGTTCTTCACTATCTTATTTCTCCTCTTCTTGTTCCAACATTTTTTCTAACGAAATACTTAAAAATTGCTGTTCTAACCTTTTCTGAACCTTTTCATAGTATCGACGCACCGCACAATAATTTACAGCATTTCTATTTGCCCCTAAATCAGCAGAAATATATTCTGCTTTTTTCAATTTTAAAAGTACTTTTTCTAGATATCCTTTTGGAATGCCCATTTTATTTGATATCTCTGTAGCTGATGCACGCTTTTTGCACTGTCCAAGATATAAAACTACTCTGATTGCATAATCTGTTGTCACATTAAGCTGCATATTCTCCCTCTTAAAGAAATAAAAAAGCAGCCTTCATAAAACGAATGCCGCTACCATTATTTCTCTTATAAATTCTAATATAACACATACCTAAGAGGTATCATTTCCACTTAAATGAGAAATCCAACACTCAAGGTGTAGGCATAAAAACACTAATCGCGAAATTCTATTAATACCTTTTTTTAATATAAATTATACCCCTCCCCCGAAAATTTTGTCAAGTTTTTTAAATTTTTATGAGAAAATTTCAGAAATTTGTACATAGCTTTTACAGCTTCTTAAGCGTCCGTAAAGCATCATCAAGAATACTGGAAAAACTTGCAGCCTTAGCAATATATTCAGTTTCTTCTCCTTCGCTATATCTTACAAATTTTGTATTACCATTCTTCTTAAAATTCATCTCTTATTCCTTTTAAAAATCTGACAGGTCAATAACCGGAGAAACATCGCCTTTCTTAAAGTTACTTACTGCACGATCCATATCTGCCAGAGTTCTGGCTGAAATGCTCTCTGGCACTGCCAGTTCCCGAGGTTCCAGAATAATGCAGCCATTTCCGTATTCTTTTACATTATAATACTGATAAGCAGCTCCTCTGAGCGTAATTCTTTTTTTGTTATCCAGATGGGCAACATAATCTTTCATCGCTTCCATTATCAACACCTCCTACGCAAGCATTTGTGTGGGAAATCCCACCTCTTGTTATTATAATACGCTTTTCTATATTTTCTGTCAATCCAATTCTGTTTATTCCTGTATACTTCAGAATATTCATGCCCCGGCAGACGGCAGGTGGCAGATAAGGTATCTATAAAAATCTGTACTTTCTCCAATGATTCTGCCACCCATCACTCTTTTAACCGAATACTGTTTTCCTGCTTTTCATTTACCCGATATTCCAGCTCATTCTTCATCCGGCTTCTCACATCACGCATTGTTCGCCCGGATATTCCCTGCTCTTTTGCCTTTTGTCTAATTCCCTGATTTAAATTTCTTTTTTATCAGCAAGCAGTTCCATGATCAGCTTTGCCCCTCTCTCCAGCTTTGTTTCTGTTGCTTTTCCTTCTTTTCCATCTAACAATTCATCTGCGGAAATCTCATAGGCTCCCACCCATCGAAATCCTTCTTCGTCTCCCAGTTTAAATGCCATTGTTTCCCCTGGTGGTGCAAGAGAACTTTTTTCATGAATCTCTGCGTCCCGGAAGATTTATTCAGATGTCCGATCATCACAATGGCACATCCGGTCTTCTCTGCAATCATTCCCAGTTTTCGGAACACCGGACGTATCCTTATAACTTCCAGTACTGATACGACCACCGATCACAATTCTTATTCCTTTACGAAGATATTTCTGTGCAAATTCTGCACTCTTACCAAATGTTATACAGGAAATAAAATCTGCTTCCTGTTCTCCGTCACGTTTATATCTTCTGTTCACTGCCAGAGTATATCTGGCTACTGCCATATCATTATCTTTTCTGTTCCTTTTCTCTCTTTTCTTCTGCTGAAAATAAAACATCGGATTGTCTACACGCTGTGTCGACAATTTCAAGAAAAATCTTATAAAACTTCAGATAAGATATACACTACTTCTTGAATTTATATTTTCCTTTTCCGTGACCGGATACTGGCTCAATAATATCTGCCTGCACCAAATTGGAAAGAAGTTTTGAAGCACCTGAACCTTTCAGCTCAAGAAGTTCCATAACTGCACTTCTTCCAAACACCTCATCGAAACCAAACTTTTCAAAAAGTCTATGGATATGAATCGTCGTTTTTACCGAGAAATCACTACCTTTTTCGGAAAGTACACTTTCAATATCCACTTTTTCATCTTGAATGTCCACTTTTTCATTCTCAATATCCACTTTTATATCCCCAATGTCCACTTTTTCTTCGTTCAAAAGTCCACTTATATGAAGATTTCGATTATGAAGCTCATTTTTCTCGTTCAAAAGCAGATTTCTGAGAAATGCTTCCAGATACTCTGTTGTTTCGTGAATACCTTTTTGCAAGTTCGTATAGTTTGCACGGACAAGTGCATTTCTGAAATACCACGCATTTTCTGCAAAAATATCATTGGTTACAGAAAACCCAAGCGTCCTTAAATATTTGATGAAGAACACTGCCGTTGTTCTCGTATTGCCTTCCCCGAAAATATGGATTTGCCATAACCTTGAAACAAATACCGCAAGATGATGGATAATCTCATCCATTGAAAGTCCTTTGTAGCTAAAATCTTTCTCCTGCGAAAAATCGTATTCAAGTGTAGCTCTCAGTTCGGACGCACTACCGTACATAACGGTTGCTCCATCAAGCACCCATTCTTTCTTTGTGATATTGTAATCTCGAATCTTTCCGGCGTGTTTATAAATCCCCTGAAAGAGTTTGCGGTGGATAGAGATATACTCATTCGGAGAAAATGAGAACGCTGTTTCGGAAAGAATTTCAGCAATACGGGAAGAAACCTTATCAGCTTCTTCAGTACGCTCGTCATCAGACAACTGGACAGGTCTTACTTCATAGTAGCTGTCGATAAGGCTCTGTGCTTCCTTCATCGTGATTTTGCCTTCAATATTCTGAATGGCAGTATCAATCAAATATTTAGATGGTTTGAGTCCGTCCACCGCCTGAAGTCCGATTGCTGTACTCCAAGCATACCCCTTATGAGCTTTATCCGGTTCAGACTCCCTCAAATATTCCTTAAACGGGTCTTTTTCCATATCCACTACCTCGCTTCATAGTCTTATAATTCAATCTTACCTCATTTTATATGCTAAAACTCCAAACTATTCGCATTGAGCAGGAAATATTTCATACCCATGATCACGAATCCTTCCTCATTTCTCCACGGCTTCTTTGTACCATTTACTATAACAATCTTCTTAAATGAATCCGGGATATTTCGGAATGAGTTAAGCTCTTGAGCCTGCTTTTCTTCTGAACTCATATCGTAAGCCACCTGAATGTAATATCTCTGACTGCCCTGGTTTACTACAAAATCAACCTCTAACTGCTTATGAACTCGCCTGCCTTCGCCGTTCTTTGCAAATACATCCACCATACCAACATCCACATTATAACCTCGTACCAGCAACTCATTATAAACTATATTTTCCATAATGTGAGTAGGCTCCTGCTGTCTGAAATTCAATCTGGCATTTCTAAGTCCGACATCTGAAAAATAGTATTTCAGATTTGCTCCAACATATTTTCTTCCTTTAATATCATATCGGTTTGCTTTGGAAATCAAAAATGCCTCTGACAAATAATCTATATGGTTAGATATGGTTTTATTACTGTAATTGATACCCCTCTCACTTTTAAAGGTGTTCGATATTTTGGTTGGATTGGTAGGGGCTCCTATGGCGGAAGCAAGAATATCCACTAATGTTCCAATCTCATCAACATTTTGAATTCTGTTTCGTTCTACCACATCCTTGATATAAACATTTGTAAATATATTTTTAAGATACTCAGCCTTCTGGCGCTCCACAGAGAATTGTGCCACTTGTGGTAAGCCACCATATGTCATATATTCCTCCCATGCATCATCATAATCTCCATCAAAAGTTGCATAGAACTCTGCAAATGATAACGGATAAATTCTAATTTCATCTCCTCTTCCCCTAAATTCAGTTACAATATCGCTAGATAAAAATTTAGAATTGCTACCGGTTACATACACATCGATGTTACAAATACGAAGCAAGCTGTTCAACACTTCTTCAAAACGTGGCATAAACTGTACTTCATCCAAGAGCAGATAATACTGCTGGTCATCTTTCATTGCATCTTTAATATGCTGATAACATTTCTTTGGATCTCTTAGCTCCTCATTTTCAATACCATCTAACGCAATTTCAATGATGTGGTCATTATCTATGCCACTCTCCATCAAATATTTCTTAAACAACACAAATAATAGATATGATTTTCCACATCTCCTGATGCCGGTGATAATCTTAATCATTCCATTGTCTTTTCTTATCTTTAACTGTTCAAGGTATGAATCTCTTTTAATCTCCATATCATCGCTCCTCATTCTTGTGATTTGCACGAATTTTGGTAATGTTATTTTATCACTAATTTATTTTTACCTCAAGTCCCATTACTATTTTTTGTGCATTTACACTTTTTATGTAATAAACCCAACCAAAATCTGCTTCCTGTTCTCCGTCACGTTTATATCTTCTGTTCACTGCAAAAGTATATCTGGCTACTGCCATATCATTTGATATGATACCTCTAAAGTAGATAAGGTAAATAACCAAAATCTACTTTGGAGGTATTTTTATGGGAAGAAAACCCAAGTGTACGGTTGAAGAAAAAATTTCTGCTGTTGAGGATTATCTGAATGGAATACGTTCTGTCTCTGAAATTATGATAGATTTATCTATAAAAAGTACACGAACTATAAGAAACTGGATACTGGCATATCAAAATGGGGGCATAGAAGCCCTCTGCTCTGTTACAGCTAACCATTCCTATTCCAGTGAATTTAAAATTGAAATGGTTCGGAAGTATATCAACGGGGAAGGATCGGTTACCGATTTATGCGCCAGATATGGAATTCCTGCACATGCGACACTACAAAACTGGATTTCGTTGTATAATGCCAATAGAGAACTTAGGGACTATGATCCCAAGAGGGAGGTCTATATGGCAGAAGCACGAAGAAAGACAACTTTAGCTGAACGTAAGGAAATCGTTGAATACTGTATTACCCATAACCGGGATTATAAAGGAACAGCGTCTCTATATGATGTTTCTTATAGCCAGGTGTATTCATGGGTCAGAAAATATGATATTACTGGAGAAGATGGTCTATCCGATAAACGTGGACGCCACAAAACGGATGATGAAGTTGATGAACTGGAGCGGCTGCGCCGGGAGAACATGCGACTAAAACGCCAGCTTGAAGAAAAAGATATGGTGGTGGAACTGTTAAAAAAAGTGAAGGAATTCGAAGGGATGTGAGGCTTGGAAAACTACGGTTTGAATCAAAATATCAGGCAATAAAATATTTTTACGGAAAAAGCAATGGAGTATCAACTGGATGTGCAAACAATTGGGCATATCACACGCTGCTTACTATAAATGGCTGCACCGGACAATTCCAGAGCAGGAATCCGAAAACACAAAACTGGCAGAACTGATAAAGGAGTATGACGAGCGGTTTGGACATATCTTGGGATATAGGCGGATGACAAGCTGGATCAACCATTTCAATCACACCAGCTACAGCAAGAACAGGGTTCACAGAATCATGAAGAAGCTTGGAATTCATTCTATTATCCGTAAAAAGAAGAAGAAATACCAGTCGTCCAGACCGGAGACAACAGCGGAAAATAAGCTGAAGAGGGAATTCAATGCAACGAAACCTAATGAGAAATGGGCTACGGATGTTACGGAATTCAAAGTTCCTGAGACTGGCAGGAAACTATATCTCAGTGTCATCATTGATCTATATGATCGATTTCCAGTTGCGTATGTTATAAGCGGAAGGAATGACAATAAACTTGTGTTTGACACATACGATAAGGCTCTCAAAGATAATCCGGATGCCAGACCGATTTTTCATTCTGACAGAGGTTTTCAGTACACGAGCAGAATATTTCAGAAGAAGCTTCGTGAACAAGGCATAGAACAGTCTATGTCCCGTGTTGGACACTGCATTGATAATGGTCCTACTGAAGGATTGTGGGGGATTATCAAATCAGAGATGTATTGTATGTATAAAATAACCGACGAGGTATCTTTACGTTCGGCAATCGACAAATATATAAAGTTTTATGCCGAAGAAAGATTGCAGGAAAGGTTCCATTGTAAAACACCACTGGAAGTACGAAGCGAAGCATTATCGGCGGAAACCCCGACACAATATCCGATTGCTGAGAACAAAAGAATAGAAGCATACAAAGCAAAATGGTGTGCATAAACGTCTCATAACATAAATATCCGCCACACTGAATCAAATGTGGCGGATATCTATAAACTTATTTTGGATTTTTTACTTGTCTACTTGACAGGGGGCTGATCATTAACTCTAAGAAGTGCTCTTGTTGTCATGCATATCAATCATTGATTCAGTGAATCAATTTTGATTTCATTCTCAAACCTGTGTCCTTTCACCTGAAATTCGTCATGCTTCATAACGATTCATTATTATCCCAAATTTTGTTGTCAAATTGTTGTCAACTATGGTCTGACATCATGGTTTTAGAGATTTTGTATTTAATTTTAGTACAGTTTTGCACCAGCCGGGATATGGTTATCAACCATGATCAGATGCAGTTCTTCATCCTCTGAATCCTTCAGGTTATTTACTGCGCTGAGCAACATACCGCAAGATTCGATTCCCATCATTTTACGTGGTGGCAGGTTTGTGATCGCGATCAGTGTCTTACCTACCAGTTCTTCCGGCTCGTAGTAAGCGTGAATACCGGAAAGGATAGTACGATCTGTGCCTGTTCCGTCATACAGTGTAAACTGGAGAAGTTTCTTACTCTTCGGAACTGCAACACACTCTTTAACCTTCACTGCACGGAAGTCAGATTTGCTGAATGTATCGAAATCAACATCTTCTTCAAACAGTGGCTCAACCTTTACGTTGGAGAAGTCAATCTTCGCGTTGTCTTTGAAGAATCCGTTGTTGTCGTTTGCAGTTGCTTCTTCTACTGCTCCGGATTTTCCTGCTTTTTTGTCAGAGTCAAGACTCTTCATTGTCGGGAAGAGCAGTACGTCACGGATAGCCGGACTGTCTGTCAGAAGCATAACCAGACGGTCAATACCGTATCCGATACCACCTGTCGGAGGCATACCGATCTCCAGTGCATTCAGGAAATCTTCATCTGTATGCTGTGCCTCGTCATCACCTGCTTCCGCATTTGCATCCTGCTGGGCGAAACGCTCTCTCTGATCGATCGGGTCATTCAACTCAGAATATGCATTACACATCTCCCAGGTATTAATGAACAGCTCGAAACGCTCTACTTTATTCGGGTCGGACGGTTTTTTCTTGGTCAGCGGAGAGATGGACAGCGGATGATCCATGATAAAAGTCGGCTGAATCAGCTCTTTCTCACAGTACTCCTCGAAGAACAGGTTAATGATGTCACCCTTTGTATGACGCTCCTCATATTCAATGTGACGCTCATCTGCCAGTCTCTTAGCTTCCTCATCGGTCTCAACGGCATCAAAGTCAATGCCTGCATATTTTTTAATTGCATCGTTCATGGTAAGACGCTCAAAGGGCTTGCCAAAGTCGATCTCAATTCCATTATAAGTAAACTTGGTGCTTCCGCAGACTTTCTCAGCCAGATAACGGAACATGCTCTCTGTCAGTTCCATCATGCCTTCATAGTCCGTATAGGCCTGATACAGCTCCATCAGAGTAAATTCCGGATTATGACGGGTGTCTACACCTTCGTTACGATATACACGACCGATCTCGAAGACTCTCTCAAGTCCGCCTACAATCAGTCTCTTCAGATAAAGCTCAAGGGAAATACGGAGCTTTACATCCTCATTCAGTGCATTGTAATGAGTCTCAAAGGGGCGTGCTGCTGCTCCACCTGCATTGGAAACCAGAGTTGGAGTCTCCACTTCCATGAAATCTCTTCCTGCCAGGAAGTTACGGATCTCTTTAATGATCTGGGAACGTTTGATGAAGGTATTCTTTACATCCTCGTTCATAATCAGATCTACATATCTCTGACGATAACGCATATCCGTATCGGTAATTCCATGATATTTCTCAGGGAGGATCTGAAGACTCTTGCTCAGAAGCGTCATCTTCTCTGCATGAATGGAAACCTCACCGGTCTTGGTACGGAATGCATAACCCTCCACACCATAGATATCGCCAATGTCAGATTTCTTAAAATCTGCGTAGCTCTCTTCTCCGATGGCGTCTCTTGCCACATAGACCTGAATGGTTCCTTTCAGATCACGGATGTTACAGAAGGACGCTTTTCCCATCACACGCTTGAACATCATACGTCCGGCAATGGATACATGGATCGGCTGTGCGTCCATGATCGCTCTTCTCTCATTATAATCCGCATTCTGTGCGTCTTTTGCCTGTGCCTCATCCATTCCCTCAGTGTTCAGCGGTGCTCTTCCTGCGAGAATCTTTGCCTCATGCTCTTCGTAAAGAGCTTTTACATCTGAAGAATGATGGGTCTGGTTATATTTTGTAATCTGAAACGGATCTTTGCCTGCATTCTGGAGGTCAGCCAGCTTCTCGCGACGAACCTTTAACAGCTGTCCAAGATCCTGTGTATTATTATTTCCTGCCACTTTCTCTCTCCTTAGTTTGCTCTGTGAATGCTGAGCACTTTGTATTTTACAATGCCAGCCGGTGCTTCTACTTCCACGATGTCTCCTACTTTTGCTCCAATCAGTGCTTTACCGAAGGGAGACTCATTGGAAACTTTATTCTGAAGACTGCTGGCCTCGGAAGAACCCACCAGTTTGTATTCCTCTTCTTCATCGTATTCAATGTCCAGAACACGTACCAGGCATCCGATATTGATTTTGTCCAGATCGACCTCATCTTCATCAACAACCTCTGCATTTTTCAGAATCTGCTCAATCTGCTCAATACGCGCCTCGATATCTCTCTGCTCGTCTTTTGCTGCGTCGTACTCGGCGTTCTCAGAAAGATCTCCCTGCTCTCTCGCCTCTTTGATCTTCTGAGCAATCTCACGTCTCTGGTTTACTTTCAAATCCTGCAACTCATCCTGCAGTCTTTTAAGACCTGCATAGGTCATAATATTTTTTTTATCCGCCATGTTTAACACCTTCCAATCTATCCAATAAATCTATTGAGTCAAGTTATTTTATCGTACCTAAGAAATAATGTCAAGGTGCATTTCCCAGTCGCAAAGATCCATAATCAGGTTCCCAGCCCTACGAATCTCCTGACTGTCAGTCACGGTCATAAGCAGTCCCTGTTCCTCAAAAACCTCCTCCGAAAGCTCCCGGAAATATTCCGGTCGATCGGTCAGCACATAAAGCAGATTGAGCTTTGGCACTAACAGCTCCAAAATCCTCTCTACCTGCCAGGCCGGTTCTGATGGATTATCCACCACTACCAGCTCCAGATTTCGAAGCGGAATTCCTGCCTCTCTTCTTAAATACGTGAGCACTTCCGGGCTCTGACTCATATATAGGAAAAAACTCTTCTGTTCTTTTTCCTTTTTCTCCGTTACATGATCCTCTTTCTTCTGATGCTGCAGCCACGCGCTTAACCGTCTCCACCAGTTCAAAAAAGCCGCCTCCGCACCTTTGACCTCACTCAAATATATGTCACAGCCCTTGGATTAAATGCTCCAGCGCTTCCAGACTTTCGATTTCGTTAACCCGCGCCCGAAGTTTCGCCGAATTAGGATATCCGGCTGTATACCAGGCCACATGTTTTCTCATCTCCCGGATTCCGGTATATGCACCTTTATATTCCACCAGCATCTTCGCATGCCGGAGAATCATGGCTTTCACTTCTTCCAGATCTGGCTTTGGTTCTTCTTCCCCAGTCTCCATCCAGTGCAGAATCTGCCGGAAAATCCACGGATTCCCCTGTGCGCCCCGACCAATCATGATGCCGTCGCAGCCAGTCATCTCCACAAGCTGCCTTGCAGCCTCCGGAGAAGTCACATCTCCATTTCCAATGACTGGAATCTTCACCGCTTCTTTTACCTGACGGATAATGTTCCAGTCTGCTTTTCCACTGTAGTACTGCTCTCTGGTCCGGCCATGCACCGCTACCGCTGCTGCTCCTGCGCTTTCCGCAATTCTTGCAATCTCCACTGCATTGATATGCTCATCGTCAAATCCTTTTCTGATCTTCACAGTCACCGGTTTTTTGATGGCTTTTGCAGTCTTACTGACGATCTCTTCCACCAGCTTTGGATTTTTCATAAGGGCGGAACCTTCACCGTTGCCAGCTACTTTCGGCACCGGACATCCCATATTGATATCCAGAATGGAAAAGGAGCGGTTCTCTATCTTTTTCGCCATCTCACTAATGATATCCGGATCGGAACCAAACAGCTGCAAGGACACTGGCGGCTCCCGGTCATCAATGGTAAGCAATTCTTCCGTATTCCTGTTATTAAAATAAATTGCCTTGGCACTGACCATCTCCATACAGAGAAGCCCCGCTCCCTGTTCTTTACACAAAAGACGAAATGGCAGGTCCGTAACACCTGCCATGGGAGCGAGGATCAGATTATTTTTCAGACTTACGTCTCCGATCTTCAGTGTCTGTATCATCCTTCTACATCCTCGCCAAGGAAGAACACCTTATAGTACAGTTCCAGTGACTGTAACAGCTCCGCCTTCTCTTTCCTGATCTGACGGATCTTCAGTTCACTTCCAATATCGTCATAAAGCAAATCTCCTTCATTCGCTGATACTTCCAGCAGAAGATTCCCCTCCTCATCAAATACCAGGGTCAGCACACCACCGATATCTTCCGTGAACAACACGCACATAATCTTCAGCTCATCCTGAATTTGCTGAGGAAGTGCCTTAAAATCTTCATTCAGATAATATTTTTTTTCATAAGCGCTTGCTCCGCAGAGCACCACTTTGTCCTGATACATCTGTCATTTCTCCTATACATATCCGTACAATCCACGCACAGAAACTTCTCCCGCGTAGACGCAGACAGTTTTACCGTCTGTCTTTTTCACTATCAGTTCTCCATTGTCATTGATTCCCTCGGTAGTTCCGGTATATTCATGTCCCGGCTCCAGCACACGGATCTCATGACCGCAGGTCACACAATGTTTATTATATTCTTCTTTCAGCGCCGACAGATCCTCTGTTTTTAAAAATGTTCCATAGAGATCTTCCAGTTCTTCCATCACAACGGCAACCAGCTCCGCTCTTGCAATGGCATGTCCTGCTGCCTGTTTTAAGGAACCGGCAATCTCCCGGATCTCTTCCGGAAATTCTGTCTGGTTCACATTAATACCCGTACCAATGACCACATAGTTGATATAATCGACCTCCGTGCTCATTTCCGTCAGAATTCCACAGACTTTATGTCCATCTACTACCACATCATTGGGCCATTTGATGCCAGCTTCCAGTCCCGTCACACTCTGAATCCCCCTGACCACCGCCATAGCCATAAGAAGGGTCAGCCGTGAAGCATGCTCTGGGCGAATCTGTGGTTTTAGCAGAATCGTCATGGCAATATTCGCTCCTTTTGGGGTCTCCCAGGATCTTCCCCTGCGGCCTTTACCCCCGGTCTGCTCTTCTGCTACTACCAGAGTTCCAGTTTCTGCTCCCTGCTCAGCAATGCGCTTGGCATAATTATTGGTAGAATCCACACTCTCCAGGAAAATACAGTTTTTACCCATCTGCTCCGTATGCAGCCTGCTCACGATTTCCGAAGCAGTCAGAAGATCCGGTGTTTCACCTGAACCCAGCTTATATCCACGATTTTTTACCGCTTCGATATCATAGCCTTCTTCCCGCAGCTGGCTGATTGCCTTCCAGACAGCAGTCCTGGAAACTCCAAACTGGTCGCAAAGCTGCTGTCCGGATACGTAGTCATCCGATTCCCGCAATATTTTCAATAATTCTGTTCTCATAAAATTCCTCCCAGGCGCAGAATCGTTATAACGACTGCCATCCACATAGCCGCTGTCAATACTGCATAGCAAAAGACACCTGGCTGATTTTTTACTGCCCATTCTCTGGCAGTTCCCGCTCCAAAGAGAAACGCCCCCGCCAGAAATGCAAATAGCATGCATACCATCCGCTGTTCTTCATCCGACGCTGCCACAAATCCCATGGCCAGAATAAAGAGACTCAGCCAGACAGTAATATTCCGATATCTTTCCAGAAATCCTTTCATGATTCCTCCGGCTTTTTATGCTCCCAGCGTTGCTGCCATCACAGCTTTGATGGTATGCATACGATTCTCAGCCTCATCAAATACAACAGACTGGGATGACTCAAATACTTCGTCGGTTACTTCCATGGCATCCAGATTAAATTTCTCACTGATCTGTTTGCCGATCTTGGTTCCCAGATCATGGAACGCCGGCAGACAGTGCATGAAGATTGCCTGCTCTCCTGCATTTTCCATCACTGCTTTATTTACCTGATAGGGAAGAAGGTCATGGATACGCTCTGCCCATACTTCATCCGGCTCACCCATGGATACCCATACGTCCGTATAAATGACATCTGCGTTCTTAGTTGCCTTCTGTACATCCTCTTCCAGCGTGATCTTTGCGCCGGTCTCTTTTGCGATTTCCTGACACTGATCGATCAGCTCCTGGGACGGCCAGTATTTCTTCGGCGCGCATGCAGTAAAGTCCATACCCATCTTCGCACATCCTACCATCCAGGAATTGCCCATATTGTAACGGGCATCACCCATGTAAACGACTTTCACATCCAGATTTCCGAAATGCTCACGGATGGTCAGCATATCTGCCAGAATCTGGGTCGGATGGAACTCATTGGTCAGACCGTTCCATACCGGAACCCCTGCATATTTTGCCAGCTCTTCCACGATCTCCTGACCATATCCACGGTACTCGATACCCTCATACATTCTTCCCAGCACACGGGCAGTATCTGCAATGCTCTCCTTCTTACCGATCTGAGAACCGGTGGGATCAAGGTAAGTCGTTCCCATACCCAGGTCATGGGCAGCCACTTCAAAAGAGCAGCGGGTTCTGGTACTGGTTTTTTCAAAAATCAGCGCAACATTTTTACCTCTTAAAGTATCTACCGGAATGCCTTTTTTCTTCTTGGTTTTCAGCTCTGCAGCCAGATCCAGAAGATAAGTCATCTCTTCCGGTGTATAATCAAGCAGTTTCAAAAAATTTCTTCCTTTTAAATCCATGGCGGTGTCTCCTTTTGTATGTATGTGCTTTCATGCAAACAGGCTGGCGCAACATGCTGCGTCAGCCCGAAATGTGTTTCTGCAATGCGAATTACTTCTCTTTCGCTACTTCCGTAACGGAACTTACCAGTCCGGCAAGCTTCTGAATCTCGGACGGAATAATGATCTTGGTTGCCTGTCCGTCGGCTGCCTTTGCAAATGCCTCCAGGCTCTTCAGCTGGATCACCGCTTCATCTACTCCTACTTCTTTCAGGAAACGAAGACCGTCCGCATTTGCCTGCTGTACTTTCAGGATGGCTGCTGCCTGACCTTCTGCTTCCTTGATCATCTTCTCTTTCTCTGCTTCTGCTCTCAAGATTGCTGCCTGTTTCTCGGCCTCTGCATCCAGAATCGCAGACTCTTTATGACCTTCTGCCACCAGAATAGTGGACTTCTTTTCACCTTCTGCTTTCAGAATTGCCTCACGGCGCTCACGCTCTGCCTTCATCTGCTTCTCCATGGCATCCTGAATGGCAGCCGGAGGAATGATGTTCTTCAGTTCCACACGGTTCACTTTGATGCCCCACGGATCTGTTGCCACATCCAGAGAAGCACGCATCTTGGTGTTGATGGTCTCACGGGAAGTCAGGGTCTGGTCAAGTTCCAGATCTCCAATGATATTTCTAAGGGTGGTAGCGGTCAGGTTCTCGATGGCCATGATCGGATTCTCTACACCATAAGCAAAAAGCTTCGGATCCGTAATCTGGAAGAACACAACCGTATCAATTCTCATGGTTACATTATCTTTTGTAATTACCGGCTGCGGAGCGAAATCCACTACCTGCTCTTTCAGGGTCACTTTCTTTGCCACACGATCAATGATCGGCACCTTAAAATGGATACCTACCGGCCAGGTTCCGTTATACGCACCCAGACGTTCCATAACAAGTGCGGTAGCCTGCGGTACCACTTTCACACAGGATGCCAGAATGATCAGAATCACCAGAATCAGTACGCCTACTAAAATCATTTTATTTCCTCCTTTATCTCCTCCACGATAAGCTTCACGCCTTCGATGGCACAGATCTTTACTTTGCTGCCTGCCGGGATAATCTTCAAATCATCCCTGCTTCTTGCTGTCCAGCTGATATCGGCAATGTCAACTTCTCCGGTCTGCGCCAGATTATTGATCTCCTTCGTTGCTACGGCTGTTCTGCCGATCAGACTGTCCGCATTGGTTTTTACCTGTCCCTTTTTCATAAAGCGCATGGCTGCCGGTCTTGTAACCAACAGTAAAATCAGTGACAGTACCAGAAAAATTCCTGTCTGGACTCCCATACTCGCACCAAAAAAGGTAGAGATAAATGCTGCTGCCGCCCCGCCTGCGAACCAGACTGTCGTCAGGCCCAACGTCGCAATCTCAATAGCCAGCAATACGATCACCAGCACAAGCCAGATCACTGCAGAGTTCATTCCTGTCATGCATTTTTCCTCCGTTTGCTGTGATTGTTTTTATTATACAATATTCCCATACGGTTGACAACGAAAGGATTTATGAAACTGTCTGCAACTTTCCCATCAGCTGCTCATACTCTTGCTGCGTCTGCAGTTTTTTGATCTTCTTCTCCAGTCCCTTCACTTCCGGGAACAGTTTCACCTGATAGAGCCACAACTCTTTCATTTTAAATAGCACGTTCCGGTAACCACCCAGATCCCGTTCCAGATAGCCGTGATAGACCAAATCGTGAAACTCCCAGAATTCTTTCCGTCCGGTTTCCGGATTCATGAGAAATCCCCTGCCAATCATCAAACAATCTGTATCCGGCCGCTCTTTCTGAAATTTCTCCAGCTTCTCCTGATTGAACAAATCACCGTTATAGCATATAGGATTTTTGCTCTCCTTTGCCGCCAGATCATACATTTCCATTCTGGGGTAATTCTTGTACCCATCGGTCTGTACTCTTGGATGAATGATCAATTCTTCCAGAGGATAACGGTTGAAAATTTCCAGAAGTCTCGGAAATTCTTCCGGCTTTTCCTTCCCGATTCTGGTTTTTACGGATAATTTCAGTTCTGAACCCAGTGCCTCAAAGATGTTGTCCAGGAAACAGTCCAGCTCTTCCGGAAATGCCAGAAATCCAGAACCTTTTCCTTTGGTCACCACCGTTTTGGACGGACATCCAAGGTTTAAATTGATCTCCTGATATCCATAGTCTTTCAATGCTTTTCCGAGGCGGATAAATCCATCTGCCTTGTTAGTCAGAATCTGCGGTACCACATAAATTCCTTCATTATGTTCCGGCAGGATTTCCTGCAGCTCTCTTGTCTTAAAATCCCGCTTCTCATGAGTTTCCAGAAACGGGATAAAATATTTATCAAGAGGTCCGTATACTTTTGCATGAGCCTGTCGGTAGGTATAAGTGGTAATGGCCTCCAACGGGGCCATATAGTAATGCATTCCCATGATCGTATCACCTTATTCTTATGTTATCGAAATTATATTCTAAAATCCCCCAGTGAGTCAATTTGTTTTCTATGAATACATTCCCATTGACACATTCTTTGATTCATGCTACGCTATTCAAATATGAACAGTTCATTTTTGAATTATCCGGGAGTGAGGTAAAAATCATGAATGTACGTCTGGAATTTGCAAGAAAAATACGATTGGCATACAATGAATACTGCAAATCTTTATGTAAAGAGATTCATATGCCGCAAACAGCCTTTGATATTCTTATGTTTCTTGGCAACAATCCGGAATGCAAAACAGCCCGCGACATCGTGGAAATCCGGAAAATCAAAGCCAATCTGGTCTCTGTCAATGTAGATAAACTGGTAAAAGAAGGATATCTGACCAGAAACAGTATAGAAGGAGACCGACGAAAAATCGAACTTCAATGTACGGAACAAGCACTTCCCATTATCGAAAAAGGCAGAAGACTTCAACAGGACTTTGAAACCGCTCTTCTTAAAAACACAAATGAGAACGATCGAAATGGATTTTTCAGGACGCTGGAAATCATCGAAGAGAACCTGGAGCATCTGACCCCTGAAAATCATTAATACTGCAACAGAAAATCCCCGCAGTCCATACCATCGGACCGCGGGGTTACATTTTCTATCTTTATCGTTCTTCCCTGAAGTAAGCCAGACCCAGACTTGCAGGAGGCTGGCTCTCTCTCTTACTGCGGATGCTGGTCACTACCAGTACCACCAGAGTTACCACATACGGAATCATTTTATATAACTCCTGGAACTCCATATGATCCATTCCGGTCGGAATGTAGAGATACAGGATATACAGTCCTCCAAACAGGAAGGATGCCAGAATACTGATATTCGGGCGCCAGATGGTGAAGATTACAAGGGCGATAGCCAGCCAGCCTCTGTCACCGAAGGCATCGTTGGACCATACGCCGCAGGCATAGTCCATAACATAGTAGAGACCGCCAAATCCTGCGATCATACATCCGACACAGGTTGCGATGTATTTATATTTTGCCACGTTAATACCTGCTGCATCTGCAGTACTCGGGTTCTCGCCAACTGCACGAAGCTGAAGGCCCACACGGGTGTGATGCAGAATATAGGATGCTACCAGCGCAATGATCACTGCCAGATATGCCAGGAAGCCGTAGGACAGGAACAATTTTCCAAACCAGCCCAGTTTTCCTGCAAAGGGAAGGGTCTTGCTGAAAAATCCACTGGTTGCCGTCAGGGTAATGGAGGGAACATCGCTGTCTACCAGTTTGATCAGCGAACCGCCAAAGAAGTTACCAAAACCAACACCAAATGTAGTCATGGCAAGTCCTGTTACATTCTGATTTGCTCTCAGTGTCACGGTCAGGAAACAGTATAAGATTCCCATGAGCAGCGAGCCAAGCATGCAGCATGCCATCGGAATCAGAATGGCGAGGGTTCCGTTCATGGCAGACGCATCCGGCACAGAATGTTCATAGAAGAAAGAACCGATCACACCACAGATGGCTCCCACATACATAACGCCCGGAATTCCCAGATTCAGATTACCGGATTTCTCGGTCACGATCTCACCGGTACTTCCGAATAGCAGCGGAATGCCCTGCACAATGGCTCTTGGAATAAACGCAAGTAAGAAGTTCAACATGATTTATTTTACCTCCTTCTTCTCTGCTTTTTTACGTGACTGCAGCTGATAAGAGATGAAGAATTCACAGCCGATGATAAAGAACAGAATAATTCCCGTCAGGATATCGGAGTAAGACTGGTTCAGTCCGAAGTTTGTGGAAATCTCACTGGCACCACGATTCATGAAAATGATCAGGAAGCTGGAGAATACCATGGTCAGCGGATTGAATTTGGACATCCAGGATACCAGAACTGCCGTAAATCCCTGACCTCCTGCAATGGTTGTGGTTATCGTATGATTGATGCCTCCCACCAGCAGAAGACCAACCAGTCCGCAGATAGCACCGGACAGTACCACCGTCCGCATGATCACTTTTTCTACTTTAATGCCAACGTATTTCGCCGTGTTCTCACTCTCACCCACAACAGAAATCTCATAGCCATGTTTACTGTAGTTAAGATAAATATACATAAATGCCGTAATGAGCACTGCCACCAGAATGCTTAAGAGGTATTTGTAACCGAATGCCTGGGGCAGCCAGCCCACATTCGTATTCTGATTGATAATTCCAATCTTTCCAGAGCCCTTCGGCACTTCCCATACGATGGTATAAAATGCCACCAGCTGAGTAGCAATATAGTTCATCATCAGAGTGGAAAGAGTCTCATTTGTATTCCATTTTGCCTTGAAAAATGCCGGAATAAATCCCCAGAATGCACCAGCTGCGATACTTGCCACAATCATGCAGAGGATGACTGCCGCATTCGGAAGCTTGTTCCCCAGACAGATCATGCAGGCTGCAGATGCCAGACCACCGATGAGCACCTGACCTTCACCGCCAATATTCCAGAATTTCATCTTGAATGCCGGAGTCAACGCCAGGGAAATCAGAAGCAGGATGGAAATGTTCTGGAAGGTAATCCAGGTCTTTCTGGCAGAGCCAAATGCTCCTGTAAAAATAGACTGATATACCTGAATCGGGTTAATACCCGTCGTTACGGTTGTAATTATCGCGCAGAGAATCAGCGCCAGCACAATGGCCGCTGCCCGGATTCCCAGCGACTGATACCAGGGAATGGCATCTCTCTTTACAATATGGAAAAGCGGTTCTTTCTTTTTCTCATTCATGTTCTTCACTGCCTCCCATTCTGGTCATCATCATGCCGACCTCATTTTTATCTGTCGTTCTGGCATCTACGATGCCGCTGACTTCTCCTCCACAGAGAACCATGATCCGGTCGGAAAGTTCTACCAGCACATCCAGATCCTCGCCGACAAAGATAACAGCCACGCCCTTTTTCTTCTGCTCATTCAGCAAGTCATAAATCGTATAGGAGGAGTTGATATCCAGACCACGCACTGCATAAGCCGTCAGCAGAACGGTCGGTGAGGATGCAATCTCGCGTCCCAGCAGTACTTTCTGAACATTACCACCGGAAAGACGGCGAACCGGTGTGTGAATGCCCGGTGTTACCACTTCCAGACTCTCTACCACATGCTCTGCCAGTTCTCTGGCCGGTTTGCGGTTGACAAAGGGAGTCTTTCCTTTCCGGAAGGAACGAAGCATCATATTATCGGTCAGATCCATATTTCCTACCAGACCCATACCTAGACGGTCTTCCGGAACAAACGAAAGGGAAACACCCATCTCCGCAATCTTCAGCGGATCTTTTCCAATTAACATTTCTTTTGTGCCATCCGGTTCCATATAGGCAATCGTTCCGGACTCTACCGGCTGAAGTCCTGCAATTGCTTCCAGCAGCTCCTTCTGTCCGCATCCGGAGATTCCGGCAATGCCAAGAATCTCACCGCTGTTGGCAGTAAAGCTGACATCCTTTAACTTGACTACGCCCTCTTCATTCCGGACAGTCAGCCCCTCCACCTCGATTCGTGGTTTCGGATCTACCGGGTCCGGACGGTCAATGTTCAGGGTTACTGTATGTCCAACCATCATATTGGTCATTTCCGTAATGTTGGTCTCACTGGTCTTCATATCGCCAATATACTGGCCACTTCTCAGGACTGCCACACGGTCAGACAGAGATTTTACCTCGTTCATCTTATGAGTGATAATGACAATCGCTTTTCCATCATCTCTCATTTTACGAAGTACACGGAACAATTTTTCCGTCTCCTGAGGGGTCAGCACTGCCGTCGGCTCATCCAGAATCAGAATGTCCGCACCGCGGTAAAGTACTTTTACAATCTCCACGGTCTGCTTCTGAGAAACAGACATATCATAAATTTTCTGCTTCGGATCCACCTCAAATCCATATTTTTCACAGATGTGTGCAATCTTTCCGGATGCTTCTTTAATATTCAGCTTTCCTTCCAGACCCAATACAATATTTTCCGTAGCAGACAGTACATCCACCAGTTTGAAATGCTGATGCACCATACCAATGCCCAGCTTTAATGCATCTTTTGGTGATTTGATAATCTCTTCTTTTCCATTGATAAAGATCTGTCCCTCATCCGGGAAATAAATACCGGAAAGCATATTCATCAGTGTTGTCTTTCCGCTTCCGTTTTCTCCCAGGAGCGCCAGAATCTCTCCCTTATAAATATCCAGATTCACTTTCTCATTGGCAACAACCGCGCCAAAGGTCTTCGTTACGTTTCTTAACGAAACTGCTGCTATTCTGGTATCCATCTTTCGTCCCCTTTCTATATTAGAGCCGTATTAGAACCGTTCCGTCCTTTTTATCGTATGGAAAACTTCGTTTCCATACGATAAAAAGGGCGGCGCGGCGATAGTCGCTGTGCCGTCCTTTGCAAGGCATTTTATTTGAATTAGAATGCGGTATCCAGAAGGTTGATGCCATCGATCTGTACATTGAAGTACGGAGCGGAACGGTACTCAGACTCATGGAAATATCCGTCGCTTACTACCTCATGATCCGGGGTGTAATCTGCATCCGTATCCACATCTGCTTCATAGCTGGTCATCTCTGCACCATCAACGGTGAATGTAGCGGTATCAAATACATGTAAGGTACCAGCTTCAATCTCAGCAGTTGCTGCATCGATTGCTTCCTGAGTTCCATCTGCTACTGCGCTTCCAAGGCTGCTCAGTTCAACAGAACCGGTAGCCAGTGTTCCGGTCCAGTCAGCGTCGATCTGGGTTCCATCTGCTACACAGTTCATTGCATATTCAAAGTAGGGCTCCCAGTTTACTCTGGAAGATACAAGGAAGGTGTTCGGGCAAGCGCTTTCGGTGCTTCCGTTGTAGGATACGTTCGGTACACCTGCGGTCTCGCATGCGGTCGGAGCTCCCATGGAGTCTGCATGCTGGCTGATCAGTACGCATCCGTCCTCGATCAGTTTGTTAGCGCCCTCTTTCTCAGCGGTCTCATCATACCAGGAACCGGTAAAGGTAACGTCCATTGTTACGCTCGGGCATACAGAACGTGCGCCCAGGAAGAAGGAAGTATATCCGGAGATAACCTCTGCATAGGTATATGCTCCTACATATCCCATCTTTGCCTGATCCTCAGTGATATCACCATTTGCGATCATCTCATTTAATTTCATACCAGCAGCAATACCTGCAAGATAACGTCCATCATAAATGGAAGCGAATGCATTGTGGAAGTTGTCAAGTCCCTCTGTATGAGCCTTAGTTCCGGTTGCATGGCTGAACTGTACTTCCGGATACTCTTTTGCAGCCTCGATGATGTAATCCTCATGTCCAAAGCTGTCTGCGAAGATGAAGTTGCATCCTGCATCTGCCAGCTCACATGCTGCATCATAACATTCCTGACCTTCCGGGATATTAGTCTTAGTCATGTACTCAATACCAAGCTTCTCACATGCTTCTTTTGCTGCATTCATAAAGTTCAGGTCATAAGTAGAGTTCTCATCATGCAGGAAAATGAAACCTGCTTTTACATTGGTAACTGCAGCGGTGCTGTCTGCATCTGCTTCCGTGTCAGCTGCCTCATCAGTAGTCTCTGCTGCTGTACTGTCAGTGCTGTCTGCTGCTGTGGAAGAACCACATCCTGCAAGAGTCATTGCAGTCAAAGCCATAGCAGTAAGTAAACTTACAACTTTCTTTTTCATAAATAATCCTCCTGTGTCCCTATTTACGGGTTGTCTCTTATGAGCTGAACTTATGAGCCATAAGATCAGTTTATTTCTTAGCACTTGTCAGTATAGGCAGTTTCCCCTAATATTGTCAATAGAATTTTTGTTTTTCCTTTGTTTTTTCGCATAATTCGACTCAGTTATAATTTAAAAATATTTTTATTATTAAGTATTACTTATAATTTAATTTTCCACATGCGCTTTTCTTCCTATACATTCCACCGTCACGGTCCGATCAAAAAGTCCTCGTTTCCAGACCATAAGATATACCTGAAAATCCAGATGATCCTGGGCTGTGGTAAATGGTTCTTCCCGCAGCACCTCTGCCCGGATTCCTTTCCTTTCCAATTCCATTCTTTTGTCCTCTGCCTGTTGGAGCATCGTCTGGATCTGCCG
This sequence comes from Clostridiaceae bacterium Marseille-Q4145, assembly GCA_018223365.1. Lineage (GTDB taxonomy): Bacteria > Bacillota > Clostridia > Lachnospirales > Lachnospiraceae > Hominiventricola. The sequence continues at coordinate 1,160,531 of JAGTTP010000002.1, forward strand.
GTCTGTCTCTGCTCCATAGCTTCGATCAGGATATGTGGCTGTTTCCTCTTTGAGCCACACCGACAAAAGATCAACCGTATCTGCATGGACATTTTTTCGAAGAGCTGACGCAATTTTTCTGGCATTGACTGGAGCCGGATCTTTCCGATAATCGTTGAGCATTTTCTGAAGCTTTGTATCTCCCGTCTTCACAGCCAATTCTTCCATTACCGCAATCGCCTCTGCCGTCGGTTCCCACACATTTTCCCGCGGTACCAGATATTTTTCCGGAACGGCCGGATAACAGCTGCAGTTCAGCGGAGGAAAGTCGCAGAGCAGTGCAATTTTCTGTTCCCCCGGCGTGCAGAATTCCGGCCCCAGATATTCATATTTGTCCCGCAAAATGGAAATCCGGTATTCCAGCTGCCGCAGATATTCCCATCCTTTCACCCAGAAATGCCCGATCACGCCATAATTATAGAGATGTGCCTCCAGTTCCAGCTTCCGAAACCATACTGTTACTACGCTGTCTCCCTGCCAGACAGAGAGAATGTACTCCTCACGCTTCTCATCATGGCTTAAGGAAAATTCCAGTTCACCTTCATATTCACTTTTGTAGGTTCCTGTCATATGAGCATTTCTGAAAATGAGAAAACTTTCTACTGCGTCATTCATCAGGTAAACGAGACGGATATCTTTCGCTTCCGGCTCTTCAGGTATCAGCAGTTCAAACTGATTCTGCTCCAGTAATTCCTGAAGCATTCCTATGGTTTCATTCATCATGTACCTGATTATACAATAAAAGCTGCAAAACCTCAATCAATGAAGTTTTACAGCTTTTTACCTACAGCCTTTTCTTAACTTGTTCCAATGTCGGCATTGCCGGAATGGCGCCTTTCTTTTCCACGCAGAGGCTGGCCACCGCATTTCCGAACCGGCATTCCTGCTCCAAGTCCGATAAACAGAGCGGAAATTACCAGCGATAATACCGGTTCTGTCATTTTCTTTCCCCCTGTTATCTATGCGTTCACATATTTATGAATGGTTGCCTTAATTGCTCCCGGTCCCGCGATCATCTCACGGAACATATTTTCAACCTTCTCACCAACTCCTGCTTTGTAAAGATCGATAAAGAACAGACGCTCGTTGGAAAGAATCGGTCTCAGCTGATCTGTAAAAGTCTCCGGCTGACCGACCACGATATCCTTTAACTGTTCCTGAATCTCTTCATTCATCGGGTCAGGTGCAAGTTCGTATTTCTTACCGGCATCATCCACTGCCAGCATATAACGAAGCCATCCTGCAATTCCCAGCGGAAGTGCTGTCAGTCTGGATGCATCTCCATATTTTTCCACATATGCTTTGATCGTCTCTCCGAAGCGAATTCCTACCATCTGGGATACATCGACTGCCAGACGGAGGTTGGTATCTCCCAGATATTCATTTGGAAACCGGTCATTAAAAAGTTCATCTACAAATGCCTGCGGTGAGAGAATCCCTGGATCCTGTACCACCGGAAGTCCTTCATCATAAGCAACCATCCGGGCCATCTTCATCATATCCGCATCTGTATTGAGCATGTGAGCAAATAACTCATATCCAAGGGCAACTCCCAGCGGTCCGGTGGCAGAATGAACCGGATTCAGACAAACGGTTACCTTCATACGTTCTGCCAGATTGACCGTCTTACGGTCTGCCATGTAAACACCAAAGCCTTTTTCCAATGCCGGACGTCCATTGGGGAAACTGTCCTCGATCACCAGATACTGCGGTTTTTCCGCATTTACAAACGGTGCAATGTAAGTCTTCTTCGCAGTGATTACCGGCTGCATATCTTCCACTCCCAGTGCTTCCAGATCTGCTGCAATCTGCTCGCTTGGACGAGGAGTGATTTTATCAATCATGGTCCACGGAAATGCGATTGTTTTCTCATCACTCACATAAGCAAGGAACCCATCATCCACATAGCCTGCCTTTTTCCATTCTTCCGCCATGGTCAGCACGGACTGACGAAGCCTTGCTCCATTCTGGGAGCAGTTGTCCATGGAAACCAGTGCCAGCGGATATTTTCCTGCCTGATACCGTTCATAGAGCATAGCCGTCAGAACTGCCATAGCTCCCGTGGCTTTTGCCGGACCGTTCTTAATATCCGCTTCCACAAACGGGAACCAGGTTCCATCTGCTTTCTGCAGCGCATATCCCTTTTCTGTAATGGTAAAGGAAACCAGCTGAAGAGAGGGGGCGGCAAAAATCTCTTTCAGTCTGTTCCACTGCTTTTCATTGGAAGACTGGGCTTTTACCGCCTCTGCCAGAGCGCCTAACACTTTATAATCTCTGGTGCCATCTCCGTGCAGAATTACACTCAATCCAAGATTATCATATGGAGCATAAATCTTATCTGCCACATCATAGTCAAAGGTCTCCACACAAGTAAGTCCCCTGTCCAGAGCACCTTCTTCCAGAAGTCCATCTGCAATTCCTCCGATAAAGACACGGAAAATATTGCCGATTCCGAAATGTACCCAGCGCGGTGCTTTTCTCGCCTTTTCAGAAACCTCTTCCACATCATATCCCGGCAGCTGAATTCCCGCTTTTTCCCATGCCTCACGATCTTTGATTCCTGCCATTGTCAACTTCATAGTTTGTTCCTCCTTCATTATTTTACTTACATTCATTACTTATGTTTATATCTTAATTGTAAGTCTAGTATATATGTTGGTAAATCATTCGTCTACTGGCAATTACGCCAATGTTTATTTTCTATTTTTGTGGACTTTTACCAGCTTTCTGTTCTATACTGAAATAAAACGTAATACTTACCATTAACTTATAAAATTATCAGGAGGATTGGATTTTATGAGCGAAAAGGGATTAACGACGATTAGTCTGAAGAAAATCAACCGTTCCAAAGTCTATCAATATATTTATAAGACAAAGGCATCTGCCAAATTGAAAATTGTGCAGGATCTGCAGATGGGATTGTCAACTGTCAGCCAGAATCTGAATCTGTTGGAAGAAGAGGGGTTGATCGAACGAAACGGTTATTTTGAATCCACCGGCGGAAGAAAAGCACATGCCATCCGGATTGTTCCTGACTTTAAGATTTCTATCGGAATCGGTATTTTGAAAAAGATGTTTCATATTACAATTGTGGATTTATACGGAAATGCGCTTTGCATGGATACCATTCCACTTCCTTATGAAAATACAGATGCTTACTATGAACAGGTTGCTTCTGAAATCAAGAATTTTATTTCCAATCAGCAGTATGATGCTGACAAAATACTGGGCATCTCCATTGCCACTCAGGGAATCACTTCTCCCGACCACAGCACAGTTACTTATGGAACCATTATGGAAAATACCGGTATGAATGTGGCCGATTTTTCCAGCCGGCTTCCATGGCCCTGCCATCTGGAACACGATTCTAAATCCGCCGCTTCTCTGGAATTGTGGAATCACCCGGAACTGGACAGCGCAGTGGTTTTTCTGCTCAACCGGAACTTAGGCGGTGCGGTTATTGCCAACCATCAGATTCATCAGGGAAGTTCCATGCACAGCGGAACCATTGAGCACATGTGTATCAATCCGGATGGTCCCTTATGTTACTGTGGAAACCGTGGCTGTCTGGAAACCTATTGCTCCGCCAATGCACTGGAACAGGCTGCCGGACTTCCCATCAAAGAGTTTTTCCCGCTTTTGAGAGAAGGGGCTTCTCCTCAGGTAATGCAGATCTGGGAAGATTACCTGAATCATCTGGCCTTTGCCATGAAAAATCTGAACCTGATCATTGATGCGCCCATCATTATCAGTGGCTATCTGGCTCCGTATTTTACAGAAGAGGACATTGCAAAACTGGCCGAGCGGATCAACAGTTCCACGCCTTTTACAGTGGATCCGACGCAGATTCTTGTGGGAACTCATGGGCAGTATACCCCGGCAATTGGCGCAGCACTTTACTATATTGAGCAGTTTATACAGTCGGTGTAAACTTTTTCACCGGAAACTTTCATTATATCTGGCTCGTTTTGGCATATAGAATATTTATGTCTCTCCACGCCCAATATTTGCAGTTAAAAAAATTATTTTCGCTATATAATTTTAGAAATTAGACAAATTGGACATACAGAAATTCTTATGTATCTTTTGCCCAAACTTTCCTAATTTTCTGGGCATCTGATCTCACAGATTTTCTATATGTCCAAATCAAATAATAAAAACTTATTTTTTATAGAATTTTCGCGTGTCTACACTGCCTCGTCGGGCAAAAAATAACTTTTATTTTCTATCTGCCCAGGCACTTCTAATTTTTCATTTTCGCACTCATTTTCCAGCCGCTGATACTCGGATTACAAGCTTCACAGATATCCATTTGCATATCAAGTATTAGAATTTAAATGTTGTACACCGGACTTTGGATTTCCACCGGAAATATCCACATCCAGCAACACTTTAATCAGCCAGAAAAATACCAGAAGTACAAGAATAGGAATCACACAGGATGTAATCAGCATCACGGCCACTGCTTCCACAAAATGATTCAGGGAATTCTGCACCTTCTGTACCAGTTCTTCCGAAGAAATGGTCACATTTTCCACCGCTGTTGTCACCGAATCCTTCGCACTGGAAAGGGCATCCTTTGCTTTGTCAAAGATGCCGGAGATTCCTGTTTCCTGCTGCGCTGTATTCTGATCTGTGCTCTGCTGCGCCTGTTCCATCTCCTGCTGCGCGGCGCTGCTGTTTTCCAGCATTTCCTGCGTACTCTTTGCGTCCTCCAGTGTCGCATCGATCTGGGACTGATAAGTGGTCTCGATAAGATCTGATACCTTCACACTTGCCGGAACTACCAGAAAAATGCAGATACCGAAGATCAAAAGTCTCCGCGCCAGCTTGTCAACACTCCGATTCCGCGCCATCATATTTGCCGCAAATAGCACACACGCCGCCGGAATAAAGATTTTAAACGCCGCGTACCCGGTAATCGTCACCAGATACTTTTCCAGAAATACCGCACACAACACGATCAAAAGATAGCCACTCAAATCCGCTACCTTCTCTGCAATAGGCGTTCCAATGTCTCCCGGCAGTAACGTAATCAGTGCAGATGTGGCCGTCGTGGCCGCCGTCAGTTCCAACACCGTCGCCTTCTTCTCATCGAGGGATGCAATGGTCGCCTGATGGGACTCCGGTGCAGATGCATATTTCCCCAGCACCGTAAAGGAAAGAAGTCCTATCAAAAGCCAGATCACTATGTAGATACATTTCTTCTTATCCAATGTAAAATTCATGGTTCACCTCCGTGCCACATCATTTTTATTTATCATACCATTCCTGCAGGTTTTCATGCAACCGGAGGCCGGACAATGGCCTTCGCTCACTGTTTCACAGCCTTAATCTTTTGTAAGCAGTTTTGCAATCTCCAGATTTCTGTCGGGAATTCGGTACTGTTCCGCCTCTTTTTCCAACCGAAAATAAAAGATCACTTTTCTGTCGCGGACTTCCATCTTCACCCTCGCCAGTTTTTCTTTTAATAAAGGAATGATGCAGAAATAAATACGGTCATCCTCGAAGGAGAGATGTCCATACTCCATTCCGTTTTTATCCTGTACCAGAATCCTGCTTCCTTGAAATGCTTTCGGATACAGAAGCATTTTCTCTCGCAGCGGATGTTGCCGGTCTTCTTTCAGATACGCCCGGAACCGGTAGATTTCCCGTCCTTCCTGGTCAAGCCGTACCGGCTTCGCTATCTTTCGCAACACCTTCACCGGCTCAATAAACTGCTCCGCCAGATACTGGAACAGACGACTTCTCACCGCCATCGTTTTATCCGTATGTTCCATGAGTTCTTTCACCACTTCATGGATGCTGATGAGAAACAACTGAAAATCCTCTTCCTTCGGCTCCCACAGGTATTTTCCTCTGGCGGCACAGTAATAGGGATGTCCTTCCTCTGTCTCCATGGTGTAATAAAGATACACATTTCGCTCACAAAAGGCTTGTTCATTGACCACTCCTGCCCATGTGGGCCGCTTCCGCTCTGGACGGGTCTTTCCCTGTGGCTTCCACATCGAATCAAATGCATGGGGATGATTTTTCAGCAGCTGATAAGCTTCATTAATCTCCTGCGCACGCCGGATATGCTCCGGCTCTTCTGACCCCAGCGCATCCGGATGACAGGTATTCATAAGCTGCCGGTATTTCTTCTTCAGGGAATGAAGATCGTCTTCCTCCGTGACGGAAAGAAGACGCCTCGCCTGCGCTACATTCATAAGAGAGTTTCCCACTCTGCCATCTTAAATCCGGTCAGCACCCGGTCACCGTCCACGATCAGAGGACGCTTCACCAGCATGCCATTGGTCGCCAGCAGTTTTAACTGATCCTCCTCGCTCATTTCCGGCAGCTTGTCCTTCAGCTTCATTTCTTTGTAGAGCATTCCGCTGGTATTGAAGAATTTCTTCAACGGCAAACCGCTCCGTTCATACCAGTCCTTTAACTCCTCAAACGTCGGATTGTTCTCCACAATGTGGCGGTCTTCATAGGAAATCTGATGCTCATCCAACCATTTTTTTGCCTTCTGGCAGGTGGAGCATTTGGGATATTCAAGAAATAACATACGTATAGCCTCCTTTTTATTTATCATACCATTCCTGCAGAGTTTCATGCAACCAGAGGCTGGACACTGGCTGCTGCTTCAACCAAATCATTTAACGAAGTAAAACTGTTCAGGCAATACTTCTATTACACCTGGCTCATTTGGACATATGGAATGTTTGTGTCTCTCCACGCCCAATATTTGCTACGAAAAAAATATTTTGCGCTATATAATTTCAGAAATGAAACAAATTGGACATATAGAGATTCTTATGCATCTCTTGCCCAAATTTCCCTAATTTTTTGGGCATCCGATATCACAGATTTTCTATATGTCCAAATCAAATAACAAAACTTGTTTTTTATAGAATTTTCGCGTGTCTGCACTGCCTGATTGGGCAGAAAATAACTTTTATTTTCTATCTGCCCTAATAGTTATTCCATTCCGCTTCCTTCTTTTTTTCTTCCAATGACAACAGATATCCACGAAAATTTCTGGATATGGTTTTTAAATGAATCGAATTTTCTACTTTTTCTTCCGGTCTGTCCATCCACGCATGCTGTTTGTTTTTGGGATAAATGGATTCAATCGTGTTCAAACCAATTCGATAAATCGCATCCCCAATATGTATTTCATTTGTCTCTTCTGATACCGCACTCTCCCAGTCATTCCAGTTCAGGGTTCCTGAAGACAGTACATATACGCCCCGGCTAAGCATATAACGGACACCGGTTTCTGTTGGTGTCAGACAAAGCATTTGAGGTTCCTGCGGTTTTTTATAAACCATATCCAATATCATGTCTAATGGTTTTATAAGCAATGCAGTAAGTACTATCGCTACCCCATATGCAATGTCATTGATCAGCCCTCCATAGGTTGATAAAAATGCTGAAAAATATGGCTCTCTTTCCCTGATCTTAAAAAGCACTACACCCGTTTCAACTATAACAAGCAAATCTATGATGATCGTAACAACCGCAAACGGCATTAAAAATCTTTCTTTTTTTATTCCCCACTCTGCATACTTCTTACGTTCCTCTTCCGTGTACAAAACAGGAAGGTAATATTTTTCTGACATTCGCTTCTCCCCGGATTATTTCAGCTTATACTTCTTTGCGGCACCTCTGCCAATAATATCAATCAGCCCACTTTCACTCATATATGCAGTACGTTCACTTTCATTCACCATTCCAGTATGAAAATTTACTTTTGTTCCAATATATAACTATTGTTCCGCCAGCACATATTCGTAAAATATGAATTCCGTTTCTCCAGTACTTTCATAATATTCCTGCGCTGTTCCGCAATTTACGAAGCCATATTTTTCATACAATTTCTGTGCAGGTACATTAGTGCCAATTGCATCCAGTCTCACTGCCTTTTTCTTCTTAGCTACTGCCAGTTTGATAATCTCGTCAAGTGCTGCTGTTGCCACTCCCTGCCCCTGATATTCAGGTACAATCATTAACAGATGCACCACCGCTGCTTCCTGATCTTCGATCTTAACTGTCCAGTGAATCTTTCGATATTCTTCTGATTGTCCATTGGTCACTGCTACTGCACCAATCACATCTGCCTCCTGCAAAATCAAATACATTTCACCTTTTCGAATATAAGCAGTCCAATCGCCATCATTGGGATAAATATTCTTTTTCCACTGCAAAATCTGGCCATATTTCGGAGAGCTGTCTAAAAGTTTCCAGTATAATTCTCTGATCTGATCAAGTTCCTCTATCGATGTTTTTCTTAGTCTCAAGCTTCTCATTCCATTTCGTTCCTAAAATTCCGCTAATTTTACCCACTTTATCATATCAATTTTCTCAATCAATGCATTATTTGATTAATCCCAACGCAGCCTCATAGTCTTTTTTATGTACATAGATTTTATATTCATATGAATAGTCTTGATTGATCCCCATATTACCAATACGACCTCTTTGGCTGTCAAGAGCACCAGAATTCTGCAGATTTTTTGTTTTTACAGTATAATCAATACCATTTTGAGCTAAAACATCGCGGATCTCCGACTGCCGATGGGTATCCATTGTAACAATTAGTTCTTTTCTGTTAAAAATCGTCAGCATAGTTTCCCCCTTTCTATTTATCATACCATTCCTGCAAGGTTTCATGCAACCGTAGGCCGGACAATGGCTGCTGCTTCAACCAAATCATTTAACGAAGTAAAACCGTTTAGGCAATACTTCTATTACACCTGGCTCATTTGGGCATATGAAATGTTTATGTCCCTCCATGCCCAATATTTGCTGTGAAAAAAATATTTTGCGCTATATAATTTCAAAAATGAAGTGGTAAGCTAAAAGTAGACACTATCCAAAAAATGTAAACAAGTAGTATACTTTAATCAACAAGTATAGTTCTTGTTGCACAGGAGGTGTATCTATGATCCCAAAAGAACAGCGCATAGCCATTGCCAAAGAAATTGTAGACGGTTCTCTCTCTAGTCGTGAAGCTGCTGAAAAGTATGGTATTTCAAAATCATTGGCAGCTAAATATGCAACAGATTATCGTCGAGAAAACGGCTTGCCCGTGAGAACATCCTCTCCGCGTACCCCGGAGGCGAAAGCAATTATGTTAAAATCTTCCAATGATTTGTTCCATTTGGAAGATTATCAGTCAATGACAAAAGATCAATTGATTGAAGAACTTATTAAATCAAAAATCAATGAAGCCAGGGCAAAAAAAGGGTACGAAGTGAAAGGGGATGGTCAAAACAAGGAGTTCATTTCTTTAAGCAACATGAATTCGAAATCGTGATGGAGCTTTCAAAAGAATTTCCTGTTGCGGTTCTTTGCCGATTGATGAATGTAAATCGGAGTGGCTTTTACAAGTGGAAAAAACGCCTGGAACATCCTTCAAAACGACTGTTATCCTTTGTAAGTGATCTGGCATTATTCAAGGAATACCATGCTAAATATCCATCACATGGCTATCGTTGGCTTAATGCCAAGATTCGTTTAGATACAGGACTAAAAATGTCTGACCAGTATGCTCATAAGTGTTGTAAAACGGCAGGAATTATGAGCATATCCAAGCATTACCGCTATAAGAAGCCAGGAGATCCATTCAAGGTGTATCCGAACCTAATGGCAACCGGATTAAATATCACCGGACCATTGCAGTGTATCACAAGTGACATGACGGCATTTCGATTAAAAGGTGTTTATTATGAATTGACCTTGTATATGGATCTTTGGAATAATGAAATCCTGTCATACTCGCTTTCAGGTCGCAAAGGAGACAGAATGACATATATAAGTGGTCTAAAAGACTTGATTTCCATCAAACAAAAGTATCCTGGTCTGGAAATGATTCTTCATACAGATCAGGGATCGGTCTATGCATCTAAGGACTTTAATGAGCTTTTGCCTTTATATAACATCGTTCATTCTATGTCCAGAGCCGAAACCCCAACAGATAATGCAGCAATGGAGGCGATTAATGGCTGGATCAAAACAGAGATGTTTACAGATCTGCACATAACCAGCAATGAAAACATTGAGAATGAGATAAAAGAATATATCACGTTCTTTAATGAAGAAAGACCTGCATACTCATTAAACTATTTGACACCAAAACAATATAAGGAGTACTATGCTCAGTTTTGAGTGTATAAAAAATGAAAAAAGTGTCTACTTTTTGTTGACTAGTGCAAAATTAAACAAATTGGACATATAGAAATTCTTATGCATCTTTTACCCAAATTTTCCTAATTTTCTGGGCATCTGATAGCACAGATTTTCTATATGTCCAAATCAAATAACGAGACTTGTTTTTTATAGAATTTTCGCGTGTCTGCACTGCCTGATTGGGCAGAAAATAACTTTTATTTTCTATCTGCCCAGGCACCTTCTATTTTTTCATTTTTGCACGCATTTCCTGTCCACTGATAACCGGGAGAAATGTAAAATACGTGATATCATTCCAAGTAGAAGTCCACTCACGAAACAATTCATATGCCATTTCACATCTCCGCTTTGAATTTGTGAACCTCACTCTTCCAATGCTTCTTCCTGTTCCAGCAGTCGGAAGGAAAAGTTCAGATAGAAGATTTCATCCGGATCATCCAGATCTGACTGCAGGATTTCTTTGATTTTTTCCAGCCGGTATAAAAATGTACTTCTATGAATAAACAACTCTTCTGCTGCTCTGGTCGCACTTAAATTTACATCCAGATAGGTTTTCAGGGTTTTCATATATTCTGATTTATTTTTTTCATCTGCCGCTTTCAGTTTCAGAAGATTCTGGTGGCAGATCATGGATGCGGGGAGACGCCGGGTTGTCTGTTCCATAATATAGGGCAGTACTACCTGGTCAAAATGGTGAATCCAGACATAAGGACGGTTTCTGCTTCCTACATCCAGAGCCATGCGCGCCTGGACAAACTGCCTGCGAAAATACATGTGTCCTTTTACACACCTGGAATACCCCGCTTTCAAATAACTGTCCCGGATAAAATAAGTCAGTACGCTTCCGACTTCTTCCTCATCTTTTTCAAGAAGTGTCAGATTAAAGAATGTTACAATCTCTCCTTCAAACACCAGGCTGACCGACTGTGGGAATTTTTGTTTGATGTACTGACAGATCGCGTTCGTAGACAGATTTTGCTGGTTCAGGTAGGTCAGCTGCAGAAGCAGGCACAGATACGTATGCTGGCTGTTCCAGCCATATACAGACAATCTTCTGCTCATTTCCATATAGTCAGCTGTTCTGTCTTTTAGAATCGTTTCAAAAATGCTGACCAGTGCATCTTCACCTGCCAGGGCCGAACTGTAAGTAAGGAAAATTTCCAGATAATCTGCCAGTACCTTAAAAAGGCAGCGATCTCCCTCTGTAAATGTCCGGTTCCATTCATGCATCACTACCCTGCACACATTTTTCCCTTCCGGGAAGAGATTTCGGTTCAGGCTCCGAACACCATTAATATATTCCGGAAACAGGACCACATCTCTGGATTCCTGCATTTTCTGATACTCCGCGCTTTGCATCAGTGTATTCATGGCTTCCACATCAATTCCATCTGACCGGAACAGCCTTGTCTTTTCCGGCATGGCATTCGTTCCGTACTCTCCCAGAAGCGAAAAATCGAGTCCCATTACCAGAAGTGGATTTTCCAGGAACTCCGCTGAAAACTGCAGAATTGTCTGCAGATTTTTTCCGGTAAGAACCTCTTTTTGTAGTTTTCTTTCCCATTCATCGCAGCGGTCAAACATGCGCTGGATGCTGTTCAGGATGCTTGCTTCCAGAGAAACTGCATTTTTCGTATCTGAACCGGTGATCTGAATATACGGTGCAGAAATACTGCTCTTTCCACTTCCGCAGAGAATCCACAAAACATCCTGCTCCCATCCTTCCCCGGAAGCAGCTGTTTCTGCAGCACAAATCTTTATATGTCCGGCACTCTCCTTTTCATGATCCAGACAAAAAAGAGGACGGAAGAACCCGTCCTCCCCTGATATTCTATTTTGATCCTGTACTCTGTATTCTTTCTTCAGCTGTTCCAGGATATATGCGGATGAAAGCTTCATTTCTTTTCCCCCAACCCTGCTAAAGCACGAATTTTTTTGCCATCTCTGCCGCGTCCACGCAGTTATCTGTATAGCCATCTGCGCCCATCTGTTCAGCAAGCTCTTTTGACACAGCGCCGCCGCCTATCATAATCTTGTATGTATGCTTCGGATCATTTTTTCGAAGTGCTTTTACCACCTGCTTAAGTTCATGCAATGTCGTGCTGAGCAAGGAAGAAATACATACAATGGATACATCCGGATTTTCTTTTACCGCTCTCAAAAACTGTTTTTCCGAAATATCAACGCCAAGATCAATTACCTTGAATCCGGCTCCCCGGAACATCATGGCTACCAGATTTTTTCCCACATCATGAAGGTCCCCTTCTATCGTCCCCAGGATGATCGTTCCGCTTTCCGTAGGATTATAGTCTGCCTTTAGTTCTTTGACAATTTGAAAGCCTTTCTGAACACTTCTTGCAGACGAGAGTATTCCAGGTATGTCCACCTGCTGTTCTTTATATTTTTCACCCACTTCACGCATAACCGGTACCATAACATCTTCCACAAGCACAACCGGATCTACTCCTTCTTCCAGTGCTTTTCTTACCAGTTCTTCTGTTTCATTTGGATGTCCCTGCTCTATCGCCAGTGTCAGTTTTTCAAGTACTGTCATTCCTGTCCCGAACCTTTCTGATCTATCTCCACTACTATCTATCATATAGCAAAAAAGGCCATTCTACAATCCCATATAGGACTGAAGAACGGTCTTTTTTTGCTCTATTAATAATTCTTCCTAGATTCCATATACCTCTTTATTGTATTTTGCAATTTCATCATCAATAATCGGGTCTACATGCGGGAACAGGCATCCCGGTCCACCGTAAGTAATACACGGAATGAAGTGTCCGCCAGGAGCATACTCTTCACATGCTCTTCTGACTTCTTTACGAATTTCCTCTTCCGTAGAATCCACACGGTCAACAATAGATGCATCGATTCCACCCATAAGAGTCATTCTTCCTGCCAGCTGTTTCTGAAGCTTCACAATATCATTCTGTGGAAGTGTACCCTGCCAGATATCAATTCCCAGATCTACCATATCTTCTATGATCGGCTCCATGAAAGAATCTGCATGATGCATGATGATCACACCATGGTCTTTCATATATTTATAAGATTTCTCATACTGCGGCTTGATAAACTCTCTCCAGGTGTCCGGACTTACAAACAGCGCCTGTTTGGAGCCCCAGTCATCATGGGACAGGATAATATCCGGATGAAGATGATCGACAATCAACTTTGTCAGCTGGAAACGATACTCGCCGATTGCATTGCAGAGATCCATCATATCTTCCGGCTCCAGCAGGAAATTCACCAGCATGTCTTCGAATCCCATCAGGAAATGAAGTCTCTCGAATACGCCTGTCGGCATGAATGCCATGAACAGGCTTCCGGAATCTTTGATCTCCTGTGCTTTCTGTTGAAACGGCTCCCACAATGCCGGATCTGAACACTGTCCTACAATATCCGGAATCTTCACCTGGGACTTCCACTCGGTGATATCATCAATGACTTTATTACCCTCTGTTACATGGGGCATGGCAGCTAACTGCTCCTGGGGCCACAGAATCTCTGTTCCAAACAGATCCTTCATCGGCTCCATTCCACGATGACGGTTTCCCCGCACATAATTATTTGCCGGATTTGGCGGATAGAAGGTTGCCCCTTCATATTGTTTTAATAACCGCTCCGGTTTTCCATCCACTTTGATTGTTTCAAGTAAAATTTGTGATGCTGTCAGCATAGTAAAAAACCTCCTTTATGATCTTGCGTCAATTTCAGCCTGATACTGAATTACTTTTTCCTTTGTAATCTTAAATCCGAATATCAGAAGCAGCATGCCCACCAGACAGAAGATTGCCGGAACAAGTGCAAATGAAATCGTCATTCCCTGACGTGCAGTACCTTCCAGTACTACACCGGACTGCCATCCTACTGCAACAAGGCAGGCGCTTAAAATCGTTCCTCTCAAAAATACTGCAATTTTCAGCGGCAGATTCTGTAAGCCCATAATCCATCCGGATGCATCTTTTCCGCTCTTCCAGGTAGCATATACAACAGTATCCGCATACAGTGCCGGAGATGCCGCAAATGCCATTCCATAGAAGAACTGAGCCAGCGTCATAAGTGCAATTACGCCCATCGCATTTCCGTAGAATATATATACAAGGAACAGAGACACTGCCATTCCCGCATACGCAATAATCATAGTCGTCCGTGAAGAAATTGCTTTCGCAATATATCTCATGGAAAAAGCTCCGATAATAGCGCCTACTGCCACACTGAGAAGATAAGTTGTCATCAGGCCCGGGTTTCCCATTGCATCACGGAAATAGTAAATTGCAGATGCCGCTGTAACAAATTTCACACACCATTTTGCCAGATCCGCAAGCATCAGCACCATAAGAGGCGGATTCTGGAACAGAGAAGAAAACATTTCGCCAATGGTAATCTTTGTTTTATCATTTCCGGCCTTTGCCACCTGTGCTTCTGTCTCTGTCTCCTCGTAGCCATCTGTCATTTTGAAATGTGCAAAATAGGTAACTACCATCAAAATTCCAAGACAAAACGCTGCTGCTGCAAATTTGTTTTTTTCTCCCACATAACCTGCAAGAAGTGTTGCAAACGGAAGGCCCATATAGGAGAATAAAAGACCTCCGATATTATTCCAGGTTGCTCTGGAAGATGCCAGTGTTGCTTTATCTTCCGGTGTTTTTCCGACCACACTGATCAATGTCGCATTTGCCACATAACTAAAGTTCCATGCCACATGAGACGCTATGGATGCAGCAATAATGATGATCGCTGACAACCATTCATTTTCACTGACACGAATAAACATAAATGCATACAAAAATGGCACCATCCATGGAACCATGATCAGCCAGGAACGATACCGTCCCCACCTTTTTGCTTTTGTGCCATTGATAATTCCCCCGTAAAGCCAGGAAAGACATGCATCCACAATCGTAAACACCGAGTTAATGACACCAGCAACTCCGGCTGCAAATCCGGCAATATCCGTAAGAAATGTCATAAAGTAAAAGGTTTCAATATTACTCATAAGAACAAAGCCGGCATCCCCTACACCGAAGAAATATTTCAGTGCATTTGTGAGGCCTTTTTTCTGTTTTGGAGTTTCCGTATTACCCATAGTATTTCTCCCTTCTTCTGATTTTTGCAGGATCGGCCGTTTCCGCAAGTTCATGTTCCTTTTTTGATAATATCAGTATAGGGGAATTTCTCTTCTCCGTAAATCCGCACACCTCTTCATTCTTTTTATTTCATTTCATACATTTTGTACAGTTATATTCGTGATTATGTACAAATAAATTTCTTCCCTTTTATTTGTTTCTTCTCGCTTCTATGGTATAATTTTCAAATAAAACTGTATTTTTCACGAACAGGAGAACTCATTTTGACTAACACAGACAATATTTCCTTCGAACAACAGACTGGTTTCCATCTGAATTTGCAAATCCTTGCTGACGATTTTGCGGATAACGTATCCGATGTTTCTATTTTCTGTCGAGAAGACCCGCTGACCCTGGATGGTCTGCGGATATATCAGCCAAACAAACCACTTCAACACAATTTTGTTTATCTGGTATTCAGCCGGGAGCTCTCTGAGGACTTCGCAAAACATGAAAACTGTGCCTTTGCTGTCCTTGGTTCTGGAGACCTTTCCTGCTTTTCCGACACCTGCCGTATTCTTCTTATCAAAGGAACTCTTTCTTTTTCGGAAGTATTTAATCAACTGCAGCAGACATTTGAAAAATATTATACATGGAGCAGTCAGCTGCAGATTGCTCTTGGAAATATAAATCCTCTGGATGAAATGTTAGAAGCCAGTCTCAACATCTTCCACAATCCTATTTTTGCACATGACACCAACTTTTATATTCTTTCCTCTCCCAGACATGTGGATGGCATGTCCGAATGGGTACACGATAAGCGGACCGAACGGTTGATTGCCCCTTTAAGTCTGATCCAGGACTTTAAACTGGATTCTGAATATCAGCAGACGCTCACCACAAAAGGCGCACAGATTTACTCTGCCGAAATGCGAGGCTATCGCATTCTCTATATGAATTTATGGGTAAATGGAAAATATCAGGGTCGGCTATGTGTGGATGAACTCCAGACAGAACTTCTTCCAGGACATTTTTTTGCTCTGGAATACCTTGGTTCTTTTATTGAACTTTGTATTAAACGCCATAATCTTTTCCAAATTTCCATGGGAAACGACGCACGGCAATTTTTTATTGACTATCTCTCCGGCAGCATTACCGAACTTCAGACAATTACTGATCAGATTCAATATTTAAACTGGAACCGGCACGATCGCTATCTGCTTCTCCGCATGGAGACCCAACAACAGGACGACCGCATGCACTCCTCCATTGCAACTCTTGGCCATATTGAAGCCCAGATTCCCGAAGGACTTGCCTTTATGTATCAGCAGGGAATTGTTGTCATTGTAAATCTGTCATTTAATCATTCCTCTGCTTCTGATGTGATCAGTTCTCTGGCAATCATTATACGGGAAAGTCTTTTTAAAATCGGTGTAAGCTCCGAGCTGCAGGATTTTCTTCATATTCCACAGGGCTACACACAGGCGGTTGCCGCACTCCGGCTTGGCAAGAAAAGCCAGAGTATGATATGGTGTTACCGTTTCGATGACTATCTTCTGGAATATATTCTTTCGCAGAGCAGCCATCAGATCAGCCCGGAGCTTCTGGTCTCTTCCAGACTCAATGCCCTGATCAACTATGACCGTGAAAACAAGACGGAACTCTACCGGACACTGCAGGTTTATCTAGAACATGAGCGTAACTCCCTGCAGACAGCAAAAACACTTTTCATTCACAGAAGCTCCCTTGTCTACCGGTTAGAACGGATCCAGAAGATTACCAAAATCGATCTTGACAATCCCAGAAATCGGCTTCTTCTGCAAATTTGTTTTCTTCTGATTCAGGAAAAAGAGCCAGCATCTGACTGATGCTGACTCTTCCCTATACCTGTATTTCAAAATAAGAGCGAATCCACTCTCTGAGCGTTTCATCGCTGCTGGTTTCCTGACAATCCAGACTTCCATCTGCATATTGAATCGATAATACATTTCCTGTCAGTGCCACACTTCCCCCCAATGTATTACGACTCAAAACCCGTTTTTGTGTAAACATCACATCCGGGGATTTGGCACAGTAAAAATTCATCAGCTCAAAGTCTGCTTCCAGAGTGGGAGACATACGAAAGCGAAGTAATGGAAGATAGGTATTCTCTTTTCTGCGTTCTATCAGGATCTCTCCATTTGTTCCTTCCGGCTTCATCATAATACGGAATTCGCCGCCCTTTTCTTCGTGAATACCATCCTCCAGTTTTACCGGATGTTTCGGTCCCGGACCTCCATATCCGATATCACAATAATACATATCACTTCCTAACGTCACAAGCGTTGCCCGGTGAAGCATAGGCGGCAACTTTTCTTTTTTCCATAAAATCCGCACTCCCACCGGAATTGCCTGGAACCCACTTGCCTTTAAAAGTTCATAAAACAGTTTATTCAGTTCGAAACAATATCCTCCTCGTTTCCGAATCACAATCTTTTCATAAACATCACTGCTTTCCAGAGACGGGACTTTTCCTTCTTTGTAGGACTCCAGGTTTTCAAATGGGACATTCCTAAGATGGAGCTCCATTAATGCCTCCAGACATTCTTTACTCACCTCTGTTTTTCCTTCATAACCAATCCGCTTCAAGTAAGTAGCACGCTGTATCTCATTCATGTAAAATCCCTTTCATTATTATTCCAAAAGATAGCAACTGGTATAGGCAATCGTGCATGGTCCATAATAGTATTCCAGGCCATTGGCCTTGCAGACCTGCGTTACCAGCATTCCGTAAGCTTCCATGGAAGAAAATGCCTGTCCCGGAAACCGACATGGTGCATCCGGATACGTGCATTCCTTACATTTGGTGCAGCACCCTGCGCCAATGGCCAGCATCTCCGGCCAGCGTTCTCTGAGTACTTTTTCAAATTTATAAAACGTCTCTTTGTGAATGGCTTCTGTCTCCATCATGGTCTCTCCGTCCATGGGATCTTCCAACTGGCCAACCGTCTGAACGATAATCCCTTCCCCGTACTGACTGATCTTTTTCTGACAGGCTTCCAGATCTCCGCATCCGGGAGGGCAGCTCCAACGCTTGTTGTACATATGACAGGTATTTTTCTCGCACATTTCCCGTACTTCCGGCATCAGCTCTATCGTGCTGCTTTTGAGAAGTGCCACATGCGTGAAACCTGCTTCCAGACCCATCTTTTCCAGTTCTTTCATATCAATCATGGTTTTCTCCTTAAGACAGTTCAGGAAAACATAATTCATCTATGAAACAATCCTGAAATTCCGACGAAACCGCCAGTTCCACAAATTCCATATGCCCGACTGTCTGATTCATTTCCTGTCTTTCCTTTTTATTCAGCAATGCAATCTTGGCACCTTCTCCTGCCGCATTTCCAACCGGAACGATTCGTTCCAGAAGTGATTCCGGCAGCATTCCAATCATAGCCGCACTCTTCGGATTCATATAATTTCCAAATGCTCCGGCAATATAAACAGTCTGAATCTTTTCTTCTGTTATGGACAGCTGTTTCATCAGGAGACAGATACCTGCTGCAATTGCTGCTTTCGCAAGCTGCACTTCTCCAATATCCTTCTGGGTCAGATACACCCCTTTTCCATTTGCCGATTTTTCGGGTGGAACAAGGACAAATCTGCCCGGAATTTCCTGTCCGCTTTCAAGATGACCGCTCTCGTCGATCAGTTCTGCTTTTCTCAGCTGTGCCACCAGATCAATCAATCCCGAACCACAGAGTCCGGTGGGAACCGCATTTCCTACGGTTGTATAACTCCAGGTTCCGTCTTTATACTCTACATGATCTACCGCACCTAAAGCTCCCCGCATTCCGCACTCAATTTTGGCACCTTCAAATGCCGGTCCCGCTGCCGTGGAACAGCAGACAAGGCGTTCCTTATTTCCCAGAACCATTTCTCCATTCGTTCCAATGTCAACCATAAGGCTGACCTGATCCTCACGGTCCTGCCGCAGCGCAAGAATACATCCGCAGGTATCCGCGCCCACATATCCTGCAATATCCGGGAGGAGCAGCAGCTGTGCTTTCGGATGGACATGAAGTCCATACGCCGAAGCCCGCAATACAAGGCTCTGACGAATTGCCGGGGTATAAGGTGCATGAACAAGGGAAGCCGGTGAAATTCCAAGGAATAAATGATGCATACAGGTATTTCCCACAACGGCTATCTGATAAATATCATTTTTGTGAATTCCCACTTCCTGTGCAAGTTCCGAAAGCATCTCATCCAACGCATTCTGGATGCTGTCCTTTAACGGCTGCACTGTATTTTCCAGTGCATAATTCGCACGCATAATCACATCTGCTCCGTATTGGGTCTGGGGATTCATACGGCTCTTTAACGCCAGCTCCTGACCGGTTTCTGCATCCAGCAGGTAGCCGACCACCGTTGTCGTCCCTATATCAAATGCAGCAAAATACAATTTTTTCTTTTCCGGACTAAGCTCCAGAATCTCATCATCCGTATAAATCACATGCCAATCTGCATCCTTCTTCCGGCATTCATACAAAGAAGCAGCCATATCAAGATCTGCTTTCACAGTCTCTTTTACATCGAGCTGAGTGACCAGGCGCTCCCAGTCCGAACGATTATCCCCTGCCTTCGGTTTCTCAATCGTTACCTTCTTCTGTCGTAAATCAGGCTGCAGAACAACGGGCCGTTTCGTTCCCTCTGTGAGAATTTCATATTCTGAATCCCCTTGCAGGGTATCCACTTCCATATCTCTGTCTATCTGCGTCTGACAGGCAAGCACCATGCCCCCATCTATTTTAACTTTGCATTTTCCGCACTTTCCCTGTCCTCCGCAGGGAGCATCCGGCACAAGTCCCGCTTTTCTCTCTGCTTCCAGCACTGTCATTCCGGCGGGAACCTGCAAATCAACTTTTTCCCTGATAAATGTAATCCGATACATGTCTTATCCCTCCGGTATTTATTATAGAGCAAGAACCGCCCTGCCGTCCATGACATACACAGACAATGCAGAGCGGCCCTTTTACATTCTGGGATTCCTGTTGTAATTATGCTACCAGAGCTTTTGCGAGAACAGCTGCACTTGCTGCATCCTCGGAATATCCATCTGCGCCAATCTCTTTTGCAAATGCATCTGTGATCGGAGCACCACCAACCATAACTTTTACTTTACCTCTGAAATCTTCTGCATTAATAGCTGCAACGGTATCCTTCAGAGACGGCATCGTGGTAGTAAGAAGTGCGGATAATGCAATCACTTTTACATCCGGATTTTCTTTATAACACTCAATAATCTTAGAAGCCGGAACATCAACGCCAAGGTCAATTACTTCAAATCCGGCACTCTCAATCATCATGGCTACCAGGTTTTTACCGATATCATGAAGATCACCTGCAACGGTAGCAATGATCAGTTTACCCATACTTCCGGTTGCTCCGGTTGCCAGATGCGGTTTCAGAACCTCCACACCTTTTTTCATGGCACGTGCTGCTACCAGCATTTCCGGAACAAAGATCTCTCCGTTTTTGAACTTCTCCCCAACAACAGCCATGGCGTCGATCATGCTGTTGAGGATTTCTGTTGCATCGCATCCCTCGTCAAGTGCGCCCTGAACTGCTGCACCTACCAGTTTTGCTTTTCCCTTTTCTACTAATTCTGCTACTTCTGTAATTTTTGACATTTTGTATCCCTCCATTGATAACATTGTCTTTTTTGTTTTATTTCTTTACCGGGCCAATCATTCCTTCTCTGTAGGCACCGATATATTCCATACAGTAATCATCCAGACCAAGAAGTGCTTCTGTTGCATATACCAGACCAAGCATATCTCTGTTCGTCGGATCCATAATTGCACTGTCAAGTCCAGCATTCATAGCCAATACTACAAATCCATAGTTGATCAGCTTACGTACCGGAAGATTGAAAGAGATGTTGCTGACAGCCGCTGTAATATGAATAGACGGATATAATTTTCTTACCGTTGAAATTACTTCCACATTCATTGCGATTCCATCTTCTGATGTGCAAAGCATCTCTACCAGAGGATCAATGTGAATACGATCCGGAGAAATTCCATACTCCTTGGCTTTCGCCATGATCTTTTCAAATACTTTCAGTCTGTCTTCTGCGCATTTCGGAATACCAGTATCATCACTCAGCAGAGCGATTACCTGCCAGTCCTTATTTTCCGGCAAAGCCATAACCGGGAAGATTTTATCAATCTTATCTCCCTCGCCTGACACAGAATTGAAAATACCTGGTTTCTTACAGAACTTATATGCCTGCACCAGTACATCTGCACTTGGGCTGTCCACGGAAATCGGGACATCTGTCACTTCCTGAATACAGTCAATCATCCATTTCAGTGTTTCTACTTCTTCCGCCTCCGGAACTGATGCACAGCAGTCAATATAACTTGCACCTGCATTTGTCTGTGCAATTGCTCTCTGTTTGATCAGCTCTGCATCTCTGTTCGCAATTGCCTCTGCCACTGCCGGAATGGAACCATTGATTTTTTCACCAATAATTATCATCTTATCCGCCCCCTACTCTGTACGCTCTTGTACTTTACAATTCATATTTTATCAGAGTCCTGGCAAAATTCCAGCCGCATTCCCTATCATATATGATGCCATTTTTCCTACGATTTGTAGGAAGGATTTTTCAATTTTTACCCATCAAAAAAGACGCCGATTTGCGTCTCTATCTTTTCATGTTACCCTGTTTTTCCTTTATTTTCTTCTTTTTAAGTGTATATTTCGGCAAAAAAGCAAGTGTATTCTTATTCTTTTATGCTCAATTTGTCCAGTTCCCTATCAGAAGCGTAATATCTGTTTTCAATGACTATTTTCCTCTTTCCTAAAAATTGTGGATATATTTATTTAATGAGCAAAGAAGGTGTGAAATTCTGCGGAAATATGTTATGCTGAACAGGTATTAAAAAGGAAATTCAGATAAAGGAAGGGATTTATGTTAGAAAAGTTTCGCAGAAAATATATCGGGGACAGAAATTTTTATAGAAGATACATCGCGCTGGCATTGCCGATGATTATACAAAATGCAGTAACAAATCTTGTTAGTTTTCTTGACAATATTATGGTTGGACAGCTTGGTACAGAGCAGATGTCCGGAGTTGCCATTGTCAATCAGCTGATATTTGTATATAATCTGGCAATCTTCGGGGCTGTATCAGCAGCCAGTATTTTTGGTGCCCAATATTTTGGAAATGGAAATCACAAAGGGCATATGTATTCTTTCCGTTTTAAGCTGTATGCAGCTTTGACGGTTACCGCACTTACCATTCTGCTGTTTGTGACGAAGGGAGAAAGCCTAATTTCTCTTTATCTCACCGACACCTCCGGAAGCGGTGCGACAGGTGCCGCATTACAGTATGGATTACAATATCTGGGCATTATGATGGTCGGATTGATTCCTTTTGCCGTAAATCAGTCTTATGCGACCAATATCAAGGAAACCGGACAGACATTGATCCCCATGATCGCAAGTTTTGTGGCTGTTGGAAGCAATGCCATATTGGACTATCTCCTGATTTTCGGTATCGGGCCATTCCCGGAACTAGGTGTGCAGGGAGCAGCCCTGGCAACGGTCATTGCCCGTTATATAGAAGCTCTTATGATTATTATCTGGGCACACAGACACAGAGAAAAGAACCGGTATCTTGAAGGGGCATATCTCGGATTTGGTATTCCCAAAGATGAATTGAAAGCAATCATCATCAAAGGATTACCGCTTATGATGAATGAAGTGCTGTGGGCTGCGGGAATGACCGCCGTAATACAGTGTTATTCGATCCGCGGCCTGGAAGTAGTTGCCGGACTTAACATTGCCACGACCATCACCAATCTGTTCAACATCATTTATATCCAGCTTGGTGCCTGCATCAGCATTGTGGTAGGACAGTACCTGGGTGCCGGTGAACTGGAAAAAGCTAAGGATGCAGATAATAAAATGATTGTGTTCAGTGTTTTTTGCTGTGTCATTGTAGCTGTATGCATGCTTTTTATCGGCAGATTTTTCCCCCGGATCTACAATACCTCTGAGGAAATCCGCGCACTGGCAACCAGCTTTATCGCAGTGTCCGCAATCATCATGCCTTTCTGTTCCTTTAGCCATGCATCCTATTTCACACTGCGCTCCGGTGGAAAAACAATGGTGACATTCCTGTTCGATTCTGTTTTCACCTGGATCGTTGTTGTCCCAACTGCCTTTTTACTGGCCCACTATACAGGACTTGGTATCGTAAGTGTGTACTTCTTCGTACAGGCAACGGAACTGATTAAGGTGGCCATCGGTTATTTTATGGTACACAGTAATGTGTGGCTAGTTCAGATGGTGTAGAAAAACTAAAAGGTACTGTCCTTTCACCACTCCAACTGCTTTTGCCGCCAGGTTGCTGATACGGTCAGCACAGCAATATGTAATTGGCCCATAGACAATCATTTACAAATAGTTGTATTTTCATTATCTATTTGCTATAATTAAAACAAGAGTGCTACCAACAACGGTAGGCGGTTAGTCCTTCTCCAGAGGGACTGTGATCCTCTGATTACATAGAAACCTGTAAAGGAATTTATCGGAAAGGAGGACTAAGCCAATGAGTATTATAGATTTCATCGCAATAGTAAGCTTCGGCTTAACCTGCTTTAGTATCGGATACACATTCGGTAAAGATAATCATAAAACACAAAAATAGCCGCCCCAGTCTGGAAACTAAGCGGCAATTTTTGTTTAGCGATATATCAGACTAACCGTCTATCGGTAGCACTCTTTTTATGTAATTATATTATCATGGCTTAATATAAATGTCAATTGCAGAGCAATATCTATTTGTTGTATTTTATTTAACCTTTTTACAACACAGGCTAAGCCCTCACTATCTACTTCCTGAATCTACTCTACTTCAATGACATAATTATAACTGTAAGTATGTACATACAGCTTTCCATCCTGCTCCACAATGAGATCCGGCATCTTCTTCAGCAGTAATCGGTCAATGATTTTTCCTGTATTTCGGTTAATCTGATAGAGATAATCCGGCTCTGCAGTAAATCCATAGCCGCAGATCAGAACATCGCCTTCTACCACAAAATTCATGGAATTATAAGACTGGTCTGCACTTCTCCACAGCAGCTTTTCATTTTCCAGATCATAGGCAAACATAAAGCAGGTATTCGGCTGTGCATAACCGTTGGCCACACTCGCCCCATAGAAAATGCCATCTTTTAAATAGGCATTGTTCCCGTTCACATACCATTTATCGGTCGGATAATGCAATACATATAAGCAGTTGCCTGTTCCATTTTCATAGATATACAGATCTTCCCCTTCCCACAGGTACTCATAGTTTTCATCCGAAAAACTGTTCCAATCTGTGCCAATCATGGGAAGAGACAGGTTTTCGCTGGCATACCACTCATCTGCAAAATCAATACCGTTATCCTCTTCGGATAAAACATTCCACTTTAACGGAGTAACCGAATCCCCCTCTGCATGAGTTTCCGTTACTCCGTTGAAATCTATGGTGATATATTTCGGTTCGACCGTTTCTGTCGACTCCTCATCTTCTACTTCAGCTATTTCCATATTTTCACTTTCATCAGATACCTCTGTCACTGCATCCACGGTTTCATTCACATCAGATATCTCAGATTCAGATTCCGAAGATACCGTTTCCCTGCCACAGCCTGTCAATAGTATCGCCATCATTGATAAAATCAGCCAAACTCTTTTTCTCATTATTGATATTCTCCTGTCCCTTAAGACAACGTGTTTTATGCAGTGAAGTATACTACGCATTCCTCACCCCTGCAACCCGATAGAGAATCAGACCGCCTTTTTTCTCATATCCGGTATCCCACAGTCCACGAAAATCCAGCCACTTTGCACCACCATAGGTAACCGCTTTTACAAAAAAATGCCCCGCTTCCTTTTTATAGCCAGTCAGCATATACCAGTGCCACACATAATCATCATATGCCGGTTCCTTATGCTTCAAGGTCAGACACGGAATAGGCCATCCCGCCTGAATCTGTGCTTCCACCGCTTCTTCTGCTTTTTCGTAAGGCATCTGCCCTTCCAATCCTTCTATGAAAAGATCCGTCACTCCCGCGTCTGCAAGATACCGCTGAAATCCTTCTATATAAAGGCTCAGACGATCTACACCACCAATTCTCGGACGCAGATACGGCTTCATCTTCATGGCAAACCGGTCATAGTCCTCCCTGCACAGATGTGCTATATTATAAGGATATATCTGCTTCCATCCATGCTTTGCCGCCAGATAAATGCAGGTATCACATGCCGCCAGTGCTGCACAGCCTCCGAATTTCATCAGGAAATTACTCATCCAGTCCTGGCTTCCGCCCTGAACCCCGTCAATTGAAAAATAATCCAGCTCCTTTTTCATCCCCGCATCTGCTCCTCAGATTCTTTTCACTTTCTCAATCAGTTTCCCATAAACCCGTTCCACAAACCACGGTTCCGTGGATTTCTGCAATGCTTCCTCCGGCGTAAACCATGCCACACCGCTGTTTTCATCTGCCTTTATCCGAACATCTTCCTCTGAATCCGCTTCCAATAGGTAGGTAATATTCAGATGCAAGTGGCTGGATATATACTTTCCCTTCTTTACATGTCCATCCACCGTTAAAGATTCCAGAGAAAAAATATTCTCCGATACCGGCCGTACATGTGCTATACCAGCCTCTTCCTTTACCTCACGAATGGCCACTGATAACAGATCTGTCTCACCATCTGCATGGCCGCCCAGCCAGGACCAGGAATTGTAAATGTTATGGTACACCATCAAAACCTTGCTTCTGTCCTTATTTACCATCCAGGCCGATGCAGTTACATGTGCCACTGTATTTTCCCTTGAAAATGCATCCTCATGCTGCTCAATCCACTGAAAGATCAGATTTTTGTCCCGCTCTTCCTGCTCATTGAATGGATGATATGCCGCAATTTCATCTAATAATTCCTGTCTGTTTTTAGCACTCATAGGTCTGCCTGCTGCTGTATCCTTCGGCATTTTAACCTGTTCCTTTTTATTCCAGTATTGTGCTGCATTTTCAAACTGTTCATGTGTCATGACCAAATTACCCTTTTCACTTTAATCAAAAATTCTTGTAATATTCTGATACCGAGTGAACCTCACATGACTAGAAGTCACATGCTTCTCAGCCGCTTTAAGCGGCAAGACTAAATATCAGCGGATACGCCTGTAACTTAGTTGCACAAATATGTGCAATTACCCAGGCCGGATACGGCATGAATCCCACATCACAGGTAGTCCTCTGTATATCTGCCTGCATCTATGCCGCCTGCATACTGCCCAGTTCTGTACTGAGCAAAAGCAGATCTGCATAAACACATGAGGTTCTACGCTTCACAGAAGGAACTTTTGCCTCCAGTGAAGACCTTACCGTTGCCGATAAGGGTTTTAATCGTTCTCTTATAAAATATCTTGCT
>JAGTTP010000003.1 GCA_018223365.1 Clostridiaceae bacterium Marseille-Q4145
TCTGTAAAACCTTTTTTCGATATTTGGTACACCAGACCAGATGATACTGTAAAGAATAAACATATCCTCGACCATATGATAGGTCATTTTCTTTAATAAAAATATATTTTTCTCCATATTTATAATATACCATATGTTCCGCTAAAAGTAAACGTACGTTCTGTTTCCTGTCAAAAAAATTGCACACCTAACTCATCACTGAAGTAACGAGAATTCGGTGTGCATTTATTCAAAAATTTGTTGCAGGTGCAGATTCTTTCGGACAGTTAAGCAGTGGAATCTCAAATAGTATCATTTCAGGGATTGTGTACTGGCTGATTGTAAGTATTGTTATGGGAATTTTATTTATCATAACGGGATTGCTGATAATCGGGACTGGCTATCAGGTGGGGAAAATCTACCGGAAATATTGCTGGGATATTATCAGCATCATGGTGGTGATAATGAGTACAGCTATCATAATCTATTTCGGAAAATGGATAAAATCAATTATTCCGATAAACCTCATTATGTTACTACTTCTGGTACATGCGGTTTATATCGGAATCCGATGTTATGTGAAAAACTGGCGAGAAAAACGAGGATATTTTTAAAGTAAAATGGGCAGGTAAAACTGCCTGTTTTTCACAAAACAAATATACTTATTTTTAGTTATCCAGATTTTTAGAGTCTGTGAAAACTGTTCTTTGATTTTTAACACTATTTTTTATAATCTTCCAAATGAATCTGTTTTGATTGATTGACAATTACCGAGCTATTCTAGTACATTTAATCCATAAAGCAGATACAAAATCGCAGATGTGCAGGTGAACAGACATGAAAAATATCCATAGCATTGAATTTTATACTGGAAGCAAGGAAGAACTGCTTCCCGGTTTTGAAAAAGATTTTCCCTATATCGCTTCAAGGGCAGAACTTGACAAGTATATCGGAC
Organism: Clostridiaceae bacterium Marseille-Q4145; assembly: GCA_018223365.1. GTDB lineage: Bacteria > Bacillota > Clostridia > Lachnospirales > Lachnospiraceae > Hominiventricola. The sequence continues at coordinate 935 of JAGTTP010000003.1, forward strand.
ATTATGTACCGTGGCACTGGCACAAGACAGTGGAACTTTTTTATATGGAAAGTGGTAGCATTGAATATGATACGCTGGGAGGAAAACTGTTGTTTCCGGCTGGAAGCGGCGGCATAGTAAATTCCAATGTACTCCATATGACAAAAGCAATATCGCAGAAAGAAAAGAATATACAGCTACTTCATATTTTCGATGTTTCCCTACTTGCCGGGGAACAGGGAAGCAGGATTGAACAAAAATATATTGCGCCTATCATAACAGCCCCACAGATTGAGGTAATTCCGCTTTTTCCAGGCAATGCAGAAGAAGAAAGGATTTTGAAACTGCTTGCCGCTTCATTTCGTTTATCCAGTGATGAATTTGGATATGAAATAAAACTGCGGGAAACCCTAACAGAAATATGGCTCATGCTTTTTGAACTATCCCGTCCTATGCGTGAAAAAAAGGGGGAACATAATAAAAGCAACGATAAAATAAAGCTGATGATGATATATATTCACGAACATTACAGAGAGAAAATCTCTATCCCGGAACTTGCGGCAGCAGCATACCTAAGCGAAAGGGAGTGTTATAGAGTGTTCCATGACTGTCTGCACATGACACCCGTAGAGTATATAAAGGCTTACCGTCTGCAAGCTGCCTGTCAGATGCTAGCAAAGGGGCAGGAAGCAGTTACCGTTATCAGCCATGAGTGCGGTTTGGGGAGTAGCAGTTATTTTGGAAAGGTTTTTCGAGAATACACACATTGTTCACCCACAGAATATCGGAGAAAATGGCAGAATAGTGATAGATAAGGGCAGAAAAGAAATATTTTTTCTATTCCTTTTGCATTATAATGATACCTGTAAAGTAAATCCGTCATTTACAGGAGGTGAGTGCAAAGTGGTAAAACTGAACATTCTGAACATGAAAAATTTTTTAGATACGGTCAATAGCTGTTCCGGCAAAGTAAATATGCTCTGCCCGGATGGTAAAAAACAAAACATCAATGGGGAAGAAAAGATACAGGGCAGTTTGTGGCGGCAATACTCCCAAAACAAAAACTGTTTGCGGCTTGTTTTAGAAGTTCCGAATCCAACGGACTATATGAACATTGTTTCGTACTATGCCGGGGATTGCTGATTTATCTGTAAATATTTCATCATAAAGGGGCTGGACAGTTTATCTTCCAGCCCCGCCCTTTTGAAAGGAGTTAAAAATGGAGTTGAACATTCAGACCGCAGAACTGGCATTAAGGGAAGCGGCAGAATCCAATCCGGGAGCATGGGCAGAACATTCCCGGTATGTAGCCGAAGCCTGTAAAAACATTGCGTCACACTGTAAAGATTTATCTTCTGAACAGGCGTATATTTTCGGGCTGTTACACGATATTGGACGTTATGCCGGAGTGAGTTCGGAAAGGCATCTGATAGACGGCTATCGTTACTGTATGGAGCGTGGGTGGGGAAAAGCCGCACAAATATGTATATCCCACGCATTTATGATACAGGATATTGCCACATCTATCGGAGAGTTTGATGTCAGTGATGAGGATTACCTGTTTATGAAAGAATTTGTTGCAAATGCGGTATATGATGATTATGACCGTCTTGTACAGTTATGTGACGCATTGGCTATGCCTTCGGGGTTCTGTCTTTTGGAAAAGAGATTTGTAGACGTGACAATGCGATATGGCGTTCACCCAGCGACAATAGACAGATGGAAAAAGATTTTAGAGATTAAAGAACGGTTTGAGGATCAGATTGGCTGTTCTATCTATGCCCTGCTTCCGGGCGTTATGGAAAACAGTTTTCGTTAAGGGGGGATATTGTGTATTACGAATCCAGTGATTTTTTGGAAACAGCGGACAGCGATACGTTAAAGCAGATTGCCCGCACAAGGGAATTAACACGGAAATATTATTTTTCTGATTATGGAGATACAGAAAAACGCACTTCCATTCTTCGGGAGCTGTTGGGCGGAATAGGGGAAAATGTGGCAATCGACACGACTTTTCATTGCGACTATGGAAAAAATATTTTTTTGGGAAATGATGTGATCGTCAATATGAATTGTACCTTTGTGGATAACAAAACTATCCGGATTGGCGACAGGGTATTGATTGCGTCAAATGTGCAGATTTATACATCTTCACACCCTGTCTTACCACAGGAAAGGTTTGTGCCGGATTGGAGGGAACGTCAGACAACATTTTTTAGAACCTATGCACGTCCGATAGAAATAGAAAGTAATGTCTGGATTGGCGGCGGCTGTATTCTTCTGCCCGGAGTCACTATAGGAAAAAACAGCGTGATAGGGGCTGGAAGTGTAGTTACCCGCCCTATCCCGCCTAATTGTGTTGCAGTAGGAAATCCATGCAGGGTGATACGTTATTTTGATACAGACAGGGAAAGGTGGCAGCATGAAGTATAAGCATATCGTTTTTGACATTGACGGCACTCTGATTGATACGGAATATGCTGTATTACATTCTTTACAGGAAACTATAAAGGGATTGTCCGGGAGAGAGATACCATGTTCTGAACTAAGATTTGCGTTAGGGATTACAGGAACAGACGCTTTGAAAAAACTTGCGATAAAAGACACTTCCTATGCGATAGAATTATGGGATAAAAATATGCGTAACTATACAAATAACATTAAAGTATTTGACGGAATCGTTGAATTATTGAAAAATCTTCTAAGTCTGGATTATGAAATGGGGATTGTCACATCAAAGACAAGGGAAGAATTTACACATGATTTTTGTCCGTTTGGTATCAGTCATTATTTCAAAACAATCATATGTGCAGACGATACACAGGAACATAAACCCAATGCCGCACCGATTTTGAAATATGTGGAATTATCAAAAACAGACCATAGGAAAGTACTTTATATCGGAGATAGCAAATATGACAGTAAATGTGCGGAAAATGCGGGAATTGATTTTGCTTTAGCAGTATGGGGCAGTCATAATAAGCACATAAAAGCAGATTATTTTTTAGAAAAACCTGCCAATCTGTTATCTGCTATCACTTCAGAGAAATTTTATTAGCGATGAAAGATCGAACGAAAATGACTCCGAGGTATATTAAAAAAACTTGCTTGATCAATTATGGTGATTTTGATTAAGTAGCCTGTATGTAAAATAAAGCATACAGGCTACTTGTGGTTTACAATTCCAAAGAATCTTCTGCATCTACCCACATTTGCATATTACCATCAAGATATAATCGTGCATATTCAAGTGGCTCATCAATAGCAAGTGTATTTAATGCGCAGTCTGATCCAGGAGTGGTTTTTAAGTTCTTCTCAGCTTCCCAACAGTCAATGCGGAGCATATAACCGGCATTGGTATAAACATCAATGCTGTTTCTGTGTGGATTGTATTCTGCAAATATTGTTCTCATCGTATCTTATCTCCATTTTTTTAATAATCAGTTATAGAGTTAAATATCGAAAACATTTCAATCAGTTCACCATGTTGTTATTGTTATATGTTATACTGTGTTATGAAATTTTCTTTCCCTTAATTTTTCCCATACTAAGGTTCATGAAAGCTAATGGGAGAATGTAACACAAGGGAAAGAGTAAGGGAAAGTACACTTGCTACAAACTTAGTGTTTTCAAGGGTTTGCGAAGAATTTGATAATCAAATATAATAGTTATTAAATTTCCTAAAATAAGTGGAATATCAACTGGAATTTATCGTTCCTGTATTTCCTTGCCGCTGAGGTGCTCCACTTCTATTTCAAAAATTTGCACAGCCTTTCCTGCGTGGGCAATTTCCTCATCAACTAACTGTTCGCTGGGATAGTATTTCATTGCAAATCGTTTTAACAGAGTTGTTGCTCTTGCACCAGATTCTACGAGGTGACATCTGCCGAATACCACAACGCTCTGCACAAACGGTGCCCAATCTTCTTCTTTGATGGTTTCATTTCCATATACCGTGAAACATACTTTGTCACAGGCATGCAGTGCATCTACTTTATGGCCTGCACGTGCTCCATGAAAATAAATTTTCTGTGCATCGTCATCGTAGACATAGTTGATAGGAATTGCATAGGGATATCCGTCATCTCCATTTACGGCAAGAACGCCACGTCGGCTGGACTGCAAAAGAGTCTTTACCGCGTCGGTGCTGATTTCATTTTTCTTTTTACGAATTGTTCTGAACATGATATTATTCTCCTTCTTATGCTGATACAACTTCCGATTTTGTTTATTGCCCTTTTATAACGGTTGCATCATTTCAAGGATGATGCCATCCGGGTCTCTGAAATAAAACGCTCTGCTTTCCCCGAATCCATCAGCCCTGAAATCGAAATACTGTGGTTCAGACAAGCACTCCACATGATTTTCAATCAGGATTTTGTAGGCAGAATCTATGTCATCCGTGTAGAAGCATACTTCTGAGATAGATGTCGTAAACAAATCTGATTGAATTTGATTTACTTTATTGTCTACAAACTGAATCAGCTCAACTGGCGGTGCCTCAATAGCCTTGGAGCCATTCAAATAAGCAACTCTTGCTTTGCAATTTGCTCTACGAAACATTCTATCTGTTTCTTCGCCTTCCATAAAAATTTCTCCTTGAAATTCAAGTCCAAGGATGTCTCTGTAGAAAGCAATCGAGCGATCCAAATCAGAAACTGTTAATCCAACGTGATAAATTCTTCCAACCATATATATTCCTCCCAAGAAATTCCGATTTTCCTGCAACAACTATAAAACAAAAATAAGCGGATGTATATTTTCCATTTCCGTACATCCGCTTATATCATTGCGATCATTTAAATGTGATAGCCTCTTACATCCAGCTGCTTTCCGCTTCATCCAGTTTCTTCACCAACGTATCTTTGAGAACGGTAAAAGCAGGAATAAAACTATCGCGTATCAACAGAATCATTTCGTCCACTTCATCTTCATTGTATATATGGACAGAAGTACTTCTCTTTTTTAGCATAAGCAACCATACTTCCGAATCACTGATAAATCCTATTTTATAAGCAAGTTGTAGAATTTCACGCGACGATCCGGTCGAAGCTTCTTCTATGCCATGCATTCTCATGATTTCCTGTAAGGCTTTCCATGCAAGTTCGAAAGTAAGATTAAATTGTCCAATAATTCCTGTTCGATATATATCATTTGTTTCCGCCATCTTAAAATCAGCATTTGCTAGCACCGCCAGATAGTTTATGAAGTTATCAAGCTTTTTCATAAAGCACCATGCCATCCTTCTCTATTTCTTTTTTTAATTCATCGGAAATTGATGCATCCGCCTGTACCACATCGAACATCAGGAGCGAATGTATATTTTCCTTTACATCCCAATAAAAGCTATCAAAATCTCCACCGTATATTGCGATATCGACATCGCTTCTTTCTGTGTTCGTACCCCGTGCGCGGGAGCCAAACAGTACGATTTTCGTGACAGCATACTTTTGTGCAAAAGAACACAGTTCCCTTACTATTCGATCCGGTAAATGATATTTCATATTCAGTATTGACCCCTTTATATAAAATAAGTTCCAATATTTATTTTAGCTTAGCATAATTTTGCCTGATTAACAAGTTGTCCATACTAATCACATCCGCAAACTTGAATTTTCAAATTAGTCTTTGCAAATAACCTTTGAACCGTCACCGTCAATTACAATTCCCTGACGGTTGTTAATTGGGCATAGATTCAAATCCGAAAACTCAGTCATTATTTTCTCGGTAACTTTCTTAAATGGTGCTGTAAGATAATGCGGAAGAACATAGAAATCAATCAAATCAAGCCCTGCATCATCTTCTTGTGAGTAGTCCTCCGGCTTTTCATCCATTTGCTCGATATATTGGATGCTTGGAGCGCATATAATTGCGCCTGCCGACTCGCCGATCATCAATTTTCCATTTGCCAATTCCTTTTTCAGCAGCCCATCAGTTCCCGTTTTACGGAGCCGGTCCATAAGAAAAAAAGAATTTCCGCCGGTAAAATATATCACATCTGCATCTTCAAAAACAGACTGTATCGTTGAATAAGCCTCCGTTGAAATATCAATTTCAGTTACGATTGCTCCCAACTTTTTGAATAATTTTCGAGCCGAGCCGACATAACCGGTGTAGCCTTCACGCAGCGAAGCTGTTGGAATAAATGCGACTTTCTTATTTTCAATTTCTTCCTTTATCAGACTTCCTACACTTGAAAAATGCGAACATAAAAATAGTTTCATCAATATTCTCCTTTATAGTCGAGTAGACTTACACCTCACAATGTAAGCCCCTCACAGAACCGTACGTGCGGCTTTCCCGCATACGGCTCTTCATAATAATATTTACAGTATCAAAACAAGCTGACATATATCTTTGGCGTTGCCAATGGATAGTATTTCAGCATTTCAATGAATCCTTCTCTTGTGTAACTCTTTCTGTCACTTCGTCTGTTCAGCACCTTAAACAGAAGCTCTCTGACTTGCTGCTTGTAGTTTGAAATCATTCTGCCATTAAAGCTAATGCCATAGTACCTATAGTGACCGACTATCTTCAGATTAAGCATTCCCATTAGTTTCTTCAACGATTGGTCTCTATTCGCATATAACCATACTTTAATGTCTCGGATTTTCTGTCTGAATTTCTTAGAACTTGTCTTTGGCATTATGTACGGCATGCCTTTGCGTGAACGTCCGCAGTAGAATGTGAATCCCAAGAAGTCGAATGTCTCTAATCTGGTAGACTCACCGCTCTTTTGCTTCGCCCTCGCAATGTAAGCACCACTTTGCAATAGACGGCTTTTGCTTTCCTCTAATTGCAAACCGAACTTTTCCATTCGTTCTTTTAGAAGCTTATAATAGTTTTCTGCTTCCCACTTGTATTGGAATCCTGCAACAAAATCATCTGCATAGACAATCAAAAAGTTATCTCCTTTGCACTCCTTGGTAATGATAAACTTATACCAAAGTGTCAATACATTATGCATGTAAATATTTGCAAGGATTGGACTTATGATATTCCCCTGTGCCGAGCCTTCTTCATTCATCATCAGTACTCCAGCATCTAACACTCCAACTTTTAGGTACTTCTTGACGAGACTGATAATGTTAGGGTCTTTGATGTAGAGATTAAGGAACTTGATAATCCATTCATGTTTCATGTGGTCGAAGAAGCCTTTTATATCAGCATCCACGATATAACAGATTTTAGTGTTGTTTAGTCTCTTGTATAGTTCTTTTATTGCATCATGACATCCTCGATTAGGTCTGAATCCGTACATGCAGTTCAGAAATCTCGGTTCATAGATAGCTTCCAATATCTTCTTTAATGCTAATTGAACTATTTTGTCCTCATAGCACGCAATTCCTAATGGTCGAAGTTTTCCATTGCTTTTAGGGATGTATACCCTAATTGATGGCTGTGGCTTGTATGATTTTCTTTTCAGTCTCTCCACCAAGTCATCTATGTTTTGTTCCAGATTTCTCTCGTACTCTTTCTTAGTAATCTCATCAATGCCGACTGCTTTGTTACCGTCTAATTCTTTATGACATTGTAGAAGCATGTCTTTATTGATTAAATGATACAACGATGTGAACTCTGGTCTCGGCGTACTTGCCGATATTTCTGCTATTCTTTCTAATTTTGTTTCCATCAATACCTCCGTCCCTGAGTACGGTTGATGTGTCCTCAGAAAGACCATTATTATGTAGCTCCCTTTCCTCCCTTGGCATTACCCAATTTCCTCGGTACTATGAAGCTATCCGACTGCCTATAGTTCATTTGACATTCTTCTGTTTTGCAGTTGTTTGCCATACTTGCCTAGGCAAGAAACCATAGGCTCTCCCCAGTTGGCTGAATAGTCACTATGTGAAACATAAAGTGCTCTTTGACCCCGCAGAAGTAAACCACTTCTTACCATAATGACTTGGTTTATGTTGCTTTCCGCTGGAATTAAAGCGTCAGCCTTCTAGATGTCAAAATTTCGAGGCTCAATCACACTCTCTATTTCCTCGCTGTCTACGCTTAGCAACTGCCATTACTGACAGCCACCCAAGACTCACTACTAGTGGTTGGTTAGACCTTACCAGACAGGCTTTCCACCTGCTAGACTATTCGCCCTTCGTCTGGGCGCACAATTCCGATTTCTCAGTTTCAAAAACTGGAAGTTATTACTCCAAAATAACCGGAAGCATAATCATAATAATTCCAAATAGGGCAAATAGACCACCACATATTTACCATCTCCTTTAGCAAATTTTCGATTTCTCAGTTTCAAAAACTGGAATTTACCATCATGTAATATGCTTTTTATACGTTCCAAAAGAAAATTTGCTCAGGAGCATTTCGTACTCTTTCGCATCAAAGTGTCCAAAACGATGATTTTTTCTGTATTCTGTTTCAGCCAGTCAAGTATCTTAGTACCATAGCCCTTTGATCTGATCAGGTCATTTACTGCCAGATAAAGCACAAAGATATATTTATTATCATCAGCCGTATACAAAACTCCGCAGAACTGATCATCATCATAAAAGGCTCTGAAATTGACACTTTTACGAAATGCCAACACTCTTAACAACCACATCGGTATCTACTCATTCTGGGGAAATGCAGTTTTCATTAAACGGCAGACATCTTTGTAGTGAACCTCACATGACTAGAAGTCACATGCTTCTCAGCCGCTTTAAGCGGCAAGACTAAATATCGGCGGATACGCCTGTAACTTAGTTGCACAGATATGTGCAATTACTCAGGCCGGATACGGCATGAATCCCACATCACAGGTAGTCCTCTGTATATCTGCCTGCATCTATGCCGCCTGCATACTGCCCAGTTCTGTACTGAGCAAAAGCAGATCTGCATAAACACATGAGGTTC